>NZ_CP048711.1:0-2400000 GCF_010669285.1 Kineobactrum salinum | reverse complement strand
AGCAATTGCAGGCCGTACTGTTTGGTGCCCGGCCCCGCGTGTACGCACTGATCGGCGAAGTCGATGGAAAGCCGGCCGGCTTTGCCGTGTATTTCTACAATTTCTCCACCTGGCTGGGACGCATGGGCCTGTATCTGGAAGACCTCTACGTCGACCCCTCCTCCCGCGGCAGCGGCCTGGGCAAGGCGCTGCTGAAGCATCTGGCCCGCCAGGCAGTGGCGGAGGGCTGCGGCCGCTTCGAATGGAATGTGCTGGACTGGAACCAGCCCGCCATCAGCTTCTACGAGTCTTTCGGTGCGCAGCCCCAAAAGGAGTGGACCGGCTACCGCCTGAGTGGTGCTGCACTGCGGGATTTCGCCGCCGACTGAACTGCGGCGCCCTGCCCTGCGATGCCCGTCCCGGGGATGCGGTTACGACGAGTGGCGTTCCCGGCGCGATGAACCGTGCCGGCCTGGCCCCGTTTCACCGTATACTGGGCCGATGCAAATACAGGACTTGCTACAGGACAAGCGCTACCTCTTCTGGATACTGCAGCTGGCGGGCTGGAGCGGCTGGGGTATGTCCTATTATCTTGGAGTCGTGGTATGGGGCCAGGCGCCGCCCAACTATGGGTGGTACCTGCCGTTGGTCAGCCTGATCGGCATGATCCTGACGCTGGGACTGAGGGCCCTGTACCGACACACCTGGAATCTGGGCCTGCTGCGCCAAATCAGCGCGATCCTGGCCGGCTCCTACCTCGCTGCACTGGTCTGGATGGCGTGCCGGTCAAGCATATTCGGCAACATGTTCCCTGAAGTCCGCAAGGCTTCCAGCAAAATCGACCTGCCGTGGTACTCCTACTTCGAGGGCACTATCTCGGCATTCTGGGTACTGCTGGTATGGAGCGCACTGTACTTCGGCATCAAGTACTACCTGCTGATGCAGGAGGAGAAACAACGTTCGCTGAAAGCGTTGTCCATGGCCCATGAGGCCCAACTGAAGATGCTGCGCTACCAGCTCAACCCGCACTTCCTGTTCAATACCCTGAACGCGATTTCCACGCTGATCCTGGATCACAACACCTCATTGGCCAATACCATGGTATCGCGTCTGAGCCGTTTCCTGCGCCATTCCCTGGACAGCGATCCGATGCAGAAGGTGACTGTGGAGGAGGAGGTCGACGCCCTGAAACTCTACCTGGACATCGAGAAAGTACGGTTTGAAGAGCGCTTGCAGTTGCATTTCAACATCGAGGAGCAGGCAAAAAAACTGCTGCTGCCCTCGCTGCTGCTGCAGCCGTTGGTGGAAAACTCGATCAAATATGCTATTGCCAACGCCCTGCACGGCGGTAGCATTGCCATCAGCGCCGCCGTTGAGGCCGAAGAGCTGGTACTGACGGTGGCCGACGACGGCCCGGGACTGGATCTGCGCAACGGTCGCAGTCCCAAGGGCGGCGGCGTGGGACTGATGAACATCCGTGAGCGCCTGCGCGAGCTGTACGGGAACCGGCAGTCGTTCCGGCTCACGGCCACTGAGCCGCACGGCTTGACCACCACCATACGCCTGCCCCTGGAACGGGAGGAGAGCCCCAGCCAATGACCCCCTGGCAGCGATCATTGTCGACGACGAAGGCCTGGCCCGGCGCGGCCTTTCCCTGCGTCTGCAGGCGCTGCCCGGCGTGCGGCTGGTAGCCGAATGCAGCAATGGCCCGGAGGCCCTGGAGGCGATAGCCGAGCACGAGCCCGACCTGGTGTTTCTGGACATCCAGATGCCGGGCATGAATGGTTTCGATGTCATATCGCGGTTGCAGACCGATACCATGCCGATGATCGTGTTTGTCACTGCCTACGACGAGTACGCGGTGGACGCATTCAAGGTGCATGCCGTGGATTACATACTCAAGCCAGTGGACGAGCAGCGACTGCAGGAGGCGGTCACGCGCGCCGCCAGGCAGCGTGACCAGCACGAGTCGGTGCGCGCCAGGGAACGGCTGGTGGAACTGGTAATGGGCATGACCGGCGCCAGTGCCCGCTCCGTTGCGCAGATGGCCGAGGCCGGCGACGGCAAGCCGCCCTGGCCGGAGAAACTGACCATCAAGGACGGCAATGATATCCACTTCATCCGGGTGGCGGATATCGGCTGGATAGATGCCGCCGGGGACTACATGTGCATCCATACCCCCAGCAAGACCCATATCATGCGCACCACGATGAAACAGCTGGAGGCGATGCTGGACCCCGGCCGCTTCCTCCGGGTACACCGCAGTACCATCGTCAATGCCGCCGGTATTACCGGCGCCCAGACCCTGAACAATGGCGAGTACCTGCTGAATCTCGAAGGCGGCTCCCGAATAAAGGTCAGCCGCGGCTACCGGGAGCGGATCAAAAACCTGCTGGAAAACTGAGCCGTGCCCCGGCGCACAGGCGCAGCCTTCAAGTCAGCCGGAACGATTCCTCCGCCGGGCCGCGGGCCCCGATTTCACCGATCACCGCGGCCGCACTGTAACCGGCCTCCCGCAGCTCCCGGCACAACAGCTCGGCCCGCGCTGCCGCCACTCCCAGCAGCAGCCCACCGCTGGTCTGGGGATCGAACAGCAGCTCCCGGCGTGGATCCGGCGGCCCCGGAGGACAGTTACCGAGGCCGGCATTGGCCTCGTGCATGGTACTGTAGATGCCCGCTGCAAGGCTGGCAAGAGCACCGGGCAGGACCGGCAGAGCCGCCAGACTGAGGCTGGCACCCTGCTGCGGCGCCAGCATTTCACGCAGGTGGCCCAGCAGACCGAATCCGGTGACGTCGGTGGCGGCGCTGGCACCGTGGACCAGCGCCAACCGGGCGGCCTGGTAGTTGCTCTGCAACATCATTGCGATGGCGGCGTCGATATCGCGACCATCGGCCCCTTGCTGCATATGGCGGGCAAACAATGTGCCGGTGCCCAGTGGCTTGGTAAGCAGCAGGCAATCACCCTCCACCAGCGCGCGCTTGTGCAGCAGTCGTCCCCCGCTGTCCAGCGGCTCGCCCTGAACCGCAAAGCCCAGCGCCAGCTCCGGCCCCTGCAGACTGTGTCCCCCCAGCAATTGGCAATCCAGCGGTTCAAATTCCGCCAGCGCGCCGCCCAGCAGCTGTTCCAGCTCTCGCTGCTGGAGCCCGGGCGCCGCAAAGGGCAGCGTCACCGCCGCCAGAGCCGCCAGCGGCCTGGCACCGCTGGCATACAGATCGGACAGGGCATGGTTGGCGGCAATGCGGCCCATGACCCAGGGGTCGCTGACCAGCTCGCGCAGAATATCGATGCTCTGCAACTGGATGCCGCCAGCGGGCACCGGCAGTACTGCGGCATCGTCGGCCGCAGCCGGGTCCGGACACAGCCGCGGGTAGCGCTGGCGCAGCCGGGCCAATGCCATTCGCAGGCTGTCACCCCCGACCTTGGCGCCGCAACCCCCGCAGGGGACGCGGGCATGATCCGCCAGCAGTTCCGGCAGCAGCTCGGGGAAGCGGGCAGGCATCCGCGGCGGCAGTTCCTCGAAGCGCGCCATGAAGGCGCGGTCGATCCGGTCCTTCCAGCGCCACACCCAGGCCCCGGTGGCACTGAAGGGGCCGCGGTCGGCGGTGGCGCGGCGTCCGCCCAGTGACAGCAACGAAAGGAAACGACGCTGCGGCCGGTGCTCGCGCAGCGGCCTGCCCAGCAGGACATTGCGCAGATTGTGGGCAAGCACCGGTGCTTGCCGCACGGCATACACGCCCGCCTTGGGGCGGGGGTGGTCCCGTTGGGTGGCTATATCGCCGGCGGCAAAAATCATTTCATCGTCCAGGCTCTGCAGGGTATCGCGAACACTGACGAAGCCATCAGCATCCGTGCGCAGGCCGCTGTCCGCCAGCCAGTGCGCAGCGACAGCGCCGGTGCACCAGAACAGATTGTCAAAGTGGGCGCTGCGGCCGTCTGTCAGGTAGAGGGTGCCGGCATCCACCTGCTGTACCCGGCTGCCGCAATGCAGTGCAATGCCGGCCCGTGCCAGCGCCTGCTTGACCGCCGCACGGGCGCGGGCATTGTAGCCCTGCAGGATGTCAGGGGCACCGCAGTAGAGCGTCAGGGCCACCGGCCCCCTCGCAGGCGTCTGGCCATGGCCAGGGCGAGCTCCACACTGCCGGCGCCGCCTCCCACCAGCGCTATCTGCGTCGGCGCGCCAGCAGTCCGGTCCTCCAGCTGCTGCTCCAGCGCCTGCCAGCGTTGCCACAGCCCGGCCACCGGCTTGACCGGCGTCGCGTGTTCTCGCGCTCCGGGTACACTGGCCAGCTCCGGCTCGGAGCCGATATCCAGGCTCAGGACGTCGTAGCCCAGCGGCAGGCGCCCGGGCAGGCTCAGCTGCCGCGCCGCGGGATCAAGCCCGTCAACCGCCGCGACGATGAAACGCGCGCCCGCCCACTGGCACAGACGCGCCAGATCAATATGGGTCTCTTCGAACCGGTAGTGGCCCGCGACCAGGCCTGGCAGCATCCCGGAATAGGGCGTGTGGCTGGCCGGTGACACCAGGGTGATCTGCAGGCCCGCGATCGGCTTCATCGCCAGCATGCGCAGCGCCAGCGCGTGGGCGTGACCGCCCCCCACCAGCACCAGGTCGCGGCACAGGCGGACCGGCGTCATCATTGCGCGCCGGCCCAGGCGACAACGGCGGCCCGGTCACCGCGAAACAGCAGTTCGCCACTGCGGCGCGACAATTGATAGTTGTACATCGGGTCGTAATAGCTTTCCAGCAACACGGCGATCCAGGCCCGGTGGGCCGCGGTGTCTCCAGTGGCCGACTGTACTGTGAATGCCTGCTGCATGAGCCCGCGAATCCGCTGATGGCGCTCGCCGCCCAAGCGCTTGCGGATGCGGTCCAGGCCTTCCAGCAACCGCTCCCGATGCAGCTCCGCACCGGCCGCGGCACCGTGGCTCTCGCCGTAGCGCCGCGCCAGGTCCACCACATAGTCCTGCAGAATGATCTCCACCCGCTGCTCCAGGCTCTCCTCTACCACCGCCATCGGCGCGCTCTGCATTTGCTTAACGAGCTTTTCCGGCAGCGCCACGCGCCCGATCAGCCGGCCCTCATCCTCCAGATAAACGGTATCGCCGTCACCCCGCGCCAGCAGCTGCAACAGCGCTATGCTGAGGCTGTTTTCGAAATCCACCTGGCTGGGCTGGCCCTCGGGCAGGTGGCCAAAGCTGGAACCGCGGTGACGCGCCAGACCTTCAAGGTCCAAGGCGCGCTCCAGCGCCGTGACGACCCGGGTCTTGCCGGTACCGGTGCGGCCACTGATCAAAACCAGCCGCGCCCGCTTCAGAGAATGCTCCAGCTCGTCGATCAGAAAGCGCCGCAGCGCCTTGTAGCCACCGCTCACCCGCGGATAGGCGATACCTTCGTCTGCCAGCCACTGCTGCACCGTCTGCGAGCGCAGGCCACCGCGCCAGCAATACAGGTAGCCGCCGGGATGGCCGCGGGCAAACTCGCACCAGGCGGCAACCCGGCGCTCGCGTTCGGCCCCCGACACCAGCCGGTGCCCCAGGGCTATCGCTGCCGCCTGTCCCTGGCGCTTGTAGCAGGTGCCCACCGCAGCCCGCTCCTGGTCGCTCATCAGCGGCAGATTTTGAGCGGTGGGGAAGGCGCCGTGGACAAACTCGCCGGGGGAGCGCAAATCCAGGAACGGGACGTCGTCCAGGAACAGCTGGCGATAATCGGCAGTGTCTGCTCGCGGGCTCACGGCTGGCGCTGGCGCCTGGTCCGGGGAAATTGCACGGTGCAGCTACTCCGCCTCGCCGCCAAACAGTTCCATGACCCGTTGCTGGAGCTTGGTCACCGCATCGGACATCAGCGCAAAATCTGCGTCCAGGCGGGCCGCCTGGTCGGCTTCGGGCAGGTCGGCGTTCTCCTTCATCAGTTCATCCGAAAATTTCAGCCGGCGCAGGCACAGGTCTTCCGCCAGCACCAGCGACAGGCGCTCCTCCCAGGACAGCGACAGGCGCGCTACCTCCTTGCCGGCATTGAGGTGAGCCTCCACCTCTTCTCCCAACAAATCAACGCCGCGGCAGCGCACTACACCACCCTCATCGCCGGGTTCGCGCAGCTCGCACTCCTCCCCCAGGGCAAAGTCCGCAGGCAGACTCTGGTGGGCCAGCCACCCCGTCATCGTCGCGGTGGGGGCATTGTTGACCTGGGGCAGCACCACCGGGAAACTGCCGATGCATTCGCGCAGCAGGTTCAGGAATTCCTCTGCCCGGTTGGCGCTGGAGGCGTCGACGAAGATCCAGTTGGCGCGGGTGTCGATGTAGGCGTAGACATAGGATGAGCGGCTGAAGGCCCGCGGCAGACAGTTCAGCACGATCTCGTCCTGCAGTGTAAGGCGCTCCTTGCGATAGACCTTGCGGCCCTGCTGCTCCTCGATCGCCTCGACTTTTTCCTGCAACTGCTCCCGCACCACGGTGGAGGGCAGCAGTTTCTCCTCCCGCCGCAGCCGCAGCAGGAAGCGGCCATTGACCGGATGCACCAGCTCGGTGGTGGGCTCGCCAAGGGCCGGCACCCAGCCCATGGAAAGCGGCTGCGTCGCGGTGCAGGGGGTATAGAGGCGCTGGGCGAGCTGCTCCCCCAACTGCTCCGGTGACAGGTCGAACGGACTGGTCAGGCGATAGGCCCGGACATTCTTGAACCACATAAACGATTATCCCGTGACTGGCAAAAGCCGTGGATTGTACCTCAACTGCCGCCCGCCAGGGGCAGGCTTGCTCCCGCCTGATGACGCGCCTACCATGACAGGCTTCTGCCCAACCACGGAAACACTCTGCAATGAAATACCTGCACACCATGGTCCGCGCCAGTGATCTAGAGGCCTCGCTGGACTTCTACTGCAATAAACTGGGGCTGGTGGAGGTGCGCCGTCACGAAAGCGAAGGCGGCCGCTTCACGCTGGTCTACCTGGCCGCGCCGGACGATGTCGCCAGCGCCGAACAGGGCGACAGCCCATTGCTGGAAATTACCTGGAACTGGGATCCGGAGTCCTACGACGGCGGCCGCAACTTCGGCCACCTGGCCTACCGGGTGGACGACATCTACGCCTGCTGCCAGCGTCTGCTGAATGCCGGTGTAACCATCAACCGGCCACCCCGCGACGGCCACATGGCATTCATCCGCTCGCCGGACGGCATTTCCATCGAATTGCTGCAGCAGGACGGCGCCCTGCCACCGCAGGAACCGTGGGCCTCAATGCCCAATACCGGCAGCTGGTGAGGTAATCCCCCTCAACTGAGTGGCACTTACTCAGAGTCTGCTTCGGTGTGAGGGCGCTACTCCCGGAGAGTACTGTCGAGACCGTATGCGACATGGATGTCGCATCCGAGCCCCCAGGGAAGGGTTGACGGCGTGTCTCGACAGTACTCTCCGGGAGTAGTGACCGGATTACTGCCACCCAATCGCTGAAGTAAGCGTCACCCCCTTGAGGTGGTATGGTCTCAGACGGTCCAGCAGCGACCCAGTGCCAACTGTGTTCTCGAGAGCAAACAGCAAATTACTTGTGAAGGAGTATCAGGCGCGAAGGAAAGCGAGAATCCAGCGCCCGATGCGCTCGCTCTCGGGCTCCCGCGCCAGCGAGGCCAGCCCGGCGGCATAGGTCTGCTCGCCCAGCTGTTCGCGGCGATAGCCCATGATCTCTCGGGAGTACTCCGGCACAAATTCCGGATGCCCCTGGAAGGACAGCATGTGATCGTCGATCCTGGTCACGGCGTTTTCACAGAATTCGCTGCTGGCCAGCACCTCCGCCCCATCGGCATTTTCCACCACCTGATCCTGGTGGCTGACCAGCACCGCGAATTCGGCCTCGCCCTGGTCGTGCCAGGCAGGCAGGTGAACAAAACGATGGGTATGCAGCCCCACCCCCCAGCCCCTGGCTGACTTTTCTGTCCGGCCGCCCAGAGCCTGGGCGATCAACTGATGGCCAAAACAGATCCCGACCAGCTTCTTGCGGCGGCGATGCAGCTCCCGCACAAAGTCCATCAGCCTGGCGATCCAGGCCCTGTCCTCGTACACGCTGCTCTTGCTGCCGGTGATCAGGTAGGCATCCACCTCGTCAATGTCCGCCGGATATTGTCCCTCTTCCACATCGTAAACCGCGAACTCCAACTCCGGGTCCAGCTGCCCCAGCAGGGCCACGAACATGTCGGGATACTCACCGAATTCCGGCACCCATTCCGGACGTACAGCATCTGTTTTCAGGATACCCAGCTTCAATCGCGCGCTCCCTGTGTTCTTGCGGCGGCCTCACAGTGAACCGTCGGAGAAAAGCCTCATGGTAGAAACTCGCCCCGCCGCTGTAAATACCACCAAAGGGCAGGTAGCAGCAATGGCACTTACTCTAGCTCACTCCGGAGGAAAGTGCCCTCCCAGGATGTCGACCGGACTACGAAGTGCCAAAACCCTTAAGTTAGTGCCATTCCAGGTAGCAGGGCGTTGTCATGTAATTGCCATGATTGTGTCATGAATCTGCCACGATCACCGCTCACACTGACGCCATGAAGACGCTCTCTGCGATCCACAGACTCGACCTTCAACTGCTTGCCAGAATTTTCTCACAGGGCGAGCGCCGCATGGTACGGCCGCTGGCCCGTGCCTTTTCCCGTTCCGGTGACGGCTATCTGCATCTGTTGATTCCAGTGCTGTTGTGGCAGCTGGAGTCGCCTCTGCTGGCATCCTTTGTAACTGTGCTGGGGCTGGCGCTGGCGGCTGAGCGCTGTCTCTACTGGTGCCTGAAGAACAGTCTCAAACGACGGCGCCCGCAGGAGGCGGTACCGGGCTTTCGCAGCCTGGTGGTCGCCGCCGACCAGTTCAGTTTTCCCTCCGGGCACAGCTCGGCCGCCTTCCTGCTCGCCACCACACTGGTGCTGATTTACGGCGGGCCGGTCGTAATAATGTTTCTGTGGGCCTGCGGAGTGGCCCTGTCGCGGGTACTGCTGGGTGTGCACTTTCCCGGCGACACTGTCGCCGGGGGACTTATGGGCACCAGTATTGCACTATCCTGCGCGGCACTGGCAGGGGTGCTGTGAAAATTCTCTACGGTGTGCAGGCCACGGGCCAGGGCCACATCAGTCGCGCCCGGGCGATGGCGGTGGCACTGCGGCGGCTGGATGTTCAGGTCAGCTGGCTGTTCTCCGGACGCTCCCGGCAGCAGCTGTTCGACATGGAACCGTTTGGCGACTTCCAGCATCGCCGGGGCCTGACCTTCGTGACCCGGGGCGGCCGGATCAGCTACCGGCGCACCCTCGGCGAAAACCACCTGCCCGGTTTCCTGCGCGATGTTAGGGAACTGGCGCTCGACGGCTACGATGCCATTGTCACCGATTTCGAACCGGTAACTGCCTGGGCCGGACGACGAGCGGGGATACCCACCATCGGCATCGGCCACCAATATGCCTTTGGTGGCACCACCCCGACCGAGAATGGACACTGGTTGGCACGCCGGATCATGCACCAGTTCGCACCCGCCTCTCTGGCCCTGGGACTGCATTGGCACCCCTACGCGGACAATGTGCTGCCGCCCATCCTGGATCTACCGGACATCCCCCGACAACAGGGCGACCACATCCTGGTCTACCTGCCCTTCGAGGACCAGCGAGAGGTTAGCCGCTGGTTGCAGCAGTTCCCGGCCCAGCGCTTTCGCCAGTATTCGCCGGGCCTGGCTTGCGCCGATCATGCCAACGTCAGTACCCGGCCCCCCGGCACGGCTGCGTTCAAGCGGGATCTGGCCAGCAGTGCCGGGGTGATCTGCAACAGCGGCTTTGAGTTGATCAGCGAGTGCCTGCAGTGGCGCAAACCGGTACTGACCCGGCCGTTGCGTGGTCAGCTGGAACAACTGTCCAATGCGCGCGCCCTGACGCAACTGGGCTATGCCACCGTAATGCACGAGCTCTGCGCCGCGTCGCTGGAACACTGGCTGGCACACAGGCCGGGCCCGCCAGCATTGCACTTTCCCGACGTGGCAGCGCGGCTGGCCCGCTGGCTGGCAGACGGCGCCCAGCAAAGCCCGGCGCGGTTGTGCCAACAGTTGTGGCAGCCGCGGCCCGACCCGGCGGCAGGTGTCGGGGGGAGTTGGCGCGCCCCGTTTCAGGCGCAACTGGCAAGCGCCAGCAAATTGAGCATCCGCCCCGGATAGGATAGCCTGCCGGCTTCATCCCCGGAGGCAGTACAGGATGCCGGCATTCCCCTTTGCGTTATTGCTGTACGGTGCGCTGCTGGCGCCGGTGACCAGTGCCGGCCAGGAGCCCATGTTCAGCGGCAGCGAGAGCTGCGCTGGCTGCCACACCCAACAGCACACATTGTGGCAGGGTTCGCACCACGACCTGGCGATGCAGGACGCAACCACGGACTCAGTGCTCGGGGATTTCAACGACGCCAGCTTTACCCACCGTGGCATCACCACCCGCTTTTTGCGCAGGGATGGGCAGTTTCTGATCCGCACCGCCGGCGAGGACGGCGAGATACAGGAGTTTCCGGTGCGCCATGTGTTTGGCGTGGATCCGCTGCAACAATATCTGCTGCCCCTGTCCCGGGGTCGGCTGCAGGCCTTCGATATCGCCTGGGACACCAGACCCGCCGCCGCGGGCGGCCAGCGCTGGTTTCACCTGAATCCCGACGAGGTGGGCGATCACTCCGATCCGTTGCACTGGACCGGGCCCTACATGAACTGGAATGCCAGCTGTGCCGAATGCCACAGCACGAATCTGGAAAAGAACTACGATCCCGCAACGCGCAGCTACGACACCCGCTACAGCGAGCTGGACGTCGGCTGCGAAGCCTGCCACGGACCCGGCCGGGAGCACCAGCGGCTGGCCGTGGCAGGGCGGCTGGCAGAGAGTGCCAGCGCCGGCTTTGCAACTGAGCTTGCCCAACGCGGTGAATGGGTCTTTGAGGCGAGCGCGCCCATTGCCCGGCGCCGGTCCACGCTGAACTCCAATGCCCAGAACGACAGCTGCGGGCGCTGCCACTCCCGGCGCGCCACGCTGGGTCACTACCAGTACGGCCGGCCCCTGCTGGATACCCATCAATTGGCACTGCCTGAGGCACCGCTGTATTACCACGATGGCCAGATCCGCGACGAGGTCTTTGTCTACGGTTCCTTTGTGCAGAGCCGCATGCATCGGGCCGGCGTGGTCTGCAGCAATTGCCACGAGCCTCACAGCCTGGAGTTGCGGGCCGAGGGCAATGGGGTCTGCGCCCAGTGTCACCGTGCCGATGTCTATGACCAACAGGAGCATCACCATCACCCGGATACTTCCGCTGGCGCCCTCTGCGCGAACTGCCACATGCCGGAAACCACCTATATGGTAGTGGACCCGCGGCGGGACCACAGCATACGCATACCTCGGCCCGACCTGTCGGTAGTGAGCGGCGTCCCCAATGCCTGCAACCAGTGTCACCAGGAGCGCGATGCGGACTGGGCCCTGGCCGCGCTGCGCGAGTGGGGCGTGAGCTTCCGGGATACCGCCACGCACCCGGCGCGAGCGCTGCAGGGGCTGGCCGCGGGCGACCACCGGGCCGTCCCCGAGGTGCTGGCACTCGCGAATGACGCCGCCGCGGCTCCCATCATGCGGGCCACGGCACTGCAGGCACTGGGTCGCTCCGGGGCCGACAATGTCGCCGCCAGTGCCGAGCCACTGCTACACTCCGCGGATCCCCTGCTGCGCCTGGGTGCGGTCCGTGGCCTCGCCAGCCTGCCTCTGAACCAGCGCTACCCGCTGCTTGCCCCCCTCGTCGCGGACCCGGTTACCACGGTGCGCATGGCAGTGGCCGAGGCTCTCGCGGCGGTGCCGCTGGCGCAAATACCGGAGGCCCAGGCCGAGCCCCTGCGGCGCCTGTTTGCGGAATACAGCGAGATCCAGCGGCAACTTGCCGACATGCCGGGCAACCAACTGCAACTGGCCGCCTTCCTGCAGGAGCGCGGTGACTCACCGGCCGCCGAGCAGGCCTACCGGGAGGCACTGGAACTGAACCCGCAGCTGCTGACGGCGCGCTTGAACCTGGCCGATCTGCTGCGCGCACAACAACGTGAAGATGAAGCCGCGAATCAGTTGCTGCAGGCCCTGCAGGTGGCGCCCGACCACGGCCCGAGCCTGCACGCGCTCGGGCTCCTTGAGATCCGCCGCGGCAATCGCGAACAGGCCCTGGCTCATCTGGAGCGGGCAGCGGCAGTGGAAGAACAGGGGGTCAGGCACCGCTATGTCTACGCGATCGCGCTGCACGATAGCGGCCAGACGCAGCGGGCAGTGGCAACACTGCAAACGCTGCACCGCGCCGCCCCCGCCAACGAGGAGGTGCTAGTGGCGCTGGTCCAGTACAGCGCCGAACTGGGACAGCGGCAGCAGGCGCAAAACTACGCCCGGCAGCTGATGGAACTGGCGCCGGACAACACTGCCTATCGGCAACTGTGGCAGAGACTGGCGGCCCAGCCCTGACGGCTCAGGACCCGGCCGGCACGAACACCAGATGGAAGGTCACCGGCACTGCGCCGGCTATGGCATCGAGTCCCGCCACTTCGCGCAGCGCCTCAATGCCCTGGCCCAGATTGAAGTCCGTGGCATTGACGACCACCGGCCGCGCGCTCAGTACCCGCAACAGGCCGCCCTCTTCCCCGGATACCACCAGTGGTACCGTCAGCGTGGCATCGCGGCCATGCAGCGACAGGCTCATTTCCATGTCGGTTGTGACCACCCCACCAGCCGCCACCACCGCGAGTATCTCCGGGTCGATTGCGGCATTGATGTTGGCCGCCGGGAACCGCGCCGTATCGAACAGCATTTCGCGCATGCGCTGGTTACGGATCGGGATCAGGGTTTCCACGCTGTCCAGATCGATCCCGACCTGTACCTTGCCTTCGGCGCCAACAAAGCCCACCAGCGATTCAAAACGATGCCCTTCTGCCACCGCGTTGTTCTTGATGGAAATGATGTCCACACTGGAGCGGCTATTGTCCAGCTCCCACTGTGCCCGGGCCAGGCCCGGTACAGCAAGCAAAACACAGAGGGACAGTATTGTGGTCAACCTGCAGGGCATGGCGGAACCTCCTTGAATGGCGCGCGCAAAAAATGAGTTCGCACTATAGGCAATTTGCCGCTCAAAGGTAACAGGGGCGGGCGGCCCGCGTGGCTTTTACCGATACGAGAGTGTCCCGCGGGGCACCCCGAGACACAGAATCCGCAGCTATCGGTCTGGTTCTGGATTGGTGCCATATCACCATTTCGGTGCAGATCTGTGCACCGCCTTCGTTACTCTACATCCCGCCGGATGGTTCTCCAGACCTCTGAAATCCAGTAAACACGCCTTTTCTGCTATATTGGCCCGCTTGTTGCAGGATGTCTGGCAGTACCAGGTCTATAGCCTACTTATTGGGCAGCGAAGCCCGCACGCCGACGTCAGCAACCACTGACCAGGCGTGCGGGTTTTTTTTGTGCGTTTTTCAGGGGGAACTACCATGTCATTGCTCCGCAAACCTGTTCCGGTCCTCGCCTTGCTTGTCTCCACCAGTCTCGCCAACGGCGCCGATACAGAGCCCTCCACGCCCACGGAGATGATCAGTGCCGGCAAGCTCAGTCTGGATTTGCGTTACCGCTACGAGCATGTCGATGCAGACGGCTTTGGCAAGGAGGCCAATGCCTCCACCTTGCGCTCGCGCCTGAGCTTTGCCTCCGGCAACTACCGGGGCCTGGAATTTCTGGTCGAGGTGGACGACGTCACTGTGGTCGGCAACGACAACTACAATTCGACCCGCAATGGCGCCGCCCGCTACCCGGTAGTGGCCGATCCGGCCGGCACCGAGATCAACCAGGCCCGGCTGCAATACCGGCTCGGTGCTGGCAGCGCGGCCTATGGCCGCCAGCGCATCCTCCACGGCAACCAGCGATTTGTCGGCGGCGTCGGCTGGCGCCAGAACGAACAGACCTACGATGGTTTCCGGACCCAGTGGAAGTCAGCCGGTGGCCTGTCCCTGGATTACGCCTATGCCTACAATATAAACCGGATTTTCGGCCCAGCGGACGGCGCCCAGCCCGCCGATTTGGGCGGCGACAACCACCTGCTGCGGCTGGACTTTCCACTGCATGCCGATCACAGCCTTGCCGGCTTTGCCTATCTGCTGGATGTCGACCTGCATCAGGGCTACCCCGCCAATCTGTCCCTCAATAACTCCTCGAACACCTGGGGTGTGGAGTACCGGGGCAAGTTCGGCCCGGTCAGCGCACGGGGTAGCTGGGCCCACCAGACGGACGGCGGCGACAGCCAACTGGACTACAGCGCCCGCTACTATGGTATCGAGTTCGATGGCCAGATTGGTGGCATGAAGCTGCTGGTGGGCTATGAGGTGCTGGGCAGTGACAACGCAGTGGGCTTCAAGACACCGCTGGCCACACTACACGCCTTCCAGGGCTGGACCGACCAGTTCCTGGTGACGCCGGGGGACGGTATCGAGGACCTGTACCTGGGTCTGTCGGGCGCCGCCGGGGTGGTCAAGCTGGCCGCTACCTGGCACGACTTCCAGGCCGAGGACAGCAACGCGGATTTCGGCACCGAGCTGGACGTGGTGGCCACCTGGCCTGTCAGTACGGCATGGACCTTGCAAGCAAAATATGCCGAGTTCTTCACCGATGATGCCAGCCGCTATCGCGATGTTCGCAAGCTCTGGTTTACGGTAAATCTCAAGTTGTGATGCAAGCCCGTACCGCGACAAACAACCTCGCAGGCCATGGCGACCCAGGGGATTCGTGACAGCAGCTACGACAACAGCCGCACCTCTGCGGCTGATACTGGTGGACGACAACCGCGAGCGGGCAGCGGCCGTGGAGGCCTGCCTGGCGCTGTCGGGCTTTGCTGTGCTGTCGGTTATTCCGACCGCCTCGGGGCTGCTGTTTCAGATGGCGCAGCAAGAGCCTGATGTCGTGGTCATCGCCCTGGACTCCCCAGACCGCGACGTGTTGGAGAGCCTGAGCATTGCCTCCAGCCACAATCCACGTCCGGTGGTGATGTTCTCGGAGGCTGGCGATCAGGGATTTATCGGCGACGCCATCCGCGCCGGGGTAACCGCCTATCAGGCCGAGGATATCAATCCAGACCGGGTGAGGGCGGTGATCGATGTCGCGATGGCACAGTTCGCGGCCTACAAAGGCCTGCGCCAGGAGCTGGACCAGACCCGCGCCCAGTTGGCCGAGCGAAAACTGGTCGAGAAAGCCAAGGGGTTGTTGATGACCATACACAAGGTGAGCGAAGAAGAGGCCTACAGCACGCTCCGAAAACTGGCCATGGACCAGCACCAGAGCCTGGGCGCCACCGCCCGCGGGGTCATTACCCTGCTGCAGCAACCCAAGTCTGCCAGGAGGCGCCCATGACAATCCGTTCCCAGCTGGCGCCGCCGGAAAGAACGGCGCTGCGTCTGGGTTTCCTGCGCCTTAGCGACAGCGCGCCACTGATCATGGCCCGGGAGCTGGGGCTGTACCAGAAGTATGGTCTGCAGGTCGACTTGCTGCGGGAAGTATCCTGGGCCAATGTACGCGACAAGCTGGTGAGCGGAGACCTGGACGCGGCCCACATGTTGGCGCCGCTGCCGCTGGCCACCGCGCTCGGGGCGGGCGGCATGCGCGCGGACATGATCACGGCGCTGGTATTGAGCCTCAATGGCAACGCCATCACTGTCAGCCCGGGACTGGCGCTGGAAATTGCCGGCCGCGGGGGCGATCCGCTGCAATCGGCCCGCAGCACCGCCACGGCCCTGGGCCGCTACCTGCGCGAGACCACGCCGCAGCCGGAACTGACCTTCGCCACCGTCCACCCCTTCTCCTGTCACACCTTCCAGCTGCGCCTGTGGCTGCAGGCCGGGGGAATAGCGCCGGAACGGGATGTGCGCATCATTGTGTTGCCGCCGGAGCAGATGGTGGACAGCCTGGCCCGGGGCATCATCGACGGCTACTGTGTCGGTGAACCCTGGAATAGCGTCGCGGTGCAGTATGGTGTCGGCGCGGTGCAGGTCACCGGCCACCAGGTATGGAACAATGCTATCGAGAAAGTGCTGGGGGTGACGGCGCAGTGGCACAAGCTCCACCCCGGCACCCACCTGCGTCTGCGCCTGGCGCTGATGGAGGCCTGTACCTGGCTGGCCCATCCGGCCAATCGTGTCGATACAGCGCGGATTCTGGCGCAACCGGAATACCTGGATATGCCCCGCGACCAGTTACTGCCATCGCTGACCGGGCAACTCCAATTCGTCAAGGGACAGCCGGCTCGCGAGCTGCCGGAGTTTCATGTGTTCGGGCGCTACCAGGCGGGGTTTCCATGGCGCTCCCACGGCGAGTGGCTGCTGCAGCAGACCGGTGCGGTGTTGGGCAAGACGCTGGCCCCGGAGCGGATCAAGGCCCTGGTACAACAGACCTTTCGCACCGACCTGTATCGCGAGGCCGCGCGCTATCTGGACTTGCCGTGCCCCTCGGGAGATTACAAACCCGTCAACCGGCACAACTCGGCCTGGGAGCTGGAGCCCGGCATTGAACTGGGACCGGACATGATGCTGGAGGAGTGGCTTTGAACTTTCGAGCTACGAATCCCGAAGCCGGTTATTTTGCCAGGGCCACTTGCCGGACATCTCGACTTCCAGGGTAAAGCTCAGGAATGTCCGTATAAGTACCACGATGGCCAGAACCCCTATTGTCTCAAAGGTCAGCTCCACTGCCACTGTATAAATGATGTCCGACGCAATGAGAAATTCAAGGCCGAGCAAAATGCCACGCCCAAGCAATTGACGCAACTCCTGGAAAATTGAATCGCTATCTTCTTTTCGCAGCATTCTGGCTGCGGCATTAAACAGCGAATAGAGCGCAAACACTGTAATAGTGCCGACGCCGATGGTTTCAATAACTGCGGCGCTCCAGGAGGCTGCAGGTGCTATAAACTCATTCACGTTATCCTCGGCTCACCGCGTCGATAAAGCCGAATCAACAACGGCTTTATACATAGATTCGAGAGTGCTGAAATTGCTGCAATAACCAGCATGCCGATAATCGGAATGACAGGGCCAAAGGTAAATGTTGCGCCAAGGACATGACCCAGAATACATTCAGCGCGATAAATTGGCAGAAACAGACCAATCAACAATACTGCCAGGGCAATGTACATCGTGATATTTTCGTAGCCAAATTCAAAAGCGACTGATTGCAACAGACTTGCCAGCAGCATTCCGAAAAAACCTATTAAAATCCCGTTTGGAATCTTTCTGCCAGCAGAGGCCGCATCGGACTGAAATGCAATACGTTTTCTAATGCGTGTTGTTGCAAACCAGGCCAGAAAAGGAAGAATGACGATTCCCCACCAATTGGATATTGCCGGAAAATCAGCTCGATGCAGAAGATGGTGGCTCACTACGCCGCCGTTAAAATGCTGCCAACCCAAATGACCAAGTACAAAAACCGTCACTATTGAAACAAGATATGCTCTTATTGTTTTGAAGTACGTTTCATCCATGTTGAACCCCGGATTGATCGTGCTGGCGTTGTTTATGAAACCTGGGCGCCGGCATGCCCGGCTTTCCCGGAATGCGCAGTGTAAACCCTCCAGCAGGAGGGCGCGAAACTTATTCACCTGTAATGAACTCAACCCGAGCTGGTAGCTGGTAGCTGGTAGCTGGTAGCTGGTAGCTGGTAGCTGGTAGCTGGTAGGACATAATGCCGGCCGCGCTGGCACCATGCACCAACATCGTCCAACACTGCTTCCTGCTGGTGCGCCCGAACTGCGGTTTGGTCGCCCAGGGCGCCGCACTGCGCGTGTGGAATTTTCCCAAGCCATTGATATTTTAAGAAAACAAATAATTTGGCACAGCTTTTGTGTATCAAACCGTAGACCACATCACATCAAGTAATCCTCCTGACGAGCAACGACGCTCTTGCCCCCGGCCTCTCGGCCCCGGTGCAGGAGGACTGCGCGTCCATGAGTTTCGGCTGTTCGCACAGCGGTTACCCAGAAAGGAGGAGACATGTTTCTCAGTAACGACAAGGCGCCTTTCATACCCGGCTTCGCCGCATTGTGCGCGGTGTTCGGATTGGCTCTGACGGTTGGCACCGCTGCAGTCCAGGCCCAAATCGGGGCACCGGAGAAGGACGAGCTGACGTTCGGCTTCATCAAACTCACCGATATGGCGCCGCTGGCAGTCGCCTATGAGAACGGCTACTTCGAGGACGAGGGGCTGTACGTCACGCTTGAGGCCCAGGCCAACTGGAAGGTGCTGCTGGACGGCGTGATCGACGGCCAGCTGGACGGCGCCCATATGCTGGCCGGACAACCACTGGCGGCCACCATCGGCTTCGGCACCAGGGCCCACATCGTCACGCCGTTCTCGATGGATCTGAACGGCAACGCGATCACGGTCTCCAACGCGGTCTGGGAGCAGATGAAGCCCCACGTGCCAATGGCCGACGGCAAACCGGTGCATCCGATCGAGGCGGACTATCTGAAACCGGTAGTGGATGCCCAGCTGGCCGCTGGCAAGCCGTTCAACATGGGCATGGTCTTTCCGGTCTCCACCCACAACTACGAGCTGCGCTACTGGCTGGCGGCCGGCGGTATTCATCCCGGCTTCTACGCCCCGCACAAGGGTGACACCTCCGGTCAGATCCAGGCCCAGGCTCGCCTGTCGGTCACCCCGCCGCCACAAATGCCGGCCACGCTGGAGGCGGGCACCATCCAGGGCTACTGCGTGGGCGAACCCTGGAACCAGCAGGCAGTATTCATGGGCATCGGGGTACCGGTGATCACCGACTACGAAATCTGGAAGAACAATCCGGAAAAAGTATTCGGCCTCAACATGGCATTCACCGAGCAGTATCCCAATACCACAGTGCGCATCGTCAAGGCCCTGCTGCGCGCTGCCCGCTGGCTGGACGAAGACGACAATGCCAACCGGGCAGCGGCAGTAAAAATGCTTTCCTACCCCGAATACGTGGGGGCGGACGAGGAGGTGATCGCCAACTCCATGACCGGCAGCTTCGAGTACGAGCGCGGCGACAAGCGCGAGATTCCCGATTTCAACGTGTTCTTCCGCTACTTCGCCACCTATCCCTACTACTCGGACGCGGTCTGGTACCTGACTCAGATGCGGCGCTGGGGCCAGATCGCCGAGCCCAAGTCCGACCAGTGGTACCTGGATGTCGCCCGCAGCGTCTACCTGCCCGATATCTACCAGCAGGCCGCCGAAGCCCTGATAGCCCAGGGCCTGATGAGCGCAAGCGACTTTCCCGACTTCGACAGCGAAAGCGGGTTCCGGCCGCCGCAAGACGAATTCATCGATGGCATCAGTTTTGATGGCCGTACGCCCAACGCGTATCTGGAACAGTTCCCGATAGGCCTGAAAGGCGACGAAGTGCTCTAGCGGCAATGACACCAGAGCAGACACAGAACAGAAGCGGGAGATGACAGTCATGTCAGAAGCAATCGCACAAGGTAGCGGCGTCTATACGGCCCTGGCCAACCGGCTCCATCCCCGGCAGCTGGTTCCGGCACTGCTGTTGCCGGGGCTGGGTATCCTGGTGTTCCTGCTGCTGTGGCAATTGGCGGCCAACAGCATTGAGACCTCACTGGGCCAGTTCCCCGGTCCCGCCGAGGTCTGGGAACAGGCACAGAATCTGGCGGAGGAACACCAGCGGGAGCGGCGCCGCGAAACAGCCTTCGACGAGCGCCAGCAGCAGCGCAATGAGCGTTTGCTGGAGAAGAACCCCGACGCCGAAATCAAATGGCGCGGCTACACCGGCAAGCCCACCTTCCTGGACCAGGTGGTGACCAGCCTGAAAACCGTGGCGGCGGGCTTCCTGCTCGCCAATCTGGTCGCCATTCCGCTGGGGATTCTGTGCGGTCTAAGCAGCGGCGTCTACCGCGCCATCAATCCATTGATCCAGGTGTTCAAGCCGGTATCGCCGCTGGCCTGGCTACCGCTGGTCACCATGGTGGTCAGCGCCAGCTATACCGCACAGGACCCGATGTTCGACAAGGCCTTCCTCAACTCGGCCATCACGGTGGCGTTGTGCTGCCTGTGGCCGACCCTGATCAACACTACCGTGGGCGTGGCCGGGATCGATCGAGACCTGGTCAATGTCAGCCGCGTCATGTCACTGGCCCCACTGGTACACGTGCGCAAGATCGTGCTGCCGGCGGCGATGCCGATGATTTTTACCGGCCTGCGCCTGTCCCTCGCCACTGGCTGGATGGTGCTGATCGCGGCGGAAATGCTGTCGCAGAACCCCGGGCTGGGCAAGTTTGTCTGGGACGAATTCCAGAACGGCAGTTCCAGTTCGCTGGGCCGGATCATGGTCGCAGTAGTCGCGATAGGCCTGATCGGTTTTGCGCTGGACAAACTGATGCTGAGCCTGCAGGCGCGGGTGAACTGGGACAAACAGGCGGTGCTGCGCTAGCGGGCCTGTTAAAGCAAGGAGATTGGACAATGACTGACAGATATCTGGACATCAGCGGCGTCGGCATCGAGTTTGATACCGGCGGCCAGAAATTCCGGGCGCTGCAGAACATCAACCTGAAGATTGGCAAGGGCGAGTTCGTCACCCTGATCGGTCATTCGGGCTGCGGCAAATCCACTGTGCTGAACATCGTCGCCGGCCTGCTGCAGGCCAGCGAGGGCGGCGTGATCCTGGAGGGCCGCGAGGTACAGGACCCGGGACCGGAACGGGCGGTGGTATTCCAGAATCACGCGCTGATGCCGTGGCTGACGGTATGGGACAACGTCGCGCTGGCCGTGAACCAGGTGTTTCGCAAAACCATGAACCGGCACCAACGGCGTGAATGGATCGAACACAATCTGCGGCTGGTGAACATGGAGCAGGCCCGCAACAAGCTGCCGGCGGAGATCTCCGGCGGCATGAAGCAGCGGGTCGGTATCGCCCGCTGCCTGGCTATGCAGCCCAAGGTGCTGCTGATGGATGAACCCTTCGGTGCTCTTGATGCCCTGACCCGCGCCCAGTTGCAGGACTCGCTGATGCGGATCCAGGCGGAACTGGGCAACACGGTGGTAATGATCACCCACGATGTGGACGAGGCGGTGTTGCTGTCCGACCGCATCGTGATGATGAGCAACGGACCGGCGGCGACCATCGGGGAAATCCTGAAGGTGCCGCTGGCGCGTCCCCGCGACCGGCTGGCGCTGGCGGAAGATCCCGACTTTGTTCACCTGCGACAGCAGGTACTGGAGTTCCTGTACGCCAAACAGGCAGTGGCGGTCGACCCGGCGGCAAGTGCGGAGCGGGCCGCCGCCGGGATCCGGCTCGCCGGACCGGCGCGCGAAAATCCGCGGGACGGAGTCGGACCGGGCAGCGAGGCAGCCTGAATGAAACCGGTGGCAAAACGGCGGCTGTTGATTGTGGGTGGCGGCATGGCCGCAGCCTACCTGCTGCAGGAGCTGGCCAGCTACGCGCACGACCTGGACATTACCGTCATCAGCGCCGAGCCGGATGCCTGCTACAACCGGGTCATGCTGTCCGGGGTGCTGGCGGGAGAGCAGCCAGAGCAGGCCCTGTCTCTGCTGCCCGAAGCAGATGGCGTCACGCGCGTACTGCCCGGCACCCGTGTGCTGAAACTGGATACCCGCAATCGTCAGCTTGTGACCGACAGTGGTCTGCGACTGCCCTGGGACGAACTGGTCCTGGCGGTCGGCGCCACCACCGCGCTGCCGGACATGCCCGGTTTGGAGGCCGCCGGAGTGGCAGTATTCCGCTCGCTGGCGGATACCCGACGGCTGCGTGCAAGTGCGCCGCAAATCCGCCGCGCCGTCGTGGTAGGCGGCGGCCTGCTGGGACTGGAGGCCGCCCATGGGCTCAACCGGCTGGGCTGCCACACCACTGTGGTTCACCGCCAACCCTGGCTGATGAACCGACAACTGGACCCGGAAGGCGGCCGCCAACTGCAGGCACTGCTGGTCCGCCGCGGCCTGGAGTTCCGCGTTGGCAGCGGCCTGGCCGAAATCGAACTGTCCCGGAGCCGGCTTGCCGGTGCGCGGCTCGTCGATGGCGAACGCCTGCCCTGCGACTTGCTGGTGTTCGCCACCGGTATCCGGCCCAACACCGCCCTGGCCACCAGCGCAGGCCTGCCGGTGGACCGGGGCGTACAGGTGGATCCCTGGATGGCGACACCCGTCGCCTCGATTTCCGCCCTCGGCGAGTGCTGTCAGCTGGGGGATGAGTGCTTCGGCCTGGTGGCACCGATTCGCGCTCAGGCGAAGGTACTCGCGGCCCGGCTCAGCAACAGGGCGACGGCCGGTTTTGTCAGCAGCGCCTGCGCGACCCGGCTGAAGATCTCCGGCGTGGACATTTTCAGCATGGGGGAGCTGGCAGGCACAGCCGAGGATCTGCTGTTGCACGATCCCGCCGCCGGCATCTACCGCCGCCTGCGGTTGCGGGACGACCGCCTGGTGGGAGCAGTGCTGGTCGGCGACCAGCAGGGCGGCAACTGGTACAGCGAACTGATTCATAACCGCAGCGACATCAGCGCCCTGCGGCCGGGGCTGATCTTCGGCCGTGCGGCCAGCGACGCCGCGGGCGGACTGGCGAGTGCGGCGTGAACGCCGCGAAGAGACAGAGCGGAGAGCAGGCATGAGCAAACACAATATCGTCGTGATCGGCAACGGCATGGTCGGCCACCACTTCGTCGAGACCCTGGTCGGCAAACAGACCGGGCACAACATCACCGTGATTGGGGAAGAGCCGCGCCCGGCCTACGACCGCGTTCACCTGTCCGAGGTGTTTTCCGGCCGCGCCCCCGAAGAGCTCGCGCTGGCCACCCGCGAGACCTATCTCGGCTGGGGGGTGGCGGCCCACTTTGGCGACCCGGTCACCGCGATCGAACGTCAGAACAAGGTGGTCGTCACCCGGGGCGGGCGTCGTTTTCCCTACGACAAGCTGGTGCTCGCCACCGGCTCCTACCCCTTCGTGCCGCCGGTGCCCGGCTCCGATCACGAGCGCTGCCTGAGCTACCGCACCATTGACGACCTGGGCCGGATCCGCGCCGGCGCCAACGGCAGCCGCGTCGGCGTCGTGGTCGGCGGCGGCCTGCTGGGCCTGGAGTGTGCCAATGCACTGCGCAACCTGGGCCTGGAGACCCACGTGGTGGAATTCGCGCCGGGCCTGATGGGCGTGCAGCTGGACGAGGGCGGCTCACGCATGCTGCGGCGCAAGGTCGAGGCACTGGGCGTACAGGTGCACACCCGCAAAAATACCCGCCAGATCGTCCCCGGCGACAGCCATGCCCTGCGCATGGACTTTGCCGACGAGACCGCACTGGAAACCGACCTGATCGTATTCTCCGCCGGCATCCGGCCCCGCGATGAGCTGGCCCGCGCCGGCGAACTGACGGTGGGCGAACGCGGCGGCATCGTCATCGACTACAAGTGCAAGACCACGGATTCCGATATCTTCGCGATCGGCGAGTGCGCGCTGTTCGGTGGCCGGATCTACGGCCTGGTCGCCCCCGGCTATCGGATGGCAGAAGCGGTAGCCGAGCAACTGAGTGGAGCCGCCGGCCAGTTCCAGGGCGCCGACATGAGCACCAAGCTGAAGCTGCTGGGCGTGGATGTGGGCTCCATCGGCGACGCCCACGGCAACAGCGAGGGGGCCATCGCCTATGTGTTCAGCGACGAGCGCGCCGAACAATACAAGCGCCTGGTGACCAGCGCCGATGGCAAGCAGTTGTTAGGTGCGGTGCTGGTAGGCGATTGCGAGGACTACGACAGCCTGCTGCAGTACCACCTGAACGGCATCGAGTTGCCGCCGGCGCCGGAGGCCCTGATCGCGCCCAACACCGGCGAGCGGCCCACGCTGGGCGTAGCCGCACTGCCGGCCACCGCCACCGTGTGCTCCTGCCACAATGTGACCAAGGGCGATATCGTCGGCGCCATCGACGGTGGCTGCTGTTCGCTGGCGGAGATCAAGAGCGGTACCAGGGCCAGCACCGGCTGCGGCGGCTGCGCTGCCATGCTCAAGAATCTGGTGGACGACGAGTTGAGCGCCCGCGGGATCGCGGTGGACCGCAGTCTCTGCGAGCATTTCCCCTACACCCGCCAGGAGCTGTACCACCTGGTCCGGGTCGGAACGATCAAGACCTTCGCCGCGCTGCTGGCGCAGCATGGCCACGGCCGTGGCTGCGATATCTGCAAGCCGGCGGTGGCCTCCATCATGGCCTCGCTGTGGAACGAGCATGTACTGGAGCAACCTCATGTCGGGCTGCAGGACACCAACGACACCTTCCTGGCAAACATGCAGAAGGATGGCAGCTACTCGGTGGTGCCACGGATCCCCGGCGGTGAGATCACGCCGGAGAAACTGGTGGTGCTGGGGCGGGTGGCGCAGAAGTACGACCTGTACACCAAGATCACCGGCGGCCAGCGCATCGACCTGTTCGGCGCGCGCCAGCACCAGCTGCCGGAGATCTGGCGCGAACTGGTCGACGCCGGATTCGAGACCGGCCACGCCTACGGCAAGGCACTGCGCACCGTGAAGTCCTGTGTCGGCAGTAGCTGGTGCCGCTACGGGGTGCAGGACAGTGTCGCCATGGCGATCACCATCGAGAACCGCTACAAGGGCCTGCGCTCGCCCCACAAGCTCAAGTCGGCCGTATCCGGCTGTACCCGCGAGTGCGCCGAGGCCCAGTCCAAGGACTTCGGGGTGATCGCCACCGAGAACGGCTGGAACCTGTATGTCTGCGGCAATGGCGGCATGAAGCCGCGCCACGCCGACCTGTTCGCCACCGACCTGGACGACCAGACCCTGATTCGCTACATCGACCGCTTCCTGATGTTCTACATCCGCACCGCGGACCGGCTGCAGCGCACTTCAGTGTGGCTGGACAACCTCGAGGGCGGACTGGACTACCTGCGGCAGGTGGTGATCGAGGACAGTCTGGGCATCGCCGCGGAACTGGAGACGCAGATGGCAGCTATCGTCGGCACCTACCAGTGCGAGTGGAAGACCACCATCGAGGACCCGGCCAAGCTCAAGCGCTTCCGCGAGTTCGTCAACTCCGACGCCAGTGACAGCAATGTCGTGTTTGTGCGCGAACGCGGCCAGATTCGCCCGGCACGGCCGCAAGAGCGGGTCCGTCTCGTGACGGTAAACGAAAGACTGCGGTAGGTGCAGGATGATTGGGAGAACGGATATGGACACAGCAGTACAGTCGCGCTGGGAACAGGTCTGCACGCAGGCGGACCTGGTGCCGAATGCCGGTGTGTGCGCCCTGATAGCCGGCACCCAGGTGGCTATTTTCTTCCTGCCCGACGCCACGCCCCAACTCTATGCGCTTGCCAATCAGGACCCCTTTTCCGGCGCCAATGTACTGTCGCGGGGCATCGTCGGCGATCTGCAGGGCTCGCTGGTAGTGGCCTCGCCGGTCTACAAGCAACACTTTGATTTGCGCAGCGGCACCTGTCTGGAAGATCCCGAGGTACGGGTGCCGGTCTATGCAGTACGCCTGCAGGATGACAGCGTGCTGGTCGGGCGGGAATGACAAACTGCAATACCACCTGCCCCTATTGCGGCGTCGGCTGCGGAGTCAGCGCCGAAGTCGAAAACGACCGGGTAATCGCGATCAGCGGCGACCGCAGCCATCCCGCCAACTTCGGCCGGCTCTGCGTCAAGGGCAGCAGTCTCGCCGAAACCCTGGTTGAGGACGGCCGCCTGCTGCATCCGCTGCTGGGCGGCGAGCGGCTGGCCTGGGATCCTGCACTGGATCTGGTGGCGGATCAACTGCGCAGCACCGTGGCCCGCTACGGACCGGAATCCGTCGCCTTCTACCTGTCCGGCCAGTTGCTGACCGAGGACTACTACGTCGCCAACAAGCTGATGAAGGGTTTTCTTGGTAGCGCCAACGTGGACACAAACTCGCGGCTGTGCATGTCCTCGGCGGTGTCGGGCTACCAGCGCGCCTTCGGCGCCGACCATGTCCCCTGTTCCTATGAGGATCTGGAGCACTGCGACCTGCTGGTCATGGTGGGCTCCAATGCCGCCTGGACCCATCCAGTGTTGTACCAGCGCATTGCCGAATCAAAACAGCGCAACCCCGCCAAACGCATCGTGGTGATCGATCCGCGCCGCACCGCCAGTTGCGATCTCGCCGATCTGCACCTGGCGCCCCGCGCCGGCAGCGACGGCTTCCTGTTTGCCGGACTGCTCAACTACCTGCAGCGCCACGGCCTGGTCGACCGGGATTATGTCGCGGCTCACACCGAGGGCTTCGACGCCGCAGTGCAGCAAGCCGCGCCCCAGACCCCGGCGGCGGTGTCCCGGGCGAGCGGTTTGAGCGTCGACGAACTGGAGCAGTTCTACCGCCTGTTCGGCGAGTCGGACCGTGTGGTGACCTTCTACTCCCAGGGCATCAACCAGTCCGCTACGGGTACCGACAAGTGCAATGCCATCATCAACTGCCACCTGGCCACTGGCAAACTGGGCCGGCCCGGCTGCGGCCCGTTCTCGATCACCGGCCAACCCAATGCGATGGGCGGGCGCGAAGTGGGCGGCCTGGCGAACCAGCTCGCGGCACACATGAATTTCGACCGACACCTGGAGCTGGTGCGCCGCTTCTGGCAGGCGCCGGCAATGGCTTCCCGCCCCGGACACAAGGCGGTGGAGCTGTTCCAGGCCATGGATCGCGGCGAGATACGTTTCGTCTGGATAATGGCGACCAACCCGGCCGTCAGTCTGCCGGACACTGCCCAGGTACGACGGGCATTGCAGCGCTGCGAATTCGTCGTGGTTTCCGACTGTGTCCACGACACCGATACCGCGGCCTTTGCCGACCTGCTGCTGCCGGCCTGTGGCTGGGGAGAGAAGGACGGCACCGTGACCAATTCCGAACGCTGCATATCACGCCAGCGCGCGCTGGTGCCGCCGCTGGGCGAAGCCCGTCCCGACTGGTGGATGGTCACCCAGGTAGCCCGGCGGCTGGGTTTTGCGGACCAGTTTCCCTATGAAGGTGCGGCCGAAATCTTCAGCGAGCACGCGCGCTTGTCCGGGTTTGAAAACGACGGTCAGCGCGACTTCGACATCAGTGCACTGGCCGATCTCGACCGCGAGCAGTACGACCGGCTGGCCCCCAGCTACTGGCCCTGCCCGGCCGCGGGAGCCCCGGTCGGGCCGGCCCAGGGCCACTTTTTCACCCCGACCGGCAGGGCCCGCTTTGTCAGTGCGGCACCCGCCCTGCCCGAGCCCGCAAGCAGCGACCGTGCGCCCCTGCAACTCAATACCGGCCGCCTGCGCGACCAGTGGCACAGCATGACCCGCACGGGGCGGGTACCGAAGCTGATGCGCCACCGGGACTTTTTCAGTATCAGCCTGAATCCTGCGGACGCCGCGGCCTTGGGAATCGAAGCGGACAGCCTGGTGGCGGTGGAGAACAGCCGGGGCCGGCTCACCGCGCTGGCGCAGCTGGACTCCGGTCAACCCGCCGGGCAACTGTTCTGCCCCATCCACTGGAACGACCAGTTCGCTGGCGCGGCCTGCGTCAGTCAGCTGATACCCGCGCTCACCGATCCGGTATCCGGCCAACCCCAGTCCAAATACACAACGGTGGCGCTGCGGCCGCTGGCCACCACCAGCTGGGCGCTGCTGGTGTCGCGCAATCGCCTGCCGCCGCCACGGCTGCCCTACTGGTCCAGCCTGCGCCTGACCGGTGGCTACCTGACACTACTGGCCGACAACAGCAGCGAGGGTGGAACCGATACTGCGGCATACCGTCACCTGCTTGCCGCGGTGGCAAGGGAGACCGATGCCGAGCTGCAATATCATGATTCCGCTGGCGGGGATTTCCGCCTGATCGGAGTGCGCAAGCAGCGGGTGGAGTACGCCCTGTTTGCCAACCGGCGACGCGACCATCTGCCGGACCGCGACTGGCTGCAGAGTCTGCTGGCGCGCGAGCAGCCGCCTGACTACCGGCTGCTGCGCGGGGTCGACGCGGATGGTGAGACTACCGGGCCTACGATCTGCAGCTGCTGGGAAGTGGGGGAAAAGCAGATCAACCAGGCCATTGCAAACGGTGCGCGCTCGCTGGAATCCCTGGGTGCACAATTGCACTGCGGCACCGGCTGCGGATCCTGTGTGCCGGAGCTGAAGGCGCTGCTGCAAGCGGCGGCCGACAGCGACCAGGCGGTGCCGCTTGTCGCCCGAGCCGGACTCCAATGACCCTCAGCGCTCGAACCTGGCCCCTCGGCGCAGCAGCCCAAGCATCTCGAGTGCCGGTACCGGCTTGCTGAACAGGTAGCCCTGCATTTCGTCGCAGCCCATCCCGTGGAGAATATCCACCTGGTCCGTCGAATCCACACCTTCGGCCACTACCTTGAGTCTCATATTGTGGGCCATGGTGATGATGGTCGACACGATCATCATGTCGTCGGGGTGCTCAATCATCTTGACGATGAATGAACGGTCGATCTTGATCACATCGATGGGCAGACGCGCTATATAGCTTAGCGAGGAGTAGCCGGTACCGAAATCATCAATGGCGACCCCCAACCCCAGCTCGCGCAACTCGCGCAGCTTGACGAGGCTGTCTTCGACATCGCTCATGACCATGCTCTCGGTCAGCTCCAGGTCCAGCGTCAACCGGCTGCCACCCTGTTGTATCGCGCCCTTTACCTGCCTGACAAAGTCGGCTTGCCGCAATTGCAGCGCGGACACATTGACCGCAATTCCCGGTACCTCCACACCCTGTTCCTGCCAGCTGCGCAAATCCGCTGCAGCCCGCTCCAACACCCAGTGGCCCACGTCCAGAATCAGGCCCGTTTCCTCCAGTAGCGGGATGAACTGCAGCGGTGGTATCAGGCCCTCATCCGGGCTCTGCCAGCGTATCAGGGCCTCCATTCCGCTGATCACCCCCGTAACCAGATCCACCTTGGGCTGATAGTGCAGTAAGAACTCCTCATTGGCCAGGGCCCGCCGCAGCCGGTTCTCGAGACCCAGATTCTGCGCCACACTCTCGGACATGTTGCGGTCAAAGAACAGGTAGCGCTTGCCCTGGCTCTTCGCTTTCTTGAGCGCCATCTCGGCATTGAGAAACAGCGCTTCGGCATCGCGGCCATCCTCCGGATACAGGGAGATGCCAACTTTTGCCGAGACCCGCAGCTCTTCACCGTCCAGCAAGAATGGCTCTTCCAGACACTCCTTCAGCCTGCCTTCAATCAGTCGCGCGATTTCGCCGGCATGCTTGAGATCCGGCAACACCATCGCAAACTGGTCAGCTCCCGCGCGCGCCAATTGCACCGGTTCCGCCACGCAGACTCTCAGACGCTGGGCGAGTTCTCGTATCAGCGCGTCCCCGGCTTGCCGGCCCAGGGTGTCATTCACTGTCTTGAACCGGTCCAGGTCCACAATCAATACCGCCAGCCGTTCGCGCTCTCGTTCGGATGTCTTGATGAACTGTCCCAGCCGCTCATGGAACATCACCCGATTGGAAAGGCCGGTCAGGTTGTCGTAATAGGCCAGATAGCTCGCCTGCTCGGTCTTCTCTATATACTCAAGCGCAAAGGAAATATCATTGGCCAGCTCAGTCAGCAGGCTGCGTTCGTTCGCGTCAAAGAAATTGCGCTCCGTCGCATACAGCACAAATACGCCGACTACAGTGGCGTGCGTGAACAGGGGCAGTACCACCACAGAGTGATAGCCTCTCGCCAGTGCCAGCCGGCGCCAGGTTCCGCCACCGGATGCGGGAGTGATGTCATTGCAGTAAGTTGGCTTTGCCCGTTGGATTGCCTCCCTCAGGATACCCTGGCTGTCCTCGTCCTGCGCCTGGGCCGTCCGCAACATCCGGTCGGCCTCGTCTTCAACCGCCTTTGCAGCCTGCGCGCCAGGAGTCACTGCCTGCGTCTCCGAATCCAGCGTGCCGATCCATGCCATACCGAAACGTCCGTGCTCGACCACGATCCGGCAGGCTTCCTCAAACAAGGCCTGGCGATCATGTATCCGCACGATAGTGGAGTTGATCTGGCTGAGCACCGTGTGGATACGAGTGAGCCGGGCAAATTTTTCTTCGTTGATCTTGCGGCTGGTAATGTCCTCGGCAACGCCCGCGAACCGGTACACTTGACTTTCGGCATTGCGCACCGGAAAGCCGCGGTCATGTATCCAGCGTATCGATCCGTCTGGCCTGACCACGCGGTACTCGGTATCGTATACCGTCAGATCCGACAACAGCGGCGGTATTTTTTCCCGGTCGTCCGGGTGCACGGATTCTCTAAGCGAGGCGAGACTATTGCGGCCTTGCTGGCGTGGAAGTCCCCAGACCTGGTCATAGGCCGGACTGATATAAATATCCTCGCCGGTTTCGGTGGACACCAGCCAGAACACATCCCTGATATTTTCCGCCAGTTGCCGAAAACGTTCTTCCTGTTCTTTCAGGCTAAGGTACAGGCTGCCGTTCTCGTAGATCCTGCCCGCCTGGGCCGCAAGAATACCCAACAGGTTTTCGTCTTCCTCGCTGAACCCGCCGCCACCCAGGCGATCACACAGGCAGATCCAGCCATAGGTATGTGCCAGCGACATCACCGGCACCGCCAGCAACGAGTACGCCGCCGGATAGGTTGCCGGCAAACCCACCGTCAGCGGATCGCCTCCGGGGTTGGGCAGGCGGCGCGCCTTGCGCTGGCCGATAACATCGCCGAAGATTCCTGCCTGCATCGAGGGCAGGCTCAGCTTCTGTGCCACTTCCGGATCCAGGCCACTGCTGCTGAGATAGAGTGAGCCATCTCCGTTCTTGTCCCGTACCGCGAGCATGGCGGTGCCCGCGCCAATCAGCTCGCGTGCTATCCGGCACAGGCTGTCGAGCAGACGCCTTGGGTCCCGTTCCGATGCCAGTTGCAGATTGATATCGATCAGCGCCGCATAGCGCTGGCTGGCCACACCCAGATCGTCGGAAACCAGCTTGAGCTTGTCAGTCATCAAGCGCAGATGCCGGCGATCCAGCTCGTCTTTCTGCGGTAGCGAAGGCGTCACCACTTCGCCCAGTACACGGTCGACGGTGGCCAGTACGATCCCGGGCTCGGAGGGCTTGGTCAACACGTCGGAAACACCGCAACTGCGGGCGAGGCTCAATGCCTCGCGTTCATGATAGGTGGCGGTATAGAAGATTACCGGGGTGCGGGCAATATCGGGATCAGCGCGCAACTGCATGACGAACTCATAGCCGTCCATGGTCGGCATCAATACATCAGCGACCACCAGGTCCGGATGCCGGTCCCGGACCACGGTCAAAGCTTCGAGGCCATCTGCGGCTTCCAGCATGACATGATCGCGGTAGCCCAACAGTGTCACTAGAAACTCGCGGCTGTCGGCGTGATCATCAACTATCAGTATCGTGGCCACTCTCTTCGCATCCTGTGTCCGTGTGCGAACCGCTCTGTGTTCCGGTCTGCGGCCCCTGCGGGATAAATTCCCTCATCTGCTGCACAAAGGTTTCAGCGTCTATCGGCTTGGTGAAACAGCCATCAAATCCGGCTGCCATTACTTTCTGGCGATCGCCGGGCATCGCAAAGGCAGTGACGGCAATCACCGGAATCGCAGCCAGGTCCGGATTGTGCTTCAATTCGTGTATTACCTGATAACCGTCCATAACCGGCATCTGGATATCACAGATAATAACATCGGGCCGCTCCCGCGCAGCACAGTCGAGGCCTTCCCGCCCGTTTCTGGCAGTGGATACCCGATAGCCAAACGCCCCCAACAGGTAGACCATCAGATCCAGATTGTCGGCATGGTCCTCTATGACCAGAATTCGCCGGCCCATCAGCCGTTGTCCCGGATCCGCAGTGTGAATGTACTGCCCTGGCCGTAGCTGCTCTTGCAGCTTATGCTGCCACCGAGCAGCGCGGCCAGCTTCTGGCTCAAATGCAATCCCAGGCCGGAACCCTCCCGCTGGCGCCGGGTGTTAACGTCCAGCTGGGTGAAGGCCGAAAACAGATTCTCCTGGTCTTCGGGCTGGATGCCGACGCCAGTATCCACCACGTCTATCTGCAGCCCTGTCTCACCCTCTTCCTCCCAGCGACGGCAATAGATCTCTACGCTGCCCTGTTCCGTGAATTTGATCGCATTGTTGCTCAGGTTGAGCACAATCTGACTGAGCGCTCTCCGGTCCACCAAAAACACCAGCGGTGCCGTACCGGCGTGTGCCAGCAAACGCAGCCCTCTGGACTCGGCGCTGGGCCGTAGCGTGGCGATAACCTCCTCTATCACCTCGCGGCAATCCACAGATTCCAGTTGCAACTCCATCTTCCCGGCACCGATCTTGGCCAGATCCAGCAGATCATTGATCAGGGCCAGCAGATGTCTGGCACTGCGCTGCACTGTGGTGAGCTGCTTTTCCTGATCGACTGTCAATGGACCGGGCAACTTCATCAACAGGGTGCCGGTAAATCCGATGATTGCATTCAACGGGGTACGCAATTCATGGCTCATCGCTGCGAGGAAATTGTCCTTGGCATTGTTGGCCTGTTCCAGTTCGACGTTCTTTTCCTGCAGTTCCTGCTCGACACGCTTGCGATCCGTTATGTCGCGGATCGCGCTCGATACCAGCACTCCCTCTTCGGTCTCCAATGGGCTGAGACTGATCTCGATCGGGAACTCGGTGCCGTTCTTGCGCAGCCCGTACAACTCAAGGCCCACACCCATCGGGCGCACCCTGGGCTCCCTGAAAAAACGGTCACGGTGGCCAGGATGACTGGCGCGATAGCGTACCGGCAGCAACATCTCGACTTTCTGGGCCAGCATCTCGTCACGACTGTAGCCGAACAACTTTTCCGACTGCGAATTCACCAGCACGATTTCGCCCTCGCCGTTGACGATGATCATCGCATCCGGGGCCGACTCGAGCAGATCCCTGAACTTAGCATCCGCCTTCTTGCGCACCGTGATATCACGGATCGCACTCATTACCAGAATGCCTTCTTCGGTCTTGAGCGGGCTCAGGCTGATCTCCACCGGGAACTCTGTGCCGTTCTTGCGCAGCCCGTACAACTCAAGACCCGCACCCATGGAGCGGGTGCGCGGTTGTTCTAGGTAGCCAGAGCGGTGCCGAACGTGCTGACTACCATAGCGCTGTGGTAGCAGTATCTCGATCGGCTTGCCCAGTAATTCGGTCCGTTCCCAGCCAAAAACCTCTTCCGCCTGGCCATTGGCCAGTACAATACGGCCCGAGGTATTGACCATGATTATCGCGTCGGGAGTGGATTCCAGCAGATCGCGATAGCGTGCCTCCAGCAGCTTGGCATCGCGCCTGGCCTTGAGGTGGGTAACATCCTTCTTGTTGGTAACGAAATATAGCAGCTCGCCAAGGGGATCCTTGACCGCCCGCATCGAGATATTGATATAGACCAGCGAACCGTCCTTGCGCCGCCGGTAGGATTCATAGGTCGCGACATCCGTTCGCAATGCATCCCGATAGATGGCTTTTTCTTCTTCGATCAGATCGGGTGGAACAGTCAGCTCGTAAAGGGATCGCCCCAGCGCTTCCTCGCGCGTATAACCAAAGGTCTGCTCCGCGCCCTGGTTCCAGTGCAGAATCTCGCCGTCGGGAGAAGTGGCGATCAATGCATCCGGCGTCTCCTCTACCAGCCGCTCGTAGTAGTTGCTCGACATAGACACCGAAAACTCCACCCTCTCCCTGCCCCAAGAGTAGACCAGTGTCGGTCGATTTGCACCTCATGCTGACCGCGCCCGCACCGGAATCCCATCACCACAGGGCTGCGCAGCAGCTTCGGTTTCGATGATCGTATGCTACCGCGGACACTGCTCAAGCACCGCGACAATATCGATCGGCTCCGCGGCACTGCGTTCAGCCGCTGGGTGCGGGGATCCTGCCGCGCCGGATACCGTGCGAGAGCGTACAGACCCGCAATCATGCTGGCGCTAGGCTCTATTCAACACTCTTACTCCCGAGGAGCCATCATGGCCGTCACTGCCACCGATCCCATCAAGATTCTGTTTGCCATTTTGCTGCCCCCGCTGGGTGTGTTTCTGGAAGTGGGCCTGAAAGGGCATTTCTGGCTGAACATACTGCTTACCCTGCTGGGTTTTGTTCCCGGCATTATTCATGCCTTGTATGTGATACTTAAGCACTAGTATTCAGCCTGGCTCTGTTCAATTCGGTGACGCCTCCGCAGTCCCTGAGGCGCCACCTGAACGGGACACCGGCCTATATTACCGCTATGTCCGCCATATCCCCCTTGCTCTCCAACCAGGCCTTGCGGTCCGGCGCCCGCTTTTTCGCCAGTAGCATGTCAAGCATGCCGTTGGTGTCGTCGCCGGCATCCAGCACCAGCCGGACCAGCCGGCGGGTATCCGGGTCCATCGTGGTTTCACGCAGCTGCAGTGGGTTCATTTCCCCCAGGCCCTTGAAGCGCTGAACATTGATCTTGCCTTTTTTCTTCTCCGCCTCAATGCGGTCCAGCACCCCCTGCTTCTCGCTTTCGTCCAGCGCGTAGTAGACCTCCTTGCCGATGTCGATACGATACAGCGGAGGCATCGCGACATAGACATGCCCGGCCGCCACCAGCGGGCGGAAGTGACGCACAAAAAGCGCGCAGATCAGAGTCGCGATATGCAGGCCATCGGAGTCCGCGTCGGCCAGAATACACACCTTGTGGTAGCGCAGGCCGGAGAGATCCTCGCTGGCCGGATCCATGCCCAGCGCAATGGAGATATTGTGCACTTCCTGGGAGGCAAGGATCTCCTGGGAATCCACTTCCCAGGTGTTCAGGATCTTGCCGCGCAATGGCAGTATCGCCTGGAATTCACGGTTGCGCGCCTGTTTGGCAGAGCCCCCGGCGGAATCGCCTTCCACCAGAAACAGCTCACCGCGGGCCGGGTCCTCACCTGAACAGTCAGCCAGCTTGCCGGGCAGCGCGGGGCCCGCCGTCACTTTCTTGCGGGTCACCTTGCGCGCACTGCGCAGCCGGTTCTGGGCGCTGTTGATACAAAGCTCGGCGATACGCTCGGCTTCACCGGTATGCTGATTCAGCCAGAGACTGAAGGCATCCTTCGCAACGCCTGAAACAAAGGCTGCCGCCTCGCGCGAGGACAGCCGCTCCTTGGTCTGGCCGGAGAACTGGGGATCCTCCAGTTTCACCGACAATACATGGCAGCAGCGGTCCCAGATATCGTCCGGTGCCAGGCGCACGCCCCGCGGCAACAGGTTGCGCAATTCACAGAATTCGCGCATCGCGTCCAGCAGGCCGGTGCGCAGACCGTTGACATGAGTCCCACCCTGGGCGGTGGGAATCAGGTTGACGTAGGATTCGGCTATAACATCACCACCTTCAGGCAGCCACTGCAGGGCCCAGTCCACCGCCGCACTGCTGCCGCTGAAGCTGCCCACAAAGGGTTGCTCCGGTACGCAGGGGAAGTCGATGGTGGCGTCCATCAGATAGTCCGTGAGGCCGTCCTCGTAGTACCACTCGTCGGTCTCGTCCCTTTTTTCATCGCGGAAGGTCACCCGCAAGCCGGGGCACAGTACGGCCTTGGCGCGCAGCACATGTTGCAGCCGTGGCACCGAGAAGTTCACGGAGTCAAAATATTGCGGATCAGGAGTGAAGCAAATCGCGGTTCCGGTGTTGCGCTTGCCACAACTGTCGATCACCGCCAGCTCGCTGGTCTTCTCACCGCCGGCGAAGGTCATCCTGTGAACATTGCCGTCCCGGCGGATGGTGATTTCAAGCGCGTTGGACAGGGCATTGACCACGGACACACCGACCCCGTGCAGGCCACCGGAAAACTGGTAGCTCTTGTTGGAGAACTTGCCGCCGGCATGCAGGGTGCCGAGAATGACCTCCACCCCGGGTTTTCCCTGGCCGGGGTGCATGTCCACCGGCATGCCTCGGCCGTCGTCGCTCACGGTAATGGAGCCGTCCCGGTGCAGGATCACATCGATGCGGCTGGCATGGCCGGCGAGAGCCTCATCGACGCTATTGTCGATCACTTCCTGGGCCAGATGATTGGGCCGGGTGGTGTCGGTATACATGCCGGGACGCTTGCGGACCGGCTCCAGGCCGGTGAGGACTTCAATATCTTCGGAGGTGTATTGACTCATTACTGCGGGTGACTTCCCAAAAAATGGTGTTGAAAGGGCAGCAGACATTGTACATCAGGCAAAACGGGCTGCGACATTCGGTGCCAAAAAGCGGCGGTCCGCTGTCCACCCCGGGCCCGGCCTTCAGGACTTGTTCCAGAAGCGCCTACAGGTAGCCGCCCGACTCCAGATCGACCTCGAAATGCTGATCTTCCACTCGCGAGATGCCGCTGTCGATGCGGCCATCACTGTGCAGCTCCAGCCAGCGATAGCCCGGTGCCGCAGCATCGGCCTTGAAGTTGTCGCTGCCGGGCGCAAACTGGACACAGGTTGAGGGCGATGCCATCAGCCGACGCCCCTGCCACTCCCGATCCACCTGCTGGTGAATATGGCCCCACAGGATACCTCTCACCCGGGGATAGCCCGCCAATGTGGCAAAGAACTCGTCAGCATCAGCCACCATCTGCCGATCCAGCCAGCGAGAGCCAATAGCGACGGGCTGGTGGTGCAGACAGACCAGGCTGTACAGTCCCGCCGCCGCTCCCTCATCCAGCGCCGCGCGCAGCAGGGCCAGCTGGCCCGGACCCAGCCTGCCACCCACCCGTCCCGGGATCTGCGAGTCCAGCAGCACCAGCTGCCAGGCACCGATACGGATATCATTGGAGAGCAACACACCGGCGTCGTCCACAAGTGCCATCAGGCTGCGGTCGTCGTGGTTGCCGGGCAGCCAGAACTGTTGTCCGCAGAGCTGGGCGAAGTAGGATTTGAGGCGCCGGTAGGCCTCCAGCGAACCGTGATTGGACATGTCACCGGTCCCCAGCAGGGCATCCACCTGCGGCCGCTCCCGGGCGGCCTGACTGATCACAGCCTGCAGGGAGTGATCGGTATCCATGCCCAGCAGCTTGCCGCCGAACTCCCGCTCCAGGTGGGTATCGGTGAGCTGCAGCAGGTGCACAGTGTCACCGCTGGCTCCGGCATGATGGCGCAGATGGCGAAACTCACTCATGGCAGCGCTGCCGGAGCGGCCTCAGAACGATGAACGGCTGAATCCAGCCGGAATGGAGGCACGGCCATTGGCCCGGCAATGTTCCAGCCAGTCGGCCAGGAACTGGTTTTGTTGCAGCTTCTCGTCCTGCTGGAACATCCGGCTGTTGGGATAATGGTAGCGCGCCTGTATCTGCCGGTGCGACTGAAATGCGCCCACTTCCAGCATCCCGGCATCGTGGTAGGCCCGCACATCCACCACCAGGTGGCCGAGCCAGCGATCCTCGGCGTGGCTCTGGTGCAGGCGGAAGAAGGTCGTGTAGCGACTGCGCTCCAACACCTCCAGCCTGACCTTTGCAGTACCCACAGAAAATTCGCGTGTATTGCCCTGTTCATAGTCCGGAAACAGACGCAACAGGCGAACATAGTTCGCCTCACACAGCGCGTGCAGGCGCACCAGGTCTATCTTGAACGGTTGTTTGTTTACCCGCTGCACCACTGTTCCCCGTCTTTCCTGAATAAAATCCGGTGCCTGGGCGACAATTGCGGCCCAGGGCACCAGCGAATCTGGAGTGTAGCACTTACGATGACAGAAACCGCCGCAATTTACACCTTTTCCCCGGAGCTTTGGGCATGCGCGAAAAGGCACAGGCTGCTAAACTCCCAGACCCTGAAGATGGATGAACCACGGAGGAAGGGTTGATGAGAAGGATCGCAGGCGCAGTACTGGCGCTGACACTTGCGCTGGTCGCATTGTCCGCCCGCGCAGAATCCCTGAGAGACATTTACGAACAGGCGCTGGCCAATGACGCCCAACTCAAGGCAGACGAAGCCCAGTACCGCGCCAACCTGGAAACCGAACGCTTGCAGCGCTCCGGCCTGCTGCCACAGCTGGAGGCCAACTACGACTATACCGAAACCGACCAGACAGTGGTTGGCGAGAGTTTTACCTTCGGAGATGACGCTGGCGGTGGCGACGGTGTCACGACACTGGAGACCCACACCGATACCGATACCACCGAAAAGGGCTACCAGATCACACTGAGCCAGCCCCTGTTCGACCTGCCTGCCTGGTTCAGTTTCCAGTCCGGCAAGGAGTTCACCAAACAGGCGGAGGCGACCTTCGCCGCCAATCAGCAGGACCTGATCCTGCGGGTAGTGGAAGCCTATCTGGCGGTACTGCGGGCGCAGGACAATCTGGAGGCATCACGTGCCCAGGAGCGCGCCTTCAATCGCCAGCTGGAGCAGACACAGCAGCGCTTCGAGGTGGGCCTGATCGCTGTCACCGACGTCTACGAAGCGCAGGCCGCACGCGACCTGGCCGAAGTCAATCGCATCACCGATGAGAACAATGTGTCAGTCGCACTGGAGCGGCTGTCAGTGCTGACCGGCAAGGATCACGGCAGCGTCCACCTGCTCAAGGAAGACTTCAGCGCGCAGCTGCCGCAGCCTGCTGACCGCGCCGCCTGGGTCGATTTTGCGCTGGAGAACAACTTCAATCTGCAGGCAGCACGGCACGCAGAAGAGGTCGCCAGGCAGACCGCCAGGGCCAACAAAATGGAACATGCTCCCCGCATCACCGGGACCTACAACTACAATGACTACGACACCGACGGCACCCTGACGCGCAGACCGACAACCGGCTTCGACACCTCCCCGAACCAGGAACTGGAGGACAGCAGCTGGCGGATCAGGCTTCATATCCCGCTCTACAGCGGCGGGGCCGTAAGCTCGAATCGCCGGCGCGCGGCCGAGGAATTCAATGTCGCCCGGGAAAACCGCATCAACCTGACCCGCAATACGATCACCGATGCCCGCTCGCTGCACATGACCGTCGTCAGTGATGTTTCCCGGGTAGCTGCCCGGGCCCAGGCCATTGTCTCTTCCAGGAGCGCGCTGGATGCCACCCAGGCCGGATATGAAGTCGGCACCCGCAACGTGGTCGATGTGTTGAACGCGCAAAATACCCTGTTCGCGGCCCAACGGGATTACGCCAACAGCCGCTATGACTATATTATCAACTCACTGCGCCTGAAAGAGGCTGCCGGCCTGCTGAGTCCCGAGGACGTCTACGACCTCAATGAGGCGCTGCAGGAGCCGCCGCCACCCACCGCCACCGGCACGCCCTGAGCGCGCCCCCGGGCGGGCTGGCACGGCATGATCCCCGGTTTGCCCCCCCAATTCGAACTGATCAAGGGCTTTCTGGATCCCGCCGAGGCGCAGACCCTGTACCGCTGGGCCCTCGCTGCCTGCCGCCACGGGCCGGTACTGGAGATCGGCAGCTACTGTGGCAAGTCCACCATCTGTCTGGGCCTGGCCGCCCGCGAGTACAACAGCACCGTCTTTGCCCTGGATCATCATCGCGGCTCCGAGGAGCACCAGTCCGGGGAAATCTTTCACGACCCCGAACTCTATGACGACGAGCTGGGTTCAATGGACAGCTTTCGCGAGTTCCGCCGCAATATCGCCAACGCCGGCCTGAATGAGGTAGTGGTACCTATCGTCGCCAGTTCGACAGCGGCGGCCCGTCACTGGCATACGCCTCTGGCCATGCTGTTCATCGACGGCGGCCACAGCCTGGACACCGCGCTGGACGATTACCGCAGCTGGTCAGGACATATACAGCGCGATGGCATTCTGGCCATTCACGATGTCTACGCCGATGCCGGGGAGGGCGGCCAGGCGCCGCGGGCAATCTACAGACTGGCGTTACAGTCAGGGCTGTTCACACTGATCGGGCAGGTGGGCAGCCTGGCGGGGCTGCGACGGCTGTAGCGCAGTCCCGCCGCGTCACTGGTCCTGAAGACGACGCTGGAAGGTGCTGCTGCCGTCCAGCAATTGCACCCTGGTAAACAGCTCGGCAGCACCGGTATGTCCGGTCAGGGCATCCGCGGCCAACAGAATTGCAGCGGCTGTCCAGGTCGGCTTCTCCTCGGGCCACAGCAGGTCCTCCACAAACTGGTAGCCGGTCCAATAAGCCCCGTCCTCGCTGCGCCACTGGTGCAGCCAGCTGTAGAGTTCCACCGCCCTGGCGTGATCGCCCGCCGCCAGCAGCGCCATTGCCAATTCGCAGGATTCGGCCACAGTCACCCAGGGCTCATCGGCTACACAGCGACAGCCCAGCCCCTGCTGCACGAATTCGCCCCAGCGGGCCGCCAGCCTGGCGCGCGCCGGAGCCGCGCTGTACACCCCGGCCAGCACCGGATAGAACCAGTCCATTGAAAAGCGCGCCTTGCTCTCCCAACTGCGGTCGAAACGCCCGGGACGTGAGCGCAGCGCCACACCGAGCTCCGCCCTCGCCTGCGACCAGGCGGGGCGGGGCTCTCCCATGCACACCGCGATATTGCAGGCGCACTCCAGGCTCTTGAAAATTGAGCTGCAGCCGGTCACCAGGGCATCGCCCATGGACTCGCCACGGGCATCCACGGCCCAGTCGATCTCGCCCTGCGGCCCCTGCAGGCGCAGCACGAAGCCCACCGCCCGCTGCACCACCGGCCACATCTCGCGCAGGAATTGGAGGTCGCCGGTGACCAGGAAATGGTGCCATACACCGGTGGCCACATAGGCCACAAAGTTGCTTTCACGGCGCTGATTGTTGTTCACCGTGTCACCGCGATAGGAGGCCCACCAACTGCCGTCCTCCAGCTGCAATCGAGCCAGCCAGCGATAGGCCCGCGCTGCTGCGGCATGCTCACCGCCGGTCGACAGGCCCATGGCTGCCTCGACATGGTCCCAGGGGTCTGTGTAGCCCCCTCGAACCAGGGAATCTCGCCGCTCGGGCGCTGGGTCGCCAGCAGGAAATCGACCGTGGCACGCAGAAATTCCTGTGGAAACAGGCCGCGACCCAGGTACAGGCCGCTCACGCGCAACTCTCCTTGCTGAAATAGGCGACCACACTTTTACCCAGCAGCGGATTCAGCCAGCGCTCCAGGGTCCTGGTCAGCAGCGGCCGGCGCATCATGTCCCAGACCAGCAATCGATGGTAATACCGGACCAGGGGATTGCGCTGACGATTGCGCCAGAACAGGCATTGCAACCACCAGTAGGGACTGTGCAGAGCATGGGCGCCGTGTCGGTGATAACAGAAGAAGCCCAGGCGCTCGATTTCAGTCCACAGGCGCCGCTCATGGAATATTCGCACATGCCCCCCTGGCACCAGGTGATACTCCTCGCTGAGGGCCCAGCACAGGCGTTCGGGCCAGCGGCGCGGCACACTGACACACAATGTGCCCGCGGGCTTCAGCACCCGCCGTATCTCCAGCAACACACCGTGATAATCATCAATATGCTCCAGCACCTCGGAACAGATTACCCGGTCGAAACTGGCATCGGCAAACGGCAGCGCCAGTGCCGATGCCGCGGCGAGATCGAATCGCTTGCGGGGATTGTCCGGCTCGGCAAATTCCCGGAAGCGGTCGCGGGTGGTCAGCAGGTCCTGACAGGCCAGGTCCACCCCGACAGCGTGTACATCGGCAACGGCATAGGCAGCGATGGCATGGCGCCCCTCACCGCAACCCAGATCCAGCACCCGATCGTCCGACCGCAGCGGCAAGTGCATAAAATCAACAGTCTGCATCGGCAATGACCTTGCGATAGCAGGCTTCCATGGCCTGCGCGCAAACCCGCCAGTTGAAATGCTCGAGAATGCGCCTGCGGCCGGTGACAGCGAGCCGGGCGCGGCGGGCCGGGTCCTCCAGCAAGGCCGCGACAGCCCCGGCCAGGGCCTCGGCATCGCGTGTCGGCACGATGACGCCGGCATCCCCGACGACCTCCGGCAAGGCTCCGCCATTCGTGGATACCACCGGTACCCCACAGGCCATGGCTTCGCCGGCGGGCAGGCCAAACCCTTCATAGACCGAGGGCACCACCGCGATGCAGGCCTCCGCATAGTAGCGGACCATCTCTGCGGTACTGATGCCGCTGACAAAGCGGACACTTCCGGCGATCCCCAGGCGCGCGATCAGTCGCTCGGTCTTGCCGCCGGGTTGAAGCCTGCCGACCACCAACAATTCCAGATCCGGATAGTGCCGCAGCAGCGAGGCATGGGCCAGCAGCAGGTAGCGCAAGCCTTTGAGGGGCGCGTCCGCCGAGGCGGTCGCCATCAACCGGTACGGTTTGCGGACCACCGCGGGTAGGGGGCGAAATTCCTCGGTATCGATGCCGTTGTGCACCAGCTCGATGCCCGCCGGCTGCAGGCCGAAATCGCGGGCGATATCCTGGCGCGAGCAGTCCGAGACCGTCACCACATGCCGCAACTGTTTGATCACCGTTTTTTGCATCCGCAGAAAAGAGTGCCAGCGCCGGATCATCAGACGCTGTTGCCATGACCGCGCCGAGCCCAGCGCAATGCGCAGATCATTGGTGATGGGGTGGTGCACCGTCGTGAGCAGGGGCAGGCCCATCCGCTGCAATTGCAGCATGCCATGGCTGAGACTCTGGTTGTCGTGGATAACATCATAGTCATGCCGATAGCGGCGCAGATATTTCACCGCCCGCCGGCCAAACGTATAGGGTTCAGCAAAACCGCCCGTCAGTTTGCTGCCCCATTCGATGAGATTACCCAGCGAGCTGAGGTGATGCACTCGCAGCGACCGCAGACCATTTTCGTACAGATCCAGGCTTGGCAGCCGGACCAACCGCACTCGGGCGTCCAGGACCGGGTAGGGCGGCCCGGAAATGACATCGACACGATGCCCGGCCTCGACCAGGGCTTTGCTGAGATAATTCAGATAGACGCCCTGGCCGCCGGAATGCGGATTGCTGCGATAACCCAGCAGCGCAATGCGCAGGGGCGGGTCGGCCAACGGGACCGGGACAGGCGGCGACGCCTCGGCGCGCAGCTGGACCCGCGACTCACGGCCTACTGTATCAAGATACCTTATGACGGTGTCCCCTTGAACGTCAACCTCGGGAAACAGGGCCGGGGCTGCGCTGCGACCGGCTGGCACAGCGCTTGCCAGGATTCTAGCAGTCAATATGCCAGAAAAGCCAGTATGACGGAATCATTCTGAAACCGCTCCCGCTGACCGCCAGTTCACGTATAATCGCCTCATTTACCCACTCTGTTGGCCAGGAGTAGCAGATGACGGCAACCAGCTACAAAGGCATTATTCTCGCCGGCGGGTCCGGAACCCGCCTCCACCCGTTGACCAGCACAGTCAGCAAGCAGTTGATGCCGGTGTACGACAAGCCGATGATCTACTACCCTCTGGCGACGCTCATGCTGGCGGGTATCCGCGACATCCTGGTTATTACCACCCCCGCGACCAGGCCGCGTTCACCGAGCTGCTCGGAGACGGCGGACGCTGGGGCCTCAACATAAACTATGCAGTTCAGCCAAGTCCCGACGGCCTGGCTCAGGCCTTCCTGCTGGGGGAGGCGTTCATCGGCAGCTCACCCGCAGCGCTGGTACTGGGTGACAACATATTCTATGGCGGCGGTTTCACCGCCAGTTTGCGCAAGGCGGCGCAGCGGCAGCAGGGTGCCTCTGTGTTCGCCTATTATGTACAGGATCCCGAGCGCTATGGCGTGGTCAGTTTCGACAGCAGCGGTGTAGCCAGCGACATCGAGGAAAAGCCGGCCAGGCCCAAATCCCGCTATGCCGTCACCGGTCTGTATTTCTACGACAACGATGTCATCGATATCGCCAGACACATCCGTCCCTCCCATCGGGGCGAACTGGAGATCACTGACGTCAACAAGGCCTATCTGCAGCGCGGTGACCTGCATGTGGAAGTCATGAGCCGCGGCACCGCCTGGCTGGACACCGGCACCCACAACTCGCTGCTCGATGCCGCCAATTTCATCCGCGTAGTGGAGGAGCGCCAGGGCCTTAAGATCGCCTGTCCCGAGGAAGTCGCCTACCGCATGGGCTACATCGACGCCGAACAATTGCTGGCGCTGGCCGCGCCGCTGGAGAAGAGCGGTTACGGGCTGTACCTGAAGCAACTACTGGAGCAAGACGGAGTTCTCGGTCATGATATTTGAAAACACGCCACTGACGGGAGTGTTCCTGTTACAGCCCCGTGTATTTGGCGACGAGCGCGGGTTTTTCCTGGAGAGCTGGAATGAACAGACCTTTCGCGACGCCGGTTTCGACCTGAACTTCGTCCAGGACAATCACAGCCGTTCGGCCCAGGGCATACTGCGGGGCATGCACTACCAGACTGAAAAGCCCCAAGGCAAGCTGGTGCGGGTAACTGCCGGCGCAGTGTTCGATGCGGTGGTCGATCTGCGCCGCGACTCACCCACCCTGGGGCAATGGTACGGCGTGGAACTGAACGCGGTCGACCACCGGATGCTGTGGATACCGCCGGGTTTCGCTCACGGCTTTTACGTGCTGTCTGACTATGCCGACTTCCAGTACAAGTGCACCGACTATTATCATCCGGCCAGCGAGATATCCCTCGCCTGGGACGACCCCGCGGTGGGGATCGAGTGGCCGCTGCTCGCGGGAACCCGCCCCAGGCTGTCGGCCAAGGACGAGGCCGGCCTGCCGTGGGAGGGCGTGCCGCTGATAGGCTAGTCCGACTATGGCTTGTTTGGGCGCGTCGAGAATAACGGCTGTCTGTGCTTGCCGCGTCCTTGAGATGCCAATGGCAATTCATACCTTTTTATTTCGGGGACCAGGACCCTGGAAACCTTTTTATTCGACAAAGTAGAGCATCCCGGATGGATTTTTTCTAGGAATAGAGAGGGTTACAGATGCACGGCAATCACTGGTCGAGCCGAAAAGGTATACCTTCTAAGAATTGTTATGAGGTCGGCAGACCTCTTTAACAGGCTGTTAGGCTTTCACGGTAACGTTAACTATGATGGACCATCTCGAACAGATCCTCTTGCTCTTGACCTTGGCGATAGCCGTCGTGGTTACATTTCAGCGGCTACATGTCCCGACCAGTCTGGGGTATCTACTGGTGGGCGTGATCGTCGGGCCACACACGCTGGGTCCAATAGTCTCGATACCGGAATTACAAACGCTCGCCGAATTCGGTGTTGTCTTCTTGCTGTTTACGATTGGGCTTAATTTTTCCCTGCCGCAATTGCAAGTGTTACGGCATCACGTTTTTGGTTTGGGGACAGGGCAGGTCGTCTTTACCACCTTGCTCGTTGGCATCATAGTGTGGCTTACGGGACTTTCTATCGCGGTTGCGTTCGTGTTCGGCGCAGTGTTCGCCCAATCGTCGACCACGATCATTGCGAGCCTCCTGAACGAGCGCGGCGAGGAGAACACCCAGCACGGCCGTCTTGGTCTGGCGATGTCGGTATTTCAGGACGTCACCGCCGTTCCTTTTCTTGTGATCATCCCAGTGCTGGGCACGTCCGTCGCTGCGGGTGTACTGGCCGAAACTCTGGGTTGGGCACTTGCCAAAGCCGTATTCGCGGTCGCGTTGGTGTTCATTGTCGGACGCTGGTTGCTGCGCCCACTGCTCCATCTTATTTCAAAGCGTCGGTCGCTTGAGATATTCACGCTCGCCGTACTTCTGCTCGCCCTGCTCGCGGCATGGAGCACAAGCAGCCTCGGATTATCCCTGGCATTCGGGGGATTTCTCGCCGGAATGATGCTGGGAGAAACGGAGTTCCGACATCAGGTGGAGTCGAGCATACGCCCGTTCCGTGATGTCCTGCTTGGTTTGTTCTTTATCGGCATCGGCATGCGCTTCGACCCAACCGCGATATTTCCGATTTGGCACTGGGCTCTACTAGGCGCGCTAGTCATTCTGGGGAGTAAGACGCTGATTGTCGCCGCAATGGTGCGCAAGACCGGGGTTGATATCCTGGTGGCATTGCGTACAGGCTTGTTATTGAGCGTGGGTGGTGAATTCGGCTTGGCCCTCATTGCCATCGCGTTGGATGCCAACGTACTCGAAATGCAACTAGGGCAGATTGCGATAACCTCGGTGTTGCTCTCGATGATAGTCGGTGCCGTTCTGATCCACTTTAGTGGTGCCATTGCGTCCTGGCTGGTCCGTACCCCGCCTGTTGAGACGCCAGACAGACCCGAGTTACTCGATAAGCCTCAAAAACAGGTTGTGATTGGTGGTTATGGGCGCGTCGGCCATGCCATCGCTGTACTACTGCATTCAAGCGGCATTCCGTTTGTGGCTTTTGATACCGACGCGAAACAGGTCGCGCAGGGAAGAAGAGATGGTCATTCTGTTTATTTTGGTGATATCTCGGATCCGGCATTGCTGGCCGCCATTCATGTAGAGCGCGCCTCACTGATTGTCATTACCGCCGATGGCAGCACCACGGCATTGAGAGCGCTTTCGTATTTACGCAGGTCTTGTCCGCAGGTTCCGGTCGTCGCGCGGGCACGGGATCTCGAAACGAGTGCGCAGCTACTTGCAGCCGGCGCGGTTCATGCCTTTCCGGAAACCATCGAGGCGAGCTTGCGCCTTGGCGCAACAGCGCTGGAGATACTTGAGGTGCCCTCTGCAGATATTGACCAAGTAATCCAGGGCGTTCGGGACTGGGGGTACAAGCCCGTACTTGAAAATGAGCGTGAACAGTAAAAAGGTAGCCATCGACAGGTGTGTTGATGGCGCACGTAGATAGGGTGAACGTTATGAATCAGTTCAAGAATATTCTATATGTTGCACAGGATGCCATTGCGCACGAGCAAGAACTCGCGCGGGCAGTTTCGCTGGCGGAGAGCAGTCAGGCAGATTTGACGGTCGTCGATGTGGTGCCGGTCATCTCGGCAGGGATTAGCATGCCACCCGGCGGCCCGATCTCCACGCAATTACAATCAGATGCGGTGAGTAGGCGCCGCGCGGAGCTGGAGTCCCTGGTCACGCCCTACCAGCGACACGGGCGTATCCAGGTCGAGGTTCTTGTTGGTCAAATGTTTCTGGAAGTCATCCGTGCCGTTTCGCGCAACAAGTATGACTTGCTGATAAAGCCTGCTGAGAACCCTGGGTTCATCGAACGGTTATTTGGCAGCGGCGACATGCATATACTCCGCAAGTGCCCCTGTCCGGTATGGTTGACACGTCCGGATGACAAACCGAATTACAAGCGCATTCTGGCGGCCGTCGACTTCAACCTGGACAACCTGCCCGACACAGTACAGCAGAGCCTTAATCAACAGATTCTTGAACTTGCCAGTTCGCTCGCGTTGTCTGATTTGGCGTCTTTGCATTTGGTTCACGTCTGGGATGCCCCGGCCGAAATGACAGTGCGGTCATGGGCCGACAATCCTGATGAAGCCGGCATGGCATACGTGGAAAGTGAACGTTCCCGTCATGAAAGTGCCTTCAATCGCCTTCGAGATCAGCTAAGAGACCAAATAGGCAAAGAGGCTTACGATTATCTTTTGCCTCAATTTAATTTGCGTCGCGGCGCGGCCTCCACGGTCATACCGGAAATGGCAAAGCAGTTGCAAACCGATCTGGTGGTGATGGGAACAGTGGCCCGGACAGGCATCGCTGGATTGTTCATCGGCAACACTGCAGAAACGATTCTCGAACAATTGCAATGTTCCGTGCTCGCTGTCAAACCTCCTGGGTTCGTCACCCCGATAAAGCTTTCTGAGTAGCAGATGCCCAAACTGGTGGGACGTAGGATGACTTTATTGAGGGGCACGAAAGCCCAACAATCGCATGCACGCGGACATCAAAAAGCGCCGCTCGTTCCTCGCTCCGCTTTTTGCTGCCGGTGATGCGCGGCGTTATAGGTCATTCGAATGAGAATCGGAGAGCTTCAAAAGCGCCATACCTCCTCCTCGTTCCCCTCCCGAAAGTTAGCGGGGTGGCTATTTCTGGCTGGGTCCATTCCTAAGATAATTTGGGTCGGACTGGCGGGAGTAATTGCAGTTCCGCATCCATCGTATCATTCTTTGTACGGCGGGCCAGCGATCGCCTGCTTTTTAGTTGGCCTTGGGCTCCTAAACAATAGGGGGCGTGTACTTGCAGGTGCCTTGGCAGTTTTGTTACTCGGTATCCTCGGGTGGTTCGTGCTGCCATGACCTATAACAAGCAGCGGCAACACGCGGCCTGTGGCCGCCGGACTCGCCATTCCGTGGCTCCCCGTTGCGCTGAGCGCTATGAGTGTTTCCGAGAGCTCTGAAGATGAGTGAATCCACCAAGGGCGCAATAGAAAGTATGACGGGGAATCTGATTCTCTTTGTTTTGCTATTGGTTGGCTCTTACGTTGTGATTAGCCTTGTAGTTTACAAAACATCAGCGTTTTCTCGATTTAGTCGTAGTAGTAAGAACGTAATTGTTTCTGTTGTTTCCGTTCTTATATTTTTCCTGCTTGGGTACTATTTTTCAGGAGCCGGCGTTGTTTCGGGCTAAGAACACTCATAACCAGGCGTTGAACTACGCGCCTGACGGCGCCGGACAGCCTAATCGCGGCTTCGCCGCAGACCGCCGGTTAACGCGGCGTTATTGAGCGCATCCAGCAAGGAATCGAGAGATGGAGTTCACAAGAATTCGGCCACTACGATCAGAGATTCCGGTCTCGGGAGCCTCACCCGGCTTATATCTCAGTGCTTCTGTTCCTGGTGCCATCTATAACCGAAAAACGTTTCCGCGGAAACGCGGCTTCGTTTCTGAAGGTGCCCGTGTTCAATGTGGTCAGTGTGGAAGCGCCAAGCAGCTTCGTCCTCGGTGCATCCTTTTGGCTAAAGCCTCCGCTTTCGTTCTGGCAACGTGGTGGTCGGGTAAGCTTTCCCAGCGCTACAATAACCAGGCAATTAACTACGCGCCTCCGGCGCCGGACGCGCTTAAAGCGCACCGGTTATTGAATCGTTAGCCAATCAAAAATAGAGACTAAAGATGCAATATGGAACCTCAGCGAAAGATTACCTTTTCAGAGCCTTTCGGCTTCTAGAGGACGGAAAGCCTGAATCGCTCTTCTATGCTTCGTTCGAATTGAGGTGCGGAATTGAATCTAGGATGAAAGAGTATCTCGAAGTCCAGAAGCACATCTCTCAGAGGCTGAAAAAAGGGTGGCAAATTGCAAGGCTTGGTAAGTCGATTGAAAAAGCCTTCAAAACCGGTGATAACGTCGTAAAAGTCAGTATTTATGACCACGACGGTGGTAACCTTTTAGCTGTCTTTTATTATACTCCGGTGGGTAAAACTCTTAAGAACTATGCCCAGCGGCTGGGAGATTACCTCCACGCTCAGCAGAAGTTTCGAGAAAAAACTGATCCCTGGTGGTCTGACTTTCGTGATTTTCTCAATAAGGCTTCACATGAGCTTAATCTAGCAACAAAAGGTAACCTGCTAGGACCACCAATACTGAACTCCAAAACGGGTGAGTTCGATATTAATTGCGAAATACCGTACGGAGTCGACCCTAAACACTGGTATTCGTTATTTCAAAATAAGGGCGAGCAAATACGCATGGAAGTTGAATACCTTGAAAGCGTACCTGCATCTATAGATATAGAGCTCCAGCATGTGCTTCGCTGGGCTAACAAATCAATGCAGCCGACCGCTGACGCGTCGGCTGATGGAGACGTTAGGAGTCTTAATGAACTTCCTAGAATTCATCGCTAGTCTTGTGGATTCACTCGCCTGGCCTGGAGTGGTCTGTGTGTTCCTCTGGACTTTTCAAGAGCGCATTGGATCTCTGCTACCACGATTGGTCCGGTTCAAACACAAAGACACTGAACTGGAGTTTTCCGAGGCGATCGAAAGACTAGAAAGAATTGAGCAGCCGGCTATAGAAGGTGCCGTCTATGAGGCCGAGCCGAATGAGCAGTACCTAGAGCTCTTAAAGATCGCTGAGATATCACCGCGAGCAGCGGTAATGGAGGCCTGGATCAAGGTTGAAACCTCAGCAGCTAGAGCCGCAGTGCGAGCATTTCCCGAATTGGATGAAAAAATGCTACGTGGTCCTGCCCAGCCGCTAAGGCTGCTGGAGAAGAAAGTTCTGAATAAGAATGAGACGAACGAGTTGAGAGAGCTACGACGCTTAAGGAATATGGCTGCTCACCACGAGGATTTTGATTTAGAGGGGCGTCCGATAGAGGCTTACATTGATATTGCGCTTACTATGGTAAGCAGGCTCGATGCGTACGCCTCCTAACACGTCAAGGCAGCAAGGGCGCTTCGCGCCGGGACCCGCTAACGCGGGCCCCTGCTTGAAGCGTTAGGCATCTGAGGTGCGCATGTTAAAAGAAGTCCTCAATGAAGTTGAACAAATAGCAATAATGCCATTCTCTAGGGCACTTCTTGAGCACAATTTTGAGATTGATGAGTTCGTATTCTTTGAGGCCGGGGCTTTAGATCTTGAGTCGTTAAACCCAATACAAAATGAAACCTTTGGAGAACTCTGTGATTATAAGTTAAACGGTGAAGTTGATCCTCAATATGGAAACCAAATGCTCAGACGGGCTACGACATCGCTCACAAAATTTGATTTGGATGTTTTAAAAAATCACCCAACAGTGGTCTTTCCAGTTTCCATTGATATGGAGAAGTTTTTAAATCAACATCATCAGGATGATGTTGATTTAATTAAAAAGCTGTCATTTATCGCCGAGAAAGCAATGGATATGATCACTACTGTCCGGTTAATTATGGAACAAATTCAGTTGGTTAGAAATCATGTCATCCTCCAGGATCTGTTTGGTGTCGAGAAAGTCCTTGTTTAAAGGGATATTTTCGAACAGGGTGATGGAAAATACCTGTAATAGAGTGTAGAGCGAAGGCTGCAAATCGAGGCGCTTTTTGATGATAGCGACGAGCACATATACCGACACAGCGGTCCAGATTTGCACCTTCACCGCGTTCTCCGATGTGCCGTAGAACTTCTTGATCCGGAGATGTTGCTTGATCCATTTGAAAAATAACTCGACTTGCCAGCGGGCCTTGTACAGCTCGCAGATGGTTATTGGTGGAGGACCGAACAAGTTGGTCAGGAAAATGAGTGTTTTCTCTGTCTCTGGATCTTTGAAGCGAATCCGACGCAGATGGTGGGGATAATGTTTGTGGCTGTAGAATCCCGACAGCGCCACCGTCTGATCGCAGATAATGCCCTGCGTCCGGTCGCTCGGAGCAGAGTAGATCCGCCGCAGGTCGGTATTCGATTTGGCGCGGGTGACAAAGAACGCTCCGGCGTCGTGCAACCCAAAGAGCCGTTCGAAATCGAGGTAAGCACGATCCATTACGTAGATTGCTGCCGGCTCCGGAATCAGCAGGTCGAGCACGTTGACATCGTGCATCTTGCCGTCGGAAACATGTATAAAACTCGGGATATTTCCGCGCAGGTCCAGCAGCGTGTGCATTTTGACCGCTGCCTTGGTGCTTCGAAATGGTGCCCACGGAAACAGCGAAAGGCAGAGGTCGATGGTTGTCGAGTCGAGCGCGTAAACCGTGTTCGACAGATCGAGCCCCAGGTCTTCTTCGGCGTAGAGCTTGCGGGCCTGTGCAATCAGCCGTTGCGCAAACTCGGCGTAGATTCTCCAGTCTCTCCGCTCGTTGGCATCGGCCAGCGTAGAGCGCTTGATCGGCGAACGAATGCCCATGTGGTAGAGCTTGGCCGATTGCGCCGAAAGACACGCTTCTATATCGCGCAGGCTTTCCCGGTAGGTCAGTTGCGCAAATGCCAGCACACGAAAATGTTCGGTGCACGGCAGCGTGCGTACACGACGATTTCCTGCATACCGATCGACGATTCGCGTGAACGTAGTCCATGGCAGGAAGTCCATCAACTGCGCAAACAGAGTTTTGCCGGTGTACATGGGGAGTCCTCTGGGAATAGATTCCCGGAAGGTCACCTGAAAGCGCAGTCGCGCTCAAGTCGACACCACAAATATTTGGCGAAAAAATTAGCCTATTCATACAGTTACGTGAATCATGGACTTAGTTAACCGGACAGTAGTGGGATATGATTCGTTTTGAGTTATGTCGTTTAGATCTACCTGACACCATTCCCGGCACTATTGGCTCATGGGAAGGTTCAAGTGATTATCTAGGTGTTCTCGTTTATGATAAGCATATGGCTAAAAGCTTTTTAATTGCAGGTTCAGCTGTTGAGTCAACTCAAGTCGTTAAAGGCATTGGCCTAGAGATTGATCGTTACCCATACCATCCAATCCTTAAGCCTGAGTACGGTGAACTTGCATCATATGCCCATCAAGCGCTCATGTTGCTAACTGACGCCATGATCGCACCAAATAGCACTGTAAAGTTCATGCGGGTGATGGGGCTGCTGGAATTTCTGGCAAGCCCAAATGAATATCAAACTTGGAAAAAAGTAAAAGGTGATTTGGCCTGCCATATTGCCAAAGACAAAACCAAATATCATTCGCTATTAGATAGGTTTCGAGCTCTTACATCACTCAACGATGGCAATGGTAATGAAATAGGCTATCGAACACTTGTCGTACACCAAGGTAGGTATCTGCCTGATCTTGTTGGTCCTCACGAAGAACTTTCTAGCCTATTCAAAGAATTACAATATTATGCTTCGTGTGTTATCAGAGACATGATGGACAATCCATCATGGTCGTGGGCGGATTTTCTGCAGCATAGAGATACTTTGAAAATTAATCTCGGCGTGAAATAAATGCCTAACAAGAAGCTGCACGCGGAAACATTTTACTACGCTCATTTTTGTGCATTCCGCTACGCTTCATTTTTTCACAAAAACGCTCTCCGTAAAATGTTCCGGTGAGCTTGGCGTTATGGATATCTGGTGGATTGAATGGGCCGAAAGCTAACGCCGGAACAAAAAGCGTTGTACAAGCGTATAGATGAAATTGTCTTCTACAAATGGGACGGTAGTGTAAATATTTTTTCGCACTTTTTTCGAGGCGATGACCTTCAAGCTGATTGATGAGCCTCTATATCCTGCTGCCGTAACCAGTCCATCGACATGTACTTACGGGTTCCCCATTTGGTGCTCGCGATGTGGCGGAGCCTCGCCCCTACCAACATCACAGCGGACTCGCCATCAGGGAACGCGCCGACAACCCGGGTACGGCGCCGAATTTCTCGCATGATCCGCTCCAGCGGGTTATTGGTACGAATCTTCAGCCAGTGGGTCTGTGGGTAGCTGTAGAAGGCGAAGGTCTCGTCGATGCAGCGCTCCACCAAATCAGCAGCCTTCTGTAGCCGCATGGTTCTGAGTTCCTCGACAACCTTCATCGCTTTATCCTGTGCCGCCTCGCGGCTCTCCTGGGCATGGATAGCCTTGAGCATAGCGGAAACCAGGGCCATCTTCGCCCTGGGCACATGGCTGAACACGTTGCGATAAAAATGGACTGTACAGCGCTGCCAATCCGCCTCTGGGAAATACTCGGCAGCGGATTCACTCAAGCCCATGCAGGCATCAGAAATGATCATTCTGATACCCTTCAAGCCTCGCGATTTCAAATGCTCCAGGAAGCTGCCCCAGCCGGATTTGTCTTCCTTGTGCCCTTCCTGAACGCCGAGAATATGCCGATACCCCTCCTGGTCGACGCCGACAGCGACCAATACGGAAACGTTGCGCACCTCGCCGGCCCAGCTTCGCTTCAAGACGATACCATCCAGGTAGACGTAGGGATACTCGCCCCGGATAGGACGATTCCGCCAGGTCTCAATATGCTTGTAGACCTTCTTGTTCAGCTTGCTGACGGTGCCGGAGCTGACGCGGGTTCCCCACAGGGCCTCGGTGATATCCTCGACCCGGCGGACGGAAACGCCGGCCAGGTACATCTCCATCAGGGCCTCTTCAATTGAGGTCTCGCGGCGCTTATATCGTTCAATGATGGCGGTCTCGAAGGTCTGCTTGCGCAGCTTGGGCATCTTCAGGGTGACTTCGCCGGCCTTGGCGTGGAATTTGCGCTCATAGTGACCGGCGCGGGTATCTATGCGATCAGGGCTGCGTTCGTAACGCTGGGCCCCGCACATAGCATCTGCCTCGGCATCCAGCATCGCATTCAGCGTCTCCTCAACCGTGCCACGGACCAGTTCACCGAGGTGATCCTGTATCTTTGCCTCGTTGATCTGAACGACTTTACCCAAGCTCTTGTTCTCGCTATTGTTGCTCATGGTGGTGGTTCTCCGTTGTTGTGGGATTAAGCTTCGCAACTCAATCGTATCAACTCGGGAGGCCACCGCCTCTTCAAATGTGCGAAAAATATTTTACGTTATCATGGGACCCAATAGGAATATCGAATAGTGACTGGCCTCGTGACGAGTATGAAGCATATGTTCCTCGCATCTTTGGGCGGTCATAGCGAATGACGATCCTGAGCCAATTGCAGCCTTGCTAGGAACCTTTGAAGTTGAATTTATGGGGCTCCCCCAAGCAAAGAAGCGTAAATTAGCTGTTGCAGAACAAATGCTATCTATTAAAACCGCACTTGGGAGCGAGTAAATGAGGCAAGGAATCCATAACCAAGCGCAGCACTACACAGCCTTCGGCTGTCGGACGCTCGCAAGCTCGCGCCGGTGTGCGCGGCGTTATGTGTGCGTCACCTGCAGGCCATGGATGGGAATCCTATGACTAAGCATGTTGGTTCTTGCCTGTGTGGCACAGTGAGATTTGAGGTCCATGGTGACTTCGACAGCTTTTACCTGTGCCATTGTGAGTATTGCCAAAAAGATACGGGATCTGCTCATGCGGCAAATTTATTTTCGCAGTCAGCTAAACTGACCTGGCTGGCGGGTGTAGATGCTGTGACTTCCTTTACGCTTCCAGATACTCGCCACAACAAAAGCTTCTGTAGGTCGTGTGGTTCAGCATTACCAAGCACCCAACTTACAGACCTGCTCGTTGTTCCCGCAGGGTGTTTGGATACTGAAGTCTCTGTATTGCCAACTGCGCACATCTTCACATCGAGCAGAGCGGCTTGGGACGCGGCGATTGGTGACGTGCCAGAGTTCGAGGGCCTGCCAGAGTAGGCTAAGATCACATAACCAGTGGCTGTTGGCGGACGCACCTTCGCTGGCGCTCCGGCACGCCGCAAAGCCAGGGCGTTCAGCAGCCACGAGTGGAAATATATCAGGAGGTTTTGGTGCCAGAGAAATTTGTCCCCGTGGATGGCAGGTCACTTTGGAGTCATTCTGTCGGCTCGGACGGACGGGACGTCATACTATTGGTTTCAGGTGCGAATGCATCAGCTTTGATGTGGCCGGATGAATTCGTTGAACTGCTCGTGTCCAAGGGATATCGCGTGATTCGGTATGATCATCGTGATACTGGACGCTCTACCTTTATTGGGTTTGATGATGCCCCCTATACCGTGGAGGATCTGGCGTCCGATGCGGTATTAATTCTCGACGCGTGGGAAGTGGGCAAGGCCCATGTTGTTGGCTTATCGATAGGCGCGACGTTAGGCCAAGTGCTTGCGCTTGATCATTCGGATCGGCTCTACAGTTTGACCCTCATGTGTGGAGCAGCACTCGATGTGGACTTCGTCGGCAATATCGGACGGGCCTTTTCAGGAGAAAGTTCACCGGATGGTTTGCCCCTTCCAAACAAGGAGGTGCTTGAAGCGCTCTCTGCGCGAGCAACGCCCTCAGAGAGTATGGAGGAAGAACTTGATCGTCGCGTAAAAGAATGGGGTCTCCTTTCAGGAGAAAAGCTCGAGTTTGATGCGGCTGATTTTCGGCTCCGTGAGCAACGATGTATAGATCATGCCGGAACTTGGGTACAGCCCGGAAATCACGCGATGGCATCGCCAGTACCTCTATCCAGAGGGAGGGAGCTGGGCAAGGTGAGCGTTCCGGCCTTGGTGATTCAGGGCTCTGAGGACCCTCTCAATCCGCCACCCCACGGCAAGCACATTGCGGATTTGTTGCCGAACGGTCGCCTGGTTGAAGTTGATGGTCTTGGGCACTGTCTTCCAAAAGCCTTGCTGCCTCGGATAGCAGATGAAATTACCCATCATGCTGAACAAAGCCATGCAGCCGACGCTCGTACCTCGCGCGGCTGATGGCTGGCGTTATGAAGCTGGTTCCATGGGCTCCGGCAAGCAATTATGCCCTGTGGGTTGTTCTTGTTCTCCAGCATCAGGCAATGGAGGAATATTCAGGTCAGGGCAGCTCCGTTCGTCCGACCATTTCTGAGTTGTCGGCCCCGTGGGCTTTTCGAGTTCCCCTGCAGCGGGCTGAGGTGGCATAATCGGGTCAGGCATTACCGTTCGTTCAGCCGTTCGGAGCAATGCCGGGAAACCAGGCTGAAGATCTGGAGATTTCAATAAACCGGAGGTGGTGGCCGGAGCATTATGCCACCTTCACAGAGGCCAGCAATGGAAGCAGCGGCATCATCAACATCAGCGTCCTTTTCCGTAGAGGCTAGCATCCAGTCCGGGCTCCGCTGGCGCTCCGCCTGTTTGGTCTCTTTTCCGTCCTCTGCTCAGCTCCATAACAATAAAAAGCAGGCGGACGCATGAATGCGCCGCTGTTTTGAGCGTTAACTGCCTTGTGGAGCCATGAGAATCCACCAAAATAGGGAGTCAAGCAATTCGTTTTTACTAGTATCGTTGCTAGTAATATTCTTTTTCCTGTTCCAATATACGGAAATCCACACGGTAGTAACGACAGGGTGCGAATCACTAGAAGCATTTTGGCTTGCTTCTGATCAATCGGGGTTCACCCCATTCAATTTATTTCTGTATGTCTTCGCGCTATTTGGTCTGTGGGCTATTGTCGAGATATTCGCATCTCATATTGGTAACTACAGCGATAAAATAAATTGTACTATTATTTGCTCGCTTGTCCTCGTGACCATCACACTAGTAATGGCAGCATTTCGGGCTCAGTGGGAATACTTCGAGGTGCAGAGGGGGATTCGAAGTTTCAGGGACTTATCTTTTCAGATTATGGAAATGCCAGAAAAAATCTATATTAGCCCATGGGATGAATTCTTGAAGGAAAAACGCTGCAAAGATCCTGGCTTTTTCAAAAACCTCAACTCAGAAGAAGATTGGCTAAAATTAGAAAAAGAATTTATTAAGGGCGGAGGCACTTTTGGACGTATTGAAATCAGCAGTTAACAAGCGCCTGTTGTCGCCCCTGCGGGGCTGGGACAGCCAAAAACGCTGCGCTTATTTTGCCTGCCCCAAAGGCGGGCGTTATGGGTTGAGCCGGCCGTGCCAATAATCTGGAAGCCGAGAGTGGTGTGCTAAAGCAACGATGGTGATAGTCTGATCGTGCTGTACTGTCACGAGAGAGAAGGGAAATCTATGCAGGATCAGCTTCTTTGCACCAAGTCCGGCGGCATTCCCCGTAATCGGTATGAGCGGAGGGTTAGGTCCCCTGAGAAGGCGAGCTCCATGCTCAAAGGCAGAAATGAGCCTGGACCCAAGGCCGGGCTGCTCCATTTCGTACCAGGCAACAGCTTCTTCAAGTTCCCGGGCAGCTTCCTTGCTGACCTTTATCTTCAAAATCAGGCACCTATGCGAGATTTGGCTCTGGCAAGGACTTCATCCAAGTCCAGTAATTCTGCTTTGCCGGACTCTATCTCATTGATTCTCCGGCAAATTTCGATATCCCAAGCTTCTGCGACATCTCCCTCAGAGGGGCCATCGAGGCTGGCCATAAGATCACTGGCAAGTTTAGCCCGTTCCTGCTCAGTCAGGCTTAGGGCAGCATTCCTGAGAGTTTCAAGTTCTGCCGTACTCATAGTCGTCTCCATAAATGAGCAAACTGGTGAAATGTTGCCGCAAATTATAACCCATAACAAGCGCAAGCAGTGCGTGCCTGACGGCACCGGACGCCAGCTTCGTTGTCGCCGCTGTTGCGGTCGTTATGTAGGCTTATGAGATGAAGTGCGAAACTTGCCATTCGCCGGAAATATGGACTTGGCGTCTGTACTTCAAGGCTTCGATCGGTTCGATTACTTGCTCTAGTTGCGGGGCGAAGCAAAGGCTAAAACGTAACGGGAAATATTGGATTTGGGTTTGTCTATTTTTCTTGTGCCTATTTCCGATTTTCGCAATTTATACGAATATCGTTTTTTACGTCGCAGAGGCTCACCCTGAAGTATTTCGTGACGGTGCATTTAAGTTAGGGTTTTCAGCATTTGGTGGCGTTTCGGTGTTCCTTGCCTTTATTGTTCCGGATAAGTATTTCTTATCCAAGTGGGGTAGCTTGGGTGCCAAGGCTACATAACAATACGCACCAGTACGCGGCCTGCGGCCGCCGGACGCCCTTGAAAGGGCGCCGCTGTGCTCCGCGTTATGAGTGCTTAACGAGGTTCGAGATTTGATTCATAGTTGCTCTTCTTGTTCGCTGGCTGAGGTATGGTTCGAAGAAGATGGCTCCGATGTTTATCTAAACCTGAATAGGGTAGCGGCAGAAGAAGACCTTGAGCGCGACCATTATCTTGAATATGAGGGGCAGACAATCGAAACCATTAAGATTCAGGTGGCGTTCTGCCCTTATTGCGGTCAAAAGCTCGCAAGCGGTAAGGACGCCGTTATGCCCCAGTTCCATCATCATAATTTTGGTACCAGGAAGTGAGCACTCATAACCAAGCGCAGCACTTCGCAGCCTTCGGCTGCCGGACGCTCGCAGGCTCGCGCCGGTGTGCGCGGCGTTAGGTGCCCACCCAGTCGAGACACGCAGAATTGGAACCAGATCAATATGAAAAGGACAGGTAGTTGCCTCTGTGGTGCGGTTAGAGTCAGTGTAGACGCTGCAGCAACTGACCTTGGCGCCTGTCATTGTGCAAGATGTCGGAAATGGTCGGGCGGCCCATTGATGGAGCTTGAATGTGGTTCCGATGTGAAATTTGAAGGTTTTGAGAATATCGAAGTCTTCAAGTCCTCGGACTGGGCTGAAAGGGGGTTCTGCAAAGTGTGTGGAAGCCACCTTTTTATTAAGTCGGTTGAAAGCGGCGAGTATGGTATCCCGCCGGGGCTGTTTGATAGCGACAAAGGTATAGATTTCAATCGGCAGGTGTTCTTCGATAAGAAGCCAGACTACTACAGCTTCTCAAACACTACTCGCAATATCACTAGCGAATACATATATGAACATTTCCCACAGGCTCGCGATGAAAACACGTAACAATTCGATTAACTACGCGCCTACGGCGCCGGACACGGCCTGCGGCCGCGCCGGTTATCTTCGGCGTTATGCAGCCTTAGATACGTAGATGCTTTCGCGAACTATTTCATTTCTAATCATTTTCCTGATATCCCTAGTATTGCTCGGACATGTTCGATCATTCTGGTATTTTCCTGTGTTTCTGGTGGTCTGTCTCTGCGCTTTATCCGGACCTATACTTTGGTTGAGGTATGCGAAATACTCATTTTTTGTGGTGCGAAGCTTTGCTGCCTTCTGTTTCGTTCTGGGTCTGTGGCTTTTATGGTCGAGGTATAGCTTCATAGTGGAACATGGCAGCCTTGAAGGCCCAGATGGGCAAGGCTCCCCACTTGCATTTATCGTGGGATTGGCTTTTGAGCAGACGCTATTTACTGTCTTTCCACTGATATTATTCCTAGCTTCGTCAAAAGGTAAGTGGCTAGGGGGACGGCATGCATAACCAGGCGTTCAACTACGCGCCGTAGTTCCTTCGGTTCAGTTGACACCCTGACCTAACTGTCAGGAGAGCAAGAAAATGCCGAAACCAGGTCCCAGAACGATGTATAAATACAGCGATGAATTCAAAGCAACAGCAGTCAAGCTGAGTGAATTACCGGGAGTGGCGATTCAGGATGTTGCCGAATCTCTGTATATTCATCCCTTCATGCTGTCGCGATGGCGAAAGCAGGTTCGAGAGGGGGTGATTATGACCAAGGGTGCAGAAATCAATAAAGAGGTTGCTGCTGAGTCAAAGGAGCTGCGGCGCATTAAAAGAGACTATCAGCGCCTGCAGGTGGAGCATGACCTTTTAAAAAAAGCCATCGAGTACACTTCCACTCGAAAAGCGAAGTCTTCGCCTTCATCGACTACCACAAAGGGACGTTCGCGTTGAAGCGCATGTGCGAGCTATATGGAGTTACTCGGGGTGGATACTACGCCTGGCGGGAGAGACCACCGAGCGAGCGGGAAATTGTTGATAAGGCCTTGTTGAAGAAGATCGAGACTGCCTATGACAAGAGTCAGCACACCTATGGAAGTCCGCGGATTCACCGGGTGCTCAGGAGAGCCGGCGAGACGGTGGGCAGACGCCGTGTAGAGCGGATCATGCGCGAAAACGGTATCAAGGCTTGTTCCAGCACGCTGTATCGGCGGACGCCTGGTACAAGTCGCTTCTTCGGCAGTGTAAAGAACCAGACTCATGAGCTGGAGATCACCAGGAAGGATCAGGTGTGGGTAGGCGATGTCACCTACCTGAAAGCGGGCGGACAGCGCCGATATCTGTCCACGGTGATGGATCGACATACCAGACGACTGCTGGGTTGGTCATACGGCGCAGAGCGCACCTCGGCGCTAACGCGTCGGGCGTTGCAACAGGCGTTGAATCTAAGGCGCCCGGCTGGAGAAATTTACTTTCATACGGATCGAGGCACGGAGTATCTGGCTGCAGATTTTAAGAAGGCATTGAAAAAGGCTGATTTTATCCAAAGCATGAACAGACCGCGCCGGATGAATGACAACGCGCACATGGAGTCATGGTACAAGTCGATGAAGTCGGATATGTACCATCGCTATAAGTTTGAGACGGATGGGCAGCTACGAGGTGCGATTAGAGATTACATTCGTTTTTACAACAATGAGAGATTACACTCATCACTCGGGTATCAAAGTCCGGTGGAGTTTGAAGCAGCGTGAAGCTAACTGATGGGTGTCAATTTTTTCGAAGGAAGTCTCCGCCTGACGGCGCTGGACAGCCTAATCGCGGCTTCGCCGCAGGCCGCCGGTTAACGCGGCGTTAAGAGGATCGCGAACTAAGGAGAGTTCTCATGGAATTGAAGGGATATCGAATTGCTGGATCTCTGTACTTACTCGACAATCTTGTGTCTGTTCTTTTGGGATTGGGTATCTCAATTATTTCCACGATAGTCGGATTGGCTCTACTGTTAGTCCAGAATGAATCGAAGCTTGAAGCACTGCGGTTTGTAGTTTTCGCGTGGGTAGCTTTGTCGATTATCTTAGTGCTGATCGGATCAGCGTCTCTTGGTTTATGGATTATTCTTTTAAGTACGCTGTTCTTCGGAAGTGCTATTGTTGGGCTGATGATGAATGACCTTTCACAACAATCAATAGCATTACTAGGCGGTGTTGGCGTCCTGGGTATTATAATTCCGGTAGCATCTTTATGGATTTAGACGCCATAAAAGAACCGCTTAACAAGCGGCTGTTGTCGCCCCTACGGGGCTGGGACGGTCTTTCCGCAGCTTCGCTACTACAAGCCCGCCCCAAAGCCTGACGTTAAGCGGATCCACCAAGGAATCGAGAGATGGAGTTCACCACAATTTGGCCACTGCGATCAGAGATCCGGGTCTCGGGAAACCCACCCTGCTTATATCTCAGTGCCTCTGTTCCGGGTGCCATCTATAACCGGAAAACGTTTCCGCGGATATAGATACTCAGTCCCGTTTCTTGGGCTTTACTACGGTAATTGGCAGGCAACTGCCAGCCAAGGCGGGACATGCACCTGCTGGCTACGAATGTCTCCGCGGAATCGCCAGACGATCGACGTTTCATCTTCGAGCCAGCAGGTGCGCTCGAGTTCATTAACGAATACTCAGGGATTGCCGTTGCACCGGCCCCTATATCACTTTCGCCGAACTCGGGCATGCATGTCCCTATATGGACTGTAGCATTTTGGGAGGGAATTGCTCATGGAAGCTATATCCGAAAGCTATTTCAAGGCATTTGTTGGATTGGACTGGGCCGATAAAAAGCACGATGCCTGTATTCAGAGAGCAGGTTTTTCAGAGCGCGAATTCGCATGCATTCCCCACCGGGTAGACAAGATTGAAGAGTGGGCCTTGTCGTTGTACCAGCGTTTTGGCGGCCCTGTCGCGATCATTGTCGAACTTACCCGCGGGCCAGTAGTGTACGCACTACAGAAATACGATTTCATCGAAATCGTCCCGGTCAACCCCAGCACACTCGCTCGTTACCGTAAATTGTTACATCCCAGTGGAGCCAAAGACGATCCTTCTGACGCAGAGCTCGCCCTCGACCTGGTGTTGAAACATCCCGAGCGCTTCCAGACACTCAAAGCCCAAGGCCCCCAGCTGAGAGAACTTCAACTGCTGGTAGAACACCGGCGGCAGTTGGTGGCGGATAAAGTGCGACTCACCAACCGATTGAATGCCGCACTAAAGCAGTACTATCCCCAGTGCCTGGACTGGTTCCAGCGACTTGATACTGTTTTATTCTGCAGCTTTCTCCAACGCTGGCCTAGCCTGGAAAAAGTGCAGAGTGCCGATACCAAAACGCTGAAAAAGTTCTTCCAAGAGCATCGCGCTAACCGAAAGGAAGTACAAGAACAGCGTCTGAGGGGCATCAGAAGCGCCCGCCCATTGACTGTCGACAAGCCGTTGATCTCAGCCTACGCACGTAAGGTCCAGGTACTCGCTGAGCAGCTAGAAGTATCACTACGTGCCATTAAACAGTACGATACGGAGATTGAATCTCTAGCTGTTGGTCACCCGGATTATGAGTTATTTGAAAACCTGCCGGGAGCCGGGGCAGCTTTAGCCCCGCGACTATTGGTGGCTTTCGGGGAGCAGCGCGATCGCTTTCAGAGTGCGGATGAAATTCAGATGTATGTGGGAGTAGCACCTGTCACCGAGCGCAGTGGCCAGAAGAAATGGGTGCACTGGCGAACCCAGTGTCCACGCTTCCTTCGGCAGACGTTCATTGAATGGGCGAGTCATAGTATTTGTTACTCATACTGGGCAGAGGTCTACTATCGTCAGCAACGAGAGAAGGGCAAAGGGCACCAAGCAGCTGTACGCTCCCTCGCCTACAAGTGGATCCGTGTGCTCTACCGTTGCTGGTAGTCCAACACAGCTTACGACGAATCCAGATACTTGAAAGCGCTCAACCGGCGCGGCTCGACTCTGATCAGCGGAGTGGCTCAAAATACTTGACCAACCACCTCAGGGAATGAAACGTCACTTCGTTTCTAAAAGTGCAACTTTCAAAGTGGCCAGTTTAGGTTTGCCAAGCAATTCCGTTCTCGGTGCATCCGTTGAGCTAAAGCCTCCGCTTTCGCTCCGGCAACGTGGTTCTCGGGTTGGCTTTCTCCGCGCCACAATAACCAGGCAATTAACTACGCGCCTCCGGCGCCGGACGCGCTTACAGCGCGCCGGTTTTTGAATCGTTGGGCGGCAATAAAGGCGAGGGCGCAAGCCAAATGCACATTCAAACGATGGCGCGGTACAACCGCTGGATGAACCATAAAATCTACGAGTGCTGCTCTGGATTGTCAGATGAGAAGCGGAAGCGCGAAATGGGCGCCTTTTTCAAATCAATCCATGGCACCCTCAACCATTTATTACTTGCTGATAGAGTCTGGATGGGGCGGTTCACAGGTAAGCCATTCCATGTCAAGTCGCTAGATCAAGAGCTCTACACAGACTTCGCCGTTCTTCGAGGCGAGCGCGAGGCTGAGGACAACCGCATCGTCGAATGGGTGGCTTCGCTTTCCCCGCAAGATGTAGACTCAGACTTGGTCTATACCAGCATCGTAAACCCTGAGCCTCGGCGATATCCGCTTTGGTTAGCTCTTTCACATTTCTTCAATCATCAAACACATCATCGTGGCCAGATCACGACCCTTCTTACCCAACTAGGCATTGATGTCGGAGTGACAGACCTGATCGGGCTACCAAGTGAGGAGATGTAATCAGTTCTTATGCAGCAATTGCCGCCCAACAAGGCGCTCCAGCCGACCGCCCACTCGCTATGCTCGCGGGTGTCGGCTGAGCTTTCGCGTTAATACGATGAATAACCTTCAGCTAATCGAACGATTGAAGAGAAAGCGGGCAAGGCTTTTAAAAGCCTACATCTTTCATGTCTTTTGGCTTTTTTCTACCTGCGCGTCCGCTGCGACAGAAGCAACCCAGTTCTCCCTACCGACTCTGTTGATACTTACTCTAGTTACTGTACCTACTGTGCTTTTCTACATCGTTGTCGTTCACAGGGCATGTCGCTCGATCGACCCCGCTTGCCGCACAGTGGGTGTTATTCCAGTGGTGTTGTTTACCCTATTCCTAACGCCACTAGAGTCAGGGCTATTCTTGCCTTTAAAGAATCTTTGGGTATCTCGGTGTATTATTCGTTCGTGGGGAAACCGCGTTAACAAGTCAATCAACTTCGCGTCTTCCGTGCCAGACGCACTAAAGCGCGCAGGTTCTTGAGGCGTTACGCATTCAAGCAAAAGGTTACCGTCAACACCTGTTGACAATCGGGAGTCCGTCAACTATAGTTGACGCCATGTCACTTCCAAAGCACATTCCCGATCCGGGCGACACGGCAGACGCATTAGCCGCAGTCCTCACCTTGCGCCAAATGGCTGACGAGCTTGAAGCAAAAGCTGTTTATCTAGCGCTTCGGCAAGGTTGGTCATGGTCTCAGATCGCAGAGGCTTTAGGAGTGTCAAAGCAAGCCGCACACAAGCGGCTGTCGCACCTGCAATCGAGGTAGTCGAACTTAGGAGGCTTCATGTTTCAGTTGTTCAAGCGCAAGCTTCGCGATGCTCAAACGCTAGCTCGGCTGTGTACACTCGCAGAAGATCTTGCTCATCAACAGGGCCGATCCAAGCCGGGTTCTGAACACTTCATCCTTGCTGCATTGGCCCTGCCAGATCAAACAGCCGCACAAGCGTTTGCAAGCCTTGGTCTTACCGAGCAGCAATTTCAGGATGCTCTCGCGGCCCAGCGCTCTGACGCACTCGCTTCCGTTGGGATCTCCACCACGGCAGTCGAGGTTACCAACCTGCCATCCGCCTTGCCGTTGCCAAAGTCTGCCCTGTACGAAACAGAGCCTTCAGGAAAGTCTCTGGTTAAGCGCCTCGCCGAGACACGTAAAACTCGCACTGCACGGTTTCTGCTTAGCGCTGATGTCCTGCTAGCAGCAGCACAAGAGAACTACACCCCCTCCACTCGTGCCTTTCAGAAGTTGGGCATTAGCCCAGATCAGCTCGTTGAAGCTGCTCAGCGATCGGTCAACAATTTAGATAGTTGTTCTCAAATGAATTAGCATCTGCGCAGCGCTTAACTCGGTGTTCAACCGTACATCAAATAAGGATATCTCGCGCGTCAGCCGCGACCTATCCCAACCAGAACGATGGCTTTCTCCTGGGCGGCTTGACGATATCCACCCAAATCCAATCCTTCTTAAGGACGTGCTGGTAGAAGAACTGCAGGCCGTGGCGATCCACCTTGACCGTGCCGCGCAGCGGCTTCGTTCAACAAGGCCAGGCACGGCGACGGCTTTTTCGTTGCGGCTTCGCCTCCACTACAGAGCCGCGCGTGCTGGCGGCGTTAGAAAGTATCGAATGAAAATTCGGCAAGCCCCGGCTTCACTCGCGAATCCGCTCCTCGCACGCATCTCGTGTCTGGCTCGTGATCATGGCACCGTCCGCTCGCTTGCCGAACCAGGCCCCACTGCGTTCCGTGCACCCCGCACTGGCCCCGGCCGTGGGACTGTCATCGGCGTCACCGCCGCAGGCCCCAAGTAACATGGCGGAAAGGGCGAGTACAAGGCTGGTTCGTAACATCATTGGCATAAGAAACTCCTTGGATAGATGTGGACACAGACATTAGGAAACGAAACACGAGCACGCTCGGCACGGCTTCGAGCTGCTCCAACATTAGAGCAAAGTGATAGGAATAACAAACGAGGGAAGAATACAGAGGCATTCACAATCTGACAGGTGCAGCCCGAAATTGCGGTGATGTCCAGGGCTCAGTCTTCTGAGATTCGAAACAGATGGCCGTCGCGTTCATAACGGCGCTATGTCGGTCATTTGAGCGCGAAACAATGTTGGACCCAGGTACTACTAAAGAATTTGTCAGAACATTGATTGGCGGAATCATGTGGACTCCCTATATGCTTATATCTAAAGAGGCCGCCGCCCCGGCCGAAGAAGATGTCGTATCGGAGGCCCGCCATGACTGCAGCGCCAACAGGTATAAAGCCGCATTGCGGCTGTCGATTTTGATGAGTGGCGAACGACTACTCGATGCATACGGAGTTATTCCGGTGTTGCACCCGGAACAACGCTGAATTCACATGAGGAGGTCCGTCATGAGCCAGATCGAATCACCGAGAATTGTGTCTAGAGCAGAGTGGACTCAGACACGCAAAGCCCACCTGAAGAACGAGAAGGCGCTTACCCGCATGCGTGACCTGGTCGCGCGAGAGCGGCGCGAGCTGCCATGGGTGAAAGTGGAGAAGGAATACGTCTTCGAAACGCCGGATGGGAAAGTGACGCTTGCCGAGCTATTCGGCACAAACAGTCAGCTGATAGTGCATCATTTTATGTTCGGCCCGGACTGGAATGCGGGCTGCCCTAGCTGTTCGCTGGAGGCGGATCATGCCGAGGGCACCATCGTCCACCTCGCCAATCACGACGTCGGTTACGTTCGTGTATCCCGTGCCCCGCTAGCAAAGCTGGTAGCCTACCGAAGGCGTATGGGCTGGACGGCGCGGTGGGTGTCCTCCCTGGGCAGCGACTTCAATTTCGACTTTCAGGTCTCTTTCGCCCGGGAAGACCTGGAGGCTGGTCGGCTCTACTACAATTACCAAGCTATCGAGGATCCGAAATACTTCAGCGAAGAACTGCCTGGCCTCAGCGTTTTCTACAAGGACGAAAGCGGCGCCGTGTTCCACACCTACTCTAGCTACGCCCGCGGCAATGAGGAGGTCATCGGCGCCTTCATTTATCTCGACATCACGCCGAAAGGCCGCAACGAGACGGAAATCATGGACTGGGTCCGGCGCCACGATGAGTACGACGTGGGCCCGGAAGTGACCGCTTGTCACTCCGGCTGATTGCGGCCTGACGCATGCAAGCCAGCGGATTTCGGTATCATAGTGATGTCAGTCTGATCGCGGGTAGAAATGTTTCTTGTAGCTGTCAGAATCAGGATTGGTTGTTCGACTATGCGTAGGAAGCGCATAACAATGCGCGGCCGCTATGCACTACAGGTGCAGGCGCTGACTCGGAGATGGGTCCTGTCGACCAATAAGGCGCAGCTATCGGACGAATTGCTTCGAGCGTTGTAATAGCGAGTTTATTGATGAAAAATGGAAAGTTTTGGTTCAGCCGATTGGTCCTGACCTCATTGATTATGGTGTCGTTGGATATCCACGCGCAGACATCCAGGTTTGACAAACAAGGCACGACGGTTGACGACTACGCCATTGCCGATGGCTGCGAGTACCTTGCTGATCAGGCGCAAGGGGCAACATTTGTTTTGTATTTGCCATCTCAGAACAAGCGCCTCGTTTGCAATGCAACCACTGCAAAACGCCGTGTCCTTCCTGCGTCTACTTTTAAGGTTGCCCACGCTCTTATCGCGCTGGAAACCGGAGCAATCAAAGATGAGTTTAAAAAAGAGGAATCGAATGGTAAGCGACGTATAGTGCCTTTGTGGAATCAACCGACCAGCCTAGCCACAGGCATGGAGAATTCCACCGTTTGGTTCCATCATGCGTTAGCGAAGAGGAAAATCCTCTCTTTTGAGCTGCTCAACATCAATGGCGTTAAACTGGACTCCATTAATTGAATGTCTACACGTAGTAAAGTATCGGTGTCTAACTATTTATTGCATGGGGTGGCTCCTTCGGAGCCACAGCTGTTGTGAGGCGCTAGCTGCCATGACCATGTAACAGGAGGTAATATGAATTTACCCGACGACATTTTCCTGGCTATAATCGACAAGCTACTCATCGGCGTTATCATGCTTATCGCTGCCTATTGGCTTAACCACCGGCTTGAAACCTTCAAAGGTGCCCTTTCTTTTCAAACCGCCCTGGCACCAGAGCGGACAGCGGCCTACCAGATGCTTTGGGAGAAGACAGAACCGCTCACGCCACGTGAAGTTGCGGAGCTGGACGTCAGCACAGCCAAGGGTAGTTGTTTCGAGGATCTTCGAGACTGGTATTATAAAAACGGTAACGCTATGTATTTATCGCTCAATGCAGCCGATTTGTTTTTAGGAGGACTTAAACTACTCGAACGTACCGAGGCCTCCGCCGAGGAGATTAAGGATCACTTCAGCTCGCTGCGGACTCAACTAAAAGTCGACCTCGGTATTTATACGAAAGCTGATGCGAAAGTTCAGATTCCGAGGATCAGCTAACCAAACCTTGCACTCGGACGGGAACTCCGCTGCGCTTCGTTTCTGCCGGCCAAGGCCACGTTATCATTCAGGGAGGGGAAGTGCTGGTAACTGACATACAAAAATATCTTATTGCTGCTGCGGCTGCATGCCTTATAGGGCTTGGCAGTGGATTTCTAACATTTGGTCAGTATGTCTTTGATCGAGACAAAGAGGCTGCCGAAGCATCATACGAATTTGAAAAAGTTTCAGGTGTCGTGATGGAACAAACTACGGATTGTGAAAACGTTGCCGATCACAAAGCTGAATGCAAGTATGCGTTCTACTTAAAAAGTAGTAGTGAAGGAATATTGGAAGTATTGCTGTTTGTTGCGGATATTCTCTTGGTGGCGGCCACATGTTTCCTCGCTGGTGCAGGAACAATAGAAGTATGGCGCAAAAAATAGTGACAAAAACAACCACGTTAGCCCCCGCGGTACTGGACCTCCATTCCGGCGCTTCACGCTTCCATGCGAACCCGTGTTGTAGGAGTTGTGTTGCGCGCCAAAGCAATAACAGCGCATGTTTTCACCAAACAAGCTAAACTTCATTCTGTCGTAGATGACAAAGATTGAACCTCTGCCCAGGAACCAGCGATGACCGAACTCCCACCGATCCCTACCGAATTTACCTCTGTGATCGCTTCGCGGGAATGTGAAGTCGCTCGGAATGGCGTCTGTTCGAAGGTTCTTTTTGAAATAGGCATGCCCATTCAGGATGTACCGACGGTTGCTGGCCTGGACTGGCGATGCCCTATTCGCACAAGCGAGGACATACAAATAGTCGAACGATATGCCTGCGGCGTTGACTCTTTTCAAGCTATCCATAACGCATTGCGCATCGTACAAAGCGAGATCGACGCAATTGCGAAATGCCATAGCGTCACTCTCTTCGATGCCCCCTATCCTGCTGACGATCCCTTTGGCTACTGAACGATTGACCTACTCGACTATCATGAAAACGCAATACAGCCAGTCGTTCAGGCAGGACTCTGGATGAGACTTGCGCGGAATTGGCCAATTTGGGGACTCCTCAATTGCGGCGGGTAGTACTAAACTGTTAGCAACAGTTGATCCAAGCCTGGCCTCTTCTGCACTGGGAGCTGGAGGCCGATCAGGGAAGACCGGGAGCCGAACTTAACGGTTCCGAATGCAGAACCACAGGGACAAGGATGCCAATGCAACTCAGCAGAATCACTCTCGTATTCATCAGTGGATTCCTTGCGGCGTCCGTAGCTGCCGATCTTCAAATCTATCGATTATCGTCGCCTGAACTCAGGGACGCGATTATCATGATATGTCTGTCCAAATATCTTTTCCCGGCCGTAGTGTGGGCCGCCGCCAGCGCCATTCAACACTTTATCGCAAAACAGCTCGCTAAGAGCAGCAGATCGTATCAGAGTCTCGACAGTTGAAGCACAACCGTTGGCTGGCTGCTTGCCTTGCACGCGACAGAGCAGAGACGATCCGGAGGGCGGAACGGATTGTAGAATTGCGGCGACGGATGCCAGGCACCGTGGCCGGCCCCGTTTCACACAGGGTGTGTGAAAGCCATCGGATGATGGCCCACTTAATGGTAATAGGGAAATTGCTATGAACAATGTCAATGTTTGTGACAACAATGTCCTCGCCTTGCAGGGCAGAGCAGAGCTCTCTACCGCCGAAATCGACATGGTGGCGGGCGGAATGAGTGACTGGACGGCCGGGGGTATGGCCGTTATCGGGCTGGGAATAACCGGCGGGCCAGTGACTGCCGGCTTTGGTCTGGCCATCGGGGGAGCCATGATGTTTATTGGCCATGTCAGTGGCGGCAGCAGCGGCTCCAGCAAGTACATGAGTCACTAGCCCGCGGTACCACGCTTCAAGGGGTCTGCCTTGCGCAGACCCCACACTTCGGGAGACCAGATATGAAAGCATTCTACGAGACCATCGACAGCGCGTTAATGATCCACTATCGGTGGCTACCCATCAATATCCTGCTGACCGTCATTCTCCTGCTGGTCAGCTACATATACGATTTTTTCGACCTCGGGATAGACCTGGTTATTTTGCTGGTCGTCGGTCAAGCCACATCAGGCGTGATCCTTTGCGTCAAGGCTTTGGCACGCATCGAGAGTATGCTGATTGAACGGGGCACTGATATCCCCGAGAGCCCCCAGTAGGCCGATTGCGCGCCCGGCGCGCCTGAAAAAACACTCACAGGTGCATTGCTACCAACCTCTACAGGTACGGTGGTGTCGGTCGGAGTGCGGGATTCAACCCGTATACAGCACAGAATCGCAACGGCAGGCTCAAACAGCCGGCCGTCAGACAGTTTCACACAGACGTGTGGAAACCATCGGATGATGGTCAAATAACGGTGAGGGAACTACCATGAACAACTCTTTATCGACAGCGGTTAGGAATGGCAGCACGTACGAGCTTGCCAGCACACAGTTGGACCAGATCAGCGGCGGCAGGGCCGGCCTCGCTGGAGGGGCTGTATATGCCGCGGCCCCTACCGATACCAGCGCCGGTCTCATCCGGGACTATAGCGGTGGCAGGTTTACACCGGTGAGATCCCAGCCCGACAGCTGGTAAGCAATCGGCGCTGGCAAACCAGAGACCTGGCGGCGGGCACCCGGCAGCTCACGCTGCTCCGTGGATGCTCGCACCAGGCTGTCGGCCAAGATGAAATCCATCTGGCGAGAGACGCGCTACTGCTGCTTGACCAGTCATTCAAAGTCACCTTGCGGGGATGCCAGGGTCTGGGAAGACCAGGCAAGACTCTCGAGGCGTACTACTCTTCTGGGCCGTGTTCGCCCTCGGCATTTTGCTTTTTGGATTGCGCTAGTGTTTCCAATGCCATGGTCCACATGAATAGCGTGAAAAGTGCCAGCATCAGACCTATAGCCACAGGCATATTGATCGATCCAGTCTCATGGTAAGCACTCAATAGCATCTCCAAGAATGCCGCCGCAAGTGAACCAGGTAATAATAGCGCCCACTCGCCCTTGGGATGGAAAGGTGGCGGGTTTCTAGGCGATACAAAGTTCCGACGGAACAACCACTTCAGCAACACCCTCCACGTGACATAAAGAAGGACTATTGCGGATATCGATACCATCACTGGATACTCATGCATGGAATTCAGACACAGATTATGAATTGTCTTTGTTTGACTGCCAACGTCGACAAATGAGCATGCAGCCATAGCCAGCAGCGACAATCAAGGCTCCGATCAAAGCTCCAAAAATTAAAGCCTCCGTACTTGCCCCTCCTATATACGCCGCGCCCAGACCCGCTAGTATGCAGAACATGTACCAGATGTTTTTTCCTGTTTTCGTCATGACCTTCAAACTCCGTGACAATCAGCGAGAATGTGGTGAAGCCCCAAGCCGAAGATTGGGGCTGCAGTTTAGTCTAGACCGGTTAATGGCTAGCTACGTCCTTCTTCGTCTTTACGCCACCGCCCCCATAATATGACGCAGCTCCGAAGACAGCGTATCCGAGGCCAAACCCTGATAAGAGGTGTGTGGTAACACTGGTAGCGACGCCGCCAACACCGATATGACTAGCGAGAGCTGCTGCCACACCAATCGCGGGCAGTATGCCGCCACTAACGTTATCAATATCACTCTCCGTGAGCTCGACAGGAGCAGTCGCAACTTCTGGTGAAAAAGAGAAAATTCTATCATCCATAACAGATATCCTTCTGTTGAAAACCCCCCATCATCTGATGGGATTCACACGACATGTGTGAATCTTGTGAAAGCAGCTATAACTCTAGCTTCCCCAGCCTAATCGTTCGATCTGCCAGCCGGATGGTTTCCGGCCTGTGAGCTGCTATAACTCTTGTGATCGAAAGCTTTCTCAGGTTGAAGTTAAGCTGCTGCTCAATCGCTATATCCAAATGACTACTCGCCTCATCCATAAACAAAATCACTGGCTCGCTATAAAGCGCCCGCGCTATCGCAATGCGCTGTTTCTGTCCGCCGCTCAGCCCCGTTCCCAGGTCGCCCACGAGGGTGTTGTACTGCATTGGCATGGCCGTGATTTCGTCGTGAATGCAGGCCATTCGGGCGCACTCCACGACCCGCGCGAGCTCACCCTGGGGATCGAAGCAGCTGATGTTGTCGGCGATGGAGCCACTCAACAGTTGGTCGTCCTGCATTACGCCGGCAACCAGGTTGCGGTAGTTGGGGACGCGTGATACCGGCTGGCCGTCGATCAGGATCGAGCCTTCGGAGGGGCTGAGCAAACCCATCAGGCATTTGATCAAGGTGGTCTTGCCGGCGCCGCTGCTGCCGACAATCGCGACGATCTCTCCCGCCTCCACCGTAAAGGAAACGGGCCCGAACGCCGGCGGCTCATCATCGGCATAGCGAAAACTGAGCCTGTCTACCTCGATGCGCCCCGCGGGACGCGATATCTCGGGTAGCCCGGCCTGGTGTTGGTGGTAGGCTTCCTGCGGGGTAAAGGCGATATCTGCAAGGCGTTGCAGGTGCAGCCCCAACAACTTTATCTCGATGATATTGTCGATCAGGCCGTCCATGGCACCCACAAAGCGTTGTTTGAAACTCATAAAAGCATAGAACATACCCAGCGAAATCACGCTGCCCATCACTGCCTGGGCAGCAAAGAATATGACCAGAATATTACCGGCGCCGAACAACAGGCGATTGGCGGTATCGTAGCCAATATTGAGGCGGGCGATACGGATATCCTTGTTGATGCTGTCCACGAGACGGTTCTGCCACTGGTTCTGGCGCTCATTCTCTTTCTGGAACAGCTTGACCGTCTGGATGGCGCGCACCGATTCCAGAAAACTGGTGTCCTTGTGGGCGTTGGCAACCAGGCTCTCTTCCGACAGTAATCGCAGCGGTCGGTAGAGCACCAGACGCAGGGCCAGGTAGAGCGCAACCGTGACGAGCACAACCAGGGTAAGCCATACATCGTAGACAAACATGGCCAACAGGGTCACCACCGCCATCAAGCCATCGACGATGGCGCTTACCAGCCCCGTGCTCAGCAGTTGACGGATATTGTCCAGTGAGCCAAAGCGCGACACTACATCGCCGATATGCCGCTTCTGGAAGAACACCAGCGGCAGCCGGATCATGTGATGGAACAGGTTGGCCGCCATCTGCAGGTTCAGGCGGCTCGCAAACCCTATGATCACGAACTGGCGCAGCGCGCTGACTCCGGTCTCTATCAACAGCAGCAAGCCAAAACCGAGGGCCAGCACCAGCAGCAGGTGGGTGTCGCTGCGCAGTATCACGTCGTCCACCACTGTCTGCATGTAAAAGGGAGTCACCACGGTAAACAGCTGCAACAGCAACGACAAAAACAGCATCAACACCAACGTGCGCGAGAGTCCCACCTGCCGCGACCAGAGGGAGGACAGGGACAGTCGCCTGCTGTCCTTGCCGGGCTCAAATGCAGCAGTGGGCGTCAGCTCCAGCGCGATGCCGGTGAAATGCTGTGAGAATTCCTCCCAGTTCAAACGTCGCATGCCGACAGCGGGATCGTGTATAACCAGTGTGCGGGTGTTGACCGACTTGAGTACCACGAAGTGATTCATGTCCCAGTGCACAACGCAGGGTAGTTGCAGCTGAGGCACGGTATTCAGTTCCACCCGCAGTGCTCGCGCAGCGAGTTGCAGACGGCCGGCGATGCTCATCAGTGTTTTCAGCTTGGCGCCGTGGCTGGAGATGGCGAAGCGTCGGCGCAGCTGGCCGATATCGGTATGGAAACCGTAGTAGCTCACGACCATTGCCAGACACGCGAGTCCACACTCAGCCGCGTCGGCCTGGAGTACCAGCGGTAGCCGGCGCGCGGTATTGAAATTATCCGGCAACCCCTGCGGGGCCGAAACGGGGGACGCAACTTCCATTACAAACGGCCCCGCAAGCTATAGAGAGGCTCCAGCAGCCACTGCAGAATGGAGCGCTGTTCCAGACTGATATCCGCGGACAGGGTCATACCGGATTTTAGTGGCACAGCTCGACCATAGGCGGTCACTCCGGGGGCGTCCAGGGTCGCCGTGACCTGGTAGGCAGGCTCGCGCACGTCCACCAACGGATCCTGTATCTCACCCGGCAGCAGTACCGCGTCCGATACCGCCCGCACCTCGCCGGTGTAGCTGCCGAATTTCTGGTAGGGGAAGGCATCGAAGCGCAGATTGAGCTGCTGGCCGGGGCCAATAAAACCCGAGGCACTAACCGGTACCAGCAGCTGTGCCGTGAGCTGTACCTGGTCGGGGACCAGGGTCATCAAAGGCAGATTGTAGCGAGTCCACTGTCCCTCACGTATCTGGAGATTGGTCACCAGCCCGGCCCGGGACGCATTGAGCACATAGGCGCGTTCGCCCCGCAGCTGGGCGATTTCCTGGGATACTTCGCTCAGGGAAAAATTCAGGTTGTCGATGCCGTCGGCCGCTTCCTGGGTGCGCAGCGTCTGCTGCAGCTCCAGCGAGCGAAGGGCGGCCTGTTGCTGGGCCCGGCTGCGGGACAGGGCCTGGTATTCGGACTCCAGTGCCATTGCCTGCTCACGCAGCGGCTCCAGCTCGGAAAGCGGAACATGGCCCTGCTCGGCCAGCTGCTGCTGCCGTGCCAGGCGTCGCCCGACCAGTTCGCGGCGACGCTCGAGGGTCTGCAACTGGCGATCCAGCCAGTGCAGTTCGGTTTTGGCGCTGCGAGTGCGCTGGACGATGTCCTGTATTTGCCGGGCCGTGATCTCGTTGGCACGAGCCAAACGCCGTAGCAGAGCTTGCTTTTGCTGATCGTACTCCTCAAGCAGGACGTCCTCCAGATGCTGCCCGTCCTGCAGTATCCGGTCCCCGTTTATCACCACCAGCGGCTGGTCCCGGGCAACACGCTCGCCGTCTTTTACCAGCAAGCGGGCGACCCTGCCCTCCCGCTGCGCGTAAACGCGTACCACGCCTTCCTTCGGTTCCAGCCACCCGGGCACGGTTTCCTTGCGGGCATAGCTGGCCTGGGTCAGAAAGACACCGGCGAGAACCAGCCACAGCAGCAGCAAGCCGCAGAGCAGGCCGTGGGATAGCCGGGGGATACAAATGACTTCGCCGTGCAGGCGATCCGCGGCAGCTTGTATGGCTTGTCGACGAAACAGATTCATGATGACGTGATCATCCCTGATCTACCTTGCCTGGCGAAATACCGGGCCAGAACTCCTGTCACGCTTAAAATAGCCCAGATCAGCCTTCGAGTTTAGTTGTATATCTAATCACATGCGGGCCATCGTCAAGTTCTGCGTTCGGAGATTGATGCAACCGGAGACCCGCTCTGGAGGGCCGGAGGACCATTCGTGTCAGTCTGTATCGATTTCTACAAACCCTAGATTGGCTTCAATGCGGGTACGATCATTCTTCGGCAGCTGCGGGTTTTGCAGCAGCTCTCGCCAAAGCTGCGCCGCCTGCGTTTGGCGTGACGAATAGAAAGCAGCCAGGGCCAGCTCGTCGAGAGCGCGCCATTGATAGACCGGTAGCTCTACAAACAGACGATCTTGCGGCACAGGCAGCTGTGCTGCTGCTGTCGCAAATAAATAGGCCAGATGCCATTCGTTCCTGCCGCGCAGGTAGGCGGCCAGCGCCGCCAGCGGTTCGGCGCGAACCGGTCGGTACTGGTAGGCCTGCAAATAGGCCGCCACGATATCCGCATGGCTGTCTTCGAGCAGCTGGGTAAGGCAGGCCACCTGGTACAGTGAATACCAGACTTCCTCTTCCCAACCACCGCGCTGTGCGCGCTGCCGGTAGTTTTCGCGAGCCAGACTGAGCTGACCGGCATCCCGATAGCTCTGGGCCAGATAGAACCGGTAGCGGTTATTGTCAGGTTCATCCACAAGCGCCGCCTTGAGCAGCGCCGCATCCTTTTCAAATTTGTGCGGATCTGCCGAACGAGCCCCATCAGAGCTGACTTCGATACGAAAGCCTGGCAGCCGCGGTTGCTCTACCAGCTGGCCGGCGTCGAGGTACTCGTGCAGTACGCCAACCCAGCGCCAGGGCAACGTCGCGCAAACCAGACTGACCCGATCATAGCTGAGTCCGCTGAAACGAGCCTCCAGAGAATAGGCCGCTGCGCTGAGGGGGGCCAGGTGCCGTCTTCATCCACGAGCAACTGTTCATCCGCGTCCAAGAACAGCAGGTAGTCGGCCTTGCCGCGGGCACGTTCCAGGGCATCGCTGCGGTTGAAGCCAAAGTCGCGCCAGCGGCAGTGATACAATTCGCCCGGTATGTCGGCGAGCGCAGCCCTGATCCGTGCTGGAGTGTCGTCAATGGAGCCAGTGTCGACAATCACCCAGTAGTCTATGTAGGGCCGCACTGATGCGAGACAGCGTTCGATTACCGCGGCTTCGTCGCGAACAATCATATTCAGACATACCGTAGCCGCAGATGACCGTCGGTTCATGCTGTCACCACGACAGCAAACCCACCCCAGACGACCGCCAAGGTCGCAGGATCCTTGCTATTGCAGCGCGGTGAAGCAGAACGACTGAATATACGACGCGGTGTTGATCGCGTTGTTGAAACCGAAGTACACATCAAATCCCGCCGTGGTCCTGGAAACGACATTGATTGCCGACGCCGGATACACATTGCCATCTGTATAGGCTGGGGTCTCGACCGGAGTCACCATAACTACCGGAGCGGTGTCGAAAGCGCTGCCAAAAGCGACACGGTAGTAGATGGTCATTGCGTCGGCATCCGAACAGTTCCCACCCAGACACTGCGCACTCCAGTCATTGGAGCCTGTCGTGAGCGCGGAACCCGTGGTTGACACGCAGCCATGGGAGATACGGGAGGCGCCAGCTGTCCCGCTGCCCTCAGGGCCAGTCGCGCCTGTAGGACCCTGCGGACCGGCAGGACCAGTCGGACCTGTGGGGCCCGCAACAGTGCTGTCGGCGCCCGTCGGCCCGGTGGCCCCGATTGGGCCCTGCGGTCCGGTCGCTCCGGTTGGGCCCTGCTCACCTTGCACCCCGGTTGCACCGACTGGGCCAGTCGGACCGGTGGGGCCCGCAACCGTGCTGTCGGCCCCGGTAGGGCCAGTGGGCCCCTGAGCGCCGGTTGGCCCCTGTGGTCCAGTGGCCCCGGTTGGGCCCTGCGGTCCGGTGGCACCCGTAGCTACACCCGCCGCACAGGGACCCAACTCTCCAGCCCCATCGAAACACAATAGTGTGTCGCCCTCTGCTGCACCGGGCAGGCCAGGTACAATTACACGGCCGTTCTCCTGCACCCGCAACCGCTCCTGCGAGCCGTCGGAATTCTTTACCACGAAACCACCGCCGCTGGGTACGGTAGCCGACAAGTCATCGGCCACGACCTGGTGGCCAAACAATGCGGTAGCGACCGCGATAGCCAGCTGGGAGCGCCTGCCTGGGATACCTAAAGTCATCCGGAATGTCTCCTGTCATTGCAATGTCGGCGGGTAGGGATAGGGATGGAGCTTGAGCACTGCAACCGGACGCCCGCGACAACCAGCATCAGCAACGCCAACAACACCAGTGCGTGGTTGCCCAGCACGGGAATCGCCACAGTGCCCGCCGCAGTCTCACCTATCTGGACAGTGGGCGGGACGATGGCGTTCGCAGACACCAGCTGTGCGGCCGGACCCAGATTGATGATCGCGGTAGCGCCGGAAGAGGAACTGAGTGAAATCGGTTGACCCGGTGCTCCCTGCAGAGTCAGGGTGCCATTGACGGTGATATTACTGCCGGCGGGGAAGATGAAATTGCGGCCCGTGGCGCTGACAAGGGTGAGATTGTGGAAAACGGTATTGCCGACAAAGGTCGCCGTGGGGGCGCCACAATCGTCAATCAGCAAGACTGTGCCAGTGCCGGCCGAAAAGGCGCCTGCATTCAACCAGTCACCGCCCAGAGTGATGTCTCCGCTCCCGGAGGTCAGCTCTCCTGTGGTGGCGATGTCGATCGTACCGCCGCTAGTCAGCTGCCCATCACTCACTGCCACCGCGCCCTCAATCACCAGGTCGCTGCAGGACAAATCCAGCGAACCACCGGGGGGCACCGACAATATCCCGCCTTCAGGCACCACTATCTGGGCGTGAGCCATGCTCGCAGGCAGCAATAGCAGATATAGACAATAACCGCGGAGCTTCATCCGCTGGCTATACAGAGCCCGAAAGCAGGTTGCCGCTAACCGCCGAAAAGCGTCCCCAGAAAGCACCATTCTCATTCACTGAAGTACATTTTTTCGGCAAAAATACCATGCCCGCGAGCCGGTGGCCATATCTGGCATCGTTACTGCGCAATGGAACCGGGTTTCTACATCAGATTGCGAACAGGATCACGCTGCAGCAGCTTCCGACTCGGGTAGCCAGGCTATCCTGTCAAGGCAACAACGGCCGCCACCAGTCCTCGTTTGCGAGGTACCAGTCAACAGTACGGCGGATGCCGGTTTCGAACGTTTCGCTGGGTGTATAGCCCAGTTCGCGACTGATCTTGCCGGCATCAATGGCGTAGCGCCAATCGTGGCCGGCGCGGTCCTCCACAAACTGGATCAGCTCCCGGGCACCACGCTGGCGGGCCGCAGGCGCATCGGGGAAGCGTTGCAGCAAGCCCGGATTCTGACGCAGGCGGGCGTCCACCTCGTCACACAGCAACTCGACAATGGCCAGGTTGGTCCACTCGTTGTTGCCGCCGATATTGTAGGTTTCACCGACCACGCCCTGCTCCAGAACCAGTTCGATTCCCCGGCAGTGATCCTCGACATAGAGCCAGTCGCGAATATTGCTGCCGTCACCGTACACCGGCAGGGGTTTGCCGCGCAGGATATTGGTCAGGCACAGGGGGATCAGTTTCTCGGGAAAGTGGAACGGACCGTAGTTGTTGGAGCAGTTGCTGGTGGTTACCTGCAGGCCGTAGGTATGGTGGTAGGCGCGCACCAGGTGATCGGATGCGGCCTTGCTGGCGGAGTAGGGTGAGTTCGGCTGGTACTGGCGGGCCTCGTGAAAAGCCGGCTCATCCGCGTTCAGCGAGCCGTAGACCTCGTCGGTGGACACATGGTGAAAGCGGTGGGGGAGCGGCGCGCCCCCTCCCAGCCAGACATCCCGCACGGCTTTCAACAGGGTGTGGGTGCCCAGCACATTGGTTTCGATAAATGCATCGGGTCCGCCGATGGAGCGGTCCACATGACTCTCGGCGGCAAAGTGCACCACCGTGTCTACCGCATGTTCATGCAGCATCGCCACTACCCGGGCGTGATCGCGGATATCTGCATGCACGAAGTGGAAGCCCGGCTGCTGCTCCAGTGCAGCTAGGCTGGCGCGATTGCCGGCATAAGTGAGTGCATCATAGGCGACTACTGTGTCCTGCGGATGTCGCCGCAACCAGTAGTGGACAAAATTGGCACCGATAAAACCGGCTGCCCCGGTTATCAAGAGGGAGTTATTCATGCCCGTTGTCCTTCAGGTCCTGTAGCATTGCCCGCAACTGAACGCGCCAATGGTGGGGAGGCAAGCCAAGATCGCGCCAGCTGCGCTGCTTGTCCAGTACGCTGAATGCTGGCCGTCGGGCAGGCGTGGGATAGTCGCTGGAGGGTATCGGCGTCACCGTCACCGCGTGGGACAGCAACCCGCCGGCAAGGCCCTCCTCGGCAATCGCCACGGCGAAGTCATACCAGCTGCAGACGCCCGCATCGCTCCAATGGTAGATCCCGTGCAACTGTGGTCGCGCCACAGCCGCCCAGGCGGCCTGCGCCAGCCCCCGGCCCCAGGTTGGCGTACCCACCTGGTCACAGACCACCGATAATGCATCCCGCTCGCCCATCAACCGCAGCATGGTCTTGACGAAATTGCTGCCGAAGCGGGAATACACCCACCCCGTGCGCAATATCAATACCTCCGGCAGGGCGCTCACCACTGCCTGCTCACCAGCCAGCTTGCTGCGGCCATAGGCACCCAGAGGCTCCGGTGGCGCATCCACTTGATAGGGCCGGCCGGATTCGCCGCTAAAGACAAAGTCAGTGGATACCTGCAGCAGACGAATATCCCGCTCTGCGCAGGCAGTAGCCAGGTTGGCCGCACCCTCGGCGTTGACCTGCAGCGCCAGCGCCTCCTCCTGTTCAGCGCGATCCACGGCGGTATAGGCGGCGGCGTTCAACAGCCAGGCCGGCTGCAGCTCCTGCAGGCAGCGATGTATCGAGGCGGGGTCGGTGATATCCAGCTGCGTTCGATTCAGGCCCAGGCATCGCACCCCGGTGGGCGCGGTACACTGCAGCTCGCGCCCCAGTTGGCCGTCGGCACCGGCAATGACAACAGTCGTGGCCAAAAATCAAAACTCCCGCTACCCGCGGCCCAGTGCCGCGCGACCAAGCCATTATGGTAAGGCCTGTGCACCGGGATGCCCAGCCCCGCCACCGATATTCCACAGCGATGGACCCTGTTACTGGCATATTCAATGGAGGCAGCTTGGCTACGGCAGGGCACCGACAGCGCTACTGCCGCCAGCTGCGCCGGGCCGATGTATCGCTGTTGAGGTCAGTCTGCAGCAGCCCGCGCTTGCGCCCGCAACCACTCGTGGACATCGTCCAACACCTGGAGGCGCTCGGGCTCATTGAAAATCTCGTGGAACAATCCCGGGTAGATCCGCAGGGACCGGTTGCCAGCTCCGCTGCAGAATGACTCCGAGCCGGCAGGGGCGGTCATTACATCTGCAGCACCATGCAGCACCAGCATCGGCAGCGTTATCTCCTGCTGGCGGTCGCTGACCATTCGCATGGCCGCAAACAGTTCCGCCACCAGCCGGGCGCTGACCTTGCCGTGGTGGACCAGAGGATCGGCACGATAGGCTGCCACCACTTCGGGGTCGCGGCTGATCTGGCCCGGATCCAGCTGCATCATTCCCAGAGTGGGCCACACGCGCGACAGCAACCGGTTCAGCCACAGCAGCCATACCGGAGGTGGCTGCGCCACGGCCAGCGCAGCGCCCGACAACACCGCCCCGGCGAAGCAGTCTCCGGCCTGCAACAACAGCCGCGCGGCAATCAGGCCACCGAGACTGTGGCCGACCAAAAAACAGTCCGCGGCGGGATACCAACTGGCAATGTCTGCGCGCAGCTGCAGCAGGGGCTGCAGGAAATCCTCAAAGTTGGACACGTAAGCGCGCCGACCGGGCGAGGCCCCGTGGCCCGGATGATCCGGTGCCACCACGGCGTAACCTCTGGCAGCAAAGAAGGCCGCAAACTGTTGATAGCGGCCACTGTGCTCACCGAGACCGTGGGCCAGCAGCAGTACACCCTGCAAATCACCCGCTGCGGGCCAGTGCCGGTAGAACACCCCGTTATCCAGCAGCGCTTCACGCGGCGAGGGATGAGCTGGACTGCCAGCCAGGGCTTCTTTCATAGTATTCACCGCTATCTATCCCCGCGCTTGCGCCCGGCGGCACCCGCATCACGCTACCGGCGTCAACCACTCCCGGTTCTGGGGCCGGTTGCCCCGCACCGAATCAAAGTACATGGCCTGCAACCGGGTCGTGATCGGCCCCCGTGCACCGCTGCCGACCTGGCGTCCGTCGAGCATGCGGATCGGGACGACCTCGGCCGCAGTACCGGTAAAGAAGGCCTCGTCCGCAATATAGACTTCATCGCGAGTGATGCGTCTTTCGTGGACCTGGTAGCCCAGCTCCGCGGCCAGGGCAAATACGGTATTGCGGGTAATGCCGTCCAGGCAGGAGGTCAGGTCCGGTGTGTAAATCCTGTCGTCGCGGACGATGAAGACGTTCTCGCCGCTGCCCTCGGCCACATAGCCCTCGTTGTCCAGCAACAGGGCCTCTTCCGCCCCGCTGTCCAGAGCTTCGCGCAACGCCAGCATCGAATTGATGTAGTTGCCGTTGGCCTTGGCCTTGCACATGGTGATATTGACATGATGGCGAGTGAACGAGGAGGTACGCACCTTGATACCGCGCTCGCTCGCCTCCGGATCCATATAGGAAGGCCACTCCCAGGCGGCCACCATGACATGGGTCTGCAGATTGTCGGCCCGCAGCCCCATGCCTTCGGAGCCGAAGAAGCACATGGGACGCAGGTAGCCCTCGGCAAGCCCGTTTTCCCGCACCACTGCACGCTGGGCTTCATTCAGCGTGGCCTTGTCGAACGGCATCGCCATGCCCAGGATATGGGCGGAGCGAAACAGCCGGTCGGTGTGCTCCTTGAGCCTGAAAATACAGGTGCCCCTGTCCGGAGTCCGGTAGGCGCGCACGCCTTCGAATACACCCATGCCGTAGTGCAGAGTGTGGGTCAGCACATGTACCTTGGCCTCGCGCCAGGGCACCATCTGCCCATCCATCCAGATAAGCCCGTCACGATCGGCGAACGTCATTATTTTTCCACTCCTGTTTCACCCGCTTGCGGGTTGCTGTCATCATAGGCTGCAAAGAACCGTTGCCACAGAGCACTTACCGCGGCGCGCGACTCCCTGTATTCCCCCGGGGGAACCGTTCCCGGGCGCTGTTGCAGTGCAAGTTGGTGGGCGGCAGACCGGAATGCCAGATAGGCGTCGATCAGCGCCTGGCTCTCGTGCTGCTCAAACAAACCTTCCCGGGCCAGGGTCTCGAGAATACGGATATTGTCCGACCAGCGCGTCAGCTCCGGCACGCGATGGGACCACGCGAGGACGGCATATTGCACCATAAATTCAATATCAACGATACCTCCAGGGCTCTGTTTGAGATCGAATTCGGCGTCCGCACGGGCGCTGGCCGGCAACAACTGTTCACGCATGCGCCGGCGCATGGCCACCACTTCGGCCGCCAGGGCGGCCTCGTCTCGGGTCCGGCAGAGAATGTCCCGCCGCAGCGCGTCAACCCCGGCCCCCACCGCCACGTCCCCCGCCACCAGCCGCGCCCGCACCAGGGCCTGGTGTTCCCAGGTCCAGGCCGTCTCGCGCTGGTAGCTGGCAAAACCGGACAAACTGCTTACCAGCAGACCGGAGGCACCGGAGGGACGCAACCGCATATCAACTTCGTAGAGCAGCCCCAGCGCCATCCGCGACTCGAGAATATGAATCACGCGCTGACCCAGCCGGGTATAGAATTTGACATTATCGATGCTGCGGGCACCGTCGGTTACCCCCTGGGCAGCGGCGTCGTAGACAAACACCAGGTCCAGGTCTGAACTGTAACTGAGCTCGATTCCGCCCAGTTTGCCATAAGCAAAGATGGCGAAACCGTAGCCATCGCTGTCGCGCTCGGGCTCGCCAAAGCGGCCCGTCAGATCGGTCCAGGCAACCGCGAGCACCTGCTCCAGGATCACTTCCGCAATCCAGGTCAGTTTGTCGCTGACCTGCATCAGCGGCAATCGTCCCACCAGTTCGCTGGCGGCGACCCGCAGGACATGAGAGGCCTTGAAATAGCGTAGCGCGTCCATCTGCACTTCCAGATCGCCCGGCGGCAGCCGCGCGACCTGCTGCCGCAGCTCGGCTGCCAACAGCGCCTTGTCGGGCGCGGTGTAGAGACTGGCGCGATCCAGCAGCTCGTCCAGCAGTACCGGGTGCCTGGCCAACTGCTCGGCGATCCAGGGACTCGCGTCACACAACAACACCAGCTCACCCAGTGCAGGCGGGTTCTCCAGCAACATGGCAAGGTAGGCGCTGCGCCGCAGGACCGCTGTCACCAGCGGCAGAATGCGCCGCAACGTCCGGTCGGGATCGCCGGCCTCGGCACAGCCCGACAACAAGCGCGGCATGAATTGCTGCAGGCGCTCACGCCCCTCGGCCTGCAAGGTCGCCACCCGGGGGCTCTGCTGCAATGCCTGCAACTGCTCCAGACTGGCGGCAGGATCCTGGAAACCGAGCCGGGACAGCGCCTCCTGGTCGAGATCCTCCCCCCACAGAGCCAACTCCTGGGGCGTGTCATCAAGTTCCTCCGGGGCGGCAATCAGATCCCGGAAATGCGCCGCTACCCGCTGCCGGTGCCCGTCCAGTTCGGCGAGGTAGCCATCCCAGTCGGGCAGTCCCATGACCTCAGCCAACGCGGCCTGTTGCAGGGGTTCCGAGGGCAGGGCCTGACTCTGCTGGTCGGCGTAGCCCTGAATTGCGTGCTCGCTGTCGCGCAGGAACAGGTAGGCGCGCCGCAGCTCCGCCACCGTGGCTTCAGGCAGACAGCCCAGCGCGGCACATTCTTGCAGCACCTGCAGCAGCTCCCGCTGCTGCAGGCCCAGGTCGCGCCCGCCGCGAATCAGCTGAAAGCACTGGGCGATGAATTCCACCTCCCGGATACCGCCATGTCCGAGCTTGACGTCGTTCTGCAGACCGCGGCGCCGGACCTCGCCATTGATCATCTGCTTCATCCCGCGCAGGCTGTCGATTACACCAAAATCAACATAGCGGCGGAATACAAAGGGCCGCAGGGTGGCCGTCAACTCGGCGCCGCGCGCAGGATCCCCGGTGATGGGCCGCGCCTTGATCATCGCGTAGCGCTCCCAGTCCCGGCCCTGGTCCTGGTAGTACTCCTCGATCGCGGAAAAATTCAGCGCCAACGCGCCGCTTTCGCCGTAGGGCCGCAATCGCATGTCCACACGGAATACGAAGCCTTCAACCGTGACCTGGTCCAGCGCGGTGATCAGGCCCTGGCCCAGCTTTATGAAGAACTCGCTGTTGCTGATGCTGCGTTCGCCGTCGGTAACCCCGGCTTCAGGAAAGGCAAATATCAGATCGATATCGGAGGAGACATTCAGTTCCCGCGCGCCGAGCTTGCCCATCGCCACCACGATCAGCTGCTGGGCCGCGCCGCTGTGGCGCCCTCTGGGCACCCCGAAACGCGCCTCCAGTTGCGTCTGCAGCTGACTCTGGGCCAGCTCGATACAGGCCTCCGCCAGCAGGGAGGTATCCCGCACAGTCTCCAGCGTGTCCGCCAGGCGGCTGAAGTCACGCCAGATAATGCGCAGCATCTGATACTGGCGAAAGCGGCGCAGGGTGGGGCCCAACTCGGCCAGCGGTTCGGCCAGCAGCCGGGCCAGCTGCGAGCGCAGTTCGGTTTCCGCCAGCGAGCGCTGCAACAGGCCGCTGGCTATCAGCTCGGTCAACAGCTGCGGCTGCCGCCGCAGCAAGCCTGCGATGAACGGGCTGCAGGCCAACAGGCGCGGCAACTGCCGGCACACAGCGGGTTCCCTGTGCAGCTGGTTTTGCAGGGCATCGAGTGCCGCCTGGTCCGGGTGGTCGAGAATATATCTCCAGGCGGTGGCAGCGGCTTCCGCCAGGGCTGGCGGCAGGTCGTCGGTGTCTATCATCGCAATTGCGGGTGGGGCGGGCCGGACATCAGGTCTCCAGCACTGGCGCGACCCGCATCACCTCCTCTATTGTGGTTTGCCCCGCGGCCACGCGGGCGGCTCCGCTCAGGCGCAGGGTCTGCATGCCCTCGTCCATCGCCGCCTTGCGGATGTCCCGGGCCTCCATTTGTGGCTTGATGCAGGCCTGAACACGGGGGCTGTTGACCAGCACCTCGTAGATACCCTGGCGGCCGACGTAGCCGGTTTCGCGACACACCTTGCAGCCGACGGGCCGGCAAATGCCGGCGGGCATCGCCAGGTCGAAGGGCTGCACCAATTGCTGCCAGGCATCGGCGTCCACCGGCGCGGGTGCCTTGCAGGCAGCGCAGAGAATCCGCACCAGGCGCTGCGACATGATGCCGCGCAGCGTAGCCTTGATCAGATAGGCGGGCATCCCCAGCTCCTGCAACCGGGAGATGGACCCCGGCGAATCATTGGTGTGCAGGGTCGATAACACCAGGTGCCCGGTCAGGGCTGCCTGCACCGCCATGTGAGCGGTCTCCAGATCGCGAATCTCCCCCACCATGATGATATCCGGGTCCTGCCGCATCAGGGCCCGCACACCGGAGGAAAAGTCCAGTTTGATGCCGTGATTCACCTGCATCTGGTTGAAGCTGTCCTCGACCATTTCGATCGGGTCCTCAATGGTGCAGACATTGACCTCGGGGGTCGCCAGCCGGCGCAGGGTGGAGTACAGGGTGGTCGTCTTGCCGGAGCCGGTGGGGCCCGTCACCAGCACAATGCCGTTCCCGGCCGCCGTCATCAGGTTCCAGCGCCGCAGATCCTCGTCCTCCAGTCCCAGCTCAGTGAAGCTCTTTTGCAGCAGGTCCGGGTCGAAGATCCGCATCACCAGCTTCTCGCCGAAGGCGGTGGGCAGGGTGGACAGGCGCAGCTCCACTTCGCTGCCCTGGGGGAGCGGGTCTTCAACCTGCCGTCCTGGGGCCGGCGCTTCTCCGCCACATCCATGCGGCCCAGGATCTTGATGCGGCTGGTCACCGCCGCGCAGACCTGCTGCGGCAGTTCATAGACACTGTGCAACACGCCGTCGATGCGAAACCGGACCTTGCCCACCTCGCGCCGGGGTTCGATATGGATGTCAGAGGCACGCTGCTCGAAGGCGTACTGTAGTAGCCAGTCGACGATCTTGACGATGTGCTGGTCGTTGGCATCGGGCTCCTGGCTGGAACCCAGTTCCAGCATCTGCTCCAGATTGGCCACCCCCGGGGCGCCGCTGTCGGAGCGGCTGGCGCCGTACGCGCCACGCACCGACCGCGCCATGCTGTAGAATTCCGCCGTGTGCCTGACGATATCCCGCGGGTCGGCCAGCACCCGGCGGATACGCTTGCGCAGCACATGTTCGAGGTTGCGCTCCCAGGCGTGAATGTAGGGCTCGGCACTGGCGATCACAACTTCCTCGCGATTGACCTCCACCGCCAGGATCCGGTGGCGCTGGGCAAAGGCGCGGGACATGACCTCGGCCACCGCACCGACATTGATCTTCAGCGGGTCTATCTGGTACACGGCCTGGCCAGCCTTGGCGGCCAGCCAGGCCAGCAGGACATCCATGTCCAGGCTCTGCCCGGGGCGCGTCAGGTCGGGCACCTTCTGCTCGGCGAGGAACACCAGCGGATGGACACTGCCGATGGTCATTTTGCGCAAGCGCTCCAGTTCCGCGACGCTGATACGCTGTTCCGACTCCAGCTCCAGCAGCAGGGTCAGCAGGTCGAGAGGGCGCCCGGACAGGCGCTCGTTGAAATTTACCGGCATGAGGGGGGTTTTCCGGTCTTCAGCTGGTTTATTTGGGCCCCATGCTATCACAGCCGAACCACAAAGAGTCCGGCCGGGGAGGGGACGAAGAACCGGTCCGCGGTGTGACAGACGGCTGCCCAGCCCCTATACTTCGCGCCAGCAACCACGGAGTACACCATGGCCGGATCCAACCCCCTCAGCAATCTGTTCGGCAGGTCGCCCATCGGCCCGATTCAGGAACACATGAAGGTGGCCAACGATGCGGCCCAGCTGCTGCCCGCCTTCCTGGAGGCAGCGCACCGCGATGACTGGGCGGCGGCCAGCGGGATTTTCGACCGTATCAGCGAGGCCGAACGGGAAGCAGACAAGCTCAAGCGTTCCGTGCGGCGCCACCTCCCCAACAGCTTGTTCCTGCCGGTGCCACGCACCGATCTGCTGGAGCTGGTGACAATCCAGGATCACGTCGCCAATACCGCGAAGGACGTGGCCGGGCTGATGCTGGGAAGGGAAATGCAGTTTCCTGAAAAACTGCAGCGGCGGCTGGTCGAATTCGTGATGTCCTGCACCGCCACCTGTGAGCAGGCTCTGGTTGCCATTCGCGAACTGGACGAGCTGCTGGAGGTGGGATTCAGCGGACGCGAGGTGACCCGTGTCGAAGGCTTGATAAAGGAACTGGACAAGCTGGAGGGCCGCACCGACAAGCAGTCCCAGGCTCTGCGGGCGCGGCTGTTCCGGGTGGAACGCAAGCTCTACGCCGTGGACGTGATGTTCTATTACAAGGTAATCGAGCTGTTCGCCTCGCTGGCCGATTCGGCCGAGCGGGTCGGCCACCGCCTGCAAATCCTGATGGCAAAGTAGGATCAGCTGATGGAGATAATTTCCGAGTACGGCGGCATCCTGCTGATCCTCGCCTGTGTGTTCGGCTTTTTCATGGCCTGGGGTGTGGGCGCCAACGATGTGGCCAATGCCATGGGCACCTCGGTCGGCTCGCGTGCGCTGACCATCCGCCAGGCCATCCTGGTGGCTGTGGTCTTCGAGTTTCTGGGAGCCTATTTGGCCGGCGGCGAAGTCACCGCGACCATCCGCAAGGGCATCATCGACGCCGATTCCATGCAGGATTCACCGGAACTGCTGGTCTACGGAATGCTGTCGGCGCTGCTCGCCGCGGGCACCTGGCTGATGATCGCCAGCTTCAAGGGCTGGCCGGTGTCCACCACCCACTCCATTATCGGCGCGATCGTCGGCTTTGCCGCAGTCGGCATCGGCGTCGATGCCGTGCATTGGGAAAAGGTCGGCACCATCGCCGCCAGCTGGATCGTCTCGCCACTGCTGGCGGGCAGTATCTCCTTCGGCCTGTTCATCAGCGTCAAGAAACTGATCCTGGACACCGAGGACCCGTTCGCCCGCGCCAAGAAATACATCCCCTACTATATGTGGATGGTCGGCTTCATGATCTCCATGGTAACACTGCTCAAGGGCCTGAAGCATATCGGCGTCGATATGGATCTGGGACTGGGCAGCAAGTTTGCCAACGCGCTGCCCGTCTCGGCACTGATCGGATTGGTGGTTGCAGCTCTCGGTTCACTGCTGCTGCGGCGGGTGAAGGAGCTGCCCAACCAGGAACACCGCTTCGCCAATGTGGAACGCGTGTTCGCCATCCTGATGGTCTTCACCGCCTGTGCGATGGCCTTCGCCCACGGTTCCAACGACGTGGCCAATGCGGTGGGACCGCTGGCGGCAATCGTCAATACCGTGCAGTCGGGCGGCTTGATCGCCGCGCAGGCAGTAATGCCCTGGTGGATCCTGCTGGTGGGCGCGCTGGGCATCGTCGTCGGCCTGGTCACCTATGGCTGGAAAGTGATCATGACCGTGGGCCGCAAGATCACCGAGCTGACTCCCAGCCGCGGCTTCGCCGCCGAACTGGGCGCGGCATCCACCGTGGTGTTGGCCTCTGGCACCGGTTTGCCCGTGTCCACTACCCATACCCTGGTGGGTGCCGTGCTGGGAGTGGGCTTCGCCCGCGGTATCGCGGCACTGAACCTGCGCACCATCGGCCATATCTTCCTGTCCTGGCTCGTGACCCTGCCGGCCGGCGCCGGGCTGGCGATCATGTTTTTCTTCATGTTCAAGGGCATGTTCAGCTGAACCACTGCTGCGACCCCGGGCGGGCGGTTTGCGGCAGGGCTGTCGCTGCCGGGCCGCTGCAGGGAACTCGATTGACTCCACCCCCGCGCGCGGCTAACGTAGCTGCAACAATCGCTGATCCACCATGCGCCAGGCGGCAAAAACATGTCCCAGCACCCAAAGCAGATCATCCAGCAATTGCGGGAGCTGGTGGGCAGTCCGTCGGTCAGCTCCACCGATCCGTCCTGGGATCAGGGCAATCGCGCCGTGGTGGAGCTGCTGGCGCAATGGCTGACCGAGCTGGGCTTCGCAGCCGAGATCATCAATCTCTCCGATGATGGCCGCAAGGCCAACCTGATTGCCACCCTGGGCAGCGGCCCCGGCGGCCTGGTGCTGGCCGGACACACCGACACCGTACCCTTCGACGAGGGCCGCTGGCGTTCGGACCCGCTGCGCCTGACCGAGCGGGATCAGCGTCTGTACGGGCTTGGCAGCACCGACATGAAGGGCTTTTTCCCGCTGGTGCTCGCCGCGGCGCGCCTGTTCGTCGGCAAACCGCTGCAACAACCGTTGATTGTGCTGGCCACCGCAGATGAAGAAAGCTCGATGAATGGCGCCCGGGCGCTGGCGGCCGCCGGCAGGCCGCGGGCCCGGGCGGCAATCATCGGCGAGCCCACCTCACTGCGACCGGTGCGCATGCACAAGGGCATCATGATGGAAGCGGTCCGCGTCACCGGCCGGGCCGGGCACTCCTCGAACCCGTCGCTGGGCATCAATGCGCTGGACGTGATGCACGGCGTCATGTCCGAGTTGATGGACTTTCGCCAGCAGCTGGCCGCACGCTACAGCAATACTGCATTCGAGGTAGCCTTCCCGACGCTGAACCTGGGTTGTCTTCACGGCGGCGACAGCCCCAACCGGATCTGCGGCGGCAGTGAACTGCATTTCGATCTGCGCCTCACGCCAGCGGCAGCCAATGCCGGGGTCCGCGAGGAGTTGGAACAACGGCTGCTGGCGGTAGCTGCTCCATTTGGCGCCGGGCTCGAATTGTGCCCGCTGGTGGACCCGGTACCCCCGTTCGAGCAGCCGGCCGACAGCGAATTGCTAAGGCTGGCCGAACAACTCACCGGCCACAGCGCCGGAGTAGTGGGTTTTGCCACCGAGGCTCCCTTTTTACAGGCCCTGGGCATGGAAACCATCGTGATGGGGCCCGGCTCCATAGACCGCGCCCACCAGCCGGACGAATACCTGGAAATGGACCAGATACAGCCATGCATCGATCTGCTGCAGCAATGCATTGCCCACTACTGCCTGTAGCGGCCCGGTTCTGTGCAAAATTGCATTAGTGCGGAACGCCACCTTTCGGTAATCTTGTCTCTTTGTTGCCACCCATTTTGGAAATGCTAACGTGAGCACCCCCAACCGGGACCATATCCGCTGGTTCAGGAATACCGCGCCCTATATCAACGCCCACCGCGGGCGCACCTTCGTGCTGATGCTGGGCGGCGAGGCCGCGGTCGACGCCAACCTGGCGACCATTCTGCACGACATGGCGCTACTTCACAGTCTCGGCGTACGCCTGGTACTGGTGCACGGTGCCCGGCCCCAGATCGACGAGCGCCTGGAGCACGCAGGCATTCCCAGCGACTACCACGAAGACATGCGCATCACCGATACTGCGGCCATGCCCCACGTGGCGGATGCAGTGGGGACCCAGCGCGCCCAGCTGGAGGCGCTGCTCTCCATGGGCCTGCCCAATTCACCCATGCAGGGCGCGCGGATGCGGGTCTGTTCCGGCAATTTCGTCACTGCCCGGCCCCTGGGGGTCGTCAATGGTGTCGATTTCCAGCACACCGGGCGGGTGCGCCGTATCGATACCGCCGGCATCCAGCAACAGCTGGCGGCGGGCTCCATCGTGCTGCTGTCGCCCTTGGGATACTCGCCCACAGGCGAGATATTCAACCTCGCGCTGGAAGATATCGCCGTGCACTGCGCCGCCAGCATCGGTGCAGACAAACTGCTGCTGTTTGGCGCCGCGCCGGGTATCGCAGCGCCGGACGGCAGCCTGCTGCGCCAGGTGGCGGTGGGCGCGCTGACCGGGCTGACAATCACCGACCCCGAGCAGGCGCGGCTGTTGGCCACCGCCAGACGCGCCTGCATGGCGGGTGTGCCACGCTGCCACATCATCAGCCATCGGGGCGATTGCTCGCTGCTCGAGGAACTGTTTACCCACGACGGCAGTGGCACGCTGATCGCGAAGGACGACTTCGAACAGTCGCGCAGTGCCAGCATCGACGACGTGGGCGGCATTCTGGAATTGATCGAGCCGCTGGAACGCGAGGGCGTGCTGGTGAAGCGTTCCCGGGAGTTGCTTGAAACCGAGATTCGCCAGTTCCGGGTGCTGGAACGGGACGGCCGCATCATTGCCTGCGCGGCCCTGTACCCGTTCCCCGGGGAAGGCTGCGGCGAGCTGGCCTGTATCGTGTCGCATCCAGACTACCGCGGCGGACAGCGCGGCCAGCGGCTGCTGTACGAGCTGGAGCAGGAAGCGCGCGCACAGGGCCTGGACCGGGTGTTCGTGCTCACCACGCAGACCGCGCACTGGTTTGTGGAACAGGGCTTCGAGGAACGCAGCCGCGACGACCTGCCTCGCAAGAAGCAGGACCTGTACAACCTGCAACGCAACTCCAAGGTGTTTTTCAAAACCCTGGCGACGTAGCGTAGGGTGTTTTAGGGTGTTTGTAGAATGGCACTTATTTATGGCCTCGCTCGATGTGAGGGTGCTGCTTCCGGAGAGTACTTTCGAGACCGTATGCGACATGGATGTCGCATCCGAGCCCCCAGGGAAGGGTTTACGGCGTGTCTCGAAAGTACTCTCCGGAAGTAGTGACCGGATTGTTGGCACCCAATCGGCTTGGCCACGAGTAGCAGATTGTCAGCGGCTGGGACTTCGACCGCCGAGACATCAACCGGGGTGTGCTGTTCAAGACACGCCGTGAACCCCTCCATGGGGGCTCGGATGCGACATCCATGTCGCATACGGTCTTGAACAGCACACCCCGGTCGATGCCTCTAGCCTTGGAGTAGACGAATGGGATCGCGCCACCGAGCCTTAGCAGGCTGCTGAAAAAGGCATGATTTTGACGCACTCAACTTCCTCGTCGTTCCGTGTCCCAAGTTTGGTCAACGGCGAGTCGGATTCGTGGCAACTTCACCGGATTGGGGATTCGGGGCCGATTTCCGCTGTGACAAGGTCCTTCATAGCCTCTATCGCCTCCATAAGCCGCTCATGGGCGCTATCGATTCCCCGTATCCCCTCACCACGCCGCCTCGGGCAGCAGATTTCTGATACGTATGAGATTGTAGGCAGCCATCACCCTCAGGAAGTCCTGTCTTACCCGAGTCAGACCTCTGAACTTTGTCTGCCTGAGCCCGCCGATCTGCTTGGCCCAGCCAAAAGGTTCCTCCACCCGTTTGCGCACCCGTTGGCTGATTTCGTAGCCCAGATGACGGGTCGTTCTACCGTCAATCGCAGACCCGCCTGCACGCTTCAGGTTTTGGGCAACGTGCGGGGTAACATCCAGAAATCTCAACACGTCGACAAACTCCCGTGTGTCGTACCCTTTGTCAGCTCCCAGTGTTGCGCCACTTTTCAATACCGTCGCCATGTCGATCGCTGCATCGCGCTCGGCAGTGCCAGTGGCCGAGGTAAGATCGGCATTGACCAGCAGGCCATTGCGGTTCTCCATCAGGGTGTGTCCGGTGTAGCTGGGGCGCGCTCCCATACCCTGGCCCTTGGACGCAAGCAGAGCCTCGGGATCCGTGCGCGAGGCATGGGTCTTGTTGCTGCGCTTCTCGCCATGGAAGTTGCGGCCCGCATTGCGGCCGACGCCATCAGGGTTGTCATCGTCCGAGCCATCCTTGCGGCGAACACTCTTGTGAGACGCCCAGGCAGCTATCAAAGTGCCATCAACGCTGAAATGGTCGTTGGACGTGAGACTACGTCGGCGGGCCATCTCGACGATTTCTTCGAAAAGGCGGCGCCCGATGTCGGCCTGCGCCAGTCGATCCCGATTCTTGGAAAAGGTCGAGGGGTTCCACACGGGATCGTCAACACTCAAGCCAACGAACCAGCGAAACATCAGGTTGTAGTCCAACTGCTCCATCAACTGCCGCTCACTGCGAATCGAATAGAACACCTGCAACAAGGAAGCGCGGATCAGACGCTCAGGCGGGATGGACGGCCGGCCGCAGTCTGCGTAGATCTCATTAAAAATAGAGTCCAGGTTGGTCAACGCTTCATCGACCAGTTTACGCATCTTGCGGATCGGGTGGCGCTTGGGAATGCGCTGTTCCAGCGAAACATAACTGAACAAGTCACCGCCTTCCTGGTAATCACCGCGCATTGTTTGGTCTCCAACCTGCGATTGCGCTATTTTCCCTCATTCGAGGGAGTTTTTCAGCAACCTGTTAGGGGATAACCGCGCGTCGTGGCAGGTTTTTTGCTATCCTACCGGGTTCGTTAAGATCTGTTTCACAGCCCAGTAATTCCAGGTAGGCCCCTATGCCCGCATACCGTTCCAAGACCTCCACCCATGGCCGCAACATGGCCGGTGCCCGCGCCCTGTGGCGCGCCACGGGCATGGGCGATGACGACTTCGGCAAGCCGATTGTCGCGGTGGTGAATTCCTTCACCCAGTTCGTGCCCGGCCACGTCCATCTCAAGGACATGGGTCAGCTGGTGGCGCGGGAGATCGAGGCGGCCGGCGGCGTCGCCAAGGAATTCAATACCATCGCCGTGGACGACGGTATCGCGATGGGCCACGACGGCATGCTCTATAGCCTGCCGTCGCGGGACATCATCTCGGACTCGGTGGAGTACATGGTCAACGCCCACTGCGCCGATGCGATGGTGTGTATCTCCAACTGCGACAAGATCACGCCCGGCATGCTCAACGCCGCGATGCGCCTGAATATTCCGGTGGTGTTCGTCTCCGGCGGGCCGATGGAGGCGGGCAAGACCAAACTGTCCGAGCACAAGCTGGACCTGGTGGATGCGATGGTCATTGCCGCCGACAGCGAAGCCACCGATGAGAAAGTCGCGGAGTATGAGCGCTCTGCCTGTCCCACCTGCGGTTCCTGCTCGGGCATGTTTACCGCCAACTCGATGAACTGCCTGACCGAGGCGCTGGGCCTGAGCCTGCCCGGCAACGGCTCCACACTGGCGACCCACGCCGACCGCGAGCAGCTGTTCCTGCGCGCGGGGCGGGTGGTGGTGGAACTGTGCAAGCGCTATTACGAGCAGGACGACGAGCGGGTGCTGCCACGCAATGTTGCCGGTTTCCAGGCCTTCGAGAACGCGATGAGTCTGGATATTGCGATGGGCGGCTCCACCAATACCATCCTGCACCTGTTGGCCGCCGCCCAGGAGGCGGAGCTGGATTTTACTCTCAAGGATATCGACCGGTTATCGCGCAAGGTTCCGCAGCTGTGTAAAGTGGCGCCCAACACGCCGCTGTACCACATGGAGGACGTTCACCGTGCCGGGGGCATAATGGCCATTCTCGGGGAGCTGGACCGCGCCGGATTGCTGCACCGCGACTGCCCCACTGTGCACAGTCCCAGCATGGAAGCCGCGCTGGAGCAGTGGGATATCGTGCGCACCCGGGACGAGACGGTGCACACCTTCTTCAAGGCCGGCCCGGCCGGCATTCCCACCCAGACCGCCTTTAGCCAGGCTACCCGCTGGCCCAGTCTGGATATGGACCGGGAGGAAGGCTGCATTCGCAATCTCGCCCACGCCTTCTCCACAGAGGGCGGCCTGGCGGTGCTGTACGGCAATATTGCCGAGGACGGCTGTGTGGTGAAAACCTCCGGCGTGGACGAAAGCATCCTCAAGTTTTCGGGGCCGGCATTTATCTGCGAGAGCCAGGAAGGCGCGGTGGCGGACATTCTCGAAGGCAGGGTGAAGCCCGGCGATGTGGTGATCATCCGCTACGAGGGACCGCGCGGCGGCCCCGGCATGCAGGAAATGCTGTATCCCACCAGTTACCTGAAGTCGAAGGGACTGGGCAAGGCCTGCGCGCTGCTCACTGACGGGCGCTTCTCCGGCGGCACCTCGGGCCTGTCGATTGGCCATGTGTCCCCGGAAGCGGCCGCCGGTGGCGCGATTGGCCTGATCGAGCAGGGCGATATCATCGACATCGATATTCCCGCACGCAGTATCAATGTGGTGCTGAGCACTGAACAGCTGGCGGCCCGGCGCGAGGCGATGGACGCGAAAGGACGGCAGGGCTGGCAGCCTGCGGCCGCGCGGCCGCGCAAGGTCAGCACCGCTCTGAAGGCCTATGCCCGCATGGTCACCAGTGCCGACCGCGGCGCGGTGCGGGACTTGTCCCTGCTCGACTAGGTGACGGCCCCGCAGCATCGTTCAGCGCTGTCGGAACCGCTGTTTCGCCGTTATTTTCTGGCCAGCTGTCTGAATACCCTGGGCGGCTGGGTGCTGCGCTTCCTGTTTGGCTGGGGCGCCTGGGAACTGACCCAGTCCGCGCTGTGGGTCGGTGTGGTCAGCGGCCTGATGCTGCTGCCCAGCTTTGTACTGACGCCGATTTTCGGGGTGGTCTCCGACCGGGTAAACCCGCGCAATGGCCTGCTGCTGACGGTGAGCAGCCAGGCCTTCATCGCGGCAATCGCGGCCGGCGCCCACTTCCTGGGTCTGTTTTCCCTCGCCTGGCTGTTGACCCTGGCCTGCCTGCTGGGCGCGGCGAGCGCTGCCCACCAGCCGATGCGGTTGGCGCTGCTGCCGAGGCTGATCTCCCGGCAGGCTCTGCCCGAGGCCATCGGCATTTCCGCCATGGTGTTCAACAGCTCCCGTATCCTGGGACCGGCTCTCGGTGGCTGGCTACTCACCCACAGCTCTACCGGCAACACCTTTCTCGTGGCCGCTGCGCTTTTGACTGCCGGGCTGGTGCCGCTGCTGATGGTGAGGCTCAGCTCATCGGGCGCTGCGCCCAATGACGATTCGCTGGCCGTTCAGCTGCGGCAGGGACTGCGGTTCGCCAGCCGGGACCCGGGCATCAGACTGCTGCTGACCTATACCATGGTCGGCGGCCTGGTGGGCCGCACAGCGCTGGAACTGCTGCCGGCGCTGTCGGGCAAGATACTGGCGGGCGACGCCCGCACGCTGGCAATCCTGACCGCGCTGGCGGGGGTGGGCTCTGTACTCGGGGGACTGATTCTGGCCCGCTACCGCGGCAGCGAGTCGCGGCTGCTGCGGCTGGTGATGCTGAGCCTGACCAGTATGGCGCTGGTGTTGCTGCCGGTTTTCTGGGCGGACAATCTCGCTACCCTGGGCGCCCTGGTGCTGTACCTGAGCATGGCGACGACCATGAACGGCATAGGATGCCAGGCGCTAACCCAATTGACAGTGCCAGAGGCATACCGGGGCCGGGTGCTGAGCCTGTGGGCCGTGGTCGCGATGGGCACGCCGGCGGTGGGCGCACTGTTGCTGGGAGCGGCAGCAGACGTGGTCGGCTTCCCGCTGGCGCTGACGGTGTGCGCCCTGCTTGCGCTGGCCGGCATTGCATTGCTGCACGCCAGCTACAGGCGAGAACGGAGCAAAGCCGATGCCTGACTACCACATCAGGTCGTCGGGGATCTTGTAGTCGGCGTAAGGGTCCTCGGCTTGGTCGACGCTGGCCTGCGGCTGCTGGCTGACGATCACATAGCTTTCATCGCGCTGCCGGATCTTGTCGGCAACCACCATCGGCACCAGTTCATAACTGTCATCCAGGCGCACAATCGCCAGCCGGCCGTTGGCAAGCTGGTCCTGGATGGCTGCGGTGACGAACATCTTCTTGATCTTGCTGCCATCGCTAAAGTTGTAGGCTACCTGGCCGTTGCCGCGGGGTATCCGGCTACTGGTAATCAGCTGCCTGATCTGGGCGACGATGGCCCGGTCCTGCGCCTGCCGGTTGCGTTCGGCATTCAGCTGGCGATCGCGCTCGGCCTGCTCGCGCTGCGCCCGCAGCACGGCTTCCCGGGTCTCATCCACTGCCTCTATGCCCTGGCCGCGCTGCTGCCTGGCCTTTTTCTTCTTCGCCTTGTTGACGCCCTTGACGGTGCTGGCATCGACCAGCCCGGCCTTGAGCAATTGGTCCTGCAATGAGTTGGCCATCGGCTGGCGACTCCTGTAATGAGAGATTGCGGACCAACAGTATGGGGCACTGACCCCGCCGCTGTGAAGACGCCAAATTTTCCGTGCCCCACCCCGGGGAAGGCGAGGGGACTCACCGCAGCCGGCTGCTCTTTGGTGCGGTCTCAGGTGGCCTCGGACAGCTGCCGCAGGTCCCGCCGCAATTTGTTCAGCTCGCGGCGCAAATGACTGTCCTGGCGCTGCGTGCGACTGTTGAGCAGCTCTGCCACCGCCCGTTGCAGCGTGCGGAAGTTGTAATCGTAGACCGCACGGTAACTGTCCGATACGGTATTGCCGCGTTGCGCCACGGCCTCCCGCAGCTCCTGTTCCCAGCCGGATTCGCGCTGCAGCAAATCCCGCAACCGCTGCAGCCACTGGGCGCGCTCATCCAGCCACAGCTGATCCGAGCGACGCAACTGGCCGCAGGCGGATGCCAACTGCGCTTTTTGCTCCCGCTGCAGGCGCCCCAGATATTTGCGGGCACGATCCTCGACGCGTTCACAGGCGTCGTCCCGGAACTCCTCGTCACTGCGTTCCAGATATTCCTCTTCGAATTCCGCCTGCTGTTCCAACAGTGCCTCGTGAAACCCCGCCAGCTGGTCTTCGTCCAGGGTACGGCCCAGCGCCAGCATCCAATCCAGTGCACGCGTCTGCAGCCGGTCCAGTGCCTGCTCCGCGCTCCCGGTGAAGTCATCCAGTTGCGCGGTAGTCACTTCCCGGTCCAGGCTGGCGAGAACTTCATCCAGCAGTGCCACATACCGCGGCAATTCCTCGCTGCGGTGCCAGTGCAGAAATGGCGGCAGCAACTCTTGCTTGAGGTAGTCCTCCTGTTCGCGCTCCAACTCGACATAGTCACCCAGATACCAGGGCAGAAAGAAATCCAGCCGGTTATAGAAAAACTTGGTGCTGCTGCAACCGGCCAGCAACACCAGCAACAGGCAGGCCGCCAGCACCCGCACACGAAGCCAGGGCCGGTCACTCACGGATAGTCCAGCCCGTCAGTGGCAAAAGCGGCGCTCACCAGGGCAGGCCGTCGGGGTCGAGATTGCCACCGCTGATTACAGCCACCACGTTGCGTCCGCGGAAGCGCTCGGGGTGTTCCAGCAGCGCGGCGAAACTGACAGCTCCCGAGGGCTCGACCACCGTCTTCAGCCGGCTCCACTGCAGCCGCATGGCGGCGACGATATTGTCATCCGTGACGGTAAGAATGGTGTCCACATGGCGTTGGATCAGCGCAAAGTTGAGCTCTCCCAGGCCGGCCAGCAGCCCGTCGGCTATGGTATCTGGCGCATTCTGGGGTTGCAGCTCGCCCAGTCCAAAGGAGCGGAACGCGTCGTCGGCACCGGCCGGTTCCGCCGCCACCACCTCCACGCTCGGCCGCAGGCTTTTGATCGCGATCGCCACTCCCGCCAACAGACCGCCGCCGCCCACCGGCACCACAACCACGTCGAGGTCGGGCACCTGCTCCAGAATTTCCAGCGCCACCGTGCCCTGGCCCGCAATGACTCGAGGGTCAGTAAAAGGGTGCACCACGTGAGCGCCCGTCGCGGCCACCAGCTGGGCCAGGGCAGCCTCCCTGGCCGCCAGGGTGGGCGCGCACTCGATGATATGGCCACCGTAGGCTGCCACCGCCTGCTTCTTCACCGCCGGCGCACTGGCGGGCATCACGATGTGCGCAGCAATATCCCGTCCGCGGGCAGCCTGGGCGAGGGCGGCGCCGTGGTTGCCCGAGGAGTGCGTGGCAACTCCGCGGCGGGCATCGGCCTCCACCAGACTGAAAACCGCATTGTTGGCACCGCGCGCCTTGAAAGCACCCGCCTTCTGCAGGTTTTCGCATTTGAACGCCACCCTCGCGCCGCAGTGGGCATCCAGCAGGGCGCTGCGACATATCGGTGTCACATGCACATGGGGGGCGATGCGTTCGCGGGCGGCCTGGATGTCTGCCAGCCCGGGTTCTGCTGTGCTCATGTCTGATTCCTGTCTGTACGTGTGTCTGTGCGCGGCGCAGCCACAGCGCGATGAACCACCTGAAGCTGCCAGCCAGTCCGGCGCCAGCAAAAATAGCCCAGCAGGAAGTTGGCCTGCAACAGCAGGCTCAGAATCCATTCGAAGGCATCCTCCACACTATCGTAGTATGCGTGGTACCAGGCCTGCAGGACCACGGTCAGTATGCCCAATGCCAACAGGATACAACACAAATACCACATCGATCTCGCCAGTGCCTGACAGGCAGGTAGCTGCGGTGCCAGGCGCCGCAGTTCGGCGCTCAGCAACAACTGGGCAATGAACGTGAAGGAAAAAAACAGCACCGTGCCCGCCCGTCGCTGGGCCCGCCAGACGTCGCCGGCCTCACCCAATACGGTGACATACAGGATCAGGCCGATGCTGGCCGCCAGACCCAGTCCAAGCATCCAGCGCAGCGGACGGCGGCTGACGGTAGTCTCTGCTCCGGCCAGCGAGTGCAACCAGGCGTAGTTGCACCACCAGTAGGCAGCCAGCACCGCCGCCGCCGGCAGCATGGTGGCGCGGAACAGGTAGCTGGCGGGCGGCTTGCGGCCGGTGGCGCTGATCGACGTGCAACTGTCGATATACGGGTTGCACCATTCCACCAGCCCCTGCGAAGCCGCCACCAGCCAGGTCAGGTGGACGCCGAAAAAAGGCAACGCGACGGCCAGCAGGGCGACAAGACGGACATTCATGGGAAAATTGTAGCATTCCGCTGTGCTATGCTCGCAGATTTATCCATTGGGGGCCCCGGATCATGGAGCAGCTGCAACAGCTTACCGAGACGTTCGTAAACGCAGTCTGGGGTACCCCGCTGGTGCTGTTGCTGATGGGAGGGGGGCTGTTTTTTGCGCTCTACTCACGCTTCCTCCCCTACCGCCATTTCGGCCATGGCCTGGGCATCATGCTTGGCCGTCATGATACGCCGGACGAGCCCGGCGAGTTGAGCCATGCCCAGGCCCTTGCCGCTGCGCTGTCCGGCACCATGGGACTGGGCAATATCTCCGGCGTGGCGCTGGCGATTGTCGCCGGTGGCCCGGGGGCCGTCTTCTGGATGTGGATCTCGGCCATCTTCGGCATAGCGACCAAGTTTTTCACCTGCACCCTGGGCGTCATGTATCGGGGCAAAGACAGCGCCGGGCAACTGCAGGGTGGACCCATGTACATTATCCGGGAAGCCCTGCCCCGCTCCTTCTACCCACTGGCGGTGATGTTTTCAGTGGCAGGGCTGGTGGGAACATTGCCCATATTCCAGGCCAACCAGCTGACCGCGCTGATGCGGGAAAGCCTGTTCGCGGACAGTGACCCTCTGTTGACCAGTTTTCTTATCGGCTGCGGCATGGCAGTACTGGTAGCCATTGTTATCTTCGGCGGCCTGCCCCGGGTAGCAAAAGTCGCGGTTGCGCTGCTGCCGGTAATGGTGGTCACCTACCTCGGCATGACCCTCTACCTGCTGGCCTTGCACGCCACCGAAGTGCCGGCGCTGCTGGGCAGTATTTTCAGCAATGCCTTCAACCCCCAGGCGGTCGGCGGCGGATTGCTGGGCGTCATCCTGATCGGCATCAGCCGCGGGGTATTTTCCAATGAGGCGGGGGTAGGCACCGAGGTGATGGCCCACGGCGCCGCACGCACCAGCGAGCCAATCCGCGAGGGCCTGGTGGCAATGATCGGGCCGGTTGCGGATACCCTGATCGTCTGCACCTGTACCGCGCTGGTCATTCTGTTGGCGGGCACCTGGCAGGAGCCGGGCATCCTGTCCGGCATCACCCTGACCGCCAATGCCTTTCGTCAGGATATGGGTATGGTTGGCGTGGGCCTGCTAACCTTCATTACCCTGATCCTGGCCAGTACGACAATGTTCACGATGTGGTACTACGGCGCCAAATGCTTCGGCTTTCTGTTCGGGGCGCAGTTACAACGCCACTACCGCTGGTTTTTTGTGCTGGCGGTGGTGTTTGGTGCCAGCGTGAGCATCGAGGTTGTGTTCAACCTGGTCTCTGGCTCCTATGGCCTGATGGCTATCCCGACCATGATTTCGACGATTATCCTGGCGCCGCGGGTGAAGGCGGCGGCGAAGGAGTATTTCCGCCGTCACCCATACTAGGGCTCCGTAGCCCGGTCGACATTCTGGGAGGGTGCTTTCGAGACACGCCGTGAACCCGTCCATGGGGGCTCGGATGCGACATCCATGTCGCATACGGTCTCGAAAGCACCCTCCCAGAATGTCGACCTGCCACCAGCGTGAGCTAAAACAAGTGTCATTCATTTAAGGGAGTTAGGCCGCGAGCTGGTCTTGCTCCGCGGCCTTGTTGATCGCACCGAGAATGCCGGCCAGTGAGGCCTCGATGATATCGGGGCTGCGGCCGACGCCACAGTAGCGCTCGCCCTCTATATTCAGCTGGATATAGCACACCGCCTCAGCCTCGGCGCTGTGGCTCAGCGCGTGCTCGCTGTATTCCACCAGCACGACCTGCTTGCCGGTGAAGCGCTGCATGGCGTCGACAAAGGAGGCCACCACGCCGTTGCCACTGCCGGTCAGGGCGTGTCGGGTGGAGCCGTCGAGCAATTCGGCCTGCAACTGGTCCACCTGATCGGCGCGTTTGACCTGGTAGTCACCCAGCTGCCAGCGCCGCTCGCCGGTCAGGTAGGTACGCTCAAACAACTGATAGATCGCCTCCGGGGACACCTCTGTTTCCTGCGCCTCCGCGTGGATTTGCACGGCAGCGCTGAAATCGATCTGCAACCAGCGCGGCAACTCGTAGCCGTAATCCCGTTCCATGACATAGGCGATGCCGCCCTTGCCCGACTGGCTGTTGATGCGGATCACTTCCTGGTAGGAGCGGCCGATATCGGCCGGATCGATCGGCAGGTAGGCGACCTGCCACGGCTCGCGGGGATCCCGCTTTGCCAGGCACTTCTTGATCGCGTCCTGATGACTGCCGGAGAAGGCGGTGAACACCAGTTCGCCGGCATAGGGATGGCGCGGGTGCACCGGCAGCCGGGTGCACTCTTTCACGGTCTGGATGATTTCATCCATGTGTCCCAGCTGCAGTTCAGGGTCGATGCCCTGGCTGTACAGATTCATCGCCATCGTGACGATATCCATGTTGCCGGTGCGCTCGCCGTTGCCCATCAAGGTGCCTTCGACCCGGTCGGCGCCGGCCAGCACTCCCAACTCGGCCGCAGCCACAGCACAACCGCGGTCATTGTGAGTATGCAGGGAAATCAGCAGGGAATCACGGCGCTCGATCCGGTCACAGAACCACTCGATCTGGTCGGCGTAGACATTGGGCGTACTCATTTCCACCGTGGCCGGCAGGTTGATAATGGCCGGACGCTGCGGCGTGGGCTGCCATACTGCGGTCACGGCGTTGCAGATCTCGACTGCAAAATCCAGCTCCGTGCCGGTAAAACTCTCGGGAGAATATTCGAATACCCACTCCGTTTCCGGATAGCGGGCGGCGCATTCCTTGACCAGCTGCGCGCCGCGCACAGCGATATCCACGATACCGGCCCGCTCCAGACCGAACACCTGCTCGCGCTGGACCGTGGAAGTGGAGTTGTAGACATGGACAATCGCGCGCCGGACACCGCGCAGGGCTTCAAAGGTCTTTTCAATCAGGTCCGGCCGCGCCTGGGTCAGCACCTGCACCGTCACATCGGCTGGAATGCGATCGTTGTCGATCAGATCGCGGACAAAGTTGTAGTCGTGGCCGGAAGCAGAGGGAAAGCCGACCTCGATTTCCTTTAAGCCGATTTTCACCAGCTGGTCCCAGAGCCGCGATTTCTGGCGGCTCGTCATCGGCTCGATCAGGGCCTGGTTGCCATCGCGCAGATCGACGCTGCACCAGATCGGGGCCCGTTCCAGCTGGCGGTCCGGCCAGCGGCGGGAGGGCATCCGGACAGGTGCGAAGGATTGGTACTTGCGATGGTCGAACGGGCTCATGGCCTGGTCCTCTGAATGCTATTGTCCACAGTCGTTTCAAGGTGGCTGCGCAGCTGCCGGGTATCGGGATTGTGGGCCCCTTCAACCTGCCCTCGTGGGGTCTGTCGAGGTTGCGGGCGCGAGGTTGGTGCGCCGCATCCACAGCAACAGCTGTTATTGCCCAGCCGAAACCACAGTATAACGGCAGCAGATGAGGGAATTACTGCAAATATCCACATCTGACGCCAAATATGTGGTGAATAAATCGCATTTCAAGTAAATTTGGGGTGACATTGACTATTATCAGTTCGTCATTCGCAGGAGAACGCTCCAATGAAACTTGACCGCACCGACCGGCGCATCCTCGAGATCCTGCAGCGGAATGCCCGCATCAGCAATCTTGAGCTTGCCGACCGCATCGGCCTGTCGCCGACACCCTGTGCCCGACGGGTAAAACGACTGGAGGACTCCGGCCTGATCCGCGGCACAGCAACCCTGCTCGACCAGTCGCGCCTGGGGCTCAAATTGACGGCCTGGATCGGCATCAGCATGGATCGCCATACACCGGATCGTTTCGATGCCTTTGAAACCCAGGTCAGCGCTTTTCCGGAGGTGATGGGCTGTTCCGTCGTTACCGGCCAGAGCGCCGACTATCTGCTGTGTGCCGTGGTCCCCGACATGCAATACTACGAGCGCTTCCTGCTGGGGAAGCTGACCCGGATCCCCGGCGTGACTGGCGTTCACTCCAGCTTCGAACTGCGCCGTGTGGTGCAGCATACCGCCCTCCCACTTGACCATATTGGCAACGACACCGAGGTCTGAACCGAATGGCACTCCGCTTCCATGGCAAGACGCAAGCCGCAGCCAGGGCTGGTTGGGATTGCAACGTCACTATGGCTGCGAAGACGCGCTTTCATGTTTCAGTAGTTGCGGGTTGTTGCAGTACCAGTGGCAACTGACCGGCGGCAGCGGCCTGTGACATAATCGGGCCAGTCAGAAAGGAGTCCAGCCGTGCACTACGCCACCGATGTCACCCAGCTTATCGGCAATACCCCGCTGTTGTATCTGCGCCAGCTTTCCGAGCGAACTGGCTGCCGCATCCTCGGCAAGGCTGAATTCCTGAACCCGGGTGGCTCGGTCAAGGACCGCACCGCGCTGGGCATCATCCGCGCCGCCGAGACCTCGGGCGAACTCAGACCCGGCGGACGCATAGTAGAGGGCACGGCGGGCAATACCGGCATTGGCCTGACCTTGCTGGCAAATGCGCTGGGCTACAAGAGCAGCGTGGTGATGCCGATCAGCCAGAGCAAGGAAAAGATCGATACTCTGGAATTGCTGGGCGCCGACCTGCACCTGGTACCCGCCGCCTCCTACAACGAGCAGGGCCACTATATCCACACTTCCCGGCGTCTCGCGGAGAAGTACGCCAACTCCGAGCCCGGGGGCGCAATCTGGGCAGGCCAGTTCGACAATCCGGCCAACATGGCCATCCACCGGGACACCACCGGCGAGGAGATCTGGACCCAGACCGGGGGCAAGGTGGACGGCTTCATCTGCGCCGTCGGCACCGGCGGCACCCTGGCGGGGGTCTCGACCGCGCTCAAGGCCCACAACGACCGCATCGTCATCGGTATCGCAGACCCGCTGGGTGCCTCGCTATACAGCTATTTCAGCAACGGCCGGGTGGAGCCCAGTACAGGCAGCTCCATCGTCGAGGGTATCGGCATCAATCACATCACTGGCAATGTCGCCAAGGCGAAGGTGGACACGGCGTTCAGCATCAGCGATGAGGAGGCCTTGCCCTACCTGTTCGACCTGCTACAGCACGAGGGCCTGTGCCTGGGCGGGTCCACAGCAATCAACATGGCCGGCGCGGTGCGGCTGGCGGAGCAGCTGGGCCCGGACCATACGATTGTCACCATCCTGTGCGACTACGGTAATCGCTACCAGAGCAAATTATTCAATCCGGTGTTCTTGCAGAACAAGGGCCTGCCGGTGCCTTCCTGGCTGGAAATCTGAACCGAATACGGGGCGCGCCCAAATGGCACTTACTTTAGCTCACTCCGTGGGGAGGTCGGCGTCCTGGGAGGGTGCTTTCGAGACCGTTTGCAGCATGGATGCTGCAACCGAGCCCCCATGGAGGGGTTCACGGCGTGTCTCGAAAGCACCCTCCCAGGATGTCGACCGGGCTACGAAGTCCCAAACCCGAAAGTAAGTGCCATTTGGGCGTGCCCCACATAAAAAAGGCCCGGGGGATAACCGGGCCCAACATTACTGAGGATCAGGGGGGAACTGACTACCTCAGCTGTTCTGGAGCTTCTCCAGCCGCTCGCGCAGCTCGGGATCGGACTGCAGTGCGTAGGCAATCTGGTTGTACTCTTCAACTGTCATGCCAAAAGACTCTACCGCACCGATCATTTCGGTAGAGGCCTCTTCTTGCAGGCTCTGGGCCTGTTCGGGGGAATCCGCCTCAGCCATTTTCTGCTGGAACTGATCGCGCAGTTCGGTGATCTTGGTGGCCGCCTGGACATAGAGTGCCAGCTTGGAATCCGTTACTTCGATCTGCTCCGTCTGCGGGGGCGGAGCATCCTGTGCCAGCACAGCGGGCGCACCCAACAGCAGCAGCAGTGAGGTGGCGGCTGCGGACAGTGCTTTCATTGATTTTCGCATAATGTACTCCTTTGGATGTCATTGCAGGTATTGCACGGATAAACAGTCAATGTTCGTGCCAGAAATCAAAAATTACCCGATATTGGATATAAGCTCTTGTTTTTAAAGCTATAGATTGGAAAAGAGAGGGGCGGCTCGAGGACTCAGGCAGGATGCAGGACCGCGAAATACATGTATACTTATTACCCATGTATCCAATTGGTGTTCAATTATGACCACCCAGACCAGTCTGCTGGCCCGCTTCACCGGCTTTCTCGGTGGCCTGCAGCGCACCTTGCTGTTGTTCGTGGCGCTGCCCCTGATCGTGGTAGCGGCACTATCCATCCGGATCGGTTTCGAACAGGCCAACCGCTTTCAGGAAAATCTGCTCAAGGGGGACCTGGAGTTGATTGCGCGGGCGATTCAGATCCCGGTCGCCGACGCCCTGGCGGCGGGGAATACCGAAACCCTGGAAAAGGCTCTGGCATCGGTATTTACCATCGGCAAGGTTTACAGCGCCTCGGTCTTTGATGTCGACGGCCGCAGGGTTGCCGCCGCCGGGACCGCCGGCGGCGACCTGACCCACAGCACCATACCGCAGCAACTGGCCGCTTCCGGAGAAATGCGGGAGGAATACGGAGAAGTCGAAGGGCGTCAGGTTTTTTCCCACTTCCTGCCCCTGTTTGACGAAACGGGCCAGACCAAGGGATTTATTCAGATCACCCGCCGGCACGACGACTTCACCGATGCCCTGTCCCACCTTACCTGGCTTGCATGGGGACTGTGGTTCCTGCTTGCAGTTGCCATCACCAGCACCGTTCTGATCGGCCACTACCGCGGCATAGGCCGTCACGTCGGTGGCCTGCTGGAGGATATGGCGAAAGTGGAGCAGGGGTCTTTGGACCACCGTATCCGCACTGACGGGCCCAGTGAAGTGGCGGCGATGGCGCGGGGTCTTAACAGCATGCTGGATGGAATCCAGCGTTCGGACGAAGCCTTGCGGCACCAGCGCGAAGAAGAGCAGCGCCTGCTGCTGCAACTCAAGGACAGCGAAAAGATGGCCGCAATAGGACGTGTGACCCGGGGCTTTGCCCACGAGCTGGGCGCCCCGCTGAGTGTGATCGATGGTCGCGCGCGACGTCTGGAAAAATATCATGGCAGCAGCCCCGACAGCCTCCGGGAGCTGAGCGACATCCGTCGTCAGATCCAGCATCTGGCGGCCACGGTGCGTAACCTGCTGGAGTACTCCCGGCCAGCTGCCGAGCGTATTGACCAGGTCCCGGTCGAACCGCTGCTACAGAGCATGGCCGGCATCATCGCCGCGGAACACGAGGAGGGGGCCCCACTGTCACGCTGCAAGTGGAGGAAACAATACCTCCCGTCAGGGGCAACGAGCACCGCCTGCAACTGGCGCTGCTCAATGTGGTTCGCAATGCCGTGCAGGCAGCCCGGTCCAGGGTGGAAGTCTGCGCCGAACCACGACAGCAGGACGTGACCATCACCATCATCGACGACGGGCCGGGCCTGCCGGATGTGGATCTGGCTCAATTACTGGAGCCTTTCTTTACCACCAAAACCTCCGGCGAAGGCACCGGTCTGGGACTGGCCATTACCCGCAGCATTCTCGGAGAATACGGCGGCAAGATGCAGCTGGGCAACCGGCCTGGGGGCGGTTGCGAGGTGATACTGCATCTGCCGCGGGCAGATACGATGGAGGCGGCAGCGGATGAGTGAAGACCGTATTCTGCTGGTGGAGGACGATTTCAGCTTGCGCGAACTGTTGCGCGAGGAACTGGAGGCCGAGGGCTATCCGGTTACCGCGGTGGAGAGCGCGGAAGCCGCCGTCAGCCAACTGCAGCAGCAGGCCCCCGCTCTGGTGCTCAGCGACCTGCGCCTGCCCGGCGCTGACGGTTTGTCACTGCTGCAGCACCTGCAGCCGCTGACACCCCGGCCGGCGCTGTTGATCATCACCGCTTTCGGCACAGTGCGGCAGGCGGTAGCGGCGCTGCAGGCAGGGGCCGATGATTTTATCACCAAGCCGCTGGATGTCGATCATCTACTGCTGACCGTACAGCGGCTGCTTGAAAACCGCCGTCTTTATCAAGAGGTCAATGTCTACCGCAGTCTGCTGGCGGAACAAACATTCCACGGCATGGTGGCTTCCAGCCCGCCCATGGCAAATCTGTTTGACCAGGTCAGGCGGGTCGCCCTCGCCGAGGGACCGGTACTGATTCTGGGTGAGAGCGGCACCGGCAAGGAGCTGGTTGCCCGGGCCATCCACGAAGAGAGTTCGCGCAGCGCGGGATCTTTCCTGGCGGTAAACTGCGGGGGCATTCCCGGGGAATTGATGGAAAGCGAGTTTTTCGGCCATGTGTCCGGAGCATTTACCGGCGCTCGCAGTCGCCGCGCCGGCCTGTTCCAGCAGGCCAACGGCGGCACCCTGTTGCTTGATGAGCTGGGGGAAATGCCCGGCGCGCTGCAGGCAAAATTGCTGCGGGTGCTGCAGGATGGCCAGATCCGGGCAGTGGGCAGTGACCAGGAGACCCACGTGGATGTGCGCATTCTCGCCGCCACCAACCGCGACCTGCAGGCAGCGGTAGAACAGGGCGAGTTCAGGGAGGACCTGTATTTTCGGCTGGAGACTTTCTCGTTGCGGGTGCCGGCGCTGCGGGAACGCGGCGAGGATCTGCTACAGCTGGCCAGCTTCTTCCTCGCCCGCTTTGGCGCCCGCCGCAGCCACCGCATTCGCGGCTTCAGTGATGAAGCACTGCGCTGCCTGCAAAGCTACAATTTCCCCGGCAATGTCCGGGAGCTGGAAAATGCGATTGAGCGCGCCGTCACTTTTTGCGATGGCCCCCTGATTGAGCCCCAGCACCTGCCCCGGCGAATTATTGAGTTCAAGGCCGCCACTGTGCCCGGAGAGGCGGATTCAGCCCAGCTGGCAGCCGGGGAATTCACGGCCTGGCCGGAAGATCCGGCCGCACTACCCAGCATCGACGAATTGCAGAAGCACTACGTCGACCATGTGCTGACGATCACCGGCGGCAACAAACGCCAGGCGGCCCAGATCCTGGGCATTACCCGGCGCACGCTGTATCGCTGGCTGGAAAGCTGACAGGAGGACCGGATCGACTCCGGTCCCCAATATCTTTAGGGCGAATGGCACTGACATTAGCGGTTGGGTGCCAATAATCCGGCCACTACTTCCGGAGAGTGCTTTCGAGACACGCCGTAAACCCGTCCCTGGGGGCTCGGATGCGACATCCATGTCGCATACGGTCTCGAAAGCACTCTCCGGAAGCAGCGCCCTCACACCAAAGTAGCCCTTAAGTAAGTGCCATTGCCTTTAGGACCAGGCTAGGACGCGTCAGCTGCCGCGTTGTTGGCGCGCTCCTGTTCGATCAGGTAATCCGCAACCTTCAGCATATTGGCCTGGCTGCCGGCCTTGCGAATGCTGATGCGGTATTTGCCATTGACCATCATCTCGGGAGTGCCGGTGATCTTGGCCGCCCGGGCCCGGGCATTGGCCTGCCGGACCTGGCTGCTGACACCGAAGGAACTGAAGGCCTTGTCGAAGTCCTCCGCCGCCACGCCATTGGCGGTAAACACGGCCCTGATCTCCTTCTCGGAAGCGAGCCGCTTGCCATCCACATTCATGGCCTGGAACAGAACCGTGTGCATGGTGTCCTTCACCCCCAGGACATCCGCTGTGTAGAACATGGTGGCATGCAATTCCATTGGCTTGTTCCAGACCGCTGGCGAACCCTTGAACTCAACGTCGTCGGGCAAGGTTTTCTTCCAGCGGCTGACCAGCGGCTCGAAAGTGTAGCAGTGACCGCAGCCGTACCAGAAAAACTCGACCACCTCCACTTTGGCAGGGTCGGCCGTGCGGACCGCGGGACTGATGAGGTCGTAATGGGTGCCTTCCTGCCAGGCCTGCTCTTCGTCCGCCGACGCGGCAAAAGGAACCCACAGTACAACAGCGCAGGCTGCTATCAATCGCTTCAACATGTAATTCTCCACCGGTTTGTTCTGATTGTCAGACCATGGTTTGGCGATAGCGTTCTGTCAGCGACAAAAAAGGTGGCCGCCAGGACCACCTTCTCGAGCACGTCGCCGCAGCTACCTGAGTCCGGCTGCGTAACTGGCCACTGCTTCTATTTCCATGTCGCTGAGACCGAAGGCATTGCTGCGCATGATCCGGATATCGCCGTCGTTGGTCCGTCCCTCGGGATTTTCATAGCCCTTGCGGTACATCCGCAGTTGCTGGGCAATGTACTCGGGATGCTGCCCCGCCAGCGCCGGAAAGCCGGCCGGAGCGTTGCCCTGACCCGTCGGCGAATGGCAGGCGATACACGCTGCCACGTTACGCTCGGCGACACCGGCGCGGTACACTTTCTCGCCCAGGGCCAGCAGATCCGGGTCGGTCTGACTACCACTGCCTTGTTGCGAGGCGTAGAAGGCCGCCAGATCCGCCAGCTGCTGATCGTTCATGCCGTCCAGCTGGCCTGCCATCGTGGGTACGGGCCGGGCTTCGTCGCGAATATCCAGCAGTTGCTTGAACAGGTAGCGCTCACTTTGCCCCGCCAGCTTCGGAAAGGTGGGGGAGGGGCTGTTGCCATCGGGCCCGTGGCAGGCAGCGCAGCTGGCGGTCAACTGCTCGCCTGCGGCGGCATCGCCATCGAGGAACGGCGTGGACGCTGTAGCGAACTGCGCCATAGCCGCCAGCACGCAGAGAATAAAGACCTTCTTCATGTTACTTCCAGATCAGGGTGGATCGGGGGAACCCGCTATTCCGCGGGCTCTGCCATATAGGTAATCAGGGCCTGATATTCAGCGTCGCTGCAGTCGAAGCACATGCCCTTGGGAGGCATCGCGTTGAGGCCATTCTTGACCGACTGCAGCAGCGCCTCCATGCCCTTTTCCAGTTTCGGGGCCCAGGCCTCGGCATCACCTGTTTTCGGCGCCCCGGCGACACCGGCATTGTGGCAGACAGCGCAGCTCTTGTTGTACTTGTCCATGGGCTGCGCCACCGCACCAGCAGCAAACAGGACCAGACTGACCGCTAACAGCTTTTTCATCAAACACCTCGGATATACGCTGGATAAGCGCCCACAGACTGCGGGCTTTTAACTACAGGTGAACACAGCTGTGGCATTATATACGACTTACTCTGCGCAAAAAAGGCAAGCCCCTTCCATGCTCCCAACAGCCCCTGCCCGCCCCGATTATCGCAAGGCCCTGTTCCTGACCAGCGCCAGCAAATTCTCGCAGTGCCCCCCGGACGTGGGCTGGGAGGTCGCCTTTGCCGGTCGCTCCAATGCGGGAAAGTCCTCTGCTATCAATAGCTTGACAGAGAACAGGAAGCTTGCCCGCACATCGAGGACACCGGGACGCACGCAGTTGATCAACTTCTTTGGGCTCAGCGACAGCCAGCGGCTGGTGGATCTGCCCGGCTATGGCTTTGCCAAGGTCCCGCTGGCGATCAAGCGGGAGTGGAACCGGCAGCTGGAGCACTACCTGCAACAGCGGGAAAGCCTGCGCGGCCTGGTGCTGTTGATGGATGTGCGTCGCCCGCTGCAGGAGTTCGATCGCCAGATGCTGGCCTGGGCCGTGGCCGCGGATATGCCGGTACACGTGCTGCTCACCAAGGCCGACAAGCTCAAGAACGGCCCCGCCAGGTCAACCCTGCTGCAGGTGCAAAAACAACTGCTGGAACACGGCGGGACAATCACTGCGCAGTTGTTCTCGGCGCTCAAGCACAGCGGCCACAAAGAGCTGACGAGGGTACTGGACGCCTGGTTAACGGATGACAGCGTCTATGAGGACGAGACAGGGGAGGAGAGAAACGGAGCGGGCCCCTCGGGGCTTGCGGAGTAAGGCGTGGCTGGCACAGGCAAAAAAAAGCCCGGCGCCCAAGGGGGACAGGCAACCGGGCCAGCTTGGGTCTCTGGGGAAGAGACTGTTGCGCCCGAACCCTTGGGGGAGAGCCCGGTGCAACTGTAGCAGCATGCTACGTTCAATATGACCGGGGTAGCCTGGAAAAGTTCCGGCTCTCAGTGCGCTTCATCCCAATTTTTTCCTGACCCCGCTTCGACCAGCAGCGGGACCGCCAGTTCGGCCGCCCCTGACATCAGTTCGCACAGCCGGCTACAGACCTCCGCCACCTCGGCTTCGGCCACTTCCAGTACCAGTTCGTCATGCACCTGCATGACCATGCGGGCGTTCACCGTGCCCTCCTGCAGCCACTGATCGACTGTAAGCATGGCCTGCTTGATGATGTCCGCCGCCGTACCCTGCATGGGAGCGTTGATGGCCGTGCGCTCGGCAGCCTGGGCCCGCATCTTGTTGCGGGCGTTGATCTCTGGCAGGTACAGCCGGCGCCCGAACAGGGTCTCCACATAACCCTGTTCACGAGCGGCAGCGCGGGTGCGATCCATGTACTGTTGGACCCCGGGATAGCGTTCGAAGTAGCGATCGATATACTGTTGGGCCTCATTGCGGCCCAGGTGCAACTGGCGGCCCAGACCGAACGCGGACATACCGTAGATCAGCCCAAAATTGATGGCCTTGGCCTTGCGCCGCTGTTCAGCCGAGACCTGCTCCAGTTCGACCCCGAACACTTCCGCCGCGGTGGCGCGGTGAACATCCTGGCCGGAGCGGAAGGCTGCCAGCAGACCCTCATCAGCGGACAGGTGCGCCATGATGCGCAATTCGATCTGGGAGTAGTCCGCAGCCACGATCCGATAGCCCGGCGGCGCGATGAAGGCCTGCCGGATACGGCGTCCTTCCTCGGTTCTGATTGGAATATTCTGCAGATTGGGGTCGGCCGAGGACAGCCTTCCGGTCGCAGCCACTGCCTGGTGATAGGAGGTGTGGATGCGCCCGGTGCGCGGGTTGATCATCTCCGGCAGCTTGTCAGTATAGGTGGACTTCAGCTTGGAGAGGCCGCGGTGCTCCAGCAGGACCTTCGGCAACGGATAGTCCAGCGCCAGCTCGGCCAGCACCTCCTCAGCCGTGGATGGCGCACCCTTGGGGGTCTTGCGCAGTACCGGCAGCGCCAGGATCTCGAACAGGATTTCACCCAGCTGCTTGGGCGAACCCAAATTGAACTGCTGTCCCGCCAGTTCGTAGGCCTCCAGTTCCAGCGCCTGCAAGCGCTGCCCCAGTTCGGCGCTGTGCCGCTGCAGCAGCTCCCGGGACAATAGCGCTCCAGTGCGCTCAATACGCGACAATACGGGAACCAGAGGAATCTCTATGTCGCGATAGACTGAGACGGGCCCGGACAAAGCTTGCAGGCGGGGCCACAGGGTCTGGTGCAAGCGCAGGGTGACGTCGGCATCCTCGGCGGCATAGGGACCGGCTTCCTCCAGCTTGATCTGGTTGAAAGTCAGTTGTTTGGCGCCCTTGCCGGCAATATCCTGAAAGTGGATGGTCCTGTGACCCAGGTATTTCAGCGCCAGGCTGTCCATATCGTGCCGGGTCGCGGTCGAATCAAGCACATAGGACTCGAGCATGGTGTCGTGACAGATACCGCGCAGCGTGATGCCGTGGTTGGCCAGTACGCTGGCGTCGTACTTCAGGTTCTGGCCGAGCTTGGCACGATTCGGGTCCTCCAGCAACGGCCTGAGCTGTGCCAGCACACTGTCCCGGTCAAGCTGTTCAGGCACGCCCAGGTAATCGTGGGCCAGCGGCACATAGGCAGCCTCACCGGCGCTAACGGCAAAGGACAGGCCGACGATTTCGGCTTCCATGTAATTCAGGCTGGTGGTCTCGGTATCGAACGCGAACAGTTCGGCGCTCGCCAGGCGCTGTAGCCAGCGCTCCAGGTCGGTGGCGGTAGTCAGCAACTCCCAGTTCAATTCCGCGGGAACCGGCTGCACCGACGGTGCTGCTCCCGGGCTGTCCAGCAGTTCCTCCAGCCAGCTGCGAAACTCCAGCCGGGAGTACAGTTCCTGCAGCGCTTCGCTATCCGGCACACCATTGCACAGCGTATCCGGACACTCCTGCAGCGGCACATCGGTCTTGATCGTGGCCAGCATATAGGAAAGATAAGCGCGTTCTTTTTCGGCCTGCAGTTTGGCCGCCATGGTTTTGGCGCCGCGAAAATCCAGCAGCGCCACCTTGTCCAGCGCCGCATAGATATCGTCCAGCCTCCCCAGCCCCTGCAGCAGGGCCAGTGCCGTTTTCTCCCCGACGCCAGGTACCCCGGGAATGTTATCGATCTTGTCGCCCATCAGCGCCAGCAAATCGATAATCAGCGCCGGCGGAATGCCGAACTTCTGCAGCACGCCCGCCTCATCCATGCAGGTGCCGGTCATGGTATTGACCAGCGTGACGTTCGGATCCACCAGTTGCGCCATATCCTTGTCACCGGTGGAGATCACCACCGGGCGGCCCTTGCTGCTGGCCTGGCGGGCCAGTGTGCCGATCACATCATCGGCCTCTACCCCGGGCTCACAGATCAGCGGCAGGCCCATCGCCCGGACGATGGCGTGAATCGGTTCCACCTGCGCCCTCAGGTCATCCGGCATGGGCGGCCGGTGGGCCTTGTACTGCTCGAACAGTTCATCGCGAAAGGTCTTGCCCTTGGCGTCAAATACCACGGCCACCGGACTCTCGGGATAGTCCTTGCACAGTCGCCTGAGCATGCTGATGACACCCTTCACCGCACCGGTGGGTTCACCTTTGGAATTGTTGAGTGGCGGCAGAGCATGATAGGCCCGGTACAGGTAGGACGACCCATCTACCAGCACGATCGGAACGGGGGCATTGTTGGTCATTGCCACTCCCTGACGGTCAGCGGTCCCACAGGACCCGGATTGAGCGGTAGGTCACCTTCATTTTGGCGAGATCCAGCGGCGCCTTGAAAAAGCCGTGGTAGTCCCCGCGGGGATTGATCAACACCACGTTGGCGCTGTGGTCGACCAGGTAGTTCTCGTCCTGCCCCGGGACTTTGCGGAACGGGGTATTGAGCGCTGTCGCGAAACGGTGAATGTCCAGAAACTCGCCGGTCACGCCGATAAAATCCTCGTTGAAGAACGGCACATAACCGGCCAGCTGGGCCACGGTGTCGCGCGCGGGATCGACCGAGATCATCGCCACCTGGGTATCGCGCGCCTCGGTGCCCTCGAGCGCCTCCACAAACTGATTCAGGAAGCTCATGGTTGTGGGGCAGATATCAGGACAGAACGTGAAGCCGAAGAACAGCAGGGTCCAGTGCCCTTCCAGGCGCGCCGGGGTAAAGGGCTCGCCGTGATGGTCTATCAGCTCGAAGTCACCAATATCCCGCGGCGTTTCCAGCAGATAAGCGCCATTTGCTTGCATTTCAGCGGCGGGCATCACCCGCGGCTGACCCGTGCGATGCACGAAAGCGGCGATCACCAGCAAAATGAACAGCAGTACACCCACCACCGTAATGCGAATGCCGCGGGATTGTGCCCTGGTATGGTTTGCGCTCATCAGCTCGAAGTCCTCATAGCATGGTCACCGGGAACAGATAGTGATCCGCCAGCATGATAACGAACAGGGCCATCAGGTAGATGATGGAATACTTGAAGGTTTCCATCGGTGCCCGCGGATTTCTGTTGCGCATCAGCTCCACCGCCCAATACAGGAACCCGAGTCCCAGTACGATGGCACCCAGCAGATACAGCGGGCCGCTCATGCGGGTCGCGAACGGCAACAGCGTAATCAGGAACATGATGACGGTGTAGAGCAGAATGTGCAGCCTGGTAAAGGCGTCGCCATGTGTCACCGGCAGCATCGGAATGTCAACGGCGGCATATTCGTCCTTGCGGTGTATCGCCAACGCCCAGAAATGAGGTGGGGTCCAGGCGAAAATGATCAGAACCAGCAACAGGGCGTGGCCGTGGATCTCGCCGGTCACCGCCGTCCAGCCCAGCAGCGGCGGCGCAGCCCCGGCCAGCCCGCCGATCACGATATTCTGCGGGGTCGCGCGCTTCAGGAACATCGTGTAGACGAAGGCGTAGCCCATCAGCGATGCCAGGGTAAGCCAGGCCGTCAGTGCATTGACCCACAACAGCAGGATCGCCATGCCCGACCCGCCCAGGACCAGCGCAAACAGCGCAGCCTGGCCCGGACCAACCCGGCCCTGGGCAATCGGCCGGTTGCTGGTGCGGGTCATGCGCAGGTCCACCCGCTGGTCTACCAGATGGTTCACCGCGGCGGCCGCCCCGCGCATAATGCGATGCCCAGATTCCCCAGAATAAGCGCGTCCAGTGGCACCATTCCCGGCACCGCCATGAACATGCCGATCACTGAAGTCAGTATCATCAGGGCCACGACGTTGGGCTTGGTCAGCTCCTTGTAGTCGCGCCAGGTGGCTTTGTGGCTAACTGCGGTCGTTGTCACTGGTCACCCGAGTTCTTGAGCAGGAATTTGAGATCAGAGATCACATCCTTGTAACTGTCATCGCCATCATACGCCATCATGAGCCATCCGGCCGGATCCACCAGATACCAGGTGTCGGCTGCCGCCAGCTGTTCGGGGAACAGGTCCTGGAAAGCCGCCGCCTCGATCTGCAGCGGCGAGAGTCCGCGATGCTCAGTGGCCAGCAGGGCCGGAAAATCCACCGGCAGGGGCCGTTGATCACTGAGCTCAGCCACCGCCAGTGCGGTCTCCATCGGCGAGCGGTCGGCAACATAGAGACGGCGAATGCGCGGCACCTCCTTGCCCATCGCCATATGGATCTGGCGGGTGAGGTAGAGATTGTGTTCACACTGCGGGCCGCAGTCTGGTCCGCTGTTGGCCACCAGCAGGCTCCACTGGTGATCCCGGTCGGCCCAGGGCGGCACCGCACCGCGAGCAGCCGTGAACTCGACTTGCGCCAGCGCGCGCGGCGGTTGGATCAATTCGCCGCGGTTGGCGGTGCCGAGCATTCCTACCAGATCCAGATCGCCGCGCACCACGAACCACCACAACCAGGTGGCAGCCAGTATCACCGTGACCGGAATGCCGGCAATCAGCAACAGCACCATACGGCCCCTGTTGGTGCCCGGGTTCGCTTGCATCTAGACCTCGCTCCGTTTCCGGATTAGCAGCTGCCACAGATTGCTACTGCGCAGCAGTAAAAAAATACCGAGAACCAGGGCCATGGTAAACCACTGGAACGCATAGCCCCGATGCTTCTCAGGCCCGGTATTGACGACCTGCCAGGCGACGGCGAGCGCCGAGGGCTGGCCCGGATCAATCCGGACCTGGTAGGGGAACAGGGGCGCATCCGAAATATCCCGCAGCAACGGTGCCAGTGCCGCCGGTTCCAGGGCCTGAACCCGCAGCGGCCAGGGCTGGGCCAGATCCTGCTCGGCCAACAGGTAGGGTTCGCCGGGGGAGACATAGACATGAGCGCTCAATTCCACGGGGCCCGCCAGCTCAGGCACCTCGGGCAGCGTGCGTCGCGCTGGATCACCCGCAATCCAACCCCGATTGACCAGCACCAGCGCGGCACTGTCGGCAAGCTCGAACAGGCCGACCACCTCATAGCCGAAACGGCCGCCACGCACACGGTTGTCCAGCAGCAGATAGCGGCCGGGCAGGTATTCCCCGCGCAACACAAGCCTGCGGTAGGCGAGCTGCTCGGGCTCGCTGGGCAGTTCCGTCAGTTCCGCGGGAGCCTGACTCTGGCGCTGCTTCCAGGACGCCTGCAGCTGCGCCTTTTCTTCGGCCCGCTGCAACTGCCAGAACCCGAGCGTAATCAACGCCGGCAACAGCAACAGCGTTACCAGCGTAATCCGCCACTCGAAATCAAATTGCAGCTGCCGCATGAATCAATGCCCACCTGTGTATATCGCGCACAGACCAGGTGCCACCAGGCGGGGTAGTTTATACTGTGCTGACAGGAAGGAGGAGCAAGCCATTGTTAAAAGTCGCGATTGTCGTATTGATGCTGGCCCTGTTGGCCAGCCTCGGAAGCGGATTCTACTTTCTGATGGTCGATCAGGGGGACAAGACCAGGCGCAGAACATTTCACTCCCTGGGCGTCAGGCTGGGGCTGGCCATTACCCTCGCCGGCCTGATCGTCTATGGCGTGGCCAACGGCCAGTTGGGTCACAGCAATCCCTGGGACCGCGGGCCGAATCCGCCGGCGTCCCAGGAACAAGAGGCTACTGATTGAGCGCCTATAGGATATAGACAAACAGGAACAGGAACACCCACACCACGTCGACAAAGTGCCAATACCAGCTGGAGGCCTCGAAGCCGAAATGGTCCTTGGCGGTAAAATGCCCGCCCCGGACCGAGCGCAGCCACTGGATCAGCAGCATGGTCATGCCCATTACCACGTGAAAACCGTGGAAGCCGGTCAACATGAAGAACGTCGACCCGTAGATCCCGGAATTCAGGGTCAGGCCATAGTGGGCATAGGCCTCGTAATATTCCAGTATCTGCAGGCCGACGAAGACCATCCCCAACAGTACACTGATACCCAGCCACAGGTTGAACTTGCGCTTGTCACTGTTGAGGATGCCCAGGTGGGCAATGTGTACGGTGACGCTGGAGGTCAGCAGTATGATCGTGTTCCACATCGGCAGCCAGGCCCACCAGGCAGAGGCTGCACCAAAGGCCATGCTCTTTTCGGCACTCAGGAATGATCCCTGGTTCGCCATCGGCTGGTTATCAGCGCCGCCTACCGATTCCTGCGGGGTCAGGGACATCGGCCAATCGTACTGGAAGCCCTCCCACAGCAAATGGTTCATGCGTCCGCCGTCGCCTTCGCCGGCGAGCCAGGGGCCCACCAGGGCGCGCACGTAGAACAGCGCACCGAAAAACGCCAGAAAGAACATCACTTCGGAAAAGATGAACCAGAACATGCCCAGCACATAGGATTTCTTGAGCTGGGCGCTGTTGAGTCCGGCCATGTTTTCGCGGATAGCGGTCCGGAACCAGCTGAACAGGGTCGCGACGAAGAAAAACAGGCCAACCAGGAAGATCGTCCAGGAATTGGTTGCAACCTCGGGGTCCCCGAAGGTTCTGTCGTTCATGACACTGGCGGCACCGAAAACACTCAGCATCAGGCCAATGGTTGCGCATACGGCCAGTTTGCTTTTTTCCGGTACGTAGTACTTCTCGTACTCTGGGGAACTCTGGGTTGTCATGGTGTTTCTTCTCCGTTTAATTCACACGGCCGCCCGGACCGTGTGTCAGCGAGTGGCGACTGTTCCACCCGCCATCTCTGTTACATCGAAAATGGTATAGGACAGAGTGATCGTGCGGATCTCCGGTGGCAGGTCCCGGTCCACTATGAACTGCAACGGCATGTCCGCCCGCGACTCGCCATCCAGCGGCTGCTGATTGAAACAGAAGCATTCCGTCTTGTGGAAATAGGCCGCCGCGCGGGCCGGCGATATACTGGGGATAGTCTGTGCGACCATCGCATTGGGCAGCGGATTGTAGGCGTAAAATACCGTGTCATTGCTGGCTCCCGGATGTACCTTCATGGTATTCACCGAGGGACCGAACTCCCAGGGCATGCCCTCGTTGTTGGTCGCGACGAACTGGATGGTCACGGTACGCGATTCATCCACCCCCGCCTGTACCGCGGTATAGGCCTCACCACTGGTCTTGCCGTTGATCCCCAGTGCATCACACAACACATCGTACAGCGGCACCATGACCACAAATACGAACGCGAACATGGCCACCGCCGTCAGCGCCAGCTTGACGACGGTATCGGCCACCGGATTGCTGCTGAGCCTGATCACTGAAAGTACCTCATCTGACCTGCGGCGGTGTCTCGAAGGTATGGTAGGGCGCCGGTGTGGCCACCGTCCACTCCAGGCCATCGGCACCCTCCCAGGTTTTCTCTTCGCTGGTGGGCTTGCCCGAGACGATCGTCGCGATTACGTTGTACAGAAACAGTATCTGGGACGCGCCATAGATGAAGGCGCCGATACTGGACAGCATGTTGAAATCGGCAAACTGCAGCGCGTAGTCGGGAATCCGGCGCGGCATGCCGGCCAGCCCCACGAAGTGTTGCGGGAAGAAAGCCAGGTTGAAACCGATGAAGGAGATCCAGAAATGGGTCTTGCCCATGGCCTCGCTGTACATGCGGCCACACCACTTGGGCAGCCAGTAGTACACGGCGGCGCTCATGGAGAATACCGCACCTGCCACCATCACATAGTGGAAGTGGGCGACCACGAAATAACTGTCATGGTACTGAAAGTCTGCCGGCGCGATGGACAGCATCAAGCCTGTGAACCCGCCGATGGTAAACAGTACCAGGAAGCCCAGGCAAAACAGCATTGGAGTTTCAAAACTCATGGCGCCGCGCCACATGGTAGTGACCCAGTTGAAGACCTTCACCCCGGTGGGTACCGCGATCAACATGGTCGCATACATGAAAAACAACTCGCCAGCCACCGGCATTCCCACCGTATACATGTGGTGGGCCCAGACGATGAAGGAGAGGAAGGCAATGGACGCTGTGGCGTAGACCATCGAATCGTAGCCAAACAGCGGCTTGCGGGCAAAGGTCGGAATAATCTGCGATACCACCCCGAAAGCCGGCAGGATGATGATGTAGACCTCGGGATGACCAAAGAACCAGAAAATATGCTGGAACAGGACCGGGTCACCCCCGCCGGCGGCGGAGAAGAAGCTGGTGCCATAGTGGATATCCATCAGCATCATGGTGACTGCACCGGCCAGTACCGGCATCACCGATACCAACAGGAAGGCAGTGATCAGCCAGGTCCATACGAACAGCGGCATCTTCATGTAGGTCATGCCCGGCGCGCGCATGTTCATCACCGTGGCGATGATATTGATGGAACCCATGATGGAGGACAGGCCGAGTACGTGGATGGAGAAGATGAAATAGGTCACCGAGGGCGGCGCGTAGGTCGTCGACAGCGGCGCGTAGAAGGTCCAGCCGAAGTTCGGGGCCCCGCCTTCCATGAACAGGGTGGAGGCCATGATCAAAAATGCCGGTGGCAGGATCCAGAAGCTCCAGTTGTTCATCCGCGGCAGCGCCATGTCTGGCGCTCCGATCATCATCGGGATCATCCAGTTGGCGAGGCCGACGAAGGAGGGCATGATCGCGCCGAACACCATGACCAGGCCGTGCAGCGTGGTCATCTGGTTGAAGAAGGCGGGATCGACCAGTTGCATACCGGGCTGGAACAGCTCGGCGCGGATGATCATCGCGAAGGCACCGCCCAGGATGAACATCGAAAAGGAGAACCACAGGTACATGGTTCCAATATCTTTATGGTTGGTGGTGAACAGCCACCGGCTGAGGCCCTTGGCGGGACCGTGATGATGATCGCCCATCGTTAACTCCTCCAGTTAGCCCCGTTTGTGGTTGAACACGTCGATAGGCTGAACCATATCACCCATGTTGTTGCCAAATGCATTGCGTTGATACGTGATGACTGCAGCCATGTCCACGTCGTTCAGCTGGCCGCCAAAGGCCTGCATCGCAGTACCCGGAACGCCATTGATGCCGACCTCCAGGTGGCCACTGACTTCACCGGTAGCGATGGCGCCGCCCGCTATCGCCGTGCCCACGCCGCCCTCACCATTGGCACCATGGCAGGCCTGGCAGTTGCGCTCATAAACTGTCTTGCCGCGCTGCATCAATTCGTCCAGGGAAAAAGTCTGGGCCATCAATTCCTTGATTTCGGCCGCCTCGGCCTGTTTCTGGGACAACCACACGTCGTAGTCCTCCTGGCTGACGACGTTCACCACGATGGGCATAAAGCCGTGGTCCCTGCCACAAAGCTCTGCACACTGACCACGGTAGATGCCAATTTCGGAAGCCTTGCTCCAGGTTTCGTTGATAAAGCCCGGAATGGCGTCCTTTTTTACCGCCAGCTCGGGAACCCACCAGGAGTGAATTACGTCATTCGCTGTCACCAGGAAGCGGACCTTGGTGTCTACCGGGATGACCACCGGCTCGTCCACTTCCAGCAGGTAGTGTTCGCCCTTGAGTTCGGTGTTGTAGATTTCGCTCTGCGGAGTGCGCAGATTGCTGAAGAAGACTACATTCTCGCCTTCTTCATTCAGGTATTCGTACTTCCACTTCCACTGGTAGCCGGTAACCATGATGTCCAGTTCGGCGTCGTCGAAATCATAGATATCCAGCAGCGTTGAGGTGGCGGGTACGGCCATGCCGATCAGGATCAGGAAGGGCACGACAGTCCAGGCAATTTCCACCCGCGTGCTTTCATGAAATGTGGCCGGGGTCACACCGCGGGATTTGCGGTGATAGTAGATGGAATAGAACATCACCCCGAACACCAGCAAGCCAATAATCACGCAAATCCACAAGATGATCATGTGCAGGTCATAAATGCGGTGGCCGATCTCGGTAACGCCCGGGGGCATGTTCACCTCGTTCACCTTCGCATTCGCCGCCAGAGCACCGGCGCTGGCCAGACTCAGCAGCATCAGCACAGGACCAAGCGCCAGCCGGTACAGCCGCTTCGCTTTCAAAAACATTCCCCGTGTCTCCATTCCAGTAATCACAGATGTTCCTTCCAGCCAACACCGCAACAAGGCTTTTTTCGCCGCCGAACCATCGGGGCCATCCACGGCATGGAGACAATAGCGTTCCCGGGCCATGGCCCTTCTGTCGAGGAAGGGAAAAAGATGAGATGCGAGCTTGTATCGGCTACTTTCCGCCGGCCGCGGCGCCATGCCACGGTTCAGGGCCCCGGGATTATAGCGAACCTTGCCGCTAAAAAATACCAACCCGCTGATTTTATGGAGGTTTGACATCCCGCAGCCGAGTGGCTGTGAGCTGCTGCAACAGCAGCAGTAAAATCAACATATTGTGGAAAAAGCAGCCCACTGCTACCAAATATAGGGATTCATCCGGCCCGCGTGGCAATCGCCATAGAGCATGGCTCAGCCTTTTCTATCCCCCGGGTCGAGAATGCGCACCACGCTGGCCGGCGTATCCGCCCGTCTGGCCACGGCCCGGCTGACGCGGGTTGCGGGCTCGCTGGTGGTTACCGGGGTGTTGGCACCAGGACGCGCCTCCTGAAAACCGCAGGCGACGCATTCGCGCAGCTCGCTGTCGCGGTCCACCACGATCGTGTCCATCGCACTGCAACGCGGACACACGGCCCCGGCAATGAAACGACGGCGTACTGGAGGCTTGTGCATAGGCTATCCGGGGCCAATCGCTACTGGCCAGCTGCTTGACAGGCCGCTATTGTAACAGACTGGCCACAGGGAATTTGCAAACATGCGCGACTACAGCAACCGCAATGTGCGGAGTTTCGCCGGAAAATGGCCGCAACTGGGCGCCCGCGTTCTGATCGACCCCAGCGCCGTAGTGCTGGGGGACGTCGAGCTCGGAGACGATGTCTCAGTCTGGCCACAGGCCGTCATCCGTGGCGACATGCACCGCATCCGGGTCGGCGCCCGCAGCAGTGTACAGGACGGCAGTGTGCTGCATATCACCCATGCCGGACCTTACAATCCGGGGGGCTGGCCATTGTCGATAGGGATGGAAGTCACGATTGGCCACAATGCCACGCTGCACGGCTGTGCCATTGGTGACCGGGTCCTGGTGGGCATGGGTGCCATTGTCATGGACGGCGCGGTGGTGGAAGACGAAGTGGTGATCGCCGCCGGAGCCCTGGTGACACCGGGCAAGACATTGCGCCGGGGCTTTCTTTACGGCGGCAGCCCGGCGCGGGAAATGCGCCCGCTGAGTGAGGCAGAGCTGGGGTATTTCAGTTACAGCGCCAGCAACTATGTCAAGCTGAAGGAGCGTCACCTGACAGAACTGGCTGCGCCAGCCGGGACCGACGGGCCGGCCACGCCCTGAGGCGACTGCCTCAGGCCGCCGCCAGTCGATGGCGCATCTGGTGGATCACCGGCTGGGTGGCCGGACGCAGCGCACGCCAGCGGTAAAAAGACTCCGCTGCCTGCTCCACCAGCATCCCCAGCCCGTCTGCCACGGCCCAGGCAGCATTCTGCGCCGCCCAGCGCATGAAGATTGTCGGCTCCGCACCGTACAGCATATCGTAGCAGCAGCTGCGTTCGGTGAGCAGGCTGTCCGGCAGCGGCGGCATTTGACCCTGCAGACCGGCACTGGTGGCATTGATGACCAGATCGAATGCACGCCCCCGCAGCAAATCGAAGCCACCGCCCTGCAACTGGCCGAGATCGGCAAAGGCGCCGGCCAGCTCCTGCGCCCGGGCCGCGGTACGATTGACTATCAGCACCGATTCGGGCCGTTCCCGCAACAGCGGTTCGAGCACACCGCGCACCGCCCCCCCGCGCCCAGCAGCACTACGCGGCGCCCCTGTACTTGCCAACCGAGGTTGGCCACCATATCCCGCACCAGCCCTATGCCGTCTGTAGTATCACCGGCGATGCTGCCGTCTTCGCAGGCCGTCAGGGTATTGACTGCACCCGCCCGCCGGGCTCTGTCGGTCGTGGTGTCGGCAAAAGCGAAGGCGTCCTGCTTGAACGGCAAGGTCACGTTCAGGCCCCGCCCGCCGCTCGCAAAAAAGCTGCTGGCCGCCCGCGCAAAGCCGCCAATTTCCACCCGAACCGCACGGTACTGCAGCCGCTGGCCACATTGTTCCGCGAACGCTGCGTGGATTGCCGGCGACTTGCTGTGCTTGATGGGATTGCCGAAAACAGCGTACTTGTCCTGTTGGGTCATGGTCAGGATTCCCGTGTCACTCTGCCAATAGCCAGTCGCGAGGCTGCAGAAAGTAGTCGGTAAGTGCCGCCTCGGGGGATCCCGGCGGCGGCTGGTAAGCATATTCCCAGCGCACCAGCGGCGGCAGGGACATCAGGATGGCCTCGGTGCGGCCGTCGGACTGCAGGCCAAACAGCGTACCCCTGTCATACACCAGATTGAACTCGACGTAGCGACCGCGGCGATAGAGCTGGAACTGCCGCTCCCGCTCGCTCCACGGCTCAGTCTTGCGGCGCTGGACAATGGGCTGGTAGGCCGGCAGGTAGGAGTCACCGATCGCACGCATGAAGGCGAAGCAGCGTTCGAAGCTACCTTCACACAGATCGTCGAAGAACAATCCTCCGATACCGCGCGCTTCGCGGCGGTGCGGCAGGTAGAAATAGTCGTCACACCAGCGCTTGTAGCGGGGATAGATGTCAGCTCCAAAAGGCTGGCAGGCCGCCGCCGCGACGCGGTGCCAGTGCACACAATCCTCCGCGTAGCCGTAGTAGGGCGTCAGGTCATAGCCTCCGCCGAACCACCATATCGGCTCCTCACCGGATTTCTCAGCCACGAACAATCGCACGTTGGCATGGGAGGTCGGTACATGCGGATTGCGGGGATGTATCACCAGCGACACGCCCATCGCCTGAAACCCGCGCCCGGCCAGTTCTGGCCGTGCGGCCGAGGCCGAGGCCGGCAGGCTGGCGCCGGTGACATGGGAGAAGTTGACCCCGGCCTTTTCAAACACTGCACCGTCTGCCAATACGCGGCTGCGGCCGCCACCGCCCTCTGGCCGCTGCCAGGTATCGACGATGAATTCCCGCTCCCCGTCCTCCGCCGCCAGTGCTTCACACAGACTCTGCTGGAGTTGCAACAAATAGGATTTAACTGCTTCTACGTGCATGCGTGTACCGGACCCGTGGTGTTTGTTGGCGCGACATTATACGTGGCCCCCACCGTAGACCCCACTAGGATCGAATAATTCGATCGGTCAAAAGATCGCGGATTACCGACGGCCGCGCGGCCGTGCCCACCGCTCCCGGCACTATATAGTCCAGTTGCTGGCGGAAGTACCGTCGCACCTGAAAAGCTGTCGTGGCTGGCTTGCAGCCCGCCGGATTTGCCGAGGTCGATACCAGCGGGCCGCCCCAGGCATGGCACAGGGCAGCGACCACTGGGTGAGCACTTACTCTCAGCGCTACCGTGTCATGGTCTCCATGTACCCATGGTGGCAGCCGGCCGCCGTGGGGAACGAGCCAGGTAGTGGGGCCAGGCCAGGACAGGGACAGCTTGCTGCGCTGGGCCTCAGTCAACGGCGCCAGCAGCGGTTGCAGCTGCGCCGCGCTGGCCGCTACCAGTATCAGCCCCTTTTCCAGTGGCCGCTGTTTCAGTTCGAGCAGGCGCGAGACTGCTTCCGGGTTGTCCGGATCGCAACTCAGGCCCCAGACAGCCTCGGTAGGACAGGCCAGCACACCGCCCTGTGCCAGCGCGCGCACGGCTGCCCGCAGATGGAGGTCGGAGACCAAGGATCAGGCCCGCAGGGAGTCCTGCAGGGCCTTGTCCTTGGTCCGGATCGCCTCGGCGTTGTCACTGCGCTCGTCCCGCAGCTTGCGCGCCAGTTCCGGGTCGGCGACCGCCAGAATCTGGGCGGCCAGATAGGCGGCATTTTTGGCGCCGGCCTTGCCGATTGCCACGGATGCCACGGGGATACCCGCGGGCATCTGCACGGTGGACAACAGTGCATCCAGGCCGTCCAGCGAGGCATTCATCGGCACGCCGATGACCGGTTTGACGGTGGTCGCCGCTACCGCTCCGGCCAGATGCGCGGCCATGCCGGCGGCGGCAATGAATACCGCACAGCCACGTTGGTCGGCGTCCTGCACAAATTCCTTGGTGACCTCCGGAGTGCGGTGCGCCGAAGTGATACGGGCCTCGAACGGAATTCCGAAGCTGCGCAGGACCGCAAAACTGGCCTCCATCACAGGCAGGTCGGAATCGGACCCCATGACGATGGCAACGAAGGGTTTGCTCATGATGTACCTCCAGCAGTGGATGGGCGGGGGATCAGGGGAGGGCGAAATTTACCCACTTGGCCGCCACAAGGCAAGCGCTGTCGTCAACAGCGCAGATACGCTCCCCCGCGCCGGCTGACATGACCTGCCGCTTCCAGCGCCGATAGCGCAGCCAACACCTCGGCCACCGGACGGCCACTACAATGCACCAGCTCCTGCACGGTGACCCGTTCAAAGCCTACCATATCCAGCAGCTGGTGCTGTTCCGGCGACAGTGCGGCAGGGGCGGGGCTTGCCAGCTCCAGTTCACCCTGCAGCCGGTGCAGGCTGCCCAGTTCCGCCAGGATGTCCTGTGCCGACTCCACCATCACCGCACCGTCGCGCAGCAGCCGCAGACAACCGTGTCCGCCGCGATGTTCCGGAAACCAGGGCACCGCAAAGACTTCCCTGCCCTGTTCCAGCGCCGTCCCGGCGGTAATCAGGGAGCCGCTGGGCAGCGCCGCCTCCACCACCAGCACGCCCAGTGAAAGACCGCTGATAATCCGGTTGCGGGCCGGGAAGTGCCGGGGCAGCGGCGGCGTCAGCGGCGGGAACTCACTCACCAGACAGCCCTGCTGCTGCAACTGCAGTGCGAGCTGACGATGGCGCCGGGGGTAGATGGCGTCCACGCCGGTAGCCATCACGGCAACGCTGCCACCCCCTGCCTGCAGGGCACCCTCGTGGGCGGCACCGTCAATGCCCAACGCCAGACCACTGGTGACGGCGAGACCGGCATCTGCTGCGGCAGCGGCCAGGAAGCGGGCATAGCGTAAACCGGCCGGGCTGGCCTTGCGGCTGCCCACGATGGCCAGCTGGGGTTGGCGCAGCACTTCGGGCTGCCCGCGCAGGTACAACAGCGGTGGCGGATCGTGAATCGTGGCCAGCAGTCCCGGGTAGCCGGGTTCGCCCAGCGCCAGCACATGGCCGTCGACCCCGAGCAGGGCGTCGAGCTGGCGATCGACGTCTCCCAGCGCCTGGGGGTGCTTGCCGCGGCGCCGGGCCAGGCCGATATCATGCCAGGCGGCCGCAGAAATACCCGGCGGTGGCCCGGTATCTCCGGCCTCATACAGTGCGCTGACAGAACCGTAGTGCGACAGCAGAAGGCGCAACTGCCCGTTGTCGAGACTGGGAAGACTGTGCAGCAACAGGCACAGGCGGGTGTGAGCGGCATCCATCAACATCATCCTTGACGTCGGGTCCCTGAGGGAAAATCATTGGGGCCGGTGGGTCGTTCCCGGCCGGCGGCGCGCTCAGGGGTTCTTGATCTTGTCCAGCACCTTCAGCGGACGGCTGGCCTTCAGCACCAGCGCGTAGCTGGCTTTCTCAAACACTTCAAATACCATCAACAGGCCCGCCCGGGTATCCGGCAAAGTGACATTCTGGCGCGCCACCTGGTCGAATACCCGCTCACCCGCCTGGTATATGGCCAGGACATGCCCGACCTCCAGCCCCTCGCGGGCACCGCGATTGAGCACCACGATATTGTTGATACCTATCTGGCTGACACCACCGTCAACCGCAATCATCAGGCCGCCGGCTACTTCGGAGTCCGGCGCCCGCGGCTGGAAGGTGGCCTCCAGCACTCGGTCCTCCTGGGGCAGAAAGCGGTCACCAGTGCGCACTTCCTCCGTCACGCGGGTGATCTCGAGCTCGGTGACATCGTCGCCATTACCCCCGAGCCGCCGGGCATTACCGATATCCATGGCCTGATAGCCCAGTAGTTCGCCGGTCAGCGGATCCCGATAGGTGTCGCCGGCGCGGAAAATGCCAAAACTGCGCTCTCCCTCCGGAAACGGGCCGCGGCCGTAGACGCGATCGCCGGGAGCGCTGAGCAGATGGCCCTGATCGGCAGCCACCAGGTAGGCGGAATTGTTCAGGTCCTCCGCCGGCAGGATGCGGTGGCGCCGAAGAAAGGCGCCGATCTCGTCCAGCGGGATCAGCGGTATCGCCAGGTCCAGCGAGCTTACCCGCATGCCCGGCTTCAGCTTGACGTCACGGCCGCGCCGCAGGCGCAGCCGTGGCTGGCCATCGACCCAAGTGAGATACAGTTCGTCACCGGGATAAATCAGATGCGGGTTATCAATCTGCGGATTCACATCCCACAGTTCGGGCCACAGCCAGGGTTGCCGCAGATACATGCCGGAGATGCCCCAGAGCGTGTCACCCTTTTTGACAGTATAGGTCTCCGGCACATCGTCATTGAGCTCCACCGCTGCGTGCAGCCAGGCGCTGAACAGCAGGCCGCAAAGCGCCAGCAGCGAGATCGGGAACGACTTCGTTTTCATGATTCCATCCAGCGAGACCCTGTTATTATCCCCCTGCCGTCACGGGCCGGCAGCCTTCCCTCTGCAGCCAGCTGCGGCACAGCCACTGTACTCAGCCAGTACTGACAGGCAGTGCTGGGCACTGCCTTGCCAGCAGTTATATAATAGCCACAGTTTGCGTTGGGCCCGCTTCCGAGGCAAGCCCAAATGTGACTAATTCACCATTGCAGCAAGCAGTCAGACAAGGCCTCAGACACCATGGCAGTACTCGATATTCTGGAATTCCCCGACCCCCGCCTGCGGACCCGGGCCAAACCGGTTGCCGCTGTCACGGATGCCACCCGCGCGCTGATCGACGACATGTTTGAAACCATGTATGCGGCGCCCGGTATCGGGCTGGCCGCCACCCAGGTCAACGTGCATCAACGCCTGCTGGTCATCGACGTGAGCGGGGACCAGAGTGAACCGCTGGTCTTCATCAATCCGGAGATAAGCGTACTGGATCCCGAACTGGGGGAATATGACGAGGGCTGCCTGTCGGTCCCCGGTTTCTATGAGACAGTGCAACGCCCCCAGCGTGTGTCCGCCACGGCGCTGGATCGCGACGGCAAACCGTTCGTCCGGGAGCTCGAGGGTCTGCTGGCGGTTTGCCTGCAACACGAGATCGACCATCTGGACGGCAAGCTGTTCGTCGACTACCTCTCTCCACTCAAACGCCAGCGCATCCGCAAGAAGCTGGAGAAAGAACATCGGCACCGGGCCTGAGCCGGTGCCCGCCAAGCCGCTGCGCGTCATATTTGCCGGCACCCCGGAATTTGCCGCCACTCATCTGCGGGCCCTGCTGGATAGCCCGCACACAATCGTCGCGGTCTATACCCAACCCGACCGGCGCGCCGGGAGGGGCAAGAAACTGCAGGCCAGCCCGGTCAAACTCTGTGCCCGGGAAGCGGGCCTCGCGGTGGAGCAGCCACCCGGCTTGCGCGATCCCGCGGCACAGGCGCACCTGACGGCACTGCAGGCAGATGTAATGGTAGTGGTTGCCTACGGACTGCTGCTACCGCAGCCGGTGCTGGAGGCGCCACGGTTCGGCTGCATCAACGTACACGCTTCGCTGTTGCCGCGCTGGCGGGGCGCGGCACCCATTCAGCGTGCCATCGCCGCCGGCGACCGCGAGAGCGGGATAACAATCATGCAAATGGACGCCGGCCTGGATACCGGCGCCATGCTGGCCACCGCGCGCTGCCCGATCGGCCCCCGCACCACCGCGGCCGGGCTGCACGACAGTCTGGCCAAGTTGGGGCCACCGCTGTTGCTGAGCGTCCTGGCGGATCTGCCGGCGGCGCTGACCACGGCCGTGCCCCAGAATGACGCAGCTGCCACCTACGCCCACAAGCTGACGAAGGCGGAGGCCAATCTGGACTGGCACCTGGATGCAGCAACTCTGGCCAGGGCAGTGCGGGCATTCAATCCTTTTCCGGTCTGCTACAGCAGCCTGCGGGGCGAGCGGGTACGCATATGGCAAGCAACGGCCCTGGAGGACACCGCCACGGGTCTGGTTCCCGGAACCATTGTGCGGGCCGACAGCACGGGGATCGTTGTCGCTTGTGGTGAGGGTGCCCTGCGCCTGGAGGTACTGCAACTGGCAGGGGGCAAGCCGCTCGACAGCGGCGAGCTCCTGCACGCCAGGGCTGCGCTGTTCGGCGCCGGCGAACAGTTCGATCCACCTGCACCGGAGCCCGGCTGATGCGCCCTGCAAAGGGTGGCACGATAGCGGACACCCGCGCCGCGGCGGCCACAGTTGTAGCCCAGGTGCTGGAAGGCGCGTCGCTGAACCAGGTGCTGCCTGCGGCGCTGGATACCGTAGCGTCACGCGATCGCAGCCTGTTGCAGCAGTTGTGCTACGGCACCCTGCGCGAATACCCGCGCCTGCAGCCACAACTGGCCCGACTGCTGGCGAAACCACTGCGAAGCCGGGACCGCGAGGTGGAGGCGTTGCTGCTGGCGGGTCTGTACCAGCTCAGTGCCACGCGGATTCCGGATCACGCCGCAGTCGCGGCCACCGTCGCCGCTGCCACCGCATTATCCCGCCCCTGGGCCAAGGGACTGTGCAACGCAGTGCTGCGGCGCTACCTGCGCGAGCGCGAGGTGTTGGCTGCGCAGCTCGATGACGCTGCCGCTGCAGCCCATCCGCAGTGGTTGTACCAGGCCATTCATAGAGAGTGGCCGCAGCAGGCGGCGGCCATCATCGCCGCCAACAATGCGCAACCGCCAATGGTGCTGCGAGTCAACCGCCGGCTCGGCAGCCGTGAGGACTATCTGGCCACACTGGCTGCAAACGGCATCGAAGCAAGCGCAGGCAGCCTGGCGGCGGAGGCGATTTACCTCGCCCAGCCAATGGACGTCAGCGCACTGCCCGGTTTTGCCGATGGCAGGGTGAGCATACAGGATGAGGCGGCCCAGCTTGCCGCCCGGCTGCTGCAGGCCACACCCGGAGACCGGGTGCTGGATGCCTGCGCTGCCCCCGGCGGCAAAACCTGCCACCTGCTGGAACTGGACCCTACCCTGCGGCTGGTGGCGATGGATGTCGACCCGCAACGACTGCGGCGGGTCCGCGAAAACCTGCAGCGCCTGTCCCTGGATGCCGAGGTGCTGACGGAAGACGCGGCGGCACCGGTGCAACTGCAGGGCCAGCGCTTCCAGCGTATTCTGGTGGACGCGCCCTGTTCCGCCAGCGGGGTCGTTCGCCGCCATCCGGATATCAAGGTACTGCGCCGGCCAGCGGATATCGGCAGCTTTGCGGCACAACAACTGGCTATACTGCGGGGCCTGTGGCCACTGCTGGCGCCCGGCGGGCGGCTGCTGTATGTCACCTGTTCGGTGTTGGAAGAAGAAAACAGCGGCGTGTTACAGCAGTTTCTGCAGGCCACGCCGGAAGCGATACTGCTGCCAGCGCCGGTCGGCGAGCTCCGTCCCTGCGGCGGTCAGTTGCTGCCGCAGGTACAGGGGCCGGACGGATTATTCTACGGCATTGTGCAACGCCCATGATAAAACGCGGCCGCTCACGGAATTCCTTCGTCCGGCAAAAACACTTACATTCCCCCAGTCTTTTCATTAAGGTGCAGGGAATTTTACGCGGGTTTCACCAGCGATGAAGATCATCATCCTCGGTGCCGGCCAGGTGGGCGGCACTCTGGCAGAACATCTGGCCAATGAACAGAATGACATCACTGTCGTGGATACCGACAGCGAGCGTTTACGGGCCCTGCAGGATCATCTCGATGTCGGTACTGTCACCGGCGGCGCCTCCTATCCTGACACGTTGTTGCGGGCCGGCGCGGAGGATGCCGACATGGTGATCGCCGTTACCAACAGCGATGAGATCAACATGATGGCCTGCCAGATTGCACATTCGCTGTTCAACACCCCCACCAAGATTTCCAGAGTGCGCTCGCCCAATTACCTGGCCTACCAGGACCGCCTGTTTACCCCTGAGCATGTGCCGGTCGATGTGATCATCGGTCCCGAGCAACTGGTCACCAAGAACATTGTCGAACTCATTGCCAATCCCGGTGCGCTGCAGGTACTGGATTTTGCCGATGGCCGGATACAGCTGGTCGCGGTGCGTGCCTATCACGGCGGCCCCATCGTCGGCCACCAGCTGCAGGATATCCGCCAGCACATGCCCAAGGTGGACACCCGGGTGGCCGCCATTTTCCGCCAGGACCGGGCCATCATCCCCGAGGGCGATACGGTGGTGGAGGCAGACGACGAGGTGTTTTTCATCGCCGCGCGCAAACACATCCGAGCGGTCATGTCGGAACTGCGCAAGGTCGACAAGCCCTATCGACGGGTGATGATTGCCGGTGGTGGCAACATCGGCGCCACCCTCGCCCAGAGCATCGAGCAAAACTACCAGGTAAAGGTGATAGAGCAGTCCTACGAGCGCTGCCGTTTCCTGTCCGAGTCGCTGAAGCAGGCCATCGTCCTGCACGGCAGCGCCTCGGAGCCGCAGCTGCTGTCGGCGGAGAATATCGAGGCCACCGACGTCTTCTGCGCGCTGACCAACAACGACGAATCCAATATCATGATGTCCATGCTGGCCAAGCGTATGGGGGCGAAGAAGGTGATCACGCTGATCACCAACGCCGCCTACGCCGACCTGGTGGGGGACGAAATCGACATCGCCATCTCTCCCCAGCAGATTACCATCGGCAGTCTGCTGACGCATATTCGCCGCGGAGACATCAGCAACGTCCACTCACTGCGCCGCGGCGCGGCCGAGGCCATCGAGGTGACCGCGCGGGGCGACCCTTATTCCTCTCGCGTGGTTGGCCGGCGCCTGGACGAAATTGCCCTGCCCGATGGGGTGACTATTGGCGCTCTGGTCCGCGGGGATGACGTGCTGATTGCCCATCGCCACGTGGTGGTGGAGACCGGCGACCACGTGGTGCTGTTCCTGGTGGACCGCGGCAAGATCTCGGCCGTGGAAAAACTGTTTTCCGTCGGTTTCGGCTTCTTCTCCTGACCCGCCGCCCATGCACCTGAGTATTTCAATGCGGATCCTGGGCCTGTTGCTGATGCTGTTCAGCACCACGCTGCTGGCCCCGCTGGTGGTGGCGCTGCTGGATGACGACGACACCGTAGCCAGCTTCCTCGGCGCGCTGGGCCTTACCTTTGCCGCAGGGCTGGCGCTGTGGTTGCCGGTTCAGCATGTCCGGCACGAACTGCGGATACGCGACGGCTTCCTGGTTACCTCACTGTTCTGGACGGTACTCGGGATTTTCGGTGCGCTGCCCCTGGCGCTGACCGAGACCCTGCAACTGAGCCCGATGGAAGCCATTTTCGAATCCATCTCGGGCCTCACCACCACCGGCGCCACCGTCATTACCGGCCTGGACCATCTACCCCGGTCGATATTGATTTACCGCCAGCTGCTGCAATGGCTGGGCGGCATCGGCATCATCGTGATTGCGGTTGCCATTCTACCGATGCTGGGAATCGGCGGCATGCAACTGTACCGGGCCGAGATACCCGGCCCCACCAAGGACCGCAAGCTGACTCCGCGCATCGCCGAAACCGCCAAGGCGCTGTTCACCGTCTATGTGGTCCTCACCGGAGTCTGCGCGCTGGCCTACTATGTGGCCGGGATGTCGGGGTTCGACGCCGTTGCCCATGCTTTTTCGACGGTGGCCATCGGTGGCTTCTCCACCCATGACAGCAGCATGGGCTACTTCGACAGCAATACCATCCTGTTGATCTGCAGCCTGTTCATGACCGTCTCCGCGATGAATTTCGGCCTGCACTTTCTCGCCCTGCGACGCCGCAGCCTGGGCAATTACCGGCAGGATTCCGAGTCGCGCTTCTTCCTCGGCGTGCTGCTTACCGGTATAGCGATCACCTGCAGCTACCTGATCATCAGCGAGACCCTGCCACTGGGCGACAGCCTGGTGCACGGCCTGTTCCAGACCGTGTCCATCGCCACCACCACCGGCTTCGCCACCCAGGATTTTTCCGTCTGGCCCACCTTCCTGCCGATGCTGCTGCTGATGTTTTCCTTCATGGGTGGTTGCGTGGGCTCCACCGCCGGCGGCATCAAGGCCGTGCGCACGATGCTCATCTGCAAGCAGGGTATCCGCGAAATGAAACAGCTGGTCCACCCCAAGGCGGTGATCCCACTCAAGGTGGGCAGGCGCCGCGTGGACGCGAAGATCATCAGTGCCGTGTGGAGTTTTTTTGCAGTCTACATGTTTGTTTTCGTGACCGTGATGCTGCTGCTGATGGCTACCGGGCTGGATTTTCTCACAGCATTTTCAGCCGTGGCAGCCTCCCTGAACAACCTCGGCCCGGGCCTCGGCGATGTGGCCGCGAATTACGCCGGTATCAATGACACTGCAAAGGCCCTCCTTTGCCTCGCCATGCTGCTCGGGCGGCTGGAGATTTTCACGCTGCTGGTACTGTTCACACCGATGTTCTGGCGTATCTAACATCCCGTCAAAATTTTCTTGAAGGATAAATGGCACTCACTTTAACTCACGCTGGTGGCAGGTCAGCGTTCTGGGAGGGTGCTTTCGAGACCGTATGCGACATGGATGTCGCATCCGAGCCCCCACGGATGGGTTCACGGCGTGTCTCGAAAGCACCCTCCCAGGACGCTGACCGGGCTAAGAAATCCAACAACCCTTAAGTAAACGCCATTCAGCTTGAAGAAGTACCGTGGTACAGCGACCTAATATGCCCTAACCGCGGGCCGCGCGGTGCTTGCGAATCAACTCGTAGGCCGCGGTGATCTCCTGGGACTTCTCGGTGGCCAGCTTGAGCATGTCCTCCGGTACGCCCTTCGCGATAAGCTTGTCCGGGTGGTGCTCACTCATCAACTTGCGATAGACCCGCTTCAGCTCGCGGTCGTTGATCTCCGGGCTCACGCCCAGGGCGGTGTAGGCCGCCTGTAGCCGGTCCGGGCTGTCGGGCTGGCTGGCACCGCCGCTGTGGAACTGCTCCTGGGCCCGGGCCATTCTCAATAACTGATCCAGCTGCGCCGCGCTGAAACCCAGCAAACTCGCGATACGCTGCAGTACCTGTTGTTCCTCGGGCTGCAACTGGTGATCCGCCAGTGCCAGCGAAATCAGGAATAACAGCAGGGTCTGGCGCAGCTGCGGCTGGCGGCCGCAGACTTCCATGAAGGCCGAGACCGCGGCATCCAGCTCGAATTCCGGCGCCGAGCCACGCCGGAACAGGTCTATCGCGCGCTGCCGCTGGGTACCGTCCAGCCCCATTTGCTGGATAATCATTTCCGTGTGGTCGACTTCCTGCTGGGAAATACGGCCGTCAGCCTTGGCCAGATGACCCAGCAGCAGGAAGATGGTTTCGAAGAATTGCTGTTTGATCCGGGCAATATTCTCAGGCGACCCGGCCTGAAAGACCCGTCCCAGGCCGCGATCAAAACTGTGGCCGATAATGACCCCGATAATCAGGCCTATGGGGCCGAACACCAGCAGACCGATAAGGCCCGCAATCAACTTGCCGTAAAACATGACGCTCCTGTTGCCGGCCCGACGGGACCGGTGCCGCAAAGTCAGGGAAGGTGAGCCGCCCGGACGCCGACGGGGCGCGAGCTGGAATCTTCATATTATGCCGGGGAAAGTGCCTGTATAATACCCAGCTTTTTGCAACTCGCGTACAGGGGTAGCCGTGTCCACGGAGAAGCTGACATTTCAGGATCTCATTCTCAAGCTGCAGCAGTTCTGGGCCGGGCAGGGCTGTGTACTGCTGCAACCGTTGGATATGGAAGTGGGCGCCGGCACCTTTCACCCGGCCACCTTCCTGCGCGCGATCGGTCCCGAAACCTGGAATGCAGCCTATGTGCAGCCCAGCCGGCGGCCCACCGATGGCCGCTACGGCGACAACCCCAACCGGCTGCAACACTACTACCAGTTCCAGGTGGTGATGAAGCCCTCACCGGCTGCGTTCCAGGAGTTGTACCTGGAATCGCTGCAGGCACTGGGCATCGACAGCGCCATCCACGACATCCGCTTTGTCGAAGACAATTGGGAGTCCCCCACGCTGGGCGCCTGGGGCCTGGGCTGGGAGGTGTGGCTGAACGGCATGGAGGTCACCCAGTTCACCTATTTCCAGCAGGCCGGCGGCCTGGAATGCTACCCGGTGACTGGCGAGATCACCTACGGGCTGGAGCGCATTGCGATGTACCTGCAGGGCGTCGACAGCATCTACGACCTGGTGTGGACCCGGGGCCCTGCGGGCAACGTGAGCTATGGCGATGTGTTTCACCAGAACGAAGTGGAAATGTCGCACTACAACTTTGAAGAGGCGGATACAGAGTACCTGTTCGGGCAGTTCGACCAGTGCGAACGCGAAGCCCTGCGTCTGACCGCAAAAAACCTGCCGCTGCCCGCCTATGAAATGGTGATGAAGGCCTCGCACACCTTCAATCTGCTGGATGCCCGCCACGCCATCTCGGTGACCGAGCGCCAGCGCTATATCCTGCGGGTGCGGACCCTGGCACGAGGGGTCGCGCAGAGTTATTTCAATGCCCGCGCCGCGCTGGGCTTCCCGCTGGCGGAGGAGCGCCTGCGGCGTGAGGTGTTGGACAACAGCGCAAGGGAGGCCGCACAGTGAGTGCCAGCGAACACCTGCTGATAGAACTGGGTACCGAGGAACTGCCACCGAAGTCCCTCAAGGCCCTGGGGCTGGCATTCCGGGACGGTATCACTACCGGTCTGGCGCAGCGCGAGCTGGCCCATGGCGAGGTGGAGTGGTTCGCCTCGCCGCGCCGGCTGGCGGTACTGATCCGCGATGTGAGCCTGCAGGCGCCGGATCGCGAACTGGAAGTGCAGGGGCCGCCCGCCGACAAGGCCAGGAACGAGCAGGGCGAGTGGAGCCCGGCGGCGCTGGGTTTTGCCCGCAAGCAGGGCGTAGAACCGGAGCAACTGGAGCTGATGGACACCCCCAAGGGCCCGCGCCTGGGACTGCGCAGCACTGTGCGCGGCGCCGCAACCGGGGCCTGCCTCAACGACATCATCCACGACAGCATCCGCGCGCTGCCGATCGCCAGGCGCATGCGCTGGGGCGCCTCCCGGGTCGAATTCGTGCGCCCGGTACACTGGGTGGTGGCGATGCTCGGCCAGGACAGCGACCACGGCGAGGTCCTGGGCCTGGCCACCGGCAATACCACCCGCGGTCACCGCTTTCACAGCCAAGGCAGCATTACCCTCGAGCGCCCGGAAGACTATGCCGAAGCGCTGGCCAAGGCCAGGGTGGTCGCCAGTTTTGAGCAGCGCCGCGCGATGATCCGGGAGCAGGTGGAAGTGGAGGCCAGCGCGCTGCAGGCGCAGGCCGTGATCGACCCCGATCTGCTGGATGAAGTCACCGGCCTGGTGGAGTGGCCAGTGGCATTGACCGGCAATTTCGAACAGCGCTTCCTGGAGGTGCCCGCCGAAGCCCTGATATCGTCGATGAAGGAACACCAGAAATACTTTCACCTGGTGGACGCCGAGGACCGGCTGCTGCCCCATTTCATCACCATCAGCAACATCGAGAGCCGGGATCCCAGCCAGGTGATCAGCGGCAACGAGCGGGTGATCCGCCCGCGCCTGAGCGACGCGGCGTTCTTTTTTGCCAATGACAAGAAGCAGACGTTGGCCTCGCGGGTCGACGACCTGCGCAGTATCGTCTTCCAGCAGCAGCTGGGCACACTTCACGACAAGACCCGCCGGGTCTCCGCGCTGGCCGGCAGACTGGCCGGGCTGCTGGACACACCCGCGGCACTGGCGGAGCGCGCCGGCCTGTTGAGCAAGGCCGACCTCGGCACCGAGATGGTGCTGGAGTTCGCCGACATGCAGGGCATCGCCGGCGCCTACTACGCCCGCCACGACGGCGAGGACGATGCCGTCGCCGCCGCGCTGGAGCAGCAGTACTGGCCGCGATTCGCCGGCGACCGGCTGCCGCAGGGTCTCACCGCGGTCGCGCTGGGCCTGGCTGACCGGCTGGACACGCTGGTGGGCATCTTCGGTATCGGTCAGCCTCCCACCGGCTCCCGCGACCCGTTCGCGCTGCGCCGGGCGTCACTGGCGGTGCTGCGCATCCTGGTGGAAAAGGAACTGGACCTGGACCTGCGCGACTGCCTGGCCCTGGCGGCGGCAGAATACGCCGACGATGTCATCGACAAGCAGTGTGTCACGCAGGTGTTGGACTACATGCTGGAGCGCTTCCGGGCCTGGTACGAAGAGGACAATATTCCGGTAGAGGTGTTTCGCGCGGTAAGCGCCAACAAACCCGGCAGACCACTGGACATACAGCGCAGGGTTCACGCCGTCCACGCTTTCACACAGTTGCCGGAAGCGGCGGCACTGGCCGCCGCCAACAAGCGGGTGGGCAATATCCTCGACAAGCTGGAGGCGGACCACCGTTTTGCCGCAGTCGACCAGGCATTGCTGGCGGAACCCGCCGAGCGGGACCTGGCCACGAAAATGGCGCAGCTGGCGATGGTCAGCGCCGAACACCTCGCGACCGGGGCCTATCGCGAAGCACTGGCCTGCCTGGCCGCGCTGCAGGGGCCGGTCGATGCCTTCTTCGACTGCGTCATGGTCAACACCGAGGATGCGGCGCTGCGCCACAACCGCCTCAACCTGTTGCACAACCTGCGCGGGCTGTTCCTGCAGGTGGCGGACATCTCCCAGCTGGCGGGACTGAACCAGGCGGCGCCTGCCTGAGCTTCGCTGCACATGGTATACGGGCGTCCCGCCGCGAACTCGCCGGCCACTCTCAACGGAATGAATTGCGGGATGTGATAGCGATCCCACGCTATCAGGTCCCCCTCCTGTGGCGAAGACCACCCTGGTGATGTTTGTTATTGCCGGCGCAGATAATGGCCGGCAGGAACCGCGAGCGCGTCCAGCACGGCAGTATCGGCGGGGTTGCGGTGCAGCGGTGGAATGACAAGGGTTGTCGCCTGTGACAGCTCCGCCTCCGGCACGGTGGCGAGTGGCAGGTGGTCCGCACGGTACGGCCAGATCGCCAGTTCCGACGCCTCGTAGAGGATCACCTGGTGTTCCGGCGGATACCAGCGGCACAGGCTGGCCACCAGCATATCGAGACTGTTGCGGTCGCTGTCCAGCCGCTGCAGCGTATAATCACCCGTGATGTTGAGCTGCCACAATATCAGGTAGGCCGTCACGTCCACCTGCCGCCGGTAAAACAAGAACTGGCTTGCCTCAAATTGCAGGCAGCCGTGGGCCAGCGGATCTATGTTGAGATCCGCGTACAGGCAGGCGTCGGCCGAAACACCGGCATGCAGGGTGGCGCGATAGCCAGCGGCCTGCAGTCTGCGCACGGCCTCGCCCGGCGGCCAGCTGGCAACCGCCGGATGCCCGTAGCAGGCCCAGCAAACCCGGCGGCCGTCCGTCACCGCCTGCACTACCAGGGCAATCATCGCCTCGTAGCTGTCCCGCCGGCTCTCACCGGCACGATACAGGGGTTGCAGGTCCACGACCTTGGGGTTGATCGTCAGCAGGAAATCCAGCAACAGCGGACTGTTGCCATGCAGGAAGACCTGATCTGCCTGCGCCAGTTGATTGCGGGCCAGCGCAGTAAGTTGGCCACCCAGGATAATGCCCAGGCCGACACAGGCCAGTTCGCCCGCGTGCTCAGACACTGGCGCAGGTAGTGGTGGGGGACCACGGAGCAACATTGATGCAGTTGCGACCCCGGCCCTTGGACCGGTACAGGGCGTCATCCGCCTGCTTGAACAGGGCTTCGAAGCTGGAGACTTCCAGCGACGTGGTGGCCACGCCGAAACTGGCTGTCACGGACAGGTTCAGATCACCACAGGGGACCACGGTGTCGGCAATGGCGCGGCGGCATTGATCCGCAATCTGCACCGCGTTGGTCTGGGCGCAGCCCGGCAGGAACAATGCAAATTCCTCGCCGCCGATACGGGCGAGAATATCCTCCTGGCGAATATGCTCGTGGCAGACCCGGGCCAGCGTGCGCAGGATTTCATCACCCGCCGCATGCCCGTGCTGATCGTTGACGATCTTGAAATTGTCGATGTCGAATATCACCAGACTGTAGTAATTATCGGCCTTGGGCTCCTTCAGGCGGCGATCCACCAATTCCGTGAAATAACGGCGATTGTAGGTCTGGGTCAGAAAATCCGTACTCGCGAGAGCATCGAGCTGGGTTTTTTTCCGGTTGAGTCCGATCATCACCAGCAACATGAAGCCGATCAATACACTGCCGCCGGCCACCGACATCAGTTTTTCATTGCGCTGTACCCGGGCTTCCAACTGCAGCAGCTCGTTTTCACTGGTCAGCAGCTCCATCCGGTTGCGGTTTTCCATGTAGTCTGTTTGCGCCATATGGTGGGCGATATTCCGTTCGGAAAACTCCGAGATGTATTTATTGAGTGACTTGATATGCGCCTTATAGGTGTCCAGCGCCTGTTCTGCTTGCCCGCCCTGTTCGTAGATCCGGGCCAGGAACAGCAATGCCTGGCTGGTTATCTTGCGGTCCCCCAGCTCTCCCGCCTGCCGGTAGACGTCCTCCAACAAACGCTGTGCGGCCGCCGGCTCTCCCAATTCAAGCTGGGCCCGGGCCAACCAATAGCGGGCCTTGACAATAGTGTAGGGAAAGCCGATGCGCTCCAGGGCGGGCAGCGTCTGCTGCATGCTGTCCCTGACCTGCCGGGGCGAATGCTGCACATCCGCTTCCGCCGTGTACACCCGGGTGGTGTGCGCTACCAGTAACTCATCCGCGCGCTCGCAGTCCTGCCAGGCCGCCTCCGCAAGGTCGGGGGGATAGCTGTTTTGCAGCCGGACCAGCGCATGCAATTCCAGCGCCCGGCTGATGCACACATGGCGCGGTTGGTCGGAGGTATCGCGGATCGCAAGAGCATATTCGTGGGCCCGTTGATAGGACCCGGCACTGATATTGAGCTGGGTCGCGACAGTGTAGACATTGGCACGCAGCGCACTGTCCTGCACGCTACCCACTGCGGAGAGGGCGTGGTACAGGTAAGTGTAGGCGGCGGAAAAATCCTTGATCGACTCGTGCATATTGGCCAGCAGCAGGTGGACCTTGATGCGGGTCTCGGGGTATGGGCTGGTCCGCAGCTCATCGACAAGTGCTATCGCTTCCTCCAGCCGGCCCCGCATGGCGAGCAGATACGCGCGAAGAAATCCGAGCTGATGCTGCTGTGGCGGCGCCAACGGCTCCGCTTCCAGCCCTTCCAGCAGTTGTGCCACCCGGCCCGGATCACTGGTACGCAGTTGCTCGGCCAGGTCCAGACGCTGTTGAATGTCCCCATCTGCCGCCGTGGCCAGGGGCGCAAGCGACAGCAGTACCGCCAGCAGGAACGGCTTGCCGCGCTTCGCGGTGTCCACTAATCAGGGAAGAAATAAAACAGAACCGGTTTGACAGAGCGGCCAGTCAGGGCCTCCACCTGCTTCCTGTCTCCGGACAATACCGCCTTGATTTCTGCGTCATCAAGACCGTAGTCGCGCAGGGCCCGCTCCGGGTCGGCAGCGTAGGATTTTTGCAGGGCGGGATCAGTTGCTATTTTTTCAATGAACTCAATCAGTTTGGACATCTTTGTAGACTCCTGTCTTTTGCTGTTGTTGTCGGAGAAGGTCCTGTAGCCTGGCCAGCCCACTCCCGGGCGAAACCAGGTGCTGATCAGCGGTTCAACACAAACCCAAGCCGTGTTGGCCACTGCAAAAGCTGTGCGCCTTCCCCCGGCGCAATCGCTGGCCGTTCGAAACATCCCGACCAAGCCTAGGCATCATAGGCATAAAGCCCGCGGCGGTAAAGACCGGCCGGCGGACCCTCGGAAGGCCCCCGCAGTCCCCCATGAGTTGCGCTTTGCTTTACACTGGCCATTGCCGGAGGAAGGAACTGCCAATGTCTGTCGACCCGGTCCTGGCCATGGACCCGAAACTGCTGCTGGCGCTGGCCGCGGCCCTGCTGCTGGGCCTCGGCCTGGCGGGGGCGGCGGCGTTGCTGTTGCGCCTGCGCCGATTGACGCGGCTGACCCGCAGGCAACGCGAGGCACTGGCGCAGCTCAACAGCCGTTATCACAATCTGCGCAGCGACTACGAGCGTCTGCAGACCCAGCATCTGGAGCACCAGCATCAGCACGAGGCGCAGATCGGCTTGCTCAACGACAACCGGGAGCATCTGCGGCAGGAGTTCGAAAACCTGGCAAACCGGATTTTCGAGGCCCGCGACAAAAGCTTCACCGCCAGCAGCCGGGATTCGTTGCAGGCCCTGTTGCAGCCATTCCGGGAACAGATCAGCGGCTTCCAGCAGCGCATCGACCAGGTCCACTCGGAATCGCTGAAGGGCAATGCCACGCTGGAGAGTGAACTGCGCAAGGTACTGGAGATCGGCCTGCAGATGAGTGACCAGGCCAACAACCTGGCCCAGGCGCTCAAGGGTGACAACAAGATCGCGGGCAACTGGGGCGAGGCGCAGCTGGAACGCAGCCTGGAGCTGGCCGGGCTGGTCGCCGGCGAGCACTACGAAACCCAGAGCACGGTTCGTGACCGGCAGGGCAGGCGCTGGCTGCCCGATCTGCTGATAAAACTTCCCGACCGGCGTCACTTGGTGATCGACAGCAAGGTTTCGCTGGTCGCCTGGGAGCGCGCTGTCGCGGCCGACACCGAAGAGGAGCAACAGGCCTGCCTGGATGCCCACAGCCGCGCTGTGCGGCAGCATGTGGACGAGCTTGCCGGCAAGGACTACGCCAACCTGCCGGGCATGGGCAGTCCGGACTTCGTGCTGATGTTCATGCCGGTGGAGCCGGCCTATATCGCAGTCATGCAGCACAACCGCGAACTGTTCAATTACGGCTACCAGCGCGGTGTCGTGCTGGTCTCACATACCACGCTGATGCCGGTGCTGCGCACCGTGGCGAACCTGTGGATGGTGGAGCGCAGCAATGCGGAGGCGCGCGAGATCAGCCGCAGTGCGGGCGAGATTTACAACCAGGTCTGCCACATGGCGGAACGTCTACAGAAGCTGGGCCAGACCCTGCAGGCGGCGGGCAACCACTACAACAGGACCGTCACCAGCCTGACCGGCAAACAGGGCCTCGCGGGCAAGGTGGAACGCTTTCAGCAGCTGTCGACCACGGCGAACAAGACCATGCCCTCGCTGGAACCGCTGCACAATGATATCGAGACCGAACGCCTCGATATGGTGCTGGCGGAACAAGTGCCGCCCGTTGGTACTCCTTCAGGATAATTGTGCAGGAGTAGCGGTGACTTTCAGCAGTAATCGTCCGCGGGACGCCGTTCACCGTCGCTGGCAACCATGCGTATGGTGCGCTGGCAGGTTTCCAGCCAGGGACGGGCAGTCTCCGTTTTCAATGCGCGCACGCAGCCGCGCTCAGTGATGCAGGCGATGCTGGTCTTGTTCGGCGTCCAGTCGTCCTCGGCGACGCGCGGCTTGCGCTTGCTGTAGAACCAGAGCCCGCGGCGGTCCTGCATTACGTAGCGCGCCTCGGTCGGCAGAAAGATCTTGCGCCCATCGATTACCGCGAAGACTTCCATCCCCTCCGGCTGGCTGCGTCCCACCGCAGCCGTAGGCGTAATTGTCGTCATGTTTCACCCCTGATGGATAAGCGTGTTTCAGCCGCTGCAATAGACGGTTTCTTGTGGCACTACCCGCAGCCCGGACCGTGGAACAAGACCGGCACGCCAACAGTGCCAAACCTTTATATTCAGCGATCCCGGGCGTGGCAATCCGCCACCAAGCCTTTTTCTCACCAATTGCGCGCGAACAGCCCAGAAAGGACCAGAATTTTCCACGAGCGGCCCGCCTTGCACCCGAAACAGGGGCAGGAGGGGGCATTTTTTTCCACTGCAGTCACAACCACAGCGGGAAGGAAACTACACGGAGCCGGCGAGACGGGCCTGCAGCGCCGGCAGATCCGGCACCTGACACAGCAACCCTTCGAAACGAAAGGCGCCCAGGCAACCCGGCTGCACCTGCTCTGGCTCTTCTTCCAGCGCGGCCGCCGGCAGGGTCATCGCCCGGACGCTGCAGCTGCTCAGTGCCAGCGCCCAGAAATCGCAATTCTGATCCCCAATACCCAGGAAGATGGCACAGGGACAGGGATCGGCCCGCAGCGCTGCCGACGCGCCCACGAACAGCGGAATATCACGGTGACGCCAGCTGACCCGGTCGGTGCTGATCGCCGGTAGCAGGGCAATCTCCGCCAGGCAGTTGGGCGGTACTGCCCAGGTCTGATCATCGGCGCAGGGCAGCAGAATACAGCGCTGCGAATTGTCAGAGCTCATGGCAGCTGTAGCGGGCGGCCTGTCAACTGCGCAATCTGATCCACCAGCAGTGGAAAATTGAACGGCTTGCCCATGTAGCCGTTGCAGCCAGCCTGTTCCGCCAGGGTGCGGTGCTTGGGTCCGGTGCGGGAGGTCACCATGATCACGGGGATATGGGCGCAACGACTCGTGCGGCGGATCTCGCGCAGGGTCTGAATGCCGTCCTTCAGTGGCATCTCAACATCCAACAGGATGATGTCCGGCAGCCGGTGCGCCGTATTGAGCAGTTCCATCGCCGCGAGGCCGTTTTCGGCCGTCACCGTCTCTACCCCGAGATTGTGCAGCTGGTTGGTAGCCACCATGCGCTGGGTCCTGGAATCGTCGACCACCATCACCAGCAGCTGTTCATCCCGGGGCGTCTCGGGCGCCAGCACCTGGGCCTCCTGCCCGGTCTGACTGGCCACCAGCGCGTTGAGATTGAGCGCGACGATGGCGCGCCCGTCGGCGCTGGTGGTGGCGCCAGTCACGCCCGGAATATTGGCGAACTGGCTACCCAGCGAGCGAATCACCAGCTCCAGGGCCTGTTCCACATCATCCACCGCGATGGCCATATGACGCTGGCCCGAGCCGGCAATGATCACCGGCACCGTCGCGCCCCAGCTGTCCTGGTCGGGCAGCACGGCGCCACTGCAGAGGGTCGCCAGATAGGCCGGTTCACAGGCCAGACCCAGCAACGGCAGTCGGGAGTGGCTCTCGACCGCCTGGTAGAACTCCGCAGTCGGCACGTGCTCGACGCCTGTCAGACCATCGAAAGGAATCGCGTAGGAGGCGTCTCCGGCACTGACCAGCAATGCGCCGTTGACACTGATATTGGAGGGAATGCGGATGTTGAAGCGGGTGCCGCGGCCCACTTCGGAATCGATCTCGATATCGCCGCCGATGCGTTGCAGCTCCTCCATTACGATGTCCATGCCGACACCGCGACCGGATATTTCACTGAGCCGGGAGGCAGTGGAGAACCCCTTGTGGAAGATCAGCCGCTGGGCCTCGCGGTCGCTGAGGCTGTCGGGGTCGATGTCCAGCCCCTTGCTGACGGCATGCGAACGCATGCGCGCCGGATCGATCCCGCGGCCGTCATCGCTGAGGCTGACGATATAGTCCGAACCCTGTTTGCGTACGTCGATCGCAATCACGCCGGTATCCGGCTTGCCGGCGGCCAGGCGTTCCGCGGGTGCCTCAATGCCGTGGTCCAGGGCGTTGCGCACCATGTGTTCGAGTATGATCTGGCAGCAGGCATGACTGTCGCGGTCCAGCTTGCCGGCCTCGCGCAGGACCCTGAACACCACTGCCTTGCCCAGCTCGCCGCTGACGGTACGGACAATCCGGCGCAGTCCCGGCATCAGCCGAGAGACAGGCATCACCCGGGCGGCCCGAATGGCCGAGCCGAGTGAGGTAACAAGCCCCGCCTGTTGCTTCAACATGGCCTCGGCGGCGGAGGCTTGCCGACTGGAGAGGCGCGCCAGGTCATCGAGGTCATCCACCGCTTCGCGCAGAATGCTGGCCACTTCGTGCAGCTCCGAGTACTGGTCCATCTCCAGCGCGTCCATCTCTGCAGCCGGCTGGCCACCGCGGACTGTCACGCTGAGCAACGCCCGATCCGATATTCTGGCAATATGAGTGCGCAGCGAAGTCAGACGGCCCAGCAGTTCCGCCGTCGCACGCTTGCCCCTGAGCGTACTCTGGGAGGCACGCACCCCAGCTTCTGCACCTCATTGCCCAGGTTGAGCAGATGGTCCAGTGAGTCCGGGCTGATCCGGATCGTCTGCTGAGCCGACAGGACTTTGGCACCCTCATCCGCAAGCTCACGTTCCTGTTGCCGGCCGCCGGCGGTCAGCGGCTGCAGCCGCGGTGCGCTCGCGGTCGCCGACTGCGGGGTGGCCGGCGTCGATGCGGGGCCATCGGTCTGCAACGGCAGTTCGCTGGCAATATCGCTGCGGGTCGCCTGGATGTGATCGTAACCGCGCACTGCGGTATCCAGCCAGGCATTCACCAGCCGGAAATACTCCTGTTCCCCGCTCTCCTGCGGCCGTGGCAGCGCGGCCAGCAGGGTCTCGAAGTTGTGGACCAGGGTACCGTAGCGCTGCAGGCCGACGCCTTTGGCGATGCCCTTGATGGTATGCAGTACCCGGCCCACGGTGTCCGCGGCGCCCGGGTCGGCGATATCGCGCTCCCAGGCCCCCAGCGCGTCTTCCAGCTTCTCCAGCTCAGTCCCGGCTTCCTCCAGAAAGGCATCCAGGAAATCATGGTACAGCTCGCCACCACCGCGGGTGCTGAACGTGAAGGTGATGTCGCGGGGCACGCACCAGGACCAGTGGTCGCTGGTGGCATCCGGCACGGGCTCCGGCCGGGCCTCGGCATCGTCCCGGAACTCGTCGGCGGCGGGCGGGGCAGGGGCAGCCGGAATCTCTGTCGCCGGAATTGGGTCGGCGAGCTGTTCCGGTGTCGCAGCAATGGGCGGGGCAGAATCGGGCTCATCGTCACTGGCAGCGACAGCCGGCGGCGCGATATCCGTCATGCCGGTGTCGGTTGCGGCAGCCGATATAGCGGCCGGAGCCACATCGGTGGCTTCTACTGTTGTAATTTCTGCGGCTTCTGCGGCTTCGGTGGCCGCCTCGGCCTCGGCAGGCAGCGGCGGCGGTGGGCCAATGCCCAACACGTCCACTCCCTCCAGCGCTTCCAGCTCGGCAATTGCCGGTTGCCGCTTCGTCACGCGGCTGTGCTCGACCGCGATAAAATTGTGTTGCGGCGGCTCGTCGGGTGGCAAGGCTGAAGGAGTGCTGCTGCTGGCGTAAATGTCGCTGGCTGAGGAGCCTACCGACGTCAGCACAATTTCCTCTTCGATAAAGGCAGAAAGATCGTCACCCCCGGGCATACCACCCAGCATGTGCCGGGCGCCGAGCCTGGTTTCCGCATCGCTGAGTGCGCCATCGCCCTCCTGTTCCCGCCCGGTAACCGTGAACAGCTTTTCCTCGGGCTCCTCAAGATCGCGTTCCAGCAGCCAGCGGAAGGCGCGTTCGCCCCATTCGTCCGCCAGCTCCCTGGCCCACTCCTGGGCGGCAATTGTGTCCGGCTTCATTTCCACGATGACTGTCTCCTCGTTCCAGCGGTCTACCGGTGCCAGACCGGTGGGTCGCTGGCGGCGGTGTAGCTGTCGTCGGTGGCCGCACTGGCGGATGCGCCGGCGCCCCGGCAAGCCTGCTGGCAGCGCAGCTGGAGCGCGGCAATGTCGGCAACATCCAGGCCGGCGCCCGCCACCAGCTCAGGCAGCGCCTGGATGACATCCCGCAGCAGCGACTGCAGCGCAGGGTCCAGGGACAGTTCGCCTTCCAGCACCCGGTCCAGCATGTCCTGCACCGCTGCCCCGAGATCGGCCAGCCGGTGGGCACCTACGGCCCGGCCATTGCCCTTGAAGGTGTGGAAGTGTCTGCGTATCTCGCGCAACTGCTCAGCGCTCGGCAAACCCATCCCGTCGGCCGGCAACAGCTGCTGCAGTTGCCGGATAATGTCATCGCTCTCTTCCAGGAAGATCTCCTGCAGCTCCGCGGGAATGGATTCGGTCTCTGCGGCAACAGTGCTGCCGGCGGGCTGCTGATCGGGGGTTGTGTCCGCTTCTGCTAACAATGATTCCGCCTGGACCAGGGCTCGCTCCAGTGCCCCCCGGCAGACTCCGGTACCCCGCTGCGAACACGCTCCAAATGCAGCTCCAGCTGGGCAAAGGCCTGTGCCATTGGCAGCAACAGGCCGGCGTCGAGGTCCGGCCCCCGGAATTGGGCCAGGCAATGTTCACAGTGCCCGATCACCGCCGCTTCGCGCTGCATTGCAACGTGTTCCAGCGCATCGCGAATGGCCCCCAACTGCGCGCAGCACTGTTGCACGACCTGTTGCGTCGGCGGATCCTGCAACCCGGCAGCAAATTCTGTCGCCAACTGCTGCAGCTGCACCGGATCCGCGCTGCCCAGGGCGGCGCTTGCGACCACATCGCGCAGGGTCTCGTGGCCATCGGCTGACTCGTTGAGATAGCTGTTCAGAACGGCGGCCAGGGCCTGCATCCCGGCCGCCCCCTGCCGCTGGGCGTCCAGGGCACGGTCCAGGTTCTGGCGGCGCAGCGCCTGATCCAGCTGCTGACCCACTCGCACCATCCTGTCCATCGTGGTCGCCACCAGCGCGACCCGTGCTTCATGCTCGACCCCTCCCGGCGGCGCCGTGCCGTCATGGCGCAGGCGCAATTCCAGATCCAGCTGGGCACTGACGATCATGCGGGCCAGCCTGGCCAGCAATTGGCTGCGCTGATCGGTACTTGGGTTACCGACCGGCTCGATCAGCTGTCGCATAAGCTCCTGGCTGTTCCGCAACGCGTCCGCATGAGCGGGCTCGCCCGCCGCCATCAGCCGATCGGCGGCTTCGCTGGCGCAGCCGGGGAGTTCTGGTGCGACGGTGCCATCGTGGTCGGCGGCCTCAAGATATCCGGCCAGCCGGTTCAGGCGCTCCAATCCGGCCGCCAGCGCAGTCATCAATGCATCGCTGTGGATCAGGATGCGGCCGGCATCGGTCAGGGTGTCCGGAGTGATGCCATAGAGTTGCCAGAGATAGCCGATATACAGGGGCCTGGCCCTGCAGGCGGCGATATAGAACAACAGTTGCTGCGCCAGACGGTCCAGGTCTATCGTCGGGTTCAGTTGGCCGCCGTACTCACGGGCGTGTTTGATCATGAATGTACCCGCCTTGAATATCTGGGCTACACCCTCGTCCGGGATGATCAGTCCCGCCGCTATCCCCTCGCACAGTCCGGTTTGCAACAACCAGAATCGTTCCGCCTCGGTACCACGGAAAAGTCGCTGCATTTTCACGGTAATCCGCGCCACCGCAACCACACTGGCCAGCGGCCGGGTCTCGCCCAGAATCGCCTTCACCCCCTGCAGATAGGGCGCAAGAGACTGCTGGGCCGTCTCGCGCACGGCGCCGTCACTGCCTGCCGCGGCTTCGCTGCTGATACCCCGCTGCGGCGGAATATCAAAATGGAAGAACAGCGCCTGCGGCCGGGGCCGCTCTCCCTCCCAGCGGCGCAGGTCATTGACGCAGGGCTCCAGACCCCGGCCGGTATCGACTCCGCAGCGCTGCACATGATCCAGGTAGGCAGGCAGTATCCGCAGCGCCCGCATCAAGCCGCCCATGGTAAGGTTGCGTCGCTCCGCCAGCACTTTTTCCTGATACAGGCGCTGCAGCCCACGTTCCATCTCCAGGGCCAGTATTTCCGCCTTGTTCAGGCCCAGCATCCGCACTGTCGCGGTAATGTGATGCAGCGCCCACAGGCATTGCAGTAGCGGCTTCCTGTGCCCGGTATCGCGGCTGTATTCGACCAGGGCGGCCTCGGCATTGACGATCTGCCGGGCCAGCGGGATACGCACCCAGCCCAGCGCAACAGTATCTAGGCTGGAGGGCATTGCAAGGCTCCCGGCCGGCTGCTCATTCAGGGTGCCGCCCGTCCGGACATTTCGATCGAAGCCGGCTCCTCAGTCGCGCTGGATGAGGCCGTTGCCGTCGGCGCGGCCTCACCGGCGGAGGACTCCTGGGGGTCGATCCGGATCCGGCCGAGATTGCGGGCTAGAGTGGCCACCGATTGCTGCAGTGCAGCTACCCCGGTGCGGCTCAGTTCGCTGTTCTCGCCCAGCATCAGGCTCTGTTCGCTGATCCGGGCCAGCAGCTCGCTGGCTTCGTCAGCGCCCGTGGCGGCCTGCGCGGTAACATCGTTCAGGGAGGACGCCTGCAACAGCATTTTTTCGGCCCCTGGCTGATTTCGCCGAGCGCGTCGTCGAGGCGCTCCACGAACTCCAGAATAGTCACCACGGCGCCGACCGTGGTCTCCATGCTGCTCAGATTTTCCGCCGACAGATTCTGAAGCATCCGCACTTCGGAAGTGATCTTGCGCCCTTCGGCCTCCGCCTCGCGCAGCAAATCACCCATGGCTTCGGCGATACCGAGAAAGGGTTTGCCGTGTTCCCCGGCCCGCTCCGCCTCAATGCGGGTATTTATGGCCACCACGGAGATCTTGGTGTTCAGCGCCTGAATATACTCCGCCGCTGTAGTTACGGACTGGATCAGTTCGCTCTGCCGCTTGGCTGACTTGGAAGTATCCTGTACCGATTCGCGGACATCGGCGGAGGCCCTGGACATGTCCCGGGCCAGACCCTGGCCGCGGGTCACCAACAGCCGGTGCTGACTGCCGGTGCCGGATACCTGGGTACTGGTGGTTCTGGCCGCGTCCGCATTCTGGCGATTGCGCGCCAGTGCCGCTGTCGTTTGCTGCAGCTGCTGACCCAGCGCCACACTGCCCTCGAGCTGGTTGCGCGTGCTCTTGCCGACACTGTGCAGCTCGCTCACCAGCGCCTCGAACGGTGCCCGAATATTGCGGATCAACTCTCGCTGCCGCTCGCTGGTCATGTTCAGCTGTGTCGCAATCGCCACCGTGACGGGTGTGTCACCGCTGGCATTGGCGGTCAGGTCGCCGGCCGCCGCACGCTGCAATGCCGCGGTGATGGCGGCAGCGCCTGCCGACTGGCGGCGCCACTGCTGGCGGTAATCCTGCCATAGCAGCGCGGCGGCGAGGATGCCGAGCAGCACCAGGACCACCAGCACCAGCAGCATGCCGGCACGCACTGCCGCCCACTGCGCCATTGCCGGACCCGGCTCGCTGGGCACAATGCCCAGACTGTAGATCATGGCTATCAGGCAGACCATGATTCCTGTGGCAATCGCGACGAGGCCGATGCTGAAAACGCCGGGTTTTACGGGTGTGCTCATTGCCGCTCCTCGCCTGGCTGTCCGGCATCGGCCGCAACGTCAGACAAGCTGCGATTGATCACCAGCTTGCCGATGTCCAGTATGCCCAGAAACTGCTCTTCGTAATGGAAACCGCCACTGCAACAGGCGGCAAACTCGTCCTCCACGGGGTATTCGTTCAGCCGCGTCCGCAAAGGCAGTTTCACGGTGCGTTCCACTTTACCCAGTGTAATCGCGAAATGGTAGCCGGGCTGGTTTATCACCATGCAGTACTCTCGCACCCGCCCCCCTGTAGCCGCTGTTCGAACAGCCCATCACCACAGAACACGGGCAGCAGGCCACCCTGATGAGCCGCGATGCCGAGTACCCAGGGCCGGGTGCCGGGAACCCGGGTAGTTACTGGAGTCTCGATGATTGCCTCCAGGTCTGTCACCGCGACCAGCAGCCGGACCCCGGCGATTTCCAGCAATACACCCACCCACAGCGCTTCGGGTGCGGGCGGGGAGGGCAGCTCCACTGCACAGCGCGCGTAGCGCTCCTGTAGTTCACCCAGGGCCTTCAGCGCCGTTGTCATCGTCAGGCCGCGGCTCCCACGCGGGTATGTTCGTAGATCAACTGACGCAATACCGGGTCTGCCGGGATCTTGCTTACATGCGCCGTAGCGCCCCGGGCCTGGCCCCGGGCGATGTCAAAAATGCCGTCGGAGGAAGACAACAGGATGACCGGTATATCCCGGGTTTCCTCGGCATTGCGAATGAGTGTACAGGTCTGGTAACCATCCAGCTCCGGCATACTGATATCGAGGAACACGATCTGTGGCCGGAAGCGCCGCAACATGCCCAGCGCCTGGTAGCCATCTTCGGCACACTCTACTTCGCAACCCATCCGCTTCAACGTATGGGACATCATCATGCGGATGGTTTTCGCATCATCGACGATCGCAACCCTGATCCCCGTTATGTCCTGCTGTTCGGTCGATTCGCTCATTGGCGCTCCCGTCGATCGGCATTGATACCCAGTATTTTAGTTGCAGGATGCCCGCTGCAAGCAAAATCTTCACAATTCTTCATTCCCCGTGTCGCGATCGTCACGACTCCGGCGCGAACAGATAGCTCCGGAATGGCTCCATATGGCCGGCCTGGAAGTCCTGCCATTCATAGATATTGAACTGATGCATCAGCTTCAAGCAGCGCTGGAAGACTACATCGGCATCATAACTGGTGGGCGCGATGCCGTACTGGTCGGTGATGCGGGCAAAGATGCGGGTGGCAATGTCGCGACGGCCCTGGTCCTCCCGGTACAGCAAATGCTCGACCGGAGACGGCACAATCGGCGCGCCGTAGATCAGGAAGGCTTCCCAGCGCAACACGTCGTGCTGCGGGCCCAGTTGCTCCACCAGAAAGCGAACCATGTTGCGCAGCTCGACCCGGGGCGGCAATACGTCCTGTTGCAGCCAGCGCCGGAGATCGGTCTCTCCCCAGGCGGGGTTGATCGCGAGTATGCCCAGCACGCGGCCCTCGATCCGCGAGGGCGCCACCGCTGCCATGTCCCACAGCAGATTCAGTCGGGCCGAGAACCCCAGTACCGCAGGCAGGGTTTCCTGCGCCAGCGCCTGATAGGCGGCCGCCAGTTCGGTGACGGTCTTGTGCTCCGCGGCCTGGGCGGCTGCGTGGTCATTGGCACTGGTGGAAGAGTCGCTCATCTCATTTCTCCACTGCATTGACTGCCGCCGCCTGCGGCAGCTGGCGAGCCTTCTTCAGATAGGTCGGTTTCGACACCCCGAGTAACTCTGCCCGCAGGGCTACGGTAGCCAGAGACTGCTGCGCCTCGAGCTGTAACAGCAACAGCGCCTCTGCCTGTTCCAGCGGCGAAGGGCCCGCCAGCCCCAGCGCCCGCACCCAGTCGTCCACCAGTCGCGCGACCTGCAACCACAGCCCACAGCCGCTGCGCAGTGGCCCGCGCTGTTCAACGCGGGGCATCCAGCGATTGATATTGCGTCGGCTGGTTTGCAAGAACGCCGCCACCCTGCCCGGCGCCTCGGGGTAGCGTCCGCGAGCGGCCAGTATCACCTCATCCGCCAGCCAGGTCCCCAGCGGCAGTACTGGACCCTGTCGCAGTATCAGATGCACCAGCTCTGCCAGTGCCAGTTCCAGTTCCTCCCAGGCGCTGGGACTGTGGCTAGCGTCCATTGCGCCGAACTCCTGCCGCAGGGGCAAGGCCACGGTATCCGCGGGTGCCTGGTCGCCCAGGAACAGCTGCAGATCGAGCGGCGTCAGCCATTCCCCGCCCGGACGGTTGTCCAGCGCGCGCACCACGCGTTGGCGGATTTCACTGATGTTGCCGTGCCAGTCGTGCTGCCGCATGGCCTGTTCCGCTTCCGGTGTAAACCCCTTGCACAGACGATTGCGGCTGCTACTCTCCTGACCGAGTATCTTGTTCGCCCACCGCAGAATAGCCTGTTTCCGGTGGCGCAGGGGTGGTACCTGCACAGGATAGCCCGCAAATACGCTGGCCAGTTTGGGCTGCAGGACCCCCTGCGCCACCAGCCGCGGCAGGCTGTCGGGAAACAGAGCCACGAAGCGCATCTGGGGCAGGTAGGCCGGCGGGTCGGCATCGGCCAGCCGCCGGCTGGCTATCTGCCGGGCAAGCCTGAGCTGGGCATCGGCGGCCATCAGTTGCGGCGACTTGAACACCAGGGTCTTGCCCGCCCCGGTCAGCAGAGCTCGCCGGATGCGCTGGTTTGCATCATCACGGTTGCGAAATTCACGACAGTCCAGCTGTACCAGAGTCTCGGCGGTACCCCCGCACTGGCATGCAGAATACGGGCGATGTACATTTTGCCGGTGCCGCGGGCACCGACGATGGCAACAGGGGTGTCGGTGGCCGCCAGAAAGGTGGCCTGATCCACCGCCCCCTCCATATTGTCCAGCACATAGCCGGCCGGATTGGCGCGCGTTACTGACAAAGCAGTGCCTGTACGGCTGTAGCCCAATCAGGGCAGGTCATACTTGTCTCCCACAGTCGGTCCGGCTGGTCCGGACATTATAGTCCGCGATGGTCGCGTATCATGGCGATAACGTAAATGATCTTTCGCACATTTGAGAAGAGGCGGTGGCCTCCAGAGTTGATACGACTGAGTTACGAAGCTTAATCCCACAACAACGGAGAACCACCACCATGAGCAACAATATCGAGAGTAAGGGCTTGGGTAAGGTCATTCAGATCAATGACGCCAAGATTCAGGATCATCTCGGTGAACTGGTCCGAGGTACGGTTGAGGAGACGCTGAACGCCATGCTGGATGCCGAGGCAAACGCCATGTGCGGGGCCCAGCGATACGAATGCACCCAGATCGTATAGATACTCGGGCCGGCCACTATGAGCGTAAATTCCACGCCAAGGCCGACGAAGTCACCCTGAAGATGCAAAAACTACGCAAGCAGACCTTCGAGACAGCCATCATTGAACGATACAAGCGCCGCGAAACCTCGATTGAAGAGGCCCTGATGGAGATGTACCTGGCCGGTGTTTCCGTCCGCCGGGTCGAGGATATCACCGAGGCCCTGTGGGGAACCCGCGTCAGCTCCGGCACCGTTAGCAAGCTGAACAAGAAGGTCTACAAGCATATTGAGACCTGGCAGAACCGTCCTATCCAGGGCGAGTATCCCTGTGTACCTGGATGGCATCGTCCTGAAGCGAAGCTGGGCCGGCGAGGTAGGCAACGTCTCCGTATTGGTCGCTGTCGGCATCGATCAGGACGGGTATCGGCATATTCTCGGCGTACAGGAAGACCATAAGGAAGACAAATCCGGTTAGAGCAGCTTTCTGGCGCATTTGAAATCGCGAGGCTTGAAGGGCATCAGAATGGTCATTTCTGATGCCTGCATGGGCTTGAGTGAATCTGCGGCCGAGTATTTCCCAGAGGCGGATTGGCAGCGCTGTACAGTCCATTTCTATCGGAAGGTGTTCAGCCATGTGCCCAGGGCGAAGATGGCCCTGGTTTCCGCTATGCTCAAGGCTATCCATGCCCAGGAGAGCCGCGAGGCGGCTCAAGATAAAGCGATGAAGGTTGTCGAGGAACTCAGAGCCATGCGGCTGCAGAAGGCTGCTGATTTGGTGGAGCGCTGCATCGACGAGACCTTCGCTTTCTATGGCTATCCACAGACCCACTGGCTGAAGATTCGTATCAATAACCCACTGGAGCGGATCATGCGAGAAATCCGGCGCCGTACCCGGGTTGTCGGCGCATTCCCTGATGGCGAGTCCGCCGTAATGTTGGTAGGTGCCAGGCTCCGCCACATCGCGAGTACCAAATGGGGAACCCGTAAGTACATGTCGATGGACTGGTTACGGCGTAACCGTCCGGTAAACCCATCTTTTCGAACCCCGCGAACTGCGTAAGCTAGGTGCCCACCTAATGATAAGTGGGCACCTGATATGGATGACGAAGCGTCTCTTCCAAGGATCATCAAGCGGCGGCGGCGCTATTCGCCGAGGTTCAAACAGCGAGTGTTGGCCGAGTGCCATCAGCCAAACACCTCCGTGGCCGAGGTCGCGCTGCGGCATGGCCTCAACCTCAACCTGGTACACAAGTGGCGCCGGTCACGGGCGGTTGATGGCACGGGAGAATTTGTGCGGCTACCCGTGCCCACCAAAGACTCATCCAACCCTGGCCAGAGCGTAGCGCGAGTTCAGCCCACTGTCAGCATCCGGCTGGATGCGCCGCTCGGCCAGGTCACCGTGGAGTGGCCATTGAGCGAGATCGACCGTTCGGTCTCCTGGCTCAGGTCCATCCTGCAGTGATACAGATTGACGAGATTTGGCTCGCGCGTGAACCCCTCGATATGCGGGCAGGCCCCGATACGGCGCTGGCCCGAGTCATCAACAGCTTCGGTGAAGCCCGGCACCACTGTGCCTACGTATTTGCCAACAAGCGCGCCAACCGGATGAAGGTGCTGGTGTGTGATGGCTTCGGTATCTGGCTCGCCGCGCGCCGGTTACATCAGGGCAAGTTCACCTGGAGCCCCCTGCGCACGGGCGGCGTGGTCACACTCGACAGCGCGCAGCTACAGGCCCTCGTGGTCGGCTTGCCCTGGCAATACGCGGCGGCCAATCACGTGATTGACCGGCAGTAGCGCAGAGCAAAAAAGGGCACCGTAGTCTACGCAAATAGTTGATCTGGTGCCGTGCTCGATTCTTTGGCACAGTATCGGTCATGGAATTGCGCACCGATCTCACACACCTCTCAGACGATCAGCTCCGCCAGATGGCAGCGCAGTTGATCACCCAGCTGGGTGATCAACAGGCGCAGCATGCCGCCGAACTCCTCCAGCGCGACAAGACCCTGCAGCATTACAAAATCCGTAACGAACAACTGACTCACGAGCTGGCCATACTGAAACGTCACCGCTTTGGCCAGCGCAGTGAAGCGGGTGGCAGCACGCAATACCGCCTGCTCGATGACATCGTTGAGGAGGACCTCGCCGCGGTAGAGTCGGAGCTGGCGCAGCTCACCGACACACCCAGGTCAACGCGGACGCCACGTAAGCCGGCACGGCAATCCTTGCCTGCAGAATTGCCCCGCACGGATATCCACCACGATCCCGAGTCGACCATGTGCACCTGCGGCTGCCAGCTAGCCTGCATTGGCGAAGATATCAGTGAGAAGCTCGACTACGAGCCCGGTCAGTTCTCGGTAGAACGCCATATCCGTAGCAAATGGGCCTGTAAGCAGTGCGAGACCCTCGTGCAGGCGCCCGTGGCGCCCCACGTCATTGACAAGGGCATTCCGACGACCAACCTGCTGGCTCAGGTGCTGATCAGCAAATACGCGGATCACCTGCCGCTGTATCGGCAACAGCAGATCTATGCCCGCGCGGGTGTTGAGCTCTCCCGCTCAACACTGGCTGACTGGGTGGGCCGCTGCGGGGTGGAGCTGGCCCCGCTGGTCGATGCGCTGCGTCGTGAACTGCTGGCACAGGACATTCTGCACGCCGATGAAACACCGGTGGCGATGCTGGATCCCGGCAAGAAGAAAACGCAGCGAGCCTATGTGTGGGCCTATGCGACACCGCGGACCTTGCCGATACAGGGCGTGGTGTACGACTTCCAACCCACGCGATCCGGCCAGGTGTCTCGCGAGTTCCTGGCCGGTTGGCAGGGGAGCCTCATCTGTGATGATTACGCAGGCTACAAAGCGGGCTTTGTACAGGGCATTCACGAAGTGGGTTGCTGGGCCCATGCGAGACGCAAGTTCCATGAGTTACTGGAGCACAACCAGAGCCCGATTGCGGAGCGAGCCCTTGCCACCATCGGTGCGCTTTATGAGATTGAGCGCGCAACGGCTGAAGCCATGCCGGAACACAGACAACAGGTTCGCGAGCAACAGGCGCGGCCCATCATCACCGCATTCCATGGCTGGTTAACCGGACAGCGATCCAAGCTGACGAGCGGCACACGTACCGCCAAAGCGATCGATTATGCTTTGAAACGCTGGGAGGCCCTGGTTCGTTATCTGGATGATGGGCGAATCCCCATCGACAACAACTGGGTGGAAAACCAGATCAGGCCGTGGGCCCTGGGGCGGAAGAACTGGCTGTTTGCAGGCTCTGTGCGCAGCGGCCAGCGCGCGGCCAACGTGATGACGCTGATCCAGTCGGCTAAGATCAATGGGCTTGATGCCCAGGCCTATCTGCGGCATGTGCTGGAGCGTATCCCCACCGCCAGGCAATCTGACCTGACAGCTCTGCTGCCGCACAACTGGGAGCCGCCCATCAAGGTGTGATTACCGGACGGTTACGTTACGGCAGCAGGATATAGAGGCTCATCAATCAGCTTGAAGGTCTCCGCCTCAGAAAAAGTGCGAGAAAATATTTACACTACCTTTAGCAATGCCAAGCGAAGACTTAGACATGAGGGTATCAACATCATTACGGAATCCCCTCAACACTAGTCAATCCAATACTCCGATCAATCCCGGCATCGGAGGCAGCGGCGCAGATTCGTGATCTAAATGGAGGCCCGTTTTCAACACGATTCCGCGTAGCCTGACGGATATTAATGCGATCAGCCAGGGCACGTTGTTGTATGCCAGTCTGAACCCGGGCTATCGCGGTGCATCGTTCAATGCCCAGGCAGCCTTCAACCCATCCGCATTGACAGTGGCTCATCCGAAAACCGTTGCCGCCGCGGAACTCGGTGTGAAGATTCAGTTCGACGAATATCATCTGTGGCTCAACGGAGCAGTCTTCTATAACCGCTACAACAACCAGCAGATCGTTGACGTTATATCTACCTCTGCAGGTTTTGTCCAAGCGCTCACAAATCTTCCCAAGTGTAAGCGTCCGGTAAACCCATCAATCAAGTTAAAATTAATGTCCAATATTTGGGGTGCAGTCCACGAATAGGTGGACACCTACGTTACCTGCCAGGACGGCCATGGGTAGATGGGTTTACCGGACGGATACTGATTACCGGACGGTTACTCCCAAGTCACGGATCGAGGGTGCGGAGCTTGAAGTCGAATACAAACCCTTGGCTGTAATGAAGCTCTCAGCTTCCATGAATTACCTGAATTCCAAAATCGAGGAGGGCACCTACCAGGGAGTCGACGTGACTGGGAATAAGCTGGTAAACGCCCCGAATTTACCTTCGCTCCGATGATAGAATTCTTCGTCCCCATCTCCGATTGGAGCTACGCCGATGCGAATGTGAACGCTGAGGACTCTCCCTGTGGGGGAAAAACCTGACGGGAGAGTTTGTTTACGCCTACCTCGCAAATGCCTCCGCTATCGTTCCTTTCCAGTGGTGACCACGACGACATCGGTGCTAAAACATCCCAAGGCGTTCCTGAAGCCACGCAGGCCCGTTTGCGGACTGATTGATTGCGTCATCATCATTGCTATTACCAGTTGTAACCCCGTTTAGCCCAAATCCAGGTAAGAGGCGGCTTTATGGTCCGGGGCAATGTAGGGGCAGCCAGCACCCAGCTTTTGTCTGAAGGTTCCTTCTCTATAAGCGGTTTTATAGCGCCCCCGCTCCTGGAGTTTTGGCACCACCAAGTCGATAAAGCTTGCCAGGGAGTCATGGGCAAGAATTCGGGCAACGCTAAAGCCATCGATGCCGGTCTCGTCCATCCAGTGCTCAAGCTCATCGGCAACCTGATCCGGCGTGCCGACAATGGCCATATTGGAACCACAGAGAATTTTTTGCTGGAGCACTTCTTTCAGCGTCCATTCGCTGTTGCGCGTAAAGCTCAACAACGCCGTGCGATTGGCATCGTTCTGCGCAAATTCAATGGGTTTATCCAGCGGGTATTGAGAAAGATCTATTCCCATGGCACCTGACATTAGCCCTAACAAGCCTTCAAGGCTTGCATATTTTTCGTAGTCTTGATACTTGGCTTTTGCCGCTTCTTCAGTTTCATCAACGAATACCGAGACACCCATAAAAAACTTGATATTCTCAGGATTACGCCCAACTGCCGTCGCAAGTTCTCGGGTTTTGGCCACCTGACCCGCCACGATATCGGTTTTGGTTCCATTCAGGTACACCCCTTCCGCATGCAGCGCGGCAAAGCGACGCCCACGCTCGGAGCCACCGGCCTGGAACAACGTTGGCACACGTTGCGGAGAAGGTTCCACAGCCCCGATTGCCTGAAATTTGTGAAAGTCTCCAGCAAAATCGATCTGTTTAATATTTGCTGGGTCCGCATAGATACCTTTAGCTTTATCTTTAATCACGGAGCCTTCTTGCCAAGATTCCTGCCAGAGGCGATAGACACCCTCTAAAAACTCTTCCGCCATCTCATAACGCAAGTCATGCTCGGTAAGCTTGTCTTTACCCATCGCCAACGCACCACTGCGCAGGTAACTGGTAACAATATTCCACCCTAGCCTGCCCCGAGTTATATGATCCAGCGTCGAAAAACGTCGGGCAAAACTGAAAGGAAGCTCATAAGAGCAACTGCCGGTTACAGTAAAGCAAAGGTTCGAGGTTACCGATGCCATTAAAGGAATCAGTACCACCGGGTCGAGACAAGGCGCCATTGAGCCATTCAGCAATGCGGCATCAGCCTTGCCCTGATAGACATCGGGAAAACCATAAACGTCAGCCAAAAATAAGCTATCAAACAAGCCGCGCTCTAATAACTTGGCGTAGTCCATCCAATACTCAGGCGTTGTATAATTAATCGCTTGGTCGTCGGGATGGGTCCATAAACCAAACGCTTGGAAGCTGGGGATAGCTTGATCTAATGCATTTAACCGAATCTCTTTTTTCATAACCACTCCTAGTAACCCCGCGTAATGTTATATCTATCCAAACTTACGTATTAGCGGAGAGATTAGCAGATTCCTAGTGGCATTAGTCATGAAAGGTTCGCGGCAAGGTCATGTAACAAACTAATCACTAACCCACCCACTTTAATGAAGAGGGCCCTTGCAGACCACGCTTACGGAAAATATCTTCCCAAGCAAGATTCACCCGCTTTGCCTCTTCAACAACAAGCCGGATAAATTCTTCTGCCTCTTGCGGCAACTCTGAACTAATACGCTCAACAACAGTGAGATCCAGCCGAATATCCGGCTTTAACAGGGGGATCGCCGTGAGGTTCTCCAAATCCGTTTCTGGATCGAGGATAATTGCTGGAGAAACCGTTTTCCAGGTACTGCGGCTAACCATATCCAAGGTGACCAGAGAAGACCCCACTTCCATGGTTGCGGCTACCTCTATACCTTTGTCTGCGAGCCAACCTTCAATAGCATTGCGCCGCGATTGCATGCCTTCGGCCCAGACAATCTTGTGCGGTCCCGACTCGCGCAGCTCTTTAAGCGTGACAGAAGCAGCCCCTTCGCCGGAAGCGATCAAACATTCGGGTGAAGAAAGCAACGGCCTCAGGCGCACCCCGGATTCACGACCAAACGCGGTTCCAAAGGCAAAATCCACTGCGCCGGAACTCACCATAGTCGTCAGCGAGGTGCTGAAGTTTTCGATAATACCAACTTTAACGTTGGGGTTTTCCTCGGTAAAACGGACCAGCGCGGGCGCGATGACTCTGTGGGCCAGTGCCGGAATCACGCCAACATTAAAGCAGGTTTGATACCCTTCCGCGAACCTAGAGACCGCCTCGGAAGCAACATCTACTTTTCGCAACAATTTCACACAATGCCGATAAAAATCGTCGCCCGCTGGCGTGCTAGTGACCTTTGCTCTATCGCGATTAAACAGTTTAATGCCAAACAGGCTTTCCAGTTGTCGGATGTGATGAGATACACCGGACTGCGTGCAATTCTCGCGTACTGCTGCCGCGGTAAAAGACTCCTCTTCATAAGCCGCGATGAAAAGCCGTATATCTTGAAGTGTACCCTTAAAAGCCATGGTCTACCCCTTATTCGCGCCGCGCAGATCAAATCCATATCATTTCTTTACAAATGCGCAGCTTTTAATGAGTCAACGAGTTTTGATAATCTAACACCCTGCAACAAACTGGCAATAGCTACTCCGTCTCGAATGGCACATCGATAGTATGCGTTAAATGCGCTAAACCGAGATACAACGCCAAAGTAAGCCCAATTTCCAGCAGTTGCCTATCTGTATAGATGGCGCGCATATACGCCGCGGTCTTCTCATCAAGCCCGTCACCGGTGATAAAACGATCAGCAAATGCCACTAACATCTTCTGGCGTTTATTTAATATAGCAATATCAATTTGGCCTTGCGTAACCGTCGCCAGTACAGCATCCGCCAAGCCTGCATCAACCGCCATTTGGTAATGATGAGCCAGTTCATAGCGCGCATCAAGCCGCGACAACAGACGAACAATTAGCAATTCCCGATCTTGCGGCTCCAAATCCGTTTGATGACGCAAAGCGTGCGCGTAATTAATAAAGGTCTCAAAAATAGCGGGACTGGCGGCAAGCAGCCGATGGATATTCGCCGGGCCTCGCCCACCCCGATCGAGTCGCTTGAACATATTGCGCAGCAGGTCATCGCCAGGTTCCTGAACAAGCTCTAAGCTTAATCGCGTAAGATTGGGCATAGGCGGACGCTACCGAATGATTTCTTGCCTTTAGGAAAATTCCCGAAATGGCGATTTACCATCCCAGTTTTGCGCCTCTTCATTCAAAGACATCATAAAGCTCAATGTCTCATTATTCCACTGAAACAATTCCAGCATATAACCGAGCTCGGCGCTGGTATCCAGATAGCAAAACGGCTGATCGTTATAGGTGGCTTCCTGAACGACCTGATAACCCGCTTCGCGGTATTGAGCCACAACGGCCTGGTAGTCGGCAACATTCGCCCCCAGATGGTGGTGACCGCCAAAACCGGCGAGATACAGATCCCGGTAGGCGGATGGCACGTTGTTACTTTGGGAAATTAATTCAATTTGCATACCACTGTGGTAAGCAAAAGCCACATTAAAAATAGGGGAGGTCGCAGCGGAATCTTTATGGAAGCAATTTGTCGCCTGCTGGTTTTCCAGGTAATAAAACGGGCCTGCGCCAAGCGCAGTATGCCACGCCTGCATTGCAGCATGGATGTCGTTCACCACCCAACAACTTTGAAAAAACGCGTTTCGTGCTAATAATGATGTCATTGCCCTACCTTGTTTAGGTAACCGCGAGGTTTAAATAATCCGCGTCCGTAAAGCACCGATAGGATCCGCGCTCAGAATTACCACGTCACCCCGGTTTAGTTTATTGCGGTGCTCCAAACCGCAGCCATCCGCAGCGGCGCCAGTGCAAAAAAGCTCCCCGGGCACCAGTGTTTGGGATTGGCTTGCGTATGCGATACAGTCATCGAAACGCCACTTCGCCTCTCTTAAAAATGACAGCGACCAGAGCTCTTCGTTCACAAACGCCCGCATGGTCATCGCATAAGGGTCGGGAATTTCATCCCGGGTTACGATGCAGGGACCGATAACATTTGAGCCATCAAAGTCTTTGCCTTTTGCTACCCCGAGCCCGGTTGACATGGCAACGAATTGCGCATCGCGCGCACTGAGATCGTTAAATAGCGTATAGCCAAAAATGTACTCGTCAGCATTTTCGCGAGCGATATCTTTGCCAGCTTTGCCAATAACTGCCGCCAACTCCAATTCGTAATCGATCCAATCAGAATAACCCGGCCAGCTCACCTCTTCATCATGGCCGACAATGGTAGTTGCATCAGAGTAATAATAGCCTGGCACGTCCGACCAGCCACTGCCAGGCAAACTGTCGAGATTAAACTTGCGCCGCATTTCGACGTAGGCCGCTGCGGGGTCCGGTTTTTCTGCGGCAAGCATAAAGGCGGCGCCATCCGTCGCTTGCAGCAAATGTCGTTCAAAACTGGAAAAGTCCCTTATTTTGGAAGGCCGTGGCAATGGCGCGAGGATCTTTATGCTACGCCAGTTAACCAGAGATTCTTCGGGAAAATCGGCCAGAAGATTTGTCGCCGCCTCCAAACCACTTTCTCCCACTTGGATAAGACTTTGCATACTGGCAAACGCGTGGTTCCCAGCACCGTTAATGATGTGCGCGGCCCCGGCAAGATCTAACAAACGCCCGTCACTGGTTTCCGCGCCAAGACGCTCGACGCCCTTGTGCAAAAAAGTGTACAGCTTCATTGGGATAACTGCTCCAACGTCTTGGTCATACGTTTAACAAGCTCCTCCCGCGTTGCTCGGGCAGACTCTTTTAGCCCTGCCGTAATTTCCGGCTGCGCCATATTGCGAATTTTCACCACACTGCGCCGAGCATTAAGAGTGGCCCACCACCTTTTCAAACGCGGATAACCGTCTTGCCAGATCTCATCCAACCCCAGCTCTTCCAAGCGCAACATCAACGGAAATACCGCGCAATCCGCTAGGGTTATATGATCGGCGGACAACCATTGCTGCTGTGCGAGACTCGTCTCGATCTTATGCAACATTTCGGGCACGTGCTGGGTCGCCAGCTTGGCGGGTTCAGAGTCAATTCCCTGGCGCACCGAAACTTCCCGGAAACGACGAGCAACTGGGTCGGGAATAGAATCGAGCATGATTTTGAATTTATCTTCATTGATCGGGTCACCCACCATAAACCGAATAAAGGTGGCGACGGTCAAAGCTCCGGTAGCCGCGAAATACAATTCATCAACGTCTTTCAACCAACCATTCATTCTGGCGCGCAGTAACGGATCCGCTGGTTGGAGTTGAATGCCTTTGGCATCGCTTTCATCCAGATATCGGATCACCAGTGAAGACTCATAGAGGACTTCGCCATCCTCTCGTACCAAGGTAGGAACAAGTCCCTTGGGATTTAGACGTCGATAATCATCGGTGGCCAAAAATTCCCGCTCAACTTCGCAATATTCAAAATCCAGCCCCTTCTCAAAAGCGACCACTAGCGCCTTGCGGGCACATGTCGCCATGGGTATTCCATAAAGCTTTGGCACGACTTTCCTCGCTCTTTCGCTATTAGTGGCGCCTATCCGGCCAGGTGCTGTTGGCGCATAGCCTTTTTATCTAGCTTGCCGGTGGAAGTTAACGGAATATCATCGACATATTCGATTTTGTCCGGCAGCCACCAAGCTGGAAACTGTTGTCCCAGTAGGTTGCGAATATCGTCCTTATCCGGTTTGCAGCCAGCCAGCGGCTTGACAATTAGCATGGGGCGCTCCTGCCATTTTGGATCCGGCATGGCGATAACTGCGGCTAGCTCCACTTCGCTGTGGCCCATCGCCGCATTCTCCAGATCGACCGAGCTTATCCACTCGCCGCCAGACTTAATCACGTCTTTGGCGCGGTCTTTGATCTGCATTACGCCGTATGTATCAATGGTGGCGATATCGCCGGTATCAAACCAGTCATCTTCCAGTAAAGCAGTTCCTTGGTTACCATAATAGCGCTCGATCACCCAGGGACCGCGCATCAGTAAACGCCCCTGGGTCCCGCCGTCATGGGGGAGGCGTTCTCCGTCTTCACCCGCCAGGGCCAACTCAACACCGAACAATGGTTGCCCCTGTTTACATGCATAATCACAACGTTCATCCTCAGACCACGTATCGGCAATAGCCGGCAAACGGTTTATGGTGCCCAGCGGACTACTTTCCGTCATACCCCAGGCATGCAGAACATTGACGCCGTAGTTTTTTCTGAAGGCGGCGATCATGGAGCGCGGCACGGCGGCTCCACCGACAGCTACCTCCGCAAGACCTCCCAGTCCTTTACCACTTTCCTTGAGATAAATCAGCAGATTGGTCCATACCGTAGGAACACCCGCGGAAAAAGTTACCGCTTCACTTTCAATAAGCTGTTGGATGGCGCTACCATCCAAGCGTGATCCCGGTAACACCAACTTGGCGCCGACCATCGGCGCCGAGTACACCAGCCCCCAACTATTGGCGTGAAACATTGGCACCACCATTAGCGCGGTTGTGGCATTCGACAGCCCAAAGCAATTGCCACCGACAGTCGCGTAAGCATGTAAAAGATTGGAACGATGGGAATACAACACCCCCTTGGGGTCGCCGGTGGTGCCCGATGTGTAGCAAAGTGACGATGACGTCTGCTCAGCGATTTCTGGCCAGACAAAGTCATCCCTGTGAGCGCCAAGCATCTCTTCATAGCATAGCAAATTAGGCAGGCTGCTCTCGGGCATATGCTCCCGGTCGGTCAATACGACATAAGCTTCCACAGAAGTGAGTTGCTCGGCGATTTCTTCCAAGAGGGATATCAACGGCAGATCGACAAAGATCACCCGATCCCCGGCATGATTAATAATATACGCGAGCTGCTCAGGTGATAAGCGCGGGTTCAGGGTATGACACACCAAGCTCTGCCCGGCAACGGCATACCAAACTTCAAAGTGGCGATAGCCATTCCAGGCAAGGGTTGCCAGGCGATCACCCGGTGACACACCAAACGCGGCCAATGCGTTTGCCAGCTGTTTGCTTCTGGAGAGTGCTTCCCGGTAGGTGTAGCGATGCAAGCCACCTTCCACAGTATTGGAAACAATTTCCTGATAACCGTGAACACGTGCCGCGTGTTCCAAGATGTGGGCGAGGTTTACCGGTCGCTGTTGCATCATAACAGCATCCTCGGCCTGGCAAGCAAGGCTTTCAGCTCATTAAGCAGCGCCGCAGCAACAACGCCATCGATCACTCGGTGATCGACGGAAAGCTGCAAACTCATCATCATTTTTTCACGCAAAATCCCATTTTCCACAACCGGAATAGGATGTGCGGCACCCACCGCCAGCATCAGCGATTGCGGCGGGTTAATAATTGCCGTAAACTCTTCGACGCCGAACATTCCTAGATTGGAAATCCCTGCGCTTCCACCTTGCATTTCATTCTGCTTTATTTTTCCTGTTCGTGCACGCTTGACGATATCTCTGATTTCAATGGATAATTGCTCAAGGGATTTACCCGAAACATTTTCGACAACTGGCGTCAGCAAACCATCCTGGATTGCCACGGCAACCGCCAGGTCGGCTTGCTTAAAGCGACGGATCCCCCGCTCGTGCCAAGTGACGTTAGCCTCGGGCGTTTTGCTCAACGCTTCGGCAAACGCCTTAACGATAATATCGTTTAGCGTAATTGAAGCTTTGCTATCGCGATGATTGATTTCCTCGCGCAATTTATTCAACTCATCGACAGCGCAGGTTACCTTAAGATAAAAATGCGGCACCATCTGCTTTGCCAGACTGACACGCTCAGCGATAGCTCGGCGCATTGGCGTCAGCGGTAAAATATCCTCTTCGACTTCACTGCCGCTTCCGGTTGGCGAATCCTGCTGTGATGGTTTTTTCGAGTACGCCAACACATCTTCCCATGTTATTCTGCCGCCCGGACCGCTGCCGTTGACAAGGGTCAGATCTATGTTTTTTTGTTTCGCCTCCCAGCGCGCCTGCGGCTCTATCTGCACGCGCTCTCCCCCGCTATTATCCTGCGATTTTTGCGTCAGCTTAGTCTCTGGCTTGTTGTCCTCAACAGGAGGTTCGTCCGGCGACACATCACCTCCCTCCTGATCAATAATAGCGATAACTTCCTGAACATCCACCAGCACACCTTCTTCGACAATCAACTTGGCGATTGTGCCGGCTACCGGAGATTCAATCTCCACAACGGATTTGGCGCTTTCGACTTCGCACACAATTTCCCCTTTTGCCACTGCATCGCCTTCCTGCTTAAGCCACTCGGTAATCGTTCCATCCTGCATACCCATGCCCACTTGCGGCAAGACCAGTTTAAAAGCCATCGTGAAATAACCCTTTCTTATGCAAACGTTTTATGGACCGCGGCAATAATCTTTTCTTTATCCGGGTACAACTGATGTTCGATCGCCGGACTGTGGGGAATATGTGTGTCCGGCGTGGTCACTCTTACTAGCGGGGCCCGCAAATGCCAGAAGCCATCCTCCGCCACAATCGCTGCAATTTCACTGGCGGCGCTACAGGTCCGATGCGCAACATCGACCACCACCAACCGCCCAGTTTTGCTGACAGATTGCAGCAAAGTCTCCTGATCGAAAGGCACCAGGGTGCGCGGATCGAGAACCTCCGCTTGCACGCCCTCCTCCGCCAATTCATCAGCGGCCGCCAGCGCATGACGCAGCATTCCACCAATGGCTACGATGGTGACATCGCTGCCTTCACGAACAACATTCGCCTTGCCGATTTCGACCAAGTACTCCTCATCCGGAACCTCATCACGCATATTCCAGAGGTTGGTATCCTCGAAAACCATCACCGGGTTGTCATCGCGTATGGCGCTTTTGAGCAGCCCTTTCATATCGTAGGGATTAGAAGGTATAACGATTTTGAGACCCGGGACATTCATAAACATGGAGTAGGGTCGGTCGCTATGTTGCGCGGCAACACCAAGCCCATGGTAGAGCCCTAGGCGTAAAACCAACGGCATTTTTGCCTGGCCGCCGTAGAGATAACGCGATTTAGCAATGATGCTTACCACCTGGTCCATCGCGGGATAAATGAAGCTGGAAATCGTGACATCGACGATCGGGCGCCCACCAGTGACAGCCGCGCCAGCGGCGGCGCCGATAAATCCCGCCTCGGAAATAGGAGTATTGCGCACGCGTTCGCGACCGAACTCCTCCGACAGGCCATCCGCGGTGCCCCAGATGGAAAGATCTTCACCCATAACAAAAGTCGCGGGATCGCGGCGCATTTCTTCACGTATTGCGGCAAGAATCGCTTGTAAATAAGTAATTTTAGACATTGGCTATCCAGATCAAGTGATAAACGTCAGACCGCCTCGCTATAGACATCGGTAAAGGCGGCTGACGGCTTGGGAAACGGGCTCGCCGTCGCGAATTCATGTGCCTCTTCAACTTCGCGCCGCACGTCCTTTCTGATTTTTTCCTGTACGGAAGCGGCAACCTCGTACTGATTGGCAAGCACCTTGGCGAACAGCTCAATCGGATCCCGCGACAGCCAGTACTCAACTTCCTTGTCCGACCGCCCACCTAGGTCAACTGCGCCCAAGTTCCCCATGTTCACCGCATGGTCGCGATAACGGTAGGTTTTGGCTTCAATCAAGGTCGGGCCGATACCTTCGCGGGCGCGAACCACGGCCTCGCTGACAACTTCGTACACCGCCAACACATCTTGGCCATCCACTATTTTTCCCGGAATATTATAGGCTGCGCCGCGCGCCGCTATATCTTCTACGGACGTGGTGGCAAACATTGGCGTCGCGGCGGCATAGAGGTTGTTTTCACACAAAAATATCACCGGCAGTTCCCAAATCGCCGCAAGATTTAAACTTTCATGAAAGGTGCCCTCGTTGGATGCACCATCGCCAAAAAAACACAACGAAATCTTGCCGGTTCTCTGTAGTTTGCTGGTAAGGGCGGCACCGGTGGCAACCGGCATTCCCGACCCGACGATGCTGGTTTCGCCAATACTGCCGACACTAAAGTCAGCGAGATGCATGGAGCCACCTTTACCCCACAGACGCCGGTCGCGCGTCCATGTAGCTCCGCCATCAAGGGCCCTAGCTGGGCGCCCTTGGCAATTGGATGCCCATGGGAGCGGTGATTACCCATCATGTAATCCTCGTCCCGCAACGCCATACAGGCGCCAACGATTTCTCCTTCCTGGCCAATTGAAGAGTGCAGCGATCCGACAATATCACCCTTGGCATGCAGCGATTCCGCCAGCTCCTCGAAGTACCGGATCCTCAACATCCGGCGAAACATTTCTGTAGCGATAGCCGTATTAATCATTGTTTACCATCCCCGATCTGTTATTGCGCCCTTAGCGTAATCCTATTGCGCCTTACTGCCTCGTAACTGATCTTGCATAACGTGCTAACGTGCGTCAAAATCATACGTCAAGCGTACACCAAATAGTCTACCTGGAGCATCCGCGTGGGTTTTACCATAGTTGCTGACCACACCGAAGTTGAGGTAATCCTCGTCGGTAAGGTTTTTCCCCCAGAGTGAAACCTTGTAACCGTTATTCGAAAGCCAGGTAATAGATCCATTCAGAAAATTGTAAGAGTCCTGATTCACCACGTGCTGCGGATCAAAGGCAAATCCATCGTTGTAGTAGTAGGACCCGCTAAATTCCAGACTATCACTGTCACCGAAAGGAATTGAATAGTTTACGCTAAGAGACGAGGTCCATTCCGGCGCACGGACAATCTCATTGCCGGACACATTTACCGTGGCAGGGCGGTTGCCGCCATTGATATCATCGCGAATAAACCCAGCATAGTTGGGAAAATCCTGGTATTCCGAAGTTAAATAATTTGCGCTGAAATCAACATCGAGTTGGTCTGTTACCAACATTTTCGCGCTCAACTCAAAACCGAAAACTTCCGCGGCACCGGCGTTCTGGAACGAGGCCGCCGCACCGGTAGCGCTGTCATTGACCTGCACCTGCAAATCCTGAAAATCGTAGTAAAACCCTGCCAAATTTAGCTGTACCCGCTGATTCAGCAACGCTGATTTAAGCCCGACTTCCAGCGCATCCAGAACTTCCGGGTCAACCGGTGGCGCGCCGGAATCGACAGCATTAAATGCGCCCGACTGAAAACCGCGACTGTAGGTGGCGTAACCCATTACATCATCATTGAAATGATACGATGCTGATAGCTTCCAGGTTACCTTCTCAAAAGATTCGGACTGGGAAGGAAGTACTGTTACCAGATTAACGGACGGAACCACCTGTACCGATGACACGTCTTTCTCTTCGTAGGTGTAACGCAGGCCACCGGTGACCTCCAGCTTTTCCGTCAGAGGAAATGCCGCTTCCGAAAATAGTGCATAGGAGGTTACTGGCACCTCAGCGATCAAATTCACCAACGCATCTCCCGGCGCCAGTTCAAAATCACCACCGGTATCTTCATCAAAATAATACGCGCCAGCAATCCATTTCACCGTACTTTCCGGGAAGGAAAGCAGTTGAATTTCCTGCGAAACCTGCTCACTTGTAGCTGGATTTATGGCAAACCCCATAATTGACGCATCGGTGCCGTCATAATCAACCGAAGAAACCGCTTCATAGTCCCGATAACCGGTAATCGAAACCAGCTCTGCGAACGGCAAATCAAAATGGCTGTTCAAGGTCGCGGCGTATAGACGGCCTTCCTGAAAGGATGGGTAATTGTGGTATATATCGCGCACCTCCGTACCAGTATCACCGCCGGCCAGAAGCCCCAGCGCGTTGTCCTGCACTTGGCGAAACCCCCAAGGATCGGGTGATTCCATCTTCATATATTCGCCGGTCAGAACAAATTTCATTGTCTCGTTGGGGGTTAACACTGCTTTGGCGCGAACTGCCCGGCCTTCTTTGCGCGACGGCACGCCCCTCGGCGCCAAACTGGAAAGATTATCCACCAGCGCATCGCGCTGTGAGTAGTCCCCATAGATCCCCAGCGACAACGTATCACTAACGGGGCCGGAAACGTAAAAACCGACCTCAGCGCGATCATGATTGCCGTAACCGGCCACTACTCGACCTTCAAATTCCTGTCCCGGCTCTTTGGTAATAATATTGATGGCACCGCCGATTGCGTTACGGCCATAGAGTGTGCCTTGCGGTCCTTTGACGACTTCGATGCGCTCCACACCGATAAAATTCATATTGACACTCAGCGGACTGGAAACATAGACACCGTCGACATACGTGGCAACGCCGGGCTCCGCACCCACGGTGGCAATGTCACTGCCAATACCGCGCAGATAAGGCGTCGCAAAACCACCGCTACTGGTGTACACCAAGCCTGGAACCACAAATTGCAACTGCGCTGCATCTTCTATTTGCAGACGCTCTAGCATATCAGTGGAGAATGCCGAAACACTTACCGGGATATCCTGAGAAGATTCAGAACGCTTCTGCGCCGTAACCAGCATTTCATCCAATACCAGCACATTGGTTTTTTGCGCAACAGCAGAAAACGAACCTAATACACCGAGTGTGGCAAGCGTTGTTGAGATAGCTATTCTTAGCTGCATTATGTATCCTCCGAATAACTTTTTAGAATGTGGCAAGGACGTTTCAATGTGTCAGGAATGGTATCAGAGCTAAACTCATCTGGCGCATGATCTTATGGACGCACCCCGATAGGTTTTTTTGATGACAGCAAGATAAAGCCTACAGAATCTTTTGTGTACTGCTTGCCGCAATTGCGGCAGCGTCCTCAACGGCCAGCTTGCGGAATTTATCAGAGAGAATTTCTACACCAATCAATCCCGTATACTGAGCGCTCTGAATCGAGTCAAGAAAGCCCCAATATCCAATTCGCCTGCGCCGGGGGGCAATCTGTGGCACACCGTATCTTCCAGCCAAGAGCCCTGTTGTTGCTTTAAAGCATCGCAGAATTCAATATGCTTGATAACGCCCTCGGGCAAGTTGCGAATATCCTTATAGGAAACACCGGCACGGGCAACCTGCCAGATATCAAGCAGTAGGCCTCCGTTATCACAGCCCGCCCCTTGGATAATTTTTACAGCAGTTGGCAAATCGCTGATCGAAGATTCGACAATCAATTCAATTACCACGCTGAGCCCAACGTCGCTTGCCTGTCCGCATAGTGTGGCAAACTCATCGGTTACCCGCTCTACCGGCCAATCCGCCCCTGAGAAGTCACCGCCTATTTTGAGCTGAAAAGCGCCGAGATCTTCGGCTAGTTGCCAAGTAGTCTCCCTGACTTTATCCGACGCAGCACGCTGCTCGCCATCAACAAACCAATCGAAAAGCGGTTCCAGTTCGATATGCTGGATACCATAATTGCGCAAGAGGGATCGCACAGTGCGCTTGCCATATTTCTCAATATTGTATTTTGCATCGTCTATGCTAAGACCAAGCCCAACAAAACCAGCTTTGTGCGCGGCCGCGGCCCGCGACTCGAGAGAATTGACACTGATTGCGCTGCCATCCAGCGGTGACACATCCCCTGCCAGTGTCCAAAAGCTAGCCAATAACCGATTTTCGTTCATACCCCCCTTTATAGGCTCATTGACTTAGCAACATAACCACTTACAGATTAATCACTCACAGGAGCATACCGGCTTAAGATTTCCAGCGTCATAATGAATTTTGATTATCCAGGCAGAAATTCATCATACTCAAAGAAAGGGATATTCACAGCATAAGAAGCGCACTTCGTTGTAAGATAGTGCAAGTTGAACTTAGTTGCTTTGGATCCTGAGAGGTTATGCCATGTCTGAAACCCAGCGTAAAAATGCGATTGCCGGCAGCATTCAAATTTTTCGGGCGCATGAGCACCATCTTGAACTACCGCCACAGCCCGACCAAGCACACCGGGCTGACCTGGGCACTATTATCGATTACCGCCTCCAGGAAACCACCGGTGATTCCATGCGCGCCATTGCCACGCTTCCGGGTCACTTCCGGGATACTCCACAGTGGGCCAGCCCGTGGCATTATCATGAATGTGAGCTGCAGGTCGCCCTGATTATCGATGGCTCTCTGGACATCGATTATGGCAGGGACGGCTGGTCCCGCGCCAACCGCGGCGATCTGCTATTTATTCCCGGCTTGGCACCGCACAATGTAGGAGGCTCCTCCGCGGATTACCAAGTAGCGGAAATCACCTTTCCCGGCACCTTTAGCACGGTGGAAACCGAGGCGCCCCAAGAAACCTCATCCGTACAGGGACAAACCCTGGCGGTTCGGGATGCATTCCTTGAAACCCTCAATAGTGGCGTTAGTGTATACCGCTACAAACTAGGTGATGACTATACCGGCAAGTATGCGATTCGGCGTATCATCAGACGCCGCAGCGAACCCTTCAAGCCCGCGTGGTGTACAAAGTCTGAAACGACAAAACTAACCTTCGTCATGCGCGGCTCCAAAGAATTCCAGACCGCGGACGACAAAAAGGAAAGAATCGGCCCGATGGACATATTGCTAAGCCCACCGGGAGTATCCCTATTGGATACGAAGATTTCTCCAGATTACGAGGCAATCGAAATCACCGTAGATGGCTTCTAGATAAATCGTAGCGCTTTGTCTACTCTAAGTTTCTTCGCCTGCTCAGTCCAGGGCCAACCATACCAAGCGGACCACTAGAATAGTGAGTATCCACTTTAGAGCATTGCTGAATTGCTGGTTGCTGATTTTACTCAGCAGGTGAACACCCACACAGGTGCCGGCGAAGCCGGCCGCGATCATCGCCAGAATGAACCCCAGCCAGTCGCGAAAGACAAAGCCTGCCACCCCGAAGACCAGCGCCTTGGGTGCGTGCTGCAGGGTCATGGCGGTGGCAAAGGTGGCAATCGTGGCGAAGCGGTCGCTACACAGCTGCCTGATAAAGCCCGCGACCAGCGGACCCGTGGCGCCGACAAACAGGCTGATGAAGCTGGTGGCCAGCGAGACCAGGAAAATACCGCGACCGCCCAACACAGCGGCAGGCAGGGCGGGCCCCCAGGAGAGATAGAGTGCGAAAGCGGCGATGGTCAACTGCCACACCGCCGCGGGCAGTTCCACCAGCAACCATGACCCCAACAGTGCACCGGCCAGGACGCCGGGCGCGAAGGCGGCTATCACCCGCCAATTGACACTGCGCCAGGTGAGCAGGGCGCGGCCACCGTTGGAGCCCAGCTGGATCATGCCGTGTACGGGAATGATCGCCAGTGGCGGCACCCACATCGCCATCAATACCAGCAATAAAACCCCCCCACCCGCACCCAGACTGGCGGTAATCATCGAGGTCAGCGCCGAACACAGCAGCAGGAAGGCGGCAGTGGCCGGAGCGAGTTCCACGGGCAACAGAAAATCCATCGTGAGACGCTACCGGATTGCGCGCAAAGCGGCTAGTGGGCCCTGCGTAGCGTTCGGTGACTAACGCTCACAGCCACAGCGTTCAGAGCAAGGCGGGAAGACGCCAGTGGCGCTGTGGCGAACAGATCAGGAACAGAACTTTGCGCAGGGCCCGCCAAGGTGGAGCATGGCAGGGGTTATTGCAACTATCTGCGGGTGGGGCCCCATACACAGTGATTTCGGCTGCTCCCAATAATTCGCCGCTGTGGTAAACTTCGTGGATGAGACTGTTTCTGGCCCTGCTGATCCTGTTGTCTGCGCCGCTGTCGGTAGCGCAGCATGCGGGCTGTGGCGAGGCCGGTGCGGCAACAACAGCACTGGCTGCCGGCGGCGAAGCCACCGGAGAGGCGCAACATGCAGACCAGCACCAGCACAGTGACACCGGGGCACACGCCGGCGATAGTCACAGCAGCAGCTGTGAATCCTGTGATCTCGCCTGTCTGAGCGCCTGCGCGGCCGCAGCTGTGCCGATGTCCTTCGCCGAGCCAGGCAAGCCGGCGCCAGTTGCCGGCGTATTTCCTGCCCCAGCACCCGGATTGCTCAATCCCCACCTGCCACCCCTGCTCAGACCTCCCTCAATTTCCCCAGCCTGATTGCCCTGCGGGGCTGAACTGACCTGCGTCCTGAATGCAGGCTCTTTTCACTGCTGGAGAAACCGAGTCATGAATCCTTTTTTCCGTGCCGGCCGCACTGGCCTGGCATTCCTGATGCTGGCCCTGGCGGGCTGCGCCAGCGCTCCCCCCGACGACGGCAGCGGGCGGGCGCAGATCCTGCTGGAGCAGCGCGGACTGGAAATAGCCGGCCAGGCACAAGCCTTCACCGGTGCCCTCTCGCGGCAACAGGCGGTGCAGGCAATGCTGCTACATCATCCCGATATGCGCGCCGAATACGCCCGGTTGGATATCGCCGCCGCCGATGTGGTGCGCGCCAGCGAACTGCTCAACCCCACTCTGTCCCTATCCTGGTTGAATGTCAGTGGCGGTGGCAGCGAATTCACCGTCGGCCTGGGCCAGAGCCTCGCCGGGATAATGCTGCGGCCCGCCCGCCAGCGCCTGGCGGCAGCGGACTATGAGTTGGCGGTAGTGGATCTGGCCCAGGCCCTGCAGGACCGGGCGCTGGCAGTGGAGGCCGCCTGGTACCAGCTGGCCGCGGCGGAGCAACGCCTGGTCTTGCAGCAGTGGGCCAGCAACAGCGCCCGCTGGGCCGGGCAACTGGCCCAGCGTTTCGCCGACGCCGGCAACCTGCCACCACTGGACCAGGCAGAATTCGCCCAGGCGGCGGCGCAAGCAGAGCTGGATCTGATCGACGCCCGTCGGGATCGCGACCGGGCCCACGAGGACCTCGCCCTGCTGCTGGCACTGGATCACGACGACTGGGAGGTCACCGCCGCGCTACCGCTGCCGGTGAGCGCCGGGGACGACCGCGAGGCCATGGTGACCCGCGCCCTGCAATCCCACCCCCGGCTCGCCCGCCTGCGGCTCGCGGTCGCACGCCTGGACGAACTCACCGGCAGCAAGCGCCGGGAAGCCTGGTTGGACGATGCCGAAGTGGAAATTGAACACGAGCGCAAGGAGGACGAGCGCGCCACTGGTCCCAGCCTGTCCTTTCCGCTGCCGCTGTGGCATCGCAACCGCAGCGTGACCCTGGCCGCGACAGCAGAGTACGAGCTGCTCGCGGCGGAAGAGGCCGCGCTGCGGCTGCAACTGACGCGGCAGCTGCGGCAGCAACTGGCCGAGCTGGAACACAGCCGGGCAGCCATCGAAGTCCGCCAGCAGCGCCTGCTGCCGGCGCTTGCGGCGGAAGTGGAGGCGCGGCAGGCACGGGTCAATTTCATGCTCGATGGGGTTTTCAATCTGCTCGCCAGCAAGCGGCGGGAGCTAGAGGGCTGGTTGGAGCAGGTCGAGGATCTGGCGGATTACTGGCAGCTGGAAGTGGGCCTGGCACAGCTTCGCGGCCGCGCCGTCACCCGCGACAGCGAAGCGGTGCTCGAACTGACACCGGTCGGTGCCGCCACTGGCGAGGCAGCGACTGATGAGCCGGCAGCCGACCCCCATCGCCATCACGGCAATCACCAGCCGGCCCCCACTCCCGAATCTCACAGAGGACATCACTGATGAAACGCAGAGATTTTCTGGCTGCCGCCGGCGTCATGCTGCCCGCCGCCGCCATCACCCGGGCCATGGCCGAGATCGGCCAGGTTCAACACAACACCGGCGAGGCCACTCCCGGCAGACGCAGCGAGCAGGGCTATATGCCGGTGCATACACCCAACGGCTGGACCCTGCCCCATCGCATGGTCGACGGGGTAAAGGAGTTCCACCTGGTAGCGGAGGAGATCGAGCACGAGTTCGCGCCCGGCTCACGCGCCAAATGCTGGGGCTACAACGGCACCAGCCCGGGGCCGACCCTGGAGGCCGTCGAAGGCGACCGGGTCCGCATCCTGGTCACCAACAGGCTGCCGGAGCACACCAGCATCCACTGGCACGGCCTGATTCTGCCCTCGGGCATGGACGGTATATCCGGCCTGACGCAGCCACCCATCAATCCGGGCGAGACTTTTGTCTACGAGTTCACGCTACAGCAACACGGCACCCATATGTATCACCCGCACGCGGATGAGATGGTGCAACTGGCGATGGGCATGATGGGCCTGTTCATCATTCACCCGAAGGCCGGCGAGGCAGTGCCAGTGGACCGCGACTACGCCATCTTGCTGCACAACTGGGCGATGCACCCGGGCACCTCGCGGCCGGATCCCGCGGTAATGGTGGAGTTCGATCTCTGGACCATGAACTCCAGGGTGTTCCCGGCAATAGATTCGCTGGTGGCCAGGACTGGAGAGCGGGTTCGCATCCGGATCGGCAACCTGTCCATGTGGAACCATCCCATCCACCTGCATGGGGTACAGTTCCAGGTGACCGGCAGCGATGGCGGACGCTGGCCCGAAAACCAGTGGCGCAGCGAGGTCACCGAAATTGTCGGGGTGGGCCAGATGCGGGATATCGAGTTCACCGCGGTGCCAGGGGACTGGGCCTTCCACTGCCACATGTCCCACCACACGATGAACCCGATGGGCCACGATATCCCCAATACGCTGGGGGTGGACCAATCGGGCATCGAGCAGGAAATTCGCCAGTTGCTGCCCGGCTACATGGCCATGGGCGAGAAGGGCATGGGCGAGCACCAGGACCATACCGACAGCGGGCATATGCAGGGGCCGCCCAACACGCTGGCAATGATGATGGGGGTCGGGCCCTTCGGCAACATCGAAATGGGCGGCATGTTCACCGTGGTGAAGACCCGCGATGACATCGCTCCCGGCGACTTCAGCGACCCGGGCTGGTACGACCATCCTGAGGGCACCGTAGCCAGCCGCATCAGCAGGAACCCGGACTACGGCCGCCCCGAGCGCCGCGGCCGCCTGGCGAAGGCCGGCAGCGAGGCCCTGCCCACACCGAAACGGGAGGGCAATCATCGCCATTGACCGGCCCGCAACAAACGGCCGCCTTCAGCGCGGCCGTTTGCTGTGGCAAACCGGGCCCGTCGCCGCTAATGCGGCGGCGTCTCGCCCCAGGCCAGATTTTCCAGAATGGGACACTCCGGGCGCTGGTCACCTCGACAATCCTGGATCAGCTGCGCCAGGGTAGCGCGAATTTCCTGCAGTTCCGCAATGCGCTGGTCGAGTTTCGCAATGTGCTCCGCAGCCAGGCTCTTTACCTGTTTACTGGAACGCTGTTGATCCTGCCACAGCCCCAGCAAAGCGGCTATCTGCTCAATCGAAAAACCCAGCTTCCTGGCCTGCCTGACAAAACGCAGGCGATGCAGATCCTGCTCGCCGTAATATCGGTAGCCTTTGTCGCTACGAATCGCCGCCGGAATCAGGCCGGTGTCCTCATAGTGACGGATCATCCTGGCACTGACACCGGAAGCACGGGCGATCTGGCCTATGGTCAGCTGTAGACTCACGCTATTGTTCCTCCAGCAGAAAGTCATCCGGCCGCCAGCGCTTCAGCAGCAGTGCGTTCAGCACCACGCTGATGCTGCTCAGGGCCATTGCGGCTCCGGCAAAGACAGGGTTCAGCAAACCCATTGCCGCCAGCGGTATACCCGTTACATTGTAGATGAAGGCCCAGAACAGGTTTTCATGTATTTTGCGGCTGCTGCGCCCGGAGATGGCAATGGCCGCCGCTACCAGCCGGGGATCGGCCCGCATCAGCGTGATGCCGGCGGTATGCATCGCGACGTCGGTGCCACTGCCCATCGCTATCCCGACATCGGCCGTAGCCAGAGCAGGGGCGTCATTGATGCCGTCACCCACCATCGCAACCCTGCCGTCCCATTTGAGACGGCTAATGATCGCAGCCTTGTCTCCGGGCAATACCTGGGCGTGAACCTCATCAATACCGAGACGATCCGCAATCGCGCGGGCGCTGGCGGGATTGTCGCCACTGATCAACACCGTCCGGACGCCGGCCACCTGCAGGGACTGAACCGCCGCGCGGGAGCTGACCCTGACCGTGTCGCCAAAAGCCAGCATGGCCAGCAGGCGCGGCTCTTCATCGACCCGGGCCAGCCATGAAATCGTATTACCTGCTGCCATCAGCGCGTCGGCTTCGCGCTGCAACGCACCGGGCGCCAGGCCGAGCGACTGCAACATGCGGTCGTTGCCCAACGCCAGACCGCTGCCGTCGATGTGTCCGGTCAGGCCCTGTCCGGGTATGGCCCGGACTTCAGTGGCGTGAGTCTCCGCCAGGCCCTGCTCGTTTGCCGCCGCCAGTACTGCGGCCGCCAGGGGATGCTCGCTGCCGCGCTGCAGCGCGGCAGCCAGGGCCAATGCCTGCGTTGCGCTGATATCCATTGGCTGCAACGCGACCAGGCGTGGTCTGCCTTCGGTAAGGGTGCCGGTTTTGTCAAAGGCGACGATGGTAACGTGCCGGGCCCGCTCCAAAGCTTCGGCATCCCTGACCAGGATGCCGTGCCGCGCCGCGGTCCCGGTGCCCACCATGATAGCCGCCGGAGTGGCCAGGCCCAGCGCACAGGGACAGGCGATCACCAACACTGCCACCGCGTTCAACAGCGCCTGCTGCCAGTCGCCTTCGACCAGCGCCCAGCCCAGCAGAGTTAGCAGGGCGACCACCAGCACCACCGGCACAAACACGGCACTGATCCTGTCCACGGTGCGCTGAATCGGCGGCTTGACCGCCTGGGCGTGTTCCACCAGCCGGATGATCCGGGCCAGGGTCGTCTCATTGCCCACCGAGCGGGTCTCTACCAGCAGCAACCCGTCCTGGTTGACAGCGCCGCCGGTGATTTCGTCACCCACGTCCTTGCCCACCGGCAGGCTCTCACCGGTCAGCAGGGATTCATCCACGTGGCTGCTGCCTTCACGTACCACGCCATCCACCGGAACCCGCTCTCCCGGTCGTATCACCACCAGGTCCCCGACCTCGACCTGCTCCAGCGCCATCTCCTGGTCTCCGCCGTCACGCCGGACCCTGGCTCGGTCCGGGCGCAACGACTGCAGGGACCGCAGGGCCTGGTAACGGGCGCGGGACTCCAGCCACTTGCCCACCAGGATCAGGGTCATCACTGCTGCCGAGGTTTCAAAATACAGCTCTGGACCGCGGGCGCCGCCGAACAACAACAGATAGACCGAAAGGCCGTAGGCGGCGCTGGTACCCAGCGCCACCAGCAGATCCATATTGCCGGTGCCCGCCTTCAGAGCGCTCCACCCACCGCGATAGAAGCGGGCCCCCAGCCAGAACTGTACCGGGGTGGCCAGCAACAATTGCAGCCAGCCATTGAGCATCCAGTGGCGGCCCACCAGGGAGCTCAGCATGGGCAGTACCAGCGGCAGCGTCAGCAATACCGCCGCCAATACCTGCATGCTAGGGCGGCTTGCTTGCGAGAGGGCATGGAAACGCGAACGGGAGGAGAAGGGCGGCGCCTGCGGCCGGGCCCGATAACCTGCCCGCGCCACCGCTGCAACCAGATCGGCTTCTGTTCCCAAGCCTGGATCGTAGTGCACCGTCGCCAGCTCGGTCGCCAGGTTGACCTGGGCGGAGTATACGCCAGGCACTTGCCGCAGGGTTTTTTCCACGCGCCCGATACAGGAGGCGCAGTTCATACCGGTGATTGCCAATTGACTGGTGCCCGCGGCAGGGAAGGAATTGCTTTCCTGTAAAATGCTGTTTGTGGCCATGGTCCTGCTCCTGTAGGGAATCACAGCAGCAGTCTGGACCTTCACATCATGTCAAGGTCAAGCGATTGTGAACGCCTGGCATTTCGCGGAATCCAACCTCCAACGGATTAGTGAGCGCTAACTACACATCAAGATTCGCAACCGCCAGTGCATTCTGCTCGATAAATTCACGGCGCGGCTCGACCTGGTCACCCATCAGTGTCGTAAAGATGAGGTCGGCCGCCATCGCATCCTCGATGGTAACCTTCAGCATGCGCCGTGCGTCCGGATCCATCGTGGTCTCCCACAGCTGATCCGGATTCATTTCCCCCAGGCCTTTGTAGCGCTGGATATTGTAGCCCCGGCTGGCTTCGGCCATCAGCCAGGTCAAGCCTTCCTCGAAATTCCGAGTGGGCAGTGTCTTGTCACCACGCTGAAAATAGCCATCCTCTTCTATCAGGGTGTTCAGTATTGCGCCAAGGGCCACCATGCTGCGGTACTCGCCGGAGGAAAAGAACTCATGGTGGTATTCGGTGTCGGTTTCGACTCCGTGGGCCAGCAGTTTGACTACCGGGAAGTAGATATTCCGTTCATTATCCTTGCGCACAGCAACTGTGTAGTGAGCGCCCTTGGGCGCAACAGTAAGCAGGCGCTCACTTAACTGCATTGCAAAGGCAGCCACGGCAGCCTCATCACTCATTTGCTCCACCATCAGGGTTTCACCGTAGACCAGTTGCCAAAGCACCGGCGGCGCATAGAGGCGGCTCAGGCGCTCGATCGTCGCCGCGACTTTGCGGAAGTTGGCGACGAGCTCTTCCAGACCCGCGCCGGTAATCGGCGGCGCTTCCGGCGTCACCACGATTGCCGCCCCGTCGAGGGCAGATTGCGTCAGGTACTGCTTCAGCGCCTCGTCGTCCTTCAGATACTGGTTCTGCTTGCCACGGGAAATCTTGTACAGGGGCGGCTGGGCAATGAAAATATGTCCCCGATCCACCAGCTCCCGCATCTGGCGGAAGAAGAAGGTCAGCAGCAGGGTGCGGATGTGCGATCCGTCCACATCCGCGTCAGTCATGATAATAATACTGTGATAGCGCAGCTTGTCGGGATTGAATTCATCCTTGCCTATGCCGCAGCCCAGCGCCGTGACAATCGTCCCGACCTCGGCGGAGCCAAGCATCTTGTCGAATCTGGCCTTCTCCACATTGAGGATCTTGCCCTTCAGCGGGAGGATGGCCTGAAAGCGGCGATTGCGGCCCTGCTTGGCGGAGCCGCCCGCTGAATCGCCTTCCACCAGGTACAACTCGGACAGAGCGGGGTCCTTTTCCTGGCAATCGGCAAGTTTTCCGGGCAGACCTGCAATATCCAGGGCACCCTTGCGTCGCGTCATGTCGCGGGCCTTGCGGGCCGCTTCGCGGGCGCGGGCCGCATCCAGCATCTTGCCAACGACGGCCTTGGCCTCCTGGGGATTCTCCAGTAGGTAGTCATTGAAGCGCGCATTCATGGCCTGTTCGACGGCTGTTTTCACCTCAGAGGAGACCAGCTTGTCCTTGGTCTGGGAGGAAAACTTGGGGTCGGGCACTTTCACCGATATTATTCCCGTGAGGCCCTCCCTGGCGTCATCGCCGGTAGTGGAGACCTTTTCCTTTCGCGCCAGGCCCTCGCGTTCGATGTAGTTGTTCAGACTGCGGGTGAGGGCAGCGCGAAAGCCTGCGAGATGAGTGCCCCCATCGCGCTGGGGTATATTGTTGGTGTAGCAGTAGATGTTTTCCTGGAAGGAGTCGTTCCACTGCAGGGCCACTTCCACACCGATGCCATCCTCCGTATCCAGCTGGAAGTGGAAGGGCTTGTTCACCGCGGTCTTGTTGTGGTTGAGGTAGGCGACAAAGGCATGGAGGCCACCTTCATACTGGTAGATTTCCTGGCGCCCGGAGCGCTCATCTGTCAGCTGAATGCAGACTCCAGAGTTCAGGAAGGCGAGTTCACGCAGGCGCTTCCCCAACTGCTCAAAATGGAACTCAATGTTGGTGAAGGTTTCTGGCGAGGGGCGGAAGCGTATGGCGGTACCCGAGTCCTCGGTAGTCCCAATGACCGCAAGCGGCGCCTGCGGCACACCGTGCCTGTAGAGCTGCTCATAGAGCTTGCCCTCACGGCGGATTGTGAGGACAAGCTCCTCGGACAGTGCGTTCACCACCGAAACCCCTACGCCGTGCAGACCACCCGAGACTTTGTAGGAGTTGTCATCAAACTTTCCGCCTGCGTGCAGCACGGTCATGATGACTTCAGCCGCTGAGACGCCCTCTTCATGCATTTCAGTGGGTACGCCACGACCATCATCGGTAACAGTGACGGATTCATCGGGATGGATAATGATGTCAATGCGAGAGCAGTGCCCAGCCAGGGATTCGTCAATGGAGTTGTCCACCAGTTCAAAGACCATGTGGTGGAGCCCGGTACCATCGTCTGTATCTCCAATGTACATGCCCGGACGCTTGCGCACGGCGTCCAGGCCCTTGAGTACCTTGATACTGGAAGAATCGTAGTTGTATTCGCTCTCACTCATGCTTGGGCTCTCATCATATTTCATGCGTTACCGCGCCTGGAAGAAGAGTCTTCACAGGGCCTTGCTTAATTAGGTAGGCGGCCATCCATGGGGGCCCCTCCTCGTCATTATTCTGGCTGGCAGCATCCTCGATGGCAGGAAGCAGCGATCCATGTTCCACGTGGAACAATTTCAATGCTGTGGCAGTGGGCCACATGCCCTCAAGGTCCTCCCGCCTGACACAGCTGAGAAAGACCTGGGCCTTCATGCGAACTAGCTCGCCACAGACCAGGCGGCAGTGCGGCTGGTCCAGCTCCGAGGGCAGATCATCAATCAGGTAGACGCAGCCGCCATGGCCCCCTCCGAGCTCGCTCATCAGCTCTCCCTGGGCCAGCTTCAGCCCGCAGACGAGCAGCTTCTGCTGGCCCCGCGACAGCGTCTCCGCCGCAGAGTAGCCCCCAATGGTGACCCTGATATCCGCCCGCTGCGGTCCTACGTGCGTATAGCCCTGGTCCCTGTCTGCCCTACTACTGCCATCCAGGGCCTCGGAGTAGCTCAAAGTCCTGTCCCAGCCCGGGCGGAAGCGCAGCTCCAGAGCCTCCAACTCAGGCGCAAGACGGGCCATGATCTCCCTGAAGCGCGGCGCAAGTGCGCTGAAATAGTCCAGGCGGAAGGCATTGATGCGCTCACCTGCCACGGCCAAGTCCCGCGTCCATACCGCGAGTTCGCCATCGCCTAGTTTATCACGCCGCAGCAGCTTATTGCGCTGTTTTATGCATCGCTGAAACCTTAGCCACTCCGGGTAGAAGCGATGTTCCACGTGGAACACTCCCCAGTTTAGAAACTGCCGCCGCAGACCGGGCGGCCCTAGCAGCAGGCCAAAACTATCCGCATTCATCACTTGCAGCGGCAGGCGCTCGGCCAGCTCGGCCACGCTTCGGACCTGCTGGCCTGCGACCTTGATCTCAACCTCACCGCCCACGGCCCGCTGGACTGCCATCGGAATACCGCGACCACCCGCAGCACTCCGCGCCACGCCAAATACTGTGCAGCGAGGCTGGCCATGACTCACAATTGCCCTGCTGCCACCGCTGCGGAAACTGCGCGCCATACCCAGCATGTGGATGGCCTCCAGGACACTGGTCTTGCCGCTGCCATTGGCGCCGTAGATGATATTGATCTGGGAAAGCTCCTGCAGGTAGAGCTGCTGCAAGTTCCTGATATGGTGTATCTGGAGCTGGGAAATTGCCACGCAGGAAAGTCAGGCCAGGAAGCTATGGGGAGAGTAGGGCGGGGCGAGGGCAGCCGCCCCGAGCATAGCTGCTGTCAAAGGCGCATGGGCATGACAACATAGAGGGAATCCCCCTCCTCGGACTCCTCCAGCAGTGCGCTGCTGTTTGGATCAGACAGGGAAAGCTTGATCTTCTCACCGCTCAACACTCCGAGTACGTCGAGGAGGTAGCTCACATTGAAGCCAATCTCGACTCCCTCGCCCTGGTAGTCGACGGGCACCTGCTCCTCTGCCTGCTCCTGCTCCGGGTTATTGGCAAGGATTTCCATGGACTCCGTAGCCAATTTCAGACGTACGCCGCGATACTTCTCGTTGGACAGAATGGCGGTACGAACAAAGGCCTGGCGCAGCTCCAGCCGTGAACCGATAACAATCTTGTCCGGCGCCCTGGGCAGAACACGCTCATAATCGGGAAACTTGCCGTCCACCAGCTTCGAAGTGAAAGTAAAGTCGGCCGTGGTAGCACGCAGATGGTTGCTGCCGAGAACGATGGCAATCTCCTCATCTTCATCAAGCAGCAACCTGGCCATCTCCAGCACCCCTTTGCGAGGCAGGATCACCTGGACATCCTCGGCATTGTCGACGGCAGAGGGCAGGGTGCACATTGCCAGCCGGTGCCCGTCAGTGGCTACCACCCGCAAACGCCCGCCCTTGAGCTCCAGCAACATGCCGTTGAGGTAGTAGCGCACATCCTGCTGGGCCATCGCGAAGCCGGTTCGGTCGATCAGGCGCCGCAGCTGGCCCTGGCCAATGCGGAACTGCTGTGTTCCACTGCTTTCTTCAACACTGGGAAATTCCCGCGCAGGCAGTGTGGAGAGTGTGAAGCGGCTGCGCCCACAGCGCAGCGTCACCTTGCTTTCCTCAGCCGCAAATTCAATATCACTGCCCTCGGGAAGCGACTTGCAAATATCCACCAGCTTCCTGGCGGGAACGGTAAACTCCCCTCCCACTGCAGGGGCGGCGGCGAGCCTGACCCGCCCCACCAGTTCAACCTCGAGATCGGTTCCCGTCAGTGACAGCTGGTCCCCATCCAGTACCACCAGGATATTCGACAGGATTGGCAGAGTCTGGCGCCGCTCCACCACCCCTGCAACCAGGTTCAGGGGCCTCAGCAATGCATCCCGTGAAATCGAGAACTTCATAGATCCTGTTTCCTTGCGTCCACGCCTACGTCGTCAATGACCGCAGCAAATTTTTGTAGTCCTCGCGAATATCGGAATTGGTCTCGCGAAGTTCCTTTATTTTACGGCAAGCGTGAAGCACTGTCGTGTGATCTCTGCCGCCAAAACTGTCGCCAATCTCCGGCAAGCTGTGGTTGGTCAGCTCCTTGGCCATTGCCATTGCCATCTGCCTTGGTCTGGCCACCGAACGGCTGCGGCGGCGCGACATCAGGTCTGCGACCTTGATCTTGTAGTACTCGGCCACGGTGCGCTGGATATTGTCGAGACTGACCTGCTTGTCCTGCAGCGCCAGCAGGTCCTTGAGACTTTCCCGGATCAGATCCACATCGATGGACTTGCCTGTGAAGTTAGCGCTCGCTATCACTCTCTTCAGCGCACCTTCGAGCTCCCGCACATTCGATCGAATCTTCTGGGCAATAAAAAAGGCAGCGTCGGGAGGAAGATCAATACGCGCCTGGCTGGCCTTGTTCATCAGGATTGCGACTCTTGTCTCCAGTTCCGGCGGCTCCACCGCCACAGTCAGACCCCAGCCGAAGCGGGATTTGAGACGCTCCTCAAGACCATCAATCTCCTTGGGGTAGCGGTCGCAGGTCAGGATCATTTGCTGGCCACCTTCCAACAAGGCATTGAAGGTATGGAAAAATTCCTCCTGGGACCGGTCCTTCTTGGCAAAAAACTGGATATCGTCGATCAGCAACGCGTCGACCGAGCGATAATAGCGCTTGAAGTCACTGATTGCATTCAACTGCAGGGCCTTGACCATGTCAGCCACAAACCGCTCTGAGTGGAGGTACACGACCTTGGCCTCAGGCTTGTGCATTATCAACGCGTTGCCCACCGCATGCATCAAGTGGGTTTTACCCAGGCCTACGCCGCCATAGAGAAACAGCGGATTATAGGAATCGCCCGGGTTTTCTGCCACCTGTCGCGCTGCGGCCAACGCCAGCTGGTTCGACTTGCCCTCAACGAAATTGTCAAACGTATAGTGCTCTACCAGGTGATGCTGCTGTTGCGGTGTCGCTACCACGCGCCGGCGAATGCCGCTCGCGGCCGAATCGCGCAACCGTCTGCCCGACGCTTCGCCAGCTGCCTGGCCGGTCGTCGCAGGCATCGGCTCCCGGGCCCAGGTCTCGCGACTGACCCCACCACTGACGGCGTAACCCGACACCGCCGGAGCCATGGATACCGCCGGCGCGTTAGCGGCTACCTGCTCGTATTCACTGCTTGACCCGCGAGAGCCACCGATCTCGAGCACCACATCCAGCGGCTGTGAACCTTCCATTTCCTGCAACAATTCCCGGATACGGCGGCCAAACTTGTCACTGACAAAATCCTTGATGAAGCGGTTCGGAGCGAACAGTGTCAGCTGCTGACCGTGCTGTTGTGCGTGCAGAGGCCTGATCCAGGTATTGAATTGCTGCGACGGCAGCTCATCCTGAAGCCGATCCACGCACCGTTGCCAAGCCACATCAGGCAAAACCTACCCCTTCAGAGCCCTTGTTAGGTCGAGCTCTTGTCACGAAATGTATTTGTATACGACTACTGTCCTGCCCGGCACTCTTCCATGCCGGAGGAAGGATGATACTCCCCCATATCCGAGTTATCCACACTTCTTGCAAAAATATCTTTAAATTTAATATCTTTTATTTTCAATAGCTTATGTTACAACCGCCTGAATTTTGTACAGGCGATCAAACACAGCCATTGAATAACCCAACCTGTGGATAAACTGTTAATATCTTTTTGAAAATCTGTGTGTGGATGGCTGCAAAGCACGGCCCCACAGGGTCTGGCGTCCGTGGATCAACGCTCCTGAAAGCTCCCCCAAAAACCCCCTGCTGCACACGAAAAAATAAGCCCGGTTTACGCATTGAATTACCCCCTGCGTTTCTCTAGAATAGCCAACCTTTTTGCGGCCCGGACTCGCTGCAACCGTGTGCGTCATAAATGCCGGCCCACACGATGTGTTGCCAGACTACTGGCCTCCCACTTTTATTTATTACCTGCTATTGGAACAGTGCCATGAAAAGAACATTTCAGCCCAGCGTAATCAAACGCGCACGCGCCCACGGTTTCCGTTCACGCATGGCCACCAAGAATGGTCGTCTGGTGCTCAGCCGTCGCCGTGCCAAGGGCCGCAAGCGCCTCTCAGCCTGATGATCCGGGTCACCGGTGCAGGCAAGCGTTGATTGGCACCGCAGTCCGGCATCGTTCGGCAAATCGCGGCGCCTGCTCACGGCGGCCCAATACAGCCGGGTATTTGACGGCGCAGACGCCAAGGCCTCTCACCGCAATGTGTTGTTGCTCGCCAAGCGCAACTGTCAAGCTGAGCACCGTCTGGGCCTGGTCATTGCCAAGAAGAATGTGCGACTGGCGGTACAGCGCAATCGTATCAAGCGAATAGCCAGGGAAGTGTTCCGCCGGCTGCCGGAACAACCACAGGGCCTGGATGTGGTGGTACTGGCCAGACGGGGCATCGATCAGCTGGACAACGCCGAGCTGGCCGTCATACTGCAGGAGCAGTGGAGCAGGCTGGCGCGGTTCGCCGCCAAACCAGACGCGGACCGGGATTCCTGATGCAACGATTCTGTATTTTCCTCATTGCCATCTATCGCTACTGTCTCAGCCCGGTGCTGGGCAATCATTGCCGGTTTTACCCCAGCTGTTCTGAATACGCCCAGGACGCAATCCGCTATCACGGTACCCCCAAAGGGGTTTACCTGACACTCAGACGCCTCGCAAAATGCCACCCCTGGCACGAAGGCGGCCTGGACCCGGTACCTCACTGTACCCACACTCACGCAATTGCTGACGATTGACTATGGATTTGCAACGCACACTGCTCATCGGCGCCTTTGCCGTGCTCTCGTTTATGCTGCTGACGGAATGGGTGGCCTTCAAGGACGAGAAATCCGCTTCCACCGCGCAGTCCACCACCCGCCTGATAGCAGGTGCGGAGCTGCCGGCTGCGCCGCAGCTGCCAGAACAAACCGGCGATACTACAGCCAGCCCGGCCAGCGAGGATTTGCCACCCGCCCCGACCGGAACCGACAGAACCGATGTCGCGTCGGACGAAAGCCCGTCGGTCAACCCCGATCGGATCGTCCTGGTACACACTGATGTACTGCAATTGGCGATAGACCTGCAGGGGGCGACATCATCGAACTGGCGCTGCCCGAACACCTGGAACAAATAGACCAACCGGACCAGCCCTTCGTCCTGCTGGAACAGAATGAGCAGCGCACCTATGTGGCCCAGAGCGGCCTGATCGGTCCCGACGGCGTCGACAGCGACACGCGCGCGCGCTACACCGCCAGTGCCAGTCACTATACCCTGGAACCCGGTCAGGAGAGCCTGAACGTGGATCTGTCCTGGGTGGGCTCGAACGGGGTCAAGGTCACCAAGCGCTACAGCTTTGACCGCGGAAACTATCTGGTCAAGGTCAGTTTCCTGGTGGAAAACAACAGCGAGCAGCGCTGGCAGGCCAATCTGTTTGGCCAGATAAAACGGGACAGCAGCGAACCACCCAACCCCGATGCCTCCGGGATGGGTCTGCAACCCTTCCTCGGGGCTGCCATCACCCAGCCCGACGAACGCTTCACCAAGTTCAGTTTTGACGACATGCGCGAAGAACCCTTCCGCAAGCAGTTGCCCGGCGGCTGGATCGCGATGATCCAGCACTACTTTCTCAGTGCCTGGATTCCCAATCCGGACCAGACCCATACCTACAGCACCCGGGTGACCTCCGGCGGCTACAACATCGCTGGCTTTACCAGTCCGGCACTGACCCTGGATCCCGGCCAGTCCGGCAGCGTCCAGGCCGGTTTCTACGCCGGCCCCAAGGACCAGTACCGACTGGAAGCGATCTCTCCGTATCTGGATCTGAGCGTGGACTATGGCTGGCTGTGGTGGATTGCCCAGCCCTTGTTCTGGCTGCTCACCAAGATCCATGCGTTGGTGGGCAACTGGGGTGTGGCTATCATCCTGCTGACCGTGCTGATCAAGGCCGCCTTCTTCAAGCTGTCCGCCACCAGCTACCGGTCGATGGCGAACATGCGCCGGGTCGCTCCCAAAATGCAGGACATCCGCGAACAGTACGGGGACGACAAGCAGAAGCAATCCCAGGCCATGATGGAGCTGTACCGCAAGGAAAAAATCAATCCCATGGGGGCTGCCTGCCGATTCTGGTGCAGATGCCGGTGTTCATCGCGCTGTACTGGGTATTGATGGAAAGCGTGGAACTGCGGCACGCCCCCTTCATGCTCTGGATCGATGACCTGTCGGTAATGGACCCTTACTTTGTGCTGCCCCTGTTGATGGGCGCGAGCATGTGGTTCATGCAGAAACTCAACCCGCCACCACCGGACCCGATGCAGGCCAAGATCATGCAATTCCTGCCGGTGATCTTCACCTTCTTCTTTCTCTGGTTCCCGGCCGGCCTGGTTCTGTACTGGGTGGTCAACAACCTGCTGTCCATGGGCCAGCAGTACATCATCACCCGTCAGATAGAAAAACGCGCCGCCAAGGCCTGAGCCCCCGCCTGCCGCAACCGGCCCGGCCAGGTATAATTGGCAGATGACACTCCTCGATGGCGATACCATAGCCGCCGTTGCCACCGCCCCCGGGCGCGGCGGCATCGGCATCGTGCGCCTGTCCGGGCCCGCGGCGCGGCAGATCGGTGAACTCACCGCGGGGCGCGAACTGCAGCCGCGGCAGGCCCATTTCAGCAACTTCCTGGATCACGACGACGATGTCGTCGACAGCGGCATCGCCCTGTATTTTCCTGCCCCGAACTCCTTTACCGGAGAGGATGTAGTAGAGCTGCAGGGACACGGCGGCCCGGTGGTGATGGACCTGTTGCTTCAGGCCTGCCTGGGCCGCGGCGCCAGGCCGGCGCGGCCCGGGGAATTCTCCGAGCGCGCCTTCCTCAACGGCAAACTGGACCTGGCCCAGGCCGAGGCCATCGCCGACCTGATCAACAGCAGCACGGAACAGGCCGCCCGCAACGCCGGCCACTCCCTGCAGGGCGCCTTCTCCCGCAAGATCCACGAGCTGGTCGAAGCCGTTACCCGGCTGCGCGTTTACGTCGAGGCGGCCATCGACTTTCCCGAAGAGGAAATCGACTTCCTAGCCGACGGTCACGTCACCGAACAATTGCAGGCCCTGTCCCGCCAGCTGCAGGACGTACTGGCCCAGGCCCGCCAGGGCAGCCTGTTGCAGGAAGGCATGAAACTGGTCATCGCCGGCAAACCCAACGCCGGCAAGTCCAGCCTGCTGAACGCGCTGTCGGGACAGGATAGCGCGATCGTCACCGCCATCGAGGGCACCACCCGAGACGTACTGCGCGAACATATCCAGATCGACGGCATGCCGCTGCACATCGTCGACACCGCCGGCCTGCGCGACAGCGGCGACGAGGTGGAGCGGGAGGGCATTCGCCGCGCCTGGCAGGAACTGGCCTCGGCCGACCGCGTCCTGCTGGTGGTGGACGCCAGCACCGACGATACCAGTGCCCCCCCGGCAACCCTCAGTAGGGGAGAAGAATTCCAGTTCAATCCAGCCACCCCGGTCACCATCATCCACAACAAGTGCGACCTGGTAGCGCAACCTCCACAGGTCGCAAACCATGACGGCAACACCGTAATTCGCCTGTCCGCCACCACTGGCGAGGGCCTGGAGCTGTTGCGCCAGCACCTGAAGGACGCCATGGGCTACCGCGACGAGGCTGGCAGTACATTCAGCGCCCGCCGCCGCCACCTGCTGGCCCTGCAACAGGCCGCCGGGCACCTGGATGCCGGCCTGGCCCAACTGCAGGCCACCGGCGCCGGAGAGCTGCTGGCCGAGGATCTGCGCTACTGCCAGAATGCGCTGGGGGAGATTACCGGGGTGGTGACCAGTGATGAGTTGTTGGGGGAGATTTTTTCCAGTTTTTGTATTGGGAAATAAGTACGGTTCTATCAAAGACCATGTATCCCTTCTGAGTAGAGCCGCTGGATCGAACCATTACAGCCTCATCTGCAATAATCCGTGACACCTCTGTCCAGAGTCTGATAGATTTCCAACGATTAAGAACGATTTTGGTTTATTCCATGGGGGGACCGATACCGTGACAGCCGAACCCTGGGTCACCGCCGAGCAAGTTGCCCAGCACCTGGGCATAGTGAAAGACACGGTCTACCGCTGGCGAGAAAGCAAAGGTTTACCGGCCCACAAAGTGGGACGCTTGTGGAAGTTCCAGCTATCCGAGATCGACGAGTGGGTGCGGGCCGGTGGTGCCGATGAGGGTTCGGACAAGAAAGACAACAGCGCATGACAGAATCCAATCGCATTGAGTACAAGCGGGAACTCAGCGATGGCCTGGAGCGGGAGGTGGTCGCCTTCCTCAATTACCACGACGGCGGCATCATCTACATCGGTATCGACAAGCATGGACAGACTCTTGGTGTCCGCGATGCCGATGCCCTGCAACTGGCCATCAAGGACCGGATCAAGAACAACATCCAGCCCTCCGCGCTGGGGCTGTTCGATGTGATCCTGGAGCAACGCGACAGCAAGCCGGTCATCAAGATAATTCTGGCCAGCGGCTCGGAAAAGCCCTATTACTTGCGCAAATACGGCATGTCGGAAAGAGGCTGCTTTATGCGCCTTGGCAGTGCCAGCGAGCCCATGCCGCCCGCCATGATCGAGGAGCTATTTGCCCGCCGCACCCGCAACTCACTGACACGCATCCGCTCACCACGCCAGGACCTCAGCTTTGCCCAATTGAGAATTTACTACGAAGAGGCGGGGTTGGCCCTGAACGACAAGTTCGCCGCCAACCTGGAGCTACTCACTGAAGACGGTGATTACAACTACGCCGCCTACCTACTCGCCGATGAGAACGGCAATTCCACTCAGGTCGCCAAGTACGCAGGCAATGACCGCGTCGACCTGATCGATAGCAAGGAATACGGCTACTGCTGCCTGGTGAAAACCTGCAAGCGCGTACTGGAACGACTGGAAGACGTGGAAAACCGTGTCCGCACCCAGATCACCCCGCGCGAACGCATCGAGAAACCACTATGGAACCCGGTGGCCCTGCGCGAAGCGGTCATCAACGCCATTATTCACAACAACTACAGCACCGAACTGGTACCCAAATTCGAGATCTTCAACGACCGCCTCGAAATCACCTCTGCCGGCGCCATCCACCCTGGCAAGGAGCAGGAGGAGTTTTTCTCCGGCTACTCCATGCCCCGCAACAAGACACTGATGCGGGTATTCAAGGACCTGGGCATGGTCGAATACCTCGGCTCCGGCATGCCTCGCATCCTGAAGGCCTACCCACGCGAAGCCTTCACCTTCGCTTCCCAATTCATTCGGCTCAGTATGCCCCATGCCGGGCCGATATCCGGTGAAGCAGGGCCAGAGTCGGGGCCAGAGTCAGGGCCAGAGTCGGGGCCAGAGTCAATTCAGACTCGTGTGCTGCACGCGCTATCAGGTGAGCCGCTATCGAAGTCCGAGCTGGCCAAAGCAATTGGCCAGAAGAGTATTTCCGGCAAGCTTAATGCGCGGGTACGAGGCTTGCTGGAGCAAGGGATGATCGAATACACCCTTCCCGATAAACCCAACAGTCGCTTGCAGCAATACCGCTTGACCGAAAAGGGCAGAGGGTTGTTACAAAGCGAGGAGCAGGGAAAAAGATGAACAAGAAAACCCTGTCGGAAAGGGATATCTGCACCAAATTCATCACCCCTGCCCTGGAGCAGGCGGAATGGGACATCGCCACTCAGGTACGGGAGGAATTCTCCCTCACCAATGGACGCATCATCGTGCGCGGCAAACTGCACACCCGTGCCAAGCACAAACGCGCCGACTATGTGCTGTTTCACAAGCCAAACCTACCCATTGCCATCATCGAAGCCAAGGATAATAAACACGCCCTGGGCGACGGTATGCAGCAAGCCCTAGGCTATGCCGAACTGCTGCAAGTACCCTTTGTATTCAGTAGCAACGGCGACGGCTTTCTGTTTCACAACAAAATCGCCAAAGATGGCGTTATTGAGCGCGAGCTTGGCCTGGATGAATTCCCCAGCGCCGAAACCCTATGGCGATGGTGGGCAGAACATCAAGGCTTGACCACGCAACAGCAAGAGTTGGTCGCCCAAGACTACTATAGCGACGGCAGCAACAAATCCCCGCGCTACTACCAATTGCTCGCCATCAACAAAACCATCGAGGCGATTGCCAAGGGCCAGCAGCGCATTTTGCTGGTCATGGCCACGGGTACTGGCAAAACCTATACGGCGTTTCAGATCATCTGGCGCCTGTGGAAGTCCCGTGCCAAAAAACGCATCCTGTTTTTGGCGGACCGCAACATCCTCGTCGATCAGACCATGACCAACGACTTCAAACCCTTCGGCTCAGCCATGACCAAGATCCAGAAGCGGCAGGCCAACAAGTCGTATGAAATCTACCTCTCGCTCTATCAGGCTGTCACTGGTACCGAAGAAGAACAAAACATCTACAAACAGTTCAGCCCGGATTTCTTCGACTTGATCATCATCGACGAATGTCACCGGGGCAGTTCCGCCGCTGATTCCGCCTGGCGCGAGATTCTGGAATACTTCAGTTCCGCCACTCAGATCGGCCTTACGGCGACTCCCAAAGAAACCAAAGGGGTTTCCAATATCGATTACTTTGGCGAGCCCATCTATACCTATTCACTGCGTCAGGGTATCGAAGACGGCTTTCTAGCGCCCTACAAGGTCGTGCGCATCGATCTGGACAAGGACCTCACCGGCTGGCGCCCCGACAAAGGCATGGTCGACAAGCACGGCAATGAGATCGAAGACCGCATCTACAACCAGCGCGACTTCGACCGCAACCTGGTGCTGGAAAAACGAACCCATAGAGTGGCCAAAAAAGTCAGCGATTTCCTCAAAGCCACCAATCGTTTCGACAAGACCATCGTCTTTTGCGACAACATCGACCACGCCGAGCGCATGCGTCAGGCCCTGGTCAACGAAAACGCCGACCTGGTGGCACAGAACAGCAAATACGTCATGCGTATCACCGGCGATAACGAAGAGGGCAAGCAGGAGCTGGAAAACTTCATCTTCCCGGAAAGCACCTACCCGGTGATCGCCACCACCTCCAAACTGATGACCACCGGCGTGGATGCCCAGACGTGTAAACTGATCGTGCTCGACCAACGCATCCAGTCCATGACCGAATTCAAGCAGATCATCGGTCGCGGCACCCGCATCAACGAAGATTTCGACAAGTACTACTTCACCATCCTCGACTTCAAGAAAGCCACCGAATTGTTTGCCGATCCGGCCTTTGACGGCGACCCGGTACAAATCTACGAACCGAAAGACGATGAATCTCCCGTGCCACCAGATGAGCAAGACGATGCAGAAACTGAAGGTGACAACCAGGAAGGCGTTACCTATCCCGAACCGGGAGAATCACCCTGGGAAGGAGGAATATCAGAACCCGGCGAAGAGGAAGGTGGTGTACGCCGCTATGTCGTCGCCAATGTCGAAGTCAAAGTCGTCGCCGAGCGCGTGCAGTATTTCGATGCCAACGGCAAACTGATCACCGAGTCCCTGAAAGACTACACTCGCAAGATTCTGGCAAGGGAATATGCCTCCCTGGACGACTTTCTGCGCAAATGGAGCCAGGCCGAGAAAAAACAGGCCATCATCGAAGAGCTGGCTGAGCAGGGCGTCTTCTTCGATGCTCTGGCTGAGGAGGTCGGCAAACAATCCGGGAAAATTTTCGGCCCCTTCGATCTACTCTGTCACGTGGCCTGGGATCAACCGCCACTGACCCGCAAAGAGCGGGTCGAACAGGTCAAAAAACGCAACTATTTCACCAAATACAGCGAACAGGCTCAGCAGGTGATGCGGGCCCTGCTCGACAAATACGCCGACGAGGGCGTTGCCGCCATCGAAGAAACCCAGATACTCACCATCGCTCCCTTCTGTCAGATTGGTACCCCTATTGAATTGATCCGCGCCTTCGGTGGCAACGACCAATACCAACAGGCCGTTCTGGAGCTGGAACAGGCCATTTATGATTTCAAACAGGATTAACGAATGCCGCTTGCTACTCTTATCAAATCGATTCAGGACATCATGCGCAAGGACGTGGGTGTCGACGGCGATGCCCAGCGCATCAGCCAGATCTGCTGGCTGCTGTTCCTAAAAATCTTCGATGACAAGGAGCAGGAATGGAAATTCACCGTCAAGGGTTACAAGTCACCATTGCAAAGCCGCTTCCGTTGGAGCAACTGGGCCAAGGACCCGGAAGGCATCACCGGTGAAGAGCTAATCGACTTCGTCAACAATGACCTGTTTCCCTCTCTCAAAGGACTGGCTACCAAGGCCGGTGTGCCACCACATGGCCGTGTTGTCGGTTCAGTATTTGAAGACGCCTACAACTACATGAAATCCGGCACTCTGCTGCGCCAGGTCATCAACACCATTGAAGAAGACGTAGATTTCAACTCTTCCACCGATCGTCATCTGTTCAACGACATCTACGAGAAAATTCTCGCAGACCTGCAATCCGCCGGCAACGCCGGTGAATACTACACGCCCCGCGCCGTCACCCAGTTCATGGTGGATATCATCAACCCTCAACTGGGCGAAAAGATCCTCGACCCGGCCTGCGGCACCGGCGGTTTTCTCACCTGCTCCATCGAACACCTGAAAAAGCAGGTCAAAAACCCGCAAGACGACAAACGAATGCAACAGAGCATTCACGGCGTGGAAAAGAAACCCTTGCCCCATATGCTGGCCATGACCAACATGATGCTGCACGGCATCGAAGTGCCCACCAATATCCGCCACGACAACACCCTGGCCCGGCCACTGAAAGACTACGGCCCCAAAGACCGTGTCGATGTCATCATCACCAACCCGCCCTTCGGCGGCATGGAAGAAGACGGCATCGAGAAAAACTTCCTCAAGAAGTACCAGACCCGCGAAACCACGGATCTGTTTATGGCGCTGATCAAGCACCTGCTCAAACACGACGGCGGACGCGCAGCGGTAGTATTGCCCGATGGCTTTCTTTTCGGCGAAGGCGTCAAGACTACCCTCAAGCGTGAACTACTGGAAGAATTCAACCTGCATACCATCGTGCGCCTGCCCAAGGGCGTGTTCAGCCCCTACACCGGCATCGCCACCAATATCCTCTTTTTTGAGAAAGGCGGCCCGACGAAAGATGTCTGGTTCTTCGAGCACCCCTACCCGGAAGGCTACAAGTCCTATTCCCGCTCCAAACCTCTCACCATCGGTGAATTCGAGCGCGAGAAAAAATGGTGGGGCGGTGCCAGCCGTCGTGGCCGAAAAACCACCGAACACGCCTGGAAAGTCAGTGCCAAAGAGATTACCAATCGCAATTACAACCTGGATTCTAAGAACTCCCACGAAGTGGAGGTTAATCACGGCGATCCCGACGAGCTGATGGCCGAATACCAACAAATCACCCAACAACTTGCAACGGCGCGGCAGGCACTGAAAGCCGAGTTGATGGCCTGTCTGGGGAAAGGCCATGAATAAGCACACTGCCCGCCTGCTGGAAAAACACTTCGACACCCCCTTCGCCGCCCCCGACGGCATCGCCCGACTGCGCGAACTGATTCTGACGCTGGCCATGCAGGGCAAGCTGGTGGAGCAGGACACGAATGATCAGCCCGCCAGCGAACTGCTGAAGGAGATCGAAGCAGAAAAGCAACGGCTTATCCAGGGAGAGAAAATCAAAAAGCCCAAGCCCCTGTCGCCTGTCAAGCCGGAAGAAGTACCTTATGAACTGCCGCAGGGGTGGGAGTGGGTGAGGCTTGGAGAGATCGGCTTCATCAACCCTCGTAATGAGGCTGAGGACACCATCAATGCGGGTTTCGTTCCAATGCCTCTTATCCCCGAAGGCTACTCCGAAAATCACCAGTTTGAGGAGCGCCTCTGGAAAGAGATAAAGAAGGGTTATACGCATTTTGCTGATGGCGACATCGGCATGGCCAAGATTACACCTTGCTTCGAGAATGCGAAGTCCTGTGTATTTTCTGGTCTACCAAATGGCATCGGAGCAGGAACGACAGAACTGCACATATTCAGGAACTCCTTCAATTCCGTTGCACCCAGATTCCTCCTGTATTACCTGAAAAATCCACACTACATATCGGCAGCAGTTCCGAATATGACCGGCTCCGCAGGGCAAAAGCGAGTGCCAACGGCGTATTTTATCGGACAGTTGCTTCCTCTTCCTCCGAAAGATGAACAACACCGCATCGTTGCCAAAATTGATCAGCTAATGGCCCGCTGCGACGAGCTGGAAAAACTGCGCACCGAACAGCAACAAAAACGCCTGGCCATCCACACCGCCGCCATCCGCCAACTTCTGGATACCGAGAACCACCACAACCACCAAAAAGCCTGGCAATTCCTCAACCAACACTTCGACGACCTCTACACCGTCAAGGAAAACGTCACCGAACTACGCAAAGCCATCCTGAAACTGGCCGTCATGGGCAAACTCGCCCCCCACAACCCCAACGATCCACCCGCCAGCGAATTATTGGAAGAGATATCGAAGAAAAGAACACAGATACTTGAGAAATTCTATCCGAACGAATCGGAGTCAAAAACACAGCTTAACAAGCAAAAGAAACAGGTGCTTCCCAAGTCCCTACCTACGCTGCCAATAGGTTGGGCTTGGGCAACTCTAATGCAATGTTCACTGATTATCGTTGATTGCCATAACAAAACAGCTCCTTATTCTGATTCAGGAATTGTTTTGCTACGTACATCCAATATTAGGAACGGGTGCATCTTACTAGATGAAGTAAAGTACGTTACAGAAAAAACATTCGAACGCTGGGCCGCGAGAGCAACTCCCGAAGCGGGTGACATACTGATTACCAGAGAAGCCCCAATGGGAGAAGTCTGCATTATCCCAAAAGAGCCTAAAGTTTGTATGGGTCAAAGGATGATGCTGATAAGAGTTGTTCCTCAAACTATCAACAATCAATTTCTGCTTTATTCACTTCGTGACCCGAACATAATGAATCGAGTGCAGGATAAGCCTGTTGGAATGACTGTACAGCATCTTCGCGTTGGTGGAGTGGAGACGCTGTTAGTCCCTCTTCCTCCACTTTCAGAACAAAATCGCATTGTCGCCAAAATCGAACAGCTAATGGCCCTGTGCGATACCTTGGAAACGCAAATTGACTCCGCTACCAGTAAGCAAACCGAACTGCTAAACGCTTTAATTCATGCACAATCGCAGGGCGACACAAAGGAAGAATCCCAGCCAGCGTCACTTTCAAAATCCCAAGTCATTGATCTGGCCACCTACCGCGCCGCGATCGGCTGCTATGCAGTCAACAACCTCGCCAATGCCCAGTACTTCGGCCGAACTGCTGCTGCCAAGGTGCTGTATCTGGCGCAGGCACATATTGGTTTAAAACTGGGTCTGCAACCCGAGCGAAAAGCCGCCGGGCCGCTTGACCCGTGGATCTACGACTTCGAGCGGCAAGGTCAAGACAAGGGTTGGTTCGAAGTCAATAAAAAAACCTTGAAAAGCGGCAGGAAAAAAACGGAATACCGCTGCCTGTCGGCGTTGTCAGAGCCATCGACGAGAGCCGAGGCTCTGATGTCGTCCGAGCAGAAGGTCGAATTTGATCGCCTGATCTATGCCCTGACCGACAAGACCACCGAGCAGGTCGAAATCATCGCCACGCTTTTCGCCGTCTGGAACGACTTCCTGATCGATAGCATCCAGCCCACCGACGAACAGATCATCGCCGATATGCGCGAAAACTGGCACGAGCGCAAAGCACGCTTCTCGCCATCCGATCTCAAGCCGTGGCTTTCCTGGTTACGCAGGGAAAACTTTACCCCTCGCGGGCTGTCACCAAGAACCGTCCAGCAGCAGCAACTTGGCATTTGATTGCCATGTGGGGCTTTCGACCATGCATGTAACGGCAACCCATCTCACACAGTGGTCAGACAGGCGCGAAGCACAGGGAATGCTTCCTGTATTGGCAAGAAGGCTGATCTCGGCAACGGCCCGTACCACGGCGATTGCCATGCCGGGTGGTGACTCAATCAATGCGCCCGGCTGGGATGGCGTCATAGAGGTGGAGCAAGGAGGCCCCTGGACTCCCAACGGAATCAGCTACTGGGAACTGGGTACCTCAAAAGACCCTGCATCCAAGGCGAGCAGTGATTTCGAAAAACGTCTGGGACAGATATCGTCGGCACAAGCAGCGCAAGCCACCTTTGTTTTTGTTACTCCCCGCCGCTGGCCTGGTAAAGGCGCATGGCAGGAGCGCGCTAGAAGCCGCGATGCCTGGGCAGACGTGCTGGTCTGGGATGCGGACGATCTGGAAGCCTGGCTGGAAACCTCGCCCGCGACAACCTTATGGTTGGGAATACAACTCGGTATCGCCGGTCATGGTATAGACGCTGTGGAAAACTACTGGAAGCACTGGAGCAATCAGTCCAGCCCTGCCATCACAGCAGCAACGCTGTTTAGCGGTCGCGAGGAATCAAGGCTAGCATTGCAGAAAAGTATTCAACAGCGTGAACCTTTGGTTGCTGTCCAGGCAGACAGCCAGTCCGAAGCCGTTGCCTTCGTATGCGCACTGTTGATTGAAGAAGGCTATTCTCCACGCGCCGCCTGCGTGACCTCAGAAGAGGGCTGGCAATTTGTGGATGCCAACCCAGGCATTGACTTGGTGGTCATCACCGATAACCGACTTGGCAACCGTCGTTCTCCGCGTGAAGGAATCAGTCTGATTGTACCCATGGCTTTCGGAGATCAGGCCTTCAATCTCATAAGCATTGGAGGAAGAGCGATAGACCAGAAAATGATGGAGCTCCGACGTCCAAAGCCTGATGAATTTGAGAAATCCCTCCTTGAACTGGGAATAGCAGCATCAGATGCTGCCCGATATGCCCGTACGATGGGAAGGTCGTGGACGGTTTTTCGCCGTTGGCATGCGCAAAATCCTACCATCAAGAAGCCGGAATGGACCGAGGCTGCCGATTCCACAAGCCTGCTGATCCTGACTCTGGTAGGTGCCTGGAATAGTGCATCCGATGGTGACAAGGCTTGCATTGCGAAGATTGCTAACCGCGCTTATGAGGACATTGAAAACGAACTACTGCGACTGGTCGCACTCGATGATGCACCAGTGGTGAAAATCGGCTCGCTCTGGAAAGCCAAGGCACCACTGGAATTGTTGCATCTCATGGCGCCCAGGCTGACGGGCGACATCTTGACGAGATTCTTCGAGGTCGCCAGGGCTGTGTTCGAAGAACCTGATCCGATTCTGGAGCTTGAAGAAGACAAGCGCTGGATGGCCTCCGTCTACGGCAAGGTGCGTGAGCAATCCGGTGTTGTGCTGGAAGCCATGGCGGAATCCATCGCAAAATTGGGTTATTTTTCTGACAGCGCCAGTCATATCGCTATCGGCAACCATGTGCGGAGTTTTGTTGAGCAAATTCTGGGAAATGCAGATGGGGAGCGCTGGCTTTCCGTTTCATCCTTCCTGCGGTCTTTTGCTGAAGCGGCTCCCGATGAGTTCCTGAATGCGATACAGAGCAGTTTGCGCAAGCCTGACAAACCGGTTACTCGGTTAATCACGGAAACACAATCATCGGGGATATCCGGCCGCTGCTGGCATGCCAATCTGCTCTGGGCGCTGGAATTGTTGGCGTGGTACCCCGCCCGACTCGGTAGAATTGCAAACATCCTTGCTGAAATGTGTGATGTGGGAGTAAAGGGCAATTGGAGCAATACACCGTTCAACTCCTTGGTCTCACTCTTCCGGCCATGGTACCCGCAGACGTCTGCTTCAGTAGAGTTGCGTCTGAGGGCCATTGGAATTGTAACCGAACGAAACCCCGAAACAGCCTGGAATCTTTTACTGGCATTGCTACCGGGGCGGCACGATATGGCATCGCCCAATGCAAAGCCACAATGGCGCGATGATGATGCTGGCGCGGGCGAAGTCGTCACTTATGGAGAAATCCGGCAACTCGTACTGCCGGTTGCAGGTTTTTTACTCGAGCAAGCTCAGGGAAATGCCAAACATATTGCCGACTTGATCCCCAAGCTTGATGAACTGGATGAGAATTTCCGTGACAAGATCATAGCATTGGTTGCAAGTGCGAAAAGCTTCGCAGATGAAGATCGGGAAATTGTTCGCAGTGCAGCCAGGGAATTCCTGAACTGGGAGAACTCGTTTAATCAGGATGGTAGTAGGCATGATCGCTATTCAGCCGATACACTGAGGCCGTTATTCGACGCACTAGCCTCCGATGATTTGGTCATCCGGCATGCCTGGATTTTCTCCAATGGCTGGGTAGCGCTCCCTGACGGTCGGGAGGAAGACTACAAAGAAGCCGACAAGGCGAGAGCGGCATTGCGCACCATGGCAATTCGGGAAATATATGAAACCCTGGGGTGGCAAGGCATTTACAGGTTGGCCAAGCGGTGTGGGGAACCACGGCTTGTGGGCTGGGAACTTGTTAAGGAACCATTTGAACGTGGCGATTTGGCAACATGGTTATGCCAAGGGTATGTCAACTTGCAGAACACCTCGTTGTTTGACTCACTAGCCTCTGGAGTACTGCATGCGATACCTCAAGAAGAATTCACTGATTTTCTGCAAACATGCCTGCACCTGCTTGAGAAGCAAGCTGAGTCCCCGGATAAGGTCGCCGGTTTTATAGTCAACGCTCCGCAATCCATGGCTCTATGGGAACTTGTCGAAATCCAGCCGCCAGCGGTTCACGCTCATTTCTGGTTGGTTGTCAGACCATCCTACATTCAATCAGACAGAGATCATTTATCTTTCTGCATGGAAAAGCTGTTGGCTGCGGGCAGGCCGCGAACCGCCATGGAAGCCTTGGGAGATCGCGCAACGGAGTTACCCAGCGACCTCCTTATCCAAATGCTTAAGGGGATAGCTGCTGGTCAGGAAGACAATACTGCCCTTGCGCAGTCGTGGCATTTCGCTCGTGTATTTGAGGCGCTTTCCAAAATGAATTGCAGCCAGTCTGAGATGGTCAGTCTGGAATTCGCTTACTACCCGATTCTGGAACATGACAAGTATGGGGCGCCTCATTTGATGGCGGAAATATTGAGCACGCCAGAATCATTCATGGAACTGATATGTCTTGCATTCAAGCCTCGTAATGCCGAGCGCGAACCTATACCCGAAAACCTGCATGCAGCCGCGGAAACAGCCAGTTCTCTGATCCACCGTGGGCGTGGTGTTCCGGGGAGAAGCCCCAATGGAGAAATTGACAGAGAGTTATTTTTCTCTTGGATCAACAAAGTGCGAGGTCTGGCAAAAGAGAAAGATCGGGAAGCTGTCACCGACCTGACGGTGGGTGCCTGGCTTTCCGACTGGCCGCTGAACAAAAATCTGGAGTGCTGGCCAGACCCAGTCATTGCTGAGCTATTGGATCGGGATGACTGTGAAGACATCAGACGAGGTTTCCATACAGGAGTACACAATTCCCAAGGCGTTACCTCTCGCATGCCGTACGATGGCGGGAAGCAGGAACGCGAGATTGCAGAGGAACTCAGGAGATTTTTCACCCATTGGAAAGACTCGAAACCCAACCTCGCCGCGATGATCGAAAGCCTTGCCAAATCATACGAGCACGAAGCCCGACGACACGATGAGGATGGATTATGGTCTCAAGAGTCATAACAACATATTCCTGATGGGATAAGCCCATGCTGTTGATAAACTACTGACAGATACAAGAGAAGGGTGAACCCGACCTCTTCGAGTCCAAGTAGGAGGGTGTCGACATGATTGAGCAATTGAACGAACAAAAGTTGCGTGAACAGTTCTGCGCCCAGGTCCGGCTACATCGCCACACCAAGGGCATGATGATGCTTGAGACTCCTTTCACCTACCTCGATGGAGACCAGTATCTCCTCGACCTCAGCGATACCATGACGGGTAGCCTGAGGGTTAGCGACGGCGGCACTCCTTGATACATAAGAGCTACGAAAACGACGCTGGCAAGTTCTTTGAAGGCTCAAGGGCGCAACTGTGAAACCAGGTCACAGATGGGACAAGGTGGAAAGGATTATTCCGTTACAGACATTCCCAACCGGGACAAGGCGCGATTGGCCACGATCTTCCTCCAGTACTACCACCAGCATCAGGTGGATTTTGACTCGCTGTTGATATTTGCCGACCAGAAGGACATTCCTCGCGCTGACCTGGCACGGCTGTCCAATGTTGGTGGAGAAATGATTGCATTCTCTGAATGCTGAGGATGACTTCCGGCGCAAATTGCTGCGCCAGGACTTGATGACCATGGGGTACTTGTCGCCCCATTTGGCTTCCAGTTCGTCGAGCGCCGTCTCGGCGGCGTTGAGTGTGGCGGCCCGGTACACACACTTTAGGTTGGCCATGAAGGCTTTCTGATTTTTAGAAGCCACGTACTTCATGGAGTTACGGATCTGATGAATGATGCAGTGCTGGATTTCGGTATTGGGGTAAAGGCTTTCAATCGCTTCGGGGAAGCCTTCGAGGCCGTCAACGCAGGCTATCAGGATGTCCTTCACGCCGCGATTATGCAGGTCGGTGAGTACACTGAGCCAGTGATGAGCGCCTTCCTGATCTGAGAGGTAAAGGCCGAGCGGCTCCTTTTTGCCTTCGATGTTCAGGCCGAGAATGTGTAGATAGCCTTACCGACATAGCGGCCATTCTCTTTGATTTTGTAGTGAATGGCATCGAGCCAGACAATGGGGTATACAGCATCCAGGTCGCGCTCACGCCAGGCCAGCTGAGTATCACAGTGCGCAAGATGCTTGAGGGAAACTACAGTCAACCGACCAACACCTAATCACCAGCTTGCCCCCAATCTTATCCCCAGCTTTTACTAATCCACAGCTTGCCAACACTCCCCGCACAAGAGGCCCCCAGCTATATCCCTGTACCTCCATACCCTACGATCACTGTGCATAAAACAGTGGACTGCCGTGTGACCGGCCGGGGGTAACCTCAGCTCAGAGCCAACCCCGATGGGAGGTCCGGCTTTTGGTCCCCAGCCCGCACACCGTTTCTCACGTCCCCTCACAGCGTTTAACCGCAGCCTTTGGCACACCATAACACTCTGTTTTTACTGGACTTATCCGGCCTTTCCACAGAAAACCGCCCGCTTAATAATAACTACATTAAATACTCTATATCTCTATATACATTACTAACTATTCTTATTGATAACAGTTTTGGCCACAGCTTGAATTGTCCACTTTCGGCAAATATCACGCAGAACATATTTTGAACAACTCCCCTGCTGCACGTATAATCCCCGGCCCGGATGGATCCCTGCCGTCCGGGTCAGGCGAGGCGGATAGACGTGGAGTTCCAACAGCAATTTGATGTCATCGTGATCGGCGGCGGCCATGCGGGTACCGAGGCCGCGCTTGCGGCTGCGCGCATGGGCAGCCGCACGCTGTTGCTGACCCACAGTGTCGACACGCTGGGCCAAATGTCCTGCAACCCGGCGATCGGCGGTATCGGCAAGAGCCACCTGGTCAAGGAAGTGGACGCGCTGGGCGGGGCGATGGCGCAGGCGACCGACCGGGCGGGCATCCAGTTCCGGGTGCTGAACGCGCGCAAGGGGCCGGCGGTGCGTGCCACCCGGGCCCAGGCCGACCGGGTGCTGTATCGCAATGCCATTCGGGAGATACTGGAATCCCAGCCGGGTCTGTCGATTTTCCAGCAGCCGGTGGACGACCTGCTGTTGGAAGGCGGCCGGGTAGCGGGCGCGATCACACAGATGGGGCTGGTCTTCCGGGCCCCGGCGGTGGTGTTGACCACTGGAACCTTCCTCGGTGGCAAGATCCATATCGGGATGGAAAACAGCGCCGGCGGCCGGGCGGGCGATGCCCCGGCCATCGCGCTGGCGCAGCGGCTGCGGGAGCTGCCGTTCCGGGTCGAGCGGCTGAAGACCGGCACGCCGCCGCGCATCGACGCCCGCAGCGTGGATTTCAGCGTACTCGAGGAGCAATGGGGCGACGCCGGGGCACCGCCGATGTCCTTCCTCGGCCATCGTGACCAGCACCCGGCGCAGCGCTGCTGCTGGATCACCCATACCAACGAGCAGACCCACGAGATTATTCGCGGTGGCCTGGACCGCTCGCCGATGTACTCGGGTGTGATCGAGGGGATAGGGCCGCGCTACTGCCCTAGCATCGAGGACAAGATCCACCGCTTTGCGGACAAGCAGTCACACCAGATCTTCATCGAGCCCGAGGGGCTGACCACTACCGAGCTGTATCCCAATGGCATCTCCACCAGCCTGCCGTTTGATGTGCAGTACGCGCTGGTGCGCTCGATCAGGGGCCTGGAGAATGCCCATATCACGCGCCCGGGCTACGCCATCGAGTACGATTTCTTTGACCCGCGGGACCTGAACTATTCGCTGGAAACCCGCGCGGTGCCGGGACTGTATTTCGCCGGCCAGATCAACGGCACCACTGGATACGAGGAGGCCGCGGCCCAGGGCCTGTTGGCGGGGTTGAACGCGGCTCTGGCGGTACAGGGCAAGGAGCCCTGGTGCCCGCGCCGCGACGAGGCCTACATCGGTGTGCTGGTGGACGACCTGATCACGATGGGCACCCGCGAGCCCTACCGGATGTTTACCTCCCGCGCCGAGTACCGGCTGTTGCTGCGCGAAGACAACGCCGACCTGCGCCTGACCGAAAAGGGGCGCGACCTGGGCCTGGTGGACGATGTGCGCTGGCAGCGTTTTGAGACCAAGCGCAATGCAATCGCGCACGAATCGAGCCGCCTGGCGACGACCTGGATCCAGCCCGGCAGTTCTGAAGCGGCCATTGTTGCCAGTAAAATCAAGGGTACACTGACCCGGGAGTACTCACTGGCAGATCTGTTGAGGCGGCCTGAATTGCACTACGTGGATATTGCCGGATTGAAAGGGGAACCTCTGGCGGACACCCAGGCCGCCGAACAGGTGGAAATCCAGGCCAAGTACGCCGGTTATATCGAACGCCAGCAGGGCGATATCGAGCGCCTGCGGCGCAGCGAGAACCTGCTGTTGCCCGAGAGCCTTAATTACCAGGCGGTCGATGGGCTCTCCCACGAGGTGAAGCAAAAGCTCAGCGAAGCGCGTCCCGCAACCCTGGCACGCGCCGGCCGCATTCCGGGAGTCACCCCGGCGGCGATATCATTGCTGCTGATCTACTTGAAGAAACGCGGTGGCCTGGAGCGCCCGGCTGATCGCAGATCCGCCTGACTTGGCCGTCGAGCTGCAGCAGTGTCTGGCCTGGGGTTGTGATGCCCTGGGACTGGATATTTCTGCAGCGCAGCAACAGAAATTGCTGGACTACCTGGATTTGCTGCAGAAGTGGAACCGGGCCTACAACCTGACCGCTATCCGGGACCCGCTGGCAATGGTGACCCGGCATCTGCTGGACAGTCTTGCTGTGGTACCGCACCTGTCAGGCAACGACTGTCTTGACATCGGCACCGGGGCGGGCCTGCCGGGCATTCCGCTGGCCATAGCGCTGCCAGGCCGGCAGTTTCATCTGCTGGACAGCAACGGCAAGAAGACCCGCTTCCTGTTCCAGGTGAAAATGGAACTGGGCTTGGCTAATATAACCGTCTGTCAGGCCCGGGTGGAAACCCTGGCGACGTCCCGTCAATATGATGTAATCGTGTCCCGGGCGTTCGCTTCCCTGGCCGCAATGGTCGCGGGAACCAGGCACTTGCTGGCACCTGGTGGTTGTTTCCTTGCCATGAAAGGCGCCTGGCCCCAGGATGAGCTGGCGGCGATAGAGGATCAGTGTGTCGTTCTCGGTGTCGAGTCGCTGACGGTACCGGGCCTCGATGAGCAGCGACATCTGGTCAGGCTCGCGCTGCGGCCGTCGTGACGCTACGCTGGAACCAGTGAATAAAAACCCGGGGTGGACATTTTGGCAAGAGTGCTAGCAGTTGCAAACCAGAAGGGCGGTGTCGGCAAGACCACCAGCTGTGTCAATCTGGCAGCCTCGCTGGCTGCGATGAAGCAGCGCGTGCTGCTGGTTGATATGGACCCGCAGGGCAATGCCACGATGGGCAGCGGGATCGACAAGCACGCAGTGGAGCACAGCATCTATGATGTCCTGGTGCATCGTGTGCCGGTGCTGCAAGTGGTCCAGCGGGTGCCGGAGGGCGGTTTCGACGTGCTGCCCGCCAACAGTGACCTGACCGCCGCCGAGGTAGAACTGCTGGAGATCGACCACAGGGAGCGCCGCCTGCGCACGGCCCTGCAGGAGATCAGCGAGCAGTATGACTACATTCTGGTGGACTGCCCTCCCTCTTTGAACATGCTGACCCTCAATGGCCTGGTGGCAGCCACTGGTGTGCTGATAGCGATGCAGTGCGAGTATTTTGCGCTGGAGGGCCTGTCGGCGCTGGTCGGCACCATTAACCGGGTGGCGGAAACGGTAAACCCGGAGCTGGGGATAGAGGGTATCCTGCGGACCATGTACGATCCCCGCAACAGCCTGACCAACGAAGTGTCGGCACAGCTGCACAGCCACTTTGGCGATGCCGTCTACCGCACTGTGGTGCCGCGCAATGTGAGACTTGCGGAAGCACCCAGCCACGGGGTCCCCGCAATGTACTACGATCGCCTCTCGCGCGGATCCAAGGCTTACATGGCATTGGCGGGAGAGATTATCCGCCGGGAAGAAAAGCGCCACCACAACCCTGCCGCGCCGGTGGCGGGCTAAGATCGGAGACAGCGAATGTCGGCCAGAAAACGAGGATTGGGACGCGGCCTGGATGCCCTGCTGGGTGCCGGCAATGCCAGCCACGGAGGCGACGCTGCGGCAGTGGCGGCGGGAACGGATGCCGAACATCAGCAGCTGAAGGAACTGCCGGTGGACCTGGTACAGCGCGGCAAATACCAGCCGCGCCGTGATATCGACCCCGAATCGCTGGCGGAGCTGGCGGAAAGCATCAGGGCCCAGGGGGTAATGCAGCCCATCATCGTGCGCCCCATCTCGGACCGCAAATACGAAATCATCGCCGGCGAACGGCGCTGGCGGGCCGCGCAGATGGCGGGTCTGGACAAGGTGCCGGCGGTTATCAGGGAGGTCAGCGACGAAGCGGCCATCGCGATGGCCCTGATCGAGAATATCCAGCGCGAGGATCTCAACCCGATCGAAGAGGCGATTGCGCTGCAGCGTCTGCAGCAGGAATTCGAACTGACCCAGCAGGAAGTGGCCCAGGCAGTGGGTAAATCCCGTTCCACGGTGGCCAACCTGCTGCGCCTGATGACGCTGCAGGAGGATGTGCGCCTGTTGCTGGAGCGCGGCGATATCGAGATGGGTCATGCCCGTGCCCTGTTGGCCCTGGATGGCAATGTCCAGTCCCAGGCTGCCCGCACCGTGGCCGGCAAAGGCTTGTCGGTACGCCAGACCGAGGCACTGGTGCGCACCATGCTGGCGCGGCAGGATGCACCGCCGGCCGAGCCTGCGCGGCTGGATCCGGATATCCGCCGGTTGCAGGAGGATCTGTCGCAGAAGATCGGCACCCGGGTCCAGATCCAGCACGGCGCCGGAGGCAAGGGCAAGCTGGTGTTGAACTACAGCAGTCTGGACGAGCTGGACGGCATTCTCAGCCATATCAAATAACGTGGGCCAGATGCTGCCAACTACAGGATATAGTGCCGGGCTCGGCCGCAACCACCAGATGCGGTGGTGGTGGCCCCATCTGTGGCAGATATTGCTGAAATTGTCGGTATCTTGCCGCGAACTGCGGCGAACTTTGGCGGCATTCGCCACTGTTTCGCGGTTGAACCCACCCCTCAATGCCCCTATAATGCGCGCGCCTGAAACGATGAACGGGCGCCTGGTATTCGGCAGCGGATGGCGGTGACAGCAGGGGCCTTGAAGTGCCCTCCTGTGTACCGGATCACGCTGGTACAAGGTGCAGTCCTGGCGCCACTGAGCCTGTTTTGCTGGTTGACCGTGGGACAGTTGCAGGCAGTATCACTGTTTGCTGGTGGCTTGGTGGCTATCCTGCCCCAGGCCTGGTTTGCCGCCCGGGTATTTCGCTGGCGGGGGGCGCAGGCAACAGCGGCAATAGCGCGCTCAGCGCTGGCCGGAGAAGTGGGGAAATTCACTCTGAGCATGGTGGGCTTCGCGGCGATTTTTGCACTGCTGAGGCCGGTCGATGGCGCTGCGGTGCTGGGCGGATACATCGCGATGGTCGCGATACAGATTACGGGGAGCTGGTTGTTGTTGCGGCAGCGACCTGCAGACAGGGACTGAAGCAAGAGTTGTGATCGATGGCAGACGAGAACCAGACAGTTTCTGAATACATTGTCCACCACCTGACGAACCTGACTTACGGCAAGCTGCCCGCTGGTTACGAGCGTTACGACGGGTCTGTGGTCGCCGACGGTGGTGCCTGGGTCATGGCGCACGGTGGCGACGAAGCCGCGGCAATGGGTTTCACTGCTGTACACGTGGATTCCATGGCCTGGTCCGTGGGGCTGGGTATCCTGTTCTGCGGCTTGTTCTACCGGGTAGCCAGGAAGGCTTCATCCGGTGTGCCCAGCGGCTTCGTCAACGCGGTGGAAATGATAGTCGGTTTCGTCGACAACACCGTGCGCGACACCTTTCACGGCCGCAACCCGCTTATCGCACCGCTGGCACTGACGATTTTCGTCTGGATTTTCCTGATGAACCTGATGGACCTGGTGCCGGTGGACATCATCCCGTCCCTGCTGATGTTGCTGGGGGTTGAGTACCAGAAAATCGTGCCCTCCACGGATCCCAACATCACCTTCGGGCTGGCGATTGGCGTGCTGATTCTGATCCTGTACTACTCGATCAAGGTCAAGGGCTTCGGCTTTGCCAGGGAGCTGGCCCTGAATCCCTTCAATCACCCGATTTTCATCCCGGTGAACCTGTTTATGGAAGTGGTCGGCCTGTTTGCCAAGCCCTTCTCTCTCGCCCTGCGTCTTTTCGGCAACATGTACGCGGGCGAAATGATCTTTATCCTTATTGCAGCGCTGTTCGGCGCCGGTCTTGTGTGGGCGGTACCCGCGGGTCTGCTGCAAATAGGCTGGGCGATTTTCCATATTCTGGTAATCACCCTGCAGGCTTTCATCTTCATGGTGCTGACGATCGTGTATCTCAGCATGGCCCATGAAGACCACTGATTCACTTTAACTTTGGTTATTAAACGCTAGGAGAAAATCATGGAATTAATCTACATTGCCGCCGCGATCATGATCAGTCTGGGTGGTCTGGGCGCTGCAATCGGTATCGGCATGTTGGGCGGCAAGCTCATCGAGGGTTCCGCCCGCCAGCCCGAACTGGCACCCAAGCTGCAGGTCACGTTCTTCCTCGGCGCTGGCCTGGTTGACGCGATTCCGATCATCGGCGTGGGCATCGCGATGTACCTGATCTTCGTGGTCGCACCGGGCGTCGCTTGAGCCAGGCAACCAGCAAGAATGGGGCGTCCCAGGGTAGCCCCCGGATATCTGTGAGGAGTGTGGCGTGAATATTAATCTTACGCTTATCGGACAGGTGATCGCCTTCTTTGGCTTCGTCATGTTCTGCATGAAGTTTGTATGGCCGCCGATTGTCGCGGCCATGCAGGAGCGCGAACGGAAGATTGCCGATGGACTCGCTGCTGCTGACCGGGCCAGTCACGATCTGGAACTGGCGCAGGAGAAGGCACTTGATAGACTCAAGGAAGCCAAGACCGAAGCCGCCGGCATTGTGGATTCCGCCAACAAGCGCGCCAACCAGCTGATCGAAGAGGCCAAGCAGGCCGCCGTGGTCGAGGCAGAGCGGGTCAAGGCCTCCGCCAGAGCGGAGATTGAACAGGAAACCAATCGAGCCAGGGAGACCTTGCGGTCACAGGTGGCGGCATTGTCGCTGGCCGGTGCGGAGAAGGTCCTGGGCGCGTCCATCGACCGGCAGGCACACGCCGATCTGGTCAACAATCTGGCAGCAGAGCTGTAATCTGCGAGGACCTTATGGCGGAACTGACCACACTGGCACGCCCGTACGCCAAGGCAGCCTTTGAATATGCCCGGGACCACGACAGCCTGACCCAGTGGTCAGAGCAGTTGGGGACGATTGCCGCGGTGAGCATGGAGCCCCGCATCCAGGCGCGGCTCACTGATCCGGCCCGCGCTGCGCAGGAACAGGTAGAGCTGCTGGCCGGGGTCTGCGGCGATACGCTGGATACCGCGACGCGCAACTTCCTGGCAATTCTGGCCGACAACAAACGGCTGGCGCTGTTGCCCCAGGTCCACCACCTGTTCGTTCAATTCAAGGCGAACTTCGAGAAATCGGTGGAAGTGGAAGTGGTATCGGCCTTCGACCTGGAGCAGGACATGACCAGCAAGCTGTCGGCCGCGTTGGGCAGGAAGCTGGAAAGACAAGTGAATGTACGCACCACGACAGATTCGAGTCTGCTGGGTGGCGTGTTAATCAGGGCTGGCGATCTGGTGATCGACGGTTCCGTGCGCGGCAGGCTGAAGAAACTCGCCGCCGCAATGAATTCCTAGGATTGAGGAACAGAGCATGCAGCAACTGAACCCGTCAGAAATCAGCGAGATGATCAAGCAGCGCATCGACCAGCTCGATGTGTCGTCTGAAGCCCGCAATGAAGGTACGGTAGTCTCGGTAACCGACGGCATCATCCGCATCTATGGTCTCACCGATGTCATGTACGGTGAGATGATCGAATTCGAAGGCGGCCTGTTCGGTATGGCGTTGAACCTCGAGCGCGACTCTGTCGGCGCGGTCGTGCTGGGCGACTACAAGAGCCTGGCGGAAGGCCAGTCCTGCCGCTGTACCGGCCGCATTCTGGAGGTGCCGGTAGGCCCCGAACTGCAGGGCCGGGTGGTGGATGCCCTGGGCAACCCGATCGACGGCAAAGGTCCGGTCAATGCCGCCAAAACCGATGCGCTGGAAAAAGTGGCGCCCGGTGTTATCGCCCGTCAGTCAGTTGATCAGCCGGTGCAGACCGGCCTCAAGGCCATCGACGCGATGGTGCCGATCGGCCGCGGCCAGCGCGAATTGATTATCGGCGACCGCCAGGTGGGCAAGACGGCTATCGCGGTGGATGCGATCATCAACCAGAAAGGCACCGGTATCAAATGCATCTACGTCGCCATCGGCCAGAAGGCCTCTTCGGTGGCAGGGGTGGTGCGCAAGCTGGAAGAACACGGCGCGATGGACCACACCATCGTGGTGGCTGCGACAGCGGCAGATCCGGCGGCGATGCAGTACCTGGCCCCGTTCGCCGGTTGCACGATGGGTGAATACTATCGTGACCGCGGCGAAGACGCGCTGATCATCTACGATGACCTCACCAAGCAGGCCTGGGCCTATCGCCAGATATCCCTGCTGCTCAAGCGTCCCCCCGGCCGCGAGGCCTACCCCGGCGACGTATTCTATTTGCACTCCCGTCTGCTGGAACGCGCTGCCCGGGTCAATGCGGCCTACGTAGAGCAGATTACCAACGGCGAAGTGAAAGGCAAAACCGGCTCTCTCACTGCCCTGCCGGTGATCGAGACCCAGGCCGGTGACGTATCCGCCTTCGTACCCACCAACGTGATCTCCATCACCGACGGCCAGATCTTTCTGGAAGCGGATATGTTCAACGCCGGTATCCGCCCGGCGATGAACGCCGGCATCTCGGTCTCCCGGGTAGGTGGTGCGGCACAGACCAAAATCATCAAGAAACTCTCGGGCGGTATTCGTACCGCGCTGGCCCAGTACCGCGAACTGGCGGCCTTCTCCCAGTTTGCGTCAGACCTGGATGAGGCGACCAAGGCGCAGCTGGACCACGGCGAACGGGTGACCGAGCTGATGAAGCAGCGTCAGTACGCGCCCAAGAGTGTGGCGGAGATGGGCGTGATCCTGTATGCGGCCGACAAGGGCTATCTGCGCGATGTGGAGGTCAACAAGGTCGGCGATTTCGAGTCGGCGCTGCTGTCCTACATGCATTCCGAGCACGGCGATCTGTTGCAGCAAATCGTCGCCAGTGGCGACTACAACGATGAGATCGAAGCGACCTTCAAGGCCGCGATCGAGAAGTTCAAAGCCACCCAGACCTGGTAATCCCAAGGACCACTAGATGGCAGTCGGAAAAGAAATCCGGACCAAGATATCCAGTATCCGGAGCACGCAGAAGATCACCAGCGCCATGGAAATGGTAGCGGCGAGCAAGATGCGCAAGGCCCAGGAGCGGATGCAACTGGGCAAGCCCTACGCCCGGCGCATGCGCGCGGTAGTGGGCCATATTGCCAACTCCGAGCCCGAGTATCGTCATACCTATATGGTTGAACGCGAGGTGAAGCGCGTCGGCTTTATTGTCGTGTCCACCGATCGCGGTCTCTGCGGCGGCCTGAACATCAATTTGTTCAAGGCCACGGTACGGGCGATGCGGAGCTGGGCTGATCAAGGTGTGGAGATCGATCTGTGCCTGATCGGCGCCAAGGCCTCGGCATTTTTCAAGACCTATGGCGGCAATGTGGTCGCGGCGGTACGGGATCTGGGCGAAGAGCCCGGCCTTGCCGATCTGATCGGCAGTGTGAAGGCCATGCTCGACGCCTACGAAGAGGCGCGCATCGATCGCCTGTTCCTGGTCAGCAACGAATTCGTGAACACCATGACCCAGTTGCCCACGGTCGAACAATTGCTGCCGCTGGAAGCCGAAGACAGCGCCGAGATGAAGCATCACTGGGACTATATCTACGAGCCCGATGCGGTCGAATTGCTGGAGCGGTTGCTCAAGCGCTATATCGAGTCACAGGTCTACCAGGCAGTGGTGGAAAATACCGCCTGTGAACAGGCTGCGCGGATGCTGGCGATGAAAAACGCCACCGACAACGCCGGCGACCTGATCGACGACCTGCAATTGATCTACAACAAGGCTCGGCAGGCGGCGATCACCCAGGAGTTGTCGGAAATCGTCAGTGGTGCAGCCGCGATCAGCTAGCGTGGCCGGAACAAACATTGAGCGCGGGGCAATCGCCAAGTGATGGACCGGCGCCAGACAGAATTGAACTTTGAAACAGAGGATCCGAACATGAGCAGCGGACGAGTCGTACAAATTATCGGCGCGGTAATCGACGTGGAGTTTCCACGCGAAAGCGTGCCGAAAGTCTACGATGCCCTGGTGGTGACCGAAAAAGGCCTGACGCTGGAAGTACAGCAGCAGTTGGGCGATGGCGTCGTGCGTACGATTGCGATGGGGTCATCAGAAGGTCTGAGCCGGGACCTGGCGGTATCCAATACCGGCGCCCCGATCTCGGTACCGGTCGGCGTCGAGACCCTCGGGCGGATCATGGACGTATTGGGCAACCCGATCGACGAACGCGGTCCGATCGGCGAGCAGGAGCGCGCTTCCATCCACCGCAACGCGCCTGATTACGAGGATCTGGCGGCATCCGACGAACTGCTGGAGACCGGGATCAAGGTGATCGACCTGGTCTGTCCCTTCGCCAAGGGCGGCAAGGTCGGCCTGTTCGGTGGTGCCGGTGTCGGCAAGACCGTGAACATGATGGAACTGATCAACAACATCGCCACCGAACACTCCGGTTTGTCGGTGTTCGCCGGTGTCGGTGAGCGGACCCGGGAAGGTAACGACTTCTACTACGAAATGCAGGAATCCAAGGTTGTCGATATCGAGAACCTTGGCAACTCCAAGGTGGCGATGGTCTACGGCCAGATGAATGAGCCGCCCGGCAACCGTCTGCGGGTAGCGCTCACCGGCCTGACCATGGCCGAGAAATTTCGCGACGAGGGCCGCGACGTCCTGCTGTTCATCGACAACATTTACCGCTATACCCTGGCCGGCACCGAAGTATCCGCGCTGCTGGGCCGGATGCCGTCAGCGGTAGGCTACCAGCCGACCCTGGCAGAGGAGATGGGGGTACTGCAGGAACGGATCACCTCCACCAAGGTGGGCTCCATCACCTCCATCCAGGCGGTTTACGTACCGGCGGACGATCTGACCGATCCGTCGCCGGCCACTACCTTTGCCCACCTGGATTCCACCGTGGTACTGAGCCGCGATATCGCCGCCAAGGGTATCTACCCGGCGGTGGATCCGCTGGACTCCACCTCGCGCCAGCTCGACCCGCTGATTATCGGCAGCGAGCACTACGAGACGGCCCGCGGCGTGCAGACGGTATTGCAGCGCTACAAGGAATTGAAGGACATCATCGCCATCCTCGGGATGGATGAACTGTCCGAGGAAGACAAGCAGACCGTGGCCCGGGCGCGCAAGATCGAGCGTTTTCTGTCGCAGCCCTTCCACGTGGCGGAGATCTTCACTGGTGCGCCGGGCAAATATGTCTCGCTGAAAGAGACCATCGCCGGTTTCAGGGGTATCCTGGCCGGTGAGTACGATCATCTGCCGGAGCAGGCGTTCTACATGGTCGGCAGCATTGACGAAGCGGTTGAAAAAGCGGCCAAGCTGTAACGCCGCACAGAGGGGCTCTACATGGCAATGACAATTCACTGCGATATCGTCAGCGCGGAAGAGGAAATCTTCTCTGGCCTGGTGGAGATGCTGGTGGCCACCGGGGAACTGGGTGAGATGGGTGTGTCCTATGGCCACGCCCCGCTGCTGTCCTCACTGCAGCCCGGCCCGGTGCGTATCGTCAAGCAGGGTGGTGAGGAAGAGGTATATTACGTCTCCGGCGGTTTTATTGAAGTGCAGCCAGGCGTTGTATCCATTCTGGCCGATACCGCCCTGCGTGCTGGCGACGTCGACGAGGCCGCGGCGGAAGAGGCCCGTCGTGAAGCAGTCCATACGCTGACCAACCAGTCCGGTGACTTCGATTATGGCCGGGCCTCCTCCCAACTGGCGGAAGCGGCTGCCCAGCTGGCCACCCTGCGCAAGATGCGCAATCGCGCCGGTCGCGGCTGACCTGTAGCGAGCACGCCCTGCCAGGCCCCGGCTCATCCCCGGGGCTTTTTTGTGCCCGCAGATGTGACAGCGGTCATGCCTTTCACTATTCCACCCTATTTGCCATTGTTTTGCAAAAACGAGGCTTTAATATGGATGGCGCTCAATTCCGGCCTCAGGCAGCCGCTGCCGGCGTCCCGGGCCAGACAGACTGACGGAAACAGCTTATGAAACTGGAAGTTATCATCCTGGCGGCGGGCCAGGGGTCGCGGATGCGATCGAGGCTGCCCAAGGTGTTGCATCCGCTGGCGGGCCGGCCACTGTTGCAACATGTGGTCAATGCGGCCCACGCGCTGCAACCGGAGGCGGTGCATGTGGTGACAGGCCACGGCTCGGAGCTGGTGCGTGAGGCCTTCGCGGCAGAACCATTGCAATGGGTCGAGCAGGCGGAGCAACTCGGTACCGGCCACGCCGTGCTGCAAGCCCTGCCCGGAGTCGAGGACGACAGTACGGTACTGGTGTTGTATGGCGATGTGCCGCTGATCGCTGCCGACACCCTGCGGGCGCTGGTGGACAGTGCCCGCATCGAACCTGCCCTGCTGACGGTTGAACTTCAGGACCCGGGCGGTTACGGGCGTATCCTGCGCGATAGCGCCGGCCGCTTTGCCGCAGTCGTCGAACACAAGGATGCCAGCGCCGAGCAGCGCATGTTGACTGAAGTCAATTCCGGCATTCTCGCGGCACCCGCCGCGTTGCTGCGCCGCTACCTGCCGCTGGTGGGCAACGACAACCAGCAGGGCGAGTACTACCTGCCCGAGGTACTGGCCATGGCGGTAGCCGACGGCGTGGTGGTCAATACCGCCAGCGCTGCGGACCCGCTGGAGGTGTTGGGGGTCAACGACCAACTGCAGCTCAGCCAGCTGGAGCGTTCGCTGCAGCAGCGGCAGGCACGGGAACTGTTGCTCGCCGGTGTGCACCTGGCAGACCCGGCTCGGGTGGATATCCGCGGCAGCCTGCATTGCGGTCGCGACGTGGTCATTGACGTCAATTGCGTCTTTTCCGGCGAGGTGGTACTGGCAGACGGGGTGCGCATCGGTCCCAATTGCGTGCTGCGCGATGTCACCGTGGGCGCCGACAGCGAGGTACAGGCCATGAGCCATCTGCAGGAGACCATTGTGGGCGCGGGTTGCAGCGTTGGCCCCTACGCCCGTCTGCGACCCGGCACTGTGCTGGATGGAGGCGCCAGGGTGGGCAATTTCGTGGAGACTAAAAAGGCGCATATCGGTGCCGGCAGCAAGGTCAATCACCTGTCCTACATTGGCGATTGTGAGATGGGCGACTCTGTCAACATCGGCGCCGGTACCATCACCTGCAACTATGATGGCGTCAACAAGCACCTCACCACAATCGGGGACGGCGTATTCGTCGGCTCCAATGCCACTCTGGTAGCGCCGCTGGCGATCGAAGCCCAGGGCTTTGTTGCTGCCGGGTCGACGATCACCCAGCGCGTGGGCAGCGATGAGCTCGCTGTCGGCCGTGGCCGACAGCGCAATATCCACGGCTGGCAGCGCCCCGGAAAAACCACGACAAACAAGGACTGATCTATGTGCGGTATCGTAGCGGCAACGGCCCGGCGGGAAGTTTCGGAAATTCTGCTGGAGGGTCTGCGACGGTTGGAATACCGGGGCTATGACTCCGCCGGCATGGCGCTGATCGACAATGAACGCAACCTGCTGCTGCACAAGCGCCAGGGCAAGGTCGCCGAGCTGGAACAGGCCCAGCAACTGGAGCCAAAACTGGGTTGCATCGGCATTGCCCACACCCGCTGGGCTACCCATGGGGTGCCCTCCGCGGCCAATGCCCACCCGCACCTGTCGGGAGAGCGCGTGGCCGTTGTCCACAATGGCATAATCGAAAATCATGGTCTGTTGCGCGAGGAATTGCAGGCAGACGGCTACGAGTTTTTTTCCGGCACCGATACCGAGGTCGTGGTTCACCTGCTGCACCGGCAGCTGGCTGGTGGCGATAGCCTGCTGCAGGCAATGCAGGCTACCGTGCAGCGCCTGCAGGGCGCCTACGCGCTGGCTGCGGTCGACACGGCGCATCCGGACGAGGTGGTAGCCACCCGTGCCGGTAGCCCGCTGGTGGTCGGCGTCGGCATCGGCGAGAATTTCCTGGCTTCCGACCAGCTTGCGCTGCGCCAGGTGACCGACCGCTTCATCTATCTGGAAGAGGGCGACATGGTGCAGATGAGCGCCACCAGCCTGCGGATACTCGATGTCAGCGGGGCGCCCGTGGCGCGCGACATGAAACGTCTGTCAGCCGCCGCCGAGAGCACCGGCCTGGGTGACTACGAGCACTACATGCTCAAGGAAATCTACGAACAACCGCGGGCGCTGGCGGCGACCGTGCCGGCCGTGGGTGCCCACGACATTGCCGATGATGTATTTGGCTCAGCCGCCGCCGCTATTTTCGACCAGGTGCAGGCGATACAGATCGTCGCCTGCGGCACCAGCTATCACGCGGGGATGGTGGCGCGCTACTGGCTGGAGGACCTGGCCGGGATCCCCTGTGCAGTGGAAGTTGCCTCCGAATTCCGCTATCGCAAGCGGGTACAGCATCCCGGCACCCTGCTGGTCACCGTCTCTCAGTCCGGTGAGACCGCCGATACCCTGGCGGCACTGCGCGATGCTACCGACGACGAATTTATCGCCAGTCTCGTGATTGCCAATGTGGATCACAGTTCGCTGGTGCGGGAATCGGATCTGGTCTTCCTGACCCAGGCCGGTGCCGAGATCGGGGTGGCGTCGACCAAGGCTTTCACCACCCAGCTGGTGGCCTTCCTGATGTTGACCCTGGTGCTGGGCCGCCGCCGCCGACTGTCCGCCCAGGGCGCGGCGGAGCTGCTGGCCGCACTGCACGAGTTGCCCGACTGTGTGGAGCAGGTGTTGCTGCTGGACGAAGCCATCGAGCAAATGGCCTCACAGTTCATTCTGAAGCATCACGCACTGTTTCTGGGCCGGGGTATCCAGTATCCCATTGCGCTGGAGGGTGCGCTCAAACTCAAGGAAATCTCCTACATCCACGCCGAAGCCTACCCCGCCGGCGAACTCAAGCACGGCCCGCTGGCATTGGTGGACGCCGACATGCCGGTGGTAGCGGTGGCTCCGGGCGATGAGTTGATGGAAAAGCTCAAATCCAATATCGAAGAAGTCCGCTCCCGCGGCGCCGAGCTGTACGTGTTTGCGGACCGCGATGCCGGATTTGTCGACGAGCCGCGGGTTCACGTGTTGCAGATGCCGATGTGCGCGGAAGTGCTGAAACCGATCGTCTATACCGTGGCACTGCAGCTGCTGGCCTATCACGTGGCGGTACAGAAAGGCACTGACGTGGACAAGCCGCGCAATCTGGCGAAGTCGGTGACGGTGGAGTAGCGGGCCCGGGTGTCAGTCAGCCCTGCTTCCGTGCACCGTCAACTCTCTATGCGCCGGTGTACTGGGCGAACACTTCTTCGCCGGTGAGGTCTTTCGTCTTTTCCGCGAACGAGTAGAACGGCGGTTTCTGGTCAACGAATATCTGTTCGGTGAGTTTCCACCGGTCACCGTCCTCAAAAAGCCCTACGGGTATCGCGTAGTGCTGCTCCTGCTTCAAGCGGTAAAACAGATGAGTACCGCATTGCCGGCAGAAGCCACGCTCAGCCCACTCTGAAGACGCAAAGATGGATATATCTTCGGCACCTTCGAAATCCACATCACCTTCACATTCAGCGGCAAGAAGTGGACCACCGCCCCACTTTCGGCACATCGTGCAATGACAGGCGCCAATGCTGTCGCTCTTGGTCCTGGCTACGATACTGACTGCGCCGCAGAGGCAGGCGCCACGATGTCCGGCTTTGGTGGACTCCATGTTCTCCTCCTGTAGATAGATAATCGTCGATGAGGCCAGCGAGCTCACCGTGATGATCCCCGGTGTAGCTGCGCCAGAACAAGTATAATTGAAGATGGCTCAGCCCAAAAAGCCAGCCGTCGCCGTTGTGGCTATGGCAGGATCACCAGGTGGTTGGGCAGTTCGTTGCGTTCGTGGGTGGCGGGTACGTGCTCCTTCAGGAGCTTGCCGCAGGCAGCGATGCAGTCGAGAAAGCCCTGCCGGGTCTGGCCCTGGCGCACCTTGGTGGTGAAGTCCGCCACTATGTCCTCCCATACCGCGTTGTCCAGGATGTCGGCAATGCCCTGATCCACCAGGATCTCCACATAGCGTTCCGCCTCCGAGACGAAGATCAGTATGCCGGTGGCGCCCTCGGTGTGGTGCAGGTTCTGCTCCAGGAACTGCCGTCGCGCCAGGTTGGAGGCCCGCCAGTAACGTACCTGCCGGGGAATCAGGCGGGTGTTGATGCCAGGCATCCGGAACAGCAGGCTGAGCAGGATGAAAGTCCCCCACTGTACCAGCAACAATATGTCGGCACCGAACCAGCTGCCGAAGTAGTTGCCTATACCCGGCAACAGCAGTGCCAGGATGCCGGCCCAGAGCAAGGGATATAGCTGTAGTCATCGGACTGGGCCGTCAACACGGTTACCAGTTCGGCATCGGTCTGCCGTTCTACCTCGTTGATGGCAGCGGTAACGGCTTCCTGATCGCTTTTGCTGAGTAATGTCATGATTCTGTGGTTCTCATTTTCAGGTGAGGGGAGTCAGGGCCTGCGGATAGCCATGCGGAGTTACCAGCCACCGGAGGCACCGCCGCCGCCAAAGCCACCACCGCCGCCGCCAAAACCACCGCCACCGAAGCCGCCACCCCCGCGGCCGCCCATGGCCGCGCCCAGCAGGGCTGCGCCTACCAGGGCCGCGCCGCCACGACCGCCACGGCCACCGCGGCTGCCGATAAAGAACACCACCACCCACATGAGAAGGAAGAGCAGCCCCACCAGGCCGGCATTGGGCTTTTCCTGGGCTGCGTGGGGCTGCTGTCTCTGGGGAGCCGCCATGGGCTCGCCACCGAGAACCTGGATCATGGCGGCCGCGCCGTTGACGATTCCGGCCTGAAAATCCCCCTGACGGAAAGCCGGGGTGATGACGCGATCGATGATGACGGAGGACTGGGCGTCGGTGAGCCGGCCCTCAAGGCCATAGCCCGCTTCTATCCGGACTTTGCGTTCATCCCGGGCCACAATCAACAGGGCGCCGTTATCCTCGCCCTCCTGGCCGATACCCCAGTGCCGTCCCAGCTGATAGCCGAAATCCTCAATGGGAAAGCCCTGCAGCTCCGGCAGGGTGACCACCACAAGCTGTTCGGTGCTGGCCTGCTCGTGGGCCTGAAGCATCTGGCTCAGACGCGCTTCCGCTTCAGGGGGCAGCATGTCCGCCTGGTCTACCACCCGGCCCGTCAATTCGGGAAACTCCGGCGTTGACTGGGCCCAGACGGTGGCCGGGAGCAACAGCAGCAGCGCCAGCAGCAGACTTGTGCGGGGTGGGGCAGGCATCAGAACTCCACCGCGGGTGCTTCTTCCGCATTTTCCGTGGTGGCTTCGAAGTTGGCACGGGGCTCCAGATCGCTATAGAGAATACTGTGCCAGATTTTTCCCGGAAAGGTGCGCAGCTCGGTGTTGTAGCGCTCCACTGCCTGAATGAAATCCCGGCGTGCGACGGCAATGCGGTTCTCGGTACCCTCAAGTTGTGACTGCAAGGCCAGGAAGTTCTGGTTCGACTTCAGGTCCGGATAGCGTTCCGACACCGCCATCAGGCGGGAAAGGGCGCTGCTCAGCTCACCCTGGGCCTGCTGGAACTGCTGCAGTTTCTGGGGGTTGTTGAGAATGCTCTCGTCCACCTGAATCGATGTGGCTTTGGAGCGCGCTTCAATCACTGCAGTCAGGGTTTCCTGCTCCTGGGCCGCGAAACCCTTGACGGTTTCCACCAGGTTGGGAATCAGGTCGGCACGGCGCTGGTACTGGTTTTCCACCTGGGACCAGGCGGCGGTGACTTTCTCATCGTAAGTGGGGATGGTATTGATCCCGCAGCCACTGAGTAACAACAGCAGTGCCAGCAGTGACGGCAACCGCCAGAAAGTCCACTGTTGCAACGGTTTGTGAAGGGTTTCCATAGTGCTTTGTCCGGAGGTGGTTGCATTGAAAAAGGAACAATGCTCAACCCGCAGGCAGAGGCACTGTACTACTCTCTAACTGGGGGCAGAGTCACTGGTTTCAAGGTAAACGGGGTGCTGTGTCCCCTGCTCTGAGAATTTACCGGGATATCAACATGTTCCCTGGTGGCAAGAACAAGGTGATCGTCCGTTGCCGCGAGGCCCGTTCCGCTTGCGATTGTCAGGCTGTAACGCCCTGGATGGTCCCGGCCAACGAAGCTATAAGTAAAGCGAGAATGGGCACCATAGATAGCGCAAAGCCCAGCCTCTTGCGCCGGTTTGGATGTGCGCTGCGGAGCGTCCGCGCGCAACTACAGGGGCGATATCAGCCCATAGTATATTCCGTAAAATAGAATACAATAGTTAATCCATACCGTTTTTCCGATACGGGCCGCAATGATCTCATTCAAACAACTGACCTATGCCCTCGCAGTAGCCAATACCCGCCATTTCAAGCGTGCTGCGGAGCAGTGCGCCATTTCGCAGTCGGCCCTCAGTACCGCGATCTCTGAGCTCGAGAGCCAGCTCGGTACCCAGCTGTTTGAACGGGACAACAAGAAGGTACTGGTGACGCCGGTGGGGGAGCAGATCCTGGCGCGGGCCACCGCCATCAAGCTGGAACTGGAGGACATCTATCGGCTGGCGCAGGAGGGCAGGACGCCGCTCAGCTATCCGCTGACGATGGGGGTCATCCCTACCATTGGTCCCTATCTGCTGCCCAAGGTACTGCCGGCGGTGCGGCGGGACTTTCCTGACTTCCGGCTATCCATTGCGGAACAGCAATCCCATCTGTTGGTGGAAAAAGTGCGCAATGGCGAATTGGATACTGCCGTGATTGCGCTGCCCTACGCCCATGACGGCCTGCTGGCATTCCCGTTCTGGGAGGAAGACCTGTTTCTGGTCACCCATCGAGACAGCCCTCTGGGACGGCACAAGCAGGTCAATGCCGAGCAGTTGCGTGACATCAACCTGATGCTGCTGAAGGATGGGCACTGTCTGAAGGATCACGCGCTGGCGGTCTGCCACCTGCAGGCATCCCGATTGGGGGATACGCTGGAGGGCGCCAGCCTGTATACGCTGATCCAGATGGTCGCCGGCCACATGGGTTCCACTCTGGTGCCGGAAATGGCGCTGGATCAGTTGCTATCGGGGAGCTCGGAATTGCAGGCGCTGCGCCTGGACGAGCCCGGCCCGCACCGCTCCATAGCCTTTATTGTGCGGCCCAACTTCGGAGGGGTGGGCAATATTGACGTGCTCAAGGCCACGTTCCGGCAGGCACTGGCCGAAAACCTGGCCGGTTCGCGACAGCAACAGCAATGACGCCGTTGCTGCTGGCCTGGATCGGAGTCGGGTGATTTTGCTCGCCCCCGCCCCACGGCCGCCGGGCAGGCAGTAAGAAAGCCTCCTCAGTCGGGATTGGCGGCCTTGTATTCGCGGATCTCGGTATTGAACTGGCCGGCTACAGTCTCTTCCCTGGAAACGGCCGCATTGTAGTCATCGACCGCTTTCTCGTAATTGCTCTTCAGCTCTTCCGCGGTTTCGGCGTCGCTCACCTTGCCGCTTTCTATCCGGGACTTTGCCGCGGTGAAGGTCTTTTCCAGACAGCCCATATACTCCAGGTTGGCTTCCTGGAAGGTCTTCACGGACTTCTGGCCCGCCAGCATGTCATCCATGCTCGCCGAGGCACCGTCTGGCAGCGAGGGTGCATCGGGTTTTACACAGTCCGCCATGGCGACCGAGCTGCCCAGGGCGAGGGTGGCCAGCAGATAGTTGAGAGCTTTCATGATACAAATCCTCCGGAAAAATTTGTTCAAACAGTACCAGCACCGCGCAGTCCTGCCAAGTTTACTGCCGGCCGACCCACAAAGTCGGCAGCTCGTACTTCCGGGCCAGGGTCTGGGCCACTGATTGCGCATTCTGTTCCGAGGACAGGCCTACGACCCGCACCCGGTACAGGGTATTGCCTTTCACCTGCACAGTGGATACGACCACATTTCCGGCGTCTGGTTTCAAACGGTCGGCCCATTGCTGTGCCAGGGGGCGCTCGCTGTAGCTGCCAAAATTGACAAACCAGCCCGAGGCGGTGGCCGCTGGCGCCGGTTCGGCGGGTTGGTCCGGGCTTGCCTGCGCCGTTGTCGGTGCTGGAGCCGGTGTCGACGACGGTTGTTCTGCCGCAGCGGTCTCGCGCTGAGTACGCAATTGCTGTTCCAGGCCGGCCAGGGTATCACCCAGCTGCCGGTTCTCGTCCCGCAGAGCTGCCAGCGCCCCGCGCAATTCCCGGTTGTCCGTTTTCATCGTCGCCAGGGTTGCTCTCGCCTCGCGGACCTCGCCGGGATTGCCCGCCAGGGCCAGCTGTGCCTGCAGGTCGCGGATCTCCTGCTCCATCGCGGAGCGCTGCTTCATCACACCATAGCCACCGGCGGCGAGCAGCAGCAGGGCCATGGCGGCGACCGCGATCAGGCCCACAGGCCAGGTATCGGTAAGGCGCGAAAGCTGGCTGCGTGACGGGTTTTCCTCGAAGTCGTCTTCCCAGTCGTCCTCCAGCTGGTCCTCGTCGAACTCATCGTCTTCGTAGTCTTCCTGCGAGCCGGCCGCATGATATCTCGCGGCGCCCGGTTCGCGTTCCCGCCCCGCCAGCGGTGGTTCGCTGTCATCACCCAGGCCGCCGGAACTGTCCTCGTACAGTTCCGGCTCCTCGCCGCCATTCCTGGTGGGCGCCGGGAACACTGGGCCCGGCCCGTCGTCCTGCCAGGGCTCATCCGCAGAACTGTCGTCGTCCAGATCGTCGTATTTATCGTTGCTCATCAACTTGCTCCGCTGCCTTGCTGGCTGCGCTGATATTACCAGAGGGCCGGCCGTATTGCTTCCAGCAACCCTCCCGCCTTCCCGGCGTGGCGATCAACACAAGCCATCAACACAAGCCGGTGCTGGGCAAGCCGCGGAATTTGGGTAGAATGCGGCGATGGATGTTTCAGATATTCTCTCTCCCCTCAATGATGCCCAGCGCGAAGCGGTTGCCGACGACAGCCCCAACCTGCTGGTGCTGGCCGGTGCCGGCAGCGGCAAGACCCGTGTGCTGGTGCACCGCATCGCCTGGCTGATCAGGGCTCAGGATGTCTCCCCCTGGGCCATTCTCGCGGTCACCTTTACCAACAAGGCGGCGCGGGAGATGCGCAGCCGCATCGAGGAGATGCTGCACATTCCCTCCCACGGCATGTGGGTGGGTACCTTCCATGGTCTCGCTCACCGCCTGCTCAAGGCCCACTGGCAGGAGGCCAAACTGCCACAGAATTTCCAGATCCTGGACAGCGACGACCAGCTGCGGCTGGTCAAACGGGTGTGCCGGGAACTGGAGCTGGACGAGGCCCGCTGGCCGCCGCGGCAGGCCCAGTGGTATATCAATGGGCAGAAGGACGAGGGACTGCGCGCGGCCCACATCGAGCTGCCGCAAGGGGATCTGTTCGGTCTCACCATGCTGCAGGTCTACAAGGCCTACGAGGTCGCCTGCGAGCGCTCCGGACTGGTGGATTTTGCCGAGCTGCTGCTGCGCGCCCACGAGCTGTGGCTGCACAGCCCCACGCTGTTGAAACATTACCAGGCCCGCTTCCGGCAGATCCTGGTGGACGAGTTCCAGGACACCAACACCATCCAGTACGCCTGGCTGCGCCTGCTGGCGGGCGACAGCATCCCGGTGGTGGCGGTGGGCGACGACGACCAGTCCATCTACGGCTGGCGCGGCGCCAAAATCGAGAATATCCAGCGTTTCGGCGAGGAGTTCCGGCACACCCGCACCGTGCGGCTGGAGCAGAATTACCGCTCCACCCAGACCATCCTGCAGGCGGCCAATGGGGTCATCGCCCATAACCACGGGCGGTTGGGCAAGGAGTTGTGGACCGCGGGCGAGAGCGGCGAGCCGATTTCCCTGTACGCGGGTTTCAACGAGCAGGACGAGGCCCGCTTTATCGTCGAACAGGCCGAGGGCTGGATCACCGAGGGCAACCTGCGCGCCTCCGTGGCGATCCTGTACCGCTCCAATGCCCAGTCGCGGGTGCTGGAGGAGGCCCTGATTCGCGGCGGGATTCCCTACCGGATTTACGGCGGCCAGCGCTTCTACGAGCGCCTGGAAATCCGCAATGCGCTTGCTTATATGCGCCTGCTGACCAACCGCGGCGATGATGCCGCGGTGGAGCGGGTGGTCAACACGCCGCCACGCGGCATCGGCAGCAAGACCCTGGACACGCTGCGCCAGCTGGCCCGGGAGCGCGAGCTGCCGCTGTGGCAGGCCATCGCCGCTGCGAGGGAGGAAAAACTGTTGCCGGCCCGCGCCCTGACGGCGCTGGAAGGCTTCACGGTACTGATCGACGAACTCGATTCAGGCACCGACGAGCTCAGCCTGGAGGAGTTGACCGAGCATGTGATCACCGGCTCCGGCCTGATTGACTTCCACAAGAAGGAGAAGGGCGAGAAGGGCCAGGCCCGGGTGGAAAACCTGGAGGAACTGGTCAGCGCCGCCAAGCAGTTCAGCCCCGAGGGCGAGGAGCTGTCGCCATTGCAGCAGTTCCTGGACAGCGCCGCGCTGGACGCGGGTGATGCCCAGGCCGACAGCCACGAGGACAGCGTCCAGCTGATGACCTTGCACTCTGCCAAGGGCCTGGAGTTCCCACTGGTATTCCTGGCCGGCATGGAGGAAAACCTGTTCCCGCACCGCATGTCGCTGGAGGAGCCGGGCCGGCTGGAAGAGGAGCGCCGGCTCTGCTATGTGGGCATCACCCGGGCGATGCAGCGCCTGGTGATCAGCTATGCCGAGTCGCGCCGTATTCACGGCAGCGAGAGCTACAACACGCCGTCGCGGTTCATCCGCGAAATCCCGGCCGAACTGCTGCGGGAGGTACGGCTGCATACCGCCATCAGCCGCCCGGTCAGCAGCCTGTCCCAGGCCAGCGTCCCCGAGACCGGGCTCAACCTGGGCCAACGGGTCTACCATCAGGTGTTCGGCGAGGGCGTCGTGCTGAATTTCGAGGGCCGTGGCAATCATGCCAGGGTGGAAGTGAACTTCGATTTTGAGGGCAGTAAATGGCTGGTGGTGCAGTATGCCAAGCTGCAGTTGCTGTAGCCCGGCGCCAGCCAGTACGACCACCGCCGGACAGGCCGTGAGGTGAACAGTAATAATAGGGGGAGACATGCAGCAATTGTCGATCGTGCGGGATGAGCACCCAGGCAGACGGGCCAGTGTAGTGTGGGGAGCAATTAGCTGATGCCGGTTTTCGTCACTGATGGACCGGATATCCCGGAGCATCTGCTGCAGGCGCAGGAAGAGGGCCGGCTGGTTTTTTTCTGCGGTCCGGGTGTGGCAGTGCCGGCCGGGCTGCCGGATACCCGCGGCCTGATCAACAAGCTCTACAGGACGCTGGACACCACTCGTACCCCGGTCGAACAGCAGGCTTTCAGGAACCGGCAATTCGATGCGGTACTGGAGCTCCTGGAGCGTCGCCACCCGGGCCAGCGCCACGCGGTGCGCGAGGCGTTGGCGGCGGTGCTGAAACCCCGCTGGCGCAAGCGGGGCGCGACCGACACCCATCGGGCATTGCTGCAACTGGCGACGGACCGCGAAGGCACCACCCGCCTGGTCACCAGCAATGTCGACCATGTATTCCGGCGGGTGATAGCTCGCGACAAGCTCGCTGTGCCCGAGCTGGTGGCGCCCCAGTTGCCGCTGCCCAGACCGGACCGGTGGCACGGACTGGTCTACCTGCATGGCCTGCTGGAGCAGCAGGAGACACAATTCAACCGCCTGGTGCTCAGCAGTGGCGATTTCGGCCTGGCCTACCTGGGTGAGCGCTGGGCGGCACGCTTCGTGTCGGAATTGCTGCGCCATTTTACGGTGTGTTTCATCGGCTACGAGCTGCATGATCCGCTGCTGCGCTACCTGATGGATGCGCTGGCCGCAGATGAGGCGCCGGCGGCGCAGCGATCCGGCGCCTGGGTGCTGGCCAGCTACCGCGAAGGTACCCGCGAGCGGGTTGAACTGGAATGGCAGTCGCGCGGTTTTGCGCCGCTGTTGTATCCGTTGCCGCGCGGCCGTCGCCGCCATGAGGCCCTGTACGGCACCCTGCAGGCGTGGGCGGCCAGCTACCGTGATGGTGTGCGTTCGCGGCGGATGGTTATCGCACAACACGCTGTAGCACCCCCACTGACAGCCTCCCGTGCCGACCATGCGGTGGGCAGGGTTCTGTGGGCCCTGGGTGATGGTGAGGCCGCCAGGCACTTCGCCGACTTGAATCCGGTACCGCCGTTGGCCTGGCTCGAGCCGCTGTCGGCTGCCTTGTTTGAAGCCCGCGACCTGCCCGGCCGCGGGCCGGGGTCCCGGTTGACGACGCGGGTCCGCAGCGTTTCAGCTTGCTGCACCGTCCCGCGGCGGCCGCGTTGGGTCCCAGGATGAGCCTGCTGCTGGAAGGCCGGCGCGATGCGGATTGGGATGAGGTGATGCTGCAGCTGGGCCGCTGGCTGACGCGGCATCTTGGCGACCCGGTCTTGCCGGCCTGGGTCGCGGGCAGGAGTACAGGGCTGCACCCGCACTTTGCGGACCTGCTTCGTGAACGCCTGGCGGAACTTGAGCAGCTACTGGCCGATGGCAGCCAGCAACAACTGGAGCGCATTGTGGCAGCCGCGCCGCGGGCCATTCCCGGGCCCTTCGAGCGCTGTCTGTGGCGGTTGTTGCTGGCCGGTCGTCTGCCGGAAGTAGCCCAGGAGACCCGGTTGCTGGACTGCCTGGCTCAGATCAGGCGCGATGGGGCCGGTGCGTCCACGCGGATGCTGCTGCGCGACCTGCTCAGGCCCTGTGTGGCGCCGGCGGGGATGACTGGCGAAACGGGTCCGCAGCCAGGCTGGGTCGACCGGCCGGGGCGGCAATCCTGGATGCTGGTACTGGCAGGCGGTGACCCGGCCGCGGCAATCCTGCGTGCGCAGCGCGACGATCCCGCCTGGCAGCAGCAGTTGCCGGATCTGTTGCCCGAGTTTAACGCGCTGTTGCAGGATGCCCGGGCACTGGCCGGGGAACTGGCGGCTGCCCAGGCTGCAGCCGAGGAGCTTCAATCGCGGGACAATGGCATTCTCGTTGAGGAACAGCGCTCACCAGCACTACAGGTTTTGAAGGAACTGGCCCGCGACGCCTGGCTGGCCACCGTCGAGTCAGACCCCGAGAGGGCCGGGCAGGTGGCCGCTGATCAGCAGGAATTGCTGGTGGCGGCAGCGGAGGAGCCCCCGGCCCGCGCCGTCTCCCCCGCTCCCGGGAGTCGTCGGGAACTGGTGGCCTGGCTCAGGGAGAATCCGGGCTCCGAGGACGGTGCGGATGACGACTGGCTGTTGCGTTGCAGGGCGGATTTCCTGATTTCGGCCTACGCGCTGTATGCGCTGGCCCAGGAGGGCATCTGGCCCACACCTCGGTGGCGCGATGGCTTGCGGATATGGGCGGAAGAGGAGTTCCTCGGCCGCTCGTGGCGTTATGTGGCACCGGTACTGAACGATGCGCCCGACACCGTATTGCAGGCCCTGGCCGGCCACCTCGGCCCCTGGTTGCGGGCCACTGCCCGCTCGCTGGATGGCCACGAGGCGATCTTCACTGGGTTGTGTCACCGTATCCTGCTGCAGGATTATCCCCCGCCAGTGAGGCCCGATAGCGATCAGGCAGACACCGTGGACCCGGTGAGCCAGGCAGCCCGGCACCCGGTCGGGTTGGTGACCCTGGCTCTGCTGGACTGGTGGTATACCACCGGGCCGGTTGATGGTGCGGGCCTGCCGGATTTGCTGGAGCCGGTGTTCACAGCACTGTGTATGGACCAGAGTGAGGCCTTGCGTCACGGCCGGGTCCTGCTGGCAGCTCATGCCGTGGCGCTGTACCGCGCGGCGCCCGTCTGGGCCGAGGCGCAGCTGTTGCCGCTGTTGCGCTGGCAGCAGCCGACCCTCGAAGCGGCCCTCGCCTGGCAGGGCTTTCTGCAGGCGCCGCGGGTGTACCGGCCACTGTTGCCTGTTATCGGCAGCGCCCTGTTGGACACCGCGGCGCATTACCGGGAATTGGGCAAGGCTGGTGAACAGTATGCTGCCTTCCTGACTCTGGTGGCGCTGGAACGCGATGGTGCCGTACCCGGTACGGAACTGGCCACAGCGCTGGCCCAGCTGCCGGTGGAGGGGTTGAGGCAGTCCGCCCGGACCCTCGCCGGGGCGCTTGCGGGTGCCGGTGAGCAGCGCGCTGAGTACTGGCGTCATCGGGTGCAGCCCTGCCTTCGCGAGCTGTGGCCACCGCTGCGCCCGGAGCAGCTGCCCGAGCTGGCCGACAGTCTTGCCGAGCTCTGCACCGAGGCGGGAAGCTGTTTTCCTGAGGCCCTGCAGCAGCTGCGACCCTGGCTGCAGGCGGTGCGCTTCCCCGACCATTTACTGCAACAGCTGCAGGCGGCGGGTCTGTGCCGACAGTTTCCCCGGGACAGTCTGGAGCTGATGGCAGCGGTTATTGACGATCGCGACCGCTTCGGCCCGGACCAATTGCAACAGTGTCTGGAAGCAATCCGGCAGGCAAATCCGGAGCTGGCCAGTGATCACCGATTCGTTCACCTGTGGGGACTGACCGACAGCCGCGGTGTCGCCTGATGGTCGGGGCGGCTGTCACCGGCAGCAAGGGCACGGTAAACTGGGACATCGTTGTGCAAGGATAAATAAAATCATCATGGATTCGCCAGCTTCTGAAACACGCCATCGCTATTATCCCCTGATCATCCTGCTGTTGCTGGCAGCGCTGGTGACCGTGGTGGGCCTGTGGGCCGCCGAGCGCGCCGGCGGCATTGGCCTGTTGGCGGGGCGTGACGGTATTCAGGCCGGCAGCGGGAATCAGGCCCGCTACCGCTGGAAGATTGTCACTACCTGGCCCAAGAATCTGCCCGGCCTGGGTTCTGGCGCGGAAAATTTTGCCCGCATGGTCGAGGAGATGAGCGGGGGCCGGCTTACGGCACGAGTCTACGGCGCCGGTGAAATGGTTCCCGCCTTCGAGGTGTTCGATGCCGTGCGGCAGGGCGTAGCCGATGCCGGTCACGGTGCGTCGTACTACTGGAAAGGCAAGATTCCGTCCTCGGTATTCTTTACCGCCATTCCCTTCGGCATGACCGCCCAGGAGATCAATGCCTGGCTGCACTACGGCGGTGGCCTGGAGCTGTGGCGGGAAGCCTATGCGCCGTCCAACGTGATACCGATGGCGGGTGGCAATTCCGGGGTGCAGATGGCGGGCTGGTTCCGTGAAGAAATCAACTCATTGCAGGATCTGCAGGGACTGAAAATGCGCATCCCCGGCCTCGCCGGGGACGTATTCTCGGCGGCGGGCGGCACCCCCGTGCGAATTCCCGGCGGCGAGGTATATACCTCCCTGCAGACTGGTGTCATCGACGCGGCGGAGTGGGTCGGGCCCTACAATGACCTGGCCCTGGGCCTGCATGAAGCGGCGAAATACTATTATTACCCGGGCTGGCACGAACCTGGCGCGATGCTGGAACTGATTGTCAACAAGGATTCCTTCGATGCACTGCCGCCAGACTTGCAGGCCATAGCAACCTATGCGGCCCGCGCCGCCAACCAGGACATGCTGGATGAGTTCACTGCCCGCAACAATGCGGCGCTGCAGGAGCTGGTGGAGCAGCACGGGGTCCAGCTGCGGCAACTGCCGGACGATGTGCTGCAGGCGCTGTACCATGCCAGCGAGCAGACGATGCGCGAACTGGTCGCCAGCGATCCGATGGCGGCGAAGGTGTACGCCTCTTTCAAGGAGTTCTATCAGGGTGTGCGCGCATACCACCACATTTCGGAACAGGCCTATATCAATGTCCGCGACAAGGTGCTGGAGGACTAGTACCCCGTCAAAATGATATTGCCGGGCTGCTAGCGATTGATCGTCCGGGTACGGCCCTTTTCGTCGATGGCGACATACACGAATTCGCCCTCGGTGACCTTGATGGGTTCGCCATCGTGCTTGGAATTGATCCATACCTCTACCACGATGCGGACCGAGCTGCGGCCGATCTCCAGCACGTCGGAGTAGCAGGTCACCACTGCGCCCACATGTACCGGGGTAAGAAACGCCATACCTTCAATCGCCACGGTAGCCACCCTTCCGCCAGCCACATCGGCCGCGGTAATGGCGCCGGCCATGTCCATCTGCGACAGTAACCAGCCGCCAAAGATATCGCCGCTGGCATTGGTATCGCGGGGCATGGCGACGGTTTGCAGTGACAACTCGCCCTGGGGGATCGGAGCAGAATCAATATCGTTCATGTCGGGCCTGATTGTTGGTCTGGTTGTTGGAATGCATTATTCACTGCTTCAGCAGGGCGGGTAGCCATGTTGCGAGGGCGGGCCATATCCACAGTGCGGCCAGCACCAGCAACTGAATAAGTATAAAGGGAATCACCCCCCGGTAGATAGCGCTGGTCGGCAGCGATGGCGGGGCTACGCCGCGCAGGTAAAACAGCGCGAAGCCGAAGGGCGGCGTGAGAAAGGAGGTCTGCAGGTTCAGCGCAATCATGATGCCCAGCCAGACCGGGTCCAGCCCCATGGCCAGCAGTATGGGCCCGACAATCGGCACCACCACAAAGGTGATTTCGATGAAATCGAGGATGAAGCCAAGCAGGAAAATCACCAGCATCACCACCAGTGTTGCCCCCAGTACGCCCCCGGGCATCTGCTGGAACAGGTGTTGTATCAGTTCCTCCCCGCCGAAACCGCGGAACACCAGGGAAAACACGGCGGCTCCAATCAGGATCATGAACACCATGCAGGTGATTTTCAGCGTATCCTGCAAGGCATCGCGCAGTCGCTGCAGAGGCAATTCCCGTTTTGCCAGAGCCAGCAACAGGGCGCCCACGGCGCCGACACCGGCGGCCTCGGTAGGGGTGGCGGCGCCGAGCAGGATGGAGCCCAGCACCACCGCGATCAATATCAGCGGCGGCAGCAGGGAGCCCAGCACCTCCGGCAATGTCACTGAGCCGGTTTCGACATTGGGTGCCAACTCTGGCCGCAGGCGGGCCAATGACAGCACATAGCCCAGGTACAGCAGCACCAGCAACAGACCCGGCAGCAGTGCTCCAATGAACAGGTCGCCCACTGATACTGTCTTGGGGTTGAAGATGCCAACACTCAGCTGTGCCTGCTGATAGGCATTGGACAGTACATCCCCCAGCAATACCAGCGCGATGGAGGGTGGGATGATCTGGCCCAGTGTACCGGTGGCGCAGATCGTGCCCGCGGCCAGGGAGGGGCTGTAGCCGCCCTTGAGCATGCTGGGCAGGGACAGCAGTCCCATCGTCACGACGGTGGCGCCGACGATCCCGGTGCTGGCGGCCAGCAGCATGCCCACCAGAATTACCCCGATTCCGAGGCCGCCCTGCAGGGAACCGAAACAGCGGGACATGGTACCGAGAAGCTGTTCCGCGATGCGGGATTTTTCCAGTACCACCCCCATCAGCACAAACAGCGGCACCGCAATCAGGGTATCGTTACTGATGGTGCCGAAGATGCGTGCCGGCAGGGCCGCCAGGAAGGCCGGGTCGAAATTGCCGGCGATGATTCCGACCGCGGCAAACGCCAGCGAGGTGCCCGCCAATGTGAAGGCCACCGGATAGCCCATCATCAGCAGCAGACAGATGGCCGCGAACAGCCACAGCGCGACAAAATCCCCCATCAGCGTTTCCCGTTCATCAGGATGACAAGATTGCGCAGGATTTCCGCCACCCCTGCAGCAGCAGGTTCAGGGCCAGCAGGGGCAGCAGCGTCTTCAGCAGGAATACCGCTGGAATGCCGCCGGGTTCGGGCGAGGTCTCGCGTATCAGCCACGACGCCGCGACGTAGTCCCAGCTTATCAGCAGAATGAACATGCCCAGCGGCAGCAGAAACAACACTCCGCCCAGGCAGTTGACCCAGGCCTGACCCCGTGGCCCCAGCTCACGGTAGAAAATGTCGACGCGGACATGGCCATCGTGTTTCAGGGTATAGGCGGCGCCCAGCATGAACAGGCAGCCGTGCAGGTAGGTCACCGTTTCCTGGGCCATGATGGAGCCGGTATTGAAACCGTAGCGCAGGACCACCACCGCCGCCGTCAGCAGCGCCATGGCCAGCACCAGCCAGGTCAGCAGACGACCGCAGACTTCCGTGAAGCTGTCAATGTAGCGAACAGTGAGATGCAGCAGTGGCATTGATTATTGGTCTTTTTGATCAAACCCGTGCAGGGTATCATAGCCGGGCCAGGCAGGTGAAAGCCCGAGACTGGCCCGCTTACGCCAATCACGGACATATCGCATGCTGACTCTTGTTTCGCCGGCCAAGACGCTGGACTTTGACACTGCCCCCGGCACTCGCAAGTCGACCCAGCCGGCCTTTCTCGAGCAATCCGCCAGCCTGGTCGCGGACGCCCGCCGATTGAGTCCGGAGGACATACGTGAGTTGATGGGGGTCAGCGAGACTATCGCCAACCTCAACTACCAGCGCTTCCAGAATTGGACGACCCCCTTCAACCTGGACAACGCCAAGCAGGCGATCCTGGCCTTCAGGGGCGACGTCTACAGCGGCCTGGATGCGGACACCCTGAACAGCGGACAACTGGGCTTTGCCCAGCGTCACCTGCGGATCCTGTCCGGTCTCTACGGCCTGCTGCGACCGCTGGACCTGATCCAGCCCTACCGGCTGGAGATGGGGCTTAAATTCGCCAACAGCGGCGGCGCCAACCTGTACCAGTTCTGGGGTGACCGCATCACCCGGGCGCTGAACGGCCAGCTGGGCCGCAGCGGCAGCCGGGTGCTGGTCAATCTGGCCTCGAACGAGTACTTCAAGGCGGTGCAGCCGCGGGCCGTGGACGGCGAGATCATCACCCCGGTGTTCAAGGATCTGAAGAACGGCGCCTACAAGGTCATCAGCTTTTATGCCAAGAAGGCCCGTGGGCAGATGGCCCGCTATATCGTCGAGCAGGAGCTGAACGATGTCGACGGCCTGCTGGAGTTCAGCGCCGGTGGCTATCGCTACAACAAGAAGGAGTCGGGTCCGCGCGAGCCGGTGTTCACACGCAAGGCGCCGCTGGCCTAGCCCGAATGGCACTTACTTAAGGGCTTTGGGACTTCGTAGCCCGGTCGGCATCCTGGGAGGGCACTTTCTAGACACGCCGTGCCCAAAGCACTCGCTGCGCTCATGGGGCAGGCTCTAAACCCCTCCCTGGGGGCTCGGATGCCTAGGCGGCCCCGCGCATCCATGTCGCATACGGTCTCGAAAGTGCCCTCCCAGGACGCCGACCTTCCTCCGGAGTGAGCTAAAGTAAGTGCCATTGGGCCTAGCCCGGCTTACACGGTTCAGGGTCCGCGGCGGAAGGGTAGCAGGGTGGTTGCCTCGTTCAGGTAGGCCTCGTTGTGGGGCTGCTCCCGGCGGGTGAAGTCGGATACCGCGGCGGCCAGTTGCGGGTCCGCGATCCAGTGGCTGGAGCAGGTGGCCACCGGACGGAAGCCGCGCTGGATCTTGTGTTCGCCCTGGGCGCCGGGATCAAAGCGCTGCAGGCCTTCGGCAATGCAGTATTCGATACCCTGGTAGTAACAGGCTTCGAAGTGCAGGCAGTCGAATTCCTCGATGCAGCCCCAGTAGCGGCCGTACAGGGTGTCGCCAGAGCGAAAATACAGCGCCGCCGCCACCGCCCGTGCGCCCTGCTCCGCCAGCACCATGATCACCTGCTCGCCCAGCGTGGGCGCCGTTTCCGTGAAGAACTCCCGCGTCAGGTAGCCGCCGTGGCCGCTGCGTTTGGCATAGGTGAGCTGGTAGAAATGATGGAACTGGTGCCAGTGTTCGGGGCTGATCTGGGCACCGCGCAGGGTGCGCAGACTCAGGCCCTGTTGCCGAACCCGGTCCCGCTCCCGGCGCAGGTTCTTGCGCTTGCGGCTGGCGAAACCGGCGAGGAAATCGTCGAAACTGCGATACCCCTCATTGAACCAGTGGAACTGTGTGCCAAGGCGCCGGGGCAGGCCGCGTTGCAGCAGCAGCTCCGAGACACCGGCTTCGGGAAACAGCAGGTGCCAGGAGGACAGATCGCGCTGTTGCGCAAATTGCCTGATAGCGGCCAGGGCGTAGTCCCAGGCCGCGACAGGGTCCAGTCCGTCAGCCACTGCCAGCCGCGGGCCGGTCGCGGGGGTGAACGGTATCGCGGAAACCAGCTTTGGATAATAGGACAGGCCACAGCGCTGCCAGGCCTCGGCCCAGGACCAGTCGAATACATACTCGCCGTAGGAATGCGATTTCAGGTACAGCGGCAGCACCGCCACCAGGCTGTCGCCCTGATGCAGCAGCAAATGACAGGGCTGCCAGCCGGTCGCGGCGGTGGTGCAGTGGCTCTGCTCCAGTCCCAGCAGGAATTCATGGCGCAGGAAGGGGTAGTCAAGGCCGGTGAGGCGATTCCAGTCCGAGGCCTTGACCGCCGCCAGGGAGGGGATGAATTCCGCCGTGGGAATGTCGGCGCCGCGCAGCTCATTCATGGGCATTCAGGCGCCTGGCGTGGTGGCGTAGTGGAGGGCAATACCGAGAAAAATCACCAGTCCGACCCAGTTGTTGTGGCGGAAGGCCCGGAAACAGGCCTCACGCTCGCGGTTGCGCGTCAGATACTGGTGGTAGCCGAACAGCAGCGCCACCACAACCAGGCTCAGAAAATAATACAGGCCCAGCTCAAAGCGCAATCCGGCCAGCGCCAGCGCCAGCAGGCACAGCAACTGCAGCACCGCCAGGATGGCGCGGTCGGCCTCACCGAACAGGATCGCGGTGGACTTGATGCCGATCTTGATATCGTCCTCCCGGTCCACCATCGCGTACTGGGTGTCGAACACCATGGTCCACAGCAGATTGGCGCAGTACAGCAGCCACAGGGCGGCCGGCAGTTCCCCCAGCTGGGCCGCGAAGGCCATTGGTATGGCCCAGGAAAAGGCCGCCCCCAACACCAGCTGGGGCCAGTAGGTGTAACGCTTCATGAAGGGGTAGCTGGCCGCCAGCAACAGGCCGATCACCGATAGCAGAATGGTCAGGGTATTGGTTAGCAGCACCAGCCCGAAGGACAGCAGGCACAGTACCACGAACAACACCCGCGCCTCCCGCACACTGGCACGGCCCGTGACCAGCGGCCGCTCCCGGGTGCGCAACACGCTGCCATCGAGGTGGCGGTCGGCGAGGTCATTGACGATGCAACCGGCGGAGCGCATCAGGAAGGTGCCGGCGACAAAAATAAGCAGCAATGGCCAGTCCGGTACGCCGTCAGCGGCTATCCAGAGTGCCCACAGGGTGGGCCACAACAACAGCAGGGTACCAATCGGTTTGTCGAAGCGGACAAGTTGCAGCAGGGCGACAGTTTTGGGGCTTTGGAGCATAGTGCGAGGATCTGGTGAACGAAGGGGGCAGCTTACTGCTTTGCGGGCACAATTGCAGCGCTAACCGTGCCGCGCCGGCTGCGATGCACGGGCAGCGGTGCCGACCAGGGCTGGAAATGCTGCAGAAAGACTTCACTCACCAGCAGCCGCTTGCCGCCGATATCAAAGCAGGAGCGGCGTCCCCAGGCACTGTCACGCTGCCGGACGGCAGGCGCGAGATAGGCGCTGTTCCCGGCGACCCGCGCCAACTCGAAGGGGCTGCGCTGCATTTGCGGATGGCGAAACAGAATCGCGCCCAGCGAGCGGTTGTGCAGCTTGCGCAGATGCCCCAGCGAGCCGCTGAGACTGCTGACCGGAAACAGGCTACGGGCGAATACCACCGGCCTGCCGTCCAGCTGTAGCAGCACCTCCCTGACCAGCACGCGCTGGCGCAATGGCAGCTCCAGCAGCTGCCGCTCAGAAGGCAAGGGTAGTTGCCAGCCCTGGTACAGGCGGCGCACGCTGAACACGCCCTGCTGCAGCGCAATCAGCCGCGCGGTGAGGGAGCCGTCGTCGAGCAGCCAGCGGCGGTGGTGCGGGGGCAGGCTGGCGGTGGAAAAACGGGCCGCGGGCCGCCAGTCCAGGTCGCGGGTGCCGGTCGCGGGTGGGTAGAGGGGCACAGGCAGTGTCTCCGGGATCGTCGGGGGAGCAGGATGCGGTATGGCCGGGCGGCATGCAAGGGTCCCGGGGTTGCTTGCGCTCACCCAGCATTTGATGCACGCAAAGCCCTTGCACATTTTTCATACAACTCTATAGTGTTGCGTCTCAAATTCTGCGGTTTCACACCCGTAGCGGCCCGGATGGCCGCGGCTGCGGGAATCTCCTGAACTGACTGAGAGCGAGTTTTGGCATGAAAAAATGGGAATGCATCGTCTGTGGCCTGATTTACGATGAAAAAGAAGGTTGGCCTGACGACGGCATAGCGCCCGGTACCAAGTGGGAGGACGTTCCCGAGGATTGGCTGTGTCCGGACTGTGGCGTGGGCAAGGAAGACTTCGAGCTGCTGGAGGAAGCGCCGGTGGATGAAACGCCCCACCACGATGAGCCTCAGGCGGACAAGGTGCATGCGCCCGTGGTGATCCTCGGTACCGGGCTGGCAGGTTACGGTGTGGCCCGGGAGTTTCGCAAGCACGACACCGAAACACCGCTGATCCTGATTACCTCCGATGACGGCCGTTCGTATTCCAAGCCGATGCTGTCCACCGGCTACACCAAGGATACCTCCGCCGATGATCTGGCGCAGCTGGATGCCGGCAGCATGGGGCAGCAGCTCAGGGCCAGCGTCTGGACCATGACCCGGGTCACCGAGATCGATACCGCCGCGCAGGTGATCAAGGTGGGCGATGCCCAGACCGCGATTCACTACAGCAAACTGGTACTGGCACTGGGTGCGCAGGTCATCCAGCCCCCGATCGGCGGTGATGGTGCCGAGCTGGTGTATTCTGTCAACAATCTGCTGGATTACGATGACTTCCGCACCGCGATGAAGAAGAACAACGTGCGCAAGGTCTGCATCATCGGTGGCGGCCTGATCGGTTGCGAATTCACCAACGACCTGCTCAATGGCGGCTTCGAGGTCGAGGTCGTGGACCCGCTGGGCCACTGCCTGCCGACCCTGCTGCCGGAAGCCGCCGGCAAGGCGGTACAGGCGGCGCTGGAAGAGAAAGGAGCCACCTTCCACTTCGGCCCGCTGGTCACCGAGGTGAATAAAGCAGAGCAGGGCGTGGTAGTCAGCCTCAACAACGGCGCGACGATTACCGCTGACCTGGTTGTGTCGGCGGTGGGGGTACGGCCCCGCATCGATCTCGCCAAGGCGTCGGGGATCGAAACCAACCGCGGCATTGTCACCAACCGCTTGCTGGAAACCAGTGCACCCAATGTCTATGCACTGGGCGACTGTGCCGAAGTGGACGGGCACGTGCTGGTGTATGTGGCGCCGCTGATGGCCGCGGCCCGGGCCCTGGGCCAGACCCTGGCCGGCGAGCCCACCCCGGTGGTCTATCCGCCGATGCCGGTGACGATCAAGACACCTGCCTGTCCGGTGGTGGTGGCGCCCGCCATGGGCGGCGTCGAAGGCGCCTGGCAGATCGAAGCCGATGGCCACAATGTGCGCGCTGAATTCCGCGATGCCGGTGGCATGCTGCTCGGCTTTGCGCTGACCGGCGAGGCCACCCGCGCGAAACTCGAGCTGCAGAAGGCCCTGCCGGCGATCCTGCCCTGAGTATCGTCGTTCCCGGTCCATGCCGGGCCGAACGCCAGCTACGAGCCTGGCTCGAAACCTGCGTCGTGGGCCTCAACCTGTGCCCCTTCGCCCGCCCCCTGCTGCAGGGGGCGGGCCTGCGCATTGCTGTCTGTGACGCGGACGACAGCGAGGCCGGGCTGCGCGTCATGCAGCAACAGCTGTTGCAGGAACTGGACCTGTTGCAGGCCACGGTGGAGCAGGACACAGCCACCACCCTGTTGGCCTTCAGTGCCGGCCTGGGCAATTTCGATGACTACCTGGACTTTCTCGATCAGGCCAACGAACTGCTGGTTGCCGCGGGTCTCGAAGGGGTCATCCAGCTGGCCAGCTTCCATCCCGACTACCTGTTCGCCGGCGAGCCGCCCGACGCCGCCAGCCACTACAGCAACCGCTCGCCGCTGCCGGTGATCCACCTGCTGCGGGAAGCGATGCTGGAGCGGGTGCTGGCCGATTATCCCAATCCCGAGACGATACCCGAGAACAATATTGCGAGGCTGAACAGCATCGGCCGTGCCGAGTTGGCGCGGCGCCTGGCCCTGTTACGCTGATTAAAAAGCGTACTCGTACATGCCGCTCAGACTCCGCCAAACTGCTGCCTGGTACCGGTCCAGCGCTGGATCAATTCATCGACCACGGCGGGATCGCCCTGCTGCAGGATAGCGGCGATCGCCTGCACCTGTTCCAGCAGGTGGTTGTGGGTGGGCAGCTCGGCGATGCGAAACGCCAGCAGGCCGGTCTGGCGGGTGCCCAGCACCTCCCCCGGACCCCGCAGTTCCAGATCCTTCTCGGCAATGTAAAAGCCGTCATTGCTTTCCCTCATGGCCGTCAGCCGCTGCCTGCCGCTGCGCGACAACGGTGACTGGTACAGCAGCAGGCAGTGGCTGGCGCCGCCGCCTCTGCCGACCCGGCCGCGCAGCTGGTGCAGTTGCGCCAGCCCCAACCGCTCCGGGTTCTCGATGATCATCAGGCTGGCGTTGGCCACATCCACGCCCACTTCGATCACCGTGGTTGCCACCAGCAAAGCCACTTCGCCGGCCTTGAACGCAGACATGACGGCGGCCTTCTCCACCGGTTTCATGCGCCCGTGCACCAGGCCTATCGACAGTTCGGGCAGGGCCTCCTGCAGCCGTTGCGCGGTGGCCTCCGCTGCCTGTGCCTGCAGTGCATCACTCTCTTCAATAAGGGTGCACACCCAGTAGGCCTGGCGCCCGCCGGTGCAGGCCTTGGCAACCCGGGCGACCACCTGTTCACGACGCTGGCTGTCGATCAGCAGCGTGGTTACCGGCTCTCGCCCGGGCGGCAGTTCATCGATCACAGAGCAATCCAGGTCCGCGTAGGCCACCATCGACAGGGTCCGGGGTATCGGGGTTGCGGTCAGTACCAGTTGGTGCGGGTGCCCGGCGATGCCGGCCTTCTGGCTCAATGCCAGGCGCTGGTGCACACCGAACTTGTGCTGCTCGTCGACGATGACCAGGCCCAGACGGTGAAAGGCCACATCCTCCTGGAACAGGGCGTGGGTGCCGATCACCATTGCCGCCTCACCGGATGCGATGCCGGCGGTTGCCGCTTTGCGGGCCTTGCCCTTCACCCTGCCGCTGAGCCATTCCAGTCCGATATCCAGAGCCTCGAACCAGGCGGCAAAATTGAGCCTGTGTTGTTCCGCGAGGATCTCCGTGGGTGCCATCAGTGCTACCTGGTAGCCGTTGGCAATGGCCTGCAAAGCGGCATGGGCCGCCACCAGAGTCTTGCCTGAACCGACATCTCCCTGGACCAGGCGCAGCATGGGCACCGGCCTTGCCAGGTCGGTGGCGATTTCCGCCATCACCCGCTGCTGGGCTCCGGTAGGCGTGAACGGCAGGCTGGCCAGCAGCGCGTGCTGCAAGGCCTGTGCCCTGTCCTGTCGCAGGGCCGGCGCCGTCCTGGTCTGTTGTCTCTCGCGCAGGCGCAGCAAGGACAAATTGTGTGCCACCAGCTCTTCCAGCGCCAGCCGCAGCTGGGCGGGGTGGGTACCGGCCAGCAATTGGGCCAGCGGCGCATCCGGTGGCGGTGCATGCAGATAGCGCAATGCCGCTGCCAGGCTGAAGTGCAGCCGGGTGCTCGCGGGCAGCAGATCAGGGGGTGCCGCGCGCTCCAGATACTGCAGCGCCTGGCTGCACAGTTTGCGCCACTGGTTCTGGCCGATGCCGTTGGTGGTGGGATAGACGGGAGTCAGGGTTTCAGCAACCGGCAAGGGCTCGTTCAGCGCGCGGTACTCTGGGTGAAATATCTCCATTCCCGCGCCGCCGCGCCGCACCTGGCCAAAGCAGCGCAGCCGGGTACCCGGTTGCAGCTGGTTCTTCTGCGCAGCGCTGAAATGAAAGAAGCGCAGGGTCAGGCTGCCGCTGCCGTCCTGGATTCTTGCCACCAGACTGCGGCGTCGCCCATAGACGATATCTGCCAGCCGGACCTCGCCCTCCACGGTCACTTCGGCCCCTTCCTGCAATGCCGCTATCGGCGTGATACGGGTGCGGTCCTGGTAGCGCAGCGGTAGGTGGAACAGCAGATCCTCGACCTGCCCGATGCCGTAGTCAGCCAGTTGCTGGGCCAGGCGGGGGCCGACACCGCGCAGGGCGGTGACCGGTATCGGGTCCAGCACGGCCAATGAGGGTCAGCCGCGCTGCAAGCGCAAGCGCGCCTTGCACAGAGCTGCCTGCCTGAGGCCGCGTACGGCGATATCTGCCTGCCGGCGTACCTGTAGCGCATGTAGCGCAGACCGCGCCGCAGATGACATCCCGGCAGGCCTGGTGCCGCGCTGGTGTACAATGTTCAAAGCTTGTCTCCCGAACTTCGGATAGCCGGTCCCCGGGTGAACCGGTTTGTCAGTTGTCATTCCAGGCGCCGGCTCGTCAGACCACCGGTGCGCGGGCTGCCCAGTGTAACCAGTCAGGTGAGAATTAATGAAGAGCAAAAGAGTGCTGATTGTCGGCTGTGGTGATCTCGGCACCAGGGCGGGCACCGGGCTGCTGACAGAGGGTGTCGACGTCATCGGCCTGCGCCGGGACTGCAGCGGGCTGCCGGCAGGGTTCGCGGGTCTGGCGGCTGACTATTGCCAGAAGGCGCCCCTGTCCGCGCTGGAGATGCTGGCGCCGGACTTTATCATCATGACGCTGAAACCCGCCGGCACGGGTGCAGCGGCCTATCGTCTCGGTTTTGGCCAGGCGATGCGGAATGTGCTGGACGGGCTGGGAGCGCACCGGCCCGCGGGTATCGTCATGGTCTCCAGTGTCCGGGTCTACGCCGAGCGCGAGGGCGGCTGGGTGGAGGAAGACAGTGAGCTGGCACAGGATGATCCCGCGGCACTGGCGATCATCGAGGCGGAACAGTTGCTGTTGGAGTCGTCTCACCCTTGCTGTGTGCTGCGCTGTGCGGGTATTTACGGCAACCCCGATGGAGCACTGCTGCGGCGCGTTGCCAGCGGCCGGCTCTGTGCACCCACCCCGCCGCGCTACAGCAATCGGATCCACCGCGATGATGTCGGTGCGCTGCTGACCCATTTGCTACGACAATGGGCGGCCGACCGTCCTGTCCCGCAAGTGATGATCGGGGGCGACGATGAGCCCGCGCCCCGTTTTGAGGTCGAGAGCTGGCTGGCGCGGCAGTTGCAGGCGCGGCAGGACGTACACGGTTCCCGGATACGCCTGTTGCAAGGCGGGGACGGCAGCCGCGCCGATTCGCCGGCGGCGGGGGATGGCCCGGTCGCTGCACAGCCCCGGGCACACAAGCGTTGCCGCAACGTGGCTCTGCAGCGCAGCGGCTTCCGGTTGCGCTACCCTGACTACCGCAGCGGTTATGCGGCGGTGCTGGCCGCGCGGGAGACCGGCGCTGGCGGGGCTGACTGAAGCCGTCCGGTTCAGACCGCGAGGATGGCCTCGACCTCGATCGCGACGCCCTTGGGCAGGGCCGCTACCTGGACACAGGCGCGGGCGGGATAGGGGGCACAGAGGAACTCGGCCATGACCTCATTGACGTCGGCGAAATCTCCCATGTCAGTCAGCGAGATGTTGATTTTGACCGCGTTGTCCAGGCCGCCCCCGGCGGCCTCGGCCACTGCCGCCAGATTTCTGAATACCTGCCTGGCCTGGGCCTGGATATCGCCGGTAATCAGCTCCATTGTGCCGGGCACCAGTGGAATCTGGCCCGAAAGCCAGACGGTGCTGCCGACTTTCACGGCCTGGGAGTAGGGCCCAATCGCCTCTGGGGCATTGGGAGTGGAAATAACAGCACGGTTGGTCAACGGCTTGCTCCTTGCTTGGGGCGCCGCAGGGGCGCTTCATTTTTGAGTCGCGAAACCCGGCGTACCGAACCCACGGTGCGCAGGCGCTTCATGATATCGGCCAGATGCACCCGGCTGCGGACCTGCAGTGACAGGTCGACGTAAGTGAACTGGTAGTCCTTGTCCTCGGTGGAGATCTTCTCGATGTTGACCCCTATGCTGTTGATACGGGTGGCCAGCACCGCAATCATGCCGCGCCGGTTTTCCACTTCGATCCGCAGCTCGGTCATGTATTCTCCCTGGACCTGCTCGTCCCAGCGCAGCGCGACCAGACGCTCGCGGTGCTCCCGCATCTCGGCCAGGTTCTTGCACCGTTCCCGGTGCACGACGACCCCCTTCTCGGAGCTCAGGTAGCCCTCTATCGGGTCGCCGGGGATGGGATGACAGCAACGCGCATAGGTGACCATGAAACCTTCGGTGCCGCGAATGGCCACCGGTTGCGAATCGCGGGACGGCGGTTCCAGCAGCCCCGCAGCCAGCTCACCGAGGATCTGCTGCGCCGTGATGGGCGGCAGGCGGTTGCCGCGGGCGATGTCTTCCAGCAGGTCGTCCAGCGCGGCGTAGTCGTGACGTTGCAAATAGTCCTGCAGTTGCTCTGCCGGCAGCTGTTCCAGGCCGCTGTCAAAGACCTGCAGGGCCTTGTCCAGCAGGCGTTTGCCGAGCGCAACGGAATCGTCGCGGGTCTGGTGCTTGAGATAGTGGCGGATATTGGTGCGCGCCTTGGCAGTGACCGCATAGTTGAACCAGGACGGGTTGGGACGGGCGCCGGGCGCGGTCAGGACTTCGACGGTCTGGCCGCTCTGCAGCGGCTCCGACAGTGGCGCGAGGCGCCGGTTGATGCGGCAGGCGACACAGCTGTTGCCGACATCGGTATGCACCGCGTAGGCGAAATCCACCGCCGTGGCACCCCGCGGCAGTTCCAGGATCCGGCCCTTGGGCGTAAAGACGTAAATCTCGTCGGGAAACAGGTCGATCTTGACGCTTTCGATGAATTCCAGCGAATTGCCCGCCCGCTGCTGCATCTCCAGCAGACCCTGTACCCACTCCCGGGCGCGGGCATGGCTGGCGTTGGCGGACTGGCCCTCGCTCTTGTACAGCCAGTGCGCGGCAATACCGTTGTTGGCCATCTCCTCCATTTCCCGGGTGCGGATCTGGATTTCGATCGGTACACCGTGCATGCCCTTGAGCACGGTGTGCAGGGACTGGTAGCCGTTGGCCTTGGGAATGGCGATGTAGTCGCTGAATTCACCCGGTACCGGCTTGTACAGGCTGTGAATGCAACCCAGCACCCGGTAGCAGGTATCGACCGAGTCGACGATGATACGAAAGGCGTAGATGTCCATGATCTCCGAGAAGGACTTCTTCTTGGATTTCATTTTGCTGTATATGCTGTAGAGGTGTTTTTCGCGGCCGATCACTTCGACCTCGTGACCTTCCTGTTCCAGCGTTGACTCGATCTGGTGCCGGATCTTGTCCACCAGTTCCTTGCGATTGCCGCCGCTGGATCGCATTGCGGCGGCAATGCGGCGGGCGCGCATCGGGTGCAGCGCGCTGAAGCCGAGGTCCTCGAATTCAATGCGCACTGCGTTCATGCCCAGCCGCATTGCGATCGGCGCGTAGATTTCCAGGGTTTCCCGGGCGATGCGCCGGGCCTTGTCCTGAGGCAGCACGCCCAGGGTGCGCATGTTGTGCAGCCGGTCTGCCAGCTTGACCAGAATGACGCGGATATCCCGGGCCATGGCCAGCGCCATTTTCTGGAAATTCTCGGCCTGTTTTTCCGCCAGCGAGCTGAATTCCATCTGGGTCAGCTTGCTGACACCATCGACCAGCTCGGCCACGGCGGGACCAAACTGGTTGCCGATGGCAAGCTTGTCGATACCGGTATCCTCGATCACGTCATGCAGCATCGCCGCAACCAGGCTCTGGTGATCCATGTGCATGTCCGCCAGAATCCCGGCCACGGCCAGCGGATGGGTCACATAGGGCTCGCCACTGCGCCGGATCTGGCCAAAATGGGCCTGCTCGGCGAAATAGTAGGCCCGCCGCACCTGCTGCGCCTGCTCCTGGTTGAGGTAGCTGCGCAGGGTGGAATCGAGGGCATCAATGGTTTGCATGGCAGGGCGACGAGAGCTTGTCAGCGCGGCCGGGGAAGCATTACAGGGATTCGTGGGATCCCATGACTTCCGCCAGCTCGTCTTCGGCGTCCAGCTCGTCTTCACGCAGCAGGATGTCCGGCGTGATCAGGCCTTCGGCGATTTCGCGCAGGGCGATAACGGTGGGCTTGTCGGATTCCTCGTCCACCAGCGGGCTCTTGCCGCCGGTGGCGATCTGCCGGGCGCGCTTGCTGGCCACCATGACCAGTTCGAAGCGGTTATCAACGTTTTCCAGACAATCTTCAACAGTTACGCGTGCCATGTGTTCAGTTCATCCCAGTGAGAATTTCAGGTCCGTGGCGGAGTGGCCCGGAGCCGGTTTGCCGGGGCAGCTACCGGGTCTCCGGCCGCAGCCGCCAGAAGCCGCCATCCGGCGGCAGCTTGCTCCGCCGGAGGAACCCTAAATTGTATCCTGAACGGGGTCTGGATGCCAGTCGATCGCGGAATTGCGCTGCATTCACTGTCGGCAGCGGCTGCAATCCCAGGGCGGGGAGCCCGCGGGGCAGAAAGCGGTGGCAGTTGCGCCCGATGGCGCGACGACAAACCCGGTGGGCAATGGAATTTGCCCGCCAGCGCTTGCAAACGGCCGGGCCCGGCCTTTAAATAGCGGCATCGCCTGTGACGAGACTCTCATGAGACCAGAAGACCGCCCCAAGGCACCCCGGCATATCCTGTCTGCGGACCAGTTTGACCGCGCCTTGCTCGACTATCTCTACCTGCTGACCAACCTGATCCGCCGTTTCGACAAGAGCAAGGAAGGCATGCTCTATCTCAAGAGCCTGCTGGGACACCGGCGCGCCATGCTGTATTTTTCCCAGCCCTCCACCCGCACATTCATGTCGTTCCAGGCGTCCTGCCATATCCTGGGCATTACCGACAGCGAGATCCGCGACAGCAGTACCAGCTCGGAGCGCAAGGGCGAATCCATCGAAGATACGCTGCGCACGTTCTCCAGCTATGTGGACCTGGTGATCATGCGCTCGCCGATCGCGGGCCTGTGCAACCGGATCGCGGAGTTGTTTGACGCCACCGACCGGCCGGTCCCGATCATCAACGCCGGCAGTGGCCCGGATGAGCACCCGACCCAGGCGCTGCTGGACATTTACACATTGCAGCGCAGTTTCAAGGACCTGGGCGGGATTGACGGGAAAACACTGTGCATGGTGGGCGACCTGAAGCGGGGCCGTACGGTGCGTTCGCTGAGTCGTCTGCTGACGCACTACGAGGATGTACACATCAGGTTCGTATCACCAGCGGAATATGCGATCGAGGAGGATTTGCGTTCCTATCTCAAGGCGCGCGGGGTCAGCTTCAGCGAGGAGGACCAGTTGCTGGATGGTATCGCGGGTGCCGACGCAATCTATATGACGCGGGTGCAGGACGAGTACGAGATAGCATCGGAGGCGACCCCGGCGTCGTATGAGGCGTTTCACCTGAAGGCGGAGCACCTGCGCTATCTGAAGGACAGCTCTGTGATCATGCATCCGTTGCCGCGGCGGGGGAGCTGGACCCGGAGATCGACAAGGACCCGCGGGCGAAGTACTGGCGCCAGGAGCGCAATGGCATGTGGACGCGGACGGCGTTGATCACGATGTTGCTGGGGGTGGATGATCGGATTGTGATGCCGGATATCTGATTGGGTTGGTCTTCCCTTTTTTTACTTGTCGAGAGCGTGTTTTTTCTTTGGGTGAGTGAGGTAGTAGCTCCCGGTCCGACTCCACGGTGGGCCTGCTGAGACACGCCGTAGACCCATCCATGGGGGCTCGGTTGCAGCATCCATGCTGCAAACGGTCTCAGCAGGCCCACCGTGGAGCCGGTCCTGCCTTCACGGATATTAAATCGCAAAGGTATGTGGTGCTTGTTTGTAGTCAGGACGATGGTGGTCTTGGGCGATAGGCACGACATGGGTCGGGGAATCTGTCTGGAGGCGCTGAGGCACAGCCGCCGTGCCTTCCGGTTCCCGAGCTGTGCGGAAAAACCTCAGGCCAGCAGGTTCTGCAGCAGATCGGAGAGCAGTTGCTGTTGGCGGGAGGTCTGCAGGCGGTGGCAGGCGACAATGGTCTGCAGTTCGGCCAGGGCCTGCTCGAAATCGTTGTTGACCACCAGGAAATCCGACTGGACGAAGTGTGATATTTCTTCCACCGCCTGCGCCATGCGGGCGGCGATGACCTCGGGGCCGTCCTGGCCGCGGCCGGTGAGGCGCTGTTCCAGGGTTTGCCGGGAGGGCGGCAGGATAAATATGGAGCGGGTCGCCGGCAACTGGCGCTTGACCTGCTCGGCGCCCTGCCAGTCTATCTCCAGGACCACGTCGGTGCCCTGGGCCAGTTGTTGCTCCACCCAGGCCTGGGAGGTGCCGTAGAGGTTGCCAAACACCCGGGCGTGCTCCAGGAAGGCGGCCTCGGCCAGCATCGTCGTGAATACCGCTTCGTCCACGAAGTGATAATCAACCCCGTCGCGCTCGCCGGGCCGCTGGGGCCGGGTGGTGTGAGACACCGAAACCCGCAATCCCTGGTCGCGCTCGATCAGCGCATTCACCAGGCTGGTCTTGCCCGCCCCGCTGGGGGCTGACACGGTATAGAGTGTTCCTGTGCCGTTCATGCTGCCGGTAATTCCTGTCCTGGATGACCCCTGCGAGTACCGCGACCGGCGGCTGCCGGAAACGCTGTCCGTCCTGTTTGTCACACCGCTGCGGTAGCGCTGGATGCAGCAGCGATTGTGGCGGGATGAGGCGAGATCATAACAGGATTTTCGGGCCGTCGGGAAACCCGTGCCAGGGCATGATGTCAGCGGGATTGATGAATTGTAAAGAATGGTGAAGCCGGCGCTTACGCCGTGCCCGGGGGCAGCTACAATCGCGCACTTCCCCATGGTGAGGCATTGGCGGCACTTGTCCTGGTCAATATTGAACATTCGCGAGCGCGGCGGCAGCTTGGTGCGCCGGGCCTGTCTGGCGCTGCTGCTGGCACTGTCGGGCGGCTGTACTGTCTCCGCGATTTCACCCCAGACGCAGGAGCAACAACTGCCCCCGAACTGGGTACAGGATACGGCCGCGGAGCCAGCGCCGGCGGCATCGGGCTGGCTGCGGCAGTTGGACAGCCCGGCTCTGGACCGGCTGGTGGAGGAGGCGCAGGCTTCCAATTACCAGCTGGCTCAGCAGCGTGCCCGGGTGCAGGAGCTGCGCCAGGGGGTCATCGCTGCCGGCGCCGATCGTCTGCCGGCTCTGTCGGCTGCGGTCGATGGTGGACGCCAGATGTCGCTGGCCGAAAGCGGCTCTGAGGTTTACCGGGAGTCTTGGGGTGCCTCATTGGACTTGTCCTGGGAGCTGGATATCTGGGGCCGTCTCGGCGACCAGCAACGCAGCGCGCGGCTGCGCTACGATTCCGGCATGGCGGCATTGCGGCAACAGCAGTTGGCACTGGCGGCGGCAGTGGCCACGGGCTGGTTCGATGCCATTGCCAGCCGCAACCTGCTGGCGCTGTTGCAGCGGCGTCTCGACAATGTCAGCGATGACCTGGATGTGCTTGAGCACGGTTACCGCCGTGGCCTGAACGAGGCGCTCGATGTCTATCTCAGCCGCAACACGGTCGCGGACAGTCGCGCTTCGCTGGCCCGGCAGCGGCAGTTGCTGCAACAGTCGATTGCGGATCTGCAATTGCTGATGGCCCGCTATCCCGACGGCCGCGAGCTGACGCTGGACGAGGCCCTGCCGGCACTGGAAACGGCGACGCCGGCGGGCACACCGGCACAGTTGCTGCAGCGGCGGCCCGATATCCAGCAGGCCTGGCTGGATCTGCTGGCCGCCGATGCCGGCCTGGCGGCGGCGCACAAGGCGCGCTTTCCCCGTTTTACGCTGGCAGGCCGGGCCGGCAGCAGCTCGTCCGCGCTGCACGATCTGGTCGATGCCGGACTGTCCAGCTGGTCACTCACCGCCGGTCTGGCGCAGCCGCTGTTCGATGCCGGGCGCCTGAAGTCGGAGCAGGAACAGGCGCGCGCCCGTGTGCTGCAGGCCGAGCAGGCCTATCTGGATACTGTCTATAGCGCGCTGGCGGAAGTGGAGAGCCGCCTCAGCGCGGAACAGACTCTGCGCCAGCGGCACGAGGCCCTGCTGGAGTCGCGGGCAAACGCGGACATTGCCTATGAGCTCTCATTCCAGCAATACCAGCGCGGGCTGGTAAGCTACACCACGGTGCTGGAGGCACAGCGTCGCGCTTTTGATGCCCAGACCAGTACCATCGAGGCACACAACGAGGTGCTCGCCAACCGTATTGCCCTGTATCTGGCCCTGGGCGGCGATTTTGCCCGTCCAGCACCAGCAACCACCTGATTCCGGTACTCCCGATGCAAGCCTCTTCTTTCAAGCTCACCCGCCAGCGTCTGCTGCCATGGATCGTGTTGGCCGGATTGCTGCTGTTCGCGGCCCTTGCGCTGTACAACCCGCCGGAGGCAGGCCGCAGGCCGCCCTCCGTGGAGCCCCGGCTGAGTGTGGAAACCGTGACCATCGTCCCCGCCTCCTACCAGGTGGTGATAGACAGCTACGGCAGTGTCCGGCCGCGCACCCGCAACATGCTGGTATCGCAGGTAGCCGGTGAGGTGACCTGGATCAACCCGCAGTTCCGCGATGGCGGTGTGTTCCGGGCCGGAGACGAACTGCTGCGCATCGACTCCCGCGACTATGAAGCCGACGTTCAGATTGCCCGCGCCAGTCTGCTGGAGGCGCGGCAGCTGCTGGCGGAGGAGGAGGCATTGTCGCAGCAGGCGCTGGAAAACTGGCAGCGTCTGGGCGACGGTGGCGAGCCCGGCGCGCTGGTGCTGCGCAAACCCCAGCTCCTGGCAGCGCAGGCGGACCTGGCATCGGCGGAGGCGGCGCTGCGCAAGGCCGAGTTGAGCCTTGAACGCACCCGCATCAAAGCGCCCTTTGACGGCCGCGTCCTCACCACTGAAGCGGATATCGGCCAGGTGATATCTGCCAATGCCCAACTGGCGGAGATCTACGCCAGCGACTATGTCGAGATCCGCTTGCCACTGGCCAATTCCGACCTCGCCTATATCGATCTGCCGGAGCCGCGGCGGCGCTTGACCGGGACGTCGGAAGAGCCGGTGCGGGTAACTCTGCACTCGCAGCTGGCGGCGGGCAGCAGCTGGCAGGGCTTCCTGGTACGTACCGAGGGAGCGATCGACGAAGACTCGCGGCAGCTGCATGTGGTGGCCCAGGTGGACGACCCCTTTGCACTGGAGGTGGATGCGGAGAGCGGAGCTGGCGCCCGCCGGCCACTGAAGATCGGTGAGTATGTCACTGCACGTATCGCCGGCCGGCAACTGGCGCGGGCGATCGTGATCGACATCAGCGCGATCTACCAGGGCAGCTATGTGTATGTGGTCGAAGAGGGGCTGCTGCAGCGCCGGGAAATCGAGATCGCCTGGCAGAATGACAGGGAGGCTGTAATCAGCAGCGGGCTGGCGGGCGATGAGCAACTGGTGGTCACGCCGTTGGGCCAGGTGACGTCCGGGACGCGGGTGACGATAGTGGCGCAGCAACGCCAGGTGGTGCAGAGCGATGCGGCTTCCGCAGGCCGGGGTCCGCGCTCCACGGGATCGGGTCACGCAGGGCCGCCGCACCAGGCCGAGCTGGGAGCGCAGCCGTGATCGCCTGGTTCGCGCGCAACCCGGTTGCCGCCAACCTGTTGATGTTCAGCATTGTCATCGGCGGGCTGTTGACCCTGAAAACGGAACTCGTGCTGGAGGTCTTCCCCTACTCGGAACCCGACACCATCAGTATCAGCGTACCGCTGCGCGGCGCCACCCCGGAGGACGTGGAGCTGGGGATTGCCACCCGTATCGAGGAGGCGGTGCAGGATATCGAAGGCATAGACAGGATCATCAGCGAATCAGTGGAGGGTTCTACCTCGGTTACCCTGGAGCTCGACAATGGCTACCAACCCCGCGTCGTGCTGGACGATGTGAAGAGCCGGGTCGATGCCATCAATACCTTTCCCGCCGACACCGAAAATCCGGTGATCAGCCTGGCGACACGCAAACGCGCAGTGATCGACGTGGTGGTGGCCGGCGATCTGGCTGAAGACGAGATCCTGGCCTTCGCCGAACAGGTGCGCGATGACCTGCTGCGCATCGACGGCGTTACCCAGGTGGAACTCTCCGCTGTGCGCAACTACGAGATTGCCGTCGAGCTGTCCCAGGACAGACTGCGCCAATACAACCTGACCCTGGAACAGGTCTCCCAGGCAATTCGGGAAAGCTCCCAGGACATTTCCGCTGGCAATATGCGCGCCAGCGGCGGTGATGTGCTGATCCGGTCCAAAGGGCAGGCCTATCGCCGCACCGACTTCGAGCAGATAGTGATCAAGACCAACCGCGACGGCAGCATCATCCGCCTGCAGGACGTGGCCCGCGTCAACGATGGTTTCGAAGAGGAGGCCATGAAGACTGTTTTCAATGGCCGCCAGGCCGCGTTCGTCAAGGTCTACCGGGTGGGTGACCAGAGCGCGCTGGACGTCGCCGGCAAGGTCAAGGACTATCTGGCTGAGCGCCAGGCCACACTGCCGGTGGGTATGGACCTGGATTACTGGGACGACGACTCGACCATCCTCAAGAGCCGTCTGGGGACCATGCTGAACAGCGCATTGGAAGGTGCGGTGCTGGTAATCCTGCTGCTGACCCTGTTCCTGCGGCCGGCGATCGGCTTCTGGGTATTTATCGGTATCCCGGTGACTTTTCTCGGCGCGATCCTGGTCATGGGTCTGATGGGCACCACGCTCAATGTAATGAGTGCCTACGGTTTCATTATCGTGCTGGGCCTGGTGGTGGACGATGCCATCGTCACCGGTGAAAACGTGTATACCCATCTGCGTACCAGTGAGTCGGGTCTGCAGGCGGCGATCCGCGGCACCCAGGAGGTGGCGGTACCGGTGACCTTCGGCGTGCTTACCACGATCGCCGCGTTCCTGCCGATCGCGTTCATCGAGGGCCGCATGGGGGCTTTCTTTGGCGCTATTCCGGCAGTGGTGATTCCGGTGCTGGTGTTTTCATTGATTGAATCCAAGCTGGTGTTGCCGGCTCATCTTACCCGCATCCGGCTGAATCCGGCCGGACAGCCCCAGGGCAAGTGGTCCCGCTGGCAAAACCGCTTCGCCGATGGTTTTGAACGGTTGATCATGAAGTACTACCGGCCGCTGCTGCGGCTGGCCACGAAGCACCGCTACACCACGCTGGCCGGGTTTGTCGGCAGTTTCATGCTGGTGCTGGCGTTGATCGTCAGCGGCTGGACCCGGTTTGTGTTCTTTCCCAATATCGAGGGCGAGACCGGAGCAGCTACGCTGACCATGCCCGTGGGCACGCCGTTTGAGGTCACCGATACCTATGTACAGCGGATTGGCGATGCGGCCCGCGAACTGCAGGACAAGTATCGCGACCCCGCCACCGGGACCAGTCCCATCGTCAATATCCTCGTTGTCACCGGCTCCGGCGGGGGCCGCGGTGCCAGTCCCAACGTGGGGCGGGTGACCTTCGAGGCCACGCCGGTGCAGGAGCGCGAGGCCGATATCAGTACTGCCCGGCTGGTCGAGGAGTGGCGGCGCCTGGTGGGGACCATACCGGGGGCGGAATCGTTGACCTACCGCTCCTCGCTGTTTCGCGCCGGGGACCCGATCAACATTCAGCTCAGCGGCAAATCGCTGGATACCCTGTCCGAAGTCGGGGACCGGGTCAAACAACAGCTGGCAGGTTATGCTTCCGTATTCGAAATTGCCGACAGTCTCTCCGACGGCAAGGAGGAACTGCACGTGGAGCTGACTGACCAGGGTCATGTGCTGGGACTGAGCCGGGGTGACATCGTCAACCAGATCGGCAGCGCCTTCAAGGGGGCCCAGGCGCAGCGGATCCAGCGCGGCCGCGACGATATCCGGGTACTCGTGCGCTTTCCGCGCGGCGAGCGCAGTACTCTGCAGTCGCTCAACACCATGCTGATCGAAACTCCCGACGGCAGGCGGGTACCCATGGCTCATGTGGCGACGCTGACACCTGGCAAAGGGCCCTCGAAGATCACCCGGATTGATGGCTACCGGGTGCTCAATATCACCGCCGATGTGGAGAAAGACCAGGTCAACATGACTGCCCTGCAAGCAGATCTGGCTGGCTTCCTGGACCAGTTGCTGCAACAGTATCCCGAAGTCAGCTACACCCTGGAGGGGGAGGCGCGGGAACAACGCGACTCCTTCGACAGCATGCAGGCCGGTCTGATTGCAGTGCTGTTTGCGATCTACTGCCTGCTGGCACTGCCGTTGCGCTCCTATGTACAGCCGCTGATCGTGATGTCGGTCATTCCTTTCGGCCTGATCGGCGCGGTACTGGGGCACTGGCTGATGGGACATCCGCTGTCGCTGCAAAGTGTGCTCGGAATGATGGCACTGGTCGGAGTGCTGGTAAACGACAGCCTGGTGCTGGTGGATTATTGCAATCAGCGCCTGCGTCGCGGCGAGAGCATCGACGACGCGGTAATCATTGCCGGCGTGGCGCGGTTCCGGCCTGTGTTCCTGACTTCCATGACAACGTTCTTCGGCCTGCTGCCGCTGTTGCTGGAGCGCTCCACCGATGCCCAGTTCCTGATACCGATGGCGATATCCCTGGGTTTCGGCATTCTGTTCGCCACCCTGATTACGCTGATCCTGATACCGACCAATCTGTTGATTGCGCGGGATATCAGGCAATGGTTGGCAGGCCTGGCCGACCGGCGCATCGCAACTTCCGGCGCAGCCTGATGGAATCTGGCCGCGCGGGCGGCCATGAACACGTCCTGACACTTTCTGTGCGTTGCGGCTGCACAGGTTTATGAATCAACGTTAATGCATAGTTAATCTACTTCGATTGAAGTCATCATCCTCCAATCGCTAGAATCATTTCGCATCTAACCACACGTTGATAAAACAGCTGCTCAGGGGCATGGCATGAATAATCGCGCACTGGATTCAGAATTTCAGGGAGAGGGAAGCATTTCCCCGGTACTTCGCAAGCCGGTTTTCAGGTTCTGCGCGCCAGTAGTGGGCGCCCTGGTCATGCTGGGTGGCTGCAGTAACCCGGACGAGGCACAGGCCGACGCTTCCGCCACTACCGACACTCCGCGGCAAACGGCGTTTCGTATCCGGTCGGATTTTGACGCGGCTCTCAACGCGGATACCGGTTGGGCAGCCGGGCTCAATCAACCGGCAGTCGCGCAGGCCGACCAGCAGTTCCGACTCCGGTTTGAAGTAGAAGGCGCAGCGGATACGAATTCCGGGCAGCAGTTCCAGCTGCAGTATCGTCGCAACAAGGGCTCTTGGGAGCCTCTGACCGCGGAAGATCATCCCTATCCGATCAAGGAAGTGGCCCTCGACTTTTCTTCGGAGCCAGCGACCGCTCCGAGCGAGACCTGGAGTCTGCTGCAGGGCGCTGAATCGGCGCTCTCCTGGCAACAGGAGGGTGATGAGGGCTTCCTGCGAGTTGTCGCACTGGAATCACCGGTACTGGCTGTTGCCGATTACGACACCCACTGGGAGGCCGTCGAATCGAAATTCGGCATGCGTCTGCCCCCGTCTTCCCGGGCCGGCATCGTCTTTGGCTATAAAGACGAGGACAACCATTATCGGGTGGATCTGGCGGCCGGCGGTGCCATTAGTATTGTGCGTCGCGGCCGCGGCCAGGAATCGCTGGTGGCAAAACACGAGGTTGGAGTCAAGGCGGACCAGTGGTTTGAACTCGCAGTGGTCCGCGATAGAACTGAAGTCGTCATTGAGTACGAATGGGATCCGTACATCGAGGGCTTGTCCTTCAGCGAAGATCTGGGTGAGTCAATTCCTGAATCCAGGGCGGCGCTGTACGTGCCCGCGGGCAGTACTGCCGAGCTCCAGTTCGTCGAAGTCGAGGGGGAGACCCACTCCCCAGGCACCAGTATCGTGAGCAATCCTGAATTTGATTACGGCGATAAAACCGAGGACATTCTCCCGGGCTCGACTGCGCCATTCACGGGCGGGGCAGGTATTGACTACGCCGAGACAACGCCCAGCTGGTCCGCCGCGGGCGGCCACAGCGAATGGGAATTTCCGGTCGTAATCCGCTACTTCTACGACGGCCCCTCAATGAATGAAAAGGGCGATACCTTCGAGTACAGGATGGTGGACGTCAACGGCAATCCCCTGCAGGCCGAGCACAATCCGCTGGTGACGCTGGATGTGCCGGAGCGACACCTCGGTGGTGTGTTTGTGGAAACACCGGTGCGTGTGGGCCCGTGGCAGGCGTCCAATGGCGATCTGTACTTCCTGCAGGAGCCCGCGGAAACCGACAACTTCATGATGAGCGTCAAGTCAACGGACGGTGGCCAAACCTGGCGCGAAGTGGACGGTGCAAACCGCCCGCAAACCGGCGACCTCGAAGGTGTGGCGCAAACCCATGTGGGCGACACGATACATACCCTGCACCAGACTTCTGATCACGTTTTCTATCATGTGTTCCGCACCTCGGATCACCCGAGCGCTCCGGATACCTGGGCGGTTACCGATGAACGCCTGGCCTCGCCGACCGAGCCGCCGGTGCAGGTCGCGGACCTCGCGGTGCGCTCCGATGGCAGCGTAGTGGGTGTGTACGGCAATCTGGAAAAGATCCTGTTCCGGATCCGCTCGCCGCAGGGTCAATGGAGTGGGGAGACCGTCATCGACGCCGATGTCGAACCCAACCTTTCCGGGCCCGTCATCGTCCGCGGCGAAGGCGACACAGTGCACCTCGCCTATACCGGAATCGATGGCACCGCCTGGTATCGCCAGATACTGCCGAACGGCGACCTGACCGCGCGCAAACAGCTTGCTTCGGGGCTGGGAACCACGGTCCAGGATTCCGGCGGTATCCTGCCTCTGGTCTACCTGCCTGAGTCGGACAGCGTCAGCATTATCTATCGGCTCGACAATGGTGAGCTGTGGGAGCGCCGCGCCGATGGCGAAGGCGAGCTGTCAGACGCTGTCCAGGTGACCAGCCGCGCGGTGGTAATGAATGCCGCCGATGCAGAACAGGTCGGCGCCGATGCGATCGGTTACGGATCCAGCGTCCACGTCCTCTTCATTGAGGAAGACACGGGCCGTATCTTCCACACGCTCAGGGAGAATGATTCCTGGAGTGAGCCGAAGCTGGAGATCGATGGCGTAAATGCGCTCTGGGTTCGCGGCAACGTGGTCAGCAAGGACAATGAAGATACCGTTTACGGCTATGTCTATGACGCCGGCTCCATGGGTGGCTCGGGCATGAACAAATACGCTGAAGTACCACTGCCGGCTCACTGACAGCACCGGCCTTCGGGCCGGTACGGATACGCCCTGTTTGACCTGAGGCCAGAGCGTTTCCAAGGATACAGCCTGTCGGGGAATCATCATAGCAATTGGCCTTGTTGGAAGATCGGATCCTGTCCCAGTACTGGATCGCTGGTATCCTCGGTTGGCCACAGCCCAATATACTTTCGGGAGAAATCATGAAATCAATCCATAGTATGACGACCGGCATCGCCCTGATGCTATGCCTGTCGCTAACCGGTGCCGCCGTGGCCGGCGCCGAACAGAGCGGGGAAGCAGTGCTGAGGTTTGCTGTGCTCGGCGATGCCGAACCAAAGCCGGAGCCGGAGTTTCCGAACATGGCGGCGGCAGTGAACGATGTAAACAAACTGGCGGCAAAGCAGCAGCTGGATTTCGTGGTGGGCGTGGGTGACATCGCCCATAAAGGGACCGTTGTTCAGTATGAAAATGCGACTTCAGTTCTGGAACGATTGACCCTGCCCTTCTACCCGATCATGGGGAACGAAGAGCATGGCAGTCCGGTTGAGCTCTACCTGCAGTTTGCCAATCGTTGGGGCCAGAACAAGGCGGAAATTACCGAGCCGAGCTACGTTATAGAACGTGACTCGGTTGCCCTGGTGTTTGCATCGCCGGATTTCGACCGCGATTTCAACGACGAGGGCATCGCATGGATGGTGAGCCAGATAAAGCAACTGCAGCCGAAGCCGGTACTGTTGATCGTGCATGGTGCCCAGACTGGCGTCTATCCGGAAAATGCCGATAAGGGCATTACCCATCAGGGCTTTGCCGAAGTGCTCGAACAGCCGAACCTGACGGCGGTGATCTCCGGCGACCTGCATATGGATATGGACCGGGTGGAGCACTCCAAGCAGATAGGCCCTGTCCATTATCTGCATATTCCGGCCCTGGAGCGCACCAAGATCCCGGATGAGAGTCGCCACACGCCGATGTTCCGGGTTTTCACTCTGCGAGCGAATGACGAGATGCAGGTGGACACCTATCAGGTGGGTCTGGCCAAACCACTGGATCGCCACGCTTATCGGTTCAGCCTCCGGCGCAACTGAATACGGAGTTCTGGCATCCTCGGGCGCGACACGGGGATAGAGCATAGCGCCTTGCCTGTGAGGTGGGCCTATCACCATTGGCGATCTGTATGAAATTCCGGCGGACAAGGTAGTGGTGAGCCCGCATTGGTGGGTCAATGTCACTGAGCCTTGCTGCCGACCATGACAGGTGGCACTAAGTGGGCATGCGGCGCTTCAGGCCGGTGGGGGTTCGCGCTTTATCAGCGGTTGGCCCGCCTGAACTCTCGTGGGTTCACGTGGTATTTCCGGCGGAAAGTGTCGGCAAAGTGTGAGGGATCGTTGAAACCGCAGCGAGCTGCAATACTTGTAATCGAATCATCAGATGTTGTCAGCAAGGATGCGGCCTGCTCGATTCGGCGGCCGAGCAGATAAGCGTAGGGCGTCTCACCCGTGCGTTCACGAAATTGGCGCAAAAAATGCGATTTACTGATCCCGGCGACATCGGCCAAATCCTGTAGACCGGTGTCTTCGCCAACTCTTTCGTCAATATAGTTCAGTACACGACGCAGTATATGCAGGGGCAGCGAAGAGCCTGTAGTCGACCGTTCTGCCGTGGTCGTACCCTTCATTCCCAACATATGAACAATGATGTGATGCGTGATTGTCTCGCGCAACAGTGCCGGACTGGAATGTCCGTTGTCCAAACTCATCAATAGCGATTTCAACAGCTGTGCCATTACCGGGTCATGGAACTGCAACAGCGGTGAGAAGTTGAGGTTGCTGTCGCTACCGTTAAATTCGTCAGACCAGATTGTTCGAAGTAATTCATGAGGAATGTAGACGTCGATGATCTCCAGCGGCTCACCGTGCCAGTGCCAATTGCATACCGAATAGGCGGGTGTCAGTGTCAGATTATCGGCAGCGAGTCTGGCCGATTGCCATTGGCCGTCGACCTCGCGCTCCACAACGCCTGCAGCGTTCAACTCAAGGCTGATTACCGGGTCTGCTGATTGATCCGAGAGGGTCTCGGTAGCTTCCGGAAGGCGGTGCAAAAACCAGGAGACCGAACGGCGCGTTTTATCGAGAAAGAAAGACTTCCGCTCAATGCCCTTCGGCAGCCTGTCATACCATTCGAAACCGGGAATTTGGTCCATGCTACTGGCGCTCCGATTCGCTACCTGAGCTGGGGATTCCAACAGCTTCATACAATAGCAATATTCCCGCATTCCGAGCAATATCCTCCGCGACAAAGCAGGCCAGCGCTCCTAACCTGTTTCTCTCCAGCTCGCACATGCGAGCTATATTCTCCGGTTTTTTGGTGAACAGTAGGTGCGGAAATGCCTTTGAGTCCTGTTGTAGGTTACATGGACGCTCTTCATCTGGCGCCTGGCGAAACCTCCACGGTACGGCTGAGCGCCCCTGCCGAGGTTGATGTCAGACTGGTGCGTCTGGCGGCCCGGGATAGCGATGTTTGCTCTCTGTCTTCGCCCATTGATGGGAATTATACGCCGGGCGAACATTCACTGCCGCTGGGAAGCTGCATGATCGCGGAAGCAGGCCTTCCGCCCCCAAAGGAACCCACCTGCTCCCTGTGGATCTGGCCGACAGATCCGGCTCGCGGTGAGCTGCAAGGGATAATTTCCTGGGGTGAGCACTCCGGCTTGTTTCTCTCAAAGGAAGGAAAGGTTGAGGCCCGCTGGGGAGGGCGCATGGTCAGCAGCAGCGCACCTTTGCGGCCCCAGCGATGGAGTTCCATCGAACTGGATTACAGCGATGGCCTGCTCTCGCTGAGCGTTGAAGCCCTGGATGGCTGCGAACGCTTCGCTCTTGAATCCATTGACGGTGGAGATATGGATTCTGATGCTGGTCTGTCATCCTTCTGTCTGGCGGCCATAACCGGGCCACAAGGGCGACACTCCCATTTCGACGGCAAGATAGCGCGTCCGGAAATCCGCGACGGCGGGAGGATTGCAGCGACCTGGGCAATGGGCAGCACTCCCGCCAGCCGTACCGTTGTCGACACCAGTGGGAATCAGCGCCACGGTACGCTGCTAAACCGGCCACAGAAGGGCATGACGGGCCCCGAATGGGCTGGAGACAGCTCGGGCTGGAGCGAAGTACCGGAGCAGTACGACGCTGTGGCTTTTCACCGCGATGACCTGTCCGATGCAGGATGGCCGGGAACCTTCGACTTCACTGTGCCGGAAGATCTGCCCAGCGGTGTCTATGGCTTCGAGCTTTGCTGCGGAGAATGCAAAGACACCATTCCATTTTTCGTTACGCCGCCGGCGGGCACGAGGACTGCACCGATAGCCTTCGTGGTGCCGGTTTTCAGCTACCTCGCCTACGCCAATGAACGCCACTGGTGGCCGAACCCGGGCATCGAGGCAATTGCCGGGGCACCCCTGGAGGAAATTGTCGGACCCATGGAGCGCTGGGCAGAGGAACAGGAACTGCTCAGCTTGTATGATTATCACAGCGATGGCACTGGCAATGCGCATGCATCTCTGCGCCGGCCGCTGGTGAACGTCCGCCATGATTATAGGCATCCCCTGCTGCGCGGCCCACACCAGTTGAGTGGCGATATCATCACGCTGGACTGGTTGCGCCGGACAGGGCAGCCGGTGGACATCCTGACGGATTACTGTCTCCACGAGCGCGGAGCTGAGGCCCTGCGCGATTATCAATGTGTGATCACCGGCAGCCACCCCGAGTATGTTACCACCCAGATCCTGGATGCTTTCGAGGTTTATGCTACATCCGGTGGCAATATCATGCATATGGGCGGCAACGCATTTTACTTTGTCGTTTCTGTGTACGAAGAGGAGCCCCACATTATTGAGGTTCGGCGTGGTCCGGGAGGCACCATCCCCTGGCAGTCGGCGCCGGGAGAGTTCCGCCAGGCGGCCACCGGGGAGCTCGGAGGACTGTGGCGCTGGCGCGGACGCTCCGCCCACAGCCTGTTCGGTACGGGCACGTCGGCGGTCTCCTTTGAACCCGCCCGCCCCTTCGTCATAGAGCCCTCTGCATTGGATAACCAGGCGACGGCATGGATATTCGAGGGCATTGACGGTCCCCAGGTCAACTCCGTCGGCAAACTGTTCGGCGGCGCGGCCGGCTTTGAAATGGACGCGATGCGACATGACCTGGGCACCCCCTGGGATACAGTGAAGCTCGCGCAGGCAGGTGATTTCGGTGCAATGGCTTTCCAGGCCATTGAGGATGTAATCGGTACTGGTCCGCTCTGCGAAGCGTTTTGTCACCTAGCTTATCGCAAATTACATTCCGGAGGACAAATATTTTCTGCGCCTTCGATTTCCTGGACCTCGTGTCTTTCAGATGACACGGACGGAAACCCCGTAGCCTTGATAACCAGTAATGTTCTTGGACGATTTTTGAGAGGGGATGAGGAGAAAAGACATGCCTGACTACGACAGCGCCAATATATCAATGACAGTCCCACTATCCGCTGAATCTGCCTACGCCGCCTGGCTCGATCCGGCGGTTTTGCCGCTGTGGCTTGCACCTCCCCCTTACGAGTTGATTCACGCTGAGGTCGAGGCGTGCGTAGGAGCGAGCTACCGGCACGACACCGTGGGACCTGATGGCGAACATGTGGTCACCGGTGAGTATCGGGAATTACAGCCCGGTAAACGGATTGTCAAAACGTGGAATTACAGCGGACCAAACCCCGTACCGCGGCGGGAACCCACCCTGGTTGAGGTGGAGTTCTGTGCTGGTGAGGGCGGCACAACGACGATCACCATCACGCATTCAGGGCTTCGCGACACTACGGAAAATACGCATTACACACAGGGCTGGACGCATTGTCTGGACCGAATGAAACGGCTCTGAAAACGACCCTCTGTATTTCCTGAACATATAAAAGGAGTAGCTCGTGAAGAACTACCGAAAGAAAATACTCGGCAGTCGAATATCGGCCCTGGTGCTGGCGGTACCTTTTTCGCTGCCGGGGGTTGTGCTGGCACAGGTTGCGGACAGCCGAACAAAGAGCGCGGCTGCACTGGAAGAGGTGGTGGTCACAGCGCGGCGCCGGGCTGAATCCATTCAGACCGCACCGTTGTCGGTTTCCGCCTTCAGCACTGAGGCGATTGAGCGACGTAACATGAACTCGGCTGCGGACGTTACGAATTTCGTGCCCAATGTGCAGTTCGACTCCGCTGCCAGTGAATCTGGCGGTGGAGCCTCCAGCCAGATCAATATCCGTGGTATCGGACAGACTGACTATGTCATTACCGTAGAGCCCGGGGTAGGGGTCTATCTCGATGGGGTATATGTCGGCAAGTCCATGGGGTCGCTGCTCGACACTATTGATGTGGAGCGACTGGAGGTACTGCGTGGCCCCAGGGTACCTTGTTTGGCAAGAACACCATCGGCGGTGCAATCCAGGTATCCTCCAAGCGTCCCAGCGAAACCTTCGAGGCTACCGCGGATATCACTGTCGGGTCCTACGACCGCAGGGATTTCAAGGGTGCTGTTTCGGGACCGGTGACAAAGTCGGTGAGAATGCGCGGCTCAGCCGCCTACCAGAGCCGTGATGGCTTCGTTAAACGTATCAGGCCCGACGGTACCGATACCGGGGAACGCCAGGGCGATGTTGACCGCCTCAGCGGACGATACGTGATCGAGGCTGATCTCACTCAAAATCTGATGGCAACCGTTTCCCTGGATGGCACCCGCATCCGTGAGCAGACGCCGGGAACAGCTGTCTTGAAGGCGAATGGTGAAGGCGGCCTCCCCGGTTTGTTCAATGCCGGGGTACCGGGCGGCGTCTGTCTTCCCTCCGCCGGAGAGTCGCGCTTTTCCAATCCCTACTGTTACAACGAACAGTATGCGACGGAACTGGACTCCCATCGCACAACCGCTTCAGGTGGCAACCAGTCGGATACCGATGTTGCCGGCGCCAGCGTGAAAGTGGATTGGCAGCTTGATGGGTTCGATCTGACATCCATTACAGCCTATCGCGACGTGCAGGTCGACATCGCGCAGGATCTTTATGGCTCGCCGTATTTCTACGGGTTCATTGAGCAGGATATAGACTGGTCTCAGTTCAGCCAGGAATTCCAGATCTCCGGCGAGGCCGCGGACGGACGGCTGCACTATGTCGGCGGCCTGTACTACAGCCGTGAGGACGCCACCCAGCGTTTCCCTGTGGATCTGCTGCTGGTGCGGTTTCTTTCGGGTGGCAAGGTGAAAAACGAAAGCTCCGCTGTTTTCGGACAGCTTAGCTATGATCTGACCGATCGCTGGTCCCTGACCGTGGGGGGACGTTATACCCGGGACGAGCGACAATTCAATCCCGGGCTGCAGCAGGTTGAGGGCTACGACTACCATCCGACAATCGAGATACCAGGCTTCGTTAACCTGGTTACCGGGGCTTTTGGTGCGCCCGGCACGCCCATTTTCCCGGCCGGGTGGTACAAGCGCACAAGTACTGCTTTCAACCCCATGGCGTCGCTGAGCTACAACTTCAGCGACGACGTCATGATGTACGCGAGCGCGTCTGAAGGCTTCAAGGGCGGCGGTTTCACCATGCGCTATTTCCCGCCCATCATGCCCGATCCGGGAACCGACCCGGACGATATCATCTCCTATGCCGGGCCGGAAGAAGCGGTTTCATACGAAGTGGGGCTGAAGTCAGAGCTGTTCGACCGCCGGTTGCGTCTGAATATCGCTGCCTTCTATACCGACTACGAGGATATACAGGTTACGTACGTCATTGATCCCGACGGTCCCGGACCTATCGGCGAGTTCGTTCCCGTGCTGGCCAATGCCGGTACGGCAGAGATCAAGGGATTGGAGGTAGAGCTTAGCGCCGCTATCACTGGTTGGCTGACGATCGACGGCAGCCTGGGTTACATCGATGCGGAGTACGTGGATTTCACCGCCGATGCACTGGCCAACTTCCCCGACGCATTCTCTCTGGAACTGCAGAACACGCCGGAGAGAACCGCCAACATCGGGGCGACGATCACCTTCTTCGATACCGAAAAGGGTTATTCCTTCGGTCGCCTCGACTATAGCTATCGAGACGAGCAGTACAAGGAGTTTTCGAATGACCCGGCACTGTTGCAAAGCAGTTACAGCATTCTGGGGGCCAGTGTGACCTACATGACCCCCGATGAAAAATGGGAAATGACATTCGGGGGATCGAACCTGACTGACGAGGCCTACATCGTGAGCGGCGAGACCAGTTCGGAATACAGCCGGGCTGTGGTTTCGCGGCCGCGGGAATGGTACGCGCGGATCAAATACCACTTCTGATGGAAGCCCGGACGAAGACGGGGAAATAATCATGAAACGAGATTGGAGCGAGCGCTATGCATGACGACACATATGAACTGTATGACCTCAAGGTGGAGGTGACCTCCAGCGATGACGGTAGACCCATGGTTTGCCAGCATCGGCTCGGGGATTATTTTACCGTCACCGATGACGACCTGATCGAGTTTCCCGAAGGGGTACGTTTTCCCATGTACCCGCTGGCAGCGATTCTTCCATTGCTGCCCGTGAAGCAGCGCGAAACACATCCCAACGACTGGATGACGACCGACGCCGTCATAGCCTGCCCCGATCCGAACTGTGGCGGCCGTTTTCTCATCACCCGAGGGGAAAAGAGAATCTACCGTCACAGTGAACAAACCGTTACTGAACTAAAACGATAGATACGCAGGAGGAAGCAGAATGACAGTTGAGCGATTCACGATACGCCCGGATTTCGACCTGGTCCGCATACCCAAGGGCAACTGGCAGCTTGCCGATGATCACAGTGGCCGCCAGTTCGATCAGACAGAAGTCAACGAACACTTGACGATGTATGTCGAAGCAGGGATCGATACCTTCGTTTGCGGCGATATCTACGCGGGAGTGGAAGAGCGCCTGGGAAGATTTCGCGATTACTACCGCGACCTTCGGGGCGCAGCAGCAGCAAGTAAAATCAAGGTACTCACTACCTATGTGCCCTATTTCCTCGAGAAAGAAAAACTCAGGAATCACAGCAAAGCCGATGTTGAACGGGTTGTCGATCGCTCTTTGAAGCGTCTTCGTCAGGAGCGGCTGGATCTCGTACAGATGCACTGGTGGGACTACTCAATCCCCGGCAGCGTGGACATGGCACTGTGGCTCCAGGAGTTGCAGTGTGCAGGTAAGATCCATCATATAGGCGCCACCAATTTTGATGTGCCGCACATGCGAGAGTTCTTTGACGCCGGTGTGGATGTAGTTTCTCTGACCTGCCAGTATTCCTTGCTCGACAGCCGCCCGCTCAATGGCATGATTGAGCTGTGTCGCGAGCATGACTGCTACTTGCTGTGCTACGGAGTGCTCGGTGGCGGTCTGATCAGCGAGAGATGGCTCGGTGTGCCCGACCCGGGCGGGCCTTATCTTGAGAACGTATCCCTGGACAAGTACTACCGCATCATTCAGGACATGGGTGGCTGGGAGCTGTTCCAGGAGTTGCTGTCCGTACTCAAGAGCATAGCCGACAAACATCGCGTCAGTATTGCGAACGTGGCGTCGCGCTACATGCTGGACCAGGATCAGGTGGCTACGATCAATATCGGCGCCAGGGATGCGAGCCATTTGGAGGATAACCTCCGGGTATTCGGGTTTGCATTGGATGCCGATGATATGGCAAAGCTGCAAACTGTACTGGAGAAGCGCACTGGTCCCAAGGGAGACGTATATGGCATTGATCGTGATGAGTGCAGGGATGAGCTCGAAGAGGTCAAGACCGAATATTACGATGTGGAAGACGGCCAGTTAATCAAGAAGACCCGCGACCCGGTGCTGTTGACCGGAGATGCCGCCTACGGCCATCACCTGCATCAGCATTGAAGACTGAATCGTGGCGACCAATCACGTAGACAGGCTTTCGGTATATATCGCAGCCGGATTAGTATCCGGCTGCGGTGCTGCTGTATTTCCTGCTCATACATTCGATGCGAGCAAGCCGGTCGAGTCCGAGTCCGGCGCAAACAGCTTCTGATTGACTATAGTGACCTGGCCATTGATACAGCCTCGAACATCAGTGCCTATCATTCAATGTTCTGGACCTGCTCGCGCATCTGTTCGATCAACACCTTCAGCTCTACCGCCCCCTGGGTGCCGCTGGTGGAAATCGATTTGGAGGACAGGGTGTTGGCCTCGCGGTTGAGTTCCTGCATCAGGAAGTCCAGGCGGCGGCCGCAGGGGCCGCCCCTGGCCAGAATGTCGCGGACTTCCTCGACGTGGGCCTGCAGGCGGTCCAGTTCCTCGTCTACATCCGCTTTTTGCGCCAGATAGACCAGTTCCTGCTCCAGCCGATCATTGTCGACTTCCACCTGCAGTTCTGCCAGGCGGGCCAGCAGGCGTGTGCGCTGCTGTTGTTGCAGCGCGGGCAGCAGGTCGCGGATGGTCGCGGCTTCCCGTTCCACCAGCGTTATGCGCTCCCCGATCATGGCGGCGAGGCGTGTGCCCTCTCGTTCGCGGTTCGCCGCCAGCGCCGCCAGTGCGGTATCGAACAGCGAACTGGCGCTGCCGAGCAGGGAATCTTCGTTGGTTTCGGTGGCGCAGCAGACACCGGGGAACTGCAGGATCTCCAGCGGGCTCAGCGGCTGGCTGCGCGGCAGCAGACCGGCTATTTCCCGGGCGGCGTCCAGGACCCGTTGCAATTGTTCGCGATCGATCGCCAGCGCAGTGCCGCCGCCCGCCTGCGCCTGCAGCCTGAAGCTGCACTCGAGCTTGCCGCGGTTCAGGACACGGGCAGCCTGCTCGCGCAGTTTCGGTTCCAGGCTGCGCAGTGCATCGGGCAGTTTGAAGACGCAGTCGAGATAGCGATGGTTTACCGAGCGCAGTTCCACGGTCAGGTTGCTGTCCCCGACACTGGAGGACTCACGGGCAAAAGCTGTCATGCTGGCGATGGTCGACAAGGTCCGGTCCTGGTCTGCTCCTGGGATTGTGAGTCTAGCAGCTGCCGGCAGTGTCTCACAGGGTCAAACCGGCCGCTGGCGGCGGGGTTTTTCTGCAGTCTGCTGCGCCCTCAAGTATACTGTCGCCCCTCAAATTACATGGAGTAAGTCATGCAACGACCCAGCGGCCGTGCCCCGGCAGACCTGCGCGCAATCACACTCACCCGCAATTTCACCTGCCATGCCGAGGGTTCGGTGCTGGTGGACTTTGGCGCTACCCGGGTGATCTGTACCGCGTCGGTGGAAGCCGGTGTGCCGCGCTTCCTGCGCGGCAGTGGCAGTGGCTGGGTCACCGCGGAATACGGCATGCTGCCCCGCTCCACCGGCTCGCGGATGGATCGGGAGGCCGCCCGCGGCAAGCAGGGCGGCCGCACGCTGGAAATCCAGCGTCTGATCGGCCGTTCGCTGCGCTCCGCGGTGGACCTGAAGAAGCTGGGTGAGTTTACCATCACGGTGGATTGTGATGTGATCCAGGCGGACGGCGGTACCCGTACTGCAGCCATCACCGGGGCCTGTGTGGCGCTGGTGGATGCGCTCAATCACCTGCAGCGCAAAAAGCTGCTCACCACCGATCCGTTGCGGCAGATGGTGGCGGCAGTGTCTGTGGGCGTATTCCAGGGAGTGCCGGTGCTGGATCTGGACTACCGGGAGGACGCCAGGGCAGACACTGACATGAATGTCGTCATGGGTGAAGATGGCGGCTTTATCGAGGTCCAGGGCACCGCCGAGGGCAAGCCTTTTCAGCGCGCGGAAATGGATGCCATGCTGGATCTGGCGGTGGCGGGCATAGGCCGGCTGTTCCAGCTGCAGAAGGAGGCGCTGGCCGGCTGAGCCAGCCTGCGGAAACCGGGCCTGGTGACAGGCTACAGCTCGATATCGTAATCCATGATGACCGGGGCGTGGCTGGAGAAATGGCGCAGCTTGTAGATGGCGCCATAGTCCACCGCGTATTTCAGGCCTTTGGAGACGATCTGGAAATCGGTGCGCCAGCCGTTGCTGCCCGGCTCGCCGTCGGGCCACCAGCTGAATTCGTCGCGATCCGAATTGATTTCGCGGAACGCATCGACATAGCCCGATTCCAGCAGTTCGTCCATCCACTGGCGCTCTTCTGCCAGGAAGCCGGAGTGGTTGCTGTTGCGCTCGGTGTCCTGGACATCGGCGGCCGTGTGGGCAATATGCCAGTTGCCGCAAATGATGAACTCCCGCCGCTTGTTGCGGATTTTTTGCAGGTGGTTCTGCAGCAGGGTATAGAATTCGGTTTTGCGCGCCTGTTGCCCGGCGTTGCCATCCTCTGCACTGGGGGCCAGCAGGCAGCCGACGCTGAGATTCTCATAGTCGGCCTGGATATAGCGGCCTTCCATGTCGAAATCCGCGAATCCCAGCCCGGTCATTATGGCCTTGGGCAATTGCCGGCAGTAAATGGCGACGCCATTGGCCTTGCCGTCGACATCGTCAAAGAAGTAGGCGTTGTACTCTTTGGGGAAGAAGAGATCGTCCCGCAGGTCATATTCCGCGCAGCGCAAATCCTGCACGCAGACAAAGTCCGCGTCCTGTTCACCCAGCCAGTCGTAAAAGCCGTTTTTGGCGGCATTCTGGATGCCGTCCGCGCTGAAACTGATGATCCTCATTCATGGCCCCTTGCCGAGAGAGCGTGTATCATACCTGAGCCGCTGCCGGTGTCCTATACTGCTGTACTGAGTGCGCCAGCCAGTGAAGACCCGCCATGATAGCCGCGCAGCCGGTAAAGCGTAACCCCAAACGGGGGAAAACGCAGCCTTTACCCTGCACCGGATTAGAGCATGCATCCATATCAGCTTGAATTCATTGAACTGGCCCGGCGCTGCGATGTGCTCAGGTTCGGCGAATTCACCCTCAAGTCCGGCCGCATCAGCCCCTATTTTTTCAACGCCGGTGCGTTTGCCAGTGGCGCTGCCCTGGCCGCCCTGGGGCGTTGTTATGCCCAGTGTATCGCAGCGTCCGGGATCGCCTTTGACGTGCTGCTGGGCCCTGCCTACAAGGGCATCCCGCTGGCGGCGGCCACTGCGATCGCGCTGGCCGACCGGCACGGCATGGACGTACCGTTTGCGTACAACCGCAAGGAGGCGAAAAACCACGGCGAAGGGGGAACCCTGGTGGGAGCCGCGCTGCGTGGCCGGGTACTGGTGATCGACGACGTGATCACTGCCGGTACCGCGGTGCGCGAGGTCATTGGAATGATCGAAAGCAACGGAGCGACGCTGGCGGGGGTAGCGATCGGGCTCGATCGCCAGGAGCGCGGCAGCGGCGAGCGCTCGGCGATTCAGGAGATCGAGGCTGAGCACGGCATCCCCGTGCTCAGCATTATCGATATGAGCCATATCATTGACTATCTTGCCAGCGCTGCCGGCGACGACCAGGCTGATGCCCTGGTAGCCATGCGTGCCTATCGGGCGCGCTATGGCATCTGACTTGTCTGCATTTGCGCCAGCATCTATATTGATGCCATGAATTTCAGCCGTCCCCTGTCAGCCGTCGTGGTTTCCCTGGTCCTGGGCTGTCATTCCCAGTTGGTCCTGTCCCAGGGCACCGAGCTCTACCGCTACCGCAACAAGGAGGGCAATGTCGTTGTCGACCATCGGGTCCCTCCGGAATACGTGAGTGAGGGCTACGAGGTGCTGAATGAACACGGCGTGGTGGTCCGGGTGGTGCCGCGTTCGTTGACGGAAGAGGAACGTGCGGATATCAGCGCCAGGCGCAACCTGGCGGACGCTGCATTGAAGGAAGAGGAACGTCTGCGCGAATGGGACGAGTCACTGTTGTTGCGCTACAGCGCCATTGCCGATATCGAAGCGGCCCGTGACCGGGCGCTGCGCGAGCTGCGGATCCGCGTCAGCATCCTGAAAAGCAACCGCCGTTCGCTGAAGGCGCAGGTGGAAAATTACCAGGCGCAGGCCGCCGATATGGAGCGTCGCAAACAAAAGGTGGATGAGGCCCGTCTCGAGAGCATTGCCAAGCTGCAGCGGGATATCTCCGCCACAGAGCGCCAGATCGCGGAACGCGAGCGCGAAATCGACGAAGTTGACGCCAGTTTTGGCCGTGATATCGAACGCTTCCGGATGCTGGAAGAGGTGGTCAAGCTGCGCGGCAAAATGGCCGCCGATGATCTGAAGTAGACCTCGATCCCGGGGTATCTAGTCGCGAGCGGGGCTGCTCAGGGCCTCGCCAACTTGCGGGCCGGTCTGGCCCGGTGTCACGCTGGTCATTGCCTCGCGGAAAAAGCCGCGCATCAGCAATTCCCACTGCTCGTTCCAGTTCACCGTGGGCGAGCGGCTAAAGCCACTGCGTACGAATTGCGCGATGCGGCCCTCGGCTGCTGCCATCAGCAGATTGGCGGCGGCGCTCAGGTTGATGCAGGGGCGCAGGCCCTCGCGCAATTCGGCCTCCCGGATGACCTGTTTCAGCTGGGTCTCGTAGCGATCGAACAGCTGGGCGACCCGCTGGTGCAGGCGCGAGGTTTCCCCCGACAGGGCGTCGCCGGTAAGAATGCGGGTGATGCCGGGGTTGCGCTCAGTGAAGCTGAGCAGCAGGAGCAGCATTTTTTCACAGCGGCGGGCGGCATCCGGCTCTTCATTGAGGATGATGCTGATACGGGAAAAGAGAGTGTCTTCGATAAACTCGATGAGTCCCTCGAACATCTTGGATTTACTGGGAAAGTGGCGGTACAGTGCCGCTTCCGAAACGCCCACCTCGCGCGCCAGACCGGCCGTGGTGATGCGGCTGCCGGGACTCGCTTCCAGCATCCGGGCCAGGGCCTCGAGGATTTGCTGGCGGCGTTGGGAATTCTTGGGTGGCATGGCGCTCACGGTCTGCAGCTGATCGGCCAATGCTAGCGACTAGCCGCCCTGCCTGCAATAAGTCATCGGCTATTGCGGCAGCTTTTTGGTCACTCCATAATGTCTAGCCGGGCCGGCTCGTAATCAGCGTGCCGATGCCGACATCGGTAAAAATCTCCAGCAGCACCGCGTGGGGTACCCTGCCGTCGACGATGTGGGCGCTGGCGACCCCGGACTTGACCGCATCGAGGGCACACTGGATCTTGGGCAGCATGCCGCCACTGATGGTGCCGTCGGCGATCAGCGCGTCAACCTGCCGGGTACTGAGGCCGGTCAGAATATTGTCTTCCTTGTCCAGCAGGCCCGGGACATTGGTCAACAACATCAGCTTTTCCGCCTGCATCACCTGGGCGATTTTGCCCGCCACCAGATCGGCATTGATATTGTAGGTGCTGCCATCCTGGTCCACGCCGATAGGCGCAATGACCGGAATGAAGTGGCTGCCGAGGATCACCTGCAGCACCTCTGTGTCGATCTGCTCCACCTCTCCGACATGGCCGATATCCACGATCTCCGATGCGTCGAGCTCGGGACTGTAGCGGTTTACCTTGAGCTTGCGGGCGCGAATCAGCTGCCCGTCCTTGCCGGTCACGCCGATGGCCTTGCCGCCTGCGCGGCTGATGGAGGAGACGATCTCCTTGTTGACGCTGCCCCCCAGTACCATTTCCACTACATCCATGGTCTGGCTGTCAGTCACCCGCATGCCGTTGACGAACTCGGTGTGGATATTGAGCTTTTTCAGCAGCGCGCCGATCTGCGGCCCGCCGCCGTGAACCACCACCGGGTTCATCCCCACCAGTTTCATCAGCACCACATCGCGGGCGAAACTCTCATGCAGGGCGGGGTCTACCATCGCGTTGCCGCCGAATTTCACCACGATGGTCTTGCCGGTAAAGCGTTGAATATAGGGTAATGCCTCGGTCAATACCCGGGCGATGTTCATTGCAGATTCGCGATCCAGTGACATAGATATTCCAGCCCGGCGGTCATGCCGGCGCATAACAGGTTTCAGAAAGTGAGTTCAAGCTCCGGCTCTATCTCCGCCAGTTGCGACCTGAAGTTGTTCATGATGGCTTGCAGAGACTGCGGATCGGAGGCTTCGAAGCGTGCGGTCAGGGCGGGGCCGGTGTTGGATGCCCGCAGCAAGCCCCAGCCGTAGTTGAAGTCCACCCGGATACCGTCGAGGGTATTGATCTTGCCGTCGGGAAAACTCGCCTGTTCGATGAAGCGCCTGACCAGCGCAAATTTCTTCGATTCAGGTACCGGGATCAGGATCTCGGGAGTGCTGGTGGAGGCGGGCAGCGCCGCCACCAGTGCCGTCAGGGTTTCCCCCATGTTGCTGATGATCTCCGCCAGCCGCGCCGCTGCGTACATCCCGTCGTCGAAACCGTACCAGCGTTCACCAAAGAAAATGTGTCCGGAAAATTCACCTCCCAGCAGGGCGCCGGTTTCGGCCATCTTCTCCTTCATGAAGGCGTGGCCGGTCTTCCACAATACCGGGCGACCGCCGTGTTTGGTTATGACCCTGGCCAGGTTACGGCTGCATTTGACATCAAAGACCACGTCGGTGCCCGGATTCCTGGCTACCACATCCTCTGCGAAGATCATCAGCAAGAGGTCTGTACGAAGAACTTCTCCGCTGCCACTGACCACCGCCAGGCGGTCGCCGTCGCCGTCGAAGGCGACGCCAAAATCAGCCTGCTCGCGGGTTACTGCTGCGACCAGGTCGGAGAGGTTTTCCTCCCGGCTGGTGTCGGGAGGGCGATTGGGAAAACTCCCATCCAGCGTGCAGTACAGTGGCACCACCTCGCAGCCCATCTCGGTGAACAGCCGCGGCGCAATTTCGCTGGTGGCGCCATTGCCGGCATCGATAACCAGTTTCAACGGTACTGGAATGGCAATGTCACCGACGACCTCATCGATATAGGCGGGCAGGATGTCGGTTTCGGTCAGGCGCCCCTCGCCCTGGCAGAAATTGCCCTCCAGGGCACACTCGCGCAGGCGCTGGATCACGCTGGCAGCCATGGTGTGGCCTTTCAATATGATCTTGAGGCCATTATCGGCGGCCGGATTGTGGCTGCCGGTAATCATCACACCCGAGCTACAGTTCAGGTGCCGGGTGGCAAAATACAGCAAGGGCGTAGGTACAATGCCGATATCGATCACATTGCGGCCGGTCTCCAGCAGCGCCTGGACCAGGGCCTGCCTGATACGGGGACTGGAATGGCGTCCGTCGCAGGCCACCAGCAGCGCGGCCTCATTCTTTTCTGCCGCCAGGGTGCCGAGGGCACGGCCGATCAGGCCTACCGCGGAATCATTGAGCTCAGTCTCGGCATGGCCGCGAACGTCGTAGGCGCGGAAGATGTGTGCCGCCAGTACCTGGCTGGCCCCGGGCCCTGTTCCGTCGCTGCTATCTTCCTCGAGCTCCAGTTCCAGGAAGTGTTCGGCGGCACTCCCGGCATCCTCTTCGTCAAGCATGCTGGTGTTCTGAAACAGCGGGTCGGTGAGGTGGTGATCCGTCAGGATCTCGGGCGGGTCCGACAGTGGCGCGGACGCCGCTGTGACATCGGCCTCGAATGGCAGGGAGCCCGTGTACAGGCGGCGCAACAGCCTGCCCAGCGGCACCAGTGGGGGAAAAGTCAGGTGCAGCCGGGACTTCAGCCTGGCATCGGAAAGGATTCGCTCCACATCCCAGGTCAGTAACCGGGGTAGCCACAGCGCAACCAGTAACAATCCTGCCAGCACCCCGGCCAGCGCCAGCAGCAGCGCCAGATGCAGTGGCAGCGAGCTGATAGTCAGGCGCTGCAGCAACGTCTGCGACGGGGTAAAACTGACCTGCCAGGAGGTGCCGGGTACCGCCGCTGTAGCCCGGTAGGCGGCACCCTCGGCGCTGGCCTGGCCCAGTCGAAGCACATCGTTGCCGTCAGAGCCGTACAGTTGCTGGAGCGTGACTTCTCCTATCGAGTTGTCGACCAGGCGCAGACCTGCCGTCAGAGCTTCGGCGCCCAATGTGGCCAGAATTACGGCCCGGCGCGATCCCGGGTCATCGCTGGTTATCAGTTCGGCAAAGGAGGAGTACACCTCTTCCCCCAGCAGGTAGGACTCAGGCTCCGGTTCCTGTCCATCGGCGGCGCGGCGGACCAGGTCGACCTCAATATGGTTGCGCAGACCGTGGCTGCCCTCGCTCAGGGTGGCAGTGCCCATATCGGTGATGGGCACCAGCTGCAGGCTGGTCAGCTCGGGAAAGAATTCCAGCAGCCGGCCCTCGAGTTCGGCCAATTCCTGTTCATTACTGGACAACAGCGCCCGCTGCCCGAGCACGGATCTGGCGGCCTCGCCGAGCCGCTCATGCAGGCCGCGGGCCAGGTGATGAATATTGCTGGCCTGGGCATTGGCATAGGCTGCGCTGATATGCTCCAGCTGACGGGCTTCCAGTTGCGGTTCCCGCAGCAGGGTGAGCCAGGCAAAGCTGGCCAGCAACGGCGTCACGGCCAGCAGCAGGGCGATGCCGATGACGCGATGCAGGACATTGCTGTCCGCTCCGACAGCATTGGCACTGATTTGTTGTTCTCTATTCACTGGAGTTCTTCATCTGCTTTGCGATCAGGGCGATGATGCGCCGGGCTATATTCAGTTTGGAGGCCTGCTCCAGGACCTCGCTGCCGCCAGGCCAGAGCACAGTAGCGGCATTTTCGTCACTGTTGAAGCCTATGCCGGCCCCGGCCACGTCATTTGCCACTATCATGTCGAGCTGTTTGTTCTCCATCTTGGCCTGGGCGTACTCCAGCAGCTTGCTGGTTTCGGCGGCGAAGCCAACAGTAAAGGGGGCTGCAGAACTGGCCGCCACGGTGGCGACAATGTCGGGATTGCGGACGAGTTCCAGGCTCGACCGCTCGGCCCCCTTCTTGATCTTCTGGCTTGCGAACGTTGCGGGCCGGTAGTCTGCCACTGCGGCGCAGGCAATGAAGATATCGCATTCGGGCAACAGCTCCAGGCACTGGTCGAGCATCTGCTGGGCACTCTCGACATCGACGCGCCGCACGTGGGCCGGCGTTGCCAGTTGCACCGGGCCACTGACCAAGGTGGTGCGGGCACCGGCATCCACAGCGGCCCGGGCCAGCGCAAAACCCATCCGGCCCGAGCTGTGGTTGGAAATGTAGCGCACCGGATCCAGTGCTTCCCGCGTCGGACCTGCAGTAATCACCACCCGTTGGCCGGCGAGCAGGCCGCTGTCAAACAGTGCGGCGGCGTGTTGCGCAATTGCAGCGGGTTCTTCCATCCGCCCGGGGCCGACGTCACCGCAGGCCTGGACTCCGGCGGCGGGGCCGACAAAATGCATGCCGCGCTGTTGCAGGGTGGCCACGTTGGCCAGCGTGGCGGGATCATTCCACATCTGCTGGTTCATGGCAGGTGCCAGCAGGCGCGGTGCGGCAGTGGCCAGCGCTACGGTGGTGAGCAGGTCGTCGGCCCGGCCCGCTGCCAGCCGCGCCAGCAGGTCGGCAGTGGCCGGAGCGACCAGCAGCAGGTCTGCCCAACGGGCCAGTTCGATATGCCCCATGCCCAGTTCTGCCTCGGCATCCAGCAGTTCGGTGTGGACCGGCTTGCCGGACAGTGCCTGCAGGGTCAGCGGGGTGATGAATTCCTGCGCGCCGCGGGTCATGATCACCCGCACCTCGGCGCCGAGCTCCCTGAGCTGACGCACCAGTTCAGCCGATTTGTAGGCCGCAATTCCGCCGCTGATGCCCAGCAGGACATTGCGATTAAAAAGATGTGCCACTGTGGCCGCCCAATTGGGAAAATGGAGTCAAAAGGTGGGCCAACAATACCACCACGCTGGCGGATTTGACACCGCTGGCAGCGGATGGCCAGGGAGGGCAGATCCATGTCGATGAAACACTGGGGCGAGGGCGAGGGACCACGGGACAAACTGTTGCAGCGTGGCGCCAGCGCACTGTCGGATGCGGAACTGGTGGCGGTCTTGCTGCGCACCGGTCGCCGCGGGCAATCGGCGCTGGAGGTGGCGCGTGAGCTACTGGGCCGCTTTGGTACCCTGGCCGGCTTGCTGGCGGCGGCACCGGCAGAGGTGTTGGCCTGTCCGGGCCTGGGGCCGGGCAAGTACGCCCTGCTGCAGGGCGCGCTGGAGCTGGCCCGGCGCCGGGCCCTGGAGCAGGCGCAGGGCGGCAGCGCACTGTGCAGCCCGCACCAGACCCGGCGCTTCCTGCAACACCACCTGGGGGGCAGCAGCGGGAAGTGTTCACCTGCCTGTTCCTGGACAACCAGCACCGCATCCTGCGTTGCGAGGATCTGTTCTACGGCACCCTGGACGGGGCGGCAGTCTATCCGCGCGAGGTGGCGGTGCGCGCGCTGCAGTACCATGCGGCGGCGGTGATCCTGGCGCACAATCATCCCTCCGGCGTCGCCGAGCCCAGCCAGGCCGACCGCCGGATCACCGAGCGGCTGCAGTCTTCCCTGGGCCTGCTGGACATCCGCGTACTGGACCATGTGATCATTGGCCGGGGCCAGAGCTATTCCTTCGCCGAGGGCGGCCTGCTCTGAATGCCGCTGACCGCCGTGTTTGCGGGCCTGCTTTTGCTTGCGAAGGAGGTTGCCTTCTGGTATAAAGTCGCGCTCCGCGCGGCCGGGGTACCCTGAAGACGAGCCTGGCCATACCACTAAAACAGTTCCCGTAGTAATGGGAGAGGCAATCATGGCAAGAGTCTGTCAGGTCACCGGCAAGCGCCCGGTCACCGGAAACAACGTATCCCACGCAAAGAACCGCACCCGCCGCCGTTTTTTGCCGAACCTGCACCACCACCGGTTCTGGATTGAATCCGAGAAGCGATTTGTGACCCTGCGCGTGTCCAGCAAGGGCATGCGCATCATCGACAAAAAAGGCATTGACCAGGTCCTGGGCGACATTCGCGCCAGCGGCATCAGGGTCTGAGCGGCGACAGCTGAAGGAGCAGAGCCATGAGAGACAAGATCAGAATGATTTCGTCAGCCGGTACCGGCCATTTCTATACCACTGACAAGAACAAGCGCACCACCCCCGACAAGCTGGAAATGAAGAAGTATGATCCGGTGGTACGCAAGCACGTGATGTACAAGGAAGGCAAGATCAAGTAAAGGTCCGCCTGATGCCTGTACCCGTGAGACCCCGGCCACTACCGGGGTTTTTTATGCCTGAATTGCCGGAAGTGGAGACCACCCGCCGCGGGGTCGAGCCCTGGAGCATCGGCCAGCGGATCGTCCGGGTCGAGGTCCGCGAGCCCAGGCTGCGCTGGCCGGTGCCGGCCGAGCTGCCGGCACGGCTGCAGGGGCAATCCATCGCCGCAGTGGAGCGGCGCGCCAAATACCTGCTGTTCCACACCGCCGGCGGCAGCCTGCTGGTGCACCTGGGCATGTCCGGCTCACTGCGCGTGATCCGTGATGCCCATCCGGCGCAGCGCCACGACCATGTGGACATTGTACTGGCCAGCGGTGACCGGCTGCGCTTCAACGATCCGCGCCGCTTCGGCTGCATGCTGTGGCTGCCGCCCGGTGAGGACCATCCGCTGCTGCAGCACCTGGGGCCGGAACCGCTGCTGGAGGCATTCTCGGGAGAGCTGCTGTACCGGCGTTCCCGCGGCCGTCGCAGCGCGGTCAAGACCTTCATCATGGACGCACGCACGGTGGTGGGTGTCGGTAATATTTACGCCAACGAAGCGCTGTTTCTGGCCGGCATCCACCCGCAGCGGGCCGCGGGACGCATATCCCTGGCTCGCTACGAATGCCTGGCGGAGCGGATAAAGCAAGTGCTCACTTCTGCTATAGACCAGGGTGGCACAACACTACGGAACTTTGTTGGCGGAGATGGCAAGCCCGGTTATTTTGCCCAGCAACTGTTTGTCTACGGCCGGGGTGGTCAGCCCTGCAAGCGCTGCCAGGCACCGTTGCGGGAGTCCCGGCTGGGCCAGCGCACCACGGTCTATTGCGTGGCCTGTCAGCACTGAACAGGCTATAGTACTCTTTCAAGGCACCCAAGCCGGAGGGACCGCAGTGGTCCGGGGAGTGGAAGATGAAAACAAACAGCAGACTGCGCCGCCTCACGGCCCTCACCCTGGTGGGCTGCCTGGGCCTGTCCCAGCTGGGCTGGACCCAGGAGGCCATTGATGAAAGCCCCTCCGCGGGAGAAATGGTGGGCGATTTGCTGATCGCCCGGCCGCTGGGCCTGGTGATGACCGTCGGCGGCACCGCTGCATGGATTGTCAGCCTGCCCTTTACGCTGATGGCCGGCCACGCCGGCGAAGCCGCGGAAACCCTGATGGTGGGGCCGGCGGAAACCACCTTCCTGCGCTGCCTGGGCTGCCGTGAGCCCGGTTACACCAACAAGGACATCGAGCGCCACCGCGAGCGTAAGGAAGGGATGTAGTTCACGGTCAGTAGTGTTCATCCTGGACACACGCCGGTGTAAGGTCAGCGTCCTGGGAGGGTGCTTTCGAGACCGTTTGCAGCATGGATGCTGCAACCGAGCCCCCATGGATGGGTTCACGGCGTGTCTCGAAAGCACCCTCCCAGGACGTTGACCGGGCTACGAAGTCCAAAATCTCCTGAAGTAAGGTTTAGATCTCCTAGCTTTTGAATTTGGCCTGCAATGCGCGGGCCACCGGGGCCGGTACGAAGGCTGTGATATCACCCTGCAGCGATGCGATCTCCCGCACCAGCGACGACGATATGTAGGACAGGTGCTCCGAGGGGGTCAGGAAAACGCTCTCGAACTCCGGGTCCATCGCCCGGTTCATATTGGCGAGCTGGAATTCGTATTCAAAATCTGCCACCGCCCGCAGCCCCCGCAGCACACAGCGCGAGCCCTGGCTGTGGGCGAACTCGATCAAAAGGTTGCTGAAACCCACTACCTCCACGTTGTCCAGATGTTGCAGGCAGTTGCGGCACAACTCCACCCTTTCCTCCAGCGAAAACAGGGGCGTCTTTTTCTCGCTGTGGGCGATGGCGACCACCACCTTGCCAAACAGCCGCGCCGCGCGCTCGGTCAGATCCACGTGACCGTTGGTAATCGGGTCGAAGGTGCCGGGGTAAATCACGGTATGGGTTTTCATTGCGGGACTCGCGATCAGGATGCCGGACCGGATGGTAAACACTCACTGTTGCTTGTGCAAACCCGTGCCTGCCCTCAGGGCTGGTAACGATACAGCCGGTAATTCACCGCGCCGGCGGTTTTATCGCGGTACAGTTGCCACTCCCCGGGCGCCGGAGGAAGGGCATCGCTGGTCGCCGTTTCAACGTAAATAAACGCTTCCGGGTTCAGCCGGTCGTGGTTTTGCAGAAGCTCCCAGCTGGGGCCACCAGCTCCTGGCCGAAGGGAGGATCCAGAAACACGATGTCGAAGCGCTCGCTGCCGCGAGCCAGGAAGGTTCCGGCACTGCAGTGATGGCAGGCCGCCTGGTCTTCGGCACGCAGATCGCGCAGGTGCCGTCGCACTGCTTCTACACTGGCCCGGTGGGTGTCGACAAAGTCGCAGTGCGCTGCGCCGCGGGACAAGGCCTCCAGTCCCAGCGCGCCACTGCCACTGAACAGGTCGGCGCAGCGGGCGCCACGAATTGCGCCAGCCAGCCAGTTGAACAGCGTCTCGCGCACCCGGTCGGTGGTCGGGCGCAGGCCTTCGCTGGCCACGAAATCGAGGCGCCGGCTGCGCCAGCGGCCGCCTATAATGCGCAGCGTGTTGCGCCCGGCGGACACCTGTTGCCGCCCCTGGGAGCGCTTGCCTGCCATTTCTCCGTCCCGTCCAAGAGTGATAGGATAGCCAGTCTTCCAGACGTCTCATTGCGCACTGACGGCGCCGTCAAGATGGCTGACGATATCACCTCGCAGGACACGCAGCACGACAGTTATGAAATTTTTCAAACGTAAAAAGCCTGCGGATGATGCCGCTGGGCCTGACGCCCGCGAAGCCGCCGACACCGCGCGTGAAGCCGGGCCGCCGCCGGCTGCTGCCAGCGAGCATGCCGCCGAGCCGGTCGTCGCCACCCCGGTGCCGGCCCCGGACGCCCTGGTACCGACGCCGGCAGAGGATGAGCCAGTGGTGGCCACAGAGCCCGCTGCCCCCGCCACGCCCGCAGAGAGGGACACAGAGGAGGCAGGTTTCTTCGCCCGCCTGCGGCGCGGATTGGGGCGCACCAGCGATAATCTGGTGCAGGGCCTGGGCACCTTGTTTCTGGGGCGCAAGGAAATCGACGAGGACCTGCTGGAGGAACTGGAATCGCGGTTGCTGCTGGCGGATGTCGGTGTCGAGGCAACCGTGGAGATTATCGGTCGTCTCACCCAGCGTGTGTCACGGCGGGAACTGACCCGTCCCGAGGCGCTGGAGACTGCGCTGCAGGAGGAGTTGCAGGAATTGCTGCAGCGTTGTGAGCAGCCTCTGCAGGTCGGTGGCAAGACACCCTTTGTGATCCTGATGGTGGGGTCAACGGGGTGGGCAAGACCACGACCATCGGCAAACTGGCCCACCGCTACCGGGCCGAGGGCCGCTCAGTCATGCTGGCGGCCGGCGATACCTTCCGCGCCGCGGCGGTGGAGCAACTACAGGTCTGGGGAGAACGCCACGGAGTGCCGGTGATCGCCCAGCACACCGGCGCAGACAGTGCTTCGGTGCTGTTCGACGCGCTGCAGGCCGCCAGGGCCCGCAATGTGGATGTACTGATTGCCGATACCGCCGGACGATTGCACAACAAGGACAATCTGATGGAGGAGTTGCGCAAGGTGGTGCGGGTACTGGGCAAGCTGGATCCTGAGGCGCCACACGAGGTGATGCTGGTACTGGATGCCGGCACCGGCCAGAACGCACTGGCCCAGGCCAGTCAATTCCAGCAGGTTGTGGGCGTGACCGGCCTGACCCTGACCAAGCTCGATGGTACCGCCAAGGGTGGCGTAATCTTCGCTATCGCCCGCAAGCTCGGTCTGCCGATCCGCTTCATCGGTGTGGGCGAAAGCGCCGAAGACCTGCGCCCCTTTGCCGCGGAACCCTTTATCCGGGCGCTGTTCGCGGGTGATGATCGGCGCGAATGATCACCTTTGACCGTGTGGGCAAACGCTATGCGGAGGGGCATGACGCCCTGAGTGAGATCAGTGTTGAAATCCGTCAGGATGAACTGGTATTTCTGACCGGCCACTCAGGGGCGGGCAAGAGCACGCTGCTGCGGCTGATCATGCTGATGGAGCGGCCCACTCGCGGCCAGGTGATCATCGACGGCCAGAATCTCGCTGCGGTGAAGGCCCGGGGCATTCCCCGCCACCGCCGCAATATCGGGGTGGTGTTCCAGAATCACCAGTTGTTGCTGGACCGCACAGTATTCGACAACGTCGCGCTGCCGTTGGTGATCGCCGGCTACGACCAGCGCGATATCGGACGCCGGGTGCGGGCGGCGCTGGACAAGGTTGGCCTGTTGCCCCGCGAGCGCGCCCTGCCGGTTACCCTGTCCGGTGGCGAACAGCAGCGGGTCGGCATCGCCCGGGCGGTGGTGGCGAGGCCGAAGATCCTGCTGGCGGACGAGCCTACCGGTAATCTGGACCCGGCACTGTCGGCTGAAATCATGCAATTGTTCGAAGCTTTCAATCAGGTGGGTGTCACAGTGCTGATTGCCAGCCACGATCTGGCACTGATCTCCCGGCTGCGCCATCGCATACTGACCCTGCGGGAAGGGCGTCTGGTAGGAGGCTACCCGTGACAGTGCAGCGCTCCCGGCCGGGTACGGCCGCTCCGCGGCGCGAGGGAGCCAGCGCCAGCCGCACCAGTCTGCGGCAGCGTTATCGAGCCTGGCTGGCGCATCACCGGCAGTCCGCTGCCGACAGTCTGGGCCGGATCCTGGACAATCCCGTGGCCAGCATGATGACCTGGCTGGTTATCGGCATTGCGATGGCCCTGCCCGCGGCACTGGATGTGGGACTGGACAATGCCCGCGCTGTCAGCGACAGCTGGGAAAGCCCGGCCCAGATCTCCCTGTTCCTGAAGGATACACTCGACCCCGCGGAAGGCGAGGCGCTGCGGACCGAGCTGGCGGCAAGGGCGGATATCGAGGCGGTGGTCTACCTGCCGCGGGAGGCGGCGCTGCAAGAATTCAGCGATCTGTCGGGCTTCGCCGACGTACTGGACAGTCTGGAACGCAATCCGCTGCCGGACGTCCTGCTGGTCACGCCGCTGGCGGACGGCATCGCGGTGGAGGCTGTGCATCGGCAGCTGGCCGCTGACGAACGGGTGGCGGAAGCGGTGTTGGACATGGCCTGGTTGCAGCGCCTGAATTCCGCGATGGAGCTGAGCCGGCGGTTGGTACTGGCGCTGGCGGTGGTGCTGGTGGCCGGTGTGGTGCTGATACTGGGCAATACCATCCGGCTCGCAATCGAGAGCCGTCGGGAGGAGATCGTGATCGTCAAGCTGGTGGGTGGCAGCAATGCCTTTGTGCGCCGGCCCTTCCTTTATACCGGTCTGTGGTACGGCGTGGGCGGCGGAGTCTGTGCCGCGCTGCTGGTGGCGGTGGCGCTGTGGTTCCTGGATCAGCCGGTACGGGAGCTGGCGCAGCTCTACCAGAGCAATTTCCGTCTCGGCGGACTGGGCGTCATGGGCAGCCTCAACCTGGTGCTACTGGGTGGTCTGCTGGGACTGGCCGGTGCCTGGCTGGCGGTATCCCGGCACCTCGGCAGCATCGCTCCGCGATAGCGCAACACCGCGGCCAAGCTTTTGTTATTAATAAATAAAATGGGGTGCGCAGGGGGCGACGAAACTTTTCCGAGATTAGCACTCTAACAAAATGAGTGCTAGACTTGGTCCATCGAATCTGGAGAAATCCGCATGAGCAAGACCCTGCAGCCCATTGACCAAATGGTCCCTGGTGCCAATCTCGCAGCCTATGTACAGGCCATCAGCAGTATCCCACTGCTGACGCCGGAGCGGGAGCGGGAGCTGGCCGAGGACCTCTACTACAACGACAATGTGGAAGCCGCCCGTGCCCTGGTGATGTCACATCTTCGCTTCGTGGTGCATATCGCGCGCAGCTACTCTGGTTACGGTCTGTCCGAGGCCGACCTGATCCAGGAAGGCAACGTCGGACTGATGAAAGCGGTCAAGCGCTTCAATCCAGAGAAGGGCGTGCGCCTGGTGTCTTTCGCAGTGCACTGGATCAAGGCGGAGATGCATGAGTTCATCCTCCGCAACTGGCGTATCGTCAAGGTTGCCACCACCAAGGCCCAGCGCAAGTTGTTTTTCAACCTCCGCAGCGTCAAGAAGAGTCTGGCCTGGTTGAGCCCGGAAGAGGTCCAGGCGGTCGCCAGCGACCTGGGTGTGGATATCGCCGAGGTGCAGCGCATGGAGGGCCGTCTCAGCAGCCGCGATGTGGCCTTTGATCCGGCGCCGGACCAGGACGAGGACGACAGCTGGCAGTCGCCGCAGTATTACCTGCAAGACCTGCGCAGTGATCCCGCATTGTCAGTGGAATCCGACGACTGGCAGGAAAACAGTGAAGAACAGTTGTACCTGGCCCTGGGAGGCCTCGATGACCGCAGCCGTGATATTCTCGCCCGGCGCTGGCTGGCCGAGGAAAAAGCCACCCTGCATGAGCTGGCAGCGGAATATCAGGTATCAGCCGAGCGCATCCGTCAGTTGGAACAGAACGCGATGAAAAAACTGCGCAGCGCAATTGCCGCCTGATTTCAGACCCCGGGTGTGGCTCTGGCCGCGCCCCAACCCTGCCGGATTCACCTGATGGGACAATTCTTTCTTGTAAGCGCGGCACTCAGTGGTGTCCTTGCCGTCAGTCTGGGAGCCTTCGGTGCCCACGCGCTGCGCGAGCGGCTGGATGCCCAGGCGATGGGCGTATTTGAAACCGCCGTCCAGTACCATTTCTACCATACCCTGGCCCTGCTGGCAGTGGGTGTGTTGGCTCTGGGTTTCCCCGGCACCACCTTGCTGCGCAGCAGCGGCTCGCTGTTCCTGCTGGGCCTGCTGGTGTTTTGCGGCAGCCTGTATCTGCTCAGCTTCACCGGCATTCGCTGGCTGGGCGCCATTACTCCGCTGGGCGGCCTGGCCTTTATCGCGGGCTGGGCCTGTCTGGCCGCGGCCAGCTGGAAATTGTTGCCCTGAGCCATGACTGACGGCGGTGCCAGACGACCCATCCGCAGCTACGTGCTGCGCGCCGGCCGCATGACCCCCGCCCAGCAGCGCGGCTTTGATGAAAACTGGCAGCGCTGGGGCCTGCTCCACAGCGATGGTATGCCGAATTTTGCCGCCGTGTTCGGCCGCGAGGCACCGCGCGTACTGGAGATCGGCTTTGGCATGGGGCAATCCCTGGTGGCGATGGCCGCGGCGGCGCCGGAGCGGGACTTTATCGGCATCGAGGTCCACCGGCCCGGTGTCGGCAAGTTATTGCACTCCATGGCCGAGGCCGGGATCGACAATATCCGGGTGTACTGCCACGATGCGGTGGAAGTACTACGCGACTGCATACCCGAAGCCTCGCTGGACACCATCCAGATCTTCTTTCCCGATCCCTGGCACAAGGCGCGCCACCACAAGCGGCGCCTGATCCAGCCCGCGTTCACGGACCGGCTTCGCCACCACCTGAAGCCGGGCGGTATCCTGCATCTTGCAACCGATTGGGAGGATTACGCCCGGCAAATGCTGGAGGTGTTGTCCGCCACGCCACAGCTGGTCAATACCGCGGGCGCCGGCAATTATGCGCCGCGCCCGGAGCAGCGGCCGTTGACAAAGTTTGAGTTGCGCGGCGAGCGCCTGGGTCACGGGGTATGGGATCTGGTTTTCCGGCACGAGCCGCCAGGCCGGCAGTCGGGGGCCTGATAGACTCCCAGCTTCTGCGCCGCAGGCACGCTCCCAGTGAGCTTGTGTTCACCCCGATACCGTCTGCCCCGGCAGAAACTCCATAATCACCGAATCCAGAAAACGCCACCCCAACGGACTGGCGCAGATACGGCTGTCGTCGTCGCACTGCAACAGCTCCCGCTGCAGCAGTGAATCCAGTGCCGGCTGCAAAGCCGCTGCGGGCAAGCCGGTGCGCTCGCTGAACTGTTGCAGGGTAAAACCCGTCTCCAGGCGCAGCGCGTTGAGAACGAATTCGCCCGGCAGTTCGGCCGCATCCAGCCACTGCTGCTGCGCCCGGTGCTGGCCCGCAGCCGCGTTCATGTAAGCCTCCGGTTGGCGCCGCTTGGCACAGCGCATGATCCGGCCATCGGCAAAACTGATCTTGCCGTGGGCGCCGGCACCGATGCCCAGATAGTCGCCAAACTGCCAGTAGTTCAGGTTGTGGCGGCATTGCTGGCCCCGGCCGGCCCAGGCCGAGACCTCGTACTGGCTGAAGCCAGCGCCCCGCAGCAAGGTTTCACCCGCATCCTGGATATCCGCCAGCGCATCCTCCACCGGCAGTAGCGGCGGATATTTGTGAAATACGGTGTTGGCTTCGATAGTCAGCTGGTACCAGGACAGGTGGCCGGTCTGGTAGCCGGTGGCCGTTGCCAGATCCCGCAGTGCCAGCTTTGCATCCTGGCCGGGCAGGCCGTGCATCAGGTCCAGGTTCAGGCGATCAAAGCCGGCGCTGCGGGCCGCGGCGATGGCGGCGTGGGCCTGGTCGCTGTTGTGCACCCGTCCCAGGGCCTGCAGCTGGATATCCTGGAATGACTGTATCCCCAGTGACAAACGGTTGATGCCGGCGGCGCGAAAACCGGCAAACTTCTCTGCCTCGGCGCTGCCGGGATTGGCCTCCATGGTGGCCTCGAGATCCGCGGCCAGTGGCAGGCGGGTGGCCACACCCTGCAGCAGCCGGGCGATGGCCGCTGCACTGAACAGGCTGGGGGTGCCGCCGCCAATGAACAGTGTGCTGATCTCGCGTCCCTGGGCGAGCTCCAGATCGGCCTCCAGGTCGGCCAGCAGGCAGTCCACGTAGGCCAGCTCTGGAATGAGGCCGGCTTCGTGTGAGTTGAAATCGCAATACGGGCACTTGCGCTCGCACCAGGGCAGATGAATGTACAGGCCCAGCGGCGGCAGTTGCGGCAGTGGCATCAGCGCCGCCGCAGGGCTTCCGCCAGCCGGGCACAGGCCAGCGCCCGGTGGCTTATCCGGTTTTTCCTGGCCGGGTCCAGCTCGGCGGCGCTGCAACCCAGCTCAGGGACTTCAAACAGCGGGTCATAGCCGAAGCCGCCGCTGCCGCGGGGGCTGCTCAGGATGCGGCCCTCCCAGCTGCCCTGGCAGATCAGCGGAGTGGGGTCCAGTTCGTGACGCAGGTAGACCAGCAGGCACTGATAGCGGGCGCTGCGCTGTGGGGCCGGCACGCCCTCCAGCGCCGCCAGCAGCTTGTCGTTGTTGGCACTGTCGCCGCCGCCGGAGTAGCGGGCGGAATGAATGCCCGGGGCACCCCGCAGATAGTCCACTTCCAGCCCGGAATCGTCGGCGATCGCCGGCAGGCCGCTGTGCCGGGCGGCGGCCCGCGCCTTCAGGATTGCATTCTCGACAAAGCTCAGGCCGGTTTCCTCTACCTCGGGTACACCGTAGTCAGACTGCGGCCGCAGCGACAGGCCCAGCGGCTCCAGAATACCCGCCAGTTCCGCCAGTTTGCCGGGATTGCCGCTGGCGAGTACGACGGTTTGCAGGGGGGCGGCCATCAGTTGATATACAGCTGGTGCTTGTACTCGAAGCGGTAGCTCTCACTGCTGCCCTGAGGCCGGAAATCCACCTCAAAAAAACGCCACTCTTCGTTGATGAAACTGAACTCGGCGATGTAGTAGATGGCGGCGCCCTCCCGCACTTCCTGGAATTCCAGGTCCTGGGCATGGATCAGGTCGCGGGTGCGTCCCTGCAATTGCATGCTGCGGGGTTCGCTGCCCTCGTCGGTCAACTCCCGCACGGCCAGATTGAGAATCGCCCGTTTCTTGCCCCGGGTAATCCCGTAACCGGCTGCGACCTCTGGCTGCAGGAAGGTGGTGTTGACCACACTGTAGTGCAGCTCATAGGGTCCGAAACGCTCGGACTGCTGCCCATGGGCGGTGGCGGCTGCCAGCGCGGACAGGGCCAGGGCGAGCAGGTGGAGACGAAATGGTTTCATATCAGCGGCTTATCAGGTAGATGGCGGTGATCGCGAACAGATTGGGCCAGGCGCTCGCCAGCAGCGGCTTGCGCTCGGTGTTGCCCACCATGTCCCGGGCCAGGATACGGATCCCGCGCTCTTCGCAGAGCGCCTCGAAGTCCCGTACCGTGCAAAAATGGATATTGGGTGTATCGTACCAGCTATAGGGCATGAAGCGGGATACCGGCATGCGGCCGCGGGAGCCCAGGTACAGCCGGCAGCTCCAGTGACCGAAGTTGGGGAAGGTGACAATGCCCTGGCGCCCGATACGCAGCATCTCTTCCAGCACCTTGTCCGGAAAGTGCACCGCCTGCAGCGCGTGGGCCATCACCACGGTGTCGAAGCTCTGGTCGGGAAAGTTCGGCAATCCCCGGTCCATATTCTGTTCGACGACGTTGAGGCCGCGGGCCACCGCTGCGGTAATGTTGTCCGGGTCTATTTCCAGCCCCAGGCCGCGCACGTCCCGCTCCTGTTGCAGTCGTTGCAGGAATTCACCATCGCCACAGCCCAGGTCCAGCACCCGGGAGCCCGGGTCTATCCAACGCTGGATATGGGTCAGGTCAAGCCGCATCTGACTCGCTCCTTACCCGCTGCAGATAGGCGGCAAGCAACTGCAGGTAGCGCGGTATCGGCATCAGGAAGGCGTCGTGGCCCCCGTCGGCCTGTATTTCGGCATAGGTGACCGGCCGGTCCGTCGCGATCAGCGCGTCGACGATCTCACGGGAGCGCCGCGGCGAAAAGCGCCAGTCGGTGGAAAAGGACAGTACCAGGAAGCTGCAGCGGGCGCCGCTGAAGGCGGCCACCGGGTCATCGCCGTATTCGCGGGCCAGATCAAAGTAATCCAGTGCCCGGGTCATCAGGATATAGGTATTGGCATCGAAGCTGCCGGAAAACTGGCTGCCCTGGTAGCGCAGATAGCTCTGCACCTGGAACTCGGCACCCTGCTCCCCGCCCAGTTCCAGGCTGCCCGAACGCAGGTCGCGGCCGAACTTGTTGGCCATCGCATCGTCCGACAGATAGGTGATATGGCCGACCATGCGCGCCAGTGCCAGACCCTGGGCGGGCAGCGTCTCCTCGCGCAGGTAGTGGCCGCCGGCGAAGCCGGGATCAGCCTGTATGGCCTGGCGGGCGATCTCGTTGAAGGCAATATTCTGGGCACTCAGTTTCAGCGCCGAGGCGATCACCACGCAGTGGCGCAACCGGTCCGGATACAGCAGGGCCCAGCGCATTGCCTGCATGCCCCCAAGGCTGCCACCGATCACCGCGGCCCAGCACTCTATTCCCAGATAGTCTGCCAGCCGTGCCTGGCTGTGGACCCAGTCCCTTACCCGCAGCGCCGGGAAGTCCGGCCCCCAGACCTGGCCGGTCTCCGGGTTGATGCTGGTGGGTCCGGTGGAGCCGTGACAGCCGCCCAGGTTGTTGAGGCTGACCACGAAGAAATGGTTGGTATCCACTGGTTTGCCCGGACCGATGCATTCATCCCACCAGCCCGGCTTGCGGTCCTCCGGACTGTGATAGCCGGCAGCGTGATGATGCCCACTCAGGGCATGACAGATGAGAATTGCGTTGGAGCGCTCGGCATTGAGACTGCCGTAGGTTTCGTAGACCAGTTCATAGTTCTGCAGCACCCGGCCACAGGCCAGCCTCAGGGCTTCGCTGAACTGCGCCCGCCGGGGCGTGACGATGCCGACACTGGATGAAGTCATTGTTCCGGCAATCAGATCCCGATGACCAGAGCCGGGTGCAGGGCCATGCCCGCTGCCATGTGGCGCAGTGCAATTTGGATAATGTTGATCAGGATGAAAACCAGGATCGGGGAGAAATCCAGTCCGCCCATATTGGGCAGCATGCGTCGGAATGGCGCCATCACCGGCTCGGTCAGCTGAAACAGCAGCAGCAGGGCCGGATGGCGGCTGGCGGGGGCTACCCAGCTGATGATGATCATGGCCAGCAGCGCGAAAAAGTAGATGTTGACTACCAGGCCGACCACTCCCAGTGCCGACCAGGCCATCAGCAGGGCCGGGTTGGGCAGGCTCGCCCCATGGAGCATCAGCAGCAGGACGATCGCCGCCAGTTGCAGCAGCAGGGCCAGCAGCAGGCAGGACAGATCCAGGCCGCCCAGTCCCGGCACGATACGGCGCAGTGGCAGTACCAGCGGATTGGTGAGCCTGACCAGGAACTGGCTGATGGGGTTGTAGAAATCCGCGCGTACGACCTGCAGCAGAAAGCGCAGCAGCACCGCGATCAGGGCCAGGGTGAGAACGGTCTGGGCCAGATAGCTGGCAATCTCAGTAAGGGCGCCCATCAGTTCGCAGCCTCCCCGCCCGCGCCCATCTCCGCTGCCCGTTCCCGGGCGGCATCCATGGCTGCCTGCACCAGCGCGGACAGGCCGTCGGCCTCGAAGCGCTGCACCGCCCGTTCAGTGGTCCCGCCCGGACTGGTGACCCGGCGCCGCAGTTCAGCCAGGTCGACATCGCTTTCCATGGCCATGCGGGCAGCGCCAAGAGCCGTCTGCCGGGTCATTGCGGTGGCGCAGTTCCGGCTCAGACCCATCCTGCAGCCCGCTTCAATCATTGCTTCCATGAACAGGAAAAAGTAGGCGGGGCCGCTGCCCGAGAGCGCAGTAATCGCGTCCAGGTCGGCCTCGGCGGGCACCCATTCCACAATGCCGACCGCGGCGAGAATCGTTTCCGCAAGTTCCCGCTGTGCCGGGTCCACCTGTTCGCTGGCGTGCAGCGCGGTGGCCCCGGCACCCAGCAGGGCCGGGGTATTGGGCATGCAGCGAACAATCGCGGTCTGTTCGCCCAGGCCGGCCTGCATGCTGGCGATGGTGGTACCCGCGGCGATGGAGATGACCAGCGCATTGCTGGCGCACACCTGGTCCCGCACACTGGCCATGGCGGCAGCCATCACCTGCGGCTTGACTGCGAGGATCACCACCGTGGCATCCTCGCAGGCGGTGGCGTTATCCTCGAATAGCTCGATATCCCCCAGCTTGCGCAGCCGCGCCAGATTCTCGGGGGACGGATCAGCAGCGCGCAGCGCTGCCGGCCGGTGGCCGCTTTCCAGCAGGCCGCCAATGATGCTCGATGCCATGTTGCCGGCACCGACGAAAGTAATGATGGCAGTGTCCAGGGACATTGTATTCCACTGTTGTGTCAGTCAATCGGGACGCGCCAGTATACACGCGCGAAGGCGGCAAAATCACCCGTCAGCCGCAGTTGCCTGGCGCGGGCCAAAGATATCGGTGCCCACCCGCACGACGGTTGCCCCCTCAGCGATGGCGGCCTCAAGGTCACCGGACATGCCCATGGAGAGCGTATCCAGCTGTGGCGCGTCCCGTTGCAGTTGTTGCAGCGCGCCGCGCAGTGCGGCGAACGCCGCTCGCTGGACGTCCGGGTCGGCAGTGGCGGCTGGAATTGCCATCAGGCCGCGCAGACGCAGGCGCGGCAGCGGCAATACAGCGTGGGCCAGCTCCGGCAGCTGCTCCAGGCTGACCCCGGACTTGCTCTGCTCGCCGGAAATGTTGACTTGCAGGCACAGCTGCAGCTCCGGCATTGCGGCCGGGCGCTGGTCGCTGAGCCGCTGCGCTATCTTCAACCGATCCACGCTGTGCACCCAGTGGAAATGTTCGGCGATAAGGCGGGTTTTATTGGACTGGATCGGGCCGATGAAGTGCCAGCGCAGACCGTCCAGATCCCGCAGCTGGTCGATCTTCTCCAGCGCCTCCTGCAGATAGTTTTCGCCAAAATCGCTCAGGCCCAGCGCGGCGGCCCGACGAATGTCCTCCGCCGGCCTGGTTTTACTGACCGCCAGCAGCTGCACGGCCTGGTCCGGGCGCTGGCTTTTTCGGGCCGCGAGTCGTACTCTTTCGAGTACAGATTCGATGTTGAGCCTGAGCGTGTCGGATTCCATGGTTGCCATGGTAGCGGATTGCGGCCCCTGCAGGCGAGGACAAAACAGGACCGCTTCGAGGGGGAAAAGCAACAGTGGATATTACAGAACTGCTCGCGTTCAGTGCCAAGCAGGGCGCTTCGGACCTGCACCTGTCGGCCGGCCTGCCACCGATGATCCGGGTGGACGGTGATGTGCGGCGCATCAACCTGCCGCCGATGGAACACAAGCAGGTCCACGACCTGATCTACGACATCATGAACGACAAGCAGCGCAAGGACTACGAGGAGTTCCTGGAGACGGACTTCTCCTTCGAGGTCCCCGGGGTGGCGCGTTTCCGGGTCAATGCCTTCAACCAGAACCGCGGTGCGGGCGGTGTGTTCCGGACCATTCCCTCGAAGGTGCTGACCATGGAAGACCTGGGCATGGGCCAGGTGTTCCGGGACATCTCGATGATGCCGCGCGGCCTGGTGCTGGTGACGGGCCCCACCGGTTCGGGCAAGTCCACTACCCTGGCGGCGATGATCGACTTCATCAATGACAACAAGTACGAGCATATCCTCACCATCGAGGACCCGATCGAGTTTGTGCACGACAGCAAGAAATGCCTGGTCAACCAGCGCGAGGTACACCGGGATACCCTGGGCTTTGCCGAGGCGCTGCGCTCGGCATTGCGGGAGGACCCGGACATCATCCTGGTGGGTGAGATGCGCGACCTGGAAACCATCCGTCTGGCACTGACCGCAGCGGAAACCGGCCACCTGGTGTTCGGCACGCTGCACACCACCTCTGCCGCCAAGACCATCGACCGGGTGGTGGATGTATTTCCGGCCGCGGAGAAGGCGATGGTACGCTCGATGTTGTCCGAGTCGTTGCAGGCAGTGATCTCCCAGACCCTGCTCAAGCGCGCTACCGGCGGCCGGGTCGCGGCCCACGAGGTGATGCGTGGCACCTCGGCCATTCGCAACCTTATCCGTGAGGACAAGGTGGCACAAATGTACTCTGCGATCCAGACCGGCCACGCGCTGGGCATGCAGACCATGGATCAGTGTCTGCAAAAACTGGTGGACAACCGCACGATCAACCGCGAGGTCGCCAGGGAAAAGGCGCGCATGCCGGAAAACTTCTAGCAGTCGCTCCGGTTTTGCCGCCGCCGGATGAGGGCTGGTCTGCCAGATTCCATTACAGCACAGCGCCGGTCCTTGAATGGCCGGCCAAGGAAAGGAAACGATGAAGATCGAAGAGCTGCTCCGCCGGATGGTCAAAGACGGTGCCTCGGATGGCTTTATCATGCCGGGGGCCGCTGTCAGCATCAAGGTTGACGGTCAGATTCACCCGCTGTCCAGCGACAGGTTGTCGCCGGCAGTTACCCGGGAGCTGGTGCTGTCGACGATGACAGAGGCGCAGCGTCAGGAGTTCCTCAATACCCGTGAGTGCAACTTTGCATTGTCAGTTACGGGGGTGGGACGGTTCCGCGTCAGCGCACTGGTGGAGCGGGGCAGTGTCGGCATGGTGCTGCGCCGGATCGAGACCCGGATACCGGGAATCGAAGAGCTGGGTCTGCCACCCATCGTCAAGGATCTGGCGATGACCAAGCGCGGCCTGGTTATTTTCGTCGGCGCAACAGGCACCGGCAAGTCCACCTCGCTGGCAGCCATGGTGGGCCATCGCAACCACAACAGCCGCGGCCATATCATCAGCATTGAAGACCCGATCGAGTTTATCCACGACCACGCCAACTGCATCGTCACCCAGCGGGAGGTCGGGATCGATACCGAGTCCTTCGACGTGGCACTGAAGAACATGCTGCGCCAGGCGCCAGACGTGATCCTGATTGGCGAGGTGCGCACGGCGGAGACCATGGCCCAGGCCCTGACCTTCGCGGAAACCGGTCATCTGTGTCTGTGTACCCTGCATGCCAATAATGCCAACCAGGCGTTGGACCGCATCCAGAGCTTCTTTCCGGCCCAGCTGCACACTCAGGTCTGGATGGACCTGTCCCTGAACCTGAAGGCGATGGTGGCGCAGCAACTGCTGCCGCGCAAGGATGGCAAGGGCCGCACTCCGGTGGTGGAGGTGCTGCTGAACACGCCCCTGGTGCAGGAGTATATCCGTAAGGGCGAGGTGCACCTGATCAAGGATCTGATGGCCAAGTCCACTGAGCTGGGTATGCAGACCCTCGACCAGTCCCTGTTCAAGGCCTACAAGGAAAACCTGATATCGCAGGACGATGCGATGCGCTTCGCCGATTCGGCGAATGAAGTGCGGCTGATGATCAAGATGTATGAACGGGGCAGGCAGGGCAGTCCGGCCGATGGTGGCGAGCTGAGTTTCGATCAGTCCAAAGGCGGCAGTCATACGCGCCGCTAGGGCCAATGACACTTACTTTAGAGCTTTGGGACTTCGTGGCCCGGTCGACATCCTGGGAGGGTGCTTCCGAGACACGCCGTGAACCCTTCCGTGGGGGCTCGGATGCCTAGGCGGCCCCGCGCATCCATGTCGCATACGGTCTCGGAAGCACCCTCCCAGGACGCCGACCTACTTCCGGAGCGAGCCAAAGCAAGTGCCATTGGCCCTAGCGCCCGTGCTGTCGCAACCAGGTCAGCAGGATCAGTTCGGCGGCGTGGCTGTCTACCGGAACGGCCTTGTAGTCGCCCCGATGACCCCGTTCCCGCTGTTCGCTCTTGGCCGCCCGGCTGCTGAGGCGTTCGTCGGTCATGGCCACCGGCAGCCCCAGGCGGCCCTCCAGGCGCCGGCCGAACTTGCGGGCCCGGGTCGCCAGTTCGCTGACGCTGCCGTCCATGTTCAGCGGGTCTCCCACCACCAGCAGCTGCGGTTGCCACTGGGCCACCAGTGCCTCCAGCGCAGGCCAGTTGGGTATGCCGTCGCGGGCTCGCAGGACGGCCAGCGGCTGAGTGGTCCCGAACACACTGTTGCCCACCGCGACACCGATCTGGCGCAAGCCGTAGTCGAATGCCAGCACAGTGGCAGGTAGCGGCGCGGCTTGCTGCTCAGGCATGCCCTGCCTGGGCGGAGATCAGGTTCATGTCTATTCCCAGCTGGGCTGCCGCGGCTGACAGGCGCGCGTGCCAGGGCGTGGAGAAAATGATTTCACTGTCGGCGGGTATGGTCAGCCAGCTGTTCGCGGTCAACTCCTGCTCCAGCTGTCCGGCGGTCCAGCCGGCGTAGCCCAGCGCGATCAGATGCTCCTGCGGGCCACTGCCCTCGGCTATCGCGCGCAGGACATCGCGCGATGTGGTCAGAGTAATCTCCGGGGTTACCTGCAGGCTTGCTTCCCAACTCTGCGCGCCGCGGCGATGCAGCACGAAGCCGTGATCGAGTTGCACCGGCCCGCCTGCCATGACCGGCTCGTCGGCGAAGTCGGTGCGGCTTTCGATATCCAGGTGGTCGAAAATCTCCGCCACACTGAGGTCCAGCGGCTGGTTGATCACGATACCCATGGCGCCGGCCTCGCCGTGCTCACAGATATAGGTGATGCTCTGGGAAAAGATACCCTCGGACAGGCTCGGCATCGCCAGCAGGAAGTGATCCCGCAGACAGCTGCCGCTTTTGCTGGCGCTCGCAGTTATCTGGGCTGGCATAATGCTATTGTCTCGACCTCGCAGCTGTGTCGCCCCGGCAGTGTACTCAACCAGAGCTTAGACGGTTTTCCTGAAATTGCCATGTGCGGATGATTTCCAGTTGGTCCGTGGTAGCTCTCAGTGCCCCTGGAAACGGCGCATAGGGAGCGGCCATTCGTACAATCTTGATGGCCGCCTCGTCCAGCACGGCATAGCCGGAGGAGGACAGAATCCGGATGTCTTCAAGCTGTCCATCGGCATTGATTACCACCAGCAGGCGCAAGCTGCCATAAAGTCCGTAACGAATCGATGCCTCCGGGTAGTACTGGTTGCCCACCGCCTCCACCCGCTGGCGCCACGCGTGCAGATAGCGGGCATCGACTGCTTCCCGGGTGGAGAGGGAGGTCAGGCGCCGCACCCTGGGGCGGTTGGAATAATCCTGTGCCTGCTCCTCCAGGATGGCTTCCAGCGTCGCCAGCTCCCCTTGCAGCCGCTGCGCCTCGGGACTGGATCCGGCTACCGCAGCGGGGCTGGTGGAGGCGCTGTCCGGGGCCTCGGCCGGCAGCGGCCGGGACTGTGCCCTGGTGGTTACCGGTCGCTGCCCGGCCCGTTGCGCCTGTACGGTCTCCGCCGCGCTCCGGGCCTGCTGCCGTGCCGCGGCCTGCGGCATTGCCGAGGCGCTGCTGACACTGGTCCGGTCTGACAGGTCGCCACTGCCCTGCTGGTTGAACTGCGCCAGATGGCGAGCTTCCTCAGGCACCGCGCCGCTGGGCTGCCGGGCCAGCGTGATTTCCAGCTGCGGGCCCGGGGGTGGCTGATTGCCGATCTCGAAACCCAGTCCCAGCACGAGGATCACATGCAGGGCTGTGGCGAGGAAAACCGCTATGCCGAATCGGTTTTCCGGCTCTTCACTGACGATGCTCTGCTGCATTCCCCTCTGCCCGGCCGCGCTGCTGCACTGTCTCGGCAATACAATCCATCAGTTGGCCGCCGATGTCCAGTTGATGGCCATTGTCGATTTCACGGATCCCTGTGGGGCTGGTGACGTTGATTTCGGTCAGGTAATCGCCGATCACATCCAGGCCGACGAACAGCAGCCCCTTCTCGCGCAGCGTCGGCCCCACCTGCCCCGCAATCCACTGGTCGTGTTCGGACAGCAGCTGGGGCCTGCCCTTGCCGCCCGCCGCCAGGTTGCCCCGGGTTTCTCCCACACTGGGGATGCGCGCCAGACAGTAGGGCAGGGGCTCGCCATTGATCATCAGGATGCGCTTGTCACCCTCGCTGATTTCGGGAATGAAGCGCTGTGCCATAATGGTTTTCTTGCCGAAGCCGGTCAGGGTTTCCAGGATGACGTTGATGTTGGGGTCTGCCAGTTGGACCCGGAAAATCGACGCCCCCCCCATGCCGTCGAGCGGCTTGAAGATTACATCCTGGTGCTCGATATGAAATCCCTTGAGCCGGGCAATATCACTGCTGACCAGCAGGGGCGGGCAACACTGCGGAAACAGCGTCGCGAACACCTTTTCATTGCAGTCCCGCAGGCTCTGGCAGCGATTGACGACCAACGTGCCCTCGCGTTCCGCCGCTTCCAGTATATAGGTGGCGTAAATGTACTCGTTGTCGAAGGGAGGATCCTTGCGCATCAGGATCACGTCCAGATCCGCCAGGTCGCGGGTCTGGGCCGGGCCCAACTCATGCCAGCACCCCGGATCGCGAAATACCGTCAGTGGCGCCATACTGGCGCGGGCGGTGGCGTGCTCCAGGAACAGGTCGCCCGGTTCCATATAGTACAGCTGCCAGTCCCGGTCCTGGACCGCCCAGAGCATTGCCAGGGTACTGTCCTTCTTGTACTGAATGCGGGAGATGGGGTCCATCACGACCCCGATCTTGATTGTCATGGCTGTTGTCCACTGGAGTGAGGGGGCAGTGTACTGCGCGACAGGAGGCGGCTAAAGTGGCAAATGGCGATAACTTGCACAAGAGCAGGATCGCCGCCTTCATCCGGTAGCCGACCCGTCACTTACAGCAATCCTCCCATATCACCCCAGCGGGCCTGCAGGATGGCCAGCGCAGCCAGCGGTGCAGTCTCGGTGCGCAACACCCGGGGGCCCAGCGCCAGAGCCTCGAAGCCGGCCGCTTCGGCGGCCTGGATTTCGGCTTCGTCCAGGCCGCCTTCCGGGCCGACCAGCAGGCTGACGGAGCGGGGCGCTGCGGCAGCTGTGTTGATACCGGCCGCGCCCGTGGCCCGGTGATGCAGCACAAACCGGCGATCTGCGCCGCCCAGTTGCAGCCACTGTGCCAGCAGGGCAGGCTCACTCAGCCGGGGCAGGGTGGCGCGCCCGCTCTGTTCACAGGCGCTGATTGCCACCTGCTGCCAGTGCTGCCGCTTGCGCGACTGCCGTTCCCCCTGCAGCCGGACCTCGGTGCGGCCTGTGAACAGCGGCGTAATGGCGGCCACTCCCAGCTCGGTGGCCTTCTGTACCACCCAGTCCATCCGGTCCCCGCGGGAGATACCGATTCCCAGGTGGATCCACAGGGGCGACTCCCGCTGCGGGGCCTGCTGTTCCAGCAGCAGCACCGTGACCCGCTTCCTGTCGCTGGCCAGAATGCGGGCGCTGAATTCCCGCCCGGCACCATCGAACAGCAGCAAGCTGGCGCCGGCCGCAAGGCGCAGCACCCGGGAAAGGTGTTGGCTGGGCCCCGGTTCCAGCACGAGCTCGGTGTCCGCTTGCAGTGGCCGGGTAGTATGGATCCTCGGTATCCGCATGCGAAAGGCCTCAGATAGCCAGGTTCTGGCGGATCTGGCGGGTGGGCTCAAGCTGGTTCATGGTATAGAAGTGGATGCCGGGGCAGCCGGACTCCAGCAGGGTCTGGCACAGCTGGCTGACCACCTCGATACCGAATTGGCGGATGCTGTCCTGGTCCTCGCCGTAACCTTCGATTCGCTGGCATATCCAGCGCGGTATCTCGGCACCACAGTTGCGGGAAAAGCGCGCCAGGTTGGCGAAGTTGGTGATCGGCATGATCCCGGCATAGATGGGCTTGTCGATACCGATGGCGGCACACTGGTCCAGGAAGTAGAAGTAGGACTCGACGTTGTAGAAGTACTGGGTGATCGCGCTGTCGGCGCCGGCGGCGAGTTTTGCCTTCAGGTGCTTCAGGTCGCTGTCATAGCTCTCCGCCTGGGGGTGGATTTCCGGGTAGGCGGCAACCTCGATATGAAAATGATCGCCGGTCTGCTCGCGGATGAATCGCACCAGCTCGCTGGCGTGGACCAGTTGCCCGCCGCCGGCCATGCCCGAGGGCATGTCCCCGCGCAGTGCGACCAGGCGCGATATGCCCAACTCGCGGTAATGCTGCAGCATGCCGGCAATCGTGGCGCCATCGTCACCACCGAAACTCAGGTGCGGGGCGACGCTGACGCCGCGCTGGTTCAGCGCGGAGACCATCTCCAGCGTGTTGTCCCGGGTAGAGCCCCCGGCACCGTAGGTGACGGAGAAAAACTCGGGCTGCAATGCCTGCAGGCCCGGAGTGGTCGTCTCCAGCAATGTCGCGCGGGCAGCGTCGCTCTTGGGTGGAAAGTACTCGAAGCTGATTCTGGTCATGGCTGGCCTAGTACTTGTAGCTGTCGGGTTTGAACGGCCCGGTTTCAGACACGTTGATGTAGTCTGCCTGGGCCTTGGTCAGGCGCGTGATGACACCACCGAAACCTGCCACCATATGTGCGGCTACCTCCTCGTCCAGCTTCTTCGGCAGTACTTCAACCCGCAGTGCGGCGGGCTTCAGCTCGGCTTCCAGGCTGGCAAAGCGGCGCTCGTACAGGTAGATCTGGGCCAGGACCTGGTTGGAGAACGAGCCATCCATGATCCGCGAGGGATGGCCGGTGGCATTGCCCAGGTTGACCAGGCGGCCCTCGGACAACAGGATCAGGTAGTCGTCTTCGTCGCGGTAGATCTTGTGTACCTGGGGCTTCACCTCTTCCCAGCGCCAGTTGCGGCGCATGAAGGCGGTGTCGATCTCGTTATCGAAGTGGCCGATGTTGCACACCACGGCGTTGCGCTTGAGGGCGCGCAGCATGTGCTCGTCGCAGACCTTGTAGTTGCCGGTGGTGGTCACCAGCAGGTCGATGCTGCCCAGCAGCTCGGTATTGATGCCGTCCGCGCTGTCGGTGTTGATGCCGTCCAGGAAGGGCGAGACCACTTCGTAGCCGTCCATGCAGGCCTGCATGGCGCAGATCGGGTCGATCTCGCTGATCCGCACGATCATGCCCTCCTGGCGCAGGGACTGGGCCGAGCCCTTGCCGACATCGCCGTAACCGATAACCAGCGCCTTCTTGCCCGCCAACAGGTGGTCGGTGGCGCGTTTGATGGCATCGTTGAGGCTGTGGCGGCAGCCGTATTTGTTGTCGTTCTTGGACTTGGTGACGGAATCGTTGACATTGACGGCGGGTACCTTCAACTCGCCCCGGGCCAGCATTTCCTGCAGCCGGTGGACGCCGGTGGTGGTCTCTTCGGTGATGCCGTGGACATGGTCGAGAATGGCCGGGTATTTCTGGTGCAGCATCGCGGTAAGGTCGCCGCCATCGTCCAGTACCATGTTGGCATCCCAGGGCTTGCCGTCTTTGAGAATGGTCTGTTCAAGGCACCATTCGTACTCTTCTTCGGTCTCGCCTTTCCAGGCATAGACGGCCACGCCGGCGGCGGCGATGGCGGCGGCGGCGTGGTCCTGGGTGGAAAAGATATTGCAGGAGGACCAGCGCACTTCGGCCCCCAGCTGGACCAGGGTCTCGATCAGGACGCCGGTCTGGATGGTCATGTGGATACAGCCGAGGATTTTGGCACCGGCCAGTGGTTTGCTGTCGCTGTATTTGGCGCGCATGGCCATTAGGGCCGGCATTTCGGTTTCGGCGATGTCCAGTTCCCGGCGACCCCAGTCGGCGAGGGTGATATCGGCGACTTTGTAGTCGGCGGTGGTTTTCAGTTTGGCTGCTGTGGTCATGATTGTGGTTCCTGTTGCTGCTGGTGAATTTGTGGCTATTGGGGCCGGTTTTGGCTGTTTGTGTTCGGATGGCTCTCTGTGTGTGCTCTCGTGTTCCGTGTTCCGTGTTCCGTGTTCCGTGTTCCGTGTTCCGTGTTCCGTGTTCCGTGTTCCGTGCTTCGTAGCTGGCTGGGCGGCTTCGTAGCCCGGCCGCGGTGGCCCGGCGCTTGCCGCCACCGGTCGCCCGGCCTGCGGCTCCCCTCGCTCCGGCGGCCTGGCAGGGCCCCGCCCCGACGCGCGTCCTGCGCGGCGGGGCTTTCCGGCACATCCATGTGCCTCCAAACCCTGCCAGCCCCCTCCACTCGGCGGGCTCGACGGTGCCGGCAAGCGCCGGGCCACCGCGGCCTGACTTTGCTGCAGACCTCGAGAATGGGGGGCTAATCCTTGGCCGCTGTCGGCGGTACTGCTAACCCTGAGGATTGGTCGTTACCAATCCTTTGCAGTTGATTGAGCCACTGTGTCCAGTTCTCGCATCGTTTCAGGTCTGGGGCGCTGGGTGGCCATTGCGGGACCGTATGCGACATGGATGCGCGGGGCCGCCTAGGCATCCGAGCCCCCATGGACGGCTTCACGGCGTGTCCCGCAATGGCCACCCAGCGCGCCGGACCGGCGCTACGAAGTCCCCCTGGCTACAAAGTCCCACAGCCATGAATCTCACGCTCTCATTTCCATTCTGCAAGCGACCATATCTACACCCGAGGCAAACGTCCCAATCAGACCGCCGCCCTGAGTGCCTCGGCTCTGTCGGTGCGTTCCCAGGTGAACTCCGGTTCCTCGCGGCCGAAGTGGCCGTAGGCTGCGGTCTTGCGGTAGATCGGGCGCTTCAGGTCCAGCATCTCGATCAGGCCTTTCGGGCGCAGGTCAAAGTGCTCGCGGATCAGCGCTACAATGGCTGCGTCCGAGATCCTGCCGGTGCCAAAAGTGTTGACCGAGATCGAGGTCGGGTCCGCTACCCCGATTGCATAGGAGATCTGGATCTCGCAGCGTTCCGCCAGGCCCGCAGCGACGATGTTCTTGGCCACGTAGCGGCCCGCATAGGCTGCCGAGCGGTCGACCTTGGACGGGTCCTTGCCCGAGAACGCGCCGCCGCCGTGACGGGCCATGCCGCCGTAGGTGTCGACGATGATCTTGCGTCCGGTGAGACCGCAGTCACCCACCGGTCCGCCGATGATAAACTGGCCGGTCGGATTGATGTGGTAGCGGGTGGCCGGGTCCAGCCAGGCTTCGGGCAGTACCTCCTTGACGATCAGATCCATTACCGCCAGGTGAATATCCGCCTGGCTGATGTTCTCGTCATGTTGGGTGGACAATACGACGGCCTCTATGCCTACCGGCTTGCCCTGTTCATAGCGCAGGGTCACCTGGCTCTTGGCATCGGGGCGCAGCCAGGGCAGGGTGCCGTTCTTGCGCAGCTCAGCCTGGCGCTCCACCAGCCGGTGGGCGTAGTAGATCGGGGCCGGCATCAACGTATCGGTCTCGTTGGTGGCATAGCCGAACATCAGTCCCTGGTCGCCGGCGCCCTGTTCCTTTTCGGCGCTTTCGTCGACGCCGCGGGCGATGTCGGGGCTTTGCTTGCCGATGGCGTTGAGCACCGCGCAGGAGGCGCCGTCGAAGCCGACCTTCGAGCTGTTGTAGCCGATATCGAGCACTACGTTGCGGACCACTTCCTCGAGGTCGACGTAGGTCTCGGTGGTGACCTCGCCGGCAATCACCACCATGCCAGTCTTGACCAGGGTTTCCACTGCTACCCGGGCATCCCGGTCGTCGACCAGGATCTTGTCGAGAATGGCGTCGGAAATCTGATCCGCCATCTTGTCGGGGTGGCCTTCGGAGACCGATTCAGAGGTGAAAATAGCGTAGTCACTCATACCTGATTCCTTTAGGGGTGTAGTCCACGGTGGCCGAACAGGCGCACCTGTATCTGAAAGCCGTTGCGTTGTGCCAGGTAGATACTGGCGATATCCATGAGACCGGCGTCGTGGGCCCAGCCGGCCAGTTCCTCGGGGTCGAAGCCCAGCCACAGGTCACCGCAGTTTTCCCGCGCCCAGGCCTGGTCGTGACGGCACAGGTCGGTGAGCAGCAGAACGCCGCCCGGGGCCAGACAGGCGGCGACGTCGCGCAGGATTTGCCAGGGGCGAGGAGTGTGGTGCAGCACCATGTTGATGACCACGCAGTCCACCTGCAGCTTTGCCAGCGCCGGATGAGCGGTATCGCCGTGGATGAATTCGATATTGGTCAGTCCGGCCGCGGCGGCGGTTGCGCGGGCCCGGGCCAGCATCGTGGCCGCATTGTCCAGTGCGACGACGTGCCGGAACCGGGGGCTCAGCTCAGCCAGGAAGGCGCCGTCGCCGGGGCCGACTTCCAGCGCGGTGCCGGTCTGCGGGAGCGGCGCGTCGTCCAGTACCTGGGCCACCGTTGCGGCGTATTGCTCGTAGCTGGCGATCAGATCCTGCTGCTGGCGGAACTTGTGGGCATTGTGCTGGAAGAAATGACGGGAGTTGTCCTCGCGCTGCTGCTGCACCAGCAGCAGGCGCTGGCTCAGCTCGGGTGTCAGGGCGGTGTCATCCAAAACCTCGAAGATCTGTTGCTGGACCGCATCGAGGCCGGCTTGTTGCCCCAGTTCGCTGCGGCGATAGAAGATGGAGTTGCCCTCGCGGCGGGTCGCCACCAGCCCGGCGCTGGCCAACACCTTCAGATGATGGCTGAGCGCCGGCTGGCGGATGTCAAACAGGGTGCATAATTCGGATACACCGAAGGAATCCTTGCGCAGAACGCGCAGGATCTGCAGGCGCAAGGGATCGGCGCTGGCCTTGCACAAGGCGGCGAGCGCTTCTATGCGCGCTTCGGGGGTGGTCCCGGCGGCAGTCTGGGTGTTTGACATGGCTAACATGGCGGGCAGTCTAGCAGGTCACGAAAGCTATATCAAAATATTTTGATATAGCTTTGCTGGCCGAGGTGTTCTCCGAAGGTGCGGTGCGCATGGCCCGCTAGCTGATTATGCGATGCTGTCTCGCCTTGGCCAGCGCATCTTCGCGGGAACTGGCGCCCAGTTTTCCATAGACATTCTTCAGATGCCATTTGGCCGTCGTGGGTGAGATGTTCAGGCCGCGGCCGATGCCTTTGGCGGAGAGCCCCTTGCCCAACAGCTCCAATACGTCCTGTTCCCTTGCCGTCAATGGCTCTGTCAGTGCTTCGGCGTTGGTCGGTGGGATGGAGGCGTTGTCGTTTGCGGCCGTGCTGCTTCCCAGCGCTATTTCAAGCAGTTCATGCTCGCTGTCGCTGTGTGCGCGGCTGACAAGCAGCTTCGCAAGCGGGTGGGCGATGAGGCCAATATCGGCCAGGACGCGCAGCGCGCCGAGTTCGGCGGCCTCCTTCAGCAGTTTCGAGGCTTCGCCCAGCGCCGGTTTCTGCCTGCCGGCGCCAAGGCTGGCGATACAGCGCATGAATCCCAGACCGATTAAAGTGCCGTGGCGGCCAAGCCGCTGGCAATGCTCTTCTGCGACGCCAATAAGGTGCATACATTCAAGATAGTCAACGTCGTGGTGAAGTGCGTTCTCTGCAGTGGCCAAAGCGGAAATCATCGGTATTTCTGCCCAGGAGCAATACTGGCAGTCCGCATACTGTTCGGCGAGTTGCGAGAGACGATACAGAATTTCTTCACGTGAGGTCAGGTGCTGGAAATGCACAGAAAGTGCAAACTGATCGTAAAGGCTCCACGCCACCAGGCGGTCGAGCCGCCGCCGGATGCCGATCTCCTCAAGGTGCTGCATGGTTTGGAAGGCAGCCTGTGAGTCACCTGCCAATAATTCCAAGTGGGCGCGAACCCGATAGCCGCTCAAAATCCCGTCTGGCAGTTCTGCTGCACCGATGATCTCTGCATAGGTCTCAATCAATTCTCTGGCATCATCCAGAAGATTGAACTGAAAAAGGGCCTCGCACAGCGGTCCGATGACGTTGCCAAGGGTATCGGGCCCAACCTTCCCGCGCAATACGATCTTGTCCTTGAAGGGCATCTGGTGGGCAAGTGCATCGCGGATACGGCCTTCAGCCAGATAAGAGTTTCCAATCATCCAGTCGGCGAGGAGGTGCTTGTGCTGGGTCTGGCCCGAAGGAAGCTTCCTGTAGAAAACGCGTACGGCTTCCCTGGCTTCCGCAAAGCGCCCGGAGTAAACATAGCCGGTCGAAGCCAGGTTGCTGATCAGAGATAGCAGAAAGGCATCAGTGGACTGCGCCGCCTGCAGCATGGGTTCGACAATCTGAATTATGCCGGCGGTATCATCGACTGCTGCGCGGCCATATGCACACAGCAATTGAACTTCATAGTGTACGGAGGCGGCTCTGTGGTTGGGGTGGAGCAATATGCTCTCCAGATTCTCCTGAAAGGCATCAAGGTGACCGCAGGAGATCTGTGCCCAAGCCAGGTTCAGGCTGATGCCCAGCCGCTCGCGAAGCGTTTCCTTGGGAATCTGGTCACACCATTTGATAAGCTGCCTGAAATAACCTTCGCGGGTCAGGCGCCGGGCCGAGCGTTCGATAAGCTCTGCCATCAGCTCGTTGTCGCCCGCCTCACTCGCGTAGCGCAGGGCTTCAATATCCAGCCGTTGTTCCGCAAACCAGCGAGCGGCCTTCTGATAGAGCGTTCTGATATCGGCCTTGTCCCGCTGTTCCAGCCGGCTGTGCAGGAAGCTCTCGAAGAGGCGGTGAAAACGGTACCACGGGTCGATATCAGGTGTGTCGATGGGCAACAGAAACAACTGTTCGTCCTCGAACTTCTTCAGCAACTCGCCCGCGTTGGAGTTGCCGCTCAATTCTTCACACAGGACGCGATTAAAGCGCCGGCAAACAGAAATGGAAGCGAGAAAGTCGAGCTCTTCCGCGCTGATATAGTCGGCGACGGTGGATTCAAGGTAGCTGACCAGGGCGCCCTCTTGCGAAACGGAGGCTTTGCTGGTGTGACGCTCAAAGAAGTGATCGACCTGGCTTTCCTTGCGAAGGGCAAACAACAGCAATTGCAGACCAGCCGCCCAGCCATCGCTCAGTTCATACAAGCGCCTGATATGCGCAGGGTCGAGGGAGCTCAGTCCCTGGGCTGCAACAAACCTGCCCGTTTCATAAACATCAAAACGCAGATCCTTGAAATCCAGCTCGGCCAGTTGATCCTGGGTCCGCAGCTTGAGCAGGTTCAGCGGGGGGCGAGATCGGGATCCGATAACGAGATGCACGTTGTCAGGCAGCGCATCCAGAAAGGCGTCCATCAGCTGGAAAATATTGAAGGCGGTGCTGTAGTGAAAGTCATCAATTATTAGATAGACTTCTTCGTTGCAGTCGATCAGGTCGTCGACCAGAGAGGCGAGAAAACTGCTGCGGGATTTGCCCCCGGAGCGGTTGAAGAACTGGAGCGCGTCAGCGTGGATGTCCAGTTCTGCACTACGCAGACTTTCGACAATATAGGCGCCAACCTGGGTAACGTCGTCGTCCATGCCCAGGTTATACCAAGCGACCTTGGCGCCCTGTTCTGAGAGCTGCCTGCGCCATTGCGCCAGCAGCATGGTTTTGCCGCAGCCCGCTGGCCCCAGCACCAGATTCAGTTTGCAGTTGCGATTCGAGTTCAACCGCTGCAGCAGTTCGTTCCGGTTCACCGGCGCGCTGCCAATTCTTGGCGGCGCCAGTTTGGTTCGAACAATCGCAATGTCCGGAGGCTTCGTCTTGGTCATGCAACTCCCGCTATTCAACCAATCCTGCGTGCCGCCCGTCCAGGTGGGACTGGCCTGGCCGGACCCGATGGCTGCGCCCCTCATCGGGTGCAGCATTCACCGCAGCAAAGGTATTGTGCTGGGAAGTCGATCATCTTGTCTATGTTTTGCCTGGCTCGGAGTAGGCTCCCACTCCCGGAGCTGTCCTAGACATTATGTAGGACCTACCCGTCCTCAAAGATCGTGGGTTAAGCTGAGGACGGTAATCCATGCTCAGAGCCATAATTGAGGAGTGCAGCTCACTACACAATGTCTAGCCGGGAAGGCAGTCAATAATACGTTCAGTGCGCTCGATCACTGCACTTTCGACAAAGCGGTCGGTAAAAATATAAGGGCTGTTTTTGTTGATTCCGGCGAGCACCATGGCGCCAACTTCGTCGATACTGACGCCCTGCCGCAGGAGATTGTCCTTCTCCTTGATACGGTTGAGTGCTTCCTGACTCATCTCTTCCCGAGGCGTGGCACCAGGGCGGGTCATGATGGTGTGGCTTATAATATTGGTAGCCACCGGACCGGGACAAAGTACGCTGACGCCGATACCGGTTCCAGCAGCTTCGAGTTCGTTGCGCAGCGCTTCCGACATGCCTACTACAGCATACTTGGAAGTACAATAAAGGAAGCCCGCTCCGGTCGCTGTCAAGCCGGCCCCGGAAGAGGTATTGACAACATGGCCTGCCTCACCACGTCTGATCATGCGCGGCACAAACGTTTGTATGCCATTGACAACGCCGTGGAGGTTGACGCCGAGCGTCCAGTCCCACATGTCGTAGGTCATCTTGGTCACGGAGGCCGCAGCAGCAACCCCGGCGTTATTGAAAAGCAGGGAAACCGGCCCAAGATTCTCTTCCACCTCATCGGCGATCAGGGCATAGGCTTCCCGATTACGTACATCCAGTACATGCGTGGCTACCCGGGTTAAGTTTTCAAGCTCGCTTTGCGCGGCCTCAAGCGCCGCCGCATCGATATCGACAATGGCCAGATTGATCCCTTCGCGTGCCAGGCGGCGGGCGATGCCCAGTCCTATACCCTGGGCGCCGCCGGTAATAAAGGCAGTTCGGCCGGACAGATCTTGCATGGAGTGTCTCCGTTCTGTAAGTCAATAGTGACCTGGTGCATGTAATGATCGTCATTAGAAGCGACAGCATGGCCCGGGCGCAGTGGCTGCACCTTCGAACCAGTGGGCCAGAGGACAAAACTATACTAGATCACAGAAGCAGGCCCCCTCCCTAAAGGATGGGCCTCCCGGAAGCGAGCTGATGCCGGCATTGTGGAGGGGCAGCCACGAAGGGTTGCAGATGCCCCCGCTTTTGGGAGGGGGACCTGATGTCCGGGTTGAGCGAAACTGGCCCACTGGGAACTTGGCCGTCCGGATCTGCCGAGGACCTGTCGTTTTCAGACCGGACCATGAGGAGAAACAACAATGAACACCGTACGAGTTGCCGGGGTCGGCATGATCCCCTTCACCAAGCCTGGCCAGAGTGAGGACTGGGACGTGATGGCCGAGAAAGCCATTCGTCTCGCGCTGGCCGACGCAGATATCTCCTACGATCAGGTTCAGCAGGCCTATGCGGGTTACGTGTATGCCGATTCGACCGCAGGGCAGTCTGCCATCTATCGTGTCGGCTGCACCGGTATTCCGATTATCAATGTCAACAACTACTGTTCAACGGGTTCTACTGCTCTGTACCTCGCGCGTCAGATGATCGAAGCCGGGGTGGTGGATTGTGCGATAGCGGTTGGCTTCGAGCAGATGATGCCGGGAGCTCCGGGCATCGTGTTTCCTGATCGCAAAACCTCCATGGGCTATCATTTTTCCAAAATGCTGGAGATCCAGGGGTACGATGATAGCAAGCCGCCGGCATCCCAGCTGTTCGGTGGTGGCGGCCTTGAGTATCAGCAGCGCTACGGTACCAGCGACGAGACCTTCGGGCTGATTTCGGTCAAGGCGCGCCGGCACGCGGCCAACAATCCCCTCGCCGTCTTCCGCGATCCGCTGACGCTGGAGGAAGTGATGGGGTCGCCCCATCTCTACGGGCCTGTTACCCGCTTCCAGGCTTGCCCTCCCACCTGCGGAGCAGCCGCGGCGGTGCTGGTCTCGCCCAGGTTCGCGGCCTGCCACAATATTGATGCGTCGGTAGAGATTGTCGCGCAGGTCCTTAGCACGGACTTTCAGAGCACATTTGACGGGCACTCAATGATAAGTGTGGTCGGTTATGACATGGCCAAGGCTGCGGCTGACCAGGTCTATGAAGTCTCCGGCGTGTCTCCCGACGACCTGGACGTGGTGGAACTGCATGACTGCTTCACGGCAAACGAATTGCTCTCATACGAATCACTGAGCCTGACTCCAGAGGGAACGGCAGAGCGCTATATTCGCGATGGACAGAACACCTATGGCGGCAAGCACGTCGTGAATCCCAGCGGTGGCTTGTTGTCAAAAGGACACCCGATAGGCGCAACCGGTCTCGCACAATGTTACGAGTTGACGCATCAGCTGCGCGGAACTGCGGACAAGCGCCAGGTTGACGGGGCGCGACTTGCTCTTCAGCATAACCTGGGTCTCGGTGGCGCATGTGTCGTCACCCTCTATGGCAAGAGCACCTGAGGGTATAATAGCCGCGGGTGCCAGCGGCGGCTTGTTGGGGATGATTTACGGTGGGCGTGTTCTGATACTGCTCGGCCCCGCAGAGTGTCGGAAGTTCCGGCCGGCGGAATTGCCGGCCACCGATTGGTGTGCCCGACAAGTTAAACCAATAAAAGGAATATTCATGAAGGCACCCTACGAGCTGTCGTACCAGCAATTTGACAGTCTGCAAGCGACGCAGGCGGTCCTCGGCGAGGATCTGTTGTCTGTCAATGTGGCGCAGTTGTGCTGTGATCAACACGTCGGCTCTGACAGGGTGGCTCTGCGATGGCGCAGCGAACAGGGCGCAGCGGAGGATCTGACTTTCGAAGATCTGAAGCAGCGTTCGGAACGTCTGGCGCGCGTACTGAGTGATCGCGGCATTGGGCCCGGCGACCGGGTGGCCGGGCTGTTGCCCCGTATACCGGAGCTGCTGCTAACCGTGCTTGCCACCTGGCGGCTGGGAGCGGTGTACCAACCCCTGTTTACGGCATTTGGTCCGAAGGCGATCGAGCACCGGCTCGCCACATCCGGAGCAAAGGTGGTAGTGACCGACTCGCTCAATCGCCAGAAGCTCGATAACTTGAATTCAGCGCCGACAATCCTGACCGTCGCCCAGCGTGGCAGTGCTGTTCAGGCAGGCGATGTTGATCTACGTGAGGCCATGAACAGTGCCGACCCTGGTATGCCCCCAGTGGCCCGGTCCGCTGACGATCCGTTTTTGATGATGTTTACCTCCGGCACCACAGGCCCGGCTAAGCCACTCTATGTGCCCATCAGGGCGGTGGTGCCCTTTGCCGGGTATATGCGCGATGCCGTCGGACTGCGTAACGATGACCGTTTCTGGAACATTGCGGATCCGGGCTGGGCCTATGGACTCTACTATGCGGTCACCGGCCCGCTATTGCTGGGTTGCGCTACCCTGCTCTACGATGGTCCCTTCAGTGTCGAGAGTTCCCTCAAGGTCATTCGCGACAATGACATCAATAATCTGGCCGGCTCGCCGACGGCCTACCGCTTGCTGATTGCGGCCGGCAGCGACGCGGTAAGCGAGCTGAAAGGCCAGCTGCGTGTGGTCAGCAGCGCCGGTGAACCCCTTAACCCGGAAGTTATTCGCTGGTTTTCGGAGCACCTGGACATCGTTGTTCACGATCACTACGGCCAGACCGAATTGGGTATGGTCTTGTGCAATTTCCACAATCTCGACCACACCGTCACACCCGGCTCGGCGGGCTACCCCATGCCGGGTATCAGGCTGGCGGTGGTTGACGAAGACGGCGTTGAGCAGGCAAGCGGGACGCCGGGTATCCTGGCGGTGGATCGCCAGCAATCCCCCATGTACTGGTTCAAGGGATATGAGGGGATGCAGAGTAGAGCCATCGGCGAAAAATACTATCTGACGGGCGATGCCGCCGTGCAAAACGCCAATGGCAGCATCAAGTTCGTCAGCCGCGCGGACGATGTGATCACGTCCTCCGGCTATCGGATCGGGCCCTTTGATGTTGAAAGTGCCCTGCTTGAACACGATGCTGTTGTGGAAGCGGCTGTTATCGGCAAGCCCGATCCGCTTCGCACGGAGCTCGTCAAAGCCTTTGTGGTGGTGAAGCCATCCGTAAATGCCTCGGATCAGCTGGCAGAGGAACTCAAACAGCTGGTCAAGCGGCGAGTGGGGGCACACGCCTACCCTAGAGAGCTTGAATTTATCGACGAACTCCCCAAAACGCCCAGCGGGAAGATCCAGCGTTTTGTTCTGCGCAAAAAGGAGCTCAGCGTCTAATCTCGACGGACCTCCCTACTTTTCGTAGGGGGCAGCTCCCGCTTCGTGCTGCTAGCATTCATCCCGGTGCCGCACGAATTTGAACATGGCTCTGACAAGCTGCCGTGCGGATTTCAATTGCCTTCCGAAAAAGCAGTTCTCGGAGTCCAAGCGAGCATCGCTGCATGTCAAACCTGTGTCTGACCCAACCCCTCCATCGCGCAGCGCAGCGGTATCCCAATCGTGTGGCAGTGGACTTCGAAGGCCGAACAACCACCTACGCACAGTTGTCAAGTCGTGTTGCCTGCATGGCTTCAGCATTGCGCAAATTGCATTTGAAAGAAGGCGACCGTGTCGCCCTGCTATCACAAAACTCGGACCGCTTTGTGGAATTCCTGTACGCCGTATGGTGGGCTGGAGGTGTGGTAAATCCCATCGATATTCGCTGGAGCGAATGGGAGATCGTTCGAGCCCTGGACGACTGCCAGACCCGGATCCTGCTGGTTGATGGCATGTCCGAGTCGATGGTGTCCCGGCTTGCTGACTGTTCGGAACATCTGGTGACGGTTATCTATGCCGGGGACGGTCATGTGCCCAGCGGGATGTTTTCCTATGAACAATTGATCCAGGAGTCGAAGCCAGGTGCAGACATCCGACGCAGCGGCGATCAGCTCGCTGCCATATTCTACAGCAGTGGGAGCCGCGAGTCGGCAAAGGGCATTATGCTATCCCACGCCAATTTGATGAGCAGTGTGCTGGGGGGCTTGAGCAACTGGTTGCAGAGGAAGATATTGGCTTACACGTTGCGCCCATGTTCGATCCGGCCGCCGCGATGTTTATGCTCGCGCTGACGCTACGTGCGGCAACGCAGGTCATTTCACCAAACCTGCAGCTTGATGAGGCCGTGGATGTCATTCTTGAAAAAGGCGTCACCAACACACTTCTGCTTCCGATAATGATTCACCGGATGGCCCACAATCCTGGGCTGGCCAAGCTGTCCCGGACTACGCTGCGTCAACTGAACTGTGTGAGCTCTCCGGCCGACGGCAAACTGCTGCAGAGCCTCGGTGAACGGATGCCCACAGTCAAACTCACCAAGATATTCACTGTTCCCGAGATGGCGCCGTTGATCAGCATCGCCGCTTGCGACCCGCGCACTGCCAGACCGAAAGGTGCCATTGGCTGGCCTTCTCTGACTACAGAGCTTCGAATCGTGGCAGTGAACGGCGAGGAAGTTCCCCGGGGCAAAACCGGCGAGCTGGCAGTTCGAGGGGCGGGCTTGATGCTGGGGTACTGGAACAGGCCTGCCGAAACGGCGAAAGCGATACGGGAGGGCTGGCTGCACACTGGGGATGCGGCGTATATGGATGAAGCCGGCGAGTTTTTTGTGATAGGCAAGTTGCGTCCGGGACAAGCAGGCAACTCAATTCAGGAATAAAATAATGGAGTTCCAGACCTATGAGAAACAATCTGATTTCACGCCGTTCCGTCGCCTGGCGCATGGCCAGGGCCCTGGTTGCCCAGCCCGGTTTCTACTCAGGATTGAAGAAGGCTGCCAAGACCGACATGGCGCTACAGATGAGCCTTGGCAGGCGCCTTGAAGAATGGGCTTGTTTAACGCCAGAGGCCGTTGCCATTCGTTTTCGGGGCAAGCAGTGGACATATGCGCAATACAACGAGACCGCCAACCAGTACGCCAGTTTCCTGGCCTCCCTCGGCGTTGGCCCCAACGACCACGTCGGAGTGAATATCGGCAATCGCCCGGAGATGCTGTTCACACTTGCGGCTGTGGCCAAGCTAGGTGCCGTATCGGCCCTGATCAACACCACTCAACGCAGTGATGTGCTGGAGAACAGCTTGAACCTCGCCAAGGCCAAGCTTCTGATTGTCGGTGCAGAACAAGTTGCCTGCATGGAAACGGTCGCCAGTTTGCTTCAAGAGCAATATGACGGAAAGCTTCTGTGGGTTGCCGAGAATGCCAATTCGTTGCTTCCCGGAGGCTACGTTGACATGCAGAAGGAGGTCGCGACCTGTTCCGGGGAAAACCGTCCTGAAACACAGCAGGTGACCCTGCGCGATCCGGCATTTCTGGTTTTTACCTCTGGTACCACGGGTATGCCCAAGGCTTCCGTCCTGCGCTGGGTGCGTTGGTACACATCCGCTCTTGCCTTTGGTCAGGCCGGGCTAAATTTGACTTCCGAGGACACGGTCTATTGCTGCCTTCCCCTGTACCACAACAATGCGCTGATCCTGAACTTTGGTTCCGCGCTATACGCCGGTGCAACCTTTGCACTTAGTCAAAAGTTCAGCGCCAGCCGGTTCTGGGATGAGGTGCGAGAAACGGAAGCCACGTGCTTCACTTACATCGGCGAACTCTTACGCTATCTAATGAATCAGCCGCCCAGCGCCAGGGACAGGGAGCACAAGGTGTCACGCATAGCAGGCAATGGTCTGCGGCCGGATCTGTGGCATCAGTTCAAAACGCGCTACGGTATCAACAGGATCGTTGAATTCTATGGTGCCTCCGAGAGCCCGCTGGCGTTTATCAACTTCTTCAACTACGACGAGACTGTGGGCTGGGCGCCAGGGGGCTGGGAAATCGTGGATTACGATGTCGATACTGACGCTCCCCGGCGTGACGGAAATGGTCATATGATCAAGTTGGGCCCAGGAAAAACCGGTCTTCTGATCTGCGCCGTGAACAAAGACCGACCTTTCGAGGGCTATACCGACAAATCTGCCTCGGAAAAGAAGCTGTTCAGAAACGTGTTCGAGGAAGGTGATTGCTGGTTCAACAGTGGCGACTTGATGCGCGCTCAAGGCGCCGGACACGTGCAGTTTCTGGACCGGGTTGGCGACACGTATCGCTGGAACGGGGAAAATGTGGCGACGACGGAAGTCGAGGCCGTAATCAATACCTGGCCCCAGACGGAGGACGCTGTTGTCTACGGTGTCCAGGTGCCCGGGCGGGACGGTCGCTGCGGCATGATTTGCTATACCCTGAAGGAGGGTGAGAGTCTCGATGCAGCAGGTTTCGCCAGTATGTTGAGGGAAAAACTGCCGAAATACGCGGTACCTCGTTTCATGCGGATTCGGCAAGGTCAGGATCTGACCGGCACCTTCAAGCATCAGAAGGCCAAACTGAAGAAAGAAGGCTATTGCCCGGCTGTGACTGACGAACAGCTATGGTATCTGAGCACAGAAGCCCAAGCCTGGCAGCCACTGACATTGGAGCAGAAGAAGGCCATCGACCGTGGCGAGGTGCGCCTGTAGCACAGCATTTGCTGGCCATGCATTCCGCTCTCCCTCACCAGATCCTCGCTCATACCGTCACTTGCTTTGCGTTATTCGCTGACCATGCCGGTCTTGGCCCGATGCTGCTTGGCCAAATGAACGATAACTACCGGGCTGCCGAAATAAAAGGCTGAGATCAGGAAGGCGAGCACGGCATCCACCAGATCCAGTTCGGCCTGAACTGCGGGTACCAGCCCAACCGTGAGGTAGAACATGGCGACGGGATTGATCAACCAGTCTGCCCATTTCATGATAAGGCAATATATGACAACCATCAGCAGGGCCAGAAACGCGTAGATGCCGTTGTCGCCAAACAACGACGTAGATTGCGCTAGTGTCCACAACAGGAAGAAGCCGAACAGTCCTCCGCATACGCAGCGCAGCAGGCGGTCGACGGCAAAATCGTCAACGCTGGACCAGTAGAGGAGAAACAGAAATCCCGCCCATGCCGCGTGAATATTCAATAGCGAGTAGAAAGCAATCAGTACGCCGAGCACGACAACGACGCCGATCAATACGACAAGTGCCTGGAGCGGACTGAGTTCGGGGTCCTTCTTGGAAAGCTCTGAGTGGGTGTTCATTGACTTCTCCGTTGCTTTACTGACGTTTCGTTTATCATGCCCGCCTGTGCAAGTGGTGACCCCCTACGAAAAGAGGGGGGGCGTAGTTCTACAAACCCGATAGATTGGGCAAGCACTGACGGTATCTGTAAGGCTGTCGAATAGCTGGCTGATTTCTGCCCCGCCAAGGGCGCCCAGGCCCGATCCATCACTATCAAAATAAATACGAAAGAGGGGTTCCGGATCTCATGAAGATGACACACGTACAACGGACTCATTCAAGCCATCGCGTCTATGTCAAAGCCTTGGTGCTCGCCGGTTTGTCTCTGCACGTTGGGTCTGCAAGCGCAGTACTCGAGGAAATCGTTGTTACCGCGCAGAAGCGTCCGGAGCGATTGATTGATATACCTGTAACGATCAGCGCTGTTTCCGCCGATGACTTCGCTCTTGCAGGAACCGACAGTCTGGAGAGCCTCAACAAACTTGTTCCCGGGGTCTACATCAATACACCGGTATATTATCTATCACCGACAATCCGTGGTGTCGGGTCGACACTGTCGGTCAACAATGAGTCGAATGTGGCACTTTATATTGATGGCGTTTATCAACCGGCGCAAGCGTCCAATGTCTTTGATCTGGCTAGCGTAGAAGGGGTCGAGGTACTGAAGGGACCGCAGGGCACGATTTTCGGCCGCAACGCAACCGGTGGCGCCATCCTCGTGAAGACCCTTGATCCGTCGTTCGAGCGGGACGGAAAGTTCGCGATATCATACGGCCGGTTCGACGAAGTGAGGGCAAAGAGCTACATCAATCTTCCTATCAACGACACAGTGGCTGCCAATCTGGCGCTCAATTACCGGCACACACCCGGCTATATTCGGGATGTTCGGACAGATCGGCTCGCCAATGAAGCGGAGACCTTTGGGGCCAGGGGCAAAGTGCTACTGCAGCCCCTTGACAACCTGAACGTTACACTCACGGCATCTCATACAAAGTTCGACGACCCTACTGCATCTAGCTACCAGAACTACAAGGGACAGAATGTCCTTGCGCCAGTGCCGGGCGCAGGCCCCGTAGCGAGCGATCGATTCGAAGTGTCGCACAATTCCGAAGCCGTGCTGCGCACCACGGCTCAGGAATACAATGCACGCATAGATTACGATACGGGGACCGGTACCTTATCGTCGATTACCGCGTTCAAGGATGACAAATTAACCACGACCAATGACGGGGACAACACCTATCTCGACATTTTTCGCATTGATTTCACATACAAGAACGAAACAGTGACGCAGGAACTGAACTTCACGTCGACGGGTGATAATTTCAATTATGTCGTAGGCGCGTACTACTACCGCAACAAAACGTATTATTCTTCATTCCAGTATAACCGTGTTGAGTTTCTGGAGCAGGAGAACAACAGGGAAGCCTTCGCAGGTTACGCTGACGGTACCTATGAATTCGGTGATCTGGCGCTGATTGCCGGCATCCGCTACAGCACAGAGGACCGGGAGATGGGCAACGCCCTGTTGCCTCATCCGATGATTCCGGCACCCGGCTCTCGTAGCATCCAGAAGCGCGACAGCAGCTGGACGCCTCGTGTCGGTTTACGTTATGCACTCACTGACCATTCAAACCTGTACGCGATTTACAGCCGGGGCTTCAAAAGTGGTACTTTCAATGGAACGTCCCTGACAGACCCCGGGGTGAGTCCAGAGACGATCGACGCATATGAGATCGGCTATAAAGCGGTGGGCGACCGCTTTACCCTCAATTCCTCAGCCTACTATTATGATTATCAGGATGTTCAGGCAAGCACTCTGATAATAAGGGATGGCGTTGCACTGAGTTCGGTAGTGAACGCGGCAGAAGCGCGCATATATGGTGCCGAATTCGATGCGAGCTACCTGTTCAGCGATATGTGGAGCATGCGCGGAGCGCTGGCTTACACGAATGCGGAGTACAGCTCATTCCCGGATGCACCAGGATATCAGGAGGCTCCAGGCGGCGGGTTTATGACGGTACCGGTTGATGCGAGCGGTAATCCGATGGTCCGCACGCCCAAATACCAGGCGAGTGCCCAGATAAATTATCTTGTGCCGGTGGGGGGTAACACCCTCGAGTTCTCGCTATCGCCTTCGTACCAGAGCAAAGTGTATTTTGACTCCTCCGCCCGGTTGAATCAGGGAGCCGTATTCCTTCTGGATGCCTCGATTGCGATGAACCTGGCGAACGGCATGAAGGTCACTGTTTTTGGGCGAAATATCACTGACCGCAAGTACTATACGCAAAAGGGGTATTCCACTCTCAACATCTCCTCAAATTTCGCGAAGCCAATGACCTACGGGGTCGAGTTCGCCTGGGACCTGTTGTGACCGTGGGAATGGTGGCGAGAATAGTCTGTTGAAAACCTCCATCTCCACAGCGGAGTGGCAGGCCATGAGTAATTACTCTACGCCGGGTCTTGTCCGCGAAGGCGCCGTTGACTGGCTGACACTAAATCGTCCAGATCGTCTCAATGCCCTGAATGGAACAATGGCGCGCGAGCTGTGGGATTATTTCGGACTTCGCAAGATCAAGCAAGTGATGGCGCGTGCGGCTGAGATCGAGAGTCTGGCAGCGGTGATTGCTTTGGAGAAGCACACCCAGATGACATACATGCAGTCCGGCGCCTTCGCGCAACGCGTTGCGACATTTGGTGAGAGAGTATGACGGGCAAAGCGGATACTGTTCGGCTCGTTCCGCCACGAGAAATCCCGGTGCCAGATTTTCTCAGTTCGGCCGCCAGGTCATATCTGGAAATGCGAGGCTTCTCTTCCTTACCCTACCCCTCGACGGACGACAGGGAGGGATGGCTAGTCCATATAGAAACCGTGAATGCGAACCTGCTGTCACTATTGAAGCAGGCAACCCGGAATGCAGGTGTCGAGGTTGACGAGCACTACGCTGGTGTCGCCCGCATTTTCGAGCTGCGGCCGCTGCAGGCAGCACCTGGCGACCGGTCCGTCATCCTGGACTTGCATGGGGGCGGCCTGATCTATTGCGGCGGAGAGTTGTGCCGGCTTATGGGTATCGGACTTGCCAGTCGCCTTGAACGCCGTGTTTGGTCGGTCGACTACCGGATGCCGCCCGACCATCCTTATCCGGCTGCGCTGGACGATGGGATGCAAGCTTATGGGGCACTCCTGAAAGAAAGTTTGCCGAGTGAGATCATCATCAGCGGGGCCTCGGCTGGCGGTAATCTTGCAGCGGCGCTGGTGCTGCGGATACGCGACAGCGGGTTGCCAATGCCGGCTGGCGTGTATCTCAATACACCCGAGATCGACCTGACAGAATCTGGCGACAGCTTTCACACCAATCTTGGAGTCGACAGATCGCTTGCCAGCCTGATGCCTGTCAACCGACTCTACGCCAATGGACACGACCTGCGCCACCCCTACCTGTCGCCGCTGTTCGGTGATTTTGGCAGGGGTTTCCCCCCGACGGTTCTCACGACCGGTACACGGGACCTCTATCTGTCCAATACTGTTCGCATGCACCGGGCTCTGCGAGCCGCAGATATTCCGGCGGAACTGCACGTGGTGGAGGCAGGAGTGCATGGCGGTTTTCCGGCGGGAACCCCGGAGGGTGACGCGATAGACAGGGATGTGCGGCGTTTTATCGAGGCAGCATTGAACGGCGTTCACGATCTTGCCGACAGCTGATTGCGACCGGCGTCAGCCGGTTCAAGATGAATACAGGAGGGTGACAATGACAGATGTAGCAGGCAGAACGGCGTTTATTACAGGCGGAGCAAACGGCATCGGTCTGGGTATCGCCCGGGCACTCGCCGGAGCAGGGGCGAAAATTGCCCTGGTTGACCTCGACGAGTCCGCGCTGGATGCTGCGAAAGATGAGCTTTCAAAGACGGCAGAGGTCTTTGCAGCAAAGCTGGATGTGCGTGATCGTGATGCTTACGCTGAGGTTGCGCGGGAGGTTGAGCTCGCGCTGGGCTGCGTGTCGATCCTGGTGAACAATGCCGGTGTCGCCGGCGGGGCTTCTCTCGACAAGCTCAACTACGAACTGTGGGACTGGGGCGTCGATATCAACTTCAATGGCGTATTCAATGGCGTTCGCAACTTCGTGCCCGGGATGATGCAGCGCGAGGAGGGTGGCCACGTGGTGAACACCGCCTCGAGTGCTGGCCTGGTGGCGAATGCATCCGGTGTGTTGTATCACGCGACAAAATTTGGCGTGGTGGGAATGAGCGAAGCCATGCAGATTGAACTTGCGCCCCACGGCATTGGCGTCACCGTGCTTTGTCCGGGACCGGTCGCCACCGGAATTGTCGAGCGTACCCGGGCGTCGCAGCCAAAAATCAGCAGAGAGATGAGTCGGGCCCAACTCAGGGCTGCCTTCGAAAAACACGACGCGATGAAACAGTTTCTGGAGCAGGGCGCATCCCCGGACGATGTGGGGCAAATGGTAGTCGAGGCAGTCAAGACAAATCAGCTCCACTTACATACTTGCGCGTCCGTGAAGGATCTAGTTGTGACCCGGCACAAGGCAATCATGGACGCAATGCCGGCGTAGGTGGACGGCAACCGCTTGTCCATCCCACCAATACATGTACCAGACAAAACAGGTAACACAAAATGACTGACAAAACCAAAATTCCCGAGTATACGCAGATCCGTTATGAACTGCCGGAGCAGACCATCGCCCGAATTGTCATGGCGCGGCCCGATCTCCGCAATGCACAGAGCCTGAAAATGCTCTATGAGATCAACCATGCCTTTGATGTTGCAGCCAGGGATCCTGAAGTAAAAGTCATTATTCTGGCCGGCGATGGTCCACACTTTTCCTCAGGTCATGACCTGACAGACGACAGGACATCCCTGGAGCAAGAGCCGGTGGTTCAGGCAGCCGGTCACCACGAGCCCGGCGCGGCCGGGATGTACGCGGGCGAAGAGGAATACTACGTCGGCCTGCACTGGAAATGGCGCAACATTGCCAAGCCCACAATTGCCCAGGTTCAGGGCAAGGCCATGGCGGGCGGCATGATGATCGCGATGCCGATGGATATCATTGTTGCCTCCGAAGATGCGCAGTTTTCCGATCCAGTCGTTGCCTTTGGGCTCAATGGCCACGAATACTTTCTGCATGCATGGGATCTGGGGCCGCGCAAGGCGAAAGAGATGCTGTTCACCGGTGACATTCTCAGCGCCGAGGAGTGCAAGGAGCTTGGCATGGTCAATCATGTCGTACCGCGTGAGCAACTCGAAGAAGCCACCTTGAATCTCGCCCGGCGAATTGCATCGAGACCGGCGATCGGTCTCAAGCTTGCCAAGCAGGCCATCAACTTCAGCATGGATCTTCAAGGACAGCATCAGGCGCTAACCGGCGCGCTCGCCATGCACCATGTGGGGCACGCCCATGCCCGGATAGAGTTTGGTTATGCGGTCGACCCGTCCGGGCTGGAGGTTATCCAGAACGACTCCAGGCGGGCCATGAAAGCCGAAAATACGCCGGAGAAATAATGCAGCCTCGTTCCTTGCCTGCCGGGGTAGAGACCTGCAGGCTGTAAGCAAGAGGGTCAAGCTATGGATCAAATGCCAGATATGGAAGAACTGCTGAAGGAAAAGCCCTACATACGTATCTTTCGCGAGCTGAAGGAATCAGATCCGAAAGCAAAGGCCATTAGCTGTGAAGACGATACCGTAACCCGGGATGAACTGGACCGGGGGAGCAACCGTTTGGCTCGCGCATTTGAGGCCGAAGGCGTTGAGCAAGGGGATTTTGTCACCATCGCTCTGCCCAATTCGATAGCATTCTACGAGAACGTGCTCGCTTGTTGGAAAGTCGGCGCGGTGCCACAGCCCGTGTCACATCGTCTGCCGCTTCCCGAGCGCCAGGCGATCGTAGAGCTGGCAGATTCCAGGTTGGTCGTCGGCGTGGGTATGGATGATCATCCCGGTCGCAAGTATTTGCCAGCCGGCTACAAGCCGGCTGCAACGTTGAGCGATGCTCCGATGGAGGAGCGCGTTTCACCTGTTTCCAAGGCGATGACCTCAGGTGGCAGTACTGGTCGGCCGAAACTGATCCTGAGTGGCACCCCAGCGGTCGGCGTGGCCGGAATGGGTCTGGTCTTTCACATGACCCCTTCTGACAGGCAGCTGGTATCGGGGCCACTTTACCATAACGCTTCCTTTATTCTGTCCCTGGCAGGACTTCTTCTGGGACAGCATATCGTGGTGATGCCAAAATTCGATGCTGAAAAAGCGCTTGAAAATATCCGGAAACACCAAATTACCTGGGTCAACTTCGTGCCGACCATGATGTCACGTATGCTGAAGCTCATCGAGGCGCAACCTGACCGCCATGATTTATCATCCTTGCGCGTTTTCTGGCATATGGCAGCACCTTGCGCGGAATGGCTGAAGCAGGCATGGATAGACCTTGTCGGTGCGGAGAAGGTTTGGGAGCTCTATGGTGGCACCGAAGCTGTGGCCCAAACTTGTATAAACGGCACTGAGTGGCTCGAACACAGGGGTTCGGTCGGAAAACCTATTCTGGGAGGACAGATGCGGATCCTCAACGACGCCGGTGAAGAGGCGGCACCAGGGGAAATCGGCGAAATTTACATGCGCGGACCGGAAGGCGCACCGCCGAGCTACCATTATGTCGGCGCCGAGAAAAAGGAGAAGGAGGGCTGGGAAACCATCGGTGATCTGGGCTGGATGGATGAAGATGGATATCTGTATATTAGTGACCGACGCACGGACATGATCGTTGCGGGGGGTGCCAACGTCTATCCGGCCGAGGTGGAGGCGGCGATCGAGTCTCATCGACTGGTCCGATCCTGCGCTGTTGTCGGTCTGCCGGACAGCGACCTCGGCCAGCGCGTGCACGCAGTGGTGCACCCCGCCCCGGCCTCACGCCGGAAACACTGCTTCAGTTTCTGGAGCAGAGGTTGGCCCGCTATAAAGTGCCCCGTTCCGTTGAATTCGTGGGAGCGAATCTGCGGGATGATGCGGGTAAAGTACGACGCAGTGCCATCCGGGAGGCGTCAATCGAGCGACTCAAGCTGGAGCAGAGAGACTCGTAGTCATACCTTGCGCCCTCCAGCATAAATGTCTTGCCTCGTCGATGCCTCTGCGACACCTTGCCGTGGCTTGGTTCAGGGTAGGATGCTCGCGGCAGACATCGTAACTAGTTGATTTCGCTTGGATCTATCTGCTTGGCGGTGGAAAAAGCCCCCATGGCAGGTCTGTTGGCAGGTGTTGTACAGCCCCTGTCAACCTGCTGTGGTGGCCCTGGAGGCCGATCAGAACGCTGAACTGCGGATGGAAATGGCGGTGCTGTAGCCGCCAGCCAGAATGAAAGCCCGGGATAAATCCTGCCTATTTGTTTGCCGTTAGCGCCCGCTTACGCGAAAATAGCGCCCCGTTTAGCCAGTGACCCCAACGCCCAGCCACGGAGATCCCGATGCCCGCCCGTTCCGACCTTGCCAATGCCATTCGCGCCCTGAGTATGGACGCTGTTCAACGGGCCAATAGTGGCCATCCCGGAGCCCCGATGGGCATGGCCGACATTGCGGAAGTGCTGTGGAACGACTTTCTGCAGCACAACCCCGCCAATCCCCAGTGGCCCAACCGGGACCGTTTCGTGCTGTCCAACGGGCACGGCTCGATGCTGATCTACTCCCTGCTGCACCTGACCGGCTACGATTTGCCAATGGCGCAGCTGCAGAATTTCCGCCAGCTCCACAGCCTGACGCCGGGTCACCCGGAGTACGGCTATGCGCCGGGGGTGGAAACCACCACCGGGCCGCTGGGGCAGGGACTCAGCAATGCGGTCGGCATGGCGCTGGCGGAGCGGGTCCTGGGTGCCCAGTTCAACCGGCCTGGGCACGAGGTGATCACTCACCATACCTATGTATTTGTGGGTGATGGCTGCCTGATGGAGGGCATCTCCCATGAGGCTTGCTCGCTGGCGGGCACGCTGGGCCTCGGCAAGTTGATTGCATTCTATGACGACAACGGCATTTCCATCGACGGCGAGGTGGACGGCTGGTTTACCGATGACACTCCGGCCCGTTTTCGCGCCTATGGCTGGCAGGTGCTGTCTGGCGTCGACGGTCACGATCCGGCGGCCGTGCGCACTGCAATCGAGGAGGCGCGGGCCGAGCAGGTCAAGCCGACGCTGATCTGCTGCAAGACGGTTATCGGCAAGGGTGCACCCAACAAGCAGGGCAGCGAGTCCTGTCACGGGGCACCGCTGGGAACGGACGAAGTGTCCGCCGCCCGGCAGGCGCTGGGCTGGCGGCACGAGCCCTTCGTAATCCCGGAAGACATTTATGGCGGCTGGGATGCGCGGCCGGCGGGCGCTGTCCGGGAGCAGGCCTGGGAGCAGGCAATGGCAGATTACAGCGAGGCTTTTCCAGAGCTGGCTGCCGAGCTGCGGCGGCGCCTGGCGGGTGAGCTGCCCGCGGAATTCGCCACCCAGGCTCAGGCCTGGGTGGAACAATGCCAGGCTGAGGGCCAGAGTATCGCTTCGCGCAAGGCCTCCCAGAATTCGCTCAACAGTCTGGGGCCGCTGCTGCCGGAGCTGTTGGGCGGCTCGGCCGACCTGGCCGGTTCCAACCTGACCCTGTGGTCGGGCGCCCGGGGCGTCACCCGTGAGGATGCCAGTGGCAACTACGTGTATTACGGGGTGCGTGAATTCGGCATGTCCGCGATCATGAATGGCATCGCGCTGCACGGCGGCCTGGTGCCCTACGGCGCCACCTTCCTGATGTTCATGGAATATGCCCGCAATGCGGTGCGCATGGCCGCACTGATGAAGCTGCGTACGATTTTCGTCTATACCCACGATTCCATTGGTCTGGGCGAGGACGGTCCCACCCACCAGCCGGTGGAGCAACTCACCGCGCTGCGCGCAACGCCCAACCTGCATACCTGGCGACCCTGCGATACGGTGGAGTCCGCGGTATCCTGGAAGGCGGCGCTGGAGCGCAGCCACGGCCCTACCGCGCTGGTGTTCTCGCGCCAGAGCCTCGCCCATCAGGAACGCACGCCGGACCAGGTCGCCGCGATAGCACGCGGCGCCTATATACTGCGCGACTGCGAGCAGCATCCAGAGCTGATTCTGCTCGCCACCGGCTCGGAGCTGCAGCTGGCAGTGGAAGCAGCCCAGCGACTGGCGGCGGCGGGCAAGCAGGTGCGGGTTGTCTCCATGCCCTGCGCCGAGTTGTTCATGGAGCAGGAGGCCGCCTACCGCGAACAGGTCCTGCCCAGCGACGTGCTGGCCCGGGTCGCCGTCGAGGCCGGGCATACGGACTACTGGTACAAGTTCGTGGGTCTGGATGGCCGGGTGATTGGCATGACCACCTTTGGCGAGTCCGCGCCGGCAGCCGACCTGATGCAGCACTTTGGCTTCACCGTCGAACATGTGCTGGCGGTTGCGGAAGAGGTCCTGCTGGAGGAGTAATCGGATGCTGCGTCTCGCCATCAATGGTTACGGCCGGATCGGCCGCAGCATTCTCAGGGCGCTGTACGAAAGCGAGCTGCGCCAGCGCTTGCAGGTGGTGGCGATCAATGAGCTGGCGGATGCCCGCACGGTACTGCACCTGACCCGCTATGATTCCACCCACGGCCGCTTCCCACTGCCGCTGGAGGGCAGTGACACGCAGTTGCAGGTGGCAGGTGACCGCATCGCGCTATTGCACCAGCCCGACGTGGCCCGGCTGCCCTGGGACGAGCTCGGGGTCGACCTGGTGCTGGAGTGTACCGGCGCCTTTAGCGACCGGGCCACCGCGGAGCAGCATCTGCACCGCGGTGCCGGCAAGGTGCTGTTTTCCCAGCCTGCCCAGGGCGATGTAGACGCCACCGTGGTATTCGGCATCAACCACGACACCCTGTACGGCGGCCAGCAGATCGTCTCGGCGGCATCCTGCACCACCAACGGCATCGTGCCGGTCATCCACGCACTGGATCGCGCCCTGGGCATCGTCAGCGGCACCATTACGACGATTCACTCGGCGATGAACGACCAGCCGGTGCTGGATGCCTACCACAACACCGACCTGCGCAAGACCCGTGCCGCCTCCCAATCCATCATTCCGGTGGATACCGCGTTGGCAAAGGGGGTGGAACGGATCCTGCCGGAGCTGGTGGGACGTTTCACGGCCCAGGCCCTGCGAGTGCCGACGCTGAACGTCTCCGCGATGGATCTGACGGTACAGGTGCGGCGTGATACCAGTGAACAGGAGGTCAACCGCATCCTGTGCAGTGCCTCGGAGAGTGCCTACAACGGCGTACTGGGTTATACCGCCGAACCACTGGCCTCCTGCGACTTCAATCACGACTCGCGCTCCAGTATTGTCGACGCGAGCCAGACCCGGGTCAGCGGCGGCCAGCTGGTGAAAGTACTGACCTGGTTCGATAATGAATGGGCCTATGCCAACCGCATGCTCGATGTCGCCGCCTGGTGGGGCAGCCTGCCGCAGCGCCCGCCGCAATCAGCGGAGTCGGGCCCCGGCAAGGCAGTGATCTGAACCGGCATCTTCGCTACCCTTGCGGACATGTCCGCAAATGTCTTGGTACGCCTCTAAACAGGAGTTGCTATGAAACTGATGAGTGAGCTTGAGCTGGCAGGACAACGGGTATTGATCCGCGAAGACCTGAATGTGCCGCTGAAGGACGGCCGGGTGAGCAGCGACGCCCGCATCCGCGCGGCCCTGCCGACCATCCGCCAGGCAGTGGCTGCCGGTGGCCGCGTGTTGCTGATGTCCCACCTGGGGCGGCCGGTGGAGGGCGAACCCGCCACAGAGTTTTCGCTGGCGCCGGTAGCGGAGCGCCTGGCCGAACTGCTGGGCCAGCCGGTGGCGCTGGTCAGCGACTGGCGCCAGGGCGTCAGCCTGGAGGATGGGGAGGTGGCCTTGCTGGAGAATGTACGCTTCAACCCCGGCGAAAAAGCCGATGATGAGGCGCTGGCCAGAGCCTATGCCGGGCTCTGCGATGTTTTCGTGATGGATGCCTTCGGCACCGCCCACCGGGCCCAGGCTTCCACCCATGGCGTGGCCCGCTTCGCGCCGGTGGCCTGCGCCGGCCCGCTGCTGGCGGGCGAGCTGGACGCACTGGAGAAGGCGCTGGCCCATCCGGCCCGGCCGCTGGTGGCAATAGTTGGCGGCTCCAAGGTCTCCACCAAACTTGCCGTGCTGGAAACCCTGGCGCAAAAAGTGGACCAGTTGGTGGTGGGCGGCGGTATCGCCAATACCTTTCTGGCCGCCAGTGGCAAGCCGGTGGGCAAATCGCTGTGCGAACACGACCTGATCCCCGCGGCCCGGGAGCTGATGGCCAGGACCAGTGTACCGTTGCCGGAGGATGTAGTGACCGGCAAGGAATTCGCCGAGTCCGCCGCCGCGCAGACCAAATCCGCGGATGCGGTGGCAGACGACGACATGATCCTTGATATTGGTCCCCATGCCGCCGCAGCCATCGCCAGGGTGATTGCGGATGCCGGTACTGTCCTGTGGAACGGGCCGGTAGGGGTGTTCGAGTTCGCCCAGTTCTCGGCCGGTACCGAGGCCCTGGCCCGGGCGATTGCCGACAGTTCCGCCTTCTCCCTGGCGGGCGGCGGCGATACACTGGCAGCGATTGACAAATTCGGTATCGCGGATAAGGTTTCCTATATCTCCACCGGCGGTGGTGCTTTTCTGGAATATGTCGAAGGCAAGACCCTGCCCGCCGTCGCGATGCTTCAACAACGAGCGGACGAGGCCTGATGGCACCGTCCCCGCAGCAGTAACAACCAAGGAATCTGTCATGGCTCTTATCAGTATGCGCCAGTTGCTGGATCACGCAGCCGAACACGGCTATGGGGTCCCCGCTTTCAACGTCAACAACCTGGAACAGACCCGGGCAATCATGGAGGCCGCCGATGCCACCAACTCACCGGTGATCATGCAGGCCAGCGCCGGGGCCCGCAAATATGCCGGCGCGCCCTTCCTGCGGCACCTGATTGCCGCGGCAATCGAGGAGTTCCCCCATATTCCCGTGGTTATGCACCAGGATCACGGGGTCTCGCCGGGCGTCTGCCAGCGTTCCATCCAGTTGGGCTTCAGCTCGGTGATGATGGACGGCTCCCTGGGTGAGGATGGCAAGACGCCGATGGACTATGACTACAACGTCGCAGTGACCCGCACGGTCGTCGAGATGGCTCACGCTTGCGGGGTGTCGGTGGAGGGCGAGCTGGGTTGCCTGGGTTCGCTGGAGACCGGCCAGGCGGGAGAGGAAGACGGCGTCGGCGCCGAGGGCACACTGAGTCACGAGCAGATGCTGACGGATCCGGAGGAAGCGGCGATGTTTGTGCGTGCCACCGGGGTCGATGCGCTGGCGATCGCCTGCGGTACCAGCCACGGTGCCTACAAGTTCAGCCGCCCGCCTACCGGAGATACCCTGGCGATTGACCGGATCAAGCAAATCCACGCCCGCATTCCCGATACCCACCTGGTGATGCACGGCTCCTCCTCCGTGCCCCAGGAATGGCTGGCGATCATCAACGAGTTTGGCGGCCAGATCCCGGAAACCTACGGCGTGCCGGTGGAGCAGATCCAGGAGGGCATCCGCCACGGGGTACGCAAGATCAACATCGACACCGATCTGCGGCTGGCTTCCACCGGCGCGGTGCGGCGTTTCCTGGCACAGAATCCTGCGGAATTCGATCCGCGCAAGTTCCTTGCTGTCACCGTCACCGCGATGAAAGAGATCTGCGTGGCCCGCTATGAGGCCTTTGGTGCCGCCGGTCAGGCGGACCGGATCAGGGTGAAATCGCTGATTGCGATGCAGCAGGCCTACGATGCCGGCACCCTGGCACCGAAGGTAAACTGAGCCAGCCCAGTGACAATGAGCGGGGCCGGGCCTGCGCCCGGCGCACTGCCCGTGCCCGATGCCGCGAGCCTTCAGACCCTGCGCGAGGCGCTGCCGCCGTTTGCACAGGGGAGGCCGCCGGGACCGGAACTGGTGGCCTTCTGCCGCTACTACGGGATGGATTTCAGCCAAAGCCTGGACGGCGTCAGCCATCAGGCCGGGGTGGTCCTGTCGGGACCCTACCGGCTGGCAGTACACAGCTGGCAAATTGCCGACGCCCACCACAACCTGCTACTGGTGCACGGCTATCTGGATCACTGCGGCCTGTACCGGCACCTGGTGGACCATGCGCTGCAGCGCGGTTGCAACGTGCTGGCCTTCGACCTGCCCGGCCACGGCCTGTCCACTGGTACGCCCGCCGCGATCAATGATTTTGCCGAATACGGCGACGCCATCGCCGCCGTCCTGGCCGCGGCTGAACTGCCGGCCCTGCCCTGGCAGGTACTGGCCCAGAGCACCGGGGCAGCGGCGCTGGTCGAATTCGCCCGCCATCATGCTCCCTGGCCGTTCACCGGCACAGTCTTGCTGGCGCCGCTGCTGCAACCCGCGCGCTGGTGGCAGGTCCGCGCGGCCCACGGCCTGCTGCAGCGCCTGCTGAGCTCCGTGCCGCGGGACTTTGCCACCAATTCCTCAGACCGGGAATTCCTCGCGTTTGTACGCAGTGATCCGCTGCAGGCACAGCGCATTCCGCTGGCCTGGGTGGGCGCCCTGCGGCGCTGGCTGGCGGAACTGCCGCTGCAGGATCTGGGAGTCGGGCCGGCCCTGCTGGTCCAGGGCGACGCCGATACCACTGTGGACTGGCGCTTCAACCTACCGCGCTACGGCAAGTTGTTTCCGGGACTGCGGATTGAACTGGTCCATGGCGCCGGTCATCACCTTGCCAACGAATCCCCGCTTATACGGGCGCGGTATCTGGAGGTTATTGATCGGTATCTTGGGTGGTGAGTGCGGGAGCGATGGCAGACCATCACACTTAGAAGTGTGTAACAGGTTAATTGAGCATGCGGTTAATGATGCTTAGGGACATTAACTTCAATAGCTATCTGGCGCGAGCCAGGCAACAGGGGTTCCACCCCACTAACACTGTCGAGATGGAGTGAATTTCCGAACACCCAGGCCATCGATATACCGGAAATCCCGGTAATTGGCAGTGACAAGCTCCAGGCTCGATTGAATGCCGGTCGCTGCGATCAGGGCATCGCCCAGGGTCAGGGCACGGCTCTGGGCATGTTGTTTAATTAAAAGGCGGGCGATGATGCTAATGTTTTCATTCAATTCCAGAATCCGGATGTTGAATGCCTGCAATAGCCTTTCTACCAGTCGGGCTTTGTTTTTGCTACTTGCCCCCTGTATTAGCTCCATGTAGGTGATAGCGCTGATGTGGATATTCTCTGTTCGTTCGATAAGGTCAATAGCCTTGGTGTTCTGCTTTTCCAGATAAATGAAAATATTGGTATCAAACAGCATGACTGCGTCCCTTCCGGCCGGACTTGATTCTTTCCAGCTCGGCGTCCAGGGATATATCTTCACCGAGTTGGAAAAACGCTTTTAGCGCTTGAGCCCGTTCGTTTTTGTCAGTTTTTCTGTTGCTGGGTTTGATAATGCCGATCACCTGTCCATGGCTGGTTAGCTCAACTTCTTCCCCCCGTTTCAACGCTTCTTTTAACTCACGGGCGTGGGTTCTGAGATGGGAAAATGTTATCGCTTGCATGGCAGTTGCCTTGAGCGTGATGGGCGTTCGGGAAGTATAATTCAGGGATCTTGTTTTGTGCAATATGAAGTGTACAAAATGGAGTTGGGTTCAGCTCGATCCTGACGGTGATCACGGAGAACGGTGGCGCTGGTGGACGACGGCGGCGGCAACCCATTGGAGTTCCACAGCTATGATCCGTTCGGCAAGCTCAGACGTGGCAGCGAGGCACTCAAATCCCCTTGCCTTTGGAGCAATGCATCTACCGCCATCCCGTAGTCACAACTTTCCCCCGCCCAGCGGGTTACTGCCGTTCTGGGATTGATATCCGGTGCAATGTTTCGCAGCGCGGTGCCGGACGTTTCCGCGGAAGCGTCCGGGAACTGGGGAGCAAGGCTTGTTTCCAGTATGTGGCCCGCGGGTGTCTTGAAGACGAGCCGCCTGCCAGTTCCGTTGCTTTGGGTGGAAAGGGTGAATGCGCCCCGGTGCAACTGCCTGTGGTGGTAGCGGCACAGGGTCACCAGATTATCGAGACTGGTCTCGCCGCCATCTACCCAGTGCCGGATATGGTGCGCATCCACATAGCGCGACTCGCAGCAGCCGGGGAAACGGCAGGTCCTGTCACGCATTTTCAATGCCCTCCTCCTGCTCCAGTTCCGCGTCGGCATCGTTCTTGCGGGTCACCTGCCTGTATTTGCCCACCACTTTTTCAACATGGCTGGCGGTGCCGTACTGGGCGATACGCAGCAGAAAGTCCTCGTTCTCCGGCGTTGCCACCCGCGTCATGGCTCGCACCTTGGAGTAGCTGATCTCACCGGCGGCGAAGGCCGTGTCGATCTGCGGCAGGGATTCCAGGCAACCCGCCACCCGCACTTTCTCCCGCGCGGCGCTCAATGCAATGCCGCATTTCCAGTTCAGCCAGTGGGCGCAGGAGCGCACGGTGCCGCCACCACTCCAGCCCTTGCGTTGGTCGAATTGGGCGATGAGTTTGAGCAGCCGATGGTTGGCGGCATTGATCTGGCCGGCGAGAAGTGTGATTTCGTTGGCGAGATGGTCGGTGTCAAAGTCGACGGGGATGGGAGGGAAGGCGAGATTGGTCATGGGGGCTGTCTTCCTGATGCTGTGTATTTGTGCAGTATTAAGTGTAGGGCTTTGATCTGGAATGGCAACGTATTGGACTGTTTTGATGGATGGGGATTGGCGGGATCGGGCTGGGCCGTAGTTCGCAGTAAGCAATAGGTCATTGCCGGGGGTAGTCCTTCGGAATGTGAGGCCGCGAACCCGCGAACCCGCAATCCGCTACACCGTCGAAAGGTTCAGGAACGTCCGTACCCCGTCAAAGAACATCTGCACCGCGACAATCACCAGGATCATGCCCATCAACCGCTCCATCGCGATCAGGCCGCGCGCGCCCAGGGCCCGCAGCAGCAGCGGTGATGCCATCAGCAGGACGGCGCAGACACCCCAGGCTCCTACCACCGCGAAGGTCCAGTCCAGCATGCGTTCCGGATCCTTGTGCACCAGCAGCATGGTGACGGCGAGTGCCGAAGGTCCGGCAACCATGGGAATTGCCAGCGGCACGATGAAGGGCTCGCCGTCCGGGGTATCGCCCATCATGCCCTGGGGGTTCGGGAAGATCATGCGCAGCGCGATCAGGAACAGAATGATGGCCCCGGCGATACTGATCGATTCCTGTCTAAGGTTCAGTACTTCCAGCACCGTGGAGCCGGCATAGAGAAATACCAGCAGCACCGCCAGGGCAATCAGCAGCTCCCGCAGAATCACCCACTGCCGGCGCTTGGCCTCCACATCCTTCAGTACCGACAGGAATATGGGTACATTGCCCAGCGGGTCCATTACGAACAGCAGGGTGATAAAAGCAGAAACTGTATCCATGTTCGCTCCCTATCGCGATCTCGCGGCGCCGCGAAGTATAGTTGTTATCACTGTCGGGGCTCAAATGTGGACCATCCCGCGGTAGTGCCCGCAGAGGCGAGTTAGTGCTATGCTCTGGCAAGAGGCCACTTTGGATACCGTACTGCGAGGCCCGCCATGTTGTATCGCCACCTTATGCGCACACTCATTACCGCCCTGGCATTGTCGACACTCGCTGCCTGCGCTGTCCAGCCCCCGGTGCAGCGCGCGGTTTCCGTCAGCCGTGCCCAACTGCTGGCCGGTGAGCGCCTGGATGTGGCGCCGGAGGCAGCCCTGGCGCCGGTGGCATTGACAGCAATCAATGAGGACATGCGGGCCTTTCTGCGGCAGCACGTACCGCCGGATGCCGGTGACAGCCGGAAAATACACCTCATCCTGCAGGCGATTCTCAAGGACGGCCTGCAGTTGCGCTACGACAATTTCCGCACCTATACCGCTGAAGAAGCCTTCTACAGCCGGGAAGGCAATTGCATGTCCTTCACCAACCTGTTCGTGGCCCTGGCGCGGGAAGCAGGGGTGAATGCCCGCTACCAGGAAGTGGAAATCCCGCCCTCCTGGGCCGCCGAGGGGGAAACCTGGCTCTACAACCTCCATATCAACGCGCTGGTGAAGCTGCCGCATGGCGAGCAGGTGGTGGACTTCAATCTGGAGGAATACAACCGGGAATTCCGCCGCCGCATTCTTAGCGACGAAGAGGCCCTGGCGCGCTACCACAACAACATGGGCGTGCACTGGATGGGCGAAGAGAATCCGGAGCGTGCTTTGCTGCACCTGCGGGCCGCACTTGAGCTGCGCCCGCGCACGGCCCATGTATGGACCAATCTGGGTACCCTGTACCGCCGCGAGGGAGACCCTGAAGCCGCCGAGGCCGCTTATTTGCTGGCGATCGATATCGGTGATGAGGCCGCCGCCCACAGCAACCTCGCCCGGCTCTACCACGAACTGGGCGAAGCAGATCTGAGCGCCTGGCACCGCGACAGGGTGCAGCTGTTCCGGCGCAAGAACCCCTATTATCTGTATCACCTGGCGGAGCAGGCCTATGCCAACGCCAACTACCCGAAGGCTCAGCGCCTGCTGCAGGGAGCGATCCGCCAGCACCGGCAGGAGCACGAATTTCACCGGCTGCTGGGACTCACCTATCTGCAATTGGGTGACAGGAATGCTGCCCGCAAGCGATTCCAGCAGGCGCTGGAGTTATCCCGGGACGAGGACCAGCTCCGTTATCGACACAAGCTGGATCTGCTCGCGGAGCGGTAGTAGTTATCCTTGAGCGGGCGGAATTGGTCTCCCCTGTCTGCTACCATTAGCTCTCTTGGACGACGGTCGTCGATGGCCGCGACGCCTGGCTGCTGTCGCGCCTGTCGCGGCAGAATCTGCGTTGATATCTCGGGGATGGCATGGAAAAGCAGCAACACGACAGGAGTGACCACGGCGAGGCTCCTGCTCCCGCTCCACAAGGACGGCGACTGTGACCACCGGCGGTGATCAGCGTTTGCAGCGGGCCCTGGCGGCGCTGCGCAATGGCGATGCGGCGGAGGCGGCGGAATTGCTGCAGGCGTTGACCGCAGCAGGGCCGGTGGCCGCTTCCACCTGGCTGGCCCTGGCTTTTGCCAGGGTCAACCTGGATCAGGCCGATGCCGCGCTCGCGGCCGTGGACCGGGCCCTGCAGCTGGAACCGCGCAACCTCAGGGCGCTGCTGTTCAAGGCCGATCATCTGGACCGCCTGGGCCAGGCCAGCACTGCGCTGCAGTTCTATCAGGCCGCGCTGCGGGTAGCTGCAGCCACGCCGCAGTTGCCTGCCGACGTAGTCCAGGGCTTGAACCGGGCGCAGGATGTTTGCGACCGCCGGGCGGCACAGTACGAGAATTATCTGTTGGAGACGCTGGAGGACGCGGGTTTCAGTCGCCGTGAACACCCGCGCGTTGCCGAGTCCCTGGACATCGCCTGTGGCAAGGCGCCGGTGCAGTTGCAACAGCCCACCCGCTTCTATTTCCCCGGACTGCCGCAGCGGGCTTTCTATGGCCGCGAGGAATTTCCCTGGGTGGCGGAACTGGAAGCCCAGACCGATGCGATCCGGGAAGAGTTGTTGGCGATTTCCCGGGACGACCGTCATTTCCAGCCTTATCTGGAGGTGAACGAACATCAACCCATCCTGAATAGCAGCCGCAATCTGGGTAGCATGGACTGGGGTGCCTGTTACCTGTGGCGCGAGGGCGAGCGGGTGGCAGCAGTCGCCGAGCAGTGTCCCCGGACTGTGGCCGCACTGGAGCAGGTACCGCTATGCCTGATTCCCGGCCAGATGCCCTCGGTATTGTTTTCCCGGCTCGCACCCGGCGCGCGTATTGAACCGCATCACGGCGCCGTCAACAGCCGCCTGATCTGCCATCTGCCGCTGGTGGTTCCCTCCCATTGTGGCGAGTTGCGGGTGGGCAACTACAGCAGGGCCTGGCGAGAGGGCGAACTGCTCATTTTTGATGACAGTGTGGAGCACGAGGCCTGGAATCAGAGCCAGGAACCCCGTGTGGTACTGCTGTTTGATATCTGGCGCCCGGAACTCAGCCCGGAAGAGCGGGGCTGGTTGTCGCAACTGTTGCAGGCAGTGAAGGCCTACAGCTTCGAGTGAGAGGCTTCAGATACCCTCGCCTGCGGGGCCATGGGTAGAGGTACGCTGGATATCTTCAGTGGCTTCCCGGCTGTCCCGGGCATCCTGTCGCCACTGGGCTTCGGTCTTGCACACTTTGGTACCCAGGCGTGTGCCCGTCTTGATCATGGTCTTGCAGCGCATTCCTTCCTGATCGGCCGCCGCAACCTGGTTGGCGGGATTGGCGGTGCCGGCGCAGCCGCTAAGCAATGAGAGGAAGCCTGACAGTAACAGAGTCGTTGCTAGAATTCGCATGGGGTAATCCTTGTATCGTTTGTTGAAGTTTTCCACTGGAGGGCGGTCGAGTCAACCCGGGCCCTGGTCCAGAGAAAGCAAACCCGGCACGGGGCCGGGTTTGCAGTGATTCCTGATGTGTGGCACTCCCCGGGCGGGCCGGGGAGTGCAGCGGGCATCAGAAGCTGACGGTGGCACCGATGTACATGTAGCGGCCAAGGGCGTCGTACATCCCCGGGAAGGTGTTGCCATTCCCGTTGTTGGACGGACCGGCACCATCACCCACGATGGGCGGATCCCGGTCAAACACGTTGTTCAAGCCCAACCGGATGGAAGCACTGTCCATGACATCCCATACCGCTGCGACATCAAAATAGTTATAGCTGTCGATATCAACGTTGTTATTGATATCATCGGTGCCGCCGATGTGGCGCCAAAGTACACTGGCAGTCACGTTCCACGGGGTCAGCCAGGTAGCGCGAAGGTTGTTGCGGAAATCCGGGGTCGGATAACCACAGGGGCCACCCCAGGTGCCGGCACAGTCAACGGTTTGCGCAGCGGCAAACTCCTGCTGGTCCCACTTGTCGATGATTGACATGGTGTTGTTGAAGGTCAGGGTGCCCATGTCGCCAAGCCCGAGAGCGTAGTCGACGATGATATCCCAGCCTTCCACTTCCTCCAGTGCCAGGTTCTCCAACAGCGCTACAATGTGGCCGCTGCTGTTGACATCGGAGCCCAGCCACAGGTCACCGAGGGGACCGCGGTTGATTTTCGCGCACTGGCTGTCATCGCCTGCTATGCATTCGTCCAGAATGGTTTCAGGATTCGGCGTATCGATGCCCTGCTCGATTTCGATGGAGTACCAGTCCACGCTCAGGGTCAGGTCTTCCACAAAGGTGGGGGACCAGATAAAGCCCAGCGAGTAGGTGTCAGATTCTTCCGGTTGCAGTTCGGTGTTGCCGCCCTGCAGGTAGTTGTACTGGCCGGCGAAGGAATCCACGAAGTCGTTGTACAGCTCGGGAGGCAGGCCCGTACGCTGGCACTGTTCCATGCTTGCAGTAGGCGGATCACCGTCCGGGCTGGTGGTGCAGGGGTCCTGGGTCATGTCGAACAGGTTGAAGCCCGTGGGCAGAAACAGTTCACGGATATTGGGTGCCCGCACTGCGCGCTGATAGCTGCCACGGAGCTTGACGTCGCTGTTGATCGCCCAGCCGCCACGAACACCGTAGGTATCGGTGGTCACCCCGGTGGAGTAGTCGGAGTAGCGATAGCCCAGGTCCATGGTGACTTCTTCCGCGTAGGCAGCGCCTTCAACCAGCGGGATGCTGATCTCGGTGAAGTATTCAGTAACGTCGTACTCACCGTTCACCGGATTGGTGGCGCCACCCTGGCCGGCCCCGAGGCCCAGCTGGAAGCCTTCGTCCGGACTGAAGTTCAGGCTCTCTTTGCGGTATTCAGCACCGACTACCACTTCCACGCCACTGTTGGCAGAGGGCAGTTTGATGCCGTAGTCACCCAGGCTGCCGGCCAGGTAGCCGGAGAAGACTTTCTGGTCCGTGGTGCCGCGGGCGAACAGCGGCAGTTCCATGTAGTCCGCCGCTGCCGGATCGACAGCGCCGGTTTCCCATACGTTCCAGGGCACGCAGTTCGGGTCAGTGCCGTCGACCACGGACTGGCAGACGGTGCTGGTTTCGCCGGTTTCGGGATCAGTGAACTCGACCGCCTCGAGCGCATTGGCGATCTTGGCGTTGGAGAGGTCGTTGTTGTAGGTGTTCTCCATCGACACTTCCGAATACAGGCCGTAAATGTCATAGCGCCAGGTTTCGTTAATGTCTCCGCGAAAGCCGAACACGCCACGGAAGGTAGTGTGGCGCAGGTCCTGGTTGCGCGGGCCGCCTTCGACATTGCGGCGCAGCAGGGTGATCGGCAGGGTGCCGTCGTCATTCAGCTCATCGGGGTCGCTGAACAACTGGCTGCGTTGCTGGTCGGACAAGAAGGGGTTGCTGCTGCGCAAGTCGAACGAGACGCCAAAGGCACCGGAAGGCGCGATTTGCGCGTTTGTCCGGTTGTCCATGAAGCTCAGTTCGGTATAGGTCTCGACATGCTCATTGATCTGATAGCGCCCGAAAACCCCGCCGGTGTAGCGCTCGTCGGGGCGCTGATAGAAATTCAGCGGTCCGTAGTTGTACACCTGGCTGCCGGGCACGACCTGGTCACCCTCGACATAGAAGTTGCCGACAGGAGTAATGAAGGTGCCTTGAGCGCTGGTACCGGAGCCGCCACAGCTCCCCACGTTCACACCCAGTGCGCAGGCGGAGTAGTCGCGTTCGCTCTGCAGGACCGGATCGATTTCGCGGTAACCCGCATAGGCAGTGACGTTGCCGCGGCCGTTGTCGAAGTTGCCGCCCATGACCAGCGACCAGTTCTGGATTTCACCGTCGGTATTGCTGCCGGTCGGGACGGGGAAGCCGGCATCCTGAACGATATTGCGGATGCCGCTGTTGTTGTTGTCATGCTGGTACTGGCTGAACTGGTAGTCGAACTCGACCCCTTCGAAATCATCGACCATCACGAAGTTGACAACACCGGCCACCGCGTCGGAGCCGTAGGTGGCGGATGCGCCGCCGGTCAGCACTTCCACCCGCTGGATCAGCGCTGCGGGAATCTGGTTGATGTCGGCGCCGGTGCCGCCCTGGATGGGAGAGCCAGCGGGCAAACGACGGCCGTTGACCAGCACCAGGGTGCGTTCGTCGCCAAGGTTGCGCAGGTTCAGGGTGGCGGTGCCGGTGGCGCCATTGGCTTGGCTGGAGTTCTGGTTGGAGTATACCTGGGGCAGGTTCTTCATCAGGTCTTCAACCCGGGTCGTGCCCTGGAACTTGAACTCCTGTGCATCGACCTGGGTGACCGGGCTGGCGGACACCAGGTTGGCCCTCTGGATCCGGGAGCCGGTAACGATGACTTCCTCGACCAGCAGCTCTTCCTGGGCGTTGGCGACGGACGGCATTACTGCCGCGGCGCCGAGGCCGAGGGCGGCAGAGACTGCCACAGTAAGACGATTTTTCCTTAACATAGTAATACCCCTGTACTTGATTAAGCATGCTATTGCCTGTGGCTGGAGCCACTGGATACAGACATTAGACGAATTGCAGGGGGCGGTCCTCAAAGTTCCCGTCGTATTTGTGACATATTCACGCTATCGGCCGGGAACTTGCCAAATTACCAGAAATTGTGGGCCCAGGCCGGCGCAAAGAAGGCTCAGCGAACCCGGGTGACGCCGACTGACCTGCCCGAGGCCTGCAGCGTCATCTTGTAAAAACCCAGCAGGTTTTTCTCGATCACTACCGCGGTGTCGTCGCCGTTGTAGAAATAGCGTCCCCGCAGCCGCTGCTGCCAGACCTGGCCGTTGTCGAGATGAAACAGGGTGTCCCCGGTCCAGCCCGAGAACGGCGGTTTGATATTGGCCTCTATCCGTATCGATTCATCGGCCTTGCGCACTTCCTGATTGCTGCGCAGCAGCTCAGGCGCTTCCTCTACGGTGTAGCTGACCAGCCAACGGTTCAGGGCCGCGCGCTCTTCTTGGCTGAGCCGGTGCAGGCCGGCGGCGCGGAATTCCTCCTCGCTCATCAGTTTGCGGATGCCGGGAAAGTCGGAGTCTGCCGCCAACGCGGCAGGGCCGCTGCAGACCAGCGCCAGCAGGAGGGTATAAAACAGGTTGCGCATGGGAACAACTCCGGGGTCAGAAGCGCTGGCTGAGACGGGTGTACCAGAAGCGCCCCTTGAGTTCGTGGGTTCGAGCGTCAATGTTATCGTTAAACGCAGAAGCTGCCAAAGGAGCAGCCTCATCGAGAATATTGTCCAGCCCCAGGGTCAGACGCAGTCCTTCCAGGACGTTGAAATTATAGCTCAGCTGCAGGTCGTGCACAGTCCAGGAGTCGATCAGTCGCAAGCGATTGCCGCCCGGTACCTGTTCTTCCATTGCACTGACATGATGAACGTCGTAGCTGGCCTGCCAGCGTTTGCGCTTCCACTGCAGTCCCAGTTGCCACTTCCACTCGGGGATGCCACCCAGGCCCTCGGAGGCTTCGTCGCGGAAACTGCCGGAGAGGTCCACCTCCTCGGCTCCGGCTTCAAGCTGGGCCAGGTACTCGTGGATGTAGGCGGCGCTGCCGGTCAGCGACCACTGGCCCCGACCGCGGCGCGGGAAATGGTAACTCAGTCCCAGGTCCGCCCCCTGGATCCGGCGCCTGCCGGTATTGATATTGTTGGCGTTGATGCGCAGCAGGTTGCCTTGCGCATCGCGGATGACACTGCTGTCAAAGCTGCCGTCGCGGGCATTCTGGTTGACGATGAACTGGGCGCTGGACGAGACCACATCCCGCTGCTCGATCTGGAACAGGTCCATCGCCACCCGCAATCCGGTGATCGCTGCCGGCGTCCAGATCAGTCCGGCGGTGAAGGATTCGGAGGTCTCTGCGTCCAGGTCGGGGTTGCCGCCCCGGACGGTCAGGAACTGGTTGCGGGTGGGGTCCGCCTGCTGCTCGCAACCGGGCAGTACCCCGACATTGGCGGCCAGCGTGCAGGGGTCGGCGATGAAGGCCTGCTCTTCGCTGCTGCCCTCGTACAGCTCGTTCAGGCTGGGGGCGCGAAAGCCCCTGGCATAGCCGCCGCGCAGGGCCAGGGACGGACCCAGCTGCAGCTTCAGACCCAGCTTGGGGTTGGTGCTGGCGCCAAAATCACTGTAGCTGGACTGGCGCAGCGCGGCTTCCAGTTCCAGTGAGCGGCCGCCCGAGTGGCTGCGCCACAGGGGCAGGCGGGTTTCTGCGTACAGTTCCAGGATCTTGCGGTCGCCCCTGGTCGCCTCGAAGTTGCCGCCACCGATGGTGCCAGTGCTTGCCAGCCGGGCATCGGGGCGCTTGGCGGTAGCTTCGTGCCGGAATTCCACGCCCAATGCCAGGTCGCCCCGTCCCGTGGGCAGGTTGAGCAACGCATTGCTCAAATTGATGCTGGCACTGGAGAGTGTGGAGTGACCTCTGACGTCACCGTCCAGGATCAGGTAGTCGACCTGGTCTGGTCCGATGCTGCCCGCGGGGCCCAGCAGGTTGACTGGGACACAACCGTCGATTGCCGCACCCCGGCACTGGTCCGGTGAGCCCACAGCAAGGGCCAGGCGATCGGCGTCGACCAGGTTGCTCACAGTCTCCCGGGCCTCGCTGCGGCTCCAGTTGTAGCCCACGTCCCAGTGCCAGTCGGCATAGAGGCCTTCGACGATGGCACTGATCCGGGCGACCTTGGACTCGTTGCGCTTCTGGCGGGAGGGAAACTCCAGCAGCCTGCGGCGCACGTCGGTCAATTCGACCTCGAAAGGATTGAACGGGTTGTCAGCGGCAACGCTGATCGGGGTTCGCTCAAAGGCCGTGAAAATCGGCGTGGGCGCCAGGGTTGCGTTGGCACTGGTCTGCAGGTAGCTGACGTCCAGCAGCGTCGTCACCTGCTCATTCAGGTCATAGCTGGCATTGGCATAGACGCTGCTGCGCCGCATCGGCACCACCGCACTGGTAAAAGCCTGGAAATCGAACAGGTCCTCGTCCGTTGCGGGTCGGTAGCCACCGCTCCTGTCAGCGATCAGGGTGCGGCCATCCGGCAGTACGATGCGGGCATCGGGCGTGGCGCTGGAGCGCTGGTCGGAACCTCCCAGGGCGCGGGTGTCGGCACTGCGGGACACCGCCCGATCGCGGCTGAACAGCGGTTCCTGTTCGTAGTGGGAGGCACTGATGAACAGGCCGCCATCACGAAAGCCGGTACCGTACTGCAGGGTCTGGGTGGTGGTGGTCAGGTCGCCGCGGGAGCTCTCTCCATAGTGAGATTCAGCCAGCACACCGTGGAAGTCACGCTTCATGATGATATTGACGACGCCGGCGATAGCGTCCGAGCCATAGATGGCGGAAGCGCCATCCTTGAGAATTTCCACCCGCTCCACGGCTGCTGGAGAAATGCTGTTCAGGTCCACTGACTCACCGGCGAGACCGTCATTGGCGATGCGCCGGCCATTGATCAGGATCAGGGTATTGCTGGCAGGCAGACCCCGCAAAGTAACCGTGGCGGTACCGTCACCACCGTTGGAAATGGCTGTGCTGGTGGAATTCCCGATCACTGCCGGCACGAACTTGAGCAGTTCACCCAGGGTCTGGGCTCCGCTGCGCTCGATGTCGGCGCGTACGAACACATCCACCGGAGCGCTGTAGCGGGTGGGGTCGCGGCGTATCCGTGAGCCGGTCAGCCGGCTGCCGTAGACATAGGTCTCTTCGATACCGGGCTCGTAGACGGGAAACCGGGCACCGGTTTCCCGCGGGCTGGCGCAGCTCTGGCCCGCCTCGCAACTGTCGGCATAGATCGCGATGATACGCCGGTCAATGAATTCCCAGGCCAGCCCGCTGTCCTCCAGCAGCGCGTTCAGCGCCGCCTCCGGGGCGAGTTGGCCGAATACCGCCGGTGCGTTGAGTTGGCGGGTGAGCCGGTCGGAGAACACAATCGGGGTACCGCTCTGGCGGCTGTACTGAATCAGTGCAGCGGACAGCGGGCCGCCCTCGATGGTGAACTGCACAGCACTGGCGGTTGTTTCCCGGGGGGGAGCACTCTGCGCGCACACCATGACGGCGGCCATCGCCAGCAAAACCGAAACGATGCCGTGCGCGAAGTACTTTGTCGCCCGCGACTCGGCAAGCATGCTGGGGACCCTGCCTGGTGGTTACAACTTGTTGATTATTGGTAACAAAAATCAACGGCACGACAATGTGCCGACCAGTATCGGTGTTATATCCTACTGGGGAGCTTTCAGCAACTGGACAGTGCGTTCATCCAGGCGTACCACCTTGAGGGCGAGGCTGCGTTCCAGCGCCTGCAAAACGCTGTCGGGGTGGTCGAGATTGAACACGCCGGAAACGGTGAGGTTGGCGGTGTCGCGGTCACCGATAAGGATGCGGGTATCGTGGTAGCGGGCCAGTTCCCGGGTCAGTTGTGTCAACGGCAGTTGCCGGGCCACCAGTTCACCGCGTTGCCAGGCAGTGGGGACGGCAAGATCCACCCGCTGACTCTGTCCCAGGCCGCGTGCCGAGGTGCGCAATTGCTCCTCGGCCCGCAGTATCGCCACCTGGGATGCACGGTTGGCGGTCTGACCAGGCTCGCTGACCTGGACAATACCTTCGGTGACGGTAATCGCGGTGTCATCGTCATTCCGGTAGATATTGAATGCGGTGCCGATAGCGGTCACCTCTGCGCTGCCGGCGTGGACCCGGAAGGGGCGTTCGGGATCGGGCTGGACCTCAAAGAAGGCCTCGCCACGCAGTAGCGTAATGGTCCGGGCCGCGCCGCTGTATGCCACTTTTATACGGGTGGAGGTGTTCAGGATAATGCGCGACTGATCGTCCAGGGTCAGTGTCCTGCGCTCGCCAAGATTCGTCTGATATTCTTCGATTGAAGGGGCATCAGTGCCAAACGGCAGCAAAAAGCCTGCAAACATGACGCTGGCGGCAAGGCCGATCGCGGCCCCCAGCCAGCGTCTGCGCGAACGGTTCACCGGCGCTGGCTGAGGCTCGTCAAAGGGGAGGTGCCGCACCGAGCCGAGGTCGTCCCACAGCTCCAGCATCAGATCCATGGCCTGACGATGGCCGGCATCGGCGGCCAGCCACAGGGCGAAGGCGCGGTGATCCTGCTCGGAGGCATCTTCGGCGCGAAACCGCGCTATCCAGCTCAGAGCTGTATCGCAGTCGCGTTCGAATTGCTCTGAAAAAGTCTGGTTCATCTCCGTTCCGGCCATGTGCGTTCCGTAGCAAGATGTCCCGGCCACCTCACCACGGATTCATCTTTATATTTGTCGATGTTAGTGTAACGAGAACCGGGGAAGTTCCCTCAGCAAATAATCTTGCAAAGCTGCACTGCATCACGTTTTCCCCCGCGGCCCCGTCTCATTCCGGCGGAAAGTATGCTGCCAGCCGCTTGCGGCAGTGCTGCAGGGCCTGCAGGATGTATTTTTCCACACTGGACACCGACACCTGCATTTCCTGCGCGATAGCGCTGTAGGACATGCCACTGCGGCGGTGGAGCAGGAAGGCCTGCCGCACATTCAGTGGCAGATCGTCCACCGCGGCAAAGATTATCGCCAATTTCTGCCTGGCGTCCAGAATCTGTTCGGGCGATACCCCGCTGGCATTGATGTCCACCGGTGCGGTATCGGCAGTGTGGCTGCGCTCCCGGCGGATAAATTGCAGGTGCAGTTTGCGCCTGCGCAGCTGATCCACCGCGAGATTGGTCGCTACCTGGAACAGGAAGGCCCGGGCATTGTCCAGATTTTCCGGGGACTCCATCCGGTGTAGCCGTAAAAAGGCCTCCTGGGCGATCTCTGCAGCATCCTCCGGATTGTCCAGCTTGCGCGCCAGATACCGCTCCAGCGCGGAGCCGTGTGCAGTGACCAGAGTCGCCAGAAATTGATCTTTATTGCTAGCCACGACGGATAGGTACCGGTCCTCGGAACAATGGCGGATAAAAGGTAGTAGTGTCGTCATGTTGCAGGCACGGGCCGGCGGCTGCCGGGTTGTGCCCCGTCAATGGTATCGCCACGGACGGCGTCAAGCCGGCCGTCCGGGTTGCAGTACTAGAATAATACGCGGCTACGTATCGTACCGTCTATGTTTGCGAGCTTCTCCAGCGCCACATCGGAGTATTCCGCGTCGACGTCGATGACCACATATCCCACGGCTTCATTGGTTTGCAGGAACTGGGCCGAGACGTTGACGTTATTTTCTGAAAAGGTCTGGTTGATTGCACTCATGATGCCTGGCACATTGTGGTGAATATGCAGCAGCCGGTGGCAGCCCTCGTGCTCCGGCAGTGCCACCTCGGGGAAATTGACTGATGAAGTGGTAGTGCCATTGTCGCTATAGCGGACCAGCTTCTCCGCCACTTCCATACCGATATTGGCCTGCGCCTCCACCGTGCTGCCACCGATGTGGGGAGTCAGGAAGGTGTTGTCGAACTCGCGCAACGGGGACTGGAATTCATCCGCATTGGAGCGGGGCTCCACCGGAAACACATCGATACCGGCGCCGCCCAGATGGCCGTCCCGCAGGGCCTGTGCCAGGGCGTCGATATCCACCACGGTACCCCGGGAGGCGTTGATCAGGATGCTGCCCCGGGGCATTTGGGCCAGTTGTGGTGCAGCTATCATATTGCGGGTGCCGCGGGTTTCGGGCACATGCAGGCTGACGATATCCGACTGTGCCAGCAGCTGTTCCAGACTGGGAAGCTGACGCGCGTTGCCCAGTGGCAACTTGCTGATCACATCGTAGAACTGCACCTGCATGCCCATGCTCTCGGCGATGACTCCCAGCTGCATGCCGATATTGCCATAGCCGATGATGCCCAGGCGTTTGCCGCGAATCTCGTAGGCATCCACTGCGGATTTCTGCCATTCGCCGCGATGGGCGGCGGCATTTTTCGCAGCCACCCCCCGCAACAGCAGGATGGCCTCGGCGATGACCAGCTCGGCCACGCTGCGGGTATTGCTGAAAGGTGCGTTGAAGACGGCGATACCGCGCCGGGTGGCGGCTCCGAGGTCTACCTGATTGGTGCCGATGCAAAAACAACCCACCGCGATCAACTTGCGGGCGGCATCGAACACCTCCTCGGACAACTGCGTGCGAGACCGGATCCCGACGAAATGTGCGTCGGAGATGGCCTGTCTGAGCTCCTCCGGCGCCAGCGCCTTCTGGTGCTGCTCAACGTTCTCATAGCCTGCCATGCGCAGGGTTTCGACGGCGGAGGGGTGAACCCCCTCCAGCAGCAGTATGCGGATCTTGCTTTTCTCAAGCGATTTCGGCGCCATACAGGTGATTACTCCTTCTTCATATCTGGCAATGGGTGGCGGGACTCAGGGGGCGCGTATGGTACCATACCCCGCCATTTTTTAGCGCTGTCCCCAGCAATCAAGCAAGGAGCCAACCGTGAACGCCGCCAGCCCTGAAGTCCTGTCTGCCTTGCGCGCCTGTGTGGGAGAGGACAGAGTCCTCGTCGATGCCGGGGCCCTGGAACACTATGGCCGGGACTGGACGCGGGTTCACCCCGCCGCGCCGCTGGCGGTGGTGCTGCCGGGGTCGGTCGGCGAAGTCCAGGCCCTGGTACGGTTGGCGCTCGAGCGGCAGCTGGCGCTGGTACCATCGGGTGGACGCACCGGACTCAGTGGCGGTGCGGTGGCGTGTCAGGGCGAGGTGGTGGTTGCCCTGGACCGAATCAACCAGATCACCGACTTCAACCCGGTGGATCGTACCGTGCGCTGCGGCGCGGGCGTGGTCACCGCCCAGTTGCAGGCTTTTGCGCAGGAGCGGGAACTGTTCTACCCGGTGGACTTTGCCTCCAGTGGCTCAAGCCAGATCGGCGGCAATATTGCCACCAATGCCGGTGGTATCAAGGTGATCCGCCACGGCATGACCCGGGATTGGGTGGCGGGGCTGAAACTGGTGACCGGTACCGGTGAGCTGCTGGATCTGAACCGCGGCCTGGTGAAGAACAACGCGGGCTACGATCTGCGGCAACTGGTGGTAGGCGCTGAAGGTACGCTGGGCATTATAGTGGAAGCCACCATGCGTCTCGCCCGTCCGCCGCAGGATCTGGCAGTGCTGGTGCTGGCGGTAGCCGACATGGCCGCGGTGATGCGGGTGTTGGAGGCCTACCAGTCGGCGATGGATCTGCAGGCCTTCGAGTTCTTCTCGGAGCTGGCCCTGCAGAAGGTAGTGGCGCACCAGGGCCTGCAGCGGCCCTTTGACACGGTGGCGCCTTTCTATGCCCTGCTGGAAGTCGAGCGGGGCAGTGCCGCCGACATGGAGCAGGCCATGGCGCTGTTCGAGCACTGTGCAGAGCAGGGGTGGGTGCTGGACGGGGTCGTGAGCCAAAGCGTGGCACAGGCGCAGGCCCTGTGGCGTTTGCGGGAGGACATATCGGAAACGATCTCCCGCTGGACCCCGTACAAGAACGATATCTCGACCACCATAGCCCGGGTCCCGGATTTCCTGGCTGAGATCGAGGCCGTGGTCAACGAGGCCTACCCGGATTTCGAGATAGTCTGGTTCGGCCATATCGGTGACGGCAACGTGCATCTGAACGTGCTGAAGCCGGATGCACTGCCGATGGCGGAGTTCCAGCAGCGCTGCTCGGAGGTCAGCCGCTGGGTATTCGAAATTGTGCAGCGCTACGAGGGCTCCATATCGGCGGAGCATGGCGTCGGCTTGTTGAAGAAGGCGTATCTGCACTACAGCCGATCACCGCTGGAGATCCAGATCATGCGCCAGATCAAGCAGGTGTTTGACCCGGCCGGGATCATGAATCCCGGCAAGATCTTCGACGCTTGAACGCCGCCGGGCCCCGCGGGCCGGCTACTGCGCCTTCAGGGTCTGGACGCCCGAATCGGTGCCCAGCAGCAACAGGTCCGCCGGTCGCAGCGCGAACAGGCCGTTGGCCACCACGCCGGTGATATTGTTGATCCGCTTCTCGATATCCAGCGGCTGCGGAATACTGAAATTGTGGACGTCGAGGATGATGTTGCCATTGTCGGTCACAACGCCCTCCCGGTAGACTGGATCGCCGCCCAGCTTGACCAGTTCGCGGGCGACATGGCTGCGGGCCATCGGGATGACCTCGACAGGGAGTGGAAACTCGCCCAGGGTATGCACCAGTTTGCTGCCGTCGGCGATGCAGATGAACTCCCGTGCCACCGCGGCGATGATTTTCTCCCGGGTCAGCGCGGCGCCGCCGCCTTTGATCAGCTCCAGTGCACGGTTGGCCTCGTCGGCTCCGTCGATATAGAAATCGACCCGATCCACCGCATTCAGGTCGAAGACCGGGATGCCGTGTTGGCGCAGTCGCTCGGCCGAAGCTTCCGAGCTCGCTACGGTGCCGTTGAGCTGGCCGCGCAGGGTAGCCAGGCCGTCGATAAACAGATTGGTGGTGGAGCCCGTGCCGATACCGAGCACGGTGTGCTCCTCCAGTTTTGGCCTGATGTATTCCAGCGCCGCAGTTGCGACTGCCTGTTTGAGTTGTTCCTGGGTCATCGCTGGTACTCCTTCAGGGCTGATCGAACCCGCCAAAATCATCTTGAAGGAGGATAGGCCTCCCGGGCCGGGTTACCACATTGCCAGTATAGGGCAGGGTGCCGGGCCGGTGAATCATTATCTGGCCGGCATGCCGCGGTCGGCCTGCCAAAAAAATACTCCGATGCCTGATCCTGCCGGGGCTGCAAATGTTGGCGGGCTCCATTACCATGGCCGGTTCATTCAGGCCAGCACAGTAGCGACAGTCATGCCCCATTCCTATATCAAACGCATTCTCGATGCCCGTGTCTACGATGTCGCGCGCGAGACACCGGTCGATGAGGCGATGTTGATGTCGCGGCGCCTGGGCAACCAGGTATGGCTGAAGCGCGAGGACCTGCAGCCGGTGTTCTCCTTCAAGCTGCGCGGCGCCTATAACAAAATGCAGAAGCTGACGCCGGAACAGCTGGCCTGTGGTGTGGTGGCTGCATCGGCCGGCAATCACGCCCAGGGACTGGCAATGGCCGCCCAGCGGATGGGTGTGAAGGCCACCATCGTGATGCCGCGGACCACGCCGGCCATCAAGGTGGATGCGGTGCGCAATCGCGGCGCGAAGGTGGTGCTGCAGGGGGATTCTTTCGAAGATGCTTCGCTGTACGCGCAAAAGCTGGTGACGGAAAAGTCCATGGTCTATGTTCATCCCTTCGACGATCCCGATGTGATCGCCGGCCAGGGCACCGTGGGCATGGAAATCGTGCGCCAGCACCAGCGACCGCTGGACGCGATCTTCGTGCCGGTGGGCGGCGGTGGCTTACTGGCCGGGGTCGCCGCCTATGTGAAATATGTCTGGCCCCAGACCCGGATCATCGGCGTGGAGCCCGCCGATGCGGCCTGTCTGCAGCTGGCCCTGGAACGTGGGCGGCGGGCGGTGTTGCCCGAGGTGGGCCTGTTTGCAGATGGCTGCGCAGTGGCCCAGATCGGCAAGGAGCCTTTCCGGGTGATCCGGCATACAGTGGACGAAGTGATCACCGCCGGCACCGACGAGATTTGCGCGGCCATCAAGGATATTTTCGAGGATACCCGGGCTATCGCCGAGCCTGCCGGCGCGCTGGCGCTGGCAGGCTTGAAGAAATATGTCGAACACAGCGGCGTCCAGCAACAGGAGTTGCTGGCCATCGTCAGCGGCGCCAACACCAATTTCGATCGTTTGCGCTATATTTCGGAGCGCACCGAGATCGGCGAGCAGCGGGAAGCCGTCATCAGTGTCACGATCCCAGAGCGTCCGGGCAGTTTCCGGGCCTTTTGTGGTGCCCTGGGGCGCCGCAATATCACGGAGTTCAACTATCGCTATTCCGACCCGGGCCAGGCGCTGGTTTTCCTGGGACTGTCAGTGGTGCCGGGCGGCGGTGATCTCGCGGAATTGCTGGCGGACCTGCAGCGGCAGGGCTACGCCACCGAGGACATGACGGACAATGAAATGGCCAAATTGCATATCCGTTATATGGTTGGCGGGCGCGCGCCCCCCGATCTGGAAAACGAGGTGGTGTACCGGGTGGAGTTTCCCGAGCGCCCCGGTGCGCTATTGAAATTCCTGTCGGGCCTGGGCCAGCGCTGGAACATCTCCATGTTCCACTATCGCAATCATGGGGCGGCCTATGGCCGCATCCTGGCAGGCATACAGGTGCCCCGTTCGGAGCGCCGCCAATTTCGCGAGATGCTGGACGCCATCAACTATCCCTACTGGGAGGAAACCGCCAATCGCGCCTACCAACTTTACCTGGGCCAGTCCCCAGAACGGGCTTGACACAGGCAAACCCTGATATTTCCTCACTTTCGGGCAATTTCGGGGTTCCTTTTGGGGGCTTTGTGGGCTAGACTCCGAAATGTTTGTGAAATAATGCCAAAAAAATCAGGGAATAAAGCCACTGCAACAAGCAATGGTGGGTGCGGGCAGGGGCCAGAAGAGTCCGGCCTGTTTATGAAGTGGGGTCTGTTTGCGTCAGTCTGGCGTGGTTTGACTGGATGGTACGTTGATGATGAACAGTTGCGAGAGTAGTGAGTGTGAAAAATAAGCCGGATTTTGTACTGGTGCTGATGGTCGCCTTCGGGGTGGGGGTGCTGGTGACGCTGTTGCTGCCGATGGCCGCCAATGACACAGCGGCCGCGCCTGCCTCCGAACTGCAGGCAGGGGTTATCGTCGGAAATTAAGCGATTCCCATTCCTGATGCTGCACCGGTGCACCGGTGCAGCCGGGTTTCTGTTATCACGAAATCCATGGCCACGTCCCAGGCATCCCGGTTCTGCGCCGCCATTTCCTGACAATCATAGCCCAGGCCCACACACAGGGGTCGGCCGGCGACAGCCAGGCTGCGGTCATAGTAGCCACCCCCATTCCCAGCCGGGTACCATCCCGGTGCCATCCCACCAGCGGCAGAAACACAACGTCCAGCTCACTGGCGATCAGCGGCTTGTCGTCCTCCGGCTCGGGAATGCCCAGGTGGTTGGGTAACAGGTCCTGATCCGCTCGCCAGCGGCCAAACAGCAGCTGTTTATCGGCCGTCAACCGGGGCAGGTAGAGTTCGCGCTCATGTTGCCGGCAGTGGGAGATGATCCCGGCCGGATCGAGTTCGCCGTCATTGGCCCAGTACACCGCCACCCGGCGCACTGTCTCCCAACCCGGGAGGGCGGAGACATGCTCTGCAGCGGCAGTGGCTGCCCACTGGCGATAGTGGGCTGACAGATCATTGCGCCGCTTGCGCAGCAAGCGTCTGCAGGCAGGTTTGCTGGTCATGAAAGGTTGGATTCCCGGCATGGCGTTGGCAGAGTTGCCCTGAACCCGATGGTTCAAGGAGGGGGTTCCTGCACTGCATCAGGCTTTCCGGATCAGACCGGACGTGCACACCAGCAGTAACGAGGAACCTCCAGGTACAGACTTATCGGCTCGAGGACTGTCTGCCTGGCGCGTATGCCAGGAATCCAGCGGCCATTATACACAAACTCGTGCGGGGCTGGCCCGAATCAGCCAATTTCCAGTTGCCGCAATTGGTAGAGCGCATCATCGATCTTGCGTTGCAGCCCCTGCAGCGCACCGGGGTCGGCATTGCCTGCCGTGGTGCCATCCCCGTTTTGCTCGGAGGCCTGCAGCAGTTGATGGCTTATATTCAACGCCGCCATCACCGCGATTCGCTCCAGGCCGATGACCTTGCCGCTGTCGCGAATGGCCCGCATCTGCTTGTCCAGGTAGCGGGCCGAGACGATCAGTTCAGCTTGCTGGTCTTCCGGGCAGGAGACCTGGTAGTCCTTGTCAAGGATGTGTACTGAAACGGTATTGGGCGGGCTCACGGGCATCACTCCATAGACCTCAAACGTGCCAGCATGGCCTCCACCTTGGAGCAGGCCAGTTCATTCTTGCTGATCAGGTCCTGCTTTTCCCGCTGCCAATTGAGACAGTCGGACTTCAGGCGCTGGTTTTCCTGATTCAGCTCCCGGCACAGGCCGATCAGCTCGTCAATTTTGGATTCCAGAGCAGGGAGGGAGCTGTCTGCCATTGAGGTTCACTTGGGTCTGGTGAAATTACAGCTTACTATAGAGCTGGCCAGGATACAGGTCAATGGAGCAAAACTTTTTATATATCAATAGCCTGCCATTCTTTTTACAGCAAGCAGTGGAACTGTGCCGCGGCCGGGCCCGCACGGCGTTCACGGCAGTACGGGGAGCCATCCATGTTCGATAGTCTGTTCGACGAGCCAGAGTTCTACACCTTTGATGAAATAGCCAATCAACTGCTGGAGCAGGGCGTGGCGCTGTCGCCAGCCGAGGTGCACGGCTGCCTGGTGGGCCTGTTGGCTGCGGGGGCGGAACACGATGCCGACGCGGGCCTCCATGGCGTGAACCAGGCGCTGGGACTGGACCTGCACGGCGAGCTGGCCGATTTGCTGATCAGGCTGTTTGCGGCCACAGCCGCGGCGCTGGAGAACGACGACTTTGAGTTCTTTCCGCTGTTGCCCGATGACAGCCTGGAGCTGGCCCAGCGAGCCCAGGCGCTGGCGGACTGGTGTCGCGGTTTTCTCGCTGGCTACGCCAGAACCATGGCTGCCGCCGGCACCGGTGGCGAAACCCTGCCCGGCGACAGTTCCGAAGCCCTGCGGGATTTCGCCGTGATAGCCCAGGCCACCGAGGATGAGGCTGACGTTAGCGAGGAGGAGTCGGAAAACAGCTACGCCGAGCTGGTGGAATACCTGCGCTTCGCCGCGCTCAATGTCTACATGGACAGCCGCGCCCGGCTGGAAGACCGGCAGCGCGCCGCCCGCGGCAAATCCGGTCCGTTGCACTAGAATTCGCTCCGGTAGAAGGTCGGCGTCCTGGGAGGGTGCTTTCGAGACCGTTTGCAGCATGGATGCTGCAACCGAGCCCCCACGGATGGGTTTACGGCGTGTCTCGAAAGCACCCTCCCAGGATGTCGACCGGGCTACGAAGTCCCAAAGCCCTCAAGCAAGTGCCATTGGCACCAGCTGTCAGTATGAAGCTCGCTCCTTCAGGAAGCACGAGGGCCTGTGCTAACCTTGCCGCTGACCCTTGCCAGCTACCACACCAGACCGGGATCCAATGAAAATCAGTAAAACGGAATTTGCGCGCCGGCGCCAGCGCTTGATGGCGCTTATGGAGCCCAACAGCATTGCGATAGTGCCTTCGGCCAATGAGCAGCGGCGCAGTCGCGACACAGAGTACCCATTCCGCCAGGACAGTGACTTCCACTATCTGTGCGGCTTTCCCGAGCCGGAAGCCGTACTGGTGCTGATCCCCGGGCGCAAGCACGGGGAGTTCGTGCTGTTCTGCCGCGAGCGTGACCAGCGGATGGAGCTCTGGCACGGCTATCGCGCCGGTCCCGAGGGCGCCTGTGCGGAGTATGGGGCGGACGATGCCTTTCCGGTCGGCGACGTCGATGACATCCTGCCGGGGCTGATCGAGGGCCGGGAGCGCGTCTATTATTCCATGGGGCGCAGCGCGGAGTTTGACCGCCGCATCATGGCCTGGGTAAACCAGATCCGCAGCAAGGAGAGCTCGGGTGCAGTGCCGCCCGGAGAATTCACCGACCTGGACCATATGCTGCACGATCTGCGGCTGAAAAAAAGTGCCGCCGAGTTGCGCCTGCTGCAGCGGGCGGGAGAAATCACCGCCAGAGCTCACCAGCGGGCGATGCGCGCCGCCCGGGCGGGCATCCATGAATACCAGCTTGAAGCCGAGATGCTGCACGAGTTCGCCCAGGGCGGTGCCCGTTTTGCCGCCTATCCCAGTATTGTCGGCAGTGGTCCCAACAGTTGTATCCTGCACTACACCGACAACGCCCGGGCATTGCGTGACGGTGAACTGGTCCTGATTGATGCGGGCTGCGAATATCAGTGCTATGCCGCTGACGTGACTCGCACCTTTCCGGTCAGTGGCCGATTCAATCGCCAGCAGCGCGCGATCTATGACATCGTGCTGGCAGCGCAGGCAGCGGCAATAGCGGAGATACGGCCGGGCAATCACTGGAACGCGCCGCACGAAGCCACGGTGGAGGTGATCACCCGTGGCCTGCGGGATCTCGGCCTGCTGCGCGGTGAAGTCAGCGACCTGATTGCGAGCGAGGCCTACCGCGAGTTCTACATGCACCGGGCCGGTCACTGGCTGGGGCTGGATGTGCATGATGTGGGCGATTACCGGGTCGCAGGCGAATGGCGCGAACTGGAGCCGGGCATGGTGCTGACTGTCGAGCCGGGTATCTACATCGCTCCGGACAACACCGGCGTCGCCGCCCGCTGGCGGGGCATTGGTATCCGTATCGAGGACGACGCAGTGGTCACTGCCGATGGCTGCCGCCTGTTGACGGACGCTGTTCCCCGCCAGCCCGAAGATATCGAGGCATTGATGGCAAGCTGATGGCCACAAAGGAGCGCGACATTGTCATCGCCGGCGGCGGCATGGTGGGCATCAGCCTGGCGCTGCAGTTGGCGCACAGCCTGCCGGATAACCGGCGGATCACCCTGGTCGAAAGTTTGCCATTGCCTTCCGCAGAAGTTCCGCAGCCGGATTACCACCCCGCCTTCGATGCCCGTTCCACGGCCCTCAGTTACAGCTCGGAATTGATCTACCGGACGATCGGTGTATGGCCTGTGCTGCAGCGCTGGCTGTGCCCCATCGACAGCATCCATGTCTCCAATCGCGGCCGCTTTGGCAGTGCCCTGCTACGCGCCGGGGATCACGGCTGGTCGGCGCTGGGCCATGTGGTGGAAAACCCCTGGCTGGGCCGGGCCCTGCTGCAGGTACTGCGTCAGCAGGACCGGGTGGAGCTGTTGAACCCGGCGCGGGTTGTCGCGGTAACACCGCAGGCGGGGTCCGTTGAGCTGCAACTGGAGGGCGATGCTGCCGCCCGCTTGCGCACCTCCCTGTTGGTGGTGGCGGATGGGGCTGCCTCGGACTTGCGCGCCGGTTTGGGTATTGGCGCCGTCGAAAAGCCCTACCACCAGCATGCGCTGGCCTGCAATGTGGCCTTTGCCGAACCCCATTGCGGCTGTGCCTTCGAGCGCTTCACCTCCCAGGGACCGCTGGCATTGCTGCCGCTGCTGCCGGTTGCCGATGCGGAGCACCGCAGCGCGCTGGTCTGGACCCTGCCGCCGCAGCAGGCAGCCGCCCTGTCCGAGGCCACAGAAACGGAGTTCCTCGGAATACTGCAGCGGCGCTTCGGCTATCGCCTGGGCCGCCTGCGCCAGGCCGGGGCGCGCTACTGTTATCCGCTGTCCCTGCACCAGTGCCAGGAGCAGGTGCGGGCCGGTGTGGTGGTGATGGGCAATGCCGCCCATGCCCTGCATCCGGTGGCGGGCCAGGGTTTCAACCTGGCGCTGCGCGACATTGCCGCCCTTGGGTCGGTACTCGCCGCTGCCGCCGCGGCCGGAGAGGGCCTGGGCGAACTGGCTGTGCTGCAGCGCTACCGCCGGCGCCAGCACCGGGATCAGCAACGCACCATCAGCTTCAGCGATCAGCTGCCCGCGCTGTTCATGCATGCAGATCCACTGCTGGGGCTGGCCCGGGATCTCGCGCTGTCCGGGCTGGACTGGGCCACACCATTGAAGCGCCGCTTCGTCCGGCAGGCGGCGGGACTTGCGGCATTGGGAGGTTGGGGTGGCTGAGACGCAACGCTACGACGTCGTGATCGTCGGTGGCGGTATCGCCGGCAGTGCGCTGGCGCTGGCGCTCTCAGGCCAGGGCCTGTCGCTGGCAGTGGTGGAGGCCCGGGCGCTGGCAGAAGAGACCCTGCCGGAGGACATCGGCCTGCCGCATTTCGATCCCAGGGTAGTGGCGCTGAATCCACAGTCACAGGCTCTGCTGCAGGGCTGGGGTGCCTGGTCGGGGGTGGCCGGCTACCGCCATTGCGCCTATCGGCATATGACCGTTTGGGATGCCGACGGCACCGGCAGGATCGATTTCGATTGCCGCGAGTTGGCCACCGGGGCGCTGGGGCATATCGTGGAAAATCGCGCCCTGCTGCAGTCCCTGCTGCGCCCGCTGCAGCGTTGTGCGGATGTGCGGCTGCTGGCACCGGAGCGCCTGCACAGCTGTGAGCGGGTCGCCAGCGGTACGCAGGTCACACTGGACTCGGGACTCGTGCTGGAGGCATCGCTGCTGGTGGCGGCAGACGGGGGCGAGTCGCGGGTGCGCCAGCTAATGGGTTTCCGCACCCGTGAATGGGACTATGGCCAGCATGCCATCGTCGCCACGGTGCGGCTGGAGCACGATCATGCCGCCACCGCCTGGCAGCGGTTTTTGCCTACGGGCCCACTGGCGTTCCTGCCGTTGCCGGGGGCGCAGGGGCACTATTGCTCGATTGTCTGGTCGCTGCAGTCGGACGGTCTCGGCCCGCTGATGGAATTGCCGGATGCCGCCTTCTGCGAGGCGCTGGGGGCAGCCTTCGAGCACCGGCTGGGTGCAGTTACCGGTTGTTCCCGACGCTTTGCGTTTGCCCTGCGCCAGCGCCATGCAGTGGATTATGTTCAAACCGGCGTCGCCCTGATCGCCGATGCCGCCCACACTATCCACCCGCTGGCCGGCCAGGGTATCAATCTGGGTTTGCAGGACGTCGCGGTACTGGCGCAGGAAGTCATACGGGCCGGGCAGCGGGGAATGAGTCCCGGACGGATTGAGGTGCTGCAGCGCTACCAGCGCCGGCGCAAGAGCGACAACCTGCTGATGATGGCCGCGATGGAAGGCTTCAAGCGCCTGTTCGAGCAGCGCGCGCTGTCGGTCCGCTGGCTGCGCAATGCCGGCATGCGGGGTGTCGAGCGGGCAGCACCGGTAAAGCGGATGCTGATGCAGCGGGCAATGGGGCTGGCGGACTGAGGCTTGCCTGCCTGCGGACGGGTAACAGCGTTGTGTTTCATTGTTCGGCGGTTAGAATGTGCGGCACCGACAGCATTGGTCCGTGCCCGGAATCCGAATGAGAGGAATCGTCATGAGTCATACCCCTAGCGAATTGAAATATGCCAGCAGCCACGAGTGGGCCCGTCTGGAGGAGGACGGTACGGTAACGATAGGCATTACCGATCACGCCCAGGAAGCCCTCGGTGATGTCGTTTTTGTGGAACTTCCCGAGCCTGGCGCCCAATTGGCTGCCGGCGATGAGGCGGGTGTGGTGGAGTCGGTCAAGGCGGCCTCCGATATTTACGCGCCGATCAGTGGCGAAGTGATTGCGATCAACGATTTGCTGGCGGATGCCCCCGAAACGGTCAATGCCGACCCCTACAACGACGGCTGGTTCTACCGGCTGCAACCGGAGGATACCGCCGAGCTGGACAAGCTGTTGGACGCCGGGGATTACGCCGAGCATTGTGAAGAAGCCTGAGGCCGGCGGCCACGGCCCGGTGGGCTTCGCGTGAACGATCCCTCCGCCGATCTGTTTCTGCGGCCCGGAGCCGGCCGCCGGCTGGGCGCCGGCCACCTGTGGGTCTACTCCAATGAGGTCGACACCCAGCGTAGTCCTCTAGGACGGTTCAGCGCCGGCGACCCGGTGCTGGTGCGCCACGCCGATGGCCGTGCGCTGGGCTCCGCGTACATGGAACCGCAGAATCTTATTTGCGCGCGCCTGTACGCGCCGGACCGGACACAGGCACTGGACGTCCCGTGGCTGCTGCCGTTGCTGAAACAGGCGCTGCTGAGCCGCGAGGCGCTGTTGCCGGGGTCCTGCTACCGGCTGATATACGGAGATAGCGACGGCATTCCGGGGCTGGTGGTGGACCGTTTTGGCGACTATCTGGTGCTGCAGTTCCACACCGCCGGTATCGAACGCTATGAGGCCGTGATCGTGACGGCTCTGGTGGAGCTGCTGCAGCCGCGGGGCATCCTGCTGCGCGCCGACAGTCGCAGCCGACGGGAACAGGGGCTGGACGACCGGATCGCCGTGGTCCATGGCGAAGTGCCCGCCGAGGTACCGCTGCGGGAAAATGGCGTCGCCTTCCTGGCGCCGGTGTTCGAGGGGCAGAAGACGGGCTGGTTTTTTGACCACCGCATGGCCCGCGCCCGGCTCGGTGATTATGCGGCGGGCAAGCGCGTGCTGGACGTTTACAGTTATATCGGTGGCTGGGGGGTGCAGGCCGCTGCGTTCGGAGCGAGGGAGGTCTGCTGTGTGGACAGTTCCGCCCGCGCGCTGGAGGGGGTGGCCGCCAACGCCCGCGCCAACGGCTTGCAGGACCGGGTATCGGTATTGCAGGCACCGGCGGCAGAAGCACTGAAGGAACTGCACCGGCAGGGGAAATCATTCGACCTGGTGATCCTGGATCCGCCGGCCTTTATCCAGCGCCGCAAGGACGCCAAGAAGGGGCTCAAGGCCTACCAGCGCATCAACGAACTGGCGCTGAATGTGCTGGAGCCGGGAGGTGTGCTGGTGTCAGCGTCCTGCTCCATGCATCTGGCGCGGGCCGATCTGCTGTTGCTGCTGCAGGGCGCTGCCCGCCGCAGTGGTTGTGAGCTGCGGGTGCTTGAGCAGGGTGGCCAGGGGCCCGATCACCCGGTGCACCCGATGATCCCCGAAACCGAGTACCTGAAATCGGTATTTGCCCGCAAACTCAATCCCGTAGCGATATAACCGGCCAGCCGGCGTTGCGGGCGCGGGCTGCCAGCCGTGGATCGGGATCCACTGCCACGGGATAGTCCACCAGTTCCAGCAGCGGCAGGTCGCTATGGGAATCGCTGTAGAACCAGGTACCTTCCAGCGGCAAGCGATGCAGGGCCAGCCAGGCTTGCAGACGCAGTACCTTGCCCTCGCGGTAGGATGGGATGCCGCTGGGTTCACCGGTGTAGCAGCCGTTCACGATCTCGGCCTCGCAGGCCAGCAGCTCGGCAATACCCAGGGCGTCGACGATGGGCCGGGTAACAAAGTGATTGGTGGCGGAAATCACCAGCAGGGTATGGCCCTGACGGCGGTGACTGTCCACCAGTGCCGCCGCTCTGGGCAGCATGACTGGCACTATTTTTTCCTCCATGAAGCGCTGGTGGAGCGCCGCCATTTCCGCCACGGAGCGGCCTCGCAGCGGACTCAGTGCAAAGCGCAGATAGGCGTCGATATCCAGCTCGCCGCTCTGGTAGTCGCGATAGAAGCGATCGTTCTGCTGGGCGAAACTGCTGCTGTCGACCAGGCCCTGCTCAGAGGCGAAACAGCCCCACAGGTGGTCGCTGTCGCCGCCGATCAGGGTGTTGTCCAGGTCAAAAATGGCAAGGGTCATGGCACCTCCGTACAGAGCCGGCCAGCATAGCCCGCGGGCCGGCGGGAGTAAATTTCTCAGCGACTGTAAAATGTGGAACAATACCCCGCCTAATAAAGCAGGTAGTATCCAGGTGATCGACGCAGAGGGTTTCAGGTCGAATGTCGGCATCATCCTGGCCAATGATACGGGCCAGCTGCTGTGGGCGCGCCGTATCGGTGGCCGGGATGCCTGGCAGTTCCCCCAGGGTGGTATCAACCCCGGGGAGTCTGTCGAGCAGGCACTGTTCCGGGAGCTGGAAGAGGAGGTGGGTCTGACCGCCGAAGCTGTAGACATCGTTGCCGCCACCCGGGGCTGGTTGCGCTACCGGTTGCCGCGCCGTTTTCTGCGCAGGGGCGAAAACCCGTTGTGCATTGGGCAGAAGCAAAAATGGTTTCTGCTGCGCATGCTGGCTACGGACGAGGCGGTGCGGTTGGACCTCAGCGGCAAGCCGGAATTCGACCACTGGCAGTGGGTCAGTTACTGGTATCCGCTGGATCAGGTGGTGGCCTTCAAGCGCGAAGTCTATCGCCGCGCACTCAAAGAGCTGGCCCCACCGCTGGGCAGGGTAATCGAGGATACCGCCGCATGGCCGCGATGATGCTGGAGACCCTGCGCAATATCGTGCAGGAGGTCAATTCTGCTGAAGGGCTTAACGAGGCCCTGGAGATCATTGTCAGGCGGGTCCGCGACGCGATGGGCACCGAGGTCTGTAGCGTCTATATGCGCGATCAGACCTCCGGGCGGCTGGTATTTCGCGCCACGGAAGGTCTCAATCCGGCGCAGATAGGCATGGCCAGTCTGGCGCCGGGAGAAGGCCTGGTGGGCCTGGTGGCGGAGCGCGAGGAGCCGCTCAATCTGGAGAATGCCGAGACCCATCCCAGCTTCCAGCTGCTCGAAGGTCTGGGCGAAGAGCTTTTCAATGCCTTTCTCGGGGTCCCCATTATTCATCAGCGCGATGTGTTGGGGGTGCTGGTGGTGCAGCAGGCGCAGCGGCGTCGCTTCGACGAGAGCGAAGAGGCCTTTTTGGTGACCATGTCGGCCCAGCTGGCCGGGGTGATCGCCCACGCCCGGGTGACGGGTGCGGTGCAGGAGGAGTTGCTGGGCGGCGCCCGCGAGCCCACGCGGATAACCGGCATCCCCGGGGCGCCGGGCATCGCGATCGGCACCGCGGTAGTGGTATCGCCGGTGGCGGATTTGTACGTTGTGCCGCGCAAGACTGTCGCCAACCGGCGCCAGGAACTGCGCGCCTTCCGCACGGCGCTGGCGGCGGTGCGCAATGATATCCAGACAGTGTCCGACAACCTGCGCGGGCAGATGAGTCCCGAGGATCACGCCCTGTTCGATGTCTATCTGGGCATACTGGACGACTCCGCGATTGGTGGCGAAGTGGCCGGTCTGATCAAGTCCGGTGAATGGGCGCAGGGCGCGCTGAGTCAGGTCATGATAGAGCACATCCGCCATTTCGAGCGGATGGAGCACAGCTATCTGAGAGAGCGCGCGGTCGACGTCAAGGATCTCGGTACGCGGGTTCTCGCCTATCTGCAGGACGCGGCCAGGAGCGAGCCCAAGCTCTACCCGCCCCATACCATCCTGGTGAGCGAGGAGTTGACCGCATCCGTGCTGGGAGAAGTGCCGCGCGACCGCCTGGTCGGATTGATCTCGGTGCGTGGCTCGGGCAACTCCCATGTCGCGATTCTCGCTCGCGCGATGGGGCTGCCCACGGTGATGGGTGCGGTGGATCTGCCCTATACCCGGCTGCAGGATCGGGAGCTGGTGGTGGATGGCTACAACGGCATCGTACACCTCAACCCGCTGCCGGAGGTCCGGGCCCGGGTGCAGCAACTGGTGGATCAGGATCACGCCCTGTCCCGCGATCTGGAATCCCTGCGCGACCTGCCCAGTGAAACCCTGGATGGTCACCGCATGCCGCTATGGGTGAACACCGGCCTGATGGCCGATGTGACCCGTTCGCTGGAGCAGGGCGCGGAAGGTGTGGGTCTGTACCGTACCGAGGTACCTTTCCTGCTGCGTGAGCGCTTTCCCAGTGAAGAGGAGCAGCGCCAGATCTACCGCGAGCAACTGGAAGCCTTTGCCCCGCGGCCGGTGACCATGCGCACGCTGGATATCGGCGGTGACAAGGCACTGCCCTACTTTCCGATCAATGAGGACAACCCGTTCCTGGGCTGGCGCGGCATTCGCGTGACCCTGGATCACCCGGAGATTTTCCTGGGCCAGGTACGGGCCATGCTCAAGGCCAGTGAAGGCCTGGACAACCTGCGCATCATGTTGCCGATGATCAGCAATGTGCCCGAGCTGGACGAGGCGATACAGCTGATTCAGCGTGGGCATCGCGAACTGGTGCAGGAGGGCATGGATCTGGCCCTGCCGCCCATCGGCGTGATGGTGGAGGTGCCGGCAGCGGTCTACCAGGCCCGGGTCCTGGCCCGGCGTACGGACTTTCTGTCGGTCGGCAGCAATGACCTGACCCAGTACCTGCTGGCAGTGGATCGCAACAATTCGCGGGTCGCGGATCTGTACCACGCCTTTCACCCGGCTGTACTGCAGGCCTTGTGCTGCGTTGCGGAGGCGGGCCGGGCGGAGGGCAAGCCGGTCAGTATCTGTGGCGAACTGGCGGGAGATCCACTGGCGGCAGTGCTGCTGATGGCCATGGGTTATCAGGTATTGTCCATGAATGCCACCAGCCTTCCCCGGGTCAAGAAATCCCTGCGCAATATTACCCTGGCCCAGGCGACTGCGGTGCTGGAGGAGGTGATGCTGCTGGAGAGCGCGGTTGAGGTTCAGGCGCGCCTGCACCGGCTGATGCAGGAGTCCGGCCTGGAGCAGTTCGTTCACATACCGGTGGCCTGAAAACGCCACCGGCAACTGAAGTCCCGCTGTTCACTGCCCTGCAGTTGGCCCCTATCGTCGAAACTCAGCTCGCGCCAGGAAACCGTGGCGGTATCCACGACCTTGCTGTCGCGGCGGACCCGCAGGGTTGTGGTGGAACGGGTGCCATAGTCCCGGGTGCGGATGAACTGGGCCGAAAGCTGCGGGGCCATGGCCTGGTCCAGACCCAGTGGATGCAGCTCCTCGGGCGTGGCGGGGCGGGTGTCTGCGACGACCTGTTGCAGCGCCTCGTGGCAGGGGGCGGCCGACTCCAGCAGTTGCCGCAGCCGCAGCTTGCCCAGCGTCACCTTGGGCCAGGGCGTATCCAGCCTGGCATTGCTGAGGCCGTAGATGCCCGCTGCCAGTTTTCCAGGCTGTGCTTCCGGCCCGCTATTGCCGTAGCACCACAGGCCGTCGTCGCGGCCCGCCAGGATATTGAAGCCGGCGTAATCGTCAGCGTGGCCGGCGACCTCTCGCAGATAATCCCGCGGGGAGGTATCGCCGGTCAGATAGTCCAGCGGCAGCTCGCCCCGCGAACGCCTCCCCGGGGCCGTGCGGCCGGGGTCGCGGTAATTGGTGATCGCGGCAAAGCGGCCGTCACGGGTGAAGCCCATCCACGTACCGCCCTGGCTCAGATCCCGGCCTGCCAGCAGCCACGGGTACTGCGGCCAGAACGTGGCGGCTGCAGTGGGACGGGCGTGGAACTCGTCGCGATTGGCGGCGACCACCAGGGGAGTGTCGGACTGTGGGTCCCACGCAAATATGATCAGGCACATGTGATCGGATACTGACAGCTGGCAAGCCAATTGTGAATCCCGGCCGGGTACTGGATAATGCCGCCTTGACCTCCGCCGGGCCAGGCACCAGCGCCGCCCCGGCCCAGCCACAGACCGATACTATGCTGCGTTATCCCGATATTGACCCCGTTGCTTTTTCGCTGGGCCCTGTCCAGGTCCACTGGTACGGACTCGCCTATCTGGCCGGACTGGCCTTCGCCTGGTGGCTGGGCGTACGTCGCTGTGCCCGCCCGGACGTCCCCGTGCGCCGTGAACAGGTGGACGATCTCATCTTCTACAGTGCGCTGGGCGTGGTATTGGGTGGCAGGATGGGCTATGCCCTGTTCTATGGCGGTGAACGCCTGGCTGAAGATCCGCTGTGGTTGCTGCGGGTATGGCAGGGAGGCATGTCCTTCCACGGCGGTCTGATCGGTGTGATCGTCGCGATGTACTGGTTTTCCCGCAGCCGGAATCTGCCGTTTGGCGGAGTGCTGGATCTGGCGGCGCTGATGACCCCGATGGGGCTGGCGCTGGGGCGGCTGGGCAATTTCATCGGCCAGGAGCTGTGGGGGCGGCCCACGGACGTACCCTGGGCGATGGTGTTCCCGGCGGATCCGCTGCAGTTGGCCAGGCACCCGTCCCAGCTCTACCAGTTCGCGCTGGAGGGGGTGTTGTTGTTCCTGATCCTGTTGTGGTTCAGTGCCAGGCCGCGCCCCACCTGGGCGCTGGCCGGGCTGTTCTGCGCCGGCTATGGCTGCCTGCGCTTTATCGCCGAATTTTTCCGGGAACCGGATGCCCACATCGGTTTCCACGCCTTTGGCTGGCTCACCAGGGGCCAGTTGCTGTGCCTGCCGATGATCGCGCTGGGCCTGTTCCTGATGGTGTGGGCCTACCGCAGACAGCCTGCGGCCGGGGGGTGTCAAAATGAGACAGTATCTGGATCTGCTGCAGGACATACTCGCCAACGGCGCGCCCAAGGCTGATCGCACCGGCACCGGCACCCTGTCCGTGTTCGGCCGCCAGTTCCGCCACGACCTGGCCGATGGCTTCCCGCTGCTGACAACCAAGAAACTGCATCTGAAGAGCATTATCAACGAGTTGATCTGGTTCTTGAGCGGCGACACCAATATTGGCTGGCTGAAGCGGAACGGAGTCAGTATCTGGGATGAATGGGCCACCGAGAGCGGTGACCTGGGACCCATCTACGGCGCCCAATGGACGGCCTGGCCCACTCGCGACGGCGGCAGCGTCAACCAGATCGATTATGTCATCGACTGCCTGCGCAACAACCCGGACAGTCGCCGCATTCTGTTTCACGGCTGGAATGTGGAGTTCCTGCCGGACGAAAAAATCAGCCCCCAGGACAACGTGCGGGCCGGCCGGATGGCGCTGCCACCCTGCCACTTGCTGTATCAGTTCTATGTTGCCAATGGCCGGCTGTCGGCCCAGTTGCTGATCCGTTCCAGCGATTCCTTCCTCGGTCTGCCCTACAATACCGCGAGCGTGGCGGTTCTGACCCTGATGCTGGCACAGCAATGCGACCTGGAGCCCGGCGAAATCATTATCTGTACCGGCGATTCCCATATCTACAGCAACCATTTGCGGCAGGTTCGGGAGCAGTTGAGCCGCAGCCCCGGACCGCTACCACGGCTGGAAATCCTGCGCCGTCCGCCGAGCATCTATGATTACCGGTTCGAGGATTTCAGCCTGCTGGGCTACGACCCCTGGCCGGCCATTGCCGCGCCCGTCGCGGTCTAGGGCCGCGGTGATGGAGCTGGCAATAATGGTGGCCGTAGCGGCCAACGGCGTCATCGGGCGCGACAACGGCCTGCCCTGGCATCTGCCCGAGGATCTGCGCTACTTCAAGCGCGTTACGCTGGGCAAGCCTGTGATCATGGGGCGCAGGACCTTCGAGTCCATTGGCAGACCCCTGCCGGGGCGCAGCAATATCGTGGTGTCGCGGGATCGGGAGTTTGCCCCTGCCGGAGTCGCCGTGGTGGATTCCATCGCAGCGGCGCTGGCGCTGGCAGAGCAATTGGCGCACAATGGGGAGGTAGTGGTGATAGGCGGCGCCGCGATCTACCGGGAAGTCTTGCCGCTGGCGCAGCGGCTCTACGTTACCGAAGTGCACGCAAGCGTGGATGGAGATACCCGGCTGCCGCCCGTAGACTGGGCCAAATGGCGGGAACTGCGCCGCGAAGAGCATGGTGCAGAATCACCAAACCCGTTCAATTATGCCTTCGTGGTCTATGAGCGCACCGATTCGGGAAGTTGATTGATTTGCGATGGATAAGTGTTACCTTGATTCGGTGATACGGGAAGTTTGTGTAACCTATTGACACGTATTCAAGAAATACACAGACTGCTGTTGCCCATTGATTGAAAATGCCGCGGTTCTGGGTTTAAATTCCAGCCCTCGGTTTACCGACTCAAAAAATTCCACTACTTACATACGTTGTACCGAGTCACGCTGTCTCAGCTTTGAATCACTCTGTTGGAAAATAGGAAGCCCAATTCCCATGACTATGCATCGATTGAAGAACGTATTGATCGCTGCACTGGTATCTGTCGGTGCCCTTCTGGGTACGGCGGTTGCGGTGCAAGCCAATACCCTGGACTCCATCCTGGAGGTCGGGGAAGCCAAGAACCAGGCCGCCCGCGAATCACAGGCCAAGATTGACCGGCTCGCGGACGAGACCCGCGACCTGTTGACCGATTACAAGAGCGTGATGAAGCAGGTCGACGGCCTCAAGGTCTACAACAACCGCCTGCAGCGCCAGATCGACAACCAGGAAAAGCGGATCACGGATATCGACGAGTCGATCGAGCAGGTCACTGTTATCCAGCGCCAGATGACACCACTGGTCATACGGATGATCGACGGACTGGAGCAGTTTGTTGAGCTGGACGTGCCCTTCCACATGGAAGAGCGTCGCCGGCGCATCGAATTCCTGCGCGCCAACCTGGACCGGGACGATGTCACCGTCGCGGAGAAATTCCGCCAGGTGCTGGAAGCCTACAAGATCGAGACTGAATACGGCCGCAAGCTCGATGCCTATAAAGGCAGCGTGGACATCGATGGCCAGGACCGGGATGTCAATTTCCTGCGTATCGGCCGCATCGCACTGGTCTACCAGACCACTGATACCGAACTGTCGGGCGCCTGGGACCAGGACAGCCGTTCCTGGGTCGCGCTGGACAAAGGCGAGTACCGAAACGCCATCATGAAGGGCTTGCGGATCGCGCGCAACGAAGCTTCGATTGATCTGATGAACCTGCCTGTACCGGCGCCGGAGGCTAAGTAAATGAGTATGAAATGTGTAAAGGCCGCGGCATTTGCCCTATGTGGTTCATTGGCGCTCGCAACCGGGTCGACGGTGGCGCAAGAGGCGCAATCACTGGACCAGCTGCTGGATTTCGTCAGGCAGGGTCAGACCACTGAAGCGCGGGAAAACCGCGAGCGTGAGCAGCGCTTCGCCGCTGCCAAGGCCGAACAGGCCAACATGCTGCAAGAGGCGGAGGCCGAGCGCACCCGCCAGGAAAACCTGTCCTCGGAGCTGGAGGCCACCTTCGAAGAGAACGACCTGCTGATCACGCAGAAGCAGGAGGCGCTACGCGAGCGGCTGGGTACGCTCGCAGAGCTGTTCGGGCACCTGACCTCCACCGCCGGTGACCTGTCCTCCAATCTGGAGTTCTCGCTGACCAGCGCAGAATTCCCGGATCGTCAAGAGTTTCTTGACAACCTGATTAAGAAAATGAGCGGCAGCGAGCGCCTGCCCAGCATCGAGGAAATCGAGCGGGTCTGGTTCGAATTGCAGCGTGAGATGACCGAGTCCGGCAAGGTGGTCGCCTTCAATGCCGAAGTGGCCAAGCCCACTGGCGACAAGGTCGAGCAGCGTGTGGTTCGCGTCGGCGTCTTCAATGTCGTGTCCGAAGACGGCAGGTATCTCCAGTACGTTCCCAACAAGGGTACGCTGGAAGAGCTGGCCCGCCAGCCATCCGGCCCCTATCTCGGCTGGGCGAAGGAACTCGTCGCTGCCACCGGCGAAGACGGCATGAAAAAGTTTGGCGTCGATCCCACCGGTCCCACCGGCGGTTCCTACCTGGCCGCGCTGATCAACAGCCCGGATCTCGAGGAGCGCTGGCACCAGGGTGGCTACATCGGCTACGCGATCACCGCAGTCGGTGCCTTTGCCTTCCTGTTGGCTATCTGGCGCCTGATTGTGCTGACAAGCGTGAGCTCGAAGGTGAACAGCCAGCTCAAGAGCGACAGGGCCAATACCAATAATCCTCTGGGTCGGGTACTGAAAGTACACGAAGACAATCCCAGCATGGACACCGAAACCCTGGAGCTGAAACTCTCCGAGGCCATCCTGAAGGAAACTCCCAGGCTGGAAAGCGGTCTTACCCTGTTGAAAATTATCTCTGCAGTGGCCCCGCTAATGGGTCTGCTGGGTACGGTGACCGGTATGATCGTAACCTTCCAGGCGATTACCATTTTCGGTGCGGGCGATCCCAAGGCCATGGCGGGCGGTATTTCCGGCGCCCTGGTGACCACAGTACTGGGTCTGCTGGTAGCGATCCCGACAGTGCTGCTGCACACCATTGTGAATGGCCGCGCCCAGCGCATCATCCACCTGTTGAACGAGCAGACCACGGGTATTATCGCCGAGCACACTGAAGGTAACCTGAGGAAGTAATATGTACTGGTTCGATAGCGCTTATGAGGCCGTTGCCCGCTTCATGGACATGGGCGGCAACGTACTCTGGCTGATCGCAATCCTGCTGTTCTTCATGTGGATGCTGATTTTCGAACGGGTCTGGTACTTCAAGGCGGGTTGGAAGAATGATGCCGCGCACGCGATTTCCACCTGGGAGGGGCGCTCCGAGCGCCGTTCCTGGGAGGCCCACCAGATCCGCGAGAAGCTGATCTCGGAAGCGAGACAGAAGATCAACCAGTATCTTCCCGTCATCAAGACCATGGTGGCCTTGTGCCCGCTGTTGGGGCTGCTGGGGACCGTGACCGGGATGATCGAGGTGTTCAACATCATGGCGGTCACCGGTGGTGGCGATGCCAAGTCGATGGCCGGTGGGGTATCGCGGGCCACAATCCCGACAATGGCCGGCATGGTCGCCGCCCTGTCGGGCGTGTTTGCCAACACCTACGTCACCCGGGTCGCCACGCGCGAAAGCGAGTTCCTGGTTGACAACCTGACAACAGATCACTGAGAGAGCTATTTCAATGCGCAGGAATAATCGAGCAGCTGCGGAAGATGAAGCCCAGATCGACCTGACGCCCATGCTGGACGTCGTGTTTATCATGCTGATCTTCTTCATCGTAACCGCCTCCTTTATCAAGGAGGCCGGTATTGAGGTCAATCGGCCCGAAGCCTCCACCTCCGAGCCGAAGGACAACGTCAACATTCTCGTGGCCATCAACGCCACCAACGAGATCTGGATGGACAAGCGCCGTATCGATGTGCGCGCGGTACGTGCCAATATCGAACGCCTGCACGCGGAAAACCCCAAGGGCGCGGTGGTTATCCAGGCGGATAACCAGTCAAACACCGAGACAGTAGCGGCGGTGCTGGACGCGGCCCGAGAGGCCGGCGTTTACGACGTGTCCCTGTCAACTGAAGATAAGTAAGCCATTATGAATCGCAATGTATTGAGGATGATGGTCGGGGCACTGCTGGCGATTCCCGTCGCCGGAGGCCTGTTCTTCATCATGCAGTACCTGATAGCGAGTGCTGATCCCGAGCTCGACGAGACGGATACCCGCAAGCTGGCCGACATTCACATGCCCGAGCGTGAAATCGACACCCAGGTCAAGGAGCAGAAACCGGACAAGGTCGAGGATCCGGACGAGCCGCCGCCGGACATGGACACTCCGGACGTCGACATGGACATGGAGATGGAGGTTGTCAACACTGCGCCGCGGGCCAGCGTTGATCTCAATGTGGGGGGCACCGGTATCGGCAGTGCTGACGGCGAATACCTGCCGATCGTGAAGGTGGCGCCGGTCTATCCGCGCCGGGCCCAGACGCGGGGCATCACCGGCTACTGTATTGTCGAGTATACCGTGACCCGCAACGGCTCGATACGGGATCCGCAGGCGGTGGATTGCCAGCCGTCGGGCGTGTTCGAAAGCGCATCGGTCAGGGCCGCGGAAAAGTTCAAGTACAAGCCCAGGGTGGTGGATGGCGAGCCGATTGAAGTGGCCGGCGTCCAGAACAAGTTCACCTATGAGCTGGAAGACTAGGAAGCGTGAGATGATGAGATTGTCCAATTCCGGCCCCTGGCTGCGTGCTGCGCTGCTGGCACTGCCGGTAACCGTCGCGCAGGTCGCCGTTACCCAGCTTCAATCCGATCTGGGGGCGCAGCCTTTCGCCAGTGCCTCTGCCCAGAAAGGCGAGGCGGATCAGCGCGAGACGCGGCGCACCCCGGCGCTGCGCAACCAGGTCTATGAAAAACTTTCCGAAGCCCAGACCGCCGCCGAAGAGGAAAACTTCGATGCCGCGGCCCGGGTGCTGGATGGCATGCTCAGCGCAGGTGGCAAGAACGAGCTCAACAGCTATGAGCTGGCCAATGTCTACAACCTGTATGCATTCATTCATTATTCCCGTGAGGATTATGCCAAGGCGCTGGAAGCCTACGAGAACGTGATCCGGCAGCCCGATATCCCGCTGGCAATGGAGATCAATACCAAATACACCGTTGCCCAGCTGCACTTTGTACAGGAAAACTGGCGCCGGGGTGTGGAAACACTGCTTGAATGGTTTGCGGTGTCCGACAATCCGCCCGCGAATGCCTATGTGCTGTTGGCCCAGGGCTACTACCAGCTGGATGATTATCCCAAGGCACTGAGCAATGTTGAAAAAGCCATCAACATGCACAAGGAAAAGGGCAAGATACCCAGTGAGCAGTGGTACAACCTGGCCCGCTTCCTGTACTTCGACAAGAACGATATTCCCAAGGCAGTGGCAACCCTCGAAGAATTGCTGACCCACTATCCCGACAAGCAGTACTGGGTGCAGCTGTCTCACATGTACGGTGAGCAGAAACGCGATGCCAAGCAATTGGCGGCGATGGAGACTGCCTACGTACAGGATCTGCTCGACAAGGGCACCGAGCAGGTGACGATGGCCTACCTGTACCTGAACGGCGAAGTCCCCTACAAGGCCGGCAAGGTCATGGACAAGGGATTGAAGAGCGATACGATAGAGGGCACGTCCAGGAATTACGAGATCCTGGGCAATGCCTGGCGGCAGGCGCAGGAAATCGATCGTGCCATCCCGGCGATGGAGCAGGCTGCCGCCAAATCCGAGGACGGAGAGCTGTACGCCCGGCTCGGCAATATCTATCTGGATGGGGATGAATACAAGAAGGCAATCGATGCCATCACCAAGGGGCTGCAGCGAGGCGGCGTGAAACGTCCCGATACCGCCCGCCTGGTGCTGGGCATGGCCTATTTCAACGACGAGCAGTATGCCAAGGCCCGTGAAGCGTTCAACGCTGCAGGCCGCGACGAGCGCTCCGCGCAGTATGCGAAACAGTGGATCAACTACATGGAGTCCGAGCTGGATCGGCAGAAGAAGCTGGAGGAGGGCTGACAGTCATTCTGCAGCTGCCGCCTCAGCGCACTTCGCGTTGATTGGCGGAGGGGTCATCCGAAAGCCCCGGCTCCCCTGGCAGCAATAACGTTCTGCCATGGAAGCTGCCACAAAAAAGGCTGGCACAAAAAAAGGAGCACCGCGGTGCTCCTTTTGCTATTCAGGTCAGGCTTTGGGCCTAGACCGGAATTACGTTTTCAGCCTGAGGTCCTTTCTGGCCGTTGGTCACGGTGAATTGTACTTTCTGCCCATCGGTGAGGGTTTTGAAGCCGTCGCCCTTGATGGCACTGAAATGCACAAATACATCGGGACCACCTTCGCGTTCGATGAAGCCGAATCCCTTGGTCTCGTTAAACCATTTAACGGTGCCGGTTTCTGTAGACATATGTATTACCTGTATAGCTTTGGAATGCCCGTCTGGGCCCCAGGAGGTTAATCATTATTTATGTTCAACGTACCGAGGAACTTGAGGGAACTTCGAACACGTGCATAAATACCACTGATTGCTCAGTGCTTAAAGTGTAGCACCGCTATTCTCGGCTGGGATCGCGACTGAAAGAAATATTTTAGGCAATTTTACGCCTTTGGGGGCGAATCAGGGCCGCAGCGCCCCAATCGCTGCCCCCGCGGGCGACGCATTCAATGGAATGTGGGCGGCGCCCAGCAGACCTGGCTGGGTGTGGGTGATCACGAAAACGGGAATGCTGGCCAGCTGTGCGCGCAACGGGTCGCGCTCAACGAAGCGCCGGTGAAAGTCACTGCACTGCAGGAGCGGCAGCAGCCGAGGCAGGATCCCGCCGGCCAGATAAAGGCCGCCGTAGCTGCCATTGGCGAGCACGAAATTACTGCAGGCGGCCCCCAGCAGGGCACAGAAGTATTCCAGCGCCCGGACACAGACAGGATCTGTGCCCTGCAACGCCCGCTGGGTAATCTCCGCGGCAGCCAACGATTCGGGAGTTGTACCACCCAGCGTTGCCAGTCCCCGGTACAGCCGTTGCAGTCCAGGTCCCGATACCAGCAGTTCCGCGTAGACCCGGGGATACTGTTGCAGCAGCAGGCTCCAGAGACGGGCTTCCTCAGGGCTTGCGGGCGCCAGATCCATGTAACCCGGTTCGCAGGCAATGGCCTGCCACTGCCGTGAACACCGCTGCAGCAGGGCACCTCCCAGGCCTGTGCCCGGACCCATGGTTGCCAGCCTGGAGCCGTTCGACCCGCCTCCGGGATGGAGCGTTACCCGATCCGCGGGAAGCAGGTGGGGCAGCGCGTGGGCAATCGCCTCGAAGTCGTTGATTGCCCGGAATTGGCCAAAACCGAAGCGGCCAGCCAGTTCCCGGCAGCTGAATGACCAGCTGACATTGCTCATGACCACCCGATCCCCGGCGGGCGGGGCGGCGACCGCGACACAGGCGGTTGCAGGGGCGGGCTCCCCGAGCGTGGCCAGCCAACTCGCCACGACTTCCTCGAAGCTGGCAAAATCGCTGTTTGGATAGCTGTGCAGGGCGTGCAGTTGCCCATCGGCTGGATCGAACAGGGCCAGGCGTGTATTGGTTCCTCCCACATCCGCCACCATGCGTGGCTTCTGCGTGATCATGCGACCGGCAGGATTTTCATGATGTTGGTGGCCCCGGATTGTCCCATCACCGCGCCCTTGGTCAGCAGCACCGCATCGCCCTTGCGCAACTGCCCCTCGTCACAAAGGAATTCGATAGCCGTCGCCTCGATGGAGTGTTGCTCAAACGCGCCTGCATCGAAGAACAGCGGCACCACGCCCCGGCACAGACACAACCGTTGCAGGGTTTCACTGCTGCCGGACAACGCGAAAATAGGCAGTCCCGAGCTGAGCCGGGACATCAGCAGCGGCGTGGTGCCCGACTCGGTCAGGCAGGCGATACCACGTACCTTGTTGTAGTGGTTGGCGGCATAGATCGCCGACATCGCGATGGCTTCCTGGGCGGATTCAAACTGCCGGTCCAGACGGTAGCGCGAGGTGCGCGCCACGGGATGGCGCTCGGCGCCCAGCGCAGCGTCGGCCATCGCCGCGACCACCTCAACCGGGTAGCTGCCGACAGCGGTTTCGGCCGACAGCATCACTGCATCGGTGCCGTCGAGTACTGCATTGGCGACGTCGAACACCTCGGCCCTTGTCGGCATCGCATTGTTGATCATCGATTCCATCATCTGGGTCGCGGTGATCACCACCCGGTCCATTTTGCGGGCACGGGAAATCAGGTGTTTTTGCAGCCCGATAAGCTCCGCATCCCCGACCTCCACTCCGAGGTCGCCGCGGGCTACCATGATGCCGAAGGAGGCGTCGATGATACCGTTCAAGGTGGCCTCGTTTGCAACCACCTCGGCCCGTTCAATCTTGGCGATGATGGCGGGTTGCAGCTGATGCTGCGCCAGCAACTCCCGGGTCTGCAGGATGTCCTCGGCGGTGGAGACAAAGGACACTGCGACGAAGTCCGGCCGGACACCGGTGAGACTGTCGATGTCGGCGATGTCCTTGGCGGTCAGCGCTGGCGCCGCCAGGCCGCCCCCAAGCCGGTTGATGCCCTTGCGCGAGCCCAGTTTGCCCCCGACCAGTACGGTGCAATCCACCGCCTCGGCTTCGACCTCGTCGACCCGTAGCCGCAACCGCCCATCGTCAAGCAGCAGCGTGTCGCCCCGATAGACACTGCGGGGCAGCGCGCGGTAATCCAGACCCACGCCGTGGGCATCGCCCTCACCCTCTCCCAGCGACAGATCCAGCCGGAAACGGTCGCCGCCTTCCAGATGTACCGCACCGTCCCGGAAGCTGCTGATACGTATCTTGGGTCCCTGCAAATCCGCCAGAATCCCTACGTAGCGGCCAGCCAGCGCTGCCTGCTTGCGGATCCGGCCCGCGACTACCGCGTGCTGGCCGGCCGAGCCGTGGCTGAAGTTCAGACGGAACACGTTGACGCCGGCACGAATCAGGCGGGCAATCACTTCGTCTGATTCGCTTGCCGGGCCGATGGTGGCAACAATTTTGGTGCGTCGATTGACTTTCGGTGTCACCTTGGGATCCTGTGGGAGTTGTGGCAGACAAATGGTGCGCACAGCTGCAGTTCCTTTTTCGCAGCAGTGCAAGGAGAAATGATGCACTGTTGTGGCAGGCGGTGCCAGTACTCCGCCGAAATCATCTTGAGGATTACCGGCATTGTCTGAAAAATGGGATGCCACCAACGCCGCATGGCGATGCCAATGGACGCTGCCGGGGAGCCACAGCCGATGAGCGATACGTCACGCCCTGCCGGGAACATCAGGGAAGTCTTCACTGCTTTTATGCTGCTCGGCCTGACTTCCTTCGGCGGTCCCATCGCCCACCTTGGCTATTTCCGCGTCGAATTCGTGGAACGGCGCCGCTGGCTCAGCGAACAGGCCTATGCCGACCTGGTGGCGTTGTGCCAGTTTCTTCCCGGCCCCGCCAGCAGTCAGGTGGGCTTTGCCCTGGGGCTGATGCGTGCCGGCCCCTGGGGTGCAGCGGCGGCCTGGACCGCCTTCACTCTGCCATCGGCCATATTGCTGCTGTTGTTCGCGCTGGGTGCCGCCGTGCTCGACGGCTTCGTCAGCCAGGGTATTATTCACGGCCTCAAGGTGGCGGCAGTAGCCATTGTGGCCCACGCCGTATGGGGCATGGCACGCAATCTCTGTCCCGACCGGCGGCGTGCCGGCATTGCCCTGGCCGCAGTGATTACCGTGGTGTTGGTCAGTGGCCCGCCGGGTCAGGTAGCGGCCATCGTGGTCGGAGCTCTGGCCGGCATGGCGCTGTGTCGGGTCCACCTCGAGCCCGAGGTACACGAACTGCCGCTGCCCGTCCCGGCTCGCACCGGCCACCTGGCGGGACTGGTCTTCGTGGTGCTGCTGGCCGGCCTGCCGCTGTTGGTCTGGATCAACCCCTCCGCCATCCTGGCACTCATGGATGCCTTCTATCGCGCCGGTGCGCTGGTGTTCGGCGGTGGACATGTGGTTCTACCGCTGCTTGAGGCCGAGGTGGTGCAGCCGGGCTGGGTCGGTGCGGACGAGTTCCTGGCCGGCTATGGTGCCGCCCAGGCCGTGCCGGGTCCGCTGTTCACCTTTGCCGCCTATCTGGGCGCGGTGATGTCGCCGCCTGGCGGCAGCCTGTTCGGTGCCGCCCTGGCGCTGGTGATGATTTTTCTGCCCGGGATGCTGTTGCTGGTGGCGGTACTGCCCCACTGGAACCGATTCCGCCGTTGGGACAGCGCGCAGGCACTGATGCGCGGCGCCAATGCTGCGGTAGTGGGCATCCTGGGCGCCGCGCTCTATCAGCCGGTCTGGACCAGCGCCATTCTCGGCCCCTACGAATTTGTCCTGGCGCTGACGGGATTTCTCCTGCTCAGCGTATGGAAACTGCCCGCCTGGGCTGTCGTGGTCGTCCTGGCCAGTGGCGGTGTGCTGATCACATCCTAGAATGTGGCAAAGAGAAAGGACATGATATTAGCGGTCGGGCTGCACCGGCTTGCGCTGCAGATAGTCGTGCACCAGATCGGGAAAGTCGGTAAACAATCCGTCCACACCGGCCTGTTGCACAAAAATGTCCAGCAGTTCCTCGAAGCTCGCCACCCCGATGGGCAGCAGGTCGCGCCTGAAGGTATAGGGGTGGACCTGCAGACCCCGCGCCTGGGCATCGGTCACCAGAGTGCTCAACTGTACACTGCCGTCCCTGTTTCGTCCCCGGTAGATCTGCATCAGCCAGGGGCCGATGCCGTCGGCATAGCTCGCAATCTCATCCAGGCCTGCCGGGGTCAGCAGATAGTCATAGTCCACCGCGCTGTCCTCGCCCCAGCTGTTGTCGGCGATCAGCTGGATCAGTGGCAACGGTGTCTGCAAGGTGTCGCGCAGATAGCGCAGGGCCTTGTCATCGAAACATTGCAGGAAGACCTGGTCGCTGCGCTCGGCGTAATCCTTTTCCTCCAGCACGGCGAGTATGCGACGGGCGATATCCTGGCCCTCCGCACGGTGGAAGTTGGGGCCTTCAGCTCGATATAGAGACCGGTGCGACGGCCGCGACTGTGATCCAGTCCCGCAATCAGGTCGATCTCCTCCGCCAGGGTCGGCACGGTCATCATGCCCGGACCGAGCGGGAAACGGTGGGGAAAAGCGGCCTCGCCAGCGGTCGCACCGGCACGGCGTTCATGCACCCGCAGCTGGCGGATTTCCTCCAGACTGAAATCAATCGCGTAGTAGCGGCCATCGTCCCGCGCCCGTGCCGGAAAGCGCCGGGCAACGTCGGTGGTAGTGTCCAGGTGGATGTCGTGCAGCACCAGGGGGACACCGTCACTGCTCAGGACGACATCCTGCTCGATATAGTCGGCCCCCATCGCATGGGCCATGGCTTTGGCCGCCAGGGTATGTTCGGGCAAATAGCCACTGGCGCCGCGGTGTGCGATCACGATAGGTGCCTGGGCGAGAGTGTTCATCGCGGCCAATGATAGCAGCACAACCAGACCCGCGGCGAGCCACCCCCTACTCCTGGCTTGCCCCCCGGATGTCTCTGGCGGCACTGAACGGGCAACATTCATGGCTGCGACCTCACTGACGGGCTGATTTTCGACTGCCCAGTATAGCCTCGCAATGTGACGGCTTTTATCGGTGATCACTTCGCTGCCGCTTGGTGTCCAAGCTTTCTGGTCGCTTGATGAGTCTGAGTTGGTGGTTCTTAAGCCGCCCCGAGCGACCAGGGGGAGGGTTCCGGGACGCGCCGTAAACCCGTCCGTGGGGGCTCGGTGGCGACATCCATGTCGCCAACGGTCCCGGAACCCTCCCCCTGGACACTCGGGGCTCCCTGCGTGCCAAGTCTAAGGGAGGCACTCCAATTCTCCGCCATAGGTGTGAGGTGTTTAGTGCATATAAGGTAGTCAGGTACAGGCTGCAGGGGCTTCCCCGGACCGTCGGCGGCCACGGACGGCCGCCGCCGAGCCTACATGGATGTACTTGCGGCGTGTCCGGGGAAGCCCCTGCAGCCTGTGCCGGACGGCAGTTCACTGCCCAACCAAATACCACTTGTCCGAAATCCAGGTAGACCCTTCCAACCTGTGCCGTACGACGGGAACAACACCAACAGCCTTTGAACAGGAGACGCAATGCACACAATTGACGCCAGATGTGCCCGCTGACTTGGCTTTGGCGTCGGCAGCTGCTAAAACTGCGGCATGGACAAGCCAAACGCCCGACAGGATCACCGTACGCCATCGCCGCCCTATGGGTATTCCCGCGAATGCCACTACAGCCGCGAACAGCAATTGCACATCGTGGCCGAGTTTCACGCCCACAAGATCCGCCCCAGCCGGATAGCCTACCGGGTGGGGATCGATATCGCCTTTATCGAAGCGCTGATTGCCGGTGAACTCGAGGCCGAGCGCTTCCCCCGCCTGGTGGCTCAGTATCGCAGCCAGCGCTACCGCCAGCGGATGCGCGAATCCACTGCGCACAAGGGGATCAGGCAGTACGAGCTGCAACAACGGATAGAGCGGGAGTTCCAGCGGGAAGTGGATCTCTAGTCCCGGTCTCAGGTGGCCCCGCGTATCGCGGCCCGGGATCGCCGGGTGGCTGTCAGCTCCTGCTGCGTTTGCCGCAGACCTTGCGAAAGCCGGCAGCGACGAAAGGAATCATGTGATCGTAGGCGGCTTCAAAATCCGCTGAGCGGCATTTGCCGCCCGACAGCTTGTCGATGCGACCGGTCTGGGCCAAGGTCAGGGTCAGTGCCCCGGACAGGTTGTGGTAGCACCAGTAGATATCCTCATCCCGTGCCTCCGGCAACGCTTGGCGCAGCGCGGCAATGAATTCTTCGACCAGGTGGTCGAACAGCTTTGACATCATCCGCGGGCCCCAGTACGGGGAATTGTTGATGTAGGCGATAAGCGCCAGATAGTGTTGCCAGCCCGGATCGCCGGTTTCCTGGGCCAGTTCTAGCGGCCGCAGAAACGCCTCCACAATCTGTTCCACGGATGGCCCCTTGCTGTTCGCGGCTGCCTGACAGGCCCTCAGGGCATCGAGCCGGGCGCTGTTGAGCAAGGCGGCGCGGCGCTCGAAAACGGCATTGAACAGATCGAGTTTCTTGCCGAAATGGTAGCTGGCCAGGGCTACATCGACTCCCGCTCCAGTGGCGATCTGGCGCAGCGTGACGCCATCATAGCCGTGCAGGGCGAACAGCTCTTCGGCGACATCGAGGATACGTTCTCTCTTGGTATGGGTACGTGTGTTGCTCATCCGCGGCGGCATCAGTGATGGAGCGGAAACGATAGCACAGATAAAATTTCAACGCTTGTTGAAATGGCGCCTGCAATTGTGGAGAATCATGGGCCGGCAAGCCAGGAGAGCGCCCCGATGAGTCCCGATCTGTTCAAGTACCTGCTAAGCGCTGCCTATGTGGCTCTGGTGTTCTGGCTGTCCTGGATCGGCATGCGCCGTACCCGCGACATCCGCGGCTTTTCGATTGGCAACAAGGACATGAGCCCCTATCTGATCGGTATTACTCTGGCCGCGTCCATCGCCTCCACGGCCACCTTTGTCATCAACCCGGGGTTTGTCTACAGCCACGGCCTGAGCGCCTACATCCACTACGGTCTGGCCGGCTCGCTGGGGATCCTGGCGGCCTTTCTGGTGCTGACCCGCGGCTTTCTCCGGCTCGGCGAGAGCAGCAGGGCGCTGACCATTCCCCAGTGGATCCTGTATCGCTACAACCACCGTGGCCTGAGCCTGTTTTTTGCGTTTATCAATCTGCTGTCCATCACTTTTGTAGTGCTGATCCTGGTGGGCTGCAGCCTGTTGCTGACCGGCCTGTTTCCGGTAGAACAGAAAACCGCGCTGGTGCTGGTGCTGGTGTTCGTGTTTGCGTATGTGCTGATGGGGGGCACCTATGCCCACGCCTATACCAATACCCTGCAGGGGCTGATGATGCTGGGCATCACGGTGATCCTGTTTGTCCAGGGATGGAAGTATTTCGACGGCGATCCACTGATGGCGCTGCGCACGATCAATGAAGACTACGGCGCTGCCTTCAACCGTGGCAGCGACCTGTACTTCGATTTTTTCTCGGTATTTGTCAGTGGCTTTGTGGTGACTTTTGCGCTGATGCTGCAGCCCCACATCCTGACCAAGGTGCTGTATCTGCGCAGCGAGCGGGATATCGGCAAGTTCATCGGCACGACGGTGGTGGTGGGAACCGTATTTACGCTGATGCTGATGATTGGTTTCTACGCCCGCCTGGCGGGACTGGAGGTGCCGGCCCAGGACACGGTGGTGCGCGAATACCTTCTGCATGAGTTTGGCAGCTCGGTCTGGGGAGAGTATGTGCTGGTGCTGATTTTCCTGACCCTGTTGGCGGCGGGCATGAGCACGCTCGACGGTATTCTGGTGTCGCTGTCGGCGATGGTGGTCAATGACATTGTACAGCCCTTGTTGGGGCCCACCGGCAACGGGCTGCTGTTGTCGCGGCTGGTGTTGGTGCTGGTGGGGCTGGTCGCGGTGGCGCTGGCGTGGAATCCGCCGCCGCTGATCGGTCTGTTTGCCCAGAAGGGAGTCTACGGTCTGGCGGCAGCGTCGATCGTGCCGATCCTGTTCGGGGTCCTGCTGCGGCGCCATATTCCGCTGTGGGTAGTGCTGGGGGCGGCCTTGCTGGGGCTGTTCGGCCACCTGGGCCTGAACCTCACTGGCCTGGTCAAGAACCCGGCAGTGTCGGCAAGTTACGCCATATTCCTGGCGCTGGGATTCGGCCTGTTGGGGCTGTTACTGACCCGCGGCTCGGTGGCCACCGCAAATATTCCTGCAGCGGCTCTTGACAATTCAACAGTTGTTGAATAACTTTGCCAAATAATTCAACAACTGTTGAAAAATGATCCCGGAGACGGGCTCAACCGGCCGCAGACATAATCAATAAGGTGGTTACCATGAGAAATTTCCTGCCGCGCTCCGCTATTGCCCTGGCTGTATCCCTGGCCTCGGCGACCCAGTTCACTCCCGCTCTGGCCCAGGGCCCGGCGCTGGCGCTGGAGGAGGTGCTGGTGACCGCGCGACGGCGGTCGGAAAACCTTCAGGACGTCCCCATCGCAGTAACGGCCCTGTCGGGCCAGGCGCTGCGCATGCGCGGTGCGGCGGACATCAGTGAGCTGGCCCAGTTGATCCCCAGCGTAACGCTGGAACCGTCGCGGGCGACCAGTACCACGCTGACCGCATTTATCCGCGGTGTCGGCCAGCAGGATCCGCTGGCGGGCTTCGAGCAGGGGGTGGCCCTGTATCTGGATGATGTCTATGTGGCTCGTCCCCAGGGCGCACTGCTGGACATCTATGATGTCGAGCGGGTGGAAGTACTGCGCGGCCCCCAGGGCACATTGTACGGACGCAACGCGGTCGGTGGCGCTATCAAGTACGTTACCCGCCGACTCAGCGACGAAGTTGATGTGCGGCTGAAAGGTTCCATCGGCAGCTATAACCAGCGCGACCTCGTGGCCACCGCCTCCACCCCTCTGGGCGATGGTTTCCGGCTGGGTGGTACGGTGGCCCGCTTGACCCGCGACGGCTATGGCGACAACCTGACCACCGGTGAGGAACACTACGACAAGGACCTGTTTGCTTACCGCGTCAGCGCCGAATGGTTACCCTCGGAGGACTGGCTGATTCGCCTGGCCTATGACAACAGCGACGACAAGAGCAACCCGGTTGCCGGTTATCGCCCCTTCCCGGGCGCTGTGAGTGGGGTGCCGGTGCTGGACGATGTGCACGATACCACCGCCGGGGCTTCAGAACGGCCCTCCACCGCGGGCATCAATGGCAATAACCAGGTCGAGGCTGAGGGCTTGATGCTGTCGGTCGACTGGGACCCCACCGATGCAATCACGCTGCGATCGATCACGGCCTACCGGGAGGACTATACCGAATCAGTGATTGATTTCGATGGTCTGGCGGTCATGGACTTCGATGCCCCGGTGATCTACGACAACGAGCAGTTCAGCCAGGAATTGCAGCTGCTGTACAACGCCGACCGCTGGAATGCCGTTGTCGGCTTTTACTACCTGGATGCTACCGCCGCCAATGACTTCGACGTGGTGCTGGGCCAGATCGGCCCGGTCACCGCCTATACCGGCGGCACCGTGGACACCGAGGCCTGGTCGGTGTTTGCCGACGTGACCTATCAGTTGACCGGGCAGCTGTCACTGTCACTGGGCGGCCGCTACACCGAGGACAAGCGCGATGCGGATATCTTCCGCGCCAATTATCTGGGCCTGGGCTCTCCCTTCCTGGGTAACGACAGCGCTCTCTTGCTGGCCGTGACCAGCGACTACGAGGCCAGCAAGACCTATACCGATTTTTCGCCCAGAGTGAACCTGAGCTATGCCCTGGGCGAGGATGCCACTGTGTACTTGGGCTACAGCCGGGGCTGGAAGGCGGGCAGCTTTGACCCTCGCGGGGCGAATTTTGTCACCCCCGAGGTGGAGCGCGGCTTTGATGCCGAAACTCTGGACTCCTATGAGGCAGGCCTGAAGATGGCCTGGCTGGAAGGGCGCGCGGTTACCAATATCGCCGTGTTCTACAGCGACTACCAGGACATGCAGATCCCGGGTTCAGTGGGCGTGGACAGCGATGGTGACGGGGTCAACGACGGCTTTGTCGGCACCGTGACCAATGCCGGCAAAGCGGAGATATCAGGCGTTGAGCTGGAGGGCAGTGTGCTGCTGACCGAGCGCCTCAGTGCGCAGCTCGCATTGAGTTTCCTGGACGCCGAAATCAAGGAATGGCTGTTCAACGGAGTCGACGTCTCCGATCAGCGTGCAGTGCAAAATACGCCCGAAGAAATGGCCTACATTGGCTTGACCTACACGATGGGGCTGGCGGCCGGTGACATCAGTTTCAGCGCCAACTGGTCCTACAAGGGAGATGTCACCCAGTTCGAAGCCCCGGTACCGGTGATCGACCAGGACAGCCACGACGTGTTCAATGCCAGCGTGGTCTGGCTCAGCAGCGATGACAGCTGGCTGCTGGGGATTCATGGCAAGAACCTGGCGGACGAGGAGATCAAGACCGCAGGTTATTGCTTCGGCTCCGGTGGCTGCCCCTCGCAACTGGGCCTGGAGGACAACACCACGGTCTTCTATGCACCGCCCCGCACTGTAACCGCCACCGTGGAATACCGGTTCTGACGGCGCGCCGGCGGCTGCAACGGCAGACGGTCGCCAGCGCCAACAGCAATGACAGGAGTCAGTCACGTGACTGGATTTGAAGCCCCTGTGCCCCTGCTGCCGGAGATCCTGGCACTGCATGGCAAATGGCGCGGGCACAAGAGCGCGGTAATCTTCGAAAACAGCCGGCTGAGCTGGGCGGAATTCTGTGCCGACAACCACCGTTTCGCCCACGGGCTGCTGGCCCGGGGGGTGAAACCGGGCGACCGTGTCGGCATCGTCATGTCCAATGGCCTGCCCATGTTGCAGGCGCTGTTCGGCAGCATGGCAGCGGGCGCAGTATCGGTACCGATCAATCTCTCGGTCAGCGACGAGGCCATGCTGGGCATGTTGCAGGACGCGGGCGTTACCGCACTGGTGGTATCGGCCGACCAGCAGTCGCGGCTGCAAGCACTGTTGCCCGCCCTGCCGGCCTCGCTGTCGCTGCGCGTGAGCGCCGCCGAAGCGGCGGCAGATGACTGGCTCGGCCTGGCCGAACTGTGTCACCAGCAGCCGGCCGGGCTGCCCGACCTGGCGCTGGACGGGGAGGCGCCGCTCAATATCATTTACAGTTCCGGCACTACAGGCCTGCCCAAGGGTATCCTCCACAGTCACCGTACCCGCCGCGACTGGGCCTACGACCTGAGCATCGCACTGCGCTATACCGGCGCTGCCCGCACCCTGCTGACCATCGGCCTGTACTCGAATATCTCCTGGGTGGCGATGCTGTGTACGGTGCTGGCCGGCGGCACCCTGGTGCTGCACCGTAGATTTGATTCGGACGACTTCCTGGCAACGGTTGCCCGCGAGCGCATCACCCATACGGCGATGGTGCCGATACAGTTTCAGCGGGTGGTGGAACGCCTGGCCGATGGTGATCACGATGTCAGCACGATGCAGGCGATGATGAGCTGTGGCTCGCCGTTGCACGAGGGGCTCAAGCGCGAGATCTTTGCCCGCTTTCCCTGCGGTATCATCGAACTGTATGGTCTGACCGAAGGCATCATTACCACGCTGGAGCCGGAGGATGCCCAGGGCCGCTGGAGTTCCGTCGGCCAGCCCCTGCTGGGCACGGACCTGTGCATCGTCAGCGATGACGACCGCGTACTGGGCCCCAACCAGACCGGGGAAATTACCGGCCGTGGCCGCATTACCATGCCCGGCTACTGGGGTCGTGAAGATGCCAACCGCGCCGCCGAGTTTGTCGATCCACAGGGGCGGCAGTGGTTGCGCTCCGGCGATCTGGGCTACATGGACGAGCAGGGCTTTTTGTATATTGTCGATCGCAAAAAGGACATGATCCTCTCGGGAGGGCAGAACATCTATCCCCAGGATATCGAGGCGGTGCTGGTACAGCATCCGGCAGTGGATGACGTGGCGGTGATCGGCGTGGCCAGCCGGCGCTGGGGCGAAACGCCGCTGGCGCTGGTGGTCAGAAGCGCCGGTGCCGGGGACAGTGCCGGGGAATTGCTGGCCTGGACCAACCAGCGGCTGGGACGCCAGCAGCGGCTGGTGGATCTGTGTCTGGTCGACCAGCTGCCGCGCAATCCCAATGGCAAGATTCTCAAGCGCGAACTGCGCCAACAGTATGCACAGTTGCAGTATGAGTGAGTATCGTGACCTTCGGTATCACGCCGCGGACGGCCTGCAGCTCTATGCGCGGGACTATCCGGGCCCAACGCCAGCGGCACCTGTGGCGCTGTGCATGCACGGTCTGACCCGCAACTCGGCGGACTTTGCCGGTCTTGCGCCACGGCTGGCGCGGCACTACCGGGTACTGGTTGCGGATCAGCGCGGCCGCGGGCATTCTGGCTATGATCCCGATCCGGTCAATTATCATCCCGGTACTTATGTGCGGGACATGTTTAGCTTGCTTGATCAGCAACAGGTGGCGCAGGCGCTGCTGGTCGGCACCTCGATGGGGGGCTGATGGCGATGCTGATGGCGGCGGCGCAGCCGGCCCGTGCCGCCGCGCTGATCCTGAACGATATCGGACCCGAGGTTGAGCCCGCCGGTCTCGCCCGCATCAAGGGCTATGTCGGCAAATCATCGCCGGTCAATAACTGGGGCGAGGCGGAGGCTCAGACCCGTGCTCTCAACGCGGTTGCCTTTCCGGATTTCAGCGCGCAGCAGTGGTCTGATTTCACCCGTGCGCTGTATCGCGACGTCGACGGCCGACCCGAGTTGGCCTACGATCCCGCGATAGCCCGGCCCCTGGCGGCCGGCGACGACAGCACTGTGCCCCCGGATCTCTGGCCTGTCTTCGACGCCATCCACGGGCTGCCGATACTGCTGCTGCGCGGGGACCATTCCGACATTCTCGGCAGTGACTGTGTGGCGCAGATGCGCCGCCACAAGCCGGACCTGGTGGTGGCAGAGATACCCAATCGCGGTCATGCCCCGACCCTGGATGAACCCGCATCGCGCCTCGCAATAGACCGGTTCATCGCTTCTCTGGCGCCGGCCCCGGTATGACTGCTCAGATTGCAAGCCGCTGGCTATGCGCGGTTCTTCGCGGGTATAATTGCCCGTTATAGTTTCTGATTGTGCTCCAATGGGATACCCGCCGACACTGACAGACCGCAGCCGCCGCCTGGCCCGAATCCTGGCCGTGGTGGCATTGCTGTGTGTCGGCGGCGTACAGATCCTGGAAGCCGGTCACGCTCACGGCATCAGCGAACCGGTCGCTGAGTGTCTCCTGTGCAAGACGTCGCCGCCGGCACCACTGACGGGTAATGTCCCGGCCCTGCTGGCCTTTTTCCTGCTCCTGTTGTTGCCCGCACTGCAGTTGGCTCCCCAGCAGCAGCGTTCCTATTGTCCCCGCCAGACCCGGGGACCACCTCTCCACTCCTGAGTCAACACACTTTCCCCTTAGCTCAGGAGTAAACCATGAAACGTTTAATGCCTCTCGCACTGGCTGTGGCCAGTGTGAATGCGGCAGCGCAGGCGCTGCCGATCGAACATGTGCTGGTTTCGGCACCGCTACAAAAACAGGAAGCAGAGACTGCGCTGCCGGTGACCATTCTCTCCGGTGCCGACCTGCGCCAGCAGGCAGGGGCCACTATCGGCAAGACTCTGGGCGATACCCCTGGTATCGCCAATGCCTCCTTCGGACCGGGTGTCGGCCAGCCGGTGATCCGCGGCCAGCAGGGGCCACGCGTCACAGTGCTGCAAAACGGCCTGCGCAGCGCCGACGCGGCCAGTGTCAGCGCCGACCACGCGGTCTCGGTGGAGGCGTTGTTGGCTGACAGCATCGAGGTACTGCGCGGCCCGGCGACGTTGTTGTACGGTGCCGGTGCGATTGGCGGGGTGGTCAATGTGATCGACAACCGCATCCCCCGGCAGCGACTGGACGGTGCCACCGGTGGAGCGGAATATCGTCACGACGCCGCCTCTGACATGGACACGGCGATACTGCGCGCGGACGCGGGCAGTGGCGACCTGGTATTTCACGTCGACGGTCTCTACCGCGACTGGAATAACCTCGAGATACCGGGTCTGGCGGCGCGTGCTCACGACGACCATGACGAGCACGAAGACGATGACCACGAGGACGAGGACGATCACGCCGGGGAAGAGGAAAGCACGGACGGTTTCATTGGCAATACTGGTGGCCGTACCCGCAATCTGACACTGGGCAGCAGCTATCATTTCGACCGCGGCTTCGTCGGCCTGGCGGTGAGCCGGCTGGAGAGTGAGTACGGTATTCCAGCGGGGGCTCACGAGCACCATGACGAAGACGAACATGAAGATGAGCACGAGGAGGAGGAACACGACGATGAGGCGGAGGAAGGGGGTATCCGCATCGACCTAAAGCAGACCCGCTACGATATGGCACTGGAACTGGCCCGGCCGCTGCCTGGTTTTGACCAGCTGCGCGGGGCACTGAGTTATACCGACTACGAGCACGCGGAGATCGAGGGCAGCGGCGAGACCGGTACGCTGTACAGCAATGAGACCTGGGAAACTCGGCTCGAGCTGGTGCATGCGGAGCTGGCTGGATTCAACGGCGCGATCGGGCTACAGGCCAGACGGGGAGAGTTCAGTGCACTGGGCGAGGAAGCCTTTATTCCACGCACAGACAGCCGGGATGTGGGTCTGTTTGTGGTCGAGGACTATCGCCGCGGCGACTGGATCTTCGAGGCCGGCTTGCGCCTGGACCGGGATGAACGCGATCCCGACGCTAACAGCACTGGCGACGAATCGTTTACCTCCGTCAGTGTATCGGGTTCCGCTTTGTGGAATTTCAATCCCGCCTGGCAGGCGAGGCTGTCGCTGGCGCGGGCCGAACGCGCACCGGCGATCGAAGAACTGTTTTCCAATGTCGATGCCAACGGTCCCGAGGACTGGATCGCGCATGCCGCCACCGGGGCCATCGAACTCGGCGCCCCCGGCCTGGATACCGAGGTGTCGCGCAACATGGACCTCGCCCTGCACTGGCACGATGCGAACCACAGCCTGGAAGTGACGCTGTTCTACAACGATTTCGTGGATTACATCACGCTGATGAACACCGGCCTGGAAATGGATGAGCAGCCGGTGCTGGCCTATGCGCAGGAAGACGCAAAGTTCTACGGCGTTGAGCTGAGCAGCGAGTTTCAACTGGCCACCGTAGCCGGAGGGGAGCTGCGCCTGGGGCTGTTTGGCGATATCATCCGTGGCGAGCTGGACAGCGGCGAAGATGTGCCGCGGCTGCCACCGCGGCGGCTCGGTGGCCGCCTGAGCTGGTCGGATGAGTCGCTGGAATTGTGGACCCGGGTGGTCGATGCCGGCGCGCAAACTCGCCCCGGCCTTAACGAGGAGTCTACCAGGGGATACACCCGCTGGGACCTGGGAGCGGACTACCGCCTTGGGGTCGGTGACAGCGAGCTGGTGCTGTTTCTGGCCATGCACAATCTGTCCGACGAGGAAATCCGGCTCAGCACGTCCTTCCTCCGTGACGTTGCGCCAGAAGCGGGACGTTCGGTGGAAGCGGGCCTGCGCTACATGTTCTGAGCCGCGCCAGCCGTAGCGGCAAATGGGCTGGGTGGTCAGTGGCAGAGTATATATCTGAGCATCGGCTGCAGCTTGCTGCAGCCCGGTCGGCTGTGTCCCCACGACAAGTGAAATCTGCCGAAGGTGCTGGTACAGTGCGGAATTCTCGCCAGCGACAGGTACGATATGACACAGCCAATCATCGTGGGTATCAGCGGTGCCTCGGGTATCATCTATGGGATCCGGGCCCTGCAGCTGCTGCGTGACTGCGGTGTCGAGACGCATCTGGTGATGAGCAAATCGGCGGAGCTGACGCTGCACTACGAGCTGGACATGCCGCTGGCCGCGGTCCATGAACTGGCGGTGCAGGTGCATGCGATCAAGAATGTCGGCGCCAGCATTTCCAGTGGTTCGTTTGTGACTGCCGGCATGCTGATCGCACCCTGTTCAGTGCGCACCATGTCGGAAATCGCCACTGGAGTCACGTCCTCGCTATTGACCCGGGCGGCGGATGTGGTGCTCAAGGAGCGTCGCCGGCTGGTATTGATGGTGCGGGAAACCCCGTTGCACACCGGCCACCTGCGCACCCTGACCCAATTGTCGGAAATGGGGGCAATAGTGGCGCCGCCGGTGCCAGCCTTTTATGCCCGTCCAGAGTCGCTCGATGCGATGGTGACCCACAGCGTCGGCCGGGTACTGGACCTGTTCGGCATCGACAGCGGCAAGGTGGCGCGCTGGCAGGGTGACTGAGGTACCCCGCCAGGCTTTCGCCGTGGCCGGCAGGCAACCCCACTCGACCGGGATAAACCAAGCCAGTCCACAACGAGGAGAGCTGTAGCATGGCGACACAGTTATTTGACCTGAGCGGCCGGGTTGCACTGGTCAGCGGCGCCAGCCGCGGCATCGGCGAGGCCATTGCCCGCCTGCTGGCGGAGCAGGGCGCCCACGTTATTGTTTCCAGCCGCAAACTCGAGGATTGCACCGCGGTCGCGGAATCCATTCGCGCCAATGGCGGCAGCGCGGAAGCCTTTGCCTGCCACGTGGGCAACCTGGACGACATCCAGAGCCTGTTTGCCCATATCCGCAGCGACTCGGGCCGGCTCGACATCTGCGTCAACAACGCCGCGGCGAATCCCTACTTCGGCCATGTGCTGGACACCGATCTGGCCGCCTTCCAGAAAACCGTCGATGTAAATATTCGCGGCTACTTCTATATGTCGGTGGAAGCCGGCAAGATCATGCGTGAGCAGGGCTCCGGCAACATCGTCAATACCGCCTCCATCAACGCGCTGCAGCCCGGTGATATGCAGGGCATCTATTCAATCACGAAGGCGGCGGTAGTGAGCATGACCAAGGTATTCGCCAAGGAGTGCGCCCAGTTCGGTATCCGCTGCAATGCGCTGTTGCCAGGCCTCACCAAAACCCGCTTCGCCGGCGCGCTGTTTGCCAATGACGATATCTACCAACTGGCAATGGACAAGATTCCGATGAAGCGCCACGCCGAACCGGAGGAAATGGCCGGCACCGTGCTGTATCTGGTCTCCGATGCGGCCAGTTATACCAATGGCGAATGTATTGTTGTAGATGGGGGGTTTACGTTGTAGCAGTGCTTGATCGTGGACCACTTGGATGCTCGGATATGCCCAAAGGAAGTTCCCAACTATTGATCAGCTTGAAAAGTTGCTAACGGGTTTAAATGGTGCTTGAGTTGGATCAACAGGTAACACGCAAGGACAGGTCGCGCGCAGCTGTTGGGAAGGGGCCATGTGGCCGCATTCACGGCCTGGCTGATCGGCTTCGCGCTGCTACAGTACGGGGTCTTTCGCGAAGTGCCCGGGTTGAGCCGCCGCGCCCAAGCCTTAAAATGACGCTGCAAAAGCATTCACGTCGCTCGCAAGCAGGCAGGAACAGCTTCCATTTCGTTCCAGTCGTCCCGTAATGCGACCTCAGGGGTCAATCGTTATGGGTGCCGGGCAGCACGATGTTGTCGATTTTCATTTGTCCTGTTCGACAGGTTATTGCGGCCATGATCAGGGGCCATGATTGATTTGTAGTGTCCATGTCAGGAGTGCATATGAAAATTTCAATTGAAACTGAAGTAAACGCGCCGTTGAACAGAGTTTGGAATGCCTGGGTGACACCTGAGGATATCAGGTGTTGGAACTTTGCCATCGATGAATGGTGTTGCCCGAAAGCAGAGTTGGATCTTCAGGTGGGTGGCAGCTTCAACTACCGGATGGAAGCCAGGGATGGTTCAGTGGGTTTCGATTTCGAGGGAGAGTTTACTGAGGTAAGCCCTTGCAAATCGATTCACTACAGGCTTGGAGATGAACGTAAAGTTGAGGTGCGATTTATAGAAATACAGGACGGCGTTAGGGTCATCGAAACGTTCGAAGCTGAAGATGAGAATTCGGCGGAGCAGCAAAGGCAAGGCTGGCTCGGCATCCTGAATAATTTCAAGAAGCACGTTGAGAGCAAGAGCAGCTAGCAGGGTGAATCCAGGGACGCTCCGCGCCCATGATCCCAGACCTTCCGCGGCTGCAAGTTGGTCCTGAACAACCGGATGTATTGGGGTGGCCGAGCATGGCGATTTGAACACATGAGTGAACTGACAATTTGGACATATGACTGGGTGCCCGAAGGCCCCGCGGATTTGTGCGGGATCTGCGACTGAGGTGGGCGTGTGAGGAAGCGGGGCTTGCCTATTCCGTGCGAACGGTTCCTTTCAGCGACCGCGGGCAAGACCATTTGGCGCGTCAACCGTTTGGCCAGGTCCCTTTCCTGTGCGATGGTGAGCTTGAAATATTCGAAAGTGGCGCGGGGCTGCTGCATCTCGCCCGGAAAAGTGAAAAACTGATGCCGCGTGATTCCGTCGGGGAAGCTAAAACCTTACAGTGGATTATCGCTGCTCTCAACTCGATGGAGATGGTTACGGTTCCCTGGTGGTTCCTGGAAATGACTGGAGCAAAGGAGAATCATCTTGGCGGCTGGTTGGAAAGCCGCCTCGATCACCTGGAGGACATCCTGCAGGAGCGGGAATGGTTGGCGGCCGACCGCTTTACTGCCGCAGATCTACTAATGGCTGATGTCCTTCGCATACCGAAGGTTCGCTCGTTGGGAGATCGACCGGGCACAGAGTCCTATGTAACGCGGATCACTGAGCGCACCTCATTCAAGAAGGCTCATGCAGACCAGCTCGCGCATTTTGCTGCGGCGGATTGATCGCCAGTCACAGCCTTCAGCATTTACAGCACAGGAATCATCCATGCCTATAGACATTCACCACCTGCAAACTTTCCACGCACCGGCGACGAGGGATAGCGACGGCTTTGATCCAGAGACTGGAAATGATTTCAGCGGCCCGCGGTGCGTATCTGATGTTCGTTCAGGCTGATACCGGTCCTGAAGATGAGCCAGCTATTGCGCTGTATAGCAAGCTGGGAACGCGTGAAGAGGTATTGCATTTCGATCTTCCTGCTGAGTCGGAAAATGGTGTGGCATAGCCATCACAAACAATGTGTCCCTGCTGGCGTAGGACAGTGAGCTTCGTCCACGGGGACGGCATCTCAATGTAACGGCCAATCTGTTGATGGCGCCCTGCAGTTCCGGAAGGCCGGTTGGGTGCTATATGGGCGTGATCCGGAGGGCGGCAAGCTCTGCCTAATCTAGCGACGCCAGAAGAATGGTTGGCCAGAAATTGTTGCCTAGTAAGCGCCGTGCATGACAGGCAGGGGCGGGCGTATCCGCTGTGTCGGGATTATTTACAATTGCCACGAATGAGGCTGTTTTCTTGCGTAATATTATAAGACAACCTATTGAAATATTTAGCATAATACTTATTGGCCCAAAAATTGCTTGTAGGCACCGGAATGCATTCCGCCGGCCAAGTAGATGTACGGCGGGTCAAGATATCTGACCGGGGAGCAGTTATGCCATCCACCTTTGTACGTTTTTTCGCTGTCGCGGGCTTGACGCTCTTCGTCTCCACGGCCGCCCAGGCCAGTCTGATAGTCAACGGGGGATTCGATGCGGGTCTTTCCGGCTGGACGGTTGACCCGGCTTCAACGACCGGGGTCACCTGGGATTCCGGAACCGCCCACGTGGGACGTCCGGGCCCAGACGGCGTGGCCATTTTTGAGCAATCATTCGACATTGTCGCGGGCACCAATAGCCTGTTTGTCGGATTTGACTACCAGTGGCAGATCAACAGGCCAAGCACACCGGACTTCTTCCTGGCGGAGCTGCTCTACGAGTCAACTTCGGGTACCGAGATCGAGACTCTGGTGTTCGAGGACAGCAGTAGCGTGGCATTCAATACCACATTCGATTTCTCCGGTATCGTGCAGCTTGCTGGCCTGAACGCGGGGCCGAATAACGGGACAATCCGCTTCACTCTTACTGAAGATAACTCGGGCGCGGGAAGCCGGATCCAGCTGGATAATGTCGCCGTCAACGCTGTACCGCTGCCGGCTACTCTCCTGTTGGTGATTGTGGGTCTGGCTGGCATGACAGTGCGGCGCAAGCGTTTTGCAGCTGGGAAATGACCTCTATTATCATTTCAGCGATCTAGCCTTACAATGCGGGTTTTGAGCCGCTCGAACCATTAGCCGGGTAGTTCAGTAACTGAGCTCAGCGGAGGCACTGCAGAACTTGACAGGGTGCCTCTGTTATCCCGCCAATCCGGATACCTCCGCTTTTCTGCAATTTGCCCATTTCTCTCTCCGGGAAGCCATCAATAACAATTCATGCAGCGCACACTTGTGACAAAAATTGTCTGCGCAATGGGAGCACACCATTGCGGTGAGTGACATCGAACGGCTCTGAACTTTCTGCAGACGGGTTTCCGCCGGTAGGTTACACTCAAACCACATGGCCGTACCTTTTGGGTGTTTCCGTCTACGTGCAGGTTCATGTATTGAGTCTCTATGCATCCTCCAGTACTGCAACAATTGCGTGAGCAAACCCGGCCTGCGCACCTGGCATTGGAAGCTCAGCCTGCACTGAAAAGGCTGCTGTCCAGTCGGCTGACCAATAGGGAATACGGCCACCTGCTGCAATCCATGCTAGCGTTCTACCACTCCCTGGAGTCGGAGCTGATTCCCGCCACCGCGGCCCTGCTTGAGCGGTATCCAGCAGCGGATTATCGGTATCTGGCCCGCGCCCCCTTGCTGGCCAGTGATTGCCGGGCGCTGGGCCACGACTCCTCCGGTTTCACCCATTCTCCCATAGCATTCTGCCTGGACGGGAGTGCGGCTTGTCTGTTGGGGGTGCTTTATGTCATTGAGGGCTCTACCCAAGGCGGGAGATTAATTGCCAGACATCTGAGCGACACTCTGGGTGTGGGACGGAATTCAGGCGCCAGCTTTTTCAACATCGGCCGGCGAGATAATTCCTGGGCAGCTTTTCGTCGTTGGCTGGCGCAGGATCTGGTATACAGTTACCAGAATGACGTCAAGCATGTTGTAGCGGGGGCTAATATGACTTTTTCTGCATTACATGCCCACCTTGACCAGTGGCGACGTTTCAGCCATGAAAGATAAGCCGTTCTATTCCGAGGTGGAGATAGAGGCGGCTCTCGCAGCCTGTGATAGTGAACCTGTGCATATCCCCGGCGCCATTCAACCCTTTGGAGTTTTAATCTGCTTTGATCGGGAACTCACCTGTGTTGAACAGCTGAGCTCCAATATCGAGAACTTCCTGGGTATTTCCGTCAGGGAAGGCCTGGCCGCTTCTCCCCGGGCACTGCTTGGCAGAGCAGCGTATCGCCGCTTGCGTGACGAACTTGCCAACGGTCACCGGTTGCCCTGTGTGTTGGTAGCGAGCCGCAAAAGGGAAGGTAAAATCCGGCGCTTTCACGTGACCGCTTTCCGCACTGGTGATTCCGTGGTAGTGGAGTTGGAGCCCGTTGTCCAGGTGGCCCATTCCCGCTCGTTGTCCCTGGTCAATGAGCATTTGAAGAAGTTGGTCAACACTCATACGGAAACCGATGTCCTCACTGAATTGGTAGCGACGGTCAGGGTGATCACTGGTCATGATCGTACTCTGATCTACCGGTTTGACGAACACTGGAATGGTCGCGTGGTGGTGGAAAGTCGTAACGAGCGGTTACCTTCGCTGTTGAACCACCATTTCCCCGCCACGGATATTCCCCCCAGGTACGCGCTCTCTACGACGTCAACCCGCTACGTTTTATCGCAGATGCCAACCAGGACCCAGTACCGTTGGTGCCGTCCCAGGAAACACCTGTGGACTTGAGTTCTGGCGCCCTACGTGCAGTGTCCCCGGTACACCGGCAGTACATGCGCAACATGGGGATAGCGAGTTCACTGTCCGTGGCCATCCATTCGAGCACTGGACTCTGGGGACTTTTGAGCTCTCACAAACAGAATGCGGACGTACTGACGCAGTCCGGGCGCGATAGTGTAGTGACATTGGTGAGGGTGGCCACCCAGCGCCTGTTTTTGTTGAAGGCGGAGGCTGCGGGGCGTTATCGGGAACAAATCCATCAACAGCGGACAGTGCTGGCGCGCGAAGTTCAGGAACGGGGGCCAGAACAGATCCTCGCCGAACACGCCGCCGAATGGCTGCAGTTGTTTCGGGCCAGGGGAGTGGCATTGGTGTATCGCGACCAGACTTCCCGCCATGGCTGTACCCCGATGGATTCACAACTGCTGGATCTGTCGACCTGGCTCGCGGAACAGTGGCGGGAACTCAACCCCTGGGCCACTGCCTGCCTGGCGCAGACCGGCTATCCCAAGTCTGGTGATATTAGTTGTGGCTGTTGTGGGTTGTTGGCCATGCCCCTGGTAATAGATGTCACGACTCGTGGCTGGCTGCTTTTCTTTCGCCGGGAGCAGGTGGAAATCATCGATTGGGCAGGACAACCGCGAAAAATACCCGAGCGCGTCGGTGACCAACTAAGACTCACGCCACGACAGTCTTTTGCCGTGTGGCGGGAGGAATTGCGAGGGCAAAGCCTGGCGTGGCAGCCAGCGGAGTTGGCTGCTGCCAGAGACCTGGGCGATGACTTGGCAGTGTTGGCTTCGGCCCACGAGGTGACGCGTTTGAACGAACGCCTGGAGTCAGAAGGAGAGGCGCTGGCCCGCGCCAATGACCACTTGCACGAGCTGGCAATCACCGATTCGCTGACCGGCATAATGAACCGCTACCGCATTGAGCATCTGGTGCAGGTCGCCCTGGCCAATGCCGAACGCTATGGCCAGGCCTTCTCTCTGGTACTGTTTGACATTGACCATTTCAAGCAGGTGAATGATAGCTACGGGCATGATGAAGGGGACCGAATTCTGAAAACTCTGGTCAACAGCCTGGTCCCCTGTTTACGGGAGGGAGACCAGTTGGGTCGCTGGGGAGGAGAGGAATTTATGGTTCTGATACCGGGGACGCACCTTGGTGGTGCCACAGAGTTTGCTGAGCGACTGCGGGCTCGGGTAGTGGCAACGGATTATGGCTTGCGGGACCCTGTGACTGTTAGCCTGGGTGTTACCGAGTGGTTTCCGGGGGACAGTTTAAAGGACCTCCTGGTGCGCGCCGATAGCGCAATGTACCGGGCGAAAAAGGCTGGCCGTAATCAGGTTTTTACCGATAACAGCAAGGAGCATGACTAACCTACCCTGTGCGCAGCGTGATGAAATGAGGGTCAGAAATGGAAACTCGCACCATGATCAGGTTTTACCTGGCCCGCTTGCAAGAGCGGCTCTGGTTGAAACCATTGATAAGCTGCATCTTGTCTTTATTCGCGGTGTTTGTAGCAGAGTTGGCCCAGCATGTTGAACTCGCAGAATCCTTTCCAGACATCAGTGCAGAATCGCTGGAAACGCTACTTTCAATCATGTCGGCCAGTATGCTCGTCATTGCAGTGTTCGCGGTCGGTTCGATGTTGTCGGCTTACTCATCCGCAAGCAGATCTGCGACACCGCGTTCATTTCTTCTGGTGGTGGGTGACGACGTATCGCAAAATGCGCTGTCAACTTTCATCGGCGCATTCATCTTCAGCATCGTCGCTTTGCTCGCAATACTTAATGGGTTCTACGGGCAACCCGGCCGGTTCGTTCTGTTTCTTGTAACGATATTTGTCTTTACACTGGTGATTCTCGGTTTCGTACGTTGGGTAGATCGAATAGCGCGGCTCGGTCAGCTGGGCAACACGATCGACAAGGTGGAATCTGCAACTGATGCCGCCCTGAAGACAAGAGCCCAGATGCCGACCCTGGGTGCGGCAAGAGCAATGACCGCTGAAAAAGGGGACGCCGTCTATCCGGAAACCGTCGGATATGTGCAAAACATTGATATTGCCAAACTACAGCATATTGCTGAGCAGGTTGACGGCAGGATCTCCGTCTGTGTACTTCCTGGCACGTTTGTCACTCCCGGCAGTCCACTGGCATTTATCACTGCAAAGAGTGGCCCCGATAAAGATGGCGTCAAGGATACTATCGTCGAAGCCTTTGTGATTGGCAAACACAGAACCTTTGAGTCGGATCCACGTTTCGGCCTGATAGTCCTTTCCGAGATCGGCAGCCGTGCTCTGTCGCCTGCCGTGAACGACCCGGGTACTGCGATCGATATAGTCGGAACCCTGGTCCGGCTCTTTGTGCGCTGGGCGCGGGTTAGCGAAGAGGAAGACGTTCCGATCAAATACGATCGTATATCGATACCGGCAATTTCATTGAATGACATGTTTGATGATGCATTCAATGCAATCGCCCGGGATGGCGCCGCTTCGGTCGAGGTGGCGATCCGATTGCAAAAGGCGTTTGGTTCTCTTGTTTTAGTTGGTCATGATGAGTTGAAAAAAGCAGCGGGCACGCATGCGGCACTCGCCTTCAGGCACGCAGAGCGATCCCTGGCATTGAAAGAGGAACTTGATGCTGTGCAGGCGCTTGCCGAGCGCAATGCCAAGCTTGCCGGGGAGGCTCCTGTAGCGTCGCCCGGCCATCAATCCCGGGAGTAGTCAGCACCACCAATAGTATCGAGTACTTTCCATAGAAATCACCATCTTAACCTGAAAAATTCCCCACAAGTCCCCAATAGAAACTCAAGGTCAGAGCGATCATGGATGATACAACCAACACCACCAGGAAAAACCTGTATAGCACACTGCCATCGGGTCCAAATAATGCCTGCACGCCCTTGACAGTTGAAACGACTAGCAGGAGTAGCCCTGCATGTAGAACAGCGCGCCATAGCAGCAGCGGAATTATTTGCCCGCCATATTGGTACACTGGTGTATGATATTCCATTTCGAGCAATAAGCCCGTGAGTAAAAGAACTGCACCGATTCCACCGTACAGGAAAGCCGACGACAGGCGCGCTGGGGCAGACATGTAAACAACCCCCAAAAACACCAGAATCACAATTGAAAGGAAATACGGAAGAACTGATATCACCGGGGATGCATGCCAGGATAGTTTACTCCATCCCGCCAGAGGGTGACCACCGCCAACCAGAACACCGCTATCCGTTTTGTTGAAACCTACAAGAGTCGCAATTTCTCCATCGGCATAGGATCTGCCGCGAAGACGGAACAGGCAGGTATCCACTTCTTCATATGGCCCTTTGTCCGCAATAGTCCAGCTATCTTCAGTTTCCCTCTTGACCACGATCGGTGACATGGCGAGGGGCCCAAGCAAACGAATGGCGATACTGGAATACATTGCCGCTCGTATATACTGATAGTTTCCCTCAAGATCGTGAGGACATGAAGTAAAAGTCTCCGGCCCTTGTCGGACTTTATAGAAAAGGGCCGGAATTTCCGCCGGTAGCTCGAATGTGGCCAGATCTCCGGGATCCAGGTTATCCGGTGTCGATGGTGCAAGCGCCATCGACAGAAGGCCCGAAAGGGTTGTATCAAAATCGTCAGAAACGCTGGCATTTATTGCCAGAAAGACTGCGATATTGTGCTCCGGAAGCACCAGATAGAGCGAACTGCCTCCCCTGATACCACCGGAGTGGCCAAAGACGCCGTGGCCGGGCGGGCCTGTTTCATAACTGCCCATGCCTATACCCGCAGTTTCGGGGTGAAGCTTGAAAGCTGGCGTGCGAAACTTGGCAAACTGTATACGGCTTATAATACGGGTTCCAAGAAGCTCACCTTCGTTGAGAAGCGCCAGGAGAAACCTGCTCATGTCTGTCGCTGTCGTACTTGCATCTCCCGCTGCCTGATACGTCTCCTTTAGCAGCTCGTGTTTGCATGGCTTTAAATCGCCGCTTGCTCTGTCATAGCACCCTGCCGCTTCCTCGGCCCTCGGATCAGGGATTCCGACAGTAGTTTTATTCATACCCAAGGGTTTGAATATACGTTCTTCCAACACCTGACGATATGATTTCCCGGTCTGGTCAACAAGAATCTGGCCGAGTGCAGCATAAGCTGTGTTGTCATAGGCCATCAGTTCTCCAGCTGGTTGCAGTCGAATGAACTGCCGGGACATCCAGCCATCCTCGACGGCAATATCAGCATTTGATGTCACAGACGCGCCGGATATATTGCCGTCGAAGCCAGCCATATGTGTCAGTAGATCGCGAACAGTGACCGGCTTATCGTAAGTGTCCGGTATATACTCCGAACTCAAATAGCTATTGGCGTCTTCGTCAAGGTCGATCTTCCCCTCGTCAACAAGCTGATGAATAGCAAGCGCCGTAAAGGATTTTGTGATGGAGCCTACTCGCATCAGAGATAAATCGGGATCGATTGGTTCTCCGGCGGCCAGGTCTGAATACCCTATACCCCGACTGATGGCAACCTCGCCCCCTTCGACAATTGTGTAGACGAAGCCCGGGATAATTTCCCGTCTCACGAGAGGGTGTAGTTTTTCCAACAGAAAGTTGTCGATTTTCTCACTTTTCGGAGAGATACCGCGCGTGGCTTCATAATCGACTTCCTGGCCAGCCGAACAAGTCAGAGAGTGAAGATAGAAAGCTGCAATAGCCATAAGCCATTTTGCCACGGGACAAGCCTCCATTTGTGAAGCCTAACAAGACCCGCCATATATTCACCGGGAACGTTGCGAGTGAATGAGCCAGAAAGCGGAATATACTCAAACAGTATTTTCTGTTCGACAGGAAATACGAATAATTGCACGTGGAAAAGTGCTGGAAAAAATACCTCGCAATTTTACTGGCTCCTTCGCTGTAGGCCAATGATCACGAAAACGCCGGATTGCGCTTCTCCAGGAAGGATGAAACCCCCTCTTTAAAATCCGCCGACTGTACAATTGCAAGGAAATTATCGGCTTCCAGCTTCAGCATCTGTTCCAGGGAAACATCATAAGTCTGAGACAATATTGTCTTGATCAGCGCAATTGAATTCAGTGAATTCCGGGACAGCTTCAGTGCCAGGCTCAGCGTCTTTTCGAATAGCTCGTCCTTGGAATAAACAGCCGAAACAAGACCTTTTTCCAGCGCGTAGTTTGCGTCAAACTTGCCACCTTGAAGCAGCATCTCTTTGGCGGCCGTCAGCCCGATAAGTCTGGGTAAAAACCATAGGGTACCGTTGGTGTGCAACAGGCCTCGTGTTACCTCTGGGAACATGAAGTAACTTTCTGTAGCTGCAATCCTGAAATCGCAGGCCAGAGAAATCTCCAGACCAAAACCGACGGACAGACCATTGAACGCAACGATAGAGGGAATGCTAAGGCTATCAATCAATTGGGTAAGATTCTGCAGTTGTTCAAGCCTTTTCAGTTGATCCGATGGGTCGTTAACTGCCTTGCCATCAAGTTCAGTCAAGTCTTGTCCGGCACTAAAGGCCGGACCCTTGCCCGTAATGATTAGTGCCCGCAGGTGAGGAGAGGAGTGCACGTCGTACAGTATACTGGATAAAGATGTGTACTCTTGTGTCCTGAATGTATTGAGAGTTTCGGGACGGTTAAACGTGACGATACCGACATTCTCATACTCTGAATACAGAATAGTGTCACCTCTTGTTCCGCTATTGATCATTATCCGGTCCTGTATTCTGCTTCAAAATATTTTCCTGAAATTGACACCTAACTTGCGGAGATGCTGCGCCTGGGAAAGAAAAGCTGAATGATCCACCAAAACTTCCCTGATTACGATCCGCGATGCGGAGGTTCTTTCACGTTATCCGTGGACGCAATTGGGTTTGAAATTGCTATATTGGCCCCGTGGCTCGCGTCCGGGGCAGGTTTGTAGCGAAGTATACAATAAAATGACCAATGGTCAATATTGAGCGGGAAATTAACTGCAATTATTTGCAGCAGCCATGTGTGCGGAGGCAATTTCCTCGCTGCCAGAAGGTTTGAGTAGCACCCGGATATTATAGTGCTTTAAAAGTTGACCGGAATAAAATAACGGACTAAAATCTGTCCAGTGGTTAAATTAATGCACAGTAATAGTTTGCCATTTTTTGGATTTCTCAGATATCAAGGTGGGAGGTAAGGAATGCTTTTTAGAATAATACCGTCATTTCACGGGGCTCTCCGGGTAAACGCCATACTGCTGGCATCACTTTCGTCGTCCGTTGGCATTGCGCAAGAGCTTGTTCTCGAAGAAATTATTGTATCAGCGTCAAAGCGCGATGCCTCGCTAATGGATCTTCCCCAGAGTATTCAAGCGATTTCAGGCGATGATGTGAAAAAGCTGGGCCTGGTGGGTGTTGAAGATGTTACCTCCCTGGTGCCCAATTTAAACCTGAATGCAAGCCCCAAGCGTGGAGGTGGGTTCAATATTCGTGGAATCGCTGCATTGAGTGAACAATTCAGTCAGTTTGCAACGGTGGGGCTGTATCTTGATGAAACGCCCATATCAGATGGGTTTGCCAATTTTGATGTTGCTCTTTTCGATATTGAGCGAGTGGAAGTTCTAAAAGGGCCGCAGGGGACGCTCTATGGAGAAGGGTCGCTGGGTGGAACAATCCGAATTATTACAAAACAACCTGAGCTGAACGACTATTCCAGTGAGATCTTTACATCTGTGGAAACAACACGGCATGGGGAAATGAGTTATCGATTGAGTGGGGCAGTAAATCTGCCGATCATCGAAGACACTGCTGCGCTGCGCATTACTGCCACCCGCAAGGAGCAGGGTGGTTATATAGATGCTACGTCGATGACGGGTTCCGTGGAAGACGATGTAAATGGCATGGATTCCACGTATGTGAAGGTCGCAGCAAAGCTCCAGTTATCTGACCGTTTTGAAATCACTCCGAGTCTTCTCTACCAGAAACAGGAAGCCAACGCAGGTGTTGTAGATGCAATCGCACTGCCGGATCTCACCGGATACGCCAATGGACCCAACGACCTCGATGAAGACCTGAAGATATACTCGATTGAGGCCAATTATGACATGGGGTGGGCCGATATTGTATCCAATACCTCCTACCTCGACAGGGAGATGTCCAGTCGCGACGATGACATACTGACTAATGCCATTATAGGGGCTGCCTTTGCGCCCAGCGACGTGACTACGCAGCTATTCGATCGCTCCATCGAAACATTTACACAGGAATTGAGAGTTGTATCAAAGGGCACAAACAAGGTGGATTGGCTGGTAGGTGCGTTTTATCGTGACCGAAAGTATAGCGAAGATGTAAGCATAGAGAACGATGTGATCGGCGCCATTATCGGCGATCCGCGTGTATTTACCCAGGATAATAAAGCGGACTTCGAGCAGTTGGCAATATTCGGGGAGCTCAATTATAACCTCTCGGACAAGCTTACGTTGACCGCAGGGGCTCGCTGGTTCGAGGAGGAGATCAACTCCAACCTTGATTTCGGTACATTCAGCCTGGTGACATTTGGTTTTGAAAGCGTTCTGCGTACGCCCCAGATCAAGGAGGATGATGTACTCTTCAAACTGGCGGCCAGCTATCAACCTACCGATAGCAGCACTTTCTATGCCCTGTTTTCTCAAGGTGTTCGACCAGGCGGGGTGAATGACAGGGTGCTGGATATACTGGACCTTCTTACACCGGAAGAGGAGGGGGCACTGTCGACCTTCGATTCAGATTCAACCGATAACTATGAAGTGGGCTTGAAGCTGCGAATGTTTGACAACCGCCTGAGCCTCAATATGGCTGCATTCTATATTGACTGGAAGGACATTCAGCTCGATCGCAGCTTCCAGAACGTACCGGGACCCGAATTTACGGTTAATGCCGGTAAATCCAGTAGTACAGGATTGGAAATAGAGGCTGTTGCTAGTCCCTCCGACGCACTCCAGATCGGTGCCTTTCTGGGTGTCAACGAAGCAGAGGTGGATGAGGAGACCGAAACTTCGTCAGGATTGATACCCAATGGAGCTAAGTTACCTTTTGCACCTGAATTCTCGGCTGCACTGTTCGGGGAGTATTCAGTTCAAACAAAAGGCGGGAATACCGCCTCAGTGCGCGTCGATTGGAGACATGTTGGGGAACGTAAAGCCGGTGTGGATGTTGTCGGTGATCCCGGTTACGAACTCGATGACTACCAGACCCTCGATATACGCGCGGGGTTGAGTGTTGGAAACTGGACGGCCAGTATTTATGCAAAGAACCTGACTGATGAGCGGGCCGAGATGGACTCATTCTTCTTCAATGATTCGCTTCTCGGCGATGCGCTGGCAAGCTTTGTTAGAAATCGCCCACGCACCTTTGGCGTTCAACTTCAGGCCAGTTTCTGAATAAGAACTGACCGCTGTTCCCGCTATGGATTGTGAGTAAGAGCAAGTCACCGTACTTAGGAGCATGGTGGCTTGCTGGACCTGTGTGCCCAATATTGAGCTAAGAGTGTAGAGTATGTATTTCAAGCGTATGGTAATGGAAAAGGAGTCACCGGAGGAGATAGGTTACGACAATATCCGTTATAACCTGTCTGAAAGCTCGATAATGGATAAGCGTCTCTCCGAGATAGGTATTCATTTGGACGATCTGCTCCTGCATTACGGAAGTCACGGCGGTGTGCAGGAGCTCAAGGAGATAATCGGCAACAGTCACTATGGGCTCAACGCCGAGAATGTGCTGGTTTGTTCCGGAGCCTGTATGGCGCTGTTTGTCATTAATGCCACTATACTGTCACCAAAAGACAGTGTGCTCGTTATTCAGCCAAACTACGCTACCAATATCGAGGTTCCCCGCTCGCTTGACATCAACATTGATCTGATAAAATTGAGCTTTGACGACGGCTTCCGGCTGGACCTGGACGAAGTGAAGTCGCGAGTTCATTCAGGTACAAAGCTGATCAGTGTAACCTATCCCCACAACCCGTCGGGCGTGATGATAAGCCGGGACGAACTGGATGAGCTTGTACGGATTGCGGAGCAACACGATTGCTATCTGCTCGTTGACGAAACCTATCGTGAACTGACGTTTGGAGAAAAGCTTCCGACCGCGGCCAGTCTCAGCAGCAAAGCTGTTAGCGTCGAGTCCGTATCCAAGTCCTATGGTGTGCCCGGAATTCGTATCGGTTGGCTAGCGAGCCAGGATCTGGAGCTCATGGAGAGGTTTCTTGCCACGAAAGAGCAGATCATAATATGTAACTCCATTGTGGATGAGCACATAGCGCTCGAGGTACTTAAGAAGAAGCAGGAATTGCTTGAAGAAACCAACAAGAAGAACCACAAGAACTTCCAATTGCTAAAGAACTGGATGGCAGACCAGAGCGTATTTGAATGGGTTGAGCCAGCTGGTGGAGTTGTGTGTCTGGCCCGGTTCCGGCCAGAGATAGAGATCGACACGAGTAAATTCTACAACACGTTGTTTGATGATTACAGAACCTTTGTTGGTCCCGGACGCTGGTTTGATCAAAGTGACCGATATTTCAGAATTGGATATGGCTGGCCGACGACAGATGACCTTGCGGCCGGTCTCGAGGGCCTTCAATCAGCCGCCAGGGACACGGTGTCCCAATGAATATCCGCTATTAAATGTTCCCCGAGCTGGTGGTCAGTAGAGATAGGCTGGCTGGAAATATACGAGCGATCAAAGCGATTCTTGATAGAAGTAACATTGATGCTGTGGCTGTAACAAAAGGTTTTTGCGCCCACCCGTTGATTGCAGAGGTATTTACCGATAATGGAATCAATGTGCTGGGCGATTCACGCATTCAAAACCTCAAGAAGATGCGAAATCTACCGGGGCGAAGAATGCTATTGCGGCTTCCTGCTCCAAGCGAGATTGATGAGGTCGTGGAATACGCCGATATCTCTCTGGTTTCACATTATGAAACAGCAAGGGCATTGTCCCGATGCGCAAGTAAAAGGGGACAAACTCATAGCGTGATCGTGATGATCGACATGGGGGATATGAGAGAGGGCGTCTATGGCGCTAGCGCACTCTACGATGCCCTGGCCAATATTATGTCTTTACCCGGAATAAAACTCGAAGGGATTGGTGCAAATTTCTGCTGTATAGGGGGCGCCTTGCCGACGTTGGAGAAAATGAATGAATTGCGACGTATGAAGGAAGTCGTTGAAATGGAACAGGGAATCTTTCTTCAGACGGTTTCCGGAGGCAACTCCTCCAATCTTTCCCTTTTGTTAAAGCAACCGAATTCGTCATTCTATAATCAGCTCCGTATAGGCGAGGCGTTTCTCCGGGGAAGGGAAACCGTGGATGACCAAGCTATTGCTGGAGCCCATGATGATTGCTTCATGATCAGGGCAGAGATAATAGAAAGATACTCCAAGCCGTCCGCGCCCTCTGGATCAACCGGTGGAACCGGTTTTGGAAAGGCCCCGGCCTTTGTAAACAAGGGTCTAAGATCGAGAGCGATATGTGCTCTTGGGAAACTGGATATTGACGACCAGCAGCTCTTCCCAATAGAGGAGGGTATCAAAGTTATCGGTGCGAGCAGTGACCATCTGGTATTGGATGTTGAGGATTGTAAAAGTGCTCCTGAACTGGGCGATGTGCTTAGCTTCAAGCTCGGCTATGCCAGTATTATGCGCTCCATGCTCTCACCCTACGTACAGAAAAGAATACTCTAATTCTCTGATTTATCGGTAAAGCAGATTATGCAGTCAATATCAGCCTCATCGGCCAGTAGCTATCCATCTATCGGATTGAAAAGCTCCGCGCTACTACTATGCTTGTGTCTACTGGTACTTTGTCCAATTCCTGGATTTGCCACTACGATGGATGGCTGTGTGGAACAGCCAAACATGACGAGACATCTCGAGCCTGCAAAGGTTAAATCCTTCGTGGACAAGACACTCCCCCGACTGATGGAGGCCAATGAAATCCCCGGGGCAACTTTGGCCATTACCGAAGGGTGTAGAGAAATTGTAGTCGCGGGTCACGGATTTGCGGATATAGAACAGTCGGTTGAGGTAGATTCTCGTAAACACCTTTTCAGGATCGCATCCATATCCAAACTGTTCGTTTGGACATCGGTTATGCAGCTGGCAGAACAAGGTCAGTTGGAGTTGGACGCTGATATAAACGAATACCTGGATTTCAGCATTCCCGATACATTCAACAAGCCCATTACGTTATGGCATCTTCTTACCCACACTCCCGGATTCGAGGACACAAACATAGGCGGCAGCGCCCGAACGGTGGAGGCCCTGCCGACCCTGGGTGAAGCGTTGAAGGCGTTCGTCCCATTGCGTGTTGCCCCACCTGAAAAGTATACGGCCTACTCCAACTACGGTGCTGCGCTTGCAGGATATATTGTCGAAAGGGTCTCCGGGCAACGATTCTACGAGTATGTGGAGGAGAACATATTCGGGCCCGCCGGGATGAACCATTCGACCTTTCGTCAACCTGTGCCTGATCATCTCATTGTTGATATGGTAAAAGGCTATTCCAGAGAACAGGATGGATATCGGGAAGGTGGTTTTGAGTTCATGAAGCGCTATCCCGACGGGGCGGCACTTTCTACAGCTGTGGATATGGCGCGGTTTTCCCGCGCGCACTTGATGGGTATGTCCGATAGTGTCTGGCCAGGCCCAGACACTCTTGAGACAATGCACAGCCATCAATTCAGCAATATACCCCAGACGGCCGGAGTGGCTCTTGGATTCATTGAAGGCCTGTACAGCGGCTATAGAACTATTGGCCACGGTGGGGATATCGACTATTTCTCGTCCAAACTCTACCTGGTCCCATCAAAGAATATTTCGGTCTTCATAGCATTCAACTCGGATTCTACCGGCGCTGCGAAAGCGGTTTTCATGCAACGGTTTATGGATGAATTCTTTCCCGGCAGCGGAGAGCGCTGGGGGCTTCAATCCGGGGAGCGGGTTGATGACCCCGCTGATGAGGTCGAAGGGTCATATGTATCCACGCGAAGAAATCATTCCACTATTGAAAAGCTGGTTTGGCCCCTGATGACCGGAATTACAATTGATTCCATCGACGATCGAAGGATATCTGTCGATGTGGCGGGAGAAGAATATATATACAGGCGCCACCAGGACGGAATATATGTACCGGATGACGCGAGCTCCACTGCAAACGAGGAGTTGGGTGCCCTGATTGTAACAGTGGATGCAGCATCGGGTGGGCGCAATCTGTACTTTTCCCGGTTGGCAACATTTCACTTCGAAGAAACCCCTTCAAGGGAAGGACTAACTTTACACATTGTGCTGTTGCTGGGCGCGCTTTCCCTGCTGATTATCGGCTCGTTCTACCCAGTTATCAGGCTGATAAAGTCATTTGGAGGAACTCGTGCTGGAATAGCGAAGCATGAGGGTTACGTTTCCGAACGGCTTTTGATGTATTTGGTGCCCTTGGGGGCAATTGTAGCGTTTGCCTTCGTTTTTGGGCTACCGCAAGTACTCACACAGGAGCTCATTTATGGGGCGTCAATTACCCAAAGAATGTTCTTCTATTTACCTGTACTCCTGATAGCGATATTGACTGCGATACTGATCGCATTGTTCTTCTATGCCAGAATCAGATCGAACTATCCACTGGTCATTTTTTCAGCGACATTTGGCGCTCTCGGCATCAGTATACTTTCGTGGCAGCTGTATATATGGAACATGATCGGCAGCGGAGGAATTCCCGAAATCTAGCGGGCCCCGGGTCAATCGCACATTAGAAGAGCCTCCTCCGGCATCATTTCCAATCAATTCTGTTCAGGATCCTGGATCTCAGTACAGCGTTGTCGAATACAGGAAAGTTACTATGTACGCAGGTCCCACTGACATTATGGAGATAGCTGATGGTGTTTCCCGCTAACTCGCCCGGTATAATGCCGCCGGAACTGGAGCGTGTAAGTGACTATCTGTTCCATGGTTCAAGGAAATTTCCCGATAGGGAGATGCTTGTTTCAGATGACCATCGCCTGACCTACCGCGATTGTGCCCATCGAGTTGACGAAATTGCCAGGGCCCTGATAGGACATGGACTGAAACCGGGCGATCGGGTCGCGACCTTGCTGCCACCTTGTCCCGAGTTCTTTTTGATATTTCTTGCAACTGTGTCAATTGGTGGTATTTGGGTTGGTCTCAACCCCAAGTATACGAGGCGGGAGCTGCTACATCCTCTGGAAGACTGTCAGCCTGATATCATCTTTTCGAGAAGGGATATAGGAGACAGAAGTTACAAAGAAGATCTTCTTGCAGTCAAAAATCTACCGAAACAGTCGACGACAATAGTTGTGGATGCCGACGCTACACTGCCTGATGGCATGTGGACGAAGGATGCATTTTTACTTCAGGGAGAAAAGGTCAGTGATTCACGGCTATCGGAGGCGCGCGAAAAAGTCAGCACTGACAGTCCGTGTCTTATTGTGTACACGTCCGGCACAACGGGAAAACCAAAAGGGGCCGTGCTAACGCACAGGGGGCTGACATACTGCTCGCTGGTTGATACTAAGTACAATCTGGGATTTCAGGGGCAGCGAATCCTTTGTAACTTTCCGATTAATCACATCGCATGTGTTGGGGATGTGTGCTGTACAACACTGGTTGCAGGGGCCACGCTGGTATTCATGGAGTCTTTTGATCCGCAAGGCGTCCTGAAGACCATAGAGACGGAAAAGCTCACCCACCTGGGCCAGATACCAGTTATGCTGCTGGCCATCTTTTCCCAGCCTGACGTGGACAAGTATGATCTGTCATCCTTAAGATTCATAGTATGGGGCGGAAACAAGGCCTCCATTGATCTTGTGCGGCGTCTGCGTCAATACGCGCCCAATCTCGCCAGTGTGTACGGATTGACGGAGACTACAGGTAACGTTCTGTACGTGAGAGATTCTTCCTGTAGTGATGTAACCTATGCCGAAACAGCCGGGTGGCCTCCTCCTGAATATGAGGTCGCCCTGTTTTCCGACAACGGTGCGCCAACGTATCCCGGGGAAGTTGGAGAAATCCGCGTAAGAGGGGGCTTTCTGATGAAAGGGTACTGGAACAATCCATCGGCAACAGAAAGTACACTGGATGGTGACGGCTGGTTGCATACCGGTGATCTTGCATTCCAAAGGGAAGATGGCGCATTTTGCATTACGGGCAGGAAGTCGGAGATGTACAAGTCGGGAGGCTACAATGTGTATCCCTCTGAAGTGGAACAAGTAATTGAAAGTTGTGAAGGCGTCGAAATGGCAGTTGTGGTCGGTGTCAACGATCCGGTTTATTCGGAAGTCGGTCACGCCTTTGTGTTGGGTAGTAGCAGCCTGTTATCAGAAGAACGGTTAAAGGCTCATTGCCGTAGTAGTCTGGCAAACTATAAAATTCCCAAGGCATTTCAGTTGGTGGAGGCGTTTCCGTTATTGCCCAATGGCAAGGTAGATAAACTTGCGCTGAAGAGGCAGGTTTTTCGGCCGACTCCGGAATAGTCCGGCTCCTGCTGTGAAAGCATTTCCCCGGGCTCTATCGACACCCAGTCACAGGCTACCAGAAATCCGGCGCTGTCCGTGGCCAGGGCTGTACGGTTTCCATTAGTTGGGCCAGGCGCAACAGTAACTTGTCCTCATGCCGGCGGGCTGCGATCTGCAGGCCTACTGGAAGGCCGTCACTGGTCGTACCTGCGGGAATTGAGATGGCCGGAATTCCAGCAATATTGGCAAACATTGACAGAGGTTCCGCGCCTGTCCATGTTGCATCCTTTCCAGCGATATTTGCAGGGATTTCTTCGCTGGCTCCGAATGCGGGGCAGGAAGTGGCGGGGGTGAACAGGAGGTCTACCTGCGAAAACAGGTCTGCTACAGTATTTTCCAGTTCAAGGAATTCCTTCTGCATTCTAATGTGCTCTGCTGCACTCGACTTGGAAAAAGTCTGCAGAAGACCTTGTGTCCGAGTATCGAGTTGGCGAATATCAAGGCCTTCTGCTGCAAGTGCATCTTTCAGGAAATTAAGGGATTCCATAACCCAGGCCCGATAGACGTTGGGTGGACGGTACGAATAGTTTGAAAGATCAAGGCCACTATTCTGGACTACTGTCTCGAAACACTTTCGCGCTATATCCACGGCCTCCGGCTCCATTGGTGCATATCCGAAGTCAGGTGACCACGCGGCCTTGAGCCCCTTGAGGCTTCCCCGGCTGATCAGGCGCTCGAAAGCTTCGGCTGGTCTGGGAAGAGACATTCTGTCAAGCAAATGAGGTCCGCAGCTCAAATCCAGGAGGACGGCAGTGTCTGCCGCCGTGGTTGTCAAAAAGCCCAGGCATGATAGCAGTGAGCTTCCATCGCGGCTGGGTATGAGCCCATGAGTCGTCTTGAGCCCCAGTAAGCCACAGTATGCAGCAGGCGTCCTTATTGAGCCGCCGCCATCCGTGCCGGTCGCAAAGGGCACGAGGCCGGCGGCCACAGCTGCGGAAGAGCCGCCGCTGCTGCCCCCAGGTGTACGCTGAGTATTCCATGGGTTGCGGGTAATGCCGAATCGTTCATTGTAGGTCGCCGAGTGCATGCCGAACTCGGGAACATTCGTTTTACCCAAAGGTATTGCACCGGCATTCCTGAGCCGCTCTATAACAGGATCGTCCTTGCCTTGGAGTACTGCTTCACCGAGTATGCGGGAGCCTTCCATTGTTGGCATGTATTTTACGTGCGTGAAATCCTTTACTCCAAAGGGAACACCAGCAAGGCGCCCCACAGCATGGCCGGTAGAGATTTTCCTGTCCACCTCCCTGGCCGCAGACAGGGCGTTCTCGGTATCGACAAAGACAAACGCGTTTATTATTTCATCGTACTGAAAAATACGATCCAGAAAGAAGGCCGTGACCTCTTCAGCGCTAAGGCGTCTATCCCTTATGCGCTCAGCCAGTTCAAGAGCGGACAGGTGGTGAAGCATCTTGCATTGTGTGTTCATTTGGAAAGCTCAATTGCAAAGGCTTCCCGGACATGTTCACTTTGGGTTGGGAATTTGCTCATAAGGAACGAAGACATCAGGTTGAGTAAAGGCGGTACTACCGCCAGGACTGCTATCAGAGTTACTATGGAGAGATCGCTGCTTTCACCGCCTACAGTTAATCCGGAGGACCCGACAATGATCAGACTGCTGCTGGTGCCGAGTGCGCGGCCGGTTTTTTCGATAAGATTTGTTGCCGCCTTGTAACTGGCCGCTTTGTCGTGATGGGTTCTGGCGCTGTCATCGTCGATGACTTGGCCTAGCAAGGTAATTACGAGTATTCCGATCAGGCAGTCGACAACGCCTATTATTGCAGCGTAAGTCATTATGATTCCCATTGCTCCTGGGCCCGTGGGGAAAATGGCAACCATGGGCATGAGAAGAGCATTTGCGCAGGTCGCGTAACACCATAGTGTCTTGTGGGAAAAGTTCTTCAGCAGGCGGTAGGCAAACGGTGCAGCGACCAGGCGGCTGCAGTATGCAGCGAGCAATATCGCACCTTCATACATTGATAGATCCAGATACACATCCACATAGACGAGAAAAAGGGCAACGATAATTGCATCGGCGCAGGCCCAACATATGAAAGCTGCCGCATAGAACCGAAAGGTCCGGCTACCGATTATTTCTCTTATTGTCTCGATAAAGGAATAAGGTGATGAGTGGGCCCTGGCCTCTTGTGGTACCACGTTTACGGAAAACAGCGCGAGCAAAGGAAAGCTAATTGCTATTGTGAGCCCCAGCGCTTTCATGACCGGCTGAGTGAATTCGGATGATTGGGGGTCGGGATTGAATATGAATGGAAAGGCAAAGAAGAGAAGCGAACCGATGTATGCAAACACCTTCAAGGTGACCCCGAGCCTGGCGCGTTGTTCCGGCCTGTGTACGACCTCCAGACCCCAGGCTATGTGGGTTATCTCGAAGAATGTCCAGCCAACATAAAGGGTTATGTTCGCCGCCAGGAAATAGGTCCAGTGAATGTCGCTAGGAGGCATGAAGATCAGCGCGAACCCTGTGGCGGTAATGGGCGCGCTCAGAACAATCCACGGCTTCCTCCGTCCCCATTTCGTGGGCATGCTGTCCGAAAGCCAGGCGATGGCCGGGTCGCTGACTGCATCGAATAGTCGGGCGAACAGGATAATAGTTCCGATGGTTGCTATGTCCAGACTGGTGTACTTGGCATAGAATTTCACGATGACGTAGCCCAGCGGCATCCATGCAAGGCTGGTGATCATGGCCGGTCCCGCATAGGCGCTGATCTGCCAGTATTTTATGGGAGTGTCCTCTTTTTCCGACATGCCGGCCTCAATGAGTACTGATCTGTTGTGGCTTCGGCTACCCCTTGCCCCTGTCATGGGAGGCGCCGGCCAGGCGTTCACGCTGCGTGGCCGGCATTCCCATGCCAGGAGAGGCTGACCATTCTTGGGATGATGGCGTGAAATGCACTGCCAAGTAGTCTACCAAAAACTGCACGTCAGTCAAATAAATGTCCGATGGAATTAAGGTGGTTTTGGGGGTGGGCGCAAAGTCTGGTCCGGTGGATAGTGTTATGAAACGTTCCTTTTGCCTTGGATAAAACATTCTAATATGATGATGTATGTAGTTGGGCGGTTCAGGCATCCATGTGCTGCCGATGACTAGTTTCGATACTCTCCAGAGAACTATGAAAGAAGACATCCATTATGGTTAGAGCCAAGCGCAGCAAACCCACGTTTATTGAGGAGGCGCGCCAGAAGCAGATTCAAGAGATAGCTCGCGACCTTTTTATACGTGTGGGGTTTAATCAGGCGTCTCTTTCGGATATTGCTGAAGCCGCGGATATCAGCAAGGGGGTCATTCTTTATCACTATGGCAGCAAATCCGAATTGGGAAAGGCTGTTCTCGAGGATATTCTGAACACTTATGGCAGTTTTCTCAGCGCTCAACTGGAGAAGAAAAGTACGGCCAGAGACAAGTTGCTGGAGCTTCCCAATGCATTTGCCAGTTATGTCCAGAAAAACTATGAATCATTTTTGCTCTATATCGATGTCCTCGGCAGCTTTGGTAATCTCGAAGAGAAAAAGGAGTACATGTCGGACACGAATCAGACGCAACGAGCGTTTCTTCGACGCCTGATCGAGGACTGCAAGAAGGAGGGATGCTCCTTCAAGTTGAAGTCCAGCGCTTTAGCGGATGTTATACAGGCAACCCTGGATGGACTGATCGGCCAGTACAGTGTGGATCCAGATCGTGTGGATCTTTCCGCCTGCGCCAGGGTATTGCGACAGTTTCTCAATGAAGCTATCAAATCCTGAAGCACTACGCGCTGCGCAGATAGCTAAAGCCCCCTCCTTGATGTACAACTCGCAATAGTCATTGCTGGTGGGGTTGATTGCGCCACCGGTGGGGATGCGTAGCCAGCAATAGGTGGGGAAGCTGTCGTACTGGTCGGCAAAACTGCCTTTCAGGACCAGGATCTCGGCGCCGTGGGGGAAGTTGATCTGACCGATTTCCGCCGGCGTGTCCCAGCTCTCCAGTCGCATGAAATCGGTATAGGGCTCCTGGGCATAGAGCTTCTTCCAGCTGGTGTTTTTGCGCACTGAGGGCTGCCACGAGCGCTCGTGGGTTTTCACGGACACATGTTCGCGACTGGCACCCGGATACTGGCGTTGCTTTACGAACAGCAGACATCCCTGTTCGGAAAATGGGGAATGGTGGGATCCCTCCGGGTTCAGCAGATAGCTGCCCGCTGGCCAGTCACCGTGTTCGTCGGAGAAGGTGCCCTCCAGCACCAGGATCTCTTCTCCCTGGGGTGGTCATGGGCAGGAAGTCGCGCACCGGGCTCGTAGCGTACCAGCGAAGTGAGCTGCGCCGATTCGTCCGGCCCTGTGCGGTGCAGCCATTTGTGCAGGACGTGGTCCACGGGACCGGGGCTCCAGTCCATGGATGACGTGTCGACGACGATGCGCTGGCTGAGGTCGCCGTTGAGTGCAGCGCTGGATTGATTCATGCTTGTGGCCTGTTCTGAATGATGTCGCCGGCTGGGTCTGGTGGGCCTGCGTACTGTTGGCGGACTTGGACTGTGGCCGGCTGGGGATGTTCCCCGGATTATCAGTCCATCATAACTGGAACAGCTTACAGTACAAGTGATGGCCTCCGGACTGCCCGCGGAATCGGGCGGTCGCCTGTTGCGGGGTGGCGAGATTGAGGTATGCTCATTGCATGGATAAAAAAGTATTCGTGACTCACGCCCTGCCGGGCGAGCGTATTCTCGCATTGTCAGCGCACTGCGATATGAACGTCTGGCTGGGTCCGGGCCTGCTTGCCGCGGAGGCATTGCGGGAGGAGTTGGCCGGCTGCCAGGGCCTGCTATGTCTGCTGACGGACCGGATTGACCGCGAGTTGGTTGAGGCCATGCCCCAGCTGAAGTTCGTATCCAGCATGTCGGTGGGTGTCGACCATGTGGATGTCGCCGCGCTGACCGAGCGCGGTATTCCGCTGGGCCATACGCCGGGCGTGCTGGTGGAAACCACCGCCGACACCACTTTCGCGCTGCTGCTGGCGGCTGCGCGCCGGATCGTGGAGGCGGACCGGTTTGTGCGTCAGGGGGAATGGCGCCGTGAAAACCGGTGGTCACCGGACTTTTTCACTGGGAAGGACGTCGAGGGTGCCACCCTGGGTATCGTCGGCCTGGGAGCCATCGGTCAGGCGGTGGCCCGCCGCGCTGCGGCGTTTGGCATGCAGGTGCAGGCCTGGAACCGCAGCCCCCGGCAACTGCCGGGTATCAGCCTGGTAGAGCTGGATACACTGCTGCAAAGCAGCGATTTTGTCAGTCTCCACCTGCCGTTGACGGCCGAGACCTGTGGCCTGCTGGATGCGCGCCGTATTGCGCTGATGAAGCCCGGCGCGGTGCTGGTCAACACCGCGCGCGGTGGTATCGTCGACGAACGGGCGCTGGCTGAAGCGCTGGCCAGTGGCGCGCTGTTCGCCGCTGGCATCGATGTATTTGAGGAAGAGCCGGTGCCCGAGGATCACCCGCTGCTGGGTCTGCCCAATGTGGTACTTGCACCACATATCGGCAGTGCCACTGCCCGCACCCGTGCGCGCATGGCCGATATTGCCGCCGATAACGCGATCGCGGCCCTGAGCGGTGAGCCCATGCCCCACTGCGTCAACCCGGAGGTCTACCGCCGCGGCCCCGACTGATACCAGCCGGCGGCTACTTGCGTACCGAGCTGCGATAGGCCCGCGGCGACAGCCCCATGGTCTGGCGAAACAGGCGGGAAAAGTACAGCGCGTCGTCATAGCCAACTGCATCGGCGATGGCCTTCACGCTCAGCTCAGAGCTGTCCAGCAGCTGGCAGGCGTACTCGATCTTCATGTGCAGGAAGTGCTTGATCGGGGAGTAACCGGTCAGGGCCTTGTAGCGGTTGGAGAAATGGTATTTGGACAGGTGGGCGATGGCTGCCAGTTCCTCCAGCTCCAGTGTGCGGTGAATGTTTTCCTGCATGGTGTTCTGAATGGCTTCGAGGTCCATGCCCGCGGGGTGGGTCGCGCGCTGGCGGTTGGTCTCCAGCACGAACTGGGTGAACAGGTGCCGGCACTGGTTGGCGGCATTGATGAAGGCGCTGCTGCTGTAGCCGGTCTTGGTTACCGCCAGCAGGCTGTGAAAGCCGGCGATCAGCGGCGGTGCAATACCGGCGTGAACCACGGCCTTGCCGGGACGGTAGCCCAGGTACTCCATGAAAATGCGGCTGCTCACTCCCTGGAAATGCACCCAGTACAGGCTCCATGGTTGTTCCCTGCTGGCGGCGTAGCTGTGAGCCAGACCCTGGGGCAGCAGCATCAGGTCGCCGCCGCCTATATCGTGGCGCTGCTCTCCCAACCGTAATCGGCCACGGCCGTCGACACAGTACAGCAGCAGGTTGTCATCGTGACGCGGCCGGCGCATGCGGTGTCCACGGGCATGGGGATAGTAGCCCATCGCGGTCGGGTAACAGTCGCGGGTGAGTGGGTGACGGTGCAGCTGTTCCAGCATGAAAGCCGGTGTCAGAAACCGTATACCCTCGGCCGGGAGGGGCCATTGGGACGTGGTGATCATCGCTAATATTCCAGAACAGACACTTTTGGGGCATTTAATGCAACAATATAGTCCATATGATACGCAATTTCGACAATGTGCAATAGCGGTTGGCAGTGCTATGTTTATAAGCACAACCATCAAACCCGCAGGTAATCGTCATGGCACGTCAGGTTCCGTTGTACATCAACGGTGAATTCATGCAAAGCACCAGCAGTGAAAAGCTGCCGGTCACCAATCCCGCCAACCAGCAACTGCTGGCGGAAGTTCCTTTTGCAACCCACGAGGCTAGCGCTTCACAATAACGCCACTGAGCCGCGCCAGGCGCGGCTTTGCGTCCGGGAGGCAAGGACTTGGACTTTTCACGCAACGAAGACCAGAAGGCTTTTGTCGACAGCGCCCGCGCATTCGCGCAGGGCCAGTTGGCGCCCCACGCTGCGCGCTGGGACGCAGAGTCCATCTTTCCCAAAGAGGTACTGGCGGCAGCCGGCGAATTGGGATTCATGGGCATGTATACCCCCGAACGCGCGGGCGGCCTGGGCATGAGCAGGCTGGATGCCAGCCTGATCGTCGAGGAACTGGCGACTATGTGCAGGAGCGGCGCCAGTTTGACGCCGCCATCGCCGACTTCCAGGCTACCCGCTTCAAGCTGGCGGACATGTTGACAGAGTTGGTGGCGGCGCGGCAGATGGTGCGGCTGGCGGCCTGGAAGCTCGACGCCGGAGATTCTCAGGCCTCCACTTACTGTGCGATGGCCAAGCGCTTCGCCACCGATGCCGGCTTTCAGATCTGCAACGATGCGTTGCAGCTGTTCGGAGGTTATGGCTACATCTGCGAGTACCCGATGGAGCGTCATGTACGCGATACCCGGGTTCACCAGATCCTGGAAGGTACCAACGAAATAATGCGCGTGATCATCGCGCAGTGGCGTAACCGCTAAGGAGCAGCTGATGCCGGATAACGAAGCGATTGTATTTGCCGAACTGCCCGCCAGGACAGGCTCTATTGGCCGGGTCACACTGAATGTGCCCGGCACGCTCAATTCCCTGACCCTGGATATGGTGGACCAGCTTCACGCAAGGCTGCGCCAGTGGCAGCAGGACGATTCCGTGGCAATGGTGTTCATCGAGGGCGCGGGCGACAGGGCGCTCTGTGCCGGTGGTGATGTGCAGGCGCTGTACCGCTCGGCCGTCGCCAATCCGGGTGGGCCCTGCGACTACGCGGAGAGCTTTTTCACCCGGGAATACCGGATGAACCATGCCCTCCACACCTTTCCCAAGCCTATTGTCTGCTGGGGCCACGGTATTGTGATGGGGGCGGGTTGGGAGTCCTGGCGGCCTGCAGCCACCGGGTTGTGACCGAGACCACCCGGATCGCAATGCCCGAGATTACCATCGCGCTGTTCCCTGATGTGGGCGGCAGCTGGTTCCTGAACCACATGCCCGGCAAGGCGGGGCAGTTTCTGGCCCTGACCGGGGCCTCCATCAACGCCGCGGATGCGCTGTATACCGGGCTTGCGGACCGTTTCATCGCCAGCGAACACAAGGACGCGGTGCTGCGCGAATTGCAACAGCAACAATGGCTGGCCGATGACGACGCTGCCAACCACGGCCTGGTACGCCATTCATTGCGGCGTTTTGCCGAGCAGAGCCTGGGCTCGCTGCCGGGTGGCCAGGTGGAGCCGCATATGGCCCGTATCAACTCTCTCTGTGACGGCGACGATATCCACGAGGTGATCGACAATATCATTTCCCAGCACACCGATGATCCGTGGCTGGCCAAGGCCCGCGACAGCCTGGCCCACGGCTCCAAGCTGGCAGCGCTGTGGATCGACCGGCAACTGCGGGAAACCCGCCACGCTTCGCTGCGGGAGGTGTTCCAGGCGGAAATCCAGCTCGCCACCAATGTGGTGCGCTACCCGGAGTTCGCCGAGGGCGCGCGCTGTTGATCGACAAGGATCGCCAGCCTGCCTGGGAATTCAGCCGCTCGCGGGATGTTCTGCAGGCGCTGCTGGACCGCTTTTTCAGCGCACCCTGGGACAGCAATCCGCTGGCGGATCTGTAATTCGTCGTCCTTGCTGTCGCAGAGTATTGGGCTACAGGACCTAAAGGGAGGTTGACACTTCGACCTCCGAGGCATCGACCGGGGTGCGGTGTTCAAGACACGCCGTAAACCCCTCCCTGGGGGCTCGGATGCGACATCCATGTCGCATACGGTCTTGAACACCGCACCCCGGCCGATGCCGCTACCCTGGTAGCCAAACTATGGGAAAGCAAGAATTCACCGCAATCTATAACAGGCAAAGGGCATCAATGTGGCAAAGACAGGATTCGTAGGGCTTGGCAACATGGGTGGGCCCATGGCCATCAATCTGGTTCGCGCCGGCCAGCAATGACTACAAGCCCGGCTTCATGGTGGACCTGATGGTCAAGGATCTGGGGCTGGCGCTGGCGGTGGCGGAAGACAGTGACCTGGACAATGCGATGGGCCGGCTGGCGCGGGAACTCTACACTGCCCACCAGCAGGCCGGCAACGGCGAGCGTGACTTTTCCAGTATTCTGGAACGGCTGCGGAACTGACAGCGGCCCAGGCCCTGCGGGCCGGTCGCGCTGCACGGATCATCATCGCGAGTAGTCGCCGGGCAGTGGCGGCTCAGCGCTTTTCGTCTTGCTCCGGGGTTGTTCCGTTGTGTCCCGGGGCTGGTTGCATTTCACTGCCGCCCTGCAGGCGCGCGGCATCCAGGCTGTTGAGACGATCGAAATCGTAGCCGCTGATCGCAAAGAACAGCTCGTGGCGGCTGTCGTGCAGGTAGTAGTCCTGTTCCAGCGTGAAAAACGCCAGCTTCAGTTCCTCCTCGTCGGTCACCACATCCAGCTCGAATACCGGGCCGCTGGCGGCGAGACTGCGCTGCTCATCTTCTCCGGCAAGGCCCTCTACCTGGAGGTTGCGCAGTGAAACCAGCAAAGCTTCCAGTTCACGTGCCTCGGGCCTGGCTCCGGTCGCGGATTTCCAGTTGTCATCACCGCTGCGCCGCAGCGAAAACCCGGGGCCGGTGATCGCCCGCGGTGCGGGTATCTGCAGCAGGCGCCGGTCCAGCCAGCCACTACTCTCGGCGGGTGCGTCGAAGTTGTTGAAATCGAGGCGGTAGATGGCATTCTCGCTCGCTTCGCGGGCGTGAACCTTGCGATAGCCCGGCGCGGTGCCGAGGTAGACAGTGGCCACTGCGGTGTCGTCCTGCAGCAGGGTCAGCTGGCGCTGGAACAGATAACTGGTGACCTCGAAACGCTGCCTGGCCGCCACGCTGGTCGCCACCGGGAAACCCGCCTGCTGCTGTGTCAATGCCTGCAGCAGCCGCTGCACCTGACCCGGGTCGGCCGGCAGGTTCATCAAGCCGGGCAGCCGCCAGCCGTCATCGACCCGTTGCAGCAGTGCCTCGCTGCCGCTGTCGTCGGCGATGTGAATCCTGGTAATGGCCGCAGGTTCAAGGCTGAGCAAGGAGCCATCCACCGCATCTGCCAGTACTGTTGGCTGCCGCGGCCAATAGACTGCAGCGGTGATGACGCCCTGAATCAGCAGCATCAGCAGCAGGGGCGTGGTAATCCGGTTCACAGTGCCAGGGCCTTGCGGTAGTAGCGCTTGCGGGCCAGTTTGCGCAGGCTGAAGCCCAATGCCAGCAGCAACAGCCAGGTGATTGCCAGGCCGTAGTTGATGGCTTCTATCGCCTGTTGTGCCGGCCGGTCCATCGGCGGCAGGGTGCGGTTGAAGTGCGCCCGCGAGCGGATCTGCAGCAGCGATTCGTCCTGCAGGGCCCATTCCAGAGTGTTGGACAGCAATTCCAGTGGTCCCAGGTACTGACTGCCGGCGGCGGCAACCATTGCGTTGAGCATCTGGTCATCCATGAAGTCATTGGACGCAAACAACAGCAATCGCGCCGAGCCGGGGGAATGCTCCAGTACGCCGCGCGGGCCAGGACGGTTTTCCTGCACCTGATCTGGCGGCTTGCGACCAGCGAACCAGGAGCGAAACCGGCCCTCCAGCAGCACGCCGAGGCGCTGGCTGCCCTGGTCTCCCTCGGGAAGGAAGGTGGTACGTCCGGCGCCGTCCCCCTGCGGCATGATGTCGCGTCCCGTAGACAGCCAGGCCCGATCAGAACTGCGCAGCAGGGTGACCGCCCGCAATCCATCGCTGGGCTCCACTTCGATGGGCGAGGCCCAGCCCATGGTCAACTGCGGCAGGCTGGCGGTGACCGGATGGTCCGGATTCAGACCCGGCGCCCGCAGATCGATGAAGTAGGGATAGTCGATCATCTGTACATCCCGGAACTCGTAGTCGCCGACCTGGCGCCGCACTGGCGCCGGAAAGGCGGCGCTCTGAGGGTCCAGTACCAGGCTGGCGCCGATGCTGAGCCCGTGGGAGGCCAGCCAGTCACCCAGGCCGCTGTCGTAGTCCAGCAGGCGCATCTCGCCGCCGGACAGTTCCACGCTGTAGGGCGAGGAGGCGATCACCACGGTGCCGCCGCGCATCAGGAACTGGTCGATCGCGAACAGGGCGGCCTGGTTCAGGTCCTGTGGCGCCGCCACGACCAGGATGTCGGCGTCGGGGTCCACCTGGCCATCTTCCAGTTGCTCCATGCGGATGCTGTAGTCGCGGGTGATGGCCTGCTCCAGGTTGACAAAGGTCGGCGCGCCCATGTGGAAGCGTGCCATCTGCTCGTTGACCTGGGGTGCGGCCAGTGCCACGGTGCGGGTCAGGCCCCGGGCAAAGCGCTTCAGGCCCGCATCCAGCATCGCGCCGAAGTCCCCGGGATCAAAGTTGTCGGTGGGTAGCTGCACGACCTGGCGTTGGTCGGACAGGGTCAGGTAGAAGTAGAACTGCCGCTCATCCCCCAGCGCTGCAATCATCGGCCGGAAGCCCCACTCCTGTTCCAGCTCGCGGGCGAGTTCGCCGTCACCGGCCTCGGGGTCGCGGAAGCGGAAGCTGAACTTGCCCCCGGACTGCGCCACCCGCGCCTGTAGCTGTTCGGTGATGGCCTGCTTGTAGTCCCGCAGCAGCTGCGGCAGCATCGTCTCCTGCGACACGTAGGCGACCAGCTCGACCGGCTCATCCAGCGCCTGGAACAGGTTGCCGCCCAGCCGGTAGCTCTGCTGCACGTCGCGGATTGCCCGGGTGAGGTCGAACTCGGGGTTACGCAGGCGGACTTCCGCCTCGCGTTGGCCGTTGCTGCGCACATCGATCAGGTCGGTGAAGCCCAGGGTGACAAACTCGTCGCCATAGCTCACCAGCACGTGAAACCAGGCATTGACCAGCGATGACTGATAGCGGTCCGCTACCTGCAGCGGTGTAGTGTTCATGTTGTAGCGTTCGATCGCCTCCTGCTCCAGCGCAGGGTGCCGGGCGGGGTCAATAAACTCCACCCGCACCCGCTGCCCCCCGGCGACCGCGTACTCTTCGATCAGATCGCGCAGTTGCGGCACCAGCGGTGCCAGCAACGGATGCGTCTTGGCACTGAAATAGCCCCGGATCAACAGTGGCTCCTCCAGTCGCGACAGGAACTCCCGCGTCGGTGGCGAAATGGAGTAGAGGCGGCCCTCGGTCACATCCAGGCGCAGCCCCGGCAGTGCCTGTAGCCAGACATTGAGCAGCAGGAGGTTGGCCAGCAACAGGCCCACGCCCAGGCGCCAGCGGCGGTGCCGGGGAGTGCTGGCCTCTCGCGCCCAGCGCTCCCGCTCCAGGGTGTAGACGTTCAGCGTCAGAAACGCGCCGATCAGGCTCAGGTAGTAGACCAGGTCGCGCAGGTCCAGCACACCGCGGGTAATGCTCTGGAAGCGGGAGCCGCTGCCCAGCAGGCGCAGCAACTCAGCCACACGGTCGGTGAAGAAATCCGTCAGCAGTCCGCTGCCCAGCAGATACAGCAGCCCACAAAGGGCGACTGTACCTATCAGGCTGACAATCGGGTTGTCGGTGCGGGCGGAGACGAACAGGCCGATACTAAGGTAGGCGCCGCCCAACAGAGCGGTGGCCAGGTAGCCCGCGGCCACCGGACCCCAGTCCAGGTCGGCCATCAGCGCCACCGTGACCGGCAGCGGCAGGGTAGTGACCAGGGCCAGCAGCAGCAGGGTGAAGCAGGCGCGAAACTTGCCCAGCACGAAGCGCCACAGGCCCACCGGCTGGGTCAACACATGCTCCAGCGTACCGCTGCGCCGCTCCTCGCTCCACATGCGCATGGTCAGGGCCGCGCTGAGGAGAATCAGCAACAGCGGCATCCACTCGAACAGGGGCCGGACATCGGCAATGTTGCGGGCAAACCAGGACTCCACCCAGAAAAACAAAAACAGGGTGACCGCCGCGAATACCACCAGAAACAGCCAGGCGACCGGCGAGCCGAAAAACAGCCGCAGCTCCTTCTGGGCGACCCGCCGGCTGCAGCTGTCAGTGCTCAAGCTCGCTGCCTCCCTGCTGCATCGTCGCCTCGCGGAAGATACTGTCGAGATCCCGTACCAGCGGTTGCAACTGGTACAGGGCTGCGCCGGCGCCGGTCACACAGCTGGCGATATTGTTGGCCGCGGTGTCCAGGTCGGAACGCGGGTGCAGTTGCAGGGTCCAGCTACGGCAGTTCGCGCTCGCCGATTCCTCATGGACCGCTGCCACCTGCGGCAGGCGCCGCAGCCAGGTAGCCAGCTCCGGTTCCTCAAGGCCGGTACGCAGCAACAGGCTGCGGCTCTGGCGCAGGCTCTGCAGTGGTTCGTCCAGCACCAGTCTGCCGCCCGCCAGCACCAGCACCCGGTCGCAGACAGCGTCCACCTCCTGCATGATGTGGGTCGACAGGATAATGGTCGCTCGCTGCGCCAGGCGCCGCAGCAGTTGCCGCATCTCTCCGGTCTGCTCCGGATCCAGGCCATTGGTGGGTTCGTCCAGGATCAGCAACCGCGGTTGGCCGAGAATGGCCTGAGCCACCCCGACCCGCTGCTTGAGGCCACGGGACAGCTGTTGAATCGGGTCCAGCGCGCGAGCGCCAAGGCCGGTGGCGGCAATCACCTCGCGCAGGGCCAGGTGGCGCTCGGCGCGGGGAATGCCTTTCAGCGTGGCGGCATATTCCAGGTAGTCGGCTACCAGCATTTCCGGGTACACCGGCAGGTTCTCCGGTAGATAGCCCAGCTTCCGCTGCAGCTGGCGGGCATGGTCGGCCAGCACCGTGCCGTCCACTGTGATGCGACCGGCCGAGGGCTCCAGATAGCCGCTCAGCATTTTCATGATCGTGGTTTTACCGGCACCGTTGTGTCCCAACAGGCCGACCACCTCATTGCGGCCTGTGGTGAACGAGACCTGGTCGACAGCCATCAGCTCGCCATAGCGCCGCGACAGGGTGTCGACTTCGATCATAAAGTCTGTTTCTGGCATAGGAGTGTTGTAGACGGAACTTCGCACCGAAGCCGCTACTGTATCAACAAACTCCGGCGGGACAAGGGTGGCTCGTGAAATTGAATGGCAGGGGGCCAGGTGCCCCCCAACCGCCGGTTCAGTTGGCGTAGATCCGGCTGATCAGCTGGGTGCGGCTGTTGACGCCCAGTTTGTCGTAAACCGCCCGCAGATGATTCTCTACGGTGCGGATGCTGATCCCCAGCGCACTGGCTGTGCCGGCATTGCTGAAGCCTTTAGCCACCTGCTCCACTACATCGCACTCTCGTGGCGTAAGGTCGTGACGGCCGCGCAGGACTTCCCCCAGCGTGGGGGGTGCCGGCGCGGCCCGGTTGTCCTCGGGCACGATCAGTACGAAATGGGCTTCGCCATCGTCACGGACCAGGCGCAGTTCACCGCTGAAGCGATCATCCAGTTCAATCGCGGCATGGGTGACAGGGTCATCGTCGCTGCGGGACAGCAGGCCGGCGGCCACGCTCCGCAATCGCCCGCCGGCTCCGGCGGCGGTTTGCTGGAACAGCGCGCGCAGCCGCCGGCTGGCCCTGAGCATGCGCAGCTGCCGGTCGAACACGGCGAATTCCACGCCGGTGGTGGTCGCGTCCAGGGCATTGATCAGCGCTGACTGCTCTGCCACCGAGGTGCGCAGGCACAGGTTCTGCAGTACCAGCCGCAGCGATCCCGAAATGGCGTCCAGTGCCAGGTCCTGCAGTTCGGTAAAACGCGGTTGCTGCGAGCTGCGGTGGATGCCGACGCAGAGCATCTGCGGACCGCCGTTGTCCACCGGAAACACCAGTCCGATGACATCGCCAAGGTCATTGGGCTGCAGGAACTTGCGATAGTAATCGGAGCTGCGCAGTTCGCTCTGCCGCACCTGGGCGCGCAGGTGAAATTTCAGCGGCCCCTTGAACTGGCGCCAGTCCTGTGGCCGCTCGATGACCGGCCGCAGGATGGGATCCTCCACAAAGTAACCGGACATGTATTGGCCGACACTGTCCGGTCGCTGGCCGGCATAGGAGCTTTCGCAGATCTGCGGCTGTCCCAGCGAATCGTGGCGAAAGCGCAGGTATACGGCGCTGTCGGCCTGCAGCAGCCTGGCCACCGGGCGTAACACGGTTTCCGCCATGGCCGGCAGGCCGTCGCAATTGATGATGGAACTGATGGTCGCCGAAGTGCCGAGGTCATTCTTCGGGGTCACGACTCTTACCTCCTGCACCTGCACTATCTGGAATTATTTGCAGTTGCGCTGACAGCATACGTGAAGGTGACAGGAAAACAAATCTCAAGTAACGCCGGCGGCCTGTCTCAGCCGGGGGTTCGCACCGGGTCGCTGCCGTCCCAGCCCACTGAGGCCTGGTGGATCATGCTCCAGAGCTGTTCCACCTGGGGGGTCATTTCCACCAGTTCGATCATGCCCGCCACTTGGTCACGGCTATCGAAATAGGCCGCCCGGCCGCCCACAGCCACAGAACAGGACAGGATCTGCTCCAGACCCTGCGCCGCATAGTCGGCGCTGGCAGCGTCGAAATCTTCCGCCGCCACTGCATAGTGATGAAACCCCCAGCCGCGCTGGGTCTGCAGTTCGCGATAGGGAGAGGGCTTGTCGTCCAGTGGCTGGATCAGTTCAAACTGCATATGTCCGGAGTTGGCCAGCGCCAGGCTTACCTGGAAATCCGCCGGTTCGCCGCGGTAGTGCAAATCCAGCAGTTGGAAATCCTCGAACAGGAACCACGGGCCTATCTGCAGCAGCGTTGACATCTGCGCCATCGAGCGCTGGATGTCATCGGTGATGAAGGCGGTCTGGATTACGCCCCGGTCGGGTTGGCCAAAGTTGTATACCGGCATGCCTGTCTCCGCTGCATTCCTGGTTCGGGGCGGTTGGTCGCGCCAGCGGCTGCCGGGCGCGCTGAGGAACCGGGAGCAGCGTGGCAGGTCCCGTTGCCCGCTTGAATAGCGAAAACTACTCAGGCGCCCTCTGGCTCCCGGCCGTGGACGCCGGCCACCACCGCTACCTGAGTATTTACACTCTGTTGGCCCCGATCTTGCCCATGCTAGCCTGCATGGGCAGCGCCGCCGGTCCCTGTTGCGGGCCGCAACCCGCGCCTGGCCAATTCTCCCCTGATCCGAATGGAATAACGTGATGAATACACAGACTCCCCCCTCCCCGCAGCTCAGCAATGCCGCCACTACTGGCGTCGAAGTCACCCACACACTGAAAAGCGCTTTTTTTGACCACGGCAGCCTGGACTGGGCGCCCTGGGTGATGCCCGACACCTGGTTCAAGCTGTTGGGTATCAACTCGATCACAGGTGGTTTCACTATGATGCTCAAGGTCGGCCCCAACAACGTGGCGCCCATCCACGGCCATATCGGTGCGGTGGAAGGGGTGATCCTGGAGGGCAGCTTTGCCTACGAGGACGATTGGGGTCATACCGGTTACTACGTGCAAGAGCCGGCGGGTGTCAACCACAAGCCCGTCACTGGCCCGGACGGCATGGTGATGTTCGCCATCGTCCACGGTCCGCTGGCCGGCTACAACGAAGATGGCAGTATCGCGATGGTGCTGGATGCCAAGGCGATGTTCGAGATGGCGGTCGCCGCTGGGGCGGCTGGGCATATTGACAGGCCCGCCCACTGGTAGCAGCCGGCCAGTCCAGTTCAGGCTCTAATCACACCGGCATCAACACAGGAGACAGTACAGCATGACTAGCAACAGACTGGCGGGCAGGACCGCAATCGTCACCGGCGGGGCTTCGGGCCTGGGACGGGCCATGGCCGCACGCTTTGTCGAAGAGGGGGCCCGGGTAGTGATCACGGATATCAATGCCGCGGCGGGCAATGAGGCGGCAGCAGAGGTGGGGGCCCAGTTTATGGTCCAGGATGTGGTTGAAGAAGGCCAGTGGGAGGGGCTGTTCCGGGATTTGGCGGCGCAGGGATTGAGCCCCGATATCCTGGTCAACAACGCCGGTTTTGCTGACGCGGGGCTGGGGGTGCTGTTCGAGGATATTGACATTGACGAGGTCCGCAGGATCTACACGGTCAATTTCGAAGGCACGCTGCTGGGTTGCAAGCACGCGATCCGGCAGATGAAATCCCGTGGTGGAGCGATCATCAACATGTCCTCCATCGGCGCCCTGGTGCCGGTACCCTTTATCGCCGCGTACGGGGCCTCCAAGGCCGCGGTGCGCCACCTCACCCAGTCAGTGGCGTTGTACTGCGCCCAGCAGGGCTACCGGATACGCTGCAACTCGATTCATCCGGGCCAGATCCAGACGCCGATGCACAACCGGTTGGTGGCTGCCACCGCAGTGCAGCACGGGGTCACGCCGGAGCAGGCCGAAGCCCAGTTCCGCAGCCTGATTCCCATGGGAGAGTTCGGCCAGGTCGAGGATGTCGCGAGTGCCGCTGTCTATCTCGCCAGCGACGAGAGCAGGCATGTCACCGGCGACCGCATCCTGGTCGACGGCGGCATGATGCTGACTAGCTAGGCGCTTTTGTCCCGCCTGCGCCGGCCCTGCTACCGCCGCCCGCAGTGGGCGGCTCCCTTCAGGCTACCGCTTTCAGACCCGCCTTGCGTTGTTCGGGGAACTGAAAACCGTCCAGAATGATATTCGGCCACAGAAAATCCATCGGGTGCGGGGTGAAGTCGACGCCGATGTTCAGGACCGCGGGTCTGCCGCAGGCCAGCGCCCGTTCGATCGCCGGAGCAATGCCTTCCAGATCCATCACATCCTCGGCGTAGCAGCCAAAGCCGCGGGCTACGGTGGCAAAATCCACGGTCGACAGCCGGGTACCGAACTCCGGATTTTCCAGGATCTCGCCAAAGGGCTTGTACATGCCCCAGTAGCTGTCGTTGAAGACCACCACGATCACATTCAGGCCGTAGCGGCTGGCGGTCTCCAGTTCCTGGATGGTCATGCCCATGGCGCCGTCACCGGTCAGGCAGAATACCGGCCGCTCGGGGTGCGCCAGTTTGGCGGCATTGGCGTAGGGAAGGCCGAAGCCGAGATGGCCCATGCCGGGAACGAACAGCGAGCTCTCGGGGCTGGTGACCTGGATGTGAGAGATGGTCCACATCATGGTCTGGCCGCCGTCGTGCACGACAATGGCATCCTCGGGCAGCAGATCGGCGATGGTTGCGGCCACGGCGGATTCATTCAGCAGGCCGCTGCCGCCCACCACCTTGCTGGACTTGGCGGATTCGCGGTAGAGCGTCCGGTTTTCGTCCCGGGTTTTCAGGATGGCCTGTTTCCAGGCAGAATCCTGCTGATCGAGTGGTTCTGATCCCAATTCCTCCAGCAGTGCCGCCAGGGTCGCCCTGGCGTCCCCGACCAGGCCTGTCTCCACCGGTGCAGCGCGGCCTATGGAAGCGGCGTCGATATCGATCTGGATGATTTTCTGGGTGTCGGGTTTGGGGTAGTGGGGCGGCTTGTGGATCGGGGTGAAGGTCGAGAACTTGCAGCCCACGGCCAGTACCAGGTCAGCCTGTTGGCCGACATCTATTGCCGCCTGACCGGAGACCAGGCCGGCGGAGCCGAGGTTGTTGGGGCAGTCCGGATGCAATACGCCGCGGCCGTTGGCGGTGGCCATGGCCAGCATGTCGCAGTGATCTACCAGCGCGCGGAACTCGGCCACTGCGCCGGAGCGGGCCACGCCACCGCCGGCAATCAACAGCGGCCTGCGGGCCTGACGCAGGGCAGCGACGACCTCCTGCAACTCAGTGCGGCAGGGGTCGGCCGCTGCAGGCGGTAGGGCGGAGTCTGCGTGAGATTGTAGCGGCACAGCTGGGTGCCGACATCGCAGGGAATGTCCAGCTGCACTGGCCCGGGCCGGCCGGAGCGGGCGATATGGATGGCGCGCTCGAACAGTTCCGGGGCCCGCTCGGGGTGGTGCACGATCGCATTCCACTTGGTGATGGGACGAAACAGCGCCTGCTGGTCAGCCGATTGCAACTGGTCGATACCGGGATCTATCGCGCGGGCCTGGTTCTGGCCAGTAATCACGATAATCGGAATATTGTCGGCAAAGGCCGCCGCCACCCCGGGCACCAGGTTGGTCGCTCCCGGCCCGACTGTGGCAAAGCAGACTCCGACAGTATCAGTGACCCTGGAGATTGAGGCCGCCATGTGGCCGGCCGCTTCCTCGTGGCGGGTGGTGATATAGACGAGGTCGGGATCGCGCGAGGCGCTGTCCATGATCAGGCCGATCTGGGCCGCGGGCAGGCCGCAGATATACTTCACGCCGTGCTTCTTCAGTATGGCGAGTAACATCTCGCTGACAGTGCATTCCATGTTGGATTCCTGTGGGGCTGAGGTGAATTGCGGTCAGGGTTGCGAATGGCGCGCGGGCATGCCCGCGGTGGTGCCGCCATCGACCAGAAAAGCGGTGCCGGTAATCATGGCGGCGTCATTTGCCGGTGTGGCAACGGCGGGATCAGAAGTTGTAGCGGCCTTCGATACCCACCCAGCGCGGCACACCCAGGGATTGCTCGGTAAAGCCGTTGGCAGAGATATCGAAGGCGTAGGTGTAGTATTCCTTGTCGAACAGGTTCTTGGCGAACAGCGCCAGTTCGTACTTTTCACTGCTGTCGGCGAAACTCAGGCGGCCGTTGTACACCGTGTAGCTGGGGATGTCGGTGTTGGGGGCATTGGTCAGCTGGGAGAAGTAGCCGCTGTTGTAGTAGCCGCTGAACTGCAGCGAAATCACCCCGGCACTGATGGGGAAGTCCTGCACCACGCCGGCGCTGAAGGTGAATTCCGGCGACTGGGGAGCCTCCCTGGAGACCAGGATAGGGTTCAGCGGATCGGTACCTATCACTACGTTGTCCACTTCGGTATCCAGATAGGCGGCGCTGACCATCAGCATCGTGGTGCTGGTGGGTGACAGGGTCAGCTCGGTATCCAGCCCCTTGATGGTGGCATCGGTGTTGTACAGTGTGAAATTGATGCCGCGCTGGTCGAAGGCCTGGTAATCCTTGTAATCGTAGTAGTAGCCACTGATGTTCCAGCGTGCCCTGCCGCCCCACAAGTCGAGTTTGCTGCCGATTTCGTAGGCATAGATATCCTCGCCATCGAAGCGTACGCCGTCGAAGGGGGCGTGGCCCGCGAATCCGGCGTTGTAGTTGAAGGCCTTGTAACCCTTGTTGAAACTGGCGTAGAGCAGCCAGTCGCCGCTGACCGCATAGTCCAGCTGCAGGCGCGCGGAAACGCCATTTTCATCGTGACTGTCGGCAATTGGGCCGTTGCTCAGCACCTCCTCTATCAGGCTGCCGGGTGGTACTCCCAGCGGCGCCTGACCCGGGATCGGCGTGCCCATCACCTCCAACCTGGGAATGGCATTGTAATCATAGTCCTTTTCGTCATAGGTCCAGCGCAGGCCGGCAGTGAGCATCAGGTCCGCGCCGAGATCCTGTTCGATCTGGCCAAACACAGAATAGGAGGTGGTTTCTACGCTCCACTGGGCGACTTGCCCGAGGCTCAGCTCGGCGGGGTCATAATTGGGGGGCGGATTGACTGACAGCGCCTGGCTGTAGTCGCCATCGATGTTCAGGTAGTAAAGACCCGTGCTCCAACGCGTGCTGCCCTCGCCCTGCTCCAGTCGCAACTCCTGGCTGAAGGTGTCACTGTCGCCGGTCTGGCCGAATTCGATGAAGGGCACAGGGCTGAGATCGTTGTCTTCCAGGTAATCGACTTCGACACTGTTGAAATTGCTCAGCGATACCAGCCGCAGGCGGTCGAGCTCATAGCTGATGTTGAGGATGATATTGCTGGATTCGCGTTCGAGAAAACCGGGCTGATCGTAGGCGCCGGTGTAGATGTCGCCGTCGGCATCCACGTAGCCAGTCACTGTGTTGGCGACACCGGGGACATTGAAGCCTAGCCCGGTCACCGGGTCCACGGCCGCGCCCTGGCTGTGGGCGCCGCCCACATTGTCGATATCCGTCTTGTAATAGTCGCCAGTCAACAGGATGTCCAGCCGTTCGGAAGGTCTGAAGTTCAGGTGCGCACGGCCGGCAAGGGTATCGTCCTCGATCTGGTCGGGGCCAATATCGTTCTCGATGAAACCGTCAGCCTTGCTGTGGTACAGCGCGACCCGGCCGCCGACTGCATCAGAGAGCGGGCCGCTCAGGGCGCCCTGGATGCCCCAGGAGTCGTAACTTCCGGCGGTCAGCTTGACATAGCCCTCCATCTCCTCGGTAGGCTTGTTGGTGATCAGGTGCACCAGGCCGCCGGTGGCATTGCGCCCGAACAGGGTTCCCTGAGGGCCGCGCAGTACTTCTACCCGGCTGATGTCAAACATCTTGATGGAATTGGTGGAAATCGAGGACTGGTAGACTTCGTCCAGATACAGGGCGTTGGGGGACTCAATGTGACCGGCGAAATCGTTCTGTGACACCCCGCGTATTGACACCAGGCCAACCAGGGGCGAGCCGCCGCCATTTTGCAACATCAGTCCGGGAGTGATCAGGGTCAGCAGGTCGGAATCAGTTATGTTGAACTGTTCCAGCGCCGCTCCGGAAATGGCGGTGACCGAAATCCCGGTATCCTGGAGATTGACCTCCCGGCGGGTGGCGGTAACAACCACTTCTTCAAGTGCGCTGGCCATGAGGTCCGCGCTCAGCGTGGCGGCAACGGCGGCGCATAATACACAGGTTCGGGTTCTCATAAGTGATCTCCGGGTCATTTTTATCGTTGCAGAATAGCTGCAGTATCTGCCGGCCCCCGGGCGACTGCCGAGGCCGGTGACTTCAACCTTGATTGCACAGTGTAGGTAGTCCGGGAAAAAACTGGATAGCGAAAACTACTCAGGCGGTCCGCCCGGGAGAGCGGGCAGACCGGCGGTGATTTGCGGTAGCGGGAGGGGGTGCCAGCGCCCGGAAAGTACGGGCGGACCGGGCGGGCCTGCTCAGTCTTCGGTCCAGGCCTCGCGCATGGTGACCAGCTCCTCGGCGGCGGTGGGATGGATGCCGATGGTGCTGTCGAACATTGCCTTGGTGGCGCCGGCGCGCAGTGCAATGGCGATGCCCTGCATGATTTCGCCGGCATCGGGTCCAACCATGTGCACCCCCACCACCCGGTCGCTGGCCTTGTCCACGATCAGCTTCATGAAACTCTGCTCGTCGCGACCACTGAGGGTATGTTTCATCGGCCGGAAGCTTGACTTGAACAGCCGGATATCGCCGAAACGGGCCCTGGCCGCCTCCTCGGTGAAGCCGACAGTGCCGATATTGGGCTGGCAGAATACCGCGGTGGGAATAAAATCGTAATCCACCTGCCGGGACTGATCGCCGAACTGACGGTGTGCAAAGGCCATGCCTTCGGCCAGCGCAACCGGGGTCAGTTCCATGCCGCCGGTGACGTCGCCCAACGCAAAAATACTGGGTTCGCTGCTGCAGTAGTGCTCGTCCACGGCAATGGTGCCTGATTCGGTGAGTTCGACGTTTACATTGTCCAGGCCCAGCCCTTCCAGGTGAGGGTTGCGGCCGGTGGCATACAGCACCGTGTCAGCGGTCAGCGTGGACCCGTCGGTCAGCTGCAGTTCCAGGCCGTCTGCACCGCGGCTGATGGATTCGACATTGACCTCGAAGCGCAGGTCCACGCCGGTCTTGGCGATTTCGCGGGCAGCGTGGGCGCGGATGTCGGCATCGAAGCCACGCAGGAACAGAGGGCCCCGATAGAGCTGGGTGACCTGCGCGCCCAGCCCGTTGAATATTCCGGCGAACTCTACGGCAATATAGCCGCCGCCGACGATCACCAGGCGCTGCGGAAACTGTTTCAGATCAAACACTTCATTTGAGCTGGTGGCCAGGTCGCTGCCCGGGAACTCGGGAATGTGCGGCCAGCCGCCAGTGGCGATCAGGATCTTGCCAGCACTGTACTGCTGCTTTCCCACCGCCACGGTATGGGCGTCCACCAGGCGCGCCCGGCCGTCGATAATGTCCGCTTCGGCGCCGTCCAGCAGCCTCCGGTAAATGCCATTGAGGCGGGCAATTTCCGCCTTCTTGTTGTCGCGCAGTGTGGCCCAGTCAAAGGCCGGCTTGGCGCTGTCCCAGCCGAAACCGCGGGCATCCTCAAAGGCCTTGCCGAACTCGGAGGCGTAGACATAGAGTTTTTTGGGCACACAGCCGACGTTGACACAGGTTCCGCCCATATAGCGGTCCTCGGCTATCGCGACGCGAGCCCCCAAGCCGGCCGCCATGCGGGCCGCCCGGACCCCGCCAGAACCGGCGCCAATAACAAACAAATCGTAATCTTTCGTGCTCACCATATGACTCCCTGAGTAATAGCAAGACAGTCTAGCAGTGTTGCCACTGGCACAGAACTCCAACAATTGGGCTATCATATGCAGTTTTTTGGAAGCAGAAGGAAGTGGGAATGACGGGAAAGACTGAGCTGGTACGCGCACTGGTGGCCTGCGCCTTGCTGCTGCCGGCGGCGGGGCACAGCGCAGAGGCGGACCAGAATCTGGACGAGATCGTGCTGAAGAACGGCTCGCGAATCCTGGGCACGGTGATAGAGCTGCGCGATGGCATAGTGAAGATAAAGACTGACTTTGCCGGTGTTGTCAAAATCCATCAGGACCAGATCCAGGATATGCAGACCCGGACGCCGACCGTGATCAAGCTGGCTGATGGGACATTGCTGGAAGACCAGGCTATTGTCGTGCAACAGGAACAGCTGCTGTTGTCGGGCCCGGAAGCGCCGATGGACAGCTATACCGTGCGCGACGTGGTGCTCGGCAACCCCAAACCTTGGGAGTTGGGTCACGGCTATTTATGGAGCGGCCTGGTCAGCACCGCCCTGACCCTGGAGCGGGGCAACACCGATTCCGATGAGTTCGACTATCGGCTGGAGAGCGTCTGGCGCAGCTTGCGCGACCGCTATACTGTCCGGCTCAACGGTGAGATAGACGAGGCCAACGACCAGAAGATCGCGGAAAACTGGGCCGTACTGGGCAAGTACGATCACTTTCTTGAAGGCCCCCTGTATTGGGGCCTGAACGCCTCGGTCGAGCAGGACAAGTTCGCGGACCTCGACCGGCGGTATTACCTGGGTCCCTATCTGGGCCGTCAATTCTACGAAGCACCCGCCCTGACGCTGTCCGGTGAAATCGGTCTGGTGTATGTGGACGAACAATTCATCCTCGGTGAGGACGGCAACTATCGCGGCATGAACTGGACAGTGGACGCCACCAGCAACTACCTGGGCGGCAATTCGCGCTTGTATCTGGAGCATACCGGCATCTGGAACCTTGACCAGACCGAGGATATGCTGCTCAATCTCACCATGGGGCTGGCTTTTCCGCTGTTGTTCAATGTCGAGGCTGCGGCCGAAGTGGTGCTGGAACATGACAGCGGGCGGCCACCGGACGTTGAAGAGCTGGATCAGACCTATCGCTTCCGCCTCGGCTACAGCTGGTAACGGCGGTGCGCCCCGCCAGCAGCGATCCGCTCGATCAGCCTGGCGGACTGCTTCTGCGCACTGCCACTGCCAGTTGCTGCAGTAGCGGTATTGTCTCTTCCAGCGACAGGCAGGCGTCGGTGACGCTCTGGCCGTAGACCAGCTCCTGCGGTGGTGCCAGCGCCTGCCGGCCGCCGACCAGATGGCTTTCCAGCATCACGCCGCGAATGGCGCGCTGGCCCTGTTCCAGTTGCTCGCACAGCGAAGACAGCACCAGCGCCTGCCGCTGGGGATCCTTGTCGCTGTTGCCATGACTGCAGTCGACAATCAGCGAGGCGGGCAGCGCTTGTTTACGCAGTGCGATGGCGGCAGCCTGCACCGCGGCAGGCTGGTAATTGGGGCCGCTGTCGCTGCCGCCCCGCAGGATCAGATAACAGTGGGGATTGCCAGTGGAGTGCAGAATGGCCGGTGTCCCCTCCTTGGTCAGGGACGGGAACCAGTGGCTGTGGCTCGCTGAGCGAATGGCGTCTATCGCCACATCGACATTGCCGTTGGTACCGTTCTTGAATCCCACCGGCATCGACAGGCCCGAGGCCAGTTCGCGGTGAATCTGACTCTCCACGGTACGGGCGCCGATGGCGCCAAAGCTCACCAGCTCAGCATAATACTGACCAAAGGTGGTATCCAGGAACTCACTCGCCGCGGGCAGGCCCAGCGTGGCCACATCCAGCAGTACCTTGCGCGCCTGGTGCAGACCCCTGTTGATGCGAAAGCTCCCGTCCAGGTCCGGATCATTGATCAGTCCCTTCCAGCCCATCACGGTGCGCGGCTTCTCGAAATAGACCCGCAGTACCGGCAGGATCGAATCAGACAAAGGCTCGCAGGCGGCCTGCAGTTGCGCCGCAAAATCCAGCAGGGCGACCGGGTCGTGCACGGAACAGGGCCCGACAATCGCCAGCAGGCGGGGATCCGTCCCGCTGAGTATGGCTTCGATACTGCGTCTCGCGGTTGCGATCGTTCCTGCCTGGGCCCGTGTCAATGGCAGCTCTTCCGCGAGCACCCAGGGCGTTATCAGCGGCTGGGCCCGATGGATGCGGATATCATCGGTCGCGGATTCAATTGCGAACGCGGCGGAGCCGGGCTCAGCCGGAAGACGGTGGATAGGATCTTGCTGGGTCATGGCTGTCTCGGTCGAGGCTGCGGCTGCCGCATTGTGGCCCAGGGCCCCGCCCTATCGGCGTGCACCCTTTATCAGGCTGCGGAACCGGTCTGCGAGAGTCTCGTGTTTGTAGTCGCTAAACTCCCCGGCATCCATGAACATGCCGTGCTCCGGACACATTTCATACCAGATATGCTTCTGTTTTGGATCGGACAACTTCTCCATATCCTTGCCGCAGCGCGGACAGGCGATATCCTCCACCTTGTCCCAGCGCTTGCCCAGGGAGGGATCACCGATATCCAGCGCGTCGCCCATCCACTTGGTTTTCAGTAGTTCGGCTTCGCCGGTATCAAACCACAGTCCATGACAGTTGCTGCAGCGGTCGATGGCGACATCGCCGTATCGGATTTCTGCCATGCCATGGCCGCACTTGGGACACTTGATACTGTGTAGTTCCGGGTTGTATTCCATCTGGTTTCCCCAACAGGTGTATTCGCTATGGACGCTGGTGCGCGCAAGAGCGCGAGACATGGCGAGTCTAACGCAGGTGCCGGTGTTTGTCGTCCCCGGGAGCGGACCTGTCCACACGGTTTTCGCTGAGCGGAGGATATTCTGCCCGGGCAGGCGTGGTGGACGCGCCGAAGAAGCGGTAATTTACCGACAAACACGGTCGATTAAGCATTGCGTGCCACGGGATTCGGCCTACACTAACAATGCGGTATCCCATTGGCAGAGAGAGTGGAACGCTCATGTTGGAAAAAGAACTGGCCCAGGCCCTGAAAATGGCCGAGCAGGCCAACAGGAAGGTAGAGCAGCTGCAGAAGAAGCTGCTCTCGGAGACAGAGAAAGCCTATGCGCGCGTTACGACCGACCTGGCCGAGGCTCGCAAGAAGCACAGCAGCGCCAATGCCCGCCTGAAAAAGGCACGCGGCGCGCTGCAAGGCAAACCCGGCACTGCCAACCAAAAGCGTGTGGAAGGTTTGGTCGGTCAGGTGCAGGAACTGGCGGAATCGGTGGGGAAGATAGCTCGCGCTGCCTATACCTCGGCTGAGAGGCTGGTGCCGATACAAGCTGATCTCGCACTGGAATCGCGGCGCGCACAGGCTGCTGACCGGGCCGCATCGGTGGTAGAGAAAGCTGCTGCGCGTCGCCAGCAAGTCCAGGGCAAGGCTGGCCGCAAGACAGCGGCAAAGAAAAAATCGGCGGCCGGCAGCAGGAAGGCAGCCGCACCGCGGAAAAAAGCAGTAACCGGCAAGGCTGCGACGGCAAAGAAGGCGGCTCCCAAGAAAAAAGCCGCCGCTCCGAAGAAGAAGGCTGTGGCTCCCAAGAAAAAGGCGATGCCGAAGAAAAAGGCCGCTGCATCGCGCAAAGCCACTCCAAAGAAGAAGGCTACGAGCGCCACTTCTTCCTGAAGTTCGGCGGCTGATCCCGAACTGCCGCCGGCGACGGCGGCAGTGAACCGTGATGCGGATCTATTTGGCACCCTGAGGGCTGTTTACCCAACCCCGCTCAAGGTTGTCTCTGCAATGTCGCTGGCGGGAGCTGCGTACCCGGTGCCGTCGGCGCATTAGCCTGGGCGGGCAGCGTCACCAGGAAGTCGATGGGAAAATCGATATTCTCCAGGTCGCGGTCCAGTTGGATCAGGGCGGGCCGGTCGGTGCTCAGCCAGGCGCCGCAGGCTTCGCCCGCGTCACATATGGTCAGGTCATTGTCGGCATCGGACCCCGCGATCAGCTGGTACTCGCCTGCCGGTAGTTCCGGGAAGGCATAGCGGTAACGGCCGTTTTCGGCCCTGGCCACGGCCTGGTCCACGACTTCGTCCGTGGCCGGCTCGTAGACCAGAATGTAGACCACACCGACATCGGCACTGGAGCCACCCCCGACCGAGACCAACACCCGGATTTGCAGACTGTTGGCGCTGGAACGAACAGTGAGGGTCGCGCTGTACAGGCCGTCTGCCAACGCCTGCCGCTGGACCTGTAATGTGTAGCGTCCCAGGCCGGCGGTGTCGGTATCGGTTGCCGAGACCAGGAGCCAGGCTTCGTCGCTGCTCAGGTCCAGTACCTGCAGATCACCGCTGCCGCCATTGCTCAATACCAGATCCAGGGAGTCGGTTGAGGAACTGAAATTCAGCGTGGTAGATGAAGCGATCAATGAAGCGGCCGGCCGTACCGTACTGCCCATGCTTTCCAGCGCCGCATTGACCGCGCGCCGAGCGTCCACCAGGCCGTGGCCGTAGAGATCGTCACGTCCGGGCTCCCCCAGGTCAACCGTCAGATCACCGTTGCGCAACAGTGACTCCACAGCTGCGGCGTCCAGGTCCGGATTTATCGCCAGCATCAGCGCGAACACACCGGCAACGTGCGGCGCGGCCATGGAAGTGCCACTCAGGAACACATAGGAAGGCTCGATGCCATTGGCGCCGACGCTGCCCCCGGTACTGAGTACCCCATCGGGATAGCCATCGCCGTTGAAGTCTGTGCTGCTGTCGCCCCCGGGGGCGGCCAGATCTATGTGGATGCCCCGGTTGCTGTAGCCGGTGAGGCGGCGCTGGCCATCCACGGCGGACACGGCGAACACGGTTTCGTACGAGGCAGGATAGCCCGGGCTGCTGCTGCCCTCATTGCCCGCAGCCGCGACCACGATGATGCCCTGTTCGCGCAGGTCGCGGTACAATTGCTGGTTGATCTGGCTGAAACCCTCACCGCCCAGGCTAAGGTTGATGATGGAGGCCGGCTGCGCCGGAACAGTGCCCGAATCATTGTTCAGGCCGGCGGCAAATCGCACAGCCTGGGCCACATCGTAGGAGGTTCCACCCTCTTCCGCCAGTGCCCGCACCGGCATGATGCGGCTGTTCCAGGCCACGCCGGCGACGCCGATACTGTTGTTGCCGCGGGCGGCAATCGTGCCGGCCACATGAGTGCCGTGAAAACTGCTGGCAGCCGGATTCTCTGGATCGCCCCGATCCTCGGGATCCGGGTCAATGCCGTCCCCATCCCCCGCTCGCTGTGGATCACTGACAAAATCATAGCCCGGGACGAGCTGGCCCGCGAGATCGGGATGCCCCGCCAGAATGCCGGTGTCCACCACCGCGACAATGACCGAGGGATCCCCGGTGCTGCTGTCCCATGCGGCGGGCAACGCAATGAGCGGGTAGTGCCACTGGAGGCCGAAGGCGCTGTCATTGGGTTGCAGCGAGGGGCGGACACGGAAGTTGGGTTCGGCTCGGCGCACCCCGGGGCTGTTGCGCAGGGTCTTGATGCTCAGCAGGGTTTCCCAGCGCGATTGTTGTTGCACATCCGCGAACTGCGCTCGCCGCGCTATCGCCTTGCCCAGGCGCCGGTGTGTCGCCAGGTCTGCGCGCAGGGCCAGCAAGCGGGCCCTGCCCGGCCCGCCGGCTTGTTGCCGCAGTCCCATGCTGCGAGTGAGTGCCTCGGCAGCGGCGGGGACCAGTTGCTGACCGTCGTCCCCTTCGTATTCCACGATCACTTCTCCGGGGACGATCTCGGCGCTCGCGTTCGGTACCGAGAGTGCCCGGCTCCCCACTGCCATGATGTAATTGGTGGCGCCCGAGAAGGCGGTGACATTGACCACATAGGTGGCCGTCGCGGGCGCCGTCACTGTTTCAAGCTCACCCGTGGCGATGGAGAAGTCGATGATCTCGCCCTGTTCGGAGTACAGGTAGAGGTCCGCATCGGCGCTTTCGAAATCTGCTACCAGCAGGGTGACGGACTGACCCTGGAGCAGTTCGACACGGTAGTAATCGTCGATATCCCCGCTCACTTGGGAGCGGCCCCCGGCCCCGCTACCGGGCAGGTTGACATAACCTCCCACGGTCACCGGGTTAACCAGGGCCTGCGCGCTGCCGGGGGTGTCGTTGGGGTTGTAGGTCGTATTTGGATCGTTGGTATCGCCGTCGACCACCTGATTGCCGGAGGCCAACACCGAGCCGCTCAGCGCAAAGCGGGCCCCGCTGGGGTCGCTCGTTATGGTCACCGTGATTGAGCTGCTGCTCTCGGCGTTGTCGTCGTCGGTCACGGTCAGAGAGAAAGTCAGGTTGGTATCGCTGTTGACCTGTGGTGCAGTAAAGCTGGCCTGGGCATTGCTGTCGCTGTCCAGCTCTACCGCGGGGCCATCGACCTGCTGCCAACGGTAGCTGGTGATGCGGCCATCGCCGTCGCTGCTCGCACTGCCGTCCAGCAGCACTTGCTCACCGGCGGCGACGCTGGCGGGTGCACTGATTGAGGCAATCGGCAGTTGATTGACCGCCGGTGTCGCGGGGTTGCTGCCGCCACCCCCACCGCCGCCACATCCTGTGAGGACCAGGCACAACAAAAGCAGCGTGCCAGCGCGGGAGAGTATCGGGAGCAGCATGCAGCCATCCTTGCGTTGATGCTTTTTATCAGCTTACCAGAAAATACCGGCATGACCAGTGGCAGCTGCGACGGTGTCCGTGACTGCCGGACGGATTGGCGGTTGACGCTGCTCTGTTAGCAGCGTAATTATAGAACCCTGGCCCCCCGTTGCGGTCCGATACCACAGTACCCCTGGCCAAGGAGGCGATATGCAAGCCACTCCGGATGACAAGTTGCAGGATCCACCCAAGCGCGGTGGTGCGCCTGTCAAATTGATAGTGTTGGCGGTTGCGGTGGTGGTTGCGCTGTTCCTGCTGCTGTATCCGCGCGGTGATGCGCCGGTGGATGAGGCGCCACCTGATCCTGCTCCGGCTGCGTTGCCCGAGCCGTTACCGCCGGCGCCGGATATTCCACCCCGGCCCGAGCCGGTGGCTCAGGAGCCAGCCGAGCCGGCCGAGCCGGCTGAGGAACCCGCCCCCGCCCTGCCGGCGCTGGAGGACAGCGACAAGCTACTGCGTGAAGAGATCAGCTCTGTCGGTGGCGACAGCGACGAGTTTTCACCGCTGGTGGAGGAGGACAATCTCATAGCCCGGGTTTCAGCGCTGGTGGATGGTACCAGCCGGGGCACGGTCCTGCGCAAGAATCTGCCACTTTCCGCACCGGAGGAGCCCTTTGCAGTAGATGTGCGGGAGGGCCAGATCTATCTCGATCCCGAGGGCTATGAGCGCTACGATGGCTATGCCCAGGCCATAGCCAAGCTGGATGTCGAGGCCATGGCGGAGAGTTTTCATCGACTGCGGCCATTGTATGAGCAAGCCTATGCCCAACTCGGCCTGGACCCAGAGGATTTCGACAATGCGGTGATCCGTACCCTGGACCGGATTCTCGCCACGCCGGAACTGGAGGGCCCGATACCCCTGGAGCAGGACTCGGTCATGTACACCTATGCCGATCCCGAGCTGGAATCCTTGCCGTCGCTGCAGAAGCAACTGCTGCGCATGGGCCCTGAGAATCTTCGGCTGATCAAGCAGCAGGCCCAAACGCTGCGCGAAGAACTGCTGCGCTGACCGCTCCGGCTGCGATCCGCCGACGGGGTACTGGCCGAAAATGGCATTTACTTTAGGATTTTTGGGGGACTTCGTAGCCCGGTCGGCACCCTTCCAGGACGCCGACCTGACACCGGGTGGGCCAACAAGATAAGTGCCAATCGAGCATTAGCCCTGAAACACGGTACCGCCCGCCTCGGCCTCGTTCACTGCGCTGCGCATGAAGCCGAACAGTTCGCGGCCGGTGCCGAAGCCGCTGTCCTGCCCGGTGCGTTGCACGGCCGGCCGCTCGCGCCATTCGTCGGCCGGCACCAGTGCCTGCAATTCACCGTTGTCCGCATCCAGCCGGATCGGGTCGCCGTCGCGGACGCGCGCCAGCGGGCCGCCGCCGAGCGCCTCGGGGCTCACATGAATTGCAGCGGGAACCTTGCCCGAGGCTCCTGACATCCGGCCATCGGTGACCAGCGCCACCTGGTAGCCGCGATCCTGCAAAATACCCAGATACGGGGTGAGTTTGTGCAACTCGGGCATGCCGTTGGCCTGGGGCCCCTGGAACCGGACCACGGCTACCAGATCCCGCTCCAGTTCTCCGGCCTCGAAGGCCTGCCTGAGTGCGTCCTGGCTCTCGAACACACGGGCCGGGGCCTCAACCACCCGGTGCTCGGGCGCGACCGCGGAGACCTTGATCACGCAGCGCCCCAGGTTGCCCTGCAGCAGCCGCAGGCCGCCCTCTGCATCGAACGGGCTGGTGGCCGGCCGCAGCACTTCCAGGTCAGCGCTCTCGGAGACACCTTCCACATGATGCAGTGCACCGTCGTGCAGGCGCGGTTCCAGGGTGTAGTGCCGCAGGCCCTGTCCCCAGGCGGTGCGCACATTTTCATGCAAAAGCCCCTGGTCCAGCAGGGTGCGAATTACATAGCCGGTTCCTCCGGCGGCATGGAAGTGATTCACATCGGCACTGCCGTTGGGGTAGACCCGACTCACCAACGGCGTTATTGCCGACAGTTCACTGAAGTCCTGCCAGTCGATGATAATACCGGCGGCGCGGGCAATCGCGATCCAGTGGATGCTGTGATTGGTCGAGCCGCCGGTGGCCAGCAGCGCGACAATGGCGTTGACGATACACTTCTCATCCACCACCCAGGCCAGCGGTGTGTACTCGTTGCCCAGTGCGGTGATCCGGCATACCCGTTGGGACGCCGCTTCGGTCAGGCGCTGGCGCAGCTCGGTGCCGGGGTTCTCGAAAGCCGCACCGGGGACGTGCAGCCCCATGACCTCCATCAACATCTGGTTGCTGTTGGCGGTGCCGTAGAAGGTACAGGTGCCCTTGTCGTGATAGGCGCCGGATTCCGCCTCCAGCAATTCTTCGCGGCCCACCTTGCCCTCGGCAAACAGTTGCCGGACCCTGGCTTTGTCCTTGTTGCTCAGCCCCGTTGTCATGGGGCCTGCCGGCACGAACATGACGGGAAGATGACCAAAGCTCAGCGCGCCGATCAGCAGGCCGGGCACGATCTTGTCGCAGACACCCAGGCACAGCGCGGCATCGAACATGTTGTGGGACAGGGCGATCGCGGTCGCGGCGGCAATGATGTCGCGACTGAACAGGGACAGCTCCATGCCTGCCGTGCCCTGGGTCACGCCATCGCACATGGCGGGAACCCCGCCTGCGACCTGCGCGGTGCAACCCATTGCATGGGCGGCACGTTTGATGATGTCCGGATATTCGCCTAGCGGTTGATGGGCGGACAGCATGTCATTGTAGGCGTTGACAATGCCGATATTGGCCGCTTCGGTCAGCTTCAGGACCTGCTTGTCCTCTGGTTCGCAGGCGGCAAAGCCGTGTGCCAGATTGCTGCAGGAAAGCCCGCCGCGCAGCGGGCCGTTGCCGCGCATGGCATCGATCCGGGCGAGATAGGCGCGGCGCGAATCGGCGCTGCGTTCGGCAATGCGTTGCGTGATGCTGTCGAGCCGTGGATCTGTCATTACGGTGCCCACCAGATGGTTACGGGAGTTCGGGTTTGGGTCAGGATGCTGGCGACCGGGCGCGAGTCGGGCACCGCGGATTCCAGCACTGCCCGTTTGTCGGCGCCGGTAAGCTGCAGATGAATATGATGACTGTTCAGTACTGCGGCCAGCGTCAGGGTCAGCCGTCGGTGGGGGGCAGTCACCGGTTCCGTGGCGGCGAACCGCGCCTGACCCTGCCGGTCCAGCAGCGCGGCCAGGTTGGCTGCCTGCGGAAACCAGGAGGCCGTGTGACCATCGGCGCCCATGCCCAGGACCACGGCAGTGAACGGCTGCTGCAGCGCCGCCAGGCGCCGGCTCGCCAGCTCGGCTGCATGGCCGATATCGTCGCCGGGTGATTTCAATCCCGTGAAGCGGGCGCTGGCCGCCGGTCCCTGCAGCAGATTCTCGCGCAGCAGGCGCTCGTTGGAGTCCGGGTCCCGCGGCTCCACCCAGCGCTCGTCGACCAGGCTCAGGTCGACCCGTGCCCAGGCCAGAGCCATGCCGGCTAGTTGCCGCAACATGCCCCGCGGCGTGCTGCCACCGGACAGCGCCAGGCTGCCGCGGGACTGCTGTTCCAGCGTACTGCGCAAGCTCGCGGCCAGCGTACTGGCCAGCGTGCGGTCGAGCTCTTCGCGACTGTCAAAAAAAAGCCATTCATTCATACCAATTGCGTCCGTCCACGGCTACCAAGGCTGTTGCCGCCCCGGGGCCCATGGTGCCGGAATTGTAGGGTTTGATGGGGGTGCCCGCCTCGTCCCAGGCTGCGATCACCGAATCGATCCAGCGCCAGGCGGTTTCCACTTCATCGCGCCGCATGAACAGGGTCTGGTCGCCGTTGATCGCATCCAGCAGCAGGCGTTCATAGGCGTCGTAACTCACGCCCTTGTGCTGCGGGTCCTCGGTCAGGTGCAGCTCTACCGGTTGCAGGCGCAGCTTGCGGGTCAGCCCCGGCTTCTTGTTCAGCGTATGCAGACTGATCGTTTCTTCGGGCTGCAGCCGGATCACCAGCTTGTTGCTCAGCTCGTTGGGGTCGTTGGCAAACAGGGAGAAGGACAGCTTCTTGAACTCGATCACGATCTCCGAGTAGCGCCGGCTGAGGCGCTTGCCAGTACGCAGGTAGAAGGGCACACCGGCCCAGCGCCAGTTGTTGATCGTGGCCTTGAGGGCGACAAAGGTTTCAGTGGTCTCCGCGTCTTTGTACTCGGCCTCTTCCAGGAAGCCGGACACTGCCTCACCCTTGACCGCCCCGGCATCGTAACGCCCGCGCACTGAGCGCTCCTTCGCGTTGGCTGCCGTGATGGGCTCCAGGCAGCGCAGCACTTTGACTTTCTCGTCGCGAATGTCGGTCGGATCCAGGCTCGTGGGTGGCTCCATCGCGACAATGGAGAGCACCTGCAGCAGGTGGTTCTGGACCATATCGCGCAGCGCGCCGGTTTTGGCATAGTAGCTGCCGCGCCCCTCTACGCCGATTTCCTCGGCCACCGTGATCTGCACATTGTCGACAAAGGTATTGTTCCACAACGGGTGCAGCAAGGGGTTGCCGAAACGCACTGCGAGCAGGTTCTGCACGGTTTCCTTGCCCAGGTAGTGATCAATGCGGAAAGTGGCTTCCTCACCGAATACCGCGGCGACCTGGCGATTGATTTCATGACAGGAGGCCAGATCGTGTCCCAGGGGCTTTTCCAGCACCACCCGGCTGTGGTGGTCGACAGCGCCCGCCGCCTGAAGATGGCTGCAGATATCGCCATACAGCGAGGGCAGGGTGGCCAGGTAGAACAGCTTCACCGTGGCATTGTGTTGTGCCAGCAGATCCGCGAGCCGGGTAAAATGCTCGTCATTGTCTGCCTGGATCTGCATGTAGTGCAGCCGGTCGCGGAAGCGCTCCCAGACCGCGGCATCCCAGTCCCGCTCCGGCAGGAAGGTCTGCAGGTTGGCGTGAGCCTCGGCCCGGAAGGTCTCCTGGTCGATCTCCCCGCGCCCGGTGGCGACGATGCGCTGCAACCGGTCCGCCAGCCCGTGGCGGTGCAACTGGTACAGGGCGGGCAGCAACTTGCGGGTCGAGAGATCCCCGGTACCGCCGAAAATCACCAGGTCAACTGTCTGACTCATACCTGTTTTTCCTCAACCTGGGACCAATGGAAGCTGACGCGATACCGCAGGCGGCGTGAGCTGCGAGGGCGCAGGCCGGCGATGGGATCGCGGATTGGAAACCGCTGGATGCGATGATGATAGCAGAGATCGGCGGCAGCTGCCTGAGCGCCCCATCTGAAGCAGTCGATCCCGCCGCCGCGCCTCAGTCGAAAGCCAGGGATTCCGGCAATTGCCGGTACCAGACCACACCCTCTGCATCGGTCTCACAGCTGATCTGGCGCCGCCGCAGCAGGCAGTTGAGATGGGCGATAGTCTCGCCGGTGGCCAGGCTGAGGTGGAAGCCGGTGACCTCGCGCCGAAACAGTGCGGGAAAGCAGTCCACCACCCGGCGCGGTTCGGACAGGTGCTCGAACAGCTGGTTGAGTTCCCGCTTGTGGGTCTCGATCAATTGCGTCAGCCGGACATGCAGGCCGTGGAAGGGCGCCTCGTGGGCGGGCAGTACCAGCAGGTCGTCGGGAAGCAGCTCGCGAATACGGGAGCAGGACTGCAGCCACTCCTGCAGCGGGTCGCTCTCGGGCTCAGTCGGAAAGACACTGACATTGGGAGTGATGCGCGGCAGCACCTGGTCGCCCGCGATCAGCAGCTTCAGCGCCGGGCAGTAGAGGCAGGCGTGTTCGGGGGAATGACCACTGCCGACGATGACCTGCCAGTAACGTTCGCCGATGGTCACGGTCTCCCTGTCCTTGAGGCGGCGAAAGCTGTCCGGCAGTGGATGAACGGCGCGGCCGAAGCCGCCGAAGGCCTCGCGATAAGCCGCCAGCTGCTCCTCGCTGTAGCCAGCGGCCCGGTAGAAGCTGATGGCCACCTCCGGTGCCGGCCGGCCGGTGTCGGCGACCAGTGAGCGACACAGCAGGTATTCCTCCCGGGTCATCCACAGCTGGCAGTCAAAGCGCTCAGTGAGCCAGCCGGCGAGGCCGACATGATCCGGGTGCATGTGGGTGCAGATGACCCGGGTGATGGGTTTGTCGCCCAGGAAGTCGGTAAACAGCGCCTCCCATATTTCCCGTGACCGGGGCAGGTCCAGACAGGTATCAACCACGGTCCAGCCGGCGCCGTCCTCCAGCAACCAGAGGTTGATGTGGTCCAGCCCCATGGGCATCGGAAAACGGACCCAGTAGACTCCTTCGGCGACCTGCTCCGGTACCCCCGGTTCGGGATCGACCTTGCGGCCCCAGGGATAGTTCAGGCCGCGAAAGATTTCGGGATTGTCGACAAGCATGGGCAGATACCGGAAACAGCGTCAGGGACTGCTATGTTCGGCGCTGGCGGCCGAGATGTCTAGTCCGATGCCAGTGGGACAGGGGATGAGGATACCAGGGCAGACAGTTCGGGAGCCTGCACAGCAGGCTTTATTTGCGTGCGGCGCTGCCGTAAGCTGCCGCCTTCCAGTCAGAGGTACCTGTTCATGTCGCCGGCCGATACCCTGCGCCTGCTCCTGTTGTCGTCACTGTGGGGCCTGTCGTTTATCTTCATGCGGGTGGCCGCGCCCGAGTTCGGTGCAGTGCCGTTGATCACGTTGCGGATGGGGGTGAGTGCGCTGTTGTTGCTGCCACTGCTGTTGAACCGGCGCTACCTGAGCCTGGTGTGGGAGCACCGGGGCGGGCTGATGGTGGTAGGCCTGTTCAGCAATGCCCTGCCGTTTTCGCTACTGGCCCTGGCCACTATCGGGCTGGAGGCCGGTTTTACCTCGCTTATCAACGCCGCGACCCCGGTTTTTACTGCCCTGCTGGGGGCTCTGTTCTTTGCCACGCCGGTGCTTCGGCAGCAGTATCTGGGACTGACGCTGGCCCTGGTGGGGGTGTATGTGCTGTCGGGTGCGCGGCTGGACTTTAGCCAGGGCGGGGAGGGCTGGTACATTCTGGCCGCACTGGCTGCCACCCTGTGCTATGGCTTCGCAGGCAATTACTCACGCATTTATCTGTCTCATCTGCCGGTGCGGGTGGTGGCGGCGGGCAGTTGTGCGATGGCCGCCCTGCTGCTGTTGCTGCCCGGCCTCTGGTTGTGGCCCGCGCAGCCTGTCAGTGGGCTGGCCTGGGCCAATGCACTGTCGCTGGCGGCCTTCAGCACCGCCGCGGCCCTGTTGTTGTATTTCGGGCTGATTGCCAGTGCCGGTGCCACCGCGACCTCGACCGTGACCATGCTGGTGCCGGTGAGCGCACTGTTCTGGGGCTATTTCATGCTGGGGGAGCAACTCACGCTGCGGATAGCCGTGGGCATGGTGGTGACACTGTTGGGCACGGCCATCGCCACCGGCGTGCTGCGCTTGCGGCGGCCCTTGTCCAGTCCCTGAAAGCGGGCAGTCTGCTTTCTGTCCGATAACATTGCGGCATTGCACCGGCATTGCACCGGTTTGACGCTGTCCTAACCCCTGTTAAACTAGCTAAAGTTAGACTTTTTCGTTGACCCCCATCTGCTGCGGCGCATCCTGATCGAAAATGGCTATATCGAGTTGCCTGTGACCAGTACCCATACGCTCGCGGCGGCACATCTACCCCCGATCCACCGGGATCCTTTCGATCGCATCCTGATCGCCCAGGCGGAAGTCGAAGGTTTTCTCCTGCTGACAGTCGATACCACCATTCTGCAATATCAGGGACCGATCCGGAGCGTATAAAACCCGATGACCACACTGCGCCAGACCAACCTCGCCCGGCTCGCCGGCCAGGAATTCGACGTGCTCGTCATCGGTGGCGGCATCAACGGCGCCGTGTCCGCCGCGGCGCTGGCGGGGCGCGGGGTGAAGGTGGCCCTGATTGATCGCGGCGACTTCGCCGGTGGGGTCAGCTCCGAGTCCTCCAACCTGGCCTGGGGTGGTATCAAGTACCTGGAAAGCCACGAATACCTGCTGGTCAACAAGCTGTGCCGTTCCCGCAACGAGCTGATGCGCGCTTATCCTTCCACCGTGAAGGAAATCCGCTTCTTCACCACCATTCAGAAGGGTTTCCGCTGGCCGCCATTCTTCATCTTCCTCGGCAGCGTGCTGTACTGGATCATGGGGCGTTTCAAAACCAGGCCACCCCGGTATGTAAGCGCCCGCCAACTTGAAGCCGCCGAGCCGGTAATCAACACTGACAATGCCGCCGGCGGGCTGGAATACTCCGACTGCTACCTCTACGACAATGATGCCCGCTTCGTTTTCGGCTTCGTGCGCAAGGCCCTGGACTACGGCTGCGTGGCCACCAACTACGTGGCCGCTACCGCCATGCGCCGGGACCAGGGGCGCTGGCTGGTCGAGGCGCGGGATGCGACCAGCGGCGAAACCTTTACCGTGGCGGCCAGGGCCCTGGTGAACGCCGCCGGCCCCTGGCTGGACCAGCTCAACCGCGATACTGGCATACAGACTGCACACCACCACCTGTTCTCGAAAGGCATTCACCTGATTGTCGACCGCGTCACCGACAACAGGCGTGTGCTGACCTTCTTCGCCAGCGACGGCCGCCTGTTCTTCCTCATCCCGATGGGTCCCCGCACCTGCGTAGGCACCACCGACACGCAAGTGGATTCACCAGAAGTTGGCGTGACCGATGAAGATCGCGACTTCGTGCTGCGCAACATCAACACCCTGCTGGACATGGACCCGCCCCTGACCCGGGACAGCATCATCGCCGAGCGCTGCGGTGTGCGGCCGCTGGCATTGCACGGCCAGGGCGGTGTCGCCGACTGGGTGCAGCTGTCGCGCAAGCACGTGATCGAGGTGGACCGCGACCGCCAGCATTTGAGCATCCTCGGCGGCAAGCTCACCGACTGCCTGAACGTGGGCAATGAAGTGGTAGCGGAACTGGCGCAATTGGGCATTGAAGTCCCGGAGCCCGCTGCCTGCTGGTACGGCGAACCCACGGCAGACGTACACGAGGAATACCTGCGCCAGGCGCGCCTGATGAACCTGGACGAGCTCACCGACCCCTCCTCTTCCGAACCCCTGAGCGAACGCTTCTGGCGCCGCTATGGCCAGTCGGCCTTTCACCTGCTGGAGCGTATCCGTGAAGACCGCAGTTGCGCCCGCCTGCTGATCGCCCGCGCCGAATACACCCGTTGCGAAATGGAGCTGACCGCGCAGCGGGAGATGGTGGTGAAACTGAAGGATTTCATGCGAAGGCGCTCCAAGATCGAACTGGTGTTGAGGCCCGAAGAGATCGTCGAGGCGCCCGGCTTGCGACGGGCAGCGGAGATTCTGTTCGGAGACGAGGCGGAACAGCGATTGGAGGAGTATGTGGGGGGGCTGCAACTTGATGTTGCAGACACTGAGCAATACTCGAATTGAGCGCGGTGCACTGCTGACCACAACACGCTGAGAAAATCCTGGTTCCGATCCGGGGGGCGCTTCCTCTACGGCGGCTGGGAGCGGCAAGAAACAACTACGGCAAGTCCGGTCAATTCTTGCAGGGCTTTGTACTTACCTTGCCGGCAAGGGGAACGCTGTTGCGAACAGGGATGGCGAATGGCCAGTGGTTCAGAGCCCCTACCGGTCAGCCGACAGCAGGCCCGCACTAATGGCTCCAAGCGGGTCGCGGCAAATTCGCTGGCTGGCGGCAGGAGCCTTCATAAATGCCTCGTGTACAACGCGATAGTCGACACTCGCCGGTATTACATCGCTTTGTCCCAAGCGCTCCCTGGCGATATCCACAAGACAGCCACAGGGAGTATGACTCGCTGTCTCGTAATCCCAGCAAATCTCGCTATGCAGCCGGAATTCTCCGGGCTTCTGGGGCGTATCGCTTACCCATTCAGCGCCGGAAATTACGGCATCCGCGGTTTCGGGCGGGAGCGATTGACCGTGCGCAACCAGTGAAATTCCCTGAGACATTTGGCGCGCGGTCGGACTGTCGCAGCCGACGGCATCCAGGAAACGGATGAAATCATCCTGGGCATAGAGGTAGGGCCCAATCTGGGAATGAGCCTCATCAGAAACCGCGCCCAGACCGCCCTCCATCATCTCGAACGCTCTGGCCCAGAGGTTTTCCTGAGCTGCTGCTCGCTGTCTTCTCTGTAACTCGTTGCGAGACGCCAGGTAGGGCCTCATCAGCCCGCGCTGAAACCGGAGAACGTCTATGTCAGACAGCCGCGTAGTCCGGTTGATGAGGGGCCCCGACGTTGTGAATGTCTTGATCTGAAACTCATCCGCGGAGGCGGGCAGGCGATGGCTGCACATTGAAGAATACACTCTCACCCAGGCCGTCAGAATGCCCATCTGGTCCACGTGTCCGCGCTCCAATGGGTAGCCGTTGTGAAAGTAGATCGCACCGCTCTCTGCCGTAAACGGAACGGTGCGATTTCCACGGAACACCGCCCGTAGCGAGCCGGGATCCCGGAACTGACTCCAGAACCACAGGCCGCGATATACGCGGCCCTCACGCCGCGCAAGCTCGCTGAGCTCCTGTTCGATCCCGGCGATCTTTATGGCACGCTGGTAGGCGCGGATATTTTCGGGCGCATGGACTGCCGATGCCGTCGGCATTGTCGCATCAGCTACAATGCCTTCCATCACACCGCTGAGTTGCTCACGTCTGGAGGCGAGGTCCTCGAGCCGCTGGGCAGCATCGAGTTCCACTTCGCGCGCGGCCGTTTGCTGGGCGGTCACCTCCAACTCGCTGGCGATTTCGCCAATCGCCCTGGCGCGATCCGCGATTGCCGCGCGAATGCACTGCTTGTCGATGTCGCAGCGATAGGTCGCGGTGTGCCAATAGTGATCGGTGAGTATTTCCGCCTGATCTTTGGGGACCTCGCGCACGTTGGCATGTGCGAGCACTGAATTGAGTTGCCCAACCATGTCACGATGCAGAGCACTGAGGTCGGCATCGCGACAAATCGTGTTCATGGCGGCGCTACGTCGTCCCCGGAGACAATCAAAGCCCGGATCCTGTAGCGCCAACACCGGATTGTCGTCCTGTTCGGTATTTCGTTTGTTCCATTCATCTATACGCCCGGAAAGAAGCTCAATCGTGCAGGCCTTCTCTACGGCGGGTTTGCACGCATCTCCTGCGACGCTGTCGGCAGGGAAGTCCGCCAGCAGAGCGTATTGGTCGCGAACTTGATTCGCTCGTTTGAGGCACGCCATTTCGGCATTCCTGGCGCATGCAAGTATATTGCTGTGGAACACGTTGACCCGACTGGGAGCGATGTCGCGCCTCCCGTCGATGTTCGGCATGCGGCCGATGGCAGCTGCTACTGCTTCCAGAAGTCTCTGTTTGTAACGCTGTACCAGAGGGTCAGAACAATAGACATTCTCGCGATTACAATGCAAGGCGCTTTCCAGCTGCTTCGCCCGCACCATATGATTGGCGGTGTACGCGCCGTTTACCTCGGGCGGATCCGGCCACGTCTGCGCACCCGCGCCGACCGAAGCGGACAGGGTACAAGTTGCCAGCAGGCCGCACAGATATCGGCGCACGCCGGTGAATTCAGTCTGGTGGTGCATCGCTTTCCTTCTCTGCATGCTCAAGCCGCTCCCCCGCGGCCTGAAGACTCGCATTGCCTCGCAACAACTGGACCAGGTTCATCTCGAACTGTCTGCTTGTAGTGCTGCTGCAGCCTGCCATCCGCAGCAGTCGTGCCGCATCCCTTTCTGGTCCGGCCATACGCTCAGTGATTGCTGCAGATTGCCTGGATCGAGACACAATCTTCGAGGACAGAAGTGCTGGCTGCGCCACCGCCGAAAAGAGATCGATATAGGCATTCTTGACCAGTAGCCTCGGCTGTTCGGGGAAGGCGCCCGCCTGGGCATCATCGGCGAGAATCTGGCGGAGCGCGGGGCCATCCGGCCATTCTATCTCGCGCGCTCCGTCCTCAAACGGTGAACAGTAGGCCGCGCTGGCGGCGAGCCAGCCGGTAAAGTAGCGCACCCCCACGATGGGCGGTACCTGTTCACCTTCGAATATCCTGCGGGCGTCAGAGCCACCGACGCTGGACCAGAACTCTGGATTTCGATACACAAGCCCCGCTCGGGCTGCAAGCCTGGCTTTGTCACGCTCCCTGGCGAGGGCAGAGGCTCGACGCTCTTGGTCCATCCGGGCGAGACCCGCCTCCACGTGCTCGCTGTAGCTCTGTGCGGCCGCGGCCCGGTCCCTGGCCGTCCCCAGGACAGCCTGGGCTGACGTCGGTTCGAAGGCATGGGCGAAGCGAGCGACCAGGGTGTCGCTGTTCTTGCCATCCCAGGAGATAGTCAATTTACTTTGAGTGATCCCTGGCTCATTCGCTCTGCCCGCCGCATCCATCGGCACGGGATGATTTTTCACAATGTGATAGAGACTGACCTGAGCAGGTGGCGTCAGCTCGTGTGCAAGCAGCGATGCCGCGAGCAGCAACCTTTCGTCGACCGGGTCAACGTCGCTGTTCACCGGGACATCGTGAAGCACAACGAAAAATGTTGTCGCGCCGATTGTTGCATCGACGAAGTGAAGCTCATCAATCCTCCCCATCCCGCGGGCGGAAGAGAATCCATGGCGTGACATTTCAGCCTGCAATTCACTGTCTGGCAATGAGGCTTCGAGTCCCGGCAGGGTGCCGGTACTTCCGGCCCCGAACTCTTCGAGCTCCGCCAGGAAAGTCTGGTAGGCGGCGGTGTAGCAGTCCCCGGTTCGATCATTGCTGCAGGTGGCCACCTCATCCATGTGGGCAGAATAGCGGCGCCAGGCCTCGACCTTCTCATCGACCGAAGCCAGCCCGCGTGAGACTTGTTCGTAGCGCTCGACCGTGGTGCGCTGCATTCGGCCCAGATTCGCAGAACCGCAGGCAGCGCGTGCCTCCCGGTTCTGAAATACACCGCAGTTATACGTGGGTATTGATCCGGTGGAGAAGCCGCGGTGGCAGCTCTTGTGGAAGGCCCGGTATGCCGTCATGAATTCCGACCACTGGAAGCGGGGAATGTCCACAGCGTTAGACACAAGTTCCACCGTATCGTCGGCTCGGAACATACGGAAACTGATGTTGGGATTCATGGAGTGGTCATGTATTGAGCTGAAGGTGATTTTGCCGTTTGGTCCCACCAGCTGGATTCGTACCTGTTTGTCGCTGATGTTGCCGTCAAACCAGTGCTGAACTCCACGGTCCCCTTCCTTGCATGTAAAGGAATAGGCCGATCCACCGGCTTGAATGTACGAGACCTGGGCACGATACGGCGCAGGGGCGGCAAGCATGACCCAACTGTCCTCGGCACTCTGAGCAACAGCGTAAGGACTCAGCGTATATAGAATCAACAATGCGGTTGAAACAAGCGAGATGCGGCCGGAGTGGGTGAATTTGATCACGGGACCTCGTGCAATTCCGGTTTGGATAAAATCACCAGGGCTCTCCCCAAGCCTCTGACGTTCACCGCTCAAATAGATAGAGGAAGGGTAGTGTGCACGATCCGTACCAAGTCGGGGAAGGTACTGTTATCAATGAGATGTTCTCGTCGCATTCCGGTGAAACATCAGTATATGTAAAAAAAGCTGACAATTCTCGGCAACAAATATCGCAGTGAAAAAGCGGCGAGCGTACTGGTTCCGTTCTTGTGGCCTATTTGAATATCAGAATGAAACGAGGGCGGTAATTGCGCCTCGTGATTGGCCGGTCTGCCTGTTCGGCTGGCCAGGGCGTCGCCCCCTGTTGTGCGGCCCTAAAGCGGAAAACAGCGCCATGGCACCTGCTGCCCATCCGTGTCAAAATTGGCTGATCTGCAAACGAGAGGCGTTGTTTCGATTGATGCGCAGCCGAATGTATTTGCAGACAACTTGTGTCTGACGAATGGAAACCGGCGGGGAGATCCCATGCGCACCCAGATTGTCCGTAAAATGCCCTTCTCAATCCGATTGATCCTCCCTTCGCTTGCTGCCGTCCTGCTGATCATGGCTGCGGTCACCGTGCAGGCCTCTGCGGACTACGATCTGGTGATTCGCAACGGCACAGTGGTCGATGGCAGCGGCAGGCAGGCTACAAGGGCTGATGTGGCGATCAAGGCGGGACGATTTGCCAAAATTGGCGAGGTCTCCGGTCGGGGATTGCGCGAGATCGACGCCCGGGGTCGCCACGTGTCACCGGGTTGGATCGACATGATGGACCAGTCAGGGGAGGTGCTGCTGAAGAACGGCCTGGCCGCAAACAAGTTGTTGATGGGGGTGACCTCCGCGATCGGCGGGGAAGGCGGTACGCCGGTGCCGGCCGAAGGCATCCAGGGCTATTTCCAGGCCCTGGAGCAGCAGGGGATCAGCCTCAACTTCGGCATTTACTACAATGCCTTTCAGGCTCGCGAGGCCGTGGTGGGTGACGCGGACGTCGCGGTGAGCGACGCCGATATCGCCGCGATGCAGCAACACATGCGCACGGCGATGGAGGCGGGGGCCGTCGGCATGAGCAGTGCGGCGTTCTACCCGCCTGCCTCTTTCATGAGTACCCGCGAGCTGGTGGAACTGGGCAAGGCCATCGCTCCATACGGTGGGATCTACGCCGCGCACATGCGCGATGAAAGCCGTAATCTGCTGGCAGCCATCGAGGAAATGATCACGGTGGGTGAACAGGCGGGGATTCCGGTGGAGATTTTTCACTTCAAGAATGCCTATGCCCCGCATTGGAACAAGACCGTGCATCTGGCGATCGAGAAAATCGAGAGCGCCAGGCAGCGGGGCGTGGATATCGCCGCCGATCAGTACCCCTATGTGGCCGGCGGCACCGGCATCGACGCAACGGTGCCGACCTGGGTGTTTGCCGAGGGGCTCGACAAGGGACTGGAGCGGCTGGCCGATCCCGAGGTTCGGGAGCAACTCAAGGCAGAGATCATGGATCCGCATTCCGATCGCATGGTGGCCAACAGTGGCGGTTGGGAGAATATCGTGCTGGTGCGGGCCTACAATCCGGATTATGAGCAGTATGAAGGAATGAATTTCCTCGAGATCGGTGCGGCCCTCGGGCTCGAGCCTGCCGACGCGGCCTGGAACATCATGCTGGAGGCCCGTCCCGAGCGAGCCTATGCGTTGTATTTCATGATGTCGGAACAGGACGTGCAGACCATCATGCGCCAGCCCTGGGTTTCCATCGGCAGCGATGCCGGCGCTGCGCCGAAGCTGGGGGAAGTGGATGATATCGGGCTGCCGCATCCGCGAGCCTACGGGACCTTTCCCCGTATCATCGCCCGCTATGTGCGTGATCAGGGGCTACTGACCCTCGAAGAGGCGGTTCGCAAAATGACCTCCCTTCCCGCCAGCAGGGTGAAACTGGAGCACAGGGGCACGATCAGCGAAGGCAACTGGGCGGATGTCGTTATTTTCGACTACGACAACATCCAGGACAACGCCACCTGGGAAGACCCGCTGCTGACGCCCAGCGGCATCGACTACGTACTGGTCAACGGCCAGGTGGTAGTCGAGGAGGGACGGCACTCGGGCAAACGTCCCGGCATGGTGCTGTACGGCCCGGGCCACCGGGCCGCGGACACTGACGATCCGGCGCCGGCTTCCTGAGCTGGTTTCCGGGAAGGCCGGTACGGCGCACCTGATTTGAAGTACACGGCTACTGTTAACAATAGATAATTGGCCTTATCCTGAATTTCCGAAAAACGGGGCCGCCACAATGGAATTCTGGTTTATTTTCTACCTTATTCTGGGCGCACTGACAGGTGTGCTCGCCGGACTGTTCGGCGTGGGCGGCGGAGCGGTCATGGTGCCGGTACTGGCCGTGTTGTTCGCCGCCCAGGGTTTCCCGTCCGACTATATCGTACATCTGGCCCTGGGCACCTCGATGGCGGCCATCGTGCCGACCTCCATTGCGAGCCTGGGTGCTCACAACCGGCGAAATGCCGTGCTGTGGCCAGCCGTGCGCGGGCTGGCCCCCGGTATTTTGCTGGGAACCTTTGCCGCCACATTTCTCGCCGCCTATCTGCAGCCTCGGCCACTGGCCATCTTTTTCTGTATTTTCATGAGCTATGTCGCTGCGCAAATGATCCTCAATCGTAAACCCAGTCCCTCGCGGCAACTGCCGGGGCTGGCCGGCTTGTCGGTGGTGGGGGCGGGTATCGGCGGGGTATCGGCACTGGTTGCGCTGGGCGGCGGCACGATGACGGTACCATTTCTGGCCTGGTGCAATGTCCGCCTGCAAACTGCCATAGGCACCTCGGCTGCGGTGGGCTTTCCCATCGCCCTGGCCGGCTCTGCCGGGTATATCCTGAACGGCTGGGATACGGTCGGCTTGCCGGCTCATACCCTGGGCTTTGTGTACTGGCCGGCCGTGCTGGCAATGGCCGCGACCAGTCTGTTCTTTGCGCCGTTGGGTGCACGGCTCGCGCATCGATTGCCAGTGACCATACTGAGAAGACTGTTCGCGGGACTGGTGATTCTATTGGCCCTGCAGATGCTCAGAACGGTCTTCTGAGCTGCGTAGTCACTATCCCCGTGCAATCCTTGCTAGAATCCCTGTTCCCAATTCCAACCAGGCAATTACAGTATGACTGACGTCATTACCGTCCCCGTCTCTTTTGGCGAGGTACTGGACAAGATCACCATTCTCGAGATCAAGTCAGAGCGCATCAGCGATGCCGCCAAGTTGGCCAATGTGCGTCAGGAGCTGGAGGCGCTCAACACCACCTGGGCTCAGGCGGTGCCCGACCAGGCACACATCGCCGAATTGCGCCGGCAACTGAAGGCGGTGAATGAATCTCTCTGGGTGATCGAGGACGACATCCGGGACTGTGAAAAGGCACAGGATTTCGGGCCGACGTTCATCGAACTGGCGCGGGCGGTGTATGTCACAAACGACCGGCGCGCGGCGCTGAAGAAGGATATCAACCTGGCATTGGGCTCGCGCTTCGTGGAAGAGAAGTCCTACCAGGACTACAGCGCGAAATAATAGCCGGTCAGCCGCGCGAAGGCCGGCGGGCGGCCACCCAGCGGTCCAGCATCTCGCAGGCATCGCGTACCGTAATCAACTCCATCGCTCCGGGATATTCCGCCTTCGCTCCCCAGCGTGCTTCCTCCACCCGCTTGCCGGTGAACTTCAGCAACGCTTCGGGGTAGCGGTCCACGCACCATTCAATGGACCGGTAGGGACCGGAGCGGTGAGGATTGCTGGCCGCGTACAGGCCCAGCACATCGGTACCCACCGCGCTGGCGATATGGGCGGGGCCGGTATCCGGGGCCAGCAGCAGGTCGGCGTGGGTCAGCAGTGCGGCGAGCTGTTTCAGTGTGTCCTGGCCGCTGAGATTATGGACAGGGCCCTCCATGGCTGCTTCGATGGCGGCGCACATTGCTCGCTCGAAGGCGGCTGGACTGCCCACCAGCACCACCCGCATGCCGTGCTGACGGATCGCATGATCCGCGAGCGCTGCATAGCGCTCGGCCGGCCAGTTGCGCAGCCGGTGGCTGGCACAGGGGCTGATGACCAGGTTCAGGTGTGCCGGGTCCAGCTGGGCGCGGGCGAAGTCGTGGTCGGCTGCACTCAGCGGAATCTCCCACACCGGCGGCGCGGCCTCCAGGCCCAGCGGCTCCAGGAAGCTGGCCAGCGCGTCCCTGACATGCTGGCCCGGGGTGGCGGCGATGCGCTGGTTGATGAACAGGCCGTGCAGGTCCTTGCTGCGGGCGCGGTCATAGCCCACCTTGATACGGGCCGGAACCAGCGCTGCGGCGACATTGGCGCGCAGCGCCACCTGCATTTGCAGCAGTGCGTCGAAGTGGCGCCCGCGCAGCTGGCGGTGCAGATCAAGGTAGGCTCGCGGGCCGGCTTTCTTGTCGAACACAATGAACTCCACGCCGGGGAGGTCGCCCACCAGCCGGTGTTCGAGCTTGCCGATGATCCAGGTGATGACGGTGCCGGGCCGTTGTTGCTGCAGGCTCAGGACGACCGGAATTACATGGGTCACATCGCCGATGGCGGACAGGCGCAGTATGCAAATGGAGTCAGTCAAGCGCTTTCCTGGTGCAGCAGGCCGCAGTAGTTGGTGGAGCCGGATGGCCTGTCGTTGTTAAACTGGCAACTATTCTAACTGACTCACACGCGGTGGTCTGCAAGACTGTGGCCGGGTGCGTGCCAGCCCCACGCGGAGGGAGGCGTGAATTTTTGACCACGAACACGCAGCTACTGCGGTCGCCGGGGCGCCAGCTACTGGTAGACACGAGCTTCGCAGGCGTCACCGAGTCCTGGCTGACACCCGGGTTCTGGGGCGAGCGGGCCCGCCCGGTCGCCACTGGCGGCCGTGGCGGGGCCTGGTTTCTGGAGACTGACCGGGGCGAGATGGTGTTGCGACACTATCTGCGCGGCGGCATGGCAGCGCGCCTGTCCCGCTGCAGTTATCTGTTTACCGGGTTCCGCCGCAGCCGTTCACTGGCAGAGTTTAATCTGTTGCAGAGCCTGGCTGCGCATGGATTGCCAGTGCCTGTGCCGGTGGCTGCGCTGGCGGTTCGCAATGGATTGATCACTTACCGCGCCGCGATTCTGCTGCTGCGGATTCCCGGAGCCTGCCCGCTACCTGCGGTGGCTGAGCTGGAGGACGGGCAATTGTGGCGCGACGTCGGCCAGCTGCTGCGCCGCTTTCACGACTGTGGCCTGGATCACGTCGACCTCAATTGCGACAACATCCTGCTGGCTGAGGGCCAGTTGTGGTTGATCGACTTCGACCGCTGCCGGCTGCACACCCGCCATGGTGTGAATGCCCGCTGGAAGCGTCGCAACATGCTGCGGCTGCAGCGCTCCGTGGAAAAGCGCTGTCAGCACATTCCACCGGCCCGGCGAGAGCAGCTGTGGCAGCTGTTGTGCAATGGCTACCGGGGGGATGAGCTCAGTTCCGCCGCCCCGGTGGGGGATTGAGTGCGCCATGAAATGCATCACACTGTTGCAGGAGCTGCATGCCAACACCCGCCGTACGCGGATTACCTACCGCGGCGAGGTAGATGGCACACTCGCCGCGATCAAGTGCTACCGCCGGCCGCTGTTCGGCCTCATACACTGGCTGCGGGCCGAGCGCCGGGGCCGGCGCCTGCGCCGGGCCGGCGGTCCGGTGCCGGAAATAGTCTATTCAGGCTGGCTGGCGGACCAGCGTTGTTTCTGTTTTGCCACCGGTTTTCTCGAGGGTTACCGGCCCCTGCGGGAAGTACTGCAGGGAGAACCGTCCCGCGACCGCCAGTTTGACATCATCCGCCTGTTGGGCCGGACGATGGCGGATATCCACGCCCGGGGCATCGAGCAGCCGGATGGCAACCTCACCAATTTCATGCTGGGGTCGGGTGATGTGATCGCGCTGGTGGACGAGGACGATATCCGGGTCTATCCAGGTGCGCTGGCCGCGAACGTGGCGCTGCTCAATCTCGCCAATATCGCCTCGCGGCTGGTGGATCCGGACATGGTGCAGGCGCTGCTCGATGCCTATCTCGCGGTGCTGCCCGCGGAGCGGGCCGAAGCCTGGAACCAGAAGCGGTTCCAGGCCAGCGTCAAGAGCTGGCGACAGTGTTTGGAGGCAAAACGGGCGAAACGCAATATCGCCCGGGTGCGCAACTTCGATTGAGTGGCGCCGTTCGCCGCCCCCGGGCGTCAGCCAGCGCAGGCTGACGCCCGGGCCGCGACTGCCCGGGGGTGGTAGACCAGGGCCCCGGCCAAAATCAGATTCAGCAGATAGCGCCCCGAGGAATACAGCATGAAGGACTCGAAGGCGTTGATGACCAGCCAGTAGACGATGAAGCCGGCGATGAACAGAAACACCGGCTCGGGCATGCCGCCCGCGCGCCAGGATTGGACGGCGAATCTGCCCAGCCAGGCCAGCAGACCCAGGAACAGCAGCACACCCGGCGCGCCGTACTGGGCAAAGAGGTCAAAGTAGCTGCTGTGCAGATGCGTGAAGATGCGTTTGAGCTCAGGGGGCAGGCCTTCGCTGTGCTGGCTGATCAGATGGCTGCCCTGGGTGCCCCAGCCGGTCAGCGGCCGCTGTGCCAGCCAGGGCAGCGCGTGTATCCAGGAACGCACCCGAATACCGATGGCGTCATAGCCCAGGTCCGCCTCGATGTACTCCGGTAGCCGCGTGATACTGCCGCGCTCGTGCTCGAAGTCCCCCATCAAGCGGGCCGCCGGTACCGCCGCCAGCAGGAGCAACAGCATCGCCACGGCCAGGATCCCCAGGCTTTTGCCCGGCGCCCAGTGGTGGCGCCGGCCCTGCAGCCACCCTGCCAGCAGCGAAATGAGGCCAATACCGGCCGCAACCCCCAGCCATACGCCACGCGTCTGGGTTACCAGCACACCGCCTCCAGTGAGCAGCAGCAGGCCCAGCAGCGCAGCGCTACTGACCCTGCGCAGGCTGCCGTTGGCAATTCGATACAGCAGCTGGGCATACAGGCCCAGAAAGCCGGCACCAAACAGCATCGCCGTATGCTGCTCATTGCGCAGGCCAAAGCCCACCCGCAGTCCAGCGGCGGCCTGCTGCAGTTCCACGCCGCCGCCGCCGGTCACCCAGGGAGCCAGTAACAGCCCGGCCAGGGCGCTGAGCCACAGTGCGGCCACGGCGCCCGGTTTTGGCAGCAGCCAATAGGCCGCGAAGATGAACAGCAGCCAGCGCCCTAGCCGGTCCAGCTTCGGCTCGGCCACTGGCTCATAACCGTAGGCAGCCAGGTCCGGCGCGAACAGCCAGCTGCTGGTCTGCACCAGTAGCGTGGCCAGCAGGAACAGCGCCGGCGCCCGCAGACAGGCCGGGCGCCGGCCAGCGAACAGCAATACCAGGGCCGGCAGGATGAACAGGACCTGGGCAACATGGCCAATGTCCGGCAGTATCTGGTCGGTGAACGCAAACAGACATACTGCCAGCAGGCAGGGCCACTGCAGCCAGTGGAACAGACGCTCGGCCCGGAGCCGGGCAGGTCGGGGATGGCCCGCTGCATCGACCGCGGCCACCGGATTCTCCTGCGGGGGCAGGCTCATGCCAGGAACTTGCGGACGATGGTCAATGGCTCAAAGTCCTCCAGCCAGGCCTCGCGCACGGCTATCGGCAGTCGTGCCAGCGTAGCCTGCAGATGCAGGGCGAGCTGTTGGGCACTGCGCGGGCACAGGAACTGCTCCAGCTCGCCTTTGAAGACATCGCGTACACCGCCGGGGCAGTCGACGGAAATGATTGGTGTGCCGCAGGCCAGCGACTCGATTAGCACCATGCCCAGCCCCTCGTATTCTGAGGCCAGTACGAACAGCTCCGCCCCCCGCATCCAGCAGTAGGGGTTGTCGCGCTGGCCGGCGAATCGCACCCGGTCTGCAATCCCCAGCGCGATGGCCTGCTGTTGCAGTCGCGGCCGCAATTCACCATCGCCGACCAGCACCAGGTTGGGAGCCGCAGGACACAGGGCGTAGGCTTCCAGCAACAGCTCATGGCCTTTCTGTGGCACCAGGCGCGCGACGTTGACGATGTAGGGTTCACGGGGCAGGTCGGGATCCGGGTGCTGCGCCAGCTGCCGGATTTGCCGGCTCGGGCAGGGGTTGGTGATCACCCGCAGGCTGGCCGGAGTGATGTTCCCCAGGTGGAAGGCCTCCCGCGCTGAGTCCATGACGCCGCGGGAGACACAGACCAGCGCGCGTTGCTCGAACACCAGCTTCCACTCCAGTTTTTTCTGCCACAGCGGGCGGTCGTGGTGGACCACGTTCTCCAGCACATAGCTGCAGCGTGCGTCGCGCAGCGACCAGAAGTATTTGAAGGTGCCCAGACCGCGGAAAATGATCCGGTCAAAACAGCCGTGGCGCTGCTCCAGGCGGCGCAACTGGCGCCCCAGCAGCCACCCCTGCAACCAGCCTACCCAGATAAAATGGGAGCGCGGCAGCAGTATACCCAGCAGCAGTCGCGACAGCAGGAACACCGGAATCCCGATCCCGGACAGCAGCAGGGCGCGCTGCTGGTCATAATAGTGCAGAGTCACGTCAGAGCGGCCCGGCCGCAGGTCGTTGGGCTCGCTGCGGCAAGACAGCAGGTGACTGTCGTGGCCGGCTTCCGCGAAGGTGTCAGCCAGGGTGACGGCCGCCCGCTCCATGCCGCCCATCTTGAGGCTGTGAATGATCACCAGGGTACGCATCAAATCAGGATCCGGGCTCCGCTGGCTTGACAATACCGTTGTCCGCCCACCAGCTGCGGTTCTGCTTTACTGCCTGACGGATACGGCGATTGCGCTCCCAGATTTCCGGTTTGGCGTAGCCGCGGCTGTGATCCAGATGCAGGCAGACAGTGCTGAAGCGGATCTGTTTCGACTTGTGGCCATAATTCCATAGCCGCTCTCCGAGCTCCCTGTCCAGGCCGCCATACGGCATATCCTCGTTGAAGCCATTGATCGCCCGCAAATCCCGGGTCCAGGTCGAGCTGTTCATGCCATTCCAGCTGGGGGCTGCCGGCGTGAGAGCGTTCAGCAGGCGTTTCTTCCAGGGTTCGCGCAGCAGCTTCCACAACTTGTGATTGCGTGGTTGACCCCGGGCCACCAGCCAGTCGCGGTCAAATATCACGCCCCGCTGTATATCCTGCTCAGTAATTGTTTGGGACACGGCCATCGTCAGTTTGATATAGCCGCCAGACAGGAAGTAACCGGGCGCCGCCAGCTGGCGATGGGTTTCGATCATGCGGGGTTCAGGAATGCAGTCGCCATCGGTGAACACCAGATAATCGCAGGCGGTGTCGGCAATGGCACGATTGAGAATACGGCACTTGCGAAAGCCCCCGTCCTCCTGCCAGACGTGTTCGATCCGCAGCCTGCAACGGTCGCGGAAGTGGTCTATCACCTTCCGGGTAGCGGCGGTGGAGCCATCATCGGCGATCAGCGTGGTAAAATTGCTGTCGCTCTGCTGTTCATAGCCTGCCAGTACTTTCGCAAGCCACAGCGGCGCATTGTAGGTGGTGATTACTACACCGATATGCTCGGGAGACATTCCGCGTTCCTGAGTAGAGCCTTGCCGTTGCCGGCATGGGACCACAGTTTACCCCATCCGGCTGCGAGCGCCGACGCCTGTTGTGAAACGCGGCCTGTCTCAGGTTCTAGCGACAGCTTCGGTCGACCCGGTAGGGATCGGCTTCACCGCGTGGCCGATGCCGGAAACGCTTGTATTCCCACTGATACTGCTCGGGAATACGCCGCACGCAGGCCTCCACTGAACGGTTCAGTGCCGTGGTGGCGACCACCGGGTCGGGGTCGGCCATGCCGGCTTCACAGGTCCTGATAACCAGCCGGAAGCCCGCGGCGTCAGGCAGTCGTTCGCAGACCGTCATCAGCGGCGTGGCACCGGATTTCTGCAGCAGCCTGGATACCAGCGTCATGGTGCGCACCTCCATGCCGAAAAAAGGCGCGTAGGCAGAGCCAGCCCCCCTGGGACTCTGGTCCGGCAGGATGCCGGCTACCTCCCCGTTGCGCAGCAGGCCGATCAGCCGCGCCAGGCCGCGCCGGTCACCGCGTACCAGTTCCGAGCCCATGCGACCGCGCACCCGGGTCATGTAGTCTTCGAAATCCGGCAGAGAGGGCGGGCTGTACAGTGCCGCCATGCGATAGCGGGAGGAAAAGTACAGGCCACACAGTTCCCAGTTGCCCAGATGGGGCGCCAGCAACAGCACTCCCTTGCCATTGTCCACCGCCTGTTGCAGCAGATCCTCGCCGTCGATCTCGCGCACAAGTTCGAGACAGCGCTGTACCGGCCATTCCCAGATCAACGGGATCTCCAGTACTACCTGGCCGGTGTGCCGCAGGCTTGCGTGCAGCAGTTCCCGGCGCTGCGCGGCTGGCAGTTCCGGAAAGGCGATGGCCAGGTTCACCGCGGTCACTGTCCTGGCCCGACCCGGCAGCCGCGCGACCAGCGCTCCCAGGGCACTGCCCATACGCTGGGCCCGGCGCAGGGACAGCTTGCCGGTGAGCTTGATGAGGGCAATCAGGATGCGTGCTCGGGACAGTACCATGGTGCTCCTTCTGCCTTGCTGGGCGGCAAACTGGCCGCCAGCAGGGGCTATGTGAATAGTGTGAACAAGCCCTAGTAAAAGCCCGGCTCCTCGCGGGAGGGGCGGGTCTTGAAGCGCCGGTGCATCCACAGGTACTGTTCGGGGTGTCGCCGGACCTCGTTTTCGATGACCCGGTTGACCGTGGTGGCGTCCGCCAGGTCATCCCCGGACGGGAAGCCGGTCAGCGGCGGGTGGAAATAAATATCATAGCCTGGCTGGTCCTCGCGGCGGAAATGGCTGAACGGCACTACCGCGCAGCCGCTGCGTTCGACAATCCGGGAGGTCGCGGTGATGGAGGCCGCAGGTACGCCGAAAAAGGGTGCGAACACGATGCCCTTGCGGCCGTAGTCCTGGTCTGAGGCATACCAGATGAGCCGGTTTTCCCGCAACCGGCGCAGCAGGCCGCGCAGATCCTTGCTGTCCAGCGCGACCTCGTAGTTGCGCTGCCGGGCGCTGGTCATCACCGCGTTGAGCAGGGCATTGTTGTGGTCGCGCTGCATCACGTCCGCCTTGACGTAACGGGTGACCAGCGTCCCGCACAGATCCAGCGAGCTGTAGTGTCCACCCAGCGCCAGTACGCCCTTGCCTCCTGCCAGAGCTTTCTCTACATGTTCCAGGCCATGCACGGTGGTGACCGGCGTAAACGCATCGGGGTCGCGGAACCAGGCCAGGCCCAGCTCCATGATGCCGATGCCGTTGGAATGGAAGGCACGGCGCACCAGGCGCTGTTGCTGGTCTGGCGGCAGCTCGGGAAAGCACAGGCGAATATTGACCTCGGCGATATGCCTGCGGCGGGGAATCAGGCGATAGGCCAGCTCGCCCACCGCGGTGCCCAGCCACCACTGCAGCCGCAGCGGCAGCCGGGCCAACAGCCACATCAGGCCGATGCCCAGCCAGGTGGGCCACCAGCGGGGGTGTAGATAGCTGCCATAACGGGTATCACGGATTCTCGGGGGGCGCCTGCTCACGTCGCGGATATCTCGGCCGGGTGTAGGGAGTCGGTGAGCAGTTTAACAGGCTGTCGGGCCGGTTCCGAAATAGTTCGGCGGACAGGGGCCCATCAGGTTCGGTAGAATGCGGACTGCACTCACCATTGCGGAGCGTTGATGCCACGCGCCATTTACTCCCTGCTGTTGCGCCTGGGGCTGCCGTTTATCCTGTTGCAGCTGTGGTGGAGCGGCCGCCGCGACCCGCGGTTGCGGGCCAACTGGCGCCAGCGCCTGGGTCTGGTCGAGACGTTTCCGGAGCCGGTGATCTGGGTCCATGCCGTATCCGTGGGAGAAACCATCGCAGCGGCGCCACTGGTCGAGCGGTTGCTGCAGCGCTACCCCCGCACCCCCATCCTGATGACGGCGATGACCCCCACCGGCACCGCACGGGTACAGGCATTGTTCGGTGACCGGGTGAGCACCGCCTTTTCTCCCTACGATACTCCCGGATCGGTGCGCCGGTTTCTCGATCGTGTCCGGCCGCTGGCATTGATCGTGATGGAAACCGAACTGTGGCCCAATATGGTCAGCCTCACCGCGCAGCGTGGTATTCCGATGTTGCTGGTCAATGCGCGTTTGTCCGAGCGCTCGGCAGGCCGTTATCAACGCGTCTCCGCGCTGCTGGTACCGGTGCTGGGGGACATCAGCTGGATAGCGGCTCAGGCCAACGAGGATGCGCAGCGTTTTCTGCGCATTGGGGCCCGGCCCGGCCAGGTCACCGTGACCGGCAGCGTCAAATTCGATATCCAGGTAACTGGGGAACTGCGCGCGGCTGCCGGCGCGCTGCGAACCCGGCTGGGCGCCGAACGGCCGGTGTGGTTAGCGGCCAGTACCCACGCGGGCGAGGACCGGCAATTGCTGGCGGCCCACCGGCAGCTGCTGGAACGGCATCCCGATGCACTGTTGGTGCTGGTGCCGCGGCACCCGGAGCGTTTCGAGCCGGTGGCAGCGCTGGCAGACGCGGCCGGCCTGCGCTGTGCACTCCGCTCCCGCGGGGCGGCAGCGGAGTCGGCCCAGGTATACCTGGGCGATACGATGGGGGAGTTGATGCTGCTGTACGGAGCCGCGGACCTGGCCTTTGTCGGTGGCTCGCTGATAACGCGCGGTGGCCACAATCCGCTGGAACCGGCCGCCTGGGGCCTGCCGGTGCTGGCCGGACCCCATGTGTTCAATTTCGAGGTGATCTATGAGGCCCTGGCCGCCGGCCAGGGACTGATCACGATTCGTGACAGCGACGAGCTGGCCCGGCAGTTGCTGCGGCTGTTCGCGGATCGCGCAGAACTCACTCGGCTGGGCCTCAACGCACAGGCCGTGGTGGAAGCCAACCGCGGTGCACTGGACCGCGTCGTGGCCGGCATCGCTGAACAGCTGCCCGCGGACCTGGGCGGTACCGTTACCGGCCCGGGCTGAACAGACCAGCAGCTCAGTCAACCAGCCCTGGCAGGGCTGACGCCGTAATGCGCCGCGGTTTCGTCCAGCGCCTGGTGCAGCTTTTCCACCAGCGAGTCGATCTCGGCGGTACTGCTGATCAGCGGCGGGGCCGTGATCATCGCGTCGCCGGTCTGGCGCACCATCAGGCCATTGCTGTTGGCGCGGTCGCGGCAGTAGACGGCGCTCGCGGAATCCGGCGCCAGCCGTTCGCGGGACCGTTTGTCCCGTACCAGTTCCACCGCAGCGAACATGCCGCGGCCGCGCACCTCGCCGACAATAGGGTGATCTTCCAGTTCCCGCAGGCGGCGCTGGAAATGAGGGCCGATTGTGTCGGCCGCGGTCTGGATAATATTGGTCTCCTGTAGTGTGCGCAGCGTCGCAAGGCCGGCGGCGCAGGCTGCCGGATGGCCCGAATAGGTCAGGCCGTGGGTGAATTCGCCGCCGTGGGCGAGCAGCACATCGGCGATCTGGTCACTGATCATTACTCCGCCCAGCGGGAAATAGCCATTGGTGATGGCCTTGGCGAAGGTCATCAGCTGTGGCTTGATCTGGTAGCTGTCGCTGCCGAACCAGCTGCCGGTGCGGCCGAAACCACAGATCACCTCGTCGGCAATCAGCAGGATATCGCGCTGGTCGCAGATACGCTGGATCTCCGGCCAGTAGCTGTCCGGGGGCACGATCACGCCGCCTGCGCCCTGTATTGGCTCGGCAATAAATGCGGCGACCCGGTCCTCGCCCAATTCATCGATTTTTGCTTCCAGTTCCCGCGCCACCTTTATGCCGAATTCCTCCGGCGACAGTTCGCCGCCCTCGGCGAACCAGTGCGGCTGGCCGATGTGATGCACGTAGTCCAGGCCCCGCACCTGCTGGTGCATGGCACTCATGCCGCCCAGGGAACTGGCGGCGATGGTGGAGCCGTGATAGGCGTTCTTGCGACTGATGAACAGCTTCTTCTCCGGTTTGCCGAGCAGGTCGTAGTAGCGGTGTACCAGGCGGATATTGGTGTCGTTGGCCTCGGAGCCTGAATTGGTGAAAAACACGTGATTGAAGCTCTCCGGCGTCACTTCCACCAGGGCCCTGGCCAGTTCCACCGCCGGCTGGTTGGAGCACCGGAAAAAATTGTTGTAGAAGGGCAGCTGCTGCAATTGCTGGTAGATCGCCTCGACAATCTGGTGCTGGCTGTAACCGAGGTTGCAGCACCACAGGCCGGACATGCCGTCCAGCATCCTGTTGCCGTCAGTGTCGTAGATGTAGATATGTTCCGCCCGATTGACAATGCGGCCGCCGTGACTGGCATAGTCGCGCAGATCCGTGAATGGGTGAAAATGGTGGTCCTGGTCCAGCTGCCGCAGTGAGGTGGAATCAGTTTTCATCATCATTGCCAGATCCTTGCTTGCATTCGGGGGAGCACATGCCGCGGGGGCGAAGCGCGTAAGCCAGCCGCTCAGCGGTGGCTTCGTGTGTTGTACCGGAAGCCCAATCCGCGCCAGCGGCCATCGGTGTCTACCCGTAAGTGGTATAGTCGCAGCTTGTGCGACGGTGTTTAATAGTGTCGCACAGGCTTCCGGCGAAACCATTACCCCTAAAGTGGTGTTTCGCCGGCCGGCGCCAATGTTACGCAAAAAGGGACAGTGGGTTCATGAACGAAGTGCAGGAGCGCTTGCAGGCCTTTCTCGACAGCAACCCGGATATCGAGGTGTTCGAGGTCATGCTGCCTGATATCGGCGGTGGAATGCGCGGCAAGTGGATTACCCGGGACAAGATACACAAGGTTTTCGCCGGTGAGCTGAAGCTGCCGGCAAGTTCAGTAGCCTTCGATGTCTGGGGACGCGACGTGGAGGCCTGGGTATTTCACGGCGGTGACGGGGATGGCTATTGCGAGGCCGATATCCGCACCCTGGCACGGGTACCCTGGGCCACACGCGGCACCGGCCAGGTATTGATGTCCATGCGCGAGGCCGACGGCAGCGCCGGACTGCTCGATCCCCGCTTCCTGTTGCGCGGTATCATGGAGCGCTTTGCGCGGCTGGGACTGACGCCGGTGCTGGCCTCGGAAATGGAGTTCTACCTGCTCCGGCGGGAGGCGGATGAACTGGGCCGGCCCGGCCACACCCAGACCGACCGGGTCGGTGGCAGCCTGCATGCGGGCCAGACCTACTGTCTGGATACCATGGCGGCCATGTCTGAACTGATGCACGGGATTCGCGACGCCTGTGCGATCCAGCAGCTGCCGGTGGATACGCTGATCAAGGAGGGCGCGCCCTCCCAGTACGAGATCAACCTCTACCACAGCCCCGATGCGCTGCTGGCCTGCGACCAGGCGGTGCTGTTGCAGCGTGCCATCAAGGGCGTGGCCCGCAGCCAGGAGCTGCTGGCCACCTTCATGGCCAAGCCCTTTGGCGAGCTGGCCGGCAATGGCATGCACATCCACTGCAGCCTGCTGGATCGTGATGGTAACAACGCCTTCGATGACGGCACCGGCAGGGGCACTGAGTTGCTGCGCCAGGCGATTGCCGGCTGCATGACGCACATGGCCGACAGCATGCTGCTGTTCGCGCCCCACATGAATTCCTATCGCCGCTTTCGCCGCGGCGCCCACGCACCGCTGGCGCCGTGTTGGGGTTACGAAAATCGCACCGTCTCCCTGCGGGTGCCCGCCGACCAGCCGTCCGCCACCCGTATCGAGCACCGGGTCGCCGGTGCCGATGCGCACCCGCATCTGGCGGTCGCCGCAATCCTGGCCGCGATGCTGGACGGGATCGAACAGCAGCGGGAAGCGCCGCCGCCGCTGGAGGGCAACGCCTACGATCAGGTCCCGCTGAGCCTGCCCCGCTACTGGCCCGATGCGCTGCAGCGCTTTCGCGACTCGGATTTCATCCGCGCCAACTTCGGCGCCGAGTTCCAGCGGGTGTTCACGCTGCTGAAGGAACAGGAAATGGACGAGTTCGACCGCCAGGTCACGCCGCTGGAATACGATGCCTGCCTGTAGCGCATTGCGCTGCAGTGACCCGACCGGCGGAAAATCCTCGTCCAGGCAACGGCCGGCTCAAAAAGTCCGGCCGGCCCTGGTCTGCGCTCTTAACAGGCATAGTGGCTGCGGCGGATAAACGGATTGAATAGCCGGCCGAAAAATCCGGTGAACTGGATGGGTGCTTCTACCGCAGTGAGACAGATGCAGTCGGCATCCTGGCTGGCGATGGGGCGGTGGTGTTTGTCATCGCGGTTACGGAAGATAATATCGCCCTTGCCATAGACCCCCTGGCTGTCGGAAAAGCTGCCTTCCAGAACCAGCGTAATTTCCTCGCCGGTGTGGTTGTGAGGGGCTACCTTGCCGCCGCGTCTGATTTTCAGCAACTCCACCTTGCTGCCATTGACATCATTGCACAGCTTGACTGCCTGGATGGAGGGACTTACCCGTTTCCATCCCAGCTTGTCAAAGCCTTCGGGAATCCACGCTTGCAGGCAGCGCGGCAGGTCGGAGCTGTTGACGGCTGGGGGAGCTGTGCCGGCCCCGGCAGCGGGAGCCTCCTGGACCTCGCCAGCATCGATAGAAGCCAGAACCTGCGCTTTGAGGCTGTCGGACACGGGCGCCGGGGGCAGGTAGTTCAGCAGCAGGGCGCCAATCTGATTCATGCGTTCCACTTCGTCTCGGCACTGGCGACAGTGTTCCAGGTGAACTCTGATACAGAGTGCCTGGCTGAGAGGCAGGCTGCCGGCTGAAAAGGCAGTCAGCCGATCGGCGGAAGGGTGATGCCTGATCATTGTGTTTGACCTCCGATAATGATTTCCAGCTTTTGCAGAGCCAGTCGGATGCGCGATTTTACCGTGCCCAGGGGCAGGTTCAGCTCGTCGGCGATCTCCTGTTGGGTTTTCCCTTCCATATAGGTTTTGGCCAGTACCTGGGACTGTTCAACGGGCAACTGCGACAAAGCTCTGTGTATCTGCTCGGCAATTCTTTTCTGTTGTGTCAGTTCGAAGGGACTGCGGCCATCATCTTCCAGGGTGTCAAACAGCTGGTCGGCATTGATGTCGCCGCCATAACGGCCATTGCGGCGCAGGTAATCTATGCGGCAATTGCGTGCCAGGGTGTAAATCCAGGTGTTGGGGTTGGCTTTCACCGGATCGTACAGGTGGGCCTTGTTCCAGAGCTTGATCAGCACTTCCTGGACCAGTTCATCAGCCACCAGGTGGGCGCCGGGATCGCGGGCCAGGCTGTAGGACTTGAGTAGCGGAGCAAAATGTTCGAACAGCCTTTCAAAGGCCTGTCGGTTGCGTTCGCTGGCGACCTGCTCGATCAGCGACTGCAACTGGTTGGTGTCCATGGTCGGTGTCTCGGGATTACTCATGGAAGCTCGATGCATGGCTTGTGAGGTCATGGGTAATGTGCCTGTGCTGTTCGGGGTTGGCAAGTTGGCTACCGGGTGGCGGTTTATACGATCGCAAGCCCGGCCTGGATCAACGCCGTTGTTTTGCCGTCAATCCGTTTCACGGCCCGAGTTCTGGCAGGTGCCGGTGATCCACAGGACAGGCGGGGACGTAAGGTGTTCATCTGCCCTGATAAATGCCTTGAAAAGGCAAACGTGGGGGGTGTCCCGCGTGGACTGAACAAGCGGCGAGTGGAGAGCAACATGCCAGCAGTCATTGAACGTTTCAAAGGCTTTTACCGGGACCTGAGCCAGCTGCAGGTGCCGGAGTTCGAGAAGATATATACCGATGACGTGATTTTCCGGGACCCGGTACACGAGATTCGCGGTGCCGCGGATCTGTTGGGTTATATGGAAGCTCTGTGCGGACGGGTAGAGTTCTGCCAGTTCGAGTACCTGGATGAGCTGGTGATGGCCGACAAAGCCTACATCAAATGGAATATGAATTTCCGCCATCCCAGTCTGGGCAAGGCCACCCACACCGTGCGGGGTGTCAGTCACATCCAGTTCAGTGACCGTGTCTATTACCACGAAGATGTGTACGACCTGGGGCAGATGCTCTATGAACACCTGCCCGTACTGGGTGGGGTCACCCGCTGGCTGAAACGCCGTCTGGCGGCCTGAGGAGGGGAATATGTCGTCTGACAGCAAATGGGATGCCGAATCGAAGCCGACAATGCAACCAGAAGTTATCTGGATCACCGGTGCCAGCAGTGGTATCGGTCAGGCATTGGCACTGCGACTGACGGGACTCTGGCAGCGCCGGATTGCGCCGGCCATGGCCCGCAGTTCGCCGGCCTCATCCACCACCGCTATCAGAGATAACAAGACGTGAAAATTGCCATTGTCGGCGCCGGAATTTCCGGTCTCAGTTGCGCCTGGCGGCTGCAGTCGCAGCACGAGATTACGGTATTTGAGGCGGAGGATCGGATCGGCGGTCACACAGCCAGCCGGGACATTGAGCTGGACGGCCAACACTACGTCATTGATACCGGTTTTATCGTTTACAACGACTGGACCTACCCCAATTTTATCCGCCTGTTGGAGGAGCTGGGTGTGGCCTCCAGCCCCACCGAAATGAGTTTCAGCGTGACTTGTGAGCGCAGTGGGCTGGAGTACAGTGGCAGCAATTTCAATACCCTGTTTGCCCAGCGTCGGAACCTGCTCAAGCCCCGCTTTTGGGCCATGCTTCGGGACATTGCGCGCTTCAATCGCGAGGCCGTGGCCGACCTGGAGGCGGGACTGATCGGTAGCTCGGCCAGGCTGGGGGACTACCTGCAAGCGCGCGGTTACGGCGAGGCATTTGTGCACCAGTATCTGGTGCCTATGGGCAGTGCCATCTGGTCGGCGTCGCACAAAACCATGCTCGATTTTCCACTGGTGTTTTTTATCCGCTTTTTCAAAAATCACGGCCTGCTCAGTGTCACCAACCGACCTCAGTGGCGAGTGATCAAGGGCGGTTCGAGTGCTTACCTGGCGCCTCTGACAGCGCCCTTTGCTGATCACATACACACCAGTTGCCCCATCCGCCGTATCCGACGCACAGCGGATGAAGTGGTGGTAGAGCAGGGCGATGGCGTCAGTGAAACGTTTGACCAGGTGGTACTGGCCTGCCACGCCGATCAGGCACTGGCCATGCTGGCTGACCCCAGTACGAATGAAGAGTCCGTGCTGGGAGCCATGGGCTATCAGTCCAATGAAGTGGTCTTGCACACCGACAGCCGTTTGCTGCCCCGCCGCCAGCGGGCCTGGGCCAGCTGGAACTACCGTATCACCGATCGGCGGCAGTCGCTGCCAGTGCTGACCTACAACATGAATATCCTGCAGGGGCTGAAAGCACCGGAAACCTTTTGCGTGACCCTGAACCATACGGACCAGATAGACCCGGCGCGGATTCTGGGGCGCTATGAGTTCAGTCATCCGGTGTTTACCCGCGAGTCGGTGGCGGCCACCGAGCGCTGGCAGGATATCAATGGAGTCAATCGTACCTGGTTTTGTGGCGCCTATTGGGCCAACGGTTTTCACGAAGACGGCTGCCTCAGTGGCCTGCGGGTTGCCCGTGCGCTGGGAGGTGAGTGGTGAGCGAGAGCGACCGGGCTGAACCGCAGGCCGAAGGCCTCCGCCACAGTGCCATCTATCACGGTTGGGTGCGCCATCGGCGTTTTTCACCGCACCGGCACCAACTGCGCTATGCGGTATTCATGATGTACCTGGATCTGGATGAGCTGGACTCGCTCTTGTCGCTGACCGCTCTGTGGGGGCGCTCGCGTTGGTGTCCGGCGCGTTATCGCCGCGGAGATTTTCCGGGACCCCACTCACAACCCTTGAAAGAAACCATCAAGGATCGGGTGGAAGCCGAGACCGGCGAGCGCCCCGCAGGGGCTGTGCGCATGCTTACCAATCTGCGCTATTTTGGCTACATCATCAATCCCATTATCAGCTACTACTGCTTCGATGCCGACAATCAGCTGCACAGCATTGTGGCGCAGGTGACCAATACTCCCTGGAACGAATCCCACAGTTATGTGCTGCGCTGTGACCCGAATGCCCGCAGTCAGCGTATTTGTTTTCGCAAGGTCATGCATGTGTCGCCCTTTCACCCGCTGCAGATGGAGTATGACTGGCGCTGTGATACTCCTTCCCGGCGGCTGTATCTTCATATCGAAAACCGCGATCTGCAAGCCGCAGATCCGGCCGAGACTGTGTTCGACGCCACGCTGGCTTTGAAGCGTGAGCCGGTAACCGCCGCCGGTTTGCGGCGGGTGCTGGCTCGCTATCCGCTGCTGACGCTGCTGACGCTGCTGCGGATCTATTGGAATGCGTTCAAATTATGGGTCCGCCGAGTCCCGTTTTACAGCCACCCCAATCGCCAGAAGGAAACAGTGTTATGAGTGAAAGTCGTGCTGACGGTATGCCGCTGCAGTCGATGGAAGAGATGGAACATGGCGCCGGCCCCGGCTGGCTGGACCGCTGGGCCCGGCAGCGGGTGGTGAATGTGCTGCAGCGGCTGCAACATGGCCGTCTGAGCCTGGAAGATGACAGCGGTGTGTACCACTTCGGCAGTGGCGGAGAGCCGGCCGCTCAGATTCGCGTCCACCACCCCTGCGCCTGGCGGCAATTTTTGCTGGGCGGCTCGGTGGGCGGTGCGGAAGCCTATATGGCCGGGGATTGGTCTTCACCGTGCCTGGTGAGTGTGGTGCGGGTGATGGCCCGCAACCTGAATGTGCTCAACGGCATGGAAAGTCGCTGGCCCCGGCTGCAGGGCTGGCTCAACCGTTTGGGCCATCGTCTCAACGCCAATACGCTGTCCGGTTCGCGCCGCAATATTGCCGCCCATTACGATCTGGGCAATGATTTTTTTGAGCTGTTTCTCGACTCCCGCCTGATGTATTCCGCCGCCGTTTATGACAGCGACAATGTCTCACTGGAGCAGGCGGCTTTCGACAAACTGGAACTGGTCTGTCAGAAGCTGCAACTGTCTGCCGATGATCATCTGTTGGAAATCGGTACCGGGTGGGGCGGGTTGGCGATTCATGCAGCCAGTCGCTTTGGCTGCCGGGTTACCACGACCACCTTGTCCCGGCAGCAGTACCGCTTTGCCAGCGAAGCGGTCAAGCGGGCGGGGCTGGAGGACCGGGTAACCCTGTTGCTGCAGGATTACCGCCAACTGGAGGGCCAGTACGACAAGCTGGTGTCGGTGGAAATGATCGAGGCGGTGGGGCACGAGTACTACGATACCTACTTTGCCCGCTGCTCGTCGTTGCTGAAAGTTGACGGCCTGATGCTGATACAGGCCATTACCATTACCGATCAGCGCTATGATTCCGCCCGCCGCTCGGTGGACTTTATCCAGAAATACATTTTCCCCGGTGGTGGTCTGCCGTCGGTGCAGGTAATCGCCAGCGGTTTGCAGCGTTGTACCGATATGGTGCTGGTGGATCTGCACGATATCGGCCAGGACTACGCCCGCACCCTGAGCGACTGGCGACAGCGCTTTCTGCACCGCATGCCGGAGGTCAAAGCCCAGGGATTTGACGAATTTTTCTGCCGCATGTGGGATTACTATCTGGCCTATTGTGAAGGGGGTTCCGTGAGCGAGCCATCAGTACCGTCCAGGTGGTGGCTGCCAAACCGGGTGCGCGCCATCTTCCCCCGCGTTGAGCAGTTGGGTCGGCAGTTGGCCTGTGCGCTGTCGTTTCAGCTGGGCTGGTTGGCGGCGCTGGTAGTTATACTGCTGAATGCGCTGGGCACGGCGGGTAGCGACCCGGCGAGGGGAATGGCCGGGAAATAGAGCGACTGTGGCCGAATATGGAGACATGTTGTGATTGAATGTCAGACAGGCAAACAATGGCTGATAGCCGCTCTGCTGCTGGCCGGTGGCCTGGTTGTCGGTCCCTTGCTGGCGGAGGTCAAGGAGCCGGGCACAGAAGCCCGGGCAGAATCTCACGAGCTGGTGGGTGAAGCTTATGACCCGCAGAGCGATGAGCTGCTCTACCGGGAGTTCTACCGTTTTGGTGATAATGGCTGGCCCAGTCAGGTGGTCTACCGGCTGCCAGACGGTACCCTGATAACGGAAAAACTGCTGCTGCAGGGAAACTCTCCCCTGATCCCGTCCTTCGTGCAACGCAACCATCTCACCGGGCGCCTGATACAGGTGGACGTGGACGTTGACAAACTGACCCTGCTGTACCGGGAAAACGAGACTGCCGAGAGCGAACAGACGACTTTGTCGCTGCCCGCAAGGGCAGTAGTAGATGCCGGTTTTGATGCCTTTGTGCAGCGGCACTGGCAAGAATTGTTGGCCGGGGATGAACTGTCGATGGAATTTCTGGCCACCACCCGGCAACGGTTTGTAGGGCTGGTTATGCAGCGGCACGAATGTGCAGCCAGTAAGGCAAACCACGTATGTTTGCGTATCGGGGCGGCCAACCGGTTGCTGCGTTGGTTGCTGGACCCCATTGACCTGGTGTACCGGCGGGACAATCGAAAACTGCAGCAGTTTACTGGGGTCAGCAATCTGGTGATGGCCGGTGGCGAGACACCGAAGGTGATCATCCACTACGATTATTCTGCCGGGGAGGCGTCGGCGGACTCTGCCGATTGAGCGCCTGCGGGTGCCGGTGAGACGAGTGTCACGTCGACGTACCAGGATCAGCGAATGCCTGCGTCACCGGATCGGAGCAGGGACGGCTCTACTGCGTGAAGGTCGTCGAGAGAACTGCCTGACGTAACCAGAGAACCGCAGGGTCGTGATCGACGCTGCGGTGCCAGTACAACTGCAGCTCCAGAGGCGGCGTATCGAATGGCAATTTTTTAATGGTCAGCCCCCATTGGCAGGCCAGCGACTGTGGCACCGCCGCCAGGTAGTCGGTACCTGCGATAATCGCTGGCAGAGAGTAATAGTGTTGCAGCCGCAGCCCTACCTGCCGTTTTTTGCCGATCGAGCGCAGCGCCAGATCAATATGGCCGGTACCCTTGATACGGCTGGAAACGTGAACGTGTCGCGCTTTCAGATACTGCGTTTCGGTCAAGCGCCCGCGGGCCAGCGGGTGATCGGGATGCATAACGCAGACATAGTGATCCCGGCCCAGGGGCTGGCTCATCAATTCGGGATGATTGAGCAGCGGTGCGTCAATAGACAATTGCAGGTTCCCGTTGGCGAGTTCCAGCGGCACGTCGCGGCGGTCCAGGAAGCAGATTTCCAGCTTGACACCAGGTGCGGTAGCGGCCACATGGCGCACCAGTTGCGGCAGCAGAATGAATTCGGCGTGCGCGGTGGCGTTGACGCGAAAGGTCTGCCGAGCGCTGGCGGGAACAAAGTCCAGGCGCGCCTGCACGCAATCATCCAGGTTCTTCAGCGCCGCTCGCACCGGTTCGATCAACTGTCGTGCCAACGGGGTGGGCGTGACACCCCGGGGGCTGCGCACAAACAGGGGGTCTTCCAGTAATCCGCGCAGTCGCGCCAGTGAATTGCTGACCGCCGGTTGGGTGACATGCAGTACCTCCGCGGCGCGGGTCAGGCTCTGCTGGGCATAGATCGCGTCAAAGATCACGAACAGGTTGAGATCTATTTTCGACAGGTTCACCGGACGGCCTTGTTAGCATGACAAATCATCATTACAAGTGATGATTATATATCATAATAATAAATTAAAATAATGTGTCATTTTCGCGTAATCTGCATGCGACTCAAGAGGAATTTACATGGACTTCACGGCAAGCAAAAAATCCCGGGATCTGCTGGAGCGCCTGCAGGTTTTTATGGACCAACATGTTTACCCGAGTGAGCACTGCCACGCCGAGCAACTGCGCGCGGCGGAAAACCGTTTTGCGGCGCTGCCGCTGATAGACGAACTGAAAGACAAGGCCAGGAAGGCCGGCTTGTGGAACCTGTTTGTACCACCCTCGCACGGAGAATATGTACCCCACGGCGGTCTCACTTACAGCGAGTACGCACCGCTGGCAGAAGTGATGGGGCGGGTGACCTGGTCGCCGGAAGTGTTCAATTGCAACGCGCCGGACACGGGCAATATGGAAGTCTTCATGAATTACGGCAGCAAGGCGCAGCAGGAGCAATGGCTCAAGCCCCTGCTGGCAGGTGCGATTCGTTCATCCTACGCCATGACCGAACCGCAGGTGGCTTCGAGTGACGCCACCAATATCGAATTACGTATCGACAAACAGGACGGAGAATGGGTCTTGAACGGGCGCAAGTGGTTCATCACCGGCGCAATGTACGAGCGTACCAAAATTTTTATCGTGATGGGAAAATCGGACCCGGACAACCCCGACCGCCACCGTCAGCAAAGCCAGGTGCTGGTCCCTTGGGATACACCCGGGTTGAGCATCGTGAGGCCACTGACCACACTGGGTTATGACGACGCCCCAATCGGACACGCGGAATTGCTGTTTAACAACGTGCGAGTGCCGCTGGACAACGTGCTGCTGGGCGAAGGTCGCGGGTTTGAAATTGCGCAGGGTCGGCTCGGGCCGGGACGCATGCACCATTGCATGCGTCTGATTGGCGCCGGCCAGCGCTCTCTGGAACTGGCCTGCCAGCGTGCGGTGTCGCGCAGCACCTTCGGCCGTGCGTTGAGCAAGCACCAGTCCGTGCGCGAGGATATCTCGAAAAGTTTTTCAGAGATTGAAATGGCGCGGTTATTGGTGCTCAAGACCTGCGACAAGATCGATCGCGAGGGTGTGCAGGCCTCCGTCGACATGATCGCGGCAAGCAAAACGACAGTGCCGCTGCTGGTCCAGAACCTGATCGATCGCTGTATGCAGTTACACGGCGCGGGCGGTTTGACAGGGGATTATTTTATGGCAGAGGCTTTCAATTACGCGCGCTGGTGCAGGCAGGCAGACGGCCCGGACCAGGTGCACCAGATGGCCCTGGGCAAACAGATCATCGATCGCTATGCGGGCTGAGGGCCATTAAGGCAAGCCCGGTAATTATTGGAATGGCGCTGGTCGAGCGAGATGCGCTACAGTGACTCGATCGGCTGGAAATCCTCGTCCAGGCCGAACATGCGCGGTCCCAGCACTTCCAGGCTCTCCGGCCGGCGCAGCATTGGGTCGGCGCTGTAGCCCAGCACCTTGACCCTCTGGCCATAGGCCAGCATCTCGCCGGTCATGGGTTCGCCGGACTCCCGGTCGAGAATGGTGATCAGGTCCGGCACCACAGTGGCTGTCCTGCCATTCACCCGGGCGACGATGAACTCGTTGCGGATTTCGACCGTACACTGCTGGGCGGGATCGTCGATACCACACATAGTCGCCAGACCCCAGTGCCAGCCATCGCGGGTCTCGTGGGTCACATCAGTGATTTTGCCATCAAAGATGATCCGGGCAATGCGCCCCTCCCAACTGTTCAGGTAGGCCAGCAGCGGCTCAAAGACATCCCCGGCGCCTTCGCGGCCACGACGGATGGCGCGGCCGATCTCCAGGGTCTGGGACAGGGTGTCTTGCACCGCGCAGTCCTGTGCCTGCTTGCCGGACATGGGATAGATGGCGCTGAATGCCATCGCGCCCATGGCGCCGGTGACTACCCGGCAGATATCCTCTGCCATGCGGTCGCTGCTCGTTTCCACGTTGACGAAATTGCCGGAATCGTCCATCAGGATGCAGGGTGTGGCCCGCACACCGTAGATGCTGAAGGTGGTCATCTCCAGTTGCGGCACTGCGCGGCCGACACCGTCGGCATCGAGTACCGGTACACCGCTGATCGCGGACAGTGCGAGTGGGAACATCGAGTTGGCGCCACCGATCTCGGCGCTGATCAGTGCATCGATACGGCGCCCATAAAAAATCTCGGCCCTGGCCAGCAGTTGCAGCAGGGTTTTTTCGCTGACCAGATGCTCCAGGATTACGGTGGGGGCGCCGATGCCGGCGATCGATACCACGAAGGCGTCCTCGTCCAACTCGCCACTGGAGATCACGGTGGGATAGTGCCCTTTCCTGATCTGCTCGTGCACGAACAGCTCGCCGACGTAAGGGTCGCCGCCGCCACCGGTGCCGAGAAGCACGGCGCCGCGTGCCATATCCTGTATATCCTGAATGGAATCAATGGTGTACATCGAATATGCCCTTGTTGACTGCTGTGCTTATGGGGTCGGGGATCAACCGTCGAGTGCTGCCAGTGGCCCGACGGCGCGTACCCGGATCTGGGTGGAACCGGCGCGCATATGGGTCATCGGAAGCTCGGTGACTTCGACAATTTCGACCGCTCCGGCGGCGGCGCCGGCGGCTACCGCTGCATCGATCGCCTCGGCCCTGGCCTGGGCAAGGGCGGCGTCACGGCCCTGTGCATTGGTATCGTACAATTTGTCGACCCGGCCGCTGACCAGGGCGATCGCAGCGCCGACTGCGTTGGCCACCTCGGCATGGTCCGGCCTGATAATGCGGGAGGCCCCCTTCAGATCGCGCCCCACCAGGATATTGCCGCCGCCCACCAGGATCAGGGGCAGCGGCGCGGAGTTGACTTTGATCTGGTCGATGCCCGCCTCGATCCTGGCGTGCAGATCATCCAGCGCTGCCTTGATCGTCGCGGTGCTCAGATGGCGCAGCCGGTCGGGGTCGCCAATTCCGGCTTGGCCGGCGGCCACCGCAACGTCGCTGGCGGTGAGCGTGTCACCGCCGAAAATCAGACCCTCCTGCTGCAGGCGGTAGCCAACGGACTGCGGTCCCACCTGCCAGCGGCCGCCGACCTCGCGCACCAGGCTGCCACCACCGATGCCGATAGACAGCACATCGGGCATGCGGAAGTTGGTGCGCACCCCGCCGATGTAGTTTGCGGCAGTGGTCTCGCGCGGGAAGCCGTTGACCAGGAAGCCGATATCGGTGGTGGTGCCGCCGATGTCGGCCACGATCGCCGCTTCCAGCCCGGTCAGGAAGGCCGCCCCGCGGATACTGTTGGTGGGGCCGGCAGAACAGGTCAGAATCGGCAGTGCTGCTGCGGCTGCGGTGGTGATCAACGTGCCGTCATTCTGGCTGATAAAGATCGGCGCGCTGATCTTCAATTCTGCCAGAGCCTGCTGCAGGGACTGGATCACCCGGTCGGCCATCGCCGCCAGGCTGGCGTTGATGATGGCGGCATTCTCGCGGTCGATCAGGCCAATCCCGCCGACCTCCGAGGACAGGGTGATGCGCGCGTCGGGGATTTCCGACCTGACGATGTCGGCGCTGCGCACTTCCAGGTCCGGGCGAATGGGCGCGAAGTTGGCGGAGATCGCCACTGCGTTCAGGCCGCGTTCGCGGGCATCGCGGGCGGCGGCCCGCACCGCATCCTCGTCCAGCGGCGCATAGTCCTTGCCGGTGTAGAGGGAGCCGCCGCCCACCATGTAGACCTGGCCGCGCACCGCCTCGATGACATCGTCGGGCCAGCCGGCAAAGGGTGGCACTCCGTCGCCCTTGGGCAGCGACACACGGATGGTGGCGACCGGCGTCAGGTCGCGGCGCTGGACGAAGGCATTCACGAACTGGGTGGTACCGATCATCACCGCGTCGATGTCCGGCCGGTAGCTGCCGGCCTGGGCCAGGATCAGGTTGACTGCGTTGATTACGCCGCTGCGCACATCAGCGGTAGTGAAGGTCTTGGCGGTCGCGATTACCTCGCGGCCGTGCATCAACACCGCGTCGGTGTTGGTGCCGCCCACGTCGATACCGAGTCTCAAGCTGCGTTTAGTCATCTGCTCAGAATCCCAGTTTGGCTTCCACGCCCACCACACGGGGCGCCCCAAGATAGCCGATGGCGACGTCCAGGCCGCTGTACTTGGGCTGGAAGAATTCCCCGTAGTACTCCTCGTCCAGCAGGTTGCGGCCAAACAGGAACAGCTCCAGGTTGTCAAAGCGCACGCCCGCGCGGGCATTGACGATGTGGTAGGGGTCCTGCACGGCGTCGTTGTCCGCGGCCCAGTACTTCTTGCCGTAGTAGTGCCACTCCAGCCGCGCGAAACCATCCATACCGTCACCGAGCTCAGTGCCGTATTGCAGCGCACCGGTGGCGGATACAGGCATTGTGCGCGGCGTGTGATTGCCTTCATCCTCGGGGAACAGGCTTTCGCGGATATCGCTGTCGGTGAGGCCCAGCGCCAGTGAGGCGTCGAAACCGCCACCCAGAGCGGCCTGCAGTTCCAGTTCAAGCCCCTGGATGCGAACCTTGTCGATGGTGTCGATCACCTGGGAAGCGGTGGCCGCCTCCACATAAAAGAACTGATAGTCCTCCACCTCTGTGAGGAAGGCGGCGCCGCTGAGGTTCAGGCGGTTGTCCAGGAACTGGCTCTTGAAGCCGATCTCGAAGTTTTCCAGGGTCTCCTGCTCGAACTGGGTGACGTTCACGTTGGGCGCGTTGAAGCCCCCTGAGCGGAAACCGGTGCTGTAGGTGGCGTAATAGAGGCGCTCGTCCTGCGGCTGCCAGGTCAGGGTAACTTTGGGCTGCAGGTGGTCGAAGGTCTGGTCACGCGTACCGCCGCTGCCCAGGTTGGTCTGGTCGCGGCTGTCCTCGTCGTAGCGGGCGCCGGCTGTCAGCGTTAGGGTGTCGCTCAGGTCGTAGTCAAACTGGGCGAATACCCCCCAGGCTTCGTTGTCGTTGGTTTCGGCCTGGTTGGCGATCAGTAGCGCCGGGTTGTCGATCTGGCCGTAGCTGCCGTCCAGGTCGATAAAGCCGCGGGTTAGCAGCTCCTTGTCAGTCTGCAGATAGTTTGCTCCCAGCAGCCAGCGGAAACGCTGGTCGCCATTGGACACCAACCGGAACTCCTGGTTGAGGGTTTCGAAACCCAGGTCCTGGCCCTGGCCCACCTGGATACCCAGGCCCTGGAAACCTCCGGGGGAGTCCACCGGATTACGGAAGTCCAGGTCGGCGCGATTGAACTGTTCGAAATCGGTATAGCCGGTAATGCTGGTGAAGGTGGCGAAGCCAAGGTCATAGTCAAGCTTGGCGGTGTAGTCCCGGGTCTCGCCATCGGTAAAGCCGGTCAGGTTCGATTGCGGGTCGACGAAATCGTTGGGGTCGCCGGAAAACACGGCCGAGTAGTAATTGCTGCCGCCCCTGTAGTCGCTGAACTCGGCGCGCAGGTCGACGGTCAGAGCCTCGGTTGGCATCAGCAGCACACGACCCCGCACCGAATAGTCATCATCGATAAAGTCTGCTTCGTCACCGTTGAAGCTGTTTTCTATCAGACCGTCGTAGCTTTTGTAATTGGCGGTAAGGCGGAACAGCGCCTTGTTCTCGACGATCGGTCCCGCGACCGCGGCGGTCATGCTATAGCTATCGCCCTCGGCGTAGCTGCCGCGCAGATATCCCTCGAACTCGTTGCCCGGTGCACGGGTGACCACATTGATGGCGCCGCCCACCGCATTGCGGCCATACAGGGTGCCCTGTGGTCCGCGCAGCACTTCCACCTGCTCGAGGTCGAACAGGTTGACGCCGATGGTTTCCTGGTTGGTCTGCTGCACACCGTCGACGATGAAGGCGATGGGCGGATCAGCGTTGTTGATCTGGGTCAGTCCGCGCATGGTAATGAATGCGCTGCGATAGCTGTTGCCACGATCAAAGGTGACATTGGGCACCTGGGAGATCACATCCTCGGTACTTGTGATGCCGGCATCCTCGATGGCCTGCGCGGTGAAGGCGTTCACCTGGATGGGGACATCGGCCAGTGATTCCGAGCGCTTCTGGGCAGTGACGACAATCTCCTCAAGCATGGTGCCTTCGGACTGTGCCAGCGCAGTGCTCGCGGCCGTGCCGAGCCCGCCACACAATGATGTGGCCATCAGCGACCTGGTCAGCAACTGCAAAGTATTCTTTTCCATGTGGACCCCACCGTTCAGCTTGTAGTGCCGGTTATGGAAGCACGCAGGCTCGCGTCCTGCCACGCTTGCGGCGGGTAGTGAGGAAGTTTTGTGGGGTAGTTCCGTGGGCGGGGGCTGCCCACTACCCGGGCAGAGGGCGGTGTCCCGGGTGGGTTCAGATTGAACCGCGATCCTGCAGCACCCTGGCCGCCGCTGCCCTGCGGCTGGAAACACCCAGCTTGGCGTAGATCTTTTTCAGGTGGTATTTGATGGTGTTGTCTGTGATGCCCAGCCGGCGGGCGATGAGTTTGTTGGAGGCGCCGTCGGCGAGGTGCGCAACGATCTCTGCCTCGCGCTCGTTGAGGGTGTTGGGGTCGTCGAACTGACGGTCGCTGTCCAGGGCTTTGAGCACTGCGCTGACGTGGCCCTGTTCAAAGCTGGTCTGCGGCGCCTCGGCGAGCGCCTGCAACAGGGGTAGCAGCGCTTCACCTTCGCCGGCGAACGGAGCCAGGAAACCGTCCGGGAAGGCCGCGCGGACGGCTTCTGAAAGAGCCTCCCGGGCGGCGGTTTCGGCGCCGCCGCAGGCACGGGCCCGAGCCAGTTGGACCAAACCCTTGATGTACGTACCGCTGCGGCCGCCCGCGCGGCCCTCTTCAATCATGTGCTGTGCCAGCTCAGTGGCTCTGGCGGTTTCGCCCCGCGCCAGTTCCAGCTGCACCAGGATCCGGCTCGCAAGCTCCCGGGTGCGCCAGGGCGTGAAATTTTTCCCCGGCTCGGCCACTGCCGCCAGACCGGCATCGGCGGCCAGCTGGGCGGCTCGCTCCGTACGGCCGGCGCGGAGGTGGCAGCCCGCCTCCAGGGCATCCAGCAGACTGTCGAGACAGCGCATGCCAAGACGTTTGAGGTGCGCGCGCTGTGCGCCGATTTCACGCAGCGCGGCGTCGATGCCATGGCGCCTGTAGGCGCCGTCGACCAGTACAGGTGCCGCGATGGCATATTGTTCGTACCAGGCCTCGCCATCGCCGAATTCGTCCAGCGCAAGGCGCATCGCGTCGGCGCTGCGCACATGGTATTGGCGTTCGTGATCCACCGCCGCCAGGGCGATGCGGGCCATGGCGTTGCGGACCCTGGCGCCGGTCTGCGTACCGGGAGGCAGGCGCAGGATCGCGTTGGCCTGTTCGGCCACCGCGCCCAGCGTGCCTCGTGCCAGGCCCAGCAGCAACTCGTGAACAACCAGGTGTTGTGCGCCAAACTGGTCGATACCGCTGGCTTCGAAGGTGTCGCGAGTGCGTTCCAATGCCCGCTGGGCGGCATCGAGTGCTCCCCGGGGCAGTTCCAGGGCGAGCTGGACGTTTTCGCACCAGGCCCACATCAGCGGTGTCTCCGGTGCCAGCGCGCGGATGCGCGCCATCTTCGGTTCGCAGTCGGCAGCGGCGCCATGGATGTAGCCATCGAACAGCACCTCCAGGGCCAGCCCCTCACATTCCAGGCGGTCCGCAGCTTCATTCACGGCATCGCGATAGCCATTGGTTTGCTCGCGAATGCCGGCCAGCATGGTCTTGGCCTCGCCGAAGAAACCGGCCTTGAAGTGGGCCAGCGCGCTGACCATTTGCAATCGGGGCCACTGGTCACGGTATTCCACCGGGACCTCGCGCAATATGGTGCGCAATTCGCCAGCGCCGAAGCGCAGGAATATTTCGAAATAAGGCAATTCCCTGAGCATCACCTGGAGCGTGCCGTCGTCGCGGCTGTCCAGGGCGTGGCAGAGGGCATCAGCGTAGCGCTCGTGTTGCCACAGCCACTGTGCTGCGCGCTGGTGCAGCACAGTGGCGCGGCCGGGATGTTGTTGCAGCCTGCCCTGGGCGTATTCCGATACCAGCGGATGCAGCCGGTAGGCGATGTCATCCCCGGCATGGCTTTGTTGCAGCAGTTCCGGCAGCAGTTCGCTGAGTTCTTCCAGCAGGCCGGCGCTGTTGGTGGTATTGCGAATACAGTCTGCCAGGGCCGCCTCGCAGTAATCGCTGATGGACAAATCCATCAGCAGAGATTGATGTGATGGAGGCAGCGCGGAAAATACCTGTTCCGCGAGATAGTCGGCCACTTCCGTGGCACGGCCGGTGAATCGTGGCACACGCCCGCTCTTGCCTGCCCGTTCCCGCCACAGGCGGTACAGTTGTACTGCAACGGGCCAGCCCTCTGTGTGTTCCGCGACCTGAGCGACTTCCGGACTGTCCGGTGGCCGTTCCAGCACCTGGGCCAGTTCCTCGTTGCCCAGGCGCAGCTCGTTCGCCTCGATCAGGCGCACACCGCCCTGCGCGCGCAGCAGGGACAGGGATATCGAGGGTTTGACGCGGCTGGCCAGTGCCAGATGCACACCATCGGGCAGCACGTCGATCAGTTCCCGCACCAGTGCGGCTATGGGCGGATGATCCACCCGTTCAAACTCATCGATGATCAGTACTGCGGGGGTCTCGATCTGTTCCAGGCCGAATACCAGATGGTCCAGCGTGATATCCGCACCGGCGTCGCCAATGGCCCGCTCCAGATCCGTGCCGAGGCCGAGGCCGGCATCCACCAGCGCGCTGGCGAGCATTTTCAGGAAGGCGGATGGGTCCCGGTCGACATTGGCGGCGCTATACCAGGCCGCGCGTATCTGGCGCGCGCGCAGGCGGTGCCACCACTGGGCCAGCAGCGTGGTCTTGCCGTAGCCCGGGGGTGCCACCAGCACCGTCAGGCGCAGGCCGCGTGCCAGATTGAGGGAGCGCATTGCCAGTTCGCGTTGGCACAGGGTGACCGCCTGATAGGGCGGGCGCAGCCGGCGCCGGGTCGCGCGACTGCGCGAGCTCAGGGCGGAATTGTGGGCGTCCGGTCGAGGCATCGGGTGGAATCAGCAGCTAATTGATATGATGATTGCATATCGGTCCTCGCGGCGCCAACGTCGGCCACGCTGATGGCGTTGAAAATTCGGGTGGTGAGTCGGTGCGAATATTCGTGCGTCCTCACCACCGGGATCTCTGCGAGGCCACCCGCCGCGGTGGAACGGGGCGCGGCCCCGCGCCAGTAATCACGACACCGACGTGTCTGGGAGCATTATTCCCTGTACTCCCGCTTTTTACGCTTGGCATCCGAGATCGCCCGCCGCAGCCAGGTAGCGAACCGGAAACCGGCTGATTTGCGCTCCTTCTCCGACAAATGCTCAATACCTTCCGGCATGGTATGCAGGAAGTGGGCATATTCCATTCGTGTCGAGTGTTTGTTGAAGCAACGAGGCTTCGTCAATTTGAAGTCAATGAAAAACACTTTGCCGTCGTCTACCAGAAAGTTCTGTGCCTTGGGGTCGCCACGGGTATAGCCCTTGCTGTGCAAGCGCTGGAGTTCATGGGAAACAGCTGGCGCATCCTCTGGAGTTGCGGGCCGGCCGTTCTGATAGCGATACAGAAAAAAACTGTAGGTGACGAATCCATAGGATCTGAATTCCGCCGCCAGTACTGGCTCTGGGCAGGCGAAGCCCAGTTCTTTGAGCCTTACGTGGCTATTTTGCACCCTTATGGCTTCGCCGGGACGAAACACGGTCATGAAACGCTCCCAGAGACGATTGTTCCGATTCCTGGGTTCCTTGATTACCAGGTTGGGAAGCGAACCAGTATTCACTCTGGCAACGTAGTTGTGCTTGTTGTTCTTGATTTCCTGAACAACTTCGTAGCGATTGTCCAGGCAGTCGTCCAGTATCTGCCTGGCGTCAGCTTCGGGAAGGGCGCTTTTCACAGTGTAACCGCGGTGTGTGAATTGGCTGCTCATGACGTAACGCAGTGAGGTTTCATTGTGCCGCATCCTTTGTCGGCGTTGGAATCCGCGGGAGTACCTGCGCTATAGTAGCGCCGCGGCGATTGGCTCCGGTGGGCCGGGGTTAGCCACGATGGCCACGCAGATTGACGAGAGTATACACAATGATTCCATCGCCACGAGGCCGACAGTTGCTGGTGGGCCTGGCGGTCGCCGGTTTCGCGGGGTCTCTGGTGTACTCCAGCCTGCTGACGGCGGCGGTCTTCCTGCTCGCTGGCGCCGCATGCTTGCCCTCGTTGCGCCGACTGCTCACTGCTACCGGCTGGGGGCGCCCGCGCGAACTGCGTTTGCTGCATTTCGCTTGCTGGTTCCCGGTGTTGGTCTATGTGCTGTTCTGGGCCCACTCCGGATTTGACTACCATGCTCTGAAAGAGCTGGATGGCCCCGCCCGTCTTCTGCTGTTCTGGCCGCTGGTGCTAGCCTTGAGCTGGTCCGGACTCGGAGCCAGAGAATTGTTCCACGGCTTTGCGCTGATGGCACTGGGCGCCGCATTGCACACCGGGGTCAGCCTCTATCTGGCGTCTCCGCCGCTGGGACAGCCGCTGCGCACCGGCCTGTGGATCAATCCCATTACCTTGGGCAATCTTGCGTTACTGGCTGCGACCGTGATGCTGTCCGCCGCGATCTGCTGGTGGCGGCAGCAGCAACTGTGCCGGGTCTGGTTGGCACTGGGCCTCGCTGGTCTTGCGCTTGGCGCCGCGCTGCTGACCCAGACCCGGAGCAATCTGCTGGCTCTGCCGTTGCTGTTTGCCGTGCTGTCGTTGCAGCTGTCTGGCCGCCAGCGTTTCCTTGTCTTGCTGGCGGGCGGCTTGCTGCTGGTACTGGCGGTGGCGGGCAGCCACCGGATTCTGGGTACACTGAACGGTCTGCAATTGGGTGAACTCGATGTACAGATGACAGCCCGTCTGGCGGTTTGGGATATCGCCTGGACGCAGTTTGCCAACGATCCCTGGACCGGCAGCGGCCTGACTGGCTATCGTGATGCTGTGCAGGCCGCGGTCGCGGCGGGTGCGCTTGCGCAGCCGGAGTTTGTACTCGACTGCTGTGCCAGCCACGCCCACAACGATCTCCTGCAAAGCCTCGCCACACGCGGTGTGGTCGGCGGTCTGAGCTGGCTGATGTTGATCGTCATACCTCTCACCGTTTTTGCCCGGTATCTGGGTTCCGCCGAGCCGAAGGTGGCCTTTGTTGCCTCGGTGGGGGTGTTGCTGCCTGTGGGCTATGCCGTTTTCGGCCTGACCGAGGCTGTGTTCTCGCGCACACTGTTTGTCACCTTCTTCCTGCTGACTCTGGCGGCCTGCGGTGCCGCGCTGGTCCTGGAGCTGCAAGCTGCCTGCCGCCGCCCTCGTGCAGTGAGCGTGTCGGCGATTGTGATTACGCGGGACGAAGAAGAGCACATAGGTGACTGTCTGGCTTCGGTGGCTGCGGTCGCCGATGAAATTATTGTGCTGGACAGCGGCAGCGCCGACGCCACCGTCGCCATTGCCCGGCAGCACACTGACAAGATAGTGGAGACCGACTGGCCCGGCTTCGGTATCCAGAAGCAGCGTGCCCTGGAACGTGCGACAGGAGACTGGGTGCTGTCCATTGATGCGGACGAGCGGGTGAGCCCGGCCCTGGCGGCGGAGATTAATCATGTGCTGGCCGCCCCGGATGCGGATGCCTATCGCCTGCCCTGGGCCGTGACGATATACGGCAGCCGGCTTGACTTTGGGCGTAGCGGGCGCGCACCGCTACGCTTGTTCCGGCGGGATGGCGTGCGCTTTTCCGACGCCATGGTGCACGAGAAGATTTTACTGCCGGAGGGGCGGCGGGTGCATACGCTGCGCGGCAGACTAGTGCATTTCACACACCGGGACTTCGGGCATGCGCTGCAAAAAGGTGCTCAGTACGCCTGGCTGGGTGCCTGCGAGAAGCATCGGCAGGGCAAGCGTGTGCGCTCGCTGATATATCCCACGGTACGCGGCATGCTTACCTTTGTTCAGGTCTATCTGCTGCGCCTGGGGTTCCTGGACGGGCAGGTGGGCTTTCTCTCGGCGGTGCTGTATGCGCAGGTGAGTTTCAACAAGTATGCGGGGCTTTGGACCCGCGATCGGCCTCGCTACGCTGCGGACTGAGCAGTGGCCCGCAGGGCTTTGCGCAGGCGGTTGCGCATCTTCAGTTTGCGCCACAGGTTCAACGGCTTGCGCCGCGGTGCTGGCCCTGCCGCCAGCACGTCATTCACTGCATCCAGAACCCGCCCGCTGGACTGCCCGTCGGTGAATTCATGCAGTTCGTGGCACAGGTCGCGCGCCGCCTCAAGCAATGCGGTGGGCCGTTCGAGCGCTTGGGCCAGCGCTGGTTCCACGTCGTTGACATGCTCCACATCCAGCAGCCACGGGCCAGCCATGCGACTGCGGTAGGTCACCACCGGCCGATTCAGGAACATGAACTCGAACATAATGGAGGAGGTATCGCAGAGCATCACATCCGCTTCGGCCAGTAGCGGCAGCAAGTCTGAGTTGCTGTCGATGAAGCGGAGGTTGGGCCCGCTCAGCGCACGGTAGCGGGCTACCACTTCCGGATTCATTTTCGGGTGCAGGGTGACGAGGAAGCGCCATTTTCCGCTCCCTGCAAGCCTGGCGATGACACTTTCCATGGTCGGTGCGGAGGTGATCGACCGGCTGAATGTGGATGCATAGAACACCACTGGAGGTTCATCGTTTCCACGGGGCCTGGGGCCCGCCGGCGCACCCGCCAAAAACAACGGATCGAGCTTGGGCCAGCCAGTTTTGGCGACGCGAAAGTGGCCGTGGCCGGCAGCCAGTGCCGTGAATTTCGCGGTATCTGTTGTGGCATGAGTACAGTACAGGTCGAACCAGCCCCGGATGGTGTAATGGTCGCTCTCCGCTTCACTGGTGTGACCGCGTTTATTGCGGGCCAGACCGTGGAAGACTTCCACCTTGATGCCCGGGAGAAAATTCGGTACCCAGTCTCCCGGCACGAATGTGGCCACAGCCGGGTAAGCGCAGGCCTCGGCCAGCGTACGCAATCGATGCTCGTCCTCCCTGAGTGGAGCCGCGCTGCAGCCAGCCACAAACCACGCCACCTCGTCACCCCGGCGCTGGATCTCGGCCTGCAGCGGGCGCAGGATGGAGTAGGCATAGGGTTGATTTACAAAAAACAGATAGCGGCGCATGCGGGTGTCCAGCGTCCCGGGTCAGAAATCGTGGAGTCTAACACAGGGGGCCGCCTGGACGGGGCAACCGGAAGCGGTCGATCAGGATCAAACCGATCCCTGTCGTGCAGGTGGGCCAGAATTCTGTGGAGGTTTCAGCGGGTGTTCAGGCGCTACACTGGGCGAAGGCGGCAAACCTGTCCACAGGCGTTGTCTCATACCGTGGTGTCTGCGCCAGCGCGGCTCACGGTCTTCGGTTGTCCGCTCGCTGCGGCGGCTGCAGGTAGCTGATCAGGGTATCGCCGCCGGCATAGTTGCCCGCGCTCATCAGTGAGTCCAGAAACAGGTAGAACAGCTCGGCCTGGGAGCTGATCTCGAGTTTGGCGTAGGCGTGCTTGCGGTGCAGTTTTACCGTTTCCACCGAGATGGACAGTTTTTCCGCCAGGGTCCTGGTGCTGTGCCCATGCAGCACCAGATTGATCACCTGCGCCTCGCGCTCGGTCAGCAGGCTGCTGCCGAACTGGTGCAGGGCGGTATGCAGCTGAGCGCGCAGGTTGACCGCGCCCTGCTGGGCAGGGGGGGACGTGCCTGCCAGTGCTGTTGGCAGAGGACTTCGATTACCGGCCGCACGGCGGCCAGCGCGTTCACCTGGGCGCGGCTGAAATTGGTGCCCGAGTGCGTCCTGCCCAGCGCGATATTGATGAAGCCCTGTTTGCCGTTGGGCAGCAGGAAGCCGCATTCGTCCTGGTAGCCGCAGTTGCGGTACCAGGTCTTGTAGTACTCGCTGTCGCGGAAGCCGGTGGGAGCCAGGTCCCGCAGGCGGAACACACCAAAGCGCCGGTCGCGGCTGGCGGCCAGATAGAACGGGTCCAGCACGAAAGCGCCGGCGACAAACACATCCAGCGTGGAACTGCCAGTGCTGTCGGGCACTTCATAGTACTCGATCACCGGCAGATCGGTTTCCGGATACACCACTACGGTTGCATCATCGATGGGCACCAGGCATTTCAGCGTGGTTATCAACTGCTCCACGAAGTCATCCTGCCGCAGACGGCTGATCAGCCTGGCGAGCTGCTGATGGTATTGTTCATTGACGGGCATCTGCTGGAGTGGACCTGAGCTGGAAACAACGGATTATCTCATCATAACTGCAAAGCGCTCCAATCCAAAAAGGCCTGGTTGGCGCGGGAGATACTGCGGCTGCGCCGCTTGGCCAGGGCCATGCTGAGCGTGGCCTCGGCCTGCAGCGGTACGGCGCGCAGGCCGGGTTCCTGCTCTGCCACCATGCGCAGCCCGATGGTGGTGCCCATGCCCTGCCGGACCATCCGGATCAACAGCGGCAGGAAATTGCTCTGCAGCCGCAGGTCGGGGGTGACGCCGGCTGCGGCACAGAGCTGGTCCAGGTGATTGCGGATGTAATAGCCGCTTTCGTAAACCACCATGGGTGCATCCTGTAGTTCCGCTACCGGAATTGTTTCGCGCTCGGCCCAGGGATGATCCGGCGGCATGCACAGCACCATCTGCTCATCCACCAGTGGCACCATTTCCAGTTCCTGCTGTTCCGGCCTGCCGTTGACACTGATCACACCCAGTTCGATCTCATCCTCCAGCAGCCATTGTTCAATATGGTGGGTGCCAGCCTGGGTCACGGAAGTGCGCAGCCGCGGGTGCTGGTCCAGGAAGCGCCCCAGCAGTTCGGGCAGGTAATAGGTGGCGAGCATGGAGGGGCAGGCGATTGCCAGCTCTCCCTGCAGCAGGCCCCGCAACTCGGCGCTGGATTGTTGCAGCTCGGCGACCTGGCGCAGGATGGCGCTGGCACTGACCAGCAGCGCCGCCCCTTCCGCGGTTAGCATTACGTGGCGGCCGCTGCGATCGAACAGCGTCAGGCCCAGCTCCTCCTCCAGCTTGCGCACCGCGATACTGACGGCGGGCTGTGCCATGTGCAGGCGTTCGGCCGCGCGGCTGAAGCTCTGTTGTGCGGCGACCTCGCGGAAGATGTCCAGTTTGCGCAAATCCATTTCCATATATTACACATATGCAAACTATAGAAAACATATATTTTGTTAATGAAGCATAGTTTGCTAGGGTGTCTTCCAGACTATTTGAACCTCCGGAGTAGTGAGCGATGGCAAAGAACTGGCAACGACTGGACTGGCAGGATCCCTTTCTGCTGGAGCAACAGCTCAGTGATGAACAGCGCATGGTGCGCGACAGTGCGCGGCAGTACGCCGCGGCCAAACTGGCTCCACGAGTGCGCCAGGCCTTCCGCGACGAGAGCACGGATCCGGCCATCTTCCGGGAAATGGGCGAACTGGGCCTGTTGGGCAGCACGATTGATGGCTACGGTTGTCCGGGTGTCGACTACATCAGCTACGGCCTGGTGGCGCGGGAAGTGGAGCGGGTGGATTCCGGCTATCGCTCCATGATGAGTGTGCAGTCCTCGCTGGTGATGTACCCCATCCACGCCTACGGCAGCGAGGCACAGCGGGAGAAATACCTGCCCAGGCTGGCGACCGGCGAGTGGATCGGCTGCTTCGGCCTGACCGAGCCAGACCACGGTTCCGACCCCGGTTCCATGGTCACCCGCGCCCGCAGCGTGGACGGTGGCTACAGTATCAGCGGCGCCAAGATGTGGATTACCAACAGCCCCATTGCCGATGTATTCGTGGTCTGGGCCAAGACCGATGACGGCAAGATTCGCGGCTTTATCCTGGAGAAGGGCATGCCGGGGCTGAGCGCGCCCAAGATCGAGGGCAAGCTGGCCCTGCGTGCCTCCGTTACCGGTGAGATCGTGATGGAAGATGTGCGCGTGGGCGAGGAGCAGTTGCTGCCCAATGTCGAGGGTCTGAAGGGTCCCTTCGGTTGCCTCAACAACGCCCGCTACGGCATCGCCTGGGGCGCGCTGGGCGCGGCGGAGAGCTGCTGGTTCGCGGCTCGCGACTACACCATGGAGCGCACCCAGTTCGGCCGTCCGCTGGCCGCCAACCAACTGGTTCAGCTCAAGCTGGCCGACATGCAGACCGAAATCAGCCTGGGGCTGCAGGGCTGCTTCCGGGCCGGCCAACTGATGGATGCGGGCCAGATTGCGCCGGAGCTGATTTCGCTGATCAAGCGCAACTCCTGCGGCAAGTCCCTGCATATTGCCCGCCAGGCCAGGGACATGCTGGGCGGCAACGGCATTTCCGACGAGTACCCGGTGATGCGCCATATGGTGAACCTGGAGGTGGTCAACACCTACGAGGGCACGCACGATGTGCATGCCCTGATCCTGGGCCGTACCCAGACCGATATCCCCGCGTTTTGAGCTGCCGGAGGATGCCGCGGCGCGGCGGATACTGATATGGGCGCATTGTCTCACCTGAAGGTACTGGACCTGTCGCGGGTGCTGGCCGGTCCCTGGGCCAGCCAGATGCTCGCCGACCTGGGCGCCGAAGTCATCAAGATCGAGCGCCCCGACGGAGGTGATGACACCCGTGCCTGGGGACCACCCTTCATGCCCGGTGCGGACGGCGAATCCAGTGGTGAATCCGCCTATTTTCTGTGCACCAACCGCGGCAAGCAATCGGTGTGCGTGGATCTGAAGTCGGACGAGGGACAGCAGACCCTGCGGGCGCTGGCGCGGGACTGCGATGTGGTACTGGAGAATTTCAAGGTCGGCGATGCGGCCCGCTACGGGCTGGACTATGCCAGCCTGGCGGTGCTCAATCCGCGACTGGTGTACTGTTCCATCACCGGCTTTGGCCAGACCGGCCCCTTGCGCGAACGGCCCGGTTACGACTTCCTGATGCAGGCCATGGGCGGTCTGATGAGCGTCACCGGCCAGCCGGACGGCAGTCCGGGCGCCGAGCCGATGAAAGTGGGGGTGGCGCTGACCGATGTCATGACCGGCCTCTACGCCGCGGTGGGCATCCTGGCGGCGCTGGCAGAGCGCGAGCGCTCCGGCCACGGGCAGCATGTGGACCTGGCGCTGCTGGATGTCACCGCCGCCACCCTGGCCAACCAGGCCACCAACTTCCTGGTGGGTGGCGTGAATCCAGGCCGGCTGGGCAATACCCATCCCAGTATTGTGCCCTACCAGAGCTTTGTGGCCCGGGACGGCCACCTTATCGTGGCGGTGGGCAACGACGCCCAGTTCCGCCGCTTCGTCGCTGTGCTGGAGTGTCCGGAGCTGGCGGACGATGCCCGCTTTGCCAGCAACCAGTTGCGGGTGCGGCACCGGGAGCAGCTGATCCCTCTGTTGCAGGCGCGCATGTTGTTGCGGGACAAGGCGGACTGGCTGCAGCGGCTGGCTGCGGCCGGAGTGCCGGCGGGGCCCATCAACAGTGTGGCTGAGGTCTTTGCCGAGCCCCAGATCCGGGCGCGGGAGATGCGGGTTACGGTGCCGCATCCCCTTAATCCGGCGCTGGAATTGGTGGGCAACCCGATCAAGCTGTCCCGTACACCCGTCCGCTATGAGGCCGCACCACCGCTGCTGGGCCAGCATACGCAGTCCGTCCTGGCCGCACTGGCGGCGGCCCGGCAGTCCGGGGAGCCTGTCGGGGCAGAAGACTGATCTGCCGCGGCAAGATCATCCGGAGGTGGCAGCAGACTCGCTACAGGGGTACGCTCAGGGACACGGCCAGCACTTCGGTGCCGGGGTTTTCGTCCGCCAGGCCGCCGTTGGACAGATGATAAATGGCGATACCCACCCGGTAGTGATTGGCGAACCGGTAGCCGGCCTCCAGGCCGGAGCGGAATTCCAGGGTATGGCCGAGGTCCAGCACTCGAGATGCATCGAAAGCCCCGACGCCGAAGCTGGGTGTCAGATACCAGCGCTGGCCGAGCAGGAAATCCTTTTTCAGGTCCACGTAAACAAACTTGGCGCCATTGTTGGCAAAACCGGCACCGATGGCGGGCACCAGCTTCCACCGGCTCCGCGGCCGGAACCGGAATTCCGCGCCGTAGTGCTGGGGCTCGTCCAGGGATCGATCGATGCCAATCCTTCCCGCATTGAACTGCAGCAAATGGTCGGGGGCCACCGAATCGGCGCCAGCGGCGGCGGTTGTGGTAAATGGCAGTACAGCAGCAACAGCAAGCTGCCGGAGGAAGCTTCGCATGGATGTGATTGCACCATTGGCACATATTGGGAGCAGAATCATGGCCTAAAGGTGACGAGGAGGCAAGACTGGCTCGGTCAACCCCAGGCTCGCCTACTGCAGTACAAAAATCCGGACCGGCATCCACACGGCCATCGCGGCCATCATCAGATTTTCGGTCAGGGAGATAAAACCCAGCGGTACGTTGCTGCCGCCGCCGACACAGGTGCAGCGGAGTTCCCGTCGCTCCAGATAGACTGCCTTGAATACCGAGAACGCACCCACGGTGCCAATGAACAGGGCCAGGGGCGCGGCCAGCCAGATCAATGCCCCGGCAACCATCAGCAGGCCGGCTGCGGTCTCCGCAAATGGATAGAAGTAGGCATAGCCCACCTTGCGCCGGGCCAGCAGGTCATAGTTCAGAAACATGGTACTGAAGCTCTCGACGTCCTGCAGTTTTTGCAGCCCCAGCAGGCACATGGAAATAGCGATAAACCACTCTCCCGCTCGCACGGTCAGTATCGTTCCGAAGCTCGCATAACTGAGGGCCAGCGCCAGCAGCAGGCCAACCGAGAAAATGGCCACAACGGGCTGATAGCTGGTGTCGTCTTCTCCTTTGACCCGGTGACCAAAATACTCGCGCAGCTGATCATAGCCGCCGATCCGGGTACCGCCGATAAAGGTCTGGGGGTAGTGTCTACCTCGTGCTCGCGCTGGAACGCATCGGTTTCCTCCCGGGTGCGCAACCAGCAGTCGTCCACCGTGAAGCCCTTGCGCTCGAGCAGCGCTTTTGATTTCAGCCCGAAAGGACAAATATGATCCTCCATGACCATCCGGTAGAGTGTGGCTTCGCGGTTGTCCGGGTCGGAACTGTTCGCTTGCATGGGATTGCGCCTTTTTCGCTGAGAGAACATATTGAAGCCGGCCCTTGTCACCAGCCGTGCCAACGATAGCGCCTGACCCTGTCCGGTTCAGTTGGCTGGCGTACAGAAGGCACTGCGCCGGTGCTGTGGCCGATCTGCGGGACCTGCCCGCATGCGAGGGTGAGGGCCGGTTGGATGATGTGGCCGTGACATCAGCTGCCGCGGCGGTGAAGCTTTGATGCCCAGAGACAGATGCAATGGCAGAATGACAGCTTATCTGACAATACTGCGCCAATTGTGGGTCCTGATCGCCATCAGTGGCTTGCTTTGGGGCCTGCATTTGTTCGCGCGCCTGCTGGCCACGCCAGTGTTGCTCGCGATCTGGCTGTTGCTGTCCCTGCTGATTGCCCGCGGTCTGTTCTGGCATCACCGCATTCGCCGCCGGGCCTGGCTGCGGGCGTACGTCCGAGCCGACAGCGTCTGGCAGCGGTGGCTGCGGGGCGGGGCTCTGATGGCTGTGGTCCATGCCTCGACCGGTCTGGCGCTGGCCGCCGTGCTGCTGGTCGCGCTCACCCGGCTGACGGACGCTGCGGCCTGGCGCGTACTACTGGGCAGCGGCCTGTTGGTGGTGGCCCTGCGGTTGCTGTTCGAAGCTTTGGCGCGCGACCATGTGCAGCCGGACTATCTGGTCGAATTCAGCTGGCGGCTGACACTCCCGATTGCGGCAGCATTGCTGTTGGCCGTGCTGATCTGGCTCGCCGCAGGGCGCCCGCAACCGGATTTCAGCGCGGCAACGCTGGCGCAGGCGGTGTGGCATCTGGCGGACAGAGAGACAGCCCGCAGCGATTTGCTGCGGGAATTGCTGCAATTGGCTGCCGCCGGGGAGGGGCTGCAGCTCTGGCTGGCACAACAGCTGGTACAGTTGCCGGTAGCGCGGGGTTTGGCGGGCGTACTGGTATGGCTGCTGGTATTTGCCGGTCAGGCGGTCTTTGTCGGAGCCTGGTTGCTGGTGTTGAATGGAGCCCTGGTGGGAGTAGCCTCAAATGCAGACAGCGTTGCCGAATACTAGCCACAACCCGGCCATTGCCCGCTCGCGGTCTGCGGCGGGCCCTGGATTGGCGGGGGCGTTGCTGGTGGTGCTGACGGTGGCGGCCTGCTGGTGGTTGATGGGGGAGGAAACCCAGCGCCACTGGGAGCCGCCGTCGCATGTGTACCTGAGCGCCGGGGAGCGCCACTATCGTGTGCCGGTGGCGCGGATGTCGTCGCTGCACGATTATTCGCAGGCATTCATTGAGCACAGCGCCGCGCAGCGCAGCGCGGCGCTGGAACCCCAGTTGGAGCGCCAGCTTGATGCGATGTTCCGGCGGGTGGAGTCGCGTCTGCCTGAATTCCTGGACTGGTATTACTCGCTCGCGGGCGAATACAGCCGGATTGGCATGTCGGCCGGCTCGGTACTGGGTGTGGCTGAAGGGAATTATGTCGCTGACCGGGCCGCCACCATGCTGTTCGCCCAGGCGGGCTGGGATGAGGGTATCGCGCAGCTGCGAGAAAAACTTGGCAGCCACCTGTCACACGAGGAGCAGGCCAGCCGCGCCAGCTGGCTCGCAGGTCTGATGCAACAGTTGGCACCCTACAGGGTGCCTGCGCCCCTGCCCTCCTCGGCGGGCGATGCGCCGGCAGCAGGGCCGCGCCTGTCGCTGGATTCACTGCAGCGTTCGCTGCAGACCAGTGAGCTGTTGGCCTTCGAGGAGCGCCTCGCGCTCAGTACCGGCGGGGCATTGGCTGGAGTGACGGTGTGGCGCGCCTCCCGTGCCGGTGCGGCGGTCGCCGCTCGTGGGGCTGGCCGCGGTGTCGGCCGGGCCGGCAGTGCGGCGGCGGGCGCTGCCCTTGGCTGCGCGCCGGGCGGCCCCTGGGCGCTCGCCTGCGCGCTGGCGGCCGGTACGGTGGCGTGGGTTGCGGTTGACTGGGCTCTGCTGCGGACCGAGGAAGCGCTGCGCAGGGATGCGTTGGAGGCCTCGTTGCGGCAGAGCCTGGGGGACTTCCGCCAGCAGCTCCAATTGCGGGTCATGGCTGCCGTGGAGGCGGATATCAGGCGCGAGCATGCGCAGTGGCAGGACACAATCGATCGTGAGTTCCTGCCCCTGCAGGGGATTGCTTCGCGCCAGTGAGACCGGCCGCCGGGGCCGTCAGCGGGCGACCGGACCGGTGCCGGTGCGGCGCAGGCGGGCTGCCTGCGAGTAGCTTAGCAGGGTGGATTCAGGAAGCCTGGATCCGGCTGATGAGGGTCTCGAGCGCGCTGTCGCACAGGAACTCTCATGGGCAGCTGCCGGCGCTATCTCACAGGGCAGGATGCGCTTGCTTTCGCTGTTCAGCGCCGCGTAGCATTCGCAGCTCAATTGCTCCAGCCTGGCGCGATCCAGTACCTTGATACGCCCCCGGCGATAGTCGATGGCGCCCATTTCCCGCAGCATGCCCGCGGCTTCGGTCACACCTTCGCGGCGTACCCCCAGAGTATTGGCGATTACCTCCTGGGTCAGCGTCAACTCGTCCCCGGCTACCCGGTCGAGCGAGAACAACAACTTGCGGCACAGTTGCTGGGCGATGGAATGGTGGCGGTTGCAGGCGGCTACCTGGGCTGTCTGCGCCATCGCCGACTGCATGTAGCGCAGGGTCAGCCACCGCAATTCGGAGTGCCGGTGCAGCTCTTCCTGCAGCACAGGGCCGGGCATACGATAGGCACTGCCTGCGTTTTGCACTACCGCCTGGCTCCAGCTCAACCCTTCTCCCAGCAGCGCGGTGGTCCCGAGGATGCCGTCGTTGCCGATGACTGAAATCTCGGTGGACTTGCCGTTTTCCATCACATACAACAACGAAAGGATGCAGTCATTGGGAAAATAGACAAAGCGTTCTGCGTCACCGGCCTCATAGACTACCTCGCCCAGCGCAAATGAAACGCGCTCCAGACTGGGCACGATCCTGCGCTTGGCTTCGCTGGACAGGGACGCGAGCAATTGATTCTGGCCCAGTACTGGGCGGGCATTGAGAGGAAACGTAATCTGCATGGAGCCTCCGGAGTTCATGGCTTGGTGAGAGACGGGGGTCAACATGTGCATGTACTGCCTTGTGTTGCTCTCGCAGATGCTTCTGCAACTTTCGCGCCATTATTATTTTTACAATTAAATCAATGGCTTGCGGGTTTTGGGTGCGCTGCATGCGCAACACTTGTCGCTTTTTTTCCACAAGGGACATGAGGTTGACCAAAAAAACCATGCCAATTCAATGACTTAAGATGTGGCATTTGTGCCACAGCCAAAAATGTGGATGATGTAGTCTGATTTGCGACATCGATAATTTATGAGCACCACTCTTCTCGGCCGATGGTTCCGTTTGAGCCTCAGTGTGCAACTCGTGCTGGCGACGCTGCTGGCGGTACTGCCACTGGTGGTGGCGTTGTCCTACGCGGCGTTGTCGCTGGGTCGGCAAATCCGCGAACAGCACCAGTTGGTGCTGTCCATGGCTGCACTGAATCACCTGGATGCTTCGGTGTCGGAGCAGGTCAAGGGGCTTGAGCGCGCGGCGCGGCAGTATCGTCTGCTGCGCGAGCCGCGCTTCCGCCAGCGCTACGACGACCGCCTGGCGGAGCTGGAGCGCAGTCATGGCGAGTTGATCGCGATGCCGGGTCTGGATACGGAACCAGAGGTGCTGCGGCGTCTGCTGGAGGTGATGGAAGCGCTGGGTGTCCGACTTGGACCGGAGTTCGGGAACGGCGGCGAGCAGGAGGATCTGCAGCCGCTGCTGCAGCAGGCCTATGATTTGTCGGCGCTGCTAAGCCAGCAGATAGGGGAGCGTCTGCGAACGTCCCTGAGCACGGGCGAACAGCGCTTTAACGCCACGCTCGGTCATCTGTTTGTGATTGGCGTACTGGCGATTCCCGGGACCGTGTTGCTGGTGACCATAGGGACCCTGGCGATCTCCGCGCCGGTACGACGCCTGGCCCAGGCGATACGGAATCTGGGCTATCGCCGTTGGCAGCAGCCGGTGGCCATCAATGGTCCGGCAGAGCTGCTGGAGCTGGGGGAGTGGCTGGACTGGATGCGGCGCAAACTGCTCGCCAGCGAGAACCGCAGCCAGGCCTTGCTGCAGCATATTACGCACGAGCTGAAGAGTCCGTTGGCCGCAATCACTGAGGCGAGCTCGCTCCTGGCCGATGGCGTGCCGGGTGATCTGACCCCGGCACAGCAGCGGGTGCTGGAGATCCTGCGCAGCAATGCTGCCCACCTGCACGAGCTTATCCGCCAGTTGCTCAGTTACAACGCGGTCAATCAACGCGATGGCGATTGCCGCGAACCGGTGGATCTGAAGGCGCTGTGTGCCAGACAGCAGGCCCAGCTGGAGGGGATGGGTGAGGGGATGGGTGGCGATCATCAAATCCGCTGGCGCTATCCGGACCGCTCGCTGACGGTCACTGCCGACCCGCTGGCCCTGCAGATGGTGGTCGCCAATCTGCTGTCAAATGCCTTTCATTACTCGCCCCGGGCAGGCGAAATCCGGGTGGATTGGGGGGAGGAGGACAGCAGCTGGTGGCTGTCCGTCAGCGACGAGGGGCCGGGTATTCCCGCCGGGGAACTACCCAATATTTTCAAGCTCTTCTACCGGGGCGCAATCAATCGCGAGCGGTCCGGGGAAGGTAGTGGCATCGGTCTGGCGATCGTTGAGGAGTGTGTGAAAGCGATGGGTGGAAAGGTCAGGGTGCAATCCGCACCGGGGGAGGGAAGCAGCTTCCGGGTCGAATGTCCGCGGGCGAAGCAGGAGCTGGAGGGATGAAAGCGCGCTGCCTGCTGCTGGTTTTCCTGCTGCTGCCGGTGGCCTGTGCCACGGTGGATACGTCTGTTATTGAGCCCGACACTACAGGAAAGGGTGCTGCCACAGGGACGGATACAGAGGTGCCCGGCGGTGAAAGCCTGCTGGTGTATCGCGCCTCGCTGTGTGCCGGTACCGCCACCGAGCGCCGGCAGCAATTGGCCTCGCCGGAGGATGAGACGGATTACCAGCAGCAGTTCCGGCGTCTGCTGCTGGCCAGTTGTGCCCCTGGCGGTATCGCGAAGAACTGCGGCAGGCCCTGCAGGCAGTGAAGCTGAAACCGGACTGGTCCGAGGACGAGCGTGCCTTCCTGCGACTGATGGAAGCGCAGCAGGAAGCGCTGGAGCAGCAGATGCAGGACACAATTCGCGGTATCTCGGAGATCGAGGACGCGATTGAGGGCCGGCCGGACAGCGAGCCGCTGGCCCGGGAGCTCAGGCCGTGAGCCGGGCCCGGGTGCTGCTGGTGGACAATGATCCCGGTCAGTTGGAACTGCTGTCCATGCGGCTGGAGGCTGCCGGCTATGAAGTCAATTGTGCCGGCAATGGGGAGCAGGCGCTGGCGGCCATCAAGCGACGGCAGCCCGAGGTGGTACTGTCAGACCTGCGCATGGAGGGCATGGATGGCCTGGCGCTGTTTGAACGCATCCACCGGGAGTGGCCGACTCTGCCGGTGATTATTCTCACGGCTCACGGTTCCATTCGGGACGCGGTGCAGGCTACCCAGAGTGGCGTATTCTCCTTCATCACCAAGCCCGTGGCGCCGGCGGAACTGCTGACCACGCTGGAGCGCGCGCTGGAATTGCGTTCACCTGCCAGCGTACAGCCCTCCGGATGGGCGCAGCACATCCTCACCCGCAGTGCCAAGATGTACCAGCTGCTGGATCAGGCCCGATTGGTGGCACAGAGCGACGTGAACGTGTTGATCAGCGGTGAAAGCGGTACCGGCAAGGAATTGCTGGCACAGGCAATACATCAGGGCAGCCTGCGCGCCGAAGGTCCGTTCATGCCGATCAACTGCAGCGCCATTCCCGAGAACCTGCTGGAATCAGAGTTGTTCGGTCATCGCAAAGGAGCCTTTACCGGGGCCAGTCGCGACCATCCCGGCCTGTTCGTGGCGAGCGCCGGCGGCACGGTGTTTCTGGATGAAATTGGCGATATGCCGCCCAGCCTGCAGGTCAAGGTGTTGCGTGTACTGCAGGAGCGCCGGGTGCGGCCGGTCGGCGCCACCGACGACCAGCCCATAGACGTGCGCATCCTGTCTGCGACCCACCGCGATCTCGAGGCGGCGCTGACAGATGGCAGCTTCCGCGAAGACCTCTACTATCGGCTCAACGTGGTCGAGTTGCGACTGCCGAGCCTGCGCGAGCGCAGCGAAGACATCCCGCTGCTGGCAAACTCCTTCCTGCGCCATGTAGCCGAACGCCAGGGCTCGAAACCGGTACGACTGGCGCCGGCAGCAGTGGGCAGGCTGCTGCGCTATAGCTGGCCCGGCAATATCCGCCAGCTCCAGAACGTGATCGAAAAACTGGTGGCGCTGGCGGTAGGCCCGGTCATCTCCGAGGCCCAGGTGCGCGAGGCCCTGCCCCTGGACCGGGGCGCCGACATTGCCGAATTGAGCGAGGCCAAGGCGCGGTTTGAACGCGGCTACATGATTCGTCTGTTGCAACTGACTGCGGGAAATATCGCCGAGGCCGCGCAGTTGGCGGGCCGCAATCGCTCTGATCTGTACAAGGTCATCAAGCGTCACGGTATTGATCTGGAACAGTTCAAAACCACAGCTGGCGAACTGCCCACGGAGCAGGGTTGAACTGCGCTGCCCCGGCCACCACTTGCGATCTTTGCCTTCGGTGAACAAATCATGAAATTGTTGTACAAAGGCATGTTGGCGCTGCTTGCGGTCCTCTGCCTGATGATGGCGCTGCTGTATTTTGGCTGGCAGCCCGAGCCGTTTCCCGCTACCAGCGTCAGCGCGGACCGTTTGCAACCGGGTCCCCTGGCGGTGCGCAGCTACGACGATGTACTGATCGACGAGAGCCGCCGTACCGCGGCCAATGGCAGTTATCCCGCTGCGCCGGAGCGCAGGCTGAAGGTGACCGTCTGGCATCCTGCCACTGCCGCAGCCGGCCCCTATCCCCTGCTGATCTATAGCCACGGCTTCGCCTCGCGGCGCAAAGAGGGCGCCTACCTGGCCCGGCACCTGGCCAGCCACGGTTATCTGGTGGTGGCGGCCGACTACCCTCTGACCCACATGACCACGCCCGGCGGGCCACGGATGCAGGATGTCGTCAACCAGGCGGCCGATGTCTCGTTTCTGATTGACCAGCTGCTGGCCTGGGGCGAGCGCCCCGGTCATGCCCTGGCGGGTATGCCCGATCCCGGCCGGGTAGGGGCACTGGGCCTGTCCCTGGGCGGCCTCACCACTACTCTGGCCACCTTTCACCCGCAGCAGCGTGACCCGCGCATCGAGGCCGCCGTTGCCATTGCCGGCCCTACCTGGGTGTTCACTGCGGACTTTTTCCGTTCCGCAGACACACCCTTCCTGATGTTGGCGGGTGATATTGACGCGCTGGTGCCCCATGCCGCCAACGCGGCCCCGATCCCGGGCAAGGTGCCGGGCGGGGAGCTCGTGACCATCAAAGGGGCCTCCCACACCGGCTTTGCGGGCGCTGCAGCGCTGCTGCGCTGGCTGGATAATCCGGATTCTGTGGGCTGCTACATTGTGCAGCGCAATCTCGACGGGGCGCTGGAGGAACCCTGGTTCGACCTGCTGGGCACGGCGGAGCAGGGCATCGACCACGATGTGCGGATGGACCTGTGCACGATGGACCCGCTGCCGGAGGCGATCAATGTGCTGCGTCAACAGATGATCGCGACGGTGGTGGTGCGCAGCTTCTTCGACCGCGAATTTTCTTCCTCGCCAGCCCGGCGCCGCGCCGCCGACCGCTATCTGCGCGAGCAGCTGGCCACGGAACTACCGGAAGTCACCTATCAACGCGGACCTGATAACGCTCCATAAGCGAGCGTTGATCATGCTCCATAGTGAGTTAAGAACCGTAAGGGTAGGCTCGCCTCTGCGGTGCCCTTTCAGAGACCGTATGCGACATGGATGTCGCATACGAGACCCCATGGATGGGTTCACGGCGTGTCTCTGAAAGGGCACCGCAGAGGCAAGCCGGGACTACCGCACCCAACTGCGTTCAGAAACCTACCAATGATTCGTACAAAACACGGTGTGTGCCAGTGGCGCCGGTCCGGACCTGCGGGGGGCCTTCAGAGACACGCCGTAAACCCATCCATGGGGGCTCGGTTGCCGCATCCATGCGGCAAACGGTCTCTGAAGGCCCCCCGCAGATCCGAACCTACCTTGGGAGTGCTAAATCCACTATGGAGCATGATCAACGCTCGCTTATGGAGTGTGCGGCATTATTTGGCGCTGTTGGCTGAGACGATGGTTACCGGGTGCACGGGTGCTTTCTTGCCCTGCGGATTAAGCCCGCGCATTTCCTGGGTCATCGCCGCCAGTGCGGCCTGGCGGTTGCCGGGGGCGGGGTGGGTGCTGAGGAACTCCGGGGGCCGCTTGCCGTCGCCGACCGAGCCCATTTTCTCCCATAGCGAGACAGCGGCATCCGGGTCAAAGCCCGCCTTGGTGGCCAGCTCCAGGCCGATCCGGTCCGCCTCGGATTCCGCCGTGCGGCTGTTGGGCAGTTCCAGGGCGAGCTGGGCGGCCAGTGCAGCGCCTCCCATCGTCAGGTTGGGGTGGTCCGACATCGTGCCCACGGTGACCAGACCCACCTGGGTGGCCATGGCCCGCGACATGCGTTCGGCGGTGTGATTTGCCAGCGCATGAGAGATTTCGTGGCCCATGATCTGGGCAAATTCAGCATCCGTCAGCTTGAGCTTCTCGAACAGGCCGGTGTACACCGCCATCCTGCCACCGGCCATGCACCAGGCATTGACAGTCTCGTCGTCGTCGACAATGGCCACGCTCCATTCCCAGTCGGCTGACTGGGGAAAGTCTGCCACCGCCACCGAGACCAGACGGCCGGTAATGGTGGCGACGCGATCTGCCAGTGCCTGGTCGTCTGCCAGTTTGTCTTCCTTGCCAAATTCCGAAACTGCATTGAGGTAGGCGGTTTTGGATTGGACGATGGCCGATTCCGGTGAAATCAGCATGAACTGCTTGCGGCCGGTGGGGCTGGTGGCACAGGCGGTGGCCAGGACGGTAACAAGGATCAGTGACAGGTATTTTTTCATGGGTGGGTTCCTCGCGACTTCTGTGGATTCTAAAGCAAAGCCGCGACCGATTAGACCCCCAATCAATTCAGCCGTTCCGGGGCTGCTGTTCTGCAGTGGCGCGCTGGTTGAAGCGGCGGCCGAGATAGATGCCGGTGGCGCCCCAGCAGGCGGCGATGCCGGCCCCGACCAGTGCCACCGCGCCCAGGCCCAGGCCCAGGCCTTGGGTAAGGCCGGTGAAGGCCCAGGCGTTGAGCATGTCGCCGCCGCGATAGATGACGATATCGATGACTGGCTTGGCCTTGTAGCGGCTTTCCTGATCCACTGCGGTAAACAGCATTTCCCGCCCCGGCCGGGTAATGGCGTAGTTGCCGGCCCGGCGCACGATCTGGATGGTGACGACAACGGCGACAATGGGTGCCGCGGCCAGCAGCAGCAGGCCGGCGGCGATCACCGCGGGAACGCAGGCCAGCGTGAACGGCAGTCCCAGGTGACGGGCGATACGTCCGGTGGCGAAGGCGGCTATTGCCACGGTGAGGATATTGACCACCAGGTCCATCATGGCCCAGATACGGGTGCGTGCCTCGATGTCGTGGTCTGCCAGCAGGTTTTTCAATTCGAAGTAAATGAAGGAGCTGATGGACGTGTAGAGCAGGATGAACACTGCGATGCCCAGCAGGTAGCGGCTGCCCAGAAAGCGGGTGAATCCCGCCAGTGGGTTGCCGCCAATATAGGTGAAATCGTCGCTGCTGGCAGCGACCCCGGTATTGCCCAGCGCCTCCAGTTTCAGTCGCTGCAGCCACCGCACCAGCGGCAGGGTCAGCAGCAGGATGCCGCTGCCGATCAGCAGCAGGGTGTCGATGCCGACTCCGGCCGCGAGCACGGCGGTCAACGCGGGGCCGATCATCGCGCCGATGCTGGCGCCGGCGCCGATAAAGCCGAACAGCCGCGTCGCCTGGGGGCGGGTCCAGGTATCGGCCATGAAGCTCCAGAATACCGAGATATGGAACAGGCTGAAGACGCTGATCCAGACATAGAAGGACTTGTCTAGCAGGCTGCGGTCCTCCACCAGCTGGATGCCGACAAAAAACAGGACAAAGGTGGTGGCGAAGAAGCCGTACACTGCCGGCACCAGGTAGCGCAACTGGATGCGGGCCACCGCCGCGCCATACAGCGAGACGGCCAGGGTGCTGAAGAGGAAGGTGAGGGTCCACAGCACACTGACTTCGGCATCGCTCCAGTCGCTGGCCATCGCATCGCGTACCGGCCGCAGGATGTAATAGGCGGCCATCAGTACCAGTACCAGACTGAAGGAAACCAGGGTGGCGGAAACCTCCCGGGCCTGGATGTCGCAGGCGCGCTGCAGCAGTCGCTGCAACAGCGAGCTGTGTTGCTGTGCCACCCGCGGCTACAGGGCGGCGAAGACGCGCAGCATCTCTGCGCGCTGGGCCGGATCGGGCAGGGGACCGAAGTTGGCCTGCATGTTGTCCCGCATGTGATGCGGCTTGGAGGTCGCGGGAATCACGCAGGTCACCGCGGGATGTCCGAGTATCCATTTCAGGTAGAACTGGCCCCAGCTGCCGCAACCGAGGTCGGTCGCCACGTCCGGCAAGGGTTTGTCACGGGATTTGCCGAACAGGGAGCCGCGCTGGTAGGGGCGGTTGATCATTGTGGCGATACCGCGCTCCCGGGCCAGCGGCAGCAGCTCCTTCTCGGCGCCGCGGTTGTCGATGTTGTAGCTGAACTGGACAAAATCCAGTGGCTCCTTGCGCATGATCTCCAGCAACTCATTGTGATTGCGCCCGTGGGAGGTGGTAATACCGAAGTAGCGGACCTTGCCCTCGGCCTTCCAGTCCTTCAGCGTCGCCAGGTGGGTGCGCCAGTCCTGCAGGTTGTGGACCGCGATCAGGTCGAAACGGTCGACCGCCATGCGTCTGGCGGATTCCTGCATCTGTTCGATGCCCTGTTGCTTGCCGGTGGTCCAGACCTTGGTGGCCGCGAACACCGGCCTCTGTGGCTCCAGCGATTGCAGGATGTCCCCCACCCGTGATTCGGCTTCGCCATACATCGGTGAAGAGTCGATGACGCTGCCGCTGGCATCGAAGAAGGCACGCAGCACCTCGGTCAGCTGTTTTACTGAATCGTCGTCGGCGGGCACATCGAAGGTGCGCGAGGTACCCATGCCGATCACGGGCAGTTCTTCCCCGGAGCTCGGAATGGCGCGCTGATTAAGGGTGGGAGCCCTGGCGGTGTCGCCGGCGGCTCCCAGGCTGCCCGCGGCGGCACCAGCTGCCGTGAGGCTGGCAGCCAGTTGCAGAATCTGTCGTCTGTTCAACATGTGCCTGCTCCTGTGACCTGCGATACTGCCAGTGTTCCAGTAGCGGCGGTGGAGGTCAAGCTGCAGGATCTGTCGCCGCAGCGCAGCTCAGCTGTTTGCCAACAGCCACTTGCGCAGACGGTTGGAATCACCAAAGGGCGTGAGCTTGCCAAAGGAATTGAGCAGCACGATGGACACCGGTTCGCCTTCGATGATGGCCTGCATCACCAGGCAGCGACCAGCTTCATCCAGGTAGCCGGTCTTGCTCAGGCCGATCTGCCAGTTCCGGTTCTTCAGCAGGCGGTTGGTATTGTTGTAGTTCAGCGGGCCGCGGTTGGCATAGGGATGCACGGTCATGCCGGGCGTGGTGCTGGCTTCGGTGATCAGCGGATAGCCGCCCGCGGCCTGGACCATTAATGCAAGATCCCGGGCGGTGGACATATTGTCTCCGTGCAGACCAGCCGGATCCGCGAACTGGCTGTTGCGCATGCCCAGTTGCTCAGCCTTGAGATTCATCGCGGCAACAAAGGCTTCCAGGCCGCCTGGATAGGTGCGGCCGAGAACATGCGCGGCTCGGTTTTCGGATGACATCAATGCCAGCAGCAGCATCTCCCGGCGACTCAACGTAGCGCCAAAATCCAGGCGCGAGCCGGTGAGCCGGATCAGGTCGCGATCGTCCCGGGTGATGGTCAGCGCCTCATCGAGGTCCAGCCCCGCATCGAGGATGACCATCGCCGTCATCAGCTTGGTGATGGAGGCGATGGGGCGCACGGTGTCGGTATCCTTGCCATAGATGACCTCACCGTTGGCATCCAGCACCAGCGCGGAGGCTGAGCGCAGTCCCGGATTGCCATTGAGGTCGGCAAATCTGCCGGCTTCCGCGGCCAGCGCGGAGACGGGAAGCAACAGTGCCAGGCACAGGCCCAGGTGCAAACGAGTCATGTTTCGATCCTGCGGGTCCGGTGGTGGTTGTCGCGGCAGTCGCAGCCACCGCGAAGTTATTTTACGGTAAAATTGCACTTACTTTGGCTCGCTTCGGTATAAGGTCGGCGTCTTGGGAGGGTGCTTTCGAGACCGTATGCGACATGGATGCGCGGGGCCGCCTAGGCATCCGAGCCTCCATGGATGGATTCACGGCGTGTCTCGAAAGCACCCTCCCAGGATGTTGACCGCGCTACGAAGTCCAAGAATCCTAAAATACGTGCTGTTTATTCTAGGTATTCTGCATCAGCTCTCGCTTCGGCGCCAGTGCCCGTTAACGAAGCTGTGACACGGTTATCTTATCCCGGCTCAGATTCGGCGCCGGCCGAGACCCGCAGCAGGCCGCGGAAAATACGCTGGGCCGAGGTGGCGCCGCTGAGTACCCGGTATACATCGAGCGCGATAGGCATTTCCACCCCGTGTTGTTCCGCCAGCGCCATCACCGCCGGTGCGCTCTTGGCGCCCTCGGCCACCATGTACATTTCCGCGCTTAGCTCCGCCATTGACCGGCCCCTGCCGAGTTCGATGCCGACCTGACGGTTGCGGCTCTGGGGACTGGTGCAGGTGGCGATCATGTCACCCATGCCGGCCAGGCCGGCGAAGGTTTCCGGTTGTCCTCCCATGGCAACGCCCAGCCGGCTAATCTCCGCCAGGCCGCGGGTGATCAGCGCGGCGCGGGTATTGTCACCGGCGCCCAGGCCGTCGCCCATGCCCACGGCGATCGCGATAATATTCTTCAGGACTCCCCCCAGTTCGCAGCCGATGACGTCGGGATTGCTGTAGACCCGGAACAGGCCGCTGGAAAACAGGCACTGCAGTTCACCCAGTATGGTAGCGTCTTCCATTGCCAGCACGCTGGCGGCTGCCTGTCCGGCCATGATTTCCCGGGCCAGGTTGGGGCCGGTCAGCACCCCTACAGGGTGGCCGGGCAATACCTCGGCGATGATTTCGGTCATCCGCATCCGGGTGTCCAGCTCCAGGCCCTTGGTCAGGCTGATCACCGGCACCCATGGACGGATATGCTGCCGCACCTGCTCCACCACACTGCGAAAATTCTGTGAGGGAATGCCCAGCACAATCACATCGGCCCCTGCTACCGCTTCGCCGATGTCTGCGGTGGCCTGCAGCCGCTCGGGCAACTGGGCACCCGGCAGGAAGGTCTCGTTGCTGTGGCTGTCATTGATTTCCCGGACTGTGTCGGGATTGCGGGCCCACAGTGTGACCGGTGCGTTGCGCGCCACCAGCGCGGCAACGGTGGTGCCCCAGGATCCGCCGCCCAGCAGTGCCACGTTGAGGTTGCTCATGTTTGTTGCTCCTTGAACCGGTCTCGCCCGGTGAGGCCGATGGCGCGTATCACCTCCAGCCGGCGTTTCAGGTCGCGCAGCTGGCGCGCGAGGGCCTGGCGGCGCTGGCCAACATCGGCATCGCCCCCGGTTACCAGCTGACGGTGCTGCAGCAGCTGGTAGCCGTTGCGAAACAGCAGCTTGCCAATGGATGATTCACTGCTGATACGGCGTTGCAGGTACAGCTGTCGTCCCAGTTTCAGCGCCTGAGCGACGCAGCCCTGTTCATCCATGGATGCCTCTGCCGGCAGCCGCGCGACCAGGTCCGACACTACCGAGTACGCTTCGGCGTAGGTCAGCAGCGTGACATGTGCAACCAGCGGTGTCATCCCCAGCAGCAACTGGGTAAAGCCGCCGCTGCCCTGCGCAGGTAGTGTCTCCCAATCGGGTTGATAGCGTGCCAGTTCAGCGCGAATCTCGCGATGGAACTGGGCGCGGGGCGCATAGAAGAACTCGAATTTGAACAGATCGCGCAATTCGTCCACTTCGGCCCAGAATACGTCCAGTGCAACGGCATCATCGGTTTCGGTGGATTTTACCAGCGCCAGCTCAATTATGGCCTTGTTGACAAAAAAATGGATGACGGTATTGCGGTAGTAGCTGGCCACCGGGTGCTGCTCCAGCGCGATGCCATAGACCACCTCGGGGCCTTCGTCATAACGGGTGACGATGCCCTCGTTGATCATGATGCCAAGCAGCCCCTGCAGATTGTCTGCGTAACTGCGATCGAAATCCCTGGAGATACGTAGCTGGCGCTGTTCCGCCCAGCGCAGTAAAGCCCCCAGTTCCTCAATGACTTCTTCCTCGGTCAGGGCCTTGGGTGCGGCGCCCAGCAGGCTCATGGTGACCAGCGAGGGGAAGGTTATCGGCGTTACCCTGTTTGCCTCCACCGCCACCTCGAAGGCTATCTTGGACAGCGCCAGCGTGTCGTCCGGCTCCGGTGCCTGCGGCAGAACGACCGGTTTGCCGATCTCCATGTAGATCTTGCCCATGGGCCGCGCCAGGCTGCGGACGTAGCCGATAAACCAGCGCAGGGACTCGGCACCCTTGCCGCGGCCGGTCTGTTCGGTGGCGTATTCCTCGACGTCGCGGATCAGGTCATAACTGATGGAAATCGGAATGATGTGGATGTCGCGGGCGTCGGTGGTGTGACAGGCTTCGAGCACGTATTTCAACAGGCCGTAGCGCGGCGGCATCAGTTTTCCCAGCCGTGAGCGGGTGCCCTCGAAAGACCAGTTCATCGGAAAACGCTTTTCCATCAGGTAGCCGATGTAGTGGCGCAGCGTCAGCTTGTACAGCGCGTTGTCGCTGAAGCTGCGTTTGATGAAAATGCCACCCGCGCGGTGTACCAGAAAACCGATGCCGGCAAAGTTGATATTGGCGCCCCCGAACATGTGGGGCATCGGAAAATCGTTGTCGTAGAGGACTTTGGGCACCACCATCCCGTCCAGGTAGGTCTTGTGGGTCCACAGCAGCATGGCCGGGTTGTCGCGTACCAGCTGGCGCATCTGCTCGATGGCCCCGCGGTCGTAGACGATGTCCTTTTCGTAGCCCAACCCGAGGCAGAAGCTGTTGAAGCGGGCCCAGACATCCAGCCAGAAGGTGCTGGGAACCGAGATCATTTCCTTCATGTACCCCGCGGCTTCCTCCAGCAGCGCCGCGCGGGTGGTACCCTGCTCGGCGGCGAGGGCATCCAGCGCCTGCCGATAGCTGCGGTTGGAACACAGGCTTTCGGCTACGTAGCGGGGGACCTTGTAGCGTCCTCCCTGGAGGCGCCGCTCGGCAATCTCCAGCACGATCGCGGCCTGGCGGGCGACAAACACGGCAAAGGAGCTGTCTTCCCGGGTACTGTCCTGGCCGTACTTGCACTGGTAGCGGCGGCGCAGGTTGCCCAGCGAATCAGGTTTGCCGATGATCAGGTGCAGCCGCTGCGGCTCCCTGGCCGCAATCCTGCGGGCCCGCCCTGGGCCGGGGCGGCGGGCATCGCCCAACACCAGGTCGCGCAGCCGCGGGCCGGTTTTGATCGCGGCTGCCGGTGGGGTCCAGGCTACCCGCAATGGTGCTACCAGGGTGGCCTCGGCGAGCGCCAGCTGGTTGCGGATATTGGTGCTGTCGATACCCTTGCGATCATCGCCCAGATCCAGCACCAGCTGCTGGCTCTCGCGGAGGGCGGCCGCGGCCGCCGCGCCGCTGTGGTGCTCGATCCAGCGCTCCAGCAGCTGTTTTTCAAAGCGGTTGCGGGCATCGAGTATGAAGACGACCGGCGCGGTGCCGGCGGGCCACGGATTGACAGCGAGTTTCTGTTCCAGGGTCACGCCCCGGAAGCTCCCGGCGTGCGGCTGCGGCGGCGAGCTGTTGTTGCTGTAGCGTCGGCGGGCTCCGCTTCAGCAGCGGTTGCGGCGGTGACGGGCGGGGCAGTTTTTCTGGCGGCGTTCTTGCGGATCGTGGTTGAAGTCTTGCGGCCGCCGCGGGAGCGCGATTTGGTGGCCGTTTTGCGGCCCGCTCTGGCCCCGACTGTCCCGCCGGTGCGAGGCTTGCCACCGGGTTCTGATGTTTCCTGCTGTCCCAGGCAGTCGAGGAACAGCTGGCGCACCTCGCTTACATGCCGGTCGATATGCTGTGGCCGCCACCTGCTGGTGTCCACCGGAGGCAGCACCTCCACGTCCACCGTAGCGGGCCGGAACACGAAGTCACCCTTGGGGGCCACATCGCCGGCGTTGCGTATCACGATCGGCACTATCGGCACACCGGCCTGCATCGCCAGATGGAAGGCGCCCTTCTTGAAGGCCCCCAGGCGGGGTGACACGCTGCGGGTGCCCTCGGGGGCCAGGGCCACGGACTTGCCCTCTTCACGCATGGCCTGCACCAGTGGCGCCATCGCTTCGATAGCGCTTGCGGCGTTGGCGCGGTCTATCATCACGACCCCGCCAAACTCCAGCAAGCGGCCGATCACCGGCATGTCCCGTATTTCCTGCTTGCCGACACCTGCCATGTCCCGCCGCAGCAGGCTGGCGATGATCACTACATCCGCCTTGCTCTGGTGATTGAAAACAAACACCGCGGGCCGTTGCGACCAAAGATGTTGCTCCCCCTTCACGTTCAGGTCCAGGCCGATCAGCGCACTGGCGGTATCTGCAAACAGGGACAGGGAGAAATTGATCGACTGGCGCCGGGAACGGGTCAGCGCATAGATTGGCAGGCCTGCCAGCAGGCTCGGTACCAGGCTGACCGTGGCGGCGGCGGACCGCAAGTACTGGGACACGCTGGGTTTGCCCCGGCTCAAGAACCTGGCCACGGGCCAGTTGCGATCGCGGGCAGTACCGCGCAGCTGACGACTGGGATTCAGTGCCCGTGGCCTGCCCACCCGTTCCAGCAACAGCAGGTCGTCCTCGCTGTCCGAGTAGAAGAAGCTGGCATCCAGATTCACACCCTGATCGCGTGCCAGTTGTTCCGCTGCGTCGACCTTGCCCTGGCCGAAGCAGGTAGGCTGGATTACGCTGCCGGTAAACAGGCCTTCCTCCACCTCGAGGCAGGTGCACATCACATGCTCGATACCCAGGTCACGGGCCGCGGGCGCTACCTGGTAGATCGTGGCGGAGGAGATGATGGCAACGGTGTGACCGCGGGCCCGGTGAGCAGCGATCAGGGCCCTGGATTCCGGGTAGACCAGACGCGCGATCTGGTTCTGGTACAGGGTTTCGCCCAGTTCGGTGTAACTGTACTCTTCGATGCCGCCCAGAAACCGGGTGCTGACGGTCATCAGTGCGGAAAAAGCCAGGCTGCCGCGCCTGAAACTGGTCATCGCCTGCACCAGCTCCAACAGATCCCGCGCCGACAGGTCACCGCGCCGCAATTGCTCCCGGAGAAAGGCCGTGGCGGAGTAACCGGAGATTACGGTGCCATCGAAATCGAAAATGGCCCCGATGCGTGGACCTCCGGGTGCCTCCTCGATATCGCTGAGTAATTCCTGCAAGCCGGCCATCGTGTCCCCGATACAGTGCTGCCCCGTTCGGGCGGGTTATTGTAGTTGCCGATGACTGATGATGCAGGAGTACGCGGTTGTGAGCAAGCTCAGGGCCGTGGGCCTGCGTGCTTAGCGATGGCGCGGGATTGGAGCTGTGCTTGCAACTGCGGGCAGTCGCTGCAGTGCCGCCAGTTCAGGCATCCTGGCCAGCATTGTTGTTGCCTCGCTGGCGGCGTGCCAGATAGTCGCGCACGGCGGTGTAATCCCGCAGTAGGGTATCCACAGTAAAGCCGGGCACACCGGCACCGGCGCGATCGGGTTCCAGCACTGCCTGCAGCTCTCCCTGCGGGTTGAGCAGCAGCAGGGTGACGCTGTGGCTTACCTGGTAATCACCGTCGTCCAGTTCTGCGCCTGGCGCGGGCTGTAGCTGGGCGAGTATGCCGAGGCTGTGCTCGAAGGCGGCGGGGTCTTGCCGTTCCGGCTCGGTCACGGTCAACCCGATGAAATCCTGATTGAAATAGGAGAGATAGCTGTGCAGCTGGGAGGGTGTGTCGCGGCCGTGATCCACACTGTAGAACAGCACCTGCAGATCCTGGCGGTAAGCCGGTTCCAGCCGGTCCACAAAGCTTGCCAGTTCGCTCAGGGCGCTGGGGCAGACGTCCGGGCAGGTGGTAAAGCCGTAGCTGACCAGGTGCCACTGGCCGCGCAGATCCTCATTGGCAAAAGTGGTGCCGCTGTGGTCGGTGAGTTCGAACTGGTCCAGGGCCCGGGACTCCGACAGCAATACACCCTGGATACGTGGCGGTGGCAGCGGCCGGTAGTACCACAGCAGCGCGGCTACCACTATGATCGTGCCATTGGCGAGCAGAAAGCCGAACAGCATTCTGCGGCGCGGTGACATTGTGGGGCCGCCGGTCATGGATCCAGGTACCGGAAGCGGGTCAGCTCAACATAGTCCCCCTCGATATACATCAGGGCAATCAGCACACCAATCGCGAGCGTGGGCAGCAACAGCGTATATTTCAGGGACAGCCGTTCCCAGCTCAGGTGCATGAAGATAGCCATGATGAAGCCGGCCTTGAGAAACATGAAGATCAGGATCAGTGACCAGCGCAACATTCCCTGAAGCTGGAAATAATCCACCAGGTAGGAGAATGTGCTGAGTACAAACAGCAGCAGCCAGATTTTCAGGTAGATACCGACGGGATGTTGCTGTCCTGTGCCTGTGTCTGCGCTCGTGCTCATGGAGCCTCCTTCACCAGAGATAGAAAAAGGCAAAGATGAAGACCCATACCAGGTCGACAAAGTGCCAGTACAAACCGGTGATTTCGACAATGGCGTAGCCCTTGCGCTCATAGTCTCCCCGGCTCACCTTGCGGGCGACTATCGCAAGGTAGATTACTCCGGCTGACACATGCAGGCCGTGAAAGCCGGTGATCATGAAGAACGCCGAGCCAAACTGGGCGGCCCCCATCGGGTTGGCCCAGGGCCGGACACCCTCCTCTATAAGCTTGGTCCACTCGAAGGCCTGCATGCCGACAAAACTGGCACCCAGCAGCGCCGTCAGCAGCATCAGGATAGCGGTACGGCGTCGGTCGCCCCGGTAGGCGTAATTGACCGCCATCGCCATGGTGCCGCTGCTGGTGATCAGTACAAAGGTCATGATCGCAATCAGCAGCAGCGGCATATGGACGCCGCCAATCTCCAGCGCGAACACTTCGCTGGCGTTGGGCCAGGTCTCGGTCGCGGAGATCCGCACATTCATGTAGCCGGTCAGGAACATGCTGAAGATGAAGGTATCGCTGAGCAGAAAGATCCACATCATCAACTTGCCCCAGGGCATGTCGAAGGTCTGCTTGTCCGCGGCCCAGTCCTGGACCATGCCCCCGACCCCGGGTTCGCTGTAGCTGCTGCTGTCCGATTCGCTGGTATTCATTGTCACCGCCTCAGAATCCGCACAGGGCGGCGAGCATGTTGATGGTTTCGACCCGGCTGGTCAGCAGCGCGAACAGCAGCAGCCACACCACCAGCAGGAAATGCCAGTAGTGGGTACACAGCGCCAGCGGCCCGCTGAGCCGGGTCAGGGCGCCGTCGTACCAGACCCGGAACACCACGTTGGCCAGCACCAGCAGGCCGCCCAGCAAATGCAGGCCGTGGACCGCGGTCAGCAGGTAGAAATAGCTGTTGGCGGGGTTGGTGTTGACGTAGTAGCCCATGCCCTGCAGGTGCCGCCACAGCTCCAGCTGGGCCACCAGGAACAGCACCGCGAAGAACACCGCCATGCTGACGCCGGCGACGGCCCGGTTGATCTGCTCGCGGCGCGCCGACCACAGGCCCCACTGCATGGCCACGCTGCTGGCCGCGAGGATCCCTGTGTTCAGCCACAGGCGGCCGGGGTCGGTGAACGGTTGCCAGGGTTGCCCCGCCAGCGCCTGGAAGTCGGGATACTGGGAGCGCGACAGATAGGTAATGATGAACAGGAAGAACAGCACACTGACGATGCCCATGATGAAGCGCAGCGCGGTGCGCGACGCCAGCAACGGATCCACCGCTACCAGGGCATCGCTGTTTGCCATGGTAGGGTCGAGCCAGGGCTTTTCGCCCAAAGTCTTGAAGAAATTCATCCTTCGGCTCCCTTTTGCTCCGGATGGTTCTGCGGAATGAAATCGGCCTCTGTACCCGGTACGCTGTAGTCGTAGGCCCAGCGGTAGACCCGGGGCAGTTCGGGTCCCCAGTTGCCGTGCCGGGGCGGTACCTCGGGAGTCTGCCATTCCAGACTGGTGGCGCCCCAGGGATTGTGTCCGGCGGGTTTGCCGTTGCGCAGGCTCCAGAACACGTTGTAGAGGAACAGCAGTTGGCTCAGGCCCACGATCAGCGCGGAAATGGTAATGCTGGCGTTGAGGCTCTGGGCCGAGGCTGGAATGAAGTCGGTACCGTCCATCGCGAAGTAGCGCCGCGGCACCCCGAGGAAGCCGAGGTAGTGCATGGGCAGATAGATGGCGTAGGTGCCCAGGAAGGTAAACCAGAAATGCGCCTTGCCCAGGCCGACGTGGAACATGCGGCCGGTGATCAGCGGGTACCAGTGATAGATCGCCGCGAACAGCACCATGATCGGCGATACGCCCATCACCATATGGAAGTGCGCGACCACGAAGTAGGTGTCAGACAGCGGCAGATCGATGGTGACGTTGCCCAGAAACAGGCCGGTAAGGCCGCCGTGGGTAAAGGTGAAGATGAAGCCGATAGCGAACAGCATCGGCACCGTGAGATGGATATTGCCGCGCCACAGGGTCAGCACCCAGTTATACACCTTGATGGCCGTCGGCACCGCGATGATAAGCGTCGTGGTGGCGAAGAAAAAGCCGAAGGCCGGGTGCATGCCACTGACATACATGTGGTGGGCCCAGACCACGAAGCTGAGCCCGCCGATGGCGACAATGGCCCAGACCATCATCCGGTAGCCGAAGATGTTCTTGCGGGCATGCGTGGCGATCACATCCGATACCATGCCGAAGGCCGGCAGCGCCACGATATACACTTCCGGATGGCCAAAAAACCAGAACAGGTGCTGGAACAGGATCGGGCTGCCGCCGGTGTAGTCCAGGGTTTCGCCCAGGGACAATAGCGCCGGCATGAAGAAGCTGGTGCCGATCACCTTGTCGAGCATCATCATGATGGCGCTGACCAGCAGCGCGGGAAATGCCAGCAGCCCCAGTACAGTGGCGGTGAAGATGCCCCAGATGGTCAGTGGCATGCGCATCAGGGTCATGCCGTGGGTGCGTGCCTGCAACACTGTGGTGACATAGTTCAGACCGCCCATCGTGAAGGCGATGATGAAAATCGCCAGCGAGGCCAGCATCAGGATGATGCCCCAGTCATAACCGGGGGTGCCCTGCAGGATCGCCTGCGGTGGATACAGCGTCCAGCCTGCGCCGGTGGGCCCGCCGGGCACAAAGAAGCTCGCCAGCAGCACGATAACCGACAGCAGATAGGTCCAGTAGCTGAGCATGTTCAGGTAGGGGAAGACCATGTCCCGGGCACCGATCATCAGCGGAATCAGGTAGTTGCCGAAGCCGCCCAGCAACAGGGCGGTGAGCAGATAGATGACCATGATCATGCCGTGCATGGTGACGAACTGCAGGTAGGAACTGGGGTCGATGAAGTCGAAGGTGTCCGGGAAACCCAGCTGCAGGCGCATCAGGCCGGACAGCACCAGCGCCACCAGGCCGACAAACACAGCGGTGAGGCTGTACTGGATGGCGATCACCTTGTGGTCCTGGCTCCAGATATAACGGGTAATGAACGAATGCGGGTCGTGCAGTTCCGGTGTCTGGTCAGCGATTGCAGCGTGTTGCATGCCTGTCCCCTCTGTTCCTCTCGGTCCTCGTCCTCACAGGGAGTTCAGGTATGAGAGCAAGTCATCAATGGATTTCTCGTTTTGCAGTGAGCGCGACATCATCACCATCTGGTGGCCCAGGCTGTCCTGCTCGTGAGTGCCGCGGATGCCCTGGCGGAAATTGGCCAGCTGCTGTTTCAGATACCAGTCCTGCTGCCCGGCCAGGCGCGGGGCCTGCAATGCGTCGTTGCCCTGGGCGCGTGCACCGTGGCAGGCGCCGCAGCTGTTAAAATGCGAGGCACCCCGGCGGGGGTTGCCGCTTATCGTCGCCTCGACCTCCTGTTCAGGCAGGTTGGCAATATAAGCCGAGACGTCGCGTACACTGGCTTCACTGGTCAGTACGTTGGCCATGGGTGCCATTTGCTGGCCGTAGGTGTCGTCCTCATGGGCACCGCGTATTCCCTGCTGGTAGTACTCCAACTGGCGCTTGATGTAGGCGGCCGACAGGCCCGCCAGCCGGGGCGCGTTCATCGCCTTGTTGCCCTCACCCTGCGCGCCGTGGCAGCTGGCGCAGACTGCATACTGGGCTTCGCCTGCCACAGGATCCCCTTTCGGTACACCCTGCAGCTCACTCCAGGTCGACTGCTGTGCCAGCCAGCTGTCGAATTGTTCCTGCTCGTCCACAATAACCGCACCGCGCATGGCGTAGTGGGCGATCCCGCACAGCTCCATGCACATTACGTCGAAGCGGCCGGTGCGCGTGGGTGTGAACCAGACGTAGCTGACCGAGCCCGGCACCATGTCCATCTTCACCCGGAACTGGGGCACCGCAAAGTTGTGCAGTACATCCCGGGAGCGCAGCAGCACCTTGACCGGACGATCCAGCGGCAGATGCAGATCGGCGCTGCGCACCAGGATATCGTCGGCGCCGGCAGGGTCGTTGGGGCTGATACCGAAGGGGTTGTCCGGCGAAGTGAAGCGTGAGTCCACCTCGCCCAGTTGCATGTCCTCACCCGGGAAGCGGTAACTCCACTGCCACTGTTCTCCCAGCACCTCGACCACATCCGCCTCGTCCGGCACCCTGGTAAAGTCAGCCCAGACTGCCAGCCCCGGGGCCAGCATCGCCACAACGCCCACCGTGGTGAGACCGGTCAGCCAGATCTCCAGGGATTTGTTTTCCGGCTCGTATTTTGCTCGGCGGGAACTTTTGTGGCGGTAACGATACACCGCGTAGGCGAGGAACAGATTGACGGCGACGAAGACGAAGCCGGTGATGTACAGGGTGATGTCGACAGTGGTGTCGACGGTGCCCCAGTTGGAAGCCAGCGGTGTGAACCACCAGGGGCTCCACCAGTGGAACAGCAGTGAACCGACCACCAGCAAAACCAATACAACCACCAGCTTCATGTCACCTCCTAGCATGCTCGGCCGGGACTGGACGCCCCCTTGGTGGGGGTGTCGCCAGGCTGTCATTTTTGATTATTCTGGTATCAAACCCGGGCGCCAGTGCGTCCCAGAGTCTGGTTTCACTAGGGCGCCGTCTTCATGAAATCGTCAAACCGCTGTCTCGCTCCCAGAAACCATCCCGGTGCCGCTGGCCCTTCGCCGGCGGGTGTCAGTTTGGAATGCGATCCGGCCACCCGGTGCAGTATCTCTTCCTGGTCCTTGCGTACGTCGACAAACAACACGTGCCTGCCTGCGCGCAGGTCTTCCTGGAAGCGTTTGAAATCACTGTGGGGTTCCTGGATGCCTATCAGGCCGCCCTCCCAAGTACAAAAGCCGAGGATCACGATCGCCAGAAAAAGCGGGGGTACCCAGGTGATGGTTTCGGGGATGCCGGTAGCCCAGGCCGCACCGAGTACAATAGCGGCGCCCACGACTCCTATTACCGCGCCGCGTTCGGTGCCGTGGACGACATCCTTGCGCAATACAGCCTCCACATCATTCAGATGGTGAGCCTGGACGCCGGCGTCATCCTCGCTCAGCACATGTATCTGCGGTGTGGAAACGCCGGCCTTCTCAAGATCCTGCTCTACCAATTCCAGGTCGTCCAAATCTTCACTGAGGAAAAAATGACGCTTCATTATTGTAATTCTCCCGTCTGGTTCTATTCCCTTTACAGGTGGGCCGGGTTGGCAGTGATGCCCCGCTCGCCCGTAAAAACCTCGCGTTGGACCAGAGCACGACAGCGCTGCCAGTGGTGGCGGGCGCATTCGAATCCCGGTCGAAAAAGAGTATAGCATCGAGGCCCGGTCGCACCAGACAGCGTTTCAGTGATGCCTGTTTTTAAGTCCATATGGAATTATTGGCGCAGTGGTTTAGTTACAATTGGTAATTAAAACAGTACAAAATTCAGGCGCTGCACGCGCTGAAATTGAGTTTGGCGTTTTGGAAACTGATTTGTAAGATTATTTTGTTTTTAAAAGAAATTTTGTTAGTAGCTGATGAACTATAGCCCTCTGCATCAATCAGTTCGGAGTGCCGCCGGTCGCGGCAGCAGCGTGTGGCGATATTTTCCCTCGAATTATCTGCGTTAGAGGTTAGGATAGCAGCTGGCAGGGGGGTGCTGCGGCAGATTTGCCGTACCTTCCCTCAGGGAAATCAAAAGAACAGGGGGAGCTGACCACCGATGTCGAAATTACGCGACGAGCCGCGCGTGCCCGAAAATGACGCCGACCAGACCGTTCCGATTGAGCCGGGGCTTGAAACCGCTGCGGAACTTCCCACGGTCCTGCTGGATGACGATGCGACGGTTATCAACACCCATCCCGGCGAATCGCCGCTGACCGGGCGCGGCTATGTGCCCCATTCCAGCAACCTGGTGAAGGACCGTTTCGTGCTGGAGGCGCGGCTGGGCAAGGGGGGATGGGGCAGGTCTACCGGGCCCGCGACCTGCGCAAGGAGGAGGCGCAGGACGACAACCCCTGGGTGGCGATCAAGTTTCTGGGCGAGGAGTTCAGCCGCCATCCCAAGGCCCTGATCAGCCTGCAGCGCGAAGCCAAGAAATCCCAGCAGCTGGCCCACCCCAATGTGCTGACTGTCTACGACTTCGACCGCGATGGCGACCGAGTCTACATGACGATGGAGCTGCTGCAGGGCGCACCTCTGTCGGGCTGGCAGTCACTGGAGTTCGCCGAGGGCAAGGCCCCGACGATTGACGAGCTGGTGATACAGATGGCCAGCGGGCTGGCCTATGCCCACGAACACGGTGTTGTGCATTCGGATTTCAAGCCGGACAACATTTTTGTAACCACCGAGGGACGGGTCAAGATACTGGACTTCGGTATCGCCCGCATCATGGACTCGGCGGTTGCCAAGGACAGCTTCGATGCCGGTGAGCTCGGAGCCTTGACCCTGCGCTATGCGTCGCTGGAGATGCTGCGGCGGGACAGTGATCCCCACCCGGCGGACGATGTCTATGCGCTCGGGCTGATTGCCTACCAGCTGTATACCGGCGTGCATCCCTACGGCGGGCGCACGGCAGAGGAGGCCTTCCAGCAGGAACTGAAGCCGCAGCCGATCAAGGGCATCAAACGCCACCAGTGGCGCGCCATTGCGGGGGCGCTGCAACTGCAACGGTCCCAGCGAACGGCCTCGGCGGACCAGTTCCTGAAGGCCTTTTCCGGTGCCAGCCGTCGCAATCGCATGCTCAGCGCCGCCGTGCTGGTGCTGGCGCTGGTGTCGGGTTACTTCGCCTGGGAGGCCAGCAAGCCGGAGGGGCCCGCGGTGCCCTTTGCGCAGTTGCCGGTGCAGACCCAGAATCAGTTCCGCGAGCATATCGACAAGGGTCGTCAGTCGGCCGCGATTCAGGACTGGGATGGCGCCTCGCGCTACTTCATCGCCGCCTATGCGCTGCATCCGCGCAACTCCGAGGCGAAGGAGGGGCTGGATATGCTGGTGCAGCACCTGGCAGAGGTTGCTCCCACCGTTAGCTCGCCGCGGCAGCAGGGCTATCTGCTGAAGATCATGGATGCCTATGCCGACGAAAACGAATACCTGGCCAACAACCCGGAGCTGACCCGCACACGGACCCTGCTGCGCGAGCAATTGAACTGAGCCGATTTCTGTTTTCTTTGCAACCCAGGGCAGTCAGGCGTAGTGTCGACAACTCTCTGAACAGGGGCGGGGCCGTGCACGGTCGGCATGCCCCTGTAGCTTCCCTACCTCAACAAGGTCCAGACTCATGATCAAATACGCTGCCGGCCTGGCAATGGCGCTGATATCTTCCGCGGCGCTCGCCGATGACGTGACCGCCGATGATCTGATCGTCCAGGGCAGTTTCTGCGTCGGCTTTGACTGCGTCAGCAACGCGGCTTTCGGCTTCGATACCATTTTACTGCGGGAAAACAACACCCGGATCCGCTTTGACGATACCAGTACCAGCGGGTCCTTTCCCAAGACCGACTGGCAGCTCACCGCCAACGACAGTGCCAATGGCGGCCGCGAACGGTTTTCCATTGAGGATGTCAGCGAGAACCTGGAGATTTTCACGATCACAGGGGGCGCCCCGGCGTATTCCCTGTATGTGGGTGACAGCGGCGACGTCGGTATCGGCACGGACGCGCCGCAGCGGGCCCTGCATGTCCGCAAGGACAACAGCCCGACCCTGCGGCTGGAACAGAGCGGGGATGGCGGTTTTACCCCGGCCACCTGGGATATCCGGGCCGATGACGGCGCCCTGCATGTAGCCCTGAACGGCATCCAGCGCCTGAGTCTCGATGCGGATGGCAACCTGACCGTGAGTGGCAGCGTCACCACCACCGGGGTCACCGAGGCCGAGGTGCCGGATTACGTGTTTGCGGACAATTATCCGTTGATGCCGCTGCGGGAGCTGGGCAATTTTGTCAGCCGCAACCGGCATCTGCCCGAGGTGCCATCTGCAGGCATCATTGCGCGCGATGGCATGGACCTGTCCGACCTGCAGTTGCGGTTGCTGCGCAAGGTAGAGGAGTTGACGCTGTACACCCTGCAGCAGCAGAAACAGATCGAAAGTCTGCAGGAGCAGTTGCACGCCGGCCGGAGACAATAACACCATGAAGCAGATTCCCAGCGGTCGTCCGTGGCGCCGGGGGGCTGTATGGCTCTGCTGGCCGCCGGCGTCCTGGCCAGCGGTGGCGCCACGGCGGATCTGAACGCCGGCTTCACGCCGGCCATTATTCAATTGGGCGCTGCTGCAAGGCTCGACTATACCATCGTTGCCGACGGCGAAGTCGGCCGACGTGGCTTGGGCTTCAGCGCCGAGCTGCCCGCCGGGCTGGCGCTGGCCGACCCAGCCCTGAACCAGATCTCCTGTCCCGGTTTTGTCGAGGCGCCGGCAGGCGGCGATACCCTGGTGATTTCCGAGCTATCGCTGGCCGCGGGTCAGAGTTGCCAGATCAGTGTCCATGTGGAAGCCCTGGCGGCGGGCAACTACAGTGTCACCAGCAGTGAGCTCAGCGGTGCCGGGGCGCCCGATCCGCCGGCGACCGCGGAGCTGCAGGTGGTGGTCAATCAGGCCCTGCTCGGCATCACCTATTCGCAGGCCAGTGCCCGTTGGGGGACAGGCTGCGGCTCAGCTATGAGCTGGACAACACCGCGGGCGGCTTTCTTTTTAACGTAAGCCTCGGCGATACATTGCCGTCCGGCTGGACCCTCCATGATCCGGTGAACCTGGCCAACAGTTGCGGGGGTGCGGTCACTGCCGGGCCGGGCCAGCGACAGATAATGGGTGCGAGTATGTTTGTGGCGGCAGGGAGCCGCTGTAGCGTGGCGCTGGATGTGGTGGCGGGCAGTGTCGGTCGCCAGCCGCATGCGGCCATTCTCGGCGGTGCCAGCCAGGGTTATGCGCTGGCTGCGGTCGAGGTGGCCGCCGATGCTGTGCACCTGACTCAGGGCTTCGATACTGTAGCGGTACCGGGCGCAACGGTAGAGGTGCACTACCGGATTGCCAACACCACCAGAATGGCTGCCAACAATCTGGTTTTCAGCCATGATCTCGATGCGGTGCTCCCCGGCCTGACGGCCATAGGCACTCCCCGGGCCGGTATCTGCGGGACGGGTTCCAGCGTCAGCGGCGGTTCGACCCTCAGTTTTTCAGGCGGAAGTCTGGCGGGGGGTGAAGTCTGTGAGTTTGAACTGATTTTGCACATTCCCGCCGCTGCCGCTACCGGCAGCTACGCCTCCGCCACTGGTATCCTCAGCGGTACACGCGAGGGTATGGCCTACAGTGGCAGCGGGCCTGCCACCGCGACGCTGGATGTCTCCCAGCAGCCGTTGCTGGAGAAAGCGATTGACCGGGAGGTGGCCACCAATGGCGATACGCTGACTACCTTTTATACTCTCAGCAACAGCAGCGCCGACGACAGTTTGCAGGGTTTCACATTTATCGACAGCTACGCTTCGATTACGACCCAGGCACCCGTCGCTGTACCCGCAGCCGGCAGCTGTGGTGCGGGGTCCAGCTTTGGCGCTGTCCAGCTGTCGGGCGTGTGGGAGATTCGCGGATCCGGCCTTTCCCTGGCTGCTGGCGATCAGTGCAGTTTCGAGGTCAGCTGGGTGTTGGCCTCTACTCCCGGCCAGGTGGGATCCCGGATCGCCAGTGGCGCCGGCACAGTGGCGGGAGATCCGGTAACGGTGCGTGAGGCAACTGCTTCGGTGCTGGTGTTGCCGACGCCACAGACCCAGCTGTCTCTGTCCCCTGAAGCCGCGACTGCCGGCAGCGATACCGCGCTGCGGGTCGCGGTCGGGGGCGATCTCGGCGGGCGGCGCGACGGCGCCGCCGGCCTGTCCAGTCTGAGTTGGGAGCTTGATCTGGGGGACGCCCCGCTCGAAGTCCTGGGCGCGCTGCCGCGGGCCGGTATCTGCGGCAGCGGCTCCAGCCTGACGCTCGACGCGGGCGTACTGAACCTGACTAACGCGGTGGTTCCGGAGGGTGGGCGCTGTGAACTGGAGCTGGACCTGCGGCTGGCGGCACTGGCTGACGCGGGGGTCTATTCACTCAACCTGCAGGATATCGTCGCTACCGCAGAAGGCACCGGGGTGACAGGCAGGGCGCAGCAGGTTGACCTGCTGGTAGATGGTCTGGCTCTGAAACTGCAGTTTTCATCCCTGCCGGCGGCCCCGGGTGAGCAGCTGGAAATCGATTTCATACTGGAAAACCCAGGCACGGTTACCACGATCAGCGATATCAGTCTGGTCGCCGATCTGGCGGACGGAATTCCCGGGGTGACTGTCTCCGCAGTCAGCAGTAGTGATGCCGCCTGCCTGGTAATCAACAACCCCGGCGGTAGTCAGGTGGTGGCGGATATTGCGGAACTGTCCGCAGGCGATAGCTGCACCGGCACGGCCAGTATTGAGCTGCCGCCGGGTATTGCCGCTGGTGACTATCCGGTGCGCGCCAGCATCCAGGCGCGCTATGGTGCCGGTGTCCTGCAGCCGGTGGCGGTCGCGCCGCGTTACCTCGCGGTGGTTGAGCCCGGTACGCCACGCGATGTCACTCCGCTGGCGCTGCCGGAGTCCGACCCTGACGGGGATTCAATCGCCACCGCGGTGGAGCAAAGTATTGGTGACGGTAACCTGGACGGTATCCCCGATGCCCTGCAAGACAATGTCGCCTCGCTGCTCAACGTGGATGGCCAGCCATTGTCGATAGCGGTGAGCGGTGCGGTGGTGGTCAGCGCGATGCAAAGCCTGCCTGCTCCAGCGGACGGGCCCCCGGGGATAGAGTTCCCCTTTGGTCTTGTCAGCTTTGTACTGTCGAACGTGCCCAGTCAGAGTACCCAGCAGGTGCAGGTGTATCTGCCGCACGAACCAGCCATCAATAGCTACTGGAAGCAAAACCGGGCGGGAGAATGGGTGAATATTGCGAGCAGCGTGGCGCATCTGGCGAACCAGAACCGTACCCTGATCACGTTGACACTGGTCGAGGATGGCTCGCTGGATATTGAGTCACCCAACAATCCGAACACTATTACCGATCCGGGCGGCCCCGGAATTATCCCGCCAGCCCAGTCGATTCCGGTACTGGCACCGGTACTGGTACTGCTGTTGGCGGGACTGCTGGCCTCGGTGGGAGTCAATTACCGACGAAGGTCAGCAGTCCGTCCAGAATAGCAGGCCAGTCGCGCACCCAGCAGCAGCGGTGGTCGAAATCGTCGAAGCGCTGGTAATGTGCCCCGGGCTGGCGCTGGCGGAAGCTGGCGGTGGTGCTCGCCGGTACCACCGGGTCGAGGCCGCCCGCCAGGTGAAACTGGCGAAACGGCGGCACCGGAGGCAGTACAGTGGCTGGGTTGAGCGAATCCGACAGCGGCAGATGGCCGTGATATCCGGTCCAGTGCTGGATATCGAGATTGCTGGCCACCGTGATCACGGCTACCGGCAGCGCATTCGGGGCGCTGGTGGCGGTAAGCCGGTCCGCCAGCAACAGTGCCAGGACGCCACCGCCGCTGTAGCCGATCAGTACCAGGCTGGATGGCTGGCGCTGCACCAGCAATTGCCGCATCGCCGCCAGCATTGCGTCCACCACCTGCGCCGAATAGCGGCCTGAGGTCCACAGTGCCGGCTCGCAGTTGGCCGGCAGCGTCGCCAGGTAGTAGCAGGGACGGCCCAGCAAGATACCCGGCGCCGGATCGCGCAGCATCAGCTCCAGGGCCAGTGCAGTGTGACCGGTGGGGTTGGGGGATACCTGCCGGCCACGCCACGGCCGGCCATCGCCGGGAATGTACAGGTGCAGCGGCTGACCCGCGCCGGGATCGGCCCCGCTCAGTGCCGGCAGGGTAAAGCCGGGGGTATCCAGCAGTTGCAGGTCCAGCTGGTGTCGCGCGGCGAGTGAATGCGCATCCGGCAGGCCGCTACAGGCAGCCAGCAGCGCGAGAATCGCCAGAATCAGCAGTCTGTGGTTGTTCACTGCGCCCGGATGCACTATGTTCAGCGCTTTGGCAATAACAACAGAGCTATGGGGTGTCATGAATAATACTGTACTCGTTCCCGGAAGCGCGGGCCTTCGCCGGTGGTCTGCAGGCTGTATCGCGCTGGCTGCCATGGTGCTGGCCGGTGGCTGCGCCAGCCCTGCCGGATCAATTGCCGTGCCCGAGGAGGCCAAGGTTGCAGACCTGTACATTGTAGACTGCCTGCTGCCAGGGCAGGTACGGCAGCTGGGGAACTCCACCTACCTGACCCCGCGCCGCCCCACCCGCACCACAGCCCAGGATTGTCGCATACGCGGCGGCGAGTACGTAGCCTTTGACCGCGCCGACTACAAGACTGCCCTGAAGGTCTGGTTGCCGGCTGCGGAAGCGGGCGACGCCGAGGCGCAGAATTCCGTGGGCGAGATCTTCGAGCGCGGTCTGGGCACTGAGCCCAATTATGTTGTGGCCGCGATGTGGTTTGAGCGCGCCGCCCGCCAGGGTCACAAAGGCGCTCAGTTCAACCTGGGCACCCTGTACGAAGCCGGTAACGGGGTCCCGCAGGACAAGGCCGAGGCACTGAACTGGTATCGTCAGGCCTGGGGGCTGTCCGCCGATAGTCTGGTGTACAAGTCCGACGCGGAAAAGGCATTGCTGGAAAAGGCCGAGGAGAACCTGAGCCTGCAACAGGAAAACCTGAGCCTGGCCGCGCAGATGGAGCGTACCCGCGCAGAGCGGGACAGGGCCCGGGCGGAGGCGGCCTCCAAGCCGGCCGCGCCTTCCTCACCGGCGGCGCCGGCGTCCCCTCCAGCCCCCCCGTCGCCCGCGCCGGAGCCGCTGCAGGCAGGTGGCCAGATCAGCATTGGCGGTGAGAGTGCGGCGCCGGGCGCGGAAATCTCCAAAAATGGCCGCAACTACGGCCGCTACTATGCGCTGGTGATCGGCAACGGCAACTACCAGTACATGGATGATCTGGCCACGCCGGTGGCGGATGTGGACAAGATAGCCACGCTGCTGGACGACAAGTACGGGTTTGCGGTGCAGGTGCTGAAGAACACCAGTGATGCCGGCGTGCTGCGGGCGCTGAATCAGCTCAACGGTGTGCTGAAAGAAGATGACAACCTGTTGATCTACTATGCCGGCTACGGCAACCGTCGCCCGGTGGGTGCCTACGAGGCCGGTTACTGGCTGCCGGTCAACGCCGAGCCGCCGCCCGACGACACTTTCTGGGTGCCCACCGAGCAGGTCAGCAGTCATCTGGCACGACTGCCGGCGAGGCGGATCATGGTGGTGACTGATTCCGCCTTCGCCGGCCTGTTGGCTGACAACCCGGCGTTCCTACTGGCAACCGGTCGTGAGAGCCTGCTCAGCGATGCCTATATCGGTCTTCGCTTTCCCAACAAGTCGCGTTTGCTGCTGACCTCGGGCCAGGACTACCCGCTGGCCAGTGCGCGAGACAGCAGTGTTTCCGTATTTGCCGAAGCCTTCATCACAGCACTGCAAAACAACGAGTCGGTTATCACCGCCCCTGCGCTGTTCCTGAGCATGCTGGATGAACTGGACGAAAGCCTGCCCGGCCTGGATCCGGAGTTCAAGGCGATCAAGCGCGCCGGCGACGAGATAGGAGAATTCTTCTTTGTGGCACGTTAGTTACTTGACGTCGGTGGACAGGATAAAAGCCTCCAGCTTCTTGTCCACGCCAAACACGTGCCGCTGCAGCCATTCGCGCAGGAAGGTGGCCACTGCCGCCCGGAATTTCGGGTCGTCGGCTCCCCCTTCCAGCAGGCTAGCAATCTCCTCCCGGAAACGGTCGTGTGACTGCGTGTGGGCCTCCCGGTCCGGGTACTCCAGCACACACATGTAGTGTTCTTCCAGGCGGAAGTGGATCTCCGTGTAGTCGTGCAGGCGCCGCAGGACCTCGTCTCCGGAATCGGTCTCGGCTAGCAGGTCGAGGATCTCGAACAGCACCTGGTGCTGGGCGTCCTGCCAGAGGATGTCGCTGGTGCGCTTGATCATCCACAGAGTGTAGTTCATGCCTGCCCACATGCCCACTGCCGCCAACACCAGCTGATCTGTGGTATAACAGAAAACAACTGACGGGTTTCAGGGAGTGGACAGTGACTGTGTTTGTCGACAGTGCCCGGGAGGCGGTGGCCGCGATCAGGTCCAGCGAGAATCTGTGGTGTCACTCGATGGCCGCGACCCCGACAGTACTGCTTGCGGCCCTGGCCGAGCATGCCAGGTCCCTTAGCGATGTCACCATCATGCAGTTGCACCTGGAGCATGCAGAAATGCTTGCCGATCCCGCCCTGGACGGACATCTGCGCAACCGCTGCTTTTTCGCCGGCCAGGTCACCCGCGAGCTGATCAACCAGGGACGGGCGGACTATGTGCCCATTTCCCTGTCGGAAATTCCCAAGCTGTTCCGGCGTGGCGATGCGCGCATCGATACCGCGCTGGTTCAGGTCTCCGCTCCGGACCTGCATGGCAACTGCTCCCTGGGTATCTCTGTGGAGGCCAGCAAGGCCGCCTGTGACATGGCGGGGCGGATCATCGCCCACATCAATCCCCATATGCCGCGCACCCACGGTGACAGCTTCATTCATCTGCGCCAGATTGATGTGGCCTATACCGAGGCCGCTCCCCTGCTGCAGCACGGCCAGCGGGATGTCAGCGTGGTAGAGCAGCAGATTGGCGAGCATGTCGCCAGCCTGATCGAGGACGGTGATTGTCTGCAAATGGGCATCGGTGCCATACCGAATGCGGCCCTGGCCTGTCTGGGAGACCGCAAAGGCCTGGGTATTCACACGGAAATGTTCGCCGACGGCGTGTTGCCGCTGCTGCACAGCGGTGTTATCGACAACAGCCGCAAGAAGATTTCCCGCGGCCGCACGGTGACTTCCTTTGCCATGGGCAGCCAGGCTCTGTATGACCATGTGAATGACAACCCGGAAGTGATATTCCTGGACGTCGAGTTCGTCAACAACCCGGTGGTGATTGCCAAGAACCCCCGCGCAACGTCAATCAACAGCGCCCTGCAGATTGATCTTACGGGCCAGGTTTGTGCGGATTCCATTGGCCACCGTATCTATTCCGGCGTCGGGGGGCAGGTGGACTTCGTGCAGGGAGCCAATTATTCCGAGCGGGGCAAGTCGATCATCGCGCTGCCCAGCACGGCCAGGAATGGTACTCTGTCACGGCTGGTGCCGTACCTGGCCAGTGGGGCCGGGGTGGTCACCACCCGCGCCCAGGTGGACTACGTGGTTACAGAGTTCGGGGCGGCGAGGTTGCGCGGCTGCTCCATCGCCGAGCGTGTCGCGGCGTTGCTGCAGGTGGCCCACCCGGCCTTCCGCGAAGCCCTGGCGCGGGACGCCCGGGAGATTCTGGGGCTGCGTCTGCCGGGATAGTCAGCGGCTGCGCCGAGCACTGTGTGGCTGCTTGTGCCGTCGAGCGCTTTATTGCCGGGTTGATATTCGACTTCAATACCCGCTAATTCCCGTTCTTATTCCTGTCTCGCAGCAGGCGACGTTGGATCGGATGCCGCTTTTATGAGTGACGCGGCGCGCCAGTAAAATACCCGGATGATCGTTGCGAATCGGGTTGACTCTGCCCGGCCCGACTCCATAATGGCGATCTTGTCCGTAGCCACTCAAGGTAGTGCACGTTGTATGAGCACCCCTGACTTTCAGTTGAAAGGCAGCACCGTTACCGTTGTTGTACTGGAACTGCACCGTTATACCGCCGACGCATTCTCCTCGCAGCTCGATGCCCGGATCCGCAAAGCGCCCCAGCTTTTTGAGGGTTCGCCCGTGGTGATCAGTCTGGAGCACCTGGACGCTGCGAACTCAGCCCTGAATTTCGACGCGCTGGTTTCGCAGTGCCGCGAACTGGGGTTGCGCCCGATCGCGTTTCGGGGTGTGCCGGCGGCTGTGATTGAGAGCGCCGCGGCCACTGGCCTGGCGGTACTGCCAGCCTCCAATGGCCGCGAGCGGGGCATGCCGCCCGCGGAGCCCGCACCAGCCGCTGAACCTGCAGCGGACCTTGAGCTGCGGCCCCTGCCACAGCGGGCCTCCCAGGCGCGCGCCACAAGAACGGTTACCCGGCCGGTCCGCTCGGGGCAGCAGGTCTACGCCGAGGGCGGAGACCTGATTGTGCTGGCGCAGGTGAGTGAAGGCGCTGAAGTACTGGCCGATGGCAACATCCACATTTATGGGGCGCTGCGGGGCAGGGCGCTGGCGGGCGTACACGGGGATGTTTCGGCACGTATCTTCTGCCAGCATATGGATGCCGAGCTGATCTCGGTTGCGGGCCACTTTCTGCTCAGTGATGCACTCACCGATGCAGTGTACCGCAAGCCGGCGCAGGTCACCCTGCAGGGCGATGTACTGAATATCTCCGCCCTCTAAAACCTCAACCTCGTTTAATCAACACCTGACAGGAGCCATTTTGTGGCAAAAATCATCGTAGTAACTTCGGGCAAAGGCGGTGTCGGCAAGACTACCAGCAGCGCCGCTATCGGCACAGGCCTGGCCCAGCGGGGGCACTCCACCATTATCGTCGACTTTGACGTGGGCCTGCGGAACCTGGACCTGATCATGGGCTGCGAACGCCGCGTCGTGTACGACTTTGTCAATGTGATCAACGGCGAGGCGACGCTGAATCAGGCGATGATCAAGGACAAGCGCACCGAAAACCTCTACATTCTGCCTGCCTCCCAGACGCGCGATAAAGAAGCTCTCACCGAGGAGGGCGTCGCCAAGGTGCTGGAAGAACTGAAGGAGAAATTTGAATTCATCGTCTGCGACTCTCCGGCCGGCATTGAAAAAGGCGCCCAGATGGCACTGTATTTCGCCGACGAGGCCATTGTGGTAACCAACCCGGAAGTGTCCTCGGTACGCGATTCCGACCGGATTATCGGCATCCTGCAGAGCAAATCACTGCGGGCCCGCGATGGCCTCGATCCGGTGAAGGAGCATCTGTTGCTGACGCGCTACAACCCGGCCCGGGTCAGTGCCGGTGAAATGCTCAGCGTGGCCGATGTGGAGGATATTCTCGCCATCCCGCTGCTGGGAGTAATCCCCGAGTCGCAGGAGGTGCTTAGAGCTTCCAACCAGGGGGAGCCCATCATTCTAAACGACGAGGCCCTGGCAGGGCAGGCTTACAGTGACGCGGTTGACCGCCTGCTGGGCGAAACCGTGGCGCACCGCTTCCTGGACGAGGAGCGCCCCGGCTTCTTCAAGCGGTTGCTGGGAGGGCGGGCATGAGTATTTTCGACTACTTCCGCAGCAAACCCAGTACCTCCTCCGCCGTCACGGCGAGGGAGCGTTTGCAGGTAATCGTCGCCCACCAGCGCGGCCAGCGCAACCAACCCGACTACCTGCCGCGCATGCAGCAGGAGATTCTCGAAGTGATCCGCAAGTATGTGCCGGTAGAACCAGAGGATGTGCAGGTGCAGGTCGATGAAAGCGGCAACTGCTCAGTCCTGGAGCTCAATGTAACGCTGCCGGGCTGAGGCGTGCCGCTCCCGGACTGAGACGCGCCGCAACCACATAGGGTGCGTTGAGGCACGAAACGCACCGAGTATGGTTTCGAGCGATTGTGGCCGAAAATTGGTACCAATGGTGCGCTTCCTTCGTCAGCACACCCTATGAAGGTGCGCTTCCTTCGTCAGCCACATAGGGTGCGTTGAGGCACGAAACGCACCGAGATTGGCGCGGAGCGGTTGTGGCCGAAAATTGGCACCAATGGTGCGTTTCCTTCGTCAGCACACCCTATGAAGGTGCGCTTCCTTCGTCAGCCACATAGGGTGCGTTGAGGCACGAAACGCACCGAGATTGGCGCGGAGCGGTTGTGGCCGAAAATTGGCACCAATGGTGCGTTTCCTTCGTCAGCGCACCCTATGGTTTTGCGTTTACAGGAAGGGGCCATCGACGCAGCCGCGGCGTCCATCGGGGGTGGCGCAGGCGCCGCAGATGCCCACCCCGCACTTGGTCAGGTAGTCGATGGCGCTGAAGATCTGCTCCTCGCGGCAGAATTCCCGCTCCACCGCTACCGCCGCGTGCACCATCGGCTCCGGCCCGCAGTTGTAGAACACCAGCTGTTCGCGCTCGTTCGGGCTCATCTCCTGCAGGCGCTGCCGCAGCAGCTCGGTTACCCGGCCGTGAAAGCCCTGGCTGCCATCGTCCGTGGCCACATGCAGCTCGGCGATGCGGGCGGATTCCCCCAGAAAATACAGCCGGTCGCTGCTGCGGGCCCCGGCGAAGATCTCGGCGTTGCCAAAGTCGCGGGCGATCTGGTACACCGCGGCCAGCCCGGTGCCGCCGGCCACCGCCATGATGCGGGCGTCCTCCGGCGGCTGCACCGGGATACCGTGGGGGCCGCGCACATAGGCCTGGGTGCCCGCCGGCAGGTCCATCAGGGTGTGGGTAAACAGGCCCAGGTCTATCACCACCAGCGAGAAGGGGTCGTCGGTCAGGGCCGAAAACGGTTTTTCCCCCACGCCGGGTAGCCACAGGAACACAAACTCGCCGGCCTGGACATTGACCTTGCGGTCGAAGCTCAGGATGGCGATATCCTCACAGACCCGTTCATTGCGCACCAGCGTCACCGGCCGGAAATTCGTGTCGATGTCGTAGCGGACCAGGCTCTCGGCGCGATCGCTGCCGCGCTCCAGATCCTGTTGCAGGGTGCGGAAGTAGTCTGCGATCTCCGCGGTGGTCATACCCACCAGCGCCGAGCCGACGCCGACCACGGTGGCGCCGGCCTCGAAGAAGGCCCTGGCGTCGGCCGCGCTGCTGACGCCGCCGCAACCGATAATGGGCAGGCCGGTGACGGCGGCCACCTCGCGCACACATTTCAGGCCGATCGGCAGCACACCCTTGCCGGACATGCCGCCGGCGCCGTTGCTCAGCACCGGGTGACCGTGGGCGGAAGTGTAGCCGGGCCCCAGCGTGTTGATCGCGCACAAACCGTCGGCGCCGCCCGCCACCGCCGCCTCGGCGATTTCAGCGATGTTGGGAGTGTTGGGCGTCAGCTTCGGAATCACCGGTATGTCCACCACCGCCTTGACCGCGGCAGTGATCTCGCGCACCAGCGCGGGGTCCTGGCCCATGGCCATGCCGTAGCCCTTGGCATGGGGGCAGGACAGGTTGAGCTCCAGGCCATCGGACACCGGCGCCAGCAATTTCGCGACTTCCACGAATTCCTCCACGCTGCCGCCAAAGATAGAGGTCAGCAGGAAGCGGTCCACCGGTACCCGCAGCTGGCGCAGCAGCTCCACCGATTCCCGCGCACCCGGATTGGTGAGACCGACGGCGTTGACGAAGCAGCCCGGCGCGTACTGGCTCAGGACCGGTTCCCGGTTGCCCAGGCGCGGCTCCAGGCCAATGCTCTTGGTGGTGACCACCCCCACTTCCGGCATGTGATCGAACACATACTGAATGATGGAGGTCGCGGTGGTCACGATACCGGAGGGGATCGTGAAAGGGCCAGACAGGGTCTTGCCGAAGAATTCAGTAGTCAAGGCGGCGCTCGGGACAGGCGGGTGGGTTGTCAGGCTGGCATTATACCGCCTCGCCCCGGCCGAGTCGAAGCCCGGGCTGCAATCGCCACGGGCCTGTTGTTGGCGGTGTGCCGGCGCCGCTGCTTTACATCGGCCGGCAGAAGTTTCTATACTGGCCGCGACTCTCGGGGCGCCTTCACAGGCTGAGATGCTGCAAAGCAGACCCGTTGAACCTGATCCGACTAGTATCGGCGTAGGGAAGAGCACAATGGTATCGCACCAGCCTCTTTCAGCTTTCTCTACTCTTTGCTCGTCGGGACAACTCACTCTTGAGCAAGGAGCAAGGCATGTCCCGTCCGCTGATTACCCGGCAACCGCTGCCCGCCAGCAGCAAGGTCTATCACAGCGTTGCCGACCATCCCGATATCCGCGTGCCGCTGCGCAGCATTGCGCTGTCCAATGGCGAACACGTCACTGTCTACGACAGCTCGGGCCCCTATACCGACCCCACAGCCGATATCGACCTCAGCGCCGGACTGCCGCCGCTGCGCGCCAACTGGATCGCCGGCCGCGGGGACACCGAGCTGTATCCGGCACGACCACCGCGTGCCGCGGACGACGGCGGCAGCGGGGCCGTTCCCGGCCGGGTGGAATCACTGCAGCGGCAGCCGCGGCGGGCCGTCGCCGGTGCCAATGTGAGCCAGATGCACTATGCCCGCCGCGGCATTGTGACCCCGGAAATGGAGTTCATTGCGCTGCGGGAAAACCAGCGCTGCAGCGCTGCCTGGCAGGCGGAAATCGAAACCGGCGAACGCCGCCGGCGCCTGCAGGGCGACGCCCGCGGGGCGCGTATTCCCGCAATCATCACCCCGGAATTCGTGCGCCGCGAAGTGGCCGAGGGCAGGGCCATCATTCCCGCCAATATCAACCATCCGGAACTGGAGCCGATGATCATCGGCCGCAATTTCCTGGTCAAGGTGAACGCCAACATCGGCAATTCGGCGGTGACCTCCTCCATCGACGAGGAAGTGGACAAGCTGGTCTGGGCGACCCGCTGGGGCGCGGACACGGTGATGGACCTGTCCACCGGCAGGAACATCCACACCACTCGCGACTATATCCTGCGCAACGCGCCGGTGCCCATCGGTACCGTGCCGATCTACCAGGCCCTGGAAAAAGTCGGCGGTATCGCCGAGGACCTCAACTGGGAGGTTTTCCGCGACACGCTGGTGGAGCAGGCCGAACAGGGCGTGGACTATTTCACCATCCACGCCGGGGTGCGGCTCGCGTTCGTGCCGATGACGGCCGACCGGGTCACCGGCATCGTCTCCCGCGGCGGCTCGATCATGGCCAAGTGGTGTATCGCCCATCACCAGGAGAGCTTTCTCTACACCCACTTCGAGGAGATCTGCGAGATCATGAAGGCCTACGACGTGAGCTTTTCCCTCGGCGATGGCCTGCGTCCGGGCTCGCTGGCCGATGCCAATGACGAGGCCCAGTTCGCCGAGCTGAAGACCCTGGGGGAGTTGACCACGATCGCATGGCAGCACGATGTGCAAACCATGATCGAGGGGCCCGGCCACGTGCCCATGCACATGATAGAGGAAAACATGACGCAGCAGCTGGAGCACTGCCACGAGGCGCCGTTCTACACGCTGGGCCCGCTGACCACCGATATCGCCCCCGGCTACGACCACATCACCAGCGGCATCGGCGCCGCGATGATCGGCTGGTTCGGCTGCGCGATGCTCTGCTATGTGACGCCCAAGGAGCATTTGGGCCTGCCCGACCGCGACGACGTCAAGGCGGGGATGATCGCCTACCGGATTGCGGCCCACGCCGCGGACGTTGCCAAGGGGCACCCCGGGGCGCGCTATCGCGATGACCTGCTGTCGCAGGCGCGGTTCGATTTCCGCTGGCAGGACCAGTTCAACCTCAGCCTGGATCCGGACACCGCCATCCGCTACCACGATGCGACCCTGCCCAAGGACAGCGCCAAGGTCGCCCATTTCTGTTCCATGTGCGGTCCCAAGTTCTGTTCCATGCAGATCACCCGGGAGGTGCGCGACTACGCCCGCGAGGGCATGGCGCGCAAATCCGCCGAGTTCCGGGCGCTGGGCAGCGAAATCTATGTGCGGGAAGTGGATTGATCCCGGCGCTGGCAGTGGGCACCCGGCACGGCAGCGCCAACAGCCTGAGCATCGGTATCGCCGGGGCCGGGCTGATGGGGCGGGTGCTGGCCTGCTACCTGCTGCGGGCGGGGCACCGGGTCACGCTGTTTGACCGTGACCCGGTGGACTCTGGCGCGGCCGCCGCCTACACCGCGGCCGGCATGCTCGCCCCCTGGGCCGAGCTGGAGCAGTCGGAGATGAGCGTGTTCAGGCTGGGGCTGCGGTCGTTGCAGCTATGGCCGGAGCTGCTGCGGGAACTGGGCCGGGACGTGGATTTTCACCAGCGCGGCAGCCTGGTCGTGGCCCACGCCGCGGATGCCGGGGAACTGGTGCATTTCCGCCGGCGGCTGGCGGCCAAGCTGACCGCGGCCGACCAGCTGCGGGACCTGGATGCGGCCGCGCTGGAGCAGCTGGAGCCGGCCCTGACCGATGTCTTTGACCGGGCCCTGTGGTTGCCCGGCGAGGCCTGGCTGGATGGCCGCCGGACGATGGCGGCGCTGGCGGGACATCTGCAGGCCGCCGGCGTCGCCTGGCAGCCGGACACGGCCGTGCTGGGGCTGGAGCCCGGCGCGCTGACAACGGAACGGGGACGGCAGCGCTTCGACAGCGTGATCGACTGCCGTGGCCTGGGCGCCCGCGACGATATACCCGGCCTGCGCGGGGTACGCGGCGAACTGCTGTGGCTGCACGCCCCCCGGCTGCGGCTGCAGCGCCCCGTGCGCCTGCTGCATCCCCGCTACCGGCTGTACCTGGTGCCGCGGCAGGACAATATCCTGGTACTGGGCGCGACCCAGCTGGAAAGCGACGACACCGGGCCGGTGACCGTACGCTCGGCGCTGGAGTTGTTGTCCGCGGCCTATTCCATGCACAGCGAGCTGGGCGAAGCCCGACTGGTTCACAGCGAGGCCAACTGCCGTCCGGCGCTGGCAGACAACCAACCCGCCATCGTCGCGACGCCGGGACTGATACGGGTCAACGGGCTGTTTCGCCACGGCTTTCTGCTGGCGCCGGCGCTGGCGCAGGACGTGATCGAACATCTTCACCGCGATGCGGCCGGCAACCGGCCGGCGGGGACTGACAATGAGGTAATGCAGGCATGATAGCGCTCTATATCAACGGTAGGCAGGAGTCGGTTGCGGCCGGGAGCTCGGTGGCGGATCTGTTGCGGCAGCTCGCCGCCGACGAGGCCGTGGTAGTCGCGGTCAATGAACAATTTGTGCCGCGCAACCTGCATCGTGAACAGCTGTTGCAGGCCGGCGACCAGGTCGAACTGCTGTCGCCAATGGAGGGTGGCTGAATGTGGTCATTGGCCGACCGCGAGCTGGGCAGCCGCCTGCTGTTGGGGTCCGCGCAGTATCCTTCTCCCGCCATCATGGAACAGTCCATCGCGGCCTCGGGGGCGGAAGTGGTGACTGTCGCACTGCGGCGCCAACAGCCCGAAACCGGCGCGGGCCGGGACTTCTGGCAGCGGCTCAAGTCCCTGGGACTGCATCTGCTGCCAAACACCGCGGGCTGCCACACGGCCAAAAGTGCCATCACCACGGCGCTGATGGCGCGGGAGCTGTTTGACACGCACTGGATCAAGCTGGAAGTGATAGGCGACGACTACAACCTGCAGCCGGATCCGTTTGCGCTGCTGGAGGCGGCCCGGGAGCTGGTCGGCCAGGGCTTCGAAGTATTCCCCTACTGCACCGACGATCTGGTGCTGGCCGAACGGCTGGTACAGGCCGGCTGCCGCATCCTGATGCCGTGGGCCGCGCCCATCGGCACCGGCCGCGGCCTGGTCAACCCCTATGGCCTGCGCTGCCTGCGGGCGCGGCTGCCGGATATCACGCTGATCGTCGATGCCGGCATCGGCACCCCGTCCCACGCCACCCGGGCGCTGGAAATGGGCTACGACGCCGTGCTGCTCAATACCGCCGTGGCTCAGGCGGAGGATCCGGTGATGATGGCCCGCGCCTTCCGCGCGGCGGTAGAGGCCGGTTACCTGGCGCGTCAAGCAGGGCCGGTGCCGCGGCGGGAACTGGCGGTGGCCAGCACGCCGGTGGTGGGCAAGCCGTTCTGGCACGAGTCGTGAGTAGTGACTTCCGGCGTCCGGTGGTAGTAGTCATCGGCGGCAGCGATTGCGCCGCGATGGCGGGTATCCAGATGGACCAGCGGGTGATCCAGGCCTTCGGCTGTCATGCCGGGACCGTGATCAGCGCAAACACGGCCCAGCACGGCCGCGCGGTGCTGAGTATCAATCCGGTCGCCGGGCAGGGTTTTGCCGAGCAGTTGCAAGCCTGTACAAGCCTGGCACCGGCCGCGGTGAAGATAGGCCTGCTGGTCACCGTCGAGCAGGTGCGGCTGTGCGCCGATTTCCTGCGCCGCATTCAGGTACCCGCGGTCCTTGATCCGGTGCTGGCCAGTTCCAGTGGCAGCGCGCTGGTCAGCGCCGAGGTCCGCGCCAGCCTGTGCCGCGAGCTGCTGCCGCTGTGCACCGTGGTCACCCCCAACCGGCCGGAGGCCGAACTGCTGGGCGGGCAAGCCATTCACTGTAGCGCCGACGTGGCCCCGGCCGCGGCCGGGCTGCGGGCCAGCGGCGTGGCGGCGGTGGTCCTGAAAGGGGGCCATGGGCCGGCGCCCGATTGCCGGGATTACTGCCTGCTCCCCGGGCAGGCCTTCTGGCTGGCGAGCGAGCGCCAGGCTGCGGCCAATCAGCGCGGCACGGGCTGTGCCTTTGCCTCCGCGGCGGCCAGTGCGCTGGCGTTGGGCTACGGCCTGGCCGATGCGCTGGTGATCGCGAAAATGGCACTGAACCAGGGCCTGCGCCAGGGCTATGCTGTCCACGACCAGCCGGGGCCCGTACACGTCCACTGCTTTCCCGACGACGGGCGGGACCTGCCAACGTTGCTGCCTGAGCACGCCGCCGAAGTGGCCAGTCCGCCTTTCCCGCCCTGCGGACCCGGGCCACTGGGACTCTACCCGGTGGTGGATAGCAGCGCCTGGCTGGCCACTCTGCTGCCGCTGGGGATCAACACGATTCAGCTGCGCCTCAAGGACAAACCCGCCGCGGTGCTCGACGAGGAGATCCAGCGGGCGGTAGCGCTGGCCCGGCGCTGGGGGGCGCGGCTGTTCATCAATGACCACTGGCCGCTGGCCCTGCAACACGGCGCCTACGGCGTGCACCTGGGCCAGCAGGATCTGGGTTCGGCAGACCTGGACGCGATCCGCCGGGGCGGTCTGCGCCTGGGTATCAGTACCCACTGCCACTACGAAGTCGCCCGCGCTCATTACTATCGGCCCTCCTACATGGCCTGCGGCCCGGTCTATCCTACCGACAGCAAATCCATGCCCTGGCAACCCCACGGCCTCGCCGGGCTGGCCTATTGGCGCCGCACCCTGGCCGCCTATCCGCTGGTGGCAATAGGCGGTATCGACCGGGACCGGCTGCCGGGGGTGGCGGCCACCGGCGTGGACGGCATCGCGATGATCTCCGCCATCACCAAGGCGGACCGGCCAACGGCCGCGGCAACGGCGCTGGCGGAACTGTGCGAGGTGCACCGGCCGTGACCGGGACGGGCTTGAATGACAGGGAGTTTGAGCGCTACGACCGCCAGTTGCTGCTGGACGAGGTCGGTGTGGCCGGCCAACTGGCACTGCAGAGGGCCCGGGTACTGATCGTCGGCGCCGGTGGACTGGGCTGCCCGGTGGGCCTGTATCTGGCCGCCGCCGGCGTCGGCAGCGTCGGCATCCTGGACGGCGACCGCATCGAGCGCTCCAACCTGCACCGCCAGGTGGCCTTCACCGACGCCGACGTCGGGCGCGGCAAGGCCGATGTCCTCGCCGACCGCCTGCGGGCGCTGAATCCGGATATCAGCGTCCGCGGCGAGCAGGCCTTTCTCGGCGCGGACAACGCGGCCGCCCAGCTCGCGGCCACCGACCTGGTGTTGGACTGCAGCGACAACTTCGCCACCCGCTACCTGATCAATGACCACTGCCTGGTCCTGGCCAAGCCCTGGCTGTTCGCCGCCGTCAACGGCTTCCAGGGCAGCCTGGCACTGTTCACACCGGGCCAGCCCTGCTTTCGCTGCCTGTATCCCGTGCCCCCGACCCGGGGCGGCAACTGCAACAGTAACGGTGTGCTGGGCACAGTACCGGGCCTCGTTGCGCTGCAGCAGGCAAATCTCGCACTGCGGCAGTTGCTGGGACTGGCCAGCGACGACGCGCCGCGTTTGCTACTGATGGACTGTCAGCTGCCGGGCCTGAAAACATTGACGCTCGCCACCAATCCCGGCTGCCGGTGCGGTCAGTTTCCACCGGACGCGGACCCGTCACCGCCGCAGGCCCGGCCGCAACCGCAATACCCCGATCTGGAGATCAACTGGAGCGACTGGCAGACATTGACCGGACAGACCACGGCACTGCTGGTGGATGTGCGCAGCCGCGATGAACACCTGGCGGACAACGTCGGTGGCGAGTGCCTGTCTCGGGCACAGCTACATAAACAGATCCAGCGCCAGCCCGATCTCAGCGTCGGCCTTTACTGCCAGACAGGCAGGCGCTCACGGTTGATGGCCCAGACTCTGCGAGCCGCGGGGGCGGAGCGGGTCTACAGTTTGCGTGGTGGTATTCAGGCGTTGAGGTGATTCATGCTACTGAGTTCTCGCTTGATTAGGTTTAAGGCTGATTATTTGCCTTGGCCTTTTCATCCTTCCCAATTCCAGAAAACACATACCCAACCATTGTGCCTAATAGAGCCGCCGTTGTCTGATTTTCCAATATACCGTCCAATGCCAGAATTAAAATTACCGGCAGAACTAGCAAGACGGCGCGAACCGCTGCACTTGGTTATGAGGCGTTCTCATGAGCCACACTCACCCGTTTGAGGGCTGTTCTCTAAGCGGGTGGCCGTTCTGACAAGACCATCTGCATCCAGGAGTTGTAAACTGCCGTCAGCAGAAATGATTCTGTACCGCTCTCCCGACTGAGAGTTCGCAAGTGCATACATATTTCCGGGAAGCTCTTGAAGCTCTAGCACTGAACTGGAACCATCATTAAACTCTGAGCTTAACTCAACGTGCGCATCTTGCGTTAAAACGATGGTCATTACTCTATTGAATTGAGGCATGCTCGAAACTGTCCGGTCACACCAGCGACCGACTGTGGTTTCAGCATTGGCGAAACTGGACAATAAGAGTATGCAGAGTCCTGCAGCGAAACCGGCTTTCAGCCGAAAGTTACGATTGACCATTTTCATTCTCCCAGTCAAGGTATTGCTCAGGTAGCGCCTCATAACGCTCCGCTAATGTGCGCCGCCTGCGGCGTCACCATTCAGCGGTTTGTTAGCAGCCTCTGCCTTCAAACGCTCAACCAACCAGACTTTAATAATTGACTGCCGAGTAACACCAATACGAGCCGCTTCACGATCCAGCGACTCGACCACCCAAGTAGGGAAGTCGACATTTATCCGTTTCTGTTCCTGATTAGCGCGGCGCGCCGTGGACAGATCAAGATCATCGATGATGTCTTTTTTGCCTTGGTCAAATTTCTTGTCAAAATCTTTAGCTTTCATACAGCTCTACCTCTCGTTTGCGAGAACGCCTTACAGAAATGAGCCGGACTGTTCCGTTTCTGTAGGTGACGACGGCAGACCAATGCTTTTGACCAACAAGGCCTACGACCAGAAATCGAGGTTCATCTTCAGATTTGGCTCGGATCTCCAGCAGGTCAGGGTCATTCCATAGAGCCTGCGCATCCAGAAAGTCGATTCCGTCCTTCTCCAGATTGGCCTGACTTTTGTCGTCATCGTATTCGAAATCGCTCATGAGTATAAAATATCCCTTTTCTACTCATTTCGCAAGAGAGGTGGATCTTGGGTGGCGGGTCAAACGTCCACTGCAACGATTTGTTGGGCTCTCATATTTTTGGGATATATGAGAGTCTAGTGGTCTTGTCATGAACCTGTGGGAGCCCCTAAAAGCGCATGTCTGCCTGCGCAGTGATTCAAGGTGACACCGGCAGCTTCATCTTGAAGTTCACAATTTGCTGATTGAAAACGGCAACTCCTTCATCCGGGAGCAGGTGAGCTTTGTGTTCTTCCAGCTGTTCGCGAACATCACCGTAGTCATTCCAGTTCAGGCTGGCTGCATATTTCTGGAGTTGAAAAAATACCTTGGTCAGCGTTCGGAATTTTCCTTCCCGCGTAGCCTGGCGCAAGCTGTTCAGGTAGCTGTCCCTATGCACCGTTGGCACGATCAGCTTGTATTGCTGGTCGGTATGCAGCTCGGCATTCAGGAAGATTCGAGATAGCCGGCCATTACCGTCATCAAAGGGATGGCATTCAGTAATCAGGAACTGCATGAAAATAGCCCGTTGCATTCCCTTGGGTAGTTTTTCGTAGATCCCGAAACCCTGGGTGATAGTGCCGACCAGATTTGCTGGTGATACAAAGACGGTATCGCCCGCCTGGTTGATCTTGACTTTGAATTGGCCCGGGTGTTTGTTCGGGCGCTGAAGCATCATCCGTTCATGACGTTCCTGGAGTAACTGAATCAGTTCGGAAGCGTTGTTGGGAGTTTCCAGCATTTCCTGGTAGTCGTGCACGATGTCATAGACGGCCAGCACGTCGTGGCTGTCTTCGGGCCTGTTGTCTACGACCTGTTTTTCAAAAATGATCTTCTCCGCTTCAGAGATCTGGAACTCCGTGCCTTCTATATAGTTCGAGAAGTAGCTTTCGAAGAACGAGAGGTGACGCCATGAGGCCTGATTGTAAAGGTACGGAACCCGTTCGAAATTGCACTGCTGCAAGTAATCGGCAAGCGCCCGGAAGCGTACCAGGCGATCCGGGTCATAGGGTTCCTGGCGGGCGGTGGCAATGGCCAGTGATGACGACAGGCTGCCCTCTACCGGCCGCGAGGCGAGCAGCGCCCCGATCATGCGGTCCAGTTGAGCGAATTCTTTTTCCAGTCCCAGTTCGGGAGCGGCGGTGCGGGTTTGATCGCGGATTTCCTTGAGGGCGTTCTCGCCCCGTTGTGCCAGTACTCTGCACAGTTGCGTTTCAACCCATGTCTGTCCGAGAGACCTGTGGCCGGCCTCACGGGCGCGGCTGGGAACGAGGTTCTCCAAAAGCTGGCGCGGCAGAGCACTGCGTGCCAGCTCGGGAACGAAAGGCTCTGTCAGCAATGTGGCGTCGCCCGGCATTATGTCGATTGTCAGCGCGTCGCCAATGTCAACGTAACGTCGGTGACCGACATTGGCCACTACATAAACACGCCGCCTGTGGGGTTTCAGTTCCACGGCGGTCCGGTAGGCCGCAATGGGCTGATCGCAAAAGTGCTCAACCAGCTGGTACCACCGGTTCTGAACCAGTGTGGCGATATCCGCTTCGGCAGCATCGGTGTAAACCCCCTGCCGGACACGCCTGAGTTGTCCCAGGCGAACCTGCCGGGCCAGTGCCTTGCCGTGATTGCGGCTCTTGGGAAAGATAAGCTCAGCCAATTGCCTGTGGATCCTTGATAAGCAGTAAAATGGAACAAAATCGCAGTTAAGGCGTAGCGTATGCGACTAAAGCACAATTAACAAGATAGAATTGAGACATTTGAGCAATTAGTGGTCCCAAAAAGCGACATTTGCCGAACTAATGGACCAGTGGCCAGGCCTTTGGAGAGTGCAGGCCACTTTGCTAATGGCGCCGGGAGGCGGGTAGGGCAATGGCGGGCCGGGTGCTGTAATGGCACTGGTGCCGCCGCCACCTATCTGAGTATTGCCCGGGCCCTGGACCACGCCGTTCCCTGTCGCGAGCAAACAATCCGGCGCGTGCAATCAGGTACCGCAAAAAGTCTGATACACACGCTCCCCGGGCTCCGGGGGCAGGGCATAGCGCTGGTCCGTCGGGGTATACGTGAAGGGCTCGGCCAGCCGCTCGACCAGCCTGTGAAAGGGCCCGAAATCGTCGCTGTCGGTGGCCGCGGCGATGGCCTCCTCGACCAGATGATTGCGGGGGATGAACACCGGGTTGGCGCGGTACATGCGCCGCTGGCGCTCGGCCGGGTCCAGCGGTTCTGCGGCCAGCCGGGCCTGCCAGCGTGCCAGCCAGGGCTCGAAGCTGGCGGGCAGCGGCTGCAGCTCGGCAATGTCCTGCCCGGCCGCGCCAGCAGAGTCGGCCAGGTCCGCCAGGTGGCGGAAAGTCAGCGTGAAGTCGCTGGCCTCGGCCGCCATCAGGGTATAGAGATCCTCGATCAGGCTGTTGTCGGTCGCTTGTTCGCTGTCCAGGCCGAGTTTGGCGCGCAGGCCACGGCTGTGACTGTCCAGGTAGAGCTCGCCAAAGCGGTCTACCGCCGCCTGCGCCAGGGCCACGGCCTGTTCCGGCTCGTCGTGCAGTACCGGCACCAGCGCCTGGGCCAGGCAGGCCAGGTTCCAGTGGGCTATGGCGGGCTGGTTGCAATAGGCGTAGCGGCCGCCCTGGTCAATGGAGCTGAACACGGTTTCCGGGTCGAAGGCATCCATGAATGCGCAGGGGCCGTAGTCGATGGTCTCACCGCTGAGCAATGTGTTGTCGGTATTCATCACGCCGTGGATGAAGCCCAGCAACTGCCACTGTGGGATCAGGCTGGCCTGGCGGGCGATGGCTTCCTCCAGCAGCGCCAGCGCAGCATTGTCGCTGTCGCCGCGCTCCGGGTAGTGACGCTGCAGCGTGAAATCCACCAGGGTTTGCAGGGCCTCGGTATCCTTTCTGGCGGCGAAGTACTCGAACGTGCCGATGCGGACATGACTGCCGGCCATCCGCGCCAGCACCGCGCCGGGCAGTGCGCGGTCGCGAAATACCTGCTCGCCGGTGCTCACCGCCGCCAGCGCCCGGGTCGTGGGCACACCCAGCGCCGCCATCGCTTCGCTGACGATGTACTCGCGCAGCACCGGCCCCAGCGGGGAACGGCCGTCGCCGCCGCGGGACCAGGGGGTGCGGCCGGCGCCCTTGAGCTGCAGGTCCACCTGGCGGCCACTGCTGTCGACCAGCTCCCCGAGCAGGATCGCGCGGCCATCACCCAGCTGTGGGTTGAAACTGCCGAACTGGTGGCCGGCATAGACGGCCGCCAGTGGCGCGGCGCCCTCCGGCACCGTGTTCCCGGCCAGCACCTGGGTGCCTTCCGGAGAGGCGAGCCAGTCGGGGTCCAGCCCCAACTCCCGCGCCAGCACGCGATTGACCCGGATCGGGCCGGGCGCGGCCACCGGGGTCGGTGACAGCTGGCTGTAGAAGCGTGCCGGCAGTTTGACATAGCTGTTGCTGAAAGGGATGGCGCTGGACACGGTAGATGAGCTCCCTGCGGATGAGGCGGTGGCACACGGGACCGGAGCCATTGGTCGCTGGCCCGGGAAGGCGCTACTGCTCCGCGACACTTTACTGTACCACCCACTGGTGGCAGATTAGTAGCCCGCCTCCATATCCACCAGGTTCAGCAGGGCCTCGCCAGCCACATAGCGGCGCAGGTTTTCCACGGCGATCAGTGCGGTGCGCTGCCGGCTGGCACCACCAGCGGAGGCCACATGCGGAGTGATGATGACATTGGGCAACTGCCACAACGGGCTGTCCTCCGGCAGCGGTTCCGGGTCGATAACATCGAGGCCGGCACCGTAGAGCTGGCCTGACTCCAGCGCCGCAATCAGCTCTTCCGTGACCGTGGTCTTGCCGCGGCCGACATTGATGTAAATCGCGCCGCGCTTGACCGCGGCGAAGAAATCCCGGTCCAGCAGCCCCGTGGTCTGTTCTGTCAGGGGCAGTGAATTCACCACGACATCGGCCTGGCCGGCCAGCTTGTGCAGTTCGTCGGACAGGCCCACATAGGCGACAAAATCGGGTCCCTCGCGGGAGGAATTGCGGGTGGCGGTGACCCGCATGCCCAGTGCGTGGGCGCGGCGCGCGATTTCGGTACCGATACCACCCAGGCCGACGACGAGCATGGTCTTACCCGTCAGCTCGCCGAAATGCAGTTCCGCCGACAGCTCCCGGCGCCATTCGCGCTCGGCCTGGGCCGCGGTATAGGCAGGCAGGCCGCGACTGATACCCAGCAACAGGGCGATGGCATGTTCCGCGATAGTGGGGCGGACAAACGCTTGTTGTTAGTGAAGATGCGGTCCGCCAGCAGTGCCGGCTCCGCGCCGCTGCAGCGGTCCATACCGACGGCGTAGCTGTGTATCCACAACAGCTCGGGGTCTGCGTTGGCCAACAGCTCATTGGTGCAAAATCCGATGTAGCCATCAGCGCCGGCCAGCAGTTCCGCCGAGGGCTTGCCGGATTCATCCAGCACCAATTCCGTATCACCCGCGGCCTGCCGCAGTTGGTCGATATAATCCGGCATCGCGCTGGCCATGCCCGCCGGCAGTGTGACGACCACACGGGCGGGCTGCCAGCGCGGATGCGAATCCACGGGGTGATCCGCCGCGCTCAGGTCGAGCCTGGCGATCAGTTCCCGGGCGGACTGTGGCTGGGCAATGGCCGGGAGGGTCAGCAGTACCAGCACAGCTGCGGTGAGCATGCGGTGCAATTTCATGGGTTGTCCTCCTCTGTGGCGGGCTGATCGCGTTGCAGCAGCCGCTGCAGCAGCTTGCCGCCTTCCTCCCTGGCCTTGCGCTGCAGTTCGCTGCTGGCCAGCTCGCGGATGATCTCGCGGCTGTCGACCTTGCACCAGCCGGCGGGTGCGGTGTCGGGGCTGCCGCTACAGTTCACCGGCCAGGCAATCGCCGTCAAGCGCTCGTTCACCCGGCAGGCGGGATCCAGACTGGCCAGGTCGGGCGACAGTTGTGCCTCCAGTCTGGCGTTGAATTCAGCACTGGCGAGATCGAAGTTGCCTTCGCCGAGCAGGCTCAGGTGGGCCAGCTCCGCCCGCAGCGGGGCCAGCAGTGCCTGGCCTTGCCCCAGCGTGATACTGGCGGTCAGCGATTCGAACTCGCTGCGGGTGGGTAGCTCGGTCTGCAACGGCTCCTGATTGATCTGGGCAACTGTCTGGCAGAGCAGGCGCTCGATCCCGACCTGTTCCAGTGCCAGCCCCCCGGTAGTGAGCTCCACCGTGCCATCCAGCCCCTGAACCAGCTCATTGCGGCTGCGCCCGCTGCCGGTGAGTTGCCAGTCGAGGCTGGCGCTGCCGCTCAGCACCGGTTGAGCTTCCAGCGCAGCCAGCAGCAGTGCAGTATCGGCCCCGGTCAGTTCGCCCCGGGTTTCCAGCCGGGCAGTATTGTGCTGGCCGTTGAGCACGGCGCTGGCGTCCAGTTCACCACCATGCAGGCGGCCGCGAATCGTCTCCAGCGTGGCAATACCCTCCACCACCCGTAGCTTCAGCTGCAATTGTTCGATGCTGTGGAGACCGAATACCGCCCGCTCCACCTGCAGTGCCGCCCGGGTATCGACCAGTCGCAGCGCATGCAGCGGCAGCGGCGCATCGCCGTCCGCTTCTACGTCTCCGGCTTCAGTCGCGGCCTCGGGGCCGGCCAGCACCAGCAAAGCCGGATTCAGCTCGCTCAGTTGCAGCGTGGTATCTATTTGCGGGCTTTCGAAGCTGGCATAGCGCAGGTTGCCTGCGCCGGTCATTGTGCCGCTTTCCAGTGCCAGCTCCAGCTCGGCGACCTGGCGCTCCAGATCAACCGGTCCGCTCGCCCGTAGCTGCAAAGGCTGTCTGGTTGCGCCCTCGATATCGGCGACCAGGCTTTGCAGCTGCACCCGCTGCTGGTCGAGGTCGGCGCTGAAACGGAGATCCAGAGACAGCGCGACGGGATTTGCTCCGGGAATACGCAGTTGCAGATTCAGTGCCGCTGGCTCGCCCGCCAGATTCATGTCGGTGGCGGTCAGCGCTACAAGCTCAATCATCCGGGGCTCGCCGCCGTCGGCCTGGAGCAGCACAATGCGTGCATCGCTGATGTTCAGACGCTGTACATTCAGGGCCAGCGGCAGGCCGAGAGCGGCACCGGCGCTGTTCGCCGCAGCGTCCCGCACGGCCTGGCGGCGTGCTTCATAAAACGCGTCCAGCTCGGCGTCGCTGAGAGTGGAGGTGTCTACTGCGGGCTGGGCGGGCTGGGCCGGCACGGTGGCGACGAGCCCCGCCAGTTCGATGCCCTTGATCGCGACTGTGCCGGACAACAGTGGCAGCAGGCGTACTTCCACCGCCAGCCGCTGCACTGTTATATCAGGCTGGTCTTTGCCAGGCAGGGCCAGCTCCGCCTCGTCCAGGGTCAGTGCCAGCCGTGGCAGCAGCGACAGGCGGGAATCGCCGTGCACGGTCAACTGGGCACCGCTGCTTTGTTCCAGCCGTTCGGCTGCCAGCGCCAGCAGCTGTTCCTCGTCCAGTACCAGCGGCAACAGTATCGCTGCCAACAGGATCAACAGCAGCGGGATGCCGATGATATAGAGCAGAATCCGGAGCATGGCAGGGCCTCGTGCAGTATTGCGGTAAGCTGATGGTAGCAGAAACGGCTGACGGCGCAGCACTGTCGTGCTCTATTGGCGCCTCCGGCCCGCCTGGCTGGATGGCGCAACACAGTGCGGGGGCACTATAATGGCGTACGGTCTTGTCCAGACCGTCCCAAAAGATGGCGGCGGCCGGAGCCGTCGCCCCAACCGGACAGGAACTCCGCCCCGCCCATGGAAAAAATTGCCCACGCCGTCATCAATCCGCTCAGCTCCCTGAATCTGCTGTCGCAAGCCGAGATCACTGCTTTTACCACCGCCCGCGGCGAGCTGTACGACCTCTACCGCCGCTGTGCGCTGGCCATTCTCAACACGGACAGCAGCAAGGACGATGCAGCCCAGATTTACGCCGATTACTCAGACTTTGACGTACGCTTGATTCCCCAGCCCCGGGGGCTGCGTCTGGAACTGTTCAACGCTCCCGGCCAGGCTTTTGTCGATGGACGCATGATTCGCGGCATCCAGGAACATCTGTTCGCGGCGCTGCGCGACATCGTCTACACCGACATGAAAATGGCCTCGGGCGTGGCGATCGACAGCGCGGATGCCACCAACAAGGTCTTTCGGATCCTGCGCAATGCCACTATCGTCCGTCCCGACCTGCCCCCTCGGATGGTGGTCTGCTGGGGTGGCCATGCCATATCCCGCGAGGAATACGATTACGCCAAGCAGGTCGGCTATGCATTGGGCCTGCGCGGTATGGATATCGTCACCGGCTGCGGTATCGGTGCAATGAAAGGGCCGATGAAGGGCGCCGCTGTCGGCCATGCCAAGCAGCAGATCAAGCAGGGTCGCTATATCGGCATCAGCGAGCCCGGTATCATCGCCTCGGAATCACCCAATGCGATTGTCAATGAACTGGTAATCATGCCCGATATCGAGAAGCGGCTGGAGGCCTTTGTACGGCTTGCCCATGCGATCGTCGTGTTTCCCGGTGGCGTGGGTACCGTGGAAGAAGTCCTGTACCTGTTCAGCATTCTGCTGCACCCGGACAACGCTCACAGCCTGCCGGTAGTGTTTGCCGGGCCCGAGGACTGCGCCGACTACTTCGCCCAGCTGGAGGACTTCCTGGTCGCCTGCCTGGGGGAGGATGTGCGCCGGTTCTACCAGGTCATTCTGGGGGCACCCGAGGAGGTCGGGCGCGCTGTGCGCAAGGCGGTCAAGGACCAGCACGTGCGTCGCCGGCGGTCACAGCAGGCCTATTACTTCAATTGGGAGCTCGAGATTACCGCGGATCTGCAGGAGCCGTTCCTGCCTACCCATGCCAACATGGCCGCGCTCGACCTGCGCCCCGAGCTGCCGCGGCATGAGCTGGCGGGACAGTTGCGGCGCGCGTTTTCCGGCCTGGTGGCGGGCAATGTCAAGGCCTTCGGGATTGAGCAGGTGCGGCTGCACGGCCCCTATCAGTTACACGGCGAACCCCGGCTGCTGGCCAACATCGACCGGTTGCTGCGGCTGCTGGTGAAACAGCAGCGGATGAAGCTGGGCGAGGGCGCGCGGGACTACCGTCCCTGTTACCAGATTGCAGGCTGATTCACGGCGAATTTCGGTGTTATGCTGCACTAGTGGGCCCTGCGCAGGGCCCACTGGCGGCTCAGTCGGGACAGGTGGTCAACAACGATGCAGATACTCTATCGCAGTGCTTTTGCCATTGCCCGGGACATCAAGGCCGGTGTCCTGTCCTCGGTGGAGGTGCTGGACTTCTTCCTCGGCCGCGTCGCCCGTTTCAATGGTGAGATCAACGCTGTGGTCGCGCTGGATGAGGCCCGGGCCCGCGAGCGGGCGCTTGCCGCTGATGCCGCGGCGGCCCGTGGTGAAGACTGGGGCCCGCTGCACGGCGTGCCGCTGACCATCAAGGACGCCTTCTGCACCGAGGGGCTGGTGACCGTGGGTGGCAGTGCTGCGCATCGCGATCATATTCCCACCCGCAATGCCGCCGCGGTGCAGCGCTATCTGGATGCGGGTGCCATCGTCTTTGGCAAGACCAACGTGCCCTTCATGAGCGGTGACGTGCAGACATTCAATGAGGTCTACGGAGTCACCCGCAACCCGTGGAACCCCGCGCGCACCTGCGGCGGTTCCTCCGGCGGTGCCGCTGCCGCCCTGGCGGCCGGCCTGACTCCGCTGGAGCTGGGCAGCGACATCGGTGGCTCCATTCGTGTTCCCAGCCACTTCAATGGGATTTTTGGCCACAAGAGCAGCCAGGGTATTGTTTCCCTGGCAGGCCATTTGCCACCCGGAGAAGACGTGCTTGCCGAGCCGGACCTGTCGGTGGCCGGCCCGTTGGCCATCTGCGTCGATGATCTGGAGCAGGCCCTGAATCTGTTGCTGGGTCCATCGGCACAGGACGCTCCGGCCTGGCGGCTGACGCTGCCCCCGGCTGGCTTCACCGAGGCGTCCGGGTTGCGGGTGGCGGTATGGGCCGACGACCCGTTTTGCCCGGTGGACAGCGAAGTACTGCGCTGCGTCAACACTGTGGCCGGTACCCTGCAACATATCGGTGCCCACGTCGACCTGGAGGCAAGGCCCGATATCGACCCGGAAGCCAACCATCACAATTTCATGCAGCTGATGATGGCGGTGATAGCCGAGACCATTCCTGAAGAGTTGTGCGAGCTGTCCAGGGAGATGGTCGCGGGCGCGGACCCGGAGGATATGACCGAGCCGCTGCTGCAAATGCGCGGATTGGCCCTGCGCCACAGCGAGTGGTTGCGGCAGAACGAACTGCGGCTCCAGGCCCGGGCAGCCTGGACGGCATTCTTCGAGGACTTCGATGTACTGATCTGTCCCTGTGCCCCGATAGCTGCCTTCCCTCCCGATCACAGCCCGGTAATGCATGAGCGCAGCCTGTCGGTCAGCGCCGAACAACGACCCTATACCGACATGCTGCGCTGGCCGGGGCTCACCCTCAATGCCGGCCTGCCGGCGACCATGGTACCGGCAGGCTTGACGCTGGATGGCCTGCCGGTGGGGGTGCAGATAGTCTCGCGATATCTGGGGGATCGCAATACATTGGCAGCGGCCCGCCTGTTGGAGCGGCACCACCGCGCCTTTACCGCACCTCCTGGCTACGGGCTTTAATCCGGCGCACCATAGCCGCTGCTCCGGCCCTGCTCCCAGACGCTGACCCGGTCCCGGCCGCCACTCTTGGCGGCGTACAGCGCCCGGTCGGCACGCTGCATCAACAGATCCGGGGTGCCGGGTGCACTGCCTGGCCAGGCGGTGGCAACACCCACGCTGACGCTGACGAAATCCGATACAGGGCTGTCCGGATGAGGAATGCGCAGTGCGCCTATGCGGCTGTGAATACGCTGCGCACCGGCGAGTGCCGCGGCCGAGTCGGCGCCGGGCAGCAGGGCAATGAATTCCTCGCCACCGTAGCGCGCGATCAGGTCGCCCTCGCGCAATACCCCGGCCTGCAGTGATTCTGCCACCCGTCGCAGGCAGTCATCGCCGGCCTGGTGACCGGTACTGTCGTTGTATTGCTTGAAGAAATCCAGGTCGAGCATGATGACGCTCACTGGCACCTGTTTGGCGGCACACTGGCTCCAGGCCTTGTCCAGATTCTCGTCCAGAAAGCGCCGGTTGGCGACACCGGTCAGGCTGTCGATGCGGGAAATCTCTTCCACCCGGGACAGCGCGATCTGCAACTCCCGGGTGCGTCGGCCGACAAGCAATTCCAGCCGCCGTTCGCGCAGGCCGGCCCGGTGACGGATAAAGCGATAGATTGCCAGCAGTGCCAGGCCCACTACTGCGCAGGCCAGCAGCAGGAACCACCAGGTCTGGTACCAGTAGGGTTCGCGGTAGATCTCCAGGGATACCTGTTGTTCCAGCCGCGTCGGGTCGAAGGCGCTGTCCTTTAGATGGGCGGCAATATGCAGGGTTGTCTTCCCCGGTGTGAGGCCGGTGAAGTAGGCAGTGCGACGCCCGGCCACATCCTGCCAGTCGCGGTCAAAACCCTCCAGTTGATAGCGAAAACGGATCGCCTCGGGATTGCCCAGCCGTGGCACCGTATAGTCGACCTCCAGGGTATGTGCGTCCGCCGGCAGCTGCAGGGGCTGGGCCGGGGCGATGACCTCGCCGTTGACCCGTACCTGCTCTATCAGCGGTCGCGGGACCGGTGCCGCCGGTTCGAAGCCGGTGGGATCCACCGCTACCAGGCCGCGATTGGAACCAAACCAGAGGGTGCCATCCCGTGCCCGCCAGCCGGCAGGCTGGAAGCCGCCCAGGAACTGGGCCGAACGCAAGCCGTCGGTTTCATCGTACAACTGCGCGCGGACCTGGTCCGCTTCGCTCCGTGCCACTGCATTGAGCTCCGCCCGCGGCACACTGACCAGGCCGTCGGCGCCGCTCATCCACAGGGTGTCCTGGTCGTCCTCGAGAATGGCCAGCACCGACAACTGCGGCAGGCCGTGCTGGAGGCCGTACTGAAACAAGCGGTCGCCCTCCAGGCGCGCCAGCCCGGCCTCGCGGCTGCCTATCCACAGTACCCCGTCGGCATCTTCATAAGTGGTACTGACCAGACTGCTGCCGAGTCCGTCGCTGCTGTCCCACAGGGTGGATTCGCCGTTCTGCAGCCGTATCAGACCGCTGTTGCTGGCTATCCACAGGGCTCCCCGGCTGTCTTCCATGATCTGGCGGAGCAGGGTCTCCGGCAAGCCATGCTGCCGCTCAAAAACATCGGCCCCCGGATCAAGATAGCCCAGGCCGCCGTTTGCGGCCACCCAGAGACGTCCGTCGCGGCTGCGGGTCAAGCCCATGACATGGTTGTCGGGCAGCTTGTTCTCCACGCTGAAGTGGCTGATGCTGCCATCGCTGGCGATGCGGTTGAGACCACCGCCAAAGGTGCCGGCCCAGACGGTATTGTCCGGGTCCACCAGCAGCGCGGATACGTTGATATTGGACAGGCCCTGCTCGGTGCCGAGCTGACGAATGTCGCCGTCGCGCCCCAACCGGAACAGGCCGCTGCCTTCGGATCCGGCCCAGATGGCGTCATCCACCGGGCTTTGGGTCACCACGAAAACCGGGTCGGCCAGACCCTCGGGCTGGCCGAACTGGAGGAAGTCGCTATCCCGCAGACGGTAGGCGCCCTGCATGGTAGCGGCCCAGACATTGCCTTCGCGGTCCTCGGTCAGCTCAAACACGTGCCCGGGTTGCGTGGTGGTCAGCGGGATCTCCTCCAACTGCTGGTCCGGCGACAGGCGCCACAGGCCCTGGCCATAGGTGCCCAGCCACAGGTTGCCGTCCCGGTCGCGGACCGCCGAATGCCAGGGCAGTTGTGCCTGCAGCGGCCCCGCCAACAGGCGGGGCCCCCGGCTTCCAGCCGGTAGCTGCTGCCGGTGATGGTGGTGGCTATCAGTCCCAGCTCCGGGTCGTCGAACAGCAGATGCACCTGGGTGGAATCCAGGCCGCTGCCGTCAGAGTAATTGCGAAAAGTTTCACCGTCGAAATGACTGAGGCCGTTGGTCAGGGTGCCGACCCAGATGTCGCCATTGCTGTCCTCACCGACCCGAAAGGTGCTGTTGTCGGCCAGCCCGTCCTCGCTCGTCCAGTTGGTAATGGTGTCGTCCCGGAGTCGGGATATGCCCAGTGCCGTGGCGAACCAGACCGCGCCGTCGCTGCCGATATGTATATCGTGAACCACATTGTCGGCCAGGCCGTCCGCCTTGGTCAGCGGCTCAAACTCGCCGTCGATCAGCCGTAGCGCACCGCCGCCATAGGTGGCCAGCCACAGACTGCCATCGGCAGTGATCTCGATGTCGCGCACGTCATTCGACAGAAATTCGGGGTAGGCCTGCTTGTTGTAGAGGGTGAATCGGACCCCGTCGAAGCGCGCCAGCCCGTTCTTGGTACCCAGCCAGAGGTAGCCCTCGTGGTCCTGGCGTGCCACCCACACGGTATCGGAGGGCAGGCCGTGCTCGCGGCCATAGCGATCGTACAGGTACTGGCTGGGCAGGCGGTCCGGGGAGAGCGCAAGGACCCCTCCCGGCACCAGCAGCGCCAGGATCGATAGCAGGAGGATATATCGCGGCGCAAGTCGCACATTCAGTACCTGGGTTGTCAGTTCAGTGCCGCCCTTTGTGTCAAGCGGCGACCATACGCGACGCCCCAGGTGCCGACAACTGCAGGAATGTGAACCCGCGCAGCAAAACCGGGCAATAAAAAGTGGGGATCACGTTGGCGCGCCAGCGTGCAGACAATTCTATCCGGTGTCATGGGCAGCTGCTCGGCGCTGATGGGAGCCTGTTTTTCTGCCCATTACGAGAGTGGATGCTAACATCGCGAGGCTTTAAATGGCAGGAATCCGGTTGCGCCAGATGCTGCGGTACCGCATTTGGGTCATCTGTGTGTCAGCGCCGCAGCCGGCTCGGCGGTTTCCGTCTCCGGGTAGATGACTTCGGCGATGCGCAGCACATGTTTGGCGCTCTCTTCCAGCAGGCCAATGGCGTGCAGGCGGCGGGAGGCCTCGGGCGCACTGATCCGGCCTTCGCGGATATCGGCCAGCATTGCGGAGCGCTGCTCGCGCCGCAGCCGCTTCACATCGCGCAGGCAGGCGTTGCGGTCCGCCATGGCCAGCTGTTTCAACTCGCCACTGCGCATGATGTGCAGAAAGGCCTCCCGCAGCGCCGGGGACAGCACTGCCGGCAGGTTCCCGGCAGGCAGGCGGGCCAGCTCCTGCAGCAACTCCCGCAACTGTACGCATTCTTCCCGTGCCCAGTTCAGGTTGAGAAAGGTTTCCGACAGGCCATCGGCAAGCTGCTGGGCGCCGATCCGGTTGCTGTAGCCGGCGATCGCGTCCAGCAGGACCCCGGTGCGGATATCCTCCTCGGGGGCGGCTCCTGCTCCGGCGCTATCAGTCCGCGCCCGCGGCTCAGCAGTTGCTTGAAGACCCGCTTGATTTCCGACTGCATGGCGCTGACACCCATCGCCGGCAGCGCGAGCACCGTATCGTCCAGATAGCGCGGTTTCTCCGAGCTCAGTTCTGGCTGCTTGACCCAGTGTTCGACCCGCCGCAGCAGTTGGTCGGCCAGCAACCACATCAACAACAGGCCGAGCAGGTTGAACAGGGTGTGAAACAGGGCGAGGCCGGTGCTGATATTGGTGCGCCCCGCGGCGCCGGCCAGCGACTCGGATATCCACCACAGCGGCGCCAGCAGCAACAGCGCGATGGTGCCGGTGAAGATTTTCTCGGTGACATGTACCAGCGCCAACCGGCGGGCATTGGCAGTGGCGCCAATGCTGGCAAGCACACTGGTGGCGGTGGTGCCGATATTGGCACCGATGATCAGCGAGGCTCCCAGCAGCGGAGTCAGCACCCCGGTTACCGAAGCCGTCAGGATAATGGCCAGGGCTGCCGAGGAGGACTGGATCAGGGCGGTGAGGAGGGCACCGCAGAGCACGCCCAGCACAATGCCTGCCGCACCCGAGGTGCCCAGTTGCTCGATCGGGATCCAGTTCGCGACATCGATAAAAGCATCCCGCAGCATGCCCAGCCCCAGAAACAGCAGGCCGAAACCGGCCAGGGCCGTACCGATGTGGGTGCCGCGGCCGCGAAAAAACAGCCGCGACAGGATCCCGACCCCGATCAACGGCAGCGCGATCAACTCCACTTTGAGTTTGAGGCCCACCAGGGCCACGATCCAGGCCGTCATGGTGGTGCCCAGGTTGCTGCCGAATACCACCCACGCCGCCTGCTTCAGACGCAGCATGCCGGCATTGGTGAAACCCAGGGTAGCGACAATGACCGCACTGGAGGATTGCACCAGCGCGGTGATGGCGAACCCGGTCAGCGCGGCGCGCAGGCGGGTCTGGGTGGAGCGGTCCAGGAAGCTGTGCAGGGAATTGCCGGCAGCCGCCTTCAGGCCATCGGTCATCATGCCCATGCCCAGCAGCAACAGACCCAGTCCTCCCAGGGACAGGGTAATGGTGAGCCAGGTCAGGGGTTGGTTCCCCGCAGCCGGTCAGAGCGGCGCGAAGAGACCGGCACAGAGCGGTTCAATGCTGGGCCGGAGCGCTGTTATTGCAAGGCCCGCAACATCCAGGCTGTCTTTTCATGGACCCTCATGCGGTCCGAAATCAGCGAAGCGGAGGACTCGTCATTCGCCTCCTGGGCCAGGCTGAGTGCTTCACGACAGGTTTTCACCACCTGTTCGTGACCCCGGGTGAGGATCTTCACCATCTCGTTGGCGGCAGGCACATCCTCGACCTCCTTGATCGCGCTCAGCTTGGCAAAGGCCTTGTATGTGCCGGGAGCGACAACATCCAGGGTGCGGATCCGTTCGGCTATGTCATCAACGGCTTCGGCCAGCTCGGTATAGTGTTCCTCGAACATCAGGTGCAGCTCCCGGAACTGGGGTCCGGTAACGTTCCAGTGGAAGTTGTGGGTCTGCAGGTACAGGGTATAGGAATCCGCCAGCAGGCGCTTCAGGCCCTGTGCAATGTCGGTGCGGTCCTTCTTGTTGATGCCGATATCGATGTTTGTCATGGCTACTCCTATTCTGTGGATTCAGTTCCGTGGACTCAGTGTTGTGCCAGTGCGTCTGTCGCCAGGCCGCAGCGGCTCACGCTTGCTCCAGTATTTATTCTGCCTACAGGTTAGTGCAACTCCGGCAGTTTGGAAAATTATATAAATTGACTGGCAAGTTCAATTTTTCAGATTGACGAAGCTTCAATGCCCGGCTCCCGCAGATGGAGAAGCGTGTGCAGACCAGATGGTGCAATTTCGCCGCGGCAAATGCATATCTCGATGGAAGCGATGTCAGTATCGGTCCATACTCCGTGGACCGGCATTCCCTCCCGAACCGAGCGAGACCATACGAACTATCTCGCACAAGGCGGACGTCTCTCCAGATCCTTTCTGTTTTCATTTTGGGCCAGAGAAATGCAGATGAACGTACGGTTAGCTGATTTTATCCGGGCAGAAATTGAGCCGATTCTTCAGGATTGGGAAGAATTCGCCAAAACCATTCTTCATGCCAGGTATATGAACAGGGCCGGGTTGCGCGACCACGCCAGGGAGATGCTTCTGGAGATTGCCGACGATCTGGATTCATACCAGAGTAAATCCGAACAGGCCGCCAAATCCAAAGGCTGTGGGGTGGAGGATGGGAGTGAGTCCTGGGCTGAAGTGCACGGTGGCGACCGACAGACCAGCGGCTTCAGCGTCATGGAGACGACTTCCGAGTTTCGGGCCCTGCGTGCCAGCGTGGTGTCACACTGGATCAAAGCTCACGCAACGATTTCCGGCCAGCAGCTGGAGGACCTGACCAGGTTTCATGAAGCGATAGACCAGTCCGTCGCCGAATCGCTGGAGCAGTATGCGACCGTAAAAGAGAAGAAAACCCGGCTGTTCGGCGCCATGCTGGTGGCATCGCCTGATCCGATTTATGTGCTGGATCTCGAGGGCAGGTTTGCCTACGCAAACAAGGCGACGGCCGATCTCTTCGCTCTGGAGTCCGCAGCCATCATCGGAAAATCCACCTTTGACCTCGGGTTTCCATTCGCCTCTGATTTTCAGCGCAATCTGGAAACGGTGATTGCCGAGCAGGCCACCTACCGGGGCAAGTTCGTCCACAGGTTTGCCTCTGGCCAAGGGGAAAGGTTCGAGTATCTGCTTGCACCCGTGCTGGACGAGGATAAAAACACCGAAGCGGTTGTCTGCATGTCCCGGGATATTACCGAACAGGCGATCGCCGAAGAAAAAATATGGCACAACGCCCACCACGACCTTCTGACGGGGCTGCCCAATCGGCGTCTTTTTCTCGACCGCCTCGAACAGGAGGTCAAGCACGCCAAGCGCAGTGGGCTACCCCTTGCCGTGCTTTTCTTGGATCTCGACGACTTCAAGGACGTCAACGACTCGTACGGCCATGAGGCGGGGGACCGTTTGCTGTTTGAAGTGGCACAGCGCCTTGGCGACTGTGTCCGGGAGGACGATACGGTGGCCCGTCTGGGTGGTGATGAATTTACCGTGATTCTCATCGGCGCCAGGCAGCACCAGGATGTTGAGCTTGTGGCCCAGACTATCCTTGATGCGCTCACAATACCCTTCCACATCGCGCAACAGCCTGCCCGGGTTTCCGTCAGCATTGGGGTGGCGTTCTACCCCCGGGACGCATCCTCTCCGACCGCTCTGCTGGAAGCCGCGGATCAGGCCATGTATAAAGCCAAAAAATCCGGTCCTGACCGGCTGTGCTTTTACGATCCATCCGATTGAATAGACAGATACTCTGCGCAGGAGGAAAGAGATGGAAGGGATGGTTTTTGGCGGGTGGTCAAGTCTTGTCCGCACTTTGACTGTGGGCATAATGGCTTACGTGGTGCTGGTTGTATTCCTGCGTATCTCGGGGAAGCGGACGCTGTCAAAGCTGAACGCCTTCGATCTGGTCGTAACTGTGGCCCTGGGCTCAACGCTGGCTACCGTGTTGCTAAACAAAAGCGTGCCGCTCTCCGATGGGATCCTGGCATTTGCTCTGCTGATTGGACTCCAACTCATCGTCACCTGGTTGAGCGTCCGTGTGCGATGGTTGCGGCAGATTGTAACGGGAGAACCTCTATTGCTGCTGTATCGGGGCGAGTTTATTCCGGCCTCGCTGCGCCATGCACGCGTCACTGAGGACGAGGTGCGCTCTGCCGTTCGTGCATCGGCGATCCTGTCCCTGGAAGAGGTCGAAGCGGTTGTATTGGAGACGGATGGTTCATTGAGTGTTGTTCGCCGTGGCCCAGACGGGGGACGCTTGAGCCTTGAGGGTGTGCGAGGATACGGGCCAGCCAGTATTATCGGGCAGAGCAGGCTTCAATGAATGATTTTCCTGCCCCGACTGACCAGTGCAGCCAGAAGGACAAGCTGGCAGGAGCGGTGGTGGTGCGGGCATGAATATTATCTACAGAGCATCAGATATCCTCGAAGCACATATCGTGGCAGGCATGCTCAAGGCAGACGGTATTGACGCCTATGTCGGTGGGCATTATCTACAGGGAGCTGTGGGTGAGTTGTCGCCAATGGGTTATGCAAATGTCTTTGTTGACGATGAGGATACCGACGCTGCGCTATCCATAATCAAAGAATACGAACAAAATTCAAGTGAGCCCGTTCAAGATGAAGTTGTAGCCGGGTCGTGCAAGCCCGCATAAGGTGGTGGCGGACGACCAGGCAAGTGAACGTTGGGAGTCATAAACATGCGTCTGTGGTCGCTACATCCTAAATATCTCGATCCCCAGGGGCTGGTGGCGCTGTGGCGGGAGGCCCTGCTGGCGCAGGCAGTACTGTGTGGGCAGACGCGCGGTTATCGCAATCATCCGCAGCTGGAGCGCTTCAAGAACCATTCGGCACCCATTGCAGCCATTTCGCACTATCTGAAGGGCGTCCACGAGGAGTCCAGGGTGCGGGAGTATTCCTTTGACAAAAGCAAGATCCAACCGGCCCGGAAGGCGGTGTCGCTCCCGGTCACCACGGGCCAAATGGCATACGAATGGACCCACCTACTGGCAAAACTGAAGGCGCGCAGCCCGGCGCTGTACCGAAAGTGGCAGGGGCTGGACGTGCCGGATGCACACGGCATTTTTACCGTGTGTACTGGTGAGGTCGAGTCCTGGGAACGTCCTTGATTGCACGCAGCCGGCGCACTCAACTTTGCTGCCAGCGCATCAAATTAAAAAACTCGCGCCGTGTTCTGGGGCCGTAGGTCCGAAAATGCGGGTCAGGCTGTTGCCGGTATTCGGCCCTGAGTGTGGCGACCCGGTCGAGTCCGAAGCCCGGCAGCAGGTCGCTGACGTACTTGCCGTAAGGCTTGAGGGCATTGAGGCCGAACACCTTGGCGCGCAATTGGGGCGTCATTTGCGGGTAGCCGTACTGCTCCCGCAGTGGCTCGGCAATCTGGAAGCTGCGGAAGGCCTGAATCTGGTCCTGGGGTGAGCCGTACCAGATGGAATCGGTACCCCAGAGTACATTGTCCTCCCCCACCGCCAGGAACAGCTTGCCCAGGGTATGGGCAGCGCTGTCCGGGTCCCGCAGCAGATAGCGCCAGGTGCTGCCCAGTTCGGCGTAGACATTGCTGTTGGGGGCAATTCCGTTTTCCCGCAGCGATGTCACCAGCGAATCGACGCCATCGCTGCGCTCGGGATCGTAGGGGCCCTCAGCGCTGCCGGTGACAAAACCCGAGTGATACACCAGAAAGCTGATGTCGGGATAGCGGCGGGCGACCCGACCGATATCTGCACAGGTGGAATGCTCATAGGACTGTTGCCCGAAGGGCAGGCCTTTATGGACCGCGACAATCTTCACGCCCAGCTGGCGGGCCTTTTCCAGGAAGGGTATGCCGCTGTCCTCATCGTCCAGCCAGAAACCCCTGCCGTCCGGGCCCCACTGGGTATAGGTCTTCCAGGCGCAGACACCCCAGCGCTCCGCCAGCTGGTCCATTGCCTCCAGATCGCCGTCCTGGTTGGGGTTGACCCGGCCGTGCAGCAGCAAGCGGTGAGTGCCGTCCAGTCTTTCCACCAGGTCGGCAGTGGCCGCGGCTTCCTCGATGGTCAGCGGCTCGGCGTCGGCGCGGGAGGGCACGAAGGACAGCACCATCAGGTCGGTATCGGAGTCCATGAATACGTCCTGGACGAACTGTTCCGAGTTGAGGCAGTCGAGGTAGGCCCGCCCCGGCCCCTCACCGGCGGCGCAGGAGGCCTTGGGCATGGACTGCAGCGGTCGGGCATCGTCCGGCAACTGGCGGGTCCAGCGGCCGTCGGGGTTCACGAAGTGACCCTGCACATCGAAGATGAATTCCCGGCCATCCAGGCGGGCGCTGGCAAGCTGTGGGTCCAGGGCCGCCTCTGCCTCCAGCTCGAAATAGCCACCGCGGCGCCCCGTGGCCGCAAAGGCGCTGTTGAATGCCAGCAGGGTGGTCGCTGCGCCGCAGGCGCTCACCAGGAAATTCCGGCGACCGAGCCCGCGGCGGCGGGCGTTGCTGGTGGCGAGGGACTGCGCCAGGGCGTTGGCGCGGTGATGGATCCGCGCCAGTGGTACCGGCAGGAATTCGCCGTTGGAGGTGGTGTCCAGTTTGATGGGCAGGCGCTGTCCCAGGGGGTCGTGAAGTAATTTGCCGGGCATGTGCAGGGTTCCTTGTCTGGAGGCCGGATGGAAGTACTGGAGTGTCTGTGTGGGCACCATTCAGGATAGACCAGTTGGCAGGACTTGTTGAAGAACCCCGGCAGATGCCCGTGACTGCTCGCTGACTGGCCTGACAAGAAACGTATAAACGGGGTATGATGGGCCAAGTGCATTGAATGTTTTACATCGTCGCCCCATGGGGGGGAAGCGGCCGCTGGCTTGCGGAGCCGCGGGTTGCCGTAGGTAGCCATGGCGAACCACCGGCCCAGGTGAACACCGGATGCCCAAGAATCATCCCGATCTACACTTTCGCGAACTGCACCGGCTCTCGCTCGCCGACTATGCCGGTTACCCCGAACTGTACCGTGAGTACCTGGCTTCCGGGCTGCGCCTGACGGGCATGACCATTGGCCTTGTCGTCAGGATTCAGCGCGAAACCTGCACCATCCTCGCAGCCCAGCCGGATTCCGCTGCCGTCGCTGTGGGTGAGACTCAGCCTTTGGGCGAGACCTGGTGTGCCGCGGTGGTGGCGCAGCAGCGGCCGGTCGCGGTTGCGGATGCAGGGCGGGATGCGCTGCTGCCGGGTCACGCTGCCTGTTCACAGCACAGCCCGAAAGCCTATCTGGCAGCGCCGATCTGGGTTAACAATGAGATCTACGGCACCTTGAGCTTCTTTGCCTGTACGCCGCAGAAGGAAGGTTTTTCGCGCAATGACAGGGAGCTGATCGAGCTGATGGCCCGCGGCCTCAGCGTTTTCATTGAGCGGGACCAGCTGGAACAGCAACGGCTGGAATCATTGCACCGCATGCAGCAGAGTATCGATCTATTCGAGAGTGCCTTCCGCTTTGCCGCCATTGGCATGGCGCTGGTTTCCCCCGAGGGCAGGTGGCTGAGAGTCAACGACGCGGTCTGCCAGATTCTGGGTTATACCGCCGACGAACTGCTGGCCATCGACTTCCAGACAATCACCCATCCCGATGACCTGGAGGCTGACCTCGCCTACCTGCAAGAGATGCTGGCGGGGCACCGCGATGTGTACCGGATGGAAAAGCGCTATCATCACCGCAGTGGCCGGTTGGTCTGGGTGCTGTTGAGCGTATCGCTGGTCCGCGATCCGGCGGGAACGCCGCTGTATTTTTTATCCCAGCTGCAGGATGTGACCGAGCAGAAACGGGCAACCGAGGTGCTCCACAAACAGCAGCGGGAGCTAACCGCCAGCAATGCCCGTCTGCAGCGGCTGGCGACCGTGGACGAGCTGACCGAAGTCTACAATCGGCGCGCCTTCTTCGACAAATTCAATGCCGAGCTGGAGCGCAGCGCGCGGGCTGGATTATTTCTCTCCGTGTTGATCATAGACGTCGATCATTTCAAGCAGTACAACGACAGTTTCGGCCATCCTGAGGGCGACCAGGCCCTGAGACGTGTGGCGGCGGAGCTGGAGCGTTGCGGGCGGGTGAACGATGTCTGCGCCCGCTACGGCGGCGAGGAGTTTGCGGTAGTGTTGCCCGACACCGACGAAAAGGCCTGCCTCAGGGTGGCCGAGCGGATGCGTGCTGCAGTCGAGCAGATCAGCGACCTGCGACGGCCACTGACCGTCAGCATAGGCTGCGCGACCACTGTTTCGCGCCATGGTCAGCAGCGGGTGGTGACCACAGAGGCAATGCTCAGCAGGGCCGACAAGTCCCTCTATGAGGCCAAGGAAGGCGGACGGAACCGGGTGGTACAGTCCCCCTCGCTGGTGCAGGATCCCGTTGAAGCTAAATTGACGGATGCAGCTGCGCCAACCTGATGTTCCCTTGAGCGGGGCTCAGCCGGCGATCCGGTGGTAGCCTCCCTCAACTCCCTTGCTGGAAAACACCCATTGCCACAGCTGGAGATCGCGCGCCCGGAAGGCGCCGGCGCAGGACAGCAGGTAATAGCGCCACATGCGGTAGAAGCGCTGCCCCAGTTGCGCCCGGAAGCGTGGCCAGGCTGCCTCGAAGTTGGCGTGCCAGGCCATCAGCGTATGGTCGTAGTCGGCGCCAAAATTGTGCAGGTCCTCGGTCACGAACAGCCGGTCCGCCGCATCGCCGATCTGACCGCAGGAAGGCAGGTCGCCATTGGGGAAGATATACTTGTCGATCCACGGATCGGTGCTGCTGTGGCGCTGGTTCTTGCCAATGGTATGGAGCAGGAACAAGCCGTCCGCGGCCAGGCAGCGGTGGGCCATCTGCATGAACTCGCGGTGATTCTTGCGGCCCACATGTTCGAACATGCCGACACTGGCGATGCGGTCAAAGCGTTCGTCCACAGCGCGATAGTCCTGCAGCCGGAATTCCACCGGCAGGTGGCGGTAGCGCTCCCGGCCCCACTCCGCCTGCTCCCGGGAGACGGTAACGCCGACACAGCTGACGCCGTAGTGCTCGGCCGCAAAGCCCATCAGGCTGCCCCAGCCACAGCCGATATCCAGCAGCCGCATGCCGGGTTGCAGATCCAGTTTGCGGCAGATCAGGTCCAGCTTGGCTTCCTGTGCCTGGTCGAGAGTGTTTGCTTCGCGCCAGTAGCCGCAGGTATAGGTCATGCGGGAGTCGAGCATTGCCGTATAGAAATCATTGCCAAGGTCGTAATGGACCTCACCCACCTGCCAGGCCCGGCGGATCGTCTGCAGGTTCAGAAAACGCTGACGCAATCCCAGCAATACCAACCTCAGGGGTTGTACCTCGCGGTGCAGCCTGGATCGCAGCAGGCGGTAGAAGAACTCATCCAGCCGGGGCACGTCCCAGGCTTCATCCATGTAGGCCTCGCCGAGACCGAGGCTGGCATGGCTGCCAATGCGGTCAAAGACTTCGGGGGTATTGACCTGCAGATCCCAGGGCCGGTCGCCGCCGACCCGGATATCGGCCCGCTCCAGCAAATCCACCATATGACGATACAGGGGGGTCTCAGAACAGAGCAGGGTATCGCTGGATATCGATGAAGAGGAATGCATGACTGATCTACTCCCTGTCCGCTGGATCGTCAGTACCGGCCCTGCTCCTGTCGGGGCTTGTCGCCAGGGCGCCGTGAAAACGGTCTGTTACCCAATGTATTGCGGGTCTTGGGCCGGCAATGTTCGCCTGCCAACACAAGTGGCAATATTTAATGCAACTTTGGTAATTTTAGTACACAGGAACCACATTGCCACTCCAACAGAACCAGGGGCATCAACCGCCCGCAAGCTGCTCCGCCAGATGGCTGACAAACATCCGCACCTTGGCCGACAGGTGCCGGTTGTGCGGATACACCGCCCACACGCCGGTATCGGTGGGGTTGAAATCCTCCAGTACCGGTACCAGCAGTCCCCGATCCAACGCATCGCGCACATAGAAGTCGGGCAGTTGCACAATCCCGAGGCCGCCGATGGCCGCGTGGGCCAGGGCGCGCCCGTTATTGCTGCGCCAGTTGCCGCGCAGGCGCATGTCGAAGTGGCGTTGGCCGTCCTGGAAACGCCAGCTGTCCAGCGTGCCGATCAGGCAGTGGTGGTTGACCAGTGAGTTGACGCTTTCGGGCTGGCCGTAGCGGTCGATATAGGAAGCGCTGGCGCAGGTCACCAGTTTCCGGTTGCAGATACGACGGCCAATCAGCGACGAGTCCTCCAGAATGCCGGCGCGTATCGCGATGTCGAAGCCGTCGGATACCAGGTCGACCAGTTTGTTGTCGAAGTTGAGCTCTATGTGCAGACCAGGGTTGTCGCGCATGAAGGACACCGCGGCCGGGGTGATAAACTCCTCGCCGAAGGCGCCGGCCAGCGAGACCCTGAGCCGGCCGCGGGGTTTTTCCTGCAGGTCGATGACGGCCTGTTCGGCTTCTTCGAGGGTGTTGAGGATGTCCTGGCAGCGCAGGAAGAAGGCCTGCCCGGTCTCGGTCAGGCCTACCTTGCGGGTGGTCCGGGTCAGCAGCCGGGCATCCAGGTGCCGCTCCAGGCTCGCCACCTGCTTGCTGACATGGGAGTTCGACACGCCCAGGGCGCGGGCCGCGCGGGAGAAGCTCTGGTGGGTCGCCACCTGGACGAAGGCCTCGATACCTTCCCATTTATGCATGCCTGGGAATCCTCAGATGCGTGGCACTTGATTTAGGGTTATTGGACTTCGTAGCCCGGTCAACGTCCTGGGAGGGTGCTTCCGAGACACGCCGTGAATCCTTCCATGGAGGCTCGGATGCGACATCCATGTCGCATACGGTCTCGGAAGCACCCTCCCAGGACGCTGACCTGCCGCTGGAGTGACCGAAAAGTGCCATACAATCCCCAGAGGTTGGCACCCAGGGTAGAGACGTCGGCCGGGATGCGGTGTTCAAGACCGTATGCAGCAGGGACGCTGCATACGAGCCTCCAGGGACGGATTCACGGCGTGTCTTGAACACCGCATCCCGGCCGATGGCTCGGTGGTCGAGGTACCTCTCTCGCCCGATCAACAATAATTTCCATACAGAAAAAGAGTCTTTATAAATATACACCTTATTCTCCCAGGGAAACAAACTATACTACCGTAGTCTGTCCACAAGTCATATGGGATATATAAGGAGTTGCGATGAAAACCCGAGCAGCAGTGGCGTTTGAAGCGGGCAAGCCGTTGGAAATTGTCGAGGTGGATCTCGACGGTCCCAAGTCCGGCGAGGTCATGGTGGAGATGCGTGCCACCGGGGTGTGCCATACCGACGCGTTCACGCTGTCGGGCGATGATCCCGAGGGGCCTTTCCGGCTATCCTGGGTCACGAGGGCGCCGGTGTCGTGGTCGAGGTGGGGCCGGACGTTAAGGGCCTGAAGCGCGGTGACCACGTCATTCCGCTGTACACTGCGGAGTGCCGCGAGTGTGATTTCTGCCTCAACCCCAAAACCAACCTGTGCCAGGCGGTGCGCGCCACCCAGGGGCAGGGTGTGATGCCCGATGGCAGCAGCCGCTTCTCGCTGGACGGCAAGCCTATCCGGCACTACATGGGTTGCTCCACCTTCTCCAACTACACCGTGCTGCCGGAGATCTCCCTGGCCAAGGTGCGCGAGGACGCGCCCTTCGACAAGATCTGCTACATCGGCTGCGGTGTCACTACCGGCATCGGTGCAGTGGCTTTCACGATGAAAGTCGAGCCTGGTTCCACAGTGGCAGTATTTGGCCTGGGCGGCATCGGCCTCAATGTGATCCAGGGCGCGAAAATGGTCGGCGCCACCCGCATCATTGGCGTGGATCTCAACCCCGCCAAAGTGCCGCTGGCGAAGAAGTTCGGGATGACCGACTTCATCAACCCGCGGGAAGTGGACGATGTGGTGGATCACATCATCCAGCTGACCGGCGGGGGGGTCGACTACAGCTTCGAGTGCATCGGCAACGTCGAGGTGATGCGCCAGGCGCTGGAATGCTGCCACAAGGGCTGGGGCGAAAGCTGTATCGTGGGCGTGGCGGGTGCGGGCAAGGAAATCTCTACCCGTCCGTTTCAGCTGGTTACCGGCCGCTCCTGGCGGGGCACCGCCTTCGGTGGCGCCAGGGGGCGCACCGACGTACCCAGGATCGTCGACTGGTACATGGATGGGCGCATCAATATCGACGACCTGATTACCCATACCATGCCGCTGGATGATATCAACAAGGCCTTCGATCTGATGCATTCCGGCGAGAGCATTCGGTCGGTGGTATTGTATTGACACTATGACTGTGCCATCAGCTACCGCTTCTGACCCCGTGCAGGCCGCACTGGACACCTGGCAGAATGAGCCCGGAGCGTTGCTCCCTGTACTGCATGCGGTGCAGGACAGTGTCGGCTACATTCCGCGCGAGGCGATCGCGGCCATCGCCGACGCACTCAGGCTCACCCGTGCGGAAGTGTCCGGCGTGATTAGTTTCTACCACCATTTCCGTACCACGCCGCCGGGGCGCCATACGGTGGAAGTCTGTCGTGCCGAGGCCTGCCAGGCGGTGGGCGCGCGCCAGCTCGAGGCCCACGCCAAAACCCGCCTGGGCCTGGATTATCACGAGACCGGCGCCGACGGGCAGTTCAGCCTGGAGCCGGTCTACTGCCTGGGCAACTGTGCCTGCGGACCCTCCATCCGCATCGGCGGCGCGGTATATGGCCGGGTATCCGAGGCGCGTTTCGATGAATTGCTGACCGGCCTGGACACCCGGGCCCTGGAGCTGCGCTGATGACGGTGCGCGTATTCGTGCCCAGCGACACCACTGCGCTGGCGATGGGCGCCGACGCGGTGGCGCGGGAGTTGGCGGCACTGGCGGACCGGCGGGGCCTGGATCTCGAGCTGGTTCGCAACGGCAGCCGCGGCCTGTGCTGGCTGGAACCACTGATCGAGGTGGAGACCACCGGCGGGCGCGTCGCCTACGGTCCGGTAGCGGCGGCGGACCTGCCCGCGCTGCTGGATGCCGGACTGCTGGAGGGGGCGCAGTCGCACCCGCTGTGCCAGGGGCTTGTCGAACAGATTCCCTACCTTGCGTGCCAGCAGCGGCTGACCTTTGCCCGCATCGGCGTGATAGACCCGCTCTCTATTGAACAGTACCGCGCCCACGGCGGCTTTGCCGGCCTGGAACGGGCGCTGCCGATGGCGCCGGAGGCCATCGTCGAGGAGATCAAGACCTCGGGCCTGCGCGGGCGCGGTGGCGCGGCCTTTCCCACCGGCATCAAGTGGGACACGGTACGCAAGGCCGGCGAGGGCCAGAAATACATTGTCTGCAATGCCGATGAGGGTGACTCCGGTACCTTCGCCGACCGCCTGGTGATGGAATGCGACCCCTATATGCTGATTGAGGGCATGACCATCGCCGGTCTGGCGGTGGGTGCCACCCGCGGCTATATCTACCTGCGTTCGGAGTACCCGCTGGCCCAGCGCAACCTGAACATTGCCATTGAGCGGGCCCGGGCCGCGGCCTACCTGGGTGATTCCGTGCTGGGCAGCGGCCGCGCCTTCCACCTGGAGGTGCGGCTGGGCGCGGGTGCCTATATCTGCGGCGAGGAGACCTCCATGCTGGAAAGCCTGGAGGGCAGGCGCGGCCTGGTGCGCGCCAAGCCTCCGCTGCCGGCCCTGGAGGGGCTGTTCGGGCTGCCCACCGTGGTCAACAATGTGCTGTCACTGGCGGCGGTGCCGTTCATCCTCGATCGGGGCGCCCAGGCCTATGCCGACTGCGGCGTCGGGCGCTCCCGGGGCACGTTGCCGGTACAGCTGGCGGGCAATGTGCTGCGCGGCGGCCTGGTGGAGCTGGCCTTCGGCGTCACCTTGCGCGAGTTGATGGAGGATTTCGGTGGCGGTACCCGCAGCGGCCGGCCGCTGCGGGCGGTACAGGTGGGCGGCCCGCTGGGCGCCTACCTGCCGGCGGCGCAGTGGGATACACCGCTGGATTACGAGGCCTTCGCCGAAGTCGGCGCGGTGCTGGGGCACGGCGGCGTGGTGCTGTTCGACGATACGGTGGATATGGGTGAACAGGCCCGATTTTCGATGGAATTTTGCGCCGTGGAGTCCTGCGGCAAGTGCACCCCCTGCCGCATCGGCTCCACCCGCGGCGTGGAGGTGATCGACCGCATTCGCGCCGGCGACAGACCGGAGGCCAACCTCTCGCTGCTGGATGAGCTATGCACTACCATGGTGGACGGCTCCCTCTGCGCGATGGGGAGCATGACCCCCATCCCGGTACAGAGCGTGATGAAGTACTTCGCAGAGGACCTGCGGCCCACTGACAACCGGAGGCGCTGATATGTTGCATTACCACGAACCGGACAGGGACTACGGCACACCGGCTCCCGCGGCGACCGCCAACACGGTCAGCCTGGTGGTCGACGGTGTCGATGTAAGCGTGCCCGAGGGCACCTCGGTGTTGCGGGCGGCCGCGCTGGCCGGCATCAACATCCCCAAGCTGTGCGCCTCCGACAACCTGGAGGCCTTTGGTTCCTGCCGCCTGTGTGCGGTGCAGATCGCCGGCAAGCGCGGCTATCCGGCCTCCTGCACCACGCCGGTGGAGCAGGGCATGCAGGTCTCCACCCAGACCGAGCCGGTGGCCAGGCTGCGCCGCAATATCATGGAACTGTATATTTCCGATCACCCGCTGGACTGCCTGACCTGTCCCGCCAATGGCGACTGCGAGTTGCAGGACATGGCCGGGGCGGTGGGCCTGCGCGAGGTACGCTACGGTTTCGACGGAGCCAACCACCTGGCTGCCGAGAAGGACGAGTCCAACCCCTACTTCACTTTCGACCCCAGCAAATGCATTGTCTGCTCCCGCTGTGTGCGGGCCTGCGAGGAAGTGCAGGGCAGCTTTGCGCTGACCATCGACGGCCGCGGCTTCGGCTCCAAGGTCTCGGCCGGGGACAACGAGCCCTTCATGGATTCGGAGTGCGTCTCCTGCGGTGCCTGTGTGCAGACCTGCCCGACGGCGACGCTGATGGAAAAGAGCGTCATCGACGAGGGCCTGCCGGAACACAGCGTGGTGACCACCTGCGCCTATTGCGGGGTGGGCTGCTCCTTCGAGGCACAGATGAAGGGCGACCAGGTGGTGCGCATGGTGCCCTACAAGGGCGGTGCCGCCAACCACGGCCACTCGTGTGTGAAAGGGCGTTTCGCCTTCGGTTACGCCACCCACAAGGACCGGCTGCAGCAGCCGATGATCCGCGATGCCATCGACCAGCCCTGGCAGGCGGTGAGCTGGGAGGAGGCCATCACCTTTGCCGCCGGCCGGCTGCAGGCGATCCAGCAGCGCTACGGGCGCGAGAGCATCGGCGGCATCACCTCCTCGCGCTGCACCAATGAGGAGACCTACCTGGTGCAGAAGCTGGTGCGGGCCGCGTTTGGCAACAACAACACCGATACCTGCGCCCGGGTCTGCCATTCCCCCACCGGTTACGGATTGAAGACCACGCTGGGCGAGTCGGCCGGCACCCAGACCTTTGACTCGGTGATGCAGGCCGATGTGATCGTGGTGATCGGCGCCAACCCCACCGATGCCCACCCGGTGTTCGCCTCACAACTGCGCCGCCGTTTGCGGCAGGGCGCCGAGCTGATCGTGATCGATCCGCGGCGTATCGACCTGCTGAAGACGCCACACCTGGGTGTCGCCCGGCACCTGCCACTGCGGCCTGGCACCAATGTGGCGATGGTCAATGCGCTGGCCCACGTGGTGGTGACCGAGGGGCTGGAAGATACGGCATTCGTCGCCGAACGCTGTGGCCTGGACGCCTACCGCCGCTGGCGCGATTTCATCAGCCAGCCGCGGCACTCGCCGGAGCAACTGGAGAGCGTGACCGGGGTGCCGGCAGCCGCGGTGCGCGAGGCCGCCCGCGCCTATGCCGGGGCTCGCAACGGCGCGATCTACTACGGCCTGGGCGTCACCGAGCACAGCCAGGGATCCACCATGGTCATGGGCATCGCCAACCTGGCGCTGGCCACCGGCAATATCGGCCGCGAAGGGGTGGGCGTCAATCCACTACGCGGCCAGAACAATGTCCAGGGTTCCTGCGACATGGGCTCCTTCCCCCACGAATTGCCGGGTTACCAGCACGTTTCCGATATAACAGCCCGCGCCCGCTTTGAGGCGGACTGGGGTGTGCAGATCGACGACGAGCCCGGCCTGCGCATCCCTAACATGTTCGACGCCGCGATCAGCGGCAGCTTCAAGGGCCTGTACGTGCAGGGCGAGGATATCGCCCAGTCCGACCCCAACACACTGCACGTGGAGGCTGCGCTGGGGTCACTCGAGTGCCTGATCGTGCAGGACATCTTCCTCAATGAAACCGCCAAGTATGCCCACGTGCTGTTGCCGGGCTCCACCTTCCTGGAGAAGAACGGTACCTTTACCAACGCCGAACGCCGCATCAACCGGGTGCGCAAGGTGATGGCGCCGTTGGCGGGCAAGGAGGATTGGGAGGTCACCGTGGATCTGGCCAACGCGCTGGGCTACCCGATGGACTACAGCCACCCGTCGCAGATCATGGACGAGATCGCCCGCCTGACCCCGAGTTTTGCCGGCGTCAGCTATGCCAAGCTCGACCGCCTGGGCAGCATCCAGTGGCCCTGCAACGATGCCTACCCCGAGGGCATGCCGATCATGCACGAGCGGGACTTTCCGATCGGGCTGGGCAATTTCGCGATCACCGAGTACGTGGCCACCGAGGAGCGCACCAACCGCAAATACCCGCTGCTGCTGACCACCGGCCGGATCCTGTCGCAATACAATGTCGGCGCCCAGACCCGGCGCACCGACAACCAGCAGTGGCACGACGAGGACGTGCTGGAAGTGCATCCCCATGATGCAGAAGTGCGCGGGATCCAAGACGGTGACTGGCTGGGCATAACCAGCCGCGCGGGACACACCGTGCTGCGCGCCCGGGTCAACGACCGCATGCTGCCGGGGGTGGTTTACACCACCTTCCATCATCCGGGTAGCGGCGCCAATGTCATCACCACCGACAGCTCCGACTGGGCGACCAACTGCCCGGAGTACAAGGTGACCGCGGTGCAGGTGGAGAAAGTGAGCCAGCCCTCGGCCTGGCAGCGCGAGTTCCAGTCCTTTGACGAGCAGCAGCGGCAACTGCACCGCGAGGGCCGGCGCGAACTCGCGGCGGATGGCGCCGAACTCTGATCATGCCGACCAGCACGGTGCCAGTGAGCGTCTATTGCAGCGACCGGCCGCGGCGCGAGCAAGCCCGCGACAGCATCGCCCGGGAAGTGCCGGTGGCGCTGGTCTATAACGGCGTGTCTCATGCGGTGATGATGGCGACACCGACGGACCTCGAGGAGCTGGGACTGGGCTTCAGCCTGAGCGAGGGCATTCTGGAGCGAACCGGCGAGCTGTACGACTGTACTGTTGCCGCTGCTCCCGAGGGCATCTCGGTGGAGATGCAGATCGCCACACAGCGCCTGGCGGGCCTGCAGCGCCGGCGCCGCAACCTGACGGGCCGCACCGGCTGTGGTCTGTGCGGCACCGAATCGCTGGCCGAGGTATTGCGCCCGGTGGCGCGGGTGACGGCGCCGCCGCTGAGCGATGCCGCGGTCCAGCGCGCGCTGGCCGTACTCAGGGCCCACCAGCCGCTGCAGGCGGAAACCGGCGCCAGTCACGGTGCCGCCTGGTGCAGTCCGGAGGGCGATATCCTGATGCTGCGCGAAGATGTTGGGCGACACAACGCGCTGGACAAGCTGATTGGCGCGTTGTTGCGGCGGGAGGAGGACATGCACACCGGGGGCTTTGTGCTGGTATCCAGCAGGGCCAGCTATGAAATGGTGCAGAAGAGTTGCGCGGTGGGCATCGGCGCCCTGGTGGCTGTTTCGGCCCCGACATCGCTGGCGATTGACTACGCGCAGCGGGCCGGGCAATTGTTGATTGGCTTCGCTCGTCCCGGGCGCCACGTGATCTACCACGACCCCTTGGCCGGGTCAGCCAGCCGCCGGCATGCACCGTGAGTACAGGAGAATTGCAGAGCCTGATCCGCATGGCTAACCAGATTGCCGCGAACCTGCAGCACGGCGCCGGCAGCGAGGCCGATGCGGCGGACCAGGTTGCCAACCACATGCGCCGCTTCTGGGCCCGCAGCATGAAGATCCAGCTCAGCGAGTATCTGCGCGAGGATGGCGGCGAGCTGTCGCCGCTGGCCAGGGAGGCAGTGGCGCGGCTCGACCGGTGAATTTGCGCCGGCGCGAGCCAATTGGCGCACGTCCCGGATCTTCGGATTTTTAGAAGCTCAAATTCCAGTTAATGTCCTAACCCCGATCATGGTCCTTGGGGTAGCCTGGTTTTACCGTGTCGAGTAGTTTGTTTGATCGGTTGGCATGGGATGGGAATTCAACTTGTCGGTGAGATCCCGGCAACAGAATGTGATGCACTGATAATCAAAGAGGCTCTCAATGTTTAAAAAGACGACGCCATTAATTGCCGCCGTGACACTTGCCACGGCATTTCTTCTCCCCGTTCACACTGCCAGTGCCCAGCGCGAATCGATGTCCGACCAGAACTGGTGGCCCGATATGCTGGACCTGCGGCCTCTGCGCCAGCACGCGGCCGAGTCCAACCCGCTGGGTGAGGATTTTGACTACGCCGAGGCATTTGCAGCGCTGGATCTCGATGCCGTGAAAAAAGACATCGAGGCCCTGATGACCGATTCCCAGGACTGGTGGCCCGCTGACTACGGTCACTACGGTCCGTTTTTCATTCGCATGGCCTGGCACAGTGCCGGCACCTACCGCGTCGCCGATGGCCGCGGCGGAGCCGGCGGCGGTCAGCAGCGGTTTGAGCCGCTCAACAGCTGGCCGGACAACGTCAGTCTGGACAAGGCCCGACGCCTGCTGTGGCCAATCAAGCAAAAATATGGCAACAGTTTGTCCTGGGCCGATCTGATGGTGCTGACGGGTAATGTCTCGCTGGAATCGATGGGCTTCAAGACATTCGGCTTTGCCGGCGGCCGCGAGGACGATTGGGAGCCCGACCTGGTCTACTGGGGCCCCGAGACCGAGCCGCTCGGGGATGAGCGGCACACCGGTGACAGGGAGCTGGAACAACCGCTTGCCGCGGTCCAGATGGGCCTGATCTACGTAAACCCCGAGGGGCCGAACGGCAATCCCGACCCGCTGGCGGCCGCCAGGGACATTCGTGAAAGCTTTGGCCGCATGGCAATGAATGACGAGGAAACCGTTGCCCTGATCGCCGGTGGTCACACCTTCGGCAAGGCGCACGGAGCCCACAAACCCGGCGACTGCCTGGGATCGGAGCCCGCCGCTGCCAGCATGGAGGAGCAGGGCTTTGGGTGGAGCAACAAGTGCGGCAAGGGCAATGCCGAGGACACCATTACCAGCGGTCTGGAAGGGGCATGGTCGATCAACCCGACAGCCTGGACCACGCAGTACCTGGACAACCTGTTCGGCTTTGAGTGGGTGCAGACGAAGAGCCCCGCGGGTGCGGTCCAGTGGGTACCCAGTGACGAGAGCGCTGCCAATATGGTGCCCGACGCCCACGATGACTCCAAACGGCACGCCCCCATCATGTTCACCACCGATCTCTCCCTGAAAGAAGATCCGGCCTACCGGAAAATTGCGAAGCGCTTCCATGAAAATCCGGAAGAGTTCGAGCTGGCCTTCGCCAAGGCCTGGTTCAAGCTGACCCACCGCGACATGGGGCCGAGCGCGCGCTACATCGGTGACGAGGTGCCGCAAGAGCAACTGCTGTGGCAGGATCCCATCCCGAAAGTGGAGCATGAGCTGGTCAACAGCCGGGACATCTCCAAACTCAAGTCAGCCATTCTGGATTCCGGATTGAGCCGGGCCGAACTGGTCAGAACTGCCTGGGCATCGGCCTCTACGTTCCGCGGCTCGGACAAGCGCGGTGGCGCCAATGGGGCCCGTATCCGCCTTGCGCCGCAGAAGGATTGGGCCGTCAACAATCCGCAGGAGCTGGCCAAGGTGCTGATGCGCCTCGAAGACATTCAGCAGGAGTTCAACGACGGCCAACGTCGCGGCAAGAAGCAGGTGTCACTCGCCGATCTGATTGTTCTGGGCGGTGCCGCGGCCATTGAACAGGCTGCCAGTGAGGCCGGCTACAAAGTGCAGGTTCCGTTCACTCCGGGCCGGGCGGATGCATCGCCCGAGATGACCGATGCAGAAGCGTTTGCGGTGCTTGAACCCAGGGCCGATGGCTTTCGCAATTACTTCGGCGAGGGCAACCCCGCCTCGCCCGCGGAAATGCTGGTGGACAAGGCGAACCTGCTGACTCTCACTGTGCCTGAAATGGCGGTGTTGGTGGGCGGCATGCGGGCCCTTGACGCGAATGCCGGCGACTCGCCGCACGGTATCCTCACCGATCGCCCCGGGACCCTGAGCAACGACTTCTTCGTTAACCTGCTCGATATGTCCACCCAGTGGAAGAAGTCCTCCCAGACCGAGGGCCTCTACCAGGGTGTCGATCGCAGCACGGGCGAACCCCGGTGGACCGCCACGCCGGTTGACCTGGTGTTCGGCTCCAACACAGAGCTGCGCGCCGTTGCCGAAGCCTACGCGGTGAACGATGCCGACGAGAAGTTCGTCAATGACTTCGTCGCGGCATGGGCCAAGGTGATGACGCTGGACCGGTTCGATATCTGATAGCGGCCGCCGAGCTCGTCACTGTAGACGGCGACGCCCTGGGCGTCGCCGTTCTTTATTTCAGGCGCGGAACGTGACTTCCGCCTGGGTGTCTTCGTCCAGGTAGACAATGCTGCTGGTCTTGAACTTGAGGTCCACAAACAGTGCGCAGTAGTGCTCGCCGTGGCGCCAGGCCATGGCAACGCTGGACTCGTTCGAGTATTGCAGCTCGAAGTGCCCATTGAAGGCGGGGTAGTGGGAGCGGAAACGCATCAACTTGAGCAGACGTTGCACCACCGGCTTCTCCGTCGCCCGAGCTACTTCCTCCAGGCTGAAGTAGGCACGGTTGATGTCGCGCAGCTCGCCGGTACTCTCCATCAGCTCTTCATCGTTACAGCCGGCGAGCAGGCCGACATAATACACTTGGGGAATTCCCGGTGTAAAAAACTGTATCGCGCGCGCTGCGATGTAGGTATCGTCGTTCTGCATCAGCGCATCGTAATACGTGCAGGTGAGCTGGTAGATGGCACCGACACTGTGAATGCTGGCTGCCGATTTGCGCAGAATGGGGTCGGCGCTGCGCGCGTTGATGTTGTCGATCAGGCTCCTGATCTTGTCGTCCGGCAGCACACCCTCGACATCGGGTATGCAGATGCCATCGTGGGTATCGAGCACTGTGACCATGTTGCGCGGGCACATGCGCAGCCAGTTCTTCAGATACACGCTGTTGGCGTCGAGCAGGGAATACAGTAGCAACGGTGGCAGGGCAAAGCCGTAGGGCCGCATATCGCGGCGGCTGAGGGCGTACTGGTAGCTGCAGTTGTCGTGTACCTCGGGCAGGCATTCCGCTCCGTGGCGGTGAGCGACGTCATTCACCCACTCCAGCAAGCGGTAGACATCCGGTTCCACCAGAAAACAGCTGGTGCCGATACGCTTGGTGGTGTAGCCGAAGGCATCCAGGCGCAGCAATTTGACGCCCTTGCCCGCCAGGAAGGTGATGTAGTCCTCCATCAGCGTGTAGGCCAGCGGCGCATCGTAGTTGAGGTCGATCTGATGTTCGGTGAAGGTACACCAGACACGCGCCTTGCCGCCGCTATCGAAGCTGACTTCCCGAAAGGGCTCCTTTTCCTTGCGGATATGGATCCGGGCCAGATCGTCCGGTGTGATTTCGCCAAATTTGTCGACATCGACGAACAGGTCGGCGTAGCGGGACTCAAAGCCGTGACGCACAAAATCCCTGAACTCCACGGATTCGTCGGAAATGTGGTTGATCGTGACATCCGCGCAGAGATCAAATTGTTCTGCCAGGGCCTCGATATCGCCCCAGTCGCCATAGCGCGGGTCCACCTCCTTGTGCGTCAGCGGCGAGAAACCGGCATCGGCATTGGAGGGGTAAAAGGGCAGTATATGCAGGCCGCCTATCGCATCCGCGAAATGGCGATCGAGCGCCGTTTTCAGGTCCTGCAGGTTATGGCCGATGCGGTCGGGATAGCAAATCAGCTGAACGGCGTTACGCAAGGCCATTGTCGCGCTCCTGGGTGGTAGCTCTGAAATTGACGCGAGGCAATGCTCAGCCGCTCGCGGCTGTCTTCGCCTGCGTTCCTTGCAGGGGAGCATGGGCGCGCACCGCTGCCATGAATTCATTTCCCCACAGGGCGATATCGTAATAGCAGACCGAATTGAAGGCTTCCGCCAGGCGCCGGCGGGCCTCGTCGCGGCTCATGGTCAGGGCGAGATAGCAGGTCGTCACCAGTTCATGGGGATCGTGCGGATTGGTCAGAATGGGCCCGCGCAGCTCGGCTGCGGCGCCGGCGAACTCCGACAGCACCAGCACCCCGCAACCCCTGGTGAGCCCCTGCGTGGCGACATACTCCTTCGCCACCAGGTTGAGACCGTCGCGCAGTGGCGTTATCCACATGACGTCGGCCGCCGCGTAGTAGGCCACCAGCTGTTCAAACGGCACCGCACGAAAGAAGAACTGTACCGGGGTCCAGCCGATGTGGGCAAAACGCCCGTTGATGCGCCCCACCGTCTGTTCAATCTGCGCCTGCAGATCGTCATAGATTTTCATCCCGGCCGCCGCGGGGACGCAGATGGTGATCAGTGTGACTTTCTCCAGTAGCTCGGGGTTTTCCTCCAGCAGGTGTTCAAAGGCCTGGAGTTTCTCCAGGATGCCCTTGGTAAAATCGAGCCGCTCCACGGCCAGTACCATGCGCACGCCGTCCAGTTCCTCGCGCAACGCGGCGATACGTTCCTTCTGTGCCGGGTCCTCCAGCGCGCGCTCGACGCGCCCAATATCCAGCCCCACCGGATGCGCGCCCAGACCGATATGGCGCTCGGCCACCTCGATCTCGGTGGTCATCTCCTCGAGGCCCACTGCACAACCGTAGGTCAGAAAACGCGGCGCACAATTGACGCGTTTGCTGATCTTTACCGGCATCACGCCACGGGCAACATCGACGAAATTCTCGGCCTGGCGCGGGATGTGGAAGCCGATGTAGTTGCACTGCAGCAGGCTGCCGACAATCTGCCGGCGCCAGGGCAGCACATTGAACACATCGGCGGAGGGAAAATAAGTGTGGTGAAAGAACGCGATGGTCACGTCGGGGCGTAATTCGCGGAGATAGGCCGGCACCATCCACAGGTTGTAGTCGTGGATCCATACCACCGCATTGTCGGCAGCCTCGGCGGCCGCGCTCTCGGCGAAGCGCCTGTTGACCTCAAGAAACACTTCCCAGTGTGACTCATTAAAGATCGCGCGCTCCCAGAATGTGTGCAGCGTGGGCCAGAAAGCCTCCTTGGAAAAGCGCTTGTAGAAGATCTCCACCTCGTCTTCGGTCAGCGCCACCCGCGCGGCGACGAGCTTCGGATAGTGTTGCACGTCTACCTCGGTGTGGACCTCGAATTCGCCCAGACCGGGAGCATCGATGGCCCAGGCTACCCAGGAGCCGGGCTTGCCGTCGGCGAAGAAGCTCAGCAGGGTGGGGATAATACCGTTGGGCGACTTGGGACGCCGCCGCTTGCGTTCGCCATCCTCGATGAATTCTTCGTAGGGCAGGCGGTGGTAGACGATGACGAGATCCGATTTGCCGGGCTCGGATACTGGCGAAAGTTCGGCGTCGACCCCCTCGCTGCCGAGAAAACCGAAATACCCGAAAGCCTCAAGAATACCGCCCGTACCGGGGCTGGTGGCGTGATACACGCGGGCGAGATTCGCTGTCGCAGTCAGCAGACCCGCCTCCGAGTCACCCACGCAAACGCCCTTGAACCCGGTCTCGTACATGGACAGGTCATTCAGGGTGTCGCCCGCCACCAGTACATCCTCGGGGTCTACCGCCAGATGTTCCACCAGTCGCTGCAGTGTGCGTCCCTTGTCGACGCCTTTCGGCAGAACGTCAAAATACTTGCCGGCTGAAAACAGCAGGTCACAGTCGAGACTCTCCACGATGCGCCGCACTTCATCATCGATGTCGTGTTCTTCACAGAAAAAGGAACAGCGCCGCTCCTGTGGCACCTCCTGGCGCTGCAGTGCCGGCAAATGCGCCAGCGCATCGGCCACTACGCGGTCCCCCGGCCAGATTCGCTCTATGTCATCCTGGATTTCGAATACTGGCTGCTGGGAGTCACCGAGTACTACCGTCGCGCCGACGTCGGCGATGATGTAGTCGGGCTGGGGAACCGTAGGATCTGCCAGCAACGGCAGTACGTATTCCAGTCCGCGCCCGGTGACGAACACCAGGCGGATATCCGGGTGTGAGGCAACCAGCTGGTACAGTTTCAGGCGCGCTGTCTGGCTGCCGCCAAGGAAAGTGCCGTCGAGATCAGTGGCGAGTAGCATGGCATGTGACACGACAGTGGCGGGGAAAACGCGGGGAACACAGCTTGACACTGCGGCGACTGTCGCGCCGATATCCTCCTGGTTGTGGTATGTGCTGGACAACACATTACCGTCTTTTCCCCGCCATCGCCAGTCGCCGTGGCAGCGCGCCGGACGTCGATGAGATTCAGCAGTCCGCGGCCACCGGGACCTCGGGCGACAGGGTTTTCAGTAGTCTAGCTGCTCGCCGTGATTCGCACGAATCCTGCGCGGCGCCAGTGGCGGAAGACCTTTCATCTGCGGCATAATGACGCTTGGTCACTGGCCCAGGGAAACCATGGAAACCATCCCAAACATCGCCCAGACACCGCCGCCACCCTATTACGCAGTCATCTTCACGTCGCTTCGCACAGAAGGCGATAACGGCTATGACGCCATGGCGCAGCGAATGCTTGAGTTGGCTTCCCGGCAGCAGGGCTTTCTGGGGGTGGAGTCGGCCCGGGAGGAACTGGGCATTACGGTTTCCTACTGGGAGAGTCTTGAAGCCATCAGAAGCTGGAAGCAGCACAGCGAGCATCAAGAGGCGCAGAAACTTGGCCACGAGGTCTGGTATACTGAGTTCAAGGTCCGGATCGCCAGGATTGAACGGGATTATGGCATCTAGCCTGAAACCATTGAGTGAATTCAAAATGACTACCAGACCAAAGATCATCATGTCATCCCTGGACGCCGAAAGACTGGAAGCCCTGCTGGACTCTCTACCCCATGGTTCCTTTCCGGGCAGCGAGGAGCTGGAGACAGAGCTGGCCCGGGCAGATATTGTTGACCCCAAGGACATACCAGCCACAGTTATAACAATGAACTCGACGGTAAGATTCCGGGTGGAGTCTTCGTCCGAAGATTTCACGTTGACCCTGGTATACCCCAAGGACATGGACGCCACCAGCGACAAGATCTCGATTCTGGCCCCGGTGGGTAGCGCCCTGATCGGACTTTCGGTAGGTGACTCCATGGAGTGGCCAAAGCCGGGCGGCGGGGTGCTCCGGGTTCGTGTTGAAGAGGTGATCTACCAGCCTGAACGCGCTGGTGAGTATCACCGTTAAAGCCACACTCGCGTTCGAAGCGTGCCCGGCGCGCTGATTATCCCACCAACAGCCAATACAACAACGGCAGGCTTGCAAACGACAGCATCAGCCCGAGCCCGACCGTGCCGGCCACCAGTCGCGGTGCCAGTCCGGCGCCAATGGCGATGGCGCCGGCGGAAATCATCGATGGCATGCCGGCCTGGAAGACTGCCACGCGCGTCGCCAGCCCGTCCTGTCCTGCTGCCAGCCAGAGCAGCCAGGCACAGGCGGGCATGAGCAGCAGCTTGATGCCCAGGGCCAGTGTCAGTGGCAGCCGTTCGCGACGCTGGAAGCGCACGGTCACCTGTAGTCCCACCGCGATCATCACCACCGGTATCAGGGTGGCGGCCAGCATGTTCACCAGCTGGTCTGCCAGTGGTGGCAGCTGTACGCCACGCAAAAGCAGTCCCACGACCAGGGCGATGAAGGGAGGAAAGGTGAGGATCCGCACCAGAATGGCTGCTGCGGATGGTGTTTCCCTGGCGGGACTATACAGTGCGGCAATGACCGGCGCGTAGGCGGCGAGTGCGAGAAAGGAGCCCAGCTGGTCGTAGACCACGGCGTAGGGCATGGCCTCCTGGCCGAAGAACGATTGCACCAGCGGAAAGCCGAGATACGAGGTATTGCCCAGCGGCACCACGATCAGCAGCGCTCCGGTGATTTCGCGGGACCAGCGCAGCAGCCGGGCGAGCGTGAGCAGCAGGGCGATGACCAGCAGCATCAGCAGCCAGGGGTCAGTGCCGGAATCAACAGGGCGCTGGAAACCTGTAGTAGCGGGAGGTTGGCGATGATGACCGCCGGCAGCGCGACATTGAGCGCATAGCCATTAAGCGCGATCGCGCTGTTGGCAGGCATTCCTGGCGCCCTGCGCAGCAGCAGGCCGATGCCGAGGCAGGCCAGTATCAGGTAGAAGTTGTCCATGCTGACTCGTTGGGCGGTTCGGGATGAGGCCCTGGGCAACGCAAGCTGGCACCTATGTGCCGCTTGGCTTGCAATCCAAGCCCATATTCTCGGGGATTATAACCTCATCCAGCGTATCGGCGCGCCCGTCCAGGTTCAAGTCATAGACGCAGGTCCCCTCGCTACCGCGCCCCGGTCTGGCCCCGTCGCGGCGGTAGCCACAACCCCCCCGACCTGCCCTTTGCCATCGTCCCGGCGCGCGGTGAATTGAGCTGTAGTTGAGGCCGTGTAGTCCTTCTCCGTCACGCTCGACATCGAGATAAACGAGGCAGTGACATGGTTCCGGTCGAAGGTGATATCCAGGTAACCCTTGCTCTTGGGGTCGTTGTAGATCACCTCGCGACTGCGCGCCGCCATGGCGGTGCCGATAGGCGCTTCGGGCAGGTAGTCACCGTAGCTGGGGCTGGTGAGGGAGGTGGTGGCAAGTTCCACTGCCACTCGCTGACGGCCCTGGTCGTCCCACAGTTCGTTGGCCCAGAACATGTGCGTGTCACCGGCCAGGGCCACCACCCGGGCATTGGCTTCGCGTATTGCATCATAGACACGGCTGCGGGCTGCCGGATAACCGTCCCACGAGTCCAGGTTGGAAGGAATGTCATGAGCCGAGAGAAGTTCGTTGCGCAGAACCCGCTCGCGCTGCGGCCCGGAAAGTCTGCCCAGAAGCTCCTCCCATAGCCGCGCAGGCATTGCCGAGCGCACTGAAGGAGCGGCGACTCTCGCCATCAGTACCTGGTTTCCCAGGACCTGCCAGTTCACCCCGGCGGCCACCGATTGCGACAGCGACTGCCGCAGCCAGTCGGTCTGCCACGCTCCCAGCATTTCACGAGCGGGATTCTCCAGGAGTGCCTGGAAGCTGGCCGTATCAGGCTGATCGCCGTCCCACTGCAGGTCCTGCTTGTAGTCCAGTGCGCGATCGCGCCCGGTGAGGCGGCTCTCCACCATGAACAGCTCGAGCAGGTCGCCGAAGCGGAAGCTTCGGCAGGCGGCACTTTGCCGGTCATTGGCCAGCGGTTCGCGTATCGGCATCCATTCGTAGTAGGCGCGCAGGGCGGCTATTTTCTTGGCATTCCACGGGGCGCTGTCTTCCTCTTCGGTGGCTTCATCGCCGCTGTGCCAGCTGTTGTTGGCCAGTTCGTGATCGTCCCACACGGTAATCCATGGTGCACAGGCGTGGGCACGCTGCAGCTGCTGGTCACTCTTGTACTGCGCGTGACGCTGGCGATAGTCTGCCAGCGACTGCAGACGATGCGCCGGCTCGGGCATGCGACCGATCCTGTTGCCAATGCGCATGCCGTAGTCGCCGGCCGCTGAGCCGTATTCGTAGATATAGTCACCGAGGTGGAATACCGCATCCAGGCCCTCCATGTTGGCAATGGCGTCATAGGCGTGGAAGTACCCGGAGGACCACAGCGCACAGGAGGCCACGGCGAAGCGCAAACTGTCGACCTCTCCCTGTGGCAGAGTGCGGATACGGCCGGTGGGGGAGGTAGAGCCCTGGCTGTGGAAGCGGTAGTAATAGTCTGTCCCCTGTTGCAGATTGCGCAGCACGTGCTTGAGCGTATAGTCGCGCGAGGCGACCGCCCGTAAACCCGGCAGCAGCCGGTTGCCTTCGCGAAACGCGGGGTCGAGGGCAATTTCCAGATCCACGGCGACATCGCCGTGTTTGGCATCGCCCTGCGGGGTTACCCGCGTCCACAGGACGACATCATGGGGGCCCGGGTCGCCACTGGCGACGCCGTGCTTGAACTGCACCGGCCCGCGGTACAGCGTGAGGGGGGTCGCATAGGCTGCGGGTCCGGCTGCGGTTGCCACCGCCAAGGCGCGCAGCAGGTCCCGGCGATTCATCATGCTCATGAGCGCTCTCCTCAGAAGGTTTGCTTCAAGGTGATGCGCCACTCGCGGGCACGGCCCGGCAGCGCGGAGGTGTTGACGTAGCTGCCGGCTGCCGGCTGGAAGTACTCCTCGTCCAGCAGGTTATTGATATTCAGGCTCAGCTGTGTCTTGTCCAGAGTGGCAAAGAGCGACAGGTTGACCACCTCATAAGAGGGATAGATCACCGGGCCGCTGAGCAAGGTGGCGGTCTCGGATACATGCGTGATACCCAGGGACGCGCCAGCCTGGCCCCAGCTCAGAGGATCGGACACGTAGGTGCCGTACAGGCTGACGGTGTTTTCCGGAATATTGGTGGCGGTATAGTCGCCGGGAAAGCCAATTGGGGAGCTGGCAAAACTGAAGACCGCCAGCGAACCTCCAGAGGCCTGTGCGGGGGTCAGGCCCACTGCGTAGGCGGGCACATAGATGAAGCCGGTTTCCGGCCCTTCGATAGTGGTTTCCTGGTCGGTGGCGGTCAATGTGGCGCTGACGTTGTCATCGACCAGCCAGCGCAATTCCAGTTCCGTGCCTTTGCTGGTGGTGGCCACTACCCGGTCGCGGGTACTGAGTCGCGTGCGGTTCTGGTCGTAGTAACTGACACCCCCGACGAGGGTCTGGTCGAAGAGATCGAACTTGAGTCCCACTTCCTTGAGGTCCGACTCCGACAGCCACTGGCCATTGCTGACCAGGGAGGGTGACACATCGCCCGCCTGGCTGTTTTCGATGGCAGAGCTTTCCGCATAGGTGATGTAAGGCACCAGGCCGTTGTCCAGCAACAGGCTGAGGCTGGCGTTCCAGGTGAAATCGTCATCCGAGGCGGACTGCGCCGGGTCATCGATGGACAGGTGGCCGGTGTCATTGGAGCTGAGGTCGTAGTCGTCGAGGCGGGCACCCACCATCAGGTTGACCAGCTCCCCGAAGGTCAGGTCACCCTGATAGAACAGGCCGGCATCGCGCCATTTGCTGTTGTTTTCCAGTTCCTAGCCAATGGAGGGGTTGCGGAATGGGTCGTCCAGGGTGTCACCGGGGGTGGCCCCCAGGGAGATGTCGCGGCGATCAAGGGCGGTAAAACCGAGGTTGTAGTTCTCGCGACGCACACCGTCCAGTTCCCGCCAGGACAGGCCGGCCACATGGTGCGATGTCAGGCCCAGTGCCTCCTTGTCCAGAATGAAGTCCACGCTGCCCCGCAATTCCCATACTTCCGAGCCATAGGAGGCAGGAAAGCCGTAGCTGACGAAGCGCTCATTCTCCAGCGCATCATAGAAACCTTGCAGCCGCAGGCGCACCTCGTCGTTCAGCTGATGCGCCAATTCCACAAAGAACGTGTCCGTGCGGCTGTCCGAGAAGTCCGCTTCACTGACGAAGACATCTCTCGGGTTCAGCACGGTGGTACCCAGGTCGGTATCCAGGCTGAAGCGCTCATCGAGGTTGGGTGGAAAGCCGAAGTAGCCGGTGATGAAGGAGCCGTTGCTCTCCTCGGGATCAATACGGCCGTCACCATTGCTGTCGATGACCGAGGTATCCACCCCGGTGCTGTAGCGTCCGGAATCGATCAGTAGAGCGAGGTGTCTCGGTGAGCGGCTTGGCGAGGCCGAACAGATTTTTCGTGGGAGTGGCTTCCCGCAGGCCGGTTTTGTCCGAGCCGTACACGATAATTTCTTCCATGAAGCGGTCTTGCCGTGGAGGCGGAGTACCGCTGTCTTGTGCATAGCTGATTTGGACGATAGCGCTGGCGGTGGTAACGGTGAGGGCAAGCAGGGGGAACTGCCGTGGCATGACGATACTCCGATAACTGAATACGAGGTGCGGAGTCTAGTCAGGCTTTGTGACAGGCAGGTTAAAGCGGTAAATCTTACAACGTGGCGCTGGCACGCAGCTGGTAGCCGACGCCTTTCACGGTAACGAGCCAGCGCGGGCGCTGGGGATCTTCCTCGATTTTGCGCCGCAACAGGTGGATGTACTGGTACAGGTCCGATTTGTTGGCGCGGCTGCTTTCCGGCCAGAGCTCAAGAATGATCACATCGGCCGCAAGCACCTTGCCGACATTCGAGGCCAGCAGGTGGAATAACTGGAATTCCTTGGTGGACAGGAACAAGCTCCGATTGTTCATGGAGACTTCCCTGCTGTCCGGGTCGATGACGAATGGCCCCACTGAATAGCTACGGGGTGGAATCACTGCCCGTGATAGTGCCCGCGCGGCCCGGCGTCGGTCCTGCCATTCCCTGCGCTCCTGCCGGCGGCGCTCGGACAGGGCGTGCCGGTTCCGGTCAGTGTATTTGCGCAGGCACTGATCGAGCTGCTCTGCCAGCGGTTCGCCGACCACATGGTCATGCTCGCGCGAATACGGCCCGGTCAGCGTATCCGCCGAATCACTGATGATGCACAGAGGGGTACGTGTCTGTTTGCTCAATGCATACATCGTTTCCGGGCAAGCAGCTGGTTGTTCGTCAGTTGCCTGGCCAGCGCTGCGACTGTCGACGATGAGTAACCGGGACGGCGTCCCGATGTCCCCGCTGATCACCCCGGTAGCGGGGCGCCTCACCTCGAGTTCCAGGCTATGCGCAAGACAGTAGCCCCGTACCAGGCCCTCAATGAAGCTATCGCCCGAGACGAGCAATATTGGTCGGTTATCAGGTGGAGATTCCTCCATTGGAACCGTGCCCCCCTTTCTTGTGTTCCAGCTACGATTGGCTACTAACACTATAGTTCGGAATCTGAATTTTTCAGGTATTTTTGAGATTGTTTTTTATGGTTTTTAAGGGGCGATAAGGACACATTGGCCAACACCGTCGAGATGCTTGCCCGGAACCGTGCAAGGCGGCGCGCCGAGCCTCGGCGACATGGGATCGTTATGGCAATACATGATTAAAACGGAGAACTGACATGAAAAATCGTAATATATTGGCGTTCAGTATTGCGCTGGCCCTGGGTACGGCGGCCTCTGGTGTCTGGGCCAACCCCACCAACACTGCGACTGAGTCAGCTCAGACTCAGACGGCGACAGCCTCGTCCGATAACTCCGGCGATGGTTCATCCTCGGCAAACGAGAATTCCAGTGCTGTAGGGACGGACAATTCCGACTACTCGGATAATTCCGACAATAGCATTCTCGATGACGCGACCTTGGATGTCGCTCTGGACAGCAGTGACAACTCGGACAACTCTGACAATTCCGATAACTCCAACAATTCAGACAATTCCAATAATTCGGATAACTCCAACAACTCGGACAACTCGGACAACTCCGACAGCAGCCTGCTTTCCAATGCGACGATAGATGTTGCGCTGGACAGTAGCGACAACTCGGACAACAGCGATAATTCGGACAATTCGGACAATTCGGATGCCTCTGACAACAGCATGGCATCAGCCACTGGCGCCGCGGCGAACAATGGCAGCACCGCCAACAACGATGAGTCCGACAACTCAGATAATTCCGACAATTCCGATAATTCCGATAACAGCATCCTCGCTGGTGCCACGATTGATGTGGCGATCGACAACAGCGACAATTCGGACAACAGTGACAACTCCGACAACAGCACAGCCGATGCGTCCGGCGCCGGTGCCGCTGCTGCCAACAACGGCGGCACGGCCACCGCGAACTACACCTACAGCGTGAACGATTCCATGCTGAGCGGGACGGTGACCGGCAATTCCGTCATGGTGTCGCTGGCGGAGGGCACAACCTACACTCCAAGCGCCAATATCAGTGACTCCTTCGATGGCACGGCGGGCATCAACCAGAATGCCCAGAACCTTGGCAGCAATGTGCTGAGTCAGCAGCAGATTTCGTTCCAGGGCAACGTGACGCTGAACCCGGCTGGCGGTGCTGCGGCGCAATAGCAGGGGGATGTAGTACTGCGCAGGGAAGATGGCAGGAACATCCGGTCGGGTTGCCAGTGCAGGACGCGCTGGCAACTGTTCTTCAAGCTCGACAGTGGCCATCAAGCCACCGTTTGCTGAAGGAGGCGCTGGGGCAGGGAGCGTTCCACTTGCCCCACGGAAATTATGCGAATAACTTCAAACTGGTTGTCAAATATTGCAGTGACAATGGTATGTGGCCTGGCACAGGGAGCCCTTGCCGGGGACGAATCGGGTTCGCGGGCGGCAGATCTTCCCGCCACGGCAGCCATCGCTGTCACACTCGGTGAGCTGGAGCAGGCGCGGGGCAGGGTGGCGTGGTTGATGTCACGCAGCTCACCAACTCACAGTTGAATGCGGATCTTGGCGACAACATCGCCATCGGCAACGTGACGGGTGACAACGTCATTGATGATTCGTTTTCGCGTGCCAGTGGTCTGTTTTCCATCATCCAGAATACCGGCAACAATGTGATCATCCAGGATTCCACCATCGTCAATGTAACGATATTTCCATGATGCCGAGTTCAGGAAGATGGTCGACGAGGTTGGCTGGGAAACTATTTCGGTCAGCGTTGCTGGCATCGCTGTTGACCGGCATGAGCGCCATTGCGGTAGCCATGGAAATTGGCGGTGTCGCTGCGGGCGGACATTTCACCGTGCCGGTTACGAGCTTTGCGGAGAGAAAGTTCAGTACTGTCTACCGCCAGCAGTACGACTTCAGCTGTGGCTCTGCCGCCCTCGCCAGTCTGCTGACCTTCCATTATCGGGATCCGGTCAGCGAACGCGAGGTCTTCGTCGACATGTTCGACCATGGCGATCAGAACAAGATTCGCCGGCAGGGCTTTTCAATGCTGGACATGAAGCACTATCTGCAGCGCCGCGGTTACCGCTCGAACGGTTTCAAGGTGGCGCTGGAACAGCTGAACGTGCCCGCAATCACCATTGTTAATCAACAGGGCTATCTACACTTCGTCATCATAAAGGGCAGCAGGCCCCGGGAGATCCTGGTGGGCGACCCCTCGGTGGGTATCAAGGCGATAGACCGGCAACAGTTCGAAGCGATGTGGGAAAACCGTATTCTATTTCTGATCGAAGATGGCTCCCACCATGCTTCCTCGACCTACCACGACGATCAGGCCTGGGAGCCGCGGGTCAGGGCGCCTCTCGCTGCCGGGGTGGACCGGAGCAGTCTGGCCAACTCCAACCTGCTCCGCCGGGGAGCGTTTGATCTGTAATGGAGACTGGAGGAATGTCGATACCGCAAGATCAGGGCTCTGGAGCAACCGGCCGCGCCGGGCTGCAAACAGTGCTGGTCTGCCTGCTGTCTCTGGCCTCCGCCCGGCTGGTGGCCGCTGCCCCCGCACCCGATGGTGCGGCCCATGATCCTTCTCTACTGGCCTCCGATGCCGAACTCGAGGCTGCGAGGGGCGGCTTCGTACTGGACAACGGCATGGTTATCAATATCAGCATAGACAAACGTGTATATCAAAATGGGGTGGAAACCTTCGCCTCCTATTTTGAGTCGCCGCAAGACCTGGCGTTGTTGCAGGGCGGTTCTCCGGACGCTGGCGCGCAGTTTACCGACAGCCTGCTCAATTCGATTATCCAGAACGCAATGGACAATCAACTGATAGAAACCATCAGCAACATCGATATCGAACTGCACCCTCCCACAGCCCTCGACCAGCAGCTCCCGGGGGCCGCTATTTTCAACCAGTTTATCGAGCCGGCGTTCCGGTGAGTTGGGCCGCAGCCCCCTAGAACGTCATAGGCATCCGCAGGGTCAGGCCGACATTCTGGGCATCATCCGTGGTGCCAATGTTGACCGACAGGTTGTAGCGTGTGGCGGTGTTGGCGCGTACTGAATAGCCGATGCTCAGCTGGCCAATATCCAGGACGCTGCCGTTGATCTCCACACCGTCGGTTTTTGAGGCAAACACGTGCTTGTGTGAGTAGGCAATACTGAAGGAACTGCGGTCATTCAGCGCAAACCCCATGCCGAAACCCAGCCCCAGTGTATCTCCCGGGTCCACGCTGCGCTCTATGCCGGCTATGTCTTCGTCAGTCTCTTCATTCCAGCTGTAACTCAGGTTGCCGAAAAATACGCCCGGATCGGTCGGGTACAGCATTGAGATGCCGGGCTGCACGCTGAGATACCCCGCCCCGGTGGGCAGCTCGGTCGGAAACATGGCGCCGGGGGTGGATTGTACAAACTCCACGTCGAAAGGGCTGGAGCCGGTGTCGAAGGACGTGACCAGATTGCCGATGAATACGGGCCAGCCCGCGCGGCCTTCATTCAACTGGTAGCGCAGTGCCAGTTCTATATCGCCCAGGCCATCGCCATCCGCCTCGAATATTTGGTCATCGCCGACGCCGATACTGACCGGCCGCGAGCGTTGACTGTCTTCCCTGTAGACATAAGGTACGCGCAGCTCGGCTTCCAGGCGGGAACTCAGTCCGTAGCGTCCGGCGACGCTGAAAATGGTACTGTGGCGCTTGATTTCCCGCAGGTCGATCAACCCTATCGCGATCGCGGGCAGGAACGTGAATCCGTCCAGAAAGACCCTGTTATTGTCGGAGTAGGAGTACTGCAGCGACGGCTCGAGAATGAACTTGCCCCGCCCGGTCAGGACGCCGCCGACGTTGTCCGCGATACGGGGAATGTCCAGGGCGGGTGAATCCTTGATCACTGGCGGAGCCTGACCCACCGGCTCGGCCGGCAGGGGCGGCTGATCCGGCCCGGGCCCGCTGGCGACGGTTCGCGAGCGCAGCTGATCGAGGCGTGCGCGCAGCTGCCGGATCTCCTGTTCCTGGGCCTCCAGCGCCTGTTGCTGTTTTTCCAGTGCCACCTTTTGCTGATTGATCAGCGCCATATGGTGTTGCAATACTTGCTCTATCGATGCCTCCCCGGACCAGGCAGGGCTGGCAGCGCCCACTGACCAGGTGATGGCAACTGTCAGCACGCGGTGGCTGACGGCGGTACGGTTGGATCCTGTTATCATTGTGTGCAGCAATTTCACGCCCCCTTTTTTTGGCTTTGTCTCCGTGAAACGGATGCTTCTCTGATATTAGTACAGGAATCCTCCCCACGAGTATTTTTTGAGCGTTGCACGCATTACGCGCAGGTCCCCTGAGGGTTTGAGCTGCGCTGACCATATTGCGCAGCGCCGGCAGCACTTCCTGCCAGGTTCGCGTCTTGAGGCCGCAGTCCGGATTGATCCAGAGCCGCTCCGCCGGGAGCTTTTCCGCCGCTTTTTGCATCAGTGTCACAATCGCCTCGACGGAGGGGACATTGGGCGAATGGATGTCGTATACGCCGGGACCGATTTCGTTGGGGTAGCGGAAGTCATCGAAGGCGTCGAGCAGCTCCATGTCCGAGCGTGATGTCTCTATTGTGATGACGTCGGCATCCATGTGGGCGATGCTCTCGATAATGTCATTGAATTCCGAGTAGCACATGTGGGTATGGATCTGGGTGTCATCCCGGACGCCGTTGGCGGCGACACGGAAGGCCTCAACTGCCCAGTCGAGGTAGGCCTGCCAGCTGTCGCGACGCAGGGGCAGGCCTTCCCGCAGGGCCGCTTCGTCGATCTGGATGATGCTGACGCCCGCAGCTTCCAGGTCCAGGACCTCCTCGCGTATTGCCAGGGCAAGTTGCAGGCAACTGTTCCGGCGCGGTTGGTCATCGCGGACAAAGGACCAGTTGAGTATCGTTACCGGGCCGGTCAGCATGCCCTTCACGGGTTTGTCGGTAAGACTTTGTGCGTAGCGAATCCACTCTACTGTCATGGCCCTGGGGCGGCGGATATCACCGTACAGGATCGGTGGCTTGACGCAGCGCGAGCCGTAGGACTGCACCCAGCCGAACTGGCTGAATGCGTAGCCGTCGAGCTGTTCGCCGAAGTACTCCACCATGTCATTGCGCTCTGCTTCCCCGTGCACCAGTACATCCAGCCCCAGTGCTTCCTGCTCGGCCACACAGTGGGCGATTTCCTGCTGAATGGACTGCCGATACTGTTCGCTGTTTAATTCGCCCCTCTTGTAGCGCAGGCGGCACTGGCGAATATCCGCGGTCTGGGGAAACGAACCGATGGTCGTGGTGGGAAACCGGGGCAGCTTGAGTTTCTCGCGCTGGATCTGCGCCCGCCGGGTGTAATCGCTGCGACGCTGTCCCAGCATCGGGGTGATCCCGTGGATAGCCTTGCGTACGCCGGGATCGGTCACCCGCGGTGACTGCCGGCGACTGGCCAGCGCCTCGGCATTGGCGCGCAGTTGCTCTGCAACGGCGGCGCGGCCTTCATTCAGGGCGCGCCCCAGTAGTTTCAGTTCGTCCAGTTTTTCCACTGTAAAAGCCAGCCAGGACTTCAGCTCGGCATCGAGTTTTTCCTCTCGTTCCAGGGAATAAGGCAGGTGCAACAACGAGCAGGAAGGCGCCAGCCAGAGCCGATCACCGAGCGCTTCCGCCAGGGGCTCCAGCAAGTCCAGCGCGGCGTTCAGGTCTGTTTTCCAGATATTGCGCCCGTTGATCACCCCAAGCGACAACACCTGGTCAGACGGCAGGCTGTCCAGCAGGCTACGAACCTCCTCATACCCCCGGCCCTCGCTGCTGACGCAATCCAGGTGCAGGCCCTCCACCGGCAGGCTGGCCGCCAAGCCGAGGTTGTCCTCCAGGGCTCCGAAATAGGTGGCCAGCAGCTTCCGCGGGCCGTGACCTGCCAGGTAGGCGTAGGTTTTTTCGAATGCATCGCGCCAATCGTTGTCGAGGTCGGTGACCAGCGCCGGCTCGTCGATCTGCACCCACGCCACTCCCGCGCGAGCAAGCTCGTCCAGCAGCGCCCGGTACACAGGCAGCAGCCGGTCGAGCAAGGCCAGCCGGTCGCTGCCATCCTTGCTCTTGCCCAGGTGCAGGTAAGTGACGGGGCCAATGATGACTGCCTTTGCGGCGACCCCGTGTTCCCCCGCCTCGGCGAGCTGTGCCAGAATCCTGCCGCAATTGAGCGTGAACCGAGTGTCTGCATCGAGCTCTGGCACCAGGTAATGATAGTTGGTATCAAACCACTTGGTCATTTCCGCAGCGTGGGCGCTCTGCTGTTCCCCGTCTCCCTGTGAACGGCCGCGGGCCGCACGGAAGTAGGCATCCAGTTCGCCGGTACCCTGCGCCCGCCGGGGCAGGTTGCCCAGCGTGACGCTCATGTCGAGCACCTGGTCATAAAGCGAGAAATCCCCCACCGGAACCCAGTCCAGCCCGGACTGCTGTTGCCAGTGCCTTGCCCGCAGTGTGCTGGCAGTACTCAGCAATTCGGTGGCGCTGTTTTGGCCCTTCCAATACGACTCCAGCGCGAATTTCAGTTCCCGGCTGGCGCCGATGCGGGGAAAACCCAGATTGTGAATGATAGCCATGGTGGTACCTCCCTGATGTAAGCGGAGACCATGGTAGTGAGATACACTTATGAACAATAATGGTTTGTTTGCATAAATAGATGAGGAAAATTCATGATAGACCGTCATCACCTGGCCATCGTCCGGGCGGTTGACCGGCAGGGCACGTTGACGGAGGCCGCGGCAAGCCTCCACCTGACCCAATCGGCCCTGAGCCACGCCATCAAGAAGCTGGAACAGCAAATGGGTGCAGCCATCTGGCAGCGGGACGGGCGCAATCTGCGCCTGACTCCGGCCGGCCAGCAGCTGCTTGCGCTGGCCAACCGCCTGTTGCCGCAGTTCGAGTATGCCGAAACACAGATAGCCCAGATGGCGAAGGGCTTGCGGGGCGAATTGCGCATCGGTATGGAGTGCCACCCCTGTTACCAGTGGTTGCTGACGGTGGTCGCCCCTTTTTTCCAGGCGTGGCCCGACGTGGATGTGGACGTGAAACAGGCCTTCCAGTTCGGTGGGCTTGCCGCGCTGTTCAATCACGACATCGACCTGCTGGTCACCCCTGACCCGCTGTACAAACCGGGTCTGGATTTCACCCCGGTGTTTGACTATGAACAGGTGCTGGTACTGCCTGCAAATCATCCCCTGTCGACGAGGCCCTGGCTCGCCGCCGAAGACGTCAGAGACGAGATACTGTTGAGTTACCCTGTAGAGGTTGAACGGCTGGATGTGTTCAACCATTTCTTTGTACCGGCCGGCTGCAGTCCCCGCAAACACAAAATGATCGAGACCACTGACATCATGCTGCAGATGGTGGCGGCGGGCCGGGGCATCGCTGCACTGCCGGACTGGCTGGTGGCGAACTACGCCCAAACCCTGCCGCTGTGTGCGATAAGCATGGGCGAGGAGGGCGTTGGCAAACAGATTCACCTGGGGCGCAGAGAGGCCGACGCAGGGCTGGATTATCTGGACGCCTTCGTTGCGATGGCTGCGGGTACGAATGAGGTGCCGCAACGAGCATAAGGGCCTTGTGCGGACTGGTCGTGCCCGCTATTCCAGCCGCCCGTTTGCTTTTGCTGTACGGAAGGGCTATGGTTCCGGCGTTCTTTCTATGTTGAAAGTGTATTGCACGGTATATTTTTCTATGTGGAACTTGACGTATAGTCTCTTGCTCGCAAAGGCCCCCACCTTTCTCCGTTGAGCCAGGTGCTCTCGGGCGCCTGGCAGTCCTTCCTCTTTACGATTAAAGACGACAAGTAATCATTGGCGCGTATGTGCCAGTGGCGTTTCTGTGGGAGTTAGAAAAATGACCGTCAGTTTCCTGCCCTCGCTGCGTTCTCTTTGCGGCAGCCTGCGGGTATATGGCCAGCCGTTCCAGTTGGCAAGAATCCTCGATCGACTGGAAATCCTCGACAGCAAGCATGGAGTGGCAGGCACTGCTCCAAAGGTGGCTCGGCTGGGTAGTACCGTACGAGTTGAAGACCTGTGCTATCGCGGGCAAGCCGAGTTATTGCTGATGCCCTCTGGCAAGGCGAACCCAGATCGTGGCTGGATATCGGTATTTTCACCCCTGGGCGCCGCTTTGCTCGGGAGCAAAGTGGGGGATATCGCCAAAGTAGATCTTGGTGGCATGGAATACCGCTTTCTTCTCGTTGAAATTCTTGCGACAGCGGAAATGCATGGAGATGAAAAAGAAGGAGGGTCTGCGCCATGAAGCAGCTTCTCTGCCGCAAAGCCCTAACTTGTGTCCGGAACAGCAGCGGCAGCCCGGCATTGTGTCATTCGATGGAGCAATCGGCATGAGCAAGGAAAAGCCCAGGAAGGCAGCAGTGAAGAGCCTGAAAGAAAAGCGGCGTGAGAAGCGCGACAGGCGCAAGTCAGGCGAATAGATCGCCGAGAGGCCGGGTCACATGCCCGGCCTCGTTTTTTGACCCGAGCCTTCTCGATGATGCTTGCCATAGACTCACTCAAACCGTACAGTTCTGATGACCTCCGCATGGACGACCGCCATGTTGGCGTTAACTACACGTTTTGAAGACTCCAAGCACTGCCATATCCATTTGGACCTCCCGGCGTGAGACCGGTTATCGGAGCTTGTGTGGCGTCATTGACGCTGCTGTTGTTTCTCGGTCTTGTTGGACAACTCACCGATCCGGTAGAGCCAACGCTGGAGCGCATGATCCTCGATGAACTTCTTCTCTGGCACTTGCCATTCCTGGACACTTTTTTTCGCATCTTGACCTGGCTGGGATCCTTTTATCTGCTTGGCCCGTTGGCGGCGTTGCTGACGATTGTGCTGTTTGCCGGGAGGCACAAATGGCGCGGTTACTATTTTAGTGCCGTCTTCTACGGCGCATCGCTGACAACCTATCTGCTCAAGCGCCTGATAGCGCGGGACCGGCCCGGGCTCGAGGAATCAGCGGTAATCATGTTGCCCCTCGACTCTGCTCTTCCCAGTGGCCACAGCACACAGGCGCTGGCCTTCGCCCTGCCCTTGGCAGTCATACTCTGGAACAGGGGGCGCTCATGAAAGCATTGGCGAATGCTATACTGCTGCTCGCATTGCTGGTTGCCTTTTCAAGGTTGTACTTGCAGGTTCATTGGCCGTCCGATGTGGCCGCCGGCGGACTCGTGGCCATGTTCTGGACCTCGATAGTCACTGTCTTCGTGAGCCGCTTTCAGCGATCTGCAAGGAGCCGCTGAATGGAGCTTGCGCTGATCAAGTTCCATCAAAGGCCGACCACCTCTGATTTCTCAATACTCTCTCGTTGCAGCAATGCGTCTACCGCCATCCCGTAATCACAACTTTCCCCTGTCCAGCGGGTTATTGCCGTTCTGGCATTGATATCCGGCGCAATGTTTCGCAGCGCGGTCCCGGGCGTTTCCGCGGAGACGTCCGGGAACTGGGGAGCAAGGCTTGTTTCCAGTATGCGGCCCGCGGGTGTCTTGAAGACGAGCCGCCTGCCAGATCCGTTGCTTTGGGTGGAAAGGGTGAATGCGCCCCGGTGCAACTGCCTGTGGTGGTATCGACACAGAGTCACCAAATTATCGAGACTGGTCTCGCCGCCATCAATCCAGTGCCGGATATGGTGCGCATCCACATAGCGCGACTCGCAGCAGCCGGGGAAACGGCAGGTCTTGTCTCGAATTTTCAATGCCCTGCTCATGGCGGCCGGGACAGTTCGGGAGCGGCGGCCTATATTGAGTACGTTGCCGTTCTCGTCATTCAGCACGGTCACCAGGCTGGTACCACAGGACAGGCGCCTGGCGGTATGCGGTGCAATCCAGCGCCTGTCATCCTGATTGCAGTGTGAATACTCGCAATCGGCAGCGTGTTGCTGCTTTCTGAGGGTCTCGATATCGACATGCAGCACGATCTGGCAGCGTTCGCTGCCTTTGAGTGCCGCAATTCCAGCGTTTGTGCCGCCGGTGGCGAGGAAGTGTTCACCGATCGCGATCAGCGCGTCCGCCCGGCTGTGTTCCAGCAACTCCTGGAAGCGGAAGGGTTCATTGGTCTCGAAGGGCTTTGATTGTGTTTCTGCGGAAACGGATTCTTGCGATTGTCGCTTCTGTTCCTCCCGGCGTTGTGCCTGTTTCTCTTCCTGCACCGGTGCGACCACGGTTTCGATGGCCTTCACTAGCAGCGAACCGGCCTCCTGGGGCAGCCTGGCGTGGACTACCCACATGCCGTCATCGTCCTGGTAGTACACCAGTTTGCGCGCCGCCTCCTGTTCCAGCTCCGCCTCGGCATCGTTCTTGCGGGTCACCTGCCTGTATTTGCCTACCACTTTTTCAACATGGCTGGCGGTGCCGTACTGGGCGATCCGCAGCAGGAAGTCCTCATTTTCCGGCGTGGCCACCCGCGTCATGGCTCGCACCTTGGAGTAGCTGATCTCACCGGCGGCGAAGGCTGTGTCGATCTGCGGCAGGGATTCCAGGCAGCCCGCCACCCGCACTTTCTCCCGCGCGGCGCTCAATGCAATGCCGCATTTCCAGTTCAGCCAGTGGGCGCAGGAGCGCACGGTGCCGCCACCGCTCCAGCCTTTGCGTTGGTCGAATTGGGCGATGAGTTTGAGCAGCCGATGGTTGGCGGCATTGATCTGGCCGGCGAGAAGTGTGATTTCGTTGGCGAGATGGTCGGTGTCAAAGTCGACGGGGATGGGAGGGAAGGCGAGATTGGTCATGGGGCTGTCTTCCTGGTGCTGTGTATTTGTGGGTCTTCCCTAATTCAGGTGGGCGGGCAATAGGCGTAAGCCTCCCAAATGAAACAGGATCGCTGTCTTAAAGCGCTCTTTATTTCTAAACCCTCGCGCGCGAACCTTTAGCAGCTTGATTCTGCTGTTGATACTTTCTGCTCCAGCATTGCTTTTTCCATGAACAATGGCATTAATGATGCCCCAAAGGTTCTTTTTAATGCTGGCGGCTACTGTTTTAATCGGACCCAGCCGGCATCTGGCTGCCCAGCTATACCAACGGCTCCAAGCTCTCTGAGCCCAGCCCCGACTCGAGTAATTCCATAACTGCATCGCGTACTGCCTAATTGCCCATGCTCGAGCTGTTTTCTTTGCCACTTTAGAAAGCGCACTAATGGTGTCTCGGTGGTGGCGTTTTAAACTGGCCTCGGAGCGCAACCAACTAAAGCGAGATAGATGTAAAGGCTTTTTATAATCGGTTGGGACGCATCGCATCTCCTGCTTCCTGATGGCATCAACGGCTTTGTTTAGGTCCATAGCCACATGAAATTTATCAAAGCAGATTTTTTGATCCCAATCACTCAAGTGCTCTTTGGTGGCCGAAAGGTACGCCGGCGACATATCCATGCTGACGGTTTCAATTGATTTTAGATCCCACTCCGACAGGCTTTTATAGAAGTCACCGAGACTGCCTTTAGTGCGATCATCCCGGATATCAACTACCTGACCTGAATCATTGGAGATAATGGTTAAATACCTGTGTCCCTTCTTGCTGCTAATTTCATCAACAGCAATATGGTGGTAATCCACCGATTGGCGGGCAGACAGACCACGCTCTACCGCACGGCGCATGATTCCGTCGATGGCATTCCAGCTGAGTCCTAAGCGACGGCTCACTGCATTGATACTGGCTTCTTTGAGCCATTTGATCGCCATCGCTTCAAACAGAAGCGTAAATCGGGAATTCCTTTCTGCCCAAGGAACATCGACCTGTAAGACGCCATGCTCATGGCATTGAGCCCTGGGCACAGCGCCATGGACAATGGTCTGGAACTGACAAGTGTCCAGATGTCGCCAACTCTTATCGCGGGTGTCGTAACGGGGACATGCCGAACCACACGCAGGACAGAGGATTTCAGTATCCCGATCGTACTCGATATACACATGAACCACCTCGTCCTCGGACAGCTCGACATGCTCAACAGCCCAAGGATCACGAAGCCCAAGAATGCGTTCGTAGAGTGACAATTCATCCATTGACTAACCAGGCCAATTCCGACAATTTAGAGCCTGGTATTTTAGGGGGAGAGCGGGGAAATGGCTATGGATCCACCCGAATAGGGGAAGACCCGTATTTGTACAGCATTAAGTGTAGGGCTTTAGTCTGGAATGGCAATGTATTGGACTGTTTTGATGGATGGGGGTTGGCGGAATCGGGAGTGGATCGGGCCGTAGCTCACAGCGAGCAATGGGCCATTTCCATGGACAGCCTTTCAGAATCGCGCTCTGGAAGCTTCGGTAAGTTGGGATGGGACATCAGTCCTTTGGGACTGGATGTGGGTTGAAGTTATATCTTCGGGGTCTGTCGAGGCGACTATATTTCCGTAGCATACTGATTTAATGGCTCGCCCGGCAGAATTCGAATCTGCGACTGCTTCCGGAGTCCAAAAAAAATATGGGTGGAATCCAGCCGATATCTGTAGAGCTCAGTCGACCCTAATTTGTGTGAAACCGCTGAAACCCGCATTAACACTGGGTTGGGGCTAGAATCGAAACATTACACTTTACGTCGATCTCAACCGCGCTTTCGGGGCTCCGCGATAAAAGTGTAATGTTTGTGGGCACACTATTACGTGACTATGTGAGACCGGGTTCCGAGCGTTGGCCGTCATTGGCCGCCCTGACCCGGAGCTGTGAGCGCCTCCGGGCCGGGTGGCGAACTTCTCTCGGCCAGCCGCGGCCGATAGCGGGACGGCGGCGGCTAGTGGGGAGCGTGGGACAACTGGCTGTTCGCGGGTCTCCTGCGCAGTGGCCAGCGCGATTCCAATGTGCTGACCCCGACCAAGTCGAGGGGGTCAACGGTGGGCCCGCAAGCTTACCTGCGTGAGGTCCTGGCGCGCATGACGAGTGCGCAACATTCAGATCTTCATGCCCTACCCGCTCCTGCCCAACTGGGCGTCATACAAGTAATACGAGGCTCGGCCTGTACACGGTCTCACCATCCGCTTCAGATTCGCCGACGGGTCAGAGCCAGGACGCCAAATCCTGCGATCAGCAGCCATAGCGAAGCGGGCAGGGGAACAGTTGAGAGCGGAGGGTGGGGCCCGCGACGCGAAACGCGGCCTCGGAGAACCCGACCGTAAAATCCGAACCATGATTCGAAGTGATCACCATACTCACGAAGGCGGCTTCCGTTGGGCTGTAGGAAAAGATTTGTCCAAAGTTCTCGCTTTCACCCGTCCCTTCGGCCGCGTTGAATGAGCCAAGGCTCGTCGAGGAAGTGAAGCTGTCGTCGAGAGCAGCGAAAAGCGTGAAGTCATTAACTCCCTGTCCGACGGTTTGGTAGTCGGTCCACAATCCAAAGCCATCAATTGTGAAAGTTCCACCAAGGTCAAATGTTATTGTGCCTGTAGTAACCCCCTGCGGTGCGAACCAAGCGTTAAAACTGTTCGATCCGCCGAGAGTCAGCGTGTTAGGTACGAACTCGTCAAAGTCCGTGACCAGCGACGTGTATGTGTCTGCCAGGCCGGATTGATTGATTGTGTTCTGAGGAGACCAGTGGATCGAGGAGTTGTAGAAGCCAACGCTACTGGTGGCGCCCGTAGGCTGCAAGATAGGAGCTGCGCTAACGGCCGCTGAGAAAGCGACTAGACCAATCACTCCGATCATCCTGGGGCGAAATTTACTCTTCATGCATACACTCCTGCTGGTCATGCTGTTGGGTTAGAGTTGATGAGCTATAGACCTACCTGCTGGGCACCGCTGGGGTTCAGCAAAATCGGTGCCACTTCATAGTTTCTGTTTGAAATCAATCGGATGGCACAGCATGCCGGTTGCCGCGGGAGGTGGATGTAAAAAAAACTGACAGCATGGCCGGTCGAGGTCCGCGGATCGGGAGACTGACTATCTGTTTCCGCCTTCCATGCAGGATTGGATACCCGAAGATCACCTGGCGCGCTTTGTGGTCGAGGTCGTTGATCAGCTCGACCTGTCTGACCTGACGAGGCAATACGCAGGACGCGGTTCGCAGGCCCATCACCCCGCTGTTTTGCTAAGTCTGCTGATTTACGGTTACGCCACCGGGGTGTTCTCCAGCCGCAAGATTGAACGCGCCACCCATGACTCGATTGCCTTCCGCTACCTGGCTGCCAACACGCCTCCGGATCACGACACCATAGCCGCGTTCCGGCGCCGCTTTTTGCCCCAGTTTGAGAACCTGTTTGTTCAGGTTCTGCTGCTGGCGCGCGAAAACGGTGGAACCCGTGTTTGGCATTATCAAGCACGTCTTGGGCTTGCAGCAGTTCTCGCGCCGAGGAGTGGACGATGTCGCGGGCGAGTGGACATTGACCAACCTGGCGTGGAACGTAAAGCGGATGAATGTGTTGAGCCTGGCGGTATGAGGGTCTTCCACCATTTCTGCGCCCTGCAGGGAGCGCCTGGTGGCGCTGTAGAGGTCAATGTGACCTCCTTGAGAGCCACCGCGAGCCGAAAGGCTAACCTGCGTAATTACTACAACTTCAAACGACGTCTGTCGGGCGTAAGTCCGACAGGCTGCTAGGTGTGAGCAGCTGACCCAATAATTTGTTGATTTATATGGCCCGCCCGGCAGAATTCGAATCTGCGACCTCTGCCTCCGGAGGGCAGCGCTCTATCCAGCTGAGCTACGGGCGGAAAACGTGATTGGGGGTGTTTTGAGCAGCGGGTCTGTTGCCAGCCAAGCCCCAATTCAGGACGGCGGACTATAGCAAAGCCGCGCCCGGGGCTCAATAGCCCAGCTGCCTATTGTCGACCCGGCACGGCAAATGCCAGTTCCAGGGGTCGCCTCAATCCCGCTCGATCAGGTAGAGGATGTCCTCCTTGATGCGCTTGCGCGAGGCGCGGGCGGCCCGGCTCATCGGTTTGTCCTTGCCCATGTACAGCGACAGCCCGTTCATCATTGCGTGAATCATCAGCGCCAGTTCCTCGGCCCGCTCCCGGGTCAGCTGCGGATTGACGGCCTGCAACAGCCGAGCCAGTTTGGCGTTGATATGCTCCTCGAACTGGCGCCGGGCCAGCAGCATGTCCTCGTTGCGGCCGGACATGGCCCAGATGTCCCAGGCCAGCAGGTTGAGGCCGCGGTTGGTGAGGATGGCGAAGTAGAACTGCAGGTAGTGGTCCAGCTGGTCGCGGGCGGTGGCGGCGAAGGTGTGGAAGCCCTTTCTGTCCCACAGCTCGGTGTAGTCGACGGAGAGCTTGTCGATGACCGAACACATCAGGATGCGCTTGGTGGGGAAGTAGTGCATCAGGTTGCCCACCCCGACCCCGGCGGAGTCGGCCACCTTCTTGATGGTCAGCGCGGCGTAGCCCTGTTCCCGGATCAGCTCGATGGCGGCATCGAGTATGGCCTGGGCCCGGGGTGAGTGGCGCCAGTCCTTTTCGCTGGCCTGGGTGGGGGCGGGTGCTGTCATGGCGGCTCGCAATGGACGGGTGGCGGCGCATGCCGGCCGTGTGTGTCATCGCCGCCATTAAAACCGATAGTTGAGCGTGATGCCATAGGATCTGGGCTCGCCGTACAGGGTCTGTACGAAGCCGAAGGAACTCAGGTCGAGGTAGTCGCGCAATATCGCCTTGTCGCCCAGGTTCTTGCCCCACAGTAGCAGGTCGTAGGTCTCTCCACGGTAGCCCAGGCGGGCGTCCACCAGGCTGTGGGAGCCCTGGATGTCGCGCTCCAGGCGATCGAAATCGTTGCCGACGCGGGTCTCACCCACGTAACTGTAATCCACCGCGACGAACACCTCGCCCTCCCAGGCCGGCACCGCGTACTCGGGGCTCAAGCTGAGCTGGTATTCGGGTGCATTGGGCAGCGCCTGGCCGGCGAGGTCGCGGCCGTCCTTGTCCCACTGCGTGTATTCGGCATCCAGCCAGGTGGCGGCGTAGCCTATGGTCAGCGCCTGCGTGGCCAGCCACTGGCCCTCCAGCTCAAGGCCGCGTATCTCGGATTCGCCGGCGTTGTCCTGGGAGCAGCACAGCGAACCGGGGCGCACGACCAGCAGCTGCTGATCCGTGAACTCCATGTAGAACAGGGCCGCATTCAGCTGCAGGCGCCGGTCCAGCCAGAAGCTCTTCAGTCCGAGTTCATAGTTGTCCACGAATTCGGGGTCGGTGGCGACGCCCTGGGCTGTCGGGTCACTGATCAGGCCGGTGTCGTAGGCGCCGGAACGGTAGCCGTGGCTGTAGGTGGCGTAGAGCGTAGCGTCTTCCGCTGCCGACCAGCTCAGGCCGGCGCGGTAGCCGGGCTCGGTCCAGGTCTCGCTGTCGTCTATCAGGAAGGGGCTTGCCGCCACGGTGTGACCCGCGAAGCGGATCTCCTTCTCGTCCCGGGTCCAGCGGATGCCGCCCAGCAATTCCAGGCGGTCGCTGAGCTGGTAGCTGCCGTCGGCGAAGATCGCGGCTGCGGTGGCGGTTTGTTCTCCCGCCTGGGTGAACTGGGCGGTCCCGAAGATCAGGTTGTAGAAGTTGTCGATGTCCAATTGCTCGCGGAAGTAACTCAGGCCGGCGATGTAGTTGAAGGGCCCATCGAGGTTGGACGCGAGGCGCAGCTCAGCCGAAAATTCCTCGGCCTCCAGCACATAGTCGATGCGGCACAGCTCGCTGTCGGTGCCGTCGCAGTCGGTGTCGTTGTGGTTGTCGGATTCCAGGTAGCCTGTCACCAGGCTCAGCGTATGGGCCCCGAGGTCGTAGTCGATATTGGCGTTGAGGCCCCGGTTCTCCACCTCGTTGTGGGCCTCGTTCCAGGCGCCGCGGTAGGGGTCATCAGGTGCCACTGTCACCGCGCCGGTGATGGGGTTGGCGGGGGCGGGGTTGCCGGCAAAGTCAGTCTGCCGGGTTTTAATGTAGTAGCCGTCGGCACCCGACTTGTGGACCCAGGCCTTCAGGTAGCTGGTCAGCTGCGCACCCTCGTAGAGCAGGCCGACGCGGGCGGCCAGCGCCTCCTTGTCGTAAATGTCCTCGCCGTTGGCCAGGTTGGTGCCATAGCCGTCGCGGTGCTGGGAGCGGCCGGCTACCCGCAGCGACCAGTCACCCGCCAGCGCGGTCTCGAAGGCTCCCTCGGCATCCAGCTGGCCGTATTTGCCCGCGGTCAGCGTGAGGTGGCCACCGGTTGCGCCGCTGGGGCGGCGGGTAATCAGGTTGATGGCGCCGCCGGTGGTGTTCTTGCCGTAGAGGGTGCCCTGGGGGCCGCGCAGTATCTCCACCCGCTCCAGGTCGAAGAACTGGGGCAGCTTGGCCGGGGTGGGATTGAGCGGGAACTCGTCCAGGTAAATAACCGCGGTGCTCTCGGTGTTCTGGTTGAAACTGGACGAGCCGATGCCGCGAATCGTCACTTTGGGAGCGGTCTCGCCGAAGGCGGAAAAGATGTCCAGGTTGGGGGTGGCTCTGCTCAGATCCTGGGGGTCCGCGAGCCCGCGTTCGCGGAGTCCCGCCGCGGTGAAGGCGCTGGCGGCCACGGGAATGTCCTGGATGCTCTCCAGGCGCTTCTGTGCGGTGACCACCACCTCCTCGATGACCAGGCCTGCCCCCCAGGCCTGGGCGTGGATTGCCGGAATCAATGTTGCCAGTACCGCTTTCCCCAACAGTGCTTTTCTCATTTCTGGTTGCTCCTGTTATTGCTGTGAAGTGCGCCTTTGTACGGCTGTGGTATTTGTGACCCATATAATGGTATATATATACCAGTCAGTCAATATCGCAAGGAGATCCGCACCGATGAATCACAGCCCGCAACCGACCACCAGCAACTGGGGCCAGGCCCCGCACAATCGCCGCAGTTTTCAGATCATGCAGGAGCTGTTTCCCAGCTGCCGGCTGCCCCGGGGGCCGGCATTGGGTCCGGAGCCCGCGGCCCGGCCCCGGGACATCCTGGATTGGGAGTATCACTGCACCTCCGGGGCACTCAGGTCGGTGGCGGAGCTGCTGGACGACACCTGCTGCGATGCCTTCCTGGTGCTGCAAGGCGATGAGCTGCTGGCGGAACACTATTTCAATGGCATGCGGGCCAATTCCCACCACTTGGTGAATTCCGTGACCAAGACCTTTGTTGGCATGTTGACCGGAATCGCAGTGGAGCGGGGCCAGCTGGACCCGGATCGCCTGGTGGCGGACTACGTGCCGGAGCTGGGCACTCCCGCCTGGGCGGGCACCACCCTGCGTCATTTGCTCGATATGTCGGCGGGAGTGCGCTACGAGGAAGAGTACAACGACCCGCAGACGGATTTTTGGCGGGAAGCTGCCGTGGTGGGCTGGCACCCGGCCCTGGTGACCGCCAGCACCCCGGCCACGCTGCTGGACTACGCCCGTTCGCTGCGGGGCAAGGCCAGGGAGGATGGCTCGATGTTTTACTACACCAGTGTGGCCACCAATGTCCTGGGCATGGCGCTGGAACGGGCCATGGGCCAGCCCCTGTCGGCACTGCTGGCGGCGGAGCTGTGGGGCCGGCTGGGCATGCGCCACGACGCCAGCATCGTGGTGGACCGCTCCGGTTTTCCCTATGTCGGGGCGGGCATGAGCGCCTGTGCCAGGGACCTGCTCAATTTCGGCCGCATGCTGAACAGCGGCGGCAGCCTGCGCGGGGAGTGTATCGTCCCCGCCAGCTGGATCGACGACACCCTGCGCGGCGATGCCAGCTCGAAGCAGTGCTTTGCCGATGGGATGTACGGCCCGGCACTGCCGGGGTGGCACTACCGCAACCAGATGTGGGTGAAGGATACCGAGGGCGGGGTCATGCTGTCGCTGGGCATCCATGGCCAGGTGATCTATATGGACCGGGACCGCGAGTTGGTCATGGTGGTGTTGAGCTCGCAGCCGGTGGCGGCGTCGGTGGACACGTATATGGCGGTGTTTGGCGGCCTGGAGGCCGTGGCGGAGCGGCTGGACAACGGCGGTTGACCCCGGTTGCCACCAGTGCGCGCCGACCTGCGGGGCCCTCAGCTCATCAGCTTCGTCAGCAGCGGGTAGCCCAGCCCCGCCGCGAGGCCGCCGTCAATGGGAATGGCTGCGCCACTGATATAGCGGCAGTCGTCCGCGGCCAGGAAGTGGACCAGCGCGGCGACTTCCTCCGGCTCGCAGATGCGCTGCTGCGGACACAGCAGCTTGACGATTTCCACCTCCGGATGCTCCGGGGCAGCATCTCCGACCAGACGCTGCCCGGGCAGATGGCGTTGACCCGGATACCCCGTGGCGCCAGTTCCAGCGCGGCGGTCCTGGTCAGGGAAATCAGCGCGGCCTTCACCGCTGAATACTGGGCATAGCCCGGCATCTGCATCATGCCCGCCACCGAGGCGGTGTTGATGATGCTGCCGCCGTCGCGCACCAGCGCGGCGCCGTGGTGCAGCACGGCGTAGGGGGCTTTCAGGTCGGCGTCGAACAGGGTTTGCAGCTGTTCCGGCCCGGCTTCCTCAATGGTGGGGCCGGTGTTTTCAACGCCGGCGTTGTTGAACAGGATATCCATGCCGCCAAAGCGCTCGCGCGCCTGCGCCAGGGCCGCAACCAACTCCTCTTCCCGGGTGAGGTCGGCTTGCAGGAAGGTGGCGCCCAGCTCCGCGGCGAGTGTCCGGCCCGCTTCCCGGCGGCCCACAATAATGACCTCGGCGCCGGCGGCGCGCAGCCGTTTGGCGGTGGCCAGGCCAATGCCGGCGGTGCCGCCGGTGATGAAGGCGACTTTGGCTTGCAGCGAAAACATGGCGAAATCCTGTGCTCGGTTGGGCACAGTATGCTAAGGCCTGGCGGGGCGGGCGGGGTATCGAAACCGGCTAGGCCGCGGGTCATATTCGGCCAAACGTGGCCAATGCTCTCAGGAGCCGGGGTCTTCCGGGGCCGGCGGAAAGGCGGAGAAGATTGCGGCAGCCGCTTCGTTGTACTCGGCCTGGTCCCGCACCTGCTCGCCGGAGAGGCGGGAATGGGTCACCCCGCGCCAGACCGAGCGTTCCAGTTCGGGGTCGATCATGTCGACAATGAATGTGCCCTCGGTGTAGTTGCTCGATACGATGTCCTGGCGCGGCCCGATACAGCTCCAGCAGTCGTACAGGCTGTAGCGGTTATAGCCGCGATAGAGGCCGACGAATCCCGGCCTGTCGTAGCTGCGGACATCGGTCTTGAACTGGGTGAGCAGGTGCCAACTTACCAGCATGTCCGCCTGGGATGGGTCATCCACCACGGTCAGGCCCTTGTTTTGCAAGGCCGTGCGAATGCCGGTGTCGATGCGTTCCTTCTGCATGTCGCTCAGCTGCAACGGATTGTCGCCCTCCACGGTGCCGGAATCCTCATAGAACGCAACGCTGCGGACCTGGCTGAAGTCGTAATCCGGCTTGTAGTCGACATCCGGCCTTGGAGGACCGCTGGCACAGGCGCCCAGCAGCAGTGTTGCTACAGCGATGCCCAGCAGGGGCAGAATGCGTTTTGTCGGGCTTGGCATGGGGTTCTCCTGGTGACCTGAGAGGCGTACTTGTCTATTTTGACAGACTGGGGACCGTGGAGGTTCCTGTGGCGGCAATAATGCCCGGATTTGCTGCACAGGGCTCCAGCAGGGCCTGCAGTTGGGCCACGTGCTCACGCGGGGCCGCTGTCCAGGCCCGCAGCAGCTGTTCACGCTGCAACTGCCAGTCCCGGAAAGCCGCCGGCAGGACACCGTCCAGGCGCCGCTCCAGCGAGCGCAGCAGCGGCAGCAGCTCGTGCTGGCGCCGCCCCAGGGCAGCGGAGCGGGGCTGCACTTCGCCTATGAAATACCGGGTGATCACGTTGGGCAGGATGTCCGCCGCTGCCGGACGTATCCGCTCGCTGCACAACGGTCCCTGCTGCATGCGCTGTGTCAGCAGAGTGTCGGCCGCCCGCAGCCAGGCTGCCTGCAGCGCCAGCGCCTTTAGCAGGGCGCCGCCGTCGCCCCTGGCCACTTCGCTCAGTTGCAGTTCGAACTGGAGATTGTCGGCCCGGTAGTCGCCCGCCAGCCAGCGCCGGGCGCTGTCATCGATCGCGGCCAGTGCGGACAGTACCGCGCTGCCGGTGCGCGCGGGATAGTCGCCCAGTACCTGGGGTGGCTGCCACAGCTGGCGATACTCGGGCCCCGCCAGGGTGGCGTTGAAGATCAGCGCCGGTAACTGCCGCTGCTTGAGCTCGTGGACCTGCGCCAGGGTGTCCGCCAGTGCCTGCCGCTGCTGTTCCCGCAGGGTGGCGATGCAGGCCGGTGCCAGACGCAGGTATTCCAGGTCCAGCAGCAGGCGCTGGGAGGGGCTGGCCATCAGCCCGAGGCTACTGTTTCGCTTGCCGATGGTAACCTGTACCTCGCAGCCGGTGAGCGCCAGGAAATCCAGTGCCCCGAGCTTGCCGGCGGTGATTTCCAGTCGCAGCGCGCTGGCAGCGGGCATCCGCGGCACGGCCTGCGCGCTGACTTCCGGCACCGCCGCTTGCAATGGCCGCGCCAAGCGCTGCAGATAGCGCTGCAGCTCGGCGTCGGCGTTGCGATCAGCGCAGCCCGCCAGCAGTGTTGTCAGGCACAGCAACGCGGCTGGCAGCATCCCGCGGCAGCACAGGCGCATACTCATGCACTCTTTATAACCTGATCCGGCGCTACCCGTCGCGCTCAAATCCGGCCGCAAGTAGCGGCTATTGTTCTACCGCCGCCCTGGCCCGTGGCAGCCAGGCCTGTATGTGGCTGCATTCCTCGGGTACTGATTCCTTGATCCAGCGGGCGAAGTCGATGCAGACCAGCAGGTCAATATCGGCGAAGGTGAAGTGCTCTCCGGCCAGGAAGGGCTGCCGCGCCAGCGCCCGGTCCATCATCCGCCAGGCGCCTTCCATGCGCTGCTTGCCGCGCTCCACCAGTTGCGGAATCTGGGCGATCTCCATCGGACCGGGCAGCGCCCGGTTGGCAAAGGCCGGATTGCCGTTGCGGAACACCTCGGCGATGGCGTGGAACAGGCTGTTGTACAGGCGGTGGTTCCAGCTGATGACCTGCGCCTTCTCCAGTGGGGTGGAACCCATCAGTGGTCGCTCCGGAAATACCTCGTCCAGGTAGACACAGGCGCCAATCACCTCTGTCAGTACCGTGCCGTCGTCCAGCACCAGCGCGGGCACGGTACACATCGGGTTGATTTTGCGGAACGTTTCCTCGAACTGCTGCTGCTTCAGCATGTCGATCTGGACGGTGTCGACCTCGATACCTTTGTAATCCAGGAACAACTGCAAACGGCGGGGGTTGGGGGCGGGGTCGTAGGTATACAGTTTCATCGCGCTGCTCCATGGCTGGGATGCCTCCAATGATACGGGTAAAACACGCCCTGCGGCCAGCGCCGCCACCGGTGCAACCGGGATGAGTTTTACCGCGAGGCATAACTGGCTATAATGCGCGGCCAGATTGGAGAGGACACTGTTGTGATTAGCCGAATTGTAGTGACTGCGATGGCACTGTGCGTGGCGGTGGCGGCCAGCGCCGTGGATCTGACCGAGAAGCAGCGCGCTGAAATCGAGGCCCGCATCAAGCCTGTGGGTGAGGTCTGCCTGCAGGGCGACAGCGACTGTGGCGGCCCGGCGGAGGCCACTGCTGGCGGGGGCGAGGCCCGCAGCGGCGAGGAAGTCTACAATACGGCCTGTCTTGCCTGCCACGCCACCGGCGCCGGTGACGCGCCCATTCTGGGCGATGTCGAGGCCTGGGCCGATCGCATTGCGCGGGGGTGGACGCCCTGCATGAAAGTGGTATCAAGGGGGTTCCGGGGACCACCATGATGGCCAAGGGTGGATGTGCGAACTGTTCGGATGAGGAAGTAATGGCCGCCGTGGACTTCATGGTGGAGCAGAGCCAGTAGTTGTCGCCTTGTCCGGCACAGGGTGGCCTGATCAGACAGGGACGAACAAGACCAACGGAGACGAGCCATGAAACACACGCTAATTGCTTTGCTGACCCTTGCTGTGCTCGCCCTTGCGGGGCCTGCACACGCCGATGACGCCCTGCGCCACGCCCGTGAGCTGCTGGCAGAACACCCGCTGATCGACGGCCACAACGATCTCCCCTATGTTATCCGGGAGCACGGCCGCGACGTGGAATCCTGGGACCTGAAAGGCGAGGTGCCGGGCGACACCAATATTCCGAAGTTGCGGGATGGGGGCGTAGGTGGGCAGTTCTGGTCCGTCTACATTCCCGGCACGCAGGAAGCCCGGGAGCAGGGGTTTGCCCGGATTCAGCTCGAGCAGATCGATATCGCGCGCCGCGTGCTGGCAAAATATCCGGAGGTCTTTCATTTTTCCACCAGCGTGGCAGATATCGAGCAGGCGCGGGAGCAGGGCAAGATTGCGTCCCTGCTGGGCATGGAGGGCGGCCATGCCATCGAGAACTCACTGGGCGCCCTGCGCATGTTCTACGCTCTGGGCGTACGCTACATGACGCTGACCCATTCACAGAGCAACGACTGGGCCGACGCCGCGGGCCAGAGTGAGCACAATGGCCTGACTGACTTTGGCCGGGAAGTGGTGCGCGAGATGAACCGGCTGGGTATGCTGGTGGATCTGTCCCATGTCACGCCCAAGGTCATGCAGGACGTGCTGGATGTCTCCGAAGCACCGGTGATCTATTCGCACTCCAGCGCGCACGAACTGACGCCCCATATGCGCAATGTGCCCGATGCTGTCCTGCAGCGGCTGCCTGACAACGGGGGGGTGGTCATGGCCTCATTCATCGCCCTGTTCAATACCCCGGGCTATGCAGAATGGGACGCCGGCTTCACCCGCTTCCGTGGCGACGTGCAATGGGGCGAACCCGAGTACGATGGGCTGTACGAGGCCTATATCGAGGAGCATCCGCTTCCGCCTGCCACAGTCAGCGACGTGGCGGACCACATCGAACACATCGCCAGGGTGGCGGGTCACGATCACGTGGGCATCGGCAGCGACTTCTTTGGCGCTTCCGAGTGGATGGTGGAAGGGCTGACCGACGCCGACGATTTTCCCGTGCTGTTTGCCGAACTGGTGCGGCGCGGCTGGAGTGACGAGCAACTGATCGCCCTGTCGCGGGGCAATATCCTCAGAGCCATGCGCGCGGCTGAACAGGCCGCGGGCCGCCTGCAGCAGCAGCGGGGCCATCGCTGGCCACCATAGAAGAGCTCGACGGCGATCGGGAATAAGCTCCGTGATCCGTTCAGGCTCTGCGGCCGCAGCCTGATCAGGCAAACAGGGATTTCAGGCTGCTGAGCGTCTCGCTGGCGCGCTGTTCATTGGCCTCGGCGGTCTGCTCGTCGCCGCCCTGCCACTGCAGGTCGTCCTGGGGCAGTTCGGCGATGAAACGGCTGGGATCGCAGCTGACGGTCTCGCCGTACTGGCGCCGCTTCAGGGCCAGGGTCATCGTCAGTGACTGGCGGGCGCGGGTGATGCCCACGTAGGCGAGGCGCCGCTCCTCGGCAATATTGTCCTCCTCGATGCTGGCCCGGTGGGGCAGCAGGTTCTCTTCCATGCCGAGTATGTAGACATGGGGGAACTCCAGTCCCTTGGAGGCGTGCAGGGTCATCAATTGCACGTTGTCCGGGCTGGCATCTTCCTCCTCCTGCTGTTCCAACAGGTCCCGCAGCAGCAGCCGGCTGACCGCTTCCTCCAGTCCCAGGGATTCGTCCCGCATCACCCGCTCTAGGCTGTCCACCAGGAAATTGACATTGCCCATGCGCCGCTCCGCGACATCCTCGCTGGAGCTGATCTGCATGAGCCAGTCCGCGTAGTCGATATCCCGCAGCAACTGGCGGATGGCGCTGACATCGGTGGCAGAAGCGCTCTGCCGGCGCAGTCCGGACAACCACTGGTGGAACTCGCGCAGGCGGCGCAGCCCCGCCTCCGGGATATGCTCGCCGCCGACATGCCCGCAGGCCTGGCTGAGGCCACAGTGGCGGCTGGTGGCGTAGGCGCCCAGCGCCTCCAGCGTGGAGGGACCCAGCTTGCGGCGCGGTACGTTGGCAATGCGCAGGAAGGCATTGTCGTCGGCCTCGTTGACCAGCAGACGCAGGTAGGCCATCACATCCTTGATTTCATTGCGGGCGAAGAAGGAGGTGCCGCCGCTCAGATGGTAGGGCACCTGCTGTTGCTGCAGTGCCAGCTCCAGCAGCCGCGCCTGGTGATTGCCCCGGTACAGCACGGCGTAGTCACCGAAGCGGGTGCGGCGGCGCAGCTTGTGGTCGATGATCTCCGCCACCACCTGATCCACTTCCTGCTGCTCGTCGCCACAGCGAATCACCCGCAGCGGGTCGCCGGGCCCCAGCTCACTCCACAGCTGCTTCTCGAACACATGCTCGTTGTTGGCGATCAGGGTATTGGCGGCCTTGAGGATGCGTCCGGTGGAGCGGTAGTTCTGCTCCAGCTTGATCACCCGGATGCCGGGGAAGTCCTGTTGCAGCAGGGCCAGGTTTTCCGGCCGCGCCCCGCGCCAGGCGTAGATCGACTGGTCGTCGTCGCCCACCACGGTGAGGCCGCCGCGCAGGCCCACCAGCTGACGCACCAGCAGGTACTGGCTGGCATTGGTGTCCTGGTACTCGTCCACCAGCAGGTAGTGCAGTTGCGTCTGCCACTTTTCCAGAATTTCCGGATGGTGTTCAAACAGCACCGTGGGCCGCAGGATCAGATCGTCGAAGTCCAGCGCATTGAAGGCTTTCAGCGCCTGCCAGTAGCGCTTGTAGGCCTGGGCGCACAGTATGTCGGCGGGACTGGTGGCGGTGGCCAGCGCCTGTTCGGGCAGCACGCGGTCATTCTTCCAGTTGGAGATGCGCTGCTGGATCGGCCCGGCCTGGTCGCCCTCGGCGCCGTGCTCCTGCACCAGCAGGTCATGCAGCAGCTTGCGGCTGTCCTCGCCGTCGAAAATGGAAAAGCCGGCCTTGATGCCCAGGGTCTTGCGCTCTTCGCGGATGATCTTCAGGCCCAGCTGGTGGAAGGTGCTGACGGTCAGCCCCTCGGCCTTGTCGCGCCCCAGCAGCTTGCCGACCCGCTCCTTCATCTCCCGGGCGGCCTTGTTGGTAAACGTCACCGCGGCGATGCGCCGTGGCTGGATACCGCACTGTTCCACCAGATAGGCGATCTTGCGGGTAATGACGCTGGTCTTGCCGCTGCCGGCGCCCGCCAGCACCAGCAGGGGCCGTCGATATAGCGCACGGCCTCGCGCTGGTGGGGATTGAGTGCGGTCACGGATGTATTTGCCGGGAAGTTGCCTGTGGCCGGCAAGTGTAGCAGGAAGCGGGAGCCGCGCGCAGGCAATCGAAGCTGCCCAAGCCGTCTCAATACCGGTAAAGTGCGGTGCCTAAACACCGTTGTCATATTTTCGCTCTACACTGCGGCCTCGCCTCCGGTCGCGGTCGTGGCCGGATTGCTGCAGTTTGTCCAGGAGTCATCATGTCTGATCGCCCCCTGCCCGGCTATGCCGATGCCGCCTTTGTCGCCAGCGAAGAGCCCCGCCACAGCCCGCTGGGCCAACCGGATCTGCAGCGGGTTGCCAGCGCGCGCTATGGCCGGCGCGATCTGCTGCGCGGTGGCCTGGCGCTGGCGGTGGCAAGCCTGTTTGGCGCTCCGCTGCCGCGGCTCGCGTTGGCGCGGGACCCCAGCGCGGGGCCAGGGCTGCTGGGCTTTGCTCCGGTGCCGGTGAGCCGGGCGGATACCGCGGTGGTGCCCTCCGGCTACCGGCTGCAGGTGCTGCTGCCCTGGGGCGAGCCCATCACTGGCGACTATCCGGCCTTTGCCCCCGACAATAACGCCGCGCAGCAGGCCCTGCAGATGGGCATGCACCACGATGGCATGCATTTTTTCCCGCTGCAGGGTTCCGGTGACGGGCTGCTGGTGCTCAATCACGAGTATGCCGAGCCGCGCCTGATGCACGCGGCTGCGGCGGGTCTGCCCCTGGGGGCCTTCGACGTGCCACTGCGGGCCGATGGCAGCCGCGACCCGGAGCAGGTCTACAAGGAGATGAATGCCCACGGCGTCAGTGTCGTTCGTATCCAGCGCGGGGCTGACGGCCAGTGGGGCGCGGTACGGGACGCGCGCAACCGCCGTATCACCGCGCTGACGCCGATGGAGTTCCGGGGCCCGCTGCGCGGGGACCCGCGCTTGGAAACCCCCTACAGCCCCGAGGGACTGATGACCCGCGGCACGCTGAACAACTGCTCTCACGGGGTCACCCCCTGGGGCACCTACCTGACCTGCGAGGAGAACTGGCATTTCTACTTTGTGCGCGAGGGCGATGGCGCCCCCGCCAGCCAGAGCCGCTACAGCGTCGGCCCGCAGAGTGCCTGGCGCTGGCACCTCGCCGCCGCGGAAGCGGGTAAGCGGGACGAGGCCTGTGCCCGCTTCGACGCCACCCCTCGTGCGGCGAGCGCGCTGCAGGATTACCGCAATGAACCCCATGCCTTTGGCTGGGTGGTGGAGGTGGACCCCTTTGACCCCGACAGCACCCCGGTAAAGCGCACCCACCTCGGCCGCTTCTCCCACGAGGGCGTGGTGTTTGCCCCGGTGGAGGAGGGGCGGCCTCTGGTGCTCTACTCGGGCGACGATTCGGCCTTTGAATACATTTACAAATTTGTCTCCGCGCGGCCCTGGCACCGTGCCACCGCCGACGGTTCGCTGCTGGACGAGGGTACCCTGTACGCGGCCCGCTTTGCCGACGATGGCAGCGGTGAATGGCTGGCGCTGGTGCCCGGCCAGAACGGCCTGGGCGCGCAGTCGGGCTTCGCCACTCTGGCGGATGTACTGCTCAACGCCCGCGGCGCGGCCGACGTGGCCGGCGCGACGCCGCTGGACCGGCCCGAGTGGGGCGCGGTGGACCCCGGCACCGGGGCGGTGTATTTCACCCTGACCAACAACAAGCGGCGCCGGGAGGAACAGGTGGACGCGGTCAATCCGCGGCCGGCCAACCACTTCGGCCAGATCGTGCGCTGGCGCGAGGCGGACGATGACCACACGGCGCTGACCTTCGACTGGGAACTGTTTCTGCTGGCCGGAGACACAGACAACAGTCGCGACCTGCAGGGCAATGCCCTCGATGAAGACAACCTGCTGGCCATGCCCGACGGGCTCTGGTTCGATGCCGACCGCCGCCTGTGGATCCAGACCGATATCTCGGACCGGGACCAGAACAAGGACCCTTACCGGCCCATGGGCAACAACGCGATGCTGGCCGCGGATCCGGACACCGGAGAGCTGCGGCGCTTTTTCACCGGGCCGGTGGGCGCCGAAATCACCGGCTGCGTCACCACACCCGACCAGCGCGCGATGTTCATCAATGTCCAGCATCCCGGCGCCACCACCTCGGCGGCGGATTTCGCCCGCGGTCAGCTCGACAGCCACTGGCCCGAGGGCGGTGGTGCTGTGCCGCGCTCGGCTACCCTGGTGATCACGCGCGAAGACGGCGGCAAGATCGGCAGCTGAGGCCCGCCCTGTTTTTCAGGTGCAGCGCTCCAGCAACAGCGCGCTGCCGGTGCCGGCCGCGCCGGCGGCGGCGACAAGGCCCCACTGCAGGTCGCGCCGTTCCATCTCGTCGAGCAGGGTGCCGGCCATGATGGCGCCGGTGGCCCCCATCGGATGCCCCAGCGCAATCACGCCGCCGTTGACGTTGAGCTTGTCCTCGGGGATGTCCAGCTCGCGCATGCAAACGACGCTGATCGCCGCGAAGGCCTCGTGCACCTCGAACAGGTCGATGTCCGCGGCGCCGAGTCCCTGGTCCGCCAGCAGTTTGCGGGTGGCCTCTATGCAACCGCTGAGCACCTGCAGCGGATCGGCGCTGACCGTGGCGAAGGCCGCGATCCGGGCCCGGGGCCGGGCTCCGCTGCGGCTGCCGAAGGCCTCGTCGGCGATCAGTACCAGCGCGGCGGCGTCCGCCATCGCCGGCGAATTGCCGGCGGTGTGGATGTGGTCGATACGATCCAGCCGCGGGTAACCCACTAGCTGGAAGGCATCCACCCCGGCGGCGCCGGACCTGGCGAAGGCGGGCGCCAGCTGTGCCAGTTGGGCCGCGGTCATACCGGCCCGGATGCACTCGTCCTCGCTGATCTGCGTGCCGTCTTCGCGCACGATGGGGACAATGGAACTGAACCAGCCCTGCTCGCGGGCGCGGGCGGCGCGCTGCTGGCTGGCCAGGGCCACCGCATCGGCCTCCTCCCGGGTCACGCCGTGCAGGCTTGCAATCAGGTCGGCGCCGTTGCCCATCATCAGCATCTGGCAGCGGGCGGCGAATTGTGGATCCATGAATACCCGCGCCTGATCCGCCAGCATCGGCACCCGCGACATCATCTCCACCCCCCGGCGACCGTGGTGGCCGCCACCCCGGCATTGATTTTCAGTGCCGCCAGCGCCATGGCGTCGATGCCGGAAGAGCAGTAGCGGTTGACGGTAAGGCCGGGTACCGAGGTGGGCCAGCCCGCGTACAGGGTGGAACTTTTGGCGATGTTGCCAGCCTGCTCGCCCTGCTGGGTGACGCAGCCCAGAATGACGTCGTCCACCTGGACCGGGTTCAGGGGATTGCGCGCGGCAAGTGCCGCATACAGTTGTTTCAGCAGTTCCTGCGGGGTCAGGGAATTGAGGCTGGCGCCCTCTTTGGCGCGCCCGCGGGGGCTGCGCAGGGCGTCATAGATATAGGCCGTCTTCATCTGCCGACCCCCACGATCAGGCTGACACAGGTGGTGGCGCTGCCACCGAGGTTGAAGGTCGCCATGTTCTCGGCCCGGGGCAATTGATAGCCGCCGGCGCGGCCGCTGACCTGGCGCGCGCAGTCGAGCGCCATGCGCACCCCGGTGGCGCCCACCGGGTGGCCCAGCCCGATCAGTCCGCCGCTGGGGTTGATGGGAAAGTCGCCGTCACGGGTGATGCGGCCTTCCTCCACCGCTTTCCAGCTCTCGCCCGGCGCGGTCAGGCCGCTGTGGTCAATCGCCATGTATTCGGTGACCGAGAAGCAGTCGTGGGTCTCCAGTCCATCCAGCTCAGTGATATCGCGGAAGCCCCCCGGCGCAGGGCGTCCTGCATCATGGTCTGGACATGGGGGAAGAGCAGGGGCTGGCCGGCACTGAGTTGCAGTTTCCGCTCCAGCAGGATCGGCGCCGAGCGGTGGCCCCAGCCCTTGATCCGCGGGATATCGGAGAGTTGCAGCCCGTGCTTGTCGGCGTGGGCGCGGGCTGCCTGTTCGCTGGCGAGGATGACACAGGCGGCGCCATCCGTAATCTGGCCGCAGTCCATTTTCCGCACCCGTCCCTCGATCACCGGGTTCAGGGTATCGTCCTGGCTGAAGCAGCCGGCGGGGAACTGCCAGTCGCGGCTCTGGGCATTGGGGTTGGCCCTGGCGTTGCCGAAGTTGATCTCCGCGATCCGGGCCAGGTGATCACTGTTGATACCGTGGCGCTGCTCGTACTCGCGCGTGATGCGGTCGAACATGTGGGGCCAGGGATAGCTGCAGTCGGTGGCCTCGTGCCCCTGCCAGGCTGCCGCGCCGAGGTATTCGGCACCGGTCCTGCCGTCGACATTGCGCATGTATTCCAGCCCCAGCACGCAGGCGATGTCGTAGTGCCCGGCCTCGATGTCGCGCATGGCACTGAGCATGGCGATGGAGCCCGAGGCGCAGGCCGCCTCGTGGCGGGAGGTGGGTATGGCCGCCAGCTCGGGATACAGCTGGCCGAAGAAACCGTTGATCAGGCCCTGGCGGGTAAACAGCTCGGCCACGAAATTGCCGACGTGACCCACCTCGATTTGGGCCGGTTCGATGGCGGCGTCGGTGATCGCCGCGCCCAGTGCCTGGGCGAACATATCATAGATTTCCAGCCCTTCGCGGGCCCAGTTGCGGGCGAAGTCGGTCTGTGCGCCGCCCAGTATGTAGACCTGGTTCATGGGGATGTCCCTCGTTGTGATACCTGTTGCTGCAGTTCGCCGCGCACCACCTTGCCCACCGGGTTGCGCGGTAGAGCGGTAAACACTTCCAACCGCTCCGGCAGCTTGAACCTGGCAATGCCCTTGCTCTGCAGCCAGTCGCACAGCGCGGCGAGGTCCGGTGCCGCGCTACCCTGGGCCGGCACGACGCAGGCGCAGATTTTTTCTTCCAGCTGAGGATCCGGATAGGCGCAGACCGCCGCTTCAACCAGGCCGGGAAACCCTTCCAGCAGGATGTCCAGCTCCGCCGGCGAGATCTTCATGCCACCGCGGTTGATGATGTCCTTGCAGCGCCCGACGATGCGGTAGTAGTGGGGCGGGTCGCCACAGATTGCCACCAGGTCGCCGGTGCGGAACAGGCCGTCGGGGGTGAATACGCCCTCGTCGGCGTCATCGAGGTAGCCGTCGAACACGGCCGGTCCGCTGATGCACAGCTCGCCCGGAAGCTCCGGCTGCAAAATCTCCTCGCCGCTGGCGGGGTCGATGACCCGGGTGGTGATGGACTCGTGGGCATTGCCCCGCCAGGGCATGTCCGGCGCGCCGAAGCGGGGAAACATGCGTGCCCGGTATTCGGGGCTGGGGGCGGTGGCGGGTGTGGAAAACAGACTGATGCCTTCATTGGAACCGTAGAAGTTGATGATGGGCTTGCCGTACTGGCCCTCGATCACCTCTATCATCGCCGGCGACAGGGGCACGGAACCGGAACCGAAGGCGCGCACGCTGCTGAAGTCGCATCGCGCCCACAGCTCGGGCTGCTGCGCCAGCCGGTTGAGCAGGGCGGGCGGAGCGATGGTGAAATTGACCCGCTCCTGCTGGATCTGGCGCAGGAACATGGGTGGGTCCATGGGCTGGTGCAGTACCAGCGTGGAGCCGCTGAGTACCGAGGGAAACAGGAAGCCGCCCAGGGCCGCCATGTTCACCAGCGGGAACGGTGCCAGCAGAACTTCGCCGGGCTGGTATTCGCCCGCGGCCATGGTGTTGTCGGCCATCGCCCGCCACATGTTGTGGGAGCGGGGAACACCCTTGGGCGTGCCAGTAGTGCCCGAGGTCCAGACCACCGTGAGAATGTCGTTGGCATCCCCGGGATGCTGGCGCCGGTGACTGGCCAGCGCGGCGTCGCTCTCCTGCGCCTGGTCCAGCCAGTCGTCCTGCAGCGTCCACAGCGGGACTGCGTCCAGGGCCTGTTCCGCCTGGCGCGCCAGCTCCTGCTCGCGGAAGCGGGTCAGGGTGAGCATCGCGGCCGGGCGCAGGGTGCGGGCAAAGCGCCCGATCTCATAGCCCGCATACTGGATCGGCAGGGGCGAGGTCACGACGCCGAGTTTGCTGGCCGCGTAATAGCACAGCACCAACTCACTGATATTGGGCAGCTGCACCAATAGCCGATCGCCGTGTTTGAGCCCGCGTTCCAGCAGGCGGGCCGCAAGCCGGTCACTGAGCTGGTCCAGCTCCGCGTAACTGATACGGCGGGCCCGCAGCCCGGTGAGCTCCTCCTTGTTGGGCTGGTCGACCACGGCGATTCGCTCCGCCGCATCACCCAGCCGGGCCTGCAGGATGGCGTGCAGGGTTTCGCTACCCCAGTAGCCGGCCTCGGTCATGGCCCGAATCCGGGCCGGGGAACTGGTCTGCATCAGGCTACACCTCGCATGCGGCTCGATATTCCCGCTCCAGTCTGTCCACCAGTGCCGCGATGGGCAGGATATCATTGACCGCGCCGACCCCCTGGCCGGCAGACCAGACATCGCGCCAGCGCTTGGCGTCGCTGGAGGATTTGATGATATCGACTGCGCCGGCCTCGGGCATGTTGTCGGGGTCGTAGCCTGCCTTGACCAGGCTGGCCCGCAACCAATTGGCCTTGACCCCGGTCAGCGCATCGGAACAGATGATGTCCGCGCCTCTGGCGGCGACCACCATTTGCTTGTATTCCGGGACTGCCATGCTTTCCTCGGTGGCGATGAAGCGGGTGCCCATGTAGGCGTAGTTGGCCCCCAGTACCTGCGCGGCTCGCACCCCGCGCCCGGAGGAGATGCCCCCGCCCAGCACGATGTCGCCGTCCCAGAACTGGCGCACTTCCTCGACAAAGGCGAAGCCGGCCTGTTGGCCGGTATGTCCGCCGGCACCCGCGGCCACCAACACCAGTCCGTCGACACCGACCTCTACAGCCTTGGCCGCGAACCGGGTGTCAATGACATCGGCAAAAACTTTGCCGCCGTAGGCCTGCACGCTCGCTACCGCGTCTTTGGGGCTGCCCAGCGCCGAAATCACGATGGGCGCCCGGTATTTCACGGCCAGCTCCAGATCTTCGAAGCGGCGGGTATTGGAGCTGTGCATCATCAGGTTGATCGCCCAGGGCGCGTCCCGGCCGCGGTCGGTCTCAGTGGTGATGCGCTGCAGCCACTGCTCCAGCTCCGCGGTGCTGCGGGCGTTGACCGAGGGGAAGGTGCCGACGATTCCGGCCCTGCAGCAGGCGATGACCATCTCGGGCCCGGACTGTAAAAACATGGGGGCCTGAAATACAGGAATGCGAAGGGGCAGGCTTGCTGGCATAGACGATCCAAGTGACTTTTATTTAAAGACTGTAATGGTAGTCGACCACCTCGGTGCAGGCAAGGGCCTGATGGGCTCGTCGCTTCGATGCCCCATGTGGCCCTGCATACAGGCCGGAAAATCGCGACGACACATACTTGCATAAAAATACTATATACTTATACTCTGTTTACCGCAGTGCCTGCTGCATTGTTTGCAACCGGGCCGGGACAGCAGGAGTGAGTGATGCAAAATCTATCCAGAGTCAGTGAATATCCTTCGGTGGAGCACTGTATTGGCGGGGTCGCGGAATTTTCCGATACTCAGTCGTGGATCTATAGCCTGGACAATCCCTATCTGCACGGTGTCTATGCGCCCACGTCGAATGAACTCGACGTGGCGGGCCTGCAGGTGGAGGGCGAGCTGCCGGCCGATTTGTATGGAGCCTATTTCCGCAACGGCCCCAATCCCTTGTTCCAGCCCAAGAACCGCTACCACCCCTTCGACGGGGATGGCATGGTTCACGGAGTTTACTTTCAGGATGGCCAGGTGGCCTACCGCAATCGCTATGTGAATACTGCTGCGCTGCAGGGCGAACGCAGCGATGGACGCTCGGTATCGCCCGGCGTGATGGGGCCATTCGATTACCAGTTGTCGCCGTTCGGTATCAAGGATACCTCCAACACCGACATCTTCTATTTCAATGGCGACCTGATGAGCCTGTGGTATAACGCTGGCCACCCCTATCGTCTGGATTCCGCCGACCTCTCCACCAGGGGATACTACGATCTTGAGGGTCGGAGCAAGCGCCGCCTGTCCGCGCATTCCAAGGTTGACCCGAACACGGGGGAACTGCTGTTCTTCGATTACGGTGATGAACCGCCCTTCATGACCTGCGGTGTCGCCGACGCGGGGGGCAAGGTTCTGCACGAAGTTGAAATAGAATTGCCGGGGCCGCGCCTGCCGCACGACATAGGAGTTACCCGCAACTACACGATCCTGCATGATCTGCCGTTCTTCCACGACATGGCAGTGCTGCGCAAGCATGGTTACCGGGTATTGACCTTCCATCGCGACATGCCGACCCGCTTTGGGTTGATTCCCCGCCACGGCAGTGCCAGTGAATTGCGCTGGTTCGAATGCGAGCCCTGTTATGTGTTGCACACCAGCAACTGCTGGGAAGAGGGCGACTGGGTGGTCATGGACGGTTGCCGCTCCACCAATCCGATGCCAGACACCCAGCCCGGTGAGGGCGAACTGGCCCATATGCTGGCCTACATGCGGCTCGAGGCCAACAACTACCGCTGGCGTTTCAATCTACGCACGGGGGAGGTGCGCGAAGGCGATATCGATGACCTCAACACCGAGTTCAATAAGACCAATCCACTGTACATGGGGCGCAAGAGCCGCTTCGCCTATCATCAACGTATTCCGTTGCTGCACGAAGGCGGCCTGACCCTGCGCTTCACTGGTCTGGTCAAATATGACAATGAAACCGGCAGACGCTGGCAATGGGACTACGGAACCGGTGTGTTCGGGAGTGAAGCCGTGTTTGCGCCACGACGGGGCGCTACTGCCAGTTCCGCCGAGGATGATGGATATGTGCTCACGCTGGTGACCGATAGCAATAACTGGCAGTCGCACTGTCTGGTGTTTGACGCCACTGCAATTGACGCAGGACCCGTCGCCAGGGTACGGATGCCGCATCGGGTGCCCTTTGGTTTTCACGCAACCTGGGCGCGCGGCGAGGAACTGTTTGCGCCGCGCTGAACAGCGTGGACTGACCTCGACCGGAGGCGGGCAATGGTGGGGCAACCTTGATAACCGGCACTGTTTAATGTATCACTCGGGCCTTCATTAGCGAGTGTCAAACAGCGAAGGCCAATGTCGAAGCCCAAACTCCTCCCCAAAAGTTCCGTCAACCGGGCTCTCAATGCCTTGGGTGACCGCTGGAGCCTGCTGATTATTCAGCAGGCATTCCTTGGAACCAGCCGGTTTGAAGAATTCCGCAGCCGATGCAATATTCCCCGCAGTACCCTGTCGCACCGCCTCAAGTCACTTATTGGCAACCAGATTCTGGAGACGCGACCGCATGTTGCGGGCAAGGGGCGCCAGAGCTACTATCTGACCGAACGGGGCAGGGCTCTGCTGGACGCGGTATTGCTGGCCTGGGCCTGGGGCATCCGCTGGGGCATGATCAGTGACGGCCTGCCGACCTCCATTATCCACCATGACTGCGGCAAACCGATGATTCCAAAGCTTGCCTGCGATGAGTGTGGCGGCGAGGTTACCCTGCGCAGCTGTCACCGGGAGCCCGGGCCGGGCGAGGGCTACGAGCAGCTGAAGGTGCAGCGCATGCACCGGCGCCGCTATGCCGCCGATGAGCTGTACGCATCGGATGTGGTGGACCTGTTGGGTGACCGCTGGACCGGCATGGTGATTGCCACCCAGTATTTTGGTATCCACCGCTTTGACCACATGCAGACCTATCTGAATATTGCCTCCAATATTCTCGCCGACCGGCTCAAGGCGCTGGAGTTCAACGGCATTCTGGAGCGCAGCCTGTACGAACTGATGCCGCCGCGCTATGAATACTGGCTGACCAAGAAGGGTTCGGACCTGTTTCCCCATGCGCTGAGCCTGATGCTGTGGGCGGATGAATGGCTGGCGGATGTCAACGGCCCGCCGGTGCTGGTGCGTCACAACCCCTGTGGTCACTTGCTGGGGGCGTCAGTAGTCTGTGGCCAATGCGAACAGCCTCTTACGCAGGACAATGTTACTCCACGCTTGCAGGCCGCCACGGGCCGGCCGTCGCGCGCGGCTGGCAAGGGTCGCTGAGGCGCCCCTGTTCAGACCCCATGCTTGCATAATAAGACTTAATTGATCTAAGATGGATCGCACATCAGGGCGAGCGGTTCGGTAGGGGTCGATCAATGTCAAAGTTGCTCAAAATCATCAAATTCTACGGCCGCTTCATGCCCAGCTTCAGCGCTATCGGCTATTACTCGCGGTCGCTCTTCTGGCCCCGGCTGGAGGCGGATTTCAGCGGCCAGACCTGGTTGGTCACCGGTGCCTCCGGTGGTATCGGCGGCGCGATTGCTCTGGAGGCGGCACGCCGCGGCGCCACGGTGCTGGCGGCGGCGCGCAGTGAGCAGAAGCTGGCGGCGCTGGCCGGCGAGCCCGCCGCGGGCGGCAGGATCGTGCCATTGGTGGCGGATCTGTCGCTGATGTCGGGCACCGCGGCCATGGTCGAGCGGATCCGCACCGAGGGGCGCCAGCTCGACGTGCTGGTCAACAATGTCGGCGTGCTGCTGCATGAGCATCAGCTGACCGCGGAGGGCAAGGAGGCGTCCTATGCGCTGAACATCCTCAACCACTTCCTGCTGACCGAGCAATTGCTGGAGGGCGAGCTGTTGAATCGCGGCGGCACAGTGATAAACATGTCTTCCGGCGGCATGTACAACGCGCCGTTGATGGTCAACCGGATGAACGTAACGGCGCCGGAGCATTACAACGGCGTGCTGGCCTACGCGGTACACAAGCGCGGCCAGGCCGAACTGACCAAATACTGGCAGAGCCACTATGGCGCCGCTCGCGATCTGAAATTCTATGTGATGCATCCGGGCTGGACGGATACCGAAGGTGTACAGACCGCGATGCCAAAATTCCGCAGGATTCTGAAGCTGGTTCTGCGCAGTGGCCTGCAGGGTGGCGATACCGCGATCTGGCTGGCGGCAAAGCGGCCCGACGCGGATCCGGCCGCCTTCTGGTTGGACCGCAAACCGCGGGCGGCCCACGCCTACCCCGCGACCCGCAACAGCAAGTTCGCGCCGGAGGATCTGGCGGCGTTCCTGCAGACAGAGATCGACGGGAGGAATGACTGATGCAAAAGACCTTGGCTAAATTATGGTGCAACTGCACTCTGGCACTGCTGCTCGCTGCGGCGCCGTTGGCCCTGGCCGACGACACCGAACCGGTGGCAGCACTTCTCGAGCAGTTGCAAAGCACCTGGAATGCGGGCGACATGGACGGCTATCTCGCACTGTACCGCGGTGACGAGGAGCTGAGCCTGATGTTTGGCAATACCGTGCTGCGCGGACGCCCCGCGGTTCGGGCGCTGTTTCGCAAACACTATCCCGATCAGGAGCAGATGGGCAGGTTTGCGATCGACACACTGGAGGTGAGACTGCTGTCCGCCGATGTCGCGATCGCGTTGGGCACGTTTACCCATGTGTTCCCGCGGGAGACCATCAATGGCGGTTTCTCCCATGTCCTGGGCCGCGCTGCCGATGGCAGTTGGAAAATTGAACACGAGCACACCTCCAGGGGCAGTGTCACCCCGCATTAGTCTCTGGGGGGTAGTGGGAAAAACCCACTGGTGCGGCGCTTGTATTCCTCGAACCCGGGACGCTTCTTGCCCATGCGCCGCTCCAGCAGGCCCTTGCCCAGGGGGCCCATCAGCACCCACAGCATTACCGCGGGACTGATCACGGTGACAATCGCCAGCGGGTTTTCCATCGCAATAATGAACAGGCCCACCCAGACACAGGCTTCGCCGAAGTAGTTGGGATGGCGGGTGTAGCGCCACAGGCCCCGGTCCATCACCCTGCCCTGATTGGCGGGGTCCGCACGGAACCGGCTCAGCTGCCAGTCACCCACGGTTTCAAAGTACATGCCGAGCAGCCACAGCGCACTTCCGGTCCAGGCCATCGGGCCCAGGGTTGCGGGGGCATCCGCGGACACCGCGAAAATCAGCACCAGTGACACCAGCCACATGAAGAAGCCCTGCTGCAGGTAGATATGCGTCAGGCTGTGCAGGGCGTAGTTGCCGCCGCTGGATTCCACATGCTGGCGCAGCCTGGCATAGCGGGGATCTTCGCCGCCCCGGTTGCGCCAGCCGATGTAGAGGCTGATGCGCAGCCCCCACAACGTGATCAGGGTCAGTACCAAATACTGTCGGGCCGGCACACCGTCGCCCAGTGCCCAGCTGAACCAGGCCGTGATCACCAGCCCGAAACCCCAGAAGATGTCGGTGATACTGGAATCCCGCAGGGCAATGCTCAGCGCCCACATCGCCACCATCATGCAGAAAATCAGCCCCAGATTGAGCATCGCAAGTTGCAGAAATTCACCGTACATAATGTTGCGGACTCCTCTCCCTTATATTTATCGGACAGGCGGAGCCCCAGGTCCCGCCTGCAAAAGACTGTGTTAGTATGCCTTAGTCTTACTACGCAAGCGAGGGCTCAAGCCACGGAAACAGGTGTTTTCTGCGCTGTGGCGCTACCCTCCTGCACGACCCACTACGCTCACCGGGAGTACGCCCCATGAATGAAGCCGACGCCAACCTCGCTCTTGCCGAGCGCCTTGTGACCGCCCTGCAGAATTGCGACGTGGCAGCCGTGCGCGAGCTTTACACCGCCGATGCACGCATCTGGCACAATTTCGATCAGGCCTTTCAACCCCTCGAAGACAACCTGAAATCCCTGCAGTGGATGCATCACAAGCTGGACAATCTGCGCTATGACGTGGTCCGTCGCGAGGCCATTCCCGGCGGCTTCTATCAGCAACACGTCCTGCGCGGCACGCTGCCGTCGGGGGAAGCCTTTGCGATGCCCGCCTGTGCCATCATCAAGATCGAGGACGGCCGCATCGTGGCGCTGGACGAATACCTGGATTCCGCCCATACCGAACCGCTAAAGTCGGTTCGCTAGTCCGGCACCAGTTCGGCGCGTGCCCGGCTGGCGCGGAACGGCTTCAGTGCCAGATAACTGAGCAGCGCACCCAGTGGCAGTACAGTGGCGCTGACCAGCGCGATGGAGTAGCGCAGCTGTTGTGGATCGCCGAAACCGTAGTCGGTGACCAGCGCTACCAGGGTGGGTCCGAAACCCAGCGCCAGCAGGTTGCCCACCAGGAAGTACAGCGCGGTCATCTGCGCGCGCAGTGGGTTTGGTGTCACGATCTGCAGCGCCGCGGCGGGCAGGCCTTGGGGAAAGGCCAGCAGGAAACTGGTCAGGCCCAGGCAGACCAGGGCGGCCTCGCCGCTGGGCATCAGTGGAGTGGCGACCGCGAAGGGTACCGCAGCCATCGCGCCGTAGCAGGCGGTGCGCAGGATGGCGTCGCGGTGGCCGCGCTGCTCCATCCAGTCGGCGACAAAGCCACCGCAGTAGACGCCCCCGGTACCGAACACGAACATGATAGCGCCGTAGGCAAAGCCGATGGTGGCGGCGTCCCAGCCCCAGGTACGGATAAACAGGGTCGGGGTCCACACCATGTAGCCGGCTATTGCGATACCCACCATGGAAAAGGCGAGAAAGTGGAAGCTCACGGTCCACCGGTTGAGCCGCAGGAATGCCTTCAGTACGGGCAGGGAACTGGCGTTCTCCGCCGCTGGGACACCGGCCGCCTTCAGCCCCCGACGCAGCGGCTCGCGAATGCTCAGCACCAGCAGGAAAATGGGCAGGCCCAGCAGACCGACGTAGAAAAAGGTAAGCTGCCAGGGGGCCACGGCGCCTAGTACGGGCAGGGTTACCGTGCCCGCTTCCATGACCATGCGGATGACCACCCCGCCAATGATCATGGCCAGTCCGGCACCGAAGTAGACTCCCATGGAGTAAACGCTGAAGGCGCGAGCCAGCTGGTGCTTGGGAAAGTAGTCCGCCATGATGGAAAACGCTGCTGGGGACAGGGTTGCCTCACCCACACCCACGCCGACCCGCGCGGCAAACAGACCCCAGAAATTGCGGGCAGTGCCGCACAGTGCAGTCATCGCGCTCCATACGGCCACCCCGGTGGCAATGATGAGCTTGCGATTCTTCTGGTCCGCAAGACGGGCGATCGGCACGCCCATCAGCGTGTAGAAAATCGAGAACGCCAGCCCCGCCAGCAGGCTGACCTGGGTGTCGCTGATGTCCAGGTCCTGGCGTATCGGCTCGATCAGCAGGCTCAGGATCTGGCGATCGATGAATGAGTTGGTATAGGCCAGCATGAGCACGCCGACCACATACCAGGCGTACAGCGGTCTGGGCCAGTCACCGTCACTGTCAGACGCGTCATGTTCTTGCGGCCGGGGGTCGGGCATTCTTGGTTTCTCCTGGCCGTGTTACCTGGCGCGCAGTCGTTCGCGCTTGAGATGGATGCCGGCAGCTTCCCGATCCCAGGTATCCGCAGTTACCCCTTCCTGTCGCAGCAATACCTTGCGCGGCTTGTTGGTTTCGGTCTTGGGGATGGCGTCGATCAGCCGCACATAGCGCGGCACCATGAAGTAGGCCAGTTGTTCCGTCAGCCACAATATAAGCTGGCGGGGGTCGATGCGGGTGTCCGGGTTCGCCACTACTGCAATCAGGATCTCCTCCTCGGTAAACTCGCTGGGCACCCCCACCGCCACTGCCTCGGCCACATCCGGATGCCGTAGCACCGCCGCTTCAACTTCGACCGAGGAGATATTCTCGCCCCGGCGCCTGATAATGTCCTTCCGGCGATCAACAAAGAAGTAGTTGCCGTCTTCGTCCTGGCGAAAAACATCACCGGTGTGGAACCAGCCATTGCGCCAGGCCTCGGCAGTAGCCTCGGGCATATTGATGTAGCCGGCATTCATCGTCCACGGCAGGTCGGAGCGCACGATCAACTCGCCGTGTTCGCCGGGCGCTACTTCGATATCGTGTTCGTCAACCAGACGGCAACTCACACCAGTGCGGGGTTTGCCACAACTGTACTGCACCGGAGAATTCACATCACTGATCAGTGGCGTGGACACCTCGGTCATGTTGAAGCCGGTGATATAGTCGAAGCCAAAGCGCTGACCCAGCGAGATGGTCGCCTCGTTGATCGGAAACATGGTCATGTATTTGAGGGGATTGTCAGCGTCGTCCGGGGCCGGTGCCGCACTGGCGATGAACGGCGCCATCGCGCCGATCAGTCCCGCGGTGGATACGCAATTGGCACGCCGTACCTGGGGCCAGAATTCCGTGGTGCTGAACCCATCGACCAGGTAGAAGGAACCGCCCCGCACCAGGGCGGCGTAAATTGGGCTGGTGCCGCCGACATGAAACATGGGCAGGTTGACCAGCAGACAGTCGTCCGCCTGGATGCGGCCATAACTGACTACTGCGGTGGTATACAGCTGCAGATACGGCGACAGTACGCCCTTGGAAAGGCCAGTCGTGCCCGAGGTGTAGATCACGCTCTGAATATCCCAGGGCCGGATGCAGGCGCTGTCGTCGAGTGTGAGTCCCGCGCCTTCGAGTACTTCGCTGTCATGCCACTGCAGGTCAGCTCCCGTCGGTTCCCGGCCCGGGCCCGTGACAACGACCTGGCACAGGGTGTCGAGCTTCAGGTCCCGCAGGCGGCCGGTCAATTCCCCGTGAGCGACCATCAGGCGGGCGTCGGTAATATTGATTGCGTGTTCCAGGATCGCGCCGCGATAGGCGGTATTGAGCGGGACATAGACCGCCCCGAGATAGTTGGCGGCGAACCAGACCCGGACGATATCCCTGCCATTGGGTAACCAGGCCAGCACCCGGTCGCCCGGTGCAACGCCCAGCGCCTGCAGCCCTGCAGCGGTGGCCCGAATCTGTTCGCGGCATTGGGCATAGCTCCACTGCGAGCCGTCCTCGAACAGCGCCATGCGCCGGTCCGGAAACGCCCCCGCATGCTGGTCGAGCAGATTCTTCAATACGCAGGCGTCCGCGGTGGGCATGCCCGGGTCAAACCAGGGAGGGCGGGTATCGGCTGCGCTCATGGCCACCTCGGCGGTTCTGCTCGTTACTTGCAATTAGATACTATACTATAGCAAGTGCGTTTCCTGCGGGTCAATTTCCCCGTCGGGCGCTGGCCAATGAGACGGCAATAACAACGGTAAGGAGAATGCCAATGACGACGTACAAAACAGGTTTGCGTGTTGCCCCGCTGCTACTGGCCCTGATGTTGAGCGTGAACAGCGCGCTGGCACGGGCGCAGCCACCACTGGAGGTGGCGCAGCAGATGGTTGCGGCCTGGGAGGCCGTGGATCTGGACCGGGTGGTGGAGTTGTTCGCCGAGGATGGGGTGCTGCACAGCATGATGGGAGAGCCGGTGGTCGGCCGCGCGGCAATACGCTCCCGACTGGGGCCGATGTTCGCGGGCATAGAGCAGCTGGAGCTGAGCCTGCGCAACGTGGTGGTGCGGGACAATACCGTCTTCCTGGAGCGGGTCGACAAGTTTGTGTTCCGCGGCAAGAGCGGCGCGGTCCCGGTGGTCGGCGTGTTGGAGATCGAGGACGGCAGGGTGAAGGTATGGCGCGAGTACTATGACCGCGCCGAACTGTTCGCCGAAATGGGCCTGCCGCTGCCTGAAGCGGAAGAGACAGCTGATTGAGGGCCGCCGCGACTCAGTCGCCCCCGGACAGATGCTGGCCGATGGTGTGCAGGAAGGCCTCCATCGCGCCATCGAAGTTGATACAGGCTTCGGCTGCCGCCAGATCGTCCAGGCACTGGCATACTTCGGCGATAGCCTGGGTGCCGGTCGTGGTGAACCGCACGGGCGCGGTTTCTTCCATCCTCGCTTCGCTGATCAAGCCGCCGCCAGTGACATACACCTTGCCGCTGGTACTGCAGGCGGCGCTCGCCAGCCAGCTGGCGACCGGACCTATCCAGTGTGCCGGCAGCGCCCCGCGCAGTTCGTCCGTCATGCGCGCTGCGGTCATTTGACTGAGCGCGAACGGTGCCAGCGCATTGGCAGCAATGCCACTGCGGCGGCCTTCGGTGGCCGCGCTGCGCATGAAGGCATAGAGGGCGGCCTTGGTGCTGCCATAGGCGGCGAGCCCGTCCCCGCCATACAGTCCGGCATTGGAAATAATGTAGACCAGCCGGCCGCTACCCGAAGCCCGCAGCGCCGGCAGCGCGGCCTGGGTCAGCGCGACCGGGGCAAAGTAGTTGATCTCGAAAGCCTCCCTGAGGCTGCTCTGCGTCATGCCGGCGATGCGTTTTTCAGGCGCCACCCCGGCATTGGCGATCACGATATCGAGACTGCCGAAGCTGGCCAGCGCCTGCTCCACCATGGCCTCCGCGGCGCCGGCCTGTTCGACACTGTCGGTGTTGGCCACCGCGATGCCGCCCGCGGCCTCGATTTCTCTGACCACCGCGGCGGCTGAACCGTCGCTCTCGCCCGCGTGTCTGCGGTTGTTGACCAGCACCCGGGCACCGTGGCTGGCCAGTGCCAGGGCGATGGCGCGACCGATGCTCTTGCCCGCCCCGGTCACGATGGCGCTGCGTCCTGCCAGTAGTGGTTCCTGGTTCATTTGGGAGGCCAGGGAATGAAGCTGCTGGTGCGGGCAATGTATTCCTCGTAGCCGGGCCGCGAGCGCTTCAGGCGCCGCTCCAGCAATGCCGCGCCGCTCCACTGCACCAGCAGGAAGGTCAGGAACAGCGGCGAGACAATACTCCAGCGTCCGCTCGCGGTTTCGGCGGCGATCAGGAACAGGCCCCACCAGACGCAGGCATCGCCGAAGTAATTGGGGTGCCGGGTATAGCGCCACAAGCCGCGGTCCATGACCTTGCCCTGGTTGGACGGGTTCGCTTTGAAGCGCGCCAGTTGCCAGTCGCCCACGGTTTCAAAGAACAGGCCCAGCAGCGCCAGCGCGATGCCCAACGCGGCCAGGAGGCCCAGTTGAGCGGGGCTGGGGTCAATCTGTCCCAGTTGTACCGGCAGCGATACCAGCCAGAGGATCGGCGCCTGCAGCAGGAATACCTTGACCAGACTGTACAGGTGGGGGTTGCCCGGAGCCCGTGACAGCATTTTTAGGTAGCGAGCGTCCGGTCCCTCCCTGCGCCAGCGCAGCAGCAGATGGATACCGAGACGCAGCCCCCAGGCGGCGGCAAGCAGCAGCAGTATACCCTGACGCGAGGCCGAACCGTCGGCCAGCACAAAGCTGACAGCGGCGACCAGAACCATGCCAAAGGCCCAGAAGCTGTCGATAAAGGACACGTCTCCCAGCGCAATGCTCAGCAGCCACAGCAGCAGCATGCAGCCGACAATCAGCAGCAAGTTGATCCCCAGTATCCAGAGCAGGTGATCCATAGCGCCCCTGCGCCTCCTATGTCAGTTGGTGTTATCGGTTGGCTGTGGGTCAGCGCCCGGTGGAGAGGTCCTTGACCCGCACCATGGCCGCCATGCGCCGCTCCAGCGCGGCGGGGTCGCGGTGCATCGCGGCGCGCATGGTGACCGCGAACTGGTCGGTGTCCATTTCCCGGAGCTCTTTTTCAATGGCGACAATGCCCGCGCGGGCGACATCCTCCGGGCTCTCCTTCTGGCCCTTCACATGGGACGCCATGCGGGTATCCACCGAGCCCACGATCAGGCAGCCCACATGGGTGCCCTGTTCCGCGAGTTCGGCCCGGACAATCGTGGTCATCGCATGGGTCGCAAATTTTGAGGGACTGTAGCCGCCCATATTGGGCACCGGCAGAATGCCCCCCACCGACAGCACATTGATGATGGAGCCGCCGCCATTGCGCGCCAGTACCGGCGCGAAGGCGCGGCACATGGCCAGGCTGCCAAAATAGTTGACCTCCATTTCACTGCGGGCGGCACTCAGATCGCTGGCGGCCAGCAGCAGCTGGTTGTGGAATGCGCCGGCGTTGTTGATGACGACATTGACGTCCGGGCAAGCCAGGGCAGCGGCGTTGACCGCCGCCTCGTCCGCCACATCCAGCGTGACTGGCACGGCGCGATCGGGGAACTCCGCGGCCAGGTGATCGGCGCCGTCCGCGGCGCGGGTGCCGACATATACCCGGGCCGCGCCGGCATCCAGCAGCACCCGGACAAAGGCTTCGCCGATGCCGCGATTGCCACCGGTGACAATGGCTACACTGTCCTTCACTTTCATCGTGTTCGTCCTCAGTTCAATGCAATCACCTGTTCCGGCGGCGGATTGCCATACAGGGCCTCGACTTCGCCGGCGTGATTGCGCAGCGCCATGGCCTGGTTGACCGAGCCCTTGTCGGAAACTTCGTGCCGGTTGGGGCTCAGCGGCTCCCGCAGAAAGGCGAAGCGCTGCACGGCATGGCTCTGGCCCGGATGGCGGGCGTTGTGGGCGGCCAGTTTTTCCCGCAGCCAGGCTGTGACCCGCGGATGTTCCTGCAGCTGGGCGAGGGGCAGATCCTGCTGCGCGGCGATGCGGGCCAGCCCCGTCGGGTTGGGGACGCCCAGCAGCGCCAGGTATTCGCGGTTTTCGCCGCACAGCACGAGGTCGGAAATGGCCGGGGCGAGTGCGTCGACCAGACTGGCGCGCAGCTGGCCCCCGGCGACCCAGGTGCCACTGCCCAGCTTGAACTCCTCGGCCAGCCGGCCGGTGAAGACCAGGCCCTGTTCCGGCTGGTCGTCATCGTGGAAGCGCGCAGTGTCGCCGGTGCGGTAAAAGCCTTCCTCATCAAACACGGCGGCGGTCTTGGCGGCGTCGTGCAGATAGCCCGGGGTGAGGAAGTCCCCGCGCATCAGGATCTCGTAGCGGTCATCGGTGGGTACCAGTTTCACCTCCACTCCCGGTGGCGGCAGGCCGATACCGACCTTCTCAGTGTGATAGTAGATCACCAGGGTACCGGAGCAGGTTTCGGTGGCGCCGTAGCCGGTGGTAAATGCAATGCGCCGGCCGGTGTGCTCTACCGCGAGGGTCTGCAGGCGGTCCTGGATGGCCTGGGGCAGCGCGGCGCCACCGTAGAGAATCAACCGCAGGCGCGAGAAGAAAGTGCGGCACAGGGCCGGGTCCTGTTCCAGGGCGTCGGTCAGCATGGCAAAGCCGGCCGGGACATTGGCGAAATAGGGCACCGCGATTTCCGCCAGATTGCGCACGGTCATGGCAAACAGCCCGGGCATCGGCTTGCCCCCGTCAATATAGAGCGTGCCGCCAAATACCGCGGCCGCGAGCAGGTTGGAGCTGCCCGCCACATGGCTCCAGGGCATCCAGTCCAGCATCACTTCGTCCCAGCCCAGGGCGCGCCCCAACACACTGTAGCCCAGGTGCAGATTGGTGGCCTGCATGCGCTGGGTGTGGATCACGGCCTTGGGTCTGCCGGTGGAGCCGGAGGTGAGCATGTAGGCGCTGTGGGCGTCCGGGTTGGTATGGGTGATCGCGTATTCGATGCGGGCGGTGGGAGCGGTTTGCAGCAGCTCGTCGAAGGGGCTGGCCGCCACCGACAGGGCCTCGGGCGTCTCACTCACCACGGTGATGCCAGTCAGATCCAGCGCTTGCAGTGCGGGGTCCAGCGCCGCACCCGGCTCCACCAACAGCAGGCGCGGCCGCACCAGTTCCACCACATGGCGCAGGCGCTCGAAGTTGCCGCCCATGCGGCCATAATTGACGCTGACCGGGCATACCGGTACCCCGGCTGCCATACCGCCAAAGCGGAGCAGGGCGTGGGCGATGCTGTTGCCGCACAGCACTACAATGGGCGTCGTCTGATCAAGCTTCCGGTCCAGCAGCCACTGGCCGATGGCGCGGATACCCTGGGCGGCCTGCAGGAAGCTCAAGTGTTGCCAGTCGCCATCGCCGTTCTCCCGCTGTGCCAGGAAGCTGCGCCCGGGCTGGGCCCCGGCCTGCGCCATCAGGCTGCGGATAACCGAGGGCTCGAAGGCCGGCGCCGGCGCGGTGCTGTGCAGAATCAGGCAGCCGTCCTCGCGGCGCCGGGTCGCAATCTGTACCGGGGGAAGTCCACCTCCCGGAAGGGGACATCCTGCAATCGCTGTGCTTCGCTCTCGCTGCTCATTTTCGCTCCGGACCGGTTTCAGTGAAGGGGCGCAACTCAGAACCGCTGGTAGGACAGATCCTGTTCGTCCTTGCGCCCAAAGTTCATGGCGGGGTGGGACGGGTCGAACATGCCCAGGCACCAGCCCTGGTTGGCGGGCATGTCGTGATTCCAGTCGAACACCATCTTGCGGTGAGCGATCAGCCAGTTGCCTTCGCGTTGCTCGAAGCGGTCGCAGATGCGGCCGCCGGTGAAGGTGTCGAAATCCTGGCCATCGCGGGCGAAGCGCGCGAAGGTGATCAGGTAGGACTCCACGTAGGCAGTGTCGCCCTGCAATTCGATAGTGATGTTGCAGACGTAGTGGGCCATCGGGCCCATTTTGCGGATGCGCGGTACCGCTGCGTCGAAATAGGCGTGCGCAGACCCCGAATAGGTGCTGCCGTGTTCCTCTATCGCGTCGGCGTGGTAGCAGGACTTCAGCAGGGCCTCGTCGGCCCGGTCAACGCCCCGCGCATAGCGCATGATCACGTCGTGGATTTCCTGCTTTGCCAGCAGCTGTTCGAGCTTGCCTGTCAGATCGGTCATTGCTGTTGCTTCCTGTCAGGGGTGGGTTCCCGCAGCCGCGGGCGGTAGTGGGGCGCGGCCGGAAACTCGCACAGGCCGGGCGCGGCTGCCACCACATGGGGAATGGCCTGGGTGACCATGCCGGCGACACCGTACTGCGCGGCCGTGGTTTTGACGCCGTCCTCATCGGGCTCGACCAGATCCATGCGGATGTCCAGTCCGGGCTTGCCCCGCAGAGCGATCTCCCAGTGAGTGAAATCTTCGTAGCCGGGCAGCTCCCGGCCCATGATCCAGTTGACCGAGTGCGTGATGACACGCCTGCCGTCGCAGATACCGTGCAACTGCCAGTTGGTGGCGGCCACGGTACCCTCACGGACGGTACCCGCCCTGGCGGCAATGTCCCGCGGCGCCAACACCAGTTGATGGTCCGACTCGATACCGGTCAACGGGATTTCCAGGCGTTCGGCCAGGCCGCCGACGCACTGCCGGTACATGGCGGTGAACATCGTGGCCAGCGGGCCATTGACCAGATCCACCTGTTCCGGTGGCAGTCCCATGCCCAGCACATCGAAGACATAGTTGGCGTTGGGCATTTCCAGGCAATCGTACACTTCCCGGCACCGTATTGATTCCAGCTCCAGCATCAGGCCGGAGGCGACCGCGGCGAACCGCTCCGCAATCAGGCCGGGGTTGATACCGGTGCCGGCCAGACTGGCGCCGCCCCGGTGACAGCTCGCTTCCAGCTCCGTGGCATAGGCGGCGCTGATGCTGCGCGGGTGGAAGTAGTTGTTGATGGAGATGACATTCTTGCCGGACTCCAGCAGCCGGCACACCTCCCGGTCGTGGGCCTCATAGGGAAACTGCAGCAGCGGGCAGTGCAACACGACATCCGCCTCCAGCGCCAGAATGTCCTCCAGTGAGTTGGTGGCGAGCACGCCGGTGGCAGCTCGCCGGGCAATGGTGCCCGCGTCGAGACCGAGTTTGCGGTCGCTGTGCACGTACAGGCCCACCAGTTCCAGGTCGGGGTGGTCGATGACCGCGCGCAGGCAGGTTTTGCCCATGGCGCCGGTGGCCCATTGCACCACCCGGTAGGGCTTCTCCGGTGCTTCAGGCCTTTTGTTCAAGCGGCTTGCCATCCATTTCAAAATAGTCGCGCATATGGGTGATCTTGCCCGCGTCATTGAACTCGACGATACCCATGTAAGGGTGTCCGACTGTCTCGCCCGAGGCCTTTACCCGGTATTCTTCGTAGCCCTCGACCAGCAGCTTGTTGCCGTTGCTGGCGTGGCGGTCGATGCGCCAGACCAGCGGTTCCAGCGTCTCGTGGTACTTGCGCACAAACTTTTCCAGCCAGGCGATACCGACCAGGGGGCGCGCATTGACGTGATAGATGTATTCGACATCGTCGGCAAAGAAGCCGAGAAAGGCATCGATGTTCCGGCGTTCGTTGGCGGCCATCAGCTGGCGCATGGTGTCCATCAGATCGGTCATTTCAGGCAGCTCCGTGGCGTTCGGGCGCCGGCGCGGCAGCCGGCGGACGCAGGTTGGCGGGCTCATAGTAGTCGCGCATTTTCGCGATCAACCCGTCCCGGAACTCGTAGGCCTGCATGAAAGGGTTGCGGATACTGCGCTCGTGCTTGCGGTCGTACAGCTCCTCCAGGCCTTCGATGAACAGCAGCTCACCGTTCTCGGCATGATTGTGGATATGGAAGCCGGTCTGGTTGTAGGCGCCGTCATAGTTGCGCAGGAACTTGCGCATGGTGTTCTTGCCGACCACCGGGCGCGTGCCAAGGTGCCAGTAGTACTCAATGTCGTCGGTGAGGAAGGCCAGAAAGCCCTCCACGTCGCGACGCTCCCAGCACGCCATGAGGCGGGTAATTGCGTCCAGTTTGGTGCTCATCGGAAGGTCCTCCTGGCGGCGTGCCCCTTGTCTTTATTGTCCACTGTAAGGTCTTGTTATGCAATCTACACGGACGAAAAAGGAATCGCAAGCTGTGGCTGGATCTGTAGGCCGTGAACGAGGCTTCATGCGCGGCCACCGATTACAATCTTTATTTGAAAGTCTCTGGGCAGGAGGGGCTGTGGGTGATGGCGCTGTTGTGCAGGACCGGCTCTGACTCCCGGTAAAGGCAGGTTTTGCAGGTATGTAGCGCACGATTCCGGAGAATTATTTCCGCCTCGACATGCTTGACAAGTCTTTTTATGCAAGATAATAATGACTGTAGCTTTCAATAAAATACGTTAAGCGAACGACGGCTTCCGGCACGGTGGTCGCACAGCAGGATTCCGGTTTTACCCAATACTGCCCGACATAACGATTAACGGGAACGGTGGAGGACGGAAGGTGCTTCAGGCAGGCATACAGGCAGTGATCTGGACCGCGGTTTCCGGAAGGCAGACGGTAACCGTGAGCCCGGGGAGCTCTCCGGTACGCGCCGAATTGGTTTTCAGGTTTTCAACAGCCAGGTTCAGGAGTTTATGATGACTATAAAAACGAACGCCAGAAAGATCTCCTCCACTCATTTAGCGCGCGGTTCAGTACTTGCCATGGCCGTGGCCGGTACTCTCGGCGCAGCCCCGGCCGCGGCCCAGCGTGACACCAGTTTTGGCCTGGAGGAGGTGGTGGTTACCGCCCAGAGACGGGAGCGCGGCCTGCAGGATTCTCCCATTGCGGTTACCGCGGTAACTGGCGATACCCTGCGCGCCGGTAATATTTTGTCGTATGCGGACCTGGCGCGCAGCGCCGCGGGGGTCAGCTTCAGCGAAGGGTCGCCGCTGGATCAGGAGCTGAATATTCGCGGCGTGGTCAGTGTGCGCATCGATTCGCCGACTTCCGATCCGTCGATCGGGGTTTTCATCGACAACGTTTACATCGGCCGCACCGGCCAGCTCAACACCGACTTCTTCGATATCGAGCGGGTGGAAATTATCCGCGGCCCCCAGGGCGTGCTGCTGGGCAAGGGCGTGGTCGGTGGTGCACTGAGCATCGTCACGGCTGCGCCGGAGCAGGAAGCAGGGGGGGCGATCTCGGTATCTGCGGGCAACTACGGTGACTTCAAAAGCTATGGCCACCTGACGGGCGCGCTGTCGGAGGACCTGTCGGGCCGGCTTTCCTACCAGATGCAGAATCGCGACGGTTTCGCCAAGGACATCCTCAACAACCGCGATCTCGAGGACAAGCGTTCGGACCAGTTCCGTGCCCAGTTACTGTATCAGCCCGATGGCGGAGATTTCATGGCCCGCCTGGTGGTTGACTACTCCCAGGACGAAAGTAACGGTATTCACCGCCTCGGCGAGAATATCAACCCCGATCTCGCCGGTACCAAGTCATTCAGCCGCGGGCGCGCGGTGGTGGCCGCGGCGCGCGGCGGCCTGAGCCGGCGGGAGAGCCTCTCCACCCATCCCACCTTTGTCGGTGATACTGACCCGACCCCGCAATTTCTCGAACGGGAAAGCTGGGCCGTGAGCTTGAACATCGAGAAGGGTCTTGGCGAGAATATGACTCTGGCAAGTGTGACTGGCTACCGGTCGGGCGAATCTGACAGCCTCTATTCGCAGACCGGGATCGATCCCCGCAACCCCTACAACCTGGCGGACATGACGGTGCCATTGGTGTTCGACAGCGTGGTGGCCGAATTCGAGGATTTCGAGCAGTTCAGCCAGGAGTTCAACCTGTCCTGGGACAACGAGTCCAGCCGCTGGGAAGGGCTGGTCGGGCTTTACTACCAGCACACCCCGATCGAGAAAAATGACCGCTTCCGCGGCTACTCCCAGCCGGCGGTATTCGAGCCGCCGATTTTTGCGCCTACCCTGTCCGGAGAATCCAACTGGTTCAACAAGGGCACCACCGACACCTATGCGGCATTCGGACAGGTCGGCTTCGCCTTTACCGACGCGATCAAGCTCACGGTTGGCGGGCGCTATACCTCGGATGAAAAGGATGGTCGCGTTCGCGGGCTGGCCGCGGCCACAGGGGACTTCTTCAACCCGGACGATACCGTACCACTGACGCCTCTGAGCCCGACTTTTGCGGAGGGCGAGGGCTACACCGCCAACTATGACGAGAGCTGGAGCGAATTCACGCCTCAGGCCATCCTGGAGTACAACCCCAGCGGCGACTTCATGGCCTACTTCAACGTCGCCAAGGCCTTCAAGGGCGGCGGCTTCGAGGATACCCCGGCCAATGCGGCGGCCGCCCAGATCTCCTTTGACCCGGAAACCGTGACCAGCTATGAGCTGGGCGCCAAGATCGACTTCTGGGATGGGCGGGCCCGGGTGAATGCCGCGGCCTACTACATGGACTATGTCGATCTGCAGGTGACCCAGACCAATGCAGAGTGTCTGTGCAACATCACTGACAACGCGGCCGATGCCGAGGTCAGGGGCGTGGAACTTGAAGTGCAACTGGCGCTCACCCGTGAGCTGCGCCTGTTTGGGGCTGCTTCATGGAACGACAACGAATACCAGAACTTCGTCGACAGCCTGGGCGTCGACAACTCCGGCAATCGCTTGCAGCGCACGCCCGAGCACCAGTTCAATCTCGGTTTCGACTACACCACGGATTTCATGAATCGCGCTGATGCGCTTAACATCTACATGAACTATGCCTACCAGGGCGACTTCAAATGGGATCCGGACAATATCACCGAGGAGCCTTCCTACGGTCTGCTGGACGGCCGCATTTCCTATTCCCCGAACGAGACGTTGACGATATCAGCCTACGGCAAGAACATCACCAATGAGCAGTACCGGGTGTTCGTGATCAATTTCTTCGGTGACGAAGTGGCCTCCCTGGGTGCACCGAGAACCTACGGCCTGGAGGTGGTGGCCCGCTTCTAAGGCGGCTCTTCCCGCTATTGGCGGGAAGGCTTGTCTCTGCTCTGGTCCCGATCGCACAGCTGGAGACCGGGGCCGCTTTCGCCTATCATTCTCCACCATGAGTCGCGATGCAGTCACTATTGTCTTTGCCGATGTCAGCGGAAGCACCGGACTGTTCGAAAGGCTCGGTGACGACGCGGCCCGCAGCGCGATACGGCGGGTTCTGAGCCTCTGTGGCGAGGTGGTGCAAGGTCATGGGGGCCGGGTGGTCAAGACCATAGGTGACGAGTTGATGGCGGCATTTCCGGGCGTTGAACGCGGTGTGCGGGCTGCGCTGGAAATGCAGCGACGGCTAAACGATGAAACGGATGTTCCGGTGGAGCAGCGCCTTGGCCTGCGCATCGGCCTGCACCATGGCCCGGTGTTGCTGGAGGAAGGCGATCTGTTTGGGGATGCCGTCAACACCGCTGCCCGCATCGCGGGACTGGCCCGGCGCGACCAGATAGTGGCATCCGCCAGCAGTCTTGCCAGGTTGCCGGCGGAGCTGGCATTGTGCAGTCGCAGCCTGGGCAGGGTTCGGGTGGCCGGCAAGCAGCGGCGTATCGAGATCGTCGACATCGTCTGGCAGGAAGATACCTCCAATCTCACCAGTATCCAGATCCCCGAGGACAGTAGCGGAGACAGTCAATGTAGGCGGCTCACGCTGACATTCTGTGGCAGAATACTGCAACTTGGGAATGGTTCCCGCGTGCTGACCCTGGGCCGCGACGCAGTTGCCGATATCATGGTGGATGCCGAGTGGGTCTCGCGCCACCACGCGACCATTGAACACCGACGCGGTTTCTTCGTGCTGACAGACCATTCCACCAATGGCAGCTTTGTCAGCATTGATGGCGAGGCACTCATGCACCTGCATCGGGCGGAGCTGCTGCTGCACAAACGCGGCCTCATCAGTCTGGGCCAGAGTCCCGACAAAGATGCGGATCTGGTACTGGAATTCCATTGTTCACAGTAGTCTGGCGCAGGCAGCGGCCAGGCGCCGGGAAGCACACAGCATGACGGAACTGAAAACCCGCGCCAGCTCCATCAACCGGGCGCTGGACCAGATCGGTGACAAATGGTGCATTCTGATCATCCAGGAAGTGTTTTGGGGCATCAACAGCTTTGGCGGCATGCTGGAGGCGATTGGCGTGTCCCGCGGCGTTCTGTCGAACCGGCTCAAGTGGCTGCAATCAATGGGCTGCCTGCGCCGGCACCCGACCGGCGGCAACGCCCGCCACCCGGTTTATCACCTGACCCGCAAGTCCATAGACCTGTATCACACTGCGTTGATGGCGGTGGTGTGGGAGGAGCACTATCATCCGCCTCCCCCGAAGGGCAGGGTACAGTTGCTGCACCGTAGCTGTGGCCACAGTCCGGTCCCGACGTTGCGCTGCAGTACCTGCCGCAGGGATGTGCGTGGACAGGATGTGAGCTACCATCCTGGCCCCGGGGCGACGCGCGATGTACGCGACAAGAAAGTTCGCCGGCGCTCGTCCCTGTCGGTGGATGACGTACCCAGTGAGCGCAGTGTCTACCGCAACCTGATCGGCCTGGTGGGTGACCGCTGGACCGCCAATGTGATCGCGCTGGCTTTTCACGGCCTGCAGCGTTTCGATGAGTTCCACCGGGAACTGCCGGTGGCAACCAATATCCTTTCCGACCGGATGCAATTTCTGGTCCGGCAGGGGGTGTTTGCGACCCGGCCCTACCAGCAGCGCCCGGTGCGCCATTTGTATGAACTCACCGACAAGGGTTGGGATCTGTTTCCCTACTTTCTTACCCTGTTGCAATGGGGTGACAAGTGGTGTGACCGCGGTGCGGGGCGGCCGCTGTGCCTCACGCATGAACTGTGTGGGGAGAGCCTGCACGGTGAGGTGGTCTGCAACCATTGTGGGGAAGAGTTGCGCGCCCACCATGTGGACTTCAGTATCGGCCCTATGCAAGCTTGATGCTTGCATAAACAGACTTCGCTGTGGCAGTGTTTGCGTACGCTCACCCACTGCCTGGAGTGCCTCTATGAGCCGCTGGTTCGAACAGCACGAAGCCCTGCTGCACAAAGCGATGGACGCCTGTGCCCGGCGCTATGCCTGGAGCGCCTGGCCGGAGAGCCCCAGCAGCAAGATCCACGGTGAGGACAAGCCCGCCGCCGGCCAGGCCCGCTTCGAGGCGCTGCTGAATGGGGATTTTCCACTGCAGCAACCGGGCGAGGCCGGCCGCTTGGGCGAAGAGGTCTCACCCTACACCAGCGAGCCGCTGGGGGTGCGCTATCCGCGGATGGACATCTCCCAGCTGTACCGTTCGGTCAGCGCCGCGCGCCCGGCCTGGGCCGCCGCCAGCCCCCGCACGCGGGTGGGCCTGTGTCTGGAAATCCTGCACCGCTGTGGCGAGCAGCTGTTCGAAAATGCCCATGCCACCATGCACACGTCCGGCCAGTCCTACGTCATGGCCTTTGCCGGCAGCGGGGCCAATGCGCTGGACCGGGGCCTGGAGGCGCTGGTGTACGCCCACAAGGCGATGGCGGATGTGCCGGCGACCGCGCGCTGGGAGCGCCAGTTTGGCCGCGATGGCATGGCCAGCCTGGACAAGCACTATCGGCTGGTGCCGCGCGGTATCGGCGTGGTGATCTGCTGTGCCACCTTTCCGCTGTGGAATACCTATCCCGCATTGTGCGCGTCGCTGGCGACCGGCAACCCGGTGGTGCTCAAGCCCCACCCCGCGGCGGTGCTGCCGGTGGCGATGGTGGTCAAGGTTTGCCGCGAGGTATTGGCCGAGGCGGGCTTCGATCCGAATCTGGTCAGTCTGGTGGCCGATACCCGGATGGCCCCGCCACGCTGGAACTGATTGAACATCCCGACACGGCGATCATCGATTTCACCGGCAGTCCCCATTTTGGGGCCTGGCTGGAGCAGAACTGCCCGGGCAAGCTGGTGTACACAGAGACCGCGGGCTGCAACTCCGTGGTGCTGGAGTCCACCGACGACCTGGAAGCCACGGCCCGTGCGATCGCCCATTCCCTGTGCCAGGCTTCGGCACAAATGTGCACCAGCGTGCAGAACATTCATGTGCCGACCGCCGGTGTTGCGGTGGCGGGAACCCTGGTCAGCCAGGCCCAGGTGGCGGCCGCGATCTGCGACGGCGTGGACTTCTGGCTGCGGGATCCCCGCGGCGCCGCCACTCTCTGCGGTACCCTGTTCGACTCCCGGGTGCAGGCCAGCGTGGATCGCTACCGCCAACTCGCGCAGACGGACGGAAGGCTGCTGCGGGACTCCGCTGCCTATCACAACCCCGACTACCCGCTCGCCCGCACCGCGACCCCGCTGATCATTGCCGCCACGGAGGCGGACCGGGACTGGTATCGCAAGGAGGTGTTCGGCCCGGTGTCCTTTATCATCGCCAACGAGTCCGCTGCGGCCTGCCTGCGCGACGCCACCGACAATGTGCGGGCCTGTGGCGCCATCGCCTCCCATGTCTACTCCACCGATCCGGATTTTCTGGCGCGGGCAGTGGAGGCCTACCACGACGCCGGCGCTTCAGTGGCCTGCAATCTGATGGGGGTGCCCATCAATTTTGCCGCCGCCTACTCCGACTACCATGTCACCGGGCTCAACCCGGCTGGCAATGCCTGCCTGACGGACCTGGCCTTTGTCAGCAACCGCTTTCGCATCGTTCAGAGCAAGTTCATGGGCAGCGTGCGTCCCAGCGGAGTGGGAAGATAAGCTCACGGATTGGCTTCCTCCTGGCGAAAAGCCAGGGCTTCGGCGATATGCGCCACGGCGATCTGCTCCTCTTCTGCCATATCCGCCAGCGTGCGGGCGACGCGCAAGCTGCGGTGCAAGCCCCGCCCGGACAACTTCATGTTGGTGGCCGCCTGCTCCAGGTGGCGCCTTGCTGCGGGCCGCAAGTTGCATACTGCACTGAGCCGGGGCTCGGCCAGTTCGGCATTGCTGCACGCCTGGCGCTGCAGCTGGCGCTCGCGGGTACGGCTCACCCGCGCCTGCACGGCAGCTGAGCTCTCGTTGTCGGTGACGGGCTGCAGCAAGGTGCTCGCCGCCAGCCGGGGTACGCCGACATGCAGATCGATACGGTCCAGCAGCGGCCCGGAGATGCGCTGCCGGTAGCGCAGGATCTGCTCCGGGGTGCAGCGGCAGTGACGTTGAGGGTCATCCTGATAGCCACAGGGGCAGGGGTTCATCGCGGCCACCAGCTGGAATCGCGCTGGATAGGTGAATTTGTGGCTGGCGCGTGACAGCGTTATGGCCGCCGCTTCCATGGGTTCCCGCAACACTTCCAGTACCTGGCGGCTGAACTCCGGTAATTCGTCAAGGAACAGTACGCCGCCATGGGCCAGGCTGACTTCCCCGGGACGCGGTCTGGCGCCCCCGCCCACCAGCGCTGCCGCACTGGCACTGTGGTGGGGGGCGCGGAACGGCCGCTGGTGAAGATGCGCCAGACTGGTGCTGTCGTGCAGGCTGTGCAGGGCTGCACAAGTGAGGGCCTCGTGGGGGTCGGGGGGTGGCAGAATGCCGGGCAGGCGGCTGGCCAGCAGTGTCTTGCCGGTTCCCGGCGGGCCGCAGAACAGCAGATTGTGACCGCCGCTCGCGGCAATTTCCAACGCCCTACGGGCGCACTCCTGGCCCACCACGTCGGCCAGGTCGGGATAGTGGATGTCCTCCTGCCGTATCAGCGGGGCTGCGGCGGGTGGCAGCGGATGATTGCCGTTCAGGTGCGCGCAGAGCTGGAGTAGATCGGCGGCTGGGATGACACGGCTGGCCGGAACCACCGCAGCCAGCGCCGCACTGGCGGCTGCGGTCACCAGCGTGCGCCCTGCTTTGGTGCATGCCTGCGCCGCCGGAATGACCCCGGGTACGGGCCGAAGGTCGCCGGCGAGGGCCAGTTCGCCGACAAATTCATGCTGGCCCAGAATATCGGCGGGCAACTGGCCCGAGGCGACCAGGATTCCCAGCGCGATGGGCAGGTCGAAGCGGCCGCCTTCCTTGGGCAGGTCCGCCGGTGCCAGGTTGACCGTGATCCGGCGGTCGGGAAATTCAAAATGGGAATTCTGGATCGCGCAGCGCACCCGGTCCTTGCTCTCGCGCACAGCAGTCTCGGGCAGGCCGACAATATGAAAGGCCGGCAGTCCATTGGCGAGGTGGGTTTCGACGTTTACCAGCGGAGCGGCGATGCCGGCGCTCGCGCGGCTGTGGATCTGGGACAGTTCCATGGCTCATCCTTGAGCAGCCCCGGCCGGGGCGAATGATGACGGTTCAGGTCTGCCGCTGGCTGGCTTCGAATTCGCGGGTCAGTGCCTCCAGCTCCGCCTCCAGCGCGGCAACCCTGGCGCGGGTGCGGTGCAGCACCGCCGCCTGGGCGTCAAAATCCTCCCGGTTCACAACATCCAGTCTGCCCAGCGCCGATTGCGTGAGCGCGCGCACGGTCTTGTCGGCCTCGTCCCGGAGGCCGGATTTGCCCACCAGTTCGTTGAGCTGGTGCAGCACATCGTTCAGCGGAGGTGGTTTCAGTGCCATGGCGGATACCTGCAGCGTGATCGGGGAAGTAAGTGTAATGGATCGACATTCACACGCACAGATCATCTGTTTGCGCCAATTTGGTGCGATGCCCCGTCAGGGGGCATCTTTTGTTTGCCTCGGACTGGCGCTAGCTTCGAAATGACCCTGTAAATCGAAGATATCTTGTTGTTCTGTTTGGATTTTATCCATATTGGCACAGCGTCTGCAGAAGCTCGTTCGCACATTACAGGGGGAGTGGTAGCTGTTTCGTTTCAGGCAGGAACCCCCGTACAACAACCCAAGGAGAACGAGATATGCTGAAAAAAACATTGCTGGCCGTTGCCACCGCCTCGGCCCTGCTGGTGGGGGTAGCGCCGGCGCAGGCCGAAGTGAGTGCCAATGTCACGCTGGCCACGGATTATGTCTTCCGTGGGATCTCCCAGACCGATGAGCGCGGGGCGGTTCAGGGTGGTTTTGACTGGGCTGGGGAAACCGGGCTGTACGCGGGTATCTGGGCGTCCAACATCGATTTTGGTGGCGACGCCTCCACCGAGATGGATTACTACGGCGGTTTTGCCGGAGAGACAGCGGGCGGCCTGGGCTACGACATCGGCTTCATCTATTACGACTATGAGGGCGAATCGGACCTGGATTATGTCGAGTACGCGTTTGCGCTCAGCTATGCGGGCTTCAGCGCCGGGATCAACTACTCCGATGAATTTGGCGACGGCGGTCCCGAATATACCTACTTTTCCCTGGGCTACGGATTCGAGCTGACCGAGGCAATCACTGTCGATCTCAATCTGGGCTTCACCGACACCGATCAGGACGACTTCTGGGAGGAAGGCGAAGACAGCTACGTGGACTACGGCGTCACCTTCGGCTACAGCGCCTTCGAACTCGATTTCGCGTTGGCGCTGGTCGGCACGGATCTGGATGACGTCGATGCCGCCGATGACCGGGTCGTGTTCTCCATCTCCAAGAGCATGTGATCGCTCGCACTGAACTTATCGGCGCCCGCGAGGGCGCCCAGAGATAACCAGGAGACTCAAATGAAACTAATCACGGCTATCGTCAAGCCATTCAAACTCGATGACGTGCGCGAGGCGCTGTCCGAGATCGGCGTTCAGGGCATCACGGTCACCGAGGTAAAGGGCTTTGGGCGCCAGAAGGGACATACCGAACTGTATCGGGGGCCGAGTATGTGGTCGATTTCCTGCCCAAGGTCAAGATCGAAGTGGCGGTCGCCGAAGCGATGACCGACAAGACCATCGAGGCCATCACCAAGGCGGCCAACACCGGCAAGATTGGCGACGGCAAGGTGTTCGTGTCCGCGCTGGAGCAGGTGATCCGTATTCGTACCGGCGAGACCGGCGAAGACGCCATCTAAATCCACTGAGACGATTCTAACGAGAGTGATTCTTATGGAAAACAATATTTTTGAATTGCAGTATGCGATGGACACCTTCTATTTCCTGGTGTGCGGCGCGCTGGTCATGTGGATGGCCGCCGGTTTCGCAATGCTGGAAGCGGGTCTGGTCCGGGCCAAGAATACCACCGAGATCCTGACCAAGAACGTGGCGTTGTTTGCGATAGCCTCGACCATGTACCTGGTGTGTGGCTACCACTTCATGTACGACGGCGGCTGGTTCCTGTCGGGCGTGACCACGGTGGCCCAGATGGATGACGCGGCCATCGCCCAGGTGCTGGCGGACTCCGCGGATGCAGGTTTTGGCGGAGATTCCGTCTATTCCGGCGCCTCTGACTTCTTCTTTCAGGTGGTGTTCGTTGCCACGGCCATGTCGATCGTGTCCGGCGCGGTGGCCGAGCGCATGAAGCTGTGGGCCTTCCTGGCCTTTGCGGTAGTGATGACCGGCGTGATCTATCCGATCGAAGGTGGCTGGACCTGGGGCGGCAAGGACGTCCCGCTGCTGGGCGCGCTGAGCTACAGCGATTACGCGGGTTCCGGTATCGTCCACCTGGCGGGCGCCGCGGCTGCCCTGGCCGGCGTCATCCTGCTGGGACCCCGCAAGGGCAAATACCGGGCCGACGGTTCGGTACAGGCCATTCCCGGTGCCAATATGCCGCTGGCCACGCTGGGGACCTTCATCCTGTGGATGGGCTGGTTCGGCTTCAACGGCGGCTCCACCCTCAAGCTCGGTGGCATAGGTGTCGCCAACGAAGTGGCCAACGTGTTCCTGAACACCAATGCCGCTGCCGCGGGGGGCTTGATTGCCGCCCTTATCCTGGCGCGAATCCTGTTCGGCAAGGCCGATCTGACCATGGCCCTGAATGGTGCCCTGGCCGGACTGGTCGCCATTACCGCCGAGCCGGCTGATCCGTCACCGCTGTTGGCCACCATCATCGGGGCTATCGGGGGTGTCATCGTGGTACTGAGCATTGTGGCAATGGACAAGATCAAGATCGACGATCCGGTCGGTGCCATATCGGTGCACGGCGTGGTCGGCATCTGGGGTATCTTCGCTGTGCTGCTGTCCGATGCCGATGCCACCTTCATGGGTCAGTTGGTGGGCCTGCTGGTGATCTTCGTCTGGGTCTTCGTTGCCAGCCTCATCACCTGGGGCGTGATCAAGGCGGTCATGGGTATGCGGGTCAGCGAACAGGAAGAGTACGAAGGGGTGGATCTCTCCGAATGTGGAATGGAGGCCTACCCCGAATTTGCTGCCCAGAAGTAGAAACAGCCCTGGCGGGCGCATCTTTGCAGTGTTTGATTTTGGGGGCCTTCGGGCCCTCTTTTTTTGTCTGGACGGTGCTGCGGCTTGCTTCAGCGGAGCAGGTGGGGGTGTTTCAGCGCATACAGGCGCCCGGTCATCTGGGCGAATTCGAGAGAATGGTGGTGGCGATCGTAGAACATGGGTACGCCATCGCTTGTCTGGGTCAGGCAGGTCTGCAATTTCCGCTCCTGGCACAGTAGCCCGACCCTGTCCACGTAGTGGTCGGTGAGCGCCATGATCTCGGCATACAGTGGTTCCTGTTCGGGAGCCGCCTCAAAGTACCGGACGTTCTCGGGCAGGGCGCAGGCAGCGGTGGAGTGCGCTTCATTGGTCAGGCTGGCGCACTCCCGGTTGGTGTTGATGTAACCGCCCAGGGTGATCAGGCGCAGTGCCGGGTTCGTTTGCTTGAGATGCGCCAGCATATCGACAAAAATCTGTTTGTTGCGGCTGAAGGGCTTGTTGGCGGCGTAGAAAATGCCGTCCAGCCGGGCCGCAAATGCGGGGTCGAACAGGCGCTGCAATCGCCTGTCGCAGTCTGCCGAGCCCGAGCTGGGCACGCCGTTCTCGAATTCGAGCTGATCACAGTGATTGGTGGTGCCGAACCGGATCAGATTGATGTCCGGGTCTGCGCCGTAGCCTGCCATCAGGAAGTTGTAGCCATCCGGCTCGTGGGAATTGCCGAGCACCAGAATCTGCAGCGGGCGCTCGTCGGCGCAGTCACCTCCCTGGCCGACTTCGAGAATGGTGCAGGCCGAGTGAATCAGATCGTAGCGGGCATTCATGCCCTGTTCGATCTGTGCCGGCGTCAGTTTCAGGTCGGGGAAGCGCCAGCTCCAGCCGTCGCCGAGCCACGCTGTCAACGGAGCCGCGGCCACACTGCCACTGATGACCAGCACCCCGAGGGCAAACCGTGAGCCTGTGCGGCGCCTGTCAGCAGTACCGGTCGCCGCCACCCGCCGATAAAACCGGCGTTCAATGCCGTAGTGCAGCAGCGCCGTCGAGAGCAGGGTCGCGCCGGCGAGCAGCAGCTGATCCACGGGCGCCAACTCAAAGCCAAACTGGTGCCGGTACAGCACAATCAAAGGCCAGTGGACCAGATACATGGAATAGGACACCCGTCCCAGCCAGAGGCTGATCGGGTGTTCCAGCACGAGCTGCACCGGGTTCGCGCCTTGCGCGGCGTGAGAGCCCGACAACAGCAGCATTGCCGCGCCCAGGGTGGGAACCAGCACGGCGATGCCGGGGAAGTGGGTAGTGTCGTCGAACAGCAGCACGCTGCTGCAGACCAGCCCCAGGCCGAGACCGGCAAGTCCATGGCGGACGAGTCCACGTTGCAGCCAGGGCCGGGCCAGGCTCGATCGCGCGATGACAATAACCAGCGCTCCCGCTGCGAACTGGAATATCCTGAATGGCAGCAGATAAAAGGCTGCGGCAGAATCGACCGAGGTGTACCAGATGCACAGTCCCAGGCCCACCAGGAAAATACCCAGCAGTGACCAGCCGAAGCGAAGGCGGTGGTCAATGGCGAGCAGGCCTATCAGCAACGCCGGCCAGAACAGGTAGAATTGTTCTTCCAGCCCCAGCGACCAGGTGTGCAACAGCGGCTTCAGTTCGGATGCCGTATCCCAGTAGCCCGCCTCCATGAAAAAGACGATGTTGGACAGGCTGAACAGCGCGGCCACCGCTGATCTGCCGAAGGCCATCATGTCGGCTGGCGACAATACGACTGCCGCGGCAGCACAGGTGACGGCGACAGTCGCTATCACCGGCGGCAACAGGCGCCGCAGACGTCTGAAATAGAAATCCCGCAGGCTGAAGTCGCCATTGCGCAGTTTGCGCTCAATGATGGCGGTAATGAGAAAGCCGGAAATCACAAAGAATACATCGACGCCGACATAGCCGCCATCGAATCCTGGCACATCCAGATGAAACAGCACCACGGCAAGCACTGCGATCGCGCGCAGTCCATCTATGTCGGCACGGTATTGCAGCGGATTGCTCTCCGATCAAAAAGACGAAGGGTAGCGCCAGCTGGCATGCAGGGCAACGGTCACGGCGCCTGCCGCCTGAAAACAGTTGCCGGAGGGAGCGGCCGCGGCCATTTTTTTGTCCGGACCCTTGCCATTCTGCGTCCGGCTTTCATAATGGCTGTTCTCACCCAAGGCTGGAGCTCCTGTCATGAAGCTGGTTACTGCGATCATCAAGCCCTTCAAAATGGACGATGTGCGCGCCGCACTTTCCGATATCGGCGTCCAGGGCATCACCGTTACCGAGGTCAAGGGCTTCGGCCGCCAGCGCGGGCATACGGAACTCTATCGCGGGGCGGAGTATGTCGTGGACTTCCTGCCCAAGCTGAAACTGGAAATAGCAGTCGGAGACAGGCAGGTCGATGCCACGATCGAGGCGATTATCGAGGCCGCCAATACCGGCAAGATCGGCGACGGCAAGATATTTGTTACCGATATGGAGCAGGTGATCCGTATCCGTACTGGTGAGACCGGCGAAGATGCTATCTGAACCCGCTTGTGTGCGGCAGCGCCGGGCCAGGTCTTAGACGGCGTGCTGTACCGCCGGGGTCCGGTTCATCTCTTCGCAGTATTTCTGGTAGTTGTCGCGGCCCCTGTTCTTGGCTTCATACATGGCGGTGTCCGCCTGTTTGATCAGTGATTCGGCGTCGGTACCGTCTACCGGATAGCTGCTGATACCGATACTGGCGGTAACAACCACTTCGTGGCCGTCAATGCGATGGGGGGCCGAAAGCGTCCGCAATACTTTTCTGGCAATGGTTTCCGGGCTTTCCCGCTTGCTGTCGCCAAGCAGCAGCAGGACGAATTCGTCACCGCCGAGCCGGCTGACGGTATCGGAACTGCGCACACAGCTACTGAGCCGCCTGGCTATCGATTGCAGCAGTTTATCGCCACTAGCGTGACCCAGGCTGTCATTGATGGGCTTGAAGTTGTCCATATCCAGAAACAGCACGGACAGTGAGGTGTCCCTGCGGGCGGCAAGGCCGATGGCCTGGTTGATGCGGTCATAGAGCAGTACCCGGTTGGGCAGATCGGTGAGAAAGTCATGCTGCGCCATATAGGCCATTTTCTCGGTCATCGCCCTGGAGGCGGAAATGTCATGGAAGACCATGACCGCGCCGCAGAGCGCCTCCTCAGAATCGTGAATCGGGGCAGCCGAATCCTCGATCGAGATTTCACTGCCGTCGCGCCGCACTAGAACAGTACCCGCTTTGAGTCCCATGGGCTTGTTCCAGCGCAGCACCAGGTCTATCGGGTTGGGATTGGGGCTGGTCGAGTGTTCGCTGCGCAGTTGCATCACTTCGCTGACATGACGGCCGCTGGCTTCGGCCTGGGTCCACCCCGTCAATTCCTCTGCCGCAGCATTCATGTAGTCGACTTCGCCCGCCATGTCGGTGGAAATCACCGCATCACTGATGGAATTGAGCGTGATCTGGGCCCTGCTTTTTTCGATGAACAGCCGTTCCTCCATCTTCCGGCGCTGAATGATGTTGTCCATTGAACGGGTGATCAGGGCGAGACCGAAGTTGCCCTTGGGCAGGTAGCCATGGGCGCCGCGCTGCACGGCCTCGATTGCCAGGGCATCCTCGCCGGGGTCGCTGAAAATGATGATCGGGGTGGCAGGGCGTTGCCGGTACAATGTCTCGAAGGTCGCAAGGCCGCGGCTGTCAGGGAGATTCAGATCGATGAGTACGGCTTCCAGTTGTCCGGCTGCCATACGGGCGACAGCTGCGGTCAGGTCGCCGGCATGCTCGGTATGGATTGCAGATTCACTGACCTTGGCAAGCGCGGCCTGCAGCGCGCCCGCGTGGGATTGATCGGCCGTCACAACAAGCACGGTGCTGCTGTTTCCCATCTGGGATTTTTCCTCCCCCGCGTCGTGTGATGACGCGATATCCAGGTTTCACCTCCCCTTGTGCACCCGCTATTATTTCCCAAGCTTCAAGGTTTGGCCAGACCGGTATTTGGACAGGATCGCCGGATCCGGACGTCCATATCCGCTGTGTCATCATCGCTATCGCCGTCAGGGCTGTCGGTGCGTTGACACACACAGGCTGGAGCTGCTGCCAGGCTCCTGTCTGGCTCAGGGTTGCCTCACGGTATCCAGGGTTTTGGTGATGGCGGCCACTGCCGAGCCGATATTGCTCAGCTCCGCCGGCAGGATCATGGTATTGCTGGACTGTGCCAGCTTGCCGAACTCGCGCACATACTGCTCCGCCACTCGCAGCGCCACGGCATCCTTGCCACCCTGGGTATTGATCGCCTCTGCGACGCGGCGCAGGCCCTCGGCGGTGGCGCCGGCAATCAGCTCGATTTCCCGCGCCTTGCCCTCGGCCTCATTGATCTGCCGCATCTTGTCGGCCTCGGACAGATTGATGGTCTCCTGCTTCATGCCCTCGGACACGTTGATCTTGGCCTCCCGCTCACCCTCGGACTGGGCCACCACAGCCCGCCGCTCCCGCTCCGCGCGCATCTGCTTTTCCAGCGCGTCGAGAATGGTGGCGGGCAGTTCGATATCGGCGATCTCATAGCGCAGCACCTTGACCCCCAGGGCTTGGCCGCTTCGTCCAGCGCCAGTACCACCTGGACATTGATGGTTTCACGCTCCTCGAAGGTCTTGTCCAGCTCGATCTTGCCCACCACCGAGCGCAGCGTGGTCTGCGCCAGCTGCATCGCGGCATAGCGGTAGTCATTGATGCCGTAGCTGGCCAGCTTCGGGTCCACCACCTGCAGGTAGAGCACCCCATTCACCACCACCTGGATATTGTCCCGGGTAACACAGGCCTGGCTGGGTACGTCGATGGCCTCCTCCTTGAGCGTGTGCTTGTAGGCCACCCGGTCCACAAAGGGCACCAACAGGTGAAAACCGGCCTCCAGGGTCTTGGCGTACTTGCCCAACCGTTCAATGATGAAGGCCGAGCGCTGGGGCACGATCCGTGCAGTCTTGGCCACCGTGAGGATGACCAGGGCAAGGAAGACCAATGACAGTATTGTTGCGATATCCATTGCGGTGCTCCGTCAGGGGTAGGGCAGGCAACCGCCGGGTTCGGCGGTCGCAATCAATTCAGGGGCGCTGGCTGCTGACAGTGAGGACAATACCGCGGTGATCCGTCACCCAGGCACTGGCGCCCCGCTGCAGCGGCTCCGAAGACTCGGCATCCCATTTCGCGCCATTGAGCAGCACATCACCAGCGCCGTCGTCAAAGTCGGTCAGTATCTCCACCCGGGCGCCGATGAATCCGGCATCATCCAGGTTGGCGGTTGCAGGATCCGCCTCCGCTCCGCGCAGCCAGCGCTGACACTGCTTGCGCAGCGCAAACAGGGCCAGCACACTGATGATCGCAAAGCACAGCAGTTGACTGCCGGTGCTTTCCAGTATCCCCAACAGCGTCAGCAGGCCCACCACCAGTGCGCCCAGGCCGAAGAAAGCCGCGACCAGCCCCGGCACGAACAATTCCGAGACCAGCAACAGCAGTCCCAGCAATAGCCAGAATGGGTAGCCGTTGATGGCAAACAGTTCCAGCATGACCGGCTTCCTGTCGGTAGTTGTGGGATGGCGCGTCCGGGAGATTAGCAGATTAATGCAATGCTGTCCCATAGGTTGATTGGGGGCGTTGGCTACCAGTGTGGTAGAGACATCGGCCGGGGTGTGGCTGTTCAAGACCGTATGCAGCATGGATGCCCAAAGCGCTCATGTTTGGGTTGGCTACCAGGGTAGAGCCATCGGCCGGGGTGTGGTGTTCAAGACCGTATGCGACATGGATGTCGCATCCGAGCCCCCACGGAAGGGTTAACGGCGTGTCTTGAACACCACACCCCGGCTGATGGCTCGGCATTCGAAGTGCCACCCGAAACCCGCGCAACGAACCCGTCAATCGAGCACGTCCAGACTGGCAATAACCCCGGCAGTTCCCGCAGATTGCCCACCTCCCCGTCCGGGGGCTCCCCCCCGGCCAGGGCAGCCCCTTCGGGTTGATCCAGACACTGCGCATGCCCACCGCCCGGGCGCCGGCAATATCGTGCTCCGGGCTGTCCCCCACATGCACAATGCAATCCGGAGTGACCCCGGTGGCCGCCAGCGCGGCTTGAAACATGTCCGGCGCCGGCTTGCTGGCGCCCACGTTTTCCGCCAGCAGCGCAAAATCGAAATACTCGCCGGCATCGGTCTTGTAAATGTCGGCATTGCCGTTGGTGAGGGCGCCCAGCCGGTAGCGCCCCGCCAGGCTTTGCAGTACCTGCAGGGCTTCCTCGTACAGCACCACCTGGTGGCGTTGCTCAAGAAAGACCGCAAAGGCCGCACTGGCGCCGGCTCTCGCGTCCGCCTCGCTGTAGCCGGCCTCACGCTGGAGCTCGTAGAGCATCTGGATGCGCATGTTGCTGACATGGTGGACCAGTTCCGGGTGCCGCTTCCACAGAGCTTTCTTGAATTCCCACAGGCGCTCGTGATCGTAGTGCTCGATGCTGCCGGGACGGTGTTGCAGCAGCCAGTCGCGCTGCGCCTGCTCCGCCCGCAACAGCGCCGGCTCCACATCCCACAGGGTATTGTCCAGGTCAAAGGTGACAACGGAGACAGCCATGCCGGTGGTGCTCAATCGGCCTTGCGCCGGCGGGCGCGGGGGTGGGCGGCGTCATAGACCTTCGCCAGATGCTGGAAGTCGAGATGAGTGTAGATCTGGGTGGTGGCGATATTGGCATGGCCCAGCAGCTCCTGCACCGCGCGCAGGTCGCCGCTGGACTCCAGCATATGGCTGGCAAAGGAATGGCGCAGCATATGCGGGTGCACATCCTGGTGCATGCCCGCGCGGCGGCCCTGCAGTTTGAGCCGCGCCTGGATATTGCGCACACTGATGCGGCGGCCGCGGTTGCTGGTGAACAGCGCCGGCTCTGCGTTGCAGGGGCGCACCGCCAGCCAGCGCTCAATGGCCTGCAGTGCGACCCGCCCCACCGGTACCGTGCGGGTCTTGCGGCCCTTGCCGGTAACGGTCAGCAACTGCGACTGCGAGTCTATATCGCTGACATCGACGGCCACCAGTTCCGCTAGACGCAGCCCCGATGAGTAGAACAGCTCGGCCATCGCACTGTCGCGCAGCGTCAGGGGGTCGGTGTCGGCGAAGTGCAGGTATTTGTCGACCTGGTCGGTATCCATGGTCTTCGGCAGGCGCCGCGGCTGCCGCGGTGCCTGTACCCCCGCGGCGGGATTGTGGGGCTGGCCCCGATTGCGGCCCAGGTAATTGAACAGGGAACGGGCCGCCGACAGCGCACGCTGGATACTGCTGCCGGCCAGCCCACGCCGGCGCAGTTGGCTGACCCAGGCGCGGATGTCAGCCTCGTGGATATCCGCGGCCCGGCCCCGGCCCTGGCTGTCACAGTACTTCAGCAGGGAGCCGAGATCGCGCTGGTAATTACTGACGGTATGCGCGGACAGCTGGCGCACCGTCTGCAGATAATCGAGAAATTCGCGAACATCAGCGGGCAGCGACATGCGGGCTAGCCGGCGCCGGACAGGCGCGGTATCAGGCGCACCAGGACTTCGGCGATATGCTGCAGAAACAGTGTCCCCATGCTGCTGTTGTAGAGGTTCGGGTCGGAGCTGCCGACGGCGATGATGCCCAGCTCGGCGCCATTGAGCAGCGGCATGGTGGCGGCCGAACCCACCTCGCCCGCCTCCGGGAACAGGTAGTTCAGTTCCTCCCGGCGCAGCGCGCCGCAGGTGGCCTTGCGGCTCCGCAGCAGGGCTCCGATCTCGATCCGCGCCCGCTCAGCGCTGTCGGTCCGCACTCCCGGAGGAGCGCTGTGGCGGTCGCCAAACAGGATGATGCTGGCATGTTCGACCTCGAAATCCTCCGCCATCGCCCGGTGAAAGGCGGCGCAGAGTTCTCCCAGCTCATCGGCTTCCAGCAGCGCCAGTACCAGGCGCCGGGTCTGCTCGTACAGCTTGTCGTTGTAACGGGCGTTGGCGGTCAGCGCATTGAGGCGCTGCCGCATCTCGATATTGCGCTCGCGCAGCACACTGACCTGCTTTTCCACCAGCGATACCGCACTGCCGGACGAGTGGGAGACATGCAGGAAGTCCAGCATGTCCGGATGGCGCTGCAGGAAGTCACTGTGATGCTTCAGGTACTCCCGGACCTGTTCGTCGGAGAGTGCGGCCGCAGCCGGACTTGCAAGTTGATCGGGTCTGGCTGCCATGATGCTGTTTTCTCCCTGCTCATTCGGCCGCTGCGCGGCTTCAGATTCTGATGCTGCCTTCAAACACCACTGCGGTGGGACCGGTCATTACCACCGGGTGGCCGGCCCCGGCCCAGGCGATTTCAAGCTTACCCCCAGGCAGGTGAACTGTCACGACACCTTGCAACCAGCCACGGCTGATGCCGTAGACCACGGCGGCACAGGCGCCGGTGCCGCAGGCGAGGGTCTCACCCGCGCCACGCTCGAACACCCGCAGCCGGATCTCCCGCTCCGAGACCACTTCCATGAAGCCAACATTGACCCGCTGCGGAAAATCCGGATGCCGCTCCAGTGCCGGCCCCAGGCTGTCCACCGCGGCCTGCGCCACGTCCTCCACCCGCAAAATGGCGTGGGGATTGCCCATGGACAGCGCCCCCAGCTCCAGCTCGCGGCCGTCGAGCGCAACGGTGTAGGAGGCTGCCCGTGTCGCAGCGCGCAGCGGAATGCGCTCCGGTTCGAACTCCGGTGCACCCATGTCGACTTCCACCTGCTGTTTGTCCCGCACCCGCAATTCGATGATACCGCCGGCGGTTTCCACCCGGATAATGCGCTTGCTGGTCAGCTGCTTGTCCCGCACGAAGCGCGCAAAGCAGCGCGCGCCATTGCCGCACTGCTCTGCCTCACTGCCATCGGCGTTGTAAATGCGGTAGCGGAAATCGACCTCGGGCCGTCCCGGCGGCTCGACCACCAGCACCTGGTCGCAACCCACGCCGAAGTGCCGGTCCGCCAGCAGACGGATGTCGCGGCTGCGCAGCCTGCAACGCTGGCTGATCAGGTCGACAACCACGAAGTCATTGCCGGCGCCGTGCATCTTGGTGAATTTCAGCAACATGGGTGGGTCATCTCAGTGGGGCAGGCGCTGTTCCAGGTCCATCAGCCCGGCAATGGTCTCGCGCTCGCGCACCAGATGGACGCGGTCACCGTCCACCATGACTTCGGCCGCCCGCGGCCGGCTGTTGTAGTTCGAGCTCATGCTGAAACCGTAGGCGCCGGCGCCGAAAATCGCCAGCAGTTCGCCCTGCTGCAGCGACAGCTCGCGCTGCTTGCCGAGGAAGTCGCCGGTTTCGCAGACCGGCCCGACGATATCCCACAGTGCCTGTCTGCCCTCGCGGTGGCGCCGGGTGGGCTGAATATCCAGCCAGGCCTGGTACAGAGCGGGGCGGATCATGTCGTTCATGCCGGCATCCACCAGCGCGAAGTGGTGTTCCGGGGTCTGCTTGAGGTATTCCACCCGGGTCAACAACAGGCCGGCATTGGCGGCGATGGAGCGACCCGGTTCAAATACCAGGGGTAGCTCGCGCTCGCCCAGCTCCGCCCGGATGGCGGCGATATAATCCTCTATCGCAGGCGGTGTCTCATCGCGGTAGCGCACCCCCAGGCCGCCGCCCAGATCCAGATGGCGGATGGCAATGCCCTCGGCGGCCAGCTCGTCCACCAGCCGCAGCAGGCGCCGCAGCGCGTCGATAAACGGGCTCAGTTCGGTAAGTTGGGAACCGATATGGCAATCCAGGCCCAATACCTCGATATGCGGCAGCATCGCCGCCTGGCGGTACAGCGGCAGGGCCTCGGCCACGCCCAGGCCGAACTTGTTTTCGCGCAGACCGGTGGAAATGTACGGATGGGTGCGGGCGTCGACATCCGGATTGACCCGGATCGAAACCGGAGCACACTGGTTGCGGCTGCCGGCGACCCGGTTCAACACCTCCAGCTCGGCGGCTGACTCCACGTTGAAACAATGGATGCCAACCTCCAGCGCGCGCGCCATCTCCGCCGGAGTCTTGGCTACACCTGAAAATACTGTCCTGGCGGGGTCGCCGCCGGCGGCCAGGACCCGTTCCAGCTCCCCCTGCGAGACGATGTCGAAACCCGCTCCCCGGCGCGCCAGCACATCCAGCACCGCCAGGTTGGAGTTGGCCTTGACGGCATAGCAGATCAGGTGCGGGCAGCCTTCCAGCGCGTTCTGGTAGGCGCTCAGGGCCTGCTCCAGCGCCGCCCTGGAATAGACATAGCAGGGGCTGCCGTACTGCTCAGCGATGGCGTCGACCGCAACCTCCTCGGCAAACAGGGCACCATCACGGTAGCTGAAGCTGTTCATCTGCGGCGTACTCACTTGCTGTGGCGGGGCGAGCCGGCATAACCGGCAGGTGTGGTCTGTTCTTCCGGTGGTGGCAGCTGCAACGGGCCGGTCTGGCCGCAGCCCTGAAGCAGTGCGCACAGCAGCGCCACGGCCGCGGGGGTAAACGGGGATTGCATTGTAGGCGTTCCATGTGCAAAAAAAGCGCAGTATACCTGATTCCGCTGCGGATTTTGTCATCTGCGGCGGCTACCATGACCGCTGCCGGCAGTGCGGGTACAGTCACGGCGGATACTCCGGAGAAATACAGATGATGCAGCGAGGCAGGGTGGAAACAGGGCCGGTCGGCGGTGGGCAATCCGGTCGACGTGGCCGCTGTCCGGGGCTGTTGGCAGGACTGCTGCTGGCCGTGCTGGCCGATGCCAGCGCCGCGGTCGAGCCTCTGTACAGCAAGAATCTGAGCCCGGCGGCGGGACTGCTGGGCTTGCCGTCGCCGCGCGCGGCGGCGCTGAGCGCGGCAGGGAGCTGGCAATTGGCCATTCACGGCAGTATCGGCAGCCATTTCGTCGTCGACGAGAATGGCGCTGAGCTGCTGCGGCTGGACGGTGAGAGCCAGCGCCTGGCATTGGAGCTTCGCCACGGCCTGGGCGAGCACTGGGAATTACAGCTGGAGCTACCCTGGCTGGCTCACAATGGGGGCGCCCTGGACAGCCCGATCGATGGCTGGCACGATCTGTGGGGCATGTCTGACGGCGGCCGCTCCGAGCTACCGCGGGATCAGCTGGACTTCCGCTATCGCGGCCCCGGAGCCGAATTTACCCTGCGCGACAGCGCTGCCGGCGCGGGTGACCTGATGCTGGCGCTGAACCGGGCGCTGTGGACGGGCGAGACCTTGCGACTGAGCGCAGCTCTGGGCTACAAATTTGCCACCGGCAGTGAGCGCGAACTGCTCGGCAGTGGCGGCGAGGATGCCCATCTGGCGCTGCGTGCGGGCTGGACACCGCGCGACAGCCGCTTCAGCTGGCAGGGCCAGGCCGGCTACCTGCGGGCGGGGCGTTCCGGGTTGCTGGGCGCCGGGCAGCGACGTGAGCTGTGGTTTGCAGGGGTGGCGTTGAACTGGGCGGCGAGCGGACGGCTGGCCCTTGTCGGCCAGATCGACGCCCACGGCGCGCCGCTGGACAGCGCCCTCCCGGCGCTGGGCGGCAGCTCGCTGCGTCTCAGTGCCGGTGGCCGCTGGCAGTTCAGCCACCGGTGGGCGCTGGAACTCAGCGTGGTCGAGGATATCCGGGTGGAGACGGCGCCGGATGTCATTTTCCAGGCCAGCGTCCGCTGGCGTCCCTGAGCGCTGCGCTCAGGCGGGGCGGGGCCGTTCCATGATCCGTGCCAGCGCGCGTTCCGCCGCGGCGGCGACCTGCAGCGGTGCAGTGCCCCCCAGATGGTCGCGGGCAGCGACCGAACCTTCAAGTGTCAGCACTTCATACACATCGGACCCGATCGCGGCACAAAAGCCCTGCAGGGTCGGCAGCGACATCTCGGCGAGATCCTCGCCGCTGGCGACCCCGTGGGCCACCGCCTTGCCGACCACCTCGTGGGCATCGCGGAACGGCAGTCCCTTGCGCACCAGGTAGTCCGCCAGGTCCGTGGCGGTGGAAAATCCCCGCCGCGCCGCCTCCCGCATTGGCTCCGTTTTTGGACGGACGGCGGGCACCATGTCGGCAAAGGCGCGCAGGCTGCCCAGCACGGTATCTATGGTATCGAACAGCGGCTCCTTGTCTTCCTGGTTGTCTTTGTTGTAGGCCAGCGGCTGGCTCTTCATCAGGGTCAACAGACATACCAGGTGGCCATTGACGCGTCCCACCTTGCCCCGCACCAGCTCCGGCACATCCGGGTTTTTCTTCTGCGGCATGATGGAAGAGCCCGTGCAGAAGCGGTCCGGCAGTTCGATGAAGTTGAACTGGGCCGAGGTCCACAGCACCAGTTCCTCTGCAATTCGCGACAGGTGAGTCATCAGCAGCGCCGCAAAGGCGCAGAATTCAATGGCAAAATCGCGGTCCGATACCGAGTCCAGCGAGTTTTCCGTGGGGCGGTCGAAACCCAGGGCAGCGGCGGTCCGGTGGCGATCGATGGGATAGGTGGTGCCGGCCAGCGCGGCGGCGCCCAACGGTGACTGATTGAGTCGTTTGCGACAGTCCATCAGCCGCCCGTGGTCCCGTTCCAGCATTTCATTCCAGGCCAGCAGGTGGTGACCAAAGACTACCGGCTGCGCGGTCTGCAAATGGGTGAAGCCCGGCATGATGGTGTCGCAGTTGGCGGCTGCCAGCGCAATGGTACCTTTTTGCAGGCGGGTCAGCTCGACCCCGATCAGGTCGATCGCGCTGCGCAGGTGCAGCCGGATATCGGTCGCCACCTGGTCATTGCGGGAGCGTCCAGTATGCAGTTTCTTGCCGGTTATGCCGATCAGCTCGGTGAGCCGGGCCTCGATGTTCATGTGCACGTCTTCCAGCTCGGCGGACCAACGGAAGTTGCCGGCGGCGATCTCCTGTTCAATGGTGGCCATGCCCTGGCGGATATGCGCCAGTTCCTCCTCGCTCAGTATGCCCGTAGCACTGAGCATCTCGGCATGGGCCAGGGAGCCGCGAATATCCTCCCTTGCCAGGCGCTGGTCGAATCCCACCGAGGCGGTAAATTGCTGCACGAACTGGTCGGTAGCCTCGGTGAATCGTCCGCCCCACAGTTTGCTGGTGTCCTGATTGTCGCTCATGTTGCCTCATTTTTACTGACCGGGGACCGCATCCGGACCGCCGATGATTGGTGACTTATGACTTGTTCGCCGCTGGCAAGGGTGCAAGTATACCATCCGGGCGGAACGGGGAACGGTCCAATGCAGGGTTCGACAGGGCGACCTTCAGGCACGGCGGTGGCGGGGGAATTCTTCATCCCCGACCTGTGCGCACCCCGTCCGGTACTGTTTCTGGTGTTGTTGACCGAGTTGATGGTGTTGGTCTACACGCTGGTCATCAGCCAGCTGCCACAGTTCAACTGGAACGTGCTGGCGCTGACCTCCCTGTTCGTGCAGTGGCTGGTACTTGGCAGTACTGCGCTGCTCTGCGCGCTGCGCGCGGTGTTCGCCCGTCTTGGCCTGCCGCTGGCCGTGGCTGGCAGCCTGGCGCTGGTACTGCTGGTCACCGCTTTGTCCAGCCAGTTGGCGCTGTGGCTATATCCCGAATTGCTGACCGTGACTGCCGGCGGCTGGTGGCTGCTGCGTAATCTGCTGGTGGCGGCGGTGATCGGCGGCATCGCGCTGCGCTATTTTTACCTGCAGCAGCAACTCGCCCTGCGCGAGCGCTCGGAACTGCAGGCGCGGCTGGATTCCCTGCGGTCCCGTATCCGCCCGCATTTTCTGTTCAATACGCTCAACAGCATTGCCAGCCTGATAGCCTCCCATCCCGAGCGCGCCGAGACTGCGGTGGAGGATCTGGCGGAGCTGTTCCGGGCCAGTTTGCGGGAGGCCGGGAGAGACACCACGGTGGCCGATGAGTTGCGGCTCTGCGAGCTCTATCTCGGCATTGAGCAATTGCGCCTGGGGCAGCGGCTGCAATTCAGCTGTGAGGTGGAGGCCGGCCTGCTGGAGCTGCCGATGCCCAGCCTGATCCTGCAACCGCTGGTGGAAAACGCCGTCTATCACGGCATCTCCCGGCTGCCGGAAGGGGGACAGGTCAGCATGCGCCTGTTCCGCAATGCCGGGCAACTGGTAGTGGTAGTGGCGAATCCGGTGCCGCTGACCGCGGCCGGGATCCGCGGCGAGCGCATCGCAGTGTCGAACATTGAGCAGCGCCTGCTGGGCCTGTTCGGCGATGATGCCAGCCTGCAGCTGGGGCCCGAGGGAGATCAGTTCAAAGCGGAACTGCGCTATCCGGTGGCGGAGCCGGCGTGAAGATCCTGGTGGTAGATGACGAGCCGCTGGCGCGGGATCGCCTGTTGCGGCTGTTGCAGAAACTGCGGCCGGAAGCGACGGTGCTGCAGGCCGGTTCCGGGGAGCAGGCGCTGATAATGCTGGCCCGGGAGCAGCCCTCCCTGTTGTTGCTGGATATCCGCATGCCGGGGCTGGATGGCATCGCGGTGGCGGTGCAGCTCGATGCCCTGCCGCAACCCCCGGCACTGATTTTCTGTACCGCCTACGATGAATATGCGCTGGAGGCGCTGCGCCACCAGGCGGTCGCCTATCTGCTCAAGCCGGTGCGCGAGGCGGAACTGGCACGCGCGCTGGCGCTGGCCGGGCGGGTGAACCGGCTGCAGCTGGAAGCGCTGGACGGCGCCCTGCCGACCGGCCGCAGCCAGGTCAGCAGCCAGGGGCACCGCGGCGTGGAAACCCTGCCGGTGGCCGAGGTGCGCTGCTTCGTGGCGGAACAGAAGTACGTCAATGCCGTGGCACCCGAGCGTGAGCTGTTGCTGCCGGATGCGCTCAAGGATCTGGAGTGTGAGCTGGCACGGGATTTCGTCCGGGTGCACCGCAATGCGCTGGTCGCGCTGCGCCACGTGCGGCGTCTGCGTCGCGACCCCGACGGCTGCTGGTATGTGGAGCTGGACGGGGTGGCGCTCTGTCCCCAGGTCAGCCGTCGTCATCTGGCCGAGGTCAAGGCACGATTGAAGAGTCGCTAGAACGAGCGGCACTTGAGGCTCCAAATCGTAGAGAGGTCGCCGTTTCTGGAGGGTGCTTTCGAGACCGTATGCGACATGGATGTCGCATCCGAGCCCCCAGGGATGGGTTCACGGCGTGTCTCGTAAGCACCCTCCAGAAGCGGTGACCGGATTAGCTGACACCTGATCATCTAACCAAGTGCCATTCCGATCAGAGATGATGCCGCCGGGCACCCCGACGGTTGCGGTCGGTCGCCGCCACCAGGTGTGGCTGTTATCATGAGCGGGAATTCCATGGAACCCTAGCGCATGCCCCGCACAGTAACCATCGCCACCCGAGAAAGCCCGCTGGCCCTGTGGCAGGCCGAGTATGTCAGGACCGCGCTGCAGCGCGCCCACCCGGACCTGCGGGTGGAGCTGCTGGGGATGACTTCGCGCGGAGACCAGTTGCTGGATGTCCCGCTGGCCAAGGTGGGAGGCAAGGGCCTGTTCGTGAAGGAGCTGGAGACGGCGCTGCTGGATCGCAGTGCAGACCTTGCGGTGCACTCGATGAAGGATGTGCCGATGGATTTCCCTCCCGGGCTCGGCCTGGGGGTGATCTGCGAGCGCGAGGACCCGCGCGATGCGTTCGTCAGCAACCGCTTTGCCAGCGTCGCCGGGCTGCCAAAGGGCAGCGTGGTCGGCACCTCCAGCCTGCGGCGGGAATGCCAGTTGCGTGCCGCCCGGCCGGATCTGCAGGTCCATTTCCTGCGCGGCAATGTCAACACCCGGCTGCGCAAGCTGGATGCGGACGAGTACGACGCCATCATCCTGGCCACCGCGGGCCTGTTGCGCCTGGAGCTGTCCGATCGGGTGCGCCAGCGCATGCCGGTGGCGGAGTCTTTGCCGGCCGGGGGGCAGGGCGCGGTGGGTATCGAGTTGCGCAGTGACGATACCGGGTTGCTGGAGCTGCTGCAGCCGCTGCACCATGAAGCCAGCGCGCTGCGGGTCACCGCCGAGCGCGCGCTCAATCGCCGGCTGGAAGGGGGCTGCCAGGTACCTATCGCCTGCTATGCCGAGCTGTCTGCCGGGGGTGCCGAACTCTGGCTGCGGGGGCTGGTCGGGAGGCCTGATGGCAGCCTGTTGCTGCGGGCGGAGGGCCGTGCGCCCGTGGCACAGGCCGAGGCTCTGGGGATAGCGGTGGCCGAGGACCTGCTGTCCCAGGGCGCCGGCGCTATCCTGGCCGAAGTCTATGGCCGCTAGCGCAGTACTGGTGACGCGTCCGGCCGGGCAGGGCGACAGCCTGTGCCAGGCCATTGCCGGCCGCGGCCGGCCGGTGCACCAGCTGCCCCTGCTGGAATTGCAGCCATTGCCTGCGCTGTCTGCACAGGAGCGGGCGCGAGTGCTGGCGCTGGATGAATTCCAGCACATCATTTTCATCAGCGCCAATGCGGTGCGTTTTGGTATGGCCGTGATCGAAGACCACTGGCCTCAATTGCCGGTTGGTCTGCACTGGTATGCGGTGGGCGACGGAACTGCCCGCGCGCTGGCCGGCCACGGCGTCAGCGCCGAGGTCCCCGGTCTCGAGATGAGCAGTGAAGGCCTGCTGCAGCTGCCCGGCCTGTCCCGGGTAGAGGGGCACCGGGTGTTGCTGGTGAAAGGTGAAGGCGGGCGCGGGCTGCTGGCCGGTGAATTGGCGCGGCGCGGAGCGCAGGTGGAAACCCTGGCCTGTTACCGCCGCTGTGCCCCGCGCTACGCAGGCGGCGAGTTTGTCGCCGCATTGCAGCGCTGGCAGATCGGCATCATTCTGATCAGCAGCGGGGAGGGACTGGAGAACATGTTGGCGTTGCTCGATCCGGCGGAAACCTCTAAGTTACAGTCTGTCACCCTGTTGCTGCCCTCGGCCCGTGTGGCCGAGACAGCGGCGGCGGCGGGGTTCAGGCACCGGATAGTGGCGGACAATGCATCTGATGAGGCCATGCTGCGCGCCCTGGAGCAATGGCAGTCCGGCAGCGGAGAGGATTGAGTGAGCGAACAGCAGAAACCAACAACGCAACACACTGCAAGCGAGCCCTCCGCGACGGAGGAGACCGCGGACACGCCCGCGAAGGGTGAACAAGCGCCGCCGCCCGCGGCTCGCGGCGGTGCAATCGCATGGTTGGCATTGCTGCTGGTGGTCGTGTTGGCGGCCGCTGCTGGCTGGCAGTGGTGGCTGGCACAACAGCGCGAGTCAGCCCTGCTGCAACGCCTGGAGGCGCTGGAAAACAGACCGCAGCCAGAGCTGCCCGCCGCGCCTGCAGCGCCGGATTACAGTGAGATCCGGGCTGAACTCAAGCAGCTCGAGCAACGATTGCGAGCGAGCCTGGAGCAGGGACTTGCCGATCTGCGGCCGCGATGGCGCGAGCAGGACGAGCGGCTGCAGCAACTGGAAGCGCAACTTGCCGGGCAGAGCACGAAACTGGCCAGGATTACGGGTGGCGACCGGGCGAACTGGCTGCTGGCGGAGGCGGAATACCTGCTGCGACTGGCCAATCAACGCCTGATCATGACCGCTGATGTCGGTTCCGCCCGGGCCTTGTTGCAGAGCGCGGACCGCATTCTCCGGCAACTTGACGATGTCTCCCTGCATCCGGTTCGTCGCGCGCTGGCGGGAGAGCTGGCGGCATTGCGCGCGGTACCGGAAGCGGATATTGAAGGCCTCTACCTGCGGTTGGCGGCGCTGGTGGACCAGGTGCCGGAACTGGCCATTTTCGAGCTGCCCCGGCGTGAATCCGAGCCCGTCACAGACGATGCCGGGAGCTGGCAGGGCCGTTTGCGGCAGGGCTACCAGGAGGCGCTGCGCAAGCTCTCCGGCTATGTCACGGTGCGGCGCCGGGAACTGCCGGCCACGGCGCTGATCGATCCGCAGTGGGAGGGCCTGCTGCGCCAGAACCTGGTAATGTTGCTGCAGCAGGCCCAGGCGGCGCTGTTGTCCGGCAACGCAGTGCTGTATCGCGAAAGCCTGCAGCGGGCCCATCGCTGGGTCAGTGAGTTTTTCCTCACGGACGAGGCCGCGGCACGGGCGATGGCGGGGGAAATCGATCAGCTCGCGGAACAGCCGGTGGGGGTCGAGCTGCCGGACATCAGCGCTTCGCTGCGCGCGCTGGATGCAGCGGTAGCCCAGCGCACACTGCGCGAAGAGGACCAATAGCTTATGCGCAAGCTCTTGCTGCTGGGATTGCTGGCTTCACTGGCGGGTGTCGCGGTGGTCGCCCTGATCGAGAAGGACCCCGGCTACATCCTGATATCCCAGGGCAACTACACCGTGGAAACCAGTTTCTGGGTGGGGCTGGTGCTGTTGCTGCTGGCGGTACTGCTGCTGTACGCGGGAGTGGCGCTGTTGCGCAAGTTGTTCGCCGGCCAGCGTTCCCTGCGCGGCTGGCTGGGTGTCCGCAAGGCCCGGCAGGCGGCGCGGGTCACCAACCGCGGTTTGATCAGTTTTATCGAGGGCAACTGGGAACAGTCCCGCCGCTGGTTGCTGCGCGGCGCCCGCCACAGTGAGGCGCCGCTGCTGAATTACCTGATGGCGGCCAGGGCCAGCTACCAGCTGGACGAGCCGGAACGGATGCGCGAATACCTGGGTGCGGCGGAGCAATCCGATTCGGCAGCCGGTATCGCCGTGGAGCTGACCCAGGCGGAACTGAAACTCCAGGGCCGGCAGTTTGAGCAGGCGGTGGCGACTCTGGAGCGGGCCCGCCGCAATGTGGGCAAGCATCCCTATGTACTGAAGCTGCTGCGCAATGCCTACCTGGGCCTGGAAGACTGGGACCAGCTGCAGGAACTGCTGCCGGACTTGCGCAAGCACAGGGTTCTGCCGGAGGATGAACTGGCGCGGCTGGAGCACGAAGTGTACAGCCGGCGTTTGCTGGCCTGTGTCGACGGCGCCGGCGATACTGCTGACCAGGGGCAGCCGCTGGACTGCCTGCACCGGACCTGGCAGTCGATGCCAGCGGCACTGCGCGCAGCGCCTGAACTGCTGTGCGGCTATGTGGGCCTGCTGGTCCGCGAAGGCGCCCATGCAGAGGCCGGCAAGCTGGTCCAGCGCGGGCTGAAGCACCGCTGGGACAGTGGTCTGGTGCGTCTCTACGGTTATGTCGAGTTGCCGGATACCGGCCGCCAGCTGGCCCAGGCGGAGAGCTGGTTGCCGGAACATTCCGGCGACCCCCAGCTGCTGCTGTGCCTGGGAAGGCTGGCCTGCCGCCACGGTCTATGGGGCAAGGCCCGGGATTATTTCGAGGCCAGTTACAAGCAGCGCCGCAATCCCGAGGTGTGCGCGGAACTCGGGCGCCTGCTGGCCGCGCTGGGCGATGCCAGAGGCAGTGCCGCGTTTTTCCGCGAGGGTTTGCTGCTGCGCGAAAAGAGTCTGCCGCAACTGCCGCAACCGCAACCGCAGCCGGGCCTGGAGCACAGGACTGGCCCTACCTAGCCTATCCCCAGCTGGCTCCACAGTTCGTCGATGCGGGCCTTGACATCGGCACTCATCGCAATCGGCCGGCCCCATTCACGGCTGGTCTCACCGCTCCACTTGTTGGTGGCGTCGAAGCCCACCTTGGAGCCAAGGCCTGCCGTTGGCGAGGCGAAATCCAGATAGTCTATCGGCGTGTTGTCGACAAACACGCAGTCCCGGCGCGGGTCCATGCGTGTGGTCATCGCCCAGATCACATCCTTCCAGTCGCGCGCATTGATGTCGTCGTCGGTCACGATCACGAACTTGGTATACATGAACTGGCGCAGGAATGACCAGACTCCCAGCATGACGCGCTTGGCGTGGCCGGGATACTCCTTGCGCATGGTCACCACCGCAACCCGGTAGGAGCAGCCCTCCGGCGGCAGATAGAAGTCGGTGATCTCGGGGAACTGTTTTTGCAGGATGGGGACGAACACCTCGTTCAGCGCCAGCCCCAGGATCGCGGGCTCATCCGGCGGCCTTCCGGTGTAGGTGCTGTGATAGATCGGGTCCTCGCGATGGGTGATGGCCTCGACGGTGAAGACCGGAAAGCGCTCCACCTCGTTGTAGTAGCCCGTGTGATCCCCGAACGGCCCCTCGTCCGCCATTTCCCCGGGTTCGAGATAGCCCTCCAGGATGTACTCGGCGCTGGCGGGCACCTGCAGGCCGTGCTGGCGGCAGCCCTCGGTATGGCATTCCGCCACTTCGGTCTTGCTGCCGCGCAGCAGGCCGGCAAAGGCGTATTCGGACAGGCTGTCGGGCACCGGCGTGACGGCGCCCAGCGTGGTGGCCGGGTCGGCGCCCAGGGCGACCGCCACCGGATAGCGCTGGCCGGGATTCTGCAGTTGCCAGTCGCGGTAGTCCAGCGCTCCGCCGCGGTGGGATAGCCAGCGCATGATCAGCTTGTTGCGGCCGATCAGCTGCATCCGGTAAATGCCCAGATTCTGACGGCTTTTCTTGGGCCCGCGGGTAATGACCAGGGGCCAGGTCACCAGCGGCCCCGCATCATCGGGCCAGCAGGTTTGTATCGGCAGCCGATACAGATCAACCTCATCCCCCTCCCGGGCGTGATACTGGCAGGGCGGGTTGCGTATCAGTTTGGGGGCCATGTTCAGCACCTGTTTCAGCAACGGCGCCTTGTCCCAGGCATCGCGCAGGCCCCTGGGTGGTTCCGGCTGGCGCAGGTAGGCAAGGATTTCGCCGATCTCGCGCAGTGCGCCGACGCTGTCCGCGCCCATCGCCAGAGCTACCCGGGCCTGGGTTCCAAACAGGTTGGCAAGTACCGGCACGCTGTGACCCTTTGGATTTTCGAACAACAGCGCGGGGCCGCCGCCGCGCAGCGTGCGATCGGCGATCTCTGTCATTTCCAGATTGGGGTCTATTTCCTGGCTGATACGCAGCAGCTCGCCGCGTTGTTCCAGGGCGGAGATGAAGGCGCGCAGGTCGGTATAGTTCACAGGCTGTCCGTCGGTCTGTGCATGGCTTGGCGGACAGTATAACGCGCTGCGGGCCCGCGCAATGCGAAGCCCGCGGCCGGTGCAGACTTATTTGCGCTTCATGGACATGAAGAACTCGTCGTTGGTCTTGGTATCCTTGAGCCGGTCGAGCAGAAACTCCACCGCGGGGGTGTCCTCCATGCCGTGCAGCAGCTTGCGCAGGATCCACATGCGGGCCAGTTCTTCCTCACCGGTGAGCAGTTCTTCGCGACGGGTGCCGGAGCGGCGGATATTGATGGCGGGGTAGATGCGTTTTTCGGAGATCTTGCGGTCGAGGTGCAGTTCCATGTTGCCGGTGCCCTTGAACTCCTCGTAGATCACCTCGTCCATCTTGGAGCCGGTGTCGATCAGGGCGGTGGCGATGATGGACAGGCTACCGCCCTCTTCGATATTGCGCGCCGCGCCAAAAAAACGCTTGGGCCGCTCCAGTGCGTGGGCATCGACACCGCCGGTCAGTACCTTGCCGGAGCTGGGCACCACAGTATTGTAGGCGCGCGCCAGGCGGGTGATGGAGTCCAGCAGGATGACCACGTCGCGCTTGTGTTCCACCAGGCGCTTGGCTTTCTCGATCACCATGTCGGCCACCTGGACGTGGCGTGAGGGCGGTTCATCGAAGGTGGAGGCAACTACCTCGGCGCCGCGCACACCCACCGAGCGCTGCATCTCGGTGACTTCCTCGGGGCGCTCGTCGATCAGCAGGACGATCACGTAGCACTCGGGATTGTTGCTGATAATGGCCTGGGCGATGCTCTGCATCATGATGGTCTTGCCTGCCTTGGGCGGCGCCACCAACAGGCCGCGCTGGCCCTTGCCGATGGGCGCGACCAGATCTATCACTCGGCCGGTCAGATCCTCGGTGCTGCCGTTGCCCTTTTCCAGGGTCAGGCGCTCGTCGGGAAACAGCGGCGTCAGGTTTTCAAACAGGATTTTGTGCTTGGCGTTTTCCGGCCGGTCGAAGTTGACGTCACCGACCTTCAGCAGGGCAAAGTAGCGCTCGCTGTCCTTGGGCGGTCGGATCTTGCCGGAGATGGTATCGCCGGTACGCAGGTTGAAGCGGCGTATCTGGCTGGGCGAGACATAAATATCGTCGGGGCCGGCGAGGTAGGAGCCTTCCGCCGAACGCAGGAAGCCGAAGCCGTCCTGCAGGATTTCCAGAACACCGTCGCCGTAGATGTCCTCGCCGCTCTTGGCGTGGCGCTTCAGGATCGCGAAGATAATGTCCTGTTTGCGTGATCGAGCCATGTTTTCCAGGCCGATCTCTTTGGCGATATCAATGAGTTCCTGGGTGGATTTGGTCTTGAGGTCAGTTAGATTCATAGAGTGTGCTGGGTTGATGTTCGGGAAAGAAAAACAATGCAAACGGACGTGACGGGCGGACCTACCGACCATGGGCAACGTGGATGCAGCGTTAAATCGTTGGGTGGCAGAATTATTATTGCGGCACGGGGCCGTGCAACGGAAGGAAATGTAGCACGGTGGGAGAGGGTCGTCTACCGCTTTTTGCGTGTTTCATCGCGCCCTCCCTGGCGCAGCCAGACCGCCAATAACCGGTCTGGCGGAAGTTTCAGACCACTTCCTTGATGAAGTCGGTCAGCTGGCTCTTGGAAAGGGCGCCGACCTTGGTGGCCTCGGCGCTGCCGCCCTTGAACAGGATCAGGGTGGGAATGCCGCGGATGCCAAACTTGGGTGGAATGTCCGGGTTGGCGTCGACATCGACCTTGCATACTTTCAGTTTGCCGCTGTATTCCGCGGCGATTTCTTCCAGCACCGGCGCAATCATCTTGCAGGGGCCACACCACTCGGCCCAGAAATCTACCAGTACCGGGATATCCGAATTCAGTACCTCGGCGTCAAAGCTTGCATCGCTGACGTGTACGATTTGTTCGCTCATTGCGCTCTCCAGTTGGCGGTTTGATGCCCGACCTGTGCCGGAAATCAGAGGCGCAATGATACCATTGCCCTATCGTCGTACAACCGGGCCGTCAGGAGTATTTCGTTATGTCCTTATTACCATCCGGTGTGGCAGCGGCATGAGTGACGGCCTGCCGGCGGCCGCCCCGGCTGGTTCGTATACGTACTGGTGTGTGCCGATGGCAGCCTGTATACCGGTGTGACAGTGAATCTGCAGCGCCGCGTGCAGCAGCACAATGGCACTCTGGCGGGCGGGCCGCGCTACACCCGTGGCCGCCGACCTGTGCATCTGCAGTGGAGCGAAGCGGCGCCGGACCGGGCTGCCGCACTGCGCCGGGAAGCCGCGATCAAGCGTCTGCCGCGCGCGGCCAAACTGGCATTGTTCAGCTGTTGAGCTGCTCCAGGCTGTGCTGCAATTCCAGCCAGCGTTCTTCGAGCTGGTCGGCAAGCAGCTTCAGTTCTCCCTCTTGTTTGAGCAGGCTGGCCAGCTCGCTCTTGCGTTCCTCTGCATACAGCTCCGGGTCTGCCATTTGCTGCTGCAATGCAGCCAGCGCCTGCTCCTGGGCCTCCATCGCCTGTTCGGTCTTCGCCAGCTGTTGCTGCAGGGGGCGCCTTTCGGCCCGCTGTGCGGCCGCCTGCTGGCGCTTTTCCTTGCGCTTCACTTCGGGCACCGCCGCCGCGGTGGGTGCCGCCGGTTTGCCGCCGCCGCGGTAGCTGGACAGAATCCACTGCTCATAGGCGCGCAGGTCGCCTTCATATTCCTCGACCTGACCATCATGGACCAGGAGCAGCTCGTCCGCGGTGTTGCGCAACAGGTGGCGGTCGTGGCTGACCAGGATCAGGGCGCCCTCGTAACCCTGCAGCGCCATTTCCATGGCGTTGCGCATGTCGAGGTCCAGGTGGTTGGTGGGTTCGTCCAGCACCAGCAGATTGGGGCGCTGCCAGACTACCAGCGCCAGCGCCAGGCGCGCCTTCTCGCCGCCGGAGAAGGGGGCGATCGGGCTGGTGGCTGCGTCGCCACGGAAATTGAAGCCACCGAGAAAATTGAGTACTTCCTGTTCTCTGGCATCGGGGCTCAGGCGCTGGATATGCAGCGCTGCGCTTGCCTCCAGATCCAGCGCTTCCAGTTGCTGCTGGTCGAAATAACCAATCCGGCAGTGCTCCCCGGCCTGCCGGGTACCGGCCAACAGCGGCAGTCTGCCGATCAGGCTCTTGAGCAGCGTGGACTTGCCGGCGCCATTCTTGCCCAGCAACGCAATGCGCGAGCCGGGACGCAGCATCAGGTTGACCGGCTTGAGAATGGTCTGGCCGCCGTAGCCCAGTTCGGCCTCGTCCAGTCGCAACAGCGGATCACTGCTCCTGCCGGCGGGTGGAAACACGAAGTTGAATGGTGAGTCGATGTGGGCCGGCGCCAGTTGCTGCATGCGCTCCAGCTCCTTGAGACGGCTCTGGGCCTGGCGCGCCTTGGTGGCCTTGTAGCGAAAGCGGCGCACAAAGTCCTCGATATGGGCAATTCTGAGCTGCTGCTTCTCGAAGCTGGCCTGCTGGTTGGCGAGCATTTCCGCCCGCAACCGCTCGTAGTCCGAGTAATTGCCTTTCCAGGCCTGCAACTGGCCCCCCTCGATACTGAGAATGCGCTCGCAGGTGGCGTCGATGAAGTCGCGGTCGTGGGAGATCATCAGCAGCGTGCCGGGATAGCTCTGCAGCCATTGCTCCAGCCACAGGGTCGCGTCCAGGTCCAGGTGGTTGGTGGGCTCGTCCAGCAGCAGCATGTCGGAGGGCGCCATCAGCGCCCGGGCCAGGTTGAGGCGGATGCGCCAGCCGCCGGAAAAGTCGCTGACCGGCCGCCCGCCGGCATCCGTGGCGAAGCCCAGGCCCTGCAACAGCCGGTGGACCCGGCGCTCGGCGCTGTAGCCGTCGGCCTCTTCCATGGCACTGTGGAGGCTGGCTGCGCGCTGGAAGTCACCGTTGTGCTCGGCTGCCCTCACTGCCTCGACCAGGGCCGCAAGTTCGGCGTCGCCCTGCAGCACATAGCGTCCCGCCAGCTCTTCGGTGCTGGCAACTTCCTGCGCCATATGGGCCAGGCGCAGGTTGCTCATCCCTTCTATTTCGCCGGCGTCTGCCTGCAGCTCGCCCAGCAGCATCGCAAACAGGCTTGATTTGCCACTGCCATTGGCGCCGATCAGGGCCAGCTTCTGGCCCGGCTGCAAGGTGACATTGGCACCTTCCAGCAGAAGTTTGCTGCCGCGGCGCAGTTCAATATCGCGTAGAATAATCATGAGGCCGCGCATTCTACTCGCAGCCTCGCGCGGGAGCCAGCCGGAGACGCAATGAGCAATCCCCTGTGGGAGTTTTCCCTGCAACAATACGGTAAGCCAGATGTCGCCGAGGCCTGTCTGGAGGCCCAGGACCGTTTTGCGGCGAACGTGAACCTGCTGCTGTATGCCGCCTGGCTGACGTGCCAGGGTCTTGAGCTGGATGCCGGGCAGTGGCGCTCACTGGAATCAGAGCTGCAGCCATGGCATCAGCAGGTGGTGGTGCCATTGCGCGAGTTGCGCCGCCGCTGGCGGCAAGTGCCGGCCGCGGCGGGCCTGCGTCAGCAATTGAAGGTACTGGAACTGGAAGCGGAGCAGGAGCAGCAACGGCAGATCTGGGGCTGGCACCAGCGGGCCCGGGCACAGGATGCCGGACCGGCGGGGCTGCGGCGGCAATTGGAGCAACTGTTGAGCGCCGCAGCAGACGATAGCGAGCGTAGCCGGTTGCTGCAGCGGCTCACCGTATTGCTGCTCGCTTGAGCCCGGGGGTGGCGTTGCGGCGCTCTCGGGTAGTATGATCTGGTCCCACTGCGATGATCGCGCTCGTGAGCTCCGCTGATACCGCCTCTCGTGGCCGGCAATTCCATGCCGGCAAGCGACCCGGGGGATACCCGGACGGATGCTTGCGGTCGGATTGCCTCACCTCCCACTGATCAAAAATGGACCAATGCTATGAAAAAATATGCTCTGCCGCTTGCCCTGGTTGCCGCTGTGACCTTGCAGGCCTGCAATCAGCAATCTTCCACCGATAGTGAAGAGACTGCTGAAGTGACGCTGGAGACCTCCAATCAGCGTCTCAGCTACGGCATCGCCTACGGCCTGGGCATGCGGATGGCGTCTGACAATGTGCCGATCGATGTCGAAGCCTTCAGCGCCGGCCTGCGCGATGCCCAGGAAGGTGGTGAGCCGCGCCTGACCGAGGAAGAGATCCAGGCCGAGATGCAGGCCTTCCAGGAAAAGGCGGTGGCTGAACAGCAGGCGGCAATGGCGGCTGCCGGGGAAGCCAACCAGGCCGAATCAGAGGCCTTCCTGACCGAAAATGCGAGCCGTGAAGGCGTGGTAGTGACCGATTCGGGCCTGCAGTACGAGGTGCTTGAGGAAGGTGAAGGTGAAAGCCCCGCTGCCACCGATACGGTCGAGGTGCACTATACCGGCACACTGGTCGATGGCACCGAATTCGACTCCTCCCACAAACGCGGCGAGCCTGTGAAATTCGGCGTCAACCAGGTCATTCCGGGTTGGACCGAGGCGCTGCAGCTGATGTCGCCCGGTGCGAAATGGAAACTCTATATCCCCGCTGAGCTGGCCTATGGCCCCGCCGGCGCCGGTGAGATGATCGGCCCCAATTCAGCGCTGATATTCGAGGTCGAGCTGCTGTCGGTCGAGCCGCAGGAAGCAGCCGAAGAAGCAACGGATGGCGCCGAAGAGGCAGAGTCTGCGGAGGGCTGATCAGGCCTCCCGTGCCGGCGCCTGCAACTGGCGCCGGTGACTGTTGTGAAGGCCGGCGATAAGCCGGTCTTCCAGCACAAAACGCGATTCCAGCATTTCACCCAGCGCCGACAGGTCCCTGCGCAGGGTTTCCGGGTAATTTTTACCGCTGCCGTATTTTTCTTCATAAGCCAGGATCACCTCGGTGGTATCGGTGATCGCGGGCATCAGCTCTGACGCCAGCGCGGCGCCATCGTCACCAAAACTTTCGGCTTCATTCAGCAGTTCTGCGAAAACCTCGAAGTGGCCGGCGGACACATAATCGACGAGCAACTCGCACAGCTGCGCCTGTCGCGGGCCGGAGCGCCCGCCCTGCCCGTGATCGTCGCTGGCCACCACCAGCGCGGTATATTGCGCCAGCAGGGCCCGCCGCTCCTTGAGCCAGTTGGTCAGCAGGGTTTCCACGGCACGAAACTGCTCGGCCGGGTCGTTGCTTCTGTGGGGCATGCGCTACTCCAGGGTGCGTTTGGTCTGGCAGCCACTATAGGCGCCGGGCCGCTGTGGCGGCAAGCGCTGGGTGGCGAGCTTAGGTGCCAAGTGTCCCGGTCCGCCTCTACGGTGGGCCTGCAGAGACACGCCGTAAACCCATCCATGGGGGCTCGGTTGCAGCGTCCATGCTGCAAACGGTCTCTGCAAGCCCACCGTAGAGGCGAACCTGCCTGCACAGTATTAACTCGCTATGGATCGTGGGACTTGCTGCGGCACAATCGCCGTGCCGAGCCAGATCTACAGTGGATCTGGCCTGATGGCTCGGCTGAGGACATCGCTGCTGGTTAGCGGGTCGGGTAGGAGCGCAGGGTCTGCCACAGGCTGACGATTGCCACGGCGATGAACAGCATCAGTGTCTGCTCGGGGATGCTGAAGCCCAGCAGGGTCCAGTGGGTCTCGGCGCAGTTGCCGTCGCCCATCAGTACCATGTTCAGGGTCTCGCTGAACGGCAGTGTCTCCAGCATGTATTCCAGGCTGGGACCACAGGCGGGCACCTGTTCCGGGGGCAGGTGCTGCAGCCAGACGTGGCGTCCGGCGATCGCGGCGCCGAGGGCGGCCGCCAGCACGCACAACGCGCCGTAGACGCGCCGGCCCGGGCCGCGCGGGTTATGCACGGCTGCCAGCAGCGCGAGCAGGCCTCCCAGCACCACGAACACCCGCTGACTCATGCACAGCGGGCAGGGATGCAGGCCCAGCTGGTGCTCCAGGTAGGCGGCAAACAGCATCGCCAGCAGTGCGGTCAGTGCAAGACCAAGATAGACCAGGCGGGGAGAAAGGGTTTGCAGCATACGGGTCGTGGTCCTTGTGGCTGACAGGCTCCTAGAGGTCCCGGTACTGGGCATAGAAGCGGGCGAGGTAGGACTCGAAATCCAGGGTATCTGAGGCCTCCATGTCTCGCTGGGCGGTCCACGAGCTCAGGGTTTCGTCCTCGAACCGTTGTTCGACAGCGGCGGCCAGCGGACGTTCACGGAAATGCTGCGCCCAGCGTTCACTGTAGTCCATCGCCAGCCGGAAAAACGGCTGTTCCCGCTCACGCATTTCCCGCAGTATCCGGGCCGAAGGTGTGCGCTCGGGGTCGGCTGTGCGGGCGCGCTGTTCCATCAGGGCCGCGCTGTAGGCCGTGCTGTCGTGAGTGTCGTCCAGCAGCCCGGCAATGCCGGCCATGTTGTCCAGCAGTTCATCGGCCATGGTTTGCAGTGGCTGGGGACCGGTGGCGGACTGCAACTCAAGCCCCGGTTCGCGGCCGCGGTTGACCACCGTCAGCAGATTGCCGGCCTGCAGGCTGCGTTCGCTTGCTTCGCAGGGCGGGCTCTCTTCCAGCATGCAGTACAGCAGGAAGGTGTCCAGGAAATGGACCTGTTCGACATCCAGCCCCAGCGGCGTGAACGGACTGACATCGATGCAGCGTACCTCGATGTATTCGATACCGGCGCGCTGCAGCGCGTTGAGTGGGGTTTCCCCCGGCCGCGTGATCCGCTTGGGCCGGATAGTGCTGTAGAATTCGTTTTCGATCTGCAGCAGGCTGTCATTGAGCTGCTGGTAGTTGCCATCCTGGCCGCAGGGGAAGTCCCGATAGGCTGCGTGGGGACGCATGATTGCGTCGCGCAGGGCGTGGATATAGTTGTCCAGGCTGTTGTAGCAGACAGTGAGCCCCTTCTGGGCCTCACTGTTGTAGCCCAGGTCGCCCATCCGCAGCGAGGTGCCGTGGGGCATGTGCAGGGTCCTGCCGCGTTCGTCGAAGGGCTGCAGGCCGTGTTGGTCGCGCCCGCTTAGAAAGCTGGCGCAGACCGCGGGTGAGGCACCGAACAGGTAGATCAGCAGCCAGGAATGGCGGTGGAAGTTGCGAATCAGGCCCAGGTAGCGATTGGTGATGTAGTCCTGCAGTGGCTCCGGTTCACCCGCATCCTGCCAGGCCCGCTGCCAGTAGTCCGCCGGCATTGAGAAGTTGTAGTGGATGCCCGCTATGGTCTGCATCAGGCGGCCGTAGCGATGGCCCAGGCCGTAGCGGTAGACGGTTTTCATGCGTGCCACATTGGAGCTGCCGTATTCGGCCACCGGGATGCTGTTGTCATCGCTGACCACGCAGGGCATGCTGGCCGCCCACAGCAGCTCCTGGTCCAGTTTGCGGCAGACGAAGCTGTGCACATCCGCCAGCGTTTCCAGGGTCCGGGTTGTGCTGGTGTCCACCGGGGTGATGAATTCCAGCAATGCCTCCGAATAGTCGGTGGTAATGGACGGGTGCGTCAGCGCCGAGCCCAGGCTCTGCGGGTGCGGCGTCTGGGCGAGCCTGCCGTCGGCAGTAACCCGCAGGCTCTCCTTTTCGATGCCGCGCTGGATCCTGTTGAGCAAATCGCGATAGCCGGGCCCTGTCAGGGTGTGCAATTGTCGCTGCAGGTGAGGGGACAAGCGGAACTCCTTGTGGTGGGGCGGAGGATCAGGGAGGCACGGCACCCGGTGGCCAGAGCGGCGTAAGTTTAGCCGTCTATCGCCGGCGAGTACAGATGCAGCAATGTCCCGATCCTGCAAACTGAAGGGTCGTCGCGGTGGCTCCCGGGTACTACAGTTTCAGGTCCTGGTTCAAGAACTGGGCGCTGGTGAAGATGCTGGTCAGGATCCTGTCTTCCACCTGGCTCAGGATGTCGTGGACGGCTTCGCGAATGCTGGCGGGTTCATCGCTGCGCAGCGCCTGCAGGACCCGGGCCTGCTGCTCGCTGGAATAAGGCGAGCGATTGTTGGCCTTGATGTACAGCCAGTAGATGCGCATCGCAGTGTCTTCCAGTTGCTGGATCCAGTCCAGCATCAGCGGATAGCCGGCGTTGGCGCAGACCATCAGGTTGAGGGCCTTGTTCTGCTGCAGCATTTGCAGCGCGACACCGTCGTTGTCCATGGGCCGCAGTTCCCGGATTTCCGCATGCAGCGCCTCCAGCGCCTCGTGATCCACCGATGCCGCCGCCAGCGCCCATACCTGGGGCATCAGTATCTTGCGCAGCGCGAAGTTCTGTTTGATCTCCATCGCTGTCAATGGCGCGACCAGCGTCACCCGCGGCGATACGGTCACCAGGAATTGTTTGGCGATCAGGCGTTCGATCAGGTTGCGGGCCAGTGTGCGGCTGATGCCGAACATGTCGCTGAAGATGTTTTCGGACACCTTCTGGCTGGGCGACAACTGCTGGGTGACGATCGCATCCATGACCTGCTGATAGGCCTGATCGGCTTCACTGTTCTTGAAATCCTGCTTGACCATGGTCTCCTCCCGCTGCGCCGGCCACTGGCATGGAAGACCGGTATGGCTCCTGAGTGGCGCGATCACTATTGTATGAGTAGTTTAAGCAGGCGTAAAACCATTTTAACGCAGCCTTACATTAAATTAGAGCCGCTAAATAATGGTTGTAATATTTTTTAAAGCTGTAATAATCAAGTAGCAATAACGATTTCATTCTCTTAGTGGGGACACACAACGATGAACAAAAGAGCCTTGTTGACCGGCCAGTTTGTAGGTGTATTGATGGCCTCCGGCCTTCCCGGCGCTGCCACGGCACAGGATTCCGCTCCGGCCGCCAGCGACACCGTGCTGGAAGAGATCATTGTCACGGCGGGACGCCGTGAGGAATCCCTGCAGGATGTGCCGGCGGCGGTGTCGGTGATGTCACCGGACGCGCTCAAGTACCGGGGTCTGAAGCAAGTTTCCGATATGCTCGATTACACGCCCGGCGTGACCTACAACAGTTTCGGTGGTGTGGGCCGGGGTTCGATCAGTGCCCGCGGGGTGCCGCAGCCCTCATCCACCCCGGTGTTCGGGATCTACCTGGATGATACGCCGCTGACCACCAATACCAGTTTTTCCCGTGGGGGTACGGTTTTATTTGATGGCCTGTTGATGGATATCGACCGGGTCGAGATTATCAAGGGTCCCCAGGGCACTTTGTACGGTGCCACCTCGGTGGGCGGCATGATGCGCTATATCTCCCGCGATCCGGCACTGCAGGAAATGCGCGGTACCGTCAGCGCCGATATCTCGGACACCGCCTCCGGTGACCTGGGTTATACCTACAGCGGGCGGGTGAGCGTACCTGTGATTGAAAATACCCTGGGCCTGACCCTGTCCGGTTTTTATCGGGATACCGCCGGCTATGTGGACCAGGTCGATCCCGTCACCGGCGCGGTAATCGACGAGGATGCGGATGGTGGCATCACCGAGGGCTTTGCGGCGGATCTGCTGTTTGTGCCCACGGATCAGCTCGAAGTGCGCCTCAAGTACCTGCAACAGAACATCGACGCGGACTACTACGACAGCGTGCTGTTGGAGGGTGGCTCCGACCGGGCGGTGTGGGGTGAATACAGCAATATCGACGGGCAGGGTCCGCGGTTCGTGGATTATGAGATATATTCCGGCAGCCTCAATTACGATATGGGCTGGGCAACACTGACCTCCAGCAGCAGCTACGTAGAATACGAGTTCGGCCAGCTCCAGGATGGCACATCCTCCTTCGCAGGGCTGGTCGATCAGTTCGATAACCGTGAGCCCGGTACCACGACCAATGTAGACGTTGTGCTCGAGGCCGGCTCCGAGAAGTATGTGCAGGAGTTCCGCCTGACCTCCAATGGCAATGGGCCATTGCAGTGGATCGCGGGCCTGTATTACGCCGACGAGGAATCATTCAACAACCAGTCGGCACAGGCGACTCCCGCCTTTGATCTGCTGACCATTTCGTTTCCGGCGGACTACCGCGAATACGCGGGTTTCGGCAATATCACCTGGGAGCTGAACGAGAAATTTGATGTGACTGCTGGTGCGCGCCTGAGCCGCAGCCGTATCGAGCTGGCCTACACCACCAGTGGCCTGCTGCTGGGCACGGCCGATCTGGTCACGCCCGAGATCGAGGACACGGTCGACACCTATCTGTTTGCGGCCCGTTACCGGCCCACCGAGAACCTCTCTCTGTACAGCCGTATTGCCAGCGGCTATCGGCCGGCACAGAGCAACCTGCCGATCCTGGATCCGGCCACTGGCGAGAACATTGCGGAGCCGGTGGTGGATGCGGACAAGGCCTGGAGCTATGAGGTCGGTGCCAAGGGCAGCAGCGCACGCGGCAGACTCAGTTATGACGTAGCACTGTGGATGATCGACTGGTCCGAATTCCAGACCGCCCTGGTGCTCAATGGTGTCACTACCGACGGCAATGCCCGGGACAGTCTCGGCGCCTATGGTTTCGAGGGCGAGCTGACCTTGCGGCCAGTGGACGCATTGACCCTGGTGGGCAATGTGACCTACACCAGCAGTGAACTGGATTCCGACGAGCCTCAATTTGGTGGTATCGCCGGGGAACAGTTCCCCGACCTGCCGGAGTGGACTGCGTCGCTGCAGGCGAATTACGGCTTCCCGGTGTTTGACCAGTGGCAGGCTAATCTGGGCGGCGGTCTGCGCTATGTCGGCAGCTCTGTCAGCGCTTTCAGCGGCTCTGCCACGCAACTGCCGGTAAAAATCGATGCCCGCCTGATCACCGACCTGGACGCCAGTGTCAGCAATGACCGCTTCACCTTCGGCATGTTCGTGACCAACCTGTTTGATGAACGGGATGTGGTGGCGCGGACGGACAATATCATTGCGGGCACTGGGGTAGATTCAAGAGGCTACTTCACGCGCCCGCGTACGATAGGCATAAATGCCAGGGTGGACTTCTAACCCCCCGTCAATACCGCCAGTGGCGGGCTCTGCCCACCGCTGATACTGACACTGGAGCAACGGTCGCACTGTGAAACAGACAATAATCCATGGACTCATCGGCCTGTTTGTATTCGGCTGTGTCGCGGTGGCGGCCCAGACCGAACAACCAGACTACGATATCGCGATTCTCGGCGGCCGGGTGATCGACCCCGAAACCGGGCTCGATGCCATTCGCAATGTCGGTATCCGCGGCGACAAAATTGTGGCCGTCAGCGAGGCACCAATGACGGCAGCCACCCTCATCGATGCCAGCGGGCGGGTGGTCAGCCCGGGCTTCATCGACATGCACGCTCACGGCCAGTCGCTGCCGGCGGCGCGGATGCAGGCGCTGGACGGTGTGACCACTGCCCTGGAGCTGGAGGCGGGGGTGCTGCCGGTGGCCGATTTCTACGATGAGCGGGCCACGCAGGGCCGCCCCATCAACTATGGTGCCGCGGTCAACTGGGCCAACGCGCGCATAGCAGCGCTGATGGACAAGACGCCACAGGCGGATCCCGCCTGGTTCATGGAGCAGTTCTCCGATCCGGGCTGGCAGACCCGGCTGGCCACTGCCGCCCAGCTGGAGCGCATCGAGGCGATGGTGCAGGAAGGCCTGGATCAGGGCGCGCTGGGGGTCGGCTTCCTGCTCGGTTATGCGCCGGGCACAGGCCGCAAGGAGTATCACCGGATCAGCGAGCTGGCGGCACGCAACGAGGTGCCGACGTTCACCCACGCCCGCTTCCTGTCCATGCTGGAGCCCGACAGCTCCTTTGAGGCAATGGCGGAAATTGTGGCGGCGGCGGCCGGCACCGGGGTCCATGCCCATATCGTGCATCTCAACTCCATGAGCCTGCGGGATATCGAAATCATTGGCCCGATGCTGATGGAGGCCCGCGAGCAGGGTGTCAGGATCAGTACCGAGGCCTATCCCTACGGCGCAGGTTCCACCGGCGTCGGCGCCGCGATGTTCCGGGGGCCAGACTGGCGTGAGCGTGTCGGCGGGGTTACCGCCGCCAATTTCGACGTCGATGGCACCCGCCTCACCGAACAGGAGCTGGCGCGGCTGCAGCGCGAGGCGCCTGGCACCCAGATCGTCATTCACTTCCTGGATACCGAGGACCCGGAAGATCAGCGGCTGCTGAATCAGTCGGTCCTGTTCCCGGACGGCGTGATTGCATCGGATGGCGGGGACTGGACCGTGGCCGGCGAGGCCTTGCCGGAGGCGACCTGGCCGCTGCCTGAAACCGCCTGGAGCCATCCCCGCTCCGCCGGTACCTACGCCCGGTTTATCCGCCAGTACGTGCGCGAGCAGCAGGCGATATCCCTGCTAAAAGCCATTGAGCGGGTGAGCTATGGACCTGCGAAAATTCTGCAACAGGCGGTGCCACAGCTGCGCAGCAAGGGCCGCATCCAGCCCGGCGCGGATGCCGATATCGTGATATTCGATCTTGCGCAGATCACCGACAACGCCACCTACGCCACGCCCGCGCGGGCGTCGGGCGGAATCGAGCAGGTGCTGGTCAACGGTGTGCTGCTGGTCGCGGATGGCGAGCTGAACCCGGCCTTGATGCCCGGCCGGCCCGTGCGCAACAAGCCTCGCTGAGGTCTGCCGATGCCAGTGCTGTACGCTGAGGCCGATCTGTCGACGACGGATTGCCCATGAATTTCTTCCGTTACTATTTGATGCCCGGCTTCGTGTTCCAGTCGGTATTGATCGGCGGGGGCTATGCCACTGGCCGCGAGCTGATCGAATTTTTCTTTGCCAGCGGACCGTGGGGCGGGGTATTGGGCCTGCTGGTGTCCGGGCTGATGTTCGGTCTGGTGCTGGCCGCGGGTTTCGAGTTTGCCCGAGTGACCGGGGCCTATGATTATCGCCATTTCTGTCGCGAGTTGCTGGGGCCGGGTTGGGTGGTCTATGAAATCGCGTTCCTTTGCCTGTTGCTGCTCATTCTGTCCGTGGTCGGGTCGGCGGCCGGTACCCTGGCAGCGAGCTTTGGTCTGTCGTCACTGGCGGGCACCAGTACGCTGATGCTTGCGATTGCGCTGTTGACATTCACCGGCTCGGAAATCATCAAGCGCGTGTTGGCGGGCTGGTCGGTGCTGCTGTACCTGGTCTACGCCGCATTGTTCGTGCTGGCTTTCCGGCTGTTCGGCGGGGATATCGGGGACAGCTTCCGCACGGCGCCGCCCGCTACCGGCTGGATCCAGAGTGGGGTCCTGTATTCCGGCTACAATCTTGCAATACTTCCCGCCATATTGTTTGCAGTGTCCGCCCTGCGCACCCGCCGGCAAACGGTGGGGGCGGGCCTGTTGGCAGGCGCGATCGCGGTAATTCCGGCGCTGCTGTTCTTCGTTGCCATGATGTCGCGCTACCCCCAGATCGGCGACCAGCCGGTGCCGGCCAGTTACCTGATTGCCCAGCTCAATGTCGGCTGGCTGCAGCTGATCTTCCAGATCATCGTGTTCGGCACCTTCATTGAAACGGGCACCGCGTTGCTGCACGCAGTAAACGAGCGCATCGGCACCGCCTTTGCGGACCGCGGCAGCGAGTTGCCGCGGGCGCTGCGGCCGGTGTTGGCGCTGGCCATTCTGGTGGTGGCGATTTTTGCCGGGGAGAAAATCGGCATCATTGATCTGATCGCCCGCGGTTATGGCGCCCTGACGCTCATCTTCATGGCGGTGCTGGTAGTGCCACTGCTCACCATTGGCCTGTGGCGCATTACCATCGGCCGCACCGCAGCCGACGCATCCTGGCAGGAGCAGGCCGCTGGCGGATACAACAACTCTTCAGAATGAACAGGACCAGGATTATATGAACACGATTGAACTGCGGCCGCCCTATTTGATTTTTCTGGGCAGTGAGACGCATCCGACCTACACCAAGACCGGCGCGGGGCTGGTGGAATGGCGGCGGGAGCTGTGCCGCGGACAATTGAGCCTGATCGACGACGGTGTCGACCTGGGTCTGCCGCGCATGTCGGTGCAGGAAGCGGCCGCCGCCGGGGTGCGTTCACTGGTGGTTGGCGCCGCCCGTGTGGGCGGGGACATTCCCGACGAGTGGATGGACACCCTGGAGCAGGCCGCTTCGCTGGGCATGGATATTGTAGCGGGGCTGCATGTCAGCCTGGCGGCCACCCCGCGCTTGCGCGAGGCTGCCCAGCGCAGCGGCGCGCGGCTGCTCGATGTGCGCAAGTGCCCGGCCGGCTTGCCGGTGGGCAGTGGCCGCAAGCGCAGCGGCAAGCGGGTGCTGATGGTGGGTACCGACTGCGCCGTGGGGAAAAAGTACACCGCGCTGGCACTGGAGCGTGATATGCACCGGCGGGGATTGAACGCAGATTTTCGCGCCAGTGGCCAGACCGGGATCATGATCGCCGGCTGTGGCCTGCCGCTGGATGCAGTGGTCTCGGATTTCCTGTCCGGCGCGGCGGAACTGCTGTCGCCTGCCAACAGTGATGACCACTGGGATGTCATCGAGGGTCAGGGCAGCATGTTCCACCCCGGTTACGCGGCCGTGAGCCTGGGATTATTGCTGGGGTCGCAGCCAGATGCCTTTGTGGTATGCCACGAAGCGGGGCGTGAGCGGATCAGCGGCTGGGATGATTTTCCCCTGCCGACAATTGAACAGGTCATCGAGCGCACTGTCGCGCTGGGATCGCTGACCAACCCCGCAATTGCCTGTGTTGGCGTCAGTATCAACAGCTCCAGTCTGGGCGCTGACGAACGCGACAGCTACCTGGCCGAGCTGTCCCGGCGCCTGGGACTACCCTGTGTCGATCCGCTGCGCGGCGGTACCGATGCACTGATTGAACGCCTGCTGCAAACCCCTGCAGCCTCGTGTACGGATATCCATTCACCCGGAGGAAGACAGTCATGAGCAAACAGTCACAGAACAGCTACAGCAGACGCTCGGTATTGCGGGCCGCCGGTGCGACGGCGTTGGCATTGCCGATGTTCAACTTTGGTGCCCACCGGGTTTTCGCGGACAGCGAAACCCGCTACAGCAGCCGCGCCATCGACCTGGTGAACAGTTGCCAGGTCTTCGACATGTTGTCGACGCCATTCCCGTTCGGACCGATGATGCTGGCGGCATTTTCTGATGAGCCCAAGCAAAAGGATGGCTTTGCGGTCAGCGAGGAGCATCTGCAGACCGTATTGTCCTCCGGTATCGATGTGCTGCATCCGGCGATCGGTCTGAGCGCGGACGAGGTGGCGCCGTATATTGCCCGCATCAATGGCCTGCTGGCGGATCACCCCCAGCATCTGCGCCGGATCGATGCCATAGAGGATCTGCAAACCCTGAAGAAGGGAGAGCGGGTCGGTTTCATCGTCGGGGTGCAGAACTCGGACCATTTCCGGGAGGTGGATGATGTCGACCTCTACTATCACCTGGGACAGCGGGTCAGTCAGCTCACCTACAACAGCCGCAACCTGATCGGCACCGGTTCAACGGACCGCAGCGATGGTGGTCTCAGTGATTTTGGGGTGCAGATTGTCGAGCGGATGAACAAGCTCGGCATGGCGGTGGATGTGTCGCATTGCGGCGATCAGACTACCCTCGATGCGTTCGAGCTGTCCTCCAAGCCGGTACTGATTACCCACTCCAACGTCCGTACCCTGGCCGGAGGCCACGTCCGCTGCAAGCCTGACGCGGCGATTGAGGCGGTGGGCCGGGCCGGCAGCGTGATGGGCATCACCGGCGTCAGGAATTTCATTCGCGACCGCGAGCCCACCAATATCGAACATATGGTCGACCATATCGACTATGTCGCCAAGCTGGCGGGTATCGAACATGTCGGCATCGGTTCGGACATGGACATGGACGGCTACGACGACATCCCCGAGCCTGCCTACAGCAAGCTCAAGGCCGGTTACAAGGCCAGCTACTCCTTCCGGGACAAGCTCGACGTGGACGATTTCGATCATCCGCGGCGCACCTTTGACCTGGTGGAAGCGTTGATCCGGCGGGGTTACACCGACCAGCACATCGAGCTGGTGCTGGGCGCCAACTTCCGCCGAGTGCTGGGCGAGGTCTGGCAGGCCTAGCGAATTGTGGGGCGCCGGCTCGGCAGAGCCTCGCCCCTGTATTTTTACATCGGGATTATCGGGGCGAATGATCATGAACAGAAGAACAATGGCAAGTCTGTGGCGCCGGGCTGGCGTGCTGGTCGCAGCGACGCTGCTGGCCTGCGGGCCGCTGCAGGCGGCGGTACCGGATGTCAGCGATCCGGCGGTGGTCGAGGCCTTTGTCGACGGCGCAGTGAAGCCGCAGATGGAACGCCATCACAGCCCGTCCGGTGTGGTCGCGGTGATGAAGGATGGCGAACTGGTGTTCGCCAAGGGCTACGGCTACATCGATGTGGCCAAACGCATTCCGGTCGACGCCGCCACCAGCCTGTTCCGGCCGGGTTCCATCTCCAAGCTGTTCACCTGGGTGGCTGTGATGCAGCAGGTTGAGCAGGGCCGGCTGGATCTGGATGTCGACGTCAACCAGTATCTGGAGACTTTCCAGGTCGAGGACAGCTGGCCCGGCCAGCCGGTGACCCTGCGGCATATCCTGACCCACACGGCAGGCTTCGAGGATGGAGCTCTGGGCTACCTGATCATCAATGATGTCGAGCGCATTGTCCCGCTGGCGGAGTCGATGGAACGCTACCAGCCCAAGCGGATCAACCCGCCGGGCGAGCACGTCGCCTACTCCAACTGGGCCACGGCCGTGGCCGGGCTGATCGTTGCCAATGTCTCCGGCATGGAGTTCAATGCCTACGTCCAGCGGCATATTTTTGACGTGCTGGGCATGGAGCGCTCCACCTTTGTCGAACCCCTGCCGGCGGAACTCGAAGCGGACATGGCCCGGGCCTATCGGCGCGAGGCGGCTGGCTACGTTGAGCTGGATTACGAGATAGTCGCCAATTTTGGCCCCGCTGGCGCGGCGGCGGTGACGGCGCCGGACATGGCGCGTTTTGCCCGCGCGCTGCTCAATGACGGTGCCTGGGAGGGGCGGCGGATTCTGCGGTCCGAGACCCTGCAGCAGATGCTGACAGAGGGTTTCAGCCACGATCCGCGGGTCAACGGCATGGGCCTGGGCTTTATCCACTATGCCTATGGCTATGACGGCCTGGATATATTTGGTCACGATGGCGGCACGACCGTGTTCGTGTCCCACTTCGGCATGTCGCGCAGCGAAAATTTCATGCTGTTTTCCTCCTTCAGTGGACCGGGGGCGGGCCCACCCACCAGGGCTTCGTCGAGGCCTTCTACGACAACTTCTTTCCCCCGGCCCAGCCGGCGGTGGAGCCACCCGCGGATTTTGCCGAACGTGCCGATCAGTACGCCGGTACCTACAACAGCTATCGCGGCAGCTTTACCAAAGTCGAGGCGTTGATGCGCCTGCTCGGAGGCTCGACGGTTACGCCGATGGATGACAATACGCTGCTGGTGGACGACCAGCGCTATGTCGAGCTGGAGCCGGATCTGTTCCGGGAGGTGGATGACAACGGCCGTATCGCCTTCCAGCGGGACGGGGATGGCGCTGTGGTCGGCTATGTCATTGACGGCATGGGCGTGATGCAGTTGTACCGCGCGCCCTGGTATGAAAGCAAGGGCGTGGTGCTCCCGCTGCTGGGGCTGGCGCTGCTGGTCTGTATCGGCATCTGCCTGCGGCTGGCCTACCAGTGGTCGCGGTACCGGGAATCCACCGCTGCCGCCAAGACCCGCTGGCGCGTGTCGGTCGCGCTGGCCGTCAGCAACCTGTTGTTTCTCATCCTGGTCGGCATCGCCCTCAGCGCCGGCCTGCAGGCGCTGTTCTATGAGCTGCCCACCGTGTTGAAAGTGGCGCTGGTGTTTCCACTGCTGGCCACCGTCGCCGGTCTGTGGCACCTGTATCTCGCGGTACAGCTCTGGCGCCGCGGCGAAGGCAGTGTCTGGTCCCGGCTCCGCTTCAGCACGGTGACGGTGGCCGGCCTGTTCCTGATCTGGTTCTACTACTACTGGAACCTGTTGGGCTTCAACTACTACGTCTGAGGGCTGCTGGCTACACCCCTGTGTGGCGGGCAAGAAGCCCGCGCACAGGGATGTGCCGCTGAATCCAGCTCAAATTCTCCGCAATTGCGGACAAATGCACATTCCCGGCATTTCCCTGTACCCCTCATTGGCGCTATCTTGGCCGTTATGTTGCCATTGTATGCCAGTCAGTCTTTTCCTTGCGTTCCCGTAGCGGCGCGCAGCCTCCTGTGGCTTGCGCTATCGCTCCCGCTGGCGCTGCCCGCGGTCGCCCGGCAGGATCCGGCCGAGGGGGCCTGCGTTGAAATCCCGCCCCAGCCGCAGACCGAGAGCTTTCGTTTTGAACCCTCCGCCGCGCATCAGGATTTTGAGCAGGAAATTCCGGCGGGCAGCCGTATCGGCAGCATACGCCAGCAGCGCTTCACCGTGTTCGACACCGACGACCCGGAGGAGGACAAATGGCTCTATCGCTGGGCCAATGACTTCCACAGCGTAACCCGGGAATGGGTGATAGCGGATCATTTGCTGGTGGAGGAGGGCGAAGAATTCAATGTGGCACGGCTGCGGGAGTCCGAGCGGATCCTGCGCGACCTGGGCTTTATCTATGATGCCGAGGTGCGGCCCTGGCGCCGCTGTGGCGACGTAGTGGATATCGAGGTGATCACCCGCGATATCTGGACCTTCACGCCGATGTTGTCAGTGGGCCGTTCCGGCGGCGAAAACAAATATGCAATCGGTTTCCGCGACGCCAATTTCCTGGGTACCGGAAAGCAGATCATCATCCAGCACGACAGTGATGAAGAGCGCTCGGGCAATACGGTGCGCTACGTCGATCCGGCGCTGGCGGGCTCGCGCTGGCGCATGCGCGCCTCCATGGCGGACAACGACGATGGCTATGAGCACGGCCTGCGCCTGGTGCGGCCGTTCTTCTCGGTCTACGAGCGCTGGTCGGCGGGGCTGGACCTGAATCGGATGAAGCTGGAGGAAACCCGCTGGTTCCGTGGAGATGAAGTGGCGGAGTTCGAGCACAAGACCGAGCTGGTGGAAACCTTTGGCGGCATCGCCTCCGCAACCGGCGATCACAGACGGGTGGGGCGCTGGTTGTTTGGCTACGTCTACGAGAGCAACAGCTTCGATTTCAGCGATTCCGACATTCCTCCGCTTGAACTCCCCGAGGACCGCGACTACAGCTATCCGTATATTAGCTACGAATCCACCGCCGACCGTTTCGTCGAGCTGCACAATTTCAACTACCTGGGCCGTACCGAGGACGTCTATGTAGGTGAACGCTACAGCTGGGTGCTGGGCTGGTCAGGCAAGGACCTGGGCGCCAGCCAGGACCAGCTGGTGCTAAAGGGCAGCTATGAGAACACCCTGCTAGTCGATGACTACCGGCTGTGGCAGCTGGACAGTACCCTCGAAGGTTTCTGGGGTGTGGACAATGAGCGTTTCGAGAACCTCTGGTGGACCACCCAGACCAGTTATCTTCACAAGCAGTCGCGGCAGTGGGCAGTGTTCAGCCGTCTGCGGCTGGATTATACCGACGGGCTCACCGCGGAGCGGCAGCTGACCCTGGGAGGCGACAATGGTCTGCGCGGCTACGAGCTGAATTACCAGGTGGGCGATCGCTCATTCGTGTTCAATCTGGAGCAGCGCTACTATTCGGATTGGCATCCTTTTCGCCTGGTCCAGGTCGGCCTGGCAGCATTCATAGACGTGGGCCGGGCCTGGTTTGAAGGGCAGGACAACGGCAGCAATGGCGGAGTTCTGGCCAACGCGGGAATTGGAATCCGGCTCAATTCCAGCCGCGCCGAGAAGGGCAGCGTAGTACATGTCGATCTTGCCTTCCCGTTCATGACGGACGACGACGTCAGCGGCAGCCAGATCCTGTTCACCATCAGGGACAGCTTCTGATCCAGAGGGTGCGGTCTTTGAGCGGGACTGCTCACCGAATGGGGTTTTCTCCGGATATCGCTTGTCGGGCGCTGGCAGGATGCTAGAGTAAGGGATCGCCGCTGAAATGGCTCCGCGATCCGATCCATGAACGAAGGTGGACCTGTGTGCGCATAACCGAATGGCTCAAAACCCTGGCGACCGAGAACGGCTCGGACCTCTACTTGAGCACCGGCGCCCCTCCCTGCGCCAAGTTCCAGGGCAAGCTCAGGCCCATCGCCCGTGAGACCCTCAAGCCCGGCGAGATCAAGCTGATTGCGTACGAGCTGATGGACAAGACCCAACAGGCGGATTTCGAGCAGGAACTGGAAATGAACCTGGCCACCTCGATCTCGGGTTTCGGCCGGTTCCGGGTCAATATCTTCATGCAGCGCAATGAGGTCAGTATCGTGGCCCGCAATATCGTCGCCGATATCCCGAGCTGGGAATCGCTGCGCCTGCCGCCCATCCTCACCGAAGTGGTCATGCGCAAACGGGGCCTGGTGCTGTTTGTCGGCGCCACCGGTTCCGGCAAGTCCACCTCGCTGGCGGCGCTGATCGATTACCGCAACAGCAACAGTGCCGGCCATATCGTCACTATCGAGGACCCGGTCGAATACGTCCACAATCACAAGAAGTCCATCGTCAACCAGCGCGAGGTGGGGGTGGACACCCGCAACTGGCACAATGCGCTGAAAAACACCCTGCGCCAGGCACCCGACGTGATCCTGATCGGCGAGATTCGCGACCGGGAAACCATGGAACACGCCATCGCCTTCGCCGAGACGGGTCACCTGTGCATTTCCACCCTGCACGCCAACAATGCCAACCAGGCCCTGGACCGGATCATCAATTTCTTTCCCGAGGAACGCCGCCACCAGTTGTTGCTGGACCTGTCGCTGAATATCCAGGCATTTGTATCCCAGCGCCTGATCCCCACCGTGGACAGCAAGCGCTGCGCCGCGATCGAGATCCTGCTGGGTACTCCGATGGTGGCCGAGTTGATCCTGCGGGGCGAGATCGACGGTATCAAGGAAGTGATGAGCAAGTCCGAGAACATGGGCATGAAGACTTTCGACAGTGCACTGTTCGAGCTGTACCAGGAGGGATTGATTACCGAGGACGAGGCCCTGCGCAATGCCGATTCAGTCAACAATGTGCGTCTGCGGATCAAGTTCGCCAAGGAGGGCGAGGTGCGCAAGCCCGACGGCTCGGTGGAGCTGAGCCTGAAGAGTTTCGATGGGGACGATTAGTATCCCGTCACGATGAATGGCACTTGCTTTAACTCACCCCGGTGGGAGGTCGGCGTCCTGGGAGGGGGCTTTCGAGACCGTATGCAGCAGGGACGCTGCATACGAGCCCCCATGGACGGGTTGACGGCGTGTCTCGAAAGCCCCCTCCCAGGATGCCGACCGGGTTACGAAGTTCCAAAAGCTTCAAGCAAGTGTCATTCATCGTGACGGGTTGCCGGCAGCGTCAGTCAATTAGCTTCGTCAGCAGCAGGCCGGCGAAGCACAGCCACAACACGGCCAGCAGCGTCAGTTGGCCCTTGCGGGATCTGGGCGGCGCTGTCTGCTGCTGCATGACAATCTGGGTATTGAATGAGCCACAGGCCGGGCAACCGCCGCCACTGCTGACCTGCGAGCCCTGGTAACTGCAATCCTTACAGTGGTAGCGCATCATCTCATCGTGTCAACCTGAGCAATTGATCAACCACACGTTCCAGTTGGGCAAGATTATTGCATTCGGCGGCAAAATGACAGGCACTGTGGTAGCGCAGCATCTCCGAGTCGCCGCTGCCCCAGGCGCGGCGCGACTCCGGGTTGAGCCAGATCACCCGGCGGCTGCGCTGGTAGATACTGCGCAGGATGTCCAGCCGCGGGTCGCCGTGATTGTTGCGCGCGTCGCCGAGGATGATTACGGTGGTGCTGCTGTTGATGTCGTCCAGCGCCAGGCGTGCGAAATCCTGCAGGCTGTTGCCGTAGTCGGTGGCGCCGCCGTAGCGCCAGTTTACCAGTTCGATCGCTTTTTCCACCGGGTACTGATCGAACAGTTCGCTCACCTCGCCCAATTGACTGGAAAAGGCAAAGCTGCGTACCCGCGGGAGCACGTCCTGCAGGCTGTACAGGAACAACAGCAGGAATTTGGCGTAGGCCGCCACTGAGCCGCTGACATCACACACCGCCAGCAATTGGGGCCTGTGTTTGCGCAACCGCCGCCAGTGGGTCTGGAACAGGACTCCGTCGCTGGCGATACCGGCGCGCAGGGTGCGGCCCATGTCCAGGCGTCCGCGCCGGTGGCGGCGCTGCTTGCGGGCGTGGCGCTCAGCCAGTTTGCGTGCCATTTTATGCACCAGGGCCTGTACTCGTTGCAGGTAGCGCTGTTCCAGGTTGTTGAGGCGGGTATGGCTCAGGATATCGTCCATGAAACGGGCGTTGTGACCCTCGGCGTGCAGCAGGTATTCCCGTTCCACGTAGTCCCGCACCTGTTCGCGGAGAATGTCGCGGTAGCGCTGCAGCGGCGCCAGCGCAGGGCTGTGCTGTTGTTCCAGCGCGATGATGACGTTGCGCAGGCTGGCCTCTCCCATGGCCTCAAGCATTCGGTGGGTGAACAGTCCCTTCTGGGTGAACATCTGCATCTGCCCCAGCCCCACTTGCTCCGCGGCCCGGTCCAGAGCCAGGTTCAGCGCGTTCTGGTCATTGTCCTGCAGCTGCTGCAGCAGCGGGTTGGCCAGCAGTTCCCGCAGGGCGGCGTCGTCACGGGCGGCGTCGAGCAGTGGCGCGTCGTGGCCCTCCGCTGCCGGCTCCAGTTCCCGCCCGATGGTTTCAGTGGCTGGCTCGGCCTGCGCCTGCTCCCGCCGGGTGCTGCCAAAATCCGCCAGCTGGCGGTCGAAGAAGCGGTCGAAGCAGTGTTCGAAGACGGCCTCCTCGGCGGGTGTCTTGGCCAGGGTCATGGCCAGGCCATCGCGCAGGCGCTCGCGTCCCGCATAGCCCAGGGTGGCGGCCACTTCCATTGCGTCGAGGGTTTCCGCCGGGGATATCCGCACATCGTGACTGCGCAGCAGCGCGATGAAATCGACCAGTCTCGATTGCATGCCGGCGCTGCAGTTCAGGCAGATCCAGGGCTGCGCAGCAGTTTGCGCAGACCGGCGTTGGCGGCAGCGATATCCTCCTCGAATTTGAGCAGCACATTGAGGGTGTTCTGCACCATGGCTTCGTCCAGGTCGCGGGCATGCAGCAACAGCAGGCTGCGGGCCCAGTCTATGGTTTCAGAAATGGCGGGGGTTTTCTTCAGGTCCAGCTCGCGCAGCGAGTGGACGAAGGCCACCAGTTGGTGGCGCAGCTGATTATCGATGTCCGGCACCCGGCTGCGTACGATCCGCTCCTCCAGTTCCACACTGGGGAAGGGTATATACAGGTGCAGGCAACGGCGCTTGAGGGCGTCGCTGATGTCGCGGGTATTGTTGCTGGTGAGAAATACCATCGGTGAGACACTGGCCTTGATGGTGCCGATCTCGGGGATGGACACCTGATAGTCTGAGAGTATCTCCAGCAGCAGCGATTCGAACTCGTAATCGGACTTGTCGACTTCGTCGATCAGCAGGATCGCGCCACGCTCCTGCTGCATCGCCTTCAGCAGCGGTCGCGGCTCCAGGAATTGCTCGGAGTAGAAAATGTCGCCGAAACGGTGCAGTCGCTCCACTGATTCGGCCAGGCCGCGAGCGCCCTGCAGCAGGTCGCCCAGCTGCTCCTTCAACACCTGGGTGTACAGTAGTTGCTTGCCGTACTTCCATTCGTACAGGGCCTTGGCCTCATCCAGGCCCTCATAGCACTGCAGCCGGATCAGCGGCAGCTGGAGCAGCTCGGCAGTGGTCTTCGCCAACTCGGTTTTGCCCACCCCGGGCGGGCCCTCCACCAGGATCGGCTTGCGCAGTGCAAAGGCGAGGTATACCGCGGTGGCAATTTTGGAACTGCAGATGTAACCGCATGTCTCGAAGCCCTGTTGAATGACTTCGATCGAGGCCAGCTGGGGGAAATCCCGGGTATGCATCAGCCGGGGCTAACCGCCGGTCATGTTCATGAAGCGCAGAATCTCGGGTTCTCCGCTGTTGTCGAAGTGGTGTTTCTCGGGCTTCAGCGCCATCGCCGCGACGATCGCGTGTTGCAGCGTCTCCAGGCTGCTGCCCGGCTCCCGCAGTACTGCGCGCAGGTCCACTGAGTGCTCGTTGCCCAGGCACAGCAGCAGCCGCCCCTCCACGGTCACCCGGACCCGGTTGCACAGGTGGCAGAAGTTGTTGCTGTGTGGCGAAATAAACCCGACCCGGGTGCGGCTGTCGGCCATGCTGTAATAACGTGCCGGGCCGGCACTGCCGCCGGGTTCGCCCAGCGCCGTCAGCGGATAGCGCGCCGCGATGCGTTGTTGCAGCTCCTCGCTGCTGCAGAAACTGAGGCTGCGGCTGTGTTCATCGATCCGGCCCAGCGGCATTTCCTCAATAAAGGCGATGTCGATGCTCCGCTCGCGGGCGAATTCAACCAGGTCCATTACTTCATCGTCGTTGCGGCCCTTGAGGATGACCGCATTGAGTTTTATGCCCTTGAAGCCTGTGGCGACGGCGGCATCGATGCCGGCGATCACCGTCGCCAGTTCGCCAAAGCGGGTCAGCTCGCGAAAACGCTTTGGTTGCAGGCTGTCGATACTGATGTTGACCCGGCTGACGCCGGCGTCGTGCAGCGGTCCCGCCAGTCCCGCCAGCCGGGAGCCGTTGGTGGTCAGCGCCAGTTGTTCCAGCTCCGGCAACCGGCCCAGCCGCTGCACCAGTGACAGTACGTTGTTGCGCACCAGCGGCTCGCCTCCGGTAAGCCTGATCTTGCGCACACCCAGTGCAGTAAAGGCTTCGGCCAGCCGGTAAAGTTCCTCCAGCGTCAGTACCTGGGGCTTGGGTACGAAGCGCATGTCCTCCGCCATGCAGTAGACACAGCGGAAGTCGCAGCGGTCGGTGACCGACAGCCGCACATAGCTGACCTGGCGCTGGAACCGGTCGATCAGAGTGGGGGGGAATGGATTGCTCATGCTGTCAGTGTACTGCCTCTCCGACCCGTCCTCCAGCCCCGGAATGGCGAATTACGCCGCCCTGGGGCTTTACAGCACAGGCTGGTGCAGGGCAGGATGGCGGCCCGTATAACAATCAGAATCAATACAATGCCCAAACTCGCCCTGTTGCTGTTGGCGGTACACCCGCCGGCCTTGGCCGTCCGATGAAGCTGGTCCGAGACGTATTGCGCTACGGCACTCCGCCGCTGGCTCTGTTGTTGGCCTGGTTGCTGATCGAGGCGGGCTACAGCAGGGATATCGGGATAGTGGCAATGGTCGCGTTGTGGTGTGTGCTGTGGTGGGTGTTCGAGCCGGTGCCGATCCCGGTGACCTCATTGCTGCCTCTGGCGCTGCTGCCTTTGCTGGGGGTCTTGACTCCGGCCCAGGTGGGGCAGGCCTATGGTTCGCCGCTGATCCTGCTGCTGCTGGGCGGTTTTCTGCTGTCCAAGGCCATGGAGCACTCGGGGGCGCACCGCCGCATCGCGCTGGGCATGGTGAGTTTGGTGGGCGCCAACAGCAGCCGCCGGCTGGTGCTCGGATTTATGGTAGCGGCGGCTGCGCTCAGCATGTGGATATCCAATACTGCCACTACCCTGATGTTGTTGCCGGTGGCGCTGGCGGTACTGGATGCCACCGAGCAGCGGCGCGAGTTGGCAGCACCGTTGCTGCTGGGGGTGGCCTATGCCGCCAGCGTGGGTGGTATAGGGACGCCTATCGGCACTCCGCCAAACCTGATTTTCATGCAGGTCTATGAACAGACCATCGGCACCTCGATCAGCTTCAGTCGCTGGATGAGTTGGGCGGTGCCTGTGGTGCTGGTGATGATTCCACTGATGGCGCTGATGCTGACCCGGGGGCTGCCGGCTGTGATCTCAGTGCAACTGCCCCGGACGGGGCGTTGGCGCAGCGAGGAGAAACGGGTGCTGGCGGTGTTCGGTCTGACTGCGCTGGCCTGGGTGACTCGCAGTGAACCCTTTGGCGGCTGGCAGAGCTGGCTGGACCTGCCCGGGGCCAATGATGCCTCAGTCGCACTGCTGGCGGTGGTGCTGATGTTTGTGTTGCCCGACGGCAAGGGCGAGCGACTGCTGGACTGGGAGCGGGCCAGCACCATTCCCTGGGGGGTGCTGTTGCTGTTTTCCGGCGGGATTTGCCTGGCCAGCGGCTTCGTGGCCTCAGGCCTGAGCGCCGAGATGGGCGGTTGGCTGGCGGGAATGACTGCGATACCACTGTGGTTATTGCTGCTGTTGATTTGCCTGGTGGTGACCTTCATGACCGAGACCACCTCCAACACGGCCAGCACGACGCTGCTGATGCCGGTGCTGGCCGCGGCAGCGCTGGCCGCCGGGGTATCGCCCGAGCTGATCATGGTGCCGGCCGCAATGAGCGCCAGCTGCGCCTTCATGCTGCCGGTTGCCACCGCGCCCAATACCGTGGTCTATGGCAGCGGACTGATTACGACCGGCCAGATGGCGCGTGCGGGACTGCTCCTGAACCTGCTGGGGGCGCTGGTGATCAGCACCCTGTGCTATCTGTTGGTGGGCTGAGCCGCGGGGAGTACCGCGGCAACAACCGTGGCTACCCTACAGCAGTTTCATCATGGTTTCTGCCGAACTGACATCGACCCCACCACCCGGCTCCACATTCAGCTGGCTGATGGTGCCATCCTCCACCAGCATTGCAAAGCGCTGACAGCGCTTGCCCAGGCCGAAGCCGCTAGCGTCCAGTTCCAGGCCCAGAGCGGCGGTGAATTCGCCGTTGCCGTCCGCCAGCATCAGCAGCTCTCCGGCATTCTGGGCCTTGCCCCAGGCGTCCATTACAAAGGCATCATTGACTGCCATGCAGGCGATGGTGTCCACGCCGCTGGCCTTGATCTTGTCTGCATTGACCACGTAGCCGGGCACATGGGTATTGCTGCAGCCGGGGGTGAAGGCGCCCGGTACTGCAAACAGCAGCACTTTCTTGCCGCCAAATATCTCGTCCGTAGTAATGTTCACCGGTCCTTCCGCTCCCATGGTTTTCAGGGTGCAGTCGGGTATTTTTTCGCCAACCTTGATGCTCATGCCAGTCTCCTTTGCCGTTAGCGGGCTTGCCCGTGAGTGGGGATGATAACAGATGATTGCCGTCGTGGGCGGGAACCGGCCTGCGGCTTCAGGGCCTGGCTTGCTGCAGCATGGTAGCGGATATGGCCTGGCAGTCGCGATAAAAGGCAAGTTGGGCGTTGCCCAGATAGGGCGCGACCAGGGTCAGCAACTGCAGTACTCCCTGGTGGATGGTGAGCTGGGCGGAGCGCTGCCGGCACAGCAGTTGCTCGTAGCTGAACCAGAAGGTCAGGGTCAGACTCATGTTGTCCACCAGATTCTGCAATTGCTCGTTGTCGACGCTGATCACTGCCTGGTCCAGCAGGTTGCGGCCGATGGCCAGCAGGGTCTCGCGTTGACGCTGGAGCAGGCGCCGGAAGCTGCGCCGGATGTCGGGATAGCGCTGCAGGATGTTATCCAGGTTGTGATAAAAAAACCGGTACTGCCACATATCCTCCAGCACAACATAAAGGTAGTACCAGTTGTCCTCCACCTTGCCCGGCGTTCCCAGCGGGCGTTCAAGCGGCGCTTTCAGGGTCTCCCCCAGCGCCTGTTCGAACTGCGCAAACAGCTCCTGGATAATCTGGTCCTTGCCGCGAAAGTGGTAGTAGAGGTTGCCGGGACTGATATCCAGCACAGCGGCGATATCAATGGTCGTGGTGTGGGCCTCGCCCTCCTCGTTGAACAGGGCGAGACTGGCCACCAGGATCCGGTCCCGCGTCTTCATGGCGCCGCTCAGACCTGCTTGCGACTGCCGCTTCCGCCGCGGCCGGTGCCGGCGGCAGTCTTGCGGGCGGGAGCCTTCCTTTTTGTCGCCGGTTTGCGGCTGCGGCCGCCCTGGGCTGCCAGCGCGGCGCCCAGTTCGTCCACCTTGAGGGTAAGGCGGTCGATTTTTTCGTGCAGGGCCAGCAGATCCTCTCCGCGGGCGGGCAACTGCAGATGGAAGTTCTCCCGTACCCGGCTGATCCGCTGCTCTACCGACGTGCGCGCCGCACGGCTGTTGGACAGGCCCTTGCGGGCTTCGTCCTCCAGCGCGGCCCCGGCCTTGACCAGCTCGCGAAACAGCTTGGGCGTCTCCATCCCGGCTTTCTCCATTCGATCCTGGGCTTCGTCGACCGCCCGTCCGTAGGCGCCGACGCCCGCCAGCCAGATATTGCGGGCGATCTCGCTCGCCTTGTCCGTGACCTTGCTTTTATCGCTCTTGTCGTCGCTCATGGTCGCTCCTCGTTCGATTTCGGCCGACGCTGGCGTCTGCGCCGGAGGGAATCATTAAACCAGAACGGCGCCGCCAAGAGAAAGGGAGCGGGACCCCCCGTGCAGGCCGACCACCACTGCTCAGAAACCGGCGGAGGAACGCAGTCCGTCGAGGCGGCTGCGGGCCTTGCCCAGCCGCGCTTCCAGTTTGCGGCGGTCGGTGAGATCGGTCAGCTCAAAATTGGGCAATTCGAGCTCATCGATCAGGCTCAGAGCGTTTTTTTCCACCCTGGTGCCACGCTTGACCAGCTCAGTATAGGTCTTGCGGGCGGCCTTGCGCTGTGCCTGCAGCCGTGTTTGCAGGCTGTCCAGCCGGGCTTGCGCTCTATCCAGGGCTGTGCCGTAGAAACCCAGACCAGCCAGGAAGGCGTTGCGGCCCACCTCCTGGGCCCGGGTCGACAGGTCGGGAGTGGTCCGCCGACTGCCGCGTTTGGCGACGGTCTTGCGCGGGCCGGTCTTGCGGCTGGCGGTGGCCGCCGTCCGTTTGCGGGGAGCGGTCTTGCGTTTGGTGCTGGTCCTGGCGCTGGCCTTGGCGGCGGCAGTGTTGGGGGCAGCCATATCTGAACTCCTTGCTTCGTGTTGACGGTGTGTTACAACACCGGATGACAACAGATTACGGGGAATAATTAGAATGTTCCTACTAGAACAGGCCCTGCTGCGCTCAGTGCTCCCCTCTGCAACCCGGGGTTGCCAGTGAAGAAGTCGACAGTTCCACGCACGGCGCTGTATGCCGTTGCCGTGATGGCGGCGGGCCTGCTGGCCGCCACTCTCCTGTTGACCGGGAAGCCCGCCCCCGAGCCCAGGCCGCCGCCGCAGCGCGAGCTTCCCGCAGTGGATGTGATCGTGGCAGAGCCCGCTGCGCGGGAATTGAGTGTTAGCACCCAGGGTACAGTGCGTCCGCTGCGGGAGATCGATCTGATCAGCCGGGTCGCAGGCCGGGTGGAGTCGTCGGCACCGGAATTTGCGGAGGGCGGTTTTTTCCGCCGCGGTGACCTGCTGCTCAAGATCGAGGAAACGGATTACCGGTTCGCGATCGCGCGGGCCGAGTCGCAGTTGGCTGCAGCGCGGCAGCAGCTCGCGGAAGAAGAGGGGCAGGCACAACAGGCCCGGCGTGAATGGCGTGATCTCGGCAGCCCCCAGGCCAATGCATTGTTCCTGCGGGAGCCCCAGCTGGCTTCGGCCCGGGCGGCGTTGGCGGCGGCCGAGGCCGACCTGGGGGCGGCCCGGCTGGACCTCGAGCGCACCCGCATCGTGGCACCATTCAATGGCCGTATCAGTGAGAAACTGGCAGACAGCGGGCAGTATGTGATGTCAGGCAGTGTAGTTGCGCGGGTATACGCGACTGACACTGCGCTGGTGCGGCTGCCGCTGACCGACCGTCAGGTGGCGCTGCTGGATTTGCCGCTGCACTACCGTAGTGAGGAGGAGGCGGCGAAGCCTGCTGCGGCAGTCCTGCTGACGGGGACCTTCGGCAACCGCGACTGGCAGTGGCGGGGACGCATCGTGCGCACAGATGCCCGCATCGATGAAGACAGCAGGATGATCTACGCCGTTGCAGAAGTTGCCGACCCCTTCGCCAGGGAGCCCGGCAGCGACCGGCCGCCACTGGCGCCGGGCATGTTCGTCACTGCCAGGATCGCCGGCCGGCCGCTGGCGGCGGTTACGGAACTGCCGCGCGCCGCGCTGCGCCGCGAGGAGCAGGTCATGCTGGTGGACGCCCGGCAACAACTGGTACTGCGGGAGGTAGAGTTGCTGCAGAGTGCCGGGGGCCGGGTCTGGGTGCAGGGCCTGCGGCGTGGAGAGCGGGTTGTTGCGGACGCATCGGGCCCCTGGTGGTGGGCATGGAGGTGGCAGTGAACCGGGGCCGGGTGACGGCTACAGGGAAGTGACCATGGGCGGCCCGGTACACTGGTTCATCCACAACCCCATCGCCGCCAATCTGCTGATGGTGTTCCTGCTGGTCGGTGGACTGCTGGGAGTCCCCGCGCTGGACAAGCAGTTCTTTCCCGATATTGAAATCAACCGGGTGAGCGTCGCGATGGCCTACCCGGGCGCAGGTCCGCGGGAGGTGGAAGAGCAGATCTGCATTCGCGTGGAAGAGGCGATTCACGACCTCAGCGGGATCAAGGAGATCCGCTCGACCGCGCGGGAGGGCAGCGGCACGGTGGTGGTGGAGGCGGAGCCGGGCCATGACATGCAGCGCCTCACCGCAGAGATCAAGACCCGGGTGGATGCGATCGATACCTTTCCGGCGGACGCCGAACGCCCGGTGGTCACAGAGCTGGCCTTCCGTCACCGCATGGCCACCGTGACGCTGGCCGGCGATATTGGCGAGCTTGCCCTGAAGCAACTGGGTGAACGCCTGCGCGATGATCTGGCGGCGCGACCACATGTATCGGTGGTGGAGTTGGCCACGCCGCGCCCCTACGAAGTATCGGTGGAGGTGTCCGAGTATACCCTGCGCCGGCATGGCCTGAGCTTTGACGAGGTGGTGGCTGCGATCCGCGACTCCTCGCTGAATCTGCCCGCCGGCGCGATCAGGGATGTGGACGGGGACATCCGCCTGCAAACCCGCGGCCAGGCCTATGATCGCTACCAGTTCGAGCAGATTCCGGTGCTGACCCGGCGCGACGGCGGCAAGCTGTTGCTGGGGGATGTCGCCACCGTGATCGACGGTTTCGAGGAGCTGGACCGCCGTACCCGGTTCAACGGCAAGCCGTCCCATACGCTGTATGTATTTGTGACGTCCAACCCCGACACGCTGGCCACCAGTGAGACTGTCCACCAGTGGGTGGCCGAGGCTCGCCAGTGGTTGCCGCCCGGGGTGGAGCTGGAGGTCTGGCGCGATTCCTCGGTGCCGTTCAAGGCCCGGGTGGAAACCCTGTTGAAGAATGGTCTCGGCGGCCTGTTGCTGGTATTTCTGGTGCTGATGCTGTTCCTGCGGCCGCGGCTCGCAATGTGGGTGTGTGCCGGCATAGCGGTCGCATTCATCGGTACGCTGTTTGTGCTGCAATACACCAGCGTCAGCCTCAACATGATTTCCCTGTTCGCCTTCCTGTTGATTCTCGGGGTGGTGGTAGATGACGCGATTATCGTCGGCGAGTCGATACATACCTGCCAAAGCGCCGGCGAAGCGGGGACCCGGGGAGCGTTGCACGGCACCCGGGCGGTGACCAGGCCGGTGGTCTACGCCGTGATCACCACCATGATTTTCTTTGTGCCGATGCTGTTCATGCCGGGTGACATGGCCCGGGCTGCCTATTCGATTCCGATTGTGGTGATCATTGCGCTGACCCTGTCGCTGGTGGAGTGCCTGCTGATCCTGCCGGCTCACCTGGCCCATATGCCGCCCATGCGGCCCGCCCGTTTCGCCTGGCTGCGCCAACTCGAACAGCTGCGGCAGCGCAGTGCCGACACCCTGGGCTGGCTGGCGCGGCGGCACTATCGGCCCCTTCTTGTCCGTTGCCTGCAGCACAAACTGTTGGTGATCGCGGTGTTCCTGAGCCTGCTGTTCACGAGTCTGGCGGTATACGGCGGCGGCTGGCTGCGCACCGCCTTTTTCCCGTCGATCAATTCCGACCAGGTCCAGGCCGAGATCCTGCTGCCCGAGGGCGGTGCCTTCGCCGATACCCTGCGGGTGCTGCGGCAGGTGGAAGCTGCTGCCCTGCAGGTCAAGCGGGAATACAACCTGGATCCTTCATTCAGCGCGCGCGGGCCGGCGATCGGTCATATCGAATCGAGCGGCGATGGCAATGAGATAGAGGTGACTGTCGAAGCCCTGTCCCGGGCCGTGGATACCGGCGAGCTGGCCGCGCGCTGGCGCGAGGCCATTGGCGATTTGGGGCCGGTGCAGGACTTTGCGATGGACTACACTATCAACGAAAAGGGCAAGCCGATCCGGCTGGTGGCCGCGGCCCCCTCGCGCGAGGACCTGGAACTGTTCGCCGCCGACCTGCGCCGCGCGCTGCAGGCCTACCCGGGCATCTACAACATCAATGACAGCCTGCAGGCGCCGCGGGAGGAGATCGTGCTGGGCCTGAAGCCGGCCGCCGAGACCCTGTCGCTGAGTCTGGCGGATCTGGCACAGCAGGTACGGCAGGCCTTCCACGGCGCCGAGGTCCAACGCATTCCGCGAACCCGGGAAGATGTGCGGGTGATGGTACGCTACCCCGAGTCCGAGCGGCGCTCAGTGGACAATCTGCGGGAGATGCGGGTGCGCACGCCGGGCGGTGATGAAGTGCCGTTTGATGTTGTTGCCGAGGTGGATTACGAACCCTCGTACATGAGCATAGACCGCCTCAACCGCAAGCGAACGTTGGAACTCAGTGCTGATGTATTGCCGGGAATGACCGACCCGGGGGCGGTAGTGAACGCGCTGTTGAGCGAGCGGCTGCCGGGCTGGCAGCAGCGCTACCCCGGCCTGACCCTGGCGCTGGATGGCGAGTTGCAGGAGGAATCCGACTTCCTGGATGCGATGCTCAGGTACAGCCTGCTGGCGATGCTGGCGATCTACGCGCTGATGGCGGTGCCCTTCCGCTCCTATTTCCAGCCGCTGCTGGTACTGACAGCGGTACCGTTCGGGGCGATGGGGGCGATTTTCGGCCACCTGGTGCTCGACTGGCAGGTGAGCATGTTTTCCCTGCTGGGCGTTATCGCCTGCGCCGGAGTGGTAGTGAACGACAACCTGGTGCTGATCGACCGCATCAACCGGTTGCGGGCCGCGGGGCACCCGCTGCTGCAGGCACTGCTGCAGGGAGGGGAAGACCGCTTTCGGCCCATTGTCCTGACGTCGCTGACCACCTTTGTGGGCCTGATCCCGATCATGACCGAAACCAGCGTACAGGCCCAGTTTCTGATCCCGATGGTCACTTCGCTTGCTTTCGGGGTTCTGTTTGCAAGCGGGGTCACCCTGCTGCTGGTGCCCTGCCTGTACCTGCTGGGGGAGGAGATCGGCGCCGCCTTGCTGCGCCGCCGTCCGCCGCTACCGGACTCCATCGAGCCGCGGTGAGGCCGCTTCGGGCGAAGTCCTCAGCCGGCGCGAGGGCCGGCCGCGACTATGGCCTCGGCCACATCGAACTTGCGGATATTGTCCTGGAACAGCGCGGCCAGTTTGCCGGCCTGCTGGTCGTAGGCTGCGACATCGCCCCAGCTGTTGCGCGGGTTGACATATTTGGCATCGACGCCGGGGATGGCGGTGGGGAAGTCCAGGTTGAGGATGTCCAGGTGCTCGCGCGGCGCATTCAGCAGAGCACCGCTCTGGGCGGCGGCCACGATCGCGCGGGTCACCGGAATCGGAAAGCGTGAGCCCGAGCCTCCAGCCGCACCGGAGCCGCCGGTCCAGCCGGTATTGACCAGGTAGACCTGACTGCCGAAGTCCTCGATCCGCTTCATCAGCAGTTCCGCGTAATCGCTGGCCGGGCGCGGCATGAAGGGCGCCCCGAAGCAGGTGGAGAAGGTTGGGTGGATGCCGGCCTCGGCACCCAGCTCGGTGGAGCCGACCCGGGCCGTATAACCGCTGAGAAAGTGGAACGCGGCCGCTTCCTTGGACAGGATGGACACCGGCGGCAGCACCCCGGAGACGTCGCAGGTCAGGAAGATGACGCATTTGGGTTCGCCGCCCGCATTGGACTCGGTGCGCTTGGCGATATGTTCCAGCGGATAGCAGCAGCGGCCGTTTTCCGTCAGGCTGGTGTCGCTGTAATCCGCATGGCGCTGCTGGTCCAATACCACGTTTTCGATGATTGCTCCAAAGCGGATGGCATCCCAGATGACCGGCTCGTTTTGCTGGCTCAGGTCGATGGTCTTGGCGTAGCAGCCGCCCTCGATATTGAAAACCGAGCCTTTCGCCCAGCCGTGTTCGTCATCGCCGATCAGGTAGCGCTCCGGATCCGCCGACAGCGTGGTCTTGCCCGTTCCGGACAGGCCGAAGAACAGTGTGGTATCGCCGTCCTCGCCGACATTGGCGGAGCAGTGCATGGACATCACATCCTTCTCGGGCAGCAGGAAGTTCTGCACCGAGAACATCGCCTTTTTCATTTCCCCGGCGTAGTGCATGCCGGCGATCAAGACCTTGCGGCGGGCGAAATTCAGGATCACTACGGCGTCGGAATTGGTGCCGTCGCGGGCCGGATCGCAGACGAAGCCGGCCGCGTTCATCACCGTCCACTCCGGTTTGCGGCCCACGTTGTAGTGTTGCGGGCGGATGAACATGTTGCGGCCGAACAGGCCGTGCCAGGCGGTCTCGGTCACGACTTTCAGCGGCAGGTAATGGTCGCCGTGCTCACCTACGTGCAAGTGGGAAACGAAGCGATCGCGTTCCCCCAGATAGCCTTCCACCCGGTCCCAGAGAGCGTCGAAACGCTCGCTGTCGAACGGGCGATTAACCGCGCCCCAGTCGACGCTGTCCTCGGTGCTCGGTTCGCGTACGATGAAGCGGTCAGCCGGCGAGCGCCCGGTGCGGTTGCCAGTGGTGACCAGCAGGGCGCCGGTATCGGCCAGGATACCCTCATCGCGCTTGAGGGCCTCTTCTATCAGTTGCGACACGCCCAGATCAGTCAGTTCCCGGGGGTCGAGGTAATCAACGCTCATTCTTTGTCCTGTCGTTCATGCTGCCGCTTGTGCACCATTCTGGGGCAGGCGTCGCCGCTGTGGGTCGTGTAGGGGGCGCCATTATGGCAGAATCGGCCAGTTATGCGAACCAGCTGGTTGAAAAAATCGGGGCGGCCAGCGGCCCTGTCAGTGCAGCTCCACCGCTGCTGGGCTGGCCATCTGACAGGGAGCGGCGTAGTCTGTGACCGGACACAGGAAATCACTTAGAGGTCAAGTTGGCGTGATGGCTGGATTCCGGCTCAGCAAGCCCTACACCATGCCCGTCGAGGAGCTGCGCGAAGCCGCCCGGCAACTGGCCGCGAAACTGGAGCGCAAGCACGGGGTACGCTCCAGCTGGCAAGGTGACAATCTGCGGATTCGCGGTTCGGGCGTCGATGGCGAGCTCTCGTTCGGCGATGGAGTGGTGGATATCTCGGTGCAGCTGGGTCTGCTGGCCTCGGCCTTCCGCAAACCACTGCAGGCAGAGGTGCAGCGCTACCTGGATGAAATGGTGAGCTGAACCTGGCAGGGGGGCTTCGAACTGGACGTCTGCCGCGTCGTGGCAATCGGCTCAAGAATCGCAGCTACAAAATCGCAGACACAAAAAAGCCGGCTCCAGGCCGGCTTTTTTGCGGTGCCCCGGGGGTCGGGGTTCAGGCAGCGAGTGCCTTGATCTGACTGTTCAGCCGGCTCTTGTGGCGGGCCGCCTTGTTCTTGTGAATGATGCCCTTGTCGGCCAGGCGGTCAATCACCGGGATGGCGCTGGCGTAGGCGGCTTTCGCCTGCTCGGCATCGCCGGTGCCGATGGCAGCAATGACTTTCTTGATCTGGGTGCGCACCAGCGAGCGCAGGCTGGCGTTGTGAGTGCGGCGCTTTTCCGCCTGGCGGGCGCGCTTTTTGGCTTGTGGAGAATTTGCCACTGTTGACCACCTCGTGGATTCGGATATTCAGGGAGGCGCGATTATTCACATTCGACTGCTGCTTGTCAACAGCGCGGCGGCCGGGGATTCAGTCTCTGTGGGTTGCTGAGGTATACTCCCGCCCCGGCTTTGCCATCCATTTACCTGCCAGAGATTGTTCGTCCAATGCCACTGATTGCCGATGCCATTCATGTCTGGCGCGAGCCCGAAGGAGACTACCACGTGGAGTGGGCCGCCAGCCATCCCGCGACCCGGGTGACCGTTGAGCCCCTGACCCCGGCCGGACAGGTGAGCGCCCACTACGAAGAGACTGCCACACGGGCGCGGATCCGGGGGCTGCCACTGAACTGCCGCCATTTCTTCCGGCTGCGGGATCAGCACGGCAACGAGACGATTGTGACCGAACGCAAGCTGGGCATGCAGGGAACCCCGAACTTTCGTGATTTTGGCGGCTATCCCGGTGCGGATGGCCGCCGGGTACGGTGGGGCTACCTGTACCGCTCGGGGCACCTGTCCCGCCTCACGAACCGCGACCTGGATCTGCTCCAGAGCCTGGAGCTGGACCTGGTCTGCGATTTCCGACGCGACGATGAACGGCTCGCCAGCCCCAACCGGCTGCCGCCGTCACGCCCGCCCCGGGTAGTCAGCCTGCCCATTACTCCCGGCAGCAATGCGGCCGTATTTGCCCACGGCGAGCTGGATCTCGGCGGCCGCCAGCCCATGTTCGATTTCATGGTCGATATCAACCGCGATTTCGTGGAGGCGCAGGCTGCTACCTATGCCCGCATGTTCCGTGAAATCCTGGCCCAGCCCGACAGCCGCTTCCTGATTCATTGCGCCGCTGGCAAGGACCGTACCGGCTTTGCCGCGGCGCTGATACTGCTGGTCCTGGGAGTGCCGGTGGAACGAGTGATGCACGACTACATGCTGACGCGGCGCTACTATGACCCCGCGCTGGAGATCGAACGCCTGCGTCGCAAGTACGGGTTTGAGGATGTGCCTGCCGAGGCGGTGCTGCCCATGCTGGAGGTGCATGAGGCCTACCTGGCGCGCGCCTTCGATGCCATTGCCGAATACGGCGAGGTGACTGCCTGGCTGGAAGACGTCCTGGGCGTGGGGCCAGCGGAGCGCGAGGAGTTGCGCCGGCGCTACCTGGAGCCGGACCCGGGGAGCGCCCCGCAAGTCAGTGGTACCGGATGATGCCGCGCCCAGCTCCATTGTTCCTCTCAAAAGCGTAGACCTCAGGCCCGGCTTGGCAGTACCCGGCGACTGTCAGCGGGGCGGCGGTGCTGGCCGGATTGAGCGGATGACGGCGGCAGTGAATTTGGGTATCGTGGGCCGCTTCCCCCCACTGAGGACTGCTGCTTGAGCGACCCGTTTGCCGATATCCGCCCCTATCGCGATGAAGAGGTGCCGGAGGTACTCGATCGCCTGCTGGCCGACCGGGAACTGCTGGACGCCATTGCCAGCCTGCGGCTGGGCAGGCTGGCCCGGTTCACACCGGGGCTCTGGAGACGGATCCTGCAATGGTACCTGGGCCGGCAACTGCGCGGCGTGGCCGATGTACATGGCATGCAAATGGTCATCAAGCGCTATGTCGAGCGCGTCCTGGCCAGTACCACCGAGGATTTTTCAGTGTCCGGACTGGAGGCGCTGGACCCGTCGCGTCCCTGGTTGTTCATGAGCAACCACCGCGATATCGTGATGGACCCGGCCTTCACCAACTATGCCCTGCACCGGGGCGGCCACCAGACAGTGCGCATCGCGATCGGCGACAACCTGCTCAGCAAGCCCTGGGTGTCGGACCTGATGCGCCTCAACAAGAGCTTTATCGTCAAGCGTTCGCTGAATGGGCCGCGGGAAAAGTTCGCCGCCGCCCTGCAACTGGCGAACTATATCAGGGCATCGTTGCAACAGGAGCGGGTGCCTGTGTGGCTGGCTCAGCGCGAAGGCCGGGCCAAGAACGGCATCGACCGGACCGAGCCCGCGGTGATCAAGATGCTGGCGATGAGCCGGGACAAGCAGAGCGAGACCCTGGCAGACCTGGTGCGGAGCCTGGGGATCGTGCCGGTGTCGATTTCCTACGAACTGGACCCCTGTGATGGTTTGAAGGCGCGGGAGCTGTACCTGCGAGCCACCACGGGCAGCTATGCCAAGGCCGAGCAGGAGGATGTGAGCTCCATCGCCCGCGGCATTGCCGGCAACAAGGGCCGGGTGCATGTGGCCTTTGGCAGTCCGCTGGAGGTCGGTGACCTCGACACCGCCGAGCAGGTGGCGGCGGCAGTGGACCGCCAGATCATCTCCCACTATTGCCTGCACCCCACCAACCTGTATGCCTACCGCATGCTGCATGGCGAGGATGTGGCGGTGCCGCCGGACCTCAGCCGGGAGCAGGGCAGTGTGGACCGCGAGGCCTTTACCCGGCGGATCGACGCGCTGCCCGAGCCGCACCGCCCCTATGCGCTGGCGCTTTACGCCAACGCGGTGGCCAGCAAGGTTGTTCTGGCCGGGAGCAGTGCCATACCTTGCTGAGCGACCACGCCAAGGATCAGATCCGCCAGGCCTATGCCGCAGTCATTGCCGGCAAGGGCCTGGGCCCCCGCTGGGGCCAGCGCCAGATGATTGCGGAGATCGCCAATACACTCGCGCGGATCCCGCCGGGGGGGCGGGCCGATGCCGACAAGCCCGCGGTCTGTGTGATCGAGGCGGGCACGGGCACCGGTAAGACCATCGCTTACGCAATCACTGCGATACCGCTGGCCCAGGCGCTGAACAAGCGTCTGGTGGTAGCCACTGCAACCGTCGCGCTGCAGGAACAGTTCGTCAACAAGGACCTGCCGGACATCCGTCATCACAGCGGCCTGGAGTTCAGCTACACCCTCGCCAAGGGCCGGCGCCGCTATGTCTGCCTGTCGAAACTGGACCGGTTGCTGGCGGGCGGCGGCAGCGACAGTCTGCCGCTGTATCCGGATGAGTTCGAGGCGCCGCAGGCGGCCGAGGCGCTGCCTGTCTACACTGCGATGGTGGAGGCACTGGGTCGCGGCGAGTGGGACGGTGACCGCGACAACTGGCCCGGCCAGGTGTCCGAGCAGATCTGGTTTGGCGCCACCACCGACCACAGCCAATGCAGTGGCCGCCGCTGCCCCAATATCAGTCAGTGCAGTTTTTTCAGGGCCCGGGATGCGCTGCAACACGCCGATGTCATCGTCGCCAACCACGATCTGGTACTGGCAGATCTGGCGCTCGGTGGTGGCGCCATTCTTTCGGCACCCGAAGAGAGCATCTATGTGTTCGACGAGGGCCATCACCTGCCGGACAAGGCCCTGTCCCACTTCTCCAGCTTCTGCCGCCTGCACACCACCAGCCAGTGGTTGCAGGACAGCCGCAAACTGCTGGCCCAGGCTGCGGCCGCACTGGTGCCACTGACAGATCTGCAGCGTCCGCTGGAGTCTCTTCCCGGTATCATGGAGGAGGCCGGAACCAGCCTGCAGGTCGTGGAGCAGGCGGTCGCCACCCTGTTTGACGGGCAGCCGCCGGCTACCGGCCGCGGTGACGATCGCCAGCTGCGTTTTGCCCACGGCAGGGTGCCGGCCGTGCTGCAGCCGCTGGCGGCCGGGCTGGCGACCCAGTTCCAGCAGCTGGCCACCGGGCTCTCCCGGGTCGAGAGTCGTCTGGAAGAAGCGCTGGAGGAGGACGACGCCGGTCTGGAACAGGCGGATATAGAGAGCTGGCACCTGAGCATCGGTGCGATGCTGGGGCGGGCGGAGGCGACACTCGCGCTGTGGCAGGAGTATGCGGTTAGTGGCGAGGGTGAACTGCCGCCCAAGGCGCGCTGGATTACCCTGCTGGACAATGGCGGCCAGCAGGGCTTCGATCTGCGCTGCAGTCCTATCCTGGCGGCGGACATCCTGCAGGAATATCTGTGGTCGCGGGCCGCGGGCGTGGTAGTGACCTCGGCCACAATCACCGCGCTGAACAGCTTCGAGCGCTTCATTCTGCATTCGGGAGTGTCGCGAGATGCCAGTTTCAAGGTGGTGACCAGTCCCTTTGACTATTCCCGCGCGACCCTGCGGGTGCCGGCGATGGATTGCGACCCCGGTGATGCCGAGCGCCATACGGCCGCCATCATCGGCCAGTTGCCGCAGTTGCTGGATCGCCGCGAGGCCACGCTGGTGCTGTTTTCTTCCCGCCGCCAGATGCAGGACGTCTACCAGGGATTGCGCGATCAGCTGGGGGAATTGATCCTGATGCAGGGCGACGCCAGCAAGCAGGAGATCCTGCGCCTGCACCGGCAGGCGGTGGACGGCGGTGGCGGCAGTATTATTTTCGGTCTCGCCAGTTTTGCCGAAGGGGTAGACCTGCCCGGCGATTACTGCCGCCACGTGGTGATCGCCAAGATCCCGTTCGCCGTGCCCGACAGCCCCATAGAGGCAGCGCTGGCCGAGTGGGTGGAGGCCCAGGGGCGCAATGCCTTCATGGAGATCAGCGTACCCGACGCCGCGCTGCGCCTGTTGCAGGCCAGCGGCCGGTTGTTGCGTACGGAACAGGACAGTGGCCGCATTACCCTGCTCGATCGCCGGATACTGACCCGTCGCTATGGCCGGGCGATTCTCGACTCGCTGCCGCCGTTTCAGCGCGAGCTGGCGCCGGGGGCGGGGCGATGAGCGGCGGCTGGTGGCCTGCGAAACGATGAGGCGAACCGATGTTGCCGCAGTACTGATCGATATCGAGGCCCAGCTGCGGTACCTGTCCCTGTGGGAATCGATACCGCCCTCCGCAGAGGCGCTGGCCTCACAGGAACCCTTCTGTATCGACACGCTGACCCTGCCCCAGTGGCTGCAGTTTGTATTCCTGCCGACGCTGTACCGGCTGTTGGAGCAGGAGGCGAGTCTGCCCGAGCGCTGTGCCATCGCCCCGATGGCCGAGGAATACTTTCGCGGCTCTGCGCTCGCTACCTCCGGGCTGCTGCGGGCGCTGCGTCAAATCGATGAGCTGCTGACGGCGTGAGGCCGTCGGGTGATCCGGTTCAGAAAATGCTCGGACGGGCCTGCCAGACGGGTACGGTGTCCGGGCCGGTCTGCGGCGCGGATATCACCCGGTTGCGGCCCAGGTCCTTGGCCAGGTAGAGGCGTTCGTCAGCGGCCGACAGCAGGGCCTGCAGGTTGTCGCCGTCCACCCCCAGCTGGGCCACGCCTATACTCATGGTCAGCGCGATTGGCTGGCTCTCATGCACCAGTTTTCCGGCGGCCACCGCCAGGCGCAGTTCTTCGGCGACCTCAGTGGCCGTCGTACTCGTCGTGTTGACCAGCACGGCGCCAAATTCCTCGCCTCCCAATCGTGCCAGCAGGTCGGTGGAGCGCAGGCGCCGTTGCATCAGTTCCGCAGCATGCACCAGTGCCCGGTCACCCGCCTCATGTCCGAACTGGTCATTCACCCGCTTGAAGTAATCCAGGTCGATGACCAGCAGGGCCAGCGGCTGCTGCTCCCGCAGCGCCCGTTTCTGCTCCCGGTGGAAGAACACGGTCAACCCGGCCCGGTTCGCCAGCCCCGTCAGGAAGTCGGTCCGTGCTGCCTGCAGCAACTGGAGTTCCGAACGTTCCCTGCTGATTTCATAGGCGTGGGAGAATGCGATCAGGCAGATCGACAGCACCACCATGTTGGCGATTGAGCGGATATCCATCAGCTCCGGGTCGTGATGGTTGCGCAGCAGGAAAATCACTGCGGCAATAGCCATGAACACAAGGGATATCAGCAGTCCCAGGCGGCGTCCCAGCAGCAGGTGACTGACCAGCGGAATCAGCAGTACCCAGCCAAATACAGTGGCACTGGCCTGCGGCGTCCACAATGCAATCATCATTGCTACCAGGAACGGGAGAAGATAGGCGAGAATCCAGCGCTCGAGCAGCCGGGTGTGGCGCACCGCATACAGCAGGTAGCCTGAGTAGCCGGTCATCAGGAACTCGGTCACAGCGATCGGATAGGCGCCACGGTAGAAGTTCAGGGAACCGAAGAAAATGCCCCCCGCGATGGTGATCCACAGCAGCACCACCAATACCGCCCTGCGGTGCGGGCGGGCCAGTTGGTGCAGTGTCTCCAGCTGTGTGTCCATGTATGCCCTAGCCGTACGGCGGCAGCGGAGAGCGATTTGACCACAATTGCGCGGTGGAATAAACCGATAAACCGAGATCAGCCTGCCAGGTGACTGGCCAGGCAGGCTGTTATCGCTGCCGCGGCACGACCGGGTGGGCGTTCAGACCCGCTCAACCACCGTGGTAATGCCCTGTCCCAGACCGATACACATGGTGGCGACTCCCAGGGTGAGGTTCCGATCCTGCATCACGGTCAACAGTGATCCCGTGATGCGGGTGCCGGAGCAACCGAAGGGATGCCCCAGCGCTATGGCGCCGCCATGAACATTGACCCGGGCTTCCATGTCGTCCAGCAGATCCAGATCCTTCAGTACCGGCAGCGCCTGGGCGGCAAAGGCCTCGTTCAGCTCCACCATCTCGATGTCCTTGATGGTGAGCCCCAGCTTTTTCAGTGCCTTTTTCGTGGCCGGTACCGGGCCGTAGCCCATGATGGAAGGGTCGACGCCCGCCAGGGCCATGCCCTTGATGCGGGCGATCGGCGTCATGCCCAGTGCCTGGGCCCGTTCCGCCGACATCACCAGCATTGCCGAGGCCCCGTCGGACAATTGTGACGAGGTGCCCGCAGTCACGGTGCCTCCCTTGGGATTGAATACCGGCTGCAGTGAGGCCAGGCCCTCCAGCGTGGTGTCCGGACGAATGGTTTCATCCTGCTCCACCAGCATCAATGCGCCCGCGGCGTCGTGGCCTTCAATGGGGATGATCTCGCGGCCAAACTTGCCCTCCACTGTGGCCTTGTGCGCCAGCTGGTGGGAGCGGAAACCGAGCTGGTCCTGCTGTTCGCGGCCGATGCCGTGCAGCAGTGCCAGGTACTCGGCGGTCATGCCCATCATGCCGGCGGCCTTGGCCACGTTCAGCCCCAGCTTCGGGTTGGGATCCACGGCCTCCATCATCGGCAGGTGGCCCAGGTGTTCAACACCGCCTACCAGATAGATATCCCCCAGTCCCGCCATGATATTGGCGGCAGCCGTATGCAGCGCAGACATGGAAGAGCCACACAGGCGGTTGACCGTCTGGGCGGGAATGGTGAACGGCAGCTGGGCCCGCAGCACAATATTGCGGGCGATGTTGAAGCCCTGCTCTTCGCGCTGCAGCACACAGCCCCAGATCAGGTCGTCGATCTCGTTGACGTCCAGCTTGTTGTTGCGGGCCAGCAGGCCCTTGATCACGCCCACGGAGAGGTCGTCGGCGCGGACGTGGCGGAAGCAACCATTCTTGGACTTGCCCATGGCGCTGCGGGCGAAGTCGACGATAACGGCGTCTCTTGGATTCAGACTCACAGTAATTCTCCTTTGTTCACCCGTGGCTCAGTAATAGGTGGCGGCGTCGGCACGTTTGGCCTGCATGCCCTCGGTCAGCTCGTAGCTTTTGCCCAGATCGGCAAATTTCTGCGACGCCTCGGCGATGTAGTCCATACCCACTGTGTCCAGCCAGCGGAAGATACCGCCGCGGAAGGGCGGAAAGCCCAGGCCGTAGAGCAGGGCCAGGTCCGCCTCCGCCGGCGTGCCGACGATGCCCTCTTCCAGGCAGCGGGCCATCTCGGTAGCCATCGGCAGCATCATCCGGGCGACGATGTCCTCGTCCGCGAATTCGGTGCGCTCGCCGACCACCGGCGCGATTAGTTCGTAGCTTTCCTCGGTGGTGGTTTTCCTGGCTTTGCCACGCTTGTCGGGCACATAGTCGTAAAAGCCCTTGCCGTTTTTCTGGCCGTAGCGCTTGTGCTCGAACATCACTTCGGTTGCCGTCTTGAAGTCCAGTTTCATCCGGTCCGGGAAGCCCTCGGCCATCACCTCGCCTGCATGGACGCCGGTATCGATGCCGACCACGTCCAGCAGGTAGGCCGGGCCCATGGGCCAGCCCCAGCGTTCCATGACCCGGTCCACCACCTGGAAGTCAGCACCGTCGCGCAGCAGCTTGGAGAAACCGTCGAAGTAGGGAAACAGCACCCGGTTGACCAGAAAGCCCGGGCAGTCCTTTACCACCACGGCCTTCTTGCCCATCTTGGTGGCGTAGGCCACAGTGCGGGCGATGGCGGTATCGGAGGTCTTTTCGCCCCGGATCACTTCGACCAGCGGCATCGCGTGTACCGGATTGAAGAAGTGCATGCCGCAGAAGTTCTGCGGCCGCTGCAGGGCTTCGGCCAGCCGGGTGATGGAAATCGTGGAGGTATTGGAGGCCAGAATGGTGTCCTCGCTGACCTGTTGCTCGGTCTCGGCCAGTACGGCGAGCTTGACCTTGCGATTCTCGACCACGGCCTCGACCACGATGTCGATGTCTTCAAAGCCGGCGTAGCTCAGGGTCGGGTCGATGCTGGTGAGCACCTCGCCCATCTGGCTGGCGCTCATCTGGCCGCGGTCCACCCGCTTGGTCAGCAGCTTGTTGGCTTCCTTCAGCCCCAGGTCAAGGCCCTCCTGATTGATGTCCTTCATCCGGATGGGCACGCCCTTGTAGGCGGACTGGTAGGCGATCCCGCCACCCATGATGCCCGCCCCCAGCACCGCGGCCCGGGCCACCTTGCGGTCGGCCTTCTTTTCCCACCCGCGGGCCTTCTTGCTCAGCAGCTGGTCGGACAGGAACACGCCGACCAGGGCCGCGGCAACGTCGGTACTCGCCAGCTCGGCAAAGGCCGCGGCCTCCACCTTCAGCGCATCCTCCAGCCCCATGCCCCGCGCCTGCTCGATCACATCCACCGCCTTCAGCGGGGCCGGATAATTCCTGCCGGCCTGCTGCTGTACCATGGCCTTCATGGTAAAGAAGGCCATGGTGGCCTCGGTGTCGTTCATCGGCAGCGGGCTGCTCTTGGCACGCCGGCGCTCGCTGTAGTCGAGTTTGCCGGCGACGGCATTGGCGAGTGTCGCCAGCGCCAACTCGCGCAGTTGTTCCGGCTCGGCCACTGCGTCTACCGCGCCCACCTTCAGCGCATTGTCGGCGCGCTGATCCTTGGCGGTGGCGATCCAGGTCACGGCCTCATCGACGCCGATGATGCGCGGCAGCCGCACGGTGCCGCCCCAACCCGGCAGAATGCCCAGTTTGGTCTCCGGCAGGCCCACTTTGGCGGCGCTGCTCATCACCCGGAAGTCACAGGCCAGGCAGACCTCGAAACCGCCGCCCAGGGCGAAGCCGTTGATGGCGACGCAGCTGGGGTAGGGCAGATTCTGCAGGCGGTTCAGGTTGTCGTTGTTGACCCCGGTAAAGCCGCTTATCTGCTCGGCTCCGGCGCCGAACATGGCCGTAAATTCAGTGATGTCGGCGCCGACGATAAAGACCGGCTTGGCACTGGTGAGCAGCAGGCCCTTGAGACCCGGCTCCGCCTCCAGTGCATCCAGCGCTGCGGTAAGCGCATTGACCGTCGCCCGGTCGAGCTTGTTGACGGATTCTCCCTTCAGATCGAAATTGAGCTCGGCGATGTCGCCCTCGAGGCGAGTCACTGTAAGTGCGTCACTTTGGTAGATCATGTCGCTGTCCTGTGTCGGTAGATCGGGGAGTGGAGCGGCGCGGCCCCTGGGCCTGGGTGGCCGCGCGGCGCCGGAAACCAGCCATTGTAGCGGGACAGCGGGATGGCGTGAACCGTTAACGCCTGCCGCAGCCAATAGTCGCTATTCGCATGCCGCATACCTGCGCCGGCCCCGCCGCCGTTGTCCGTCGGGCTCAGATCGAGTCTACAGTGGCCAGATCACCAGCAACAGCGGAATACTGACCGCGGTGACCAGAATTTCCAGGGGCAGGCCCAGGCGCCAGTAGTCGCCGAAATGAAAGCCGCCCGGTCCCAGGATCAGGGTGTTGTTCTGGTGCCCGATCGGCGTCAGGAAGGCGCAGGAGGCACCTATCGCCACCGCCATCAGAAAGGAGTCCGGGTTCACCCCCAGGGCGCTGGCGGTACCGATGGCGATAGGACACATCACCGCGGCCGTGGCCGCGTTGTTCATCAAATCGGACAGGAACATCGTCACCACCAGAATCAGTGCCAGCGCAGTGACATCATGTTCCTGGGCAACCGAGGTCAGCAGAAAGCGGGCGATCAGGTCGGCGGTACCGGTGGCCTCCATCGCCGCAGCCACCGGTATCAGTGCCGCCAGCAGCACGATCACCGGCCAGTCGATGGCGTCGTATACGCTGCGGGGGGGTACCGTACGCAGCGCCATCGAGGCCAGCATGCCGAGGGCGAAGGCGATGGCCGCGGGCAACAGGCCGACAGCCGCGGCAGCTACCGCCAGCCCCATGATGCCGGTCGAAACCAGCGCCTTGCGTTTGTTGGGGATGCGCAGGTTGCGTTCCGCCAGCGGTACACAGCCGGAATCGGCGGCGAATTCGGCGATGGACTCAGCGGGGCCCTGCATCAGCAACAGATCGCCGGGAGCGATCCGCAACGTGCGCAGGCGGGTACGGGAGCGGGCTCCTTCGCGCGACACCGCCAGCAGATTGAGGCCGTAGCGGCTGCGCAACTGGATATCACTGGCCGAGCGGCCTGCAATCGAGGCGCCCGGCAGTACTACCAGTTCGGTCAGTACGATCTCCTCTGAGACGGGGGCCGCCTCGTCTTTCTCCGCTTCCGCTGTTTCCGCTTCCTCCCCTGCAGAAAAGCTGGCCGGCAAGGGTTCTGCAGAGCCATTCGCGGGTTGTGACTGTTTTGTATCGGGGCGCGGGTCCTGTTCGTCCTGTTCCGCTTCCGCTTCGTTCTTTTCCGGCTTGACGGATTCCTCCAGCTTCAGGCCCAGGCTGGACAGGAGGTTGGCGAGGGCGTCGACCTCCGCCTCGATGACCAGAATGTCCCCCGTCCGGATCAGGCGGCCCGACTGGGGTGCGGTCAGCCGCACCTCATTGCGCACCAGGCCAATGACCTGGCCGCCCACTTCGTCAAGCTCCGCCTCGATGGCACGCAGGGTCATGCCCGCGGCCTTGCTCTTGTCCTTTACCCTGGCTTCGGTCAGGTAGGCCCCCGTTTCAAAGTCGCCGGCCCCCTGTTGGCGGCGCACCGGGACCAGCCGCCAACCCAGCAGTACCACGAAGAGGACGCCCAGGACTGCGACAGTCAGTCCCACCGGAGTGAAATCGAACATGGCAAAGCTGCCGGCGCCGGTCTCGCTGCGAAAGCCCGCCACGATCAGGTTTGGTGGCGTGCCGATCATGGTGGTCATGCCGCCGAGGATGGTGCCGAAGGCCAGCGGCATCAGCACCCGCCCCGGCGGCAATTCCAGGCGCTTGGCCAGTTGTATCGCCACAGGCATCAACAGGGCCATCGCACCGACATTGTTCATGAAACCCGACAGCGCGGCACCGAGGCCGACCAGGGCCGCCAGGCTCAGCGCAGCGCCGGCATTTTTGGGCAGTGCGTAGCGGGCCAGTGCATCCACCGCACCGGAGGTCTGCAGGCCGCGGCTCAGTACCAGTACACAGGCTACCGTGATCACCGCTGGATGACCGAAACCATCGAAGGCCTTGCCCGGGTCGATCAGGCCCGCCAGCACACAGGCCAGCAGTGAACCCAGCGCCACCATGTCATGGCGCCAGCGCCCCCACAGGAACATGCCGACAGTGGCCAGCAGGATGGCCAGAATCAGGGTCTGGTCGCCATTCATCTGAGGGTGCAGGGCATGGACAGAGAGATCCTTGGCGAGCGGAAATGAAAGGCCAATGCTACACCACGGTGCAGATCTTTGCTCAAGTCCTGCGCGCCATGGTTCAGGGAAGCAAGCTGCCGCAGACTTCCGCTTCGCTGCCTGCGCGGCGGGGATGAGCGTCGATTTCCGCCGCAGTGGTGCGCACAGCGGCAGTCGTCGCAGTCGGGCTGGCACCGGTGCCGAGGCGCTCCAGTGCCGGCCCCAATACCTGCTCCGCCTGTTGCGGGCAGTCACTGTTCAGCAGCAGATCGGCAAAGTTGTTGCGGGCGGCGAGATGGCCTGGCTGCTGTTGCAGCAGGCGGCGATAGAGGCTTGCGGCAGGCCGGGTCTGGCCCGCCGTGTAACGGGCGTTGGCGGCGCCGAACAGGACCGCCGGCTGCTCCGGCCAGTGCCTCAGGGCGGCCTCCCAGGCAGCCAGGGTCACGGCGGGCGCCATTCGGGTTTCATTGCCGGCCACGCTGGTGGCGACTGCATCGGCGGTCATTGCGGCGGGCAATTTTCCGGGGGGCAGCACTACCAGCCCCCAGTAATCGGCCTGCGCCCAGCTGGTCATGAAGCGGCGCCAGGACTCGCGGCGGCGTTGTTCGGTGCCGGAGCGCAGCAGCACTTCGCGCTGCTCTGGATCGTAGCCGACCACGACGGCGTAGTGCCATTGGGGCAGGGAACGCAGGCCGAAGTTCTGCAATACCAGCACCGGATGCCCGGCACCGAGCTCGGCAAACAGCGCAGGCGCCCCACCTTCAAGCAAAAACGGCAGGCGCTGGGCGCGGCGGCTGGCGGCAATCAGTTCCAGTTGCAGGCTGCCCTCCCGGTCGGGCAGGTAGACCTGTGGGGTGAGCTCGTCGGCGCTGGTGTCCACGCCGCTCCACGCCAGCACCGTCGCCAGCGCGGCGGGGCCGCACTGGTACTGCTGCTGGGGGAAGAATGGCACCGCGGTCAGTTCGGTCGCGGCCAGTTCAGGTGGCGGCGGCAACCGGCTGGCGCAACCTGCCAGCAGGGCCAGCAGCAGGACTGGCAGTAGCCTACAGCTTGGTGAAGACGTTGGTAACGCCAAGGACTTCCAGGATGATCAGGACCACGAGAATAACGCCCAGTACACCCAGCACGCCGCCGGCGGGCATTTCATCCATCTGTTGTGCCAGCAGTTGCAACTCTTCGGTCGACAGCGCGGCTACCCGCGCCATCGCATCCTCGGGATTGACCCCCAGCGCGATCAGCTGCTCCTGCACGGCGTCGCTGGCCAGCACCGCGTCGACCCGGGCCAGTTGCTGCTCCCGGGCGGAATCGGCGAAATGCTCGGCGCTGCCGATCATTGCGGCCTGGGCCGTGCCGACGGTGCTCGCCACCGTAAAGGCCAGGATCTGGATCAGAACGATAATACGTGCTTTCAGCATGGCTCTGTCTCGCATCAGTTTTAACGGATGTGTGGAGTATAGGCGGGAAAATGATTGGAGACAAAGTCGGCCCGCTAATGCAACACGCGGTCCGGCTGCATTTCAGCCTGCAGGTCTCCCTGCCCGCTGGCGGCTTCCTGCTGCACATAGTTGCGCAGGCGGCCGACCACGCTGGTCATCACATCGATGGTCTGGCTGATCTGGTCCAGTGCCATCAATACGGTTTCGCTGTCCTTGGGAGCCTTGTCCTGGTTGTCCATGTCAGATCTCCTCTCCGGCCTCGCCGTTCAGTGGATGGGTAGCGGGGGCGCGGACACCCCCGGCTGTTTGGCTCAGTCCCAGTTCAGGGCTCCGCCTGTCTGGTACTCGATCACACGGGTTTCGAAGAAGTTCTTCTCCTTGCGCAGGTCCATGATCTCGCTCATCCACGGGAACGGGTTCTGCGCCCCGGGAAACTGCTCCGGCAGCCCCAGTTGGGCCAGGCGGCGGTTGGCGATGAAGTGCAGATACTCCTCCATCATCGCCGCATTCATGCCCAGCACCCCGCGCGGCATGGTGTCGCGAGCGTATTCAATCTCCAGCTGGGTGCCCTCCAGGATCATCAGGATGGCCTCCTGCTGGAACTCCTCGGTCCACAGATGCGGGTTTTCCAGCTTGATCTGGTTGATCACGTCGATGCCGAAGTTCAGGTGCATGGACTCATCCCGCAGGATGTACTGGAACTGCTCGGCGACACCGGTCATCTTGTTGCGGCGGCCCATGGACAGGATCTGGGTGAAGCCGCAGTAGAAGAAAATACCCTCGGTCACCGCGTAGAAGCCGATCAGGTTGCGCAGCAGGGTCTGGTCGTCTTTCGGGGTGCCGGTGTTGAAGGTCGGGTCCGATATTTCGTGGGTGTGGCGCATGCTCCAGGCGGCCTTCTTGGCTACCGACGGCACCTCCCGGTACATGTTGAATACCGCACCTTCATCCATGCCCAGCGACTCGATGCAGTACTGGTAGGCATGAGTGTGGATGGCCTCCTCGAAGGCCTGGCGCAGCAGGTACTGGCGGCACTCGGGGTTGGTGATCAGGCGGTAGATGGCCAGCACCAGGTTATTGGCCACCAGCGAATCGGCGGTGGAAAAATAACCCAGGCTGCGCATGATGATGCGGCGCTCGTCATCGCTGAGCCCCTCCGGGTTCTTCCAGGTGGCCACATCGGCGGTCATGTTGATTTCCTGGGGCATCCAGTGGTTGGCACAGCCGTCCAGGTATTTCTGCCAGGCCCAGTCGTATTTGAAGGGCACCAGCTGGTTCAGGTCGGCGCGGCAGTTGATCATTGCCTTCTCGTCAACCGAGACCCGGGCGGCACCCATCTCCAGCTCTTCCAGGCCCTTGGCGATATCCAGTTCCTCCAGGGCCCGGGCTGCGGCAGCGATATTGTCCAGCGCCACCGGGTCGGGCGCAGTGGTTTCGCTCGCGGGCGCGGCGACTACCGGTGCCGTCTGCTCAGCGGCCGGAGTCTCCGGCGCTGCCGTGGGCGGCGGTGGCATTTTTCCGCTGCTGGCGGTGTTGGCCTCGTCTTTGTGATAGTCATCCCAACTCAACATGCTGTACTTGTCCTCGATTTCTCTGTGTCTGTCTTGTTAACGGTTTGTGGCCGGATGCCGGGGCCCGCCTACTGGCAGGCCTCGCAGTCCGGATCATCCAGTGAGCAGGCCGCCGGTACTGGCGCTGGCGATGCCTGCACCGTCTGGCCACCGGAAGATACAGCGTTCAGGTTGCCGGTACTGATGGTGGACTTCTCGGTACCGGTGGCCGCCAGCGAGCGCAGGTAGTAGGTGGTCTTCAGGCCGCTGTACCAGGCCATGCGGTAGGTGATGTCCAGCTTCTTGCCGCTGGCATTGTTGATGTACAGGTTCAGCGACTGGGCCTGGTCGAGCCATTTCTGGCGCCGGCTGGCGGACTCCACCAGCCATTTGGGCTCTACCTCGAAGGCGGTGGCGTAGATCGCCTTCAGGTCCTGCGGTACCCGGTCTACCCCCTGTACACTGCCGTCGTAGTATTTCAGGTCGTTGACCATGACACCGTCCCACAGGCCGCGGGCCTTCAGGTCATTGACCAGGTAGGGGTTCACCACGGTGAATTCGCCGGACAGGTTGGATTTCACATACAGATTCTGGTAGGTCGGCTCTATCGACTGGGATACGCCGGTGATATTGGCGATGGTCGCGGTGGGCGCAATCGCCATCACATTGGAGTTGCGCATGCCGCGGCTCTTCACGCTGGCGCGCAGGGCCGGCCAGTCCAGGGTCTGGCTCTTGTCCAGCTGGATGTACTTGGCGCCGCGCTGCTGCTCCAGGATGTCCAGCGAGTCGATCGGGAAAATGCCCTGGCTCCACAGCGAGCCCTCGTAGCTGGAGTAGACGCCGCGCTCCTGTGCCAGTTGGCTGGAGGCGTCGATGGCAAAGTAGCTGATCGCCTCCATCGAGCGGTCGGCGAACTCCACCGCCTGTTCCGAGCTGTAGGCGATATGCTGCTTATAGAGGGCGTCCTGGAAGCCCATGACACCCAGGCCCACTGGCCGGTGGCGCAGGTTGGAGCGCTCCGCCTGGGGTACCGAGTAGTAGTTGATGTCGATGACATTGTCCAGCATGCGCACCGCGGTGCGCACGGTCTTCTGCAGCTTGTCCAGATTGAGGCCGTTGTCGTCAATATGCTGGGGCAGGTTGATGGAGCCCAGGTTGCACACCGCGATCTCGTCCCTGCTGGTATTCAGCGTAATCTCGGTGCACAGGTTGGAGGAATGCACCACGCCCACGTGCTGCTGCGGCGAGCGCAGGTTGCACGGATCCTTGAAGGTCATCCAGGGGTGGCCGGTTTCAAACAGCATGGCCAGCATCTTGCGCCACAGGTTCTGGGCCCGCACCGTCTTGTGCAGCTTCAGCTTGCCGCAGCGGGCCTGCTCTTCGTAGTAGCTGTAGCGCTCCTCGAAGGCCTGGCCGTAGAGGTCGTGCAGGTCGGGGGCGTCGTTGGGCGAGAACAGGGTCCAGTCGCCGTCGTCGAACACCCGCTTCATGAACAGGTCCGGGATCCAGTTGGCGGTGTTCATGTCGTGGGTGCGGCGGCGGTCGTCGCCGGTGTTCTTGCGCAGTTCGACGAATTCCTCGATATCCAGGTGCCAGGTCTCCAGGTAGGAGCAGACCGCGCCCTTGCGCTTGCCGCCCTGGTTGACCGCCACCGCGGTGTCGTTGACCACCTTCAGGAACGGCACCACGCCCTGGGATTTGCCATTGGTGCCCTTGATGTAGGAGCCCAGGGCCCGCACCGGGGTCCAGTCGTTGCCCAGGCCGCCGGCAAACTTCGACAGCATGGCGTTGTCCTGGATCGCGCCGAAGATACCGTGCAGGTCGTCCGGCACTGTGGTCAGGTAGCAGGAGGACAGTTGCGGGCGCAGGGTGCCGGCGTTGAACAGCGTGGGGGTGGAGCTCATGTAGTCGAAGGAGGACAGCAGCTCATAGAATTCGATGGCGCGGGCATTCTTGTCCGCTTCCTCGGCCGCCAGCCCCATGGCTACCCGCATGAAGAAGATCTGCGGCAGTTCGAAGCGCACATCGTTGCTGTGAATGAAGTAGCGGTCGTACAGGGTCTGCAGGCCCAGGTAAGTGAACTGCAGGTCGCGCTCGGGCAGCAGCGCCTGGCCCAGGCGCGCGATATCGAAGGTTTTCAGTTTCGGGTCCAGCAGTTCCAGCTCGACGCCGCGCTCGACATAGGCGGCCAGTGCGCTGGCATACAGCTCGGTCATGTCCGCCTGGGTGGCCAGATCGGCCACGCCCAGGAAGCCCAGTGCCTCGGCGCGCAGGTTGTCGCACAGCAGGCGCGCGGCGACATAGCTGTAGTTGGGCTCCTTCTCGATCATGGTGCGGGCGGTGATCACCAGTGAGGTGCTCAGTTCGCTGGCGGTGACGCCGTCGTACAGATTGCGCAGGGCCTCGTCGATAATATGGGTGGCGCTGACATCGGCCAGCTCGAAGCAGGCCTCGGTGACAACGGTGTGCAGACGGGCCAGGTCCAGCGGCGCCCGGCTGCCGTCGGGCTGCACCACGGTGATATGGCCGGCGGCTTCCTGAGTGGCGGAGGACAGGGCTTTGCGGGCAGCGCGCTTGCGGGCCTGCTCTTCCCGGTAAATGACGTAATCGCGGGCAATCTTGTGTTCACCGGCGCGCATCAGCGACAGCTCCACCTGGTCCTGGATGTCCTCGATGTGGATGGTGCCGCCCGAGGGCATGCGCCGGCGGAAAGTATTGGCCACCTGGTCGGTGAGTTTGGCCACGGTCTCGTGGATGCGGCTGGAAGCTGCAGCCGTGCCGCCCTCCACTGCCAGGAAGGCCTTGGTGATGGCCACCGAAATCTTGCTCTCCTCGAACGGCACCACGGTGCCGTTGCGCTTGATGACACGCATCTGACCCGGAGCGGTGGCAGCAATACTGCCGCTGACGGGGTGGCTTTCCGGGTGCTGCCCAGTGCTGGGGCGGTGCCTGGCTGGTCGGTCTCTGTGTACATGTCAACTCCGAGGTGGTGGTGACCCATGGGGCCTTATTGTTCTGGGTTCAATTGTTCAGGGTTCCGGGATGAGCCGGGCTGGTCGCGGCATCGCCAGCGGCAGGACTGATGTGCTGCCTTGGCTCGGTATCTGGTCGGGGGCGCTTTGGGGCCGGGACGGGCCCGGTGCATTGCTTTTGCATACTGTCACACCTGAGTGCCTGGTCAGTGTATGCGAAAACCAGAATACCCAATATATGGGGGTGCCTGGCCCGATGTGATACAAGATAAAGCGGCCAGAGGGGCAATGCAAGGGAAGAACAATGGGTTATGCTGTGGATAACATGTGGGCAAACGCACAGGTCTGTGCCTGCTAACCGCACAAGCCGCGGTCCCTCTGTATCAGCCTCTCCCCGGGCCATTGTTACCGCGTTATGACAGCTATCTATTTATTTTTCATAAAAAACGGCAGTCATATTGGATGTGGTTATTAGCGGGGTGTTGCCAGCCTGTCAGGGCCGCTGGCTCAGCAGCAGGAACTCCATCAGTGCCTTTTGTGCGTGCAGCCGGTTTTCCGCCTCGTCCCAGATCACCGTGTCGGAGGCATCCATCAGTTCCGCACTGATCTCTTCGCCCCGGTGGGCGGGCAGGCAGTGCATGTACAGTGCATCGGCGGCGGCGTGACTCATCAGCTGCGCATTGACCTGGTAGGGCTGGAACTGATCGGCGCGCTGCTGTTGCTCGGCTTCCTGGCCCATGGAGGCCCACACATCAGTCACCACCAGATCGGCGCCGCGCGCGGCGGCCGCCGGATCCTGGCTGAGCTGGACCCGGTCGCGATTGGCGGCCAGCAGCTCCGCCGCGGGTTCGAAGCCGGGCGGGCAGGCAATGCGCAACTCAAAGTCGAACTGTCGTGCGGCATTGATGTAGGACTGGCACATGTTGTTGCCGTCCCCGACCCAGCACACAGTCTTGCCGGCCACCGGGCCGCGGTGCTCGATCCAGGTCTGCATGTCAGCCAGCAACTGGCAGGGATGGTAGTCGTCCGTCAGCGCATTGATTACCGGCACCGAGGAATGGCGGGCAAAGCGCTCTACGATATCGTGGCCGAAGGTGCGGATCATCACCATGTCCACCATCGACGAGATCACCCGGGCGCTGTCCTCGATCGGCTCGCCGCGTCCCAGCTGGGTGTCCTGGGGCGACAGGAACATGGCATGGCCACCCAGTTGTGCCATGCCGGCCTCAAAGGACACCCGGGTCCGGGTGGAGGACTTGGCGAAGATCATGCCCAGTACCGTGCCGGCGAAGTTGCGCTCATCGGTCCCCGCGCGGTGCGCCCGTTTCATCTGGGCCGCGCGCGCCAGCACGGCCTGCAGCTCGTCGGGGCTGAAATCGAGGAGGGTCAAGAAATGCCGGGGTGTGGTCATGGTCAGGTCCTGCCGCTCGGCGCCGGGCGCCTCAGTTGAAATCCTTGATCAACGCAATGAGACCTGCCGCCAGCTCATCCAGCTGGGCGTCGCTGATGATCAGCGGTGGCAGCAGGCGGATGGTGTTGCCGGCGGTGACATTGATCAGCAGGCCGGCGGCGAGCGCCCGTTCCACCAGTTCACCACAGTCACGCCGCAGTTGTATGCCCAGCATCAGGCCGCGACCGCGAATCTCCACCAGTGCGGGACAGTCGGCCAGGCCCTGCTGCAGTTGCCGGCGCAGGTAGTTCCCGGCCTCGGTGGCGCGGGCGGCCAGCTGCTCGCCGACAACGGTGTTGACCACCGCCAGGCCCGCCGCGCAGGCCAGCGGGTTGCCGCCATAGGTGGAGCCGTGGTGACCGGGTCCGAATACCTCCGCGGCGGCGCCGCGTGCCAGGCAGGCGCCGATGGGAACACCGTTGGCCAGGCCCTTGGCAGTGGTGATCACATCCGGCTGCAGGTCCATGCCCTGGCAGGCAAAATAGTGTCCGCAGCGGCCGTTGCCGGTCTGTACTTCATCCAGCATCAGCAGCCATTGCTGTTGGTCGCAGAGCGAGCGCAGCCCGTGCAGGAACTCCGGCTCTGCCAGCCGCACGCCACCCTCGCCCTGGATCGGTTCCACCAGCACCGCGACTACATCGGCGTTGTTGGCGGCGATCTGCCGAACCGCGGCCAGGTCATTCAGCGGCGCGCGGATAAAACCTGCCACCAGGGGCTCGAAGCCGGCCTGGATCTTGCGATTGCCGGTGGCGCTCAGGGTGGCCAGCGTGCGGCCGTGGAACGCATTGTCAAAGACGATGATGGCCGGTTTTTCCACCCCCCGCTGGTGACCGTAGAGCCGTGCCAGCTTGATCGCGGCCTCATTGGCCTCGGCCCCGGAGTTGCCGAAGAACACGCGGTCCATGCCCGCGGCCGCGGTCAGGGCCTCGGCCAGGGCTTCCTGCGCCGCCACCTGGTACAGGTTGGAGGTATGCAGCAGGCGCGCGGCCTGGGACTGTAGCGCGGCTGTTACCGCAGGGTGAGCATGGCCCAGGTTGGTGACGCTGATCCCCGAAAGCGCGTCCAGGTAGCGTCGGCCCTGGGTGTCGAACAGAAAGACTCCCTCGCCGTGACTGAAGGTCACCGGCAACCTGGCATAGGTTTGCATCAACGCGGACACGACTGCACTGCACTCCTGCTCTGACGGGTCCGTTGCGGGGCCCTGAAACGCAAAAAGGCAGCGGGGAGCTGCCTCATGAAACCTCGATAATAGCGGTATCGTCCGGCCTTGGCAATAATCCGGGCCATCACCGGCTGGCCGCGAACAGCGGGCGGGAAGTTCATTGCCCTGCCTGCGCGCAGGCTTGAATTCAGGTAAACTGGGCCCACATTTACCACGACGCGTCCACGACGACAAAGGTACCTGACAGTATGGATATTCTCGACACCATCAAAGAGCAAATCGAAGGCAACAGCATCCTGCTCTACATGAAAGGCTCTCCCAACCAGCCTCAGTGCGGCTTCTCGGCCCAGACCGTGCAGGCTCTGATGGCCTGTGGCGAGCGCTTTGCCTATGTGGACATCCTCGCCAATCCCGATATCCGCAGCAATCTGCCCAAATACGCCAATTGGCCCACCTTTCCGCAATTGTGGATCAACGGTGAGTTGATCGGCGGTTGTGATATCGTGACCGAGATGCACGAAAGCGGTGAATTGCAGACTCTGGTGAAAGAGGCCGCGGCCGCCCAGAGTGCCAGCTGAGGCGCTGCCGGGCCCCGCCAGGGGCCCGGCTCATGCCCGTTATTCGGGCTTTACAGTGTGCATCGCGGTTTGCAGGTAATTTTGCAGTCCGATCTTCTCGATCAGCCCCAGTTGGGTTTCCAGCCAGTCGATGTGTTCCTCTTCAGACTCCATGATCTCGACGAACAGATCCCTGGAAACATAGTCGCCCACTGACTCGCAGTGGGCGACCGCCTGTTTCAGGTCCTTATGCCCCATGTGCTCCAGCTTGAGGTCACACTCCAGCATCTCCCGGGTGTTTTCCCCGATCAGCAGCTTGCCCAGATCCTGCAGATTGGGCAGGCCCTCCAGAAACAGGATGCGCTCGATCAGCTGGTCCGCGTGCTTCATTTCATCGATGGATTCCTGATACTCGTGCTCGCCCAGCTCCCGCAGCCCCCAGTCCTTGTACATGCGCGCGTGCAGGAAGTACTGGTTGATCGCCACCAGTTCGTTGCCGAGAACCTTGTTCAGGTGTTTGATGACTCCCGCGTCGCCTTTCATCAGCGTGCTCCTTGCCTGTTCCCAAATGACCGCGAAGTATAGCAGGCAGTGTGATTGTGGTCAATTTAAGTTATTGATTTTAAAGCCAATTTCTAATGATAATCAAAGCGATTAGCATCCTGTCGCAGACCCGGTTGGGGCGCGGCGAGCGGCCCCTGCAACGACGACGCTGCGTCCCGCAACAACGGGCCCGGCGCCGCTCCCGATGCCGGGGACAGCGATACCGTCATGTCCTGATTTCTGGATGATGCCGGCGCTCTTGTGCCGGAACTTGAAGCAGGGTGAGGAGAGAGACTCAGCTGACGGCGTAGAACAGGCGCTGCTCGCCCGCCAGTTCGCTCAGGGACTCGTTGACGATATCCCGGGCCAGGCTGCCACATTTGCCGCACTGACTGGCGACGCCCAGCGACCGGCGTACCTCGCGTATGCTGTTGGCACCTTCAGTCACGGCGGTGCGAATCTGGGTGTCGGTGATGCCCTTACAGATGCATACGTACATGGTGACCCTGCGCAGCTGAGGAAAACAAATGTCCTTGCCATCGAACACTAATGCTAATGAGAATGATTGTCAACGTTCTTCGGGAATGTTTTTCAGGGTCCGGACTGAATGGTACTTACTTTGGCTCACTCCGGCGGCAGGTCGGCGTCCTGGGAGGGTGCTTTCGAGACCGTATGCGACATGGATGTCGCATCCGAGCCCCATGGAGGGGTTCACGGCGTGTCTCGAAAGCACCCTCCCAGGATGTCGACCGGGCTACGAAGCCCGGTCTTGAACTGGCAGGCGGGCGAGTCTGATGGGCTGTGGCACGCACAGGTGCGGTACAGCGGGCGGGCATGGGGTATAATGCCGCCCTTTATCAGCACAACAGCGCCGGTCCGGAGCGAGGCAAGCAGCAGGATGAGTATAGAGCAGTACATGCAGGAGCTGGGGCGCAACGCCCGGGCGGCGGCGCGCCAGGTGGCGGCCTCGTCCACCGCTGCCCGCAACAATGCCCTGCTGGCGGTTCGCGATGCGCTGGACGGTGATCGAGCCGCGCTGGCGGATGCCAATGCCGGGGACCTGGCCCGAGGCCGGGAACAGGGCCTGGACGCGGCGCTGCTCGATCGCCTGGAACTGACCCCGGCGCGGATTGACGCGATGCTTGAAGGGCTGCGCCAGGTCGCGGGCCTGCCCGACCCGGTGGGCAGCATCAGCGAGGTCAATACCATGCCCAGTGGTATCAGGGTCGGGCAGATGCGGGTACCGTTGGGGGTGGTGGGCATCATCTATGAATCGCGCCCCAACGTTACGGTGGAGGCTGCCAGCCTGTGCCTGAAAGCAGGCAATGCGACCATCTTGCGCGGTGGATCGGAGTCGCTGGCCTCCAATCAGGCGATCGCCAGCTGTCTGGGGGCTGGCCTGGCCGCCGCCGGCTTGCCGGCGACTGCGGTGCAGGTGGTGGCCACTGCCGACCGCGCAGCGGTGGGTCAACTGATTACCATGCCGGAATATGTCGATGTGATTGTGCCTCGCGGTGGCAAGGGACTGATAGAGCGCATCAGCCGCGAGGCAAGGGTGCCGGTAATCAAGCATCTTGATGGCGTCTGCCACGTCTATATCGATGCCGGCGCCGACCACCAGATGGCGCTGGACATTGCGCTCAATGCCAAGACCCACCGCTGCGGCACCTGCAATACCATGGAAACCCTGCTGGTGGCGGCGGCGGAAGCGGAGGCGCTGTTACCGGCGCTGGCACAGGCCTATGCTGCGGCCGGGGTGGAACTGCGCGGCTGCGAGCGCAGTCTGGCGCTGCTGCCGGAGATCACCCCCGCCACTGAGCAGGACTGGTACGAGGAATACCTGGCGCCGGTGCTGGCGCTGCGGGTGGTCGCCGACCTCGACGCCGCCATCGACCATATCAGCTGCTATGGTTCTCACCACACCGACAGTATCGTCACCCGCGACCATGGCCGTGCAATGCGCTTCCTGCGCGAGGTGGATTCCAGCTCGGTGATGGTCAACGCTTCCACCCGCTTTGCCGATGGCTTCGAGTACGGGCTTGGCGCCGAGATTGGTATCTCCACTGACAAACTGCACGCCCGCGGCCCGGTGGGGCTGGAGGGCCTCACCTCGCGCAAATACGTGGTCTTCGGCGAGGGGCAGGTCCGGCGTTGACAGCCGCAACGGCCCCGGCCGGGCTCATCGGCGTGCTCGGCGGCACCTTCAACCCGATCCACAACGGCCATTTGCGCTCTGCCGTGGAGTTGCTGGAGCAGCTCGATCTGGAGCGCCTGCACCTGATGCCCTGTGCCCTGCCGCCGCACCGCGCCGCGCCGCGCTGTCCGGCGGCGCGGCGCGCGGACATGGTGGCGCTGGCTGTGGCCGGGGAGCCGCGGCTGTGCTGCGATCGCCGGGAACTGGGTCGAGCCGGGCCGTCCTATACCGTGGACAGTCTGGCGGAGCTGCGCGCCGAGTATGGCCCCCGGCCCGGCCTGTGTCTGGTGATGGGTTGTGACGCGCTGCTGGGGCTGCCGCGCTGGCACCGCTGGCAGGAGTTGCTGAACTACGCCCATATCGTGGTTATCGCCCGCCCGGGCTGGGCGCTGCCGGGGCGGGGCGAGCTGAAGGACTGGCTGGACCGGCATCGCCTGCAGAGTGCGGTCCAACTGCGCCGGGCGCCCGCCGGTGGCGTGTTGCTGCTGGAGTTGAGCCAGCTGGCAATCTCCTCCACTGGCATTCGCGCGCTGCGCCAGGCCGGACGATCGGCGCGGTATCTGCTGCCGGATTCGGTACTGGACTATATTGAAAGACACCAGCTGTACACAGATGCGGCTGACACGGACTGACTACTGGAGAAAAAGAGCCACTGATGGAAGCTGAACAACTCAAGCAAATGGTCGTCGACGCGCTCGAGGACCTGAAGGCGGTCAACACCGCCACCCTGGACGTCACCGCTCTCACCGATGTGATGGACTACCTGGTGATTACCAGCGGCACTTCCAACCGGCATGTGAAGTCGCTGGCGGATCATGTCTGCATGGAGGCCAAAAAACAGGGTATGCGTCCGCTGGGCGTGGAGGGGGAGACCACTGGCGATTGGGTGCTGGTCGACTTCGGCGACGTGGTAGTGCACGTCATGCTGCCGGCGACCCGGGACTTTTACGACCTGGAACGGCTGTGGGTGGATGTACGGCCCGACGGCGCCCGTCCCGAGGTACCGGACGACTCTTCGCTGGAAGCCTGATGCGGCTGCGCGTCATCACCGTCGGCGGCAAGATGCCTGGCTGGGTGGCGGCGGCGGTGGCGGAGTACGGCAAACGTTTGCCGCGGGAGCTGAGGCTGGAATGGCGGGAGCTGCCGCTGGCCCGGCGGGGCCGGGACAGCCAGGCCGCCGCGCTGCGGGCGCGGGAGGGGGAGCAAATCCTGAAAGCAATCCCTGCCGGCGATCGCGTTATCGCGCTCGATGTCGAGGGCGAGAGCTGGAGCACACCCCAGCTGGCAGCGCAGCTCGAGGACTGGCAGATGTCCGGCGCCAGTGTCAGTTTGCTGGTCGGCGGCCCGGATGGCCTGGCGGCGGAGTGCCTGGCAATGGCGGAAAGGCACTGGTCCCTGAGTGCATTGACCCTGCCACATCCGCTGGTGCGGGTACTGCTGGCGGAACAGCTGTATCGGGCTTGGACAATTACGGTAAAGCACCCGTATCATCGCGGCTAGATTTCCGGGTCGCCAATAGAGCAGGCACAGCACCGCATGCCACAGCGTATTACCCTCAAGGATCCCAGCCGGGAGACGCGCATCTATGGGTCGCGCACCGTTACCGCGGTGCTGCTGGTGATCGCGCTGCTGGGCATGATCCTGCTGCGCTACTACGATCTGCAGATCAATAATTTCGAGAGCTACCGCACCCAGTCCGACCGCAACCGGGTTCAATTGCAGCCATTGCCGCCCAAGCGCGGCCTTATCTACGACCGCAACGGGGTGCTGCTGGCCGACAATCGCCCCAGTCATATCCTCTCCATTGTGCGCGAGCGGGTGCCGGACCTGGAGGCGACTCTGGCAGAGCTGCAGACCATGGTGCCGATCTCCGCGGCCGACCTGGAAAATTTCCACCAGAAGTTGCAGCGCCGCCGTCCCTACGAAGCCGTGCCGCTGCGGTTTCGCCTGACCGAGGATGAACGGGCGCGGCTGGCGGTGAACCGGCACCGCTTTCCCGGCGTCACAGTGGATGCGCAATTGGTGCGCCACTACCCCACGGCGAGTTGTTCTCCCACGCCATCGGTTACGTCGGGCGCATCAACGAACAGGAGGTACAGGAGCTGGACGAGCGGGACTATCGCGGTACCTTTCACGTCGGCAAGGTGGGCGTGGAGAAATACTACGAGGAGCTGTTGCACGGCGAGGTCGGCTACCAGAATGTCGAGACCAATGCCCACGGCCGGGTGTTGCGGGTGCTGGAGCGCTTTGATCCGGTGCCGGGGGAGGACATCACCCTGCACCTGGACTTCCAGCTGCAACAGACTGCCCACGCCGCCCTCGGCGAGCTGCGCGGCGCGGTGGTGGCGATAGACCCGTTGACCGGCGGTGTGCTGGCTCTGGTCTCCACCCCCGGCTTCGATACCAACCTGTTCGTCAATGGTATCAGCGGCCGCGACTACAGCGCGCTGCGCAATTCATTGGATGTGCCGCTGTTCAACCGCGCGGTGCAGGGCCAGTATCCACCGGGTTCCACAATCAAGCCGATGATGGCGATGGCCGGTCTGCAGTCGGGGTTGATAACCCCCGAAACCACCGTGCCCGATCCCGGCTGGTACCGCTTGCCCGGGGATTCCCGCCGCTACCGGGACTGGATCCTGAAGATTCGTGGTACCGGCCATGCGCCGCGGGTGGACCTGCAAATGGCAGTGGCCGAGTCCTGTGACGTCTATTTTTACGATCTCGCCCGCCGTCTCACCATCGATGGCATGCACGACTATCTGCAACCCTTCGGGCTGGGCGCGCGCACCGGCATCGATACCACCAATGAAGGTCCAGGGGTGCTGCCTTCCAGCCGCTGGAAACGGGACACGCTGGGCCAGCCCTGGTATCCGGGGGAGACCCTCAGCGCCGGCATCGGCCAGGGCTATATGCTGGCGACACCGCTGCAGTTGGCGGTGGCTACCACCGTACTGGCAACCAGGGGGAATACCGGACCCCCAGACTGCTGCGGAAGGCAGGGGGCGAGGTGCCGGAGCCGCTGGAAGAAAGAGGCGTTGCCGCCAGTGCCGAACACTGGGATGCGGTGCACGAGGCGATGCGCGCGGTGGTGCACAGCGCCCGCGGCACCGCCCGCAAGGCCGGTATAGGAATAGAGTATGAAATGGCCAGCAAGACAGGCACTTCCCAGGTGATCGGTATCGCCCAGGATGCCATCTACGTGGAGGAGGAGGTGGCGGAGCGGCACCGCAACCACGGCCTGTTCATTGCCTTTGCGCCGGTGGAGGCGCCCACTATCGCGGTCGCCGTGCTGATCGAAAACGGTGGCGGTGCCTCTGCCGCCTATCCCGTCGCCCGCCAGGTGCTGGACGCCTGGCTGCTGGCCGGGAGCAGCTGATGGGGGATTATGTCCGCCAGTTGCCGGGACAGAGTGCCGGCCTCGCCCGGCGGCCGCCGCTGGCACTGCGGCTGCACATCGACCTGCCACTGCTGTTGCTGTTGCTGCTGCTGACCTGCTTCGGCCTGGTGGTACTGTACAGTGCCTCCGGCCAGCGAGCCGCGGCGGTGATGCGTCAGGGGCAATATTTCCTGCTCGGCTACGCAGTGATGCTGGTGGCGGCGCAGGTGGACCTGAAACGCTATTTTCGCTGGTCTCCCTGGCTCTACCTGTTCGGCCTGGCCCTGCTGCTGGCGGTGATGTTTGCCGGCGTGGGAGCCAAGGGCGCCCAGCGCTGGCTCGCCCTCGGCGGCTTCCGCTTCCAGCCCTCGGAGATCATGAAGCTGCTGATGCCGCTGACAGTCGCCTGGTACCTGTCCGAGCGGATCCTGCCGCCGCGCCTGCAATACCTGTTGGCCTGTGGCATGATCATCGCGCTGCCCTCGGCCCTGATCCTGCTGCAGCCGGATCTGGGCACCGCCTTGCTGATTGCGGCCAGCGGCCTGTTCGTGGTCTTCATGGCGGGTCTCAGCTGGCGCTACATCGGGGGGTGGTGCTGCTGGCCGGGCTCTCGTCCTGGCCGGTGTGGATGTACCTGCTCAAGGATTACCAGAAGCAGCGTATCCTGACACTGCTCAACCCGGAGAGCGACAAGCTGGGGGCCGGCTGGAATATCATCCAGTCCAAGACGGCGATCGGCTCGGGCGGCTGGGAGGGCAAGGGCTGGCTCAATGGCACCCAGTCCCAGCTGGACTTTCTGCCGGAGGGACACACCGATTTCATTATCGCGGTACTGGCCGAGGAATTTGGTCTGCGCGGGGTGCTGGCGCTGATGGGTATTTACGCGCTGATCATCCTGCGCGGGTTCTGGATAGGCATGCACGCCGGATCCGGCTTTGGCCGGCTGGTGGCCGGCAGCCTGACGCTGACGTTTTTCGTCTATATCTTTGTTAACATGGGCATGGTGGCCGGTCTGCTGCCGGTGGTCGGGGTGCCGCTGCCGCTGGTCAGCGCCGGCGGTACCTCGGTGGTCACACTGATGGCCAGTTTCGGCTTGCTGATGGCAGTGAGCACGGAATCCGGTAGCGGGCGCTAGCGATGCCCCTGAGCGCAGCGGTGATGAGAGTCTCTGAACGATGAAAATACAGATGCAATGGGGTTTGGCTGCGCTGGGCCTCTGGTCGGCACTGGCAAGCGGCTCGATCAACTATGGCGAGCACGCCGCTGCCCGCCTGCTGGTCGACGAACTGGTCGCCGAGCAGGGCCTGGATCGCGAGCGCCTGCTGCAGGTGTTGTCCCAGGCCCAGCGCCAGGAGAGCATACTCGAAGCTATCGCCCGGCCGGCCGAAAAGGCCAAGCCCTGGCATGAATACCGCCAGATATTTCTTACTGAGCAGCGTACCCGCGAGGGGCTGGAGTTCTATGCCCGCCACCGCGAGACGTTGCAGCGCGCCGAGGCCGAAACCGGCGTGCCGGCCTCTGTGATCGTTGCCATTATCGGGGTGGAGACCTACTACGGCCGCATTGCCGGCAGCTACCGTGTCATCGACGCCCTGTCCACGCTGGCTTTCGATTACCCGCGGCGGTCGGCATTTTTTTCCAAGGAATTGAAGAACTACCTGATCCTGACCGAGGAACAGGGCATGGACCCGCTGGCGATGAAGGGGTCCTACGCAGGGGCGATGGGCTATGGCCAGTTCATGCCCAGCAGCTATCGCAGCTACGCGGTCGATTTCGACGGCGATGGGGTGACCGATATCTGGAACAATCCGGTCGACGCCATCGGCAGCGTGGCCAATTACTTCAAGCGTCACGGCTGGCGCAGCGGGGAAACCGTGGTGGTCGCCGCCGAGCCCGGGCCGGAGGTGCCCGCCGAGTGGTTCAACGCGGGCCTGGTGCCGGAGCGCACGGTGGCGGAGTTCGTCGAGGCGGGTCTGCAGCCGGGTCGGGAGCTGGATCCCGGGGCCCGCGCCACCGCCATCCGCTTTGAACTGGCCGAGGGGCATGAACACTGGCTGGGCCTGCACAATTTCTACGTGATCACCCGTTACAATCACAGCGCGATGTATGCGATGAGTGTGTTCCAGCTCAGTGAGCGGCTGGCAGCGGGGATTGACCAGTGAAGCGGCTCCTCGTCGCGGGGCTGAGCTTACTGCTGGCCGCCTGTGCGACCCGGGGCCCGGCGCCGGATCCGCAGCCCGTACCGCCGGTGGTTGATCGGGGCGGGCTCAGGGACGGGGCTCCGCCGCGCAGCATCCGCCCCGACCAGGTGCCCGACGCGGTGCCGCGGCCGGACCCGATCCTCAGCGCCGGCAACAAGAGCCCCTATACCGTGTTGGGGAAAACCTACGAGATCCTGCCCAGCCCGGCCAACTACCGCGAGCGCGGCATCGCCTCCTGGTATGGCACCAAGTTCCATGGCCAGAAGACCTCCAATGGTGAAATCTTCGACCTCTATGCAGCCACCGCCGCCCACAAGACTCTGCCGATTCCCTGCTATGCGAGGGTAACCAACATGGACAATGGCCGCAGCATTGTCGTGCGGGTCAATGACCGCGGGCCTTTCCACAGCGACCGGGTGATTGACCTTTCCTACGGTGCAGCGGTCAAATTGGGCTACATGGCGCGCGGTACCGCCCCGGTCGAGGTGGAGGTGATCAATCTCGCCGGTATCGACGACCGCCGCGGTACCCCTTTTGGCAGCTACCGCTATGTCCAGCTGGGAGCGTTTGGCTCCGAGACTTCGGCCCAGCGCCTGCGGGCGGAACTGGCGGCGCTGTTGAGCTCGCCGGTGGCGGTCAGCCCGGTGGACACCGGCGACGGCCTGCTCTACCGGGTGCGTATCGGACCGGTGGCCAGCAACGAGGAGCTGGAGTCAGTGCAGCGGCGGCTGGAGGCCAGCGGCTATAGCGGCAGCCAGCTGTTGCCATGAATACAGGACGACACTCTTCATCAACAATCAGCGACAGGTTTTTCGTATCTATGAAGCATTTTTTATTGACCGGCGCACTTCTGGTGGCAGCTGCCGCCATGCCTTCCGTCATTGCCCAGGTGCCGGGAGTCCCGTCCACCCAGGCGGCAACCGTGATTCCTGCACCGCCGCAGGTGGCCGCCAAGGCCTATTTCCTGATCGATGCCAACAGCGGCGCGGTGCTGGTTGAGCACAATGCGGACGAGCAGTTGCCGCCGGCCAGCCTGACCAAGATGATGACTGCCTATGTGCTGGCCAGCGAAATGGAGGCCGGCCGGGTCAAACCCACCGACATGGTGGCAGTGAGCAACAATGCCTGGTCGCAGAACCCGGTGTTTGCCGGTTCCTCGCTGATGTGGATCGAGCCCGGCACACCGGTGTCGCTGGCGGATCTCGAGCGCGGCATCATCATCTCCTCGGGCAATGATGCGACGGTGGCGGTGGCTGAACACCTGGCGGGCAATGAAGCTGCCTTTGCCGACATGATGAACGCTCACGCCGAAGCCATCGGCATGCAGGATTCCTGGTTCGTGAACTCGCACGGCTTGCCGGCGCCCGGCCAGTTTGTTACCGCGCGCGACCTGGCGAAACTGGCCGCCGCGATGATCAATAATTTTCCCGAACACTACGCCCTGTACAAGGAACTGGAATACACCTACGGCGGTATCCTCCAGTACAACCGCAACTCGCTGCTGCGCGAGGACCCCACTGTCGACGGGATCAAGACAGGATACACCCGGGAAGCGGGCTACGGGCTGGTGGCCTCCGCCGAGCGCCGCGGCATGCGGCTGATCTCGGTGGTACTGGGCACACGCAGTGCCAATGCCCGCAAGAACGAAACCCGCAGCCTGTTGAACTACGGTTTCCGCTTCTTTGAAACGGTGAACCTGTTCGATCCCGAGCAGGCGCTGGCAGAGCCGCGGGTGTGGAAGGGCCTGGCCCAGTCGGTCCGCGTCGGCGTCCTGGAGCCGGCGGTGGTCACCCTGCCCCGCGGCAAGCGCGAACAACTGCAAACAGAGCTGGAGCTGGCGGACAGCGTGGTTGCGCCGCTGGCCCGCGGCGACCAGCTGGGTACGGTACGCCTGAGCCTGGAAGGTGAGACGGTCCACGAGGCGCCGGTGGTGGCGCTGGAAGCCGTGGATCAAGCGGGCTTTTTCGCCCGCCTCTGGGACAGTATCAAGATGTGGATCAGCAAGCTGTTCAGCGTCTAGCGAGGCCGCCGATGAGTGCCCCTGAGCCCCCGAAAATCGAGTTTCCCTGCGCCTATCCGGTCAAGGTGCTGGGCCGCAGCACTGCCGATTTCGAGGCCGTGGTGCTGGCCGTATTCGAGCGCCATGCCCCCGGCTTCGAGCGGGACAAAATTACTGTCAGAAGCAGCGGCAAGGGCAGCTTTACAGCCCTCACCATCACCATTACCGCCACCGGTCCGGTGCAGCTCGAGGCCCTGCACGAGGAGTTGATTGCCACCGGCCGGGTGCAGATGGTGATTTGAGCTGATGGCAGGCTCGGAAATCCTCTGCAGGCGGCTCGGCGAGGTGGACTACCTGCCGTGTCTGGAGGCAATGAAGCAGTTCACGGACAGCCGCCGTGAGCAGACACCGGACGAACTGTGGCTGCTGCAGCATCCGCGGGTATTCACCCAGGGTCAGGCCGGCAGGGCCGAGCATGTGCTGGCGCCGGGGGCGATCCCGGTAGTGCAGGCGGATCGCGGTGGCCAGGTGACCTATCACGGCCCGGGCCAGTGGGTACTGTACCTGTTGGTGGACCTGCGCCGGCGCCAGCTGGGGGTGCGAGACCTGGTCACGCTCATCGAGGAAAGTATCGTCGAGCTGCTGGCCGGCCACGGTATAGCCGCTGCCCCCCGGGCCGACGCGCCCGGAGTCTATGTTGGCGGCGCCAAGATTGCCTCGCTGGGCCTGCGGGTGCGGCGCGGTTGCAGTTATCACGGGTTGGCGCTCAATGTGGACATGGACCTGACACCGTTTGCCGGCATCAATCCCTGCGGCCAGCAGGGCCTGCAGGTCACTTCGATGGCAGCGCAGCTGCCCGCCGCCGCGCTGGACATGACCGCAATTGGCGAAGCCCTGCTGGAGACTGTCTCGGCGCACTTGCCCGGTATGGCGACGCCGCAGTAAACGGTCACATCGGTAGCCCCACTTGTGCGGCTTGCCACAGACGCGCCGCAACCGTCAGTATATTGTCATGCAGCTGGACCGGGAGCGAGACGCGGTAATGGACGAACTGGAAAAACTGCTGTACCTCACTGGTGTCTCGTCGCAGTACCTGGACTACGGTGGCGAGCGGCGCGAGGTTCCCGCTGCCCACCGGCTGCAGGCACTGCGGGTGATGGGCTATGTACCCGATGACCCTGCTGCGGTGCGCGCCGCAGTAGCCGAGCTGGATGAAGCGCACTGGCGCCAGTGGCTGGATCCGTGCTATGTGGTGGCTGCGGCGCGGCCCGGACTGCAGCTGCATTGCCACCCGCGAGAGCTCGCCGAGTGTCTGCAATGGCAGCTGAGCACAGCGGAGCAGGAGGTGGCCCGCGGTGAATGGCGGCCGGGCGTCGAGCCGGAAGTGGGTGATTACCACAGCGACGGGGTGCGCTACAGTGCCCGTGAGTTGGTGTTGCCGGCGTTGCAGCCGGGTTATTACACCCTGCGCATGTGGCACCGGGAGCGCACCGAGAGCAGCCAGGTGATGGCCTGTCCCGAGCGCTGCTTTGACGCTGCCGACCCCGACCAGCGGCTGTGGGGCGTCAGCTGTCAGTTGTACACGCTGCGCTCCGGACGCAACTGGGGTATCGGTGATTTTACTGACCTGCGCCAGCTGCTGGACCTGGCCGCCGGCGCCGGCGCCGATCTGGTGGGTCTCAACCCGCTGCACGCCCCCTGCAGTGACAGCCCCGATGCCGCCAGTCCCTACAGCCCTTCCGACCGGCGTTTCATCAATCCGCTTTACATAGATCCCGAGCAGCTGCCAGAGTGGGCCGCTGTCGCAACCGGTGAAGCTGTCGGCCACTGGCAGGAGTCCTGCCGGCAGTTGCGGTCCGAGGCCCTGGTGGACCACGAACGCGTCGCCCAGCTGAAATACGCGGCCTTTGAGGCTCTGTTCGACCAGTTTGTGTCGATGCAGGCGGCCACTGCCCGGGGCCGCCGGTTCGCCGAGTTCGAGGCCGCCGGCGGGGCTTCACTCAGCGGTTTCGCGGACTATGAAGCGGACCACAACCCGTTCGCGGACCGCCACCGGCAGGACCCGCGTTTTCACAGCTGGCTGCAGTGGCTGGCTATCACCCAGCTGACCGCATGCCAGCAGCATGCCCGCAGCATCGGCATGCGTGTGGGACTGATGCGGGACCTCGCAGTAGGTTCGGTGGTGCGCGGCTGTGAAGTGCAGCAGACGCCGGGGCTGTACCTGCCCGGCGCGACCATAGGCGCGCCGCCGGATCCGTTCGCCCACGCGGGCCAGGACTGGGGCATGCCGGTGCTGCATCCGCAACGCCTGCGGCAGCAGTGCTACCGGCAGTTCATTGAGCTGCTGCAGTGCAACATGCTTGCCAGTGGTGCACTGCGGATGGATCATGTGATGTCGCTGCTGCGACTGTGGTGGTGTTTGCCCGCCACCGAAACCGGGGCCGCCGCGGGATTGTATGTCTATTATCCTTTGCAGGAGCTGCTGGCCCTGCTGCGGCTGGAAAGCTGGCGCAACCAGTGCGCGGTAGTGGGCGAAGACCTGGGCGTGGTACCAGCGGAGCTGCGCCTGCGGATGCATGAGTCCGGGGTGTACGGCAATCGGGTGCTGTATTTTGAACAACACCACGACCGGCGCTTCAAGGCCCCGGCGGAACACCAGGACGAGGTCTTGCTGATGGTTAGCAACCACGATGTCCCCGCGCTGGCAGATTGGTGGCAGGGCAGTGACTTGCAGCGCCGCCAGCAACTGGGCCTTGTTGCCGACGAAGCAGCATTGGCCGGATTGTTGCAGGAGCGTATTACGGACAAGCGGCGGCTGCTGGAAGCATTGGCGGCAGAGGCACTGTTGCCGGCATCCTGGTCCGGTGCAGCGCCGGACCGGGTCTTTGACATGGCGTTGTGCAGCGCGATTCACCGCTTTTGTGCGCGCAGCCGGTCGCGGCTGCTGCTGCTGCAACTGGAGGACCTGCAACTGATGCGGGAGCCGGTCAATATTCCCGGCACCTACCGTGAATACCCCAACTGGCGCCGCAAGCAGGCGCTGGACACCGACGCGATATTCGCCGCACCGGCAGTTCGGCAACTGCTGGCCGCGGTCAACCAGGAGCGTATGACGTGACATTATCCTCCGTTCCCTACCGCCCGCTGCTGGACAGCCGGCAGATCGAGGCGCTGATGCAGGGCCGCCACCCGGACAGCTTTGCAGTGCTGGGGCTGCATCGACAGCCCGGCGGCAGCGGCCTGGTAGCCCGGGCGCTGCTGCCCTGGGCGCGCTCGGTGACGCTGGTTGCGCGAGATGGAGACAGCCCGCCGCTGATGTTGCAGCGGCTGCACCCCGAGGGCCTGTTCGAGGCCGTGGTGGAGCATCGGCAGCAACCCTTCGACTATTACTGGCAGGTAGAGACCGGGCACGGCACAGTCGCGCTGGAGGACCCCTACCGCTTTGCCTCCGCCATTAGGGACGAGGATTTTTACTACTTCAGCGAAGGGACCGAGGAGTTTGCCTGGCGCAAACTGGGTGCGCATCCGCGCCGGCTACAGGATATCGACGGGGTGCTGTTCACGGTCTGGGCGCCGGCGGCTCTGCGGGTATCGGTGGTGGGTGACTTCAATGGCTGGGATGGACGCCAGCACGCGATGCGCAGACACCCAGCCAGTGGTATCTGGGAGTTGTTCGTGCCCGCGGTGGCCGACCTGGCGCACTACAAGTACGAAATCGTCGATGCCTCGGGCCACCTGCTGCCGCAGAAGGCGGATCCCTACGGCGGCTCCATGCAGCATCCACCGGAGACCGCCAGCCGGGTGCAACTGGGAGGCAGGCCCTACCGCTGGGGGGATGCGGACTGGATGGCCCGGCGCGATGCCCAGCACAGGCGGCCGGTCAGTATCTACGAAGTCCATCCGGCCTCCTGGCGCCGCCGTGAACAGGACAACAACCGCTACCTGAGTTACCTGGAACTGGCGGACGAGCTGATTCCCTACGCGCTGGACCAGGGCTTCACTCACCTGCAATTGATGCCGATCAATGAGTACCCCTTTGACGGCTCCTGGGGTTACCAGCCTGTGGGCCTGTACGCGCCCACCATTCGTTTTGGAACTCCCGACGAATTCCGCCACTTTGTCGATCGCTGTCACCAGCAGCAGTTGGGAGTGCTGCTGGACTGGGTGCCGGGCCACTTCCCGTCGGATCCGCACGGCCTGGGGCGGTTCGACGGCAGCGCCCTGTACGAGCACGACGACCCCAGGTTGGGTTTTCACCCCGACTGGAATACCTTCATCTACAATTACGGTCGTGGCGAGGTGGCCAGTTTCCTGCTCAGCAACGCCAATTACTGGCTGGAGGAATTTCATCTGGATGGCCTGCGGGTGGATGCGGTGGCTTCCATGCTGTATCTGGATTACAGCCGCGAGCCGGGTGGGTGGCTGCCCAACGTCCGCGGCGGACGCGAGAATCTGGAGGCGATCGCATTTCTGCAGCGGGTGAATGAGCGGGTCCATGCCCGTCATCCGGGCGTCATGATGGTGGCGGAAGAGTCGACGGCCTGGCCCGGGGTGTCGCGGCCGGTACATGCCGGTGGGCTGGGCTTCGGGTTCAAGTGGAATATGGGCTGGATGAACGACTCTCTGCGCTATATCGCCCGCGATCCGATCCATCGCGGCTATCACCACGATGAGCTCACCTTTGGCCTGGTGTATGCCTGGCAGGAAAACTTCATTCTCTGCCTGAGCCATGACGAGGTGGTGCACGGCAAACGCTCGTTGCTCAACAAGATGCCCGGCGACGAATGGCAGCAGTTTGCCAATCTGCGGGCCTACCTGGGCTTCATGTGGGGTCACCCGGGCAAGAAGCTGTTGTTCATGGGCGGAGAGTTTGGCCAGCGCCGGGAGTGGAACCATGACCGCGGCCTGGATTGGCAGCTGCTGCAGCAACCGCTGCATCGCGGCCTGCAATCGCTGGTGCGGGACCTGAACCGGCTCTACCGGTCACTGCCGGCACTGCATGAGCTGGACTGTGACCCCGCTGGTTTCCAGTGGTTGCAGGCCGACCGCAGGGACATCTCGGTGTTCGCCTGGTTGCGCCGCGGCGAAAATCCCCGCGACCAGGTGCTGGTGCTTGTCAACCTGACCCCCGGTGTCCATCACGACTATCGGGTGGGAGTGCCAGCGCCGGGCCGGTATCGGGAATGCCTCAACACCGATGCGCTGGACTACGGCGGCAGCGGGCAGGGCAATCTCGGCGGTGTCGAGGCCGTATCGCGGCCCTGGGATGGCCAGCCCTGTTCGCTGCTGTTGACCGTACCCCCGCTGGCGACGGTGGTGCTGAGTCTTGACGCTGGCGCAGGGAGTGCTGCCAGCACATGAAGATCGTCGCTGGAGAGCCGCGTCCGCTGGGCGCCACCTGGACCGGAGACGGCGTCAATTTCGCGCTGTTTTCGGCCCATGCGGAGGCCGTGGAGCTGTGCCTTTACGATCCGTCGGGCCTGCATGAGGTCGCACGGTTGATGTTGCCGGACAAGACTCACGATGTCTGGCACGGCTTCGTGCCGCGGTTGCAGCCGGGCTACTGCTATGGCTACCGTGTGCACGGCCCCTATGAGCCGCGTGCCGGTCACCGTTTCAATCCCCACAAACTGCTGCTTGATCCGTATGCCACGCGTCTGCTCGGGCGCTACCGCTGGGACGAGGCCAACTTCGGTTATGCCCGCAGCGATGAGGCGCTGGACCTGGTGCCCGACGCTCGCGACAACGCCGTCTTCGTTCCCAAGGGGGTCGTCAGCGCCGCCAGCGAATGGTGCAACAACGCCATCAGTCCGCTGGTGCCCTGGCGCCAGACGGTGATTTATGAAACTCATGTGCGCGGCTTCACCATGCGTCACCCGCAATTGCCCGAGGCGCTGCGCGGCCGCTTTGCCGGCCTGGCGCAGCCGCAGCTGATCGACTACCTGAAGGCGTTGGGTATCACCACGGTCGAACTGCTGCCGGTGCACGCCTTCATCGACGAGTACCACCTGCACGAGAAAGGGCTTGGCAACTATTGGGGCTACAATACACTGTCCTTCTTCGCTCCCCACCCGGACTACCTGGTGGATGGCGAAGTCGACGAGTTCCGGCAAATGGTGGACCGCCTGCACGAAGCCGGGCTGGAAGTGATCCTGGATGTGGTGTTCAACCACAGCTGTGAAGGCAATCACCTGGGACCGACCCTGAGTTTTCGCGGCATCGACAACCTGTCCTATTATCAACTGATGCCCGGCGACCGCCGCTTCTACGTCAACGACAGCGGCTGTGGCAATACCCTGAACCTGGGCCATCCGCGGGTGATGCAACTGGTGATGGACAGCCTGCGCTACTGGGCGGGCTACATGGGGGTGGACGGCTTTCGCTTTGATCTGGCCACGGTGCTGGGCCGCACCGAACAGGGTTTTGACAGCGCCGCCACCTTCTTTCAGGTCGTCGCCCAGGATCCGCTGCTCGCCTCCTGCAAGCTCATTGCCGAGCCCTGGGATATCGGTCCCGGCGGCTACCAGCTGGGCCACTTTCCCGCCAACTGGAGCGAATGGAATGACCGCTACCGGGACACCGTGCGGCGTTTCTGGCGCGGCGACCAGGGCCAGCTGCCGGAACTGGCGCGGCGCCTGCATGGCTCGGGCGACATTTTCGAACACGCCGGCCGCCGGCCCTCCGCCAGTATCAACTTCATTACCAGCCACGACGGCTTTCCGCTGCGGGATCTGGTGAGCTACCGCCAGCGTCACAACGAGGCCAATGGCGAGGACAACAATGACGGTCATCGGGAAAACCTGAGCAGCAACTTCGGCGTGGAGGGCCCCACCGACGATCCCGCCATCGACGCACTGCGCTGGCAGATGCAACGCAATTTCCTCGCCACGCTGGCCGTATCCCAGGGCGTGCCGATGCTGCTGGCCGGCGACGAGCGCGGCCGCAGCCAGCAGGGCAACAACAATGCCTATTGCCAGGACAATGCGCTCAACTGGCTGGACTGGGAGGCGGCCGGCGAGCAGCCACAATTGCTGCTGGCCTTTACCCGCAAGCTGCTGGCGCTGCGCCGGCAGTTCCCGGTGCTGCAGGCGGACGTGTACCGCCATCGGCCGGATCATCCCCGCGACGACGGCATCCAGTGGCTCAACGGCGACGGCCTGGTGATGCGTGAGGAGCACTGGCACGAGCATCTCAACCAGCTGCTGGGCTACCTGCTCACCGATACCAGCGGCGCCGCCGATGGCCCGCCGCGCTATCTGCTGGTGATATTCAATGCCGCGGCGGAGCGGTACCACTTTACCCTGCCGGCGACCCCGGCCGGATCCTGGCAGCTGTTGGCCGATACCGCCCGACCCGCCATCGGCGAGGCGTCCCGGGAGAGCTACGAGGCGCGGACAACGCTGGAACTTGCGGCGCACTCGGTGCAGATCCTCAACAATAGCGGGGCAGCCGCCCCGGCCACCGTCAAACGCTCACCCTGGAGTGAGCCGGAGCACACGCTATCGTGAATCAGACCCTGATGACCCCGCTGACTGCGAACACCCTGCCGGAGGACCTGCAGCGGCACTACGTCCTGACCCTGGGCCGCGACGATACCCAGGGCTCGCATTTTTACCTGTACCGGGCCCTGGCCCTGACCGTTCGCGACCGGCTGGTGGCCCACTGGCGCGAGACCCGCTCGCGCTATCGCCACGAGCAGTGCAAGACCATCAATTACCTGTCACTGGAATTCCTGATGGGGCGCAGTCTCAACAATGCCCTGCTGAACCTGGATCTGGAAGCCCCGGTACGGCGGGCACTGCAGGACTGGGCCTGCGAACTGGAAGAGGTGGAGCAGGAGGAGCTGGACGCCGGCCTGGGCAATGGCGGCCTGGGCCGGCTCGCCGCCTGCTTCCTGGACAGCTGCGCCAGCCTGGGACTGCCGGTGACAGGCTACGGTATCCGCTACCAGTACGGCATGTTTCACCAGCGGATCGAGGATGGCTACCAGGTGGAATACCCGGACGGCTGGCTGCGCCACGGCAACCCCTGGGAAATCGAGTGTCCCGAACACAGTTGCCGCGTCGGTTTTTTTGGCCGCAGTGAATATTACCGCGATCCCGACAATGCGCAGCGGGTGCGCTGGGTGGACACCCATGACGTCCTGGCAGTGCCCTACGACATTCCGGTGCCGGGCTTCCGCAACGGTACGGTGAATACCCTGCGCCTGTGGAAATCCGAAGCCACCGATGAATTTGACCTGGAGGAGTTCAACGCCGGCAGTTACAGCGATGCGGTAGCCGCCAAGAACCAGGCCGAACAGATTACCATGGTGCTGTATCCCAATGATGCCAGCGAGGCAGGCAAGGAGCTGCGCCTGCGGCAGCAATATTTTCTCGCCTCCGCCAGCCTGCAGGATGTATTGCGGCGCTGGGTCGCCGTTCACGGCGAGGATTTCAGTGACTTCGCCGCCGGCAACGGCTTCCAGTTGAACGACACTCATCCCACGGTGGCCATTGCCGAGCTGATGCGCCTGCTGATGGACGAACACCGTCTGGGCTGGAATGAGGCCTGGCGGATTACCCGCGGCACCATGGCCTATACCAATCACACCCTGCTGCCCGAGGCACTGGAGCGCTGGCCGGTAAAGATGTTTGGCGAACTGCTGCCGCGGCCGTTAGAGATCATCTACGAGATCAATGCCCGTTTTCTGTCCCGGGTAGCTGACCGCTGGCCGGGGATATCGCGCGCCAGCAGCGCATGTCCATTATCGAGGAGGGCGACAACTCCCACATCCGCATGGCCTACCTGGGAATTGTCGGCAGCCACTCGGTGAACGGGGTGGCGGCGCTGCATACCGAGCTGCTGCAGCAGGGACTGTTCCGGGATTTCTACCAGATGTGCCCCGACAAGTTCAACAACAAGACCAACGGGGTAACGCCCCGGCGCTGGCTGGCACACTGCAATCCGCGGCTGGGCGAGTTGCTGGATGACACCATAGGCAGCGGCTGGATCTGTGACATGGAACAGCTGCAGCAACTGCGCGCTCATGTCGATGACAGCGCATTTGCGCAGCGATTCATGGCAGTGAAACACCGCAACAAGGAGGTACTGGCGGAGCTGGTGGCCGGCGACGCCGGGGTGCACTTCGATCCCGCCATGATGTTCGACGTACAGGTAAAGCGTATCCACGAGTACAAGCGCCAGCTGCTCAATGTGCTGCATGTCATTCACTTCTATGACCGGGTGCAGCGGGGCGACACCGACGGGCTGCAGCCGCGCTGTGTATTGTTTGGCGGCAAGGCGGCACCGGGTTACGCGATGGCCAAGCTCATCATCAAGCTGATCAACAACGTCGCCACCGTAATCAACCGGGACCCGCGGATGCAAAGCTGGCTGCGGGTCGCGTTCCTGCCGGACTACCGGGTCAGCGCCATGGAGGTCATCTGCCCCGGCACCGACCTGTCTGAACAGGTTTCCACCGCGGGCAAGGAGGCCTCCGGCACCGGCAACATGAAGTTCATGATGAACGGGGCAGTGACCATAGGCACGCTGGACGGGGCCAATATCGAGATTCGCGACGCCGTGGGCGAGGACAACTTCTTCCTGTTCGGCCTCACCGCCAGCGAGGTCGAAGCCGCGGGCCACAGCTGCGATCCGTCGGCGGTAATCGAGGCGGACGAGGATCTGGCCAGGGTGATGCGCCTGCTGGAATGCGGCCATTTCAACCTGCTGGAAGCGGGCATCTTTCAACCGCTGTGCGAGGCCATCCGCAGTCCCGCGGACCCGTGGATGACGGCGCTGGATTTCCGCAGCTATATCGACGCCCAGCGACGCGTGTGTGCAGCCTTTGCCGATACCGCGGCCTGGGCCCGCATGGCGATTCTCAATACGGCCAGTAGCGGCCGCTTCTCCAGCGACCGCACTATCGGCCAGTACCGCGATGAGATATGGTTCAAGCCGGAGCCGGAAACACAGGCAGTCAGCCGTCCCTGAGGGAAGCCACTGGAGGGTACGCCATGGAAGACCAGAATCCGCGTTATGTCAGCCTGATCACCAAGAACACGCTGGCCCTGGTGTTGGCGGGAGGGCGCGGCTCGCGACTGTACGAGCTGACCAACTGGCGCGCCAAACCGGCGCTGTACTTCGGCGGCAAGTACCGGATTATCGATTTTCCGCTGTCCAACTGCGTCAATTCCGGCATCCGCCGCATCGGGGTGCTGACCCAGTACAAGGCTCACTCGCTGGTGCGCCATCTGGTACGTGGCTGGACGCACTTCAAGAAGGAGTTGGGCGAGTTCGTGGAAATCCTGCCTGCCTCCCAGCGCTACTCCGAGGACTGGTACCAGGGCACCGCGGATGCCATCTACCAGAACCTGGACATTATTCGTGCCGAAATGCCGGATTACGTGATGGTGCTGTCCGGTGACCATGTCTACAAGATGGACTACGGCCCGATGCTGGTGCATCACGTGGAATCCGGCGCAGACATGACGGTCTGCTGCCTGGAGGTGCCTGTGGAGGAGGCGGCCAACGCCTTCGGCGTGATGCAGGTGGACCGCAACAGCAAAGTTACCGGCTTTCAGGAAAAACCCGCCCAGCCCGCGGAGATTCCGGGCAGGCCGGGCCTGACCCTGGCTTCGATGGGCAATTACATCTTCAATACGGAGTTCCTGTTCGACCGCCTGATCAAGGATGCGGCCAATCTCAAGTCCTCCCACGACTTTGGCAACGATATCATTCCCGCGCTGCTGGACAATTTTCACGTCCAGGCCTACCCGTTCCGCGATCCGGAGACCGGAGGCATGGCCTACTGGCGTGACGTCGGCACGCTGGACTCATTCTGGCTGGCGAACATGGAACTGGTGGGAACGGTGCCCTCCCTGAGCCTGTACGACAAGGTCTGGCCGCTGTGGACCTACCAGGAACAGCTGGCCCCGGCCAAGTTCGTGTTCAACCGGGATGACCGCCGCGGCATGGCGGTGGACTCCATGGTATCCGGTGGTTGTGTGATTTCGGGTAGCCAGGTCAGTGACTCGGTGATTTTTTCCAACGTGCGTATCAACTCCTATTCCAGTATCGAAAAAGCGGTCATCCTGCCCGAAGTCGAGGTGGGGCGGAATGTCAGGATGCGCAATACCATCGTCGATCGCGGCTGTGTTATTCCCAAAGGCATGGTGATTGGGCATGATGCCGCCCAGGATCGCGCCAATGGCCTGCGGGTCACCGACAGCGGCGTTGTCCTGGTCACCCGGGGCATGCTGGGACAGCCCGAGGGTTTTGCCTGAGCAGTACAAGGATTTGGAATGACTCTTGAAACGGTAAGCACCCGGCCCATTGCCGGACAGAAACCGGGCACCTCCGGTCTGCGCAAGAAGGTGGCGGAATTCGCCCGCCCGCACTACCTGGCGAACTTTGTCCAGTCCATCTTCAACGCGCTGGGCGATTGTGCCGGACGCAGCCTGGTAGTGGGCGGCGACGGGCGCTATTACAACCGCCAGGCCCTGCAACTCATCCTGCGGCTGGCGGCGGGCAATGGCTTCGCCCGGGTGCTGGTGGGGCGCGGCGGCCTGCTGTCGACCCCGGCAGCCTCCTGTGTGATTCGCAAATACGGCCTGGATGGCGGCATCGTACTGTCTGCCAGCCACAATCCCGGCGGCCCGGACGGCGACTTTGGTATCAAGTTCAATGGCGCCAACGGTGGTCCAGCCTCCGAGTCCGTTACCGCGGCCATCCATGAGGCCAGCACCCGCATCGATCACTATCTGCTTTGCAACAGTCCCGATATTGATCTGGACCGCAGCGGCTCGCATCAGCTGCACAACACCACGGTAGAGATCATCGATCCGGTCGAGGACTATGCCGAACTGATGGCCTCGATATTCGATTTTCCCAAGATCGCCGCACTGCTGGGCCACAAGCGCTTCCACATGTGCTATGACGCGATGCACGCGGTCACCGGTCCGTACGCGGTGGAGATCCTGGAGCACCGCCTGGGCGCGCCGGCCGGCACTGTGATCAATGGCCGGCCGCTGGAGGATTTCGGTGGCGGCCACCCCGACCCCAACCTCGCCCATGCCACCGAACTGGTGGCACGGATGAACAGCGATGCGCCGCTGGCCTTTGGCGCCGCCTCCGACGGCGATGGTGACCGCAATATGGTGCTGGGCAGCGGCATCTTCATCAATCCCTGTGACTCCCTCGCGATCATGGCGGCCAATGCCCGGCGAATCCCCGCCTACGCGGACGGACTGGCCGGCGTCGCCCGCTCCATGCCCACCAGCCGTGCGGTGGACCGGGTGGCGGCCGAACTGGACATTCCCTGTTTCGAGACACCCACTGGCTGGAAGTTCTTCGGCAACCTGATGGACGCCGGCCGTATCACCCTCTGCGGCGAGGAGAGCTTCGGCACCGGTTCCAGCCATGTGCGCGAGAAGGATGGGCTGTGGGCAGTGCTGTTCTGGCTCAACCTGGTGGCGGAACTCAGCAAGCCCGCGCGCACCATCCTGCGCGAGCACTGGCAGCGCTACGGCCGCGATTATTTCACCCGACACGATTACGAGGCGCTGCCGGCCGAACAGGCGGAGGAGGTGATGGCAGCACTGCGCCAGCAACTGCCGGCGCTGGCCGGTCGCAGCTACCACGGACACACCGTTCACAGCGCCGATGATTTCTGCTACAGCGATCCGGTGGATGGCAGTGTCAGCGCCGGCCAGGGCTTGCGTATCCTGTTCGAGGACGGCGCCAGAATCGTGTTCCGTCTGTCCGGCACCGGCACCTCCGGCGCCACCCTGCGGGTCTACCACGACTGCTACCAGCGGGATCCGGCGCTGCTGGAGCAGGACCCGCAGAAAGCGCTGGCCAGCCTGATCGCCGCGGCTGACGAGCTCGCCGGCATCCGTCGCCAACTCGGGCGCCAGCAGCCCGATGTGATCACCTGAGCATCGCAGCCTGGCTTCCGCAAGCATGAACGTCCTGATGGTGGCCGCCGAGAATGGTGCCCTGCCCGGTGGCAAGGTGGGCGGCATGGGCGACGTGATCCGGGATCTGCCCGCTGCGCTTGCCGCGAAGGGGTGCCGGGTGACGGTGCTGACCCCCGGCTACCAGCACTTTTCGCTGCAGCCGGGGGCGCAGCGGCTGGTCGAAGTGGTGACGCCGTTCCGGCAGGGGCGCGAAGCCGTGGTGCTGTGGCGGCTGGCTGACGACCCACGGCGGCCTGGGGTCACCCAGCTGGTGCTGGAACACCCGGGCTTCGCTCCCTGTGGCGCCGGCAGGATCTACTGTGATGACCCGCCCGAGCGCCCCTTCGCCACCGATGCCAGCAAATTCGCACTGTTCTGCCGTGCGGTGCTGGAGTGCCTGTTGGCAGGCCATGTTTCCAGGCCGGATGTCGTGCACCTGCATGACTGGCACAGTGCGTTGCTGGCGCTGCTGGTGCGCTTCGACCCGGCCTGCGGCAAACTGGCCGGACTGCGCTACGTCTACACCATCCACAACCTGGCGCTGCAGGGCATACGGCCGCTTGATCACGACGAGTCCTCGCTGCGGGCCTGGTATCCCGATCTGAGCTGGGATCACGAGGCGATCGTCGACCCCCGCTACGGCGACTGCTTCAATCCCATGCGGGCCGGTATCAGGCTCTGCGACAAGGTGCACGCGGTTTCGCCCACCTACGCCCGGGAGATCCAGCACAGCGCCGGCGAAGGTCTGCAGGCGGACCTGCGTGAGGCCGCCGGCGCAGGGCGCCTGGCCGGCATTCTGAACGGCTGTGAATATCCGGCGGCAGTTGGCCGGGCACCGGGTTTCAGGCGGCTGTTGCGGTTGGTCCAGGCAGAGCTGGCGCGCTGGGCAGAGGATGCACCGCATGCCAGTCACCAACTGGCCCGGCGCAAGGTCGCCGCATTGCTGCAGGCCCAGTCCGTCCGGCCGGCCCCGCTGGTGACCTCAGTGGGGCGGCTGACCGACCAGAAAGTGCGACTGCTGCAGGCCCCGCTGTCCGCTGGCCGCAGCGCTATCGATGTATTGCTGGACCGTCTGGGTCCCGACGGTCTCCTGTTGATGCTGGGCAGTGGTGACCCGGCGCTGGAACAGTTTTTCACTGAGATCAGTGCCCGGCGCGACAACTTCCTGTTCCTGTGCGGTTTTTCCGAAGCCCTGTCCGAGCCGATCTACCGCAGCGGCCAGCTGTTCCTGATGCCCAGTTCCTTCGAACCCTGCGGCATCAGCCAGATGCTGGCGATGCGTGCCGGCCAGCCCTGCCTGGTCCACGCAGTGGGCGGCCTTGCCGACACCGTGCAGGACGGTGTTACCGGCTTTTGCTTCGGCGGTGACGGCGAACAACAACAGCTAGAGCAACTGCTGCAACGCTTTGCTGAAGCGCTGCAGCTGCATGCCCGCCACCCGAAGCAGTGGCAGGCCCTGCGTAAACGCGCCGCGGCGCAGCGCTTTCGGTGGGACGATGTGGCCCGTGACTACATGGATCTGCTGTATCGCCAATGAGATCAGTGGCGTGATGGCCTGACGAAGGAAGTCCTGGCAAAGGTCAGTATTGGGGTCTTGCGCGGAACCGGGTATGATGTTCGCCGCGCGCGCTGTCGCTGTGGAGTCTGTGAGGCGCAGCATATCCATCCCGAAATTACCGTTGGAAGACGATGAAGAAGTTCATAGTGGGACCACGCATGTGGGTCATCCTGTTGGCAGCGCTGTTGGTGTTCGGCGGCCTGTTCGCGATGCAATGGTATGGCAGCAGGATGATGAATCAGTCCATGGACAACCAGCCGCGGCCGACTGTCACCATCAGCGCCACCGAGGCGGGAACCGCGCGCTGGCAGCCCACCGTGGATACGGTGGCTACCCTGGCGTCGATCCGGGGGGCGGAGCTGGCCACCGAAATCGCCGGTATCGTTGAAGCTGTCCATTTTGAAAACGGGGCCACGGTGGCGGAGGGGGATGTGATCCTGGACCTGCGCACGGCCCCGGACCGCGCCGAGCTGGAGGCACTGGAAGCCGCCGCAGAACTGGCGCGGCTGGAATTGCAGCGGGCCAGCTCGCTGGTGAACGAGCGCAACATCTCCGAGGCAGAGTTGGACCGGCGCGCCGCGGAGCTGGATCAGGCGCGGGCGCAGGCGGCGGCGCAGAGAGAGCGCATTGAACAGAAAAAACTGCGTGCCCCGTTTGCAGGCGCTCTCGGTATCCGGCGCTACAACGTGGGGGACTACGTGGTCGCGGGCGATACTATTGTCGACCTGCAGGCGCTGCAGCGCCTGTATGTAAATTTCACGCTGCCGGATCGTTACAGTGACCGCGTGCGGGAAGGCATGCCGGTCGAGGTGCGCGTGCAGGCGCTGGACGGCACCCTTTATCCGGGCGTGATCAACGCGGTGGCGCCTTCGGTGGACCCCGATACGCGCAACTTCGCGGTTCAGGCTACGCTGGATAATCCCGAGCAGGCACTGAAACCTGGCATGTTCGCGCGCCTTTCGCTGCCTCTGGGCGAGCCGCAGACACAGGTCATCGTGCCGGGCACCGCCGTTTCCTACCGTCCCTATGGCAATTTTGTGTATGTGGTGGAGGACCAGGGCGGCCAGCAGACAGTGTCCCAGCGCTTCGTGACCCTGGGCGCCAATCGCGGCGACATGGTCGCCGTACTCGAGGGCCTGGAGGCGGGCGAAACTGTCGCCACCAGCGGTCTGCTCAAACTCGGCTCGGGCGCGCCGGTACGTATCGACAACTCGGTTACCCCGACCACTGAACAACAGCCGACACCGGCTAACGGTTGACCATGGCATTTACCGATATTTTTATCCGCAAGCCAGTGCTGGCCAGCGTGGTCAGCCTGTTTCTGCTGCTGCTGGGGCTGCGCGCGGCGACGGAGCTCAATGTGCGGCAGTATCCGTTCATCGAGAATGCCGTGATTACAGTGGCCACCACCTACACGGGCGCCGATGCCGAGCTGATCAAGGGCTTCATCACCACCCCGCTGGAGCGGGAAATAGCGACGGCGGAAGACATCGATTATCTCACCTCCAACAGCAGCCCCGGTCTCAGCACCATCTCCGCGTATGTCCGCATGGGTGCTGATCCGGACCAGGTTCTGACCCAGGTGGTCACCAAGGTCAACAAGCTGCGCAACGAGCTGCCCCGGGAATCCGAGGATCCCGTCATCAATCTCGCTGTGGGCGAGCAGATCGCAACGATGTACATCTCCTTCTACAGCGATGTGCTGGCGGTCAATCGCTTGGCAGACTATGTGATCCGTGAGGTCGAACCCAAGCTGTCGACCCTGCCGGGGGTTCAGCGCGCCAGCGCTGACACCACAGGCATCTTCGCGATGCGCGTCTGGCTCGATCAGCAAAGGATGGCGGCGCTCAACGTCACCGCCAGTGATATACGTGCGGCGCTGGGGTCAAACAATGTGCTCTCGGCGGTGGGCTCCACCAAGGGCAACATGGTGCAGATGGGCTTCAAGGCGGACACCGACCTGAAGGACGTGGAACAGTTCAGGGATCTGGTCCTGCGTCAGAAGGACGGTGCCATCGTGCGGCTGCGTGATGTGGCCGAGGTGGAACTGGGGAACGAGGGTTACTCGGTATCCAGTACGTTTATCGGCCAGGAAGCGGTATATGTGCCGATCAACGTCGCCACTGACGCCAACGCGCTTGAGGTGATCGCCAGGGTGCGGGAGGTGTTCGACAACGAGATCGAACCGCGCCTGCCGCAAGGCATCGAAGGTGATATCAACTACGATGCCACAATCTATATTGAAAATGCGATCGATGATGTGCAGGCCACGATCATTGAAGCCATGCTCATTGTGATCGTGGTGATTTTCCTGTTTCTCGGTTCGATGCGCTCGGTGTTGATTCCGGCCGTGGCGGTGCCATTGTCGCTGGTAGGCGGCCTGTTCCTGATGTTGTTGATGGGCTTCAGCATCAATTTGCTGACACTGCTGGCCATCGTGCTGGCCATCGGTATTGTTGTGGACGACGCCATCATCGTGCTCGAGAACATTCACCGGCATATCGAGCACGGCCTGTCGCCCATGGAGGCTTCTCTCAAGGGTGCCCGTGAGCTGGCCTGGCCCATCGTCGCAATGACCACAACGCTGGTCGCCGTGTACCTGCCCATAGGCTTTATCGGTGGCCTCACCGGCACCCTGTTTACCGAATTCGCGTTCACGCTGGCAGGTGCCGTGCTGATCTCGGGCGTGGTGGCGCTGACCCTGTCGCCGATGATGTGCGCTAAACTGCTGTCGGCCGATGCCGGGGACAGCAGCAACCGGCTGGAACGCTGGCTGGATGCCCGCTTCGAGGCGTTGGGCCGGATGTACCAGCGCGACCTCGATCGGGTACTGGATGATCGCGGCGGCGTGATGCTGTTCGGCGCGATCATTCTGGTTTCCTGCTATTTCCTGTTTGTCCGTTCGCCATCGGAGCTGGCACCGGAGGAGGATTCCGGCTTCGTTTTCTTCATGGGTGATGCCGACCCTTACGTCACCCTGGACTACCTGGAAAGGTTCACGGCCCAAGTAGACCATATCACCCGCGAAACACCGGAAATCGACATCAACTTCCTGTTCAATGGGCAGGGCGTCGACGGGAGCGGCAGCAGCGGCGCCATGGGCGGTTTCATTTTCGCGCCCTGGGAGGAACGCGGCCGCAGCACCTCGCAGGTGCTCAATGAAACGATACAGCCGGCACTCAACACTATTGCGGGGCTGCAAATGACAGCAGTCAATCCGCCGCCATTGCCATCCCCCGGCGCCCTGCCGGTGGAGTTGGTGATCAAGAGTACGCTGGACTACCCGCTCCTTCATGACAGTGCCCGCGAGGTACTGCGCCGCGCGCAGGCAAGTGGCCAGTTCATTTTCATCGACCAGAATCTGCGGATCGACCAGCCGCGCCAGCGCATCCTCATCGATCGCGACAAGGCGGCCCTGCTCGGCGTCGCCATGGACACGCTGAGCAATGATGTCGGGGCGTTGCTGTCCGGCGCCTTCGTCAACCGCTTCGCGATGCAGGACCGCTCCTACAAGGTGATCCCGCAGATTCGCCGCGACCAGCGCCTGAATCCCGATGATCTTTACAACTATTACACCCGCACCGCGAGCGGCAAGCTGATTCCGCTGAGTACACTGGTTACGCTGGAGGAAGAGGTGGTGCCGCGCTCGCTGCAGAGTTTCCAGCAGCTGAACTCGGTCACCCTGAGCGGTGTGCCGCGCCCCGGTGTGCCGCTGGGCGCAGCGCTGGGGACGCTGGAGTCGATTGCCGGCGAGGTGCTGACCCGCGAATACAGCCTGGACTATTCGGGCCAGAGCCGTCAGTTCAAGACCGAGGGCGGCTCGCTGGTTGCGACGTTCTTCTTTGCGATGCTGGTGATCTACCTGGTGCTTGCGGCCCAGTTCGAATCCTTCCGCGACCCCTTCATCATGCTGGTGACGGTGCCCATGTCGATTAGTGGTGCCCTGCTGTGCCTGAACGTGCTGGCGCTGTTTCAGGTCAACGGCGCCACGCTGAACATCTACACCCAGGTGGGCTTGGTGACCCTCATCGGTGTGATTTCCAAGCACGGCATCCTGATCGTGGAGTTTGCCAACCGGCTGCAGGAGGAGGGCATGAGCAAGCGCCAGGCCATCGAAGAGGCTGCCTCGGTCAGGCTGCGCCCGGTGTTGATGACCACGGCGGCACTGGTGCTGGCGATGGTTCCCCTGTTGCTGGCCGATGGGCCGGGTGCGGCCGCGCGCTTCTCGATGGGGCTGGTAATCGCCTCGGGCATGGTCATCGGTACGCTGTTCACGCTGTACGTGCTGCCGGCTGTGTACATGTATCTCGGCCGCGACGTTAGCGCCAGGCGCGCTGAAGGTGTGCTGGAAAGCGGCTAGCGACAGTGCATCGGCCATCCGTGCCACTCGCCCGATCAATCGGGCAGTGGCACCACCGTCCGCGACATCACCTGCTTGAGCACGATACTGGAGTCGATCTTGGCTACCTGGGCGATGCTGGCCAGGCTCTCCTTGACGAAGCGTTCGTAGTGCTCCAGATCCTCGACGATCACCCGCAACAGATAGTCGTAGGGGCCGGTCAGCACGGAGCACTCGGCCACCGGCAGCAGGTTGCCGATTGCGGCCTCGAACTTGGTGGCGTTTTCCAGGCTGTTGCGCTCCAGCTGCACGAATATCAGCGCTGATATCGCCAGTCCCAGCGCATTGTGGTTGAACTGGGTGACGTACCTGCTGATGACGCCGGATTCTTCCAGCCGCCTGACCCGGCGCAGGCAGGGGGTGGGGGACAGGTGCACCTGCTCGGCCAGTTCAGCATTGCTGATACGGGCATTGTCGGCCAGGGCGGCGAGGATGGCGCGGTCGATGCGGTCCAGGGCGCTTGGCATAAAATACTCACAAATCGGGATTTCGGCACACAATACTGCACACCTGGCTCCCAGGATAGCTGTTTTTGGCATAATCGGCTGGCACAAGGCTGCTACCATGTGTTCCCCTGAATCGTCGTAGAGAGAATGGTTACAGCTATGCGCACCCCCCTTTCCCAGGCCTTTGATACCTGGATACGCAGTAATTTTCGCGAGATGAACACCCAGTTGGAGGAGTTGTACTTCGCCCGTGAGCAGCGCGAGCAGGTGGAGGGCGTCGGCGACGATATCAAGCAGCAGTTGGTCGAGGAGGGCCGCGACTATATCGCCCAGTTGCTGCGCGAGGGCAATACCGACGAGGGCTTCGACCACGGTTCCGAGCTGCTGGGCAATGTCGGCTTCTATATGGCAGCCTGCCGCCGTCACGGCATCACTGACCCGGCCCGCGAACACCGCTCGCCGCTGACCGAAGCGTCGGCGCTGGCAATGCAGTTGGGGGCTTCGCTGGGCGCCATTCCACGCTTCGCCTCGAGTCATCTGGAAACCCACAACCGCGCCATCGACGGCGTCTATAAATCCTTTACCCATCTGCCGGATGAGCGCATTTTCCTGGACTACAACACCCGCGGAGTCTTCGCCTACATTCGCGCCTCGGAGGCACTGTTGCACACCCTGCCACTGGGCATCTCGCACCCGGTGACCCTGGATCTGCTGCAGGTGGCGAAGGCGGCGCTGCAGGATGTGTTTGAATCCAACCGAGAGCTGTTCCAGCTGCTGGATATCGACCGTTTTTTCTACTGCGTACGCCCTATTACAAGCCCCACCGGGTCGGGCTGCACGAATACCGGGGCGCCAATGCCGGGGACTTTGCCGGTATCAATGTCATCGACCTGCTGCTGGGCCTGTGCCGCGCCGATGATCCGTATTATTCCCAGTTGCTGGTGGACAAGTTCCTGTTCATGCGACCCGAGGATCAACTGGTACTGCGCGACTGCATGCGCCGCAAGAGCCTGCTGGCCGATTTTTTGGAGGAACTGGAGGCGCACGGCGATGCACCCTGGTTCCAGCGCAATGCGGCGGCATTTCTGGAAGTTTGCGACGTGCATGGCCAGGTGGCGCGCCAGCACCATGAACAGCTGGTGGAAAAATTCATTGTCGTTCCGGCGCATGAAGCCGGGTTGGACGATCAGGAGGACCTCAGTTCCAGTGGCCCACCGCTGCCTGTTCTGCTGAAGGGCCTGCGCACACTTTGCGACCTGCGCTCGGCAGCGGACCGCAGCGATATTCCCTCGCGCTTCGCGGAATTCCAGCGCCTGCGCAGCGCCGTGGGAGGGAAAGCCGGATGACTGACTATCGCGATGCCTTCACGCCCTGCGAGGACATCTATCTGCTGAATCATTCTGTGGGCCGGATGCCCCGGGGAACGGCAGATTACCTGCAGCAGCATTTTTTCGCGGCCTGGGAATCCGGAGCGCCCGAGCCGTGGCCGCAGTGGCTGGAGGCGATCGACAGCTTTCGCGCTGCACTGGCCAGGTTGTTCAACAGCGAACCGGCGCATTTCTGTCCCCAGGTCAATATCAGCAGTGCACTGAGCAAGGTGCTGGGTGGGTTGCCGCCACCTGCGGACAGAAACGTCATCCTGTTTACCGAGAACGACTTCCCCTCGGTGGGCTTTGCACTGCAGCAGGCCGCGCGGCTGGGTTTCGAGCCACGCATGATTGCCGCCGACCGGGATCCGCAACAGCTGGCGACCTGGGAGGCGGCGCTGGGCCCGGATGTGCACACGGCGCTGATTACCCACGCCCACTTCAATTCCGGCAAGCTGGTCCCGGTGGACGCCGTCACCCGCCTGACCCGGGCGCGGGGCATTCTCTCCGTTGTCGATATTGCCCAGTCCGCGGGCGTGGTACCGATAGACCTGCAGCGGTGGCAGGCAGATGTCGTGCTGGGCTCCTGTGTAAAGTGGCTCTGCGGCGGTCCCGGTGCCGGTTTTCTGTGGATCGATCCGGCCCGCGTGGCCAGTATCGAGCCGCTGGACGTGGGCTGGTTTTCCCATGCGGCGCCCTTCGAATTCGATATTCATCACTTCGAGTACGCGCCGGACAGTGCCCGCTTCTGGGGCGGAACGCCCTCGGTCCTGCCCTGTGTGGTAGCGGCCCACAGCCTGGACTTGATCTATCGTATCGGAGTTGACATGATCCGCGAGCACAATCAGCAACTGACCCAGCGCATCGTCGATGCTGTCGACCCTGCCTGTTTGCGAGCTCCGGCGGATCCGGCGCTGCGTGGCGGTACCCTGGTACTGAATCTGCCGGAACAGGATGCCGTGGAGCAGCGGTTGCGGTCCGCCGGCGTACGTTTCGATGTGCGGCCCATGGGTTTGCGTCTGTCGCCCCATATCTACAATAGCAACAAAGACATCGACGCCGTTATTGCCTGTCTGCAGGGGTAAGCGTTGCAGCAGGACAATTCCAGCTTTTTTCTGAACCAGGGGGAACACAATGAAACCAATCACTGCCGTGTTGGGACTTGTCGGCATCGCCGTCGCCGGGCTGTGCCCGGCACTGCCGGTACTCGCCCAGCAGGCCTCCCCGACCACATTGATCCACGCAGGTACCCTGCTCGCCGTGCCCGGAGAGGAGGCGGCAAGGCAACAGACCATTGTCGTCCGGGACGGCCGCATCCAGCAGGTGCTGGATGGCTACCAGTCGGGTGATGACGAGGGCTCCGGGGTCACTGTGGTCGACTTGAAGGACAGCTTTGTGATGCCGGGCCTGATGGACAGTCATGTCCACCTGCAGATGAAGCTGGGCGAACACCAGGACCGGGACCGGCTCAAGCTGTCGGATCCGATGGTCGGCATGCGGGGTATCCACCACGGCATGGTGACCCTGCTCGCAGGCTTCACCACTGTCCGCGACCTGGGGTCGCTGGAGACCCAGACCTACGCCCACCGCGACGCGGTAGAACGGGGTTGGGTCCACGGACCGCGCATCATAGCCGCGGGCAAGGTTGCTATCACCGGCGGTCACGTGGACACCAGTGGTGTCAAGCCGGAGCTGCTGGATTTCTATCTCAGCGACACTGTCTGCGATGGCCCATTTGATTGCCGCCGGGCCGCGCGGCACGCAGTCAAATACGGTGCCGACCTGATCAAGATCACTGCTACAGGTGGCGTGATGACGCAGCGCGCCACCGGTACCGGCCAGCAGATGGAGCACGATGAAATCTCGGAGATCGTCAATGCCGCCCATCGTATGGGGCGCAAGGTGACCAGTCACGCCCACCAGACCGACGGTATCATCGCCGCTCTCAAGGGCGGAGTGGACAGTATCGAACACGGCTCCTTCCTGAATGACGAGGCCATCAAGCTGATGCGACAGCGCGACGTGTGGCTGATTCCAACGCTGCTGGCGGGCCATACCGTGGTGCCGATGGCGCTGAACTCCGACGTCCTCAGCGAGGCGGTGAAGCAGAAGGCGGTGGAGGTGGGAGCCAACCTGCCGACCAATTTTCACAAGGCCTGGAAGGCGGGTGTGCGTATCGCCTATGGTACTGACGCAGGTGTGGCAGTGCACGGCAACAACGCGATGGAGGCCGTGCTGATGAACCGGGCCGGCATGCCGGCGATGGAGGTGCTTGAGACCGCCACCGTGAACGCCGCCGAACTGCTTGGCATGAGTGATAGCCTGGGCACGATCGAGGCCGGCAAGCATGCAGATATCATCGCACTGCGCCGTTCGCCACTGGATGATATCGAGGCGCTGCTGGACGTGGGCTTTGTAATGAAAGGTGGCAGGATCTACAAACAACAGGGGAATGAGCAGCTACCCTGATATCAACAACAATTCACCCTGAAAGGGTCTGGAGGGAAGCGATGAAAACGACACAAAAATACCTGGTGCGCGCATTGAGTGTGCCCACGGCCAGTGTTTGCGGGGCGCTGGGGCTGATGGCGGCACTGAGCCCTGCCGCTGCGGTGGCCGCCACCCAGCTGGAGGAAGTGGTTGTGACTGCGCTGCGGCGCGGCACCTCGCTGCAGGATACGCCGATCAGTATTTCCGCGCTGGGCGGTGACACCCTGGCCAGGATTGGCGCCGATGACTTCGAGGACTATGTCGGCAAGGTGCCCGGCCTGAACCTGCTGGACAACGGCCCCGGCTCGCGCCGGCTGGTGATTCGCGGGGTGCAGGGCGCGGGCGAGGCTCAGGTGGGACTGTACTATGACGAGGTGCCGGTTACCGGTGCCCCCGGTTCCGCCAGCGATGCCGGCCAGCGCCAGCCCGATATCAAGATGGTCGACATCGAACGGGTGGAAGTACTGCGCGGGCCGCAGGGTACCCTGTACGGTTCCGGCACCATGGGCGGCACCCTGCGGGTGATCACCAACAAGCCCGACACTACCGCGTTCAGTGCCCGCATCGGCAGCGATCTGTCCCACACGGAAAAGGGCGGCATGAATACCAAGGTGACCGGCATGGTGAATGTGCCGCTGATCGAGAACAAGCTGGCGCTGCGGGTGGTAGCCTACGACCACGACCTGGAGGGCTATATCGACAACGTCGCCTATAACAAGGATGACATCAACGACGAAAAGACCAGTGGCGGGCGTGTGTCCATGCGCTGGATGCCCACCGACAACTTCACCCTGACCGGCATGTACATCTACCAGGACACCGAGACCGGCGGCGGCTTTTTCTACCAGCAGGACGTGGGCGACCTGAAAACCGCGACCCCGGCCCGCAACCCGTTCGAGGACGAGGTCAACATCGCCAACATCACCGGCGAACTGGTATTCGACTGGGGCAACTGGATGTTCTCCTATTCCGATTACGAGCGCGACGTGGTGTTCAACTTCGACAGCTCGGCACCGCCGTTTCCCCCCCCCCTTCGAGCTGCTCAACGCCAACCAGCCCCAGCCGCTGGACATGACCAGCTTCGAGACCCGGCTCTCTTCGGACAGCGACGGCCCGTTCAACTGGACCGTGGGATACTTTACCTCTACCCGGGATGCCGAGCTGGACAGCAATATTCTCGCGGTGGCGCCCGATGGTTACCCCTTCGATCCGCCCATGCTGTTCTTCCAGCGCGATGACGAGACATCGTTGGAGCAGCAGTCACTGTTCGGTGAAGTGAACTACGATATCAGCCAGCAGCTGACCCTGACCCTGGGCGCGCGGGTGTTCGACAGCGAGTTCAAGAAGACCGACACTACCCGGGTGGACCTGTTCGGCGTGCAGATCGAAAACCCGGTGCCGGTGGTCAGCGAATTTGACGAAAGCGGCGAGATCTTCAAGGCCCACCTGGGCTACGACCTGAACGACGATGTCCTGATCTACGGCCAGGTCAGCGAGGGCTTCCGTCCCGGTGGCGCCAACCAGACCGTGGTGGGCCAGCCCATTCCCCAGGGCTTCGAGTCCGACTCGGTGGTCAACTATGAGCTGGGTGTGCGCTCCAGCTGGCTGGACGGCATGCTGACCCTGAATGGCGCGGTGTACCATCTGGTGTGGGACAATATCCAGGTGACCGAGCGCTCCCCCGACAATCTGTTCGGCTACCTGAACAACGCTGGCGAGGCCCAGGTGGACGGGATCGAACTGGAGCTGTCGTGGCTGCCCACCGCCAACCTGGAGGTGGCGGCGACATTGAATGCCGTGGATGCGCGCCTTACCGAGAGGCAGCCGGCCCTGAACAATGACCGCGCGGGCCTCAAGGGTGACGATATACCGGTGGTACCGGATGTGACCGCCAGCCTCGGTGTGCAGTACACCTGGCCGCTGCGCGACGGCATGGCGCTGTTTGCCCGCGGTGATGTGAATTACACCGGTTCCTCCAACAACACCTTCCGCGACTTCCTGATCGATCCGAACCCGGATTCGCCCACCTTCGGTCAGGAAACCGACACGCCCAATGACCGCTACGCGGAAATGGATGCCTACGCGGTCACCAACCTGCGCCTGGGCCTGGAGGCCGACAGCTGGGGTGTCGACCTGTATATCAACAATCTCAGCGACAAGCGCGGTGAGACCTACCACTTTGTCGACAACTTCCGTCCGGCTCCGGGTGAGACCTATGTCATCCGTCCGCGCACGGCCGGGCTCAGTGTCTACAAGACGTTCTAGCGACTGAACAGGCTGCCGGCGGTGCACCGCCGGCAGGGTCCGGGCCGGCGCTGTGGCGGTCGCGGTGCTACAATGCCGCTTTGCCCACTGCGATTGCCCGGCCTTGTTCACAAATCTTTCACCCGAAGTTCTGCTGACCGCATTCGCGGTCAGCCTTCCCACTCTTGGCTGGATCGTGCTGGGCATGCTGCTGCGGCGCATTGGCCTGTTGCCGCCGGCACTTGTCGAGTTCATCTCCCGGCTTGCATTCAATGTCGGCCTGCCGCTGCTGCTGTGCATCAGCGCGGCCGGGCTGGATTTTGCTACCATCGGCAGCGCCACCTACCTGCTGGCCGGCGTGGTGGCAACGCTGCTGACGCTGGTGCTGGGGTGGATATATGCCCGCTGGCGCGGGTTCCCGCAACCGGTGCTGGGCGTCTTCGTGCAGGCCACGTTCCGTTCCAACCTGGCCATCATCGGGATTTCGCTGTGCCACGCCGCCTACGGTGAGCGCGGCCTGGCCCTGGCGGTGTTGCCGGTGGCGGTGCTGACCACCCTTTACAATGTACTGGCGGTATGGGTGTTGCAGACCACTCTCGGCAGCAGTCGTTCGTTCAGCGGACTGTTGCTGGCCCTGATCAGGAACCCACTGTTGCTGGGTATTGGCGCGGGTGCTTGCGTGAGCCTGCTGGATTGGTCGCTGCCGTCCTGGACTGCGACGGCGGCCACGGGATTGTCTGTATTCTTCCTGCCGCTGATCCTGGTCAGCATCGGCGCCGCGATGCGGCTGCGCTCGCTGATGAGGGCCAGCACCGTGACCTGGGAAGCGACGGCCTGGCGCCTGTGCGTGGGGCCGCTGCTGACGCTGCTGGTGGCGCTGGCGATGGGCGTGAACGGTGAGCCCCTGGGGGTATTGTTCCTGCTGATCAGTGCGCCGGTGGCAGCGGCCAGCTACGTGATGGTGGTCGCCCTGCGCGGTGACGGGGTACTGGCGGCCAATATTATCGTGCTGACCACGCTGCTGTCAGTGCTCAGCGTGGCGCTGGGGTTTGCCGTGTTGGTGACGCTGGGCATGGCCGGTGAGCTGGCCTGAATCAATGCTGCGGCTCCGGCAGTTCCGCCAGTGGACCCGGCTCGCCGCTGGTGCCGGTCACTGGCGGGGCGTCCTTGCGCGCCAGCACCCGATAGGCCGCCGGCACCACGTACAGGGACAGTAGCGAGCCCAGCAGCATGCCGCCGATCACCGCGACGCCCAGTGGTATCCGGCTCTGGGATCCGGCCCCCAGGGCCAGCGCGATGGGCAGGGTGCCCAGTACAGTGGAGAGCGTGGTCATCAGGATGGGCCGGAAGCGGGCCGCCGCGGCTTCCTCTACCGCTTCGGCCACGCTGAGACCCGCCTCCCGGCGCTGGTTCGCAAATTCAACGATCAGGATGCCATTTTTGGTAACCAGACCAATCAGCATGATCAGGCCGATCTGGGAGAAGATGTTCAGGGTCTGGCCGAAGTACCACAGCGAGATCAGCCCTCCGGTAATAGCCATCGGCACCGTCAGCATGATGGCCAGCGGATCGCGGAAGCTCTCGAACTGCGCCGCCAGCACCAGGTAGATCAGCAACAGTGCGAGCACGAAGACAAAGGCCAGGCTGCTGCCGGTCTCGTCGAACTCCCGTGACTGCCCCGCCAGTTCAGTGGCGTAGGAATCGTCCAGCAGTTCCGCGGCCACTTCGCGCATGGCGCGAATGCCGTCGCCCAGCGCATAGCCCTCGGCCAGGTTGGCGGAAAAGGTCGCCGCGGTGAAGCGGTTGAAGCGGTACAGCACCGGTGCGGAGCTTTCCTCGCGCATCGTGACCAGGTTGTCGATGGGGATCAGGCTGCCGTCGGCCGCGCGTACCTGCAGGCGCGACAGGTCGCCAGGATCGTCGCGGCCTTCGCGCAGCATCTGGCCGATGATCTCGTACTGCTCACCCTCGCGCAGAAAATAACCAAAGCGCTGGCCGCTGAAGGAGGCCTGCACCACGTCGGTGATCTCACGCGCACTGACACCCAGGGCATCGGCCCGGTCCCGGTCTATATCCAGCACCAGTTCGGGCTGGTTGAATACCAGATCGACATCGACGAAGCTGAATGCCGGGTGCTGGCGCGCCCGTTCAAGGAAGCGGGGGATGATTTCCCGCACTTTTTCCAGGTCGGTATTCTGCACCACGAATTGCACCGGCAGCCCGCGTCCACCCACGTTGATGGTATCCATCTGGCGCACGAAGATTTCCGCGCCCGACACGCCGGCGGTGACCCTGGCAAGTTCATCGGCAATCTCCTGTTGGCTTCTGTCACGCTGGTCGGGGCTTGCCAGCATAACCCGGGAAAAGCCGGTATTGGTGGTGGTGGAAGCGCCAAAGCCGGGGGAGGTCACGGTCATCACTGCGGCCACCTCATCGCCGAGGGTAGAGTGCACCAGGCGGTCATACTCGGTCATCACCTCGTACATGTAATCGAAGCCCGCGCCTTGAGGTCCCTTGGCCTGCACCACCAGCATGCTGCGATCCTCCAGCGGGGCCAGTTCCTCGGGGAGGCTGCGGTAGATGGTGATCAGCAGCACCAGGCAGGTGAGCAGGATCAGCGGAGCCCAGCTGGCGTGACGCAGGAAGCCGCGCAGGGAGTCGCGGTAGCCCTGCGAGAGGCGGACAAAGAAAGGTTCGGTGCGACGGTACAGCGCCGGATGCCGGGCCCGGTTTTTCAGAAAGCGGGCGCACAGCATCGGTGCCAGCGTGAGGGCAACGAAGGACGAGATCACCACGGCCGCCGCCAGGGTGACCCCGAATTCGCGGAACAGCACGCCGGTGAGGCCGCCGAGGAAGATCAGCGGCGCGAACACAGCGGTCAGCGCCAGTGTGGTGGCGATCACTGCGAAGAAGATCTCCCTTACCCCTTCGGCACCCGCCACCGCGGGCGCCTCGCCTTTCTCGATGCGCTTGTAGATGTTTTCCACCACCACAATGGCATCGTCCACCACCAGGCCGATGGCGAGCACCATGCCCAGCAGGGTCAGGACATTGATGGAGAATCCGGCCAGGTACAGTACAAAGAAGGTGCCGGTGAGGGCGATGGGAATGGTCAGAATCGGGATGATAGTGGTGCGCCACTCCCGCAGGAAGGCATAGATTGTGGCGCAGACCAGCAGCAGGGCCAGCACCAGGGTCTGGATGACTTCGCGGATGCTGGCGCGGATAAACTGGCTGTCATCAAAGCCCACGATCACATTGACGTCGTCCGGCAGGTCGTGCTTGATCTGCTCCAGCCGGCGATAGAATTCGTCGGCAATGGCGATTTCGTTGGCGCCGCTCTGCGGCCGCAGCACCACGCCGACCATGGTGACGCCGTTCAGTCTCAGGATGGTACGTTCATTGAGCGGGCTGATCTCGGCATAGCCGACGTCGCGAAAGCGTACGGTGCGGCCATCTTCGCGCTTGATGACCCGGTCATTGAACTCTTCCAGCGTGTCGCCCAGCCGGCTCAGGGTGCGGATGTTGAGATCTATGGTACGGCCTTCCAGGCGGCCGGTGGGCAACTCCACATTGGCCGCCTGGAAGGCGTCGCGCACGTCGATCGCGGTCAGCCCGTGGGCCGCCAGCGCGTCCGGGTTCAGCCACAGACGCATCGAGTATTCCTTGTAGCCCCAGATATCGACCTGGCCGACGCCGGTGATCGTCTCGAAGCGGTTCTTGAACAGGTTGTCCACCAGTGCGCTGAGCTCCATCAGGTTGCGCTGGTCGCTGCGCACGCTGAGGAAGATGATGGGGTCGCCGTCGGCGTCCGCCTTGGAGACAGTGGGCGCTTCCGCGTCGTTGGGCAGGCGGCGGATGGCAGACCCCACCCGGTCGCGAACGTCGTTGGCGGCGCGATCCAGGTCGTCGTCCAGCTCGAACTCCACGGTGACCGTGCTGCGTCCTTCGCGGCTTATCGCACGCATCGTGCGGATGCCCGGGACGGTATTGATCTCCTCTTCCAGGTTCTCGGTGATCTGGTTTTCGATCACGCTGGCGTTGGCGCCGGGATAAGCTGCCTGGACCGCGATGATGGGCCGCTCCGCCAGCGGAAATTCCCGCACCCCCAGCTCGCGCATGCCGATGGCGCCAAACACCACGATGATGATGGACATCACCACCGCCAGTACGGGGCGCTGTATGCTCAGTTCATGCAGGCGCATCAGCCCAGGTCCAGGGGGCTTCGCACTGTGACCGGCTGGCCTTCGCGCACGCTCTGGATGCCGGAGGTGATGATCTCGGAGCCGGGCTCCAGGCCACGCAGGATCAGCACCTGATCGTTGTCGCGGTATCCGGTTTCGACCTCGCGGCGCACCGCGATGCCGTCCTCGACGGTAAACACCGACACCGCCTCAAGGCTCTGCAGGATGGCGATGCTGGGTACCAGCAGCGCGGTTTCATCGCGGCTGACCAGTTCTACCCGGGCGTAATTGCCGGGCAGCAGCTTGCGCTCCGGATTGGCGACAGTGGCCCGCACCATCAGTGTGCGGGTACTGACATCAACGCGGGGGTCGATGGCGCTGACAGTGGCCGAGAAGGGCTCGTTGTGCCCCGCGACCCACAGCGACAGGGTGGCTCCGGGTTCAATCAGGGCGCGATAGCGTTCGGGTACGCTGAAGTCGACGTTGAGCTCGGTCACGGTCTGCAGGGTGGTGATCAAGGTGTCGGGCTCGATCAGGTCGCCCGGGCTGATCTGGCGCAGGCCCAGGGTGCCGGCAAAGGGTGCATGGATCCGGGTTTTCGCCAGCCGCACCTGCAACCGTTCCACTTCGGCCTCCAGTACCGCGCGCCGGCTGAGCGCATCGTCGCGATCGCTGGCGTTGACCGAACCGCTTTCGAACAGATTGTCGAGGCGCCTGGCAGTGGTGGTGGCGAGGGCCAGCTGCTCCTGCAGGGAGCGCAGTTCGGCGGCGGTCTCGCCGGCCTCGATGACCACGATCAGCTCGCCCTGCTCGACATCCTGGCCATCGCGGAAATGGATGGCCTCGACCTTGCCCCGCAGTTCACTGCGGATATCGATCGACTTGTCGGCCACCAGGCTGCCGTTGAAGGTCAGCTTGCTTTCAAAGGGCTGCGGTTGCAGCCGCATGGTGCGCACCGCGGGTGCCGGCCGGCTCTGTGGCTGGGTCGAGACCTCGGCGTCGCCGAACATGGGGGCCAACTTGGGCCATGCCAGGGCGACGACGATGGCGACTGCGATCGCCGGGAGCAGGATCTTCTTCATGATTTCCATATAATTGGCTACAGCGGTACCCGGCTAAACGGGGCCGGCATTATACGCCATCTTCTTGCACAGGGCGTGGCATGCAGAATCTTGCCCGATAGACTGCGGCCGGGAGGTTTGGTTCAGTATAAAGCACGGCAACGCCGGGAAAACTGCGCATGCAGACCAAACAGCGTATAATTTCGCCTTTTTTCCAGTGAGCCAGATCATGCCAGAGCTGAGCAAAGCCATCGCCGCGCGACGCACTTTTGCCATTATTTCCCACCCCGACGCGGGCAAGACCACCATCACCGAGAAACTGCTGCTGCTGGGCAATGCCATCCAGGTGGCCGGCAGTGTCAAGGGCAAGCGCGGCCCCCATGCCACCTCGGACTGGATGACCATGGAGCAGGAGCGCGGCATTTCGGTCACGTCGTCGGTAATGCAGTTCCCCTATCGCGGCCGCGTTGTCAATCTGCTGGATACCCCGGGCCACGAGGACTTCTCCGAAGACACCTACCGCACTCTGACCGCGGTGGACTCGGCGCTGATGGTGATAGACGGCGCCAAAGGGGTGGAAGAGCGCACGATCAAGCTGATGAATGTCTGCCGCCTGCGCGATACCCCGATCTTCAGCTTCGTCAACAAAATGGACCGCGACATCCGCGATCCCATCGAGCTGCTGGACGAGATCGAGCAGGTGCTGGCCATCCAGGGTGCACCGATCAACTGGCCCATTGATATGGGGCGTGATTTCAAGGGCGTCTACAACCTCTACACCGATGTGATCCACCAGTACACACCGGGCATGGGAGCAGTGCTGGCCGATGACCGGCGCATTGAGGGGCTGGCCAGCGATGCGGCCCGCGCGCTGCTGGGGGACGACTACGATGACTTCCTGGAGGAGGTCGAGCTGGTGCGCGGCGCCAGCCACCAGTTCGATACGGATGCCTTTCTCGCCGGCAAGCTGAGCCCGGTATTCTTTGGCACCGCACTGGGCAACTTCGGGGTGCGCGAGATGCTGGACGACTTTGTCCAGTGGGCGCCGCCGCCGTTGGGGCGCGAGGCGGAACAGCGCGATGTCAGTGCTGCCGAGCCCGCCTTCAGCGGCTTCGTCTTCAAGATCCAGGCCAACATGGACCCGCGCCACCGGGACCGCATCGCCTTCCTGCGGATCTGCTCCGGGCAGTATGACAAGGGCATGAAAATGCGCCACGTGCGCCTGGGCAAGGAGGTGCGCATCGCCGATGCGGTCACCTTCAAGGCCGGCGAGCGGGTGCTGGTGGAGGAAGCGGTTGCCGGTGATATCATCGGCCTGCACAACCACGGTACCATCCAGATCGGCGACACCTTCACCGAGGGCGAGGCACTGCAGTTTACCGGCATTCCCCATTTCGCGCCGGAGCTGTTCCGCCGCATCCGGCTGCGCGATCCGATGAAATCCAAGCAGTTGCAGAAGGGCCTGCAGCAGTTGTCGGAGGAAGGCTCCACTCAGGTGTTCGCGCCGTTGAATTCATCCGACCTGGTGGTGGGTGCAGTGGGCCAGCTGCAGTTCGACGTGGTGACCTACCGGCTGGCCGACGAGTACAAGGTGGAGGCCCTGTACGAACCGGTGAACGTCTACACCGCACGCTGGGTGTATTGTGAGGATGCCCGCAAACTGGAGGAATTCCGCAAGAAAGCGGCGGACCAGTTGTCGATCGACGGCGGCGGCCACCTGACCTACCTGGCGCCGACCCGGGTCAACCTGGCGGTGATGGAAGAGCGCTGGCCCGATATCCAGTTCCGGGCCACCCGGGAGCACTAATACTAGCCCAAATGGCACCTGCTTAAGGCCCGGCTCGATCTTAAGGCCTGGCTCGATGTGAGGGCGCTACTTCCGGGGAGTGCTTTCGAGACCGTATGCAGCAGGGACGCTGCATCCGAGCCCCCATGGAAGGGTTCACGGCGTGTCTCGAAAGCACTCTCCGGAAGTGGCGACCGGATTAAAGGCACCCAATGGCTAAGATAAGTACTAGCCCAACTGGGCCTCGATATCCGCGGCGATAGCCTCCGGCTTGGTGGTCGGCGCATAGCGCTTGACGACCTCGCCCTCGCCGTTGACCAGGAACTTTGTGAAGTTCCACTTGATGCCCTCCAGCCCGAGCGCCCCCGGTGCGGCCTTTTTCAGATGCCTGAACAGCGGCTCGGCGTTACTGCCGTTGACTTCGATCTTGCCGAACATCGGGAAGCTGACCCCATAGTTGAGCTGGCAGAACTCCATGATTTCCTCGTTGCTGCCCGGATCCTGCTTGCCGAACTGGTTGCAGGGAAAGCCCAGGATCTGGAAGCCGCGGCTGTTGTACTTTTGATACAACGCCTCCAGCCCCTCGAACTGTGGGGTGAAACCGCACTTGGAGGCGGTGTTGACCACCAGCAGCACCTTGCCGCGATACTGGTCCAGGGGCTGTTCCTGGCCCCCGGGCGTCTTGCAGGCGAAGTCATGAACGGTGGTGGCCATGGTGAATACTCGTCAGTGGGCGCTCATCTGGGTCTGGGTCTGCAGTTGCTGTAACAGCAGGCCCAGGCGCGCCCGCTGCATCTTCAGTGAATACTCCAGCTCGCGCAGGCGGCTGCGCAGCGCGGCACGCTCCCATTTTTCCAGCAGCCGCATCCGCCGGCTGACCAGGGCATCTTCTATTTCCGCGACCTTGCGTTCATAGCGCTTGGTCTGCAGCGCGCGCCAGTGGTTGACCGATTCAGTAAACAGCTGGTATTCGCGCTCCAGATGCTCGCGCAGCGTCTCGGCTCCGGGGTTGTGTTCCAGTTCCCTTCTCACCCGCATGAACTGGGTGTCGAGAATGGCGCGCTGGATTCTGAAGCCCGGCGTACGGTTGAGATTGCGGGCCAGACCCAGCCAGGCGCAGAGCCGGATCATCCACTTGGTCGGGTCCCACTGCCACCAGCGAACGCCGTTGCGGTAGTCGCTCTGGAAGATATGGTGGTAGTTGTGGTAGCCCTCGCCGTAGGTGAGAAAGGCCAGCAGGCCGTTGTCGCGGGCACTGTTGGCTTCGGTATAGGGCCGGGAGCCCCAGTAGTGAGCCAGGGAATTGATGAAAAAGGTGACGTGGTGATTGATCACCAGGCGCAGCAGTCCGACCAGCAGCAGCGTGCCGATGATGTCGCCGTGCCAGATTCCCAGCAGCAGGGGCAGGCCCACGTTCATGAAGACGGTCAGCGCGAGGAAGTGCCGGTGCTGCCACATCACTACCGGATCCCGCTGCAGGTCGCGGGCGTTGCTGAAATCCGGCTTGCCGCTGGGGTAGTCCCGCAGCATCCAGCCCACATGGCTGAACCACAGGCCCAGCCCGGCGGAATAGGGGTCGCGCTCGTCGTCGTCTACATGACGGTGGTGGCGGCGGTGGTCCGAGGCCCAGCACAGGATGCTGTTCTGCAGTGCGCCCGCCCCCAGAAGGCGAAGAAGCACTTCAGCACGGGGTGGGCTTCATAGGCTTTGTGCGCCCACAGGCGGTGATAGCCGCCAGTGATGGAAAGGCCATTCAGGTACAGGAAGGCCACCGCCCACAGCCACTGGAAGCTGTCGTAGCCGTGTTGCAGGCCCCACAGCGGGACCAGGATCAGGGCAGCCAGCGGCAGGCCGGCAAAAATGACCACATTGACCGGAATCAAAGGTGGTTTCGCGGAAGAGCGTGTCATCGGGTGGGAGGGCTCCGTTGGATCGGCAATCAGAATGCCGATAGTAGCGTTTCGGGGGCGGAAAGTCGCGTCGGGGGGATGCTAAGGCTGACCAGCAGCGGATTATGGTCAGAGCTGTCCACTTCGACCACGCTGGCCGCGCCGGCCTCCAGACCACGAATGAAAATGTGATCCAGGGCCTGGCCAAATACCCGGCTGCGCAGGTCTGGCGCGAAGGTCACGGGCTTCAGGCCATGGCGGTCCATGAAGGCGGTGACCGTGGCGAGGCGGTCGCCGCTCCAGGTATTGAGGTCGCCGGCAATCAGCACCGGTCCGCGATGTTGTTGCAGCACCTCATCCAGCGCCGCCAGCTGGGCCCTGTAGTGTTCCAGCCCCAGGGTAAAATTGACGGCGTGGATATTGACAGTCAACAGGCGCTCCTCGCGCCCGGCCAGCGGAAACTCGGTGACGACGGTCGCCTTGGGGGTGCGCAGCCAGGGCTCCTGCGTGGTCAGGTCGCACTCCAGGCTGGCCTTGGCGCGGCTCAGGGTCATGACGCCGGTGACCAGCGCGCCGCGGCGATAGCCCTCGGCGAAGGACTGATGTGAGGTCGCTGGCAGTGCATCGGCGATGGCTGCCTGCATCGAGGCCTCCTGGATGAAGGCGAGTTGGGCCCCGGGCGCCAGCCGCTGGAGATCCCCGGCCCAGCCAGCATTGCCGGCTTTCTGGATATTCCAACTGATCACCTGCAGTTCGCCGGCCAGCGGCTGTCCCTCGACGATGGTCGCGGCACCCAGCCCGGACGCACAGCTGTCGGTAGTGGGCACATCCGCGCGCCCCATGGCGACCTGCAACAGGCACAGGGCGGCAAGGCCGGGCAGGAGCAGGCAGCGCTGGAGACTGATGGATGGCGGCATACAGGGTGACTTCAGGATTGGAGGGCAAGTTTTAGCATTAGTGAGGTACAAGTGCCAGTGCTTTCGGGAGGATTGGATCACGCTTTCGGCATTCCGTTCCCCGCCGGGAGCCGATCAAATGCGTTCCAGGTAGGACTGGTACTCCAGCAGGGAAATACGGTGGCGGAACTCCGCCGCTTCCTGTTCCTTGGTGAGGGTGAAGATGCGTTGCAGCTCCCCGCCCAGGGCGCCGTGGATAAAGTCGGATTTGCGGAACAGCTGCAGCGCCTCGTGCATGTAAGCGGGCAGCGAGCCGCTCTTCTGGGCGTAGCCGTCACCCCGCACAGCTTTGCCGGGGGAGGCCTGCTGCTCGATGCCATCCAGCATCGCCGCCAGGATGACCGCAATGAGCAGATAGGGGTTGCTGTCGGCTCCCGCTACCCGGTGTTCCAGCCGCCGGGCGGCATGAGAGCCCGCCGGTACCCGCACTGCGACGGTGCGATTTTCGTAGCCCCAGCTGGGGAAGGTGGGAGCATGGCTACCGGGCTGGAAGCGGCGATAGCTGTTGAAACCGGGCGCCAGGATGATCATCGAGTCCGCCATGTGCTGCAGGCAGCCGGCAATGGCCTGGTGCAGCAGCGTGGTGCCACTCTCGGTGCCGTCATCGAAGACGTTGATGCCGTGCTGGTCCAGGACGCTGCAGTGAATATGCATGCCGTTGCCGGCCACGTCCTCGAAGGGCTTGGGCATGAAGCTGGCCACCAGGCCGTGCTTGCGGGCCACACCCTTGATCAGGTGCTTCATCATCAGGATCTGCTTCGCCGCCAGCACAGGGTTGGCGACGTGCTGCATATTGATCTCGTACTGGGAGGGCGCCGACTCCTTGACCACACCGTCAAAGGGCAGGTCCTGCAGCTCAGAGGCCAGGCGCAGGTCTTCCATCATTTGCTGGTGTTGGTGGAGGGCGTCCAGACCATACATATTGCCGCCCACCGGCTGGCTGCCGGCTGGAGAGGGACAGGTGTGGCGGGGCAGGGTGTGGTCCCAGTGCACCAGGCTGAACTCCAGCTCCGCCGCGATCACCGGCGTCCAGCCGGCCTCCTGGAAGCGGGACACCACCTGTTTCAGTACATGCCGGGGGTCGCCCATGTAGGGTGTGCCATCGGCATCGAACATCGACAGCATGACCTGGCCGTGTTGGCTGCCGGGCGACCAGGGCGTGGGCAGCAGTGAGCCTTCCACCGGCCGGCAGATGCCGTCGGCGTCACCCGAGGCGAACACCAGTTCCTCCACATCCCGGCCCCAGATATCGAGACTGAGAGCGGTCTTTGGCAGCTTTATTTCGCCATCGAAGATCCTGGCCAGTTTGTGTCGCGGCAGCCACTTGCCGCGCATGATGCCATTGCAATCGGGAAGCAAGGCTTCAACGGTAGTGATTTCTGGGTGAGCCCTCAGGAACCAGTCGGCTTCAAGGGACATTGGGACACCGTGAGCATTCGCCGGAAGGCTGCACTATCCAGATTTCACCTGACGGGCTCAATGACCCAGTTGGGGCAGTTGACTGACGCATTCAGCGGGGCGACATATACACTTGCAGCGGGTCCTTGCCAGCGGCCTCACCCAGGCAGGTGAGGGAATTGATAAACAGCGAAAACAGGTCGGTCTGGGAGTTGACGTCGAGCTTGCGGTAGATGCTTTTGCGGTGCCGGCGCACTGTTTCCAGCGCGATACCCAGGCGCTCGCCCGAGATGTCGGTGCCGTAGCCCCGCAGCATCAGTTCCAGCACATCCTTCTCCCGCGGTGACAGCAGCGAGGCGCCGAAGGTGCGAAAGGCGAGGTCGATCTGGTGGTTGATGCCCGGCTGGATTAGGTGGGTGACGGCGAAGTCGTCGTGTTCACTGTGGGACTTGAGCAGCTCCGACACCGGCTCCGCCAGCAGGTACAGCGTCTGGTATTCCTGCTCGCTAAACTCCCCGTGGCGGGGCAGGCGCATCATGCACAGGTTGATGACATTGCCGGCCCGCAGCTTGGCCAGGTAGATGGCCTCGTCCACGGTGCCGGTGTCGGCGTAGTATTCGCGATAGTAGTCGGATTCCCGCAATTTGCCGGCGGTGATGCGCGAGAGGCGGTAGAACTTGGAGCGGGGCTGGTTCATCGAGGCCTGGTAGAAGGGATCCTCCCGATATGGCCCGTCGAGATAGGTGTCGATCTGCGAGGCGATGGCGGAGCTGGGCACCTGGTGGTAGAGCACTTGCGGCGGAAGATCGCGGTGATAGAGCCAGACCTGCGGATAGTCGAAGGGTACCTGGCCCTGGATGGCCTCGATCAGGCGGGGGAAAAATTCATCCGAGCCCAGACTGGCGATGGCACGCGAGATATCCCTGTTCCATTTACTCAGCTGATTGATATCAGTCATGATGCTAAGCAGCCAGCCCTTTCCCCGATTGTCCATATTGGGCAGGCTCGGGGGCTTGTCAAATCCCGCTACCAGGCCAGCGGCGAAGTGCGCCAGTGGCGCGCCCAGGCCCGGTACACCTTGTCGCTGTAGCGCCGGCTGCCCGAGCTGCCATTGTAGGCTGCAAGGGCCCGGTGCAGATCGCCGTCCTCGCGCTGCAGGTAGAACTGCAGGATGCGGCAGCCGTACTCCAGATTGGTGCGATTGCGGGTCAGGTTGTCGTCGCTGCGGCCGATTTCATTCTTCCAGAATGGCATCACCTGCATCATCCCCTGCGCGCCTGCTGAGGAGATCGCAAAGCGGTCGAAGTGACTCTCGACTTCGATCACCGCCAGTACCAGTTCCGGCGCAAGGCCGGCCCGCTGCGCCGCCGAATGGATTTGCCGCAACAGCTCCAGGCGTGCAGCCGGGTCCTTGACGAAGCGCTGCAGCCGCGCGGACATGTCCACCAGCCAGACCTCGGCATCGTAGCGGTCCTCAAAGCTGTCGGCACTGTTGATGGTCTGGTCGAGGAAGTCCCGCAGCGCGGCCCGTTCGGCCGCGTCCGCCGGCTGGGCCTGGAGCTGGGGCACAGCGCAGACCAGCAGCAGTGCCGCCAGCAGTGTCCGCAGCCGGGTACGCGGCACGCCGGTCAGCCGCGCAGGCGTTCCAGCAGCGTGGCCACACTGTCATCCCTGGCGATCAGGCAGGACTCGCTGTCCCGGCGCCCCTTGTATTCGACCTTGCCTTCTTCCAGGGCGCGGTCACCGATCACCAGCCGGTGGGGGATGCCGATCAGCTCCATGTCGGCAAACTTGACCCCGGGACGTTCATTACGGTCATCCAGCAGCACCTCGATGCCGGCAGCGCGGAACTGGGTATACAGCGCTTCGGCGCACTCCGCCACCGCCGCCGACTTCTGCATGTTGAGCGGGACGATGGCGAGCTGGAAGGGCGCCATTGCAGCCGGCCAGACAATGCCGCGCTCATCGTGGTTCTGCTCGATGGCCGCGGCGACGATCCGGCTCACGCCGATGCCGTAACAGCCCATGGTCATTGTCACATTCCTGCCCTGCTCGTCCAGCACGCGGGCCTGCATTGCCTCGCTGTATTTGCGGCCCAGCTGGAAAATATGACCCACTTCGATGCCGCGTTTGATCTGCAGCCGGCCCTGGCCATCCGGGCTGGGATCGCCCTGTACCACCTTGCGCAGGTCCTCGATCCTTTGCGGCGAGCAATCGCGCTCCCAGTTGACGCCGGTGTAGTGCAGCTCATCGCGGTTGGCGCCACAGACAAAGTCGGCCAGGCAGGCAGCGCTGCGATCGACGATCACCGGCAGCTCCAGCCCCACCGGCCCCAGCGATCCAAAGCCGGCACCGCAGGCGGCCCGTACCTGCTCTTCGCTCGCCATCGTCAGTGGGCTTGCGATCCCTTCGAGCTTTTCCGCCTTCAGCGGGTTGAGCTGGTGATCACCGCGCAGTACCAGGGCCACCAGACTGCCGGGCTTGCTGCCGCCGACCAGCAATGTCTTGACCGTGAGCGCAGGCTCGATCGCCAGTGCCTGTGCGAGGTCGTCGATGGTCCTGACCCCCGGGGTTGCAATCTCGGTCAGCGGCTCGCGGGGAGCGGGGCGCTCGCCAGCCAGCGCCAGCGCCTCTGCCATTTCCACATTGGCCGCGTAGTCGCTGCTGTCACTGAAGGCGATTTCATCCTCGCCTGAATCGGCCAGCACCTGGAACTCGTGGGAGGTGCTGCCGCCGATGCTGCCGGTGTCGGCGATCACCGGGCGAAAGGCCAGACCCAGGCGGGTGAGAATATTGCTGTAGGCGCGGTGCATGTCCCGATAAGTGGCGTCCAGCGACGGCTGGTCGATGTGAAAGGAATAGGCATCCTTCATCAGGAATTCCCGCCCCCGCATGATGCCGAAGCGCGGCCGGATCTCGTCGCGCATCTTGGTCTGGATCTGGTACAGGTTCAGTGGCAATTGCTTGTAACTTTTCAGTTCCTGCCGCACCAGGTCCGTGACCACCTCTTCATGGGTGGGACCGAGGCAGAATTCCCGCTGTTGGCGGTCCTTGATGCGGAACAGTTCAGGTCCGTACTGCTCCCAGCGTCCGGACTCCTGCCACAGTTCGGCGGGCTGCATTACCGGCATGCTGATCTCGATCGCGCCAGTGGCGTCCATTTCCTCGCGCACCACCTGCTCGACCTTGCGCAATACCCGCAGCCCCAATGGCAGCCAACTGTAGAATCCGGCCGCGAGTTTGCGCACCAGTCCGGCGCGCAGCATCAACTGATGACTGATGACTTCCGCATCAGCCGGGGTCTCTTTCTGGGTGGTGAGAAGGTACTGGCTGGTGCGCATCGAAACGGGCCCGCTATTGGCTGTATGAAGGGGTGCCTAGTTTACGTCCGAACCGTGGCGCGGTACAGCATGCGCAGGGCTCATTGCAGGCGTTGAAGGCAGAGCGCTGTGCGAAGATTCGCAAAATACGACGAAAACAGGGTCTTTTTGCTCCGCGCACCCCTAAAACACTTGTAATACAGGGTCTCATGTTTTATATCTGCGCAGGAGCTTGGGTGCGGGATGGCTTTCGCAGCGGCGAAGGTGAACGATCTGGCTCGGACGCATGTCCCATTTAACAGCGAAGGAAGGGTGAAGAAGACTATGGCTATCAAGAAAGCAGCAGCGAAAAAGGCGCCCGCCAAGAAGGCGGTAAGGAAAGCGGCTCCGGCAAAGAAGGCCGCTCCGGCCAAAAAATCCGCAGCCCCGGTCAAGGACAAGATGACCAAGACCCAGATCGTATCCTCGATCTCCGAGAATACCGGTCTGACCAAGAAGCAGGTCGGGGACGTGATGACTGAACTCGAATCGTTGATCGAGCGCAGCATCAAGAAGCGCGGCGTGGGCGAATTCACCCTGCCGGGCCTGATGAAAATCACCACGGTGAAAAAGCCCGCCAAAAAGGCACGCAAGGGTATCAACCCGTTCACCGGCGAACAGACCACCTTCAAGGCCAAGCCGGCCAGTGTTGCCGTGAAGGTGCGCCCGCTGAAGAAAATGAAGGACTTCGCCCTGGCCTGACCGCCGGCGGTGTTTCCCGTCGGCAGACGCGGGCGGGACTGCAATCCCTTCCGCCTCAGCACCTCCGGGTGCAGGGGCACGCCTCCCCGCAATATCATCGCTGCGAACTGTCTTGGCCTGAACTTCCGCTTGGGGTAGAATCCGCGCCTCACTTTTTTGTCCGCGTTTTGATTACTGGCGAGCGAATCCCATGCCGATATACGAGTATCAGTGTCAAGCTTGTGGTCACCTCCACGAGGCCCTGCAAAAGCTCAGTGACGCCCCGCTGGTGGATTGTCCCGCCTGCGGTGCGGCACAGCTGAAGAAAAAGGTGTCGGCGGCGGCCTTCCGTCTCAAGGGCGGTGGCTGGTACGAAACCGACTTCAAGACCGGAGGCAAGAAGAACCTGGCCGCCGGCGCGGACGATAGTGGCAGCAAGCCGACCGGCGACAAGACTGCCGCCAGCACCGGTGACAGCAGCCCCGCGCCCGCTCCCAAGGCTGGCGGGACTGCCACCAAGGGTGGCGAGGCCGCCGGCGCCGGCTGAAAGCCCCGGCCTGCCCCGGGCCTCATCCTTAACCGACGGAACCAGAATTATGCGCAGTCATTATTGCGGCGCCCTTGGCACAGCCGATATCGATGAAACCGTGACCCTCTGCGGCTGGGTTGACCGTCGTCGCGACCATGGCGGTGTCATTTTCCTCGATTTGCGCGACCGGGCGGGTATCGTCCAGGTGGTGTTCGACCCGGACACCGAAGAGCATTTCCAGCGCGCCGACCGGGTTCGCAGCGAGTACGTGCTGCAGGTGCGCGGCCGGGTGCGTGCCCGCAGCGAAAGCACAGTCAATGCGGCCATGGCCACCGGCGCCATCGAGGTGCTGGGCAAGGAGCTGGAAATCCTGAACGTGGCCGCCACCCCGCCCTTCCAGCTGGACGAGTACACCAATGTCGGTGAGGACGTGCGGCTGCAGTACCGCTACATGGACCTGCGCCGCCCCGAGATGCAGAACCGTTTGATCCTGCGGGCCAGGATCACCAGCGCAGTGCGCAATTTTCTCGACCGCGAGGGCTTCCTCGACATCGAAACCCCGATCTTGACCCGCGCCACCCCCGAAGGTGCTCGGGATTATCTGGTGCCCAGCCGCACCCATCCGGGGCACTTCTTCGCGCTGCCGCAATCGCCCCAGCTGTTCAAGCAATTGCTGATGGTGTCCGGCTTCGACCGCTACTACCAGATCGCCAAGTGCTTTCGCGACGAGGACCTGCGCGCCGATCGCCAGCCCGAGTTCACCCAGATCGATATCGAGACCTCCTTTCTCGACGAGCAGGAAATCATGGCGCTGACCGAGCGCATGATACGCGAGCTGTTCACCGAAGTGCTGCAGGTGGAGCTGGGCGAATTCCCGCGCATGACCTGGGCCGAGGCGATGGAGCGCTACGGCTCCGACAAGCCCGACCTGCGGGTGGCGATGGAACTGGTCAGCATAGACGACCTGATGCAACAGGTGGACTTCAAAGTATTCCGCGGCCCCGCCGACGACCCCGATGGCCGGGTCGCGGCACTGAAAGTGCCGGGCGGCGCCGGTATCAGCCGCAAGGAAATCGACGACTACACCCGCTTCGTGTCCATCTACGGCGCCCGCGGCCTGGCCTGGATCAAGGTCAACGACCTGGCGGCCGGCGTCGAGGGCCTGCAGTCGCCGATCCTCAAGTTCATGCCCGAGGACGTAGTGCAGCAGATGATGCAGCGCCTGCAGGCCGCCGACGGCGACATCATCTTCTTCGGCGCCGACCGGCGCGCCGTGGTCAACGAATCCCTCGGCGCGCTGCGCCTGAAAGTGGCGCAGGACCAGGGCCTGCTGCGCGCCGGCTGGGCGCCGCTGTGGGTAGTGGATTTCCCGATGTTCGAGGACAACGGCAACGGTGGCCTCACGCCGCTGCACCATCCCTTCACCGCCCCGGCCTGCAACCCGGAAGAGCTCGCAGCCAACCCCGCCACCGCGCTGTCGCGGGCCTATGACATGGTACTCAACGGCACCGAGCTGGGCGGCGGCAGCATCCGCATTCACCAGCGCGAGATGCAGGAGGCTGTATTTCGCATCCTCGACATCGGCGAGACCGAAGCCGAGCAGAAATTCGGTTTCCTGCTGCAGGCACTGCAATACGGCGCCCCGCCACACGGCGGTCTGGCCTTCGGCCTGGACCGGCTGGTGATGCTGATGACCGGCTCCCAGTCCATCCGCGACGTGATGGCCTTTCCCAAGACCCAGACCGCCCACTGTGTGCTCACCGATGCCCCCGGCGAGGTCAGTGAGCAGCAGTTGCGGGACCTGAATATCCGCCTGCGCCAACTGCGCGAGACCACCGTGCCCGCCGCTGGCGAGTAGGCGAGTAAAGACAGCACGAGCAGGTATCAGATATATAAGCAGAGCGCTACTTACTTGGGTGCTGGCTCGATGTAAGGTCGCTACTTCCGGAGAGTGCTTTCGAGACCGTATGCGACATGGATGTCGCATCCGAGCCCCCATGGATGGGTCTACGGCGTGTCTCGAAAGCACTCTCCGGAAGTAGCGACCGGTTTACAGGCACCCAACTCCCAAAACAGGTGCAATTCGGTATAAGGAAGCTAAGAAAGGAGAGGCAACCCATGGCAGGTCACAGCAAATGGGCCAACATCAAGCACCGCAAAGCCGCCCAGGACGCCCGCCGCGGCAAGATGTTCACCAAGCTTATACGCGAGCTGGTGATCGCCGCCCGGCAGGGCGGGCCGCTGCCTGAGGACAACCCGCGGCTGCGCGCCGCGGTAGACAAGGCGCTGGGCGCCAACATGACCCGCGACACCATCGACCGGGCGATTGCCCGCGGCGCCGGCGATACCGACACCGACAACATGGAAGAGCTGACCTACGAAGGCTATGCGCCCGGTGGGGTCGCCGTGCTGGTCGAGGCGATGACCGACAACCGCAACCGCACCGTGGCCGAAGTGCGCCACGCCTTCTCCAAGCGCGGCGGCAACCTGGGTACCGACGGCTCCGTGGCCTACCTGTTCAGCCGCAAGGGCCAGATCAGCCTCGCGCCCGGCACGGCAGAGGAAGAGACCGTAATGGAACTGGCGCTGGAGGCGGGTGCCGAGGACATCGAGGGCCACGACGACGGCTCCATCGACGTGACTACGCCCTGGGAGGACTTCGAGGCAGTAAAGTCCGCGCTGGAGGCCGCCGGGCTGGCGCCGGCCGATGCCGAAGTCACCATGGTGGCCGAAACCACCGTGCCGCTGGATGCCGATGCGGCCGCCACCGTCATGGGGCTGGTGGATGCGCTAGAGGACCTGGACGACGTGCAGAACGTCTACACCAACGCCGATATCCCCGAAGACATCCTCGCCAGCCTGTAAATTCCTGCATCCCGATTGGATGCGCGCCGATAATACTGTAAATTTGTACAGATCAAGCTAGGCAGGCGGAAAAATCTATGGCGGTCATCCTCGGGATCGACCCCGGATCTCGCAAGACAGGTTTTGGCATTATTCACTACCACAGCGGGCGCAGTGAATATGTCACCAGCGGCGTGATACGGTTGCCCGCGGTAGCACTGCTGCCCGAGCGGCTGCGCATCATCTACCAGTGTGTCAGCGAGCTGGTGGAACTGCACAGCCCCGGCGAGCTGGCCATCGAGCAGGTCTTCATGGCCAAGAGTGCCGGCTCGGCGCTCAAGCTGGGGCAGGCGCGGGGCGCAGCCATCGTCGCCTGCGTCGCCCGCGAGCTGGCGGTGGCGGAATACTCCGCGCGCCAGATCAAGCAGTCGGTGGTGGGCACCGGCGCGGCGGACAAGGCCCAGGTACAGCACATGGTGAAGGTACTGCTGCAGCTGCCGGCGGAGCCGCCGGAGGACGCGGCCGACGCACTGGCGGCCGCGCTGTGTCATGCCCACACCCAACAAAGTATGATCAACATGGCCGGCGCCACCTCTGTGCGCCGGCGGCGGATGCGTTAGCAAAGGTTCAGGCAGGCATGATTGGCAGGATACGCGGCACTCTGGTCTACAAGCAGCCCCCGGATATTCTGGTGGAGGTGGGCGGCGTGGGCTATGACATCCAGGTGCCGATGAGCACGCTGTTCCAGTTGCCGGCGCTGGGCACCGAGGTCACCCTGCTGACCCAGTTCGTGGTGCGCGAGGATGCGCAGCTGCTGTACGGTTTTATCGACGAGCGCGACCGGGCGCTGTTCCGCCAGCTGGTCAAGGTCAGCGGTGTGGGCCCCAAACTGGCACTGACCATCCTCTCGGGCATGGACTCCACCCAGTTCGCGCGCAGTGTGCAGCGCGACGACCTGTCCGCGCTGGTGGCGCTGCCCGGGGTCGGCAAGAAGACCGCGGAGCGGCTGCTGGTGGAGATGCGCGACAAACTGAAAGACTGGCTGGGTCAGTGGAGCGGCGACGGCGAGCTGCCGGCCGCCGCGGGCCAGCCTCCGGCCGGCACCCGGGTGGCCGATGCCGAGGGTGCGCTGATCGCGCTGGGCTACAAGCCGGCCGAGGCCAGCCGCATGGTGGCGGCGGTCAATGACGCCAGCGCCGGCGACAGCGAGGACCTGATCCGCCGCGCCCTGAAAGCCGTGGTGAGCCGCTGATGATAGAGACCGACCGCCTGATTGCGCCCCAGGCCAGCGAGCGTGAGGAGGCGCTGGACCGGGCCATTCGTCCCCGCACACTGGAGGAATATGTCGGCCAGCCCACCGTGCGCGACCAGATGTCCATTTTCCTGCAGGCCGCCCGCGGCCGCAAAGAGCCGCTGGATCACACCCTGATCTTCGGGCCCCCCGGCCTGGGCAAGACTACCCTGGCCTGCATTATCGCCAATGAGATGGGCGTGTCGCTGAAGACCACCTCCGGGCCGGTGCTGGAAAAGGCCGGCGACATCGCCGCGCTGATGACCAACCTGGAACCGGGGGACGTGCTCTTCATCGACGAGATCCACCGCCTGAGCCCACTGGTGGAGGAGATCCTCTACCCGGCGATGGAAGACTTCCAGCTGGATATCATGATCGGCGAGGGTCCTGCCGCGCGCTCGATCAAGCTGGAACTGCCACCCTTTACCCTGGTCGGTGCGACCACCCGCGCGGGGTTGCTGACCTCACCGCTGCGCGATCGCTTCGGCATTGTGCAGCGGCTGGAGTTCTACCAGGTGGCGGACCTGGCCTCCATTGTCACCCGTTCCGCCGCCATCCTGGGCATCGGCATCGATCAGCACGGCGCCGCCGAGATCGCCCGCCGGGCCCGCGGCACGCCGCGTATCGCCAACCGCCTGCTGCGCCGGGTGCGGGACTATGCCGAGGTCAAGGCGGACGGCCATATCACCGCCGCGGTGGCGGACCGGGCCCTGGACATGCTCAGCGTCGACCATCTCGGCCTGGACCACCAGGACCGGCGCCTGCTGCTGGCACTGATCGAGAAATTCGACGGCGGCCCGGTGGGGGTGGACAGCCTCGCCGCGGCGATCTCCGAGGAGCGCGGCACCATCGAGGACGTGCTGGAACCCTATTTGATCCAGCAGGGCTACATGGTGCGCACCTCGCGCGGCCGCATGGTCACCCGCAGCGCCTACCTGCATTTCGGGCTGCCCGCTGTGGCGGCCCCCGGCGCGGCGCAACTGCCACTGGAGCCCGACGCGGAGGGCGAGGCGTGAGCGCGGCGGAATTTTCCTATAAGCTGCGAGTCTACATTGAGGACACCGACGCCGGTGGCATCGTCTACTATGTGAACTATCTCAAGTTCATGGAGCGCGCCCGCACCGAGTTCATGCGCGAGCTGGGTTATGGTAAGGACGCGATTTTCAACCACGGGCTGATGTTCGTGGTGCGGGACATGGCCGTGCGCTACCTGCGCCCGGCGCAGCTGGACGATCTGCTGGAGGCCACCGTGCGGCTGATCGACCTGGGTGGGGCTTCGATGACGCTGGCGCAGGAAGTGCGCCGCGGCGCCGAGGTGCTGGCGACAGCAACGGTGACAGTGGCCTGTGTGGAGCGGGCCGGAGTCAGGCCGCAACGCCTGCCGAGGGATATGACAGACAGCCTGCGCGCAGCGCGGGATACTAACGGGAACTGAAGGGAGCCCCCACTTGGAAGCACAACTGAGTATTCTCGACCTGGTGATGGAGGCCACCGTCACGGTGCAGCTGGTGATGCTGACGCTGTTGCTGGCCTCCATGGTGTCCTGGTACATGATCGTCCAGCGCTTCATCTACTTTCGCAACGGTCGCGAGGAAATGTTCCAGTTCGAGGAACGTTTCTGGTCCGGCATCGACCTGTCGCAACTGTACCGGGAGGGCAACGAGCGCGCCGCCGACGGCCACGTTATCGTCGGCATGGAGAGTATTTTCCGAGCCGGGTTCAAGGAGTTCTCCCGCCTGGCCAAGCAGTCCGAGATGGACTCCGAGGCCGTGATCGAGGGTTCCCGGCGCGCGATGCGGGTCGCCATGCTGCGCGAGGAAGAACGCCTGGAACGGCACCTGTCCTTTCTCGCCTCGGTGGGCTCCACCAGCCCCTATATCGGCCTGTTCGGCACCGTCTGGGGCATCATGAACTCCTTTCGCGGGCTGGCCAACGCCACCCAGGCGACGCTTGCCACCGTGGCGCCGGGGATTTCCGAGGCCCTGATAGCCACCGCGATGGGCCTGTTCGCGGCGATCCCGGCGGTGCTGGCCTACAACCGCTTTGCGAGCCGCATGGACATGTTCATCAACCGCTACGACACCTTCGTCGACGAATTTTCCAGCATCCTCTACCGCCAGGCCTTTGCGCTGCGGTCGCGTGACAGGAAAGCGGGGTAGCAGCGCCAGTGGCCAGGAATCGCAAGAAGAACCGCGCCATGGCTGACATCAACGTCGTGCCCTATATCGACGTGATGCTGGTGCTGCTGATCATCTTCATGGTGACCGCGCCGATGCTGATGCAGGGCGTCAAGGTTGAGCTGCCCTCCGCCGACGCCGACCCGGTGGAAAACCAGGACAGCGAGCCGCTGATCATCTCCATCGACAGCGGCGGTCAACTCTTCCTCAACCTGGGAGAAGATGAGAAACAGGCGCTGACGCTCGCCACCATCACCCAGCGGGTCGGTGCCGTGATACGGCGCAACCCGGAAAAACCGGTGCTGGTGTGGGGCGATCGCGCCGTTCCCTATGGCGAGGTGGTCACCGTGATGGCTGCAGTACAGGAGGCCGGCGCCGCCAGTGTCGGCCTGGTGACCGAGCCACCCCAGTGAAATCCCGGGCCAATACCTCCCTGTATGCCAAACCGGTGACCCCGCGCATCGTGCTGCGTCCGGCGCTGGCCACGGTGGCGCTGCACGGCCTGGTGATCTTCCTGCTGACGGCCAACTGGACCAGCTCCGAGGACCGGGTGGTACGGCCCAAACCGCTGCCCAAGGTCATCAATGCCCGGCTGGTGGATGTGAGCGAGATCCAGAGCGAGGCCGAGCCGGCTCCGGAACCCAGGCCGGAGCCCAAACCCGAACCCAAACCGACGCCCAAGCCCAAGCCGAAACCGGAACCCAAGCCCGCGCCAAAGCCGGAACCCAAACCCGAGCCGAAACCCGAGCCCAAGCCGGAACCGAAGCCCGCGCCCAAACCGGAACCCAAACCCGACCCACAACCTTCCCGGGCGGAGCTGGCCGAGCAGGCCCGCCGTGAAAAGGCACAGCGGGAGGCCGAACAACAGGCGGCCAGGGCGGCGGCCTCGGCCGCGGAAATGGCCGCGGGCTATGCCTCCTTGATCCAGCAGACCGTGGAGGCGCGCTGGAGCCGGCCGCCGTCGGCCCGGAACGGCATGGAAGTGCTGCTGTCGATACAGTTGATTCCGACCGGCGAGGTGGTTAGTGTCACTGTACTGAAGAGCAGTGGCGACGCCGCCTTCGACCGTTCCGCGATCAACGCCGTGGAGAAAGCCGGCAACTTTCCGGAACTGAAGAATCTGCCGCCGCGCGAGTTTGAGCGGAACTTTCGGCGTTTTCGCCTGTTATTTCGACCAGAGGATCTACGTTACTGATGAAACCGTTCAAGCTGTTACTGACTCTCGTGATCCTGCTGGCCGCCGCCGGCGCGCGAGCCCAGCTGGTGATCGAGATCACCCAGGGCATGGACAATCCCACCCCGATCGCGGTGGTGCCGTTCGCCTGGCAGGGCACGGGCGCCCCGCCGGAGGACGTGGCGCTGGTGGTGGACGACGATCTCACCCGCAGTGGCCAGTTCGCCACGGTGGACCGCGGCGATATGCTGTCCCGCCCCAGCACCCAGCAGGAAGTGTTCTACCGCGACTGGCGTGCGATCGACTCTGACTACGTGCTGATCGGCCGCGCCTCGGTGACGGACCAGATCCAGATGCGGATCGAATACGAGCTGTTTGACGTCAACCGCCAGGCCCGGGTGCTCAGCGGCTATGAAGAAGGGCATGTCAACGATGCGCGGATGCTGGCGCACAGCGTGGCGGATGAAGTCTATGAAACCCTGACCGGCATCCGCGGCGCCTTTGCCACCCGGCTGCTGTACGTCTCCGTGACCCGGGTGGCCGACGGCAAGGACTACTACCGGCTGACGCTGGCCGATTCCGACGGTGCCCGTCCGGTGGTGCTGCTGGAATCCCGCGAGCCCATCCTTGCACCGACCTGGTCGCCGGATGGCAAGGAGATCGCCTACGTCTCCTTTGAAACCTCCCGCCCCGCGATCTACCGGCAGAACCTGGCCTCCGGCGCGCGCGAACAGCTTACCAATTTCAGGGGCCTGAACGGCGCCCCTGCCTGGTCGCCGGATGGCAAGAGCATGGCGATGGTGCTGTCCAAGGACGGCAACCCCGATATCTACCTGATGGACCTGGCCAGCAAGCGCCTGACCCAGCTGACCCGGCACTATGCCATCGATACCGAGCCGACCTGGATGCCCGACGGCCGCTCCCTGCTGTTCACCTCGGACCGCGGTGGCCGCCCCCAGATCTACCGCTATGACCTGCGCAGCGAGACCACCGAGCGGGTCACCTACGAGGGCGCCTACAATGCCCGGGCGCGCGTGGCCCAGGACGGCCGCAACATGGTACTGGTGCACCAGGCCGGCGGCCGCTTCCACATCGCCCTGCACGACCTGAAGACCAATCGGATGCAGATCCTGACCAGCACGGATCTCGACGAAAGTCCCAGTATCGCACCCAACGGCTCTATGGTATTGTATGCCACCAAGTCGGGAGATCGGGGTATATTGGCTGCGGTTTCGGTGGATGGGGGGGTTAAATTCCGTCTGCCGGCCCGAGAAGGCGACGTCCGGGAACCTGCGTGGTCACCCTATTTGAGCCGCAACTAGCGGCGCAAAAAACACCGTAATCTAAAACAATCTGGAAGGAAGAAAGAGAAATGAAACAACTGACTGTTGCCGGCAAGGCTTTGACGCTGCTGTTCGCGGCAGCGTTCCTGGTCGCCTGTTCAAGCAAGGACACCCGGGATACTGGCGCTGATGCTACGGCCGAAGCCGAGCGCGAAGCGCAGCGGCGCGCCGATGCCGAGCGCTCCGCACTCCAGCAGACCGAAGCAGAGCAGCGCCGCCTGGAGGACGCAGTTGCCGAGGTTGGCAACGTGTTCTACTTCGACTATGACAGCTCTACCCTGAAGCCCCAGGCCCAGGAAGCGCTGGACGCGCATATCGCGCTGCTGAAAGAGAACCAGCGCAACGTGCGCCTGGAAGGCCACACCGACGAGCGCGGCACCCGCGAGTACAACATGGCCCTGGGCGAGCGTCGCGCCAATTCGGTACGTGACTACATGGTCGTCAACGGCATCGCCAGTCACCGCATCGAGACCATCAGTTACGGTGAAGAACAGCCGATTGCCTACGGTTCCGACGAGTCCAGCTGGTCGCAAAACCGTCGCGTCGAGCTCAAGTAAGACCCGGCTAACGCAATGCGTCGTTTCAGCAAAGCGCTGTTGGTAAACGGGCTGGCCCTCGCGGTTGGCCCGTTGTGCGTTGTGGCGCAAGCCCAGGATTATATTGACGTCGAGGCCGAACGGGCCGCCCGCGAAGCAGCAGCTGCGGCGCCACGCAGTCTGGACCCGGATGATGCCCGGTCGACACAGAGTTATCCGGCCACCAGTTACGGCATCGGCAATGCGCCGGCCGCACCGCTGGCCCAGACCGGAGAGCCCTCGTCACCACCGTCCGGCGGTAGCAGCAGCGGCGTGGGCCAGCTGCTGTTCAAGGTGCAGCAACTGGAACAGGAAGTCAGGCGTCTCAACGGCATTGTCGAAGAGCAGGCGCACGAATTGCGCACGCTCAAGGACCAAAGCCTGGAGCGCTATCTCGACCTGGACCGCCGGGTGAGCATGTTGTCCGGCGGCACACCGGATGGCGGGCTGCTGCCGGACCCATCGGCTGCCGATAGCGGTAGCGGTGGTGTGTCCCCGGGACCCGCGGCTGAACCCGGCTCCGCGTCCAGACCCCCGCCAGCGGCCAGCACGGGTTCCAACCCTGCGGTCGAGCAACCCGGTGAGGCGCAGGCCTACCAGTCCGCCTATGCGCTGGTGCGCGGCCAGCAGTTCAGCCAGGCGGTGACGGCCTTCCAGCAATTCCTGCGGGATTATCCGGCCGGCCGTTTCGCGCCCAACGCCCACTATTGGCTGGGCGAACTCTACCTGGTCGCCGATCCACCGGATCCAGAGGCCGCGCGGCAGGCGTTCACCCTACTGCTCGACCTGTACCCGAATGACTCCAAGGTACCCGACGCCCTGTTCAAACTGGGCCGGGTCCACTTCATGAAGGGTAACCGCGAGCGCGCCAGGGAGTTCCTGGATCGTGTGGTGCGCGACTACAGCGGCACCAACAGTGCGGCTGTAAAGCTGGCTCAGGACTTTATCAACGAGAATTACTGACCTCCGGTCGGTAGGTCCCCCAGCCATGGCAAGTCCGCTCACCCACAGCCCCGATGCCCTGCGCATCACCGAAATCTTTTACTCGCTGCAGGGCGAGGCCCGCACCGTCGGCCTGCCCACCGTGTTCGTGCGCCTCACCGGCTGCCCGCTGCGCTGCGTCTACTGCGACACCGCCTACGCCTTCACTGGCGGCGAGCTGCGCAGCATCGACGCCATTGCCACTGAGGTGGCCGGCTACCGGCCCCGCTACGTCACCGTCACCGGCGGCGAGCCGCTGGCCCAGAAAAGCTGCCTGCCGCTGCTCACCACGCTGTGCGACGCCGGCTACGAAGTCTCCCTGGAAACCTCCGGCGCACTCAGCGTGGCCGGCGTCGACCCGCGGGTGGTAAAAGTGCTGGACCTGAAAACCCCCGCCTCCGGCGAGATGCAGCGCAATGACTACACCAACATTCCGCTGCTGACCCCGCGGGACCAGGTGAAGTTCGTGATCTGCGACCGCGCCGATTACGACTGGGCCCGCTTCAAGCTTGACGAATACCGACTCGACCAGCGCGTCTCCGACGTCCTGTTCTCCCCCAGCCACGGCCAGCTGCACGGCCGCGAACTGGCCGAGTGGATCCTGGCCGACAATCTCCCCGTGCGGCTGCAGCTGCAGCTGCACAAACTGTTGTGGAACGATGCACCAGGGCACTGACAGCAAAGGGCAGCGCAAGCGCGCCGTCGTCCTCGTCTCCGGTGGCCTGGATTCCACCACCGTACTGGCCATGGCCCGGGCCCAGGGCTACCACTGCTACACCCTGAGCTTCGACTACGGCCAGCGCCACCGCGCCGAACTGCACGCCGCAGAACGCGCCTCCGCTGCACTGGGCGACGTCGAGCACAAGGTCGTGCGGCTGAACCTCGACAGCATCGGCGGCTCCGCCCTCACCGACATGGCCATCGCCGTGCCCGAGCAGGAAACCGCCGGCATCCCCATCACCTACGTACCCGCCCGCAATACCGTATTCCTCTCCATCGCCCTGGGCTGGGCCGAAGTATTGGGCGCCAACGACATCTTCATCGGCGTCAACGCCGTCGACTACTCCGGCTACCCCGACTGCCGCCCCGAATACATCGCCGCCTTCGAAACCATGGCCAACCTTGCCACCCGCGCCGGCGTCGAGGGCCAGCGCCTGACCATCCACACCCCGCTGATGCAACTGGGCAAGGGCGACATCATCCGCGCCGGCATCGACCTGGGCGTCGACTACAGCCTCACCGTATCGTGCTACCAGGCCACCGACTCAGGCCTCGCCTGCGGCAAGTGCGATTCCTGCCGCCTGCGCCGCACCGGCTTCCAGCAAGCCGGCGTCCCCGATCCCACCCGTTACCGTCCATAGCCGGACAATGGGCGGCGTTAACCCAAAAAAGCGCTTGAGTTTTACCGTCAGATCCGTACTATACGCACCTCTTCCGGGCCGTTAGCTCAGCTGGTAGAGCAGTTGGCTTTTAACCAATTGGTCGCTGGTTCGAATCCAGCACGGCCCACCATTTTTCTCATTTTGTATCAATTGCTTAGCACGGGGCCGCGTTCAGCGGCCGGTGTCTCAGCACCACCAGTGCCGGAGTTTTGCCGGACTTTCCTTCACACACTCTGTTTGCCGCCTCAATGAGCTCCTCCAACTCCGGCGCGGAGTAGTGCGTGGTGATGTCGCCGTTCTTGTGGCCAAGCAGTATTTTTCGGGTTTCCAGGGACACACCGGCCGCACGCAGGCGGCGACCGAAGGTGTGTTTCAGGTCGTGCACCCGGATCGGCAGGTCCAGCTTGCGCCGGACCGTTTTCCAGCCATTGTTGTTGATGCTGCGCACCGGTCGGCCATAGTAGGTGAAGACGCGCTGCGGGTGTTGCCCGCGCACGCTGTCGATCACTGACTTTGCCACCCGGTTCAGTACCACCAAACGATCCTCCCGGTTCTTGACCTTTGCTCCCGGAATAAGGAATACCGAGGTGCCCAGTTCCGGCACGTCGATCTCCCAATCCCACTGCAGGCTGCAGACCTCGCCATCCCGGCAGCCGGTATTCACCTTGAACAGACACATGCGGCTCAGGTGATCCGGCAGCGCCTTGAACAAGCGGTGTTGCTCCTCCCAACTGAGCGGGTAGGGGCGCCTGGCGTCGTGCAGCGGCAACAACTGTATCAGCGGTGCCGACTCCAGCCAGGTCAAACCGTGTTCATCCCGCCAAAGCCTGGCACTCAGGTTGAGTACCCGGCGTACCGTGGCCAGGGCGCCGTTAACGGTCTTGTTCTTCTTGCCCTCCTTCTTTCTTTTATCTATGTAGGCCTGCAGTGTGCCCATATGGACTTGATACAGCGGCAGTTCACCGATGTACGGGTCCAGCTCTTTGAGATGGAAGGCGTAGGTTCGAAGGGTAGCCAGATGGGTGTTCTCCTCAAGGAAGCGCGTGGCTGCCTCGCGAAAAATGCGCACCGGCCGCATGCCGAATACCGACGCCTGCCTGATCTCCTCAACCCGGCGGGCCAGTATCAGTTCCGCCGTCTTGAGTTCACTCGTTCCAGTGCTTTGGTGAATGCGATGGCCGAGGACCTGCTTGTCGATATGCCAGATCCCACCCCGCTTCCGCAGCCCGGAGCTTCGATTGCGTCCCATAGTTCATCTCCTCGATGTCGTGCGGGACGCCCGTTGCACCGTTTATATTGGTCCACCCACGCGTCCATTTCAAGGCGGTCGAAGGCGACACCCTGGCGGCCGATACGAAGTTCCGTCAGGGCAGGGCGCACCTCCCGGTTAAAGCGGTTGCGGTCCATGCCCAGGTAGGAGGGGGCGTCGCGGAGTCGGATCAGGCGGGGCTGGATCTGCATCGCCTACCTCCCTAAGTAGACCGCGGTTATTTGTTCCCGGACATGGCCCAACTCCCTGCTAATGGCCAGGCGCGCATGTTGATCCGCCTGCTGCTGTGCCGGCGTCAGGTCCTCTTTGCTGGGGCCGCCGCCGTGAGGGGAGGGCCAGCCGGTGAGTTCCAGGTAGCGTTGCTGGGCATAGGCATGACGCAGGCCGTGCATTTTCGACAGGCCTGCATTGGCCATCTGGCGTTCGTAGATCCTGAGCTGCTCGATATAGCTGCGCCCTCGGGGGATCAGGGCGCCCACCCCGGCCAGGCGCTTGGCCTGCTCCAGCAGGGCGCGTTGCTCCCGGGTGCGGATGGGGACGGTGCGTTCTCGCCCGCCCTTGGTCCAGCTGGCCTTGAGGTGCAGGTGGTCGCCGCGATCCGCCCAGCGGGGTCGGATCTTGAGTGCTTCCTCCCGCCGGAGCCCGAAGGCCCTCTGCAGCCGGAGGCTCATCCGCACATGCTCATCCTTTACCTGATCAAGCTGTTCGCGTGCCAGGCCCTTGGCCTTGCTGTTCTCGGACACGAACTGCCGGTCCGGTATGCCATAAAAATCATTGGCGGCCGCCACGACGGCCCGCTTGTTGACCTTCTCCGCCCACCAACGTAAACAGCTCATGCGGTTCTTGATGGTGCCGGGGGAGAGGTTTTGCCCCAGCCAGTGGTCTACCAGGGCCTTGATGTGCTTTTGCTTGAGGGACGTGGCCTGCAGCTGCCGAAAGCCGAGGTCGTGCAACTGGTTGGCGATGGCCGTCAGTTGCCGTTCCCGGCCCACCCGGGTTTCAAAGCTGCCTTCGTGGCTGTGCCTGCATAACATTTTCAGTTGGTAGTTCAGGTCTCTCATAGTGTTGATCCTTCGGTGAGTGTTTCTGATCACCTGGCAACTGAAGCTGCGCAGGCCCGCTGGGCGGTACGATCACGGGACACCAATCCCGGTTGACCTGAATGTGTCTGGCCATAGACAGCACGGTGTGTTTTCGCAGAAAACTGGCCCGTGCAAACCAACGGTTATCCAGCCTGAGGCTGGGGTGGAATTACCTCCTGGGTAGATTGGGCAGAACGCGCTGACCGTCAGCGCATTTGCGTGGTTGAAGAAACAGTGAATGGACCAGGACAGGAGTCCCGTGCCATCAACAGCGGTGTTGGAACAGATCCCTGGAAAAGCGGGATGGGTTGGAAAGAGCGGTACCCAGGCTATAGGGCATCGTGGTGCTTCGAAGATGGACCCGGCCATTACTGACCGTTGCGTCGAGGAAGGCCCTTGACGACGCGTTCAGCAGATTCCAATACCACCGAAATCCGCCTACCCCGTTTGCGAATGCAAGGTGGGGTCTTCCTTGCCACTTTTCCGTAGTGGCCACGGGTATATTCCGGTGTTGGGTGGACTATAGAACAACCGATAATGCGGTTGTCACAATAAACCCGGTCAAGATGTGGTGGGGTTTTAACCCGTCGCACGCTGACGGGGTTTGTGGTTACAGTGTAACCACCTGCGCGGCGCCCGCCAGGCGCACGGATTGCGTGGGAATGAGACGACTCGGGCCAGTCCCTGGGTAGGAGTCCCGGAAAGCAGTCGGCTGTGAGTGGGGGTACGTCGCGACAGGAGAGGTTTGCTGCGCCCACGTCACTACCCGCTGCGCTTGGCAGTGACTTGGGCTTGGCATCGGCGCGCAGACGATTACTGATGGCTCTGAGCGCGCAGGCTGCGGCTGGGATAACGGAAACCCCGTCACTGCCGGTCGCGGTTTTATGGTTGCACTGGAACCACTTGCGGTTAGCCGCGACGGCGTGAGACTGGAAACCCGTCAGCTCCCGGCGGGATAAGTGGTGCCAGTGGCACCACTTATCGAACACAGGGCGGACGGGATTTTTGATTGACAGACCGATAATGTCAGATTGAGTGAGCGTTGCAGGGGTATGGGTTGCTGCAATTGGTTGCATTTTGTAAAAATACGCGAATAATCAATCGGATACGGAAGATTTTAAATATATCGTTGAATAAGCATATGCGCGTTTCAATTCTAAAATTGATACTCATCTGCTAGTTTGAGCCCCGTTAATGATGAAGAGCCTGTTTGAGCAGATCCCCGGCAGAGCGGGACGGACTGGAAGGGGCGGTACCCAGGCTAAAGTATCTGACGACAATTACTTTGTTTGGCCGGTTAAAGTAATTGTCGTCTAACAACCCTTTGAGAATTCAACTATAACCAATAGCTCCAATTTACCCAAAATAAGTAATATGTTGATATTCCATATAGCGCTATATAATCTGGCACGAAATTATTTGAAAAACGTCATGTTCTGCTGTTCTATATAGTTACATGAAAGACCAGGTATCTCTCAGACATAAGCGGCTCGCTTTATTGCTCCAGGCTACCAACGGCATGATTCGTGCCGAGGATGCCGCGCGAGTCCTCGAACTGGATAGGCAGAAAGCTGCCAGGCTCCTGGCCGGATGGCACAACCAGGGTGTCGTTCGTAGGGTGGCTCATGGTCTATATGTACCTGTACAGCCGACAGCGTTGGGCAAGAGTCAGGTGCTCGATGATCCATGGATTCTTGTTCCCGAACTCTACGAGCCCGGTTATGTGGGAGGATGGTCGGCTCTTGAGCACTGGGAACTCACGGAGCAGCTTTTTAGATCGATTTGTGTACTGACAAATAAAAGGACGTTAACAGGAGAGGCCAAGCACCAAGGTGTCGGCTTTTTTATCGATCACATTCCTGAAAGCCGGCTTTTTGGGACTAAGACGGTGTGGCGTGGACGTATTAAGGTTCAGGTGTCCGACCCCCACAAGACGGTGCTCGATATCCTTGATGATCCGTTCATCGGTGCGGGATTGCAGCACAGCATGGATGTGATTGCCACATATAAGAAGGAGTACGCATCAACCAGTGACAGAGAAACGTTGCTTGGGTACGCGGACAAGTTTGAAAGCGGTGCGTTATTCAAGAAGCTTGGATTTGTCGCGGAGTATCTCGGTTTTGAAAGCTGGTTTATCGATGCGTGCCGCAAGCGCCTTACGCAGGGATACGCGTACCTGGATAGGAAAGCGAAAAACGCAAAGCTGATGACCCGCTGGAGATTGTGGGTGCCAAAGGACTACGCGATTAATGATTGACAGGGATGAACTGCTAGCGCTCGCTGATGAAACAGGCTTAACGCCGGTCGTCGTTGAAAAGGACTACGTTCTCGGATGGTTGCTGGCAGCGGTCAATGCCAACGAACGATTGGCTGAATCATGGATATTTAAGGGCGGAACCTGCCTGAAGAAGTGTTATTTCGAGACGTATCGTTTCTCCGAGGACTTGGATTTTACGTTACGCGACGACGGACACCTTGACGAGCGATTCTTGCTTGATCGTTTTTCGGAAATGGCAGAGTGGCTCTATGACCAGTCGGGCATTGAAATCCCCACCGATAGATTCAAGTTCGATATCTATGACAACCCCAGAGGCGGCCGTTCTTGCGAGGGGCGTGTTTACTATCAAAGCTTCTTCGTCAAGGGAAACAAGAACTTTCCCAAGATCAAGTTTGATCTCACCTCAGACGAAGTGCTCGTGATGCCGCCGTCTCGCCAGCCGGTGTTTCATGGCTATAGTGATGAGCCGGGCGAGGGTATTCATATCGATTGCTATGCCTATCCGGAGATCTTCGGCGAGAAAGTCCGTGCTTTGGGAGAACGCGGGAGGCCGCGCGATCTCTACGATGTAGTCAACCTCTATCGGAATGACAATCTTCCGGCATCCGCCGTTGTGAGGGATGTCCTCAATCGGAAGTGTGCTTACAAGAAAATCGAGCGGCCCGGCTTTGCCGCCATGGCGAACTACAGAGACACGTTGGAGCAGAACTGGGCGCCGATGCTGGCACACCAGTTGCCATCACTGCCGTCACTGGATGTTTATTGGGAGGCCTTACCGGAATTTTTTGACTGGCTCGAAGGTGCCATTGAAGTTGCAAGACCGGCGCTGGGTGCTGTAGCTGGAGAAGGCGAGCTTTATCGACCGACCTATGGCCGATTGGGCCTGAGAACAACCCAGGGTGGATCGCTGGAGGTGATACGGTTTGCCGCCGGTAACAGGCTATGTGTAGAACTCGATTACACCGATCAGCAGGGCAGGCGCAGTACCCGTATTATCGAGCCCTATTCGTTGAGACGCGCGCAGAATGGCAACGTGCTCCTCTACGGGGTCCGTGCGGATAATCGACAGATCAGGGCCTACAGCATCAGCAACATCAACAGCGCGTCTATTACTAACAAGGTGTTTGTGCCACTCTACCAAGTGGAACTCAGTCCCGGTTCAATGTCGGTCCCGACCGTCAGTTCCGCTTCGGGTGACACGCAATCGCTTGGATTGCCGCAAGGCAGAAGGGAATTGACTGTGTCCCGGCGCAGGCCCTCGGGACGACGGCAAACTTCGGTAAGCCAACATAACGGACCGACCTATGTCTTTCGCTGCCCAATGTGCCAGAAAACGTTCAAGCGCAAGAAGATGAACGGAAAGCTCAACCCGCACAAGGGTAAGAGCGGATGGAATTGTATGGGACGTATGGGAATTTATGAACGCACAGACTACTAAGATAGGAATTGAGAATAATGCTGTGTTCGCGTATCAACTTTAGGTACGTTTTTTAACAACAATTCAAATTTGCTCGTTTTTTGAACAGGGGAGAACAATAACGGCATGTCAGATGCATTTTTCAAAAAGCCGATACTGAATTCGCCATATGAGTATCCGTCCCAACATTGGGAATTGATAGATGGCCTGCCGAACCAGAATGTGGTGGATTCCAGGAGACGTGCCGAATTCATTACGCCGATCCCCCAGTCCAAAAAGCAAAAGGGAAGGAAGTCAGAAGACCTGTTCGATGAGTCAATGGGTTTAGGGGATGGAGGCCAGAAATATGATCCGATCTCGATCATCAATGAACTGCGTAGCCACGTAGATCAATGGCGGGTTCTACCCAATGAGAGGGACTGGCTGGTAACGCCGGACACCGCCCGTCTTCTCAAACACTGGCGACACCATGAGTTCAACGGGATCAGGCCGTTCTTCTGCCAGGTCGAAGCTGCAGAGGTTGCGATCTGGCTCATCGAGGTAGCGCCCAAGATCGGTAAGACAGGAAAAAAATTCCTTGATTATCTACGAGATGCGAATGAAGACGCCAATCCGGGATTAATCAGAATCGCACTGAAACTCGCTACCGGAGCCGGTAAGACCACGGTGATGTCCATGCTTATCGCCTGGCAGACCATAAACGCCGTCAGGCAACCCGCCAGTAAGAAGTTTACGCGCGGGTTTTTGATCGTCGCGCCGGGTCTGACCATCAAGGACCGACTCCGTGTGCTGCAACCGAACGATCCGGATAGCTACTATAAAAGCCGAGAAATTGTTCCCAGCGATCTCATGCCCGACCTTGAAAGGGCCAAGATCGTTATTACCAATTACCACGCCTTCAAGCTTCGCGAGAGAGTAGAGCTTTCAGCCGGCGGCCGTGCCTTGCTTAAAGGAAAGACAGGTAAGGACCTCAATACGCTCGAAACCGAAGGCCAGATGCTCCAGCGCGTTATGCCTGAATTAATGGGCATGAAAAATGTCATGGTTATCAATGACGAAGCTCACCACTGCTATCAGGAAAAGCCGGGCGAGCCCGACGAAGACGATTTGAAGGGCGATGACAAAAAGGAAGCAGATCAAAATCGCGAAGCCGCCCGCGTTTGGATCAACGGCATTAAGACCGTATCCAAGAAGCTTGGGGTGAATAATATCATCGACCTGTCGGCGACACCGTTTTTCCTGAGTGGCTCGGGTTATGCGGAAGGGACGCTGTTTCCCTGGACGATGAGCGATTTCTCGCTCATGGACGCGATTGAGTGCGGAATCGTCAAACTGCCGCGCGTACCGGTCGCTGATAATATTCCCGGCGCGGAGATGCCCAAGTTCCGTGAGCTGTGGAAGCATATTGGTACGAAGATGCCCAAGAAAGGGCGGGGTAAGGCCGACAAGCTCGATCCCTTAAGCATTCCTGTCGAACTGCAAACGGCTCTGGAGGCACTTTACGGGCATTACGAGAAAACATTCAGATTGTGGGAAGAAGCTAGGATAAGTGTCCCGCCCTGCTTCATCGTCGTGTGTAACAACACCTCAACTTCAAAACTCGTTTATGACTACATCTCAGGGTTCCACCGCGAAAATGAGGATGGATCAACCGAACTGGAAAACGGGCGGTTGGCATTGTTCAGAAACTTTGACGAATACGGCAACCCCTTGGCAAAACCAAATACGCTGTTGATTGATAGCGAGCAGTTAGAGTCTGGCGATGCGCTCGATAAAAACTTCCGTGAAATGGCCGCCGATGAAATTGACCGGTTTCGCCGCGAAATTCTCGAGAGAACGGGTGATATCAAACAGGCTGAAAACATCACGGATCAATCTTTATTACGTGAGGTCATGAACACCGTGGGCAAGCCAGAGACACTCGGCGGCAATATCCGCTGTGTTGTTTCGGTGTCGATGCTCACAGAAGGCTGGGACGCCAATACTGTAACCCATGTTCTTGGCGTGAGGGCGTTCGGAACGCAGCTTCTTTGTGAGCAGGTCATTGGCCGTGCCTTGAGGCGGCAGTCTTATGACTTGAATGAAGAAGGACTTTTTAATGTAGAATATGCCGACGTACTGGGAATTCCCTTTGACTTCACGGACAAGCCTGTCGTTTCGCCTCCCCAGCCGCCGCGTCCCACTATTCAGGTTAAGGCGATCCGTCCCGAACGCGATGCGTTGAAGATCACGTTCCCCCGTGTGACCGGTTACAGGGTCGAGTTACCGGAAGAAAGGTTGACGGCAGAATTTACACCGGATCATGTGCTCGAACTCACGCCCGATATTGTTGGCCCGTCCGTAACACACAACACAGGGATTATCGGTGAAGGAGTAGATCTTAATCTCGTGCACACCGGTGATTTGCGCCATTCAACCTTGTTGTTTCATTTGACGCAGCGCCTGCTCTACACAAAATGGCGTGATCCGGGGGAAGAGCCAAAGCTACATCTATTCGGGCAGTTAAAGCGCATTACCAAGCAGTGGCTCGATACCTGCCTTGTTTGCAAGGGTGGAACCTATCCGGCGCAGCTCATGTACCAGGAACTCGCCGATATGGCCTGTTCTCGGATTACAGCCGCGATCACGCATGCCGAGAAAGAAAAGAACCGCCCTATCAAGGCGATGCTTGATCCCTATAACCCCAAGGGATCAACGGCGCATGTCAGTTTCACTACATCGAAAACCGACCGCTGGGAGACCAATCCCCTCAAGAGTCATATCAACTGGGTCATTCTGGATAGTGACTGGGAAGGTGAATTCTGCCGCGTCGCTGAGGAGCACCCGAATGTAAAAGCCTATGTGAAGAACCACAGCCTGGGACTGGAAGTTCCTTACCGCTATGGGTCAGAGGTTAGGACATATCGCCCCGATTTTATCGTGCAGATTGATAACGGCTCCGGTGAGATCGTAAACCTGATCGTAGAGATCAAAGGTTACCGCAGGGAAGATGCCAAAGAGAAGAAGATCACCATGGACACTTACTGGGTTTCAGGCGTGAATAATCTTGAAACCTACGGCATATGGGCGTTTGCCGAGTTTTGCGATGTCTTTGAAATGCAGTATGACTTTAAGCAGAAAGTCGAAGAAGAATTCAACAAGATGGTATCCGGTGTACTTGATGGCACCGTAAAGAAAGGACAATAGGAAATGGGACGATCACCAAAGCCAAAAGTCAAGAAGCAGGTCGAAACGTTAACGCATGAAGAGGCGTCGCGGAAATATATTCCGACGGCTGAATACGAGCCTGTTCTTCATGAAAAGGACAAGAGCGCGATACGCGTAGCCTATGAGCGGCGCAATCGTGATCTGGACCCTCAGCTCGTATGGCGGGGTAAGGATGAGCAGGACTGGTCAGATTTGGTGGTTCACGCGCCGCCGCTCTATATTCAGGAAAAGGTTCACCCCAAAGTCCTGATCGATGATCTGCGGCGGCAAACGGAGCAGGCTGAAAAGGACTCGGAGAGCAGCCAGGACGACGGCTTTGTGGGCGACTTGTTCGCAGACTTTAACGGGCTGCCGGACGAGAACTCGAAAACCGAGTTCTATCAGCATGATGCGCATTGGTCGAACCGGATGATCTTGGGAGACAGTTTGCAGGTAATGGCTTCACTTGCAGAGCGGGAAGGACTGCGAGGGAAGGTTCAGTGCATCTATCTCGATCCTCCATACGGAATCAAGTTTAATTCTAATTTCCAGTGGTCAACAACCAGTCGGGATGTGAGTGACGGAAACGTTAAAAAGATCACTAGAGAGCCGGAGCAAGTAAAGGCTTTTAGAGATACTTGGCGTGACGGAGTTCATTCTTATCTTGGCTACTTAAGAGATAGATTAAACGTGGCTCGTGATCTTTTGGCGGATACCGGATCGGTTTTCGTTCAGATAGGTGATGAAAATGTTCATCGAGTTAGGGCATTGATGGATGAAGTCTTCGGTGAAGGCAATTTTTCAACAATGATTTCCTTTGTAACAACAGGAGGAGTAAAGCAAAACTTTTTAGCAACGAGGTGTGACTACATTCTTTGGTATTTTAAAGATAAGTCAAAAGGCAAATATCGTCAGCCCTACTTTGAAAAAAAAATTGATGATGGCTCTGCCAAAACATTTTCATGGGTCGAGTTGGAAGATTATGAAAGGCGTGGATTAACTGCACAAGAAAAGCGAGATCGCACGATACCAGAGGATGGCCGATTATACAGTCCGAGAGATCTGACAACACAGGGAAATCCCTCCTTTGAGTTCCAGTATCGCGGGAAAGTTTATATGCGGCCATGGAAGACTACCCAAGTTGGTTTACAAAGAATGGGCAAGGCAAACCGTTTGCATGTCGCGAAAAATAGTTTGTCTCGCGTGAATTACTTGAATGACTTTTCTGTTTCTGAGATCACTGCTTTATGGACAGATACTTTTCTCGGGAGTTTTGCTGAGCAAAAACAGTATATCGTACAAACGTCACAGAAAACGGTCCAGCGATGTTTGCTAATGACAACTGACCCGGGTGATCTTGTGCTCGACCCAACGTGTGGTTCCGGCACGACAGCTTATGTGGCAGAGCAATGGGGTAGGCGCTGGATTACCATTGATACATCGAGGGTTGCACTGGCTTTAGCGCGATCGAGAATTATGGGGGCGCGCTATCCGTTCTACCTGCTTGCAGATTCCAAAGATGGGTTGGAGAAGGAGGCGGACATAGCAGGAACAGCACCTTCTACGAGATCCACACGCGGCGACATTCGTCAGGGCTTTGTCTATGAACGAGTACCTCATATAACACTTAAGTCCATAGCGAATAATTCTGAGATCGATGTGATCTGGGATAAGTTTCAGGAGGTCTTGGAGCCGCTGCTCGGCGCTTTGAATAAGGTCGTTGGTGAAGACTGGCAGGAGTGGGAGATTCCTAGAGAGACTGACGATAGCTGGAATGGTAAGGCAAAGGACATTCACGCAAAGTGGTGGGAAAAACGTACGGCGCGTCAGAACGAGATTGACGCTTCTATCGCTGCTAAGGCTGATTTTGAATATCTTTATGACAAGCCCTATGAGGACAAGAAGAAGGTCCGTGTTGCCGGGCCGTTTACGGTTGAGAGTCTGTCGCCGCATAGGGCGCTGGCTGTCGGGGTTGATGACGAACTAATCGATATCTCGGAGAAATCGGCGACATACAACGAGGTCAACAACTTCGCGCAGATGATACTTGAGAACCTCAAGACAGCCGGAGTCCAGCAAGCCCACAAGGTAGACAAGATCGATCTTATCTCACTTACGCCCTGGCCGGGGGAGCTTGTCTGTGCCGAGGGTGTTTATGTCGATGAGGGCGATGAGGAAAAACGCGCCGCGATCTTTATCGGGCCGGAGTTTGGTACGGTGTCACGTCCCGATCTCGTGCAAGCGGCACGAGAAGCTGCCGATGCCGCTTTCGACGTGTTGATTGCTTGCGCGTTTAACTATGACGCGCATTCGACTGAGTTTGAGAAGCTGGGTCGTGTGCCGGTATTAAAGGCACGGATGAATGCCGATCTTCATATGTCAGATGATTTGAAGAACACAGGCAAGGGCAACCTGTTTGTGATCTTCGGCGAGCCTGATATCGACATTCAACCTCTAGAGGACCACCAGATTCAGGTGCAGATCAGAGGCGTTGATGTCTTCCATCCCAATACGGGGGAAGTGCGCAGCGATGGCGCGGAAGGGATCGCCTGCTGGTTTATTGATACGGATTATAACGAAGAAAGTTTTTTCGTCCGCCATGCCTATTTCCTTGGTGCCAATGATCCGTACAAGTCATTGAAGACGACGCTGAAGGCGGAGATTAATCAAGAAGCTTGGGATACGCTCAATAGTGATACCTCAAGACCGTTTGAAAAGCCTAAGAGTGGACGGATCGCCGTGAAGGTGATTAATCACCTCGGCGATGAAGTTATGAAGGTCTACAAGGTCTAGCGCCATGGAATTCAGGATCGCCGATACCTTCACGGACAGCCTTGCCAAACTCACGGGCGGGGAACAAAAGGCAGTTAAGACGACGGCCTTTGATCTGCAGATGAATCCAGAAAATCCAGGATTCAGCTTTCATAAGCTCGATCGTGCTCAGGACAAGAACTTCTGGTCCATCAGAGTCAATCGCGATATCCGGATTATTGTTCACAGATCAAAGGAAAGTTTGCTCCTTTGCTATGTTGATCATCATGACAATGCCTATAAATGGGCGGAAAAAAGAAAGCTAGAGCGACATCCCAAGACCGGCGCGGCGCAGCTAGTTGAAATCCGTGAGCGCGTCGAAGAAAGGGTCGTACCCGTTTATATTCAGGAAGAGCAGCCTGAACCTGAAAAGTCGCTCCTCTACAAAGATTACAGTGATGATGATTTGCTCAGCTACGGCGTCCCGCCGGAATGGCTCAAGGACGTTAAAACAGCCAACGAAGATACGATCCTTGATATGGTCGATCACTTGCCGTCGGAGGCGTCCGAAGCTCTGCTGGAGATCGCTGTTGGCGGCACGCCCAAAATGTCGTATGTGGTCTCGGCAGAGGACGATCCGTTTGCTCACCCCGATGCCGAGCGCCGGTTCAGGGTGATGAAGGATGTCAAGGAACTGGAGCAGGCTCTGGATGCACCGTGGGAGAAATGGTCGATCTTTCTTCACCCGGATCAAAAGGAGATCGTCGAGAAAAACTATTCCGGCCCCGCCCGTGTCTCGGGGTCTGCAGGAACCGGTAAGACCATCGTTGCATTGCACCGATCCGTCCATCTTGCCAAGCAGGATGAAGATGCCAGAGTGCTTTTATCGACATTCTCCGACTCACTGGCAAATGCGCTCCATTATAAGCTTTCTCATCTGATCCGCTCCAAACCCAAACTGGCAGACCGGCTTGAGGTGCTGTCAATGAATGCCGCCGGGCTGCGTCTGTATAAGGCAAGCGGCGGGAGGCAGAAGCTTGCTGATGATGAGTATGTTCGGGATCGATTGCGCGAGCTTGCAAGAAAGCTAGCCGAAAACAAGTTTAGTCTGGACTTCATCGTAGCCGAATGGTCGCAGGTTGTTGATGCCTGGCAGTTGAAGGACTGGGACTCATACAAAGATGTCAGCAGACTGGGCCGTAAAACAAGACTGTCGGAGGCGCAGCGCTTGTTTTTGTGGGATATATATAAAGAACTGATAGACCAGCTTGAGGCGTCCGGCCATATCACGATGGCGGGCATCTTCTTTTATCTTGCCGAGGTCTATTCTGGCAAGGCCTCGGTCCCGTTTGATTATTGCGTAATCGACGAGGCGCAAGATATCAATATTCCGCAGCTCAAATTTTTGTCGGCCTTGGGTGGTAGCCGGGATAATGCTCTGTTCTTTGCCGGTGATCTGGGGCAGCGTATCTTCCAGCAGCCTTTTTCCTGGAAATCTTTAGGTGTTGATATTCGCGGGCGGTCCAAAACACTGCGCGTCAATTACCGCACATCCCACCAGATACGCGCGCAGGCCGATAAGCTACTTGGCCCGGCGGTGTCCGATGTTGACGGTAATGTAGAAGACCGTACAGACACCGTATCTGTGTTTAACGGTCCTGACCCTCTCGTCAAATCGTTTGATGATCCGCAGGATGAGAGCGATTATGTGGCGGAGTGGCTAGTAGCGCTTATCGATGAGGGCTATCAGCCGCATGAAATTGGGGTAATCGTGCGCTCGGAGAATGAGATCTGGCGCGCCCGCGCCGCGCTGGAGGTTGCGCAGCTACCCTTTAGAGTACTGGATGAAGATATACGGCTTGCCCACGGGAGCGCTGCTCTGAGTACTATGCACTTTGCCAAAGGGCTGGAGTTTAGAGGCGTCGCCGTCATGGCCTGTGATGATGAGATCATACCGCTGCAGCAGCGAATTGAAAGCGTCACCGATAACTCAGATTTGAAAGAAGTATATGAGACTGAACGGCATTTACTTTATGTTGCCTGCACCAGGGCCAGGGACCGGTTGCTTGTAACGAGCGGTGATGTGCCCTCGGAATTTTTGGAAGACATTGTAGAGACCTGAACGATAATATCGGGCACGATGAGAATCAGAAAATGATGGCACAATCAAAAATCTTAGCCGTAGCAAAAGACAAAGGCCTTGGTGAATCCGGGGGAGGTCATAATCAAAAAGGCGTAGATTTTCAGCGTTACTGGACGATTCATAGATTGATCGAATTGGAGGAGTCCGGGGCCGAGGATTTTCTGCTACTCATCGAGGCGATACAGGATGTGGCCGAATTAGATAGCAAGGACTCCCCCTCAAAAGTAACGCTTTATCAAGTTAAGAAAAAAGACAGAAAAGAGTGGTCCTGGTCGGAATTGACCAAAATAAAGAAGCCAACTAGGAAAAAAACGGAAGATATTAAGGATTTTGGCAAAAGTCCAATCGGAAAGATTTATGCTACCATGGTGGCGCTGGATGATCTTGGCGTGCAGAGCAAATTTATCTCAAATCAAGGCTGCGATCTAGCCCTGGCTGGTGGCGGGAGCGCAGCAACGACTAAATCAAGCCGGTTCAGTGATCTTCCTGATAGTGATAGGGTGCTATTGATATCGGCCATGAAAGCCTGTGGTATAGAGGCTGATCCGTCAACACGACTTGCCAATATCAGAGTCGAAAAAGTCCCCATCCCCGTTGATGACCCGCGTACACATCTGGTTGGGGTCGCGCATGAGTTCATCAGGAGAAGAAGCCCGACTCATGCCAATCAAGCCAGCTCGTTTGTCGATGCATTAATGGGAATACTCGGGCCGCTTGGGGCTAAAACCGATAGCTGCTCGAATTTTGAAGAACTGTGCAAGGAGCACGGTTATACAAAGCAGGACTTTGTGAATGCTTTAGGGACGTTGGAAACGATACCCGATCGCAATGCCCTGATTGAGACATGGATAAATAAGCTGGCCTCGGAAGGGGTCGATCTTACTACGATTATGTCGGTCAAGGCTCAAATTGTAGCCATTTTTCGACGAAGGGTTCAAGGAGTATCTGACACGTTTCCCGAGCTTGCAGATGATTGTGAGAGTTTCCGTTCAGAAAATCCTTTCGCAGGTGATGTGGCGCCGATTCTTGAAAAAGGCTACCAAGAATTAAGAGGCAAACATATAGAAGCTAAGAAGACTGAAATATGGGCTCAGATAATAACAGGGGCAATATTATGCGTGGACCAAGTATAAGGAAACTAATAAGAAGCTTAAGGACGAAATCGTATGAAAAACTTCAGATTCGAAAGCATCTCAATGCTGTCGCGAAAAGACAGGCGGGCGAGGACGGAAAGTTTCCATCCGGGCAAGAACCTGTTGATAGGGAGGAACCACACCGGTAAGTCGAGTCTGATTAAGACGTTATTCTTAACGCTTGGCGCAAGACCATCGGGTAAGCTGGCCCAGTGGGATGAACATACGATTTCACTCGTGCGTTTCACGGTCGATGAAAAACCGTATTCTGCGTTGCGTCAACTTGGAAAACGAGCGCTATTTGATGGCAATAACAATCTCCTCTTGGCAACGGGTGAACACGAAGTATGGAGCAAGGCGTTCGCTGAGATAACCGATTTCAGTCTTACGCTATCAAACAAAAATTCCGAGACCGTATCAGCGGACCCAGCTTGCTTCTTTGTTCCATTCTATATTAACCAAGATGGAAGTTGGCAGAGTAGTTGGAATACATTTGTTGGGATGCAGCGTTTCAAAGCACCCTACAAGTCCATTCTTGAGTATTTCGCGGGAATAAAGCCTCCAGAATATTACAAGCTTCTGGAAGATAAGATTCCCCTCGTCGCACAAATTGATGAACTAAAGAGTGAAAGACGTGTTCTGCGAAAAGCCAAAGAACGTTTAGAGAAATCGCTCGACAGGTCAGGACCTAAGTTGAGCAGTGATAACTTCAAGGAAGAAATTGAATCGCTCATAGAGGAAGTGACAGTCCTGAACGAAAAGCAGGAAAAGATGCGTGATAGTAATGTCAGACAGAACGAGATGATTGAAAGTATCAATCAGCAAATCCTGCTGGCCAATGAAGCTCTCAAAGTACATGAGCTTGATTTCAAGTATTTACAGAAAGAGCATAGCGAGATAATCTCGTGCCCGACATGCGGTGCGGAACACGCAGAATCCTTTTTTGATTTCCTGTCCTACACGGAAGATGCAAGGGTGCTTCGCGAGCTTGTAATACAGCTTCAAAAAGACAAAACGAAAGCAGTTTCTCAGTACGAGAATACACGATCACAGTTAAATGAGCTCTCTTCTAACTATAGAAATATTTCTCGTATTCTGGAGTCTCGAAGAGGCGACCTCGTATTCAACGATGTAATCCAAAGCGCAGGATCGGAAAAAGCCTTTGAGGCCATTTCTGGGGAGGAGAAAAGCCTTGATGAGGAAATAGGTGTCCTACAAGGCAAGCTCGATAATGTGGAAACACAGCTCGATCAACTTGTGAGCAAAAAGCGTTCGAAGGAAATTCTAGGAATATTCCGCGAGGCCTATAGCTCAGCAAGACATAAACTGAATTTACTTCCTGTTGAAACGAAAAGGCTCAACTTGGCAAGCCGTCCTGATTTATCAGGGAGCGGCGGGCCTCGTTCGGTACTCGCATACTACGCCGCTCTTTGGCAAACCTGCGCGAGTCAATGGGGAGCAGTTGGTATGCCGATTGTCATTGACTCTCCTAACCAGCAGGGCCAAGACGACATAAATATGCCAAAAGTCCTAAGCTTTATTTCCAGAGATCTTCCGGAAGGGATGCAGATTCTGATCGGCTCCGAGGGCGATACGGAATTCGCGTTCGATAAAAAATTTCATCTCGATAAGCAATACGAACTACTCAAGAAGGAGTATTACGAAGAGATCGATGCCGAAATTGAGCCGTTAGTTGAAATGATGTATCAGGAGTAATGAATTCTTGTTTGGCATCCGCCTGACGGTGAAGCGGGCTGTTATGAAACGAACCCCGCTCTGGTGGTGGGTTTCGGGCAGGCGGCGTCCATTCCTTGCGCTTTAACGAATTGCTGATACGGTGGATCGATAGCGAAAAGGACAGTTGATAGTGGCCACTAAAGACGACATTCTGGAACAGATCGTAGAAGTATGTTTTGTCCATAAGGGGTATTTCGTTCAACACAATATCAAGTTCCTGCCGCGCAAGGATCATCCGGAGTTCGTCAAGAACCAGGATTCAAACCACAGCGATATCGATGTGCTCGGCTTTCATTCCAAGCTTGACGGACTGGAGCGGGTGACCGCGGTGAGCTGCAAAAGTTGGCAAAGCGGTTTTAATCCGGCTTCAGAGCTTGCCGCCATTTTGAACGATAGAACCGTTCGGGGACGAAAGGCCTGGAAGTCCCTTAGCGAGCTTTGCGTCCCTAAATGATCGGAGGCCTTTGTGAGTGCTGTCAGGGATGCCACCGGCACAGACAAGTTCACCTACTGTCTTGCTGTCGCCCATGTCAAAGCGGATCGGCAAGTCTGGGAAACCCACCAGTCTTTCACCTTTGCACTGGGTGGGAACCCTATCCGTCTCATCATCTTCCAAGACATGATCGGAGAGATTTACGATGATCTCGGCACCACCCTGGCAGCCACAGAGGTCGGGCGCATGCTGCAATTGTTACGCGCTGCCCGTATCTCCATCGTAGAGAAGTAGAGATGAACCCAGTTACGCGCGGTCGGCCACCTGGAGCGATACAGAGAAAGGAGTAAGCCTAGTCATGTCCAAGCTGCAAACCGATCTGCTGGCCGATTTCCACCCTCTCGCCAGAGAGGGGCGGTTAAACGCAACACTGGAAGGCCATGGTCTCTACAACACCTTCCATTTCGTCCTACGACTCTCTCCCGTTGTGCACCGCAAGCTGGCTTCCATGCCCAGCGGCATTGTCAACTCGGGGATGATTGATCTAGACGGCGTCAAGGCATTTTCGACCTACTTGCACGAGACAGTACACTGGTGGCAGCACATCGGCTCGACCTACGGCCTCATGCTGAGCACGACTTATCCCGCGCAGGCGCACGCGAACTACGACTATCTGAAAGGCCTCATCACCAAAGTCGGGTTCAAAAAGTCGATCCGAAAGCTGGCAGAGAGTCTGCCTGGTGGTGGGGTTGGCACACCAAGGGGACTTGCCAATATAGTTATAAACAATCACTTCGACATGAATGCCTATAGGGATCTGACCATCAGCCCGCTTTCCGGAAACGAGATCGTTCAGAGTCCGCTTTTCGAAAGCCCTGGGCATTGCTACCATATCGCCTACGGCAATATCGTTAGCTTGTTGGCGTCCGTCTCGGATCGTAATCATAGGATCATTCCCCACCCTAAGCATTGGAGCAAGCCTTTCAGGGAGCTGCGTGAAAGGAAGGAAGAGGGCTATTTCGCCGGTTCACGGATATTGCTCTATCCTATCGGAGCCTACGAAATATTCGAGGGTCAAGCGAGAATGGCCCAGCTTCAGTATCTGCATTTTGCCACGGGAGGAGTCCTCGGGCTGGACGCAGCCGACAAAGCCAAGATGTTCGACGGCGTCTACGGTGAGGCATTCTCGACTTTTCTGCATCTCACCGAGTTGGAGCGCCCGTCCTCGATTGATCACCCAACCATCGCATTATTTCTCCTGATCTGCGATCTTGCCATCAACCCCGGTTCGGGGTTCCCCTTTCCGCTGGTACACTTCAAGACGTTTATCCGGGACATTGAGCCCGGCGCACGTTTCGTCTGCCTGTGCAGAATGGCTCGCCTCAAGTGCCCGGAGGTATTAGGCCTCGTCCGTGACTACTCGCGTGAAGAGTACAAGGCCATCAGCGAGAAGCTGTGCGGAGCGATGGTTGAGCATCCGCCCCTCGAAATCGCGCAGGAGCTTTCCCTTTGGACCGATGCCCCGGAGTTCAGTTCGCTGATGACTGAGTACGAGACATTCCGATTTGAAAAGAGCAATGTCGCCGTTCGCATACTTTTCTCGCATTTCTTAGCATTCATGCGTGACAAGTTCATGCGCGCGGAATTCTTCTGCTGGCCGGGCGTATACATGGCCGGAGACAAGTTGGCGCCGGATGCGATGACCCTGTTCGACCGGCACGGCGCTCTGTTCGTCGACAAGGAAGACGATGATGGTGTGTATCCTCGCCTACTATCAGGGCGCAGCGAAAACGACGTTCAGGAGGCGTTCGACGACTTTTACGGGAGCAATGTCATCTATGACCTTACGCGCCAATGGATCGTTCAGGCGGGTTCGTTCAGGTACTACTATCGGTGGCTTTCTCAGAAAGGCAGCGATGAGCAGATTCAGAGCTTTGCGGAGCGATCATTTGAGTCCGTGTATGGCGTGAAGCCAAGCCAAGTCGTTGTCCTGTAGTCTGCGCGCCCTTATATTGGCTGAGCTCTCCCCAACTTTGCGGATTTCGGGAGTATGGAGACTGCCGACTTTTCTTGTTCAGAACAGGCAATCACCAATACGGCAAAACACTTAGTTACAGAGACAGCAATTGAGTCACGCTGAGAGCGGTCGCATCAATCGTCGTGTTGATACATAACTCTACATTTCTGGGCTTGGGGAGGTTGTCAGCGAATACGGCACCTCTAAATGTGATGGTCTGGCTCTCTTTGGAGCAGACGTAAACAACTTCAGACCAGACCTTGCGACCTGGCTGCAAATCACCGCATTCTATTTCGACACTGTATCCATCACTTTCTGTAATTGTAATTGAGCCGGGAGCTTGACGACTCATGTTCGAAAGTAGCATTGGTGGAGACGAAATACCCAAAAGATTGCTCTTTTGGCTTGGGCGCGACGGTATGTCTGAGGTATACACTATGATCACTCCGATAGTTCCAGGCACCCTAAAATCGACGTGTACATTTCGAGCAGTAACTTCACCGTTATTCTCTATTACGAAACGAATCGGTCTGAATAATCGACGCGAAAACTCAAATCTCGCTAACTCTCTGTAGTAGTGTGAATTAATTTCCAGGTGCCGAATTCCTGAGGGAAGTGATAGACCAAGGCCAAACGGGTCGGCAGGTTCCATTGGGCATAAATCCGGAATAGTACTTTTTTTAGGCATTGTACAATTTTCAGCTGTCCAGGATGTGCTGTGTCCAAGGCGCAGTTCCCGTTCAGTATCAGCAAATTCAACCACTAACTCACATCACTACTGTCCGGTTAATTATGGAACAAATTCAGTTGGTTAGAAATCATGTCATCCTCCAGGATCTGTTTGGTGTCGAGAAAGTCCTTGTTTAAAGGGATATTTTCGAACAGGGTGATGGAAAATACCTGTAATAGAGTGTAGAGCGAAGGCTGCAAATCGAGGCGCTTTTTGATGATAGCGACGAGCACATATACCGACACAGCGGTCCAGATTTGCACCTTCACCGCGTTCTCCGATGTGCCGTAGAACTTCTTGATCCGGAGATGTTGCTTGATCCATTTGAAAAATAACTCGACTTGCCAGCGGGCCTTGTACAGCTCGCAGATGGTTATTGGTGGAGGACCGAACAAGTTGGTCAGGAAAATGAGTGTTTTCTCTGTCTCTGGATCTTTGAAGCGAATCCGACGCAGATGGTGGGGATAATGTTTGTGGCTGTAGAATCCCGACAGCGCCACCGTCTGATCGCAGATAATGCCCTGCGTCCGGTCGCTCGGAGCAGAGTAGATCCGCCGCAGGTCGGTATTCGATTTGGCGCGGGTGACAAAGAACGCTCCGGCGTCGTGCAACCCAAAGAGCCGTTCGAAATCGAGGTAAGCACGATCCATTACGTAGATTGCTGCCGGCTCCGGAATCAGCAGGTCGAGCACGTTGACATCGTGCATCTTGCCGTCGGAAACATGTATAAAACTCGGGATATTTCCGCGCAGGTCCAGCAGCGTGTGCATTTTGACCGCTGCCTTGGTGCTTCGAAATGGTGCCCACGGAAACAGCGAAAGGCAGAGGTCGATGGTTGTCGAGTCGAGCGCGTAAACCGTGTTCGACAGATCGAGCCCCAGGTCTTCTTCGGCGTAGAGCTTGCGGGCCTGTGCAATCAGCCGTTGCGCAAACTCGGCGTAGATTCTCCAGTCTCTCCGCTCGTTGGCATCGGCCAGCGTAGAGCGCTTGATCGGCGAACGAATGCCCATGTGGTAGAGCTTGGCCGATTGCGCCGAAAGACACGCTTCTATATCGCGCAGGCTTTCCCGGTAGGTCAGTTGCGCAAATGCCAGCACACGAAAATGTTCGGTGCACGGCAGCGTGCGTACACGACGATTTCCTGCATACCGATCGACGATTCGCGTGAACGTAGTCCATGGCAGGAAGTCCATCAACTGCGCAAACAGAGTTTTGCCGGTGTACATGGGGAGTCCTCTGGGAATAGATTCCCGGAAGGTCACCTGAAAGCGCAGTCGCGCTCAAGTCGACACCACAAATATTTGGCGAAAAAATTAGCCTATTCATACAGTTACGTGAATCATGGACTTAGTTAACCGGACAGTAGTGAACTCACATGAAGGTTCATGGAAGGTGGACCCCATTTGAGCTATCTCATCTAACGATGCGGGTTTCGTCGGATCAGTTGAACTCCCACGGCGGATATAAACGGTCTCGTTTGATAGGCGACCATAATCTCGCTTTAAATAAATAGGACGAACTTGCTGCTCTACTTTTATTATCCCTACCTGTTTACCCTCAAATTCCAAAGCTTCATAGTGAAATCGAACTGGGCGATTCGTCAGATTATTAACAAACTGCTGAAGGGCGTGATCGGCGAGATGTTCTGAATTGTCGATCCCAACAACCTCGCTTCGACCGCCCCTAACTTCTTTTACGCCGATCAGGATGTATGCGTCAGACCGACGCCACGCATTAGCGAATCCAAGGATGTCTTTCAATAGCTCAGATTTTATCTCTTCGGTCTCCCTCGAAAACCGATATTGCTGACTCTTAAAATCCAGCGTCGTACTCTCGTCTTCATAGATAAGGTTTTCGAAAAGACTCTTATTCATTCTAGAGCTTCCACAGTGTGCTCGAAATCAGGGTGCCGGCCTAAACAACAACGGTCGAACGCCTGAAGCGTGTTAATTGCCGTCAGCCGCCAAGAACCTGTTTTAACAAAGATTTCGTCTTTGGCAAATTATTATCTACAAACGTTCTATATTCGCAATCATTCCAGTTATCAGGATTAAAATGATTGTATATACATTTAGACGACTCAATGGCGGTATAGAAGGCACTCTCGCCTATGTTTTCGGAGGGGCATTTAGCTGTATGATGTATCGCATCATTTCGGCATTTATAAAGAAGTTCCATAGATTGCATAGGCTCACATCCAAAGTTGAACGTCCTTCCTGTCAATATCTCCGGCCACTTGGTCCTAGCCTCGCTGAACGAGATTCTTTTTCTCAATTCATAGTCGAAAAGTCGTTTTACTGAATCAGGGTGAGAATTCACAATCTTTTCCAACTGAGTAAAAAGCATCACTTCTGCCATTTGCGAAGACGAGACCACTACTAAACGGAGCAAGTTTCTCTTCGCAATTTCGTCACAGCTGTCATTTTCGAGAATATCCAGTAGAAAGCGCGTTCCCGCCAACAATTCTGACCAAGAATCATAAATTGACCACGACAATGTGTGAAATGCTGTAACTCTCTTCTGATCCATATTTCACCTAACAGCTACGTTTTCATCTGCTGTACGCAGTAGGACGGATAAACATCTGTTGGACTGAGCCGCTTCCGGGTGTCGCCGACTCGCTATAAGGGTATTGTTTGATCCTGGTCCTCGCCCTGAATGGGATGCCCGGTGTTTGCGTGGCGCGCCAGGCCGCGTAGCAGGTAATCAGCGCTGCCCGGGTATGTTATCCGACAAGATGGAGCAGCACTTCCGTCTTTATTTAATCCAACAACTCTACCGCTGTCTACCACAGGGGGTGTGGCCTTGCCAACAGCAGTGTTCCCGGCCGACCATTGTGGCGGTAGTACTTCCAGAGGAGCCGGACGCGAGGCTTGTCGATAGCCACCAGGCGTCATTTGTTGAGACCGATGCGTTAGGTTTACTGCGACAGGCACATTAAAACTCGATCCATATGTTGCTGGGTGGGTTTGGCAATGCCTTCTCGGCTGCGGACGCTTAGTCGTAAAACGAAGTGGTCGGTGGCTAGAATACAGCACTGATACCCCCAATTTCCTTTTGTATCAGTCTCTTAGGGCGAAACCGCGCTCAGCGCCACCAGCGCGAACTTTTGCTGACATTTCTCGTGACGGGAACTTTTCCTTGAAAATGCCCATATTGGGCACTGTCATGCCCAATATGGGCATTGAAACGAGTACGTTTACACAGGACCAGCCACTAGCTATGGCTGACGCACTCTTTTCCAGGACGCAACAGAATGTCCTGGGCTTGTTATTCGGACAGCCAACGCAGAGCTTCTATACGAATGAGATCATCAAGAAGTCTGGCGGCGGTTCTGGCGCCGTGCAACGGGAGCTGTCGCGGCTAGTCCGCAGTGGCCTCGTTACGGTGGAGCGAATCGGCTCGCAAAAGCATTATCAGGCCAATCCCGAATCACCTCTCTTCAAGGAGCTATGCTCAATCCTGACCAAGACGGTGGCCCTGGTAGAGCCGCTGAAGGCGGCGCTGGAGCCTTTTCTGCCAAATATCCAACTGGCATTCGTGTTCGGGTCGGTGGCGAAAGGCGAGGACACCGCCTCCAGTGATATTGACCTGATGATTATCAGTGATAGCCTTACCTACGCCGACGTATTTCCGGCCCTGGAGCAGGCATCCGTCGGTATGGGGCGAGCGATTCAGCCAACCCTCTACCCGCGAGACGAACTGTGCGAGCGTATCAACACCGAAAAGGCATTTGTCCAACGGGTGCTCGCACAACCCAAGATATGGATTATAGGCAGGGAAAGTGAGCTCCCCACTGGATAACCTGGCGGGTGTTGGCGAAGGCGCATGACACTCGCAATCTCGGGGAGTATGAGGGAGATCTGAATGTGGATGAAAGGCTTGTGACAGACCTGGTCAGGGCGGCCGAGGCGGTTGCCACGGAACTTCAGAAGCATCCTGAACCCTGATGATCGAACGCAATTTGATGAGGGACCTGCTGCCGTGACCGATCGACGACGTGATCTGCTTCGAATCAGGATTGAACTAACCGGAATCTCGCCACCGATCTGGCGCGAAATTCTGGTGCCCGCACGATACTCCTTCTGGGATCTGCATGTGGCCATCCAGGATGCTATGGGCTGGCTGGACTGCCATCTCCACGAATTTCGAATTGGAGGGTCCTCTCGCGGTGATGTAATACTGATCGGAATACCCGATGATGAGGAGTGGGAGGACTCACCGGAAGTACAGCCAGGCTGGGAAATCTCGGTCATAGATTATTTGTCCGAGGCCGGTGATCGCACAGAGTATGAGTATGATTTCGGCGATGGCTGGGTTCATGAGGTAACTCTGCTGAGAGTCGAACCCAGAGAAAAGGGGCAGCGCTACCCGAAGTGTGTCGCGGGTGAGCGGGGCTGTCCGCCGGAGGACTGTGGTGGAATCCCTGGCTACGAGTCACTTTTGGAAGTCTTGTTTGATCCGTCCCATCCTGATTATGAATCGTTGAGCCACTGGATTCCGAAAGGTTGGGGGCCTGAGTTGTTCAAGCCGGAGAGGGTGCGCTTCGATAACCCGCTGAAACGATGGCAAATTGCCTTCTCGGCGGCGGACATGTAGTCCCAATCCAATAGGTCGCCACTGCCGGACTTTTGCCGGGATCAGTCCTGCTCGGTTGTGCATTTCGGTGCGATCTGCAACGAGCGGCATAGCCGCGAAGCCCCGCAGGCGTCGTAACAGCCCCTAGGCTGTTGCGATTCATCCAGCACGGCCCAGAATGACTTGGAGCGGGGGCCGCCTGATGCCCCGGAAGCAGGGCGTAAACTTGCCGCCATCTAAGTCGCCTTTTGGCCCCAGGATATTATAGAAATGCAGAGTAAATCGATTATCGCTATGGCTGCCCTGCTACTTGCTTCGCCTGGCGTCATTTGCTGAATACAGTGCGACCGGGAAATTACTGGCACAGAATGCATCGGGATATGGCTGGGTCCGCGCAAGCGCAAGCCCGAAGAAGCACGACGCTTGATGGTGGCCATGGAGAGTGCCGAGCACATCCGGGTGGTAAGAGGCCGGGTGGAGTACCTCAACGCTCAGTGACCATTCTTATTCGGGCGCGGCGTCAACTTCCTGATTTTCGTCGTCGCGCCCAGTGTCGTGGGCTATCCGCTTGAGCTCGCCTGAAGCCATCATGCTGATGACTTCATCGATTTTATCTTGTTCCACAAGATGAATTACCATCGGGGTGCGGTCGAGACTGAAAGCTAGACCTATTAATGAGCCCAGAAAGAAATAGTTACCTCCTTCCAGTAAATCAATGTTTGTCTTGGTGGGGAATAAATCGTTTGTAACATGGTACTCATGGGTACCTGCCGGTATCTCGAAGTATGTCCATTGGTTCGGACCTACAATTGCAGCCACCTCGCCGTTGATTTTAAAAGGAATGTGCCAACGGATACCGAAGTCAGCCACTGCTGACATTGTTGATTTAGGATGATAATAGTAGATTCCAGCAAATCCAGTAGTTGGCGAAGAATATGAGCTCATATCCGGCGGGGCCTTTGTCGTAATTGCACATCCTGTCAGAAACGATACGACGAGCAAGAGCCTTAGTGATGTCCTAATCATGTCTTTTTTCTCGCCTTAATCAAAGTAGTAGATAATTGAGTAACGGAGTTGCGTTCTATGCATCTCGCGTTATGGAAGCTGCGGGAAGGGCTTCAGAGTGGCCGATCCATCTATATAGAGCGGCTGCTTTGACGAGCCTTTATTGGTTGTATCGAGACAGGACAGCTTAGCACCAACTGAGTTGGCAATCTCCAGGAATCGATCTACCCTTCCCGGATCTGCATAGTTTCCCCAGGCACAGATCGCCGAGCTTCTCTCCTTCGACTCTACCGGAAGCGAACATTACGCTGCGGTTTGATTCTTGATTTGTAGTCCCAGCGCCTTGGCAATTTTAGCCACAGTAGCAAATGTGGGGTTACCTTCCTCAGAAAGTGCCTTATACAGCCCTTCTCTGGAAATACCAGCTTCTCTAGCAAGCTGACTCATATTCTTGGCGCGGGCGATAACCCCGAGAGCATGAACAATATAGGCAGGATCATCACCCCCCTCTTCGAGGATAGCTTCCAGGTATGCCTGAATATCTTCTTCAGCGTGCAAATATTCTGCTGAATCCCAACGACTTATCTTTACGGACATTTCTAGACCTCCAATTGCTGGGCCAACTCTTTAGCCTTAGCGATGTCTTTACTCTGGGAGCTCTTATCACCCCCGGATAAAGGCAGTCGCGTTGACCAGTGGCCGGAATCACGCGCCTTGGTGGATGCCGCAGATCTTGTGGCCGTCGAGGTCGCGGAAATAGCTGAGATGCATCGGGCCCAAGCTGCTATTGCGCACGCCTGGCGTGCCTTCGATGGATGTGCCGCCGTTGGCCACCGCCACGTCGTGTAGTTCCGCGACCTTCTCGCCCGAACCGCAGCGGAAGCCGATGGTCGACCCGTTGGCGCAGGTTGCCGAATTGCCATCAATCGGCTGGGTTAGTGCGAACACACTGCCGTCATGGATGAAGAAATAGCGCACGTTACCTTCGGCATCTTCATTGCGCATGGGCGGCGGGCAGCCAAGCACGCCGAGCACAGCAGTGTAAAAATCCTTCGATTTCTCGATGTCGTTGGAACCGATCATTATGTGATTGAACATGGGTTTTCTCCTTTAGCGTCAAGTACAAAAGCCTTTATTCTAGGCGATCAATGTCGAGTTCACGGATTAAGGGCTGAACGACTGATCGAGGACAAAGCTGCCCCATATCAAAGCCTCATCCAGCTTCCGCGCCGGGTCGCGACCTCATTCCGACTCATTCTAGACCACTCGTCTGCTCCTGTCTGGTCTGTGGTTAAAATCGACGCTAGCATTCGTTGAGGTTAAACTCACGCGCTACGTTTCCCCCAACTATCGGAGCAAGAATGAAAGCGTTGAAGGTCTTCCTGCTATCAATATTTCTATGTGTGTCTTCAATATCTTTAGCTGATTCTGAGTCAGAGAAAGAGGCAGCCAAACTTCTGAACATAACGGGAATGGAGCGGGCTTTCGAGCAATCGATATCTCAAATGCTGGATCTTCAGCTGCAACAAAATCCAGCTCTGGTTCCCTACAAAGAAGTTATGCTGAAGTTCTTCAACGAACATATGAGTTATGACCGTCTGGAGCCTGATCTGTTGAGAATCTATTCTGAAGCGTTCAGTGCTGACGAGCTGAGAGAAATCAATAGTTTTTACACCACGCAGGTGGGGAAAAAGACGATTGAAGCGATGCCAGTCCTCATGGCACAGAGTGTCGAAATAGGAGTTGCTCATCTTGAGGAAAATATTGATGAACTTCACTACTGTCCGGTTAATTATGGAACAAATTCAGTTGGTTAGAAATCATGTCATCCTCCAGGATCTGTTTGGTGTCGAGAAAGTCCTTGTTTAAAGGGATATTTTCGAACAGGGTGATGGAAAATACCTGTAATAGAGTGTAGAGCGAAGGCTGCAAATCGAGGCGCTTTTTGATGATAGCGACGAGCACATATACCGACACAGCGGTCCAGATTTGCACCTTCACCGCGTTCTCCGATGTGCCGTAGAACTTCTTGATCCGGAGATGTTGCTTGATCCATTTGAAAAATAACTCGACTTGCCAGCGGGCCTTGTACAGCTCGCAGATGGTTATTGGTGGAGGACCGAACAAGTTGGTCAGGAAAATGAGTGTTTTCTCTGTCTCTGGATCTTTGAAGCGAATCCGACGCAGATGGTGGGGATAATGTTTGTGGCTGTAGAATCCCGACAGCGCCACCGTCTGATCGCAGATAATGCCCTGCGTCCGGTCGCTCGGAGCAGAGTAGATCCGCCGCAGGTCGGTATTCGATTTGGCGCGGGTGACAAAGAACGCTCCGGCGTCGTGCAACCCAAAGAGCCGTTCGAAATCGAGGTAAGCACGATCCATTACGTAGATTGCTGCCGGCTCCGGAATCAGCAGGTCGAGCACGTTGACATCGTGCATCTTGCCGTCGGAAACATGTATAAAACTCGGGATATTTCCGCGCAGGTCCAGCAGCGTGTGCATTTTGACCGCTGCCTTGGTGCTTCGAAATGGTGCCCACGGAAACAGCGAAAGGCAGAGGTCGATGGTTGTCGAGTCGAGCGCGTAAACCGTGTTCGACAGATCGAGCCCCAGGTCTTCTTCGGCGTAGAGCTTGCGGGCCTGTGCAATCAGCCGTTGCGCAAACTCGGCGTAGATTCTCCAGTCTCTCCGCTCGTTGGCATCGGCCAGCGTAGAGCGCTTGATCGGCGAACGAATGCCCATGTGGTAGAGCTTGGCCGATTGCGCCGAAAGACACGCTTCTATATCGCGCAGGCTTTCCCGGTAGGTCAGTTGCGCAAATGCCAGCACACGAAAATGTTCGGTGCACGGCAGCGTGCGTACACGACGATTTCCTGCATACCGATCGACGATTCGCGTGAACGTAGTCCATGGCAGGAAGTCCATCAACTGCGCAAACAGAGTTTTGCCGGTGTACATGGGGAGTCCTCTGGGAATAGATTCCCGGAAGGTCACCTGAAAGCGCAGTCGCGCTCAAGTCGACACCACAAATATTTGGCGAAAAAATTAGCCTATTCATACAGTTACGTGAATCATGGACTTAGTTAACCGGACAGTAGTGGATGAACTTCAAACAATGATAGAAGCAGAAGCCGGAGAGCCACTGCAAGCAGCGCTTATTGAAGAAGGTGCAGGAGTGCTATCTCCCGACTTGGACATACCGGAATTTCCGTTTCCCGAGACTACGGAAACCGACTTTGAAGGCGTGGAAACTGGGGGGTTGAGTCCGAGTGAGATCGCAGAGGTGAATAAGCGTTGCGAAGGCTACCGCTATGGCACACCGGGGTATCCCAAGGACCAAGAGCTGGCATTCACTTGGTGTACGCAGTCAGCAGAGCTAGGGGACCCCTACGGTCAGTCCATACTGGGCGCACTTTACTACACAGGAGAGGGTGTGGAACAAAGCTATCGGGATGCATTGTACTGGTTTACTCTGGCGGCTAATCGAGGGATGCCTTACGCGGCTTTCGCGCTCTTTCAGATGTATTTGGAGGGGAATGGGACCAAGGTCGACCAACGAACAGCGTTCATGTATCTCTCAAGGTCGGCTGAACTGGGAGGCAAGGAAGCCATGGAAGTTTTTGCTCAGATTAAGGCCCAGACCACAAGCCCCCTCCCTCGAATGAGGAGGTGCAGCGGCTCCTGGAGAGTCAAGGGATGGCGAAATTCGCGCCGACTTATCCGCCTGCGGCGCAGGGCGCTGGTATTGAAGGGTATGTAATTGTGGAATACTGCGTTGACTTCGACGGTCGCCCAATGAATATCCGCGTGATCGAATCTGTCCCGGAGGGCCTGTTCGATGAAGCGTCGATCGCAGCTACGAAAAACTTCCACTACTTGCCGGCGTTAGACGAGGGCGTGCCAGTTGAGAGGCATGGAGTTCAAAACAAGTTCACTTTTGAGCTGGAGCCCCCGGTTGAATAGGCGGAGTTATCGTCTGTACTGCTTGCAGCACGTCAAACTGTGCGAGGTTCTAGGTTGCGCAGGAATGTAGGCATGCGCTGGAAGCTCTGGGTCTGGTAGAGGAGCTGTTGCGGGGGTACCGCCACGCCGCGGACCTGCCCCGTGGTGAGCAGGCGCAGATCAGTCGACGGGGGTGGGGGCAGTGACCATCGACCCCGCCCTATGTATGATGGGGAAAACCGATAACCAACAGGGAGCCCCGGGATGAACCGATTGCTCGTCCTCCTTTTATTGCTGCTGGCCCCTCTCACGGCAGTGGCGGAACAGAATCTGCTGTTTATCCTCGACGCCTCGGGCAGTATGTGGGGCCGGGTCCAGGGGGAACCGAAAATCACCATCGCCCGGGACGTGATGGCGGACCTGGTGGGTGAACTGCCCGCCGACAGCCGCGCCGGATTGATTGCCTACGGCCACAACCGCAAGGGCGATTGCGACGATATCGAAACACTGGTGCCCCTGAGCCCGCTGCAGCGGGAGGAGCTGATCGAACGCATCCGGGCGCTCAATCCCAAGGGGAAAACCCCCATTACCGCCTCCGTCCACCGCGCCGTGGAACACCTGCGCGCCCTGGAAAGCGCCGCCAGCGTGGTGCTGGTGTCCGACGGCCTGGAATCCTGCGGCGGCGACCCCTGTGCCGCCGTCCGCGAGGCCCGGGAGGCGGGTGTGGACTTCCGCCTTCACGTGGTGGGCTTCGATTTGGGGGAGCAGGACAGCGAACAATTACAGTGCATGGCCCGGGCCGCGGACGGGCGCTATTTCAGCGCTGGCAATGCGGACGAATTGAGCAAGGCGCTGAAACAGGCGGTGGCGGAGAGCCCGGCCCTTCAACTGACAGTCACCGCCAACGGCGAGCCCGCGGCGGCGCGGGTATTCATCGAGCCGGCGGGAGGCGGCGACGAAGTGGCGCGGGCCTCCGTGGGCGACAGGGAAGAAAGCAATCCCCGGCGTATTGAGTTGCCCGCCGGTGATTACGACGTCCTCATACGGGCCCGGGGCATCGCCGGCAAGCCGGAGAAACACCTTACCGGGATCACCATCCCCGAAGAGGGCGAGGTGGAAAGGCAGGTGGATTTCTCCGCCGGCAAACTCGAGGTGAGGATCACCGCCAATGGCGAGCCCCTGAAGGCCCGCACCTACGTCTACCACGCCGACAGCGACGAGGAGGCCTCCCGGGGTCGGGTCGACAAGGAAGGCCTGGTGGACTACGACATCCCCCCGGGGAATACCGCATTCTGGTTCGACCAGACGGTATCGACGCCCCCGATCAGACTGTCGAGGGGGTCGTGGTGACCGGCGGAGAGACAAGCCGGCAAGCCGTGGACTTCAGTGCCGGGACCCTGGTGGTGCAAGTCACCGCCAATGGCGAGCCCCTGAAGGCCCGCACCTACGTCTACCACGCCGACAGCGACGAGGAGGCCTCCCGGGGTCGGGTCGACAAGGAAGGCCTGGTGGACTACGACATCCCCCCGGGGAATACCGCATTCTGGTTCGACCAGACGGTATCGACGCTCCCGATCAGACTGTCGAGGGGATCGTGGTGACCGGCGGAGAGACAAGCCGGCAAACCGTGGAATTCAGTGCCGGGACCCTGGCGGTGCAAGTCACCACCAATGGCGAGCCCCTGAAAGCCCGCACCTACGTCTACTACGCCGACAGCGGCGAGGAAGCCTCCCGGGGCCGTACCGACAAAAACGGCGACGCCAGCTATAGGATTCCACCCGGCGAATACCGCGTTAAAATCCGGCCGGATGGCATCGACGCGCCGGACCAGGTGATCGAGGGCGTTGTGGTGACGGCGGGGGAAGTCGCCGAACACAGCCTGGATATCCCCTCCGGCAGCATGGACCTCACCGTGGAGAACGACGGGGAGCCCCTGGAAGCCCGCACTTACCTGCGGGACCCGGAGCTCGACAAGGAGGTCTCGCGGAGCCGTACCGATAACCGGGGACAGGCCAGCTACCGGGTTCCCGTCGGCAATTATACGTTGCGCATACGACCGGACGGTATCGACGCACCGGACCGGATCGTGGAAACCGTGAGTGTGGCAAGCGGGCAGACCACCGAAGTGCGGGTAGACTTCGCCAAAGAGCAATAGCGCGGATTCCGGCCCGCGGTTCCGCAGCGTTGATATGCCTTACTCAGCGTTTCCCCGCTCCGCGGTATCGGGGTAGATCACCGCCGCAACACGCAGAATCCGTTCGGCGCTGTCTTCGAATAATCCGATCACCCGCAACTTCCGGGTTGCCTGCGGTGCGCCGTCGTCACCACGAAAGACGGGCGGCTACACGCGCCTCATCAACGTGCAGCGAAAACGACCAGCCATTGCGCTCACACAGCCGTTGAACGATACCCAGACCCAGACCATACCCATGAGACGATGACGCCTCGGTCGGCGTGTGCCGCCCATCAGCGTCACTGCTGGCCTGATTGGATAGCTTTAGCCGCTGACAAACCGCGTCAGAAACTTCGTGAATGGAGCGATGTCCTGGTCGACGCTGGCGGATTCCAGGGCGCGCATGTAGTCATCGCGCTTTTCGACCGGAATGACGGTCCAGGGGTAGCCCCCGGAGGCCATCATGGCGTTCATCAGGAATCGGCCGATGCGGCCGTTGCCGTCCATATAGGGATGAATATAGACAAAGATGAAATGCCCGAGTACGACGCGGACCTGGGCGGCGGTTTCCTCTTCGAGAAGTTCGAAGAAGGCGGGCGTCAGGTCTCTTACGGTCTCTTTGTTTGGCGGCACATGCATCGACTTTCTGATATAGACCGGGCCGTTTCTGTAGCCGGCGAGGTCGGACGGTTTCAGGATGCCTGCGGTCACGCTGGGTGCAAAGAGCTCTCTATACCAGGTGGCGTGGTCATTCTGGGCGGTGAGACCGGGATTTTCGCCGCCGAGTATCTTTTCTATGCTGGCTTTGACGGCCTGGAAGGCCTGCCAGTAGCCGCGGGCTGCCAGGGCGTTACGGTGGTTTCGGTCATGATCGTCATCGTCGGGATTCCAGGAGCCGGCTTTGACGCGCTCGATCAGCGCGCGGCTGACCTGATAACCCTCGATTGACAGTGAATGGTAGGCATCAGACGTATAGATGTCCTCGACCTGCTTGAGATAAGCGGCCTTGTCTGTGGGCGGTCCCGGCGGTTCCGGGAAATTATCCAGGACAGGCTCGCGCATCGTTTCCCACATCAGCCGGATACGGCTGACATAGGGTGACGGTTCTCTTTTGGTGAAGGTCATCGGGCTGGGCGCAGTAAAGGGATCCCTTTCCCTGACGGTATAGCCCGCCGCTTTCATGGTTTGCAGGATGTCTTTGGCGATATTGTTCCGGCCTATATTGCGAAATGCCCCGGCCAAGCGGCCGGCAATGGTGCTGTGGCCGCCATCAAGGAGCCGGGCCAGGAGGTCGGAGGCGTCGCCTGTGAGAGACAGCGCGGCCCGCATATTAGTCGGATTCTGGCGATATACGCCAGGCGCGCATGCGATCAGGGCCGCCGGAAGCGTATAAACTTGCAGCCCCTGGATTTTGACCCGGTCCCCGCGAGGAGGAAGATCGGCCCGGATGTCGAGCAGGGAGGTCCCGTGGGGCAGGGTGATCAAATTATTGCCGGATTTCTTCGTTCTGACGAGGAGCTGCTTCGGGACCGTCCAGTTTCCTGCGTGCAGGACGAGGGACTGTTCCGGCGACAGGCACCAGTCGTCGCCAAAGCGGGAATCCAGATAAGAACCGCAGAATGGCCAGAAAGAGGCGTACCAGGCCGTGCTGTCGCCGGCCTTTTCATCGGGGCGGCAGGATATGTACCATCCCTTGATGACTTCCTTCAGGAAGCCGTTGCGGAGCAGGCGCTCGCGGTGGGTGCGGGTCAGTTCCTTTGAGCGTATGGCCACCTGGCCGCGATCCTGTAAGTCCTTCAGGACCGAAAGCGACTCCGCCAGTTTTTCAGAAGGGGCGGCCATAGGGTATTGCTCGTGTTTTGTCTTGTACCATAATTAGTATATTGTGTTGTATCATGATTAGTATAATGTGTCGAGGGAATATTCGTATATTGTGTTGATCGTGATTGTCAGGAGTAGCGTCGTGAAAAACGATAACAGGCCGTGAAAAAACGATGAATATCTTGGTTCTCTCTGAAGTTTAATGACGGGCGCACCCTGACCGGGACGGGGCTCGACCCTGCACACTGTGGGCGGAGGAGGTTTCTCGGATAAGTCGCGGGCGGCGGGCTTTATGGTGCCCGGTCGTCGTGCTCTCGAAGCAAGGGATTGGCTTTTTCACCACGCCGATGACCAGCCCTGCGCCACCCTAAACCACCTGCAATGGCCAAAGCGGTACCTACCAGCGCCGCCACCACTCCATGAATGACGTTTACCTTCTCAAGGTACAGACGGATACGGTCCCAAGCACTCACATCGACGAGAATCTGCTCTCGAAACGTTTGAACCGTCAGCGGCGGCAAATCTTCTTCACCCTGCTTCAGCAGTGCCAGTAGGGACAAGGTCAGGATGCGATTCTCGCCGGGACGAGTCGGCGTGATCGTCCAGTTCCACTCGGTCGTACGGTCGTCGAGAACGGTGCGTATCTGAGGCCCTTGCGGGTCAATGCGGAAATCCGGGCCCGAAAGATCGGCCCGCATGCGCAGGGCGTAATCGATGCCGTCGCGCATTCGGATCGTGCCAGAGAGATTCGGGTCAAGTACCTCCTCCGGTCCGAGAGGGGACATAACCGGGGCGAGTGCGAACTGAATGCGCGCTGCCTCGTTGAGAAAGAGCCGATCAGGTGCGTTGAAGGCGACACTTGCCTCTTTGAGTTGATCTGCAATCTCGGGCGGGACCTCAGCAGCCTGCATCGGCAGATACCGGCGTTGATTCTCAGGCATTGCCTCGAGTTCGTCACGTGAGAAATTCACCCGGATAGTGTTGTAACCTGAATCAATCGTGACATCGTTGACGTCGACCATGACCTCTTTCGAACCCATAGCAAGAAACCCGCCATAGGAGATGATAACGGCGGAGGTCGCGCCGTTATTGTCAAAAATTACACCCTCAAGCATCCCCCCTCCGCCTGGCCGGCCGTCTTTTGCCACGACTTCAGCGCCGATAAGTCGTGTGAGATTTTCTCGGAAGGGATCCGAGTCGATCAAATTTTGGTCTTCCGGCTCTCGGTTGGCGGCAGAAGCTGCTGGCTCATTAGGCCAACGCGATAGGGCCAGTGCGGCCATAATGACCAGCACACCCGCGAACGCAACCATCAATCCGGCCGCGACAAGTCCAATACTCAGGTTTCGGGGTTCCGCCATGACCGCACTCTCAATGTCTGCGTCCTTGCCGAGTTTAGCAGCGATGCTCTTCACGAACCACAACCGGCAAAGCCCCAAATCGACTCAAAATTCACCTAACGGCAGGCGCTTCGCTTTTCGTTCGAGAGTTCCCGTTTCTGCTTAAGAATGCTCGCCAATTCATCGGCCAATTGCTGCGTGATCTTGTCAAACCATCCCTTGCCGCTTTTACCATGTGCGGTCTTCTGCTCGATTGATTTCAGTTGTCTGTAGAGCTCTTTGTATTCCCTTTTGTCGCCGTAGCCCAGAAAGTCAGCTACTTCCAGCTGTGTTCGGACACCTTCGAGCAAATCGGCCAGCTTTTCGTCTTCCTCCGTTGTCCGTTCTGAATTTTCCGTGAGCTCCTCTGCATTTTGACCATTCGTCTTGAAACTTTTCCTGTCCGCCCTAATCTCACTGATTGCACAACCAAGCTCGGAGTCAAAAAGCGATGAAACGCATCCTGCTATTCTTGGGCACCAACCTCGCCATCCTGTTGGTGCTGACCGCCTTTATCCAGATATTCGGTATCGACCGCTGGTTGGTGGAGCGGGGTTACGGCGACTATACTGGCCTGCTGGTGTTGGCCGCGATTTTCGGCATGGGCGGCTCCTTCATTTCTCTGGCCGTCTCCAAGTGGATGGCCAAGACCATGATGCGGGTACGTGTCATTGATCAGCCGCGCAGCGCAGATGAGCAGTGGCTGGTCCAGACCGTGCAGCGTCAGGCGCGCCAGGCCGGCATCGGCATGCCCGAGGTCGGCGTTTACGAATCCCCGGTGATGAATGCCTTTGCCACCGGCATGAGCAGGGACAATGCCCTGGTCGCCGTCAGCAGCGGCCTGCTGCAGAACATGGATCGCGATGGCGTGGAGGCAGTGCTCGGCCATGAGGTCAGCCACGTTGCCAACGGCGACATGGTCACACTCGGCCTGATCCAGGGCGTTCTCAATACCTTCGTCATCTTCTTCGCCCATGTGGTGGCACGCTTACTGATACGGGGTGAGCGCGGTAGCGGGTTTGCCTATTTCGGAGTGGTAATCGTGCTGGAGATTATATTCGGCCTGATCGCCAGCATCATTGTCGCCTGGTTCTCGCGCTATCGTGAGTTCCGTGCTGACGTCGGCGGTGCCCGGCTTGCCGATCGCCGCAAGATGGTGCTCGCCCTTAAGTCGCTACAGAAAAGCTATGGCGAGAGTGACATGCCCAAGGAGCTGGCTGCGTTCGGCATCAGCGGCCGCCTGGGTCAGGGCTGGCGCGGCTTTTCGCCAGCCACCCACCGCTACAGGAACGCATCGTTGCTCTGGAGCGCTCGACCGGGATGTGACCATTCAGCGATGGCGCCAGTGGCCATTGAGGCCCGTCTTGAGTCACTTTCAGAAGAACCGGAACCGGGTAGGTGGTCTGCCGTCGTCACCACGAAAGACGGGCGGCTACACGCGCCTCATCAACGTGCAGCGAAAACGACCAGCCATTGCGTTCACACAGCCGTTGGACAATACCCAGACCCAGACCATACCCGTGAGACGATGACGCCTCGGTCGGCGTGTGCGGGCCGTCAACGTCACTGCTCGTCTGATTGGTGATCAATAGCTCATGCTCTTTGATGTGAATCGTGATCGGTCCCTGCCCGTCGAGCGTGTGCTCGAACGCATTTTGCACCAGATTATTGACCGCGATAGAAAAAGCCTGTGGATGCCCGTAGACTCTGGGTTTTGCGAGATCGTTGATCTCAACATCGGTGAAGTCGATCTCAACATCGACGCACTTGCCGTTCAGCAGGTAGCGCTGCTGATCAATCGCCCGGCTCACCAGCGGCATCACTAAAAACTTCTCGTCATACAGCCCATCGTCGGTTTCGCGAGCGAGGCACAAGAACATTTCAATCGTGGTTTTCATGTCGAGCGTCGCACGCCTCACTCGATCTACCACCTTCACATCGGCCGCTGACAGATCGCTTTGTTCCAGCAGCTCAAGCGCGCCTGTTATAACCGTGATCGGCGTCCGCAACTCATGACTGGCTGAATCGGTAAAGTATCGCTCCCTCGCAACAAATGCGCTGATACGCTCAAGAGTCTTCTCAATGGCCCCAGCGAGCACGCCAACCTCATCATCGCCGAATCGGCTGGAGTCTATGCGTTTATGATCTTCGGCTGACAGATGTTCCAGGTCGATGTCCGCGACCACTTTGGCGAGTTGCGCGACAGGGGCGATAGCTCGACGCATCACAACAACTCCCAGCCCGAAACCAAGAGCACCGAGCGCACCAATGACGCCGGTGATAACAAGCAGCCACCACCAATCCTCTGACGACGAAGCCTCAATCCCGGCAACGTCGAAAACCACAAATGCGTGCCGCTGTTCATTGGCGGCAGGTACTACTGCGACATGCAACTCTTCGGTACTGAATTCGTATAGTCCCTCATCGGGGTTTGTCTGTGCCCATTCCCTGAGTGATTCCGGCAGGCTACCAACCTCATCGTATCCGCGAAGGTTCATCGTCAGAGACGGATAGCTTTCGGCGGCTAGCTGTAGCTGGTTCGCCAGCACACGGTCTTCGCTCAACCTGATCGCACCGAAGAAAGCGAATCCCCAGGCCACGCTGAGTACAGCAACACACGTCGCAAACGCAATTGCGACACGCTTGCGCAAACTGTGCCGGTACATTACTGAGTATCCTCTGCAATTCGGTACCCGATGCGATGCACCGTATGAATTAGCGGGCTATCAAACGGCCTATCGATAGCCTGTCGCAGCTTGTACAAGTGCGAGCGAAGCGCATCACCATCGGGGCGTTCGTCAGCCCACAACAAAGTTTCAAGATCATCGCGAGCCACAACAGACGGCGCCTCTTCCATCAATCGTTGAAGTAGTCTCATGCCAGCAGGGGTAAGATCGACGCGCCGTCCCGCGCGATGCACTTGCAGCGTGGACCTGTTCATGGTCAGATCACCCACAGTTAACAGATTGTCGGTTTTTCCGTGACTACGTTTGTACAGCGCCTGCAGTCGCGCATGTAGCTCTTGTAATGCGAATGGCTTGACCAAATAGTCGTCGGCTCCCGCCTTGAACCCCTTAAGTTTATCATCAAGCGTGTCTCTCGCCGTTAGCATAAGCACGGGCGTTTCTACTTTGGCATCAGCTCGCAGCTTTTGGCAGAAACTTAGGCCATCCATCCCCGGAAGCATCAGGTCCAGGACAATAACGTCGAACGGATTCGTCAACGCCAGGTGCATCGCGTTTATACCGTCATAGGCAAAATCCATAACATAGCTATGCTTTTCAAGATACGCGGCAATGTTCTCGCAAATGTCGCGGTTGTCTTCGACAATCAACACTCTAATCGGCACGGCACCAAGCGCGTGTACCATCTGCTGCTCCCCCTTACCAGGCATGATTTACCAAGCATAGTCCAGTCGCAGACCAATAAGCGGCTCGGCTTCGTTATCGTCTTTCACTTCAACGCCTCGGCGGTAGTCAAACTCGGTGTCGTCGCTCGACGACGCTGCGGTTACGTTGATGACATCGAGAAAAGCCGTTGCATCTATTGGACCAAATGCACGTCTATAGTCGACGCGAACATTAAACAAGCTGTAACTGCTTTTGCGACCGACATTGCGCTCTGTGATCTCTTTCGAGTAGCGTAGAGGTTGCCCGTCTCCCAACACGTCTGAGTGTATAATAAAGCGGTCGTCAGGCCTGCCAGAAAGAAATTTGTAGCGACCGGCGACCTTCCAGCGGTCGCTGATTTCCCAGGTCAGGCCGAGGGTAGCGACATGCTCGCGGTTGAATTCGGCGGCTACGTCACCGCGACCGTCTTTCCGGTCGACTTCGGCATCGTTGTAGGAGTAGGTTGCGGTAGCGTAGATGCCTTCGCGAATCGTGCTATTGGCCACGATATCGACGCCGTACGATGTGCCGTCTCCAATGTTTGCAAACGTTCCGCTTGCTCGATCAAGGTCTACCACCAGGTTGTCGAGGTTTTGGTAATAGGCTTCAGTCAACACCGACCAGTTTTTGTTCGGAAAATACTGAAAGCCGATACTGCTGTGCGTGATTTCTTCGTTCTCAAGGGCGTTTGACTCGTTAGCGGCAAGGTGTAAAAACCGTGGCGACTGATGAAATAGCCCTGCGGTCGCAAAATATCTCATCGTTGTACTCGGTCGCCAGTTGACGCTGAACCTGGGCGACGCGAAGCTTTCGTCTGCAAAGCCGTCCCGTTCGAACCGCACACCCGTGCGAATATCCCAATCGCCGAGCTCAAAAACTTGATCTACGTAACCTGCATAGTTCGTTTCTTTATGACTTAGTGAAGAGTTGATGTCCACGGGAGTCAGCACGATAAAGCGCTGATCGGGGTCTGGTCTAGAATCATCGTCGTCGTAGACAAATCGGTTCCAATCACCATCCAGGACGGTGTCGTAGTCCAGTTCAATTTGCGTTGCTCGAATACCGGCACTGAACACGCCCCATTGATTCACTGTCTCGAAGTCGCTTCGCCAGCCAATCTCTGTTTCATCTTCAACGATGGTAATAATGTCTTCCCGCACCGGAAAACTGGAGGCGGGCGATCCAGCAGGTACGAGATCAGGAAATGCTTCACCCTCTGAACTGATCTTGTCGCTTGTGCGGTGGTAAATCTTGTTGGTCCAGACAGCGTTTTCGCCGATCAAAGATCGCAAGGTCAGACCGTACAAATCACTATCTTGTTGAAAATCCAGAAGCGCAGCATCCTCGAAATTGGGCGACTCGAAAACGTGAGTCACGTCGCGAGTATAGTCTTCGTGTGTGTCCATCAGTAGAATTTCGAACGTGTGATTCTGGTTGATTGGTATGACCGACTTTACGATGATATCTCTCAACACAGGATCCCCAATGTCTAGTTCGTCGATAGTTTCAAACAAGGCGCCGAAATCCAGTCGTCTAGCAGAAACGAGCATCGTTGAGTCTTCAGTGATACCGGTAGGGCCGTCGTAACCAACTTCAAAGCCCGCAAGGTCAAGGCGTAGACTTGCTGAAGGGCTTGGATTGCCATCGGCGACTTCCAGTTTGAGTAGTGATGCAGCCCGGCCGCCATAAGCTGCACCCCACCCACCCGGTGAGAACTCTGCACCACTGATAACGTTCGGTGCGAAAATCGAGAAGCGGCCGCCACCACCGACATCTTCGTCTTCACCCAGGGTCGCATCAAAGTGCACCGCTTTATCAAAGGGAAAGTCATCAACGAATATCAAATTATCTCTCGGCCCACGGCCGCGTACGCTAAAGCTTGCGAATTCACCAGTGGATGCCAGGCCCGGTAAGCCGTCCAGCGAGAGGAGCGGATCTGCGCCACCGCCAACAGCACTTCGCAACGCTTCTCTGTTGAGATAGGTGCTGGAAGCTGATGCAGCTGCATCAGCTCGCCGTGCTCGAACCACCAATTCCTCAATTACCTTTTCTATCAGTTCGAATTCAATTTTGATATTCTTTCGCCTAATCACGCGTACGCTTGGTTCATACGATGAAGCGAACCCGCCTTTGGCTACGGTCACCGAGTAGAGACCGGGGTCGAGCTGTTCAACGACGATGCGACCTTGTGCGTCGGTCTCTACAGATCGCGTGGAATTGGTTTCCCGTTTCGTGATCGTGATCTGCACGGTTGAGATTGGCCGGTCAGTTTTCTGGTCTTTGACAATGACAGTCAGCGCACCGGGCGCCTCTGCTGCGTGGCTAAAAAGTGGAAAGCCAATCAGGAGCACCGACAGAGTCAACCACGATACATGCCTAAAATGCCTGCTAATATTGCTAAATTGCCTGCTCATATCGCTCTTCCTCCAAGAATCGGCCATATTTATCTGGTGAAACGCTGGAAGGTTAACAACGCCAATGTGACTAAAATGTCGCTGAAATGTGAGAACTACATCAGAGCCCGGATGCCTACAGCCAGTTCAACTCGAGGGAAATATCGGTACCACGCTATGTAACGCGGCGCGCGGTACGTTGTGAAGCGCCACGTGCGTCTCACTTTTTTATCGACATTCGTGAAGTATAGGAGGTATAGGAAGAATAAACAGGTAATCAGGCCTGGTCCAGCCTGTAAACCCTGACCGCAAAGGCGCAGGTCAAAGAGGGCCAGCGCCAACTGCCGGGGTGAATTGACGACTGCCAGCAATACACACGCAAGGGCAAAGCCAATGCAGGTCGACTGGGTGTAGCGCACGCCATCGTTGCGATCGAGGCGGCTGCCGATCCAGGGCCGCATTACTTTGATTGGCCGATTGGGGTTGGCCTTGCGTTATTGAGACTTCCACCGCACCCGGGAATCGGGAAATGGAGCTCACAACGATTCAGGTACTTCGGTCATAGGGCCGACCTCACTGAGGCCGATCAGCTTATATCCTTGAGCCTTGTTCCTGACGCCATTTATAACCGGAAAGCGTTTCCGCGGAGGTTTTGAATGCCATCGGCAAATTTACCTATCCTAACGCCATAACCGTGCCTATGCTGGACTATTGTCACCGGGAAGTTTTCCTTAAAAATGCCCATATTGGGCACTATCATGCCCATTCTGAGTGAATTTAGGCGAAGTCACCAACTCTGGACAACTAGGCTGACAGAGTGGGGTATCTGCGATAGATAAGCATATGGGAACGGAGCCGATTGCTTGACCGCTCTTTGGTGACTGGGGTCAAGCTGTGATGGACAGGAAAGGGCGTACAGCTTGAAGCAAACAGAAATCATTAATCAGTTCCGCGAGGGTCCTCGGCAGCTTCAGGGTCGATTGCGCCCAGATAATTGAGCGCCTATTGCGTCACATCCAGGTCCCGAGAGGCGTGCGCTACAGAACCGGCCAAGTGGCCCCCATCAACAGTGAAGCAGCCAGGCTGACTCCATCGCCTCGACCTTGCCTTTCAGCCCTACGGGCACGGACTGCCGGGTCAGTTCCGTCAGCTGGTAAACGGCGCCATAGTGGCGGCCGACTTCGTCCTGGTCAATAGAGAAGGGCGGGCCGTCCATTTGCGATTGGTCGTAGTCGAAGGTGATCAGCAGTTGCGGGGCGCCGTCGGTGATCTCGACCAGGTGGGCGGTATAGCGCTGCCGGATATCGGCCGGTAAGGCCACCAGGGCCGCACGGTCGTAGACGGCCTGCACCGGGCCCAGTGTGTCGCGATGCAGGGCGAAGATATCGCCCACGAAGATGTCGATATTGTTGGCGCTGTATTGTGTCAGGCTGCCAGCCTTGCTAATTCGCGGTTCCAGGTCGAGTTCGCGGAATAGCTGGGTGATGGCAAGCTCGCTCAATTCCGCCCCCGCCACGCGGTAGCCGCGCTCGAGCAGCCAGGCGATGTCCCGGGTCTTGCCGCACAGGGGGAGGAAGATACGGCTCCCGGTGCGGATGTCGAGGCGCTGGAAGTGGGCCTGGAGCAGTGTGTTGGGCTCGCCCTCGTGAAAGGCGATATCACCTTCGCGCCATTTGTGGTGCCAAAATTCAGTGTCCATGGGGACTCCTTTTCCAGGTGCTGCCGCGCACGCTGGGATTGGCGAAGATTGCAGGCAGGTGCGCCATTAACCCGGCAGATCCGTCATTCGCTGCCAATAAACTCGGTGACCTCGCCAATGAAACGGTCACGTCCGCGTTCCGGACGATCGAGGTGCACGTAATGAGTCGCCTCGGGAATCAACACGGACCTGATTTCCTTGGCATGGACTAGGTGCTGCGCCAGAGTTTCGCGGTCTGCCGACCGTGACCAGAAATCCCGTTCCGTGCCGATGATCAGCACGCGCGAATCAACCAGCGATGCATCCCACAGTTGGCGACCGGTCGCCATATAGAAGCTGTCTTCCAGTGCGCCACTCGGAGCGCGGAAACTCGGCGGCTCGCGCGTACCCGCAGTGTCATCACTTGCCAGCGCCGCTTCCGCATAGGCGTCTGCCACGGCGGGATCACGCCAGGCCGATTTGTCTTCCACCGGGATGCTTCTGTCCCACGAACCGAACAGCGATGACGCCGCATTGAAACGATAGGCGCCGACTGCTGCTGTATTGAAGCGGCCCGGGCGATCGGAATCCTCAAGCCCGGAACCGTGGCCGATCAGGGAATGTTCATCGCTGCCGCCGTACAGCGAGTTGTAGATGACCAGGTGGCTGATGCGATCCGGATGCAGGCTGGCGTAATAACCACCCCAGTGTCCGCCGGTTGCCCAGCCGAGCAGCGCGATCCGCTCGACCGACTGCCGCTTGCGGATGAACTCGACCACCGCGGCAATGTCCTTCACTACCGCGGGTGAACGCACCAGCGGCGGATTCTCGTCACGCGCTTCGGACATTTCGGGCGGGCGTGTCGAAAAACCGTAACCACGCGCATCCATAATGTAGACCACATGCCCGGCGTTGGCCAGGTCTGCCGCGAGCGATCCGTTGGGCACCGGCAGGTCGAAGGACGCCACGCCGGGGACACGCGCGCCGTGCAGCAGCAGTATCGGCACGGCGTCCCCTTCTGCCGTATCCGCGCGCACTTCCCTGATGAACAGGGATATTCCATGTTCGCCATCGACGAACATGTCCTCGCGTTCAATATTTCCCCCCGATACCGTGGTTGCCGGCATCAACAGCATGACGAAAAGTGCAACTGCAGCTTGCATTGCTCCTGACATCTTCAGCCTCCGTAACAATATCCACAGAGGCTATCGACCATGCTGCCGCTATGATGTTCCTCACTCCCGGTCAAAGTGAACAAGCTTGAGCCCAGCCGAACATCTGCGCCCTGGGTTTTAAGTGGGCTTGCGCAGCGCGCTGGACAGGCGCAGCATATCGAAGAGAGCCCCCACGTTGCGCTCGCCCATCTTGGCCAGATTGTAGGCATCGGGCTGGAGTAGCCAATCCTCCAGCACGCCCACCAGTGCGCCGTGTAAAACGGCGGCAGCCAGCTTGATGTCCAGATCCTGGTCCAGCTGGCCCGCTTCCACCGCCAGCTGGAGCATATTTCGCATGTGCTCGATAGCGGTGCCCCGTCCTTCTTCCATCCGCTGGTGGATTTCGCCGCTCTCGGTCACCAATTCGATGCGATGGAAAATGATGTCGAGGATCAACTGCCACTCGCGGTTGTGAGCAACTTCCGTGTAGAGCTCGAGCCACCGGGATCGCAGTTCGCCCAATGGATCTTTGCGCAGACGTTCGGGATCAGTTTCGCACAGAGTGTCCGCGGGAAGGCGGATACGTGCCGTGAGCGCATTGACCAGGTCGGCTTTGTTCTTGAAATGGCCGTAAATGGCCCCGCGTGTTACCCCGGCCAGCTTGGCGATATCCGTCAGGGACGGACGCGCCACGCCACGTTCGTGGAAAACCGTTACCGCGGCATCGACGATATGCTCGCGAGTTTTCAAAGCATCCTCTTTTGTGCGTCTGGCCATGATCTTCTCAGCTAATTTGTAATGCACGCCGTGGCGCGAATTCAGCATGATACATTTATATTCACGAATGAACAATAACTTGACATACATTTATGAATGTATATAATTGCGGGCCATATTCTCCAAGAGATTTTCCATTGTGCAAAGAGCATGCTGCGCTATCACTGTAGTGTCGTTCGTCGCCGTCCTGCTGAGCGCCTGCAGCAGCGAGGCGCCTTCTCCGCATCAGCCAGCGCCAGAAGTTTCCGTAATAACCCTGCAGTCCGAGCGTGTGACCATCACCCGCGAGCTGTCGGGCCGTACCAGCCCCTTTCGGGTGGCAGAGATCCGTCCTCAGGTCAACGGCATTGTCGAGCAGCGCTTGTTTACAGAAGGCGCTACTGTGAAATCCGGTGAGCCCCTCTATCAGCTCGACGAGGCCATGTACCGGGCCGATTACAACAGCGCCAAAGCCACTTTGGAGCGGGCGGAGGCGGCCCTGGAAATAGCGCAACTCAACGCTGGCCGTCTTGCGGGACTGGTGGAGAGCGGCGCCGTCAGCAAGCAGGAAGGAGATACCGCGAGAACCACTCTGCGACAGGCCGAGGCCGACGTATCCGTTGCCAGGGCGGCGTTGGCCCGCACTGAAATATCCCTGAATTATGCCAGCATCAGCTCGCCCATCTCAGGCATCGTCGGACGCTCCACAGTCACTCAAGGCGCTCTGGTTACGGCCAACCAGGCTGAACCACTGGCCACTGTGCAGCAGTTGGATCCCATTTATGTGGATGTGAATCAGTCCGTGGTGGAGCTGCTGGCGCTGCGCAAGGCCCTTGAAGGGGGCAGGCTCTCCCGAGGAGACCAGCTGCCGGTAACGATCGTGTTGGAAGGCGGCAGTACCTATGAACGCGAGGGCAGCCTTGCCTTTTCTGATGTCAGTGTGGATCCATCCACCGGAAGCACTCTGTTGCGCGTCGTCGTAGAAAACCCCGACCACGTGTTGCTGCCTGGGATGTATGTGCGGGCGGTTATCGGCGAGGGCGTACGGAATAACGCAATTTTGGTACCGCAGCAAGCTATCGCTCGCAATCCCCGCGGCGACACCAGTGCGATGGTGGTCACGCCCGAAGGCGAAGTGGAACATCGCCAGGTGACCGTGAGCCGCAGCATTGGCGACAAATGGCTGGTTGAGGGCGGCTTGAACGCTGGCGAGCGGGTGATTATTGAGGGGCTGCAGAAGGTTCAGCCCGGCGATGCACTTTCCGCGCATCAAATCAGCGAGGCATCTATGGCGGGTCACGACAGGGACTTTCCGGAAATGGCCGCGACTTTTCCTTCAACAGCTGCCGTGCAGTAAGGCGGTTTCCGAGTGGCACGTTTCTTTATAGACCGTCCGATTTTCGCCTGGGTAATCGCCATTGTCGTCATGTTGGCGGGCGGCCTGGCGATCACCTCTTTGCCCGTTTCCATGTATCCCACCGTGGCCCCGCCCGCGGTGGAAGTGCGGGCCACCTACCCCGGTGCTTCGGCGAAGGTAGTGGAGGATTCGGTTACCCAGATCATCGAGCAGAACATGAAAGGGCTCGATGGGCTGATTTACTTTTCCTCAAACAGTTCGTCCAACGGCTCGGCCACCATTACCCTGACCTTTGCCAGCGGCACCGATCCGGATATTGCCCAGGTACAGGTGCAGAACAAGCTGCAGCTGGCCATGCCCATGTTGCCTCAGGAGGTGCAGCGTCAGGGTATTAATGTGAGTAAATCCACGAGCAGCTTTCTGCAGGTGGTGAGCTTCGTATCCGCGGACGGCAGTATGGACCAGACCGATATCGCCGATTACGTGGGTGTGAATATTGTGGATCCGCTCAGCCGGGTGAGTGGCGTGGGCAACCTGCAGGTCTTCGGAACCCAGTACGCAATGCGCATCTGGCTGGACCCCAACAAGCTTGATACCTACCAGCTGGCGGTGCCGGAAGTCGTAAGCGCCATACAGGCGCAAAACGCACAGGTGGCGATCGGGCAGCTTGGGGGTACGCCGGCCATCGACGGGCAGCAATTGAACGCCACCGTCAATGCTCAGGACCGGCTGCAAACACCGGAGCAGTTCCGCGAGATTGTGGTGCGCGGCACCCCCGACGGATCAGCGCTGACTCTGGGCGATATCGCGCGAGTGGAGGTAGGCAGCGAGGTCTACGACTTCCAGGCCCACTACAACGGCCAACCCTCGTCCGGTATCGCCATCTCCCTGGCGACCGGCGCCAACGCATTGGAAACCGCGCAAGCGGTGAAAGCCGCACTGGCCGAACTGGAACCCTATTTTCCGGCGGGGTTGGAGACAGTAATTCCCTTCGATACCACGCCCTTCGTGCAGGTCTCAATCGACAACGTCATCAAGACCCTGCTTGAAGCCATTGTACTGGTTTTTGTGGTGATGTTTCTGTTCCTGCAGAACCTTCGCGCCACCATCATTCCCACTATCGCAGTGCCGGTGGTCCTGCTGGGTACCTTCGGTGTGCTGGCGGCTCTGGGCTTTTCCATCAACATGCTCACCATGTTTGCCATGGTGCTGGCCATCGGCCTGCTGGTGGATGACGCCATCGTGGTCGTGGAAAACGTAGAGCGCCTGATGAGCGAGGAAGGGCTCTCGCCCCTTGAAGCCACGCGCAAGTCCATGGATCAGATCACCGGCGCGCTGGTGGGTATTGGCCTGGTGTTGTCAGCGGTGTTCGTGCCAATGGCGTTTATGAGTGGCTCTACCGGGGTAATCTATCGTCAGTTTTCGGCGACCATCGTTTCTGCCATGGCCCTGTCGGTGCTGGTGGCCATCGTACTCACTCCCGCGCTTTGCGCCACCATGCTCAAGCCCTTGACGAAGGGCGAGCATCACGGGACGAAGGGTTTCTTCGGCTGGTTCAATCGTACATTCGACAAGGGCAGTAGCAAATACCGCCGCGGCGTGAAAGGTATTCTCGCCCGCAAGGGCCGCTTCATGCTCATCTTCGCGGCCATGTGCGCAGTAATGGCCATTCTGTTCATGCGCCTGCCCAGCTCTTTCCTGCCGGAAGAGGATCAGGGCGTACTCATGGCGATGGTACAAACACCCGTGGGCGCCACCCAGGAGCGGACCATGGCCTCCATCCGCGCGCTGGAACAGCACTTTTTGGAAAACGAAAGCGAAGCGGTGGAATCGGTGTTCACGGTCCAGGGCTTCAGCTTTGCAGGCATGGGCCAGAATACCGGCATCGCCTTTATCAAACTCAAGGACTGGGACGAACGTACAGGGGAAGCACTCGGCGCCCAGGCCGTAACGAACCGCGCCATGCAGGCTCTGGGTGGGGTGAAGGATGCTATGATCAATGTCTTTGCGCCACCGGCCATGCCGGAGTTGGGGATTGCCGCGGGCTACTCCTTCTTTCTGAAGGACACCGCCGCCCTCGGCCACGAGGCCATTGCGCAGGCACGGGATCAGTTGCTTGCAGTGGCGGAGGAAAGTCCGTTGGTGCAGAACGTGCGCCATAACGGTCAGCCGGATACGCCTCAGCTACGGCTGGACATCGACAACCAGAAGGCGAGCGCATACGGGCTCTCCGCCGCCACCATCAACGCCACCCTGTCGGCGGCCTGGGGCGGTCAGTACATAGATGACTTCAACGATCGCGGCCGGGTCAAGCGCGTGTATCTGCAATCGGACGCCCCCTTCCGTATGAGCCCCGAGGACTTCAATCTCTGGTCGGTTAAAAACAACCGGGGTGAGATGGTGCCCTTCTCCGCCTTTGGGCGCTATTACTGGGATTACGGTTCGCCGCGGCTGGAACGTTATAACGGCGTATCCGCCATGGAGATTCAGGGCGAACCCGCGCCGGGAGTGTCTTCCGGTGAAGCCATGGCAGAAATGGAACGTCTGGTGAGCCAACTTCCGCAAGGCTTTGCCCTGGAATGGACCGCTCTGTCCTACCAGGAACGCGAGGCAGGTTCGCAAACCACCCTCTTGTATACGCTTTCGTTACTGGTGGTCTTTCTTTGCCTGGCCGCCCTGTATGAAAGCTGGACCGTGCCAACGGCGGTACTGCTGGTGGCTCCACTCGGTGTGCTCGGAGCGACCTTGGCCAACACAATGCTCGGCATGCAGCGGGATATTTACTTCCAGGTGGCCATGTTGACAACCGTGGGGCTGACCAGCAAGAACGCCATCCTCATTGTGGAGTTTGCAAAGCAGTATCTGGAAAGCGGCATGGAGCTGTTCGAGGCCACCCTGCAGGCGGTCCGGGATCGCCTGCGCCCGATCCTGATGACCTCCCTGGCCTTTGGCTTTGGGGTATTGCCCCTGGCCATCTCCAGTGGGGCCGGCTCTGGCGCGCAACGGGCCATCGGCACGGGAGTGCTGGGCGGCATGCTGGCAGGCACCTTGTTGGGGATCTTCTTCATACCCTTGTTCTTTGTGGTGGTGCAGTCGCTCTTCGGCCGCAAGAAAAGCCGGTGATGGCCCGGACCGGCAGCTGCTATAACGACTGGTCTCCCTCAAAAGTCACTCGCCAGATGGTGTTGGAAAGATCATCTGCCACAATGACGGCGCCGCGCGGGTCCACGGTCACGCCAACCGGTCGTCCGCGGGCCCTGCCATCTTCCGTGAGAAATCCGGTAACAAAGTCGACCGGTTGGCCGTCGGGGCGGTTATTACTGAACGGTATAAAGACCACTTTGTAGCCAACCGGCTCCGAGCGGTTCCAACTGCCGTGCTCGCCGATGAATACGCCCTCCGCGAACTCGGCGCCCACTGCGGGCGTAGAGAAATCAAGACCGAGCGCGGCAACATGCGCCCCCAGGCTGTAATCCGGAACAATCGCCGATTCCACCTTGGCAGGATCCTGCGGCCGCACACGTGGATCAACATTCTGTCCCCAGTAACTATAGGGCCAGCCGTAAAAGCCGCCTTCACGAACAGCAGTAAGATAGTCGGGAACCAGGTTTGGCCCGAGTTCGTCCCGTTCGTTCACGACGACCCACAGCTGATCTGTCCCTGGTTGAATGGTAAGCGCAGTGGGGTTCCGCAGGCCGGTCGCATAAGGCTTGTGCGCCCCGGTCTGCGCATCTATCTGCCAGACCTCGGCCCGATTGACTTCCGCCGCCATACCGCGCTCGGTGATATTGCTGTTGGAACCGATACCCACGTACAGAAAACGTCCATCTGCGCTGGCTGTCATCGCCTTGGTCCAGTGGTGGTTGATCTCTGACGGTAGCCTGGTAATTTCCACAGGCGGCCCGCTGGCCCGGGTCTGACCTTCCCTATAATCAAACCGAACCAGCGCGTCCTGGTTGGCGATGTAGAGATTGTTGTCGACCAGGGCAAGGCCGTAGGGCGCGTTGAGGTTGTCAGCGAAAACAGTCTGTTCCTCGTAGATACCGTCCCCATTGCCATCGCGCAGAAGGGTCAACCTGTCACCGCTTTCGACGGTGGTGGTTCCCTGTGATTTGAGAAAACCCGCAATGAGGTCTTTGGGCTTGGATAGCGGCGCATTGCCCCCACTGCCTTCGGCAACAAGGATATCGCCGTTGGGCAATACCAGTGTCTGGCGCGGGATCTTGAGGTCGGTGGCAATGGCCGTGACGGTATAGTTTTCCGGTACCGTTGGAACCTCATCGCCCCACTCCGCCTGGTCGAGAACCGTTATGTCGGGCAAGAGCCCTCGCTGCGGTTCTGGAAGTTCGGGATCAGGGCCATACTGCTGTCCCGGGTCGGGAGCGCCGCCCCCGCAGGCAGTCAGAAGGACCGGTAAAAGGGTGACATAAAGAGCGCTGGCAAGTCTCATTCCCTACCTCCTGCACTGAGACGGGAGAAACCGATCCAGGTCGCTGCAGAAGCCAGAACGGTAACGACTATCGAAAGAATCAAGCCGGCGGGCATCATCCCCAGGCGTCCCTGGCATGGATCAGCGCGTTGAAGAGGCCGACAATCCAGGTGATCAGCAGCAGAAGAAAGTAGGCGAGGGGAGGCCCGCGACGGCGGTCGGCATGAAACAGGCCTGCAATTGCACACAACAGCGCGAGACCGGCGAAAACAAGGCCGCCGGCAATCAACCAGGAGGCAAAGGTGCTCCACTGTATATAGTGGCTCGACCAGTAGGCATAATCACTCAACAGGGCGCCAAGAAAGAGCGGAATGGTTCCGGCAAGCAGTATTGCATGAAGCGGATGCAACCCGCGTCGATAAGTGCGGTCGGCAGTAGCCGTCATGTTGTACTCCTCCTTGCTGACTCAGCAGAAACTCTACGCCCGGGTCGGGCCTGGCCAGGCTTCGAGCCATACCCCAAGGCCAAAATGCTGAGCATTCGACCGGAGTATAGTTCATCGGTGTGAAACAGGGTGTATTCTGTACGCACCACGGGCCAGGTGCCCTCTGACGATCCCCCTGGCTTCATTGCTCTAGTTGAAGCGGTAGTTGAGGCTGACGGTATAGCTTCTTGGCGTACCGTAGCGATACGAGCTGAACTGCCCAACCTGTGAGTAGTACTTTTCATCGGTGATATTGGCTGCATTGAATTGTACGTGGAGTGAGTCCGTGAATGCATAGCGGGCCATCAGATTGGCCAGCACATACGCATCCTGGGTAAATCGATCGGGGTTGCCGATGGGATTCGTGCCTTCAGAATAGGTCTGGTTCTGCCACTTCAGGCCGCCGCCAATCATGAGCCCTGGCATCGAATCCTCGAACCGGTAGGTGGTAAACAGATTAAACTGCCTGGTGGGGATGTCGGTGTTGACGTCATCACCCTGTGCATCTTCCGCTGTGTACTGGGAGTAGCCGGCGGTGATGTTCCAGCCGTCAATGGGCTGTCCGACCACTTCAAGCTCGATACCGGTACTCTGTGCCCCCTGTGCGGCAATATAGGCCGTGCGCTGTTCCGGTGTACCGACATAGTCGGTATCTACCTGGGCCAGGTTGTCCTGTTCAATATCAAACAGGGCGATCGTGGTATGCAAACGGTCATTCAGGAAGCGGCTTTTCAAGCCGATTTCAGAACTCTTGCCAATCAGTGGGTCAAGGAAATTGCCACCGGCATTCCGATTGCTTTGCGGCTTGAATATCTCGGTATAGCTCGCGTAAACACGGTGGGTGTCGGTCAGGTCATACAGCGCCCCCGCATAGGGGATGAATTCATCCTCATCGCCATAATCGATGTTTCCGCTCCAGTCAAAACCGGTGCGTAGCCAGGTGGCCAGCCGGCCACCCAGAATGAACTTCAGGTTGTCAGTGGCTGAAATACGGGTGGCAGCGTAGTAACCGCGCTGTTCGGTAGCGATGTCCTGGGACTGGATCCGCTCCTCTGACCACTCGGGCTCCCGAAGATCTCCCCACTCGTAGAAGTTGTCCACATCGACCCTGTCGAAACCGCCGCTCATGTCGCCGCCCAGCGGGTCCTGGGTGAAGGTCTCGGCTTCCTGATCGCTGTACAGGGCCCCCAGAACAAAATCATGGGTCTGGTTGAACAGGCTGAAATCCCCTTTCAATTGGACATCGAAGCTGTCCTGTTTGGATTCGCCGTCACTGCGGTAACGTTGGGCGTTCAAGCCGGCGCCGGTTTCCCTGTCCAGGTCACCGTAGACGTACAGCAACCGGGTGTCTTTTTCGTACAGGAGCTTGTTGTAATTGGCAAGAAGTTCCCAGCCATTGTCAAACACCTGGTTCAGGCTGAGGAAATAGTTGGTATTGGTGGTTTCCCAGCGGTTCCAGTCCATGGCGGTAGTCTTGGAGACATCCCAGCGGGTTTTGCTGCCATCGGAAAAGAACGTTGGCAGTGCGCCCCACACCGTACCTTCGGGGTTGCTGTGCTGATAGCTTACGCCCACGCGTAGTAGCGTGGTTGCACTCAGGTCCGCGTCCACCACGCCGTAAAATACGTTCTTGTCGTCTTCGTAGTAGTCAACGTGGGATTCACCGCTGAGGTGCCTGGCCACTACACGCCCGCGAACGCTGCCACTTTCATTCAGGCCAGAGGAGATATCAGCGCTCAGGCGCCTCTTGTTCCAGCGGCCCGTCGCCACGTCCACATAGCCGTTCAGCTCGCTGCTGTCGGCGTGCTTGCGAACCAGGTTGATAGAGGCCGAAGGGTCACCGACGCCTGTCAACAGGCCGGTCGCGCCGCGCACGAATTCAATGCGTTCGTAAATGGCCGTATCGGCTACCGTTTCTCCAGAATCGCCGCCCAGACTCCAGGAAGTGGGTACGCCGTCGATCTGGTAGCTATCAATACGAAAACCTCTGGAGTGAAAGTTGTTGCGTACATTGTCAACTTCCTCGGAGGTAACGCCGACCGCGTTATTGACCGCTTCCAGAATGGTGGTGATATCCTGGTCCTGCATTCGCTCATGGGTCAGAATCGATACGGACTGGGGGGTCTCCTGCAGTGTCAGGCCAAGGCCTGTGGCCGTGTCCAGTGTTTGTCCGACACTATACTTGCCAGTGACCGTGACCTCTTCAATCGCGTCTCTATGGCTATTTTTCTGTGATCCTTTGTCGGTGTCGTGGGCTGGCTCCTGGGCCAGAGTCAGTAGCGGCTGGGCGCCAAACATAATGGCTGCCGAGAGAAGGAGTTTGGCTTTCACGAGAGTGCTCCAATGCTGGTTGTGTGACAGATGGTTCCGGTATGCTAACACTAATAATAACCATTATCATTCGTCTTTGTAGAATTTCTTGGGAATATCCGTGATGCCAGGGGTGCTGGAGCGCTGAGGACTGGGGGTGGCCAACATTTGTTGACGCACAAGATACGATTGATAATCAATATCGTTATGGTTAAGATGCAAAGACCGGGGTGCGAGCGAACACCGCGCCCGTGGCTGGTTTGTGTGTTTGCAATTCGGGAAGAAATTGATGGGACTTTATGGATGGCGCCTGTTCTGGCTGGTGGCGGCGGCGATTTTCGGCGGTTACGCCCTGGCCTCGGGAGCGACGGTATTTCTGGGTGCAGTATTGCCCATGGTACGTGCCGAGGCGGTGCTGGCGGCTACCTTGTTGAGCTTCGCAATCTATACCGCTGCAGCGATCTGGGTATTTGCCGCACGTGATCTGAAACGTGCCTGGTTGGGGTTGCTGCTGCCCGCCATGGCACTGGCGCTGGCGGGTTGGTTGTTGGGAGGTGTGCTGTGAATTCTGGTACTGCGATAGCGCGTGAGGAACCCGCGGGTGCCTTTCGCCAGATTATGGCCTGGCTGCATACCTGGGGCGGCCTGCTGGCCGGCTGGTTACTGTTTGCCATCTTTTTTACCGGCAGTCTGGGGGTATTTGACGACGCCATTACCCGCTGGATGAAGCCCGAGGCGCCGGCGGTGGAGCTGCGGGACTGGGATCGGGCCAGCCTGGTACGGATGGGACAATCCTATCTGGAAGAAACGGTGCCCCGCAGTCACTTCTGGAGCATCGGCCTGCCCACGAAGGATATTCCGGTCATTCGCCTGTTCTATGAGGATGAGCAGGAGCAGTTCCAGAGTGAGCGGCTGAACCCCGCGACCGGCGAGCCCATGCCCAATGATGCAGAGCGTGAAACCGAGGGCGGCCACCACTTTGTCCACATGCACTACGAATTTCACGCCGGCACGGCGGGCGTCTGGCTGGTCGGTGTGTTCACGATGGCCATGCTGGTGGCGCTGGTGAGCGGTGTCATCATACACAAGCGTATCTTCAAGGACTTCTTCAGCTTTCGTCCCGGCAAGGGGCAGCGCAGCTGGCTGGACGCCCACAATGCGGTGTCGGTGCTGAGCCTCCCGTTCCTGTTCATGATTGCCTACACTGGGCTTGCGACCTTCTATTCTCTGTACATGCCGGCTGCCATCGAAGTGCATTACCCGGAGGAGGGTTCCTTTTTTGCCGAATTGCTGGACCAGCCGCGGCACCGTCCCGAGACCGATGTCGATGCCGCGGTGGTGCCGCTGGATGGCCTGCTGCTGCGCGCCGAGGCGGAAATGGGGCGCGCGGCCAGTTTCGTGGTAGTGGAGCACCCCGGGGACAGCAGCGCGGCGGCCCGGGTGTTCGGCGTGTTCGACGAGGCCGAGGCGCGGGGCAAGCTGTTGCCGGGCACCAGTGGCCGGGTGGAGTTTGACGCCGTCAACGGTGAGTTGTGGGACGTGCAAGTGCCCGGTGAGATACGCGGCGGCGCAGCCACCGCCACCCAGGCAGTCATGCGCACCCTGCATTTTGCCGGTTTTGGCGGCTATACCGTGCGCTGGCTGTATTTTTTGTTGGGCATGGCCGGGGCGGCAATGATGGCTACCGGCGCGATACTGGTCATGGTCAAGCGGCGCCAGAAGTCACTGCGCGAGTTCGGTATCCACACGCCCCGTGTCTACCGCCTGGTAGAGGTGCTCAACGTGGGTTCGATCGCGGGGCTTGCGCTCTCCTGCATCGCGATGCTCTGGCTTAACCGCCTGATTCCCATTGGCATCGAAGATCGCGCGGCCTGGGAAATACGCGGTTTCTTCCTGGTCTGGGCACTGACCCTGTTGCACGCGGCGCTGCGTCCCGCCGGGCGGGCCTGGGTGGAACAACTGCTGGTTTGTGCGGCGCTGTGCCTGACCCTGCCGGTGCTGAACGCACTGACTACCGGCTCGCATGTGTTGGTCTACTGGGCCCAGGGTGACGGTCCCAGGCTGGGTGTTGAACTGACGGTAATAGTATTCGGCCTGCTGTGTGGTCTGGGCGCCTACGGCCTGTTGCGCAGGCAGCGTCAGGCGCGGCCGCTGCTGAATGCGGCTCGGCCGCCGCTTCTGCAACGCGGCGCTGAGTCGGAGGCCAGGGGATGAATGCCTGGCTCATTGTTTTGCTGCCGCTGTTGCTCTGTTATGCGGGTATGACCGGGCTGAGTCTCGCGATGCCGCGGCACCAGCGCCAGGTCTGGCCAGCAGTGGCGCTGGCGCCGCCGTACCGGAACGGTCTGCGTGCGCTGGGAACGGGGTTACTGGCGTTGGCGCTGCTCCCCTGTATCCGGGCCTGGGGTCCTTCGGTGGGCGTCGTGTTGTGGCTGGGTTACCTGTCGGCCGGCGCCGGGGGCCTGGTGCTGCTGCTGTCCTGGCGACCGCGGTCGGCGGCGCTGCTGGCCGGCGTTGCCGTGGCGGTTACCGTGCCGGTACTGTTGACGAGCTGATTGATTGTTCAATCACACCTGGAGTACCAGCGAAAATACGCAACAAGCGCATTTGCATGACCGAGCCCTGAGGCGAGATGGGTCATTAGCAGGTTGCTGAAAAACTCCCTCGAATGAGGGAAAATAGCGCAATCGCAGGTTGGAGACCAAACAATGCGCGGTGATTACCAGGAAGGCGGTGACTTGTTCAGTTATGTTTCGCTGGAACAGCGCATTCCCAAGCGCCACCCGATCCGCAAGATGCGTAAACTGGTCGATGAAGCGTTGACCAACCTGGACTCTATTTTTAATGAGATCTACGCAGACTGCGGCCGGCCGTCCATCCCGCCTGAGCGTCTGATCCGCGCTTCCTTGTTGCAGGTGTTCTATTCGATTCGCAGTGAGCGGCAGTTGATGGAGCAGTTGGACTACAACCTGATGTTTCGCTGGTTCGTTGGCTTGAGTGTTGACGATCCCGTGTGGAACCCCTCGACCTTTTCCAAGAATCGGGATCGACTGGCGCAGGCCGACATCGGGCGCCGCCTTTTCGAAGAAATCGTCGAGATGGCCCGCCGACGTAGTCTCACGTCCAACGACCATTTCAGCGTTGATGGCACTTTGATAGCTGCCTGGGCGTCTCACAAGAGTGTTCGCCGCAAGGATGGCTCGGACGATGACAACCCTGATGGCGTCGGCCGCAATGCGGGCCGCAACTTCCATGGCGAGAAGCGCAGCAACAAGACCCATGCCTCGCGCACGGATCCCGAGGCTCTGCTTGCGTCCAAGGGCCAGGGTATGGGAGCGCGCCCCAGCTACACCGGACACACCCTGATGGAGAACCGCAATGGCCTGCTGGTCAATGCCGATCTTACCTCGGCCACTGGCACTGCCGAGCGCGATGCAGCGATCGACATGGCGACGGTATTGAAAAGTGGCGCAACACTGGGAGCTGACAAAGGGTACGACACACGGGAGTTTGTCGACGTGTTGAGATTTCTGGATGTTACCCCGCACGTTGCCCAAAACCTGAAGCGTGCAGGCGGGTCTGCGATTGACGGTAGAACGACCCGTCATCTGGGCTACGAAATCAGCCAACGGGTGCGCAAACGGGTGGAGGAACCTTTTGGCTGGGCCAAGCAGATCGGCGGGCTCAGGCAGACAAAGTTCAGAGGTCTGACTCGGGTAAGACAGGACTTCCTGAGGGTGATGGCTGCCTACAATCTCATACGTATCAGAAATCTGCTGCCCGAGGCGGCGTGGTGAGGGGATACGGGGAATCGATAGCGCCCATGAGCGGCTTATGGAGGCGATAGAGGCTATGAAGGACCTTGTCACAGCGGAAATCGGCCCCGAATCCCCAATCCGGTGAAGTTGCCACGAATCCGACTCGCCGTTGACCAAACTTGGGACACGGAACGACGAGGAAGTTGAGTGCGTCAAAATCATGCCTTTTTCAGCAGCCTGTTAGGTCCACATTATAAAAATGGACACGCTCAGCATAGATGTATTAGATTCAATGGCCTATCTGGCAAATAGTATAAGTAAATACTATATAAAATGGAGGCCGGTCATGCGCATGAATCTTCGCCAAATTGAAGCCTTCCGGGCATTCATGATTACCGGGACTGTCAGCAAAGCCGCAGAGATTATGCATGTAACCCAGCCTGCCGTGACCCGGCTCCTGTCTGATTTTGAAGATTCTGTTAGTTTCAAGCTTTTTGAACGAGACCGCAGGAGACTGGTACCCACAAACGACTGTAATGCTTTGTACAGAGAGGTGGAGCGCACCTATGTCGGTTTAGACCATATACGGCACACTGCGGAATCAATAGGTGAAATGAGGACAGGGCGACTCAATATTGCTGCGATGCCGATTTTTACTACGACTTTTTTACCGAACGTAATCAGTTCCTTTGTAAAGCAGTTTCCAGATATCACTATTAGCCTGTGGAACTGGCCCAGGGAGCAGGCAATTGAGTGGGTTCTCTCGCAACAGCATGATTTGGCCTTTGTAACGCTTCCCATCAACGATGAAGCACTTAGCGTGAAATCGTTTCCTGCTGACGACGCCGTTTGTATGTTGCCCAAGCACCACCATCTTGCAGGAAAGGATGAAATAGAAATCCACGATCTACACGGAGAGAACTTTATTTCTCTTTCACCTGGTATTCATTTCAGGCATAAACTCGACAACCTGCTTCAGGAGCATGGTGTTAAAGTAAGAAATCGAATCGAAGTATCTTCTGCCTACACGGCATCCATGCTTGTCGCAAAAGGAGCCGGCATCTCGGTGGTTGGCTTCCAGGGCTTAGGTGTAAATGATCATCCCGACATCGCGATTCGTCCTTTTCATCCCCGGATACCCTATTCCATCGGCATAGTTTTCCCGAAGCAGCATTCGATGTCAAAAATCTCGCAACAGTTTATTGAAGTGGCATTACAGACTTACAACCCCATGCGGACCCCCCAAGTATAACATTCATTTATCAAATGCCCGACTTAGGTCATTTGCTTTAATGCGTTATATTCCCAAGAATACTTGCCCAACCAGAGTCATCAGGCAAGGCTATGTTCAAGCGCCGTACCAAAGACAAGACTGTCACAATAATTCTTGACGAAACCCCGGTAGAGGCCGGTGAGGGCGAGACCATTGCCGCTGCGATTCTTGCATCGAGTCGCCCTTACACTCGCAGATCATTAGTTGCAAAAAGTAAAAGAGCCCCCTACTGCATGATGGGTGTTTGTTTTGAATGTCTGGTGGAAGTGGATGGTATTGGCTATCAGCAAGCCTGCATGCGTCAGGTGAGGGATGGCCAAATAGTCAGACGACATAATGTAACCCAAGAGACACACTGGTCCTGAGAATTCCCAATGGTTTATGACCTAGCTGTTATAGGAGCCGGGCCGGCCGGGTTGGCTGCTTCGATCGAAGCCTCAAACCTCGGGCTGTCAGTGGTATTACTTGATGAGCAAATCGAATCAGGGGGACAAATATACCGGTCAATTGCCTCAGTATCGAAAAGGCGTCCGGAAGATCTAAAAATTCTGGGGGCCGAGTACCGCTATGGAAAAAAGCTGGTGGATGCTGTCGCACAGTCAACAATCGAGTACAAAAATCAATCATCAGTCTGGAATATTGAGCCAAATTTCGATCAAGAAAAGACACGTATTTTTTATTCTTCCAATGGTTCAGCTTATTTCCTGGATGCAAAGCAGGCGATAATCGCATCAGGGGCCATGGAGCGCCCTGTTCCCATACATGACTGGACACTAACTGGTGTAATGAGTGTCGGTGCTGCACAGACAATCCTTAAATCCACAGGAATGATTCCCAGTGGGTCGGTGGTTTTGGCGGGTAGCGGTCCATTGCTGCTTCTGGCTGCAGTCCAGCTGCATAGTGCGGGCACAAGGGTTCAGGCAGTCGTGGAAACGACGTCATGGTTCAATTATATTGCCTGCCTGAAGAGTGCTCCCAAAGCACTTTTAGCTCCAGAATATCTGCTAAAAGGGCTGAAAATGCGCCGGTATTTACGTCAGGCGAGAATTCCTGTCTATTCCGGCGCCAGGAATATTGGAGCAACAGGAACCTCGGAAGACAAACTCGAACGTATTCAATTTACCTCACAAAATGTCTTCGCTACTTTAGACGTCGATACGCTGCTTCTACACGACGGGGTAATTCCAAATACCGCCCTTACCCGACTGGCCGGGGTAGATCACAAATGGTGCAATTTGCAACAACATTGGCACCCGGTTGTAACAGCTGAAGGCAACACTTCCATCAGGAATATTCTTGTTGCCGGTGATAGCGCAAGTATTTTTGGGGCCAGAGTCGCCGAGCAGTCTGGCAGAATTAGTGCGCTAAGTGCTGCCAGGCAACTGGGCAAGCTAAAAGACAGGGAGTTTCGGAAAGTAGCCAGGAAGCTGAAAATCGCTCGCTGGCGACATTCCATGGTGAGACCGATGTTGGACGCTCTGTTTCCCCCGGCTATTTCAAACTGTACTGACGAAGACACAATTGTCTGTCGCTGCTACGAAGTGACCAAGCGAAGCATCACCGGCGCTGTACAAGAAAACTGCTGCACTCCCGATCAAATAAAGTCACTGCTTCGCTGCGGCATGGGGCCTTGTCAAGGCCGGATGTGTAGCAGCACGGTCAGCCGAATTCTCGCAGACGCACAGGGCAGGAATATGGAAGAAGTAGGCGTATATAAAAGCAGGCCCCCCATTAAGCCAATACCTGTCAGCGAATTGGCTTCCCTCGAAAGAAGCAATACTGGCTCTTGATATGCATACCTCGAACCTTGTATTCGACGTAATAATTATAGGTGCAGGCTTGCACGGATCCTCCGCAGCGCTTCATTTGGCAAAGAAAAACCTCAAAGTCATACTCATTGACCAAGGGAGCGGTGGGCGCAATTCATCGAAAGTCAACGCTGGAGGCCTCCGGCAGTTAAATCGACTGCAACCAGAAATTCCATTGGCAGTCGAAGCGATAAAGATGTGGAAAAACATCAAGGAACTCGTGGGAGACGACTGTGGAACTGCTTTTGATGGACAAGTCTGCGTAGCAGAAAATTCCATGGATCTTAAAAAACTCCACGACCGCGAAATCAGGCTTCGGGAACTTGGTTACAGACACGAAGAGCTCATTGATGCGCACGAACTGAAAAAGCTGATCCCTTCGATCTCTGAACGTTGTATTGGCGGCCTTATCTGCCGCTCGGATGGTTTTGGAAGCCCCTTCCGTAGTACGTTCGCATTCCAGAACACAGCAGAAAAGCTCGGGGTCTATTTTCGGCGAAACTCAGGTGTAAATCGAATAAGAAAGAATGATTCAATTTGGTACGTAACAACTGATAGTGGAGAAAATTACCAGGCACCTATTGTTATCAATAGTGCCGGCGCCTGGGGCGACCAAATAGCCTTGATGATCGGGGAAGAGCTGCCTATCTCAGCCGAGGCCCCTCTAATGATGGTTACCGCTCCCATTGAATTCTTTCTCAAGCCCGTTGTTATAGGGGCAAGTAGAAAGTTTTCATTCAAGCAGGCTCCCAATGGAACGGTACTGATTGGCGGAGGTTATCGAGGCAAACTAAACAGGGCCACTGGAGAAACCCGAGTCGATTTCGACCAATTGAGACTGAGCGCTCAAACCGTCGCCGACCTCTTCCCCCACATGAAAAAAGTACCTATTGTCCGCTGCTGGGCAGGAATTGAGGGGCTCACCCCGGATCGCATTCCTGTGCTGGGTGAAAGCGGCATTGCTAGAGGGTTCTATCATTCTTTCGGCTATTCCTCCCACGGCTATTTACTGGCTCCTTTGACAGGCCGCCTACTGTCGGAACTGATTGTTGACAACAAGCCGTCCCTGTCAATAGAAGAGTTCAGTGCCGCCCGGTTCAATCCTCCTGTCCAATCACCTTGTGACAGGTAGTATCTGGGAAAGGCTTGTATGAACTATAACATTCATTAATAACCTGGTTTTAACAAAGCATTTGTTTGTCCTGGGCGGCATGGATAGTATTTTTGTGCGCCTTCGTACTATCCGATTTGGGAGTAGATAAGGCTCTGGGGATTAGCGCCAAGAGCGTTCAGACGACAAAAATACTATAGAGGTTAGAATGAATAATAGAGTATTGGGACCTTGTTTGTTCAGTTTCTCAGCCTGGTTGATGTCATCAGTCATTGGGGTGCATGCACAAGAACAGGAGCCTGTAGTTCTTGAGGAGGTCGTAGTGACCGGTACAGGCTCGCTGTTGAATAGAGATACGACGTCATTGGCACCGCTGGAAGTTGTGGACCGCGAATACTTCGATTCCGCGGGCTATAGCAATATCATCGATGTGGCCAGGAACTTGACTGTGAATTCGGGTTCGGTCCTGGTTCAGGATACCGGTACCCTGGTGGGCACTTCACAAATTAATATGCGAGGCTTGGGGTTGGGCTCCACGCTTACTCTCGTTAATGGACGGCGTGCTGGCATTGCACCAATCGCTGACGCTGGGGGCAACGACTTTTTTGATGTCAATCAGTTGCCCCTGGCAATGATTGAGCGAATCGAGTTCCTGAAAGATGGGGCTTCTTCTACCTATGGTTCTCAGGCAGTCGCTGGTGTCGCAAATATCATCACTCGTAAAGGTTTTGAGGGACTTGAGCTATCTGTCCGTCATGAAACCTCTACCAATGATGCAAGTTCAATCAATCTCGCAGCTGGCTCGCCAATGGGACAGCGTGGACACTTCAACTTCTACGCGACAGTTTATGACCAGGAGCGCGGTGATAGAAGCAATTATGACTTTATCGTTGAGCGTCTCGGGGGTGTTAAACAGGGCGTTGATCCATCGCCGGCCTCTGCCGGCCCTCTGACCTCTTCAACCGGGCAACCTGGCTCATATACTGCAGCTATAGTCGATCCAGCTACCGGTGAAATATCGCCATACAGTGGAGCAACCTTCGCTGACCCAAACTGTGAAGCGGCGGGTGGTATTCTGGCTGGTTCCAGATGTCGGCACGATTTCTTTGACCAAGTGTCAGTGGTCCAGGATCAGAAGCGTTATCAGGCCTTTACCGAATTCGACTATGATATGAACGACAATATAACAGTTTTTGCTGAATCACATCTGTCTCGTAATCGGGTTAAACGCACGTCTGGGCCGGGTCTTTTCCAGAACGGCTTGGTAAACACTGGTGCAATCTTTGTCCCGGGAGATCATCCTTTCAACTTCTTTGTGAATGATCCTGCCGATCCCTCCGGCATTGCTTATGTTGATCCAGCAGATTGGGATCCAGCCACCGACGAAGCTGTTGATCTGGTATGCTTGTGTAGACCTCTAGGGGATAATTTGAATGGAAAAGATAACGCCCCTCCACGAGTCCTTGAAATCGATTATTGGCGAGGGCTTGCTGGCATGTCATTCGATCTCAATGAGAATTGGTCAGGCGAAGTCGCGTACCAGCGCTCTCACGCCAGAAGAAGTGAAAGTGTTTCATTTAATTTCATAGCCGATGCTGTCAATCAAGCTGCTCTTGACGGGACATGGAATCCCTTTGGTTCTTCTCTTGCTACTCCCCAGTTGGTATCGCCCAAGGATTCGACGTCAGTTGCTGGCAATACCCAATCAGTGCTGGACAGCTTGTATACCACCGAGCAAAATACCTACAAATCAAGTCAATCTACGTTTGATGCGGTCCTTACAGGAAATATATTGTCCGATGTAGGGCTTGCTGTTGGGCTTCAGTATCGGAAAGAGGCATTCAGTTTTACGCCTGATTCACTAAATGCGGCTGCTCAATCAGCATCAACCAACCCCGTGAACCCAACTAGCGGCGACCAGGATGTCTTCTCGGTGTTTGGGGAAACCATTATTCCGGTAACGGACCAGATAGAGTTACAGTTGGCATTGCGCCACGAGGATTATGGTGACAAAGGCGGTACGACAACGGATCCCAAGATTGCTGTCAGGTATAATGCAACCGGGACAATTGCGCTTCGAGGTTCTTATGGTACATCATTTCAGGCGCCCACAGTTCGTCAGTTCAGTGAGACTTCATCACGCCAGCTATATGACGACTCAGCGGTAGTAAACCCCATAACAGGAGCATTAAGCTGTGGTGAAGGTGGGACATCGATTAGCGGTGAACTTCTTATTACCGGAAGTCCGGAGCTTGGCCCCCAATCGGCCAAAAACTACAACCTGGGTGTAATCTTGACTCCTTCCGACGAATTTGAACTTATCCTGGATTATTGGAACTTCGAATATGACGATCTGATTTCTCAGGATGAAGGTGCCCAGGCAATTATTGACAACGATTGCGCCTCTGATGGTATTCCTAACGATCCACGAATTGAGCGGGATGGCGGCGGAAATATCCGTCGGGTTAGCTCGTTCTTTATTAATACCTCAAGTGTGAAAACCGATGGTTTTGACTTTACGGCAAATTATCATATCGACATCAGAAGTGGCACTTTGAAGCTGTCCAGTAGCGCTAGCTATATAAATAGCTTTGAATATGAGCAAGTGGAGGGTGAAGGGTACGTGGATATTGTGGGAAGTCGTAACTCTCGCAACCAGTTCAGGTCTTTGCCGGAAATAAAGGCCAATGTCTCTGCGAATTATTCCTGGGGAAATCATAGCGTGACAAGTACAGTTCGTTACATAGACGGCTATACCAATGACGCGAATGATGAAGCAGTAGATAGTTTTTCCACACTTGATCTGCAGTATGCGTTCTCTGTGAACGAGCTTATCGGCGACAAGAAAACTTATTTTTCGATAGGTGCAAATAATATCCTTGATGAGGATCCACCAACATTGGGGTATAGAGATCGTCCTGGGTTTGACGACTCAGTTCATGATGTTCGTGGGCGTATTGTCTATGTTTCCCTTACTCAGCAGTTCTAATATTCCTGTATAGCCCTGGAGACGTGGGCTAAATAGCAAAGGACTGCTTGTATTCCTAGAAGCTGAATGATCCAGGAACGATACTGAAGACATGAGTTCGCCACTTATCCACATTTGCGTACTGGGGGTACTGCTGTTCCTGGGAGTTGTTCTTCGAACCAGGGTGCGCCTGTTCAAGACCTACTTTATACCAGCGTCTCTTATTACCGGATGTATCGGGCTGGCCTTGGGGCAATACGGGTTTGGAATTCTCAGCAACGAGATGCAGGAGACATTTGCGTCATTACCGCCAGCGCTTATTTCGATCGTTTTTGCGCCGATGTTGATGGGGATCCAGCTTCCCAAGGGGAAAGACGTAGCCGGTTTGGTGGCTCCACAGTTGCTTTTCGGTTACATCGGGGATTTCCTCCTGGTTTCCATACCCTTATTGATCACTGGATTGGTGATCATGCCAGTCTGGAACGTTGATGGAATATTCGGCTCGCTTATTGAAATTGGTTTTGTTGGCGGCCACGGCACAGCTGCCGGAATGGGCGAAGTGTTCGCAGATCTTGGCTGGAGTGAGGGAGGCGCCCTGGCCCTGACAACGGCAACGATCGGACTGTTTGCGGGAATTGTTTGCGGCATGGTCATTATCAACATTGGCGTGAGAAACGGCCATGTGTCCGCTCTACAATCAACAGATAAAATAGCGTCAAAGACCAGTGCAGACATAATACCGAAGCAAGAGCAGCCCGCAGGAGCATTTGTTACAATCAACAAGGAGGTGGTCGAACCGCTGGCGTTTCATTTCGGGTTGATTGCGCTGGCGATAATGGTGGGTATGGTTCTACTGTACTTGCTGGAAAGAGCAACCGGACTCAATTTACCGTTGTTCCCAATGGCTATGATCGGCGGTTTGCTCGTACAGAAACTGCTTGCCGGAACCCGATATGCCGAAGCTATTGATCGCGGAACGCTGAATCTCATCCAGGGCCTTGCGCTGGAACTATTGATCGTTTCAGCCATCGCCACAATCGAAGTCCCTGTCGTTATTGCCTACGCATTGCCCCTTTTGCTGATATCAGCCGTCTCTCTTGCAACATTGCTGTTTCATTTTTATTATCTGGGGCCCCGTATATTCAGGACACAATGGTTTGAGCATTCGATTGTCAACTTCGGGGTACTTGCCGGTGTAACAGCGGTTGGATTGATGCTGCTACGCACTGTCGATCCTGATATGAAATCTGACGCGGCCAAGGCATATGCAATGCGCGCGCCTTTTATCAGTCCGTTTGTAGGTGGTGGTTTGCTGACGTCTGTTCTGCCTTTGTTGGTAAGTTCCTACGGGGCAGTCACTACCGGGTCGGCTTTTCTGATGGCCTGTGCCGCGCTTCTTGTAATCGCCCGGGCCGCCGGCTTCTGGAGCAAACCTGCAATGCAAGGGGCCATGTTGATAGTGTGAACAGGCCCTAGAACTGTTTGTCTTTCAGGTCGACTAATCCGGTTTTGCGCACCCCCTGCGCGCACCGGTTTCAGACGGCAATTCGCCGTACACCTGACGGTATAGAGCGGCGAAGCGCCCAAGTTGGGTAAAGCCGTATTCGGTGGCTATTTGCGTGACGCTGCTGTCGCTGCAGGTTTGCAGTGCTCTGCGCACGGCTTTCAGCCGCGTTTGTTGTACATAGCGCATGGGGGAGATGTTCTGGAAGCGCCTGAACCCCTCGTACAGGCGGCGCTCGCTGACGCCTGTGAGCTCTACCAGCGTGTCCATGGACAGCTTTTCCGAGATATGGTCGTGGATGTAATCCATCGCCAGCCTGACGTGGCGTGGCCGCACTTTCTGTGTGTCGTTCAGCAGCGGGGCGGTATAATTGTGGTTCAGGGAATAGAGCAGTGCCTTGATGATATTGTCCAGCTCGGTTTCCAGGATTTCGCTATTGCGGTAGAAACTGCACTCCTGGCTGTACTCGCAGATGAACGAGAACAGGTGCCGCCACCAGGATGCATGTTGGGCGTTGCCATTGTCCATGACTGAATCGAATACCAGGGCCCCCTGTATGGGCATGCCGAGGCAGGAGGCGGTGATTCTCTCCAGTCTCTCCTTCGTAATCTGCACCAGGAACTGGCGGCAGTCCTGACTCCAAAGCATTTTGGTAAAAACTGAGGGGTTGATGACCGATGCCCGGGCGGGGTCGGATTCCACCACCTGGCCGCCGCTCTCAATATGGGCCCATCCCTTCAGCGGCAGCTGGATGAGATAGAAATCCCTCAGGTAACCCGACTCTGGCTCTATACGGCTCTCCGTACCGTACTGCATGTAGTTGAAGCTGATGCCATTGAAGGGCATGTGGTAGTGGCAGGCGTCCAGCTGCCCGGTCCGCGAGCTGAGCCGATGTTTGCAATACACCTCGCTGACCCGGGACCGGGCTTCATCCAGATCAGACGTTTGAAACAGCTTGTATTGAGGTCTTCGGATCAACCGGGACTGGTCTGCAATCTCTCCCACTGCTGTACCTTTTTCATCCGTCGCTGGGTTCGCAGTGGTATCACAAAATACCAATTGTTTCAAACAAAATGCTTGTGCCGCAATGGCCCCCATTCCGCTTCGCTACCGCTGACTGCTGTTCCCCTCCATCAGCAGTGGCATGACCGGGTAGTGCTGCTCCGGCCCCATGGCGCCGTAGCCGCCGTCCACGGGAACCTCTCCTCCTGTCATGTAGGACGCTTCGTCCGAGGCAACGAAAGCGACCACGGCGGCGACTTCCGCTGCATCCGAGACCCGGCCCATCAGGTTGTAGGGCGTGGAAACCTTGTCGGCGTGGGCACGGTTGTTCCCGGTCAGGCCTTCGAATGGGTCCGACCAGCAGTGTCCGATTGTCACCGAGTTTACCCGTACGCCGCGCGCCGCGTATTCCACGGCCTGCGTCCGGGACAGATGGCGCAGGGTCGCCTTTGAGATGGGATAGGCCCAGCGCCCGATATGGGGAAACTGCCCGGAGATGGAACCGATGTTCACGATATTGCCGCCTGCGGCGGCGAGGTGCTCAACCGCGATCTCTCCCAGTATCGCGGCGGACACCGCGTTGGTATTGAGTGTGGAAAGCCAGGTTTCCCGGGTTGTTGCCGCACCATCGTCACCGTAGACACAGGCGTTGTTAACCAGGATATGCAGGGCCCCGAAGTGGTCTATGGTCCTTGTCACCAGGCGGCGCAAATCGTCGTCCTGGGTAATGTCCGTTTCCACGTAGAGGGCTCTCTCTCCCAGCTGTGCGGCCAGGGCTTCGCCCTTGTCCACACTGCGTGCCGCGATCACAACGCTGGCACCATCGGCGTGCAGCCTGCTTGCTATCGCCTTGCCGATGGATGCAGCGCCGCCGGTGATAATCGCCACTTTGTTGTTTAGCTTTGCCATATTGCCTCTCCCGATAAGTATTCAGTCAAACGCTGCTCAGCCAGGCTCTTGCTCGGCCGTCGGTCCAAAATCCGCAAAGTCCTGATTCGTCCTCCGTGTCAAGTTGAAACGATTTATCTCCTCAAGACAACAGCCCACGGGCAACCATATAGCCTGAATTTCCCGCCAGGCCTGGACCGGGGTGAGTAGAAGCACCGATGTGATACAGGTTCCGCACCGGCGTCTCGTGATTTTTCAGTGCCTTCAGTGGCCGCCAGAGGAGAAACTGTTGCATCCCGCAGTGCCCTGAATAGGGATCCCCACCGACCAGGTTGACATTGATGCTTTCCAGATCCTTCGGTGACAGCACAACCCGGCAGCGTATGCTCCCTTCAAGTCCAGGGATATGCTGGCCGATACGCGCGATGATTCTGTCTGCGTAGCGCTCCGCGATCTCCTGCGTCCATTGTCCGTCCCCCGGCGCCTCAATCTGTCCGGCGGCATCTCCGCGTATCGTCGAAGGGAGTTCCTGCAACTGGATCCAGAGAATGGCCTTGCCCTCGGGCGCCCGCGAGGGGTCCAGTGCCGTGGGCTGGGCCACGACAATCGTCGGCTCCGCCGGTAGCAGACCGCACTGGGCCTGGGCTACGGCCAGGGAAACTGCATCGAGCCCGCCACTCAGGTGCACCATCGCCACATCGTCCAGTTGGGGGTCGCGCCACTGGGGCAGCTGATCCAGCGCCAGATGAATCTGCATGCAGGCATTGCCGAAGCGAAAGTTAGCCGCCTGTTCCCGCACTGTTTCTGGTACCCAGTCGGGCTCCAGCAATGAAAGATACAACTGCTGCGGAGTGACGTTGCAGATCACAGCCCTTTTGGCCTCTATTTGGATGCTCTGGCGGCCCTGGGTATCCCGGTGCCCCTGCAGGCACTCGACGCCCCGCGCCCGGCGGTCCTCGACCGTTATGCGCTGAACATCGGTGTTGACATGCAGCTCACCGCCATACTCTTCAATTAGACCACGGAATGCGTGTACCAGATTATCACTGCCGCCCTTGACCACGGACATACCTGCAGATTCAAGGCTGAAGCCAAGGACCCGGCTCATGGCGCCGGAGAAATTGGCTTCCGGTCCCAGTCCCGTGTGCAATATCCAGGGTGCCAGCAATGACCGGGCCAGATCGGATCTGAAATGCTGACACAGCCAGTCTCTGCTCGACGCCATCGCCTCGCCCGCAAACTGGCTGAGCCCGGCTGATCCGCGCGAGCGCCACTCGCGCCACAGCAGCCGCAGCGTCGCAAAACTCACCAGTTCATTGGTCAGCAAGCTGAAGGTCAGTTCGGCGTCGCGCTCCATTGCGGTCATGGTCTGTGCGTATCTGTCCCCGTCACCATCGCACAGTTCATTGAGTACGGCGGTGTTGCGCTCGCGGGACGTGCTGAGGACCAGCGCTTCCCCGCCAGGGTTGACCACCGCGGTGGGCTTTTCAGAATTGAGGTATACAAGCCCGTGACGTGCCAGATCTGCTGCCAGCGCCTGATAGCTGGGCGAGGTCACGAACAGGGGATGCCAGCCCGACAGGACATCATGCCGAAATCCTTCCTCGGTGATCTCCGCTGTCTTGATGCACCCACCCAGGTAGTCGTTGCGCTCGAGTACACAAACACGATGGCCGGCCTTCGCCAGCAGCGCAGCGCAGCAGAGGGAGTTTATCCCGCTGCCGACGACAATATAATCAAATGCCTTTTTCATAACCGAGCTCGACGGGGGCGGCGTTTTGCCTGGCATACTTCTGCTGCAAGCGGGGCAGTATGTGTGCATAGTCACCGGGATCCAGGGCGCGGAACCACTGCTTTAGCCGTGTCAGCACGCCCAGATTTACGTTCATATCGTCCAAAAGTTCGTCGATATGGTGGATCGAGAACGGAATGATATTGGTGCCTTTGGAGTGCTTGCCGTCGGTCCTGGCTTCCATCCAGGCGAGCTTGCGATCGGCATATTCATTCTGTGCTTCCACTGAGGGCAGCTCGATGCCGCCTTTCAGGTAATCGGCCAGCCACAGGACAGCAATTTCGCAGTTCAGCTGACTGAAGAAAGACGAGTTGTAGCCATTGAACGCCAATCGTGGCACACCGATGGGAAGTACAGAGCGGTAGAGCCGGAAGTTGCCCTCGCTGTCAGTGACCTTCTGCATGATGGCCTCATCCAGGAATGGGCATAGCTGGCGCCAACCAGTGCCGCAGATCACCACGTCAGCAGCAAGTGTTTCCCCGCTGTCGAGAATGGCCTTGCCGGGCTCCAGCCGGGTGATTTCCGAGTTTTTCCTTATACCGATCTCTCCTGCTTCTATCTTCTCGTAGAAGCCATCGGTAACCAGGCTGACGGTTGAGCGGGCGATGGTTTCCAGGGGTTTGTCGGGATGTAGACCCAGCCGCCGGAGGTGTAATTGCCGCTCAATAACCCATTCCACGGAACCGAGCATGGCGCGCCGCAGCGGATTCCCGATACCGTGCAGGAAGCGCTCGAAGCCACGCAGATGAATATAGCGAAAGAGCGCCTCGCTCAGTCGTGTGAGAAAGAGGTGCTTGTAGTTGAGCACATGGGCCAAGTACTTCGGCAGTTTCCAGATCAGATGGCGCGCGACGACCGTTGTCGATGCCGCCGAGTCGGCGATTGCGTTGGCGACATCGCAGGAGGACTTGCCGTAGCCCACAACCAGAACATGTTTGCCATGGACTGTCTGTTTGTCATTGAACTGGCTGGTGTGCAATACCTGTCCGCCCTGCGATTCGAATGCTTCTGTCCCGGGGTAGTCCGGCACCATGGGAACGGAGAAAATGCCATTGGCTATGATCAGGTAATCGAAGTACGCCGTTGTGAGCTGTTCGTCCCCCGCGGGACTCGTTGTTCGCACTGTGATGGACCAGCGCATGTCTTTTTCGTCGAACCGTGCATCGATGACTTCCGCGTTCAGGTGAATACGGTCAAGGAAGCCGAAATGAACGGCATAAGCATGCATATAGGCTTGCACCTGCTCTCCATTGGGCCACTCCGGGTAATCAGAAGGCATGGGATAGTCGGAAAGCGCATATGTCGAACGCGGGTTCTGGGTGGTAAGCCCTGGATAGCGCCGGGAGGCCGACCAGACACCCCCAACGTCTGCCTCCTTCTCATAGACCGTTGTATCGTATCCCATGGCGCTGAAGACTCTTGCGGCGCTCAACCCGCCGAATCCTGCGCCTACGATACATATGGTTTTAATCGACATGTTATTTGTCTCCGAAGGTCGGTTGTTTTAAATTTCGACCCGAGTGAATCATTCAGGGTACTTTGCCGGTCGGGTGACGACGCTCTCCCGCGGCTGCATGGCGCATCCCGCAGCCCGTGTTCGCGTTCTGGCTTGTTGTCTATTATCGGCAGCATTCTGGCGGCGTTGCTATTCAGATACTGCGTGTAATGTGCAGTTGCTGCGGATTCCTGAGGGTGGCGAAAATTTGCTGGACTGTGTTGTCCTCACTGCCTCCCAGTGTGCCGTGGGAACAGGGAATCGGTCCATGGCGATCATCCTCCGCGGTGCAGAGTCTGGACTGTCTATCTGCACAGTGATAAGGATGAAAAGTTAATCTAAACAAATAGTTAGGGTCTTATTGTGAAGGTGCCGAATGGCTGGACATATCGGGGGTGGTGCGATTGCTTGACCGGCGCCGGTGATCGAAGTCAAGCTGTGGTGTGTGGGGGGAGCCTGCGCCTGGCCGATGCATCGCGGAGAGTCAGTCCGCATCGGGATTTTACTGGCCAGATGGCTGTTACCGTGGCGCCTGGCGCCGAGAGTTGGTATGGATATCAAAGTTCTCACCTACAACATCCACAAGGGCTTTACCGCCGGCAATCAGCGCTTTGTGCTGGCCCGGATCCGGGAGCTGCTGGAAGATGAGCATGCAGATCTCGTTTTTCTGCAGGAGATCCACGGCTCCACCCGGCGCTATCGCAGGAAGCTAGGGGACTTTCCCGACATCCCCCACTTCGAGTATCTCGCTGACCGCCTGTGGCCCCACTACGCCTACGGCAAGAACGCCATCTACCGCAAAGGGGATCACGGCAATGCCATTCTGAGCAAGTATCCCTTCCAGTTCTGGGAAAATATCGATATTTCCAATCATCGCCTGGCCAGTCGCAGCATTCTGCACGGCATCGTCGAATTGCCGGGCGGACGTCCGTTGCATGCATTGTGCGTCCACATGGGCCTGTTTCAGGCCGAGCGCAGCCGGCAGCTGGACACCCTGATCGAGCGGATCGAAAGTCACGTGCCGCACGATGAGCCCTTGTTGATTGCCGGTGACTTCAATGACTGGAAAACCCGTGCCGAGCGTCATTTCGAGGCAGATCTGGAAGTGCGCGAGCTATTCAGCGTTCTCACGGGGCGACATGCCAGGACATTTCCGGTGTGGCTGCCGGTGCTGCCGATGGACCGGATCTATTCCCGCGGGCTCAAGCCGCGCGCTTGTGCCTGCCTTGCGCACGGGCCCTGGCGCAGTTTGTCGGACCACGCGGCACTCAGCGGTGTGTACAGCATCGATTTGGGCTGATCGCCGCGGCGACGTGTTAAACAACGCAGAAGGTACCGCCATGACTCTCATCTATAGAATTTTCCTGCTGCTGATCTTGCTGATGGGCCAAGCCTTCGCCCAGCCGGAAACGGCAGACTCTGAAGCTACCCAGGAGCAGGAGTCGGCAGCGTTGATGGAGGGTGTGGACCGGGAGAATAGTGAGTTGCTCATCAGCGATGATGTGAATGAGCGGCTGGAAGGGGTGTGGGCCAATCTGCATGCCCGCTTGCTGGGCCTGGTCAGCAGCCTGCCACTTGTGCTGGTGGCGGTGGCCATTGTGCTCGTATTCTGGCTGCTGTCCTGGACCATTACCCGCTGGAATGCGCCCTACCGCAGATTGACGAAAAATGTCTTTCTGCAGGCCCTTCTGAAGCGACTGACGACGACTGTCCTGTTATTGGCGGCCTTCATTCTCGCACTGGAAGTGCTGGACGCCAGCGCATTGTTGGGCACCATTCTGGGTGCGGCGGGCATTTTTGGGCTCGCCATCGGCTTCGCGATCCGCGATACGGTGGAAAATTTCATTGCCAGCATATTGCTGAGCATCCGCCAGCCCTTTCAGCCCAGGGATCACATCGTCATAGAGGGCAATGAAGGCAAGGTAGTGAAGCTGACCTCCCGCGAAACCATTTTGATGACGCTCGATGGCAATCATATCCGGATCCCCAATGCGACAGTCTACAAAGGCAATATTCTGAACTACAGCCGCAATTCCCGGCGCGCCTTCACTTTTGAGGTTGGCATCGATACCGCGGTGGACATTCGCGCCGCGATCGATTTGGCCCGAACGACGCTGCGGGCCACGCCGGGTGTCATCCCGGAACCAGCTGAGAACTGTCTGGTGAAAACGCTGGGTGAGTCGACCATCATTCTGGGTATGAGCGCCTGGACCGACCAGAACTTCTATGATTTCGGTAAAGTGAAAAGCGAGGCTATCAGGAATATCAAGGAAGCCTTTGACGCGGCGGGCCTGGAGATGCCAGAGCCGATCTACCGGATACGAATCAAGGGCGAGGGCCAGGCGGTGCTGACCGGGCACGCTGAGCCGGCGCGAACGGGCAGGCGGGGAGAGTCACCGCCTATCGATCAAGCGGCGGATGTTGCGAAAGAAAACCATATCGAGGAAGAGATCGACCGGGAAAAGCGCAATGACACCGAAATCGATTTGCTGAGCGATGGTCCGGGGCGGGGGCAAGGAGAGTAAATGCAATCCGACGGCTACGGCGATATGATGGTCCACCAAGCTGTTGGCGGGCACATCCCGGAGGTACCATGAGCTCAATGTCGTTCTTCTCCTGCAGCGCGCTGGCACTGTTTGCCGTGGCGGCAAGCGGGAGTCTGGCGGCGGAGGAGGTTCGCGAAGAGGTGGTTCGCGAAGAAGAGGTGCCCCTCTGGGAGCTGGGTTTCGGTGCTGGTACGCTGTACACCCCCGATTACCCCGCCTCCTCCGAGAGCCGCGCCCGTGCCATCGCGCTGCCCTATGTGGTCTATCGTGGCGATGTGCTGCGGCTGGGCGACGGGCAGGCGGCGCGGGCGGTGGCGGCAGAGTCCTCGCGCTTTGAGTTGTCCATGTCCTTCGATGCCGCATTCGATGCCCGCAGTGACCGCAATGATCTGCGCCGCGGCATGCCAGATCTGGATTTCCTGTTCGAAGCCGGCCCGCAGCTGCGGTTCAAGCTGGGGCAGTATGAGTTTGACAACAACGGCTATGGGGAACTGGATCTGGCCCTGCAGGCCCGGGCCGTATTTTCCACGGATTTTGGCGGCATCGAGCACCAGGGCTATGTGGCTGAGCCGATGCTGCGTTACCGGCACTGGGGCCTGTTGCGACCGCAACTGGAAACTAACGTTTCCCTGCGGCCCATCTGGGCTGATCGCCGGCTGCACAGTTTTTTCTACGGCGTCGATCCCCAGTATGTAACGCCAGAGAGGCCGTTCTATGAGGCCGACGCGGGTTATTTCGGCACTCAGATGAGTCTGTACGCTACCTGGCATTTTACCGACCGGTTCCAGGTGTTTGGCGGCACCCAGATCATCAGCCATCACGGGGCGGCGAATCGCGCAAGTCCGTTGTTTGAGGAAGACTATACGTTCAATATTGGGATCGGCTTTATCTGGTCCCTGATCCACAGCGAGAAAACCGTCGTGCGGCCACGGGGCAGGTGACGCGGGGTGGCCGGGCTTGCAGCTGCGCTGAACCATGTCGTCAATGGTATCTGGGCGCTGGCACCGGGTTCCCGCACCCCGCTGAACGGCAGGCAGGTTCGGCTGGTGGCTCACCGTGGCGCCCATGGGGCCGGCGGAGCTACCGAGAACACTCTGGACGCTTTTCAATTGTGCGCGGACCTGGGCGCCTGGGCGGTGGAAACGGATATCCGTCTGACCCGCGATGGTGAGGCTGTGCTTCACCATGACCCGGCCTGCGGGCGTCTGTTCGGCCGTCCGGAGCTGGTAATCGCCGAACTCTCTTTCCGGGAACTGCGCGCGGCGATACCGGAGATTCCCCGGCTGGCAGAGCTCACTGCACGGTTTGCGGGCAAGCTGCACCTGATGCTTGAACTCAAGGAGTCGTGGCGCCAGCGGCCAGAGTATCCGGCAATTGTCACACGCGCCCTCGCGGACCTGAAACCGCAGCAGGACTATCATCTGCTGGCACTGGAGCCGGACCTGCTGGAGGGCTTCACCGAGATGCCCCGCGCGGCTTTTGTCGATGTGGCGTGGATGAATGCCGCTACCATCATCCGCCAGAATCTGCAGTTGGGACACGGCGCCGTGGCCGGCTCTTTCGCCCTGCTGGGCAGCCACCGTATGCGACAGCTGCGGCAGGGCGGGCGCAGCATAGGCACCGGTTTTGTCGAGAATGCCGGCGCGTTGCGGCGGGAGGTCTACCGCGGGGCCGACTGGATTTTTACCGACCGGATCCTGGAGTTGCAGCCGCTGGTTAATCGCGAGCGCTGACGCTGCGCGGCGATTGTCATTGCTGATCATGGCTATTCAGCGATAAATCCCTTCACCTTCATCATCCTGGCAAGCTGCCCGGCGGGCAGTATGGCCGGCTGTGCGCATTATTTTTCACGAAACCCCTTTACTAATCCGCAATGATGGCAAATAATGAAATATATACAATATATGAACAACGCCAAAGAGCGCTTTCCTGCGTCCCGGACAGTTCGGCGGCATCAGGAACATGCAGCACAGGGAGAGAAATCAATGAGTCAGACAGTCGCAGAGGCCATAGCATCTGCTTTGCTGCGCCACGGCGTAGGCTTCATTTTCGCGCAGAGCAATCCAACAGCGTTGATGCTGGCGGCGGAAGCTGCGGGCATTCGCCAGCTCCTGTATCGCACCGAGAACGCCGCGGGAGCGATGGCCGATGCGTATTCCCGCGTATCGAACCGGATTGGCGTCGTTGCCGCGCAGAATGGGCCGGCCGCTGCGCTGATGGTCGCACCGATGGCGGAAGCTCTGAAGGCCTCGATTCCCATGCTTGTCCTGGTGCAGGAGGTGCCGGCGTCGCAGCGTGATCGCAATGCTTTCCAGGAATTCGATCACTTCGCACTCTTTGCCGGTGTTTCCAAATGGACCCGCCGCCTCGATGATCCGGACCGGGCTGCGGAATACGTTGATCATGCGCTGATGGCGGCGAACAGCGGCCGACCGGGTCCGGTAGTCCTGCTGCTCGCCAAAGACATGTTGTTGCAGCCCTCCAGCCCGCTCGGCGCAGAGCGGCGGCAGGCGCTGGGCGGGTTTCCGCTCGACAGGTCGCGTCCCCAGTCGGAGTCCGTCGAAGAGGCGGCTAGCCTGATTGCGGGTGCGGAATCGCCGGTGGTGATCGCGGGCGGAGGAGTGCATGTGTCCCGCGCCGTGGGTGAACTTGCGCGCCTAATGGAAGTGGGCCAATTGCCGATGGCAACCACTAACATGGGCAAGGGTGCTGTGGATGAGACCGGGCCGCTATCGCTGGGAGTTGCTGCCAATCTTACCGGAGAGAACGGGCCGGCGGGGCCCTATCGGGACCTTATAGCGAAGGCGGATGTTGTCCTTTTCATTGGGACGCGCACCAATGAAAACGGCACCGATGCATGGACCCTGACATCGCCCGATGCCACCTATATCCACATTGATGTCGACCCGCTGGAGGTCGGTCGCAACTATGAAGCGCTGCGGGTCGTCGGTGACGCCCGGTCGGCTATTGCCGATTTGACAGCCGCGCTCGAACGCAACGATCTCGGCAAACGGCGGCAGTGCGCACCCCAGTTGAAAGCGCGGATCAGCTCAGGTCGCGAAGTAAGGTCGCAGGCGATTGCCTCCATGTGTCGTTCTGATGCAACCCCCATCATGCCTCAGCGCATGATGGCGGACCTCGATCGTTTGCTCCGGCCAGAGGATATAGTGGTGGCGGATGCGAGTTATTCGTCTGCCTGGGTATTGAGTTACTTGACCGCGCGCCGGACCGGCCAGCGTTTTCTTACTCCCCGTGGGCTTGCGGGGTTGGGCTGGGGGCTTCCGTTCGCAATTGGCGCGAAGCTTGCCCGGCCCGATGCCAGAGTCGTCTCCCTGGTCGGTGACGGCGGCTTCGCCCATGTGTGGGCCGAGCTGGAAATGGCTGTGCGGGAAAACATTCCTGTGCTTGTGATCGTGCTGAACAATTCACAGCTCGCCATGCAGAAGCATGGTGAAGCTCTCGGTTTCGGGAGAACTACCACCGGTATTGACTTCGGTCCGGTCGATCACGCGGCGGTGGCACGTTCGGCGGGTGCGGAGGGGGTACGCATTGAGAATCCTGCTCAGCTCGCGCCCGCGCTGGAACAGGCGCTGGCATCCGGCAAGGTGTGCGTGCTCGATGTGATCAGTAGCGCGGAGGCATTTGCGCCGCTTCGCATATTTGACGCGCAGGCCGATAAGCTGGTCGTAGCCTAGGTGGGGGCTTCAGCGCAGCTACGGCTCCACAATGATTCGTGAACGTAAATTCAAATAGTGAATTAATATCAAATATTGACATTCCGGCAGGTCTCTGTAGAGTGAGTGCTTACAATAATAGTGAGAGGTTGAGAGAACGCGATGAAATCATGTAAATTCAGAAATTGGTTGCTGGGTAGTGCCTCGATGATGGTTTCCGCTGGCCTTGCCCAGGCGCAGATCGAAGAGGTCGTCGTTACAGCACAAAAGCGTGAACAAAACGCTCAGGATGTTGGTATCGCGGTGACTGCCTTTGGCGAGTCGGAGGTTCGGGCCATGCGCCTGACGTCCGCCGACGATATAGCCGACTCCGTGTCCGGCGTTCAAATCTACAATTATCGTGGCAAAAGCCAGCCCTCATTTGTCATTCGAGGTATTGGAACGCAGGACTTTGCACCCAACAGCGCCCCCACGGCCGCTGTCTATATCGATGAAGTGTACCTGGGTTCAAATATTGTCACCGGCTTCCAGATATTCGATGTGGAGCGGGTTGAAGTCTTGAAGGGGCCACAGGGTACGCTGTTTGGCAGAAACACGACGGGGGGCGCCATCAGCTATACCAGCAAACGCCCCAGCGACGCCCTCGAAGGTTATGCGGAAGTCGGGTTCGGGAACTACCAGACAACCGAGACCAGTGTGGCCGTGGGTGGCGCAGTAACCGAGCGGGTCAGAATGCGTCTGTCGGCAAAGGCTTCCGAGCAGGACGAGGGGTATTACAAGAACACCTTCACGCCGGATCAGAACCCGTTCGGTCCCTCTCCCAACTTTTCCAACATGAAGTCCAGCATCGGCGAGGATTCCCACTGGGCCGCCCGGCTGCTCACGGAAGTGGATATCGGCGACAACGGCTCATTGCTGTTGAATCTGCACGGGGGCAGAAGGGACGCAGACACGCTGCCGGTGACTCCCATTGGATTTACCACGATTCCTGGTTCGGGAGGCACATGCGAGGCGACGGCCACGGGTGGGGAGGTTTCGGATCCGCGGTTTTGTGGCGATGCCTTCGGGTACTCCGATACTGACGGCGACGAATATACCGTCAGCAATGATTATGTGGGCGAGAATGAAGAAAGCAACCTGGGTATATCGGCCCGCGTGGAATGGGACTTCGGTGAGATTGCGTTGACATCGATCACCGCCTGGGAGAGTGCTGACAAAGAGCAAACGGCGGATGCCGATGGCTCTCCCTTTTTCGTATTCAACAATGTGACCGATGTCGAGTTCGAGCAGCTGAGTCAGGAGTTGCGCTTGACCTCGAACACAGGAGATGATCTTTTCTGGATTCTGGGACTGTACTACGCCCATGACGAGATTGATCAGGGCTTTTGTGGTGACCTGAACCTGGCGCTCGGCCTGGGCGCTGAATGCCGCAACGATTTCTCGCAAGTAACAGACAATGGCGCCCTCTATGGGCAGGCAGAATACCCTATTTCCGAGAAGTTGCGCCTTACACTGGGGCTTCGCTATACCTACGAAAAGCGTGACTTCAACAGTGTCAACACCTTCACCGATGAGTTTGGCAACGAAGCACCCGCAAACTTTGGCTCGGGACCGGAAGACGATGCGATCATTGATGACTCTGTCTCCACCTCGGATCTCTCCGGCCGGCTTGGTCTCGATTATTTCTTCACGGAGGATGTGCTGTTTTACGCGAGTGTTTCCCGGGGTTTCAAGAGTGGGGGCTATGATGGAGACTTCTCCTTTACCCGGCAACAACTTGAGCCCTACGATGAGGAGACGATAACAGCCTATGAATTGGGTTGGAAAACGACGCTGGCGGACTCTCGTGTGCGTTTCAATGGCGCCGCATTTCATTATGATTACTCAGGCCCACAAACCCGCGTGCAGCGTGTCAGTAGTGCCGGGCTGCCGTTCAACCAGTTGATCAATCTGGATTCGGCCAGTGTGTATGGCCTGGAGGCGGACCTTGCATGGGTGCCCACCGACCGGCTTCATTTTGCGGTGTCGGCCACGCTGTTGGATACCGATTTGTCTGAAGGCCGGACGGATCCCGCGCTTGCCCTGTTTGATGGTAACGATCTGCCGCTCGCGGCCACGGAATCCTTCACGATTCTCGGGAGGTACGAGTACCCTGTCACTGAACGTCACTCCGCCGTTATTCAGCTCGATGGAAAATACAATGGTGACTACGAGCTCAATGCGGAGAATTTGGGCTGGTTGGCGCAGGACTCCTACTTTTTGGCAAACGCCCGTATCAGCATTCTAAGGAACGATGGTCAATGGGAATTGACGGCATGGGGCAAGAACCTGTCTGACGAGACCTTTTCAGTGGGTAGCTACTCGCTCTTTGGCGCATTTCCGGCGTTCTACAATTCGCCCCGCACCTATGGGGTAACTTTCCGGTACGACTGGTAGGGCGCCTGGCGCCCCCGGAGTGCGAGAGCCACAGCCCATGCAAAAGCCAGCTGCCATTCCCACTGTAAAAGCTCTGTACCCGTGGCTGGTGGTGGCTCTGTTGCTAGTTGCGTACACGCTGTCATTCATTGACAGGCAGATTATCTCCCTGCTGGTCGATCCCATTCGGCGCGACCTCGAGATTTCCGATACGCAGATCAGCCTGTTGCAGGGGCTGGCGTTCGCATTGTTTTACACCCTGATGGGCATTCCCATTGCTCAATGGGCCGACAAGCGCTCCAGACGGAATATCATCGTGATCGGTATCGCGGTGTGGTCCTTGATGACGGCTTTCTGTGGTATCGCCAAAAACTACTGGATCGTTTTTCTCGGTCGTTTGGGCGTGGGTGTTGGCGAGGCTGCCTTGTCGCCGGCATCCTATTCCATGATTGCCGATTACTTTCCATCAGACCGCCTGAGTACGGCGTTGTCCGTCTACGGCGCCGGTCCCTATTTCGGTTCGGGACTTGCCTATATTCTGGGGGGAGCGACCATTGCCTACCTGGACAGCCTGCCGGAGCTGTCGGTTCCGGTTCTGGGCGCCGTTGCTAGTTGGCAGCTGGCGTTCATGCTGGTGGGGCTTCCCGGACTGGCAGTCGCATTGATTATTTACAAGGTCGTTCGCGAGCCGGACAGAAAGTCCTCTGCGTCCGTTGTGACTACCCAGACCACCTTCCTGCGCGACGTTATTCCGTATATGTGGCATCACGCCCGATTCTATTTTTTTCACGCCGTCGGTATGGGACTGGTCGCCCTGGTTGCCTATAGCACCTTTTCCTGGCTGCCGACCTATTTTGTGCGCGTGTACCACATACCGATTGCCGAGGTTGCCCGCAACATCGGTTTGCTGATACTGGTGTTTGGAACGCTGGGGATATTCGCGGGAGGACGTTTGGCGGACTATCTGCAGGTTCGGCGTGCCCATGTCGACGGCACCATGCGGAGTGTCTGCATGGGCGCATTCTTTCTCGCGCCGGCAGTGTTGGGTGCGACGGTTACCGGCTCTGCCACTGTGTCGTTCATCTTTGTGGGGATAGTGTTCTTCCTGGTGGCATTTCCCTTCGGCGCCGGTGTGGCGGCGCTGCAGATGGCGACGCCGCCTCACTTCAGGGCGCAGGTGTCTGCTGTCTACCTGTTTGTAAACAATCTCATCGGCCTGGCTCTGGGTCCGACGGCTGTGGCATTGTTTACCGACTATGTATTCAAGGACGACAACGCGGTCGGGCTTTCCATAGGCGTGGTCGGGGCATTGGCAGGCATGGCGTCATGTGTGCTGTGCTGTCTTACTCTCAGGCCACTACGGGAGATGCTGGAGCGCACTGATGCCCAGTCCCGTGACCAGGGCGACACCACATCGGTTCTTGTACAGGGAGCATAAGTATGGATATTGCAAAATCGCTGGCATACATCATTTTTACCGTCGGGCTTGCGGCGGCCATTATATTGCCTGTGGCTGCTGAAAACCCGGCGCAGTCAAAGTGGGGCGAGCATGACACGCTCGGTTCGGCGAACTATCTTTCTCCGGAACTTGCGCTGCAGGCAGCTGAATTGATAGTCGAAGGGAAAGTGTACGCGCTTGGCGTTCCGGTCGGTAGTTCAACGCCGGCAGTTGCACCGCGTACCCTGTCCATCAACGTCTTCATGCCCGGTCAGTACGGGGGCGCTACCTTCGGTTCCAATGAAGCGAGCTACCTGGACGACATGATTACCGGGTGGCTGGGTATAGGCACCCAGATTGACAGTCTTGCTCATGCCGGAAAGCGTGGTGTGTTCTACAACGGCAACAAGGCCATTGATTTCGTAACACCCGCTGGCGTGAAAAAGCTCGGTATCGAGGATATTCCGCCAATTGTTACTCGCGGGGTGCTGATCGACATCGCTGCATACCGCGGCGTTGACCGGCTGGATGAGGGACAGGCTATCACTGGAAAGGAGTTGGATGCCGCCGCAAAAAGCCAGGGCGTGGAGATTCGTGAGGGGGATGTTGTCGTCGTCCACACAGGGTGGCTTTCCATGCTGTATGAAGATCCTGAGCGTTTCGTGGCGGGGGAACCGGGACTCGATGTGTCCGCTGCACAGTTTCTGGTCGAAAAAGGTGTTGTCGCTGTGGGTGCTGACAACTGGGGCGTCGAAGTCGTTCCCTTCAAAACCGACGCCTATTTTGACGTACACGTGACGTTACTGGCGGACAATGGAACCTATATCCTGGAGTTGCTGGATACCCGGGAGCTTGCCGCTGACAAGACATACGAGTTCATGTTCGTGCTGGGACAGCCCCGCTACATCGGGGCTATCCAGGCGGTAATCAATCCTGTCGCAATCAGATAGCCGGAGATGGAACGGGTTGTCAGGTACCGGATTAGAGCGGGGGTCAAGCGTCGGCAGCGTGCTGGAGCAATTGGGTGGCCTCCGCTGCGCCGGTCATCACAATATTGAGATAGTTGTCCCACAAGTCGTCCATCCTGAATCTTGGTGTGACGATGCCCACTGCGCCCAGTACGGATCCAGACGCATCGAATATGGGAGCGGCGATGGCGATGATGCCTTCCTTGGTTTCCTCGTCGACAGACCAGCCGCGTGCGGCTGTTTGCGCCAGTTCCTTGTCGAGGGATTTACGGATCTTTTTACTTTCACGCTCAGGAATGCTTGCAAGACTGGATTCAAGCATTGCAGTTTTTCCGGCGTTGTCGAGGTGGGCAAGCACGGCCTTGCCTGCTGCCCGCCTGTGCTCGTGTCCCTGCAGCCCGACGTGGAGCCCCGCTACCCGCAGCCGGTGTGAGCCCTCAAGAAGAGTTCTCAGCACCACCTTGTTGCCCTCTCTGAGGGACAGGAAGGACGTTTCCTGCGTCAGGCGCGCGATGCGTTTAACCACGTTTTCCAGGGTTTCTTCAGTGTCCAGGGTGCGCTGGTAGCCGCTGAACAGGACACCTATGCCGTCGCCCAATTCCAGCCGGCCCGCAGCATCACGCTTGATGTAGTTTCGTTTGACCAGAGTACGAAGCAGGTGATAGCAAGTGGTTATGTTCAGGTCGAGGGCGGTGGAGACATCACTGATACTCGGGGGCTCAGTTGCCGTGCCGACAAATTCCAGAAATGAAATCGCTCGTTCAACGGTTTGGAGCGTAGTCTGCTTGTCCATGCTACCTGTCTATAGAAAAATGCACATGTTATAGAGATGTATGATCGTGTTCAAGCGGGCCTTTTCCGGCGCCCTTGAGTGCACAATCAGACGAAGGTCGGATCGTCAGAGTGCCGGGGCAATATTCAGGCCGCCCGCGATCCACAGGGGTTGCCCTGTCATGTAGGGAAGCCGTCCGGCAGCCAGTTCCGAGACAGCCCGACCTACGTCCTCGGGTTGGCCCCAGCGCGGAATCGGAACAAAGCCATTGCCGAGCAAGGTTTCTATTGTGTCGCTGCCTGCGGAGGCCGTCATGGGTGTCTGCATAAAGCCGGGGCGGATTTCATGCACATGCACACCTGCGGATGCCAACCGCGCAGCAAAGAGCCTGGTGACCATGGAGAGAGCACATTTGCTCACGCAGTATTGGGAGCGATCCGTCGAAACCAGTTCGGCGAGGATAGAAGTTATAATAATGATTGAACGATACACGTCACCCTCTGGATCGCCAGCGGCCATGAGCCTCTTGGCAAACTGTTGGGTCAGAAAGAAAGTGCCTCTCAGATTGATGTCTATTGATTTGTCGAAGGCCGCGACCTCAAGGTCGAGAATGTCTGTCAACGGACGGGCAGCAATTCCCGCATTGTTCACCAGGCAATCCATTCTGCCGAAATCTGCCTGGATGGCTGCAAGGATTGGTTCGTGCCGTTCAAGGTCGGCAATATCCATCCGGTAGTATCGGCAGTGTTTTCCGCCGTGAGAGAGCTTTGACACTTCGTCCGGCAGGACAGGGTCCTCCGGCAGATCGATAATGGCCACGTCGAAGCCATCGCCAAGCATCTCAAGAACAATGCCCAGGCCCAGCCCCTGCAACCCACCGGTAACAATGGCCACGGGGCGATCCGGACGGGCTTCCTTTTTGCGGTCGCTCATATGCTGCTTCCCTGTTTTCGTACTCTGTCCTGTCAGCTCCACCCCATCGGTCAGGCCGTCATCGGCACCTTCCTGGTTGTAATGGTCTGAGTGTTGGTGAATTCCAGCAGGCCTTCCATGCCGTGCTCTGCGCCGAGGCCGGATTGCTTGTGCCCCGAGAAGGGAGCATGGGGCGAGAACGCGAACATTTCATTGATCCACACGGTACCGGTCTGAAGTCGTCCTGCCACTTCGTGTGCTTGTTCGAGATCGTTGGACCATACGGACCCGGCCAGTCCTGTGTCTGAATCGTTGGCCCATGCTATTACTTCATCTATGTCTTTGTACTTCAATAGCGGCAGGACCGGGCCAAAGGCCTCCTCGATGACCACCCGCGAGTCCTGCGGCGGATTGTCGACGATGGAAACCGGGATGAAGTAGCCTTTTCCTTCAGGAGCCTCGCCGCCCAGCAGAAACCGGTGGCCTTGCTCGCGCGTACTGTCGAGAAGATTCTTCACCTTTTCAAACTGCATTTTGTTCTGGACTGGCCCGAGATCGACACCCTCTTGGGAACCATCACCGATGGTAATTGTCCTGGCATACTTCACCAGTTCCTGTGCCACAGCATCGTAGATGTCCTCGTGGATATACAGTCGCTTGGTGGCGACGCAAACCTGCGCACTGTTGAAGAACGCTCCCCAGAATAGCGCGGGGGCCACCACTTTGGGGTCGACATCCGGCAGCACGATGGCAGCATCATTGCCACCGAGTTCAAGGGTGATACGCTTGAGAGTCCTGGAAGCGCTTTCCATGACTCGTCGCCCCGTAGCGGTCGATCCCGTGAACGATACCTTGGTGATATCGGGGTGTTCAGTAATCCATTGTCCCAGCTCGTTGCCGCCGGAGACGATATTCAACACACCGGCCGGCAAAATGTCCCGCAGCAGTTCACCCAGCCTGAGCGTTGTCAGCGGAGTGTAGGGGGAAGGCTTCAATACCACCGTGTTGCCAGCCAACAGCGCCGGGGCCAGTTTCCATATCGCAATCAGGATCGGCGCATTCCATGGTGTTATCGCGCCTACGACACCTATGGGGGTGTGCCGTACTTCGACCCGGTGTTCGTCGTTGTCCTCGATCACGGTTACCGGCAGGTCGTACTGGGCGGTGCCCCGGCACCAGTTCGCGGCGGTGACCATTTCCCATTCGGCGCCGTCGCGCGACCGCCCCATTTCCGCTATGAAGATCCTGGAGAGCTCGTCCTTGTTGTCCTCGATACATCTGGCAATCTCCTTCACCAAAGCCTGTCGTTCGGCGATCGGGCGTCTGGACCACTGGAGAAAGGCCGTGTTGGCGGCGGCGACTGCGGCATCGAGTTGTTCGCGGCTGGCGTCTGGCGCATGAGCGATGATTTCTTCCGTCGCTGGATTGAGCACCTCAAGTGTAGCGGCGCCCTGAATTTGCTGGCCATTGATCAACATTGTGTATTTGTGGCTGGAAACCATGTCGTGCCGCTCCTTGTGCTATCTGCTCGATTATTTATAACGGACTGCGAATTAAGATCTTTAACAGGCTCTCTTTGGCAAGCATAGCAGTCGATCGGCTGAAGTCAATATATGAACATTATCATATATTGAAATCATCGCAAGCAACGCATGAAGCCAGAGGTAATTGCCTGGCTGCCAGATTTCCGCGGAAGGCTTATCTGGAAGGTGAAATAGTGACAGGCCTTTGGTAATATCCGCGGCGGCAAATGGTCAATGACATCAGCAGTGTGGTTGGCGACTGCCTTCCAGGAAGCGCGAACGGCCCCATGGTTTTTACGAAGTATTCCAAGCTGGCCCATGCCGGCAGGAGAGATTGATGCGAGGCAAAGCCAGTGATATCGCTGATAAAAATGGACCGAAGCCTGATCTTGGAGAAAAGGCATACCGCCTCATCTACAATGAGATAGTTCGCTGCAGAATCGTGCCGGGTGAGGACATCACTGAAGCCGAGATGTGTGAACGGTATGAGCTCAGTAGAAGCCCGGTACGCAGGGCCCTTGCACTGCTGGCTCACGACGGGTTGATAACGCCGGTGCCTCGCGCAGGTTTCCATGTTTCCGACATCAGCCTGACAACCATCCGGCAGACCTTCGAGATGCGCGCCTATCTCGAAGGTCTGGCGGCCCGTGCGAGTTTCGGGCGTGTTGATGTGGAAGGGTTGCGGGCGCTGAATAAAAAATACGTCACCGGGGCAAATGCAGGCTCCCATGGTATGCTCGAGATCCACAACAGGATTCATCGCATTATCTATACGGCAAGCAACAACCCTATACTGGAGAAAGTGCTCAACCAGCTGCTTGATCAGTGCAATCGTGTCGCCTACTTCGTCCCCAAGGTAGGCGGACGGGGGTATAAGGGCGGCGATGTGACCGCTGAAGAGCATGAGGGGCTTTTCGTCGCATTGACCAAGAATCCGGATGAAGCCGCTGCCTGGTTCCAGAAGCATGTGAAAGAAAGCGAGCAGCGTGTGATCGAGGCGCTGCTACAGACCCGTTATTTTAATGACCTGCCGTTGAGGATGTAGTCGCCACCGTTAATGCGTCCGGTGGCTGTATTGGCGCATTTTATTCCCCTCTTTTCCTGAAGATCACAACGTTCCCGAAGATCACAAAGGCCGCCGGTTGGCGAGTGGATTGCCGGCAACAATTATCCGAGTCCATTCGGCACCCGTGGTTTCTTCGGGTACGGCGAATAAGCATCGCTTCCTGTGATATACCAGCTGAATGTCTTGTTGGCCGCCACCGCATCGAATGCGCGCTGCCGTCCGGGCATCGATAATCAAGCCAACACATCTTTCAAGAAAACCATAAACAGCACATCTGAAATATCAATACATTAATATTGACATACGAAAAATCATCTGAAAGAATGTCAGATAATGAAACAGGGGGTGTACTATCATGAAGGCGACAGAGATACGTTTATTGGTGGCTGCTTCGGTGATGATTTCCGGCATGAGCGCCGTTGCCCAATCCGAGTCGGGGCGGGAAGGGAGATCAGCATCCGGGGCTTATCTAATCGAGGAAGTGAGGGTGACGGCCCAGCGGCGTGAGACGGATCTGGGGACCACGCCGGTTTCCGCCACCGTTTTTAGCGGCGCGCAACTCGAGGATGTCGGAATTGGAACCCTTGATGCCATCGCCATTCAGACGCCAAATTTCAATTACGTTGACACCGGTCTGCAGCCACGTTACCGGATTCGCGGGGACGGCCTTCAGGTATTCAATGATACCTCGGACTCGCCTGTCGGTTTTGCTGTAGACGATATCTTCTATGGGGCGGGAGCTCTGCAGAGAGCGCCGCTGTATGACATTGAGCGCGTGGAAGTGCTGCGTGGGCCTCAGGGGACACTGTTTGGCCGCAACACCACGGCGGGTCTGGTGCAGGTCTTCACGAAAAAGCCCACTGATTCATTCGAGGCTTACCTCCGGGGGGAGACCGGTTCCTATGATCGCAGAAAGATAGAGGCTGCGGTCAGTGGCCCACTGGCCGATGGAGTTCGTGGCCGTCTCGCGCTCTATTACGATGAGGATGATGGCTGGCAGAAAAACCTGGCGCTACCGGATGGGCGGCGCTGGGCGGCTCGGGACATACTTTCCGGTCGAGGTCAGATCGCCTTCGACCTGGGGTCCGAGGCGACCCTGCAGCTGAAAGCGGCGCACACACGGGACCGAAGCGGGGCGCCGATGGCGGGCACTCATGGTGCGCTTGATCCCGTAACGCTCGAGCCATGCACTGATGAGCGAATCCTCGCTTACCAGTGCGTCAACGGAACCGGGTTCGATGCCGGTGTGCCTGACCCTGAGATCGGTTTTAGCGAATATGATGGAATGCCCAACCACCTCGACTTTGACGAATACGGTGCGCAGTTGAACTGGAGCCTGACTCCCTCACTCGAGCTTGTGGCCATTACCGGGTATCTCGATTACGAGCGTATCTTTCAGGAGGATGGCGATGGAAGCGCTGTTGGTGGCTTTCTGGGCAATGCCTCAGCAGTTTATACATTGGAGGCCGAGCAGTTTTCCCAGGAGCTGCAATTGCGAGGCGGCGCGGATACCGGCATGACGTGGGTGCTGGGCAGCTTTTATTACAACGATGACAAGGTATCAACCAGTACGCTGCCCGAGCTTTTTGGCGACGCCATCGACACGACCGGCACGGTGGAGACTGAGTCGACGGCTGTATTTGCAAGTGCTGATATGCCCCTGTCTCCCACGATTGGCGTGACGCTTGGTGGCCGGTATACACGCGAAACAAAAGAGCTCGATCTCCTGTTCGCCACCGCGCCGAGCGCCAGTTACAGGGTGTCGGTAAATGAGTTCACCTGGAAGTCTGGGGTCAATTGGCATCCCGCCGATGCAGTCTACCTGTACGCCAATGCTGCGACAGGCTACAAGTCGCCGGATTTCAATACGAATTTATTGTTTGGGGATGCCGACGCGGCCGCACCTACCCGGCCGGAAACGAGCATGTCCCTGGAGACGGGTGCAAAATGGACGCTTGACAGGCGACTGAGCCTTTCGGCAGCGGCTTTCCGCAATCGTGTGGAAGACAAGCAGGCAACTGTTACCCAGGTCGTCAATGGATTGCCCGTGGCGCGACTTTTCAACTTTGGGGACGTGGAAATCTATGGCGCCGAGCTGGAGTTTACCGGTAAATTCATGGGCGGGCTTACCACGCAGCTGGGAATAGCTGTACTGGAGACAGAGATCGATGCGCCTGCCACGACGACCTACAGTACCGGACCGGCAGGCGATGTGACTCCGATCGACGGCAATGAGCTGCCCGGTACACCAAATTACACAATCAACGGCCTGGTCCGGTTTGACTTCTCTCCGTCCTCAACGGGTCAATTTGCGCTGCAAGGCGATTTCAATTACCAGGGCAGCCAGTATTTCCAGCTGGATAACAACGAGCGGGATACCGAGGATGACTACGGTGTGCTTAACTTGCGGGCGTTCTGGAACGATAATGATGATCGTATTAATCTTCAGGTATTTGTAGAAAATGTCGCGGATACTTCCTATGCATCCTATATCGGGACGTGGAACGGCTTCGATACGCGCTATATATGGTGGGGAAGAACGCGGACGTGGGGTGTGAAGGTCGGCTTCAATTTTTGAAGCCTTCCTTGTAGGCGTGAGAATGAGATGAGTAACAGGAAAACAACCTCGATACGCCAATATATCGGTACCTCACCGATGGTAAAACGGGCAGTAGCGGGATTCAAGATCAGTCGCGCGGTCTCCATCGGTGACTGGCTTTTCACCAATGGGCAAATGGATATCGGTGCAGAGGCGAAGGTGCTCAACCCGGGCGATATCGTTGCGCAGACGGTCACGTGCATGCGCAGTGTCTATGAGCTCGTCGCCAGGACCGATTATCGCCTGGCCGATCTGGCGCAACTGCAAGTATTCTACCTGGGCGATTCGGTAGTCAATGAAACGAGCTATCGCAAGATGATCCTCGAGGAATTCCCGGAATGCCGCGACACGTTACTTGTGATGACCCGCGTTCCCAGTTTTGCCACTGTTGGCCATGAGGTCGAAATCGACGCTATTGCGGTCAGTGGGCAGCGCGCTTGTGTCAGGAATGATACAGGTATGGTACGTGGCGTGCGGCGCGGTGACTGGGTGTTCGCAAATAGCCGGGTTCGATACGATGCGACGGATGTCTGCGACGATTTGTGCGCGACACTCGGCAAGCTGGATGCGCACTCCCGCGATGTATGCCGGCTTTACGTCTACTACTCCGCTGAGCTGAGCCCGCAAGAACGCGCAAGAATCGAGCGTAATATTGCCCAATACTTTCATGGTGTGCCCGCTACATACCATGCCGCGATTGTACCCGGCAATGCCACCCCCGACTTTGCCGTGGAGCTTGAAGTGATCGCAAATTCCAGTTCGACGGCGGAAAAAGCTGCATACGGTTGTGCTGTCGCTCCTGCCGGGGAGGTGGAATGGCCGTTTGTGGATGCGCTCTGCTGCGCTGATCTTGTTTTTACCAGCGGCCAATTTCCATTGGATGCAACCGGCGCTGTCCAGCATCCAACAGATATCGCCAATCAATCACGGGTGGTCATGCGCCGGTTGGCGGCTACACTCAATCGCGCGGGCGTTGATACAGGCGATCTCGTTAAAATCAAAACCTACTTCGAGGGAGCATGGAATCTGGATAACTGGCTCGATAATCTGAATGCAAGAATGGAGAGCCTGAGTGATCCCGGTCCTGCATCCACGGGAATCGAAGGGCTGTCCCCTGTTGTGGCCGGTGCGCTCCTCTCCGTTGATGGGATTGCCAGCAGGAAATGAAGCCGATTCGCCGCCATGCCACCCTGCTGATCCTTACGCTGATAATCATAATACATGCTGTCGATCGATTATCGATCGTTATTCTGCTGGAGGATATCAAGTACGATCTGGCGTTGAGCGATGCGCAGCTGGGCTTTCTTTCCGGATTTGCCTTCGTGGCAGTCTATGTGCTTGCCGGCATCCCCATGGCCTTTGTCTCCGACCGGTCAAACCGCAGCAGGTTGATCGGGATGGCCCTGATGGTCATGGGAGGGATGACAGTTCTATGCGGGTTTGTACAGAATTTCTGGCAGCTCGCCGCGGCGCGTTGCGGTATTGGTATCGGCGCATCTCCGTGCGTGCCGGCTTCCCATTCCATTCTCGCTGACGTCTATCCTCCCGCGCAGAGAACTACCGCATTGTCGATCACTGAATCCGGATTCTTTGTAGGATCGTTTGTCGGGCTGTGGGTGTGTGGATGGATCGCGACATACTACGGCTGGCGTACGGCGTTCATTGTAGTGGGAATTGTTCCGATTCTGTTGAGCCTGCTGGTTCTGGCTATCCTGCGGGATCCTGTGCGGGCAGTGAGGACGCAGAAGGTGGATCTGAGCTTCCGGGAGTCACTGGGCACAATCATTGGTGTTCCGGCAGTGCGTTGGTATGTGTTCGGCAGCGGACTGGCAGTCTTTGCCTCTGCAGCCATGATGACCTGGCTGCCGGCATTGATGATAAGGTCCTACGGCATGACCAAGACCGAAGCTGGCGGCTACATCGGGGCGATCAACGGCATCGGCGGCTTCGTCCTTACCATCGTGGTAGGCATCGTCGCCGACAGGTTGAGCCGTCGCGATCTGCTGTGGAACCTGTGGATACCCGCCACGCTATTCGCAGTGAGCGCGCCCTTTGCCGTGATCACATTCCTTAGTCACTCACCTGCGGTAATACTCGGTTGCTTCGCAGTCTCAGCGTCCCTGGTCACGGCATGTGCTGCGCCTATCATCAGCTATTCGCAGCAGACGCTGCCATCCACGGTCCATGCAATGATTACTGCCCTGATCTTTCTGGTGCTGAATATTGTCGGCTTTGGCGTGGGGCCTCTAATGGTCGGCGCGCTCAGCGACTATCTGGTGCCATGGGTTGGCCAGACGGCGGCACTGCAACTGGCGCTGCTCTATCTGGCACCCCCGGCACTGATGTTGGGGCGGCATGCGTGGCGATCGGAGCCTGGCAATCGGTCCATCTGAAACCTGCCCAGCCGACGATATCGACGAGCTAGTGGAGCCGGGTGTGAAGTTCGGTAGCTAAGCTCATCGCCACCACGTTCAGAGCAGGGCGGGAAAACACGGGACGGGTGGCGGGTGCCTTGAGGAACAAAGATGAAAGCACTGCTATCGGTGAAACCAGGTGATCCCACGACACTGGCAATTTCCGACATTCCAGTACCCCAACCTGGCAAAGGGCAACTGCGTGTTCGTGTGAAGGCTTGCGGGATCAACTATCCCGACCTGCTGGTGATAGAGGACAAGTACCAGTTCAAGCCCCCGCGCCCTTTCGCGCCCGGCTGCGAGATCAGCGGCTTTGTAGACGCGATTGGAGAAGGCGCTACAGGATGGCAGGTCGGCGACCGTCTCCTGGCCATGCTGGGCAGTGATGGCGGTTTGGCTGAGTATGCTATCGTGGATGCGGGCAACGCGATTGGATTGCCGGACCAGCTGGACCTGCTGCAGGGTGCTGCACTGCTCTTCACATATGGAACGACGATCCATGCACTGGCGGATCGGGGCAGGCTGAAGCCGGGGGAGACATTGCTTGTTCTCGGGGCCGCCGGCGGTGTGGGCCTGGCAGCTGTGGAGATCGGCAAGGCGATGGGGGCCGAGGTAGTAGCCGCCGTATCCAGTGAAGAAAAAGCCGCCGCTGCCGTGGAGGCCGGCGCAGATCGTACCATGATTTACCGCCGTGGCCCCTTGGACGCAGAATCAATGAGAGAGCTCGCCCGCTCCTTTAAAGAAGCTGTGGGTCCGACAGGGGCGAATGTGATCTATGATCCGGTTGGCGGTTGCTACTCAGAGCCGGCATTGCGCAGCATCGCCTGGAAGGGGCGATTTCTCGTGGTGGGTTTCCCGGCTGGTATAGCCAGCCTCCCCCTCAACTTGCCCCTGCTCAAATCCTGTGACGTCTGCGGCGTGTTCTGGGGCGGCTTTATTGCACGGGAGCCGGATCACAATCGGCGCAATCTGGAAAAATTGCTCGACTGGTGGACCCAAGGTTACATCTGTCCCCGTATAGACAAGGTGTATCCGCTGGACAAGGGTGGACAGGCACTGGCGCGGCTCGCCAGTCGCACTGTCATAGGAAAGGTGGTCGTTTGCGTCGATGGGCAAGCACCTTGTGACCTAGCCGAAGGTCAGCTCTGACCACTCGCTTGCGATATAGGCCACGCTGTCGCCGGTGTGGACAACAGGATCCAGGCGCAATGCTATCAACAGTATGTCCATCGGCAGCGTAACGGTAGCCAGCACTACGCCTGTAAAATCCGTGATGGTACCGATCGGGTCCCCGGCTTTCACGACAGCGCCGCTCTTGAGCGGTGACTGCCAGATGCCTCCAACGTCGACATTCAGATGGCCGCGTGCATTTACCAGCCGGGATTTTGTGATGAAAGCGGCGGTGTCTGACCGCTCGAGCATGCCCAGCTCCACACAGATATTACGGTAGCAGGCAATGCCGAGTTGCACTTCTTCAGGTGTGGCGCGCTGGGCTACGCCGAACTCAACCATGAATGCCGGAATTCCATTCACCAGTGCGAGATAGTCCAGAGCTCCCGCATGATTGCCGGGATGCTCTCCAGACCCTGGTAGCACGCTTTGATGGCAGATGGCAAAAGGGTTGAACACCCGCAGCAACCGGTACAGGTAGCTTGGTTCGACGACGCAGTTCGGAGGCAGCTTGTAGACGCCATAGATTTGGCTCTCAAAATCAGTTCCTTGAGCATGCATGCTGAGCAGAAGCGCCGGTCTTACAGCCAGAATCTCGGCCATGAGGCAGGCGGCCATCCGCTCGGTTATGAAGCCGTTTGAGCGTCCGGGGAAGAGTGTATCGAGATTCTGGCCGAAGTCCTGTTGCGTGGCCCATGTCCGGCTTTCCAGAGCCAGCGGGTTGGCACTGGCGGTGAAAACCACCGAACCTTTAAGCGATGCCGGATCGAGATTACGACAGAATTCCATCCCGGCGACGATCCCGCAAACCTCTGTGCCGTGTACCTGTCCGTTGATCCACAGGGTCGGTCCGGCCTCCGCTCCGAGGACCACGATGTAACTGATGGCGATGTCCGCCCCTGTAGCGCGGGTCCCAAGCTGCAGCTTTCCCCGGTGAACGCTACCGCGTTTGCCCTCGCGCAGAATGCTCGCTATCACGCTATTTTCAGTGTCGTGTACTTTTTCCATGCTCACCCTCGTCAAGATCGTATGCCTGCTTGTAGTCCATGAATTTGAGGATACCTGACAAGACATCTACGACCAATTGCACGTAGCTTGAGTTGAGCCTCATCGGCATTCCATTATGCGTTTCCCGGCAATTTATGAAATGTTAAAATGACCTGTAGACATTTCAACAAATGTATTTTAGGATTTCAAGGTAATTATCATTTTATGGAAAATGTGCTGGATGACAATCGTGGATGCGAAATCCGATGAGGGGGCGACTGCTGCTGATGAGACGCCTGTACAGTGTGGCGTACGCGATGGTGTCGGGGTGGTGACGCTGAACCGGCCAGGCAAGCGGAACGCGATGTCTGCGGAAATGTACGGTTTGTTCAACGTCGCCATGAATTCACACCAGGCCAACGCGGATGTCAAAGCGATACTCATTGCGGGCCATGGTAAGGCATTTTGCGCTGGCGGTGATCTGGATATGATTGACGCGGCGCAAAAAGGGGTTATTAATGCGGACAGCCTCGATCTGGAATTCCTGCAGCCAGCATTGATCACGAAGCCTATTGTCTGCGGTGTTGTCGGTCCCTGCGTTGGTGAAGGTGTCGCGATGGTGCTGGCATGCGACATGGTTATTTGTGGGGAGTCAGCGCGCTTCGCATTGCCGGAGGTTGGCCTCGGTATTCCGCCTGTCGATATCCCGCTTCTCGCCGCTCGAAGGCTTAACGCGAACTATATAATCGAGCTCCTTCTGACCGGCGACTGGAAGGATGCTGGGTGGGCGGATAAAGTGGGTCTGGTCAATAGTGTAGTGCCCGATGGCATGGTTTGGGAGCTCGCTTTTGAGCTGGCTCGCAGGATCGCGCTGGCGCCGCCCTCCGCGGTGGCACTGGTGAAATCCCTGGTTTATGAGGCCCGGGTGTCGGGAGACCTGGACGCGCTTCGACAATACGGTGCTTCAGTACGAAGAGAAATTCGACAGGCTTTGTAAATACAGTGGCAATCCTATGACTAAAGTTCTACATCATTCTGATGTCGATCATCTTGGCGACGAGGATCTGCGTCGTCTTCAGTTCTCGAAGTTGAGGCAGCAACTTGTCCGTGTCTACGAACAATCGCCTTACTACAGGCAGAAGTTCAAGGCCGCCGGCGTCAATCCTCACCGCCTTCGCGGATGGGATGATTATGCGAACTATCCGTTTTTCGACAAGGAGGAAGAGCGGATCAGCCAGGAGCGGTCTCGCGATGAGCTGAGACACCCTTTCGGAATGCACGTCACCTGTGAGGTGTCGGCAATCAACCGTATCAGCGCATCATCAGGCACCACCGGTACCCCCACCTACATTGGTTACACGGCGCGCGACCGCGCAGTGTCCGAAGAGCACTTTGCACGTATGGCGGCCAGGATGGGGCTGGCGCAGGGTGATCGTGCATTGTTTGCGGGCGTGATGAGCATGTGGGTTGTGGGTATCCCGTCCGTCGATGCCATGCTCAACCTCGGATTCTGTGTGATCCCGATCGGTGGCCTGGCGAAGACTGAACGGTTTGCGCAGACGGCGATTGATACCCGGCCCGATTTTATCATGTGTACACCGTCTTACGGTTTGCATCTGATCAAGGCGGTGCCGGAGAAAACACGCTGGCGAACACAGGATTTCGGGATCCGTAAAATGCTCGTCTTCGGCGAGCCAGGCGGTAGCATACCGGAAATACGGCAGCGACTGTCCGAGGGGTTTGGCGGTGCCGAAGTCTATGACATGTCTGGCGGTACGGGATGTAACAACCCGCTGGGGGTTTCGTGTGAAGCACACAATGGAATTCACATCTTCTCCAGCGACAATGCCTTGATGGAAGTTCTGGACAGTGACCTGATGCCCCAACCCCTGGAAAATGGCGTAGAGGGCGAGGTCGTATTCACTGGTCTCGTCAAGGAGTGTCAGCCGCTTGTCCGCTGGCGCGACAAGGATCTTATCCGCGTCTACACGGACCCGTGCCCCTGTGGCCGACCGGGGCCCAGGATCGAATTTCTTGGGCGTATCGATGATATGCTGCTGGTGAAAGGCGTCAACGTCTTCCCGAATGCTGTCCGGGACGTCGTTGCGCGCAGTTCGGATCTCGTCAGCGGAGACATTCAAATCATCCGCCATTCCCCTTCGGCCGTGGTTGAGGCGCCCGTCGAAGTGCAAGTCTGCCTGAAGCCGGATGTTGCCGACGAACCCCGTGAGAGCCTGAAGCTGCGGTTGGAAGAAATTCTGCAGAACACGCTCAGGTTCCGTGCCCGGGTAAAGTTGATTGACCCGGAGGGCTTTACGCTGGAGTACGGGTCGACTGGCAAGGCGAAACTGGTGCGGACGCTTTCGACTTCAAAGCCAGTGGTCTGATACAAAAGCTATCGCTGCAGGTTGGATCGACAGGATGATGGTTACTGCGTAGTTGAGGCGGCATTGGGCTGACTCGGCACTGGTACGCCTTCCGTCCGGTGGAGGCGCGGGCGTGGCGGGTGAGATAGGCGGGCTGAACGTCTCGTGACGACCAGAATATAATTCATATAATAAAATAAATTCAAATATTGACATATCGTCGCGCAGTGCTAAGCTGGCTCCAGGTTCGAAGATTAATCGCTGTGAAGCGACATTTGTGTATTGTGCGACAGGTCCGTAGTGGCCAACTGGACGCATTGGCGGAGGGAGTTTCAGTATGCCCGGTGCAGGTTTGGACAAGAATAAAGTATTGGCGACCTCCCATTTTATCCGCGACGAACATATTCCGCTTGTCGAAGAGCCGATTGGCGCCACGTTGCTGAAGGCGGCGGAACAATTTGGCGAAAAAATCGCGCTTGTCGATGGCCAGATTGAGCGCGCGGCGCGGCGCACCTGGACCTATGCCGAACTCGCGGAAGAGGCGCGAAAAGTCGCAAGCGCGCTATTGCAACATTTTCAGCCGGGACAGCGGGTCGCGATATGGAGCGCCAGCAGCCCGGAGTGGGTTCTGATCGAATTCGGCGCGTCGCTGGCGGGTCTGGTACTGGTGACGGTAAACCCGGCCTATCTGGCCCATGAGCTGAAATACGTACTTCGCCAATCGCGTGCGCACGGCATCATCCTGCAGGATTGTCATCGCGGCCGTGATTTGGGCGAGGTTCTGCAGGAGGTCCGCGCTGAGCTGCCGGATCTCGATGTTGTCATTCCTCTCTCTACCTGGGATGCATTTCTCGCTTCGGCACAGTTGGGTACGCTTCCTGAAGTTGAAGCAGGCGATCTGGCGCAGATTCAGTACACTTCCGGGACCACCGGCTTCCCCAAGGGGCCTGTCTTCTCCACCGGGGGTTGAGCAACAATGCGCGTTTTTACGCCCAAGCCATTGAGCGGGGTCCCTCAGACGTATGGATCAACGCCATGCCGATGTTCCATACGGCCGGGTGTGGCCTGGTGACACTGGGAGCCCTGCATACCGGGGGGACGCATGTCATAGCGCCAGCCTTTGACGCGGAACACATGCTGGATCTGTTTGAGCAGGAACACGGAACAATGATGCTGTGCGTGCCCACCATGCTGTTCCGAATGCTGGAAGAGCAGGAACACCGACCCCGCGTTCTCAGTTCCTGGCGGCTGGTAACGCTTGGAGGCGCTCCCGTGCCCGCAGAACTGGTACGCAGGGCGCGAGACATTACCGGCGCAGAAGTTGCCATCGGCTTTGGGCAGACGGAGGCATCACCCTATCTGACGCATACGGTGGTGAGGGATCAGCACCCCGCTTGGGTCGAAACGGTCGGTAAGCCCCTTCCACAGACTGACATCAAGATCATTGACACGACCACGGGCGGTATCGTACCGATTGGCGTTTCCGGTGAGATCTGTGCCCGCGGTTACGGGGTAATGATCGGCTACTTCAACAATCCTCAGGCCACGGATGCCGCAATCGATAAAGAGGGCTGGCTTCACACCGGCGATATCGGCAGCATGGATGAGCATGGTTATTGCCGCGTGCTCGGCAGGCTGCGCGACATGATCATTCGCGGAGGAGAGAACATCTACCCCAGGGAAATAGAAGATGTGCTCTTCACTCACCCGGCGGTCGCCAGCGTGGCGGTAGTCGGTCTGCCGGATCCCGACTGGGGGGAAACAGTAGCAGCGTGCGTCATTTTACGCGAGGGTCAGCAAATCGAGCCCGCGGCGCTGGAGGCGTTCTGTCGCGCCAGGCTCGCGGGCTTCAAGGTGCCAAGGAGCTGGCATTTTCTCGACAGCTTTCCGCAGACAGCATCGGGCAAGATCCAGAAGTTCGCACTCCGTGATCAACTGCTCGGTGGGGCGCGAGACGTGGAGGAAGCGTGACGATCGATTTCTACTTCGACTTCATATCGCCCTATGGCTGGATTGGTGCTGAGCGCATCGGGGCGATTGCACGCCGCTTCGGGCGTCGTGTGAACTGGCATCCGTTCCTGTTGCAGGTGACGGTAATGGAGACCATGGGACTGAAGCCGCCACTGGAGACACCACTGAAAGGTGCCTACCTGCTTCACGACATTAAAAGATTCCTCCGATATCATGGCCTTGGGATGTCGGATCAGGCACGTTTCGGATTCAGTTCACTGGCCCCGGCGCGCGCTGTTCTCTGGGTGCGTGAGAGCTCGCCGGGAAACGTCGAAGATCTGGTGCTTGCTCTGTATCGAGCGCACTGGGCACAGGGGAGGGACATTTCCGAGGTGAGTACAGTGCTTCAGGTTGTGGCCGATCTCGGTCTTCCCGAATCACAGGTCGCAACGGCCCTCAAGAGTGGGGCCATCAAGACAGCGCTGCGCGAGGAAACCGCTTCTGCTGTCCGGGCCGGTGTTTTCGGCTCGCCTACGGTTGTTACAGATGATGAGATGTTCTGGGGAGCAGACCGGCTACCCATGGTGGAGGCATGGTTGGAAAGGGGCGGATGGTAGCGCGGACTCGGACTGTGCTCCCCTGTAACCCGTGACGCTTCGAATAATGACTTGCAACCAGCGTTTTCCAGGAGGGAAACATGCCAACCATCGGTGTCAATGGAACCACGTTATATTATAGAGACAATGGTGCTGTAAACCTGCCGCCATTGTTGTGTCTCCATTCTCTGTTCCTGGATGGAACCATGTTTGATGAACTGGCACAGGTTGCGGAGGGAAGATACCGCGTTCTCCGACCTGACTTTCGAGGACAGGGACGAAGCGCCGCGGTTACGGCAGAGGTCATCGATATGGATATCCTGGCGAGGGATATCGAAGCCTTCATCGAGTCGTTGGGGCTGAAACAGGTCAATGCGGTTGTGCAATCCATGGGGGGCGATGTCATTCTCAGGTTGGCGGCCCGCCGGCCCGAGCTATTTCATTCTTTGGTGTTATTGGGCACCTCGGCGCGTGGCGAACCCCCTGAACAATTGGCGTTCGTGGAAGGTTTTTTGGACGCGGCCTCGGCAGCCGGCTTCGTCGGCGAACATCTCGAGATATTACTGGCGATCATGTTCGGTGAAACGACTCGGAGCGATCCAGCCAAATCTGACGTTGTTGAATACTGGCGCAGCAGAATGCAGGCGCTTCCACTCGCGCTGTGGCCAGCGATGAGAGGGGTAGTTTACCGATCGGGTGTTGTGGATAGTTTGCCGTTGATCCCGACGCCTTCCCTTGTGATTTCGGGCGCGGAGGACAAGGTGCGTCCCGGGGAATGGGCGGATGAGATGGCGCATGGATTACCGAATGTAAAACACATTCGTCTGCCTCGCGTCGGACACAGCGTCATTCTTGAAGCACCTGAACGAGCTATTCCTGAAATCATGAGATTTTTGATAGATCCTCTGGCGGAAAGTGAGGGAGAGTAGATCGCGATGTCCTATATAGAAGTGAACGGGACAGAAATTCATTACATCGAGCAAGGTCCGGAGGAGGCGCCGACCCTCGTTTTCAGTCATTCCATGTTCTTCGATGTGAAGATGTTTGAGGCCCAGGCACGCGCATTACCCTGGGCCAATTGCTCCCTGCCGCCATTATTGTAATGATGCTTCTTGGAGCTTCCGGTTAGGGCAGGCATCTTGCCGCTGCTGGTGTTCAGATTATATTTTGCCATTGTTGTCCTCGCCGGCGAAGTACTCCAGGATGTCTCCCGGCTGACAATTCAGGGCGGCACAGATCTTCTCCAGTGTTTCAAATCTCACGCCCTTCACTTTTCCTGACTTGAGGAGTGAAAGATTCTGCTCGGTTATCCCGATACGGTTGGCCAGGTCCTTGGATTTCATTTTGTTGAGCGATAGCTGAACATCCAGGCGAACGATGATGGGCATGAGACCGCTCCTAGACGAAAGATCTGTTTTCGTTTTCAAGCTCGTGGCCCACTGCCATGATCCAGGTCACCAGCCGCAGCAGAATCGCACCAAACAGCATGAAGGCGTGGGCGTGAGTGAAGCTGAGAGAGATGTGGGGCGACCCGGTGTCGTAGGACATGGCGACACTCAGCGCCGATTGTGCCGCAATCAGGGTGGCGATGAACCACAGGGCTGAAGCGGCGATCCGGCTGTACAGCGCCACGGTGTTACCGGAGAAAAATTCTCCCCTCGCGTACAACTGGAACAGTTGCCGGAGACGCCAAAGCGCGGCGGCGATGAATGCGCCCGGAACGAAGCTGATAACAATCCCCACCATTTGCTTGTGCGCAGGGGGAGGCCAGGACCCCGTTGCAATCCTGTCCGAACCAAAAGGCATGCCGTCGATCCAGGCTTCCTGGGGAGTAGCCAGTGGTGTGCCAGATAAAAAGGGAGAGCCAACAGGAACAGAAGACACAACTGTTCCAGCATCCTGCTGGTGCGGGTAATTTTTTGAAGCGGGTCCATGGGAAGCCTCTTGATGTCTTAAAAGAACAAACAATTATCGTTTAACGATAATTAAAATAAACTAAATAAGAATTTTGTCAACTCGTCCAGATCGCCATGCGCACCGGCCATAAAGCCAACAGTAACGATAACGATTCTCAAAACTAATTGACACTTATTAGCATTAGTAACTAGACTCCTCGCTATTGCGGGGTGCAAGCAGGTGCGCGCGCCTGATTCCCTCAGCCACAACAAGATACTGCTGTTTGCCAAGGAGCCTTGTATGACCCTACGCCCCCGTTTCCCCCGTGAACGCCTGGCGGCCGCCGTTGCCGCAGCGCTGTTGCCAGTTGCCGCTCTGGGCCAGTCCGCACCCGAGCGCGAAACCCCGATGCCCGTTATCGAGGTCGTCGGCAAACGTCTCGAGGATCTGACCCGGTTGACGGGTTCGGTAGTGATTGTCGATCGAGAGCAACTGGAACTGATTCAACCCATGTCCACCGAGGATGCATTGCGCCGGATACCGGGGATCAACGCCAAAAGCGAGGAGGAGACGGCGATTGTGTCCAACGTGGGCATTCGCGGGTTGTCTGCCAGCGAGTCCAAATCGCTGATTCTCGAAGACGGGGTGCCGGTGGCGCCCGGCCTGTTCATCGGCAATGAGCGCTACTTCAATCCGCGTATTCAGCGGGTCGATTCCATCGAGGTGCTCAAGGGATCTGCATCGCTGCGCTACGGTCCTTCCACCATTGGCGGAGTGATCAACTACCAGACCAAAACACCGGACGATGGCGTAAAAGTATCTGCCCGGGTGGGCTCATTCAATACCCGCGAGGGGACTGTGGAAGCGGGTGGCCGCACCGAGTCCGGGGACGCCTTCGCAGGCATTGTCGCCACCCATGCCCGCAGCGATGGTTTCATGGATAAAGACTACGAAATGAGCGATATCATGGCCAAGGCGGGTATCGCATTCAACGAGGCCCACATGGTGGGCTTGAAGTTCTCATGGTACGAGAATGACGCGAACATCTCCTACCGTGGGTTGCTGCTGGAGGATTACCGCGCCGGGCGCGATTACAATCCGGCCCCTGACGACTACTTCCTCACTGACCGGCTTGGCTTTGATCTCAACTACGAATGGCGGATAAGTGATCGTGCTACGCTCAAAACGCTGGCGTACTGGAGTGAGGTGAGCCGGGATTACTGGCGCTACAGCGTTGACACGCCGGCTTCCAATGCCGCGGGCCGCTGGGTTTATACAGACGATCTGACCGGCAACAACCGCTCATTCGAGCGCTATGGTATCGAGACCCGGTTGACGCTGGACCACGACTTGTTCGGCTTTGCCAACGAGGCGGAATTCGGGCTGCGCTTCATGACGGAAGAGTCTGACGACACCCGCATCCGCGCCACCCGCGAGGCGGACCGCACCGGTATCAACGACCGCCACAGAGTCGACTCGGCCGACAGTGTCGCCGGCTATGCACAAAACCGCTTCGTCATCAGCGAGCGATTTGCTGTCACGCCGGGCCTGCGGATCGAATCCTATGAACAGGAGCGCGTGATCCTGACCGAGAACAACGCGTCGGAATCGACCTCCAACACCGAGTTCCTGCCCGGTGTCGGTGCCACCTTTGAGCTGACACCGTCGGCCCAGCTCTACGGTGGTGTATACCGGGCATTCTCGCCGGCCTCCAACGGGGTCGCGCTGGACGGCTTGACCGATCAGGATCTGGACGGGGAGCGCTCAGACAATTATGAGATTGGCATTCGTGGATCCCAAGGCGCACTGGCCTATGAGGTTGCGGCCTTCTACCTGGACTTTGACAATCAGGTAGTGACCGGCAACAGCGATCCGAACCTGTCCCAATCCAACGCCGGCAAAACGATGCACCGCGGTATGGAGCTGATGCTGGGATATGAGCTGGGTGGTGGCTTCAGCATTGACAGCAACGCGACCTGGGTGCCGGATTCGGAGTTCAGATCCGGCGAGAACCGTGGCAACCGCCTGCCCTACGCGCCCAAGTATCTGGCCAACATCGCGCTCAATTACAGCGGCGACAAAATCAGTGCCGCGTTGACTGCGCACCATCGCGGTGAGCAGTTTGGCGACCCGGGCAACCGCGTCGATATTCCGGACGACGCTGCCGGAGGTATCTGGGGAGGCAGAATGCCGGGCTATACGGTGTTTGACCTGATGGCGCAGTACCGCGTGAGCGACAGCCTGACCTTTTTCGGCGCAGTGAAGAATATCGGTGACAAGCAGTACATCACTGGTCTGCGCCAGGGTATCTACGTGGGTCCGGAACGTTCCTTTGAGGCCGGTGTGCGCTTTAGTCTTTAGTAGAGAGCCTGGGCGGTGCCGACCAGCTGGGGGGCGTCGCCGATCGGACCCGACCGGGTAGCCAGATGACGGCCCCCAATCGGCGTAGTTGCCACTCGGTCGCTTCTGGCTAGCACTCAGCCTCGCTCAGTAGCGCGCCATATCAGGGTCAATTCGCTCCGCCCAGGCATTGACCCCGCCTTCCAGGACCTCCAGTTCAGCAAACCCTGCCGCTTGCAGCACGCGCCACGCCTGTACACTGCGTGTCCCGCGGTGACAGGTGATGACATAGAGTTGAGCAGGGTCCAGTGCCTCCAGTCGCTGTCGCAACTCGGCCAACGGAATGAGCTGCGATCCAGGAATATGGGCAATGTCATATTCCTGGGGTTCGCGCACATCGATCAGGCGCAGGGCCTCTGGGCAGTGATACGGGCCGCCACTTCCTCCACGGATACCAGTGGCACTTCCGTCGTCCCCGTATTATCCGGCCTATCGGCACACGCTGCCGGTGGTGCGGCAGGTACTGATATGGAAGGTTGGGTTCCACAGATAGCGCACTGCGGGTCCTTCTTCACCGGCAGCTCCCGCCAACTCGCGGCGAGGCCGTCAAATAGCAGCAAACGCCCGACCAGTGTCTGTCCCCGGTCGAGAATCAGTTTCACCACCTCCAGCGCCTGCATGCTCCCCAGAATGCCCGGCAGCATGCCCATTACCCCGCCCTCGGCACAGGAAGGCACCAGTTCGGCCGGCGGCGGCTCCGGAAACAGGCAGCGGTAGCAGGGTCCGCGAACGGCATCGAATACACTCAGCTGGCCCTCGAAACGAAACACACTGGCGTGGACCAGCGGTTTGCCTGCCAGCACCGCGGCATCGTTTAGCAGGTAGCGGGAGGGAAAATTGTCGCTGCCGTCCACCAGAATATCGTAGCCCGCGGCAATGGCCGTGACGTTGTCCGCGGTCAACTGCTCGGGGTGGGGGATGAGCTGGATGTGAGGGTTGAGCTGCGCCAGGCGTTCCACTGCCGCTTCCAGCTTGGGGCGGCCAACGTCGGCGCTGGAATACAGTACCTGGCGCTGGATATTGCTGGCATCCACCACATCAAACTCCACCAGGCCCAGGGTGCCGATACCCGCGGCTGCGAGATACAGGGTGAGGGGGGAACCCAGCCCACCGGCGCCTACACACAGTACACGGGCATCCTTCAGCCGCTCCTGCCCTGCCAGGGTTACTTCGGGCATGACCAGATGGCGGCTGTAGCGCAGCAATTCGTCGCTGGACAGATTGGCCATGGCTCACTCCCGGCGGCGGCAAGCCGCGCAAAGTTGGTGGGGTCGGCTATGCTATAGGGCGGAATCATACACCACTAGGTGGCGAAGAACCCGAGGGGAAGGAGGTCGATATGAGCACAGTACGGGTGCTGGTGGGCACGCGCAAGGGCGGATTCATCATTCATTCCGATGCAAGCCGGCAGCATTGGCAGATTGACGGGCCGTTGTTCGGTGGCTGGGAGATCTACCATATCGCAGGCTCCCCGGCGGACCCGAACCGGCTCTATGCGTCCCAGGTTACCGACTGGTTCGGCCAGGTGATACAGCGCTCGGATGACGGTGGCAAGACCTGGGACACAGTGGGCAACGAGTTTGTCTATCGCGGTGATGTGGGCGAGCACCAGTGGTATGACGGCTCCATGCGGCCCTGGGAATTCAAGCGGGTGTGGCATCTGGAGCCTAGTCCCGAAAACCCGGATACCGTCTACGCAGGCGTGGAGGACGCGGCCCTGTTTGTTACCCGGGACGGCGGCAGCAGTTGGGAGGAGCTGCCCGGACTGCGCCAGCACGGCACCGGCAGAGACTGGATGCCGGGTGCTGGCGGCATGTGCCTGCACACCATCCTGTTGAATCCGCAAAAACCCGGGCGGATTACCGTGGCCATTTCCGCCGCCGGCGCCTTCCGCAGCGATGACTACGGTGCGAGCTGGACCCCCATCAACCGCGGCCTGCACTCAGAGCAGATGCCCAATCCCGACGGCGAGGTGGGCCACTGTGTGCACCGCCTCGCCGCCCACCCTACGCGTCCCGATGTGTTGTTCATGCAGAAGCACTGGGACGTGATGCGCAGTGACGATGCCGGCGACAACTGGCGCGAGGTCAGTGGCAACCTGCCCAGCGACTTCGGCTTCCCCATCGCCGTGCATGCCCACGAGCCCGAGACCCTCTACGTGGTGCCGATCAAGAGCGATTCGGAGCATTATCCGCCGGAAGGTAAGCTGCGGGTCTACCGCAGCCGCAGTGGCGGCGAAACCTGGGAAGCACTGACCCAGGGCCTGCCGCAACAGCACTGCTATGTCAACGTGTTGCGCGATGCAATGGCGGTGGACACCCTGAGCCCGGGCGGTGTGTACTTCGGCACCACCGGCGGCCAGGTATATGCTTCCAATAACAGTGGCGATCACTGGCAGACCATCGCGGCCCACCTGCCCGCGGTATTGTCGGTGGAAGTGCAGGTGCTGCCATGATTGAGATCATCCTGCCTGCGCCACTGCTGCGGTTGGCGCGTATCGACGGCCCGGTGCGCCTTGAATTCGCTGAAACCGCGACCCAGCGGCAACTTCTGGATGCGCTGGAGGCACGCTTCCCCGCGCTGCGAGGCACTATCCGTGATCAGCGCAGCGGCAAGCGCCGGGCCTACATCCGTCTCTACGCCTGCAATGAAGATATCTCCGATATTCCCCCGGACGATCCGCTGCCCCGGCCAGTGGCCGAGGGCAGGGAGCCTTTGCTGGTGGTGGGGCTCTCTCCGGCGGTTGATAGCGCAGGCATTGCCGGCGGAGCGGCCGGCTCCGGCTTCGTCCTCAGATTTTTTCCTTCGTTATTTTCTGCTGTTGTCGAAATGTGCCCCCGGCCTTCGACCAGATAACGCAAGGCAAGTATCGCGACCTCTGCGACCCGGAAGGAGAACGTTGTGAAATACCTTTGTCTGGTGTACGGGGACGAGGCCCTGCTGGCCGGGAAGGACGACCGTGAATGCATGGCCTGTGCGGAAAGCCTGCAGCACAGCGGTCACCTGTTAGCGGGCGCGGCGCTACAGCCGGTAGCAACTGCCACTACAGTGCGAGTCCGCAATGGCGAAGTGGCAGTGACAGATGGTCCCTTTGCAGAAACCAAGGAGCAACTGGCGGGGTTCTACCTGCTGGAAGCCCGGGACCTCAATGAGGCGCTGGAAAAGGCGGCAAAGATTCCGCCGGTACGTATCGGCAGCGTTGAAGTGCGGCCGGTACGCCAGCTGGCGCTGGACTGACTGATGTTCCGATAAATCCCTATCAATACCCTGGCGGGTAAAGGAGATAAACAATGAGCTATATTGACGGTTTTGTGCTGGCGGTACCCCGAGCCAACAAGCAGGCATTTGCCGACCATGCCAGCACCGCGGACCAGGTGTTCATGGAGCAGGGAGCGACCCGGATTCTGGAATGCTGGGAGGATGACGTCTCTGACGGCAAGGTCACCGATTTTCGTCGCGCGGTGCAGGCAAAGGAGGACGAGGCGGTGGTATTTGCCTGGGTGGAGTGGCCGGACAAGAGCACCCGCGACGCCGCGATGGCGAAGATGGAAGAGCTGATGTCAGACCCGCGCATGAGCCCGGAACACAATCCCATGCCCTTCGACGGCATGCGCCTGATCTACGGTGGTTTTACTCCGCTGGTCACACTTGAGCAATGAGGGAATAGCGAGGGAATCAGTGACGGGCTCAATGATGGGATTAATGGCCGAAGGAATGGCCGACGAGGGGAAGAGCTCACTACCCATATCACATAGGGTGCGTTGAGGCACGAAACGCACCGACCGCCAACCCCTGTGATTGCTCGCTATCGACACCTGCGAGCCTGTAAATAAAACTGTGTAAACCGCCTATCATAGAACCCTGACAGGGTAAGGATAGGCAAGATGAACAAGAAAGAACTGGAAGCCTTCGCACGCGAGGCGGCGAAGGGCCTCAAAACCGAGAAGGACCTGAACGAGTTTAGCCAGATGCTGACCAAGATCACCGTTGAGGCGGCGCTGAATGCCGAACTCAATGAGCATCTGGGCTACGAGCGCCACCAGCCCTCTGACAATACCAACAGCCGCAACGGCCACACCAGTAAGACCCTGAAGACCGAAGACGGCCAGTTTGAGCTGAACACGCCTCGTGATCGCGATGGCAGCTTCGAGCCGCAGCTAGTGAAGAAGGGTCAGACCCGCTTCACCTCGATGGACGACAAGATCCTCAGCCTTTACGCGAAGGGCATGACCACCCGGGAGATCGTCGCCACGTTCAAGGAGATGTACGACGCCGACATCTCGCCCACCCTGATTTCCAAGGTAACCGAGACCGTCATTGAGCGCGTGATTGAATGGCAGTCACGGCCACTGGACCCCGTTTATCCGGTCGTCTACCTGGACTGCATCGTCGTCAAAATCCGGCAGGACAAGCAGGTGATCAACAAGGCGATCTATCTGGCCCTGGGCGTCAACCTCGAGGGCCACAAGGAGCTGCTGGGCATGTGGCTCTCCGAGAACGAGGGCGCCAAGTTCTGGCTCGGTGTCCTCACAGAGCTCCAGAATCGCGGGGTGAAGGACATTCTCATCGCCTGCGTGGATGGGCTCAAGGGCTTCCCTGATGCCATCAGTGCGGCATACCCACAGGCTCAGGTCCAGCTCTGTACTGTCCACATGGTTCGCAATTCGATGAAGTACGTGCCGTGGAAAGACTACAAGGCCGTGACCGCCGACCTGAAGCGCATTTACCAGTCAGCCACGGAAGAAGAGGCGCTGCAGGCGTTGGACGAGTTCGCGGAGCGCTGGGACGATAAATACCCCCATATCAGCCGCTCCTGGCGCAACCACTGGCCCAATCTGAACACGCTGTTCCGCTACCCGGAGGACATTCGGAAGGCTATCTACACGACCAATGCCATCGAGTCCTTGAACAGTGTTATCCGCAAGGCGATCAAGAAGCGGAAGCTGTTCCCGACTGACGACTCCGCGCGAAAGGTGGTCTATCTCGCGATCATGGATGCGTCGAAAAAATGGACGATGCCAATCCGGAATTGGCGGACGGCCTTGAACCGGTTTATGATCGAGTTCGAGGATCGCATTAGCGACTATGTATAACCCTGGCGGTTACACAGAATTATTTACACCCTCACACCTGCGGGCTCGCATTACACATGGATGGATGATGGTGCGCTTCCTTCGTCAGCGCACCCTATATGGGTGGACGGTTCCGATGGTGTTGAGAGGCCAGCAGATCGCAGCTCGCACGCGGTGGATTGCCTGGTGCCGGTTGAAGGCATAGGGTGCGTTGAGGTACGAAACGCACCGGCGGGAGATGCCTGCGGGCCCCGGCCATCGACGCCTGCGAGTCCTGGCTATCAACAGCTACGGGTTCGCGTTATACCTTCGGAGGAGCGATGGTGCGCTTCCTTCGTCAGCGCACCCTATATGGGTAGATGGTTCCGGTTGCGAGTGCCTGCTGCACGCAATCTGCAATCTTGAAAATGGGCTTTTATAATCCCTATACTGATCCACCAAGCAGCCAGACGAGCGAGGCAGGCGGACGAGGCAGGCGGACGAGGCAGGCGGACGAGGCAGGCGGACGAGGCAGGCGGACGAGGCAGGCGGACGAGGCAGGCGGACGAGGCAGGCGAGCGAGGCAGGCGAGCAAGGCAGGCGAGCAAGGCAGGCGAGCAAGGCAGGCGAGCAAGGCAGGCGAGCAAGGCAGGCGAGCAAGGCAGGCGAGCAAGGCAGGCGAGCAAGGCAGGCGAGCGAGGCAGGCGAGCAAGTCAGGCGAGCAAGGCAGGCGAGCAAGTCAGGCGAGCAAGGCAGGCGAGCAAGGCAGGCGAGCAAGGCAGGCGAGCAAGGCAGGCGAGCAAGTCAGGCGAGCAAGTCAGGCGAGCAAGTCAGGCGAGCAAGTCAGGCGAGCAAGTCAGGCGAGCAAGTCAGGCGAGCAAGTCAGGCGAGCAAGTCAGGCGAGCAAGTCAGGCGAGCAAGTCAGGCGAGCAAGGCAGGCGAGCAAGTCAGGCGAGCAAGTCAGGCGAGCAAGGTAGGTGAGCAAGGTAGGTGAGCAAGTCAGGCGAGCAAGGTAGGTAAGCAAGGTAAGCAAGCCAGCTCATGGCCGCATTAGTCTGGATCGAACAGGCCCAGCCGCCTGGATCGACATGGCCCGTTGGGGTCTGCCTGTGGGTATGCCTTCGCTGGCCGGTCTTGTACTGGACAGGCTGATGGGCTCTGATGTGCTAAGCAGGGATGACGTGATGAGAGCGGGGCGGAAGATGTACTACGGCGACGAGTTTGTTGTGCCTCTGGCCCTGGATACGGATCCGGACAAGATCTCCGCAGCGAGCCTGGGACCAATGTTCAGGAACGCGCAGCGGCTCACCCGCTTTTCGTCGACACCGGATCAGAATCCGATTCACGATCCGGCGATGGCCGGTTTCCAGGGTACACCGCTGAGTTACCGGATCAGCGAGCACCAGATGATAGAGATCAATGAGTGCACCCTGGAGTCGCCACTCATCATCCGCAATCAGGTCTCGGACCTGATCAGCTTCCAGTTTGTGTCGAGCATTAAACGTTCGGAATTCGTTGGCAGTCACCGGCACAATCACGACCTCGGCCCTGCGCTGATCGTCACTGTCGTGCCACAGCGGGAGATTACTTACCGGGTGCCCAAGACCGGTGTGCCAATCCGGCATGTTGTGGTCTTCGCCACGCTGTCGGGCCTGCTGGAACGGATGCGGGAGACGCCGGACGATTATCCGGCCTGGCTCGTGGAAACATTGGCGGGCAGGAAGAAAAAGGTGCAACAGCGGGTATTCTTCCTCGATGATGTGCATCGCGAGCCCATCTGGTCCTGTTTTAATCTGCCGGTCTCGGGGTCGCTGCTGGGTCCCTGGATGGCAGCGAAGTCTGGCGAGCTGCTCTGCATTGGCCTGCAGATCCTGAAGAACAGCCAGACCTTCATCGACCGGCGGCCGCTGGATCTGGACCTGCCCTATGCAGAAAAGATTCTGCGCGCCCGTACTATTCTCAGCAGCGAATACCCCAGGCCACCGTCACTGCGTGTGCTGGCGCGGCAACTGGGCATTTCGGAAACCCAGCTGAAGAGCGGTTTCAAATCCATGAACGGCATCACCGTCATGCAATATTGCATCAGCAAGCGTATCGATGCGGCCAAGCTGTTGCTCAAGGACAATCGTCACTCTGTTTCGGAGGTCGGCGATATTGTCGGCTACGAGGACCATTCGGCATTCTCGCGGGCCTTCCGTCGTCTCACTGGCTGCAGTCCACAGGATTGGCGCAGAACCTGGGGCCAGTAACAGTGCGCCCGCTGGTTTCACCGAATCTGCATAATTAATAGTCGTATCGGACTAATTGCTATCCGGGAACAGCCATTACCATCCGCGGCGGGTATGCTGGACGCAATGAAGGGGCCGTGGGGACACCCTCTGTGGCATCAGCATCAGGGGGATTCCGGCCTCGTATCGGCGGGGCGACGATAAAGTGGAATTTGCCAGTTTCTAGGTTAAAAGGATTTCGTAGTATGCCGTTGATTCACGCGGACCAGACCTTCGCGCTCAGTGCTGCGATGATGGCAATAGTGGCGTTCGGGCTCTGGGCAGAGCGCCAGGCCTGGGGACGCAAGCTGGGAGGGCCGCTGGTATTGCTGGCGCTGGCCATGTGCGCGGCCAATCTCGGCGTAATTCCCCATCAGGCTCCAGTCTATGATTCCATTGCGGGCCTGCTGGTACCGATGGCGATTCCTCTGCTGTTGCTGCGGGCGGATTTCCGCACCATCCTGAGTGAAGCGGGCACCATGCTGAAGGCGTTTGCGGTTGCTGTTTGCGCTACAGTGATCGGTGCCGTGGTCGCAGCGGCGGTGGTGGACATGGGGGCGATGGAGGCGAAGATAGCCGGCACCCTCGTCGCCAGCTATATTGGCGGCTCGCTGAATTTTGTCGCCACGGCGGAGGCGGTGGGGCTGCAGGACTCTTCAATCTATGTGGCTGCGCTGTCTGCTGACGTGGTCGGAGCGGTGCTGTTCCTGATGTTGTTGATGTTGCTGCCGGCCTCGGCCCTGGTGCGCAGGTGGTTGCCGTCGGCATTCATCGGTGATCCCGGTGCGCCCACGGCCGAGGCGGACAGTGTCCAGGCCCCCGCCGTCGTCAGCCCGACTTTTCATCTGCCGTCGATAGCCAACGGCATAGCGCTCAGTCTGATTATCTGCGGCCTCAGCTCTGCCTTGAGCGCAGTGCTGGGCATGGAGTCGTTGTTTATCCTGCTGGTGACGGCGTTGTCATTGCTGGTGGCCAATCTCGCGCGCCCGTTGGCGCGCCACATCAGCGCTGAGTTCGAGGTGGGAACCCTGTTCATGTACGTGTTCTTCGCGGTGATCGGCGCGGGTGCAAACCTCGGTACTGTACTCGGATCGGCGCTGCCCATCGTGCTGTTCGCGGCAGTCATGGTCCTGGTGCATCTGGTGATCATCGTGACAGTGGGACGCCTGCTGCGGCTGGACCTGGCGGAAGTCATGATCGCGTCCAACGCCTGCATCCTGGGGCCGCCCGCCGCGGCGGCACTGGCAGCCAGCAAGGGCTGGCGCCCGCTGGTGGCGCCGGGAATGCTGGTGGGTATTCTGGGTTATGCCATCGCGACCTTCATTGGTATCAGCCTGACCAGCCTGCTGGGCTAGGCTGGTCAGGCTGTTACCGCGCGATGCGCTGTCAGTCGGAGTCGTCGACGCGGCGCAGGTCCAGATCGTGGAAATCGAAGGAGAAATCCGTGTTTGGTGAGACCGCCTTCATCCGGATGCGCTCGATACGGCCTGCGGGACTCAGTGAGAATGAGACATAGGCATCGGCCATCAGCTGTCGATCAGTCCAGCGGGCGATGAAGGTGTCGTACTGGAAATGTTCCAGCGGACCCTGCAGGGGCTCGTTGCGTCCCGAATAGAACCACAGCTTGCCGTCATCTTCCTGCACAATGCGAATATCGCCATACCAGGGGTCGCGGTAGCGGCCGGTGTATGCTTCCAGCGGCAGGCTGGGCTCGCTGTCGGCGTTGCGTTCCGCCATGGCCCGGGCAACCTCATCTTCGCCACTGTCTTGCCGTTCCTGCATCACTTGTTCGGAAATCGCGATCCAGTCTTTGCCGGCTTGCGGCGTTTGCTCCGCCAGGAAGCGGTCCAACAATTCATTGACCACGGCACGGGGAGCTACTGACATCTGGTTGTTGCTGGCGAACACTGCCAGTTCCTGCTCCGGCAGCAGCGCAATGAACGTGGTCATCCCCCACAGGCCGCCGCCGTGGGACAGCAGCGGCTGGCCATAAAAGGTGGACACGCCCCAGCCCAGCGCGTAGGCACTGAGGTGGGAACCGGCATGTTCACGCATGTAGGGTGGCGGCGCCGTCAGTGTGACCGGACTGACCAGTTGCTGGTATTGGGCGGTACTGAGCAGCTGCTCGCCGTCGGCCGTGCGGCCTTCGTCCAGCAGGAAGGCCATCCAGCGTGCCATGCTGTCGGCACTGCAGTTGATGCCTCCAGCCCCGGCGCTTACACTGCCGATGCCGCCGCTGGTGATCTGCAGTTTGCCGTCGATCAGCAGGTGTGGTGTGGCGGTACTGGCACTGTCCGGTACCCGGTCCCGCGTTGCACGGCAATCATTCATGCCCAGCGGTTGCAGCAGGCGCTGCTCCAGGAATTCCTCGAAGGGCATCTCCGCTACCCGCGTGACCACTTCGCTGGCGACAATATAGAGCAGGTTGTCGTAATCAAACTGGGAGCGGAAGGAGCTGCTGGGCTTGAGATGCCGCAGTGCATAGATGATTTCGTCGCGGGTGGTCTTGCCCTCCGGGAACATCAGCAGGTCGCCGGCGCCCAGCGGCAGGCCGCTGCGATGGGTGAGCAGATCCCTGATCGTGAACTCGCGGGTGACCCAGGGATCGTACATGCGAAACTCGGGCAGGTAGTCGATGACGGGGGCATCCCAGTCCAGTGCGCCGTCATCCACCAGCAGCGCCAGCGTCGCGGCGGTGAACGCCTTGGCGACAGAGCCGATCTGGAACAGCGTATCGCTATCGACCTTCCCCTCGTGGTCGATCTCGAGAATGCCGTGGCCGTCTGCGTAGTACAGCTCCCCCTGGTAGACGATCGACACGGCCATCCCGGGTACCTGGAAGGTATCCATTGCCCGCGCGATGACCTGGTCAATCGCGTCACCGTCAGGTTGCGCCACCGCGATGGCAGGCAGCAGCCCGCTGCCCGCGCACAACAGCAATGCCGCGCACTGCTTGCCAAACTTGTTCATTATCGGTTTCCTCATGTTCATCCCCACAGGGCCCGATCCGGCGGGGAGACTACACCGCCGCTGAAGTCCATCGCTGGTTCCCGGTCGCGGGTCAATACCAGTGCCCCATCCAGGTCGACGAAACGGCACAACTGGGCCACCACGAAACCGGGCGCCATCGCCAGCGAAGTGCCCACCATATTGCCGACCATCAGTTCCACCCCGCGCTCGCGTGCCATTGCCGCCAGCGTCAGGGCTTCGGTCAGGCCGCCGGTTTTGTCGAGCTTGATATTGATCATCTGGTAGCGGCGCGCGGCCTGCTCAAACTCCGAGCTGTCCAGGCAGGATTCATCGGCGCAGAGCATGACAGGGGATTGATAGTCTTCCAGTGCCTCATCCGCGCCCCGTGGCAGAGGCTGCTCGATCATCGCGATATCCAGTTCCGCGAAGCGTGGTGCCAGCTCCACCAACTGGGCAAAGGTCCAGCCCTGGTTGATATCCACCACAATCTCGGCGTCCGGCCGCGCCTCGCGGACGGCGGCTATGCATTCCAGCGGTTGCTCACCGTCCAGCTTGACCTTGATCTTGCTGGTGTCCAGCGCGCCGGCGACAGCGGCCATCTCCGCGGGTGTGCCGATGCCGACCGTGTTGACGGTCAGGGTGCGCGCCGGTGTGATGCCGGCCATCTCCCAGACCCGACGCCCGCTCTGCTTGGCTTCCAGGTCCCACAGGGCGCAATCGATCGCATTGCGGGCGCCGCCTGCCGGCAGCAGTGTCCTGAGCTGCTCGCGGTCCAGTCCACCCTCCAGTTCGCTGCGGATACTCTCCACCTGCGCCAGCATGCCTTCGCCGGTCTCGTTCAGGTAATAAACCCCTGTGGCTTCGCCCTGGCCGGTGGCACCAGCATCGCTGATAGTCACCTGCAGCAGCTTCACCTCGGTAAAGGTGTAGCCGGTAATCCTGAAGGGCACCCGCAGTGGCCAGGTGGTCAGGGAACACTGTAGTTCACGTTTTTGTGTTGCGGTCACGATTTTCAGCTCCTGCTGTTGGGGTATGGGATGTCGCCGGAAATCTCTCGCGGCTGGACATTATTGCTGTGCATGGCTGCCTCAACTCCTTCAATAATAGTTGAAGCCGAGCAGGTTCCAGTAGTAGTAGAACCAGCTCAGCGCCAGCGCGGCGATGACCACGGCGGTATAACGCAACCGCGCCCAAACACTGGCGAAGCTGCCGCGGCGCCAGACGGTGACAGTGCTGTAAAGTAGATAGAAGCCGGCGAGTGTTGCGATGATCGGCAGCCACAACCACAATTTGAACAGCGTCGGCACGCCGTCGAACAGGCTGTCCCCGACAGCCGTCATTACCACCGCGCCCAGCAACAGCGTCACTACATGGCAGACCGATGCCAGTACCGCGGCCCGCAGCGCAGTCCGTTCCGGCGCCGGCCAGGAGCGGATCTCGCGGCGCTGATAGAAGCGCCGCAGCAGAACCGCGGCAAACACCAGCATCGAGAGCAGCACCAGCATCCCATTGAAGGCCGGCGTAGCCCAGACGGGCAGCTTGCGCATGGACATGAAGGGCAGGCCATCCAGGACAAAGCCGTTGATGGCGCCGTGTTCATCCTGCTGGAACGCAAGCAGCCGGGGGCTGAAACCGGCGTCGAGGGAGACCTTGCTGCTGACCTCGCGGAACAGGTTCTCGTCGATCTCGGCGTACTGTTTGGCCTTGTCGCCCATGGTGACGATCAGAGTGTTGTTCTCGCTGGGTGCGACGGTGAAACTGAACGCCATCCCCAAGGCTTTTTCAAAGCCGGTGAAGCTGGCACGCCAGGGCGCATAGTTGCCCGCGAACCGGGCTGCACGCTCGGAAAAGTCCGCGGGCGGCACTGGCCGCGCCTCGTCGCGCGGGAAAAAGTGGTCGTAGAAGCCCGGCGCCAACAGGGTGCGGACGATGCTGCCGCCGTCCGCGCCAAAGGAGAAAAACATGGTCAGCTCATTGGCTTCATCGACCCCCAGATAGGAGTGGAACCAGTTGGTGTCACCGCCGTGGCCTACCACACGGTGACCGTTGTAGTCGTTGGCGTAGAAGCCCAGTGCCATGCCCATCATGCGTTCGTCGTGGGAGAATTGCGGCGCCAGGGTCAGGGCCATGGTCTCCGGTTGCAGAATGCGGCCGCCATCGAGTTCGCCGCCATTGCGCACCGCCTCGCCGAAACGGACCATGTCGGTCGCTGTCGCTGACAGGGCGCCGGCGGGGCCGAAGTTGGCCACAATCTCAAAGGGCTTGCGCACGAAGTCGCCGGCCTCCAGCCCATAACTGCCGGCCATCCGCGCGTCGAGCCCGGCGGGGAGCGGTTCTTCGAAACTGGAGTTCTGCATCGCCAGCGGCTCCAGGATATGGCGCCGGATATAGTCGTTGAAGGGCATGCCGGAGACATTGGCCACGATCAGGCCAGCAAGCGCGGTAGCATAGTTGGAATAGGCGGTCTGGGCACCGGGCGGAGTGACTCTCGCGGGCTGGAAGCGCGCCATGGACTCGGCCAGTGGCAGGACCTTGTCCGGGTCATTGCCAATGAGATAGCTTAGTGCTGCCTCCTCAAACCCGGCGGTATGGGTCAGGATGTGCCGCAGCGTGACCGGCTCGGGAAAGCTGTCCTCAATACTGAAGGTTTCCAGATAGGTATTGACGTCGGCGTCGAGGTCCAGCCGGCCCTGCTCGACCAGCTGCATCACTGCGACCCAGGTAAACAGCTTGGAAGCGGAGCCGGGCCGGAACAGGGTGCGGTAGGGGTCCACCGGAATCTGCTGTTCAATGTCCTCGAAGCCATAGCCCTTGGCCAGGATCAGTTCGCCCTTGTGGGCGATGACGACCGTACCCGAGGGACTGCCAAAATTGCGCATCAGTGGAATAACAATGCCGTCAACGACCGCCTCCACCTCTGCCGGATCGTCTATACCGGCTCGCGCGGCTTGCGTTCCCAGTATCAACATCAGTGCCAGCAGCGCGCTGCCGAATCGACTTTTCAACGTCATCATGTTTTTCTGCCCCCGGAGTTTAATTCTCAGGGACTGATGGTAGCTGCGGCCGGCGCGGTACTGGTAGGCCGATACGCCTCCGGAGTGTGCAGATCCGGTGGAATCTGCACATTCGGCCCCCTGCATGTGGATTATTGCCTCCTGTCAGCGTCCGGCGGCCGGCGTGGCGAGGGGCCTGTCCCGGAGCCGGTATCCGGTCTGCCAACGGGCACGACGGGTATCCGGATACCGCCATCCTGTCCGGATACCGCAAGCAGTTGAGGGACACGACGGCGCGGCTGTTGTGGTGGCATCGAAGTTCTACCAGTATCGGAGTCTGGTACGTCTGTAAACTGAGAGTCGTCATGCGCTATCTGGCACACGCTGCGTTTGTCATTGCTGCTTCGTTCGCGATCATCGCCCTGCTGGGGCAGGATTTCTTCAACCGCTGGGCGGGTTTCCTGTCGATCGCCGCGATACCGATGATGGTGATGCTGAATATCTTCTGTGGTGGGGACGCTCCGCGGCAGCAGCCCCGCACCGGTTTGCGCTTGCTCGCTGTGGCCACGCTGGCCGGGGCCGTTGTAGCAGGGACGGTACTGGTGGCTGTGCAGGGCGAACTGGCGACCCCCTCCATTGTCGCGGTGATGTTCGTCATCTTCGGCGTTGTAGTGATGATGTGGCTTGCCCTGGTATTCGCCGGCTGGCCCGCTACTGCGGCAAAATTGGGTGGCTGGCGTACCGGACTATTGCTGTGGACCCTGGCCTATGTCATCGCGGCACTGTTGTATCCACTGCTGTTCGATTTCACCGCCTTTGGTCCCGCAGGGGCGGGTTTCGAGGGCTGGTTTCCGGCCTGGGATTGTATTGTCTTCTGTATTACCACGCTGGGAGTCATATTTGCGTTGAGCCTGTTTGAACAAATGCCGCTGACGGTTGCGCACAGGCTCGGGCAGCCCTGGACAGGATTGATCACGGCGGTGGCCGTGCTGTTGCTGGCCGGACTGCTGATGGGGACGTTCACCGGTCTTGTGGGTGTGGATGTCGTCGCCTTCATGGTGGCGGGACCGGTCGCCTTCATGTTTGGCGTATTCATGGTGACAGATGTGGCGGGCGGCCGTTTCCTCAGCCATCGACCGCAGCCATTGCGTGGACTGGCCTTGCTGGTTGCCAGTTCGCTGGCGGGCCTAGTACTCTATCTGGCTTACGGGCAGGCGATGGCGCTGATGGCCCCCGGCCAGTCGTCCGGAGGCCCCACCTACGCCGCTGAATTGTGGTTGGCCAATGCGATGCTGTCGATTACCTTCCCCGTTATCCTGATTCACATGAACCTGTTTGACGGTTGGCCGCTGCCAGGACCTGGCCAGGGCCAAACTGGCCGGGCCCCGGAGCTGAGACCGGAAAAGGGGGCGCAGGCCTATACCGGGGAATAGGGCGCCGCTGAGGCACTATCGAACTGCTCCGATGTGCCCTAGAATAGTGCCGAGCAAGGGCCGCTGGCGGAGGACATGACTGTGTTTCAGAACGCTGTGACATCACCTCTTGAAAAATACAGTGTTTTTGCCTCTACCCGCCTGGATGAGGTGGTCGACAATGTCGCCAGTGCCTATTGCCCCCACAAGCTGCTGCTCAACGACCGCGCCAGCCAGGTCAATGCCCGCTACCACCGGTTTGCGCTGCGCGACACCTCGCTGAACTTCCTGCAGTACGGCGCCGACGTCGCCATCAACATAGGCCCGTTCGAAGAGTTCTATATGCTGGAGCTGCCGCTGGCCGGCAGGGTGCGGCTGCAATACGGCGATCAGGACTATATCAACCGGCCCGGTATGGCGGCCCTGCTGTCACCGGAGAAGCCTGTCAGATCGCGTTGGTCGTCGGATTGCGCGGAGGTGATGATAAAGATCGACCGGCGCAAGCTGGAGGGCTGCCTTGCCGAGGCGATTGGCTGTGTGCCGACACAGCCGCTGGAGTTCAGCCCGCTGATCGATCTGGCCTCGCCTTCCGGCCGCGCGATCAGTGAATATGTCAGTTACCTGGTCAACCAGGCGCGGGAGAACAGCCCGGTGCTCGGCTTTGGTCCCGGTGTCTCCTCTCTCGAAAAAACCCTGTTCAATCTGTTGCTGACCTGTCAGCCGCACAATTACACCGACGCTCTGGTGGCCCAGCGCAATCCCGTGCTGCCGCACTATGTGGTCAAGGCGCGGGACTACATCCATGCCCACCTGCAGGGTGACATCCGGGTGGAGGAGCTGGCGCTGGCCGCGGGTGTCACCGAGCGGGCGCTGTTCTACGCCTTCAAGCGTTTTGTGGGCGTAACGCCGTACGCCTATGTCCGCAACCTGCGGCTGGAGAAGGTCAGGCAGGAACTGACACACTCGTCCTCCTCGACCACCATCACCGAGATTGCCTGTAAATGGGGTTTCTCCCATATGGGCCGATTCGCGAGAGACTACGCCCAGAGGTTTGGCGAGAAGCCTTCTGCAACCCGGCGTCGCTGAGCAGCCGCTTCCTGTTTGCCCTTTCCTGCAATAAGTGGCTAGTGGTCACGGAATACGGCTATATTCCGCGGCTGTCGCGCCGTAGATTCAATCCCTGGACATACACAAACAAGATCGAGTCTGGGGGTAGATGAATGGCAAAGGGCAACGGCAGGGCAATTTCGGCATTCCTCTCCTGCGTCACCGGCCTGGGAGTCAGCGGCCTCTGCGTCAACGCAGTGGCCGCTCAGCCCGGGGCGACGCTGGAGGAGGTCGTGGTAACCGCGCGGCGCAGGGCCGAGAGCCTGCAAAGTACGCCGGTTTCAGTAACGGCATTCACCGCCAACGAACTCGCGGCGCGCCAGATCAGCAATATCTCCCAGATCGCCGAGGCTACGCCGAATCTGGTGTTTGATTCCTCCGCGCCGATATCGGGCAGCAAGTCGGCCGCATCGATTTTCATTCGCGGCATCGGCCAGACGGACTTCGCGCTGGTGACCGACCCGGGGGTCGGCCTCTATCTCGATGGCGTCTATATTGCGCGCTCCGTGGGTGGGGTGCTGGAACTGGCCGATGTGGAGCAGGTGGAAGTATTGCGAGGCCCCCAGGGTACGTTGTTTGGCAAGAACACCATCGGCGGTGCGATCAATGTGATTTCCCGCAAACCCGGGGCAGAACTGGGCGGCAGTGTGGAACTCAAACTGGGTACCGATCAGCGCAGGGATTTCAAGGCTTCGGTGGATCTGCCACTCTCGGATACCCTGGCGGTCAGGCTTGCCTATGCCAACCTGAATCAGGATGGCTACGTCGAGAATCTGGGCGGTGGACCGGACCTGGGCGATACCGATGCTCAACTGGGCAGTCTGATAGTGGATTTTCATCCCACCGAGAATTTCTCCATGATCTTCGCGGCCGATGCCACCTACCGGCGCGAACAGGCGATGGCGCAGAAAATCCTGGACTTCAACCCGGAGGCGGGGGCGCCGACCTTCGCGCCCTTCAACGGAGTGATAGCACCTTTTTTGGGCGTGCAACCCTACGATGCGCGCTACCTGGTCGGCGGCAAATTCGCGACTTCGCAGGGGCGCAATGAGCTCGCCCGCTCAGACCTGGATGTCTACGGTGTGTCGCTCACGCTCAACTACGATTTCGAGGCCTTCAGCCTCAAGTCCATCACCGCGCAACGGGGTTTTGACAGCCAGTTTGGACGCGATTCGGACAACTCGCCCTTCGTTATTGTGGAAACCTTCGACGACATGGAGCACGACCAGTTCAGCCAGGAATTCCAGTTCAGTGGCGTGGCGCTGGATGAGCGGCTGGACTGGTTGCTGGGCGCCTATTATTTCCAGGAAGACGGTGACAACCTGAACCTGGTGCGCACCGCAGTGCTGGATATCCAGAGTGGTGGCGCCATCGACAGCGACAGCTGGGCGCTGTTCGCCCATTCCTCCTATGATCTCAGCGACCGTCTCAGGCTCAATGTCGGGGCCCGCTATACCGAGGAGACCAAGCGTTTTACACCGGACCAGCAGGTGCTGTTCAATGAGTTTACCCAACCGCTGTTTGGCGGCGCGGGGTTCACCGACGGCCAGCGTATCCTGCCGTTCCAGGAATACAGCCAGGACTTCGATGACTTCTCGGTGACCGCTGGCCTGGACTACCACTGGACCGACCGGTTGATGACCTATATCTCCTATTCCGAGGGTTTCAAGAGTGGCGGTTTCAACCAGCGCGTATTTCCACCGCGGGAAGTGCCGGGCTCCTTCGACCCGGAGCAGGTGCAGGTGTATGAACTGGGGGCGAAATGGAGCAACAGCGCGGATACCATCCGGCTGGAAAGCGCGATTTTCTACACCGACTACGACGATATCCAGGTGAAGATCATCGATGTGGTGGCGCCGGGTACAGGCAACGCTGCAGCGGGGGAGGTTTACGGTGGCGAACTGGAACTTGGACTACTGCTGACGCCGGCGCTGGAGTTACAGTTTGGCCTGGGCTATCTCGACACCCAGTACACCGATTTCGACAATGACTTTGACCCCGCCCAGGGCATTGATGAGGGCGACAGTTTCGTCAATTCCCCCGAGTGGTCACTGTCGGGCTCGCTGGCCTACACGGCGTCTGTCGGGGATCTTGGCGAACTCACCCTGCGCGGCGACTGGAGCTATCGCGATAAAGTGTACAACGATGCGGCCAACACCGAGGCCATTGCCCAGCAGGCACTGCATCTGTTCAATGCCGGCGTCACCTATACCACCGCGGCGGAAACCTGGCAGCTGGCCTTGCAGGTGCGCAATCTATCGGACCGTAGCTACCTGATTACCGGCAACAACGAGTTCAACGGCTTTGGCTATGTGGAAGGCGTCTATGCCCGGCCGCGGGAATGGTCGCTGTCGGTAAAACGCATGTTCTGACGGTCGGCCCGCTGTCCCGCGATGGGCGGGAGCATGCCGCAGGAATCGACGGGCCAGTGTCGTTTCCTGACTCCCTGCAACAAACTTGTGAGTCCGCTTTCGTGATGTCATATCTGCACTGTTCGCAAATCTCAGACACGCCATCTGAACAACAGGACAGCCGCCGCAACCGGCTGGATTGGCGCCTCGCCAGTGGCCGGCCGCTGCTGACCTGCTACTTCCCCGTCGGCGATCCGGCGATGCCGCCGGAGCTGCTGCGGATCTACGCCGACTGCGGCGTCGATGTGGTGGAGCTGGGCCTGCCCACTGCCGATCCTTTCATGGATGGCGCGGCGGTCCGCAATGCCATGGCACGGGGCGCTGCGAATCCCGACATTTACCCGGCCCTGGCCGCCACAGCCGGGGTCGTGCGGTCGATAGACGGCGGGCCGGCCGTGCTCTGCATGAGCTATACGGCGATCGATCTGGATGCTTTTCTGCAGTGCGCAGCGCTGCCACTGCTCGATGGTCTGCTGATGCTGGGCCTGGACGCCTGCCCCCGGCGCGACGAGATTCTGGCCGTGAGCCGGCACCACGATATCCGCCAGGTCCGGTTCGTCGACTGGGAGCTGGACCCGGCCGCCGTGGAGGCGGCGCGCGCATCCGAGGCCTATCTGATGCTGCAGGCCGCCCCCGGTCCCACCGGCGCCCGGCAGATGCTGGATCCGCGCAATGCACTGCATATAAAGCAGTTGCGGGCCCGGGGACTGGCCCAGCCGATTCTGCTGGGATTCGGTATCAGTACACCACAGCAGGCGGCAGAGGCGGTCGCGATGGGCGCCAATGGTGTGGTGATCGGCTCCCGTTGCCTGCAGTTGGCCCAGCAGGGGCCGGAGGTGCTGAGCGGGTTCCTGCGCGCGGTACGGGAGTCTCTGGATGGCTGAGACAGCGCAGTACCTGCTGGGAATCGATGTCGGTACCACGGCGGTAAAGGGGGGCTGTTTGGCGCCGATGGCGAGCTGCTTGCCCAGGCCTCGCGGCGCTATCCCACCGCCCGCTCGCGCCACTGCTTCGTTGAGCAGGCGGCGGCCGACTGGCTGACGGCGATCGACGACATTCTGGCCGAGTTGCTCGAAGGCCGCAGCCAGTTGTCGATAGCCGCGCTGGGCCTGTGCAGCCAGGTCAATACCCATGTCTTCGTCGATGCCGCGGGACGGGCGCTGCTGCCGGCCATCGTCTGGCAGGATGGCAGGGCCGCGCAGGAGGCGGAAACCCTGGACAGCCAGCTCAGCCCGGAGCAGAAGCAGGCCTGGTGGGGCGCGCCGGTGCCCATCGATGCCAGTCATCCGCTGGCCCGGATGGCCTGGGTGGCGGCCCACGCCCCGGCAGAGTGGGAGCAGACCCGCTGGGTGCTTTCCCCCAAGGATTACTGCCTGTTGCAGCTGACCGGCAAGGTGGCCAGTGATCCGGTCAGTTCCTTCGGACTGGTGGATCAGTGCGGGGTCTACCTGGAGCCGCTGCTGGCGCTGGTGCCCGGTGCGGCCCGGCGCCTGCCCCCGTTGCAGCCGATGGAACGGGTGCTGGGCCTCACGCTGCCGGAGCGCAGCCGTGGTCTCGGCGTACCGGTGGTCACGGGCACCATGGATGCCTGGAGCAACATGTTTGGCTCCGGTGTCGCCGGGATCGGCGAGGGCGCCTATTTCAGCGGGACCAGCGAGATCATCACACTGGTGTCGGATCGCAGGGTTGCGACCGCAGGCGTACTCAGTTTCCTGCCGGTGGCAGACTGGTATGTTCATGCCGGCCCCACCCAGAGCGGCGGCGATTCCCTGCGCTGGTTTGCGGAATGTGTCGGTCAGGCGGTGGATACCGTGCTGGCCGAGGCGGCGGCGGTTGACCGCAGCCAGGGACGGCTACTGTTCCTGCCGCATCTGCAGGGCGAGCGGGCGCCGCTGTGGGACCCCTACAGCCGCGGCAGCTTCCTCGGCATCGAGGCCGACACCGGCATCGGCGATATGGCGCTGGCGGTGCTGGAAGGCGTCGCCTGTTCCGCTCGCCTGTTGTATGACAGTGTGGCCGAGGCTGCCGGACGTTCCTATCCATTTCTGTATCTGGGGGCGGTGGCAGTCAGTCGGGGCTGTGGTGCCAGATTCGTGCGGATGTGCTGAATATCGAACTGCGCAGGCTGTGTTTTGCCGACACCGGTGTGCTCGGTGCCGCGATCCTGGCCGGGGCGGGGGTGGGGCTGTTCGAATCGGTGCCACAGGCCGCGCGGCGTATGGTCACGGTGGAGCAGGTGTTCCGGCCCGATCCCGGCCGTCGCGAGCGCTACGACAGACTGCTGGCCCTGTACCTCGAGACCTACCATGCGCTGAAACCCATTTACCAGCGGATGATCCGACGCGTCCCTTGAAGAGGCCCTTCTCTTCCCGAGCCTAAGAGTTTTCGCGAGTTTGTGCAATTGCAGCGCTGCCGAGCGGACTGTAGGGGTTGCCTAAAGATTCCATTAATTCATAATGATTGTAACCTTCGATTGAAAGGTACTGTACGGGCTTGCCAGCGATCCTCAGGGTCTCGGCAAATTCTCGTGTTTGACGTTTAAATTCAGGGGTTTCGTCACTGCCATGCGAGAGAATGACGGGGATATTGAATTTATCGACATGCCGTTGGGCACTCATCATATCCACGATCTCATCCGTAAACCTGACATACTCAGAACGATTTGACAGTCTCACCGGATGCAAATCATACATCCCACTGATCAGTACCGCACCCTTGTAAGGGATTTTTTCAAAACCAAATGGATTCCAGTCCGCCACAATGGCTGCGCTGCCAAGGTGTGCCCCAGAAGAAAATCCTGATAGATAAAGGCGATCTGGATCACCACCCAGAGTTCTTGCGTTTTTTGCGAGCCAGGCCAGTCCACTACAAATTTGTGTCAGCATAGGATTGAGGTCGCCATTTGTTTCCTCGACTGATATAAAATCGAAAATGGCAAAACCGATACCGGCTTTGACAAAAGCTTCTGCGGGAAACAACATGCTTTCTGCCTTCCTTTGTCGCCAGGCACCGCCATGTACATGGATATGGATCGGTGAATCCGGTTCAGAGGCAGGATAATAAAACAACTTTTCGATTGGAGAAGGCCCATAACTGAAAGTATGTGGCTCGCCTATGCGCTGCCGCATAAGGACGCTGTTTTTCTCCATCCTTTTTATTATCTGAACATGGTTCGGCGCATAAACCTGTTGGTCATATGCTGCATTGAGTGCCTTTTGATCGAAATTCAACCAAACTTTTTCCTGCGGTGGGTTAATGGCCAATGTCAAGCCTCCAAAATGTCAGTGAATTATGCACCAGATTGAAACTAAATCAGTCCTGTAGCGCAGAGTGCTACTACATGGGGTAATAACTCTGTTGGCATTGAGTGACTCTTCGGTAGTTGGATGCTTGCCGGTATTGAGTGTGAGTTGGAATACTGAACTCGTCGTTTTTGTATTTTCGTCTTACAGGATAATTCTTCAGTTGACTCTAGTTGGGTAATATTCTATTGGGTAATATTCTGTACTAGGTAATATTCTGTAATCACCAGGCCTGAGATTTTTTCCACATTAGATGAGAAATCCCCTTAGTGCGAAGACCAAGTTTTCATAAACTCTATTCATCTTTAATATGAGGATCTCAGAGCAACAGACCATGGCGAGATCGCTGAGCGTTTCGATGTTCACCCGAATCAAATCACCAGGTGGAAGACGCAGTTCCTGGAGGCTTCGGGTTCATGAAGGAGCTTACGGGAACGAGCCGCCAGAAATGGGCTTATTAGCGTGATTAAGTAGAACCAGTGGGCCATGCTATATCCGTGAATCATACTAATAATGACTATTTTGTATTGGACCGTATTTGACCCAAACTCATAGTGTAAGTAGTTGAAATATTGATTCAGGTTTAGAGTTGTCGCGGCCTATTATCATCTTGTCTTGATTGGCCAGTTTATGATCTTTGGTTTTGACTCCGAGCATCAGTTGAGAAATCTATTAATTCAATTAGGTTATTGAAATACGTTCGGCCTGATGGCAATTAATCGCTACGAATCAGTTCTACCCGGTGGTCATATAATATTAGGGAGTTCAAGAGGTTTTATGTCGGAGTTTACACATTTTATTTCAGGGCGTTCGGAACCTTCGTCCGGAAAATCGATGCCGATCTACAATCCGTCGACGGGAAAGGAGGCTGGCAAGGTAAAACTTGGCCTTGAGAAAGATGTTGATTTAGCGGTGCTTGCAGCGAAAACGGCTTTCCGTAATTGGTCAAAGTTGGGGCTGCAGCAGCGCATCGACAAGATATATGATATTCGGCAGGCACTGGCGGATAACCGTGAGCAGATTATTCAATTGGTTGTTGAACAGACCGGTAAGACGCTGGCAGATGCGACCGCGGAGGTGACTCGATCTGTTGAGATTATCGGGCATGCGACGGCAACAACGGTTCTTTCGGCGACTCCATATACGCGCGGTGTGGCTACCGGCATCAACACCTATGAGGTCCGCTATCCCGTGGGTGTCGTGGCGGCGATTAGTCCTTTCAACTTTCCAGTCATGATACCTCTCCTGCAGAGCATGATGGCGATTGCTTGTGGTAATACTGTTGTTCTCAAGCCGAGCGAACGAAATCCTGCTGCGTTACTGCGGATAGCGGAATTGTTCACTGAAGCTGGTCTTCCTGATGGAGTTTTTAATGTCGTTATGGGTGATCGGTTGGTCGTAGACCGAATTATAGAGCACCCTGACGTGGCAGCCATCACTTTCGTAGGTTCCACTCCCGTTGCGCGAGAAGTCAGAGAAAGAGGCGTTGCCCGGAAAAAACGGGTCCAGGCGTTTGGCGGCGGCAAGAATCATCTGGTCATTATGCCCGACACAGATATTGATTTTGCTGCGAATGCGGCAGTTTCCTCAGCTTTTGGCGCGGCGGGACAGCGTTGCATGGCAGTTTCGGTCGTAGTGGCGGTGGGTGAAATCGGAGATTTTCTGGTGGAGGCCATAAAGAGTCGTGCTGCGTCAATTCCGGTAGGTGGTATTGACGATGCTTCGGCGCAGTTGGGTCCAGTGATTAGTGAACAGAGCAAACGGCGTATAGCTGATTGCATTGAAACGGCTGCTAACGAGGGTGCTGAGATCGTTCTTGATGGCAGGGCGGAATTTTCAAAGGAAGGCGAGGGATGGTATATCGGACCGACGATCATAGACCATGTATCTCCGGACATGGCTGCCCATAGAGATGAGATATTCGGTCCGGTTCTTTCAATCGTGCGTGTAGACACATATGAAGAGGCTATTGAAATCATCTCCGCCAGCGACTTTGGAAATGGAGCTGCTATTTTTACACGAGACGGATCGATAGCAACACGTTTTACTGATGATGCGCAAGCCGGTCAAATTGGTATAAATGTGCCTATTCCCTCCCCGGTATATTTTCATGGTTTTGCAGGTTGGAAAGATAGTGCTTTCACAGAGACCAAGATGCACGGTCGTGATGCGATCGACTTTCTAACACGGACTAAAACTGTGACTAATCGAACACTTGAACCCATTGTGAAGAGCGATGTTACGATGGAATTCGTGACACGCTAAAGAGTCTGTGTCGAGATGAATAAAGTTATTTGGTTCGCTAGTGATAGGTGGTTAAGATGATAGATCGTATAGGTCATATCAATATTCGTACTACAGAAAAGCACTTCGAAGAGACGCTCACGTTTTATGAAAAGTTGTTGGGGCTGAAACGTGCTGATTCCATGGCAACACCTGGCCCAGATAATATCTGGCTCTTTGCCGATAGCGGGCGGGCTATCGTCCATGTTAATTCTGTCGAAGAGGGTGGTGATGTGGAACCCGATGGTGTTAGTACGGGACGATTGAATCATGTTGCCTTCGATTGTCGGGATTATGATCAGGCGATTGAGCGGATGGATTCATTGGGTTTGGAGCACACTCGATACGAGACTAAAGCTGAAGGATTATTTCTTGTCGTTACCAAGGATCCGATCAACAATATTGTGATCGAGCTGTAACCGTCCGGTAATCACACCTTGATGGGCGGCTCCCAGTTGTGCGGCAGCAGAGCTGTCAGGTCAGATTGCCTGGCGGTGGGGATACGCTCCAGCACATGCCGCAGATAGGCCTGGGCATCAAGCCCATTGATCTTAGCCGACTGGATCAGCGTCATCACGTTGGCCGCGCGCTGGCCGCTGCGCACAGAGCCTGCAAACAGCCAGTTCTTCCGCCCCAGGGCCCACGGCCTGATCTGGTTTTCCACCCAGTTGTTGTCGATGGGGATTCGCCCATCATCCAGATAACGAACCAGGGCCTCCCAGCGTTTCAAAGCATAATCGATCGCTTTGGCGGTACGTGTGCCGCTCGTCAGCTTGGATCGCTGTCCGGTTAACCAGCCATGGAATGCGGTGATGATGGGCCGCGCCTGTTGCTCGCGAACCTGTTGTCTGTGTTCCGGCATGGCTTCAGCCGTTGCGCGCTCAATCTCATAAAGCGCACCGATGGTGGCAAGGGCTCGCTCCGCAATCGGGCTCTGGTTGTGCTCCAGTAACTCATGGAACTTGCGTCTCGCATGGGCCCAGCAACCCACTTCGTGAATGCCCTGTACAAAGCCCGCTTTGTAGCCTGCGTAATCATCACAGATGAGGCTCCCCTGCCAACCGGCCAGGAACTCGCGAGACACCTGGCCGGATCGCGTGGGTTGGAAGTCGTACACCACGCCCTGTATCGGCAAGGTCCGCGGTGTCGCATAGGCCCACACATAGGCTCGCTGCGTTTTCTTCTTGCCGGGATCCAGCATCGCCACCGGTGTTTCATCGGCGTGCAGAATGTCCTGTGCCAGCAGTTCACGACGCAGCGCATCGACCAGCGGGGCCAGCTCCACCCCGCAGCGGCCCACCCAGTCAGCCAGTGTTGAGCGGGAGAGCTCAACACCCGCGCGGGCATAGATCTGCTGTTGCCGATACAGCGGCAGGTGATCCGCGTATTTGCTGATCAGCACCTGAGCCAGCAGGTTGGTCGTCGGAATGCCCTTGTCAATGACGTGGGGCGCCACGGGCGCCTGCACGAGGGTCTCGCACTGCTTACAGGCCCATTTGCTACGGATATGGCGTTCTACCGAGAACTGACCGGGCTCGTAGTCGAGCTTCTCACTGATATCTTCGCCAATGCAGGCTAGCTGGCAGCCGCAGGTGCACATGGTCGACTCGGGATCGTGGTGGATATCCGTGCGGGGCAATTCTGCAGGCAAGGATTGCCGTGCCGGCTTACGTGGCGTCCGCGTTGACCTGGGTGTGTCGGTGAGCTGCGCCAGCTCCGACTCTACCGCGGCGAGGTCCTCCTCAACGATGTCATCGAGCAGGCGGTATTGCGTGCTGCCACCCGCTTCACTGCGCTGGCCAAAGCGGTGACGTTTCAGTATGGCCAGCTCGTGAGTCAGTTGTTCGTTACGGATTTTGTAATGCTGCAGGGTCTTGTCGCGCTGGAGGAGTTCGGCGGCATGCTGCGCCTGTTGATCACCCAGCTGGGTGATCAACTGCGCTGCCATCTGGCGGAGCTGATCGTCTGAGAGGTGTGTGAGATCGGTGCGCAATTCCATGACCGATACTGTGCCAAAGAATCGAGCACGGCACCAGATCAACTATTTGCGTAGACTACGGTGCCCTTTTTTGCTCTGCGCTACTGCCGGTCAATCACGTGATTGGCCGCCGCGTATTGCCAGGGCAAGCCGACCACGAGGGCCTGTAGCTGCGCGCTGTCGAGTGTGACCACGCCGCCCGTGCGCAGGGGGCTCCAGGTGAACTTGCCCTGATGTAACCGGCGCGCGGCGAGCCAGATACCGAAGCCATCACACACCAGCACCTTCATCCGGTTGGCGCGCTTGTTGGCAAATACGTAGGCACAGTGGTGCCGGGCTTCACCGAAGCTGTTGATGACTCGGGCCAGCGCCGTATCGGGGCCTGCCCGCATATCGAGGGGTTCACGCGCGAGCCAAATCTCGTCAATCTGTATCACTGCAGGATGGACCTGAGCCAGGAGACCGAACGGTCGATCTCGCTCAATGGCCACTCCACGGTGACCTGGCCGAGCGGCGCATCCAGCCGGATGCTGACAGTGGGCTGAACTCGCGCTACGCTCTGGCCAGGGTTGGATGAGTCTTTGGTGGGCACGGGTAGCCGCACAAATTCTCCCGTGCCATCAACCGCCCGTGACCGGCGCCACTTGTGTACCAGGTTGAGGTTGAGGCCATGCCGCAGCGCGACCTCGGCCACGGAGGTGTTTGGCTGATGGCACTCGGCCAACACTCGCTGTTTGAACCTCGGCGAATAGCGCCGCCGCCGCTTGATGATCCTTGGAAGAGACGCTTCGTCATCCATATCAGGTGCCCACTTATCATTAGGTGGGCACCTAGCTTACGCAGTTCGCGGGGTTCGAAAAGATGGGTTTACCGGACGGTTACATCGAGCTTTCATTTGGCGTCGATAATGTGATACGAACCGACCTGCATACAGCAGACTAAGGCGGGAGTTGATCAGGCTTACCGATTCAACCTACAAGATGGGAGAGTAATCAAATGTCACGAACACCGATAGTGCCGGCTTCCTTGCCTAAACCACCTGTTCCCTATTCTCCGGGCATATTGGCTGACAACGTGCTTTATGTTGCTGGGATATTGCCACTTGCCGAAGATATGAAAACAACTGTGGGAATAGGAGATATTCGTGTACAGACCCGTGAAGTGATCGAAACGATTAAAAAAATCGTTGAAGAAGCCGGCGGAACGCTGAAGGATATTACATTTAATTCGATCTTTATTCGTAATCTTGAAGATTATGCCGGCATGAATGAGGTGTATGGCGAATATTTTAATGATGCTCCACCTGCGCGATACTGTATTCGCGCGGATTTGGTTCCACCGGATTGCCTGATCGAAATTGCTTCGATTGCGCATATCCCCCGCTAGCAGGTTGCTGAAAAACTCCCTCGAATGAGGGAAAATAGCGCAATCGCAGGTTGGAGACCAAACAATGCGCGGTGATTACCAGGAAGGCGGTGACTTGTTCAGTTATGTTTCGCTGGAACAGCGCATTCCCAAGCGCCACCCGATCCGCAAGATGCGTAAACTGGTCGATGAAGCGTTGACCAACCTGGACTCTATTTTTAATGAGATCTACGCAGACTGCGGCCGGCCGTCCATCCCGCCTGAGCGTCTGATCCGCGCTTCCTTGTTGCAGGTGTTCTATTCGATTCGCAGTGAGCGGCAGTTGATGGAGCAGTTGGACTACAACCTGATGTTTCGCTGGTTCGTTGGCTTGAGTGTTGACGATCCCGTGTGGAACCCCTCGACCTTTTCCAAGAATCGGGATCGACTGGCGCAGGCCGACATCGGGCGCCGCCTTTTCGAAGAAATCGTCGAGATGGCCCGCCGACGTAGTCTCACGTCCAACGACCATTTCAGCGTTGATGGCACTTTGATAGCTGCCTGGGCGTCTCACAAGAGTGTTCGCCGCAAGGATGGCTCGGACGATGACAACCCTGATGGCGTCGGCCGCAATGCGGGCCGCAACTTCCATGGCGAGAAGCGCAGCAACAAGACCCATGCCTCGCGCACGGATCCCGAGGCTCTGCTTGCGTCCAAGGGCCAGGGTATGGGAGCGCGCCCCAGCTACACCGGACACACCCTGATGGAGAACCGCAATGGCCTGCTGGTCAATGCCGATCTTACCTCGGCCACTGGCACTGCCGAGCGCGATGCAGCGATCGACATGGCGACGGTATTGAAAAGTGGCGCAACACTGGGAGCTGACAAAGGGTACGACACACGGGAGTTTGTCGACGTGTTGAGATTTCTGGATGTTACCCCGCACGTTGCCCAAAACCTGAAGCGTGCAGGCGGGTCTGCGATTGACGGTAGAACGACCCGTCATCTGGGCTACGAAATCAGCCAACGGGTGCGCAAACGGGTGGAGGAACCTTTTGGCTGGGCCAAGCAGATCGGCGGGCTCAGGCAGACAAAGTTCAGAGGTCTGACTCGGGTAAGACAGGACTTCCTGAGGGTGATGGCTGCCTACAATCTCATACGTATCAGAAATCTGCTGCCCGAGGCGGCGTGGTGAGGGGATACGGGGAATCGATAGCGCCCATGAGCGGCTTATGGAGGCGATAGAGGCTATGAAGGACCTTGTCACAGCGGAAATCGGCCCCGAATCCCCAATCCGGTGAAGTTGCCACGAATCCGACTCGCCGTTGACCAAACTTGGGACACGGAACGACGAGGAAGTTGAGTGCGTCAAAATCATGCCTTTTTCAGCAGCCTGCTAGGGTTTATACGAATACTGATGGTTGCGGGGGTGGGTGGGGGATCGATTTACAAGCTCTGGGTCGAGGAGTAATTCGGTAGTCTCCCGTCAAGTGGTGTAACTCCGGTCTCCAGATTCATCTTTCAGGCAGCCTCAGGCTGTGCCAGCAGGTTCGCCTGATCCTCGTCGCTCAGCCAGGCGCGCCAGCGTCTCCTGGCTCATGTAGCGACCCTGGGTTCCATTTCTATTGCAAAATCGCCTTGGCGTTATTATAGTAAAAATACTATAAATATCGCGATACTACCATGGCAGACATCAAGACAGATCCGTCTCTATTTTTATCACCGCAAGCCCCACCACTCATTGCAGCCGTCGGCTATCTCGCTGAAGGTCGCCGTACGGACACCCATCAGTACAGCCGCGGCGGCTTGTTTGGATCCACGAAGGGCTTGTTATCCGTTGGCTTTAAAGATGCCGAATGGGTGGTCCCTCTAATCCACGCTGTATGGATTCCGCCGAACCACCCTCACTCGGCGCGCTCACACGGAGCTTTCGAAGGATGGTTGGTGTCCATTTCTGAAAATCGGTGCGACGACTTGCCAAAACAGCCCAAGACGATCCGGACTTCTGGCCTATTGTTGGAGGCGGTCTACCGTGCGGCAGAATGGCCCTTGGGCCCTCCGCCGGATGCACCGAGCAACCGTATCGCCGAAATAATCCTTGACGAAATTAGACGCCTTCCCGAGGAACCGTTTGGATTGCCCTTACCCGTAGATACACGGCTGATGCGCATAGCACGCGCCCTCATCGAAGATCCCGCAAGCGAAAGAGACCTTCAAGGTTGGGCAGACTGGGCAGCCGTAAGCAAGCGTACTATAAGTCGCCGGTTTGTTGATGAAACCGGTTTTACTTTCACAGAATGGCGCCAACGCGTTCGGTTACTGCGATCTTTAGAAATGTTGGCGACGAACACGCCAATTACAACAATTGCCTTCGATCTTGGCTACTCTAGTGCCAGTGCTTTTATCAGCTTGTTCAAGCGGACTTTTGGTGAAACGCCATCGGCCTATCGCGGTTGCATATAGCCATCTTCCTCAGTCAAGAATAATCATTTTGATGGCTATTGCAGTGGAGATTGGATATGGACTGCCTATCAGTTAAGAACGGTTGCGCAGGACTACTCTACTGGCACAACAAGAAGATCTCTACCAACAACCACATGTCCCGAATACTTTTGAGCGATCCCATCCAGGTAATAGGATTCATCACTCTTATTGTCATCAATTGAAGAGAAATGGGTCAAAACAACTTTCTTGACATTTGCAGTTGCGGCCAACGTCCCAACATCTTGAGGTGTCAAATGCTTACGCCGAACGATTTGAATCTGCTCTTGCTGTAATGCCGGTGGAATATTGGCAGATGCGCCTATCATTGCTTTCAACTTGGGGACATTTATCACTTCAGCCACGAGTATGTCGGCATCTTCACTCAATTCAAGCAGGTCTTCGCTGGGGCCTGTATCGCCAGAAAAGACGACAGACCCATATGCCGTTTCAAATCTGTAGGAAAATGATTTGTAAGTACTTTCATCGATTTTATTCCCAAATACAAGCTGATTAAAATGCGTATTTTCGACAGCTCTCACCCGAACTTTGTCATCTTTGTAGACCAAACCTGCTTCAATCTCAGAAGGAACAAATGATCTATCAAGCTCAGGTGCCATAGGAAATTGAGCCCTGAAGATATTTTCAGCTGTACTCATATATTCTGCTGCAGCCTGGACCAGCCTGTCGGTTCCGAGCGGTCCAACAATCTGCAAAATGGGTAAGCCCGGTCGATGCACCGACGCCATCCAGCGAAACGCGAGAACATTTCCCAGCCCCGCTATGTGATCCAAATGATGGTGCGTGATGAAGACAGATTTCAAGTCCAGGGCTGAATATCCGGCCTTCGCCAATTGCGTATTCACACTTTCGCCCGCATCTATCAGATACGCCCAATCGTCTACCAGCAACAATGTAGCCGGCTGCGCACGTGAAGTTTGAATAATTGGTCCGCCAGCTGTTCCTAAAAGAACCAGTCGAACACCTGCATTCTTCTGATCCGATGTTTCGCTTGCTTGATCCGAGCTAACATGAGACGCATGCAATCCCAGAATAATCGCAAAAGCCAATACTGGAATCAGAAGTGGCGAACGATTTGTTGTGTCGTTCTGATTTTTTCCCATCCCTTCTGGACCTAGATGCCCCGTACCAGGGAAACCCTACAGGAATTCCCATTGAGGCCTTTCCTTCGGGCATTTTTTCAACAGAATCCAAAACCGTAATAGCATTTATGTATTTCATGCTTTTCCAACCAAGCGCGCGTTCGACTCGCAAACGAACGGGGGCACCATTTGGTACAGGCAACGCTCCATCATTCATTCCATATGCAAGTATTGTTTGCGGGTGGACGGCATCAAACAGATCCAAACAATCCCACCAACCGTCAATTGCCTGAAACATGATCCAGCGGGCATTGGGCTTAAGGCGCGCAAGGTCGAGCACATGAGCAAGGCGAACGCCGGTCCACTTGGCAATGGCAGACCATCCCCGTTCACAACTTTGTAGAGTGATTTGACTGTGAAATGGCATACTTCGGATATCCGCAAGGGACAAAACAAGTGGTCGCTCCACAAGTCCAGAGACAGATAACCGCCATTTTGGGAAACCATTGTTCTGATCGGCACGATAGTCCCTGTTTTCTTCTCCCGGATCTGTAGTGCCGATGGCGGGAAAGTTTTCTGATATCATATTTTCAGGAAGTTCACGCGCCATAGAATCGTTATCGAGCAATAGCCTTTGCGAAGCTAGCGTCATTGCATCACTGGCTCCAAAGCTTATTCCCAGCAACTTTCCGGCGTTAGGTGGGAGATAGACTTTTTCGCTATTACAGCCGGTAAGCGATATACCGGCAACGCTTAATGCTCCCAAAAGGGCTTGTCTGCGCGTTAGTATGGTCACTGTTTACCTCTCTTTCGAGTTTGAGGCACGACAAAGCGGCCGGTTGTCATCGAGCGAACTTCGTTTTTGAAGCCAACGACAAACAACTGAATCACATGAATTATAAGGAACAGAACAAGCGCACCTGCACCTATAAAGTGAACACTACGAGCGGTTTGTCGGCCCCACAACCAAAACAGCTCGGGAATGGCAGCAGTAAACCCTGGCGACATCGTCAGTCCACTAAGTAGCATCAGCGGTATCAGCACAAATATAACGGAAATATAGGCCAGTTTTTGAAACAGATTAAACTCAAGCGCAGCTTTGCCAGTCGCTCTGCGAAAAAGAGCATGTTCCACAATTTCATGTCTGATGTGACGCCAATGCAATTGTGCGCGAGTGGGAAGCATACGTTTCCAGAAATGGCCGCTTAAAAAACCCCATACCAGATATACCAGATAACTGAGCACTAATACCCAGGCAGCAAAAAAATGGAATGGCCGGCCCAATAGAGATCCGAGAAAGTTGGGCTCTATAGGAAAACGTAGCCAAGCTGGATCGCCAAAATAGCCTGTTTCGCCCCAATAGAGTTCCGGGTGCGCCCACAAAATTAAAAGTCCGCTTGGGATAAGGACCAACATGGCTGCTGCTGTGAACCAATGTGTAACCCGAACAAACGAAGGGTGACGAAAGACCTCTTCAGGGCTCTGTACGTCCGATGCTATATTGGTTGCAGGATTCATTGTGCGCCTCCAGACATCGCACCTGATGTATAACTCCCTTCGTTACTACCAGGACTCTTGTAAAACCACATTCGTGTACTTGAGGAGAATAGAAAGAAAAATGCCACGGCTCCGATCAGGACCGAAAGGTACTGGATAAATGTAGATGGAAGATTTGCAGCTTGCAGGCCTGCTGGATCAAGTAATAAATTGGCGATCGATAGAATGAATGAAACAAGCAAAACCCACCTCGCCCATTTTTGCCGCCACAAAACAATGGCTAGAAAAAATGGAAGCAAGACCAAAGCGACCAGGATTTTACCGACTGACCCCATGATCAATTGTGCCTCAGGGCCAATATCATGGTCGGTTAAAAACGTACTTTCCGGCAAAAAAAAGACGGAAACAATCGCAACAATCTGGTGAGCCCACCACAACAATGAAAAGAGCCAGATATTTTTTGACATTCTGAACCCTGTCTACCCGCAAAAGGCCGGATGATTGCTCTTCGAAACTACAGATCTAATTCGGCTCATATACTGCTCACGCATTTGTAACGGACGTAGAATACCTTCTCCAAAGCCAGGAAAATATTGCTTTAGGGCCAAACAATGCCGCATATATGCCGAAGGCGTAACAGAACCCGTTCGATTGGCAGGGCCAGTTTGCCAAATTTCGACTGCACATAAAATCGCGCTAAATCAGCCATTCAACAGAACCTGCGGGAAATGATAGTCCATCCGAACGGAGCAGGCATTATACCCAGCACTATGACAGATCCAATCCTTCGAGTTTATCGTCGTTCCGCCATTGTTCCAAGATATCGTTGAATGCCCTAACGCCGGCCGAATAAGCTTGCGATGCAATGCCACCTCGCGATTGTCCCTCGTTGTTATAGAAACCAGGCGTGCAAGCTTCTAGAAACTCGGTGTTTGTGCGAGACATCTCTCGAACAGTTGCGTCCCACTTCTCTTCGGCTTCACGGCTGACCTCAGCGACCGTTGCCCCGCGCTTGCGGACCTGGTCGATTATATAGGTTACATGTCGGACTTGTTCATCCAACATATAACCTTGATTAAAGCCAAACCCGTTTTGCGAAAAACCAATATAGAACCAGTTTGGAAAACCGTGAGCACCATATCCATGGAGTGACCGTATGCCGTTCCCCCAATGCTCGTACAGCGACTGCGAATTTCTACCGACAATGTCAAAACCAATAAAAGATTTGAAATCCGTGATCGCAATTTCAAAACCAGTTGCAAAGACTATGCAATCTACTTGATATTCTTTTCCATCGGCCACAACGCCTGTCTGAGTTATTTTTTCAACGCCTTTGGAGTCGCTGACATCTACTAACTCCAGATTGGGGCGATTGAATGCGGCAAGATATTCATCATTATAGCCTGGTCGTTTACAGCCCGGACGGAACCAGGGCTTTAAAGCTTCAGCCACCTCTTTATCCCTGACGATGCTTTCAACCTCTTTATGCACATCCTGAACTAACTTGATATCGCCTATTTCAGCTGCGAGCTTCATTTCCTCAGTGTTCAAGCCAGGCTTCATTATCATCGCCTTGGACTTCTTCAACATGTGGGTCCAGCAATCGTCAACCAAATCTTTCTCAAGCGGCTTACCTGTGACAATGTCTTCAAAATTCTCGCGTCTCTCCTTTTGCCAACCCGGTTTTAACGTTTCAGCCCATTTGGGATCCGTTTTCGGGTTCCCGCCACGCTCGGAAACCATATTGGGCGTCCGCTGAAAGACATAAACTTGCTTCGCGTCGCGCGCCAGATAAGGAATGCACTGAATGGCGCTCGCGCCGGTGCCAATAACGGCAACCGTCTTGTCACCCAGTTTGTCCAATTTGGGCGTCCCGCCATCCCCTTCGTCTGACGCGTCCCAGCGTTCCGCATTTGGTTCACCGCCTGTGTAATCGTAATCCCAATGGCTTGAATGAAAACTTACACCCTCGAAATCTTCGATCCCAGGTATCCCCGGCAACTTGGCTTTTCCGCCCACGCCCACAGACAAAATGACAAATCGGGCTTTGATTGCATCATCGCGGTTTGTGCGCACAATCCACCGCTTGAGAGACTCGTCCCAGTTCAGGCCGTTGACTTTGGTTTGAAAGCAGGCGTTCTCATATAAATTGAAATGCGTTCCCACTCTTTGGCAGTGCTGAAATATCTCACCAGCAAAAGGGTATTTTACCTTGGGAACATATCCTGTTTCCTCCAATAGGGGTAAGTAAATATACCCCTCAATATCGCATTGCGCACCTGGATAACGGTTCCAATACCACGAACCGCCAAAATCACTGGCAGTCTCAAGAATACGAAAGTCATCAATACCGGCCTTTCTCAGGTAGGCGCCGGCCATAATGCCGCTAAAGCCACCGCCAATTATAACGACCTCGACTTCGTCGACTATTGGTGAGCGCTGCACGCTCTCACTTGCGTACGGATCTTCCTCAAGATAGCGAGCAAAAGATCCCGCAGCCTTGATGTATTGGTGTTCGCCGTCGGCGCGTAAGCGCCGGTCTCGCTCCTCAAGAAACTTTTTACGCCAGGTTTCAATATTTATATCACTGGTAGTGTCATCAGGCGGGGTATCGTTCTGCATCTATCACTCCAAACTCTGTTGTATTACATCTTGGTTTGTTCATCTAGCCTACGGTTTTTGCCGCGTAACAACTGATAAATTAATAGTACTCTTGGAACAGCTGTATCTTCAGCAATACGATCAATCGAAAAAATACTCATCGGTAGACTGGTCAGCTATCGCCTGCGGTCGAAGGCTGTATTCAAGTAGTATCATGCGCGAAGACTTGGACTACAGATACTGATATCTCGCCATCCAGTATATTGATGGCGCCAAAAAATATCAGTTGTGAAGCGTAGAAGTTCAGGAGAGTTTTTGGGGACTACAGAGACCTGCAATTGATTCAAGAGTTTTCAGTAAGTAGGCCCTGATTACCCTGCGCGTAGCTTCGTGTTTCGGGCGGTTACAATATTTCATCTACCCTCAGACGGGTAGCGTTCATACACACAAAAAAGACAAGCAATACAATCCCTAATTCAAGACGACTGGGATTGCATTGCTTGCAAAATAACAGGATCTAATAATTCCTCTGGCTCAGTACCCGAATCGGAGAGTTATGCCCACCGTGCGCGGCGCGTTACCCCGCATCACTAGACTAGTGGTATCCACACCACCGATGGCGTCGGCGAAACTGGCATTGAATGTCGCCCGGTCCGCCGCCCCAAGTGAGAACCTTTCATCTGTCAGATTCTTGCCCCACAAGAGAACTGAAAACAGGCTGTCTCCTGGCAGCTGGTACTCGACACTTGCATTGAACAATGGCTGATACTCTACAGTACTCTGCTCATCATCCTGGGGCTGAACGCGATACTTGTCTTTCCATTGAACGTTCGCGTCAAATCGGAGTAATCCATTATCACGTGGCAAGTTAACCGTATAACTAACACCGGCGTTGACCGCATGTTTAGGTGAAAACGTCGTACTATTCCCGGAGAAATTGTTTCCCTCAGCATCCAGATACTCTTTATATTCCGAGTCGATGTAACTATAGCTCACCGAAATATCCAGCCCTTCAACAGGGTTGGCCATAATTTCAGCTTCGACACCGAAGACTTCGGCTGTTGCGGCATTATCGACAATTGGCCGTGGGACGGCTGCGCCATGTGTGAACGTCGTCACCTGCAAGTCATCATATTCTGTGAAGAAGATGGTTGGATTAAATATCAATCTGCGATCTGCAAGCGCTAGTTTAGCGCCGATTTCATAGTTTGTGGCGTATTCTGGATCAACGATATAGTCATCTCTAACAACTACGGTTGTAACGTCATCAATGGAAAACCCACCTGACTTGAAACCACGCGATATGCCACCGTACATCATGCCCCCACCATCAAGGCTATACTGGAGAATGCCACGCCAGCTTACAGCGTCCCAGCTTTCTTCATCCTCGATTACAACAGGTGCTACGAAACACGGCGAGATAAATGGGAATGCTGCATTACTTCCTGTGTCCTCACAAGAAGATGAATAATCTTTGGATTCGTCAGAATAGCGGAGACCGCCAACGAAAGACCAATTATCGGTCAATGTGATGCTCGCATCCCCAAAAATTGCCCAGGATGTGGTTTCGTTCTTGAAAGTATTGTTGTAACCGTGAAGACCAGTGATATCTACCGGCCCTAGGCCTGGACCGAAAAGCGGAGCATCAGGATTGCCTGCCAATACAGCAAGGAGGTGACCTTCGGTAAAATTGGCCGCAAGATCCTCGGATTTCTCTTGATCTGACCAGAGATAGTACGCGCCTAATGTGAAATTCACACGCTCCCATTCAGCATTCAATCGAAGCTCTTGGGAAAACTGTTCCAGCTCATCGTCCTGATCGAGCACCGCAGCGCTCGGCAAAGATGTACCGTCTATATCTACTTCTGAGAGCGAATGGGACTCAAGATATCCGGTTACTGAGGTTATGGTCCCTATTGATGTATGGAAATCGATATTGCTTGTAATATCCCAAAACTCCCTGTCGCGCTCACCATCAATGTCTTGATAAACATCGCGATCCAGGTCAGTTAAGGTTGCTCCGTTGGTTGGATCGCCCGACAGCCCGGAATTACCTACAATATTCGATTCAGATCCCAAACCTGTATCTTTTACATACGAAGCAGAGATAACTGCATCTACTTTATCATTTGGGGTGAATTTAAGCTTACCGCGGTATGCCCATACATCGTCCGCTTCAAGGTCGTTGCCGGTAGCTTTATTGTCTAGATAGCCGTCACTCTTGCGATAAGACGCGGAGATTTGACCTGCTAGAAGGTCCTCAACAAGGGGACCAGAGATTAAACCTTGAAAGCTTCTCGTATTGAAAGAGCCAACACTGATATCGCCTTTTGCGCGGAACTCATCTGACGGATCGCTTGTAACGAGCATAAGCGCTCCACCAGTCACGTTGCGCCCCTGCAGCGTACCCTGAGGACCGCGCAGGACCTCAATCCGCTCTACATCAAACAGGTTCGCACTTATGTGGCTGGTTTGACCCATATAAATACCATCGAGAAAAATCGCAACCGTTTGATCCACACCCGGATTATCATTTATCGACCCCGCGCCGCGCAATGCAGGAGATAGCTGGTCACGAAACACGTTCAGCGCGTTAAAACTCGGAACAACCTGGGTAAGATCAGCAACATTATTAATTTGCTGACGCTGAATATAGTCCCCGGACAAAGTCTGAATTGAAATTGGAACATCACTGAGTTTTTGCTCCCGTTTCTGCGCAGTGACGACGATCTCTTCAATTTGCGCAATCGCCCCGCCTGCCGATACAAGCATTGCCAAGTTTACCGATACAAGCAATTTAGTATTACATTTAAGATTGAATTTCATTTTATTCTCCCTCTAAACTGAAAATGACCAGTAAATTCTATTAGAGATGTAAGTACCGGATGTCCGATGTCAAGATATTTCTACAAACCTTATTAGTTCTATCTGCCAAAATCATAGTTTTTGGTGCTATTTTGGCAAAAGTCACGTTGTGCCCCCAACGGATTTGACTGCCCGAATATTACTGGCAATGAGCCAAGTCTAAGTCGTTGCCCGAAATGTCGTCCAACACCAAGTTGTCATGTAGACTATGATCTGACGGTATGGCGACCAGCTAAGGCCAAGTGAAAAATTCATGATTCTCGGGGTAAGCCGACGTTGCTGGGCAACATGGTATTTTTACCACTCACTGTCGAAGTCTGGTTGACCCGTCGCAAAATTGATGGGCACCGATGCGTGTTGAGCCACCTGAAACCATTTATCGTCCTTTTTGCGGTAACACACCGTGGTGCGTAAATTTCCGGAAAAAGTTGCATTGCCATCTTCATCGTAAGTTGTGACCTTCAGGATGCTATTGGCGAAGCCGTGATCGCTTCCCGCGCTTATCTCCATCTTGATAATTTCTCCATCCACCCTCGCCACATTTTCTGCCATTTCGCCAATGATCCTCTTCCATTCCTCCCGGCCTACAACAGTCGGAGGCATGAAGCGAAAAGCTACAAAATCATCAGGATCAATATATTGATAACACTCCTCAAGATTAAAGTTTGGATCGTTGAACGTTCTTTCAATGCGTTCAATTTCAGATTCTGATTCCTTGTCTCTCGGCATGTTATCCTCGCTTGTCTTCAGAAATATAAAAATGAATCCCGATCATGAGGCTCACTCACACAAGTCGTTCTTGGCGCCAATCGTAACTGCCAGGAAACGGCACGGTCTATCGTAAGGATTTCCCCAGGCGTGCCTGGTCCCGCTTTGAATCACCAGATCGCCGACCCCGAGCGCAACCTCTTCCTCATCCAGTCTCAGAATGCATTGACCATCGACGATTAACACCATGTCTACTGTCGCCGTTCGGTGCATGCCGGGATCCTCTCCGGACATGACGGTTGCCAGGCCAGGCATCTTCGTTTCTAGCTCGCCCAGTGCCGTTTCGTCGGCTCCCGCGTCATTGACTAACGCCGTCTCAGCAACGGTATCTGGAGGGATCGAGCACTCAAGGCAACGAAAGCCGCCTCGATTCGGATAAAATCCAGCGTATTGTGGTTCATCGCCGCTATCAGGATAAACCATTTCCTTGTCAGCGCCCCAGAATCGGATGACTACATTCCCGGGCATCCCCGGAACATCCTCTCCGAAAAGCGCAGTATCGGAGGCAACACAGGATCGGTTTTCTGCATTGTGGCCCGTCACAACCCTGCGCCGTACAATCCTTTCAGACATCACATGTTCTCCCATGGCTAATCGCCCTATTTATGATCAGTCTTTCCAACCTTGCGCAGCGCCGCCGCCAAACTTTCCTTGTGCTCAGTCGTCGTGTGGGCTAGCGCCTGCATTGCCGAAGAAAGCTCCAAAACAGTTTCAAGGCGGGCTGATTGAGCTTCCCGCAAAAGGCGGCGCGTCATTCGCACCGCACCTGGCGGATTTGCTGCAATACGTCGGGCAAGAGCCACCGCCGCTTCAATAAGCTTCTCGCCGGGGACGACCTGGGAGACGAGACCGCAAGCAAGCGCGTCAGATGAATTGAGCCGATCTCCAGTTAGCGCCATTTCACTTGCCTTGGCAAAACCTACAATGCGTGGCAACAGCCAAGCGCCGCCGTCCCCTGGGATGAGTCCGAGCTTGACAAAACTTTCTGCAAAAACAGCGGATTCTGCGGCGATCCTTAAATCGCACATGCATGCGAGATCGCAACCGGCGCCAATGGCAGGACCGTTCACGGCCGCAATAACCGGCACATTCAGTGTTTCGAAAGCGATCGGAAGGCGTTGAATACCTGTCCGGTAGTTAGTTCGCGTTATATCTGGTTTAGTGCTGATGGGCCCTTCGCCAGCAACCATTGTCTTGAGGTCTCCACCTGCCGAAAACGCCGTTCCGGCGCCTGTCAGTATGATAACCCGAACCGAATGGTCCGCATCGAGCAAACCCAACCATTCCAACAAGGAATTCACGGAACCTCCATCGGAAAGAGCGTTTCGTGTTTTTGGGCTGTTTAGCGTCAAACAAGCAATGCCATCTTCGAGACGCTCGCATACTACGGTGGAGTTCGTCATCCGATTTATCTCGCTCCTAAACTGCGGGCAATAATTCCCCGCAGAATCTCGCGCGTGCCACCACGCACGCTGAATGATGGTGACATGAGTAAAATGGCTCCGATCAGTGTTTGAAGATAATCGTCGGAGCCCCGCGACAGTTCCAGCGGAAACAGTTTTCGAGCAATTTCGGGCGTTTCCTGCTCGAGCTCGGCGCCCAGGTCCTTGACAATTGCCGCCGAGGCACCGGGGTCCCGACCCAGCCGTTGCATTTCCACTATTGACGCAGAAAGGCTTGTCAGTAATGCAGTGCGACCTATCAAACGTCCAACCTCGCGTTTACCTTCCTCCGTGGGTTCGGAGCGTACCGACGCTACAAGTTGATCCAGCAGTTTGAACGATGAAAGGATGCGGTCCGGCGCGCTGCGTTCGTTGGAAAGCTCATTCAAGACTTGTTTCCATCCATCGCCCCGCGTCCCAATCAGAGCATTATCAGGAACGAATACGTCATCAAACTGAACTTCGTTGAGACTATGCGACCCAGTCATATCAATGATTGGACGAACTTCAATTCCGGGCGATGCCATATCGACAATGAGTTGGCTTAGCCCTTCATGACGATGACTGTGCTCCCCATCCGTGCGGCAAAGTACAGTCATATAATGGCTGATGTGCGCCTGCGTTGTCCAAAGCTTGGTACCACGTAGACAGTAGCCGCCGTCAACGGGGGCAGCGCGTGTCTTCAGGGAAGCCAGGTCAGAACCTACTCCGGGTTCGCTAAGACCAATGGCGATATAGCATTTCCCGGCGGCAATTCGCGGCAGAATATCAAGTCGTTGTTCTTCAGAACCGCAGTACAGGAGCAGCGGACCACATTGCCGATCCGCAGTCCAATGCGCGCCGACAGGAGCGTTCGCAGCCAACAGTTCCTCAATCACAATATACCGTTCAAGCGCCGAGCGCTCTTGCCCGCCATATTTCCTGGGCCACGCCATGCCTATCCAGCCGCGTTCTCCCAACCGCCGGCTAAATTCAGGACAGCAGCGGCTCCAGCTACCGAGGGCGCCGGCACGCACCAGTTCCTGTTCCTGTTTCAAGAAGTCACGTACTTCATTTCGCAGGGCCTGCTCATTAGGCAATCTGCTCGGAGCCGGAAAGTCGAGTGCAGCGATCAAAATTCAGCTTTCCTTTGTGTCGACGATTCGACCAGAAACTTGACTAGTTTGATCACGCAGGTATTCCTTTTTCAATTTACCTTTGACCATTTTCCCCGTCGGAAGCCTGGGAAGGCTGTCACGAAACTCAATCCGTTTTGGAACTTTAACGCTTGATAGATGATCACGGCACCAATCTCTGATCTCTTCAGCGAATTCCGGGGTGGCATCGTTCATATCTTGCGGATGAATGAAAGCCGTCACGATTTCACCGAAATCCTGATCTGGTGTTCCGATCACCGCAGCGTCTAGAATCCTGGGGTGGGTGACGAGAAGATTTTCAATTTCCTGAGGGTAAACGTTCACGCCACCGGTTATGATCATGAAGTCCTTACGATCGGAGAGATAGAGATAGCCATCTTCATCTAAACGACCCATGTCGCCTACTGTAGTCCACCCATGTTGATTTTTACTCTTGAGGGTACTTTCAGGGGAATTGTGATATGTGTATGAGGCGCTACCCTCGGAGTAAATTTGGCCAACCGACCCGACCGGTAGCTCTTCTCCATTGTCATCGCAGATGTGTATTTTTCCCAAAATGCATTTACCGACCGACCCGGGATGCGCCAGCCAGTCTTTGGAATCAATAAACGTCAGAGTGGTCTGCTCACTGCTCCCGTAATGCTCATACAGGATCGGTCCCCACCAATCGATCATTTCTTTCTTGACTGACACTGGACACGACGCAGCTGAGTGTAGGGCTAACTGCAATGATGAAATATCGTATTTACTACGGACTTCTTCCGGCAGATTGACCAATCGGACGAAATGCGTGGGAACCCACTGGCTGATCGTCACCTTATACCGGTCAATCAGATGAAGCGCCTTCTCCGCATCGAAGCTCTCCATTACCACGACCGTGGCGCCTTTTTGAATAAATGCAAGCGAATAGGCGAACGGTGCCGAATGATAAAGCGGAGCAGGGCATAGATAGACAGATTCAGCGCCCAGGTTGAGACGGTCAAGCGCATCCAATACGGCAGCTCGCGCGCCAATTTTCCCGGTCGGCGAAGAATGATAAACGATTCCCTTGGGAAGACCTGTGGTCCCGGATGTATAAAGGAATTCAAGCCCCTCCTCCTCATCGTCAATTGGAGTCACAGGAAATCTATCGACTTCGGTGTCCCAGACGCGGTATCCCGGCGCCGCTTGACCCAAGCTAAAGAGCACTGCGCCTTTTATCTCGTTCGGAAGGTTGCAAAACGTATCGCCTATGTTTGGTGCGGTGACCAGTACTTTAGCGGCGCAGTCATTAACGATATACGCAATCTCCTTTGCTGTCAGCTTCGTCGATACTGGGACGATCCTAAGCCCAGAACGCAGCGCCGCCCACGCCACATAAAAAAACTTTGTGGAATTCGCCACGCAAATAGCGATTGCGTCGCCCACTTCGAGACCGCAATCCCGTAACAGGTGTGCGCCTTGATTAGATCCGTTTTCCAGAGCTAGATAGTTTAATATTTCACCACTGCCGCCCATAATGACTGCGGCTTTTTCCGGGTTTCTTTTTGCGTGATAAGCAACTGTCAACTCATCCTGCACGCTCATCTCCTCATGTAATCGAAAACTTTATATTTATCTCTCTAAAACGAATTGATTGGCTACAAAAATCAGAGTTAACCTCCCTAATTCCGCAAACCGCTCCTCATTACGTGTCAAAGACAATTATGCTGCGGGCAACGTTCCCGCTTTCTAGATCATCGAAGGCTTCGTTTATCTGATCCAATTTGATACGGCGGGAGATGAGTTTATCGAGGTGTAATCTACCCTGCATATAGAATTCGACGAATCGCTGCATGTCGACGGGGAATCGATTTGATCCCATGGCGCTTCCCTGCAGGCAACGTTCGTTGAGGAAGTCAGCGCCGCGCAGCTCCAGGCGAACCGACGGTTTAATCATGCCGATAATTGTCGCTACGCCCCTCGAACGGAGCATCTTGAATGCTTGTTCGGCAGTCTCTTTGAGGCCGACCGCCTCGAAACTGTAATTCACTCCCCCTCCGGTCAACTCGCGCACCTGCTCTACCGGATCATCTGTCGCTGAATCCACTACATCTGTCGCACCGAACTCCCTGGCCAGGGAAAGCTTCGATTTTCGCGTGTCGATGGCGATGATACGACTTGCGCCTGCGATGTATGCGGCGTTAATTGCACACAGGCCGATGCCACCACACCCGATCACCGCGACGGTGTCTCCAAAGCCGACCTGCGCCGTGTTCAGCACCGCGCCAGCTCCTGTTGTAACCGCGCAACCAATCAATGCGGCAACATCTAACGGCATATCCCTTCGAATCGCTGTGACTGTACTATGCGGAACCAACATCTGTTCGGCATAGCCGGAAAGATTGGCCTGCTGGTGAATGATGGAATCGGCACTGTCGTCCTTCCACAAACGTGCACCATCAGCTTCCGGTCTTGAATCCTCAGGGCTTAGGCACATGTACATATGGCCGGTCAAGCACTCTTCGCAGTGACCGCAATGCGACGAGATGCAGGTAATCACATGGTCGCCGGGCTTTACATGACGCACGTCGGAACCAATTTGTTCGACTATTCCGGATGATTCATGCCCGAGAATCACGGGCAATGGTGTGCGCCAGGATCCGTTCGCCAGATGCAGATCGGAATGGCAGACACCAGTCGCACAAGTACGAATAAGTACTTCTTTGGGACCCGGTTTGTCGATCTTGACATCTTCGATGGTCAGAGGCGAATTGACCTCGCGCAAGACGGCTGCCTTCATTGTGTAACTCCTGAATTTTTTGCCAGATGCCTGAAAATTCTTTCCCCAGCGCGTTGTTTCCAAACGAGGTCCAATAGTTTTTCAATTATCCAAGGCTACTCGGCTGTTTGTCGTAAATAATCGCCTTCAATTCGAGATAGGGCTGAAGACCTTCAATATTGCCTTCGCGTCCAATGCCAGATCGCTTGAAGCCTCCAAATAAAACCGATGAATCGGTTCTAAATGAATTGTGCCCAACTGTTCCGGCGCGAAGAACGCGCGCGACACTATCTGCTCTGTCGACATCGTTGGTAAATACCGAAGAATTCAGTCCGTAAATCGAATCGTTGGCGATCTCAATTGCATGTTCTTCATCATCAGCGGGGATAACGCTCAATACTGGCCCAAAGATCTCCTCGCGAGCGATTGTCATATTATTGTCTACGTTGCCGAAGACAGTTGGCTCAATAAAAAACCCCCGATCGAGATTGGAAGGCCGTTTACCGCCTGCCGCCAGTGTTGCCCCATCCGCGACACCACTGTCGATGAAGCCTTCCACACGATCACGCTGACGGCTGGTAGCCAGCGGCCCCATCATCGTTGCCTTGTCAAAGGGATCCCCAATGCTAATCTTTGCGAAAGCCGCCCCAAGAGCCTCAACCATATCGTCGTGACGGCTGCGGCTTACAATGATGCGGGTCAAAGATGAACAAACCTGGCCCGTCAGGAAACAGGCGGCTCCTGTGATCGTATTGGCAGCAGTCTGAATATCGTAATCATCGAGAATCACGGCCGCTGATTTTCCACCAAGCTCAAGCGTACAGCGCGCAATTCGCTCGCCGCACAGTGATCCGATGCGTCGGCCCGCGGCGGTGGACCCCGTAAACGTAATTTTATCGACATCGCCACTGCGCACCAATGACTCCGACACGTGACGATCAGCGGTCAGAACATTGATTACGCCAGGCGGCAATCCGATTTCTTTGGCAATTTCCGCCATAATATACGCTTCGCCCGGCGCTTCCGGCGATGCTTTAAGAATTACGGTGCACCCTGCGATCAAGGCCGGCGCCAGTTTGTTCGCAATCATGGCAAGCGGAGCGTTCCAAGGGATGATCGCGCCGACGACGCCAACAGGCTCTCGGACAACCAGGGCTATTTCGCCGCCGGCACTGGGCTTGCGTTGTTCCTGCCACGCATAGCTCTCCGCGAGACCCGCATAATACTCCCACGTCGACGCAATTCCCGGAACCGCATATTTCGCGGCCCGGCGGAGAACGCCCACCTGGCTTGTCCAAATGTCGCCAAGCGCTTCGATACGCTTGTTGATTCCAGCGGCGATCGCTTCCAAATATTGCGCACGCTCAGCATGCGTCATGCGAGGCCAGGGCCCATTGTCGAAAGCTTCTCTTGCAGCAGCGATTGCCTTTACCATATCCGCTTCCTGCGCTTCTGCAATGCGACAATAGAGCTCTTCAGTAGTAGGATTAATTACGTCAATGACCGAATCACTGGAAGGCGAGACCCAGTCGCCGTCGATAAAGAAATGGTTCGGGTAGGCAATTGGATCATCAGTCGTTGCAGAAGCCATCTTTACTCCTCTTTCTAGCTTTCATCTTGAAAAATATCGAATGAATTCATTCGTCTCGAACCGGGTGTGACGGGGCTCATAGTGACTCCCCCGCCTGTGTGTCATAAATAGAATCTGTGCTTCTGAGTTCACTGGAGATAAGCGACCATAGATCTGAATCATGAGCGAGCGCTGCATCACCGACACGCCTGTTCCAGAAACTCTCGCTTCCGAATTCTTCACGCCAGGCCCAAATTCGCTTTGTGTAAAGATGCAGGTCGTATTCTTCTGAAAAACCCATGGCTCCATGAACCTGGTGAGCTAAACTGCATAGTTTTGTGCCAGCTTCACCGGCTTGTGCTTTCGACACTGCGATCGCCAGATCTCCGCCCGGAACAAACATTGCATCGCTGGCAATATTTGCTGCACCGCGACAAATTGCGACCTGCTCGCCCATGACGGCAAGATTGTGCTGAACTGCTTGAAACGCCGCGATCGGGCGGCCGAATTGTTCATGCTCGCTTGCGAACGCCAGGCTCATTTCCAGTATTCGCTCTGCAGCGCCGGCCAGCATCACAGTGCGTAACGCAGCCCCTAAAGCATTGACATCAAAACGTTTGAGCGACGTTTCTGCGACACACGATTGGGGCAACACGCAGTCAATCACAACATCATCCCGAGGCTCTCCGGCAAGATTATCGCCGGGCGTTACTGAGCAACCAGACTGGGGCACAGCGGCAATATATCGGCGGTCCTCGTCAATCAACTGCACAACCACTGCGTCTGAATAGCGCGCCCATGGAACGCCATGGGCCTTCCCGGATATCGACCAGTCCGCCTGGTGTGGAGTTAATGCGAGCGACATTTCGGCCGGCGGCGCAATCGAAATCACACCATCCGGAATGTCCAGACCAGCGCGGGAGAGCACAGCCGTGGCCAACACATTCTCGCCGATCGGCAATGGCGGCGCCCAATAGCCAACGAGTCGTAAAATATCGCCAATTTCCCGAGGGCGCATACCCAGCCCGCCGACGTCTTCATCGACCATGGAATTTGTCAATCCCAGATCGATCACGTTGCGCCACTCATCGGCCAACCATTCACCGGCCGACCCGCGTCTAATTGCATTGGGACTGCAAATGTCGCGGAAAACGCGAGCCACCGCGTCAAACATCATGCTATCTGTCATTCAGGCCGCCTGACGGGCACAACAGCGCAGCTATCAAAGCGTTTCTGTAATATGTTTTTCTCTCATAGCATAATATTTTCATTCACTTACCGCTTGTTTTACTATCGAAATTCAGTCGGCGGTGAATCCGCCATCGACAGCGAAGCTCGTCGCAACCACAAAGCTTGCCGCGGGCGAACTCAGCCAGACCACGGCATTAGCGATTTCTTCTGGCGCACCGAGCCTGCCAATCGGATGCATTGCGGTTACTACAGAACGTCCTTCATCGGTACCAATGATTTTTTCAACCATCGGCGTCTCAATCACGCCCGGGCATACTACGTTAATGCGAACGCCTCGAGCAGCATATGCCAGCGCCACCGATTTCGTGAGTCCAACGACTGCATGTTTGGACGCAGAGTACACAGCATCATTCGGCGCTCCGACAAGACCGGCGACTGAAGAGGTGTTTACTATTGTGCCGCCTCCTCGTTCCAACATGACCTTTATCTGTGCCTGCATGCAATAATAGGTAGCCCAATAGTTGACCTCCAGAGTACGCCGTGCAATGTCTTCTGATACATCAACGATGTCCATGGGGGCGGGATAGAATCCGGCACTATTATGCGCACAATCCAAAGTACCGAATTGCTCTATCGTTGCCTTCACCGCTTCACTGATCTGTACTCTATCAGTTACATCGGCTACCACCGTTCCAACAGCCACACCGTTCTTCCGAACCATATCGGCAGTTTCTTCGAGGCCACCTTTTTCCCGATCTACCATCATGACATTGGCGCCAGCGCGAGCGAACGCACAGGCCGTTGCACGCCCAATACCGCTGGCTGCACCTGTGATGAATGCAGTTTTACCTTCAAGGTCCAAAGCTATCTCCTCAGCACCCAATAGTGCTGAATCGCGAATCAAACTATTTTCATTCTGTGAATTTGGCTGCGCGTTACTTCTAGCATTAGCTGTCGCTATACTGATCAGATTAAATCGACGTGTTCCGATTTACTTTTCTTGGATTCCTCATTATCATCTTAATTGCCGTTTTTGATACCAATTAGTAGCTTAATCGTTTTCAACTTACAGGCCTGCCAAAAATGCGCCAGCTTTTATCGCAAATGCGCCAATCGCTATTTGGCTGAATACAATGGGAAGCGGCGCAGCAATACAGTCGGACTAGCTGATACAGTTGCCCGTGGGGGTGCGTGACAAGGGCCAAGGGTAAAGTAAATGCGAACCATATAGTCTTTGATTAACTGTTAGAATCTGGGACTGGATGGCAAGCATGTCGCCATCTTGTGGTCGCCAGGAGCCACTCAGGGGAGGTCGCGCTCCCGCTGGCTACGGTAGGCGCCGGGAGTCAGCCCGGTCCAGCTCTTGAACGCTCGAATAAAGGCGCCCGGCTCTGCAAAGCCGACCTTCTGTGCCACCTCGGCTACGGAGCAGGCGGAAACGCTGAGGTAATGAATGGCGCGATCGCGCCGGATCACATCCTTGATTTTCTGGTAGCTGATACCCTCTTCTTTCAGCTTCTGGCGCAGAGTCTTGGTCGTCATGTGCAGCTTGTCGGCCACCTCGTCGAAGGGTGGAAAATGCCCGCTATCGGCGGCATCGAGAATACGGCGAATGCGTGCGTCATAACTGTTGTCATTTACCGGGTTAAGCAGCAGGTACAACGGTGTGGTACCGATATATTGCTCCAGACTGGGAATATTCTGCACCACCGGCCGATCCAGATACCTGGCGCTGAAACGCAGGCTCAGATAGGGCTGCCCGTATGCGCGGGGCCAGGGGAACAGGTGGCGATACTCCTCTTCGTGGGGCTGCACCGGAAAATCAAATCCCACCTGCTTGAGTACCATATTGCTGCCGATCAACCAGGAAGCAAAACCGTGCCAGCCAGAGAGGATAAATTCCGCCAGCAGATGGTCCGGATCCAGTTCAGGGAACTGGAGTTTGGCGCGGATTTCAGCGGCGCCATCATGCTCCAGCAGCTCCACACTCCACGCGGGATTGACGTAACGATAGAGGCCGGTGCCCAGCATCAACGCCTTGCGCAGGGTTGGCGCATTCACCATCAGATGGCTGGCGTAATAGAATGCGCCAAGCGGCAACGGGGGTTCGGCCAGGCCAATATTTTCATCATTGAGGCAGGCCCAAATCTTCCTGACCAGCCTGACGTAACTCGTGTGCGGCACCCTTGCCCTGGCGTCCCGCACCACCTCGCCGGCAATACCTGCGGCTTTCAACAGCGGTGCGCTGGCAATGCCGCGGCGCTCAACAGGAGCTATCAGTGCCTGTACATAGTGGCAGGCAACCGTCCGGTCTTTCATAAATTGTTATTGTCCCACACATGTGAGCCGTCCGTCCCTGAAACACTGCAGACGGCCAGCTTGGAAAAATAAAGTATATCAGTCCATGATTGGTGAGGACATCTTGTCTCAGGCAGCGGACAGTCTGCCAGTAGTTAAAATCGATTTGTCGGCCAACAATTGTCAATAAGAAGGTATTTTTTGAACATTGTCCCTGGAGGTCGTCTCTCCTAGTATTAAATCTCACTGAGGCTGAGGCCGGACTCCATGGACATGATTTTGGAATTTAACTGAGGAGCGCGACAATTGCCATGCACCTGATCCAGGCCATCCAACGCAATGCGCAGGTCAGCCCCGACACGACAGCCCTGCAGTTCGGCGAGCGATCTCGTAGCTGGCGCGAGATCGCCGAGCGCGTAGCCAAACTAGCCGGTGCCCTGCGTAGCCACGGCGTCAAGCCCGGCGATCGTGTGGCCATGCTGGGGCTGAATTCGGACCGCTACTACGAATATTACTATGCGATACCCTGGGCTGGCGCCGTTCTGGTGCCGCTGAACATTCGCTGGTCGCTGCAGGAGCTTCTGTACTCGCTGGACGACTCCGGGGCCGCGGTATTGTTTATCGATGATGCCTTTGGCGAAATGGGTCAGACACTGATGTCCCGAAGCAACCGCATTCGCCTCGCCATTTACACTGGCGAGCGTGAAGCGCCAACGGGCACGCTGGCTTACGAACAGCTGGTGGCGGATGCAGAGCCGATTGCAGCCCACGACGGCAACTGCGAATCGATGGCCGGCATTTTCTACACCGGCGGCACCACTGGTTTTCCCAAAGGCGTGATGCTGTCACACCGCAACATCTGGACCAGCTCCATGTCGGGACTGGTAGAGACAGAGCTGGCGCGCAATGGCACCTGCACGCTACACGCGGCGCCCATGTTTCACCTGGCCTGCGCCATGCCAATGTGGATGTCCACCTTGGCCGGTGCCCGCCAGGTCATTGTTCCTGGCTTCGACGCCGACCATGTGTTGGCTGAAATGCAGCGCTGTGCTGTGACCGACACGGTGCTGGTGCCTACAATGATCGCCCTGCTGCTGGCCTCCGACGCGCTGGGCGACACCGATCTCGGTTCGTTGCGGGCCATCATCTACGGCGCCTCGCCCATGCCTGAAGGCACCCTGAGAGCCGCCATGGAGAAATTGCCCGGCGTGAATTTTCGTCAGGCCTATGGCCAGACCGAACTGGCTCCCCTGTGTTCGATACTCGGGCCCGAGTACCACGTGCTGGATGGCCCCTGGCCGGCAAGCTGCGCTCCGCCGGACGACCCACTTACTGCTCGACAGTCGAAATCCGCGATGCCGACGGCCGGGCGCTACCGTCTGGTGAAATTGGGGAAATCACGGTCAAGGGCCCCAATACCATGATGGGTTACTGGAACAAGCCGGAGCAGACTGCCAGCACTCTGGTGGACGGATGGGTGCTCACTGGTGATGCCGGTTACATGGATGAAGGCGGCTTCCTGTTTCTGATGGACCGGGTCAAGGATATGATCGTGTCCGGCGGCGAAAACGTGTTCTCGGCCGAAGTGGAAAGCGTCATTTCCCGGTACCCCGCTGTGCAAGAGGTGGCGGTGATCGGCGTTCCCAGCGAACAGTGGGGCGAGGCGGTTCACGCTATTGTGCGCCTGCGCCCGGGCCACAGTTGCAGCGCACAGGACATCGTCGAATTCTGCCGTGAAGCGATTGCCGGCTACAAGCTGCCCAAATCGGTGGAGTTCCGCGAGGACCCTCTCCCGATGACCGGCGCCGGTAAGATCCAGAAGAACGCGCTGCGCGAGCCCCACTGGCAGAGCAAAGATCGCCGTATCCAATGACCACAATATGTGTTCGAAGCTCCCGCCTGCGCTCGCTGGCTCTCCATATTGGTGACAGCTGAGAGACCGCCTGGGCTGAACTTCAATACCCTGCCAACAGAGGAAGAAACCATGAGTGAAATTCGTTTTGATGGGAAAGTTGTTCTCGTCACCGGCGCCGGGAACGGCCTGGGCCGTGCCTACGCGCTGGAGTTCGCCCGCCGCGGTGCCCGCGTGGTGGTCAATGATCTGGGGGCAGCAGTCACGGCGAGGGGGCCAGTGCCACACCGGCCGACCAGGTGGTGGAGGAGATCCGCGCTGCCGGCGGCGAGGCGGTGGCCAACTACGACTCGGTAGAGGAAGGGGGCAAGATCGTGCAGAGCGCGCTGGACAATTTCGATCGCGTCGACGTGGTGGTCAACAACGCGGGCATCCTGCGCGACACCAGCTTTGCCAAAATGAGCGACACCGATTGGGAGCTGATATACAAGGTACATGTGAACGGCGCGTACCAGGTTACCAGGGCCGCCTGGCCGCTGATGTTGGCGCAGGGTTTCGGCCGCATCATCTTCACCTCCTCGGCGGCAGGCATCTACGGCAACTTTGGTCAGTCCAATTACAGCTCGGCCAAATCGGCACTGCTCGGCCTGGGCCGCACACTGGCTCTGGAGGGAGGCCGCAAGAATGTGCTCAGCAACGTCATTGCCCCGGTGGCGGGCTCGCGCCTGACCGAGACTGCTTTTCCGCCCGAATTCGTCAAGGCCACCAGCCCGGAGTTTGTGGTACCTCTGGTGGTCAAGCTCTGCAGCGAGGACAGCCTCGAAAATGGGGGTGTGTTTGAAGTGGGCGCAGGCTGGTTTGCCAAGCTTGGCCTCCTGCGCACCAGGGGCGTCTCGCTGGGCATCGATGCGCCCATCAGCGCGGAACAGGTAGCCCAACAGTGGGGTCAAATCTGCGACTTCAAGGACGCCGAACAGGTGGACAGCCTGCACGATAGCCTCAAGGTCGTGAGTGAGGCCACTGGCATCGACCTGCTCACAGGAGGCAAGGGATGACAAACGCACGTATCGCCGGGGTTGGCATGGTCAAGTTTGCCAAGCCCGGCCAACAGGAGCCGTACCGGGTCATGGCATCGAAAGCCATTCGCGAGGCCCTGAATGACGCCGGCATCGACTACCGCCTGGTGCAACAGGCCTACGGCAGTTATGTCTACGGTGACAGCTGCTGCGCCCAGCACGCGCTCTATGACGTGGGCATGAGCGGCATTCCGGTGATCAACGTCAACAACAATTGTTCCTCCGGTTCCACGGCCCTGTTTCTGGCGCGCCAGGCGGTGGCCTCCGGGGCGTTGGATTGCGCCCTCGCCTTCGGCTTCGAGGAGATGCAGAAAGGTGCACTGGGTGCGGGATGGCAGGACCGCGAATCGCCCTTCGGGCCGATGATGCGCAGACTCGACGAGGTCTCTGAGGCCCCCGAGGCGCCGCTTGCACTGCGCTGCTTTGGCCAGGCGGGCACAGCCTATATTGACAAGACCGGCGCCAGCTCTGACATCTTCGGCCGGGTCGCAGTGAAAACCCGCAGCCACGCGGTGAAAAACCCGTATTCAATGTTCACCGCGCCCCTGACGCTGGAGGAGGTGATGACGGCGCCCACGATCTTCCCTCCGTATCTCACCCGCTTGATGGCCTGCCCGCCCAGCTGCGGCGCCGCCGCCGCTGTGGTGTGCAGCGCCGCCTTCGCCCGCAAGCACGGTATCGATGCCGGCGTCGAGATCGCCGGCCAGGCCATGGTCACCGACCTGGAAGACAGCTGGACCGATCCGATCAACCTTGTCGGTGCGCAGATGACCATCAAGGCCGCGCAGAATGTGTACGAACAGGCCGGCCTGGGTCCCGAGGCGGTGCAAGTGGTGGAGCTGCACGACTGTTTCACTACGAACGAAGTGATCACCTATGAGGGCCTGGGTCTGTGCGGAGAAGGCGAAGCCGAGAAATTCATTCACGACGGCGACAATACCTACGGCGGTAAATACGTGATCAATCCCTCCGGCGGACTGATGTCCAAGGGCCATCCGCTGGGTGCCACCGGCCTGGCGCAGTGCACCGAGCTGGTGTGGCAGCTGCGCGGCATGGCTGGCGAACGGCAAGTGGATGGTGCTCGCGCTGCCCTGCAGCACAACCTCGGCCTGGGCGGTGCCGCCGTGGTGACCCTGTACCAAAAGGTGTGAAACCAAAAAATTTTGAAGAGGAATCAGCAATGCTGGATCGCAGCAAGATCGGCCACGAATTCAACAGCTTTACCACCGAGGTCGAAAAAGGCCGCCTGAAATTCTTCGCCAAGGCCATCGGCGAGACCAATCCGGTGTATACCGACGAAGCTGCGGCGCGCGCGGCCGGCTACCGGACAATTCCTGCGCCTCCTACCTTTCCGTTCTCACTGGATCTGGAAAGTCCGGAGTTCCTGCCCATCGTCAGAGTACTGCAGCTGGATCTCGGCCGCGTACTGCACGGCAGCCAGGAATTCGAATATTTCGGCATGATCTATGCCGGCGATCATATCACTGTCAGTAGCAGGATCGCCGACATCTATGACAAGAAGGGCGGTGCGCTGGAATTTGTGGTGCAGGAAAACCGCTACACCAACCAGCACGACGAACTGGTGTCCACGGCCACCAACACCCTGATCTACCGCAATGCCTGAGCAGAGGACAATCCCGATGAACATTGGCACCGAAATTCCGTCGCTGACCCTGCCGAGCGTATCCCGCGCTACTCTGGCGCTGTATGCGGGGGCCTCCGGCGACCACAATCCGATTCACATCGACAGCGATTTTGCCAGGAAGGCCGGCATGCCGGACGTCTTTGTCCACGGTATGCTGTCCATGGCCTGGCTGGGCCGCATGCTTACCGATTGGCAGCCCCAGAGCCGGCTGCGCAAGTTCAGCTGTCGGTTTGCCGCCATCACCCAGCTCTACGACGTAATTCACTGCAGCGGCCAGGTGGTGGAGCTGTTTGAAGATGAGACCGGACCGTGCGCGCGGGTGGCTATCAGCGCGAGCAGACAGGACGGCACCCAGACCCTGGTGGGCGAGGCCATCGTTACGGTGTAAAACGCGGCGCCGCCGGGCGCCTCCCCTGGCGGCGGGACCGCAGTACGGTCGCGCCGCAAACAACCCACAGCAGCGAAATCGACCATGAAGCGCTATTGCTACAACGAAGAGCACAATCTGTTCCGCGAATCCTTTCGCACCTTCCTGCAGCGGGAAGTGGTCCCCCACCGCGAGGTCTGGAGCGAGACTGGCATCACCCCCCGCGAGCTTTACCTGAAGGCCGGTGCTCAAGGTTTCCTGATTCCCCAGGCCCCTGAATCCCTGGGCGGACTCGGCATCGACGACTTCCGCTTTCAGCAGATTGGTGCCGAGGAACTCGGGCGCTGCGGTGAGAGCGGTTTCATACCCTTCCTGCACAGCAGTATCATCGCCCCCTATATTCTCAAGCACGGTAGCGACTTCCTGAATGAGAGCTATATCCCCAGAGCCGTCAGCGGTGAAGTCATTCTCGGCGTGGCCATGACCGAGCCGGATGCCGGCAGCGATCTGGCAGGCATGCGTAGCAGCGCCATCGACCGGGGCGACCACTACCTGCTCAACGGCAACAAAACCTACATCTCCAACGGCATCAATGGCGATGTATTTGTTGTTGCCGCACGCACCGACGCCCAACTGCCTCACGGCATCAGTCTGTTCGTGGTGGAGGCAGGCTGGGAAGGCTTCGAACGAGGCGCCAACCTTAAAAAACTGGGCTTCAAGTCGCAGGATACCGCCGAGCTGTTCTTCGACAACGTCAAGGTGCCCAAGAGCCACTTGCTGGGCGAAGTGAACCAGGGCTTCAAATACCTGATGGGCGGCCTCGTGGAAGAGCGTTTGATCTGCGGGCTGTGGAACGTCGGTGTCGCCGAGTACGCCTTCGAGCTCACCCGCGACTTCGTTTGCGAGCGCAAGGTCTTCGGCAAACCGCTGGCCCAGCAACAGAACACACGCTTCAAGCTGGCGCAGCTGCGCGCCCGCATAGATATGATGCAAGCCTTCGGCGATACTTTGGTAGAGGGATACAACCGCGGTGAACGCGATAGCGTGGCGGCCTCCGAAATAAAATTGCTGAGCAGCGAGCTGCTGGGCGACGTGGTAGACGAGGGCGTACAACTGCACGGTGGCGCCGGCTACATGATGGAATATCCGATCGCCCGCCTCTACGCGGACGCCCGCATTACCCGTATCTTCGCTGGCACCTCGGAGATTATGAAGTTGATTATCGCCAAGTCGGTGCTCGACGGCTAGCTACATAAAGTACCCACGCGAACGAAGAACACTGGTGATGCAATCCCGCCGAGGACACCCTGTGAGCTATTAAAACTTCCCGGAGCGGTTGTGGATAGATCACAGGGCACTGGCGCTGGTTCGATTTCGCAAAATACAGCGGCAGGTGTCCACTTGATGAAGCTCCAGTAAGTTTCCGCTGTGATCGGATAGAAATATCTGTTTGTGTTCCGCTGCTCCCAATACATCCAGTGTCCAGTAAGGCACATTCATTCGAATGAGTTCCTGCTCAGTCTCGGCAATGTTCTCAACAGCGAAGGCCACATGAGGGAGACTGGGGTCCTGACCCGGTGCCACCGCTCGCGGATGTTCACCTTCGAATGCCATAAGATGGAGTTGAGCGTTATCTCCAACATTCATCCAATACCCTCCGAGATCGGGAAAATCCGGGCGTGCTACATCAGGCTGCAAGCCGAGAACGTCGGAATAGAACTTCCGCTCCTTCTCTATGTTGTCAGCTCCCGGCCTGATGCGAATTGCACAATGATGAATCTCCAGAATATTTATAGGCATAAGTACCTCCGTTGGCGCTCAAGTCGAGATGCCAGGACTATTCTGGCTAAAAGTCAAAGGGGATCCCGAATCAAAGAAGCCATTGCATTTTCGAGCTATTGTAGGTCTCTCCCCTGAGCCTGGGAAGCCCGGAACTACACTCTTTGCATACCAAAAAGTAATACTTGACATTACTATGTTGTGCTGGGCAAGGTCATGGCATAAAACCTGCGCCTTCGACGGGACGTGACCATCGAATGGGTCTAGTATGAGACTATAACTTTTCTGTCACCTGAACTGGGTGCTTTGCCGGGGATAGCAAGATGGAGCTACGCCAACTTCGATATTTCAGGGTCATTGCCGATGCAGGGAGTTTTGCGCGTGGCGCCGAAGCCCTGTTTGTCGCGCAACCCGCACTCAGCCGGTCTATCGCCAAGCTGGAGGAGGAGATAGGGCACAGTCTCTTTCTCCGACATAGTACGGGCGTGTCGCTGACCAACGCAGGTGTCCGTCTTTATGACCATGCGACCCAAGTGTTGGAAAGTGTTCAGCACCTCATCGAGGGTATGGCCAAAGATGGCGTACCTCACGGAACGGTGACCCTTGGGGCGCCTCAATCCATTCTATCGAAACTCATCGCTCCGGTGGCTGCCGAGTTTCTCGCAGCTTTTCCTTCTTGCGGACTCAATCTAATCGTTGATTCAAGCGCGAGACTCAGAGATAAGGTGGTTGATGGATCAATTGATATTGCAATACTTCCAGACACCGGCGAGAGTGGCATGCATTTCACACCACTACTTCTTGAGAGTATCTGCCTGATATGCCGAACAGAGGAGAGGCCGTCTTTTGATGATATCGTCGACTTCGATAAGCTGGTTGAGCTTCCGTTGGTAATTACCGGCTATCCGGATAGCTTACGGCTGTACATAGACCGCGTGTACCCCCATCAGAGCGAGGCGTTGAAGGTCCGCAGCGAGGTAAACAGTTCATCTCTTCTCGTGGATCTCGTTATGCGAGGAGCAGGTTATGGAATAGCGCCTTGTTGTGTGGCTGCACTGCGCGAAAAATCCGAACTGTCATGCGTCCCTATTCGCGACCTTCAGGTTTCCTGGGCTGTTGCGACAAACTGGAACCGCCGCGGATTGCGGGCGGTAGAAGAGCTGGAGGGACTGATGTTAAGACAGGTTCGGGAGTTCATCGAGAATGACGACTGGCCAACGGCAAAAATGTCCTGTTGAACAGCCGCGGCTACAAAAGAATTGGTCGGTAGCGGCCTCGTATTCTGCCAGGCGAAGCAATGCGCCAAGCCTCGCTTCCTGTATATCGATAAGTCATTCAAGACATGAGTAAGTTCTAAGTGACGAAAGCTCATGCCCAACACTATGATACCTCCAGTTTATTGAAAAATGCATCCGCTGCTGCAGCATAGTTGTAAGCACGTTAATGCCTGACGATATATATAAAGAAGGTTTCTATGACAAGTTCCCAAGCTCGAAAAATACTCATTTCAGGCGCCAGTATAGCCGGGCCAACTTTGGGGTATTGGTTGGAAAAATCTGGTTTCGATGTAACGCTCGTGGAACGTTCTGATGCGGTCAGGGCTGGTGGCTATGCAATTGATATCCGCGGGCCCGCGGTAGATGTAGTTGAACGCATGGGTATTTTGCCTCCGTTGAGGGAGGCTCATATACGTACACGTAAATTTACATTCCTGTCCCCTTCGGGAAGGAAGGTGGGCAGTATTAAACCTGTAGATCTGATGGGTGCGGAAGAGGGCAGAGACATTGAACTGCCTCGCGGGCACCTTACCTCTCTGCTGTATGACCTTACCCGCGACAAAGTGAAGTATATCTTTGGTGACTGTATTTGCTCGATCTCCGACGGGGATTCAGGTGTTGATGTTGAGTTCAAAAGCGGCAGTAAAGAAAGGTTTGATGTTGTTGTAGCCGCCGATGGCCTGCATTCTGCTACGCGTGAGATGGTGTTCGGGCCGGAAAGTTTGTTTAGTCGCTACCTCGGCTTCTGTTTTGCGATATGTACACTACCTGATCTACACGGCTTGAGTCGTGAAGCGGTCCTATACAACAAGCCGGGCAAGTTGGCGATGCTTTATGCGGCGGGTGAAGCACCTCCATTGGGCGGCGTAATCGTTGTGAAGCGGCCAGCGCCCACACGCGAAGAACTGGAAGACATAGAGCAACAGCGTGAATTCATGGCGAGTTCAATATCTGGTGATAGTAATATGGTATCGAAGCTCATTCCCGCTCTGGTAGAGGATGAGGGCTTCTATTTCGATACCATGATGCAGATTCGGATGCCGAGCTGGTCTTCCGGGCGTGTGGCTGTCGTCGGCGATGCAGCGTATGCGCCGTCGTTTTTCTCAGGGCAGGGAACCAGTCTCGCCCTGGTAGGGGCCTATATGCTGGCTGGTGAGCTTGCAAGACACGACAATCATAGCGAGGCTTTTCAAGCGTATGAAAGGACAGTTCGTCCGTTTGTCGAAAAGAATCAGGCCGTCGCCAAGGACGGAGGGGAAACCATGGTGCCTGATAGTGCCCTGAAGCTGTGGTTGAGAAACCGGATGATTCAGCTGGCGCCATTATTAAACCGGTTTGGGCTCATCAGTCGGGGTCCCCGGAAAGCTTATACTGCGTTAACTTTGCCCGACTACGAAGGTCCGCAACGAGAGCATTCTTGATACGGGAATACAGCAGCTATGTTCAGTACAGAGGCATTGAAGCTTGAGCTGATTGATTTTGTTGAAGCCCAGGAACGAATCCGGGATCTTTCTTTCAGGACTCCACTTATCCGCCTGGAAATCGAAGGTTGTCCTGATACCTTCCTCAAACTTGAGAACCTGCAGCCGGTCGGTTCATTCAAGGTTCGTTGCGCTGCGAATGCATTGATACGTCGCCGCGACATAGCCGAAGGCGGGGTGTGGACAGCAAGCGCGGGAAATTTCGCCCAGGGTCTTGCTTATGCGGGGCGTGCTCTGGGTGTCGCTGTTACCACGTACGTTCCAGAAACCGCTGCAGCCAGCAAAATAGAGGCATTGCGACGATTTGGCACCAAGATAATCACAGTTCCGTATGCCGACTGGTGGGCGATTCTGAAGGAATCGTCCGATGATCCTTGCTTTATCCATCCTGTGGTTGATCCTGATGTTCTTGCTGGCAATGGGACAATCGCTCTGGAAGTCCTTGAGGACTTGCCGGAAGTGGCCACTGTGATAGCGCCTTACGGTGGCGGTGGCTTGTCTGTCGGCATCGCATCTGCATTAAAGGCAGCTGGATCGAAAGCGCGGGTTGTCGCTTGTGAAACAGAGGCGGGGGCTCCGTTGACAGCCGCTTTTTCAGCCGGTAAGCCCGTCGAAGTAGACTTTGATCCAAATACATTTATCACAGGCATGGGAGGGCGCAATGTTCTTCAGCAAATGTGGCCGCTGGCCAAAACATATATCTCGGGAACAGCGCTCGTTTCAATCGAACAGGTAGCGGATGCGGTACGTATACTGGTTGACCATCATCATATTGTTGCAGAAGGCGCTGGAGCCGCCGCCGTCGCTGCTGCAATGCTTGAGAATCGCGATGGTCCGACGGTTTGTATCGTGTCCGGGGGACACCTGGATTTCGATCATCTTATAACGATTCTGAGCGGACAAACCCCATGAGTTCCGAGCGTCCGGCGAGTTTCCGTATTCTCAACGGAACCACAGTGCGTGCTGCTTTACCAATGCAAGAGTGCGTAGATTTGATGGTGGAAACGATGATGGCGGTTTCGCAAGGTAGATCCCAGATCCCGTTGCGTACCGTCATGCCTGTGCCGGAAAGCGCGAAACTCATGGGTGTCATGCCGGGCTATCTTGCCGAGCCTGAACGACTCGGCGCAAAACTCGTTTGTGTTTTTCCGGAGAATTCAACCCGGGGTCTGTCTTCTCATACTGGTGTAGTGCTGTTGTTTGATCCGGATACGGGACAAATCCAGGCGCTTCTCGATGCCGCGGCAATCACGGCTTTACGGACGCCCGCTGCGACAGCGGCTGCCAGTAAGATTCTTGCTCGCGAGGGTGCCGGTGATCTTGCAATTCTAGGCGCCGGCGAGCAGGCTCTGGGCCACCTGGAGGCCATGGTCCTCGTCCACGAAGTCAAACGCATCCGGATCTGGAGCCGCAACCGCGCCAAGGCTGAGCACTTCTCCTGTATCGCACAATTGCTTTCTCCCGTGCCCATAGAGATATGCGCTTCTGCAAAGGAGGCAGTCAATGGGGCGGATCTTGTATGTACGACAACCGCGTCAGCCGAACCGGTGTTGGAGGGAGACTGGATCAGTCCAGGTACGCACATCAACCTGGTGGGAGCAAGTGTTGCTACTTCCCGTGAAATAGATGTCGAAGGTGTCAGGATTGCAAAGTTCTATGTTGATTCCCGACCATCGGCTATGGCGCAGGCTGGTGAGTTCAAATGCGCCCTGGACGCCGGCGCCGTTGATTCTGACCATATAGTTGGTGAGATTGGCGAGGTCCATCTTGGTCGTTGTACAGGAAGAACGAGTAACAATGAAATAACGATATACAAGTCTCTGGGGAACGCTGCCCAGGACGTGGCCACGGCTCATGCCGTTTATGTGGCGGCCTGCCGGAACGGTCTGGGGACTACGGCGGATCTGTAAGTTGTTCGCAGTCAATACTGGCTGTGAATGAGTGCCATGAATCTTCGGTCTTTGAGGGAGCTAGCTGAATTTGCTATACAAGCAGCACTGCTTTCGGATGTGTTGTTATTGTGCGGGATAGCGTCGCTCCTTCAGTAATACCCTATGCGGCAACGTTGCAACGAGATCCCAGGATTCAGGAATGAGGCCAAAGTTATTTTTTCACGAAGAAAGGTCTTATCCTCTTTGCGTTGTTCTTCGCCTCAGTGTTCGCAGTCCTGGAGCGACAACTTCTGAATATACTTGTCAGACGGAGCCGTATTGATACAGGTATAAGCGATGTGGAGTTCAGCATTCTTCAAGATGCAGCCTTCGGCCTGGTCTATACACTCGCGGCATTCCCAATGGCTTAGCTGCCAGATAAGTTCAGTCCAAGGCTGCTAATCATAACTACCAATAGTGAGTTTTTCTCGCATAGTTTTATTTGGAGTGAATATATATGGAGGAGTTTACCGCGCGTCCTGAATTGTGCGGCACGTTTGGAGCAGTGGCCTCCACGCACTGGATTGCGTCTTCTGTTGGCATGAGGCTTCTGGAAGCTGGTGGGAATGCTTTTGATGCCGCCGCCGCTGCAGGTTTCACATTGCAGATTGTGGAGCCACACCTTAATGGCCCGGGTGGTGACGCCCCGATTCTGGTCGCGCGAGCTGAGGATGAACAGCCAACTGTTATATGTGGTCAAGGGACTGCGCCTGCAAGCGCTTCGATTGATCGGTTTCGGTCGCTGGATCTTGATTTGATCCCCGGTACGGGGCTGCTTGCCGCATGCGTGCCCGGCGCTTTTGGTGCTTGGCTGACGATGCTCCGTGACTACGGTACCGTATCTCTGCGCGATGTATTGGAGCCCGCAATACATTATGCCAAGAACGGGTATCCAATCATGAGTAGTACTGTCGATACGATCAAGGCGGTGCGCACCTTGTTTACGGATGAATGGAAAACATCTGCCGATGTTTTCCTGCCCAATGGATCAGTCCCTGAGCCTGGGAGTTTGTTCAGAAATCCGGTTCTTGGAGATTTTTACGAGCGTGTTCTCAAGCAAGCTGAATCAGCCGGAAGTGCACGTAAAGTACAAATCGAAGCGGCACTCGCGCATTGGTATGACGGGGAGGTCGCTGAGACGATAAATCGGTTTTGTCTCGGGACTGAGGCTCTGGATGTCAGTGGGCGGCGCCACAGTGGCCTTCTGTCGGCTAGTGATATGTCCGGCTGGCGTCCGCCCATTGAATATCCGCTCGGGGTGGATCTTCAGGAGTTCGCCGTGTTTAAGTGCGGCGCATGGAGCCAAGGGCCTTCATTGCTTCAAGCGCTGCGGATACTGGAAGGGTGCGATCTTCCAACTCATACACCAGAGTCTCCGGAATTTGTCCATCTGGTCACAGAGACTATGAAGCTGGTAATGGCGGACCGCGAGGCCTGGTATGGTGACGAGAGCGACGTACCATTGGAAGAGCTGCTGAGTAGAGAATACGCACAGCAGCGTCGTCAGCTGATTGGTCCGGTAGCCAGTATGGATTTGCGCCCGGGTGATCCCGATGGCCGGAGTGCGCGGTTGCCGTCGATTCAGGATTTAGAAAAAAGTTGGTCAGCTTCGGGCATCGCAGGCGGCGGGGAGCCAACAATGGCGACGACCTCGAGCCCACTGAGCTCTTCCAGGGAGGCTTCGCAAGATCCGTCACTACAAGGGGATACCTGTCATGTTGACGTGGTTGATCGCTGGGGAAATATGGTGTCCGCAACGCCGTCTGGCGGCTGGCTGCAGTCGAGCCCGATCATTCCTGAGCTAGGGTTTGCGCTAGGTACTCGTATGCAGATGTTCTGGTTGGAGCCGGGTCTTGCCAACTCTCTAAAGCCAGGTAAGCGGCCGCGAACGACCCTGACGCCTACAATGGCATTCAAGCACGGCAAGCCATATCTGGCATTCGGTACGCCCGGTGGCGATCAGCAGGAGCAGTGGTCATTGTTACTCTGGCTTACTCATACTATCTACGGGCGGCCTCTGCAGCGCTCTATCGAGACCCCCGCGTTTCACACCGGGCATTTGATTGCGAGTTTCTGGCCACGGCAAATCTCGCGCGGTTCGCTCATTCTGGAAGACCGTTTCCCTGCCTCTACGATTGAACAACTTCGTCGACGTGGTCACGATGTCACTGTCGGCGATTCCTGGTCTGAGGGAAGACTGTCAGCCTGCTCATTCGAGCGTACCAATGGCGGTGCCATACTGCGCGCAGGCGCCAATCCTCGTGGAATGCAAGGATACGCTGTCGCGCGATGAGGATGCGGACTGGCCAGTGAATCACGGTGTAGGGAGCATGTACGATACCAAGTATAGTCCTATAATGTTTATCGGAGGCGAAAGAAATTACTATGAACAATGATCAACTTGAGCATTACAAAGTCCCTCCGCTTGATATCGCTGTGAGGCTTGTTGGAATAGGTCCGCCACTGATTATGTTTCATGGTGCAGAGGGTGACCATCGTATTTATGATAATCTACAAGACGCACTCGGCTCTTCGGTTACCGCAGTTTCCTTCGATCAGCGAGACTGTGGCCGTACCGAGTACACGGGGTTGGCCCAGCCCTATACCCTCAAGGATGTGGCCTACGATGCTGTTCGTTTGATGGATGTGCTTGGGTATCGGAAGGCCCATGTATTGGGAAATTCCATAGGTGGTATACTGGCGCAGCTAATGGCTTGTCATTGGCCAGAGCGTGTTGACCGACTGGTTCTTGGCCTCACTTGGCCGGCGGATGAAAGATTGCCGGATCTCAATCCGGAGGGCCTCGCAAAACGGGCGGAATATTCAGCAATGGGCGAAGCAGGGCTGCGTCCAATGGCCGAGCTTATGTCCAGTGCTGATTATGTTTCGGCCCACCCTGAAATTCTCAAAGAGTTAGCAGAGCTGAGTTCCGGGCAAGAAGCCGAGGCCCGAGAGCGCCGAATGGCGGCTTTATCGGTCCCTTCCCTCGCAGATCCTGGCTCTATACCTCACAAGACTTTGGTTATCGGTGGGGAGGACGATCAGATGGTGCCTGTCGATGTTACTCGGCAGCTTGCTTCTAAAATTCCCTTGTCGGAATTCAAGGTACTCAAGGGTGCCGGGCATTTGGCAGCGAGACAGTATCCAGGTGAGCTGGCATCAATGATCGCGGACTTCCTGAATGCTTAATGGTATGGTGAATTACAGTAATCTTTCTTGGCAGGCCGTTTTTCAACAGCCTGTCAGATTAAGCTCACTGCCATACGGAGCGAAGTAATCAACAGGAAGCACCCAAATGCGCGTTTGAGTATTATCGGAGACAGCAAATGCGCAATCTTCGCACCCAGGGGAGCCGCAATCATAGTGAACGGCACAAGTAGTATCATGCCGATGAGACTCACATATCCCAAACTGCCTATCGGTAAGCCATTGACAGAGAGTCCTGCTACGATGAATCCTGTAGTGGCCGGTAGCGCAATAAGCAAGCCGATGCCGGCTGCGGTGCCGACAGACTTATGAACCGGGACGCCGAACGCATTGAAGAAGGGAACGAACATGGTTCCCCCGCCTATTCCCATGATTGCCGATGCACCACTTATGGTTATTCCACAGACTGCTTTCGCTGCTCCCGTTGGAGCCTTCTCCGTAACCCGAAAATCGGGTGAGGTGAAGAGCATGTACATGGACATCAAGAAGGCAATTATAGCGAACACGGTGGATAGGAAGTGTCCGCTGACATTGCCGGCTAAAACCGTACCTGCAATCGCCCCGACTACGATCCAGATTCCCCAGGATCGTAAAATCACCGTATCCAGTGATTTTCTTTTTAGATGTGCCCACATGGAAGATAGAGATGTCAGTATAATGGTTGATAGCGAGGTACCGACAGCCATATGCATTCGGATCTCATCGTTGATGCCAATAAGACCAAATAAGGTATAGAGTACCGGCACGATAACGATGCCGCCGCCTACGCCGAGAAGCCCTGCCAGGACACCCGCAATCAGACCTGTAGCGCAGAGCACCGCGATGAAGGGAATTATCTCTCCTGCGCTCAAGTTATAACCTTCTGATTTTGTCTAAGCGCTCGCCGGATCTAAATCGCGTGGCGCTGGACCATATGTGAATTGAATGTGTTTCGTTCTCAAGAACAATCGCTTCGATATGACAGCAGGAATATCAGTTTGAGAACTGTCTCTCTACCCCAATGACGTTTACTCCGGGATTGACCGTCCGAGGCGTTGGCGAGTCTAGCAAAGGTAAAGCTCATGAGACCAATATTCTGGTTTGATGGATGTCATGATTAGTTGGAATAGGCTGAAGGGAGAGTCCGGCGTCGACATGCGTGTATTGATGCGCCTGGATATTATTATACGTTGACCTACCCATCCTCAGCTTAACCCACGATCTTTGAGGACGGGTAGGTCACTGCACAATGTCCAGTCCCGTATTCAGGCCTGTACCTGTACTGTGGTTTGGCCCCGCAGCCGCGACACGTTGGCGCGTGGCGATTCACCGAACTGGCGGCTGTACTCGCGACTGAAGTGAGACGGGCTTTCATAGCCGACCCGGTAGCTCGCGGTGGCGGCCTCCAGACCCTCGCTCAGCATCAGCCGGCGGGCCTCGTACAGCCGCAGTTTTTTCTGGAACTGCAGCGGCGACATGCGGGTGACCTGTTTGAAACTATGAAACAGCGATGATTCGCTCATGTTGACCTCGTCGGCGAGATCGCGAATCCGCAGCGGTTCGGCAAAGCGCTCCTGCAGCAGCATGATGGCCCGGGAGATCCGGTTGGACTGACTATTGCTGGCCGCGAATTTGCGCATCGATGGACCCATCTCGCCGATGAGCGTCCGGTAGAGGATTTCGCGCAGGGTCAGCGGCGCCAGGATGCGGGCTTCTGCCGGTGAATCCAGCAGGCCGACCAGCCGCGTCATCGCGTCCAGCAGCGGGTAGTCGGCATGGGTGGTGTACATGCCACAGGTGGCTTCGGGGCAGGCAACCTGCGGCAGTTCCCCGTCCAACTCGAGCACCAGATCGGTCACGGTCTGCGGATTGACCGTCAGCTTCACTGCCAGGTAGGGCTCCTCGGCGGAGGCGGTGGTCACCTGTCCGGTCACCGGCAGGTGAACCGATGAGACGACGTAGGTAAGCGGGCCGTAGGCGATCTTCCGGTCCCCCAGCCAGATCGTCTTGCCGCCCTGGACCAACAGGCACAATGACGGCTCATATACGGTGCAATAGGAAGTGCTGGGCGTGTTCGCGCGGGTCAATTCCAATCCGGCCAGCCCCGAGGGCTGTACACCTTCATCGGGGCTCCATTTCAGTATCTGGCGGGCGAGGGTCTGCCGCAGCCGCTCAGTGTTTTGGTCATTGCCGACGACAGTCATGGTCTCTGCATTCACGGTGAGATTCTCGCTGGGGCTGTCCATTCAGTATACGCCGGCGTCCGCTGGATTTAAGAGCGTAGCAGCTCTTGTGCAGGAATAGGCAATGACTGTGCAGGAATGCGCAAGTGGGCAAGTGTATTTTTCCTGTGACTCTAAAAATACCCTGTATTGTATAGGATTAAAATGCCTTCGCCATGGGCCTTGCATGGGCTGGCTCTCGTATAGTTTGCAGAATTGGGCAATCTGTTCCCCGGAACCGGATACCGGCTGTCGAGCTTCAGGCGATATTCTGGACCTTATCAATGGAACAGGGAGTACCCGCCGTGTCAGTAATCCGTTTTTGCCGCACTTACCGCGCCACGGCAATCCTCGCTGCAGTGCTGGTGGCGTTACTGGCAGTGCTCGCCGGTTGCCGAACATCGACGACTACCGCCGAGGAGCAGCCCGAGCCGCCGGCGGTGGAGGTGGCGACGGTGGCCGCAGCGCCAGTGACATTATGGCAGGATTTCACCGGCCGGATTGAAGCGGTGGAGTCGGTTGAGTTGCGTCCGCGGGTGTCGGGCTATATAGACCGGATCAGTTTCCAGGAGGGTGACCTGGTAGAGCGCGGGGAGGTGTTGTTTGTGATTGACCAGCGTCCCTATGCGGCCAGGGAACGGGCGGCGCGGGCGCAGCTGGAGCAGGCGCAGAGCCAGCTCGCGCTGGCCCGGTCGGAGGCTGAGCGGGCGCAGCAACTGCTGGAGTCGCAGTCCATCTCCCGGGAGTTATTCGAGCAGCGCTCCGCCGCACAGGCATCGAGGGAGGCCGAGCTCAAGGCGGCCCGGGCCGCGCTGGATAGTGCCCAACTGGAGCTGGAATACACCGAGGTACGCGCCCCCATCAGCGGCCGCATCAGTCGTGCCTATGTGACCCGGGGCAATCTGGCCAGTGCCGACACCACCGTGCTGACCACGCTGGTGTCGGTGGATCCGGTGCATGTCTATTTCGAGAGCGACAGCAGCCAGCTGATCGCAGGCTCCGATGCCGGCAACGATGCTCCGGCATTGCCGGTGCGGGTCGGGCTTGCGGGGGAGACCGGCCATCCACACCAGGGCGAGTTGGACTTTGTTGACAACAGGCTGAATGCCGGCACCGGCACCATCCAGTACCGGGCTGTATTGCCCAACCCCGACGGCATCCTGCGTCCCGGCCAGTTCGCCCGGGTGGGTGTACCCACCGATCACCTGGCGCGAGCCCTGCTGGTGGATCGACGGGCGCTACTGACCGATCAGGATCGGCGCTATGTCTACCTGGTGGGTGCCGACAATGTGGTCTCGCGTCAGGAGGTGGTGCCGGGCCGCGAGGTCGAGGATCTGGTTGTGATCGAGCAGGGCCTTGCCACGGGCGACCGGGTCATCGTCAACGGCGTGCAGAAAGTCATGGCGCCGGGCATGGCGGTGGCACCACAGCTCGTCAGCATGGACCGTGATGCGCGCGGGCCCGTACCACTGCTTGCCGGACTGCCGACCCAGGGAGTCGTAGAGTTGTGAACGTATCGCGTTTCTTTGTCGACCGGCCGGTATTCGCATCGGCGCTGTCGATTGTCATCTTTGTCCTTGGCCTGTTGGCCATCCCGCAGTTGCCGATCAGCGAGTACCCCGAGGTGGTGCCACCTTCGGTGGTGGTGCGGGCGGTGTTTCCCGGCGCCAATCCCAAGGTGATCGCCGAGACCGTGGCCTCGCCGCTGGAAGAGGCGATCACCGGTGTGGAAAACATGATGTACATGAAGTCGGTGGCAGGCTCCGACGGGGTACTGGTGACCACCGTGACTTTCACCCCGGGGACCGACCCGGACGCGGCCCAGGTGCAGGTGCAGAACCGGGTCAGCCAGGCGCTGGCACGGCTGCCGGAAGAGGTGCGGCGGCAGGGGGTCACCACCCAGAAGCAGGCCTCCACCCTGACGATGGTGGTGCATCTGGTATCACCCGATGAGCGTTTTGATTCGCTCTACCTGCGCAACTACGGTGTGCTCAATATCAAGGACCGCCTGGCGCGGCTCCCCGGTGTCGGCACGGTCGACGTATTCGGTTCCGGCGATTACGCCATGCGGGTCTGGCTGAACCCGGACGAGCTGGCCCGTCGTGGCCTGACGGCCGGCGATGCGGTGCGCGCGATCCGCGAGCAGAATGTGCAGGTCTCCGCCGGCCAGCTGGGGGCCGAGCCGATGCCCACCGGCAGCGATTTCCTGCTGTCCATCAACGCCCAGGGACGCCTCGCCAACGAACAGGAGTTCGGCGAGATTGTGGTGAAGCGCAGCGGCAATGGCGAAATTGTGCGCCTGGCTGACGTGGCGCGGCTGGAACTGGGGGCGGGCAATTATACCCTGCGTTCGCAGCTCAATAACCGCGACGCGGTGGGCATGGGCATATTCCAGACGCCCGGTGCCAATGCGATCAGCCTGTCCGATTCGGTGCGCGATACCATGGCGGAGCTGGCGCGCAATTTTCCCGAGGGCATGGAATACCGGGTGGCCTACGACCCGACAGTGTTTGTGCGCGACTCGATCCGCTCCGTGGTGACGACGCTGGCTGAGGCAGTGCTGCTGGTAGTACTGGTGGTTGTCCTGTTCCTGCAGAGCTGGCGCGCCTCCATCATTCCGCTGCTGGCGGTGCCGGTGTCGATAGTGGGCAGCTTTTCAGTGCTGCTGTTACTGGGCTTTTCCATCAATACGCTGACGCTGTTCGGCATGGTACTGGCGATCGGCATTGTGGTGGACGACGCCATCGTGGTGGTGGAGAACGTGGAGCGCAATATCGAACAGGGTCTGGAACCGCTGGCGGCGGCCCATCAAGCCATGCGCGAAGTATCGGGTCCGATTATTGCGATTGCGCTGGTGTTGTGTGCGGTATTCGTGCCGATGGCTTTTCTGTCGGGAGTGACCGGCCAGTTCTACAAACAGTTCGCCGCATCCATTGCGATTTCGACCGTGATATCGGCGATCAACTCGCTGACGCTGGCACCCGCGCTGGCGGCGCGCCTGCTGCGCAGTGGCGATGCGCCCCGGGACGGCCTGACCCGGCTGCTCGATCACCTGCTGGGGTGGCTGTTCCGCCCGTTCAACCGCTTCTTCAATCACAGTTCCGATCGTTATCAGCATTGGATGTCGCGCTCGCTGGGACGGCGCGGACCGGTGCTGGCGGTCTACCTGTTGCTGCTCGCTGGAACCGGAATATTGTTCAACACAGTGCCGGGCGGTTTTATCCCTACCCAGGACAAACTGTACCTGATCGGTGGTGTAAAGCTGCCTGAGGGTGCCTCGCTGGAGCGCACCAGCGCAGTCATTGCCGAAATGGCGGAACTGGCACTGGCTACCGAGGGAGTGGCGGACGCGATCGCCTTTCCCGGCCTGAACGTATTGCAGTTTACCAACACCCCCAATACCGGCACGCTGTTCTTTACGCTCAAACCCTTCGCTGAACGCAGCCGCAGTGCCGAGCAGATCAATGCCGAGATCAACAGCAAGATCGCGGGGATCAAGGAAGGTTTTGCGTTTGCCTTCATGCCGCCGGCGATTCTCGGCCTCGGCCAGGGCTCGGGCTATTCCCTGTTTGTCCAGGACCGGGCCGGCCTGGGCTACGGGGCGCTGCAGGAGGCGGTGGACGGTTTCGCCGCAGCGATCGTGCAGACCCCGGGTCTGGCCTACCCCATTACCAGCTACCAGGCCAATGTGCCCCAGCTGCTGGCGGATGTCGACCGGGCCAAGGCCAAGGCCCAGGGTGTGCCCGTTACGGAGCTGTTCGATACGCTGCAAACCTATCTCGGTTCCACCTATGTGAATGACTTCAATCAGTTTGGCCGTACCTTCCAGGTGATTGCCCAGGCGGATGCCAGCTTCCGCGATGAGCTCAGCGACATCGCCCAGCTGCGTACCCGCAACGAACGCGGGGAGATGGTGCCGATCGGCGCACTGCTGAGCCTTGCCGAGAGCTTCGGCCCCGACCCGGTCATCCGCTACAACGGCTATCCTGCCGCCGACCTGATCGGCGAGTCGGACCCGCGGCTGCTGTCCTCGACCCAGGCCATGGCGCAGGTGCAGGCGATGGCCGCCACGCTGCTGCCGCCGGGCATGGACATCGAATGGACGGATCTGAGCTACCAGCAGGCCACCCAGGGCAACGCAGCGCTGGTGGTGTTTCCGCTGGCCATACTGCTGGTATTCCTGCTGCTGGCGTCGCTGTATGAAAGTTGGCTGCTGCCGCTGGCGGTGATCCTGATTGTACCGGTATGCCTGCTGGCCGCACTGACGGGGGTCTGGCTGGCCGGCGGCGACAACAACATTTTTGTGCAGGTGGGGCTGGTGGTGCTGATGGGCCTGGCCTGCAAGAATGCGATCCTGATTGTCGAGTTCGCGCGCGAGCTGGAAGCCGCGGGGCATTCCACGGTAGCGGCTGCCCTCACTGCCTGCCGTTTGCGCTTGCGGCCGATAGTGATGACGTCGATGGCATTTATTGCCGGCGTGGTCCCGCTGGTACTGGCGACCGGCGCCGGCAGCGAAGTGCGCAACGCGATGGGTATTACCGTCTTCGCCGGCATGCTCGGAGTCACGCTGTTCGGCCTGGTGCTGACCCCGGTGTTCTATGTGGCACTGCAGACCCTCGGCCACAGGCTGCGCGAGCGCGGCTCCTTGCAGTGACGGCTACCGGTCGCTGGTGGAAGCGGCGGGCGGGCAATGGTAGCGGCTGACGACCTTGCCATCCTTCACCGACTCCAGGTGGATGTCAAAGCCCCACAACTGGCGCAGGTGTTTTAGCACTTCCGCGGTCTCGTCCGGATGCAGGGGACGGTCATTGTGCATCTCGTGGCGAAGGGTCAGGGCGCGGTCTCCACGGATGTTGACGTGGTGGATCTGGATATTGGGCTGGATGCTGCCGAGATTGTACAGTGCAGCCAGCCGCTCACGGATGGCCTGGTAGCCGTCGCTGTTGTGAATGGCGGTGATCACCAGCTCGTTGTCGTCGGCGTCGTCAAACACGGCGAACAGTTTCAGGTCGCGAATCACCTTCGGCGACAGGTACTGCAGAATGAAACTTTCGTCCTTGAAATTCTCCATTGCAAAGTGTACGGCCTCCAGCCAGTCGCTGTTGACCAGATCGGGAAACCAGATCCGGTCCTCCTCGGTGGGCTGTTCGCAGATGCGGCGGATATCCTGAAATATCGCGAACCCGAGGGTGTAGGGGTTGATGCCGGAATACTGCGGCGAGTCGTAGGGCGGCTGATAGATGACATTGGTGTGATGCTGAAGAAACTCTATCATGAAGCCGTCGCTCACCAGATGCTCGAGGTACATCTGCTGGAGGATGGTGAAATGCCAGAAGGTGGCCCAGCCCTCGTTCATCACCTTGGTCTGCCGCTGCGGATAGAGATACTGGGAAAACTTGCGCACGATGCGCACGATCTCCCGCTGCCATGATTCCATCAGCGGGGCATTTTTCTCTATGAAGTAGAGCAGGTTCTCCTGGGGCTCGGCAGGAAACCTCGCCTCCTGGTCGGGTTCGCTGTCGTCCTCGCCGGAGGTCGGGATGGTACGCCAGAGGTCGTTGATCTGCCGCTGCAAGTGCTCCTCCCGCTCTATCTGGCGGCGCTCCTCCTCTTCCATGGAGATCGGGTAGGGGCGCTTGTAGCGGTCCACGCCGTGATCCAGCAGGGCGTGGCAGGCGTCGAGCACCCGCTCCACCGTGTCGATGCCGTGGCGCTCTTCACAGTCGCGGATGAATTTCCGCGCAAAGACCAGGTAATCGATGATCGAGCTGGCGTCGGTCCAGGTACGAAACAGGTAGTTGTTCTTGAAAAAGGAGTTGTGGCCATAGCAGGCGTGGGCGATGACCAGCGCCTGCAGTGTGCTGGTGTTTTCCTCCATCAGGTAGGAGATGCAGGGGTTGGAGTTGATCACGATCTCGTAGGCGAGCCCGAGGAAGCCGCGTCGGTACTGGTTCTCAACCTGGATAAAGCGCTTGCCGAAGGACCAATGGTGGTAATTGATGGGCATGCCCGAAGACGCATAGGCATCCATCATCTGCTCCGAGCTGATTACCTCTATCTGGTTGGGATAGGTGTCGAGCCGGAAATCGGCGGCGATGCGGCTGATTTCGCGCTCGTAGCTTTCGAGCAGGGGAAAGGTCCAGTCCGAGCCTTGGTCCAGCGGCATGGCACCGGTAGGGGTTGCAGTCATGGTCATTGCTTCCGGAACAGTTCGTGAAACACCGGGTAGATGTCGGCCGGCCCGGTGATATGTTGCATCGCGAAGCGGTCGGCGAAGCGCTCGCGCACGGCATCGTAGGTCTGCCAGAGTGGGTGACCGCTCACTTGCGCTATCTCGATATAGGCGTAGTACTGAAGCTGCGGGATCAGCTGCTGCATCAAGTCGATGCACTGGTTGTTGTCCTCGGGCCAGTTGTCGCCATCCGAGGCCTGGGCGCCGTAGATATTCCACTGATCGGGATGATAGCGGGCCCGGATGATACTGCCCATCAGCTGCAGCGCGCTGGACACTACTGTGCCCCCAGTTTCCCGGGAGTAGAAGAATTCTTCCTCGTCCACTTCCTTGGCACTGGTGTGGTGCCGTATGAACACCACATCGATGGTGTCGTAGTTGCGCGACAGGAACAGGTACAGAAGAATGAAGAAGCGTTTGGCCAGGTCCTTGGTGTCCTGGTCCATGGAGCCGGACACATCCATCAGGCAGAACATCACCGCCCGCGAGCGCGGCACGGGCACCCTTTCGAAGCGCCGGTAGCGGATATCGAAGTCGTCGATAAAGGAGACCCGGTCGATGCGTCGTTGCAGCTCGACAATGCGGGCCGCCAGGTCCTGGCGCCGTTCACGGGTGAAGCTGTCTTCGCCATCCCCCAGAGCTTCCAGTTCTGCCTGCAGTTCGTGGATCTGACGCCGCTTGCCGGCCGTCAGTGCAATGCGCCGGGAGGTGGCCGCGCGCATCGACCGGGGCACGTCGATATTGCTGGGATTGCCGGCGGGGCTGAAGCCGGCACGGCGGCTGACGAATTCCTCAAGACCGGTCAATTGGCGTTTGGTGAGGTTGGGCAGGGCCATATCCTCGAACAGGAAGTCGAGAAATTCCTGCTGACTGATCTCGAACACGAAATCGTCCAGGCCCTCGCCGTCGGGACTGCCGTCACGACCGCCTCCGCCGGCTCCAGGGGGTGGTCGGGCAATGGTATCACCCGGGACGAACTCCCGGTTGCCGGACAGCACATGAGTGGTCTTGCCACCCTCTCCATGCTTGAAAAGGGGTTCCCGGGTGTCCCGGGTCGGGATGCTGATTTTTTCGCCGCTGCTGTTGGTAATGCTGCGGTTGCGCAGGCTGTCCTGCACCGACTTGCGGATCTGTTCACGATGACGTTCGATAAAACGCTGCCGGTTGACGGCACTCTTGTTCTTGCCATTGAGCCGGCGGTCTACCAGGTGGGTCATGGTGTCTCCTACTGTGACTTCCGCACACGCAGATACCATTCAGACAGCAGTCGCACCTGTTTCTCGGTATAGCCCCGTTCGGTCATGCGCTGGACAAAATCCTGGTGTTTTTGCTTGTCCTCGGTGGAAGCCTTGGGGTTGAAGGATATCACCGGCAACAGATCCTCGGTGCTGGCGAATATTTTCTTCTCGATCACTGTGCGCAGCTTTTCATAGCTGGTCCACTTGGGATTGCGGCCCTCGTTGTTGGCGCGGGCACGCAACACGAAATTGACGATCTCGCTGCGGAAGTCCTTGGGATTGCTGATGCCCGAGGGCTTTTCCATCTTCTCCAGTTCGTCGTTGAGTGCTGCGCGATCGAGAATCTCGCCGGTATCCGGGTCGCGGTATTCCTGGTCCTGCACCCAGAGGTCGGCGTAGGTGACGTAGCGGTCGAACAGGTTCTGGCCGTATTCGGAGTAGGATTCCAGGTAGGCGGTCTGGATCTCCTTGCCGATGAATTCCACATAGTTGGGCGCCAGGAACTCCTTGATGTGGCGCAGGTAGCGGTCGTGGACTTCCGGCGGAAACTGCTCCTGCTCGATTTCCTTTTCCAGCACATAGAGCAGGTGTACCGGGTTAGCAGCCACTTCGGTGGGGTCGAAGTTGAACACCTTGGAGATCACCTTGAAGGCGAAGCGGGTCGACAGCCCGGTCATGCCCTCGTTGACTCCGGCGGCGTCGCGGTACTCCTGCAGCGACTTGGCCCTGGGGTCGCGGTCTTTCAGGTTTTCGCCATCGTAGACGCGCATTTTGGAATAGATGCTGGAGTTTTCGGGGTCCTTGATCCGCGACAGCACGGTAAACTGTGCCAGCATCGGCAGCGTCCCGGGAGCGCACGGAGCCTCGGCCAGCGAGCTGTGGTGCAGCAGTTTGTTGTAGATTTCCACTTCCTCCTGCGTCCGCAGGCAATAGGGCACCTTGATGATCGAAACCCGGTCAATGAAGGCTTCGTTGTTCTTGTTGTTCTTGAAGGTATGCCATTCGGCCTCATTGGAGTGGGCGAGGATAATCCCGTCGAAGGGAATGGCGCCGATGCCCTCGGTGGCGTTGTAGTTGCCCTCCTGGGTCGCGGTCAGCAGCGGGTGCAGCACCTTGATCGGGGCCTTGAACATCTCGACGAATTCCATCACCCCCTGGTTGGCGCGGCACAGCCCGCCTGAAAAACTGTAGGCGTCGGGGTCGTTCTGGGGAAACTCCTCCAGTTTGCGGATATCCACCTTGCCCACCAGCGCGGAGATGTCCTGGTTGTTCTCGTCCCCGGGTTCGGTCTTGGAAATGGCCACCTGATCCAGGACTGAGGGCCAGATCTTGACCACCCGGAACTGGGAGATATCGCCGCCGTATTCGTGCAGCCGTTTCACGGCCCAGGGCGACATGATGCCTTTCAGGTAGCGGCCGGGAATCCCGTACTCCTCGGCCAGGATGTGGCCGTCTTCCTGCGGATTGAACAGCCCCAGCGGTGATTCGAATACCGGCGAACCCTGCAGGCAATACACCGGGTATTTCTCCATCAGGCTCTTGATCTTCTCCGCCAGGGACGATTTGCCGCCGCCGACGGGGCCCAGCAGGTAGAGGATCTGCTTGCGCTCCTCCAGTCCCTGGGCAGCGTGGCGGAAGAAGCTGACGATGCTCTGGATGCATTCTTCCATGCCGTAGAAGTCGCTGAAGGCCTCGTAGCGCTTGATCACCTTGTTGGAGAAAATCCTGCTCAGGCGAGGGTCCCTGGCCGTATCCACCACTGTCGGCTCACCGATGGCCATCAGCAGCCGCTCCGCGGCGGTGGCATAGACAGAAGGGTCCTCCCGACACAGGTCGAGGTACTCCTGCAGGGTGTACTCCTCCTGCTGCGTGGACGCATAGCGAGATTGATAGTGTGCGAAAATGGACATCGCTCATCTCCTGTAACCAGATAAAGACTCGACTCTCGTCTAAGTCTAGACGCTCTCACGGCGCCTCGTTGGATCAATCCACTGTTTCGACATCCCTGGAAGGCGTTTGTCCCGGGAAATCGCTCCCGGAGTGTTATTATTTTAGGTATTTTCACCGGTGGGTGGGGGGTGAACAGGGGGTGGATTGTGATCCGGATATCGGCTGGAGCGGGTGATGGGAATCGAACCCACGCTATCAGCTTGGGAAGCTGAAGTTCTGCCATTGAACTACACCCGCTCAATTGCTGGCAGATTAGCCCGAAGTCGGCGGTGGGTCAAATGCGGCGGGCGGCGGTGCCAGTTCAGGTAACGCTGCCCGCGGGGGAGCCGCGGCTCAGCGTTTGAATACCAGCATGGCGAGACCGCCGATCGTCGCGGCGGCGCCCAGCACCAGGTACCAGACGGTTGAATCCGTGAAGCTGCCCGAGACGCCTTCGACGACCTGTTCACCAACACTTTGTGACGCTTCATAGCCGAAGTACAGCAGGATTACACCCACGACCAACAGAACGATGCCAATAATCTGGTTCTTGCTCATAGCCTCTGGCTCCTTTTGCTACCGCTGTCAGCAGAGCGGAATTGCCCTGCTTCAGTTTCGATCCGAGCCGCCATAACAGCAGAGCGCCTCTGACCGGTCTGTACGGAACTGCACAGATGCCAGGGTACCGGCACGCTGCGCGAAATGGCTTGCCCGGAGCCGCCACCGGGGCGCGCAGCTGTTATAGTAGTGAGCCGATAGCGGAACAGGAGTTTTGCCACAACGATGCTGTTGTTGCCAACTGTGCTGACACGCTCGCTTGCGTTGTACCTGCTGTGGTGGGTGCTGGCCGAGGGTGAGCGGTCCGGGTTTGTATTCGGGGCCGTGGCCGCGGCGCTGGTGGCGCTGCTGTCACTGCGTATTTTCGGCGCCTCGGCCTGGAGCCTGCGCCCCTGGAGACTACTGCGTTTCGCCGGCTATTTTGTCGGTCTGTCGGTGGTGGCAGGGCTGGATGTCGCGCGCCGGCTACTGACGCCGTCGCTGCCTGTCAACCCGGGCTGCTGCAGCCTGATAACCTCGCTGCCCCCGGGCGGTCCACGCTGGCTGTTGGCCAATACGCTCTCCCTGTTGCCGGGGACGCTGACGGTGACCCTCGACGGGGAGCAGTTGAAGCTGCATTGTCTGGACTCGGCCAGTCCGGTGGAGGCCTCTGTGCGCCGCACCGAAGCGGCCATCGCCCGCCTGTTCGGACTGCCCCCGGCAGCGGCTGGGGCTGCCACCTCATGAACGCACTGTTGCACGGCGTGGCCGGCTTCCTGCTGGTGGTTCTGTTTACCGGCCTACTGCGCATCTGGTGGGGCCCAAACGCCGCCGACCGCATGCTGGCATCCCAGTTGTTCGGTACCACCGGTGTGGCCCTGGTGCTGGTGCTGGCTGAGACCCAAGACATGCCGGCGTTGCGCGATGTGGCACTGACCCTGGCGCTGCTGGCAGTGCTGGCGACGGTGGCCTTTGTCACCCGCTGGGTGCGGATCGACCGCGATCCGCCGGTGACGGGCAAACAGGGGGAGAGCAGCGATGCCTGACATTGCCGCGCTGCTGTTGTTTTGCCTGCAACTGCTATTGTTGCTGAGTGGCTGCCTGTTCTTTGCGGTGGGCACCCTGGGCCTGTTTCGATTCAGCGATACCCTGACCCGTATTCACGCATTGACCAAAGTGGACAACCTCGGGCTGGGCTGTATCGTGTTGGGGTTGTTGCCGTTGCTCTCCGTGGCCGCCGGCCTGAAGACGCTGTTGATCTGGCTGGTGGCGCTGGCCGCCAGTGCTACCTCGGCCCATCTGGTGGCGCGGGCAGTGGATGTTGGCAGGGCCTTGCGGGAGGAGGACGATGAGCGCTGAAGGCTTGCTGCTGGATGGCCTGCTGGTGATGGCGCTGCTGGCGACGGCGCTGGCCGCCCTGGTGTCGCGGGATCTGTTCCGCGGGGTAGTCATGTTCATCGCCTTTGGCCTGTTGATGACGCTGGCCTGGATACGGCTGGCTGCCCCGGACATCGCGCTGGCGGAGGCGGCGATAAGCGCAGGCCTGACCGGGGTGCTGTTGCTGGATGCCGTCAGTCACCTGACTGGCGGCAATGGCCGGACCCGGGGGCAGTGCCCCGCAGCGAGTGATGCGGCGCCTCGTGCTTGGAGTGGCGCTGGGCGCAGGCCTTGCAGCTTTGCTGGGGGCCGCGGTCTGGTCGATTGCCGCTGCCCCGGCGCCGGTGGATCTGCCCGCGCTGTTGGGCGCCAGCCTGGAGGACAGCGGGGTCTCACATCCGGTGACGGCGGTACTGCTGAATTTTCGCAGTTATGACACCCTGCTGGAAATCGGGGTACTGGTCATCGCCGGCATTGCCGGTATTTCCCTGGCCAGTACTCCCTCGCTGGAGGATCCCGAGCTGCGCAGTTCCGACGCATTGCTGCACGCTCTGCTGCGCTGGTTCGTGCCGCTGATGTTGATGCTCGCGGCCTATTTGCTGTGGGCGGGTTCCTATCGTCCGGGCGGCGCGTTCCAGGCCGGGGCGGTACTGGCCGGCACCGGGGTCCTGATGCGGCTCGGTGGCCTGCCGATGGACTTTATCCGTCCCAAGCTGTTGCTGCGTGGCGGCCTGGTGCTGGGTTTCGCCGTCTTCCTGCTGGTCGCGGTAACTGGCGCGGTGTCCGGTTCGGCCTTTCTGGCCTACCCCGAGCATGCCGCCGGAGCGCTGATTTTCACGATTGAAATTGGGCTGACCCTGTCCATAGGCATGATCCTGCTGGCGCTGTTCGTGGCGGCCCCGGTGAGCGAGGGCTCGGAGCCGGAAGAGGGGGACGAGTCGTGAGCGTTCACCTGCTGTACGCGTTGGCCGGGGTCTTCCTTTGTGGTATCGGCCTGGCCGGCTTTGTCGCCTTGCGGCACTTGTTGCGGCAGTTGCTGGCCTTCAACGTGGTCGGTTCCGGCTGCTTTCTGATCCTGGTGGGGCTGGCCCAGCATCACCGCGGCCCGGACCCGGTGCCCCAGGCGCTGGTACTGACCGGCATTGTGGTTTCCATCGCAGCGACTGCGCTGGCTATTGTGTTGATCCGCCGCTATTTCCACCTGACTGGCCGCACCTCTCTGGATGGCGGGCCAGCAGCCGGCGGGCAAACCGCTGGACCTTCCGGGAATACTGCTGAATGACCCAGTGGCTGATGGCGGGACTGTTGTTCATTCCCCTGGCCTGGGCGGCCCTGTGCCTGCTGCTGGCATTCCCCGCGGGGCGCCGGCTGAGCTGGCTGGGGATGGTCCTGCAGGTACTGTTCTCACTGGCGCTGTGGCTGGTGGTCGCGCGCGACGGCGGTTTCTACTATGGACTGGGGGCTGGGACGCGCCGCTGGGCATAGCCCTGCGGGTGGACGGCCTGGCGGTAACCTTCGTGCTGCTTACCGCCACGGTAGCCACCGCCTGTGGCCTGCATGCGGGGGTCTACCTGGATGCCGCCAGGCCCTGGCAGCGCTACTTCTGGCCGCTGTTCTGGTTTCTGTGGGCTGGCCTTAACGGGGTCTGGCTGGGAGCCGATCTGTTCAATCTGTATGTGGGGCTGGAGCTGACCAGTCTGGCGGCGGTGGGCCTGGTAGCGCTGGGTGGGCGGGCGCCTGCACTGCGGGCAAGCCTGCGCTACCTGTTGGCGGCGTTGCTGGGCTCGCTGCTGTATCTTCTGGGGGTGGCGCTGCTGTACGGCCAGTTCGGTACTCTGTCGCTGGCGGATATTGCGGCGCTGGTACAGGGCCCGCTGCCGGGCGCCGGTCTCGCATTATTGCTGATGGTGCTGGGCCTGGCGCTGAAAACCGCCCTGTTTCCGCTGCATGGCTGGCTGCCACCCGCACACGGGGTCGCCAAGTCGCCGGTCAGTGCGCTGTTGTCAGCGCTGGTGGTGAAAGCCTCGTTCTATGTCGCAGCCCGTCTGTGGCTGGATCTGGGAGCGGAGCTGGGTTCGCTGGCACTGGCCCAGGCTGTGGGCGCGGCGGGTGCGACCGCGGTCATGGTGGGCAGTTGGCAGGCCCAGCGTCAGCAACAGTTGAAGCAGGTGGTTGCCTGGTCGTCGATCGCCCAGATCGGCTACCTGTTTCTGCTGTTTCCACTCACCTTCGAGGTTGCTGCACCGGTATCGCTGCAGGCCCAGCAGGGCATCACCCTGCAGGTGATCAGCCACGCGCTGGCCAAGGCAGCGATGTTCCTCGCGGCCGGCAACCTGATCCTGGCGGTGCGCAGCCGACGCGTCGATGCCCTGTCCGGGGTCAGCCGTTTCCTGCCTTTTTCCCTGTTTTCCTTTGGTCTGGCAGGGGTGTCATTGATGGGCCTGCCACCCTCGGGAGGCTTCGCCGCCAAATGGTTGCTGCTGCAGGCGAGTCTTGCCAGCGGCCAGTGGTGGTGGGTGGTGGTGTTGTTGCTGGGCGGTTTGCTCGCGGCGGGCTACGTGTTCCGGATTTATCGCGCCTCCTTCCAGGAGGCCGGCGACAACGACGACTTCTACCATCCGCCCCGCACTCTGGAGGCGATACCGATGATCCTGGCGTTGCTGGCCCTGGGCCTGGGCCTGGTGGCGGCACCGGTATTGTCGATCATGGCACTCCCCTTTGATGCGGTGCCGGCCGTGCTGGAGAGTGTGCCGTGACCTTCGCCGCGATGCTGCCGATACTTGCCTTGCTCAGTTCCCTGCTGGCGGCGATGATTATCTTTGCGCTGCCCGAGACCAGTCATCGTGCGCGCACGATTATCAATCTGCTGGCGGCGCTGTTGAAACTCCTGTTCGTGGTCATCATGACCTGGGGTGTATTCCGGGGCATGACCTTCAGCGTCGGTTTCACCATGTTGCCCGGTGCGACTTTCCTGTTGCGGGCCGATGCCCTGGCAATGCTGTTTGCAGGCCTGTCCGCACTGCTGTGGCTGTTTACCACGGTCTACGCGGTGGGCTATCTCGAGGACTCTCCCAATCGCAGCCGCTTTTTCGGCTTCTTCAGTCTCTGTGTGGCCAGTACGATGGGCATCGCGCTGGCGGGCAATCTGTTCACCTTTTTTCTGTTCTACGAGATGCTCACGCTGTCGACCTATCCGCTGGTAGTGCACCGGGGTACGGCCAAATCCCTGCGGGCAGGCAGCAATTATCTCTGCTATACGCTGGGTGGCGGGGCCGTGTTATTGCTGGGCATCGCCTGGCTGCACGGCCTCATGGGCGAACTGCCGTTTCGTGAAACTGGGCATTTCCAGGATTCGGATCCGGCCACGCACCTGTCCCTGACGATTATTTTCGTGCTGCTTATCGCGGGCCTGGGAGTCAAGGCGGCGCTGTTTCCGCTGCATGGCTGGCTGCCGCGGGCGATGGTGGCACCCGCACCGGTCAGCGCCCTGCTGCACGCAGTGGCGGTGGTCAAGGCCGGCGCCTTCGGGATCGTGCGGGTCGTCTACGACATCTACGGGATAGAGTTTTCCGCCGTGCTGGGCCTGTTGCAACCGCTGGCGTGGCTGGCTGCCTTCACCATTCTCTACGGTTCGCTGCGAGCGCTGTACCAGTCGGACCTGAAGCGGCGGCTGGCCTTTTCCACCGTCAGCCAGGTGTCCTACATTATTCTGGGGACGACCCTGTTCGGGCCGCTGGGGACGGTGGGCGGCCTGGTTCACCTGCTGCATCAGGGCATCATGAAGATCACCCTGTTTTTCTGCGCAGGCAACTATGCGGAAACCCTGGGGGTGCACCGGATCGACGAACTGGATGGTGCCGGTGCGCGCATGCCGGCGACCTCGGTGGCTTTCACCCTGGCGGCGCTGGGCATGATCGGGCTGCCGCCGCTGGCAGGGTTCATTACCAAGTGGACGCTGGGTCTGGGCGCGCTGGCGGCGAACATGGAATGGGCCATTGTGGTGCTGCTGCTCAGCAGCCTGCTGAATGCGGGCTATTTTCTGCCGATCGTTTATCGGCTCTGGTTCCGGCCACAGCGCATGGCCTGGCCCCGGGAGCGCCGTTGGGGGCGTCTGGAAACCCACCCCTGGCTGCTGTGGCCGCCGCTGATCACCGTGACACTGACCGTGCTGGTCGGATTGCTGGCCGCGGCACCCGGCAGCCCGCTGTCCTGGGCCCGCCTGGTGGCGGTGAGGATGTATTTGCCATGACAGCACCGCCGCTGTTGTTGATAACTGCCAGTCTGCTGCTGCCGTTGCTGTATCCGGCGCTGGCGGTGCCCGCCGGCTGGCACCGTGCCCTGCGGATCGGCCTGCCGCTGTTGCCGCTGCCGGCACTGCTGTTGTGCAGCGGTGGCCACTGGCAGCTGGAACTGCCGTGGCTGTTGCTGGGTGGGCAGTGGGCGCTGGATGAGCTGCGCTGCATGTTTCTGTTGCTCACCGCGCTGCTGTGGGGTGTGGCGGGCCTGTATGCCGCCGCCTATATGGGGAGCGAACAACTGCGCCGCTTCTGCGTGTTCTGGGGCCTGACGCTGGCGGGCAACCTGGGCCTGGTGCTGGCGGCGGATATTGCCAGTTTCTATACTTTTTTCTCGCTGATGACTGTCGCGGCCTATGGCCTGGTGGTTCACACGGGAACAGAGCGGGCACTGCGGGCGGGACGGGTCTACCTGGTGATGGCGCTGGTGGGGGAGATGGTGCTGCTGGCGGGCCTGCTGCTGGCTGCCGAAACCGCCGACAGCATGCTGTTGCACCGGATTCCGGAGGCGGTGGCGCAAGCGCCCTGGCGAGACCTTATCTGCGGCCTGTTGATCACCGGTTTCGGGGTCAAGGTGGGTTTGCCACTGCTGCATTTCTGGTTGCCGCTGGCCCATCCAGTGGCGCCGACTCCGGCCAGCGCGGTGCTCAGTGGCGCAATGATCAAGGCCGGCCTGCTGGGCTGGCTGTTGACCCTGCCGCTGGGTGTGGTGGCGCTGCCGGATTGGAGTCTGTTGCTGCTGGTGGCGGGATTCACCGCCTCCCTGGGAGCCGCTGTGATTGGCGTATTCCAGCACGATCCCAAAACCGTGCTTGCCTATTCCAGCATCAGCCAGATGGGGCTGGCCACGCTCATGGTGGCCGCCGGGCTGGGGGACCCTGGACGCCAGGCGCTGCTACTGTCGGCCACAGCACTGTTCGCTCTGCATCATGGTCTTGCCAAGGGCGCTCTGTTTCTGGCCACAGGTTTGAGTCTGCCGCAGCGGCGTCCTGCGCGCGTTGGTCTGTGGTTGTTGATCGCGCTGCCGGGTCTGTCGCTGGCCGGACTGCCCTGGACCAGCGGCGAGCTGGCCAAGGCGGCAGTGAAGGGGGTGCTGCTGGCTGATGGCCCGGCGCTGCCATTGGCAGCCGCCTACCCTCATCTGCTGACCGCGGCGACGGTGGCCACGTTGGCATTGATCGCGCGCTACCTCTGGCTGCTGCGCATGCAGCTGGCGGTGGGCTCCACGCCCGTTGCGCAGTGGGCTGGCTGGGGCCTGGCGACGGCTTTGAGTCTCTCTCTGTATGGCTGGTTGCTGTGATTTGTCCGGCGCACCGGGAATTGAGCCCTTTCCGCGCTGGATTCTGCAACGCTGTTCACAGAATTGTGATGCTTTTTTGACCAGCCCCCTGTTAACCCGTCTAATGAAGGCCTCGCAACAACGGAAAGTACTGGAGAACGATATGGATCGTCTGCAGTGTGGCAACCTCGCAATTATCAGCGACGATGACAAACTGGTTTTCGAGCTGAAAACCGGCGGTCTGCGGCGCGCGGCAATTGGTGGTGAGGATATCCCGCGGCTGCTGGATTTTCTGAAGCATCACCAGCAAGCGCTCAACACCAGCCGCCGCTCCGGATTTCGCCTGCAACTGGATGAACTGTCGCGGCGGGATGCGGCCCGGTTCAGTGTTGCAGTGGAGGTCGACGGCGAGGCAATGCCCCTGCGGCCCATTGATTTCAGCGTCTCGGGCCTGCTGGTTGAAACCTACCTGGAATTGGGCGGCGCCGGTGCCGAAGTAAAACTCCAACTCAGCTTCGACGACCAGACCGTATGGGTGCCGGCAGTGGTCATTCGCCGGCAAGCCCAGCAGGGCCGCTGTGCCTTCCAGTTCACCCCGGTCTGGTACCAGGATGCCCAGTGTCCGTCCCGGGAGCTGCACAGTATTTTTTACAGGCTGGAAAGCCTGTGGCTCGACTCCTGCCTGCAACTGCAATGGGCACGCAGTGCCTGACCGCTGCTCCGCCGCCTGACTGGCGTCGCTGAAGCCCGTTGTCCTCGATGGCGGTGCCGTCCGCAAGTCGCCGATAATAGACCAGGGGATCAAAAGCTCCCATGAACCTGTTGCACATGCCCACCCTGTTTTTCGCCATCGCGATCGCCTGTCTGGTCTCGACTTTGGTGATGGCGGTAATCTGGCGCATCAACCGGCAGATGGCCGGCGTACTGCAGTGGTTCCAGGCGACCCTCGCTAACACCATCGGTTTCCTGATCGTATCGCCCTTCTTCGGCCTGCCCTATACCCCGCAATATACTGCAATCGTCAATACATTGGGACTGTGGGCCATCATGCTGACCCTGGAAGGGGCCCTGCGATTTCGCGGCTTTGTTACCGTGCGGCACTGGATGCCGATGTATCTGCTGTTGCCCGTGTTCTTGCTGTTGTCCTGGTATCTCAGGGCCAATGAGGCGCGCCACCTGTTTCACGACGCGGTTGCCGCCGTGCTGCTCGGCGCCGCTGCAGTGGTCATGGTCTGGCGTACCCGCGAGCGCTATGAGCGCAAGGTCTTCGGCCTCGCCGCGCTGTTCGCGGGCCTGTTGGCACTGGCCTTTGCGATCCGCTGGCTGGCATTTCTGGTAGCGGGCGGCAGCCCTGGCTTTGATCTCGAGATGGCCCGCAGGCTGTTGTTTGTCAGCGTATTTCTGTACGTGATGGGCTGGACCTTCAGCATTACCGTGGCCTGCTACTTCCGGGCGTTCCAGCGTGCACTGCAAATTGCACAGGAGGATGCGCTCACCGGTCTACCCAATCGCCGCAGTATCGACGAAACGCTGCGCCAGACCTTATTGCGCGCGCGCCGCCACGATGAAAAGTTTGCCGTGCTCATAATGGATCTCAATCGCTTCAAGGCGGTGAATGATTCCCTGGGGCACCAGGCGGGTGACACGCTGCTGATCGAGGTAGCGCGGCGCCTGCGCCAGTTCGTGCGGAAAACGGATTTCGCCGGCCGCCTGGGTGGTGATGAGTTTCTGATCATGGTCCACGGCATCGCTGACCGGTCCACCGGGATGCGCACGCTGGAGCGACTGCGTGACGCTGTCAACGGCACCCTGCAGTTGCAGCAACAGGACGTCGCCATCGATGCCAGTGCTGGTATCGCCATCTGGCCGGTGGACGGGGATTCCGTGGATGCCTTGCTGAGCACCGCGGACCGGAACATGTATGCGGAGAAGTCCGTCGACCGCCCTCCGTCTGGACGGCATCCCGGCGCCTGAATCATTCTGCAGTCACACGCTCCCGCCTGCACCGCCCTTCACCTACCAGCCACACCCGGCCTGTACAGGGGAACTGCTCAGGGTGTCTCCCTCCGGGAGGTGACTCGAAGCGGTGACCAGAGAATCTGCCTCTCATTGCATCTACAGAAGGCGATGAATGTGGTCGACGTCAACAGCTAATAAGGTTGCCCTGCCAGCGTTCGAATCGACAGCTTTTGCTGCGAGCATTCTTGAAAGTTAGTAAAACATACTGTATGTTCAAATCCGGTTTTGGGGCCTCCGGGCCGCGGCAGACAACTGGAGGGCGCAGAGTTGCGCCCATGAGGTGAGCCTGTGAGTGATCTGCAACAATTTCGCATCGAGACCCGCGCCTGGCTGGAGGAGAATTGTCCGCCTGCGATGCGCGAACCGGTCCGCGGCTTTGAGGATCTCTACAATGGTGGACGCAAGCCCGAGATCAGTCATCCGGACCAGAAGCTCTGGTGCGACCGCATGGCCGAGCGCGGCTGGACCGTGCCCCACTGGCCGCGGGAATACGGTGGTGGAGGCCTTGCCAGGGAGGAGGTGAAGGTCCTGCAGCAGGAAATGGCGCGCATCAACGCCCGCCTGCCACTGGACAGTTTCGGGATTTCCATGCTGGGACCGGCACTGCTCAAGTTCGGCAACGAGGAGCAGAAGCGAGAACATTTGCCGCCGATCGTGCGCGGCGAAATCCGCTGGTGCCAGGGCTATTCGGAACCCAATGCCGGCTCGGACCTGGCCAGCCTGCAGACCCGGGCTGAGGACGGTGGTGACCACTATATTGTCAATGGCCAGAAGATCTGGACCTCCTATGCCGACAAGGCGGACTGGATTTTCTGTCTGGTGCGCACCGACAACACCGGCAGCAAGCACGAGGGCATCAGCTTTCTGCTGTTCGACATGGCCAGTCCCGGGGTCTCCACCCGCCCGATCCGCCTGATCAGCGGTTCATCTCCCTTCTGTGAAACCTTCTTCGACAATGTCAGGGCCGACAAGCGCAACCTGGTGGGGGAAGAGGGCAGGGGCTGGACCATTGCCAAATACCTGCTCACCCACGAGCGCGAGATGATTTCGGGTTTTGGTGCGGCCACTGGCAAGTCCCTGGGAGAGCTCGCATTGCAGACCTTCGGCACCGACCCTTCGGGGCGCCTGGCCAACGGCATCCTGCGCCACAGCATCGCCCAGTACCAGCTAGATTCGCTGGCCTTCGAAACCACCATGAGCCGGGTCGGAGACGAGGCCAAAGCCGGCCACGGCCTGGGAGCCGCTTCCTCGATCTTCAAGTACTACGGCACCGAACTGAACAAGCGCCGCAATGAGCTGAACATGGCCATCGGCGGCGAGCCGGCGTTGGGCTGGGAGGGCGAAGTCTACGACGATGGCAGGATTTGCCGCGACTGGCTGCGCTCCAGGGGCAACTCCATCGAGGGCGGCACCACCGAAGTGCAGCTGAACATTATCGCCAAGCGGGTTCTGGGCCTGCCGGACTGACTACAGGGTCGGCGGGGCAGGCTCTGTGTGGCCGGCCAGCCGCAAGAGGAGAAATACCATGGCATTGGTACTCACCGAAGAACAGCTGATGCTCAGGGATTCCGCTGCCGGACTGCTGGCGGAGAAGGCAGGTGTGGCGCAGTTGCGGGCACTGCGCGACACGGGTGATGAGTTGGGCTTTTCGCGCCAGGTTTGGCGCGAAATCGCGGAGCTGGGCTGGCCCGGTATCGCGATTCCCGAGGAATATGGCGGCCTGGGCTATGGCTACGCTGGCCTGGGTCTGGTGCTGGAGCAGGTGGGGCGCAACCTCAGTCCCACCCCGCTGCAGGCGTCGGTGCTGGTGGGCGCGACAGCGGTCAATGAGCTGGGCAGCGAGTCCCAGAAGCAGATGCTGCTGCCGGCGCTGGCGGCTGGCGAGCAACTGGTCTCGCTGGCGCTGCAGGAGGGCGCCCACCACGCGCCGGAGCATACTGCCATGACGGCCCGCGCCGACGGCGAGGGCTTTGTGCTCAATGGCACGAAGTGTCTGGTACTGGACGCGCTTGCGGCGGACTGGTTTGTGGTGATCGCCCGCAGTGCCGGTGAGCCCGGGGATACCGCAGGTCTCAGCGCCTTCCTGGTGCCGGCTGCCAGCACCGGCCTGACGCTGGAAGCGCGCAGCCTGGTGGATTCCCGCGGGGTGGCCGCACTGCGATTCAGCGACGTCCGGCTGGGCGCGGATGCGGTCATGGCTACGCCCGGTCAGGCCTGGGACGGGCTCAGCCACTGCCTCGATATCGTCAATATCGGCCTGGCCTCGGAGCTGCTGGGGCTTGCCACCGAAGCCTTTGAACGTACCGTGGCCTTCCTGCAGGAACGCAAGCAGTTCGGCCGCGTGATCGGCTCCTTCCAGGGGCTGCAGCACCGCGCCGCGGAACTGTTTGCCGAACTGGAACTGGCGCGCTCCATAGTACTGCGGGCGCTGCAGGCGATCGATGACCGGGACCCCGACCTGCCGCGGCTGGCCAGCGCGGCCAAGGCCAAGCTCTGCGAGGTTGCCCAGCGCGCCACCAACGAGGCGATTCAGATGCACGGCGGGGTGGGCATGACCGACGAGTTTGACATCGGCTTTTTCCTCAAGCGGGCCCGGGTTGCCCAGCACAGTTTCGGCGACTATAACTACCATCTCGACCGCTTCGCCCGCCTCGGCGGTTTTTGAGCCTACCGCCTGCCACCATCCACACATCACCGCCAACAGCGAGAACATTATGGATCTGGGAATCAGTGACAAATTAAAGCCGCTACTGGCCGAGCTAAAAGGTTTTATCGAGCGGGAAATACTGCCACTGGAGCCGGAGTACCTGGCTGAGATCGGGGTCGGTGGCCGCTGGCAGTTCACCGCGCGCCAGACCGAGATCATGGAGGGCCTGAAGCGGGAGGCCCGCGCGCGGGGCCTGTGGAATTTCTTCCTGACCAGCGGCGAGCACGGCTCCGGCCTGAGTACAGTGGAGTACGCCTACCTCGCCGAGGAGATGGGCAAGTCCCATATCGCCGCCGAGGTATTCAACTGCGCGGCGCCGGATACCGGCAACATGGAAGTGCTGCACAAATACGGCAGCGAAGCCCAGAAGCAGCAGTGGCTGGAGCCGCTGCTGGCCGGCGAGATCCGCTCCGCCTACGCGATGAGCGAGCCCGAGGTCGCCTCTTCGGACGCCACCAATATCTGTACCAGCGCGGTACTGGAGGGCGACGAGTGGGTCATCAATGGCGAGAAACACTATATTTCCGGCGCCGGTGATCCGCGCTGCAAGATCATGATCGTGATGGTCAAGACCGACCCGCAGGCTCCCAGGCATCTGCAGCAGTCCCAGATCCTGGTGCCGATGGATACCCCTGGGGTGGAGAATATCCGCCCGATGCAGGTATTCGCCATGGACGATGCTCCCCACGGCCATATGCACCAGCGCTTCAGCAATGTGCGGGTACCGAAGGACAACATGATCCTCGGGCCCGGGCGCGGCTTCGAGATCTCCCAGGGCCGGCTCGGCCCCGGCCGCATCCACCACTGCATGCGCGCCATCGGCGCCGCCGAGAAGGCGCTTGGCCTGCTGTGCGAGCGGGCAGTGTCGCGCACCGCCTTCGGCAAGCCGCTGGCGCGCCTGGGCGGCAATATCGACATCGTCGCCAATGCGCGCATGGACATCGAAATGGCACGGTTACTGACCCTGAAAGCCGCCTGGATGATGGACAACGTCGATCCCAAGGAAGCGCGGATCTGGATCTCCATGATCAAAACCGCGGTGCCCAACATATCGATCCGCATCGTCGACGAGGCGATCCAGATGTTCGGCGCATTGGGAATGTCCCAGGACACGCCGCTGGCCGGCCTGTACATGGCCCAGCGCACCCTGCGCCTGGCAGATGGTCCGGATGCAGTGCACCGGATGGTGGTGGGGCGCCATGAATTGAGGCGCTACTCCGGCGAGCCGGAAGTGAATGCGACATTTCGTGACGGTTGAACACAGGCAGCCCGATGGTGAACCACCGCCATCACACCGCAATAGCGCCAGTATCTGTATACAGGGAGTCACCGATGGCCCAAAGGATTGTACCCAAGGCAGACATGCTCAAGCAGAAGGGACGCCGCTTCGAGCCCGGCGAGTGGTCCACGCTGGACCAGCAGCGGATCGACACCTTTGCCGACTGCACCGAGGATCACCAGTTTATTCATGTTGACCCGGAAAAGGCGGCGCAAACCCCGTTCGGTGGCACCATCGCCCACGGCCTGCTGACCCTGTCCATGCTGGTCAAGCTCTGTGAGGGCAATGGCATCATGCCCGAGAATACGGTCATGGGTATCAACTACGGTTTCGACAAAGTACGTTTCCTGGCGCCGGTACGGGCCGGCAAGCGAGTCCGGGCCCGTATCGAGATACTGGACGTGCAGCAGAAGGATGCCAATCGCTTCCTGATCAAGCAGGAGGTTACCGTGGAAATTGAAGGCGAGGAAACCCCGGCCCTGATCGCCGAATGGCTGGGCATGATGGTGACGGACTGAACCGGGAGCAGTTATTTTGGGGTTTGGTACTTCGTAGCCCGGTCGGCATCCTGGGAGGGCGCTGTCGAGACACGCCGTAAACCCGTCCATGGGGGCTCGGTTGCGACATCCATGTCGCAAACGGTCTCGACAGCGCCCTCCCAGGACGCCGACCTGCCGTCGGTGCGAACTCAAAGTAACGGACATGCCAGACTAAATATTCAGTAAACAGGAGTAATGCAATGACAATTCGCTATGACGGCAAGGTGGCCATCGTGACCGGTGCCGGCCAGGGCCTGGGGCGCTGCCACGCGATCGCGCTGGCGGCCCGCGGCGCGAAAGTGGTGGTCAACGACCTCGGCGGTGCCAGGGACGGCACCGGTGCCTCCAGCGAGGCTGCGCGCGCGGTGGTGGCGGAGATCGAGGCCGCCGGTGGCGAGGCCATTGCCAACGGCGCCAACGTGGCCAACTACGCGGAAGTGGAGTCCATGGTCAGGCAGGCCGTGGACCAGTGGGGCCGGGTCGACATCCTGATCAACAACGCCGGCATCCTGCGCGACAAGAGCTTCGTCAAGGGCAATCTGGACGATTTCCGGCTGGTGCTGGAAGTGCACCTGATGGGCACTGTCAACTGCACCAAGGCCTGCTGGGAGATCATGCGCGACCAGGGCTACGGCAGGATCGTGGTAACCTCATCCTCCAGCGGCCTGTACGGCAACTTCGGCCAGAGCAACTACGGCGCCGCGAAGATGGCAGTGATCGGGCTGATGAACACCCTGGTACAGGAGGGCGCCAAGTATGATATCCGGGTCAACGCGCTGGCCCTACCGCGGCCACCCGGATGACCGAAGGCGTGCTGCCGGACCAGGCCTTTGAGCTGCTGACCCCCGAGACGGTGACGCCGGCGGTGCTCTATCTGGTCAGTGAGGATGCGCCCAATCGCACCATTCTGGCCGCCGGTGCGGGAGCCTATGCGGTGGCTCGCATGGTCGAGACAGAAAGTGTCTGGCTGCCGCCAGAGCAGCAGACGCCCGAGGGCATCGCCGCCCACTGGGAACAGATCAGCAGCCGTTCCGGCGAGCGTGAGCTTGCGGCCGGTTTTGAACAGAGTGTGAAAATGATAGAGAAGGCCGCCGCCGGCCTGGGTATCACACTAGACTGATAACACTCGACTATTGGCACCTACTTGGGGCTCGCTTCGAGGTGAGGGCGCTGCTTCCGGAGAGTACTTTCGAGACCGTATGCGACATGGATGTCGCATCCGAGCCCCCAGGGACGGGTTCACGGCGTGTCTCGAAAGTACTCTCCGGAAGCAGTGACCGGACTATTGGCACCCAATTGCCACTCACACCGAACGGAGCTCCAGGTACGTGTCATTCAATTGACCATTGACCAGGCGGACGCCAATAGCGCCGCTCCTGAAGGAGACTGAAATGAAAGAAGCAGTGATTGTCGCCACCGCACGGACCCCCATCGGCAAGGCCTACCGGGGCGGATTCAACAACCTGGCAGGCGCCAGCCTGGGGGCGGCCTCGGTGGCCGAGGTAGTCAGCCGTGCCGGTATCGATCCGGCCCGGGTGGAGGATGTGATCATGGGCTGCGCGCTGCAGCAGGGCACGACCGGCAGCAATGTTGCGCGCCAGATTGCGCTGCGTGCCGGACTGCCGGTCACGGTGCCGGGCATGACTTTGGACCGCCAGTGCTCCTCCGGGCTGATGGCAGTGGCGACAGCGGCCAAGCAGATTATCGACGACGGCATGAGCTGCGCGATCGGCGGCGGCCTGGAGTCCATCTCCCTGGTGCAGAACGAGCACATGAACCTGCACCGGATGGTGGACGATGAGCTGTTGGCAATGCACCCCGATATCCACATGCCTATGCTGCAGACGGCAGAGGTGGTCGCGAAGCGCTACGGTATCAGCCGCGAGGCGATGGATGAATACGGGCTGCAGTCCCAGCAGCGCACTGCCGATGCCTATGCCGCGGGTCGTTATGAGGCCGAACTGGTGCCGGTCACCTGTACACGTATCGTCGCCAACAAGGAGACCGGCGAGCAGTCCGAGGCCGAAGTGACGGTCAGCGCCGACGAGGGGCTGCGCGCCACTACCGCGGAAGGACTGGCCGGGCTGAAGACCGTTATCGACGGTGGTACCATTACCGCCGGCAACGCCTCCCAGTTGTCCGACGGCTCCTCTGCGCAGTTGTTGATGGATGCCCGGGAGGCGGAACGGGAGGGGCTGGAGCCGCTGGGTATCTACCGCGGAATTGCGGTGGCTGGCTGTGAACCGGATGAAATGGGCATCGGCCCGGTGTTCGCAGTGCCGAAACTGCTCAAGCAGCACGGCCTGACGATCGATGACATTGGTCTGTGGGAACTGAACGAGGCATTTGCCGTGCAGGTGCTGTACTGCCGGGACCGGCTGGGTATCGACAATGACAAGCTCAACGTCAGCGGCGGTGCGATCTCCCTCGGCCACCCCTATGGCATGAGCGGCTCGCGCATGATTGGTCACGCGTTGATCGAGGGCAAACGTCGCGGGGTCAAATACGTGGTGGTCACGATGTGTGTGGGAGGCGGCATGGGTGCTGCCGGCCTGTTCGAGGTGGCGTGAGACCGTTGCGGTACACTGCGGCGCCTGCGGGCGCCGTCTTCGTTTGATACGGTAGCAGGGCCGCAAATCCGCGGCCGTCTTGCTGACAGGAGCAGAACATGAAAGCAGTGGTATGCAGGGAGCACGGGCTTCCCGACAAACTGGCGCTGGTCACGGACTGGCCGGAGCCTCCGCTGGGCGCCGATGAGGTGCTGATCGACGTCAAGGCAGCGGGCCTCAATTTCCCGGATGTGCTGATCATCCAGAACAAGTACCAGACCAAACCGGAGCTGCCGTTTGTGCCGGGCGGAGAGTGTGCCGGCGTGGTGCGGGAGGTGGGTAGCGCCGTCAGCCGCTTCAAGCCCGGTGACAGGGTGATTTCCACCGGTACCCACGGTGCTTTCTGCCAGACTGTCGCGACCCAGGAAAATTCGGTGTTTCCGATTCCCGAAGGGCTGGATTTTGAACAGGCAGCCGGTATCAGCGTCACCTATTTCACCTCCTGGTACGCCCTGCGCCAGCGCGCCAATATCCAGCCCGGCGAAACCTTGCTGGTGCTGGGCGCGGCGGGCGGTGTCGGCACCACGGCGGTGGAGCTGGGCAAGCTGCTGGGGGCCCGGGTGATCGCCGCGGCCAGCAGCGACGAAAAGCTGGCGTTGTGCAAGCAGCTGGGCGCGGACGAGGTGATCAATTACAGCGAGGTGTCGCTCAAGGATGCGGTCAAGGAGTTGACCGGCGGCAGGGGGGTGGACGTGGTCTACGACCCGGTGGGTGGAGACTACACCGAGCCGGCCGTGCGCAGCATGGCCTGGAACGGGCGCTACCTGGTGGTGGGCTTTGCCAGCGGGCCGATTCCCAGCATTCCGCTGAATCTGACCCTGCTGAAGGGCTGCTCCATTGTCGGCGTATTCTGGGGGCGCTTCATGACCGAGGAGCCCGAGGCCAACCTGGAGAACATCCAGACCCTGTGGAAATTGTTCGCTGAAGGCAAGCTCAAGCCGGTGGTGACCGATGTCTTCCCCATCGAAGAATACCGGGAGGCCTATCAGTGCATGATGGAGCGCCGCGCCCGCGGCAAGGTGATTTTGACCCTGTAGGAGCCGACGATGCAGCCCTTTCAATTCAATACGGTGAGTCACTTGCAATGCGGGCCGGGCAGCGCGCTGAACCTGGCCGAGAGCTGCCGGCGGCTCGGCGTTCTGAAGCCACTGCTGGTCACTGATCCCGGCCTGGTCGCCATTGGCCTGGTGCAACCGGTAGTGGAGGCGCTGGCTGCGGCGGGACTGACGGCCACCCTGTTCGACCAGGTCCGAGAGGATCCCCCGAGGAGACGGTGCTGGCCGCCGCCGCGGCCGGGCGCGCCGCCGATGTTGACGGGGTCATTGCGGTGGGCGGCGGCAGCTCCATGGATGTGGGCAAAGTGGTGGCGGTGCTGCTGGCAGGAGCGCAGTCCCTGCCGGAGCTGTATGGCGTAGACCAGGTCGGGGGCGGGCGCCTGCCGCTGCTGCTGGTGCCCACCACGGCGGGCACAGGCTCGGAAGTGACCCCGGTGGCGGTTGTCACCACCGGCGAGACCACCAAGGCGGGTATTTCCAGCGCGGTGTTGTTGCCGGACGTGGCAGTACTGGACGCCGATCTCACCCTGGGTCTGCCGGCGGCAGTGACTGCGATGACCGGGATCGATGCGATGGTACATGCGATTGAGGCCTACACTTCCCGCCTTCGCAAGAACCCGTTGTCCGACAATCTGGCGCGGGAGGCATTGCAATTGCTGGGCGGCAATATCCATACGGCCGTGCATCGGGGTGGCGATCGCGACGCGCGCGGCGCGATGTTGCTGGGGGCATGCCTGGCGGGCCAGGCCTTTGCCAACGCCCCGGTGGCGGCGGTGCATGCGCTTGCCTATCCGCTGGGTGGCCACTACCACCTGCCCCACGGCCTCACCAATTCCCTGGTATTGCCGGCGGTGCTGGAATTCAATATGCCCACAGCCTGGGAGCTCTATGCCGAACTGGCGGCTATCGTCGCACCCGCCGCGCAGGGCTCCGGGGAGGCGCGGGCAGCGGCGCTGGTGCAGGCTTTGCGGGAATTGATTGCGGCCATCGGCTTGCCGGCCACCCTGCAGCAGGCGGGTGTGGCAGAACAGGATCTGGAGCTGCTGGCGCGCGACGCGATGCAGCAGCAGCGGTTGCTGGTCAACAATCCGCGCGAGGTCGGCCATGACGACGCACTGGCAATCTACCGCGCGGCCTGGGGTGCCCTTTAACTCAGCGCGGGCGGCGCAGTGACAACAGCATAAAGCTGAAGCTGACCAGCGCGCAGCCCGACATGCTCAGCACAATGGTGACCAGAGTGTGGGGCAGCAGCGTGGTCAGGCCGCTGAGCAGACCGCTGATGCCGAAGGTGGTGGCTCCCATCAGCGCGGCGGCTGAACCGCTGTTGCCACTGAAGTGTTCCAGGAAACAGGCATTGTTGTTGGGTGACATTGCCCCCAGCGAGCCGGCATACAGCATCATCGAGACCACGAAGGCCGCCAGCGGCAGGTCCAGCGTCGCGCTGAACAGCAGCCCGACCATGCCGGCGGCCTGTGCCACGGTCGCGGCTTGCAGAATACGCAGCGAGGTGACGTAACTGAGCAGCACGCGATTCAACAGATTGAAACTGAACATCGCTACGATGTTCAGCGCAAACAGCAATGCAAAGGCGTCCTTGGACTGCCCGAAGTGTATCTGGTAGATATAAGAGGCATAGGTCACAAACAGGACCAGCCCCGAAAACGTCGCCGCCTGCCAGCCGATGAAGGGCAGGGCCGGCGTGGTCTTCAGTACGGCGTGGTACCGTGCCAGCACCCCCGGACCGGCAGCGTCGCGCACCGGCGCCGGAGGCCGGGGGCCGCGGAACACAGTGACCAGCAACAGCGGGATTACCGCCAGCGCGTACAGTCCCAGAAACACGAAAATGATTTCCCAGGAGCCCAGTCGCAGCAGCAGGCTGCCGATGCCGGGGGCAATTCCCGGCGCCACGATCATCACCAGCCCGATCATGGAAAACAGTTTGGCGGCCTGCTGGCCGCGCACCCGGTCGCGCACCAGCGCCGGCACCGAGACCACTGCCCAGCCCGCGCCAAAGGCCTGCAGCGCGCGCCCCAGCAACAGTGCGTTCAGACTCTGGGAAAAGGCCAGGCCGAAACTGGCTCCGGCAAACAGCAGGAGTCCACCGATCAATACTCCCCGGCGGCCGAAATGATCTGACATCGGCCCGCCCACCAGCTGGCCGATGGCCAGGCTAAAAATGTACACCGAGATGCTCAGCGACACCGCGTGAATGTCCACCCCCAGGCTGTCCGCCATCAGCGGAAATGCCGGCAGATAGGTGTCGATGGAGAAGGGGCCGATCATCAGCGTTGCCGCGAGGGCAAGTACAATGGTGAACGGCACATGTGTTTGCGTGGTCATGCTTCAAACCCATGGGTTGCAGGAGCGGGCGCGGCTGGGCGGGGCCCGCCCCGCGTAATTGTACGCGGATGCAGCGCCGAATGCTGGCCGAATTCTCAGGCGCTTCGCTGCCGGCCCTCGTGCAGCGCCAGCATCACCAGGACGAGGAAGAACACCACAGCGCTGAACAGCGGGGCCAGCGGGCCATGCACCTGGTACAGCGCCCCGGCACAGATTGGTCCCACCACGAAGCCGATGGCGGGACAGGCGCTGACCAGTCCCGCGACCGCACCCTGCTCTTCCGGGTTGACTGCCAGCGAGGCACCGGCCGAGATGGCCGGCATGCACAGTCCGAGGCCGGTGCCGAGGAAGGCCATGCCGGCCGCCAGCAGCGGCAGTCGCGAAGTCCCCGCCAGCAGGGCGGCCCCACACAGCAGGGCCAGTAACCCCAGGCGCACGAACTGGGTGGGCCGCAGCTTGAGCCGCTGCATCAGGGTCAGTTGTACCAACAGCGTGAAACTGGCCGAGATCATCAGCGCAGCGCCGGTCATCTGTGCGGTCTGGATGCCGCTCAGTGCCAGCTTGTCCTGCAGCTGGAAGCCCAGCGTCTGCTGAATGGCGGAAAAACCGATGAACAGCCCCACGCCACTGGCCAGCAGGTGGACAACCCGCCGGTCATACATGCGCAGGCGCACCCGGCTGTGGTGCTGGCCCAGCTCCCGCTTGGGTGTGGGCGGCAGCTGGCGCCACACCAGCAGCGCAGCCAGGGCCGCCAGGCCGCCGGCGAAGTACAGCGGTGCCAGCAGCCCCAGCGTTGCCAGCACCCCGCTGACGGCGGGACCCAAAATGGTGCCCATGCTGTTGGCGGTGCCGAGGCGGGCCATGGTGCGGGTACGCTGTTCGCTGGTGCTGTGGTCGGCGGCATAGGCGGCACTGGCAGGGTTGGTGGCTGACATCACCAGGGTCTGGCTGCAGCGTGCCAGCAACAGCAGGCCCCACAGCGACAGACCACTGACCACTCCCAGCAGGCCGAGGTGGAACACGCTGGCGAACAGCAGGGTGCCGATGGTGTAGCCCAGCAGGCCGGTAATGATGACCGGCTTGCGCCCCACCCGGTCGCTGAACCTGCCCCAGACCGGCGCCGCCAGCGCGAATACCAGCGAGGAACTGGCGATGATGGAGGTGATCTGCAATTCTCCCAGCGCGACCTCACGGCCCAGCGGCGCCAGAATCGCGAACACCAGCGATTGACCGATACCGGTTGCCATCAGGGCGAGGATCAGCACCGTCAACTGACCCCGGGACAGGCGGGAGGAGGTCACGGCGGGGTCTCGACCGGGAGGAGGATCCGGCATCCGGATTGGGGCCCGGCCCGGTGCGCGGTGCGGCACATGCAGGGGTCTCGTGAGCAAAGGACTAACAATGGCATCATAGGAAGCTGGCGCCGACAAGCAACCGCTTTTGTGGATTGTGTGTATATCACCGGCAGCACGTGGCTTCGCTGGACAGCGGCAAGGCGATCCCCTACAATTCCGCGTCAGATTTCACTGGCCCGGACCGCGCCCCGGGCACCGTGTGTTCCTGTGAGTAACCAGAGCTGATTCTATGAAAAACAGCGAGATGTGGTCTTCCCATCTCGCTTTTTTTCGGGCGCCCGCAGCAAAGGTTTGCCGCTGATTCTTGGAGGTGTACTTGTCCAGTCCAGCCCTGTTGGCCCTTGAAGATGGCACCGTTTTCAAAGGTGTGGCGATAGGCGCTGACGGCATCTCCGTCGGCGAGGTGGTATTCAATACCGCCATGACCGGCTACCAGGAAATCCTCACCGATCCCTCCTACGCCCGCCAGATCGTCACCCTGACCTATCCCCATATCGGCAATACCGGCACCAATACCGAGGACGAGGAGTCCGGCACCATCTGGGCGGCGGGCCTGGTGATCCGCGACCTGCCGCTGCTGGCCAGCAACTACCGCAACCAGGAAGATCTCCAGAGTTATCTGCAGCGCCGCAACGTAGTCGCCATCGCCGATATCGATACCCGCCGCCTGACCCGCATCCTCCGGGACAAGGGGCCCAGAACGGCTGCCTGATGGCCGGTGCCGATATCGACGAAGCGGCAGCACTGGCTCACGCGCGCGGCTTTGCCGGCCTCAAGGGCATGGATCTGGCGCGGGAAGTCTCGGTGAAGGAGTCCTATTGCTGGACCGAGGGCAGCTGGCAGCATGGCAGCGGCCACAGTGAGCGGGCCGCGGCGGAACTGCGCTGGCACGTGGTGGCGTATGATTACGGCATCAAGCGCAATATCCTGCGGATGCTGGTGGACCGCGGCTGCCGCGTCACGGTCGTGCCGGCACAGATGCCGGCTGCCGAGGTGCTGGCGCTGCAGCCCGACGGTGTGTTCCTGTCCAATGGCCCCGGCGATCCGGAGCCCTGTGATTATGCGATCACGGCCATCAAGGAGCTGCTGGAGACGGATGTGCCGGTGTTCGGCATCTGCCTGGGGCACCAGCTGCTGGGGCTGGCCAGTGGCGCCCGCACCGTGAAGATGGGCCACGGCCACCACGGCGCCAACCACCCGGTGCAGAACCTGGCCGACGGCACTGTGATGATCACCAGCCAGAACCACGGTTTTGCGGTGGACGAGGCCGGCCTGCCGGCGACGCTGCGGGTGACCCACAAATCCCTGTTCGACGGCACCCTGCAGGGCATACACCGCACCGACAAGGCCGCCTTCAGCTTCCAGGGCCATCCGGAAGCGAGCCCCGGGCCCCACGACGTCGCGCCCCTGTTTGATCACTTCATCGAGCTGATAGCAGCCAGAGCCGGGAAACACTGATTAGCCATGCCCAAGAGAACTGATATACAAAGCATCCTGATTCTCGGCGCCGGCCCCATCGTCATCGGCCAGGCCTGCGAATTCGACTATTCCGGCGCCCAGGCCTGCAAGGCACTGCGCGAGGAGGGCTATCGGGTCATCCTGGTCAACTCCAACCCGGCCACCATCATGACCGATCCGGCCATGGCGGACGCCACCTATATCGAGCCCATTGTCTGGCAGACGGTGGCGCGCATCATCGAGGCCGAGCGGCCCGATGCGCTGTTGCCCACCATGGGCGGCCAGACCGCGCTGAACTGTGCCCTGGACCTGGCCCGCGAGGGTGTGCTGGAACAGTACGGGGTGGAGATGATCGGGGCCACCAAGGAGGCCATCGACAAGGCCGAGGACCGCCAGCTGTTCGACCAGGCGATGAAGCGTATCGGCCTGGAAACGCCGCGCGCCGCGCTGGCCCACAGCATGGAAGAGGCCTTCCAGGTGTTGGACCAGATCGGCTTTCCCTGCATTATCAGACCCTCTTTCACGATGGGCGGCTCCGGTGGCGGCATCGCCTACAACCGCGACGAGTTCGAGCAGATCTGCACCCGCGGCCTGGACCTGTCGCCCACCAAGGAACTGCTGATCGATGAATCCCTGATCGGCTGGAAAGAGTTCGAGATGGAGGTGGTGCGGGACAAGAAGGACAACTGCATAATCGTCTGCGCGATCGAGAACTTCGACGCGATGGGGGTGCACACCGGCGACTCCATCACCGTGGCGCCGGCCCAGACCCTGACCGACAAGGAATACCAGATCATGCGCAACGCCTCGCTGGCGGTGCTGCGTGAGATCGGCGTCGAGACCGGCGGTTCCAACGTCCAGTTCGGGATAGACCCGAAAACCGGCCGCATGGTCATCATCGAGATGAACCCGCGGGTGTCGCGCTCTTCCGCGCTGGCCTCCAAGGCCACCGGCTTCCCGATTGCCAAGGTGGCGGCCAAGCTGGCCATCGGCTACACCCTCGACGAGCTGCAAAACGATATTACCGGCGGCAGTACCCCGGCGTCATTCGAGCCCTCCATCGACTATGTCGTCACCAAGATACCGCGCTTCGCATTCGAGAAGTTCGCCGCCGCGGACCCGCGCCTGACCACCCAGATGAAATCGGTGGGCGAGGTCATGGCCATCGGCCGTACCTTCCAGGAGTCACTGCAGAAGGCGATGCGCGGGCTGGAGGTGGGCTCTGCCGGCTTCGAGCACAAGCTGGATGTCGAGGATCCGGAGGTCCGCGTCGAATTGATTGCCGAGCTGACCACGCCCGCCGAGGACCGCCTCTGGTACATCGGCGATGCGTTCCGCGCCGGCATGAGTGTGGATGAAGTCTACCGCTACTCCGGCGTCGACCCCTGGTTCCTGGTGCAGATCCAGGACCTGATTGCCACCGAGGATGCGCTAAAGCCGGTCGCGCTGGCGGATATCGACCGCGAGCGCATGTTCCGGCTCAAGCGCAAGGGCTTCTCCGACGCGCGGCTGGCCGTGTTGCTGGGCGTGGAGGAGGCTGACCTGCGCCAGCACCGCCAGGCGCTGGGAGTGCGCCCGGTGTACAAGCGGGTGGATACCTGCGCCGCCGAATTTGCCTCCGCGACCGCCTACATGTACTCGACCTACGAGGAGGAGTGCGAGGCGGATGCTTCCAGCCGTGACAAGATCCTGGTGATCGGCGGCGGCCCCAACCGCATCGGCCAGGGTATCGAGTTTGATTACTGCTGTGTGCACGCGGCGCTTGCCATGCGCGAAGACGGCTACGAAACCATCATGATCAACTGCAACCCGGAGACGGTGTCCACCGACTACGACACCTCGGACCGGCTCTATTTCGAGCCGGTCACGCTGGAGGACGTGCTGGAGATCATCGACCTGGAGCAGCCGGTCGGCGTGATCGTCCAGTTTGGCGGCCAGACGCCGCTGAAACTGGCCCGGGACCTGGAGGCCCACGGCGTGCCGATCATCGGCACCACCCCGGACGCGATCGACCGCGCCGAGGACCGCGAGCGCTTCCAGCGCATGATCCAGAAGCTGGGCCTGAAGCAGCCCGCCAACATCACCGTGCGCAGCATCGACGAGGCCATTGAGGCGGCATCCCGCATCGGCTATCCGCTGGTAGTGCGCCCCTCCTATGTGCTGGGTGGCCGGGCGATGGAAATCGTCTACCGCGAGGAGGACCTGCTGCGCTACATGCGCGACGCGGTGCACGTGTCCAACGACGCGCCGGTGCTGCTGGACAGCTTCTTAAGCGCGGCCATCGAAGTGGATATCGACGCGGTCAGCGACGGCGAACAGGTGGTGATCGGTGCCATCATGCAGCATATCGAGCAGGCCGGGGTTCACTCCGGCGACTCCGCCTGTTCCCTGCCACCCTACAATCTGGCCGCCGACGTGCAGGATGCCATGCGCGAACAGGTGCGGCAGATGGCGCTGGAACTGGGCGTCGTCGGCCTGATGAACGTGCAACTGGCCTGGCAGGATGGCGAGATCTACGTGATCGAGGTCAACCCGCGGGCATCGCGCACGGTGCCCTTCGTATCCAAGTGCATCGGCGTCTCCCTGGCCAAGGTGGCCGCCCGCTGCATGGCCGGGCAGACCCTGGCGCAGCAGGGCTTTACCCGGGAAATCATTCCACCCTATTATTCGGTGAAAGAGGCGGTGATGCCGTTCAACAAGTTTCCCGGGGTGGATCCCATCCTGGGACCGGAGATGCGCTCCACCGGCGAGGTGATGGGCACCGGCGACAGCTTTGCCGGCGCCTTTGCCAAGGCCCAGCTGGGCGCCGGCGAGCCGCCGCCGCGCAGCGGTACCGCATTGATCAGCGTGCGCGATGTCGACAAGCCGGGCGCGGTGCTGGTGGCCCGTCAGCTGGTCGAGCTGGGCTTTAGCCTGGCCGCCACCAACGGCACGGCCAATGCGCTGGAGGCCGCCGGCCTGGAAGTGCGGCGGGTCAACAAAGTACTTGAAGGACGCCCGCACATTGTTGATATGATCAAGAACGACGAAGCGCACCTGATCATCAACACCACCGAAGGTCGCCGTGCCACGACTGATTCGGCCCCGATACGTGCCAGTGCGGAGCAACACCGCGTGTTCTACACCACCACCCTGGCAGCGGCCGAGGCAATGTGCATGGCCCTGAAGCTGGAAACAGACAAGACAGTGCGCAGGTTGCAGGACCTGCACAGGAGTATCGGCGTATGAGCAAAGTGCCCATGACAGTCAGTGGCGAGCAGATGCTGCGGACGGAACTGGAGCGTCTCAAGCGGGTGGACCGGCCCCGGGTGAGCCAGGCCATTGCCGACGCGCGTGAACACGGTGACCTGAAGGAAAACGCCGAGTACCACGCCGCCCGCGAGCAGCAGAGCTTTATCGAAGGCCGCATCATCGACATCGAGAACAAGCTGGCCAACGCCCAGGTCATCGACGTGACCACTATCGCCCCAGCGGCAAGGTGATCTTTGGCACCACTATCGACCTGGTGAATGTGGAAACCGACGCCACCGTGAGCTACCGCATCGTCGGCGACGATGAGGCCGACGTGAAGAACAACCTGGTCTCGGTCAGCTCCCCGATAGCCCGTGCCCTGATCGGCAAGGAAGAGGGCGATATCGTGGTGGTGCGGGCGCCGGCGGGTGACATTGAGTACGAAATCGACAAGGTGCACCACATCTGACGGGTGCTGGTCGGAATGGCACTTACTTAAGCCTTGTTCACCTCTTTCCGCATGCCCAAACTCCATAGGGTGTGCTGACGAAGGCCGCATGCCCAAACTCCATAGGGTGTGCTGACGAAGGAAGCGCACCATGGGCCACGCTTTCGGGCCGTATCCGGTGCGTTTCCTTCGTCAACGCACCCTATGCCAGCACTAATCGGGCCGCTCGTGCTGGAACAGCCGCAGTTCGGTGAGGACCAGGCGCGCCACCAGCCGGATCATCAGGGCATGGTTTTCCCGGCGCAGGCCGGCCAGGCCGTCGTTGATCTGCCGGTAGAGCGCGTCCCGCTCCGCTTCCGGCAGGCCGGCAGGCAACTCGATCGCAAAGCTGTAGTGCTCGGATTCGCTCAATTCGGCATAGATACCGGTGAGCTGGCTGGCGGCAAAGTCGATCAGCGCCTGATCGGCGCCCCGCGCGGCCAGCAGCTTGCGCAGTTCCCGGTCCAGGTAGGCCAGGCCCTGTGCCCGCTGCGACGGAAACTCCAGCAATTCGCCCATATCCAGATTCTGCCAGCCGACCGGGTACGCCCCGCTGGTGCCGGGCGCAGGACTGCCAGCTTACAGTAACCGCATCAGGTTCGACAGGCGCGGATCGGGTTGTTTTGCCCGTCTCATGATCAGCGCTACATTGCCGATACTCTGTACCAGTTCGGCGCCGGTGCGCTCGCACAGTTCGGCGGTCAGCGCGCTGCGGGTGTCGCGATCGCCCACGGCGAGCTTGACCTTGATCAGCTCGTGGTCCTGCAGGGCGCGCTCGATCTCCTGCAGCACGGTCTCGCTGAGCCCGTTGCCGGCGATAGTGACAACGGGGTTCAGCTTGTGGCCGATCGCGCGCAGTTGTTTGTTGTCCTGGATGGCTTTCTTGTTCATAGGGGTTCCACGGTACAATAGCCGTTTTCGGGGGCGCGTAGTCTACACAAGCCGGCGCTCCCGGCATAGCAGCGGCCATGGCGCCGGCAATGGAAGGGCAGCAATGGCCAAAAAGACAGCCTCCAGCAGGGCCTGGTTGAAGGAACACCGAGATGACCCCTACGTGCAGCGGGCGCAGCGCGAGGGCTACCGCTCGCGGGCCTGCTACAAGTTATTGGAATTGCAGGAAAAAGACCGTTTGATCAAGCCGGGCATGACAGTGCTGGACCTGGGCAGCGCCCCGGGCGGCTGGTCCCAGGTGGCGGCCCGCCTGGTGGGGCGCAGCGGAAGGGTGATTGCCTCGGATATCCTGCCGATGGACAGCCTCGAGGGGGTGGAATTCATCCAGGGGGACTTTACCGGCGAGGCCGTGTTTAAGCAGATCCTGCAGGCGGTGGGCCCGCGGCCGGTGGATGTGGTGATCTCCGATATCGCGCCCAATATGAGCGGAGTGAACGCAGTGGACCAACCCCGGTCTATATACCTGGTGGAGTTGGCGCTGGACATGGCGCGGCGGGTGCTGGCACCGGGCGGCTCATTTGTGGCCAAGGTGTTCCAGGGGAGGGTTTCGAACCGCTGTTTCGCGATGCGAAGAGCAGCTTCGGCAAGGTTTTGACGCGCAAGCCCAAGGCCTCGCGGCCGCGGTCACGGGAGGTGTATATCGTCGCCCGAGCGTTCGAGGGGGCTTGAAACATGGAGCGACAGGCCCATCTATAGTACATTGGAAGTCTTTGTTTGCAGCAATATGTGGCCCCGCACAGAGCGCGGCTGATATCCGGCTATACTACAGGAGCAAGATGCTGTCACGCCCACCCGCAGCGGGTGGCCTTATGGTGAGGAAGCAGCGTTGAATGATATGGCAAAAAATTTATTGTTATGGCTGGTGATTGCGGCGGTTCTGCTGTCGGTATTCAACAATTTCAACATGCAGAGTCCCACCCAGCAGGTGGGCTATTCTGATTTTATCGAGGAAATCCAGAACGACCAGATCAAGAAAGTGGTGGTGGACGGCCTCACCATCAACGGCGAGCGCTTTGATGGGTCCCGTTTTGAAACCATCCGGCCGATGGTGGAAGATCCCAAGCTGATCGACGATCTGCTGCAGCACAACGTCGAGGTGATCGGGCGCAAGCCCGAGCAGCAGAGCGTGTGGACCCAGCTGCTGGTGGCCAGTTTCCCGATCCTCATCATCATCGCCGTCTTCATGTTCTTCATGCGCCAGATGCAGGGTGGCGCCGGTGGCCGGGGCGGGCCGATGAGCTTTGGCAAGAGCAAGGCGCGGCTGCTGGGCGAAGACCAGATCACCACCACCTTTGCGGACGTGGCCGGCGTGGATGAGGCCAAGGAGGATGTCCAGGAACTGGTGGAATTCCTGCGCGACCCCAGCCGCTTCCAGAAACTCGGCGGCCGCATTCCGCGCGGCGTACTGATGGTGGGCCAGCCCGGTACCGGTAAAACCCTGCTGGCCAAGGCGATTGCCGGCGAGGCCAAGGTCCCGTTCTTCTCCATTTCCGGCTCCGACTTCGTCGAGATGTTCGTCGGCGTGGGCGCCTCCCGGGTACGGGACATGTTCGACCAGGCCAAGAAGCAGGCGCCCTGCATCATCTTCATCGACGAGATCGACGCCGTCGGCCGCCATCGCGGGGCCGGCCTGGGCGGTGGTCACGATGAGCGCGAACAGACCCTGAACCAGTTGCTGGTGGAAATGGACGGCTTCGAAGTCAATGATGGCGTGATCGTGATTGCCGCCACCAACCGTCCCGATGTGCTGGATCCGGCGCTGCTGCGCCCGGGCCGCTTCGACCGCCAGGTGGTGGTGGGGCTGCCCGATATTCGCGGCCGCGAACAGATCCTGAAAGTACACATGCGCAAGGTGCCGCTGGCCGAGGATGTGGTGCCCTCCAAGATTGCCCGCGGTACCCCCGGGTTCTCCGGCGCGGACCTTGCCAACCTGGTGAACGAGGCCGCCCTGGTGGCCGCCCGCAGCGGGGTGCGCACCGTGGGCATGAACCAGTTCGAACAGGCCAAGGACAAGATCATGATGGGCGCCGAGCGCAAATCCATGGTCATGTCCGAGGACGAGAAGCGCAATACCGCCTACCACGAGGCCGGCCATGCCATCGTCGGCCGGCTGGTGCCCGAGCACGACCCGGTCTACAAGGTCAGCATCATTCCCCGCGGGCGCGCCCTGGGCGTGACCATGTTCCTGCCGGAGGAAGACCGCTACAGCCACAGCCGACGCCATATCATCAGCCAGATCTGCAGCCTGTTCGGTGGCCGTATTGCCGAGGAAATGACGTTGGGCAAGGACGGCGTGACCACCGGTGCGGCCAACGACATTCAGCGCGCCACTGAAATTGCCCGCAAGATGGTAACCAAGTGGGGCCTGTCGGAAAAAATGGGGCCGCTGATGTACGACGAGTCGGATGAGGAGGTGTTCCTGGGCCGTTCCGCAGGGCATGCGGCCAAGGCGATATCCGGCGAGACCGCGAAGCAGATCGACGAGGAGGTCCGGCGCATCATCGACGAGTGCTACGACACCTCGCGGCGCCTCCTGGAGGAAAATCAGGACAAGCTGCATGCGATGGCCGAGGCGCTGATGCTGTACGAAACCATCGACGCGGACCAGATCGACGACATCATGTCCGGCCGCAAACCGCGTGAACCCAGTGACTGGGACGGTAGCGCAGGCGGCGGCGACAAGACAGATGCTCACGCCAGCAGCGGGGACAAGGATGACAAAAGCAAGGAAGACGTCGCCAGTCCCATAGGCGGCCCCGCGGGCGAACACTGACCGGCCTCGCCCTGATATGACGCCGCCCGCCCGCCCGGTACTGGATTGTGCCGGGCGTTTGCTGGACCTCTCCCGCCCCCGCGTCATGGGCATCATCAATACTACCCCCGACTCCTTCTCTGATGGCGGGACCCTGTACCGCGGTGAGCGGCTGGATCTGGACCGCGCGCTGGCGCGGGCCCGCCAGCTCTGTGAGCAGGGTGCGAGCATTCTCGATGTCGGCGGTGAATCCACCCGCCCGGGTGCCGCCCCGGTATCGGCGCAGCAGGAGCAGGACCGGGTGCTGCCGCTGGTGGAGCGTATCGCCGCCGAACTGGACGTGATCATTTCCGTGGATACCAGTTCGCCGGCACTGATGCGGGCAGCCGCGGCGGCGGGCGCCGGCCTGATCAACGATGTACGGGCGCTGGGCGTCGACGGCGCGCTGGCGGCAGCGGCAGCCAGCGGCTTGCCGGTCTGCCTGATGCACATGCAGGGCCAGCCCGGTACCATGCAACAGGCACCGGTCTACCAGGATGTGGTCACCGAGGTGCGCGACTACCTGGCCAGCCGGGTGGCGGCCTGCGAGGCCGCCGGCATTGCCCGGGGCAAGTTGCTGCTGGACCCCGGCTTCGGCTTTGGCAAGACCGTGGCCCACAACTTTCAGCTGCTACAGCGGTTGCCGGAGCTGGCGCAGGAGGGCCTGCCGCTGCTGGCAGGCTTGTCGCGCAAGTCAATGATAGGCAAGCTGTTGGGGCGCGATGTAGAGCAGCGCCTGCCGGCGAGCCTGGCGCTGGCGTTGCTGGCGGCCCAGCGTGGCGCCGCGATAATCCGGGTGCACGATGTACTCGAAACCATGGATGTGCTGGCGATGTGGACGGCCATGACAGAATGGGAACAACAATGACAAGGCGCTATTTTGGCACAGACGGCATTCGCGGCACGGTAGGTGAGGCCCCGATCACCCCGGATTTCATGCTCAAGCTGGGCTGGGCAAGCGGCCGGGTATTCGCCCGCCAGGGGCACAACGGCGGCCACAACACCGTTATCATCGGCAAGGATACCCGCGTCTCCGGTTACATGTTTGAATCTGCGCTGCAGGCCGGGCTGGTGGCGGCCGGGGTCGATGTCAAACTGCTGGGCCCCATGCCCACGCCGGCGGTGGCGCTGATGACCCGCACCCAGAATGCAGTGGCGGGGATCGTGATCAGTGCCTCCCACAACCCCTTCTTTCACAATGGCATCAAGTTCTTTTCGGCTGCCGGCTCCAAATTGCCCGACGATGTCGAGCACGCCATTGAGCAGGAGCTGGATTGCCGGCTGGAGGTGGCGCAATCCCGTGACATCGGCAAGGTCGTGCGTATTGCCGACGCTGCGGGGCGCTACATCGAATACTGCAAGTCCACGGCACCGGAACACTTCAGCCTGCGCGGCATGCGCATCGCCGTCGACTGCGCCAACGGCGCCACCTACCACATCGCCCCCAATGTGCTGGCGGAACTGGGTGCCGATGTTGTGCCGCTGGGGGTCACGCCCGACGGCTTCAATATCAACCAGGGCGTCGGCTCCACCGATACCGCCGCGCTGTCCCGGCTGGTACAGGACAGCGGGGCAGACCTGGGTATCGCCTACGACGGCGACGGCGATCGGGTGTTGTTTGTGGATAGCGACGGCTCGCTGGTGGACGGGGATGAGCTGCTGTTTATCATCGCCGCCCACAGGCTCGCCCGCGGCGAAGCCGAGGCCGGTGTGGTCGGCACGCTGATGTCCAACCTGGGACTGGAGCTGGCCCTGCGCGACATCGGCCTGGAATTGGTTCGCGCCAGGGTCGGCGACCGCTACGTAAAAGAGATGATGGAGGCCCAGGGCTGGCGCCTGGGCGGCGAATCCTCCGGCCACATCATCTGCGCCGACCTCACCACGACCGGGGACGGCATTGTCGCCTCCCTGCAGGTGCTGGTGGCGATGCAGGAATCCGGGCGCAGCCTGGCGGAACTGCGCGCCGGCATGCGCAAGTGTCCGCAGACCATGATCAATGTACCGATGGTGGGCAAGTTTGAACTGACAGAACTGCCCGCCGTCAACGACGCGGTAGCGGCGGTGGAGCGCCAGCTGGGCAGCCGCGGCCGGGTGTTGCTGCGTCCCTCGGGGACTGAACCACTCGTCAGGGTGATGGTCGAGGGCGAGGACGCCGCCGAGGTCAGGCAGTTGTGCGGCGACCTGGCGGGCCAGGTCGAGGCCGCGCTGGCCGGTGCCTGAGGGGCAGATAAGTGGGGCGCTGGACCCTGCCGTGGTAGCGGCCGCGCGCCTTGTAAGTAATACATAACTTGGGTAATATTGCGGCCCGTTTCGCCGCCGGGGTTTGCTGATGCGTCGTCCACTCGTCATGGGTAACTGGAAAATGCACGGTTCCCGGGCCAGTGTCGGGCAACTGCTTGACGCTCTCATCCGCCCTGAGCAGGAGTCGGCGGCAGAAGTCGTGGTTTGTCCCGCCTTTGTCCATCTGCAGCAGGCCGTGGACGTGTGCGAACCGTCGTCAATAGCGGTGGGCGCCCAGGACTGCAGCCACATGCGCTCCGGTGCCTACACCGGCGAGGTGTCGGCCGGGATGCTGGTGGACCTGGGCTGCCGCTGGGTGATTCTGGGACATTCGGAACGGCGCCAGTACCATGCCGAGTCCGATGGCCTGGTAGCGGCCAAGCTGGCTGCGGCACTGGCTGCGGGTTTGCGCGTGGTGTTGTGTGTGGGCGAAACACAGGAAGAACGTGAAGCGGGTGAGGCCCAGCTGGTGGTGGCCTCGCAATTGCACGCGGCGCTGGCGGAGCAGGCCAGCCTGACGGATATAGTGATCGCTTATGAGCCGGTCTGGGCCATCGGTACCGGCCTGACCGCGACCCCGGAACAGGCCCAGCAGATGCACGCCTTTATCCGCAAGGAACTGGTGCAATGCGAGGGCGTGATACCCGAGCGCGTCCGCCTGCTCTACGGCGGCAGCGTAAAAGCCGCCAACGCGTCGGCCTTGTTTGGTCAGCAGGACATAGATGGCGCCCTGGTGGGCGGGGCGTCCCTGGATGCCGAGGAATTCCGGCAGATCATAGCGGCCGCCGGCTAAACGCCACTGCAAGGTGGCAACAGAATGAATGAGGGCCCCGCGGGGCACATGGTTTTATGGAACAGATAATCCTGGTAGTCCATCTGCTGGTTGCCCTGGCCATCATCGGCCTGGTCATGTTGCAGCAGGGCAAGGGCGCCGACGTCGGCGCCTCATTCGGCGCGGGCGCATCCCAGACCCTGTTTGGCAGCGCCGGCAGCACCAACGTGCTGACCCGGGCGACCGCCTGGCTGGTAGTGCTGTTTTTTGTCAGCAGCTTTGGCCTTGCCCTGCTGGCGACACAGAAGACCCGCCCGGCCGACGATGACCTGGGCCTGGTCATACCGACCTCCGAGGAGCGCGTTGACCGGAGGCTGGATTCCGATGTCCCGGTAGTGGATAATGCCGCCCCGACAGCGGAGCCCGTCGGCGACGAGCTGCCGCAACTGGAAGACGACCTGCAGGACTAGCAGGTCAATATTGTTTTATTGCCGAAGTGGTGGAATTGGTAGACACGCTATCTTGAGGGGGTAGTGGGCATTGCTCGTGCGGGTTCAAGTCCCGCCTTCGGCACCATTTGAATCGTCCAGGAAGGTCCGAGAAAGTCCTGAAACGTCCGATAAGGCCCTGTTTTTACAGGGCTTTTTTGTGTCTGCCTGTTCCGGGCTGCGCCCCGCGGCCCCGATCCTCAATGAGGCGGGCTTCATCCCGGACGCAATTGATTCGATGATGGCGATGCCTTTGAGGTGGAAGTGTGTGACTATCACTGAGAGGAGTAATGGATATGGCTATTCCCAACACTGTCGGTTACAGGCTGACGGCAGCTGGTTCAGTGACATTCTGAAGCCATGAGTGATCTACAAGTACAGATATTCACCAGCCAGGATGGCAGCGCTCAGTTGGAGGTGGCGCTGGAGCGGGATACGGCGTGGCTGAGCTTGGACCAGATGACGGCATTGTTCGAGCGCGACAAGTCGGTCATCTCCCGCCATCTTCGCAACGTGTTCAACGAGGGCGAACTCCAGCGGGAGGCAGTTGTTGCAAAAAATGCAACAACTGCCGCAGACGGCAAGACCTACCAGATCGACTACTACAACCTCGATGTCATCATTTCCGTAGGCTACCGAGTCAAGTCTCAGCGCGGTGTGCAATTTCGACAGTGGGCCACCCGGGTGCTCAAGGACCACCTGGTCCAGGGTTACACTCTCAACCAGCGGCGCCTGGCCGAGCGCGGTATCGAGTTCGAGCAGGCCCTGGACCTCTTGAGCCGCACCCTGACCAGTCAGGGACTGGTTTCCGCGGAAGGCGACGCCGTGGCCCGGGTTATCAGCGACTATGCCCGCTCCTGGAGTCTACTGCAGGGCTATGACGAACAACAGCTGGCCGAGACTGGCATCAAGCAACCCGACATGCGCGTGCTGTTGCTGGATGAAGCGCTGGCCGCCATCGCGAAACTCAAGCAGACCCTGATCGCCAAGGGCGAGGCCACGGAACTGTTCGGCCAGGTGCGTGGTGAGGGTCTGGCGTCGGCCTTGGCTACGATTGAGCAGGGCTTCGGTGACGAGCTGTTCTATCCCAACGTAGCCACCCGTGCCGCGCACCTACTGTACTTCGTGATCAAGAACCACCCGCTGGCCGACGGCAACAAGCGCTGCGGCTCCTTCCTGTTCCTGTGGTACCTGCGTCGCAATCAGGCGTTGCTGGCGAAGCCGGTAGAGCAGTTAATCAACGACAATACCCTGGTGGCCCTTGCCTTGCTGGTGGCGGAGAGCCTGCCGGATCAGAAAACTTTGATGATCCGATTGATTGAACACTTCATCCTGCTGCAGGAGCCAGCGGTAGACAAGGACTGAGGCAGGGCGTAATGATCAGGGTGTCGGTGTGCACGCAACCATCCATTTACCCACCCAATTCCATCCAATTTGATGCCCGGAACTGGCCGAGCCCGCCGGAAAGAGCAGACGTGAGGCGACCGCCGCCTACGTCACTATAAAGCGAAAGCGGGTAGTGACGTAGGCATCGACTTCCGCCGTTGTCCCAATTTACCCTTGCTCGCAGCAGCCTGCTCCCCGGGAATCCCACCCAAGGATCGGCCCAACCTGTCGCATCCCGGCGCAATCCGTGCACTGCGCAGATGGTTAGACAGGAACCACTAACCCCGCCAGGGCACGACGAAAAAAAACCCCGCCGCAAGTAGACCGGGTTTATTGTGGCAGCCGCATTATCTGTTGTTCTATAGTACCCCCAGCAACAGAATTTACCCGTGGCCACTACGGTAAAGTGGCAAGGAAGACCCCACCTTGCGTTCGTAAACGGGGTAGGGCGGATTCCGGTGGTATCGGAATCTGCTGAACGCGTCGCCCAGGGCCTTCCTCGACGCAACGGTCAGTGATGACCGGGTCCATCTTCGAACCATCACGGTGCCCCGCAGCCTGGGTCGCCGCACCTTCCAACCCATCCCGCTCTTCCAGGGATTTGTTCAAACGCCGCAGTTGCTGTCGGGGGCCCTGTCCTCGGCCGCTCATTGCTTTTTTAACCACGCAAGCGCGCTGGCGGTCAGCGTGTTCTGCCCGTTTCACTCAGGAGGTAATTCCACCCAGCCTTGGGCTGACTAACCGTTGGTTTGCACGGGCCAGTTTTCTGCGAAAACACACCGTGCTGTCTATGGCCAGACACATTCAGGTCAACCGGGATTGGTGTCCCGTGATCGCTCCGCGCAAGCGGCCCCGCCCAGCTGCGGCTGGCAGGAGATCAGAACCACTAACCGAGAGGAACAGCACCATGCAGGACCTGAACTACCAACTGAAAATCCTGTGCCGACACAGCCGCGAAGGCAGCTACAGCACCCGCGCGGGCCGCGAGCGCCAGCTGACGGCGATTGCCAATCAGCTGCACCAGCTCGGCTACCGCAAGATGGGCGCCCGCTCCCTGAAACCCAAACATGTCGAGGCCTTGGTACAGGCCTGGCTGCAACAGGGCCTAAACCCCGGCACGATAAAGAACCGGATGAGCTGCCTGCGCTGGTGGGCGGAAAAGGTCAACAAGCAGAACGTGGTCGCGCGCAGCAACGACCACTACGGCATACCCGACAGAAAGCTGATAGGGGAGGCGAGCAAGGCGCGCGAACTGACCGCTGACAAGCTGGAATTGATCAAGGACCCCTATGTGCGCACCAGCCTGCGGCTGCAGGCCGCGTTTGGCCTGCGCCGGGAAGAGGCGCTGAAGATTCAGCCGCGCTGGAGCGACCAGGGAGACTACCTGCAGCTCAAGTCCAGCTGGACCAAGGGCGGCCGGGCCCGCAGCGTGCCCATTCTCACCGATACCCAGCGGGCGGTGCTGGCCGACGCCAAACGCCTGGCGGGTTCGGGCTCCCTGATCCCCCGGGGGCGACTGTACATCCAGCAACTGCGCATCTATGAACGCCAGACGGCCAACGCCGGGCTCTCCAAGCTGCACGGACTGCGCCACGCCTATGCCCAGCAGCGCTACCAGGACCTGACTGGCTGGCCCTGCCCCCATGCGGGCGGTCCCAGCCGGAATACCCTCAGCGCAGCGGAACGGGATAAGGACGAGCGGGCACGCCTCACCATCAGCCAGGAACTCGGCCACACCCGGCTGCAGATCGTGGCTGTCTACTGCGGTATCTAGACCGGGCCGGGCAGACTCAGCCCAATGCATAACCAAGGAGCCGAACGATGACCAAGCGAATTCTGCGATTGAAGGACGTCAAGGCGATGACCGGGCTGTCCCGCTCGACCATCTATGCCGAAATCGCCAGGGGGCACTTCCCCAGGCAGATCAAACTGACCGGAGGCAGGTCGGTCGGCTGGTATGAGAGTGCGGTGATTCATTGGATTGAGACGAGGGAGGGGGGTGGGTCGTGAGCCTTAACAAAGCCAACCGCTGGGATCCTTGCGGACATTTGGTCTCAAAACGGTATACTCCCCACTGGGGAATCCTAAGAAGCCGAAGTGGGCGGGCTGGGGCCTTGGGGAATTGCGATCGCCGTTGTGGGTCTGGGTTTCGTCGCGACGAGGTATGGGCAGCCGGGGGACTATGGAAATAGTCTTGAGAGATGTCGGATTCCTATGCTCTGTCCTGCGCTGTTTTGGTGGGAGTACCTTTTGAATGTTCCGGCAGCGAAACGGAATACCTGTTAATTCGGATGCGATGCTAGATCTGAAGGTTTTTGCTCGTAGTATCAGCTACTTGGAGCTGGCGAAATGGTGGATTCAGATTAAAAGTTATACCTTCTAATACTTACTATGAGGCCGAAGGCCTCATAAATAGACTGTTATGTTTCTAGGGGATAATTTTGAGCATCTGTTTGAGCCTTACATCGGCAGACATCAGTCTTACAAAGGAGGTCGTAGCGATAATTGGTACTGTGGGGGCACTGGCAATCGGTATCCTCGGTTTGAATACTTGGCGGCGTCAGCTTCATGGGACTTCCAAGTTTGAAGTCGCGAAGAACATTCTAACAACAACGTACAAGATTGAGGACGCGATTCAGGCAGTAAGGAGTCCAATGCTTCACCTGCGAAAAGAGGGAGTTGAGGAGGGTAGAACCCTTGAGGAAGAACAGCGAATCTATGCAGAACGGTTGCAGAGGCTGAATGAAAAGCGAGCTGAATTGAGAACTTTGGCTCTTGAAGCAAGAGCCATATGGGGGGGCAAGACCACTTCGATGCAATTCAAAACTTAATAGGGAAGCTCCACTCTGAAATTTGGCTCCATTTCTGGTTAAAGGGCGCTTACGCAGGACCTGGTGCGCAAGTCGACCGGAGCCCCGACCGTGTTGCTAAGAATGATGAAATTGTCTACTACGTAAATGATGAAGATAAATTCACTCAGCAGATTCAGAATGCTGTCCGGAAAATTGAGGCAGTTTACAAGAACCGGCTTCGAGAGTGACGAAACATAACCAAGCAATTAAGTTCGCTCCCTGCGGTCGCCGGACACTCGTTCCTCGCGCTTATTGCGAGCGTTATACTGTAATCCCCCCAGAAAATAATCGAGATTTTGAGTAGAGGCTTTTATAATGATCGCAGAAGGAGCGATGCATGAAGAAGTCTCGATTTTCCGACAGCCAGATACTGGCGGTTTTGAAGCAGCACGAAGCGGGCGTTCCGGTCGCGGATCTGGCCCGCGAGCACAACGTCAGCACGGCACTGATCTATCAGTGGCGCGCAAAGTTTGGTGGGATGGACGCGCCGCTCATGAAGCGGTTGAAGGAGCTGGAAGCCGAGAATGCTCGCCTGAAGAAGATGTATGCCGAAGAGCGGATCAAGGCCGAATTGCGCCAGGAAGCCCTCGAGGGAAAGTTGTAAGGCCATCTCAACGCCGGGAGATGGCCAGGAAAGGCGTGGCCAAACATGGCATCAGTGTCCGGCTGGCGTGTGTGGTGTACGGCATTAGCGAGACCTGTTATCGCTATCAGGCAAAGCTGGATGGCGAGAATGCCCTGATTGCCGAATGGCTGCTAAAGCTGACGCAAACCCACAAGCGCTGGGGCTTCGGGCTGTGCTTCCTGTATCTGCGCAACGTGAAGGGCTACCCGTGGAATCACAAGCGGGTCTACCGCCTCTACCGACAGCTCGAGCTAAACCTGCGCATCAAGCCCAAGCGGCGGATCAAGCGGGATTATCCAGGCGAACTGGATGTTCCGACTGCGCCGAACCAGGTCTGGTCCATGGACTTCATGAGTGATCAGCTCGTCAGCGGCAAGAGCTTTCGCACGTTCAACGTGATTGACGATTACAACCGTGAAGGTCTGGGGATTGAAGTAGACTTGTCGTTACCTGCCTCACGCGTGATTCGCGCACTGGAACAGATCATTGAATGGCGTGGAAAGCCAGCGGCACTTCGCTGTGACAATGGGCCGGAATATATCTCGCAGTCGCTGGTAGCGTGGGCGAACAAGAACCGGATAACGCTGATCTATATCCAGCCGGGCAAGCCAACTCAGAATGCTTATGTGGAGCGTTTCAACCGGACCGCGCGACATGAATGGCTGGATCTGCATGAGTTCAGCAGCGTTGCCCATGCCCAGCTATTAGCGACACAGTGGCTATGGGAATACAATAACGAGCGACCCAATACAGCTATAGGAGGGATACCTCCGGCCCGGCTGCTACAGGCAGCATAACCCTCTACTCAAATGGGTGGTTAGAAATGGGGGGATTACAATACGGCATGACATAATTCTGCGCACTCAAACCGAAGCGGGGGACTGTCGCTGCTAGAAACACGGAATTCACATCAGAATCTAAAAATTACCGCAAGCGGAGAAAGGCCATGAAAGTCGAAGATCTCAACCATAATGCATTTTCGGAGCATGAACTCAGATCGTATGAAAAGCGCGCCCCGGACTTCTCTGGCCGATTTATAAGATGGTTCCTAGCAGGTTGCTGAAAAACTCCCTCGAATGAGGGAAAATAGCGCAATCGCAGGTTGGAGACCAAACAATGCGCGGTGATTACCAGGAAGGCGGTGACTTGTTCAGTTATGTTTCGCTGGAACAGCGCATTCCCAAGCGCCACCCGATCCGCAAGATGCGTAAACTGGTCGATGAAGCGTTGACCAACCTGGACTCTATTTTTAATGAGATCTACGCAGACTGCGGCCGGCCGTCCATCCCGCCTGAGCGTCTGATCCGCGCTTCCTTGTTGCAGGTGTTCTATTCGATTCGCAGTGAGCGGCAGTTGATGGAGCAGTTGGACTACAACCTGATGTTTCGCTGGTTCGTTGGCTTGAGTGTTGACGATCCCGTGTGGAACCCCTCGACCTTTTCCAAGAATCGGGATCGACTGGCGCAGGCCGACATCGGGCGCCGCCTTTTCGAAGAAATCGTCGAGATGGCCCGCCGACGTAGTCTCACGTCCAACGACCATTTCAGCGTTGATGGCACTTTGATAGCTGCCTGGGCGTCTCACAAGAGTGTTCGCCGCAAGGATGGCTCGGACGATGACAACCCTGATGGCGTCGGCCGCAATGCGGGCCGCAACTTCCATGGCGAGAAGCGCAGCAACAAGACCCATGCCTCGCGCACGGATCCCGAGGCTCTGCTTGCGTCCAAGGGCCAGGGTATGGGAGCGCGCCCCAGCTACACCGGACACACCCTGATGGAGAACCGCAATGGCCTGCTGGTCAATGCCGATCTTACCTCGGCCACTGGCACTGCCGAGCGCGATGCAGCGATCGACATGGCGACGGTATTGAAAAGTGGCGCAACACTGGGAGCTGACAAAGGGTACGACACACGGGAGTTTGTCGACGTGTTGAGATTTCTGGATGTTACCCCGCACGTTGCCCAAAACCTGAAGCGTGCAGGCGGGTCTGCGATTGACGGTAGAACGACCCGTCATCTGGGCTACGAAATCAGCCAACGGGTGCGCAAACGGGTGGAGGAACCTTTTGGCTGGGCCAAGCAGATCGGCGGGCTCAGGCAGACAAAGTTCAGAGGTCTGACTCGGGTAAGACAGGACTTCCTGAGGGTGATGGCTGCCTACAATCTCATACGTATCAGAAATCTGCTGCCCGAGGCGGCGTGGTGAGGGGATACGGGGAATCGATAGCGCCCATGAGCGGCTTATGGAGGCGATAGAGGCTATGAAGGACCTTGTCACAGCGGAAATCGGCCCCGAATCCCCAATCCGGTGAAGTTGCCACGAATCCGACTCGCCGTTGACCAAACTTGGGACACGGAACGACGAGGAAGTTGAGTGCGTCAAAATCATGCCTTTTTCAGCAGCCTGCTAGAGAATATATATCGATTGGAAGAGATTGATTCCGATGATGCCTGCGTGGATGCCAAGCACGATAAAGGTGTGGACGCAATCTATGTGGACGATGTTTCTGAGATCGTCTACATCATACAAGCGAAGACCAAGACTAAGGACAATGCTGAGTTTGGCGATACCGAAATTAAGGAGTTCTACGGAACTCTCCAGCAATTCGATAGCAAAGATAAGATTGACGAAGTTTTTTCTGAGACGAAAAACGACAAGCTGAAGCAAGCCATCACGAGAACGCGTCTCGCGTCAAAGGTGGAGAGCGGATACGACGTGCTTGGCGTCTTTATAAGCAACGCGCGGGCAAACGACGACGCAAAGGCAATTCTGGCCAAATTGCCCAATATCGAACTCTTTGACGCAGAAGCCATAGCCAATGATTATGTAGACCTAGATGTCGATGGTGGGATCAAGGGAAGCTACTACTTCGATACTTCTGACTCTGATGTCATCGAGTATGATGCTGGAGGCGCCGCTGCCCGACTGTTTCTGGCTCCAGCCCTCAACCTTCTCAAGATGGAAGGAATTGCGGATGGGAGTCTGTTTGAGCAGAACGTTCGATTAGCCCTTGGAAATACAAAGGTCAACAAAGGGCTGAGACAGAGTATAAAGGAAAAGGGGGAGCACAAAAATTTTCCGCTTTATCACAACGGAATCAACGTGCTTTGCAGGGAGATTTCTTCTGAATCCGAGGAACGGATCGAAGTTCAGGACTACGTTGTGGTCAATGGAGCGCAAAGCCTCACCTCGTTATTGGCTGAGAAATCGAAGATCACAGACGATCTCAAGATTTTGGTGAAGTTGATAGAGACGAAAGGCGACTCAGCTCTTTCACAGCGGATTACTACGAACAGCAACAATCAAAACGCGATCAAGGCACGTGACCTAAAATCCAACCACAACATTCAGCAACGGCTAAAGGAAGAAGTTAGTGCTATCAGCAATAACAATGTTGCATATGAGATAAAACAGGGCGAAACCAATAAGGGCAAGATAGTTTTAAAAAACGAGTCCGCAGGCCTTATTTTACTCGCAATGGATCTTGCACAGCCATGGAGCTGTCACCAGAAATACAAGGTGATGGACGACCTTCACTCAGATATTTTTGGCAGGCCCGATGTAACGGGTGCGAGAATCATGGGCTACTGGAAGTGCTTCGAGTCTGTTGAGTCGGCGCTTGATGCGATTGAAGATAAAAATTTCGCCTACTATAATCTCACAAAGTACTTCTTGGCTTATGCAGTTGTCAGTCTCATCCGAACTGATCCGAAAGGCGTAGCAATGTTGAATAATATGAAGGGAATTATCACGTCTGGAGGAGAGAAAGAACTTGTCGATCTTATTGGTGTTCTCGCCAAGTCGCTTGCATTCGATCTAAACGCTGAAATTGTTGATAAGGACGAGGGTGCGGGTGCATTTGACTACAAAAACGAGCTTAAGAGCCCGAGCTGGTGCAAGAAAATTTCAGCGAGATTGGTCGCTCAATACTCCAAAGACATTCTGCGAAGTAAGGCTGACCCCATCGGTACTCTTTGTTCTGAGCTTTCGGTCGCTAAGTGAGACACATGCTTCGTCTGAATGTTCGCATTCGGCTGAACGAGGACAGTTTGAGCTCAGTTAAAATACCGTATAACAAGGCGCTGCTGCCGGACACTAAACTTCACCCGCTAGAACGGACACCTCAATCTAACGAGGAGTCTGTTGATGCCAAGATATACGCAACCAAGAAGGACGTGGCAATATACCAATGAGTTCAAGGTCAAGGCGGTAGAGCTGAGTCACCTGGAGGACGTGAAAGTCCAGGAGGTAGCGAGGACACTGGACATCCATCCCTTCATGCTTTCCCGGTGGAGGAAGGAGTACAGAGAAGGAAAAATTGTGGCTGACAAGCGTAGAAAGCTTACCGGTCTTGGCAAAGAGAAGAAGCAACTCGACCGTCTCAAGAAGCTTGAGCGGGAGAATGCGAGACTGAGGCAGGAGAATGACCTGCTAAAAAAGTGGCAACGGTATCTGGCGGAACAACATCAGAGCGCTTTGGATTCGTCCAGAGACACGGAAAGCGACTAGGTGTCAGATACCTGTGCAATTGGCTGGGTGTATCGCGCACTGGTTACTACGATTGGTTGAAGCGCCGACCGAGCAACCGGGCCAGAGAGGATGTGGAGCTCTCCCAGAAGATCGTGGAGATCCATGCGGCAAGCAGAGAGATTTACGGCAGCCCACGGATTCATCGCAGCCTACAGGCTCAGGGAACTAGTGTTAGCGCCAAACGGGTTGCCCGGCTGATGCGCGACATGGGTATTAAGGGAAGGGTTGTGACAGTTACACGAAGAGCGCCGAGACTGAGACGGTTTCAACAGGCGGGTGAGAATCTACGGTTGCAAGAGGCCACCCCCGTACGGAGCGATCAACAATGGGTTGCAGATCTTACCTACATAAAAGTCGGTTCGCAGTATCAGTACCTGATCACGATAATGGACGTATTCTCTCGCCGAATACTCGGCTGGTCTTTAAGCAGGAGTCGCACCGTTGATGATGTACTGCCATTGCTGAAACGGGTGATCGCCAGGCGGCAGCCACGCTCTGGGTTGATATTCCATACGGACAGAGGGATAGAGTTTATGGCCTACGCGATACAGGACGAGCTCGAAAAGCACGGTATCCGAAAAAGCTACAATCGCTTGGGCTATTGCACCGATAATGCCCACATGGAATCGTTTTATCACAGCTTGAAGGGAGAGCTAATCAGGGGCAGGAAGTTCGACGACGAGCCCGCGCTACGATCTGCATTGGCGTGGTACGTTGACGGGTTCTACAATCGAACGAGACTACATTCGGGCATCGGCTACAAAAGCCCGATACACTATGAAGCTAGAGCGGCGTAAAGCGTGTCCGTTTTATCGGGTGAGGATCACACATTTTCCCCTGCGCTCCAAATGTGCCGCAGAGCGCGGCGTCGGGCATAAAAGTCCGAATCACGGCATTGGGTTGATGATCATGAATCCAACAGATTTTTGGAAGAACTTTAAGCTCGGTGAAGAGATTAGCGTTTCCGGAGCTTTCATCTATAACGGGTTACGTCGTTACCATGAAATGAAAAGCCTAGATTTTACCGATGAACTTTTCGAGTTTCTTTACGATCTTTCTGTCGGGATCGAGCGACTTCTGAAGATTGCGGTGGTTCTATATGAACATGACGACTCAACCAATCAGGAAGAGTTGGAAAAATCACTAATAACTCACAATCATTTAGATCTTCTTGCCCGCCTTGGAAAGCACACTCAAGTAAATCTGGGTCAGCCACAGGTTGAATTGTTGAGCATGCTCGGACAATTCTATAAAATATTTCGCTATGATCGATTTTCTCTTGCGTCTGTGCACGACGCCAAAAAAGAACGGAAAGCTATTCTCAATTGGTTAGAAAAACACCTCCAGGTTTCATTCCCCGACGACACACCTTTTCTAGGAAATCATAATGAAGACCGTTATCGTAGATTTGTTCGAAGAACTATTCTCGCTATCTCTAGGAAGCTTTACCAGATCATAAAGGAACGTGCCAGGCATATTAACTTATACACATATGAAATTCGGCATGGGTCAAAGGCGGAATCCGTTTTTCTCCGCGAAGTCGATATCTCTGATGAAGATGTTCTTTGGAAGGAGTTACTTGTATTCTTTATGAACACGAAATCATCATCTGGATACCTGGAATTCTTGAGAGGCATCGAGCCTCTTGAATTTGATCCAGGCCTAGTGGATGAGTATTTAGACGCATTTCAATCGGATTCTGGGAAATCCTTGGTTGTCGATGAACTCGAACACCTATATTCCGAAATGGAGGAAGACATAGGGGGTCGCCTTGAGCTTATGCGGGTGATCGGCGCTCCAAACGTCTATTTCGGGTCAGAGGATGACGAGATAGAGGAAAAGTTCGAATGAACGAGTTGCCCAACAAGGCCATCCATCCGACCCGAAAAACGCTGGCGCGTTTTCGGATCGGCTGATGGCTGGCGTTAGCGGTTTGAGAAGAATATGAAGCGCGATCTAGACCTTGTACGAAAAATTCTAATCTTCTTTGAAGAAAAAGAGAATGACCGGATAGTTCGTGAACTGAGCTTTGAAGGATATAGTGATCTGCAAGTCAAATATCACCTATTGCTGATGGATGAGGCCGGACTTCTACGGTGTGAAAGAGTTGTTTCTAAGTCGACGCCAACTAGAGTGATTGCCGTTCATCCGTTTAGTTTGACCTGGGACGGGCATGAATTTTTAGAAGCCTCTAAAGACGATAGCTTTTGGAATAAGGCGAAGTCTAAGGTAACTACTTCTACAGGTGCATTATCGTTTGATGTCCTTAAAGCACTCCTTATCGCAATGGCCAAAGAAAGTGTTGGTTTGTAAGTGCGCCGCTAACAAGGCGCACCAGTTGAACCTTCGGTTGCCGGACAAAATCTGCGTCGCAGCTTTTGCCCCTGTGCGCAACGTTATGGCCCGATCGAGCTATGAGTGACATATCAAAGAAAAACGATGAAATTGTTAAACTGGGGCTAGTTCCACTTTTGTATTTAGATGAGGTAGTCTCTTTTACTACACTGCGCAACCTTAGCTATCAAACTGTCATGAAAAAAATCGGAATGTCCTATGCCAGCAATTTTAAGCATCCGGATCTAGAACCTTCTGAACCGCTTTGCGAGCATGTTTTGTACAAAATAAGCAGAGATCAGTGGGAGTTACATGCCTTATAACCAAACCATTAAATTCGCTCCCTGCGGTCGGCGGACGCTCGTTCCTCGCACAGTTTATGGTGACCGTTATGTGAATAAGGATGCATCCGATAATGGAATTAGATGAAATAGCCATCAAGAATTCTGCGTGGGCTTGGAATAAGCTCCGCGAAGCTAGAACACTTGATTATCAAGTGGGAGAAGAATCTATCACAGATTTCATCGTACTGAATATTAAAAAGTGGGGTGTGGGGAAAATTTCCATCGATACTTTTACTCGGCATGCGGAGTCCTTGAATGGGTCAGATTGGGAGTGGTGGTTTACAGCTCCAAGTGGAAAATGGCTAGGGATGAGGGTTCAAGCAAAAGTTTTAAACCTAGCTAGTGGAAAATACGAACATCTGCATCACAAGAATAAGCATGGTGCCCAAGTTGATCTATTGATTAATGATGCTGCAAAGAATGGGTTGATTCCGCTTTATTGTATGTATACCAATTGGGAGCCAAAAAGGTATAAAGCTAATTGGGTATGTCGGTCTCATAAGTCTACTGTGCGTCATTACGGAACCTCAATCCTCAGCCCAAAAGTAGTGAAAAGACTTCAATCCAAAATGGAAACTCGCCTTTCTTCAATTATTGGGTCATTGAAACCTATGCACTGTCTTTTTTGTTGTCCTGGTTTTGGCGGCCGAGAACTGCCAGACCGTGCGCTAAGTTGGTTGCGAGGCACCGGCTTGCTTCAAGGCAGTTCTGCCCATGGCGAAGATGGATTGCAGGAATATTTGAAGAACGAAGCCCCATACTATGTATATCAAATGCTTAACGGAAAGGTTGAGGATGATTTTATTGACATTCAAGATGCACGATTGAAGCGGATAACGGTTTTTAGAGAGCTAAATGTCGGGTAAGCACATAATAAACAGCTGCTGTCGGACTGGCAAAATCTCCGGCATCGCCTCCAATTTTTCCAGCCGCAGCTGGGCGTTACACCCCGATGTGGGGATGGCAAATCCCGGTGAAACTGTTCGAGCTTATTTGGGGTTTCTAAGTCCTCAGGAGCATCTTGGTAAAGTTCACCTAGGCATAGAATTCTTAATAAGAGAGGGCGCTCGCACTGTGGGTAAAGGGGTAGTAACTAAAATCATTGAACTGGAGCAATCAGCAGGCCGTGCAAAATAGCCAACCACATAATAAGTTTCTGTTGTCGCCGCTATGCGGCTGGGACTACATGGCTTACTGAGATTGCAATGAGCTTTGATGAGCTATTTAGTTACACTGAAAGGGTACAGGATGCGTTGGATGTATACGGTCGTATACGAAGAGAATAGGGATGGCACTAATATGCACATGCTGGAGTTAGTCATTAACAAGAAGAATCATAAATTAATTCTGGGTGCAATAAATCGTGCTACGAGGCTCTGGAGTAACCTAAAAAATAATATATAAATCAATATATTAGAGGAGTTTTTCTCATCCCGCCTTCGCACCATTTGAATCATCCAGGGACATCCCAGAAAGTCCTGAATTGTCCGGTAAAGCCCTGTTTTTACAGGACTTTTTGTGTCTGGCGATTCCGGGCCGCGCCCCCGTCTATGACCAGACACCTTCAGGTCAACCGGGATTGGTGTCCCGTGATCGTACCGCCCAGCGGGCCTGCGCGTAAGCTTCCCCGTCAAGAGGACAATTTAAAAGTAGAGACTCCGGCACTTTGTTGCCGCACTTCGGCGGGTGTCCGGTCGCCCAATGAGTCGTGGGGGCGCTCCTCGTTGTACTCCAGCATCCACCAGAATGTTGCTTCGCGCACGTCGTCCAGCGAGGTGAATAGGTGCTGGTCCAGAATATCTTCGCGGTAGGTCCTGTTGAATCGTTCGACGTATGCGTTCTGATTCGGCTTTCCCGGTTGGATATACTGGATCGCCATGCCGGCTGCTTTTGCCCAGGTAACGAAGGCCTCTCCGAGGAACTCCGGGCCGTTGTCGGTTCTCAGAACCTGCGGTAGACCGTGGTTCTCTTGCAGCCGCTGGAATATCCTAACCAGACGCTCTGAGGTGATCGACGTATCGATCTCAATGTGAAGCACTTCGCGATTGAAATCATCGACAACGTTGAAGGTGCGGAAGCGGCGTCCATTCCACAATGCGTCGGACATGAAGTCAGCGGACCAGACCGTATCTGGCAGCTGGGGAACATACAGCTCCACGCGATGCCGTTTCGGCAGGCGCTGCTTGGCTCGACGCCGTAGGTGAAGATTCATACGCTTGTAGACCCGATAAATCCTTTTGTGATTCCAGGTACGGCCCTGGCGCCGCAGGATCTTGCGGCACTTCCAGATGCCACGGCTGGGGCGATCCTGGACCAGCTCCGCCAAGGCAGCAATGACATCCGCGTCCCGCACGGTCCAATCATCGACTTCCCGGTAAAAGGCCGACCGAGAGAGCCCAACACATCGACACGCCCGCCTGACCGACAGATCAAACCTTTCAGTCAGGTGACGCACCGCATCTCGCTTGCGGGCCGGCCCTAGAGCTTTTTTGTGATCAGGTCCTTCATCGCCGTGTTTTCGAGCGCCAAATCGGCATACATCCGCTTCAGGCGGGCGTTCTCCTGCTCCAGCTCCTTGATCCGTTTCAGCTCGGATGCCTCAAGGCCACCATATTTTGACTTCCACTTGTAGTAAGTCGCATCGCTGATGCCGTGCTTGCGACACAGGTCCTTCACGGGTATCCCGCTATCGGCTTCCTTCAAGATCGAGACGATTTGAGTCTCACTGAATCGTGATTTCCGCATACCAACCTCCTAGGGTTACTATGCCAGAAATCCCAACTAATAAACTGTCCTCTCAGAGGGGAAGCTTACGTGCGCAGCTTCTGTTGCCAGGAGCCTGTTCGACGCGTGGTGCCCAGTTGGTTGGTGGTTTCTGAACCGGAAATTGCACCGCAATATAATCCATATCAACCGCAATTTAGTCCCTTGCTTCCAATCCTGTCGTCAGTATGCTTGTCAGTTAACATAAAAATCCAGTCTCATAGCCAGGTGACAGGATCCCCGACCCGCAAGTCGCACGACAGGAGTTTGAGCCATGGCCAAGGTGCAGGAAATTCAAGTAGACAACGACGTCCAGCAGGAAATTGCCGCAATGATAGCGCGCGCCCGGGCGGCGCAAGCGGCGATTGAGCACTACACCCAGGAACAGGTCGACGAGCTTATCACCGCCATGGTGTGGTCGGTGGCGCGCGAAGACGTATCGGAGAAGATCGCGCGCTTCGCGGTGGAGGAAACCCAGCTCGGCAACTACGATGGCAAGTTCCTCAAAATTCACCGCAAGACCCGCGCGACCCTGATGGACATCATAAATGACAAGTCGGTCGGCGTGATTGAGGAGGATCCGGTCCGCAACATCATCAAGATCGCCAAGCCGATCGGTGTTATCGGCGCCCTGTCGCCGTCCACCAACCCGGAGGCGACACCAGTCATAAAGTCCATCTCTGCGGTCAAGGGTCGCAATGCAATCATTATCGCGCCACATCCCCGCGCCAAGCTCACCAACAAGATGATCTGCGACTATATGCGTGAGGCCATTGTCGCCATGGGCGCGCCAGCGGACCTGGTGCAGAGCATTGATGTGCCATCCCTGGACAAGACCAACGAACTGATGCGCCAGTGCGACCGCATCCTGGCAACCGGAGGCGGGGCCATGGTCGGTGCGGCCTATTCCTCAGGCACCCCGGCCCTGGGCGTGGGCGTGGGTAACGCCGTGATCACGGTGGACGATACCGCGGACCTGGATGAGGCAGCGGAGAAAATCCGCATCTCCAAAACCCTGGATCTTGCGGCTTCCTGCTCCTCGGACAATTCTGTGCTGGTGTTCGAATCCATCTACGACGAGTTTCTCGAGAAGTTAAAGCACGAGGGCGGCTACATCATTGATGGCGAGGACAAGCAGAAGCTGCAAAACGTGATCTGGGTGGACGGACACCTGAACCCCGATATCGTTGCCCAGCACGCCACCACCATCGCCAGCCGCGCCGGCATCAGTCTACCCGAGGGCAAGCAGTTTCTGATCGTGCCCGAAGTAGGCGCCGGCCCGGACTATCCCTTCTCCGGCGAGAAACTGACAGTGACCATGGCTCTGTACAAGATCAAGGACATCGACGAAGCGATTGACCTGACCAACCGCATCCAGGCCTACCAGGGCCAGGGCCACAGCTGCGGGATTTATTCCAACGACGACGACAACATCCTCAAGCTGGCCCTGGCCACGCGTACCTCGCGGGTTATGGTGAATCAGCCACAGGCCGCCTCCAACAGTGGCAATCTGTGGAACGGTATGCGCCAGACTTTCTCCCTGGGCTGCGGTTCCTGGGGTGGTAACAGCATCAACCACAACATCACCTGGCGTGACTTGATCAACGAGACCTGGGTGTCCAAACCGCTGGCCGAGACCAAGGTAATTCCCAGCGACGAAGAGCTGTTCGGCAAAGTCATGAATCGTTTCTGAAGGGACTGAAGCCATGGAATTTTCGGTTTCCGAAGAACAACAGGCCTTTATCGACAGCGCGCGTGCCTTCGCCGAAAAGCAGCTGGCACCGAATGCCGCGCGCTGGGATGCCGAGGCGATCTTTCCCAAGGAGGCCTTCGCCGCTGCCGGAGAGCTGGGCTTCATGGGCATGTATACCCCCGAGGCTGCCGGCGGACTGGGGATGAGCCGGCTGGATGCCAGTCTGATCGTGGAAGAACTGGCCCGAGGCTGCACCACCACCACGGCCTTCATGACCATCCACAACATGGCCACCAGCATGATCGGCAAGTACGGTAACGAGGCGCTGATCGAAGAGTGGTGTCCCGAGTTGGTGACGGGCGGCAAACTGGCCTCCTATTGTTTGACGGAGCCGGGCTCCGGTTCGGATGCGGCATCTCTGCGTACCAGTGCCAAACAGGAAGGCGGCCAGTATGTAGTGAATGGCAGCAAGGCATTTATCTCCGGCGCCGGTGAAACCGACATGCTGGTGGTCATGCTGCGCACCGGCGCTGCCGGGCCCAAGGGCGTGACTGCCCTGGCTGTTCCAGCGGATGCCGAGGGCGTCAGCTACGGCAAGAAGGAAGAGAAAATGGGCTGGAATGCCCAGCCCACCCGCATGGTTGGTTTCGACAACGTGCGGGTGCCGGTGATCAACCGCCTGGGCGAAGAGGGCCAGGGCTTTGCGATTGCGATGGAAGGTCTGGACGGCGGCCGTATCAATATCGCCACCTGCAGCGTCGGCACCGCGCAGCAGGCGCTGGAGGAGGCCACCGCCTATGTGCAGGAACGGCGCCAGTTCGACACCGCCGTCGCCGATTTCCAGCACACCCAATTCAAGCTCGCGGACATGCTCACCGAACTGGTTGCGGCCCGGCAGATGGTGCGCCTCGCCGCCAGCAAGCTCGACAACAAGGATCCGCAGGCGTCCACGTACTGTGCCATGGCCAAGCGCTTTGCCACCGACGTGGGCTTCAGCGTATGCAACGACGCCCTGCAACTGTTTGGCGGCTACGGCTATATCCGCGAATACCCCATGGAGCGGCATGTTCGCGATACCCGCGTGCACCAGATTCTGGAGGGAACCAATGAAATCATGCGCGTCATCATTGCGCGCAAACTGTTGATGGAAGGCGCCCTGGAGGTCATTAAATGAGCCTGAGCAAGACTGACAAGATCAAGGTGGAACTGCGTGGACACACCGCGCTGGTGACGATCGACAACCCAGCCGCCAACACTTGGGACGTGGAGAGCCTGCCGGCCCTGCGCGACCTGGTTGGCGAGCTGAACAACAACCAGGACATCTACGCTCTGGTGCTGACGGGTGCCGGTGAGAAATTCTTCTCGGCCGGAGCGGACCTCAAACTGTTCGCCGACGGTGACCCGAAGACCGCGGACGAGATGGCCCGCTACTTCGGCGAGGCCTTCGAGGCCCTGGCGGACTTTCGAGGTGTTTCCATCGCAGCCGTCAACGGCTTCGCCATGGGCGGTGGGCTGGAGGTGGCCCTGGCCTGTGACATCCGCATTGCCGAAGAACAGGCGCAGATGGCGCTGCCTGAGGCCAAAGTTGGCCTGTTGCCCTGTGCTGGCGGTACCCAGCGCCTGTCCTGGCTCGTGGGCGAAGGTTGGGCCAAGCGCATCATCCTCTGCGGCGAGCGTATCAATGCCACTACTGCCGAGCGTATCGGCCTTGTGGAGGAAGTGGTCGGCAAGGGCGAGGCCCTGAACAAGGCCATGGCTCTGGCGGAGCAGGCGGGCGAGCAGAGCCCCTCCTCTATCGGCCGCTGCAAACGCCTGATCCATTCCGCCCGTGACAAGGCGATCAGTGACGGTTTGCAGGGTGAGCGGGAATTGTTCGTGGAGCTGTTTTCCACGCAAGATCAGCGCGAGGGCGTGAACGCCTTCCTGGAGAAGCGCAAGCCCCAGTGGAAAAACAGTTGAGCGTGGAAAAATAATTGCGAGTGGACGGACTGCCAAGGAGAGATCGATGTCCGATGAACCGATAGTTTTTGCTGAACTACCGGCCAAGAGCGGCAAGCTCGGTCGAGTCACTCTGGACGTACCGGGCACGCTCAACTCCCTGACTCTGGAGATGGTCGACCTGTTGCAGAACCAGCTGGACCGCTGGGCGAACGACGATGCCGTAGCTGCGGTATTCATTGAAGGCAGTGGCGACAGAGCTTTCTGTGCGGGCGGTGACGTACAGGCCTTGTACCGTTCCGCCATCGCCACACCGGGTGGGCCCTGCGAGTATGCAGAAGCATTCTTCGCCCGGGAGTACCGGATGAACTACACGCTGCACACCTATCCCAAGCCGATTATCTGCTGGGGTAACGGCATCGTCATGGGCGGCGGTCTTGGAGTGATGGCGGGCTGCAGTCACCGGGTGGTGACAGAGTCCACTCGCATTGCCATGCCCGAGGTGACCATTGCCCTGTTCCCCGATGTGGGGGGCAGCTGGTTCCTGAACCACATGCCCGGTCGTGCCGGTGAGTTTCTGGCCCTGACCGGGGCGTCCATCAATGCGGCGGACGCCCTGTACACAGGGCTGGCAGACCGCTTCATCGCCAGTGAGCACAAGGGTGCAGTGCTAAAGTCGCTGCAGAAGCAGCAGTGGCTGGCGGATGATTCCCAGGCTAACCACGGCGTGGTGCGTCATGTGCTGCGCCCCTTCGCGGAGCAGAGCCTGTCTTCCTTGCCCGGTGGGCAGGTAGAGCCCCACATAGGCCGTATCAATTCCCTGTGTGACGGCGACAGCGTCCATGAGATCATTGACAACATACTCGCCCAGCACACCGCTGACCCCTGGCTGGCCAAGGCGCGGGACAGCCTGGCCCACGGTTCCAAGCTGGCTGCCCTTTGGATACACCGGCAGTTGCGCGAAACCTGCCACAGCTCCCTGCGGGAAGTGTTCCAGGCGGAGATTGAGCTGGCCACCAATGTGGTGCGCCATCCAGAATTCGCGGAAGGCGTGCGTGCCCTCCTGATTGACAAGGATCGCAAACCGGCTTGGCAGTTCCAGCGTTCCCGGGACGTGCCCGACAATCTGCTGGATTCCTTCTTTACTCCGCCCTGGCCGACCAACCCCCTGGCGGACCTGTAACTCGACGAGGCAATAATATGGCAAAGATAGGATTTATCGGGCTCGGCAACATGGGCGGCCCGATGGCAAGCAATCTGATCAAGGCGGGTCACCAGGTCGCGGTGTTTGACCTGTCCGAGGCCGCCTGCAAGCAGCTGGCCGATGTCGGCGCCGCGGTTGCCGAGGACACCGCAGCGGCCTGTGAAAACGCGGATTACGTCATCTCGATGCTGCCGGCGGGTAAGCATGTAGCCGGCATCTATTTGGGTGACCAAGGGTTGCTGGCAAAACTGGACACGCAGACCACAGTGCTGGATTGCAGCACCATCGACGCTGAAACAGCACGCAAGGTCGGTGAGGCCGCCGCGACACTGGGCATTGGTTTCATGGATTCACCTGTCTCCGGCGGTGTGGCAGCCGCAGCAGCCGGCAGCCTCGCCTTCATGTGTGGGGGCGACGCCACTACCTTCGAAAAGGCCAGGGTGATCCTCGCCGACATGGGCAAGAACATCTTCCATGCCGGACCCGCCGGGGCTGGCCAGGTGGCCAAGGCCTGCAACAACATGCTGCTGGCCATCCACATGATCGGTACCTGCGAAGCCCTGGAAATGGGTGCCCGCAACGGTCTGGACCCCAAGGTGCTCTCCGACATCATGCTGGCCAGTTCGGGGCGCAATTGGTCCCTGGAGGTCTACAATCCCTGGCCCGAGGTGATGGAGAACGCACCGGCCAGCAAGGGATACAAGCCGGGCTTTATGGTCGACCTGATGGTGAAGGATCTGGGCTTGGCTATGGAGGTCGCCGACGGCTGCGGCGTAGACAACGCCATGGGCCAGCTGGCCCGGAAGCTGTATGAAGGGCACCAGGACGCAGGCAACGGCCAACGCGACTTCTCCTCTATTCTGGAGCGGCTCAAGCAAGACTGATCCGACTCAATCTTCACTCGGGTGAAGGCCCCTGGTATCACACGCTCCGCGGGCCTACCGCGGGGTAGTATGGTCATTCCCTGCCTGTCCACGTATCATCCATACCTCGTCTTATTAGTCCAGATGGAAAATGCATGGTCATAAATCGCTGGCTCAACTCCGTAGCCAACGCCGGTAAGAACCTACTGCGCAGATCCGCCCGCGACAGGAACAGCATCACCGCTCTCTGCAGTCAACTCTATTCCAACAAGGGGGAGGCGCTGGGCATCGCCCTTGCTGATGAAGTGGCAGTCGCCTACGCGGAGCTCAGTCAGGCACAGAAAGCCGAGTTCTTTCAGACGCTGGCCGCACAATATGGCCCGGATCCGGAGCTGATTAACCGCTGCGCTGTGGATTATAGCGAAAGCCAGAGCCTGGAGGCATATCGGGCGCTGGCGCGGGCGGTGGAATCCCCGCGCCAGACCCTGTTCCGACGGATCAACATGGCGCCCAAAGGGACCCGCACCGTGGTCAACATGCGTGAAGACCTGCTGGCGCTGCTGCCTGCTGACGATTCGCTGCGGGCCGTGGACGACGACCTGCAACACCTGCTCAGCTCCTGGTTCAACCCTGGCTTCCTCAAGCTCAAAACTTTGGACTGGGAGTCGCCAGCGGCGGTGCTGGAAAAGCTGATTGAATACGAAGCCGTGCACGAGATGCAAGGCTGGGACGACCTGCGCCGACGCCTGGACGCCCAGGATCGGCGCTGCTTTGGTTTTTTCCATCCGGCGCTGCCGGATGAGCCACTGATCTTTGTCGAGGTTGCGCTGGTGACCTCGGTGTCCAACTCGGTACAGAGTATTCTTGCGCCGCAGAATGACGCAGTTGACCAGGAGCGCCTGAAAACCGCTATTTTCTACTCGATCAGCAACTGCCAGCCCGGCCTCCGGGGAATCAGTTTCGGCAACTTCCTGATCAAGCAGGTTGTCATGCGCCTGAAAGAGGAAATGCCGCAGCTGGCTGAGTTTGCCACCCTGTCGCCTATACCGGGCTTCAGGACCTGGCTGAATAAGGTGCTGGTGGACGAGCAGCAGACCGTGCTTGGCGCCCAGGAAACCGCCTTGCTCACCGCGCTAGACGCGCCCCACTGGTACCAGGAAGATGGCCTCAACGCCAAGCTACAGCCGCTACTCATGCAACTATGTGCCCGCTACCTGGTGCAGGAGAAGCGCGGTAGCACACCACTGGACCCGGTGGCGCGTTTCCACCTCGGCAACGGCGCGAGCATCGCCCGTATCAACTGGCTCGGGGATGTCTCAGCAAAGGGCTTGCAGCAATCGGCGGGCCTGTTGGTGAACTATGAGTACGATCTGGAAGAAGTGGAAGAGCACCACGAGGCCTTTCTGAATCGTGGCGAGATCGCCTGCGCAGCGGCCGTGCGCAAGCTGTTGGCAAACAACGTCTGAGGTGCCCATTCCGTAACAACACTTCGGAAGGTGCGACGGCTGATGTCGCCGGCATGGTTCCCTTCAAGCAAGCCGATACCGCCGATTACCGCGGCAATGAGCGCGATCTTACAATGCAGTGCCTGGGCAGCACACTGGTTTACGATCTCAAGGCGCGCAAGATTTACACCGACGGCATCGGCCACCCCGGGCCGCGTGGCAGCTATCGCTATTGGGATAGTCTGCACGGTGAGACTCTCAACGAGGAGGTTGACGTCCCTACCACCTCCATCGCCTGGGAATGGGTGACCTGACACCACTGGAAGCCCGTTTACAAACTGCCGGAAACTCTACTTTTGAACTGTCCACTTGACGGGGAAGCTTACGGGTCCAGGTCATGCCCCGATAGATCTTGCTGAGGACGTACAGGCGATAGACAATCTCCTCGAAGGGCTGTGCAGTTGCATGCGCGGTTCCTAGGGTATGGATTGTGATGTAGGCCCCGACCTGGCTGCAGATCGCGGCGGTGTACTGCGAAGTCCAGGCCGTGTTGGACAGAAACATCCAAAAGTTCCTGTACGGGCGCGGTTGCCGAATGTATTCTCTGACCGGTAATAATGTTAATCCACGATTAGCAAACAAGGATTTCACCATTAAGCACATGATTCTGGGGATTTGCCTCGCCAGCTGCGCGTCGGCCGCGAGTGCGGGGACGTGGGGCGAGTTTGCCTGGGGCGCGGGTACCTGGGGTGTCAGTGGCACCCCCGTCCCTATCGACTCTCCACTGGCGCTGCTGGGCATAGCCGCCACACTGGCAGGTGCTGCTATCTGGTATCTAAAAAAGCAGCGCTGACCACCATCTTGTTGATTGCCTGCAAACTCTAGCCAATTGCAAAAAAGGACCTCTCAGTCATGAAGTTTCTCTCCCACAACGTAGTTGCAGGTACCTTTCTCTCCGCACTGATACTGACCTCCGCAGTGAGCTGGGGGCAGACGACGGTGCCCAATACCTTCGTGAATGGCCAGACGGCTGATGCAGGGCAGGTAAATGCCAATTTCTCTGCGCTGGCGACTGCGATAGACGATATTTCTCCGGGACCGGCGGGACCCGTTGGACCTGTGGGGCCAGCGGGGCCTGCGGGGCCTGCGGGAGCGGAAGGAGCTGCGGGAGTGGCAGGACCTGCGGGTCCTGAGGGAGCCGAGGGGCCTGCAGGACCAGGGGCGCTGTACGATTTCGCCGATTTCTATGCGCTGATGCCGCCCGATAATGCTGCGACGGTGGCTTCTGGCGCGGACGTTTCGTTTCCACAGGACGGTCCCAGCTCGGAGGGGGGCATAACCCGCACCAGCCCCAGCGTATTCAATCTGTCTGCGATCGGCACCTACCAGGTCATGTTTCAAATCAGCGTGACCGAGCCCGGTCAATTTGTACTCACGCTCAATGGGACGGAGCTTGCCTATACCGTGGTCGGCCGCGCGACGGGCACCAGTCAGATCGTGGGCATCGCGCTGGTTGCCACGACGGCGGAGGATTCCACCCTGACCGTTCGCAATCCCGCCACGAGCGCCTCGGCGCTGACGATCACACCGCTGGCAGGGGGAACCAGCCCCTCATCGGCCCATCTGGTGATCACGCAGTTGCGCTAAGAAGCCACGGCACGAGCGTCCGACCTCCTTTACGCGCAGGCCGACGCAGGCTTGGCGGTTTATCCGAGACTTGCTCAGTGCTACAAGGCTCTGGAATCTGGTTGGCCGGCCGGTCCTGACGGTTCAGCCCCAGGGTATTTTAGCGTCCCCAACGGCGATCGATACCATTTCATATCTTTCCACAGCTTCGTTGCTCCAAGTCCACCCCAAAACCGAGCGTCCTGCCATTTTCTATCAACGGCAGATATTAACGCTTGACGACAATGACGCATGGCGTTACTATTCGGCCATGATCATATCATTCAGGTGTAGGGACACACACAAGCTGGCCACCGGACGTCGTGTGAGGCGTTTTGTCAACTTTGAGCGAGTGGCGCTGAGGAAATTGCGGCAGCTGCAAGCAGCCAGCATTCTGGATGATCTTAAAGTACCGCCCGGAAATATGCTGGAGCCATTGTCTGGTGACCGAAAGGGCCAACACAGCATTCGGATCAACAAGCAATACCGGGTTTGCTTTCGCTGGACCAAAGCGGGAGCGAAAGATGTCGAAATCGTTGATTATCACTAGGAGGTAACTCATGCGTAATATTGATGCAGTAACGCCCGGCGAGTTACTGAAGGAGGAGTTTCTCGATCCCATGGGAATCAGTCAATATCGGCTGGCCAAAGAGATTGGAGTACCCGCTCAGCGGATAGGTCAGATTGTTGCAGGAAAGCGCACAATTACTGCTGATACGGATCTGAGACTTTGCCGTTTTTTTGGGCTGTCGAATGGCTATTGGTTGCGGGTCCAGGCTGCCTATGACACTGAAGTTACTGAAGATGCCTTAGCTGAGCAACTGAAGAGTATTCGCCCATGGAATTCAGGGTCATACATGAACGACATGGCATAAGAAACAAGGATATGTCACGCTTGCCGCGACATATCCCATAGTTGAACAAGCCTGGTGGCCGGTACTCAGTTATGCACTGCGGCGTTCCTGAAACCACCGGTTTTTCTCAAATTTTATCAAGGTAAAAGAGACATCATTGATGATCTTGATTTGTCGACGGCGCGTCGCGCCAACCAGGATCAGAAGCGTATCAATGTCGACTTTCCTTCATAATGAAATGGGCTACTAGCGACTGGAATTCAGCATTAAGCTTGTTTACTTCGAAATTCGAGTTGCTATAACACAATATCCCGGAACTGCTATGCGTGCGGGCAACTGCCCTTTACCCCGTGGCATGTTAACGAGAAATTGCTGCATGTCCGTTGACAGGGAAGGCCATATCAAAACTGATATCCCAACCGCAATCCCCACTGTCGGGGCGGGTTGTAGGCAACAAGTTCTGTGCCGCCGCCCCTGGGGATGTCAGTAAAACCCGGTCCGCGGAAGATGTTTCCTTCCTGTACTTCATCCGTCAGGTTTGTGACAAATACTTCTGCAGTCCAGTTCTCATTCGGATCAATCCAGAACAGGCGGGCATTGATATTGTCGTAGTCGTTCGCAAGATCCGAACCGCCCGTATCTGCAAAACCTGCATTCCGGTTCAAGGCGGTGTAATAGATTTCGTCGGTGTAAGCGTATTCAAGTCGTAGTTTTAAGTGACCGCTGTCACCCAGATCCCAATATTTGGTGAGTCCTATGTTATAGGTGAGGTCAGGTGTGCGCTGCACCTGGTTTCCTCCAATCTGGATGCCGTCAATGATCTGGTCGTCGAATTCCGAATTGGTGAGGCCTAAACTGCCATCGATGCTCAGCGTGTCAGTGATCACTGTACGTAGTTCAAGCTCCCAGCCCTGGACGGTTGCGCCACTGGCGTTAAAGGCTTCGGGGCCGGCCGCACCAAATACCTGGAACTGCAGGTCATCGTACTCGTTGCGATAGAGGGAAGTATTCAGTTGCATGTTGCCATTCAATAGCGTCGATTTGATCCCAACTTCATAGGCATCGACGAATTCAGGGTCATAAATGGCATTAGCAGCGCCGAGGGATACAGATGCTGTCTGATTGATTCCGCCAGATTTATAGCCCGTCGCGTAGCTGGCAAACAGCATCGCAGCTTCGTTGATTTGCCAATCCAGCGCCAGGCGATAGGTTGTTTCATTCCAGTCATCCCTGAGCGGATCCGCATAGGGCGCGCCGGCAAATTGGAACCCGGTATTGATACCTTTCTTCTCATCTTCGGTATAGCGTACGCCCATGGTCACACTGATTTTATCTGTTAAATCGTAACTGCCCTGCCCAAACGCCGCAATTGACTCCGATTGTACTTCGCCACCAACATCGAAACCGTAGGGGACGCCAAACTGGCTGGCAAATACGTCGTAGCGACTTCCCAAGAACAATGATTGACGGGCAACTTCTTCCTTGAAGTAGTACAGGCCTAAAATCCACTGCAATGGCCCTCGCCATGGGAAAGCAATTGCAATTCCTGAGAGATTTGGTCGGCGTCTTCTATCAGAACAAGTTCCAGTAGAGGCAGGGCGGATTGATCCTCGTCGGAAAGAGATTCGTAATTGGTTTCGGCGTAGCCTGTGATGGACTTGAAAGTAAATTTTTCAAAGTCGTGTTCGAATGTCGCCAACACTAACAGGAACTCACTATCCTGGCTCTCATCTCCATCCCGGGCGACCTCGTACGGTTCGAGGTTGTTAACAACCGGGGTGCCCGTTTCGGGGTCGATATAGTTGTTGTAGGCGGGAATACCGCTAAAAGGACCGAGGGGGGAAAACGCGAAGCCCGGAGGGCCGTCAATATTCTGTTCAGTGGTGGAGCCGGGAAAGGGTTCTCGCAGTTCCGACTTGGCCCCCACTCCACCCGAGCTAACATAGGCAGCGGAGAGCAACAAGGAGGTGGTTTCGCCGATATCAAAACTCAGATGGGTCCGTACGCCCCAGTTTTCAGCATCATTGGCATCAGAGCCGCCCGGTACCCCATTTTCTGTGTAACCGTCCCGGTCCTCGCTAAAAGCAACAATGCGCGCGCTGGCGGCGTCGCTGATAGGTAGGTTGATCGCACCGCGGACCCGCAACCAGTCGTAACCGCCATAGGTGAGATCGACTTCACCACCCAGCTCATCTACGGGTTTTTTGGTGATCAGGTTAATAGAGCCGCCTGTCGCGTTGCGCCCGTAAAGCGTGCCCTGGGGGCCACGCAGAATTTCAACTCGCTCGGTATCAAAGGCGCTGAACAGGCTGGCTACGGGGCGCCCGAGGTAGACGCCGTCCAGGTGTATCGCCACTCCCGGATCACCGCCTGCCGTAGTATTTTCATTGCCAATTCCGCGCATGGTGACGAAGGCCACCGGCCCGAAATTGCCGAACTGCATCGATGGTGACATCTGCGTCAAATTGGCGATGCTATCAAAACCTGAATCCCTGAGCTGATTGTCACTGAAGGCGGAGATGGTTACAGGTACATCCTGGAGGCTCTCTTCACGTTTCTGAGCCGTAACGATGACTTCTTCCAGTTGGGCCTGGCCCATAGCGGCAGCAGGCATAAATACGATCGATGCCAGGCCAGAAGCCAGCAGAGTGACTTTGAGTTCACGGCTATGTCTTTTCATTTTTTTAGCCTACTATCCTGTAGTAAAAATATTTTGGGACTGTTATGGCATGTGCTGTAAGTCCATGCAGTGATCGAAGGACCCTATAGCGCGAATGATGTTACTGGAGGTCCTGTTGTACAACTTGCCTGGGAATGAACAAAATCTTTCATCAATAGATGTACGAAGCCCTGACGAGGGCAAAGAGGCGCTAGCTCTTGTGTTACAACGCCATAATGGTGGGTAATACCCATCTACTGAACACCCAGGCACCGGTAAAGAACCCGGCGAGATACGCCATTGCGCTCTGGTTTCCCTGCGCGGCTGACACATGCTGGCGCAATGGACAACCATCAGCCAGGGTTGAAAACAAGCCGACACCGGCGCCGCCCACCAGCATGTTGACGACGATGGCAACCGACAGTTCTGAAGGGTGAGTGCTGGCGGGCTGCAGCAATGAGACAAGCCCGAAACCAGTCCAACCCACTACCAGAAATGCGAGCAGTCCTTTGATCATGAAGGCATCGCGCACCAGGATAAAGTCGCGAATGCCACCGATAAAGCACATCCGCGAGTGCTGCCCTACAAAGCCAATCACAAATCCGCCGATCACGGTGGCGAGCATGGCGGTCATCGCATGGCCCACCAGCGCACGGCCAGTGTGGTCAGCGCTACTGCCACTGTCATGGCGACGAAAGCTGTCGCGCCGGTTATATCGAAAGCGGCAACGCGCAATGCCAGCCGGGTGGCGCAGCCCCCGGCAATCAAGGCCGAAACCATCACCGCAGTGCCCAAAATAAAGGGCTTTATCAAACCGGCTGAACGGTGGCGTCGATACTCTGCGCGCAAGCGTGCGGAGAAATGGGCCCCGACCAGAACACCAAGAGAGGTCATCGCCGGATAGAACGTAAACTGCGAGGAAATGTGCAACTTCAAGCCCAGCCAGGAATTGAGCAGCCAGCCGAGCAGGTCGCGACCATGGCACGCCATACAAATGCCGTAGGCATCATTAGCTGAGTCGCTGACCAGCGAACTCATAGTGACGGCAACGATGGCTATCAATCCCCCGCCGGCCAGACCACTGCACAGGGGCGGGGCAGAAATACGTGGCGTTAATTTCTGATCATTCATTGTAGTCTCTTAGATGTCCGGACTGATAGAGGTGGTGACCGGCCAGCCTGCATCAATGGGCAGATAGCGATGTATCTGGTCGACCTTGATTTTATGTTGAGTGAGTAGTGCTGCCACGGTTTCGCGACCGTTATAGCTGAACTGCAACGCGACGCCGCAATTCGGGCTCAACTCTTTTGGACCAGGTACGAGTTGTGCCGGGATCCCGCATTTTCTAAGTACGCCGCTGGCACGCATGGCGTAGTGCGACGAGAAAAAGCTGATTAGTCCGTCCAGAGTGTCGCCGGTCATGGCGCACTTCCACGGCGATGGTGGCTGGCCCATCGCGCGATTTGCCGTACGGCATCCACGGCGCTATCGATCTCTGCCACGGTATTGCTGTAGCCAATGCCGAATCGCACTGTGCCGGCGGGGTATGTGCCGATCGCCTGATGTGCGGCAGGTGCGCAATGCAGTCCCACTCTGCTCATTACACCAAATTTTTGGTCCAGCAACAGGCCGACGTCTGAGCAGGACAGCGTATCGATATTGAATGACAGCGTGCTGCACCTGGGCCCATCCTGGCGAGGCTCGTACACGGTTACACCGGGAATACTTTGCAGTCCACACTGTGTTCGCTGTCGTAACGTTGATTCATGGCGGGCAATCGCGTCAATACCGATGGCAGAAATATGGTCCAGTGCTGCTTTCAGGCCGGCGGCCCCGAGGATATTCTGGGTTCCGGACTCAAAGCAATCTGGCATAAAGCGTGGCTGTTGCTCTCGCTCCGATGCGCTGCCGGTGCCGCCGCGAATCAACGGGTTGAGATCGAGACCTTCACGAACGTAGAGCGCACCGATGCCAGACGGGCCAAGTAATCCCTTGTGACCGGTAATGGCGACCAGATCTGCGCCCCATGCCTGTGGTACAAGTGGCTGCGAGCCAGCGGTTTGGGAGGCATCGATGAGGTAGGGAATGTTCCGGCGACGGGCTTCGACGCAAATTTCCTCTACCGGTAGTACGCTGCCGGTCACATTGGAGCCGTGCAGTGTGGTGATCAGGCGTGTATTTGGGCGGATCGCGCCGGCCAGTGCTTCAAGGTCGAATTGACCATCAGCCCTAAAGCCAATCAGCGACAACGCTACTCCTCGCTGTTCAAGATGACGTAAGGGGCGCATGGTGGCGTTGTGCTCCAGGTTGCTGGTAATCACATGGTCGCCGGGTTCGAGCAGCCCGAATATGCCGAGATTGAGTGCCTCAGTGGCGTTCTTGGTAAAGGCGATGCGAGACGGATCGGGTAACGACAGCAAGCATGCCAGAGCGCTGCGCGCACCCTCGACAACTTCTGCTGCGGCGATTGACAGGCGGTGCCCGGAACGACCTGGATTGCCCAGCGGCTGCGTCAGGGCGCCCAGCATGGCCCGTTCAACCCCTGCCGGCTTTGGCCAGGAGGTTGCAGCGTGGTCGAGGTAGATCAGTTTGTGAGCGTTACCGGCCATAGTGCTGCGCTTCATTCAGTATCAGCGGCTGGGGCTGTGGTGTACCAATCAGCGTTGCGCACTGTCCGGCTCCCAGTTTGGTGTGTTGCCCAAAGGTCAGTGTGACCTGCTGAATTTGGTTGAACTGGGTCAAAGTCGCGATCAGTCCGACCAATAGCCCACGGATGCTGTTGGGGTTATCCAGCGCGAGTTGGCGCAGGCTCGGGGTGTAGGAAAAATCGACGTTCAAGGCGCGGTCAAGTGGGGTGTAGCGGTAATTGGAAACTGTTACATCTGAAGGGAAACCCTGACTATCGGACTGTGCCCCCAGGTCGAGAAAAGCCTGAAGCGTTGTCGAAGGGCCTGACGTCGGCACCATTACGGTCTCAATCTGTTGATGGGCAAAGTTGTAGAGGTACACCACCTGCCGGTCGTCCTCCTCGGCTGCTACTGCTATTGGCGGTGTATGAAGCTCAAATTTCACCCGCTTGATCTGGGGCAGTGAGAGCATGGATGCTTTTAGCGCGAACAGTGAGTCACTGCTGAGCGCCTTGCTGTCTGACCCAGTAGGTAGTGACAGGTTGACGGTAAGTGTGCCATCGTCGCGAAGGTCGCTGATCATGACCGTCCCGGCAGGCAAGGGCGATTGCAGGGTGCGAGCAGGATGGATCGGTGGGTTTTGGAGTTTGTGGAAGATTTCCCGTGGGCCGTCTACATTGCCGGGAAGTGTGCTGGACAGGGGAATCAAACGGCCATGTCCGTCCGGGTAATACACCGTAACGGTCATACGCTGGAATGTCAGCAGACGGTTGTCTATCCAGCTCTTGATGTCGGGCTGCGCGGCAGCAACCCTCAGCAATATGCCAAGTACCAGCAGCGTTGCGATGGCAATCAAGGTATGTTTTGACATGCTGTTTGACCTCGCTTTACCTGCGCCGCACGGTCCGTTCCCGTCCGGTAGTGGTCAATGGCAGACGGTATTGGATAGCCCCAAAGTGAAGGCGCCCACGCCATTGCGGGTGACGGGAATGTAGCTTAACTGTCTGGATTCAAGCTCATAGCTAGCAATTTGTGATGAGTTGCCAAACGCTACATAGGCAGTTTTTCCATCGGCAGCAGAAAATACCTGCATCGGATTGGCGTTAAATTTGCCGGATTCGACCTGAGTTTTGGTGAGATTGTCGTACAGGAAGTAGGTGCCATTGACGGAACTTGCAAACAGGTTGTAGCGGTCGAATCGTCCAACTGACACCAGATCGGTGTCGGAGCCAAAGTTCTGTTCGTCATACCGAGTGAAACGGTGCTGTTCGTAGGAGACGAAGCGGCCATTGGCGGTGTCGAGCAGGTACAGAAACGATCCCTCGGGCGTTGTGTAGGGGCGTGCCGGAGAGGAACCGATGTTGAAGGTCTTGTAGATAACCTTGGAGTAACCGTTGATACCGTAAACATCGCCGGTGGCGCGGTCAGCGACATAGATATAGCGGCCGTCGAGGCTGCGACTGGGCGACGACAGCGAAAGGGTTTTGCCCTCTTCAATAGGTATTTGATACACCTGCTGATTGTTGATGTCGATAATGCCTATGGCACCAGCGGCACTGTCACTGAAATATATGTCGATTTCATTGGGGTCAAACAATACATCGCCGGTGGCGGGTAATGATGGCAGTTCAAAGCCGATCTGATTGTTGTAGGTAGATATCAGGGTAAAGCCGCCGCTCTGGCTATCCGTCACGCCGATAAAGGAGCCAGTGCTATCCAGCACCACATGGCGTGGCACCATATTCAGTTCCAAGGTTGCGACCACCTCCTTTTTCGCCAGATCGTAGGCTACCAGTAGTCTGCTATCGACATTGCTGTAGTAGAGCAATGATGCGTGGGGCGGTACCACGATGTCGTCGGCCACGTAATCTGTTTCAATGCGGTAGACCACTTTTCCTTCGGTCAGGTCCACTACGTCGATTATCGGCTCGGATTTGTCGGCTGCAAACAAAAACCGTTGCGGGTTGCTCAGGTCAACGGCACCAGCAGGCATGGCGAAAACCAACCACCACAGCAGTACGTGACCTAATCGGTAGATAGAGGGGAGAGTGGTCATTGGTTACCTTAATCCAAGATAGGGATAGATGGCGTCGCTGAGAACGTGGAAATTGTCCGTGGCCAGAATTAATCCCAGCGACACCACCAGCACCATGCCGACCAGACTGACGGCGCGGCTCTTGGCGATGAGAAATTCCAGTACGGTGTCCATTTTTGACAGAAAAAACGCCGACAAAAGAAAGGGTAGGGCAACGCCAAGAGAGAAAATAAACATGATTGCCGCGCCGATCGAAGGGCTGCCAATGGCGCCCACATAGACAATCAGTGTTGCTACGATGGCGCCACCAAAACATGCGGTGCAGCCAAGAGCGTAGCCCACCGAAGTCGCAACTGTCGCCACAGTGTCGGCGCGCGACAAACCTTGCACATCGCCAAGGGTGTTAATACGACAGGCAATCGGGCGAGTGCTCCGTAGTCCCAGCCACAGCCCGAGCACAATGACGATTATGCCCGATACCAGCGAAATATCGCGGCTGAACTCAGAAAACATGAGTTGCGCCTGATGACCTGCGGCGCCGATTAAGGCTCCCGACAGGGCGTACAGCAGCACGAAGCTGATCACGAACGCCATGGCGATCTGCATAACCTTTCGCCGCACAAGTGGTGTCAGGTGATTTATGCCGGTGATCCCGGCGTCGGTACCGGCATTGGGAACGGTGGAAAAACTGCCGATGACAGTGCCGAACATCACCACCAGTTGTAGCAGGCAGGGAGTAAGTACCGATGACAAAAGCCCGATGCCGAGAGCAATAACGCCAACTAATGTAATATTGGTCTTTGATCTCAGATCCTCGGGCAGTTCAAACGGCGCCAGCCAAGTGCCCAGAAACGTCATTTTCTCTGTATCGTCGAAATAGTAGTTGGAGACTTCCAGGTGCATGCTGTCGGTGGTATGCAGGTCAATCTGGTCACCGTCTCCGTCTCGCTTAGGAAAGCTGAACAGCGTAACTCGGTGGTGGTCAGCATATTTCGGGCCCGATATGCGGTTGGGGGTATAGCGTTTTTGACCGACGATCAATGCTGCTTCCGGCAGATCGATAGACAACTGGCCCTGGTGAATATTTTCGCTGACAAAAAACACGTAATTCCGGTCTGGGCGGACATTACCAATGACACGGGTGTTATCGACAAACTGAAAGAACTCTTCTGACGCGAAGGTCGCCTGTAGCTCCAGCTCCGGTGCGTTGATCAGAGTGCGGGTAAAAAACTGTGACACTGCATTGCCTTGCATCATGCGACTATCGTCGCCCACGCTACGCAGCAACTGCGTGCCCTGTACCAGATACGGAAATAGCAGCCATGATAGCGAAATCAGTAACGCCAGTGCAGCAGCAAAGAGCACTTTGGGGAAGTTGTACCGGTAGACTGCTTGCATGCATGTGCTCCGTTAACTGGCTTCCCCCTTAGGGGTTTTGTGGTTCGCCTCGTGGTGATCGTCAATTTCCCGCCACACCTGGCTTGGGGTAATATTCATTGGAAACAGGGCAATGGCCTGTCCTTGAGGCGACATTAGATAAATATGTGAGGTGTGTTGTACAGTGTAGTTGCGCTGGGTTTTTGTCACCGCAAAGCTGGCCTTGAAATTTTTGGCTGCTTCGGCAATCTTTGGATAGCTGCCACTCAAGCCAATCATCGCGGGATGAAAAGCTGTAGCGTATTGTGCCGTTCCCGCCGGTGTGTCGCGCTCGCTGTCAACACTGATAAACACAGCGCTGATTTTCTCAGGACCGAGTCTCTGTGACCTGACAGGTTCTTTATGCTGATCTGTATCTACCGCATGTAGCACTTTTGCCATACTGGCCGCCATCACCGGACAGATGTGGGCGCAGTGAGTAAAGCCGAAGGCCACCAGGGTATAGCGTCCACGAAAATCGCTTGCCGATACGGTAAGGTTGTTGTCGCCTTGTAGTGAAAAGGAAAATTTGATCTGACTGAGGCTGTCCGTAGTGGCGGCGGGACCGGTCTCACCGTGATCACCGTGTTGGTTGTGATCGTGTTGCTGGGCAGCCACGGTGGACGTCGCCAGAAATACGGCGAGTAGCGTAAACAAATGCAGCTTGAGGGCAGGGCGGAACGATCGCGATGTAGAATTGTCGTGCATATTGCGAATTCCTCGAACTGTGATGTAACAATGCCTTCTGCTCAGCAAGCCTAACAGCACTGTTTACCGATTAATGTCATCTCAAAGTATGACACTGTCGCCTGCCCCTTCCGTCGCGTGGGGGGGCGCAGTAGGTGTACCGTGGGTAAATCGATCGGCTTGTGCTCAAGTTCACGATTTAGTTCAGGAGCAGGACCTTGTGATGACCTGTCATCATCTGGGGGACATACGGGTTAGCACGTCAGTATTACCGTGTAGCCACTCAGAAAGGAGTGGTACTACCATGAATTCGGAAAAGCAACGTTCACTTATTCACCTGGCAATACGAAATTTGGTCATTGCGATTATGGTATTGATCTCGCTGGCCTGGTTCGCTGGCATGGCGCGGGCGGGTGACTCAGGTCAGCTGGTTGCAGCCGGTAAGGAAATCTACGAAAGGCCGGGGAGCTGTGCGACTTGTCACCTTGCTGACGGCAGCGGTAACTCGGCCATGAATGCAAAAGACTTGCGGTTTGGTCCGTCGCCGTTTGATATCCATCAGGCATTGACCAGTGTTCCGCAAATGGGGCCGATCGGTACCATGCTGAAATTGGACAAAGAAGGCTTGCTGGCGCTGGCCCTCTATATTCATACGCTGGGGGAAAAGGAGATTAATAGCGATGTGCTTGCCGATCTGCGCAGGACGTTGACTGGTATTACCAAGGATGATCGCGATGCCGGGTTTGAACTAACCGAGCGCGATAAGATGATCGACCAGATAAGCTCGTTTGACACCGTAATAGAGACCTGGAAGCGCAAGGCCAAGAGCGGCAATATCAAGCACGGCTATGAAACAGTCGTGGTGAACACCTGGGAGCCGGGAAAGCCTAAATTCAAGCCCCAGCGGGGTAAAACCTATTTTTATCTAAATACCGGTAATCGAGGTGACATGTTTGGTCAGGGCTTTGGGAACGGCGCCGGCAATGCGGTTACCGTCGGCGATGCCGAGACGCTGGAAGTCATTGCCCAGGGTCGTCTCGAACCCGAGCTACGCGGTTCGGTACATGCTACAGGCATGACCCCCGATGGAAGGTACGGCTATATCATTGGCCCCTCGATAAAAACTGAAAATTCTGAGGTAGCCGCTGAAGTGAAAGGTGCCAAGGGGCCGATGAGTTAGGAGTGTTGAAAGTGTCCGGACGTCTGAATGTCCCAGCCACATTGATAAAATGGGATGCATTGAGCCTGCAACCAGTGAAGATGTTTACTATTGGTGGCCGACTTCATCATCTGCAGATCTTTCAGGACAAATACATGCTGGTAGATACCTTCTCTCGCGATGACGATGGTCTGGACGTATTCTTGCTCGATCCACAAACCGACAAAGTTATCGGCGGAGTGCGTGACGAAGACCTTGGGGGACAGTCGTACACTGCATTTACCGATGACGAATTCATTTACATCCTGATGCAGCCCCACGGTTATGGTCCGATGTCACTGTCCGGATACGTGGCAGCGAATCTGGTCAACTATGGCAAGGCTACGGCTTTGCGTCCATTCTGGGTGACGAAGATTGATCCCGATACCTGGGAAGTGGTGCAAGAGTACCCTTATCCGGGCTACCGCGGTGATTGGATCTGTTTCGATACGGACAAGAAAAACATGTTTATTCCATCAGCGGCAACGTCCAACGTCTCCAAGGTCAACCTGTCGACAGGCGAGATTGTGTGGACCAATCCTACAGGTATCGGTCCCTACGGGTGCAATGTAAGCGCCGATGGCTCCCAACTTTGGGTTGCCGACAAGGGCGAGGCAAACGGCTTTTTTGGTCGCACGGTCACGGTGTTGAAGACCGATACCGGACAGGGTGTCGATACAATTCCGTCCGGCTACATGATTGACCATGTGCTACTGTCGCCCAATGGTAAGGAGTTCTGGGCCACCTCCAACGCTGAGGGTAAGCTGTATGTGTTTGACGCTGCGAAGCGTGATCTTATCAAGAAGATCGAAATCCCCGGCGGCGGTGACGCCCACGGCTTGCCCTGGGTTTACTACGACCAAAGCGGTAAGTCCATGGTGGCCCGCGATCAGGGGGGATTCCGCAACGGTATCAACCCGCGTCTTGGCAAAGGTTTGGACTACTGAAATTAAGAACGAGTTCACGCGGTAGCACTGCCGCTGCTTCCCAGTCAGCGAGATTGCAATGACGGCAATAGTAGAGAGCAACGAAGCGCCCTTCATAACAGAGGCGATTAACGACGGCAATGGTCGCATTACTCAATACCTGGTTATCACCATCGCCTTGATCCTCAATATGCTGGATGGATTCGACGTTACGTCGATGGCATTTACCGTCCACAGTATCGGCGAGGACCTGAGCATCGCCCCCGACAAGCTCGGAATTGTATTCAGTACCGCCCTGGCGGGAATGGTGATCGGCGCGATGTTTATCGCGCCGATATCCGACCGCATTGGTCGTCGTAGCATGGTGCTGGGCAGTATATTGGCCATCGGTCTTAGCATGTTGGCAACCGCTTTTGTTGAATCGCTGTGGCAATTGATTATATTGCGGCTAATCACCGGCCTTGGCGTCGGCGGAATGTTGGCAAGCTTGGCGACTATTTCCGCCGAATACACCCCCGAGAGATATCGTAGTTTTGCGGTGGTAACGGTAACAGCAGGTTATCCATTGGGTGCAACGCTGGGCGGATTTGTCGCTGCGCCGCTAATGGCTGAATATGGCTGGCAGTCCGTGTTTGTTGCTGGTGGTATTGCGACGCTGGCGATGACGGTCGCTGTCTATCTGCTGATACCGGAATCGCTACAGTTTATAGTGGTGCGACGGCCCCCCAATGCACTGCGCAAAGTAAATAGGATTTTACAGCGCCTCAATAGCCCAGCACTTGCGGCGCTGCCCGAGATAGACAGCGGTGAAAGTCCGCCCAACGCCAACGTCTTTAGTTTGCTGACTAATGAATGGCGCAGTAAAACTATTATTTTGTGGCTCACCTTTTTCTTCTGCTTCATAACCCTCTATTTTCTACTGAGTTGGATTCCCAAACTAGTGGTCAACGCGGGGATGTCGGTTTCTGATGGCGTCTACGCATCGATGGTACTTAATGGTGGTGCCGTCATTGGCATTCTGTCGTTGGGTTGGTTGGCAGAACACTTCGGCCTGTCGCGGATTATTGCGGTATTTCTGTTTGCCTCAGGTGTAATAATGTCAGTTTTTGCCATCACAAACGGTATCGATTATCTACTAATCTATTTGTTTGCAATTGGCTATTTACTGCAGGGAGGATTCGTCGGGTTGTATGCCGCCGCGGCAAAACTGTACCCGGCTGAAATTCGCACTACCGGTGTGGGGTGGGGTATCGGTTTGGGCCGTCTTGGTGCTGTAGCGGGACCCTACTTCGGCGGCGTGCTGATTGCTCAGGGCGTTTCTCTCGAATCAAATTTTATCATCTTTTCAATTCCCATGGTGATCAGCGGAATAATTGCCATGAGATTGACGGTTAAGTAACGCTGAAGCGCTGAAACTTAGGCCGATTACCGGAATTTTTCCATGCCTCCAGAAGATACAGTTCAGATTGATAATGCCGTCGTCTCAGATAGCAGTGCGTATTTACTCTCCGCAGGCACCATTTTTCTTTGGACTCTGGGTGTCATCATTGCAAAGGCCGTCCGCGATGATATTCCGCTTATAGGTCTGTCGTTCATGCGCTGGTCGGTCGCTGTACTGTTTATGTTGCCGTTTGTCTGGAAGGAGCTGGGACGCAATATAGACGTAATCAGGAACAATGCCCGCCTGCTAACTTTCCAGGGCGTATTGTTGGTGAGCAGTTCGACGATGCTGTTCTACTCAGTAAATTACACGACCGCGATTAATGCCACACTTGTCAACGCAGCCCAACCGATGGCGACCGGTATAATTGCCTGGTTGATTCTGCGCGAGAGTCTTAACCGCCTACAAATAATTGGCGTAGCACTGGCAGCAGTCGGTGTGGTGTTGATGATTACCAAGGCCAGTTGGTCGGTGTTGATCACTTTGGATTTCAATGCGGGTGATCTGATTCTGGTGTTGGCTGTTATCGGTTATGGCTGGTACTCTACCAATCTTCGCAAACTGCCCCACACGCTCAGCAAGCTTGCCCAACTGACGATTATGCTGACGATGGGCTGTCTGCTGATGTCGCCGGTCTTTATTGCCGAGTCGATTTTGGTGGGGCCGTTTCCTCTAAATATGGAAAGTGTGACGGCGGTTGTAAGTATCGCATTGCTAGTGTCGATTGTGGCGATGTCGATGTGGACAAAAGCCAATTTGCTGATCGGTCCCAGCAGGGCGGCGGTATTTGTCTGCTTGATGCCGTTGTACGGTGCGATCATGGCGACCCTGTTTCTGGGTGAAAGCCTTCAGGTTTACCATGTTCTTGGTGCCGGCTTTGTCTGTTGTGGTATATTCCTGGTAGTGCATAGATCGCGCCGGGCGCGCGATGATTAAACACTACAGATGGCTGTTGATCACCAGCGCAAAGAGCTGGGATTTTGAGGTGATGCCAATTTTGGTGTATGCGCGTTTGCGCAACGTATTGACGGTGGAACGTGCCAGATTCAAATCGGCGGCGACACCATCACTGGTTATGCCTCGTAGCAGGCGGTCGCAGACTTCGGTTTCGCGATTGGATAACCTGGAAAACGGTTCTACACCACGTTCTTTCAGCATGCTGGCCAGGCTCAGCTGAATCTTGTGGCGTTCCTCTTCAATCCCGCGCAGTTCGTGGCGCAGAATTAGCAGATTGTTAAACAGGGGAAACAGCGGTTTGAGCTGCTGGTACTTGTCGTCGCTCATTTCTGCGTGCTGGGCCCCACGATAGAAACTGGTCAGGTAGAACCAGTTGTCACGCGTGTCAACCATATAGACTTTTTCGCGGGTATTACTACTACGAAAAAGCTTTTTGCGTTCTTCATCGTCGTCCAGTGCAGGATTGTAACGGTAGACGGTTTCGAGATTGGCAGATTTGTGATCGTGATGTTGCAGTAACTCCGGATTAATCCACATGCGGTGTCGAATCTTGTCCATAAAGATAGCAGCCTGCCGGGAGATCAACTTTTTGCTGGCCCCTCCCTCCTCGACAATGGATGCGGTAAGGTCTTCGATGTGATTTTTGTCGAAAACAAACATGACGTAATGGGACACGCCAATCAGACGATCCATGACCCGCAAGAAGCGACTCTTAAATTCGTCCGACCGCAAATGTGCGGTCAATTCGGTCATTTCAGAACAAAAAGTATTGCTGATTTCCATTGTTCACCGGTTCTGTTGGCGCCGCCAGGCCAAATGTCGATCGCGACAGATGGCGCTATTGTGCCGTAATGTTCCATGTCAGTGCTAGCAGTACATTGACATGCAGGTGGATTATCATGGGTGTGTTTGGTAATGCACCCTTTCAACGACAGGATCAGGTCGCGCTGCGCACGATTTATCGTTATCTGTTAGGCATGAGATTGTTCACTGTTGGGCAAGTCTGTTGTCATACTTGAAGATATCCTTCTGTTTAAGGTTGTACAAATACTTTCCAGACCGATGCGATATAAATAACTATTGTTACAGATGCTTATAAGAAAAAGGTCAATTGACAATGAATATAGCCAGATATGGGATCAACGTCTGGAAGACGAAAATAGCTTTCAATCAAACTCCCCCATATTTGTAATGCAAATAATATCTATACATTTATTGGTCTGGTTATGAATAATGCTTTGGTGGCAGAATGTCCGGTAGAACGGCCTGAGGCCAACTTTAACTAGGTTTTACAATTACAGGCGGGGACCATAAAGATGGATAAGAAAGAGATGGCGGGTGTAGTGGCTGCGATTGTTGGAACCTTGGTTGGGTCGAGTGCTATAGCTCAACAATCGGCGGGCAAGGGTCGGGCAGTAGCTCTTGAGGAGGTAGTGGTTACGGCGCAAAAGCGTGCAGAGAACGTGCAGGATATTCCAATTGCAGTCTCTGCGTTGAGTGAAGAGACATTGCGACAAAGCAGTTTTGATGGCGTTGCGGATCTAAGCTTTATGGTGCCATCTCTCCAATTCGGAAATTTTGGACCTGTCTCATTCCTTAACATCCGGGGCATCGGTTCAGCGGATAATTTTGCCGGTAGCGACCCTGGTGTTGCAATACACATTGATGGTGTATATATCGGACGTCCCGTTGGTGCTCTATTTAATGCATTCGATACTGAACGAGTCGAGGTGCTGCGTGGACCACAGGGCACTCTGTACGGACGTAACGCCACCGGTGGTTCGATCAACCTGATTACGAAAAAGCCGCAAGATGAATTTGGTGGCGAGGTTGAAGTCACCGCCGGCGATTACGACCTGCGCCGAGTTCGCGGGGCAATAAACATTCCTGTCAGCGATGCTGTCAGAGCCCGGATTGTCGGGTTTAACGAAGAGCGCGATGGCTTCACAGAGAACACATACCCCGGTGGAGCTGACGCAAATGATCTGGACAACTGGGGTATACGCGGCCATCTGGATATCGATTTGTCAGACAATATAAACCTGTTATTGTCTGCGACCCATGTTGACATCGGAGGTGTCGGCACGCAGCCAGAGGTGCGCGATCCGTTCTCGACAGGCGAACTCAGTCCGCCAATCAATTCATTGGTCGCTGGACCGTTGCCTCAACTGGCTCCTGGTATCCCGCCAGAATTGGCGTTCTACACTAATGCTGATGGCTCGATACCGGTCAATGACCAACGCCCATTTACTGAGGCGGTGGATCACCCGCGGTCGACGGACAATAAGCTGACGCTGCTTTCTGCAACTCTGCAGTGGGATTTTGATGATTTTACCTTCAAGTCCATTACTGGTTATGCGGAATCAGAATACCTTATGATCCAGGATGCTGATGCATCGACGGCGCCAAATACTGTTCATATTCCGGAAGAGCAATCTGAACAGTTCTCACAGGAGATACAGTTTATTTCCGACGGTGACGGTCCTTTGCGGTGGATTGGCGGTTTGTATTATTTCAGGGAAGATGCCTCGCGGATTAGCACAATGGTTGGCCCTCGATTGGATGCGATCCACGAACTATTCATTGCCAATGACTTTAGCTTCGGCGGGCCTGGTTTTAGCGAAGACTTTGCCTTCAGAGTCGGAGGCGATGTAGAAACGGAATCCTTTGCGGTTTTCGGTGAGAGCAGTTATGACATCACCGATCATTTTACCCTTACGGTAGGCTTGCGTTATACCGATGACGAGAAGGAGGCGATCAATAGCAATATCCAGCTTTCCCCATTGGTTCTGACGCGAGCGTCCACTTCCTCTGAGGAGGTTACCGGGAAGGTGGCGCTAAACTATCAGATCACTAATGATGTTATGGTCTACGGTTCTTTTTCACGCGGCTACAAGAGTGGTGGCATTATTCAGGTAGCGACTGATCCAGTAGCTGCCGCCTTTAAGCCTGAATTCGTGGATACCCTGGAGGTTGGTTTTAAATCCCAGTTATGGGATGTTCTTCAGTTGAATGCTGCTATTTATACCAGTGATTACACCGATTTACAGACAAGCGCTGAAGGGGCGTTCGGTCAGTTGGGTGGTAACGCTGGTGAGGCCAGTATTGAGGGCGCCGAGTTGGAGTGGAAATGGCTGATCAATGATATGTTTACATTTGACGGCTCGTTCTCCTATCTCGATGGAGTTTATGATCAGTTAATGGCCTTTGACCCGCTGGACCAGAATTTCAGTGCCGGGGTGGTCGATTATTCCGGCAACGATCTTCCGCGTGCGCCGGAGTTCACCTACAACCTGGGGGTTTCCGGTTATTGGAACCTGGATCACAGAGGCCATTTAACCGCCCGTATGGAAGGCTCCTACACAGATGAAATGTATTATGAGTTTACCAACCGTCCTGAGGTGAAGGCGGACGATTACTACAACTTGAACCTTCGCTTGATGTGGGCCAGCGCGGATGAAAAATACAACGCTGAGATCTATTGTACTAACCTGACGGATGAGGTTCAGGAAGGCAACTTGCTTTTGGGATTCTCCCTGGGTGTGAGTACCCAGCCGAATGGCTTTGCTGAGCCAGGGCAGGAGTACGTCACTTACAATGCTCCAAGACAGTTTGGCGTAAAGTTTGGATACCGCTTCTAGAGATAAATATGATGAGGGCGGCCGCAACCGCCGTCCCTGTGTTCGATTTACCAGACTAACCATCGACGTATTATCAAATAATTGAGGTAATTTTCATGAAAGTAGTTCCATACCCCGATCACTGGATGTCGCATAAGCCCATGCCGGAAATGAAAGGGAAGTGCCTGGGAATCTTTGCTCACTGCTTTGTAGAAAATGGTGCGCAGGAAACGATTAGAGACGTTTATAGAACCATCGTCGATGTGGCTATCGAAGAGAAGACCTGCACTGTTCTGTCGGGCTCCCAGTCATTGGTTATGCCGAACCACAATCTACTGTACGAAGAGTGGACGGACTATGATGAGTTCTTTGAAGTCCAGATGGCCAGAACATACAGGAAGGGCTTTTTACGTTGGCTTGATCCCATAAGGAATGGACCTGTCAGCCCCGAATTTACCGAAATGTTTCATAGTTCCGGCAAACACCCGTTCAATGTTGCTCATCACGCCTATACTCTGGTGCAGAGTGTGCATATTGCCCCCGGTCGTGAAGAGGATGCGCGACAATTGTTTATTCGGCACGTTGATGATGTCGGTCAGGACTCGAAAAACGTGCTTGCCAATATCCATCAATCACTCAACAACCCCCAGCATTTCCTTCTTTATGAAATCTGGTCGGATTTCAGCCATTTAGTTGAGAATGAGTTGATAAGTGAAAGACGCGATGAACTGCAAGTCCGTTTCAATGCGCTTAAAGATAACGCATTGCCTGAGCCTGCGATGGAGATTTTTCAGATATATTATGACCCGGATAAGTATGTGCCGCCAGACCAATTTTTTTAACACCCATTTATTGGTAAACAAAACCTCGTCGGCCTCAGGAAGTTGTAGTTACCTGAGATAGGAGTTTGTATGATTTCTTCTAACCAAGAAGATTGGAATGAAAAAGTCGCTATCGTTACTGGTGGAAGCTCGGGTATTGGGAGAGCTACCGCACTATTGCTGGCCCGGATGGGCGTAAAAGTGGCGATCACGGGACGTGGGGAGACGACACTTATGGAGGTTGCCGCTCTCCACGAAAATCTTTTCCCTATTGTCGCGGATAGCAGCGATGCCGCCGGTGCAGAGGAAGTCGCGGCAACTGTTCTACAGGCGCATGGCCGGCTGGATACGCTAATCAATAATGCCGGCGCGGGCGGTTTGCGACCAGTCGAAATGTATGATGTTGATTTTATTCAGGGACTCTGTGCGACCAATATCATAGGTCCTTCGCTGCTGTTGAAAGCGGCGTTACCCGCCTTGAAGGACAGCAAAGGCACAGTGGTAAATATTAGCACGGCGGTGACGCGCAATGCCGGTCCGGTTATCGCCCATTATGGGGCCACAAAGGCGGCTCTTGAGTATCTGACCCGGTCATGGGCTATTGAGCTCGCCCCCCACGGTATTCGTGTTAATGGTGTTGCACCCGGACCGATTAAAACTGGCGCATTAACGGGAATGATGGGACTCGATGCCGAGATGGCCGCATCCGTTGAGCAAGCTGAAGCAGGCCAGGTTCCGCTTGGAAGGCGTGGCGTAACAGAGGATATCGTGCCTTGGATTATAGGGTTTGCTGACCCGTCATCCAAGTGGACAACGGGTCAGATTCTCGCGGTTGACGGCGGTTGGTCGCAGCGAGGCTGATCACCATACCCCCGGTATTAATAAAGCAGAATACCGGGGTGGATTTGGTAGCCCCGGAATCTCTGAGGCTGCACGGAAAATATGAAACAAGCTCAACAAATAACGCTGCAAGCGGCGGCGCAAAAAGTAAAATCAGGCGATGTATTACTTTGTGGCGGTTTTGGTATGACTGGTAACGCCGTCCACTTGCTGCATGCCTTGGCCGAGACCGATGTTGATGAGCTGACCTATGTTGGCAATAACGTCGGTGAGCCCGGCTTGGGGGGCGGCCGTCTACTGCGCAATGGCCAGCTCAAAAAAGCGATTGGGTCCTACTTCACCAGTAACCCTGAAGCCGTTACCGCAGCCCAAGCTGGTGATATCGAGGTTGAATTACTACCACAAGGCACGCTGGGCGAAGCCATGCGGGCCGGTGGGGCGGGACTGGGAGGGTTCTTTACCCCTTCATCGGCGGGCACGTCTTTGGCCGAAGGAAGAGAGGTACGCATCCTTGAGGGTAAAGAAATGGTCTTTATTCCGCCGATTAAGGGGGATGTCTCCTTTATTCGTGCATGGAAAGCCGATACCGCCGGCAACCTGCAATACCGTATGACCGAAAGTAATTTCAATGTCGCGGCCGCAATGGCATCCAAACTGGTGATCGCCGAAGTGGAAGAGATCGTTCCTCTGGGCGAGCTGGAGGCCAATGCCATTCATACTCCCTGCTGCTTTGTCGATTACCTGGTGCAGGCCAATATTTCTGAAGAAGACCTGGGCTCCTCCGCCTCGGTATCCTCCAGCCTGAAAAAGGTGGATAACAGCCGTATGAACATGGCCAAAGCGGCCCTTGCGGAGCTCAAGCGCGGCGATGTGGTAAACCTGGGTATTGGTATCCCTACCCTGGTGGCCGATCTAATCGGGCCGGAAGACGGCATCATCATGCACACCGAAAACGGCATGCTGGGGGTGGGGCCTGAACCGGAGTCCGGTGGAGCGATGGATTATCCGGTCAATGCCGGCAAGATCCCTGTGACTGCCTTACCTGGCGCCAGCTACTTTGACAGCACTATCTCCTTTGCCATGATCCGTGGCGGCCATGTGGATGTCGCCATTATGGGGGGCTGCAGGTGGATGCCGCCGGCAACCTGGCTAATTGGGCGGTGCCGGGAAAGCCGCTGTTGGGCGTGGGTGGGGCGATGGACCTGGCCTGCGGCGCTGGCAAGTTGATTGTCACCATGCAGCATTGCGACCGCAGTGGCCAATCCAAAGTAGTACAGAAATGCGATTTACCGGTGACCGCCAAAGGGGTGGTGGATGTATTGATTACAGACCGGGCGGTGTTTCGGTTTACTGGGCAGGGCATGAGTCTGGTAAAACTGATGCCAGGTTATACCTTGGAACAAATCGAAGCGAGCACCGACGCACCCTTTGTAGTGGATCTGGGGTAACCATCGCCATCGGGACTGAGATAAGGAAATCGTATGTTCTTCTCGATTCCGCGACAAATCGGCATGGACACCGTTTCGTGATGAAACGATCCATGGTTGCCCCTGCCTAAAAGTATTCGAAATCCAAATAATTGCTATGCCTTGTTTAGTCTTGTTTTGAATATTACCTAAAAACCATAATGTCTCTCCCGGCTCCAGGTTATGAAAGAGAGAATGATATGGAACATAAAACAACCCTTACCGAAGATGAACAAGGCCGAAAAATATATGAGATCCAGGGCCTGCAAAAGGTCATTGCGGATGTATTTGAAACCAAGTGGCCCAAGACGCCGGTAGTCCATGTGGGTGTAGGCGTAAATATCACCGCTGCTGACACTTTCCGTAAAGAACATGGGCATGCTGTTGGCCGGCGGATCAGTATGATGAATATGATTCAGATTTGCGCGGCCCACGCCGCGAAAACCAACCCATTAATTGCCGGGCTTTATGATGGTGAGGATAACGCAAAAGTGATTGTTCCCGCGCCCGATGAAATCGCTGTGTCAGGCCCGGTCATGGTAGGTGAGTCAGTCATTCCCATTGTTATCGAAAGGGCTAGCAGCAAGCTGGTGGAAGAGATTGCGAAGGATATGGACGCAATTACTGGCAATCTGCAGGGCAAGGCGTTGAGCCTGGAGGATTCGAAGAAAAACTTTGCAAGAATGTTTAAGATTCCGAATATTGGCATTTCCAATATAGGCATGATGGGGCCGGTCAACTTTTTCACCGCGATGCCCATTTCACCAAGTGTCTCTGCATTATATGTTCCCGCGGCAATTAATACACCAGTCGTAGAGGAAAGTGGGGCAATCGTCGCAGCCCCCGTCATCAATTTTACTATGGCATTTGATCACCGGGTGCTCACAGCGGGTCCCGTTGCGGCCTATCTCGGTGAATTCAAAGCGCTTCTGGAAAACCCGGAAGTGTTCATCTGAGTTTTCTTACTACCAATCATCATGGGAGAAATATTTTGATCAGTAAGCGTGTCCATATCTGTGGGGCAGGCCCCGTCGGGATCGTCACCGCCCTGGGTTTGTGCCGGGTGGGCATCCCCGTCACCATTCTCGAAGCCGATGAGGATGTTTGCCAGGATTTAAAAGCCTGCTACTACCATGTACCGAGCGTCGATATCCTTGAAGACATCGGCATGTTGGACAAGCTACTGGAAGGCGGTACTAAGGATCAGGAATTGCGTTTCACAGATGCCGGACTGGGGCGCAGTGTGGATATTAATCTCGGCGTTCTGTCACGGAATTTTCGCAATCCTTACGCAGTATCAGCGGGCCAGGACTGGTTTGCAAGGGTAGGCTATGAGGTATTGAAGGCCGATGGCTATGATTGTGATGTTCAGTTTGGACATCGGGTCGTATCTACCAGACAGGATGCTGAGCGTGTAACCGTAGAGGTCGATACGCCCAAAGGGCGGAAAACGATCCAAACACAGTGGCTGATTGGTTGCGACGGCGGGCGGAGTCAGGTAAGACGAAGCCAGGACATTAAGCTCGGAGGCTTTACCTGGCCAGATCGGTTTTTGCTTATCGAAACGAGTCACGATTTAGAGCCCGAATTCGGCCGGCTTGATTATCGTGCGAATGGTCCTGATTGGCGGCTCGTCATCCGCATACCCTTCGGGCCAGGCGCAAACGATTGGACCTACCGTGTTGTATGCGGCATCCAGGAAGGCACCGCCGACGAAGATGTGTTAAACGAAGCGTTCTGCCAATCCCGCTTGCAGGAACTTAAACCATTGAGCGTGCCTTATGAGATCACAAATAAAACGATTTACAATGTCCATCAGAAATATGCTGAAACGTTCCGCAAAGGTCGGATTATTCTCGCGGGCGATGCGTCACATATGAATAATCCTATCGGTGGCCTGGGTCTTAATAGCGGGATCCATGATGCACAAAATCTAATTGAAAAATTCTCCAAAGTTTGGCTGGAGAATGAGGACGACAGTATTCTGGATCTCTATGATCGTCAGCGGCGTCTTACTTGTCGGGATTGCATCCAGAAAATGTCGATCGAGAACAAAGAACGCAATGAGATCACGGATCTGGGCGAGCGGGAAAAAATGATGGACTATCTCGAAGGCATCGCCTCCGATGAGGATAAGTTGCACACCTTCCTTTATCGATGGGCCATGGCGGATAGCCTGGATTATGCTAATCGTGTTAGCTGATAATAGTAAAAGTCACTTAACACAGTCAGCAATTGTATTGCGCAACCATTGATTTGCGGGATCTTTATGAAATCGCTCGTGCCAATATTCCTTTACCTCAAAAGGGGGTAATTCGACCGGGTGCGGGAACATACGAAAGTTGGCGAGTTGGCCGGATGCTTCACAGGTGCGGGAAGGTAGCGTGACGACATAGTCAGAGTGTAACGCTATCAATACGCAGGATAAAAAATTATGAGAGACCACGCGGATGTTGTCTTTCGGAACAACTTTATGGAGTTCCTTTTCGATTAGCTCGTGAATATGACCTTGCCCCTTTGTTGATGCAATGATGTGTCTTGCCTGCTGGAATTCTTCGAGGGAAGGCTTGCCCTTGAAGTTCGGATGCTTCTTTCTCACCAGGCAGACATAGTTATCTCTATAGAGTGTACGTTCATAAACTCCTCCATATAGCTTGGGGAATGCACCAATCGCCACATCAGTCTCTCCTGTCTCAAGTTCCTCTATCAACGAGTGCAACCCCAATGGAACTCCTTTTAATGATACATGGGGTGCGTCCTTCTCGAGGACGGGAATGAGGCGCGGGAAAAAATACGCATGACCAACATCCAACGCGGCAATTTTAAAGGTTCGCTTGGATGTTAGCGGATCAAATTTTTGCATTTGAGCCAGTTTCGAGTAATAAATGCTGAGCATTTCATCGACAGCTGGTGCTATTTCCTGTGCGTAGGGAGTTGGTTTCATGCCGCCTCGTGTTTTGACAAATAGCTCATCGCCAAAATGCGTCCGAAGGCTGCTCAGGCAGCGACTGACGGATGGTTGGGATAAGTTCAAAGCGTCTGCTGCCTGGCTGACACTGCGTTTCTGAATCAACGTCTGAAAGACGAACAACAGCTTCAAATCAAATTCAGTCATATTTGAAATCCAAATAAAGATTATACATTTATTGCTGTGGTTGAGAATAATGCTTTGGTGGCAGAATGTCTAACAGATTGGTTTACAACCGACTTTTTGGAGAGAGGTAATGACTGACGCAACTAAAAATACAACACAACAAGCCCGTCCCGGCGGCAATCTTACCGGTCACCACCACATCACAATTGGTGTGGGTAATCCACAGGAAGATTTCGATTTCCATACTAAAGTGCTGGGGCTGAAGTGTGTCAAAAGAACACTGTTCTACGACGGTGCAGTTCCGGTGTATCACTTTTACTACGGCAATGATTTCGGTGACGAAAGTACGCTGCTGACAACCTTCCCGCTGGAACACGTAGGGGTTAATGCGGTTGAAGGTGTTGGGCAATGCAGTAGTGCCACGCTTTCCATTCCTGTTTCTGCAATGGATTACTGGAGACGGCGTCTAAAGGAGCATGGCTTTGATGTCACCGAGAAAGACTACTTTGGTGAAAGACATCTGGAGTTTCGTAGCCCGCACAATATCAACTTGGCGATGGTGGGTATTGGTGACGATGATAGAAAGCCACGTACGGGCGGCCCGGTCCCTCCGGAGATGATGATTCGCGGCACCCATACCGCCGGGGTCTCCACCCGGGACATGGAATTTATGGGAGAGTTTATGGAAGTCGCCTGGGGTTCGCGCAAAGTAGCCGAGGACGGTAATGTCGTGCGTTACGAAATGGGTGACGGAGGCACCGGAACCTACACCGATTTTTTTGTTGAGCCCAATAGGCGGCCAGGTAGCTGGTATGTTGGCAATGGCGCCATTCACCACCATGCGTACAACGTAGCCACGCGCGAGCAACAGGATGCTATCAAGTTTTTTGTAGAAGGGCTGGGATATACTGACTGCTCTGAGCCCAAGGATCGTGGATATTTCGATTCGATCTATATTCGAACGCCATCTGGCGCACTATTTGAGGCCTGCTGCTCACACGAACAGTCATTCCTTTGTAATGAGCCCTACGAAACTCTGGGAACGAAGCTCATGATGTCTCCTCAGGTGGAACAAAATATTGAAGAAACGCTGGCCATTATCGGCAGGATTGAAGGCTAAGAGATGCGGTCTTCTCAAGTGATGTCACAACATCACTTGTGTCAATCAGGGGTGGTTGAGGAACGCGCGACTTCCTTTTCCTTCCGGGTGATCAAGGATGGGCGTATTTGGCCGGCATTCATCGTCCGTTTTGACGGCAAGGCAGTGGGCTACCTCAATGTATGCGCCCACGCCGCCCTTCAACTGGAAGGGCGACAAAGCCGGCTTTTCAGTCGAGACCGCCAATCATTGGTGTGCGCGTCCCATGGAGCGGTCTATAAACCTGACACCGGTCTCTGCATCAGCGGGCCATGTAAAGGGCTCTCATTAATTCCACTCAATATTACTGAACGAGACGATGGTCTTTATTTTAGCGATCAGGAGTATGAGTACTATGATTAGCTTCAGTTACAAAGCACTACCATGGAATATCTTGTTCGGTGCGGGTTCATTGCAAAGACTGCCCGAAGAGCTGAATAAATTGGGTTTTACGCGGGCACTGGTGCTAGCCACGCCCGAACAGGTCACTCAAGGACAGGACTTGGTTAATCTCTTGGGCGCTCGCGCAGCGGGATTGTTCGATCAAGCGGTCATGCATGTGCCCGCCGAAACCGTGGCGCTGGCGGCCAAGGAAGTGGCTAGACTAAACGCGGATTGTTCGGTGTCCATCGGTGGTGGGTCGACCACCGGATTGGGAAAAGCGCTGGCCCTGAAACTGGATCTGCCCAACATCGCGATACCCACGAGTTACGCGGGCTCGGAGATGACCAATATCTGGGGCATCACCGAAAACGGACGCAAGGTGACAGGTCGGGATGACCGAGTGGTTCCGACACTGACCCTTTATGATCCCGAACTGACCATGACCATGCCACCGCAGTTTGCGGGCCCCAGCGGCTTGAATGCAATGGCCCAGGCGGCGGTTAACATCGCCTCGGGAGATATTAACCCGATTGTTACGGTGATGGCCGTCGAGGCAGTGAGAGCACTGTCCAATAGCCTGCCAAAGGTAATTTCAGATCCAGGTAATATAGATGCCCGAACGGAAGCGTTATACGGCGCGAGTCTGGCCGGTGGCTCCCTGGGCATGGGTACGACCGGCCTGCATCATCGCTTGTGCCACACCTTTGGCGGTACTTTCAATACGCCACATGCTGAGACCCATACGATCCTGTTGCCGCACTGCGTCGCGTATAACGCGGCTGCGACGGAAGAAGCCACGCGTCGATTGGCCGATGCGATGGGTGTCGAGAATGCCGCTATCGGTATTTTTAACCTGGCGAAAGCAGTGGGAGCGCCAACAGCACTGAGAGATATTGGTGTTCAGGAAGCCGATCTGGACAAGGCCGCCAAGATAGCCACTGAAACCCCGGTGAATAGTCCTGAGCCGGTCACCATGGAGAGGGTGCGGAATTTGTTACAGAATGCTTATGAAGGGATTGAACCCCGTCCTGTCTAGGCCGGCGTGGTATCGGGCGATGGACAACCGGCTAGGCATAAGATTGTTCACTTTCGGACAATTCCGTGGGGTGAACTGAAGATAACCTACAAGTTGTCCCTATGCGAGTGCTTTCACCGCATCAAATAATAGGCATGGAATGAATTTAAAAGATGATTTGAAAAAATTAGCCGCAGGATTTAAGTACAGGTGACGGAGATGGGGGAGAAGAGTAACTTTGAATAATCCACTGGTAATCTATGGAATGCCGGCAAGTCAGCCGGCGCGGGTTATATTCTGGGCCTGTCTGCTCAAGGAGCTACCATTTAATGTAATAACATCGCGAGATTCCGTCTTTTATACCGATGACACCAATCCTCGTGGCCAGGTGCCGGCGATAGTGGATGGAGACTTCTGTCTTGCCGAGATGGCGGCAATCGTTTGTTATCTTGCGGACAAACACGGTTGGTCGGATCTCTATCCTGAGGATTTTCAGGTGCGCGCGCGTATACAGGAATTCCTGCATAGGTACCACTCGCTGGTACGGTTCGCCACCTACAAACTAATGGGCGCATTTGTCGTTAGACCATTAGGCATACGCGATAGCGTTGCCAATTCGTCCGGCGCAATAGCCCACCATATTTTCAATAACCCGTATAGCATCATGTTCCAAGATCTTGTTAAGGTATCTTACGGTACGGATAATCCTTTACAGGAAGGGGCTGAGGCCGTACGTGCTATCACTGACTTTCTTGAAAAATATCACTTCAAGGAGGGTTCGCCCTATGTATGTAACACTGAGTCGGTCAGTATTGCCGATCTGGTTTGTTATTCCGAACTCGGGCAACTGACGTTTGCAAACCTGTTCGATTTTAAAGACTTTCCCAAAACGACGCGATGGTTACAGGCTATGTCCGAGGTGCCGCATCACGAACCCGTCCATGCCTACAATGTGGCCCTGGGAGATATAGTCAGTGTGCCGAATAGTCTTGGGCGATTCAGAAGTGCCAACGCTATAGGGTTTAAGGCCTTGGAACAAACCGGCCTGGTGACTGTAATTGCCAAAGACTGATTATTTCCACTGAGCATATAAACACGTTATGTCATGATGGCCAAAATACGTAGCACTCATCGAACACTTATAACCCGGCCTGTGCCGGAACATCTTCAAGTATTATATTTACATAATTAACAAACGAACCGTTGACTTAATATGAGCAGATGGTTGGGAATTGCCTTACGTGAAGATGTTGTAAAGCGCTCACTGCGCGTCGCGCTTGTAGTGGGCACTTTTCTGATGCTTATCAATTATTCTGATCGGTTTTACTTGGGAACCCTGCAGACAATCGACTACTTTAAGATGCTGCTGACTTATTGTGTCCCATATAGCGTGTCAACCTATGCATCGGTGTATGCGGTCATTAGTCACATGGAATAGCACAGGTGACGACCATGGGAACGTTTGGATGGTCAGCAGAGTACTACAACTACCCACTATGATGGGGAGGGCAAGAAACGCGAAAGATCAAGCGCCAGAAGATTTGTCTGTGGCGGCCGCCCGCATCTCCCGGGGACTCTTCTGGAAGCGCTCTTTAAACACCCTGCTGAAGTGGGATGAACTGCTGAATCCCCAAGAGTAGGCTATCTCGGTAATCGATTTTCCGGAAAAATAGGGGTTTTCAATATCCCGTTTACAGCGTTCCAGCCGGCGCTCCCAGATTAAACGACCCACTGATATTCCTTCTGCTTCAAATAACTTATGCAAATAGCGTTCTGTTATGCGGTGGGCTTCCGCAATTTTCTCCACTGACAGACCGGTTTCTCTCAGATGTTCTTCGACGTAGAGCCGGATTTGGTGTAATTGAAATGCGCGACAGTCGGTCGATTCCCTGGCGGAATTATCCAGATAAGAAAGCGCGGCGGTATTGAGGATTTCAATTAATGAACGGGTTAAACTGCCGACTTCCGGCAGGCTTAGGCTCGGCGCCTGCTGGATAAACGTTCTCAGAAAACTTGACACCACGCAACCGATGCCTTCGCCGCCCGGGATTGCCAGTCCGGTAATTCGCCGTGGAGAAATCAGGTCCTGGCGAATTGCGTCCCAAGGCAGCTGCAGCAGGAACACTTTGACGGGCTCTGGAAACCTGAGATAAAACCCTCTTGCCGAGTCCAGTAGTGTGATATCGCCCGGATTCAGAACGACATTGTGGCCACCCTGTGCAATGTGACCCTCTCCCTGGACCTGCACCATGACCACAATAAATGTCTGCTCATCACTCGGGCCGGTGGGTTTCGGGTGATGCACATTGTGCGCCTGAGCTTTGATCTCATAGATTGTGACAGCCCCAACCTGCTGGGAAACCACCGCGCCGAAAAACTTTTGACCACCATATTCGTCGGTTTCAACTTCCATCGGAAACAGCAGGTTGCTGCTCTGTTTGCTCCAGAAAGTGACTCGTTCGTCAGGAGGGATTCTTCGGGTTGAATAGGACTGTTTCATAATAGGAATATTAGCATTTTGTCAGTTCCTATGGCTAATCCAATCATTCGCCCCCGGCCAGGCATAAGATTGTTCATTTTCGGGCAAGTCTGCGGACATAGCTGAAGATATCCTGTTGCTTGGGGTTATGCGAATGCTTTTCACCACGACTCTTCAAGTAGAGAGGTAATCGAGACGATGTTTAATTCCAGGCCGAGCCTGCGTGGTCTTTATCTCCAGAATTGCACGGAGGCTTTATGATTATAGTGTGCGCGGCTTCCGGCCGTATTGGCCGGAGAGTGTTGGATCTCTTGGTAAACGGCGGTACAGGAGATCAAGTTGTTGCGGGAGCGAGAATGCAGCCTGAAGGAGTCGACGCACCCTTTAGGGTGGTCGACTATGACGACGTTGAGGGCATGGTGAAAGCGTTTGATGGCGTCCAGCGGGTCGTCTTCATCCCGAGTTTTGCGGACACGGACAAAAGAGCGTGGCAGGGTCGAAACGTTGTCGCGGCGGCCGAGCGAGCAGGCGCATCGCAGATCATTTTTATCAGCATTATGGATACCCGGCTGGATTCTCCGATGCCATTCGCTCGAGCATACGGGGAAATCGAGTCAGCGCTGACGAATTCGTCGGTACCTGCTGTGATCCTGCGCACGTCAATGTACACGGACAATCTCGCTGAGCAGTATCCGATGTGGCTCAAGACCGGTCAGCTGGTGACCTGCGCGGGCGACGGCAGAGTGTCTTATGTATCGCGCGATGATATCGCAGCTTCGATTGTTGCTGTGTTGCAAGAAGCAGTAGAGCGCCATGGCGGTAAGACCTACACGCTAACCGGTCCGGAAGCGCTAGGCTATGCCGATGTGGCCTCTCTGATCAACGAATTATATGGGGCGAAAATAAAACTCGTTGATGTTGAGCGCGAAGAATTCGCTAGCCGGCTAAAAGAGATCTGGGGCGTCGCTTATGGCGGCCTTGAGCATGTCGCGCGGGTTACGCCGATGTTTCAGACGGTGTTCAAACAGGGGCTGATGAGTGAAGTTACATCTGACGTATTGAGATTGTCCGGACGGCCTCCGGAGTCTGCTCGGACGTGGCTTACACGGCACAAATAGAAGCCTGGAATATTTTTAAAAGGTAAGAGGAAGAATGATGGACAAGAAACTTTCGATAGATGTAGTTTACGGAACATTGCCCCCATGGCCAAATGCCACTATCGTGCATTCCGCCGATAGTGCTGTAGTGATCGATACGCTGTTTATGAAGTCCGACGCCGCATTGCTAGCAAAGCGAATCAAGGAAATCGGCAAGCCGCTCAAAGCAGTTTTCATTACCCATAGCCATCCTGATCATGTTTGGGGTGGCGTTGAGCTTCTCAAGCATTTCCCTGACGCGAAGATCTATGCCCGGCCGTTGATCTTGAAAGAAATTGAATTGGATTTCAGGGCCCGCCAGCTTCGCTGGACCGGGGTTTTCAATGTTGGTCCTTTCGAAGGTGAAATTCCCGAGAATCTTTTCGAAATGCTTCCCATTGAAGGGGGCTGCTACGATCACGACGGTCACGAAATCCGGCTTGTCGATTTGAAACCGGCGGAAACCGTTTATGCAACCGGATTTTATATTCCGGAAATCAAGACATATATAGCCGGCGATCAAGTCTACAATAAATGTCACTATTATATCGGCGCAGGATTGAATCGCCCCGATCTGTGGATCGAGTCTATTGAGGATGTTCGCAGTAATTACGATATTGAGGTTGTAGTGCCAGGACACGGTTATGTAGGTGGGACTGAAATATTCGATGAGGCAATTGAGTATTTGAATTTTTACCAAAATCAATACCAGCCATTTCGTCCTCAAATAGAAATGGTCAGGGCATTGGAGGAGCAATACCCTGATTGGAAGTTGGAAGGTGTAATTTACATGACCCTTGGCCCTGCCATGACGGATCAGGCGTTGATTGAGGTTACCCACGGTCATATAAAATTTGGCGAAGGTCCGATCGCAACCGGATCATATTCTTTGTGAAGCTTTGCTTTTATTGGCTTGTCCAAGACTATAGGAGCTGACAGTGACGGACTATTACGCCTTTATTGCCGGAAAAAAAGTGACTGCGGACAAAAAGCTGCCAGTCGTCAACCCGGCTACGGAAGAGCTGCTGGGAACCTTTCCTGAGTGTACCCAGGCGCAGTTGGAAGAAGCAGTTTCGTCGGCCCGCAAGGCTTTTGTACTATGGTCTGAAACTGACGGTGAAGTTCGCGTCAAAGCGCTGCACCGGATGGCGGATCTTATAGAGGCCAATGCCGGGGAACTGGCGCGTTTGTTGACCCTTGAACAGGGAAAGCCTCTGAAAGGCCGTGGCTCGGAGTTTGAAGTCCAGGGGTGTGTTACCTGGTTGCGCGCTACGGCGGGGATGTCCCTGCCGGTGAAAATACTGGAAGACAGCGACCAGCGTCAGGCGTTTTTGTATCGTAAACCGGTAGGAGTGGTAGCTTCGATTACGCCTTGGAACTGGCCGCTGTTGATAGCCGTATGGCACCTGGCTCCCGCGATTCGTGTGGGGTGCACGGTGGTGGTCAAGCCGGCGTCCAATACTCCGCTGAGCACCTTGCGAATGGTGGAAATATTCAATGAAGCGTTGCCTGCGGGTGTGCTGAATGTGGTGACGGGAGATGTCGGGCGCAAACTGCCCGGGCATCCCGGTATTGATAAAGTCGTGTTTACAGGCTCTACTCCGGTGGGCAGGAAAGTGATGCGGGAGGCCGCTGCCGGGCTTAAGCGCCTGACGCTGGAGCTGGGCGGTAATGATGCCGGTATTATGCTGCCCGACACCAATATCAACCGGGTTATAGAGGGTGTTTTTTGGGGAGCCTTTATTAACGGCGGTCAGACCTGTGGAGCCTTGAAGAGACTTTACGTGCACGAATCCCAGTACGAAGAAGTCTGTAGGGCGCTTACGGAAATCGCCACCGGTATGCCAATGGGCGACGGGCTGGACGACAATAATTTATTCGGTCCCGTTCAGAATCAGGTGCAGTTCAATTATGTCCGTGAATTGGTGGATGAGGCGCGCGAAAGAGGCGCCAGAGTACTCTGTGGTGGCGAGGCCCGGGATGGCAAAGGGTTTTTCTATCCTTTGACATTGCTAGCCGACGTAACCGACGAAATGCGTATTGTAAAAGAGGAGCAGTTCGGGCCGGCATTGCCGATTATCAAGTATTCGGAGGTCGATGAGGCTGTCGCCCGAGCCAACGATTCAGAAATGGGTCTGGGCGGGTCGGTTTGGTCTGGCAATATTGAACAGGCCAAAATTGTCGCCAGTCGTTTGGAATGCGGCACGGTCTGGATTAACAGCCATGGATCGGTGGCGCCGCACGTACCTTTCGGCGGCGTCAAAAGTTCGGGTATTGGTGTGGAATTCGGAATCGAGGGGTTGGAAGAATACACGGTCATCCAATCGATGCACGTCCCCCAGCATTGAGTCTAGTTCCCGGAGCTACTCCAGTACATTTCAGCCGGCAATGGTACCGAATAATAATTTGTTCACTTTCAGGCAATTCATGAGACATGGCTCGAAATATTCTTACCTCCTGTTAATCCTGATTCGTTGGTTCATTCCATTTCATATTTTACGCCGGAGCAATCTATGTCGCATTTTAGTTTCTTAAAAGAAGAAGATGGTATGGCTGAAATCGTTGGGTACAACCCCGATCGCTTAAACCACTTCAGGATGATGGTCGAAAATTTGTTTCGCGGTCCATCAGAGCTGAGTATCGCAGAAAGGGAGCTTATCATGACCTATTGCTCCGGGCTGAATGCTTGCAAGTTCTGCGTTGGTGCACACCAGGCGATGGCGGAAGCCTACGGGGTTGATCCCGAAAAACTGGAAGCTCTGTTGGCCTCGGATAAATATGAAATGGTTGAGCCGAAACTCCGCCCCGTGTTGGCGTTGGCAAAGAAATTAACTCAATCACCTGCAACTGTCTACGAGCGTGATATAGATGCCGTCATCGATGCGGGATGGAGCGAACGAGCTGCACATGATGCAGTTTGTTGCATCGCTACAATAAACTTTCTCAATAGACTGACTGACGGTCACGGAGTTAAAGGATCGAGCGAGTATTTCAAAAACATGGTGAAAATTATGGGTCCAGGTGCGCATGGATGAGGCTTTGCCAAGCTAATGAACGTAATCAAGCATTGCAAACTATTGATCCTTGGCTCCGGCCCGGCAGGCTATTCGGCTGCCGTATACGGAGCACGCGCCAACCTTCATCCGCTGATGGTTACTGGAACGCAGGCTGGAGGTCAACTGGCCACCACTACAGATGTCGATAACTGGCCTGGTGGCCATGATGGGCTGCAGGGACCTGAACTGATGGAGCGCATGCGTGAGCACGCCGAGCGCTTCAATACGGAAGTCATTTTCGACCACATCAGCGAAGTCGAACTGGGTGGGCGTCCTTTTCGTCTTACCGGAGATGCGGCGAACTACAGCTGCGATGCATTGATTATTGCTACCGGTGCCTCGGCACAGTACCTGGGATTGCCATCAGAAGAGACCTTTGCCGGTAGGGGAGTGAGTGCTTGTGCCACCTGCGATGGCTTTTTCTACCGCAACCAGAAAGTGGCGGTAATAGGCGGTGGCAACACGGCCGTTGAGGAGGCGCTCTATCTCTCCAATATCGCGGCGGAGGTTGTCCTGGTGCATCGCCGCGACGAGTTGCGCGCTGAAAAAATGCTACAGGACAGGCTCTTTGACAAGGTACGCGACGGCAATATCTCCATTCTTTGGTCCCATGTGCTTGACGAGATCCTGGGTGACGACAAGGGTGTTACTGGTATTAGAGCCAGGAGCACCCAGGACGACACTATTAAGGAGATCGATCTGCAAGGAGTTTTTATTGCAATTGGCCACAAACCGAACACCGAAATCTTCGCAGGCCAGTTGGAGATGAACGACGGCTATATTGTTATTAAAAGCGGACTGAAAGGAAGTGCCACGAGCACCAGTGTGCCCGGTGTTTTTGCCGCCGGTGATGTCGCTGATCAGGTCTATCGACAGGCGATCACTTCCGCTGGGTTTGGCTGCATGGCAGCACTGGATGCGGAGAAATTTCTTGACCAGTAGGGAGTCCCCGGCCCCCCGCTTGTAGGGCCGGTTAACACTAATTTCCGCTCTGCAGTCTGGTTGCCCGTGGGGATGCTCTGGTATCGCCGGCGCATTAGTAAGAGGCGCAACCATTTAGAGAGTGAACCCCCCCCCCCCGGCTCAGGCTTTCCGGCCTCAGAAGGCATAGCGCACAGAGGCCGTGACATTGCGCGGCTCACCGAATTCCAGTTGGCTATAGAAGCCGATCTGGCTGTAGTAGGTTTCGTCGAGCAGGTTGTCGGCGTTGAGTTGCAGCGACAGCTGGGGCGTTACGTCGTAGCGAGCCATAAGGCTGACCAGGCTATAGGCGTCCTGCTGCAGCCGTTCGGGCTGACCGGTCACCGGGTTGGTGGTGTCGGTGTAGTTGCGCCCCTGCCAGTTGACGCCGCCGGCGAGGGTCAGGCCATCCAGGCTGTTCGCAAAACGGTAGGTGGTGTAGAGCTTGAGCATCTCTCGGGGGTGTGCAGTATTGACCTCCCGGCCGTCGGCATCCTCTGCATCAAAGTGGGTGTAGCTGAGACTGACGTCCCACTCTGGCGTCAGCCGGCCCACCACCTCCAGTTCGTAGCCCTGGCTCTCGGTGCCTTCGGCTGCGTAGTAGGCTTGGGCGTTGTCGGTGCCGGGCACAATGAAGTTGCCGTCCGCCTGGCCGAGGTCGTCCTGCAGAATGTCAAAGATCGCGAGCGTGGTTTGCAGGGCGCCCTGGAGGAACTGGCTCTTCAGCCCCAGCTCCCGGCTTTCGCCGATGATCGGGTCCAGGAAGTCGCCGTTCCGGTCCTGCAGATTCTGGGGCTGGAAGATCTCGGTGTAGCTGGCGTAAAGGTTGTGTTGGCCATTGATTTCATAGAGCACACCGGCATAGGGAATCACCACGTTGTCATCGCCGAAATTGCGCTCGACGCCATAGCTGGAGCCACGCTGCTCCCAGTCAGCCACCCGGGCGCCGAGGATCAGCTTCCACTGGTCGGAGAGTGTGAGGCGGGTGGCGCCGTAGACCCCGAACTGCTCGGTGCTCATGTCGATGTCCACGTTGCTGGCACCCCAGTCCGGTTGCGGGTAGCTGCCGTCCCACTCCAGAAAGTTGCCCACCGGCGCCACGTTGCTGCGCTCGCGCGAGGAGGCGAAGTTATCCTCCTCGTGGTCGACCACGCCCAGTGTCAGCTCGTGGCGGCGCCCGAACAGTGTGTACTCACCGTCGAGGTGCAGACTGACGCTGAGCTGTTCTCGCTCGGTCTCAGCGTTGCGGGGCGAGACGTTCATGCCGAGGCCGGTAATACGGTCCGGACTGCCGGACAGGTATAACAGCATCTGGTCGGAAGCGTTGATGTTGTTGTTGACGCTCAGCTTGGCGCGCCAGCCGCTGTCGAATTCGTGGATCAGGTCCAGGTAGTAGTTTTCCACGGTAGATGACCAGGCCGTCCAGCGAGCCGCGGTGGTCTTCGCCCGCTGCCAGTCGGTGCGGCTGCCATCGGCGTACCAGACGGGCAGGCCACCCCAGGTGGATGCGGTGGGGTTATTGTCCTGGTAGCTGGCGCCCAGCCGGAGCAGGGTGCGCGAGCTCAGGTCGGCGTCGAAAGCGCCGTAGACCACACTGGTTTCGTCCCCGGCCAGGTCGCGGAAGTCATCGCCTTCCTGGTAGTGGGCCACCAACCGGCCGCGCAGGCCGCCGCTGCTGTTGAGTGGCGCGCTGACGTCGCCGGTGGCGCCGACACGGTCCCAGCGACCCGCCCACAGGTCGACGCTGCCGGCCAACTCGCGGCTGTCGGCGTGCTTGCGCACCAGGTTGATGGAGGCTGAGGGGTTGCCGGCGCCGGTGAGCAGGCCGGTGGCGCCGCGCACCACCTCGATGCGCTCATAAAGGCTGGTGTCGGATTGGGTCTCCCCTGCGTTGTTGCCAGGCTGCCAGTAAATGGGCACGCCGTCGATCTGGTAGTTGTTGATGTCGAAACCACGGGCGGAGAAAGTATAGCGTGTGCTGTCCTGGGCCCGGGCTGAAACACCGGAGGCGTTGATCACGACGTCGGTGAGGGAGCGAAGCCCCTGATCGGCAATACGCTCGGCGGTCATCACGCTGACCGACTGGGGTGTCTCATAAAGTGTCAGGCCCAGTCCTGTGGCGCTGTCTAGTCGCTCGTTGGTGGTGTAGCGGCTGGTGACCACGACCTCCTCAAGGGACCGCTGCGCTGGCTCGGTAGTGACGGTCGGGGCTGCGGCGTCCTGCTGGGCATAGGCCAGCGTGCCAAAGGTCAGGCTAGCGAACGGAGCAATGGCCAGCCCGGCCAGGGCCAGGCGCCGGTGAGGGTGGGACGAGGCTGACATGGTGGATCCCCTTGCAATAAATTGAAGGCAAAGGGTAATAAGAATGATTTAGATTTGCAATAGCGGCAGGCTATATTACCAGCGTCACCTCCGCTGGCTGTGCGAGGCCTGGAGTCTCGTGGGAGGTCTTGCCGCCTTCACTGTCGGCGAGTGGTTGGCGGTGGCGGGTACACCGTACTCGCGCAACTCCTGGAATACCCGCATGCCGCGCAACACAGGCGGGCCCAGGCCAAGCCAAAGCGGGGGTTTACTGTAAGCGGGGCGTGAATCGCAGGGTTGCCTATCGGGTTTCCGCGGAGATTTTTTCAAAGCCCACGGCAGTAGGTGTAACGGGGACGTTACGTCATTGATCGCTTGGACGGCGATTGTTCTACTACTGGAGGCACTATCGATCCCATCCATCCTATACTTTTGAGGGGAGTTCCCGGAAGCCGGATCCAGTTAAGTTGACTCTTTGCGCGCTAAAGGAGTGAGCGTAATGAGTAAGAGTAACGAAAATACGGGCCCGGCGGCTTTTCCCGGCAGCGACGGCAAGGAGTCGAGTACAGATATTCTGGACGCGCAGACCCGGTCCGTACTTGCCATGATAGAGCGCGATCCCTTCCTCAATCTGGACATGACCCCGAAGGAGATGCGGCAGGCCTTTGATCGTTTTTACGATCAGATCGGCTATCCGGCTTTACCCGTGGCCCAGGTCTCGAATTTTCCCATCCCGGGCCCGGCAGGACCGATTGCTGCGCGCGCCTATACCCCTCAAGCCGATGCGGGGCGAGCTTTGCCCGTCATGGTGTTCTTCCATGGTGGCGGCATGATGATGGGCAGTCTCGATGCCTATGATGGCCTTTGCCGGCGACTCGCCCACAATTCTGGCTGCATTATTGTCTCCGCTTCCTACCGGCTGGCGCCCGAGAACAAGTTCCCTGCGGCGGTTGAGGATGCGCTGGCAGCTGTTCAGTGGACCCATGACAATGCGGAAACCCTGGGGGGAGACGCCGCTCGGCTGGTGGTCGGTGGCGAATCCGGGGGTGGTTATCTGGCTGCTGCTGTGACCCAGATACTCAGGGACAAGGGGGACGACTACATTGCCTTCCAGTTACTGATAAACCCCGCCATCGGCACCCGTGGCGGCTCCGCATCGATGGAGAAATATGCCCGGGGGTTTTTCTTTGAGCCGGAGATGCTCGACTGGTTCTACACCCAATATCTGAATGACATGGAGCAGCTCAGGGACCCGCGCGTCTCTCCCATCCTGGCCGACCGCTTCGAGGGACTGCCACCGGCTTTCATCATCGTTGCCGGCGTCGATATATTGCGAAACGATATCGAGCTGTATTCCCGGCTGCTGGCAGAGGCAGGGGTGCCGGTCAAGACCAGCACCTACGAAGGGACCATCCATGGATTTACCGTGATGGGCGGCCTGATCGATGCCGGAGTGCGGGCGGTCGACGAATGTGCCGAAACACTGAGAGATTCTCTCAATCCATAAGGCCCGCTTGCACGAACGGCGAGAGGTCCAGCGCCCCGTCAGGGACGCTGGATAATGGTGTAGGCAAGCGCGAATGGGGCCATCAGGTCGCCTATTGCCACCTGGTCTTCGTCACGGGCGCGGAAGATGGCGTGCGAGACTCCCTTCTGTTCGGTGACTTCAACGGCAATGTGGCAGGGCAGTTTGTTTGCCGCAAGCGCTTGAGTCAGTACCCTCTCGGCGGCTCGCGCGACGAGCGCGGGCTTGTATATTTTTCCGACTGCGGTGAGCGGCATGACATCCACGATTTCAACCCATTTCGGAACAGCAGGGCGTTCCACATGCATGCGGATCGATGCGATCAGCGCGTCTGGGTCGATGCCGCCTGCATGTTCTTCGGGGACCACGAAGAGCACCGGTAATTCTCCGGCATAGGCGTCGGGGGCTCCGACCGCGGCGGCCGCGGCGACGCCGGGGAACCGGATCGCCGCTTCCTCGATGAGTGTCGGGTCGACATTGTGGCCACTGCGGATAATCAGGTCCTTGGCCCGCCCCGTAAGTTGGAGGTTGCCCTGTTCGTCCATCATGCCCAGATCGCCGGTGATCAGCCAACCGTCGGCCGTGAAGGCGGCCTCATTTTGGCCAGGGTCACTGTAACCCGGACCGACAGTGCAGCCGCGGGCCACGACATGGCCAGTCTCCAACGGTGGCAGTCTGGTGCCCGCCACATCGTCCGCTCGGCCGACAATGCGGATTTCCATGCCCGGTATCGCTTTGCCGGTCCAGCCGGGCTCAGACATGTCGTTGATGCCGCGCAGGGCCAGTAGGCCAGCGCACTCGGTCATGCCATAGATTATCACGGGCGTCAGACCCAGCCTTTCGACAAAGGCAGTTTCCACTGCAGTGGGCAGCATGGCGCCGCCGGTGATCACGCGGCGGAGCCGGGGGGGAGGGTTGTCGGGGATGGTCGGTACGAGTGCGCCGATTGTGGTTGGCACCCCGCCGAGCATGGTAACGCGCTGGTTTTCCAGCATCGTCCAGTGTTTGCCAATAAAATCCGGGTGGCGTGCGCCCGCTGCCGTACACAGCAGTTGACAGGCACCGGCGACCATCGCTGTGAGGGCGAAGCACATTGGACCGGCTACATGGAACAGCGGCAGTGCGTTGACCAGGACGTCTGTGGGCCTAAGGTCAATACCGGGCGCGATGGCCCGCGCAACCGCGAGCTGATTGGTCTGCGTATGTAGAGCGAGCTTGGGGCTTCCGGTGGTGCCCCCGGTATGGAAGGCCGCCACCACTGTTGACGGGTCGAGCGTGGGTGAAAAGTCCAGAGCTCCTGCGGACATTTGCGCGACTGCGTCGGCAAAGTTGGCTGGGCCGTCTTCAAGAGTGAAAATGTGACGGAGTTCCTGCAGCCGGGCCCGAAGGCTTTCCGCGCGCATCGGGTCCTCGGCCATGACCAGGACTTTCGCTCCGGCCGCCGCGAGAAGGCTGACGATATGATCGTCACTGAGCAGTGGATTGACCGGCAGGGCGCGGCCAGCGATTTCTGCAGCGAAAAGCGCGACCTGTGCATAGGGAGTGTTGGGCACTAGCAGTGCAACCGTCGCCGCCTCCTCCACCCCACAGCGGCGGAAAAGGTTGGCGCCGCCGCGAATCCGGTTCATGAAGCTGCGATAGTCCCACTCCAGCGATGGGGAAGGTTGATCCATGGCTTCGATGAAACGGATTGCCGGCCGGTCGCCATGTTGTATCTCCGTCTGACGAAGGGTTTCGTACAGGCTGTTCGCTATCATCCTTTTGCTCCTGCTGCTTGTTGTCGATGCGGTCCGGCCACTAGCCTTGGTGTAGAAGCGATTCTGTCGCTAGACAATGTTAGCGCCTGGCATACCTCTGGCCGCCATAGAAAAGTATGGGAGCAGGTTGCGCCAGCCATACCTTCGGCTGGTACCCGCGGCTATCGAAGAGCCTAAGATCGAGTATGAAACAACCAAGGGGGGACGCCTCAGGCATACCATGGTTCAAATTCTCACTGTATGCGGCAGCCTGCGTAGTGCGTCCATCAACAGTGCGTTGCTGGAAGCGATCGCTGCCACAGCCCCAGCCGGCATGACCATCGTTCGGGCGGACGTGATAAGCCGGTTGCCGCTTTTCAATCCTGATCTGGCCGGGAGAGAACCGGCCTGTGTGGCAGAGTGGTGCGCCCTGGTCGCCAGGAGCGACGGCGTTGTTATCTCAAGTCCAGAGTACGCCCACGGCATACCCGGAGCCCTGAAAAATGCCCTTGATTGGCTGGTCGGCAGCGGCGAGTTCGTCGGCAAGCCGGTGGCGGTGCTTAATGCTGCCCCGAGATCTCGATTCGCCTACGAGGCCCTCAGGGAGGTGCTGCGAACCATGGATGCCAAGATCGTCCCAGCCGCGTCGTTGGACATAGCGGTGCTCGGCTCCGGTCTTGATGCCGACGGCTTGCTCACCGACGGCAAAATGGCGCCGCTGATCAGAGCCATATTGCCCGCACTCGCCGCTGCACTTTGAGGCCCCAGACAATACTTTCCGGTGGCCATTGGCCTGACGATATTCCCCACACTGCATTTTATGTAAGAGCTGGGTTTAACGGAGGGAACTAAAAATGTGGGCTACTAAATCGATCTTGGCGGGGCTTGTGATGATGGGGTGTCTGACTGGCCAGAGGGTTGGGCTGAAGAGCCTGAGGTTAAGTACAACGATCCGGTAGTGAAGGTGGAATTGCCGGGCGTCGAAGGCGAACTTGTGCCGGTCGAGAAGGCGGCACTGAACGAGCAAACTCGGCGGGCCATGGCAATGCTGGCGGCTGCGGCGCGACAGTTCCCGGCTGCGGCGGATCTGCCTCCCGGGGCGCGCCGCCGTATCCATGACGCGCTGTATATACCGCTCGGGCTCAAGAATGAGGGTCCGATCGAGATCGAGGAACGCTTCATCCCTGTCCCTGGTGGCAGCAAAATTCGGGTGCGTATCTATACGCCGCGCCCGCATCCGGGCGGGGCGTTGCCGGTGGTGCTTTATTATCATGGCGGCGGCATGATGGTCGGCAGCCTGGAGCAGTATGAGCCCATCGTCAGCCGGCTTGCCCGGGAAGCCGGTGTGGTCCTGGTCTCCGTCGACTACCGCATGTCGCCAGAATACAAGTTCCCCACTGCGATTGAGGATTCCTATGCCGCACTGCTGTGGGCGCACGAGCACGCGGCCGGGTTTGGTGGCGATCCGTCCCGTCTGGTCGTGGCCGGCGACTCCGGCGGCGGTTTGATCGCGGCCGTGATGACGCAGCTGGCACGGGATAACAAAGGGCCCAGGCTGGCTTATCAAGTGCTTATCTACCCTGCCGTGGGTACCCGCGGCCAGAGCCGCTCGCTCACCCGTTTCAGGGAAGGCTATGTGTTCGACCTGGACAAGCTTGAGTGGGCCTACGGCTCCTGGATAAGGGACGCCCAAGACATGAATGACCCCCGGGTTCAGCCCATTCTGGCGCAGGACTTTGCCAACCTGCCGCCCGCTTATGTGGTCTCTGCTGAATATGAGGTCATGCGGGACGATATCGAGGAATATGCCCATCTGCTCGAGGCTGCGGGCGTGCCTACGCGATTGCAACGCTTCGAGGGCACGGTACACCCCTTCATGAGCATGGCGGGCGTGATCGATGCCGGGCGCGAGGTCATTGATGAGGCTGCGGCCATGGTACGGGCGGCCGTCGAGCCGCCGGCACCGTAGGATTGGACGGGCAGACCCATCCAAACGTATGGGGGCGTGGTGGCAGGTATGCTAAAGTGGTTTCGCAACGTCCCTGCGCGGCAAGGACAGGCTTGCTGCCCGTGTTAAAGAGAAGAGAGGCGTCCATGGCCCAGATAGTCAGGTTGCCTGCAACCGCCGATACCCGGCGCACTCCGGCGAAGCAGTCCGGCTCCCGGGATTTCCTCGCGCGCCCCCGGCTGATCGCTGCGCTGGAAGAGCACCAGCCGGCCCTGATGCTCTTGCTCCATGCACCTGCCGGCTACGGCAAAACCGTGCTGCTGCGGCAGTACCAGGCGTACCTGACCGCTGCCGGCGCCGACGTCTGCTGGCTGACGCTTTCCGAGGCTGATCGAGACGACAATCATCTTGGCGAACGACTGTGCGCGTCCGTGCCGTGCATCAGTGGCGATACTCTGTCCGGTAGGGCGAGGGCTGGTCTCGAGAATGACTGCTTTGTCGTGCTCGATAATGTCGAGCGGATTGTCGGATCTGCCGGGGAAAAGCTGCTCCTGGGACTGCTTGAGCAAAAGTGGCCGGGACTTCATCTGCTATTGGCCTCCCGTACCCAGCCCCACTTCGGTGTCGTGCGCTGGCAACTGACCGGGGACCTTGTGATCGTGAATGCCGGCAGTCTCTGCTTCGATCCCGAGGAGCTGGCCGCCTGCCTTGCCGACAAGCGGCTCGCCTTGCCGAAGGCCGCCATCGGGGCCCTGTACCGCGTCAGCGGCGGTTGGCCCGCGGCCATCAGGGTCGCAGTCATGGGGCTGCAGCAGGATGGCGCCGACATCGACCGCCTGCTCGAGGCGGACCCATATTCCTGGCGTCAGCTGCACCGGTATATCGGCGATGAAATTCTGGCTGCAATTACGGATGATCTTCGGACCTTCGCGCTGGATATTGCTCCGCTTGGGCGGGTGACGGCCGAGTTTGCCGGGGAACTGACTGCCAGGCAGAACGCCGGTGCTCTGCTTGGCGTACTTGAGGAGCTGGGCCTGCTCGTGCAGGAAGACTGTGCGCTGCTTCATCTGTGGTACCGCTTTCATCCTCTGCTGAGCAAGTTTTTGGAAGGTCTGCTGAAGAAGGAAAATCCCGCGCGTTTGGTCGAGGTTCACCGCGCCGCCGTGGCCTGGAATCGGCAATCCGGCCGCCTGAGCGATGCGGTGCGCCATGCCTTTGCCGCCGGTGATACTTCGACCGCCGCGGAGCTGCTTGAACAGGCGAGTTGGGAGCGCCGCCGGCACGGCAGGGCAACCCCTGTTGCCGAATGGTCGGATCAGTTGCCCGATGAGGCTTATGACAAGCACCCGCTGCTGCGGACGGAAGCGGCGTGCTCCTTTGCGACCAGCTTTGCCCTTGAAGCGGCACGCATGCACGCCAATTCGATACGCAAGCAATTTTCCGACCTGGACCCGATCATCCGTGAAGATCTGTTTGCCGTTGATACCCTGATCAAAATCTATGCCGACCAACCGGAGGATCTCGTCGAGGTTGCCGAACGGGGGCTGCGCGACTGTGTGGTGCGCGACCCCTATACCACGGGAACCCTGCATCTGGCGTCTGCGATCGGCCTGATCGCGCGCAGCAAGCTCGACAAGGCCCGCCGCGCTGTCCTGGAGGCCAGGATTGACAACGAGCGGGCCGAGAACGCGTTTGGCGTGGCGGTTTCTCACATGCTGCTGGGGTTGGTGCATGCAGTTGAGGGTAACCTGTCGGGGGCAGTGCAAGCCTGGCAGCTCGCAGATGAGGTAATCCAGCCGGCGACGGAGCTGGGCCTGGTGGACAAGATTGCCATCGGCTACCTGCCCGAGGCCCTCTATGAATGGAACAGGCCGGAGGAAGCCAGGGAATATCTGGGCCGCTGCCTCGATTCTCCGGCCGAAATCATGCTGCCGGACATGCTGGCGAGCACCTACCTGGCCGCGGCGCGCATTGCCGCCCTTGAAGGGGTCGACCAGGCCTTCGCGACGCTCGACGCCGCCGAGGCGCTGGCGGCAGCCAGGAACTGGCCGCGCTTCCTGCACATCATCAACTGGGAGAGGGTGCGCCTCGCCTTGCAGACGAAGCGTTTTGACGACGCCAGGCGGTTCCGGGCAAAGGTGGTCGGCAAGCCGGACTTCGTGGAGCAACCCGGTATCATGAGCCATGCAATGGAGCTCGATGCCGATCTGATCGGGGAGCTGCGCTATGCAAGCCTGGTGTCCCCCAATCCGGCCATCATTTCGCGCTTGCGGTCGGCAGTCACGCAGGCTGTGGGTCAGGGCCGCAAGTGGCGGGCGACCAGGCTTCTGATTATCGAGGCAGTTTGCCGGAAGGCGCTTGGCGATCAGAACGCGGCCTTGCGGGCCATGCGCAGCGCGCTCAAATATGGCTCCGAAGGCAACATGATCCGCAGTTTTGTCGATGAAGGGCCTCTGGCTATGGGGCTCGTTCGGCAGATCCACGATATGAAGGACAGTGGTACGGACGATATCCGGCGCGATTATCTCAACCAGCTTCTGCAGGCCGGCGGCAGCCAGCTGCCGGCAATGGAAGAGGAGCCGGTCGTCTGTGAGCAGCTGTCCGAACGCGAGCTGGAGATTCTGAAGCTGATCTACGACGGTGGCTCCAATGCCGATATCGCCCGGCGCCTGTTCATTTCCGAGAACACGGTCAAGTGGCACCTCCAGCACGTCTATTCGAAGCTGGGGGTGAAGAACCGGACCGCCGCCGTGGCCGCCGCGCGGGTCTTCAACCTGATCGGCTAGAGCTGCGCGGCTAATCGGGCCTGGCCCGGTCCCCTGTTTTGGCCAGCCGTCGCGCCGGCTGCAAGATCAACTCGGTGTAACCGTTGGGCTGTTCGCGGCCCTTGAAAACAAGGTCTGTCGCAGCCTGAAAGGCCAGGCTATTCGTGAGGTTGGGCGTCATGGGCCGGTAATGGGGCTCGCCGGCATTCTGGCGGTCGACTATTGCCGCCACCCTGTTGAGCGCCGTCCGCACCTGGGCTTCGCTGCAGATGCCATGGTGGAGCCAGTTGGCAACGTGCTGGCTGGAAATGCGCAGGGTCGCCCGGTCTTCCATCAGACCGACATCGTTGATGTCCGGTACGGTCGAGCAGCCGATTCCCTGATCGATCCAGCGAACCACATAGCCGAGAATACCCTGAAGATTATTGACGAGCTCTCGTTCTATTGTCTCGGGGTCCAGGGTATCGTTGCCGAGTAGCGGCATCCGGAACAGCTCTTCAACCGCCGGTACGGGATGGCTCATCAGTGTGTTGCGCGCTGCGCCCACGTCGACCGCATGATAGTGCAGGGCATGCACAACCGCTGCTACAGGGGAGGGAACCCACGCACAACTGGCGCCGGCTGTTGGATGCGCCTGCTTGCTGGCGAGCATCTGGGCCATGGCCACTGGTTGCGGCCACATGCCCTTGCCGATCTGAGCCCTGCCATGAAAGCCGCAGGCAAGACCGATGGCAACATTGCGCCGTTCATAGGCGTCAAGCCACGGCTCGGCTTTGATCGCCTCCTTCGGCAACACGGCCCCGGCCTCCATGTCTGTATGAATTTCGTCTCCGGTGCGGTCCAGAAACCCGGTGTTGATGAAGACGATACGGTCTTTCACGGCACGGATGCATTCCTTCAGATTGGCGGAGGTGCGCCGTTCTTCATCCATGACGCCTATCTTGAGGCTGTTCACCGGCAGCCCGAACAGTATCTCGATGCGGGCAAACAGGCTCTCCGCGAGAGCAACCTCCTCGGGGCCGTGCATCTTGGGTTTGACGATGTACAGGCTGCCGTGGCGCCCGTTCTCGAGGCCGCCGTGACCCTTGAGGTTGGGCAGTGCGCCCAGGGTGGTAATGAAGGCGTCCACGAAGCCCTCGGGTACCTCGCATCCGTTCTGGTCAAGGACACAATCGGTTGTGGTCAAGTGACCGACATTGCGCACCATCATCAGGCTTCGGCCCTTGAGGGTCAGAGCATTGCCGTCGGCGCCAAGATAGACCCTGTCTGGATTGAGCCGCCGGTGAACGACTTCCCCGTCCCTGGAGAACCGGGCTTCCAGGGTGCCGTCCATCAATCTGGCCCAGTTGCGGTAGGCGTTGACCTTGTCGCTGGCGTCAACCGTGGCCACCGCATCCTCCAGATCCTGGATGACTGTTAGAGCAGCTTCGAGCACGACATCACGAATACCGGCGTGCGACCGGCGCCCTACCGGATGGCTCCGGTCGATCTGGATTTCGATATGCAGGCCGTGGTGGACAAAAAGCAAAGTCGTAGGGGATTCGCTGGAGCCAAGATAGCCGCAAAACTGGGAGGGGTCCCGCAGCGGTACTGCCTGCTCCCCGCATATGGCCTGCAGCGACAAGCGACCGCGCCCCTCCGCTGTCAGCCGGTAGTTGCTGACCTCGCGGTGGCTGCCTTTTGCGAGCGGTATTGCCCGATCAAGAAAATTGCTGGCGTAGGCCATGACCTTCCCGCCGCGCTCCGGATTGTAGCCCCTGGTGGCATGTGCGTCCTCCTGTGGGATGATGTCGGTCCCGTAGAGCGCGTCATACAGGCTGCCCCAGCGGGCATTGGCGGCATTGATGGCAAAGCGAGCGTTGGTAACCGGCACGACCAGTTGAGGGCCGGCAAGCGTGGCGATTTCCTCGTCTACATGCGAGACCCCGATGGTGAAATCCGGTCCTTCGGGGACCAGGTAGCCGATCTCCTCAAGAAACGCCCTGTAGGCTTTAATGTCGAACTCCCGGCCCCGGTTGGATCGGTGCCACTGATCTATCGCCGTCTGTAATTGCTGCCGCTTTTCAAGCAGGCTCTGGTTGCGGGAAGCGAGATCGCGGATGATGGTGTGAAAACCGCTCCACAGAGCGCTTGCAGACAGGTCTGTGTAGGGCAATAGATGGCGGTTGACGAAGCTGTAGAGCGGCTCGGATACGCCAAGGCCGCCGATATCGACATGACTTTTCATGCGCCATCCCCCGACCGCTCTCGGACCGCGGACGACGGGGCGCTGCGCCCGCACCAGCGCTCGGCGATGATAGTGTAGATTTCCTGCGCTTCCTCGATTCGGTGGACAAAACAATATTCGTCGGTTTCATGCATGGTTGCGGGTTCGCCGGGACCGAGGATAAGGACAGGGCAGTGGTAATGTTGGTGGAAGACGGATGCGTCGGTGAAAAAGGGTAGGCCCTGGGGCGTTCCTTGTGTCGTATTCCCCAATACCTCCCGCAGCGCGCTTAATGCCAGGACGGTGAAGGGGGCGTCGAGCGGCGTCGAGATCGCTGGCATGTCGGTAAAGGTCTCAAGTTCCACGTCCTGGCCAAGGCAGGCCGCAAGATCGTCGAGAAAACACTGGTGTTCCTTCATGGCGTTGGTGCGGATATCGATGGTGAAGGAGGCCTGGTCGGGCACAGAATTCACGTTGAGGCCGCCGGAGACCATGCCAACATTAATGGTTGGACTGCCGAGCACCGGATGCGCTTGATCGGTAAAACCGTAATTTTCGATTTTGGCAATGGCGCGCGACGCCTTGTAGATTGCGTTTACACCCCGGTCGGGGCACGAGGAATGTGCTGTAACGCCCGATGTTTTTGCACTGATGAACAGGGCGCCCTTGTGGGCGGTGGAAACTATGTTGGCAGTAGGTTCACCTACGATCATGGCGCTGGCTCTCCCAAGAAGAGCGGCGCCTTCCCTGACCAGGTGCAGGGCGCCGGCGCACCCGGTTTCCTCTCCGCTGGTGAGGATGATGGTCATGCCCCGGCGGGGACGGCCACCGGTCAATGCGGCCAGTCTCAGGCCGGCACCGATCATCGCGGCAACGCCGCTTTTCATATCGGATGCGCCACGGCCGTAAAGCCTGCCATCGGCCATTTCGGCGGCGAAGGGGGGGTAGGACCATTGGGCGGCGCCGAGCGGAACGGTATCCAGATGGCCGCTCAGTACGAGCGGCTCGGCATCCGCGTCGGACCCGGCGAGTGTGGCGACCACGTTCATGCGGTTGCTACCGAAAGTTTGCCGCTCCACATGAAACCCAGCGTCCTCCAGCGTCCGGGCGGTAAAGTCGCCGCAGGCCGCTTCTTCGCCCGGCGGATTGGTGGTGTCAAAACGGATCAGGTCCTTCGTATAGTCGATAACGTCAAACATCATTGTGTGTCCTTTTTCCTTCGCGAATGCGTGAGACTGGCGGCGCTTTCGACCACCCCCGGTGTTGCCAACGGCAGCATTTCAGAACATGCCGTTGCTGTTGACGGCCGTGGCGGGCACGTCCTGGATGACGTCCCAATGTTCCACCATCCGCCCGTCCTCGAAGCGAAAGATCTCGACGATGGCCTTGCCGAGTGGGTCATCGGCGCCGAACCGATAATGGCAATGCGCCACCGTATGGTTGCCATCTGCGAACACGCGTTTGACCTCGATGGAGTAGCCGGGACAATCGCGATCAAATGTCCTCACGAGTTCCAGCAAGGTTTCAAGGCCGTCAGCGAGGCCGGGGCTGTGCTGGATATACTTGTCGGGGTTGATGTAGTTGGCAATTTCCCGCCGTTTTTGCTCGAAGGAAATATCGGCGCTGAACAATAATTCGAGGGCGGCCTTGGTCGCCACCTTTTGCTGCGTAGTTTGTCGAGTGGCTGGGGTTGTCATGTGGGGCTTCTCCCGGTCGCGATAGTTTGAATGTGGAGCCTGTCTCGCGAGTGGGTTTTTGGCGCCGTGAAAAAGTATGGACGTCGTATCGGCCGGGAGTTTCGGAGCACACATACTTTCAGGTGGGGACCGCCAGATGCGGGCGTGTCATCCTGAGGCTGAAGTGCTCGGAACGCAGTGACAGAGGAAGCCCATGTTCAAGCTGACAATCGTGTATCCCGTAACGCCGGAGGGTGTTTTCGATTTCGATTACTATCTCGACAGGCATATGCCGCTATCGCTCACTCGGCAGGGGGCGGCGCTGAAATCGGTTCTGGTAGAAAAGGGGTATGACGGCAGTATGCCAGGTGTCTCGCTGGCCTACGTGGCGATCTGCCATTTCACCTACGACAGCCAGGAGACGTTCCTCGATGCCTTCCTGCCACATGCGGAGGAGTTGCAGGGCGATATCGCCAACTATACCAATATCACCCCGGTCATTCAGTTCAGTACGGTTGTGCTCGATCAAGTGGACGTATCTCGGGTGGGGGCACAGCCATGAACCACAGCGAAGAGTTCTATATCGGCGGTGCCTGGGTTCGGCCGGTGGGGCAGACCCTGTGCGATGTCGTGAACCCGGCAACCGAACAGGTGACTGGCCAGGTGGCACTCGGAGCCGCGGAAGATATCGACCGGGCGGTTACAGCGGCTCGCAACGCCTTTCCAGCCTGGAGCCTCAGCAGCCGGGCTGACAGGCTGACGCTTCTCAGCCAGATACTCGAGGAGTACATGCGCCGGTACGATGACATGGTCGAGGCGATCACCCTTGAGATGGGAGCACCGAGGCGAATTTCGCGGGACGTCCAGGCGGCCATGGGTCGTACCCATCTCTCCACGGCGCTCGAGGTGCTTCGTGATTATCGGTTCGCGTGGGACCGTGGAACCACCAGAATCGAGAAGGAGCCGATCGGTGTGTGCGGTTTGATCACGCCCTGGAACTGGCCGATCAACCAGGTGGCAAGCAAGGTGGTCCCGGCGCTGGCCACAGGGTGTACCATGGTGTTGAAGCCGTCTGAGATAGCGCCTTTCTCCAGCTTGATCTGGGCCGAGATCCTGGATGCGGCCGGCACGCCGGCAGGCGTCTTCAACCTGGTCAACGGTGATGGACCGGGGGCCGGTGCTGCCCTCAGCCGGCATGACGAGGTCGATATGGTGTCGTTTACCGGCTCAACCCGTGCCGGTGTCGAGGTGGCGAGGAATGCGGCGCCGACCGTCAAGCGGGTTCACCAGGAACTGGGCGGCAAATCCGCCAATATCCTGCTGGCGGATGTGGATCTGGAGCGTGCGATTGGCCACTGCATTCGCGCCGTGACGCTGAACTCTGGACAGAACTGCAATGCGCCGACCAGGCTCCTGGTGCCGGTGGAGCATTTGCCCGAGGTGGAGCGGATCGCCGGGCAAATGATCGAAACGGTTAGTGTGGGTCACCCGGACGGCGATGTCGAAATGGGGCCGGTGGTATCGGCGCGGCAATGGCGGTCTATCCAGGACCTGATCGAAAGCGGTATCGAGGAGGGGGCGCACCTCCTCTGCGGTGGGCCCGGACGGCCGGAGGGGCTCGAAACCGGCTTTTATGTCAGGCCGACCGTGTTCAGCCGTGCGACCGAGCGGATGAGAATTGCCCGCGACGAGATATTCGGTCCGGTCTTGACCATCCTGTCATACGACACACTGGAAGACGCGATCGAGATGGCCAACGACACACCCTATGGCCTGGCGAGCTATGTCTCCGGCCGCGATCAGGCCGCGGTACATGCCGTTGCGGCGCGGATGCGATCCGGGCAAGTCGTACTCAACGGGGCACCGGCCGATCCGATGGCACCGTTTGGTGGTTACAAACAATCAGGTAACGGGCGGGAATGGGGAGATTTCGCCTTTGACGAATTCCTTGAAGTCAAAGCCATCCTCGGTTTTCGTCCGGTGTGAAAAAATATACCCCACCCTGCTTGCAGACAGGTTTCTTGTCGGGAAGCCTCCACTCAAATTACGGACCACTATGAACAGCCTGACACTGCCACTGCTGAAGCGGGCCCGGGGTGATGTTGGCATCCCTGGCTCCAAAAGCCTGTCCAATCGCATTCTGCTCTTGAGCGCATTGGCCGAAGGCACTACGACTATCACCAATCTGCTGGTAAGCGACGATACTCGTCACATGCTGGACGCGCTGAGGGCGCTGGGCGTTGACTGCCGTCTGAGCGATGAGGGCACCCGTTGTGAAGTCACCGGTCGCGGCGGCCCGTTGGCACGCGGCCAGGCTGTCAGCCTCTTTCTCGGTAACGCTGGCACTGTCATGCGTCCTCTGACTGCCGCACTCTGTGTCGGCAATGGCATCTTCGAGATGACCGGTGAACCGCGTATGGCCGAACGACCCATCGGCGATTTGATTGATGCACTGAAGCTCCTGGGCGCCCGGGTGGAATACCTCGATCATGAAGGCTTCCCGCCGCTGAGGATCCAGGCGGGTAACCTGAAGGGCGGCACCATCGGCATTGAGGGCGGTACTTCCAGCCAGTTTCTGACCGCTCTGCTGATGATTGCTCCGTTGCTGAACGAGGATCTCTCGATAGAAGTCAGGGGCGAGCTGGTGTCCAATCCTTACGTTGCAATCACGCTGGCTGTGATGCGTCGGTTCGGTGTCGAGGTCAGCCGGGAACATTCCCGATCGTTCCAGATAAAGGGCGGGCTGCGCTACCGCAGCCCGGGTGAGATTCAAGTGGAGGGGGATGCCTCCAGTGCCAGCTATTTCCTGGCGGCTGGCGCCATCGGGGGTGGACCGGTGCGGGTGCATGGCACCGGTACGGCTTCAGTGCAGGGGGATGCCCGCTTCGCCGAAGTGCTGGAGATGATGGGCGCCAAGGTGACCTGGAGCAGGGATTGGGTCGAAGTAAGCAATCAGGGCGCATTGCAAGCCGTCGATGTCGACCTGAATCACATTCCGGACGCGGCCATGACCATCGCTACCACGGCCCTGTTCGCGGAAGGAACCACCCGCATCCGCAATATCTACAACTGGAGAGTGAAGGAAACGGACCGGCTTGGCGCCATGGCGACGGAATTGCGCAAGCTGGGAGCCGAGGTCGACGAAGGCGAAGACTGCATCACTATAACGCCCCCGGCCAAGCTGCGTCCGGCGACTATCGATACCTACAATGATCACCGGATGGCCATGTGCTTCTCGCTGGCGGCCTTCGGGGATGCCGAGATCACAATCAACGATCCAGATTGCACTTCCAAGACCTTTCCGGATTACTTCGACCGCTTTGCCAGTATTACGGGATAGGCACGGCAGTGTTGAGTATCCCGACACCCGTTTGCCAGTATGAAGACACGTAACCCTGTCCATCTCCCCAAAAAGATGCCAAATTCTCCATGCGTTCCACCTGTACCGGGATCTCGACCTGCACACCATGCCATTTTTCCAGATCTATACTTTCGAATAGTCCAATAATCGGCGCGAAAAGGTCTTATTGATGGAACAACTCGTATGTATCTGGGGGAGCAAGAAATGAGCAACTGCGCGATCACCAAGGGACCAAACATGTGGACCGCCCGTATCATTCTGACAGGGGTACTGGCTGCAACAGGGAGCGTTTTTGCACGTGCCCAGGTTCTGGATGAAATCATAGTGACGGCCCAAAAACGGGAACAAGGTGTCAACGATGTCGGCATGTCGATAAATACCTTGAGCGGTGACGATTTGGCGGGCAAGAGAATTACCGATCCACAGGACTTGAGCCGTATCATCCCGGGCTTTACGTATACCGTCTCCCAGTTTGATTTTCCCACGTATACTTTACGGGGAGTTGGTTTCTACGATTCGAGCCTAACCGCCTCCCCGACGGTAAGTGTGTATGTTGATCAGGTTCCTCTTCCTTATCCCGCAATGACGCGCGGGGCCATTTTCGACCTGGAACGCCTGGAAGTGCTGAAGGGCCCGCAAGGGACCCTGTTTGGCCAAAACTCGACGGGCGGGGCGATCAACTATATCGCGGCCAAGCCGACTGATGATTTTAGTGCGGGAATCACCTTCAACTATGGACGCTTTGATGTGCGGGAAACTGAGGCCTTTGCAAGTGGGCCTCTTGGGAGCAGGGCCAAGGCGAGATTTGCGATAAAAACGACACAGGGTGACGGCTGGCAAAAAAGTGCGACCCGCCCCGGGGATAGACTGGGGGAGAAAGATTTCACCACCGCTCGCCTGATCTTCGAAGCTCAACCTGCAGACACCTTGCGCTTATCCTTCAACCTGAATGGCTGGGTAGACAGATCCGATACGCAAGCGCCGCAACTACGTGAAGTTATTCCCGTTGTAGCAACGCTGCCTGTGCCACCAGACGTGCAGGTGCTGCCGTCGTTCTCACCGAGGATTGCCGATTGGACGGCGAATGAGGCGTTTCAACGTGACAATGAGTTTTACCAGGTCTCCCTGCGTGCGGATTGGGATCTGTCCTCGCATGTGACAATGACCTCCATCAGCGCCTACCAGGAATATGACCAATATGCGGTGATTGATGGTGATGGTTCGCCGGCAGTGAATTTACACACCGTTCCAAACGGGGAAATCCAGTCCTTTTCCCAGGAATTGCGCTTTGAAGGGCAATGGTTGGATGACCGCTTGAACTGGTTGGTGGGTGGCAATTATCAAAGTGACGAGGGCCATGATAACCAGCTGATTTTGCTGGCGGAATCGACAGGTGCTGTTACGCCGTTTGGTTCCTTTGCAAGTGTGATAAATGATGCAAACACGGACGTCACCAATTGGGCGGGTTTCGCCAATCTGGAGTATGCCGTCAATGACATATGGTCGTTGAACGCAGGAATTCGATACACACATACCAAGCACATCTACGATGCGTGTTCCCTTGACAGTGGCGCAGGTGATCTAGCGGCGATATTTCAGGCCATTCAGGAGTTTGCCCTGGGTGTTCCAGTGACGGCGACAGTTGGAGACTGCGTTACATTGCGGGATGATCCGGAGGCGGGCAGCCTGTTCCTCACGACGGGGCGCTATCCCGACAGGTTGACGGAAGACAATGTGTCGTGGCGAGTCGGTGTTAATGTGCAGCCTTTTGAAGACGACACCCTGTTCTATGCAAATATCAGCCAGGGTTTCAAGTCGGGAAGTTTTCCGACGGTTTCCGCCCAGTTGGCAACACAGCTTTCTCCCGCGAAGCAGGAAAAGCTTCTTGCATACGAAACTGGTTTCAAGATGCCTTTCGCGAATCGCAGAGCGCAATTAAACGGGGCATTTTTCTACTATGACTACACCGACAAGCAATTGAGGGGCCGCATCCAAACCTTCTTCGGCCAGCTCGAAAAACTTGTGAATATTCCCGAGTCTCGGATTTGGGGAAGTGAGATCCAGCTGCGCTGGAAGCCGGTAGAGGGGCTTGCCCTGAGTGCGAACGCGTCCTATACGAACTCAAAAATTGGAAGTAACCCCGATGGCTCGTCATACCTGGCTTTTCCGCAGAGGACACACGGGCCGGTGCCGGTGACAGGTGAATCCTTTCCGTTCGCACCGGAATGGACGCTGTCGGCCGATACTGAATACCGGTGGAGCCTGAATGCCAACTGGGAAGCCTTCGTCGGTGCGGCGCTAGCCTTTCAGAGCCGGACCAAGGGCGGCCTTGAAAGTGCGGACCCTGACAAGCCAGAAGATGTATCAGCTGCCGCTACCGTCACCTATAATGATCCGCTGTTGATTATTCCAACTCACACCCTTCTGGATTTGCGTGCAGGCGTGGAATCGTTTGATGGTCGCTGGACGGCTTCGGTCTGGGGTAAAAACGTCACCAATGAGTATTATCTGGTTAACGCGCTGAAAACTCAGGACACACTGGTGCGCTATTCAGGATTACCGGTATCGTACGGTTTGACAGTCAGTTTCCGCTTCTAGGGTCCTGATTATAAAAATCCGGTTTCCTCTTTCCGGTCGGGCAGGAAGTGAACTTCCTGTCCGCGGATGCCCGATAGGCGTGCAATTCATGGGGAGGTTTGGAGAGGAGGCGCTATTGCTTCGGCTCGCGTTTACCCCGGAGGATTCCTGTGCCTGGTTCAACAAAACATCTCGGATGATGGGAGGCACCCTGGATTACCAGGCGTCTCATTCATCAGTTTCAAACTTGAAGGCCATTCCCTCTCGGCAGACCTGGCCGGAAGTTGGCGTCCGGAAATGGGACCCAAGCACAAGTACTTTCTCGTCAGCCATATTTGCAAACTGTTCCCGGCGGGTTTGAGTCGACAGGTCCGGGTCATCATCAAAATCATGGCTCCATTCCGGGTGTGCGAATTGACAGGGGTGATGAACGAAATCTCCGGTAATAATCGCTTTTTTACCTCCGGACTCAATCATCACGCTGATATGACCTTCAGTATGGCCAAGGGTAGGAGTGAAATAGACCTCAGGACACAATTTATGATTATCGTCTACTGTATCGACAAGGCCAGCGTCCAGGACGGGCTTGACGGAATCAAGGAAGACCAGTCGATGAATTTCGTCAGTCTCCTGTTCTTCCCAGCGTCGCATTTCCCGGGCACCAATGAGATATCTGGCATTCGGGAAGGTTGGTACCCACTGGTTCCCGGATTTCATGGTATTCCAGCCGACATGATCGAGGTGAAGGTGTGTACAGATAACGTAGTCGATGGAGGTTCGATCCATCCCTGCTTCAGTCAATCTGGACAAATAGGGAGAGTCAAGATGATCCAGCTGCGGAATTCCGCGTTCTTTGTCTGCCCCCAGGCAGGTATCGACGATGATTTTGTAATCAGGGGTTTCAAGCAAGAAACCATGGAAACTCATTAATAGCTGGCCATCAGTGTCTATAAAGTAAGGCGCCAGCCATTCAATTCCCTTTACGGCACTGGGTGTTGCCATCGGCAGGCCGCTTTCAGGACCGAATGAAGCATTTTCCAGTTCTAAAAGCCTCGTTACTTTCACATCTCCAATCTGCCAGCTCAGCATTGATCGTCCCCTCACGTAATTATGATCGTGAAGGTTAAGTATTGGCGCATAAGAACTCGCCATACTTTACTACGGTTGAAACGGTGCCAGGCAAGAGCAAGGCGGCCCCGCGGCTTCCTCGTCACCGCGGCCTCCATCCTCAACGGGGTCAAAACAGGCTTCAACCGTCTTCTCGGCAATGCGTTTGATGAAGCGCTGCAAGGATTCTGTTCCAGTATCAGTTGGCGCTGGTTAGCTACGAAGCGCCGATCCGGGGAGAGACTGCCAGGGGTTCAAGCCTGCAGGCGCCTGCGCCGCATTAACCCAACCAGCAAGATCAGGGCGGCCAGCAGGGCAATACCGAACAGCGGCACTGCCGGCACCGGGAGGGGAGAGGGCTCGGGCTCAGGCGGTATGATCTCCAGGGCCTCAATCGTCACGCTGCCAACGCCCGAGCCGGCAAGTGCCGTCAACAGGTTCTCGGCGGACGCCGCGGCAAAGCTGCCGCCGCCACCGGCTACCCGGCCACCGTCGCCACCCGAGTAGCCACCGCCGCCACCGCCGCCACAACTGCCAGTGCCGGAGCCGCCACCGCCAAAGCCACCCTCGGCCGAGCCGCCAACACCGCCACCAAGAACACCGTTGGCCCAGGACAGGGCAGCCGTGGCAAATCCGTCGACGGCACCATTGCCGAAGAAGCCCGCACCAGCCGAGCCCCAGCTAGAGGCGGACACGGTGCCACCCAGGCCCTCGTCAACATTCTTGACGGTGCAGGCGGAGGTAGTGTCACCGCCCGAGCCAATGATGCCGAAGGTGGTTAGCGAGGCATCACAGCCATTTTGGCCCACGACTGCGCGGGTGCCACCGCCACCGCCAGCGACCAACAGGGGCTCTTCCGTCGGGCCGACCACAAAGCTGCCACCACCGCCACCACCATTGCAGCCGTTCTCCAGACCCACCTGTCCTACTGCCACCTGCAGCACGGTACCCGTGTCCAGGGAAAAGTCAGCCTGCAGGCTGGCGCCCGACCCGCCAACAAAGCCGGCGTCACCTGAAGTACCCTGCGCACCTACTGCGGTAATGCGATAGGTTCCGTTCGCAGGCACCGTCCAACTTTGGATCCCACCGGAGACGGACACCTCGCCCTCCAGCAGAGTGCCGGCGTACGCCGTATCACACTCGGTCTGTAGCGGCCCCTCGGCGCCGGTTGCGGAACAACTTGTAAACTCCCAGGTTTGGGCGCCTGCATTACCAGCCGCCAAGCTGGCGGCAAGCACCACCCACGTCACACCGGCGCAATATTTCATCAGTCCCAACAGATTCATCCCCGTCGCCAAAATTCCCGATCTGAACCATTTGCCAATAGATTTATCCGGAAAGGCGGAATGGCTCATTGTCCTGAAGTATGTTTCGATATTGGTCCGAGCCGATAGGGAAGCAAAAATGCGGGACGCTGGTCTGTACGCCATCGCACTAATTGGCTGGTAGCGGCTTCAATAACAGACTGTTGTCGAATTCAGGCAATTCGGTTCGACTATGGATTGCCAGTTACGGCAATAGACCCGGACAGGAAAACTGATCATGACGAGCATTGCAAAGAACACAATCTGCCTTTGGTACGATGACGCCGCCGAGGAAGCCGCGCGATTTTATGCCAAGACATTCCCCGAATCGTCAGTCGGCGCGGTGCACCGCGCACCTGGGGATAATCCATCGGGGAAGGAAGGGAGCGTATTGACGGTCGAGTTCACCGTACTGGGTGTACCGTGCCTCGGACTCAACGGCGGACCCGCCTTCAAGCATAGCGAAGCGTTCTCGTTTCAGATTGCGACCGCAGACCAGGATGAGACTGATCGCTATTGGAATGCTATTGTCGGCAACGGCGGTCAGGAGAGCCAGTGCGGGTGGTGCAAGGACAAGTGGGGCATCTCCTGGCAGATTACGCCGATCGCGCTGACGAAAGCGAATACCAGTCCCGACCGCGCAGCCGCCAAGCGCGCGTTCGAGGCAATGATGACGATGAGGAAAATCGACATTGCTGCGATCGAGGCAGCGTTTCGCGGTTGAGATGTGGATGACCTCACCAGCAGTGGCAGTTCGCGCCCTTCGGGTGCCGGACTCGCTACGCTCGCCGCTGTGCATGGGCGCTAGGCATGGCCTGTATCACTAACCACAGAAGTCTTGGAGCAAGACGATCATGGCAAAGTATCTAATTTCATTCCCCAGCGCTGCAATGGCTGTACCCGACAGTGAGTGGGAGGCGGTGGGTCGAGACTCTCATGCCGTGATACGCGAGGCCAAGGATGCGGGCGTCTACGTCTTCGGCGGTGGTATTGATGAAGCAGTACCGCCCCTTCTGGTTTCGGCCGATGGCTCAGTGGCTGAGGGAGGCTACCCGTGGGCGCCTGCGCTCAACGGTGGATTCACTGTACTTGAGCTTCCTTCAAACAAGGAGGCCATCGAATGGGCCGCACGCATCGCGAAAGTGTGTCGCTGTGATCAGGAGCTTCGAGTATTCGGGTTTGATCCGGAGTCGTGAGGTCCAACGTATTCAGCGTTTACATTCAAGCAACCATACCCGGCACCAAGTGGTGAAACCCTGAACCCGTTTGAGCATGAGTGCGCGTAGCACTGCTAACAAGACGCTCCAAAGTAGGCCGTCCTGAGCGCAGCGTTTAGTGGCAAAGGAGACATTAATCGAGGGATCCCCTGAAATGGCGCGGAAGGGGAATACACTCACTGTGCTTACCAGGAGGGACGGTCGCTGGCTTTTGTACCGGGAGGCAAATCTACTGGTCCCGGAGCAGGGGGGCGAGTTCTGATATTCCATCCTTCGGAATTCTTTGCGGAGCTATGATTTTCCCTCTAGAACTCCAGTGTTGTTTTAGTTTGCTGCCAATGTCCACGAAGAGCATCGGGCGGTTCCGCTCCCGGGGGCATCGTTGCGCTGGTGCCGAATCCCACCCCGGGCGCAACCCGAAAGCTCAGCCCTGCTGCACTTCCTCGACCAATTCCCGATGCACGACCACTGCGGTGCTCTTGGGTCGAACGGGCAGACCCCTGCCTTCGAGGTGCGCACGAGTGAACGCCGCCCCGAACAGGAGGATCAGCGAGGAATAGTTCACCCACAGCAGGAGCAGCGCCAGGGAGCCGGCGGCGCCGTAGGCCGATGCGGTCGCTGTATTGGCCAGGTACATGGCGATCAGGGAGCGGCCCACCGTGAACAGCACTGCGGTGAGGAAGGCGCCGAGCAGGACGTCGCGCCAGGACAGCACCACATCGGGCAGGATCTTGAACATCGCCGCGAACAGAAGCGTGACCACAAACAGCGACAGAGACAGCTCCAAGCTCACCAGCGCCCAGCCAGGAACCGGCAGCCATCCCTCGGCGTATGCCATGACGCCACGCAGGGCCACGGACAACAGCAGCGAGACCAACAGCACGAAGCCGATGGCCAGGATGATGGTCAGCGACAGCACCCGGGCCTTGAGGAAGACCCACATACTGCTCCTGGAGGGCCGTGGCGCGACGTCCCAGATCTGGTTCAGGGACTGCTGCATCTGGGCAAAGACCGTGGTGGCGCCGACTACGGTGGCGAAGATCCCGATCAGCGCCGGCCAGATGCCACTCTGGTCGATCTGGGAATTGATCACCGCCGTCTGCACCACACCGGCCGCTTCCGGGCCGAGGGTCCCCTCCAGCTGCTCGAAGATTCTACCCTGGGCAGCACTCTCGCCGAGTACCAGCCCAACCAGGGTGACAACCACCACCATGATCGGCGCAATTGAGAATACGGTGAAGAACGCCAGCGCTGCCGCGTAAATAAAGGCCTGACTGGCCAGCCAGTTCCGGCTCGCAGCACCCAGGATGCCGAGCCAATGCCGTATCGGAGCGGGAAGCTTGTCGAAGATTCTGGAAGCCATGGGTGGAGGATACGCCAGCTCCGGCGCCGATGTCGATCTGCCACTCGTCAGTGTGCTGCGACAATTCAGGCAAGGTTCCAAGGATCATACGCTCCCTTGCGTCTATCGGTCCAGATGGCCAGAGGTGATTCCACCCATCCTGCGCAGGCTACCCGTCGATTCACGCGACCTGTCGCAAGCGGCTCGGTCAAGCTGTGGCTGGCAGGACATCTGAACGGCCCGTCAGGCTCGGCAAATTTCTGTTGATTTCCTGAAACGACTGAGTTACGGTCAAATACGGTATACAGTATACGATTAACTGAGCGACCGACCGCTTGGCTCTGCTTGTAGAGTCAAACCTAACAGAGGGGAATATTTGTAATGCGAGCTACCAACTACCTCCTTAGACCGATACATAAAGCCCATTGGAACTACTTCCCATTCTTGGTTGGAGCTCTGTCTGCAGGTGCTGCAGTGACTGCAGTACCTGCCTCTGCAGCTGTGCTGGAGGAGGTCACCGTGACCGCGCAGAAGCGCGAGGAAAGTATGCAAGACATTGGCATATCCGTTACGGCTTTCAGCGGCGACCAGATGAAGGCCCTCGGCATTGAAAACGCCGCCGATCTAGTGGTACACACTCCAGGCCTGAACGCAGTGTCGCCATTTGGGGCAGGCAGCAATGTGGCGTTTACGCTTCGTGGAGTCGGTCTGAACGACTTCTCCGAGTCCAATGAGGCACCCGTGGCAGTCTATGTGGACGGCGTTTATAACGCGACGCTTGCTGGCATCGGATTTCAGCTCTTTGATATAGAGCGAGCTGAGGTATTGAGGGGGCCGCAGGGCACGTTGTACGGGCGTAACTCAACGGGTGGCCTGGTGCACTTTATAACCAGAAAACCCACACCTGAGAAGGAAGCTTCTGTCGAGCTGACCCTGAGTGAGTATGATCAAGTGCGCGTGGAGGGCAATGCCAGCGGTGGCCTGACTGACAGGCTCTGGGCACGCGCTTCCATACTTTATAACAAGCATGACGGATACATTGAGAACACCAATCCAGGCGTCGCCGATGCTGGAGAGACAGACAACATTTCAGGGCGCGTGCAGTTTCTCTACCAGCAAAGTGATGATCTTGAATTTCTCTTCAAAGTACATGCAGGGGAATCAGACCAGGTCGGGGCCGCCTATAAACATACCGCATCAATGGTCGGTGAGGACGGGTTTGATTCTGTAGAAGTGCCCGCGGATGTCGACATATATGGGACGTGTGCGGGCTGCGATCTGACCGGCTATCGTGATACCACGGGTGACTTCTACAAGACTGAAAATAATCGCGAACCCTTCGTCAAACTCGATACCTTCGGTTCGTCTTTGAACATTGACTGGACTGTCGGTGACTTTGATATCACCTCCATTACGGCTTATGAAGACGTAGAAAAGCAGTTTGGTGAAGACACCGATTCGGGTCCGGCCCCCTTTATAGAAGTCACTAATCCGGTAGACAGTGAGCAGTGGAGTCAGGAGTTTCAGATTCAAAAATCGGCCGAGCGGAGCCGGTGGACGGCAGGCATGTACTATTACATGCGAGACATCAACAGTGGGACGCGGACTGATCTTTCAAGAGAAACATTTATTGGTTTCCCGGCAAACAACAATACTGTCACTCAGGATGAGACGGATTCCTGGTCCCTTTTCGGTCAGTATGAATACGATATTACCGCTAACACGACGATAATCGCGGGGCTGCGTTATACCGATGAAGAACGTGAGTTCGATATGGTAGTGACGGATGAAAACGGTATATTACCTGATCCCGCATTCGCCTTCACTGAGGCAACTGCGGGCGGATTGACCAAACACGACACTGACAATCTGACCTATCGTCTGGAGATCAATCACCACTTCCATGATGATCTACTTGTTTTTGCCTCGACAGCGAAAGGAGTAAAGGGTGCAGGTTTCAATATCGACCTTGGTATTGATCCCCGAACCGTCGAGGACATACCCTTTGATGAAGAGGAGTTGTTCTCCTATGAACTTGGATTCAAGTGGACATTGTTGAATGGCGCGGTAAGGTTCAACAGCTCTGTGTTCTACTATGATTACAAAGATTACCAGGCCTTCAGCTTTGAAGGTCTGAGTAATGTGGTATCGAACAAGGATGCATCGATCTATGGGTTGGATGCGGAATTGGTGGCAAGCCCCTGGGAAGGTTGGGATTTCAATATTGGGCTGAGTTTGCTTGATACCGAGGTTGAGGACATTAATACCGGTGTCTCGGTCATCGATCGTGAACTTGCGATGGCTCCTGAGGCGACATTCAACGCCCTGGCACGCTATGAGTGGGAGGCGATGAATGGAGTAATGTCGGTGCAGGGGGATATGCAGTATGTTGGAGAGCAATACTTTGACATCACCAATACAACTCTCGGTACGGAAGACAGCTATTCGGTTGGCAACCTGCGAGCCTCATACCTTACCGCCTCAGGAAAAACGCAATTCTCCGTATGGGTCAAGAATGTCACTGACGAAGAGTATCGAATCTATGCGATCCAGGTTCCGGGGCTGGGATTTTCCCAGAGCATGATTGGCCAGCCACGGTGGGCTGGAGTAACGATCAGTCATAATTGGTAGGGGCAGGATCAATACCTGATACACCCCTCAGGGTGCCGCCAAAACTGTGAAGCCGTTGATCGCAATTCGCTGAGTTAGCCCGTAATAATGAAGGATATATATTCTGAGCGGGCTAGATAAAATGGCCGGAAGGGTTCCTCCCTACTGCCTTCGACGGCAAATACTGAAATATTTCTGGAAGAAATTATTATGAAGAATGATTTGTCGTTACTGGGCGCCGAAAGCAGGAGATTTGTGTTCGCGGAGCACGGCATGTTTATCGATGGGATGTCCGCGCCTGCTTCAAGCGGTGGCACAATCCCTGTGTTTGACCCGTCGAGTGGTGAGCAAATTGCGGCTGTTCCTGAAGGTACTGCCGAAGATGTCGATCGCGCCGTTCAGGCGGCCAAACGGGCATTTGGAGATCCCTCATGGGCGGGTCTCAAGCCTGCCGCTCGCGAACGCCTGATCCTCAAGTTGGCGCTTGTGCTGGAAGGGCACGCTCAGGAGTTCTCGGAGATTGAAAGCCTGAATAGCGGACGGCTTCTTGTGAATACCCGGCTATTCGATGTTGACCTCTCCGTGGATTGCCTGCGCTACATGGCAGGATGGACAACCAAGCTACATGGGAAAACGATACCGGTGTCAGTGCCATATGCTCCTGACATGGATTTTTTTGCCTATACAACCAGGGAGCCAGTTGGTGTCGTTGGCGCGATAACCCCCTGGAATGTGCCGCTCGGGCAGGCGATATGGAAAATCGCACCGGTATTGGCTACTGGCTGTACGGTGGTACTGAAGCCAGCAGAGAATACGCCTTTGACCGCTCTTCGGTTCGCACTGCTTGCGAAGGAAGTAGGTATTCCCGACGGAGTGATTAACGTGGTCACGGGGTACGGAGCAGTTGCAGGAGCTGCCCTTGTGGCACATCCGGATGTTAGCAAAATCTCCTTTACCGGGTCCACCGATACCGGACGCGCAATAGGAATCGAAGCTGCCAGAAGTTTCAAGAAATGTTCGCTCGAGCTAGGTGGAAAATCTCCAGTGATCATCCTGGATGATGCCGACTTGAGCCAGGCCATCCCGGGTGCTGCTCAGGCTATCCTCGGCAATCACGGCCAGAACTGTTGCGCGGGGTCACGGCTTTTTGTCCACGAAAGTATATACGATGAAGTACTTGCCGGTGTGGCAGAGATTGCCAGCAGCGTCAAGTTGGGCCCCGGTTTGGCTCCTTCGTCAGAGATGGGGCCACTTGTTTCGAGCGTGCAGCAGCAAAGAGTGCTCGGTTACATCAAGTCCGGCATCGATGAGGGGGCCGAGGTGGTCGTGGGAAACAAATCGGTAGACCACCCAGGATTCTATGTACGACCGACCATCCTGGCTAACGTCACTCCAGATATGAAAGCCGTTCGGGAAGAGATATTTGGGCCAGTACTTGCGGTTGCTTCGTTCAAGGATACCGAAGAAGCCATAGCAAGGGCTAATGACACTTCATTCGGCTTGGGCGCAAGCGTGTGGACGACGAATATCAACAAGGTACATCGGATGGTCCCAAGACTGGAGGCGGGAATGACCTGGGTAAACACCCATAATGTTCTGGACATAGCGGTGCCTTTTGGGGGAATTAAAAACTCTGGTATAGGGGTTGAACTGAGCGAAGAGGCGATTCTTCAGCACACTAACATCAAGTCAACAATCGTCAACGTAGAGTAGTGTGCCTGGGTTGCCTTGAGTAATGATGAGGTTCAATTCCCCGGGTTCCCCATGGACCGTACACGGTGTCTGGAGCGAGGTTGTTGAGCAGTGAGCGGTACTTTTATTGACTCCCTTTGCAATGCGGATGGAGTTCTTCATGCGGGCGATACTCGATATCTCCTGGTCCGGGCCGATGCGTTGATGGGCTGCTTCAAGTCCAGCTCGGGCTCGAACTCTCTTGCGATGTACAGTGAAATAGAGAACTCGTTTTTTCGCTTTGGAGGTAAATCCATTCGGGCGTATGCAGATACCCTGGGCGACGATCCACAAGCATTATTGTTGAAGGTTGAGGAAATTGCCCTGCAGCTAGGGTGGGGTAATTGGGCGTTTTGTCTGGAGACAGGAGCAACCAAGCTCACACTCACGGTAGAAGGCAGCCCGTTCAGTGCCGGCTATGGCCAGTCGGATTTCCCGGTTTGTGCCCCCATTTCGGGAATGCTTGGAAGTGTTGCCCAGACAATATTCAAGCAATCCGTAAGCTGCATAGAGTACCGGTGTTCAGCAATGGGTGGAGATGTCTGCAAGTTCGAAGCCTTCATTGAGGCTGGAATTGATGCTTCAGATGTGTTCTAGTTCTTGCTTCCCATCGGCAGGCGAGTCTGCTGCCGCATTCATCTAAAATACCCGTTGCTGCGATCGAGGTGGTCAACGCTTTTGAAGCAGATTAATCGCAGCATGACTATCAAAAGAAATCACAGTCGTAACAGTCCAACGATGCGAAGCCGGAAATCGAGTTTATGACGAAAACACTCAATTCAGTAAGGACAATAGACGAATTTCCGGAGTCCACTACTGTAGTGATAATCGGTGGTGGAATTATTGGAGTAACCGCGGCACTCACATTGGCGGAACGTAACATCCCCGTCGTATTACTGGAGAAAGGCCATATCGCGGGAGAGCAGTCATCACGCAACCTGGGCTGGATACGAAAAACCAGTCGCCATGTGGCAGACGTTCCGCTGGCGTTGGCGGCAGACCGGCTATGGGCAGAAATGCCGGAACGAATCGGACAATCGGTTGGTTATAAGCAATGTGGCGTTATGTTTTTGGCCAAAACAGAAGAGCAGATGACGATTCATGAAGCATGGGCAAGATCGGTTCAATCGTTCTGCCTGGATTCACAGCTATTGAGTGCAGGAGAAATCGATGAACGTATACCAAATGGCAAGGGTCAATGGGCGGGTGGTATTTATACTCCGTCTGATGGTCGTGCAGAGCCTTCCATTGCGGTAAGTGCGATGGCCAGGGCCGCCATCGCAAAAGGTGCTCACCTCATCCAGAACTGTGCAGTGCGAACGCTTACTACCTCGGGTGGCAAGGTCAGCGGTGTCGTCACAGAAAGAGGCGAGATTCGTTGTGATCAAGTTCTACTCGCAGGCGGCACCTGGTCAAGAAGATTCCTGGGCAACATGGGCATTGCTCTGCCGACACTCCCTGTCATTGGATCTGTTCTACGTACCAGGCCAATGGAGGGACCCACGGATATTTCAGTTGGAGGCCCCGACTTTTCTTTTAGAAAGCACCAGGATGGCGGTTATATTATCACTCAACGATCAGCATTGAGTGCACCCCTCACACTTGATCATTTGTTGATTGGATGGAGGTATCTGAATCAGCTTCGCGCCAATTTTGGTTTCCTGCGGACATCGCTGGGCCGTGAATTTGTCGAAGACCTGAAGCTTGGGCGCCGCTGGGGAGCAAACAGCTATACACCGTTCGAGAAGATACGTACCAGGGACCCAAAGGTCGATTCAGAACTGAATCAGGAAGCTCTTGCCAATCTTCGGAATGCATGGCCGATCTTCGATAAGGCGGAAATAGAAGAAGCCTGGGCGGGGGTAATCGACATCACGCCGGACACCAATCCTGTTATCGATCGTATCAAGGCCGTCCCTGGCCTGACGGTTGCTACCGGATTTTCAGGTCACGGATTTGGCACCGGGCCAGCAGCTGGACAGTTGGCCGCTGACCTTGTATCCAACACTGATCCCATTGTCGACCCCAACACCTACCGGTTTGATCGTCTCTGAGACCGAGTTACTTCGAAATATCGAGATATTGCGCCTTGCCTGCTGAGGCTTCGCGATACGCTGTGGCGTCCATTTCCATTTTGTAGATGTCGGAGGCAAGCGGAGAACATGTCAGGGTGCAAGCAGGATCAATCCCCGAAACCTGTCACCAAGCACTGCGCCAACGGCGTCCGCATCTGCTGGATTTGGTACAAAAACCCGAATTGCTACGATGTCTGCCAGACGTGATCCTGCGGCGATCAACGCGCTTTCGATATTGGCTATGGCCTGAAGCGATTGCTCTGTAACGCCTTCGGGCATTTCCTTGGTCACGGGATTGCGTCCAGCGGTATTGGAGATATAGATATGGTTGCCGACAGCAACAAGGCGCGAATAACTCGCGATATCTTCAAACCTGGAACCGCTTTTAACTTTGATAATCTCTTCCATATATTTCGCCTATCTATACGTTTGAATAGTTTTCAACACATGCAACCGGCATTGCAGCTCTAGCCCAGTATTGGCTTATCCCAGAGATTCAGAGTGACGCCGATGCCTCTTTTAATGGCGTTGCGGTACACCACGGTACCCCATGCGACGTCTTCTACCGGCATCCCTCCTACCGACAGCATGATAATTTCTTCATCATTGCTTCGGCCGGGAGCATCGCCTGCGACAATCTTTCCCAGATCTTCAAGGTCACTTTTGTTGAGCTTCCCTTCTGCGACCATGTCCATGAATTTCAGGCCCACAAGCGGGTTTACGTTGTGGACCGGCGGGGCGATCTCTGACATCCACGCTTCGTACAAGCCTGTATTATCCAGTACTTTTCGGACCTCGGGACCTGCCACGCCATCATCAAAGTTCCCGAGGGCGGGCATTGCGAAGAAAGTGCCCGGGCTAATCCATTCGCGTTTGACGATGGGATACGTTGTTGGATCGCCGGTCGCCCCGGAGCTGCAATAAGCCACGACATCCGAATCGCGGACCAGTTCCTCCTCGGAGTCGACAGCGTAGACCTCTGTAAGTTGTGGGTAGGTTTCTTTGGCCCAGCTAATAAAAAGATCAATGCTCTTTCTCCCTCGCCCTTTGACCTTGACTGTGTCAATTTCTGGACAGGCAGTAATGAACGCACTGAGAGAAGTCTTTCCCATGACGCCGGGGCCGAGGATGCCAGCGACACGTGAGTCCTTGCGGGCGAGATAACGCGCGCCCACGCCCGGAATTGCGCCTGTCCGGTAGGCGGATAGAAGATTGGCAGACATCAGCGCGAGCGGTGCGCCCGTTTCCGTATCCGTCAGGATAAACATGAGAATGGAGCGCGGAAGGCCAATTTCCCGATTTGCTATATTGGAACCGTACCATTTCACTCCGGAGGTCCCGAAAGAGCCACCCAAGTATGCGGGCATTGCCATGAATCTTCGGTCCGGAGTCGGTTTCGGCATGGTGGCGTGCGGCGAATCTTCGGGGAACAGAATAAGGGACCCGTGGGAGTTGTTGTTCTCTCCCGCCATCCGATAGTCGCCACGGTAAAGCAACTTGAACATTTCCTCCATGGTATCTACGCATGCAGGCATGTCTGTGACGCCGGCCTTGACCATGTCGGATTCCGAAAGATAGATGAAATCAATTTTGGTAGAACTAGTCATGATGTCGTCCGTTTCAAAGAAAATTCGTTAAAGTAATAAGCTGGTGCCAAATTTATCCAAGCGCTTGGAAGCGGGTCCCCTCCGTAGGTGTTCCAACTGCCGGTGAGCCAGCACAAAAGGCCAAGGCTCTTAGGATGCTCGAGTTATGCGAGTAGCCGTCATAAACATTATTAAAGACAGGATCGAGCATATGGCCGAAAAAGCTAACACAGATACAAAGCCCTGGCCTTCCATTATTCGTCCGCCCAGCGCGGGCCCCACGACACCACCCAGAGACAGGGTTGTGGCGGAGAGCGCGACAAAACGACCGCTCACATCTATTTCGGCGCTAAGCCCGAAAAAGTAAGCCAGGCCGTAGTTCACGCAGAACGTGAACAGTATTGCCCCTGCAGCGAAAGACACTATGGATTTGGATTGCCAAATTACTACCAGAGCGATGAGGTTGACGAGCACTATGCCTATCATGGGCAAGTCGCGCCCCCATCTGTTGCCCAACCAGGCGGCGACGAAAGCACCGACAGCGGAAGAGATCATGCTTAGCGCCAATATCACGCCGACCTGCTCCGCTGGAAGTTGTTTGTTGGTTGCCATTATTTCGAGAAAAGCCCAGGTTGCGAGAATGCCGCTGAAGAAAACGATACCCGCAGCGAGGGTAAAAAGCGACAAAGTAAGCAGCGCCGTGGATGATAGTGAGACGACGTTGCTGGTGCTGGTGGCCTCAACTGACGTGGGCAAACTGTAGGGATTGTTCTTGACGCCACGAGAGGGAAGTACTCCGCTAAGTAGGCCAATGATGAAACATGTTGCCGCCATGGCATATGCCATCCCTGTGAAGCCGTAGAGAGGGATAACGAAGACAGGTAATATGAAGAGCAAGGTTGTGGAAGGCAATGCTTCAAGGCCCAGTTTAACGCCGAAGGCTCTATCCGGATTTTCACTGTCGCCCATCACGACCATACCGAGCACATAGAGCCCGCCAATCCCTATCCCCATGACTCCGAATAGCATTGTGATCGTTTGATAATTGCCGGTGAGAGTGACGGCAAACAGGGAGGCTACAGAAACTCCTGAGCCCAGAAATGCTGCGAGCCTCCAGTTGATTCGCCGAATGAAGAAGAGAGACGCAATAGCAATCAGTGTGAAAGTAAGATTGAAAACTGCGATGATATCGCCAAGTTGAGATTCGCTGAATTTGAAGGTATCGGCCATTGTGCCAATGATCATCGGCATCGTACTGGAGATTAGAGCCCCGGCGCCAGAAAGAAGACCCGCGGCGATGTACACAGATTTACGGTCGATTGGGTGTCTTGTCGGTACTGCGGAAGTCTGTGGAATTGCCATAGCTTTGGCGCCCAGTAAGGAATAGGTGGCAGGTTATTACAACAGAACTTGAATATTGCGATGAGGCGCATCGCAATTATTAAGTATCACTTTTTTCTGATTGATTTTGAGTTTTCCATCCTTTCTGGCCAGCTCATGGAAATATTTGCCGCCATAGACTGTTTGCGTGTTTCTCAGGTCTTCTTGATAACCAAGCACCATGAAGCTCGATGACAGATGGTAGGCTACATACTCGTCCTCAATCACTTTATCCAGCATTACGTTGGATATTAGATGCGTGGACTCAGGCCGTCTGTCGAGCGAGTGTGCCTGCGGATGTGTCATGCGTTTTACCCTGAGTCGCAGAGTGGCTTTGTCTTCATGAACAATCGATGCCTGTTGCAACGGATCAACCTGATCTCTGTCGGTCGGAACCCAGTAAATTGCTCCTTCAAGATAAAGGGACAGCCAGTCATCCCAGCGTTTTTCATCAATGCAGCGGGCTTCATGGAACAGAAATTGCTCCAGTTCTGATCTCAATTCGCATTGCGGCGAACAAGTGTACTGAGAACTATTGTTCATTGAGCACTACTCTACTTCATCTTTCATGTAGGACATCCAGGCCTCGTATTCATGTCGATACGCAATATCGCTGGTCCCTGGAGCGCTAATGGTTCCATCTTCGTTTCGCGTCTCCACCCCCATGTGACGATGCAGGCTGACCCAATCAAGCCCGTTATTCTTTAGTCCTTGTTGCATTCGACAAAATGCTTCGTTGTCATCGTGGCCGGCAACAGACGCAGGAGAGAAAACAGTTTGGTTGTATAGAAGTGATCGTTTCAGCATTTCTTCGGGTGCGCCCCGTAACCTGAATGTCCAGGTTTCCAGAATGGTTCGATCAACGCTTACCGGGCGGAATACCCGTATTGTCTGCAAGTTGCACTTGAGAGACAAGCTGGGGTAAATGACGGTGTTGTGGCGCTCAACCGACAATATCTGTTGGAACCTTTCTTCACCGTGGGCGGCCAGCATTGCCTTGTTGTACTCTTCGTTTTCCGGATAAGCAGAGTGAATGCTGAGCTCTCCACCGGTGAAGGAATGACCATTCCCACAGATTGTTTGACCTATTTCCTCGAAGAATGACAGAGGGCTGCCAAATGGCGTCAGCATATGGAGAACAGCCGGCATCTCACCTTCGTTGCCAATACCATCAGCTATTTCCCTGGCCGGGGCGCTTGCCGACCTGTGCGTAGGGAGGGCATGCAGGTTGTCTGACACGTTCTCGACCAACATCTTCCAGTTACAATCGTTAATGTATTTTAGTGGTGCTCCGACTACCTCAAGTACTCCCTCGGGGATCTGTCTACCATGTTATCGATCGACGTTCTGGCTTTCCCGAGCCACGTGGACAGCTCAGGCCCTTCTGTATGGATACGTACAAATACAAAGCCGCGGTAGGATTCGACACAAGCGATCCTCCTCAGATTGCAGTCTTCATTGTCTGTTTCCAGCCGACTTCCGTCATAGCCGTCAGCCAGTGGGCGGGCCTTGAGAGAACCGTCTGTATCGAATGACCAGGCGTGGTACATGCAGCGAAAAACGCGAACGTGGCCAGAAGCTGCTGTGGTGAGTTGAGTTCCCTTGTGTGGACAACGGTTGTACAGGGCCTTTATCGAGTCGTCCGTATGGCGAACGACAAGAACCGACTGCCTGGCGACCTGAGCGCTACAGAAATCCCCGGGTTCCGGTATTTGACTTTCATGGCATACAAAAATCCATGCCTTTGAAAATACCCTGTCCATTTCCAGCTCAAAAATGTCGCTATCTGTATATAGCCGCTTGTGAACTCTGTCCGGTTCGACTAAGCCCTCGATTTCATCAATGCTAATGGCCGGAATTTTCATGGAGTTGGCGCTCTGGCTTTGTCAGAATCTCATTCCAGTGTATACTGTATACGAAAAATAGAAGGGGTGCCAGATGTATGTCGACGTGGAGGCCTGATCGTTGCCATTCCAGTCCGGATTGCAAGAGCTGTATCGGTTCAGGGTCTTGGTCCGTCTTGGCGACGGGTTGTGGCTCGTGCTAGAATCACGTCGATTCTGGATACCGTATACGGACTTTGTGCTGCTTAAGCCCGTCTATATTCAGGTCCTGGTTTCAGGAAAGCTTATCCACTTCGTACACCGTAATCCTTACATTTACACTGCCCCCGGACCTTCCCATGGAACCAATGAAAATCCAAAAGCCTGTCCACCTGCGAGACCAGGTTTATAGCAGGGTAAAGCGCGCCCTTCTCGAGGGAATTTACTCGCAGGGAGAAAGGGTAACCGAAGATAAAATTGCGGTTCATCTGGGAGTATCCAGAACGCCGGTTCGAGAAGCGCTGCGCTTGTTGGAGGAGCTGGGGTATCTGGACAGCCGCCCTTCCGGTGGGTTCTCAGTCCCGATGCTGAATGAAGAAAATATAGTCGATTTTATCAAGGTGAGGCTGCTTCTTGAGCCTCGTGCTGCGCAAGAAGCAGTCAAGGCGGCGACGAAGGAGCAATTGGAGGAGTTGAAGTCGATATTGTCCCAGGCCCGGACTGCGGCAACAGGCAGTGACGTTTTCGACTTCTATGCCACTGTCCAGAAATTCTGGGATCGCTTTTGGCTGATGAGCGGCAGCGCCGGTCTTTACGCTTGTCTGACGAAGCTGACAGAGCAATACCATTATCAGTATTTGTCGGTGATCGCATTGGACGATTTGGCAGTGAGATTAAGCCTCGTTGATTTGCTGGATGATCTGCTGAAGCATTTGACGAGCCGTGATAGTAAAAAAAGTGTCGAAGTGATAAAGACACATTTGAAATTCAAGAAAAAGGAACTGCTTCGCATTATCGATACGCTCAATGCGAAATCGAGCCAGGAAGATGACGATGTCAGAAACCTGGTGCGGGTCTAGCTTCCGGTCGAAAAGCGTGACCATAGGTGCTATAGCTTGTTTTTCAAGCAGCTACTCCTTGAGAGGCGAGCGAGGGTTTTCATGCCGATGATGAAGCTGGCTGTCTGCATGCTTGCCGTGAGCAAGCGATGAAGGCTTCTGGAAAACTACAGAGAAGCCATCAGAATATTGTGCTCGCGGCGCCTGTCTCGGTTCCTTATCAAAGGAAAACGACCCAGCCGGCCAGCTATTTTATCGGCACGGCGCTACGCGGGATGCTGACAGCTGCTGGGCTTCAGAAGGCAGAGTGCGACGGTTTAATGGTGTCCTCCTACTCCTTGGCACCGGATACCGTGGTGTCACTTGCCGAAACATTCGATATCAGTCTCAATTGGATAGAGCAGGTCCAGCTGGGCGGTGCCTCCGGAATTATAGGTGTGCGTCGAGCAGCGCGTGCGGTGGCAGCCGGCGATGCTGAGGTTGTAGCCTGCATCGGCGGAGACACCTATATCCCCCATCAGTTTGCCGGGCTTCTGGGCCGGTTCAGTAACTTCACTATTGACGGGGTTACACCTTACGGTTGTGGTGGGGCCAGTGTGCCTTTTGCTTTATTGACTCGCGCTTATATGGAAGCGTATAACGTTGACCGTGAAGATTTTGGCCGCTTGTGTATTCTACAGAGGGAAAATGCCGGCGCTTATCGGCAAGCATTGCTGCGAGAGCGTTTGACAATGCAGGCTTATCTCTCAGCACGTCCCGTGTCAGACCCGTTGGGATTGTTTGACTGTGTTATGCCATGTGCCGGTGCAGAGGGTGTCCTGGTTATGCAGGAGGCCAGGGCGCAATCGCTTGGGATACCGTACGTAAACCTTCTCGCCTCCGCAGAGAAGCATAACGCCTCCGGCGGAACGGTCATGCCGCTGACTTTTGGCTCCGGATATTACTGGAGAGTCAGTAATTATCGGTGTTGGAGAGGGTGCATTTGCGATTCAAAGTGCAAGGACAATAGCAGCCAAGCTAACGCGTTCATGTGAGTACTAGCACGAAATACGGCGCCGACTTTCAGCACGAAGGGAGTTGGGCGCGGCCCGGGTGATCCGCTGAAGAAGATTGCCTGGTCACCTCTTACCGAGACCCCACTACTCTGCCTGGTCCCCAAACATGACTGATTCATCCAATCACAATTCAACTCCTGAAAGGGTTCCCCAATCAGGTATTCTGGCCAGAATGCTGGATTTCCCCGATCGCACTCTGCCAGCGCTTCTTCAGCGCCAGGCTGTGCTGGGTGAGCGAGTGCTTCTGCGCTGCGCAGAGCGGGAGCTTAGCTATGGAGAAGCACCCGACGTTGCGGCCCGGTACGCCAGCCGGCTCGCTGAGGAGGGGGTCGGGCCGGGCGATACAGTGGCAGTATTCATGTCCAACAAAATCGAGCTCATTGAGCTTTGGTTTGCGATCGCATGGCTTGGCGCTATTATGGTGCCGATCAATACGGCGCTACGGGGCGAACAACTTCGCCATGCTATTGGAACTGCGGAGCCGTTATTGCTTATCATGGAAGCCGACTACTTCGCGGCACTATCACCTGTAGAGGATATAATAGCCCAGGCTCGAGCTGTATTCGCAATTGATATCAAGGGTGATGGAGAATCTATCGGGTCCTTGTCGGTCAAGGAATTACAGCCGAATATTACGGGTATACCCGCTCACCCTGTGGCGCCTGGCGATACTGCAGCCATTCTCTATACATCGGGTACGACCGGTGCAGCGAAGGGTGTGCTCTGTCCTCATGCTCAGTTCTACTGGTGGGGTACACTGACGGGTGAGGCGCTGGGCCTGGATCAGGATGATACGCTTTTTACGGTACTTCCGATGTTCCACACAAATGCGTTGAATACTCTTTGGCAAGCTATGTTATATGGCGCCACCTATTCTTTTGCGCCTGCATTTTCCGCCAGGAATTTTTGGCGGCAGGCGTATGAAAATGGGGCTACGGCCACCTATCTTCTCGGTTCTATGGCCCAGATCCTGTTGAAACAGCCGGTCGGATCGCTGGATAAAGAGCATTCAGTTGGAGTGGCTCTCTGCCCGGCTACACCGCTGGATGTGGTTGAGAAATTCCATGCCCGTTTCGGTGTGAAGCTTATTGAGGGCTACGGGTCTACCGAAACCAACTTTGTATTTTCCAATACGCTCGGCGGCTATGCACCTGCGAGCATGGGCCGGGTTACCGATGGTTTTGAGGTCCGAATCGTCGACAAGAATGATTGTGATGTGGAAGAGGGCAAGCCGGGGGAGCTAATTATCCGTCAGCGCGAACCTTTCAGTATGTCCCAAGGTTACTATGGTAATCCGTTGGCGACAGTCAAGGCGTGGAGAAACTTATGGTTTCACACTGGTGACCAGGTATTTCGTGATTCTGAGGGGATATACCACTTTCTGGGCCGACTGGTGGATGCGATACGCCGTCGTGGTGAAAACATCTCATCATGGGAAGTTGAGAGCGCTCTGATGCTGCATTCAGATGTCGAAGAGGCCGCAGTCATAGGGGTGCCATCTGACCTCGGATCAGAAGAGGATGTGATGGCGTTTGTAGTTATGCGCCCTGGCTGTACGCCGGATCATGTCAATATGATCCGTTTCCTGGAAAGCCGGCTGGCGTATTTCGCCATTCCCAGGTATTGGGAATTCCCGGCAGAATTGCCAAGAACACAGAACAATAAAATTAAAAAACACGCGCTACGTGAAATTGGCGTGACATCCACTACCTGGGATTTCGAGAAAGCCGGAGTCGTGCTTAACCGTACGAGCAAACGCGATAAATAAGAGCGCTGCACTTCCTCAATAAGGTCTCGATTCGGCTCATTTCTTCATTCGGGATCAAAGGTGCGATTAGTGCCGCGCCACCTCGAGTTCGCCGTCCTCCGGCCCGTACTCAGAGCGCACCAGCTGGGCATGATAGTTGCTACGGTCCATCGCGGCCTGCTCTGAACGGTCAAACCGGGACACCAGCCAGATTGTCACCAGCGCCAGCGGCAGGGTGAACAAGGCCGGATAGTCGTAGGGAAACAGAGCTCGCTCGAAGCCCAGTACCGATACCCAGACCTGTGGCCCGACCACGATCAGGGCCACCGACGCTATCAGCCCCACCGTGGCACCGACGATGGCACCGCGGGTGGTGAGCCCGGGCCAGAACAGGGACAGGAACAGGACCGGGAAATTGACCGAGGCGGCCACCACCATCGGCATGGTGGCGATAAAGGCGACATTCTCATCCTGGAACAGGATGCCGAGGACCACCGCGATCACCCCGATCGCAACCGTTGTTACTCGGGTCAACAGCAGCTCCCGGCGGCTATCCGGCTGGCCCTTGCACAATACTTCGGCATAAAAGTCGTGAGAGATGGCTGCGGCGCCGGATACGGTTAGCCCCGCCACTACTGCGAGAATGGTGGCAAAGGTGACTGCCGCCATAAACCCCGTCAACAGGTCGCCGCCCACTGCGGATGCCAGGTGGATCGCCGCCATGTTACTGCCGCCAATCAACCCGCCTGCAGTGCTGAAGAACGCCGGGTCCCGATACAACAGCGCCACGGTGCCAAAACCCAGTACGATCAGGACCAGGTAGAAGTAGCCCATGAACAGCGAAGCGTAGAAGGCGGATTTCTTGGCCTCGCGCATATTGGGCACAGTGTACAGCCGCATCAGGATATGCGGCAGTCCCAGCGTGCCGAACAGCATCGACACCAGAATCGTCGCCACCTGCACCGGGTCGTTGAACAGCAACCCCGGCGCCAGGATCCGCTCGCCACGGGGATGATTGGCGACTGCTCCGGCGAACAGTTCGTTCAGATTAAAGCCGGTTTCCAGCAACACCAGAAACGCCGTGACGGTCACCCCGCTAATCAACAGGATAGCCTTGATGATCTGTATCCAGGTAGTGGCGAGCATACCGCCGAAGGTAACGTACGCCAGTACCAGAGCACTCACCGCTACCACCGCAACCTCATAGGGTAGCCCGAACAACAGTTGAATGAGTTTGCCGGCGCCCACCATCTGCGCGATCAGATAGAGGATCACCACTACGATGGTACTGACGATGGCCAGCAGCCGGATACGGGTGCTCTCGAGCCGGGTTGATACCACGTCGACGAAGGTGAATCTGCCCAGGTTGCGCACCCGGCGCGCCAGTAGAATCAGCATCAGTGGCCAGGCGGAGAACGCTCCCAGGGCCAGCAGCAGGCCGTCAAAGCCCCCCAGGAAGATCAGCCCGGTAATGCCCAGGAAGGAGGCTGCGGACATGAATTCTCCCGCAATGGCTGTGCCGTTCTGCAGGCCCGTGATCTGGCCGCCAGCATTGTAGAAGTCTCCGCTGCTGCGAGTACGCCGCGACGCCCAGTAGCTGATTGCGAGGGTCGCGACCACGAACACCAGGAACAGGGTAATGGCCACTGGATTGAGCGGTTGCCGTTCGACCTCGCCGGCAATATTCACCTCTGCCAATGCCGCCTGGCCGGGAACCAGCAGGCCGGCCAGCACGCCGCCCAGCCGGTGCGCCCGGCATGGGGTTGGTGTCATCCGGCTATTCCCCCTCGGGCTCGAACGCACGGTTGAGCCAGATGAACAAGAACTCCAGCGCAATGAACACCACGATCAGGCCGGCGAACATCAGCAGCGAGCCGGTGATATAGCTCCCGCCGAGACGTCCGGCAAGTGTGGCACCGAACCCGGTCCAGTTGAGCGTGAAAGAGAAGTACAGTGCCAGGATCAGCGCGGCAAACAGTAGCCGCCGGCGGGTCCTGGCCCGGATGAAGACGAGCTTCTGATTATTGTCCAAAGTATTTCCCCGGCCGATCAGGTAGCAAGGTCGCCCCGCTCTCGCGGTCTGCCGAACTACCTGCGGGGGAATGCCGCCACAGGCAGCCAGCACAGGCGGCAATGCGATTGCGGCGGGACGTGCACTCAGTGTCGACTGGAGCCGCATGATTACATTTCCCACGTGAGCGTCAGGCCATAGGTGCGAGGAGGCCCCCAGACCCCGACCACACCCGGGCCAATGACATAGGTGTGGGAGATGTACTCTTCGTCGGTGAGATTCCTGCCCCACAGGGCCACCTGCCAATTGCCGTCGGCCGATACCCAGGCCGCCCGCGCGTCCCACAGGCTGAATTCATCGATGGTGGTGTTCTGGTCGGCGTAGTCGTTGAGCTGTTCGTCGGAATAGGTATAGTCCACCCGAAAATTGAGCTTGGCGCCGTTGTCGAGTGGCATCTCGTAGGCCATCGCAAGGGCCGCCTTGTTCTCGGGTGCCTGCCGCAAAGGTGCACCGGACACATCCAGCGCGCCGCCAGCCACCTCCAGGACCAGATCCTGCACCTCGGTATCCAGATAGGTGTAGTTGCCGGACAGTTGGAAATTGTCTACCGGCGCCCAGATGAACTCGGTTTCCAAGCCCTTGATTTCAGCCTTGCCGAGGTTGTCGGTGATGAAGGAGCCGTAATCCGGATTGGCCTGGGTGGGGCCGAAGCGAACTACCTGCAGGTCCTGGTAATCCATGTAGAAAGCGCTGATGTTCAGCCGCAGTGAGTTGTCGAGAAAATCACCTTTCATGCCCAACTCGTAGTTCCAGGCAATCTCCTCGTCCACCGGGGTGGCAGCCTGCTCCGGAGTACCTGGCGCGCCGCCGAAGCCGCCGCTCTTGAAGCCCTTGGCGACAGTGGCGAACCACATCACCTGGTCGGTCTGGCGGAACTGCAGGGAGGCCTTTGGAGAGAAGTCGCTCCACTCGTCATCTGCGGCGATACTGAAGGTCTGGGCGATAATGTTGAGGCTGCCGCCCACGCCGGCGCAATCCGGATAGTTCTCGAACCCGGGTGACAGCGCGCCACAGTTGATCGAGGTACTCTCGGTCTCCTTCTCATCCAGGGTAAAGCGGGCCCCCAGTGTCAGGGTCCAGCGATCGCTGAAGTTCCAGTCGCCCTGGATATAAGCCGCATAACTGGTGGTTTCGTTCTCCTGCCGCGAGATTTCGTTGCCCACATCGATGTAGGCACCATTGGCGCCCGCGGGGGCCAGCAGCCGGAACTGCTCCGTGCGGTCGGTCTCTTCAATCAGGTAGTATAATCCGGCCACGTAATTGAGGTTGCCCCGCAGGTTTGAGGTCCAGCGCAGCTCCTGGCTGAAGGTCTCGATCTCCTCGTTGATGTCGTCGAGGATCTCCACCCCGCCGCGCCAACCAACCCCGATCGAGGCCATGCCCCAGTCAGTCGCGGCATCGCGCAGGGCGGTAATCGTGATCAGGGTGCCGCTGTTGAAATCGATGTCTCCCTGCAGGCTGATACCGCTCGCATCCCGGTAGGAGTCGCCGTCCACCGGTGCGGTCACTTTGCGAAAGCTGCCACCGGCCTGGCGCCACAGCTCGACCGTATCCGGATCGGTGCCGGGGAATACCGGCACCCGCCCCATGTCCTCCCGATCATCCTCCATGTAATCTGCGCTCAACAACCACTCCGACCGATCGGTCTGGAACAGCAACTGGCCGCGGAAGGAGTCGACGTTTTCGTCCTGTTGCTTTTTACCGAGGATGATGTTGTCCACATAGCCGTCGTGCTCCCGGTGACTGAAACTGAACTTGCCGAACAGGCTGTCGCTCAATGGACCGCTGATCAAACCCTGGTAGCGCAGGTGCCCCTCGTTACCCGCAGCTACCTCCGCCTTGGCCATGAACTCCTCACTGGGACGGGTCGATGTTACGTTGATCGCGCCGCCGATAGCGTTACGCCCGAACAGGGTGCCCTGGGGGCCGCGCAGCACTTCGATGCGTTCCAGGTCAAACATTTCAAAATTGATGTTGGCGAGGCGGCCAATATACACGCCGTCGAGAAACATCACGGCCGAGTTGTCCATGCCAGCGCCGTCGTCCGCGGAACTGATGCCGCGCATGGAGATCATGGCCTGGCCCGGAGAGAACTCAGCGTAGGACATGCCCGGCACCTTGTTGGCGATTTCGGTGGCGCCGAAAATCTGTTGTTCACTGAGGTCCTGGGAAGTCAGGGCACTGACGGAAATCGGTACATCCTGCAGATTCTCCTCGCGGTGCGTCGCAGTAACCACGACTTCCTCGAGTCTTCCGGCGCCCTGGGCATGCGCCTGATCCGGGTATGTGGCGGTGATACCGGTACCGGCCAGCAACATCAATGCGTGACGATACGCTGTTACAAGAGGCTTCTGGGACGTTGTCATAGCTGCTCTCCTCTTCTTTGCAAGAAGTCGTGGGTGTAATTATTATTGTGGCTGCGCAGTGCGCCGCCGCATTCACACTTACGGCTGGTACAGTCACCTGGTATTCTCTGTTCCAAGGTCGCTAGCTTTAAAAATCAAGTTGCAGTGACCAGAGTGCTATAGTTCTGTCAGTGCCGACTCAGTACCCTCATATACCTTGATCGCCGTACCAGAAAGCGGCTCTGCACATGCGTTGTTGACCAAGTAGGTTTCCTGAAACAGTAAGCCGTGACTGCGTTCTGGATTTATAGTATGTGCATGTATTGAACACACCATATTCTCTGGCAACACAAACTCTACTCCCGCGGCGACCCGTGGCATCTCTATCATGGTCATACCAATAGAATGACCGCAGACATGTCCTGTGAGATAACCCCTGTCTTCAAACGGCTTGGTACAGATTTGATATACTTCTTCCACCGTACTGCCCGCCTTCATATTCTCGCGAACAAGTGAATGGAACTCCTGTTGGGCTGTAAACATCTCAGCGGTAATGTCATCCATGCCTTCCGGCATCAACGGACGGGAGAATTCAACCCAGTGGCCACCTTCTCCGGCTATCTCCAGGCCGTACATCAGTCCGTCAGATGATTCGATCTTGCGCTGTGATGGGAAGAGGACTTGTGGACGCAAGGAACCATTCTCGCCCGCCAAAACCATATTCATCGTGCTACGAGAACAGCCGGAGGAGGAAAATCTCCTTTCCGCTTCACCCATTAATTCCGCTTCGGTTTTGCCCGGTTCATAGGCTCTTATGATGTCCAGTACGCCCTGCTTGCAAAGATCCATGGAGTGACGGACCGATCGGATTTCCTCGTCGCTTTTCTGGATCCGCGCATAGTCGAAGGCCTGTTCAAAATCAATGATTTCGAAACCGCCAGTTGCCAATGCCGAGAAGTCACGTACGTTGATAATGTAATCAAGACCATAAATACCAAGCCTTTTGACGCCTTTGTTTTGCAGATAGCCCTTTATCCAGTTTCCGCAATGCTCCGGAAACTCTTTTTCCTGCAGATAAGTACTGGAATGATCCCCCACCCAGGTTGCTTCCTTGGGGAAAACCGCAACAGCTTCGTGGTTCTGGGTGACTACGACATAAGCGTAGCGATGCAGGATATGGAAACCCGACAGATAGCGAATAGCACCTTCGAAGCCAGTGTATTCACTACCGCAAACAACCAAGGCATCCAGTTCATGCTCAGCCATTGCCGTCCGGACATTGAGATAACGGCGAGAAATTTCGTTCTGGCTGGGATGAAAACGATCTATGGATTCAATCATACTCTTTTGCCCGGGCCGTCATGTGCCAACTGTATATATGTAATGGAATAGTATTCCATTTCATGTATTGTTGATTGGATTATCGGCTATGTCAAATAAAATTTCGGGGCAGGCGTGTCAAAAAAGAGGGGAGGAGGCCTTAACCATCATGCAAAAATGTGCAGAAAGCGGACGTGAAGAGAACTTATGGACAACTCAGGTCAATTGCATCGCATATTACGGGATGCTCACGACCTATTTACATTTGTCGGGCTTGGCATGTACTAAAATACTGTAAAAACAAAAGCTTAAAGATACCATGTCGTTATCTAGCGGCAGTCTGTGCCGCTGGATAACAGTACAATGATAGTCTCTGTGCCCGTCGTCGATCCCATGTATTACGTCTATTCATTGTGTTTAATTACTTGGCGCAATATCTTTACCAATTTTCTTTTATCAGTTTGACTAAGAGTAGAAAACGCATCCGCTTCATGTTCCTCGGCCAGCGGTATTAGTTTCGATACCAGGGCATCCCCTTTTTTGGTTAATCCTATCCGAACGCTTCTCTGATTGTCCTTTTCCCGTTGGCGTGTGATGAGTCCATCTCGCTCCAGGCGAATCAAGGTTTTGCTTACGGTCGGTTGGTTTAGAAGCACTATTCGTGCCAACTCGTTTACCGAACGCTGTTTTGCGCTGAGCACCGCCAAAATACGCCAGGTACTTACCGCTATATTCAGTTCCCTTAATCTTACATGGAATTCAGAGCTAATTCGGTGACTGGCTGTCGCCAGGAGAAAAGCCAGATAGGTATCGATAAAGGCCTCTTCTTGACGATCTGGATCAATGGCCGATTTCATTGAATGACTATTCATAATATTCCTTTTCATATTTACTATTTTAAGCTAATGTATATGCCAAACTGATGGAGGGGCGTAATTATGTATGAAAATGGTAAGAACCTCATCAACCTTGTCGAAGATGGCCGGGTGCATCGGGATGTATACCTGGATCCAGATATATTCACGCTGGAAATGAAGTTGATCTGGGGCGGGCCTGGATTTATGTGGGCCACGACAGTCAAGTGCCAAACCCCGGGGACTTTATCACAACAACTATCGGCACGCAGCCCGTGGTAGTGACCCGTGACAGGCAAGGAACCATTAATGTCATCCTGAACCGTTGTGGCCACAGGGGCACGAAAGTAACCGTAAAGCCTTGCGGCAATACAAAGCTGTTCCGCTGCCCGTATCATGGTTGGAGCTTCAATCTGGACGGAAGTCTCAATAGTACCCCACACAAATGTGGCTATGTAAATACCGGCTTTGATATGTCTGACCCTGAGTACCATATGCGCAAGGTGGGCAGAGTGGAAATCTATCAAGGCTTTGTATTTGCCTCCCTTGCACAAAGTGGTCCCGATCTTGAGACGTTTCTGGGAAAAGCGAAGGAGACATTCGATAATATGGCAGACCGTTCTCCAGAAGGCCGTCTGGAAGTCGCCGGCGCCCCATTCCGCTACAGCTTTGATTGCAACTGGAAGATGTATCTGGAAAATCTGAGCGACACTATGCACCCCAAGATCGCTCATGGTTCCGTAGGTCATGCTACCCGGGCCGCCGTAAAGAATCTGCCAGAAGAATCTCCACCTCCCCTTGAGGCCGAAATCATCTTCCCATTTGGCAACTCGTATGAGTTTATGGATGAAATGGGTGTGACCGCCATGCACTTTGGCCACAGCTACATGGGCGGAAAAAGCAGCATCCATTCAGAATATCCTGAATTGGATGGCTACTGGGAATCCATGCTGAAATCACATGGCGAAGAGAAAGCCAGGAAGATCCTTTCCCAGAATCGGCATAACACTAAAGTTTATCCCTCCTTTTCCATACAGGATGTCAGCGGTGTGATGCGTGTTATCCGGCCAATCGCGGTGGATAAAACGTTGGTTGATGTTTGGCATCTTCGCTTTGTGGGGGCACCGGACGATATGTTTCGTAGAACCGTTGCCTATTCTCATTTGATCAACTCACCCGCTTCGATGGTCGGTCATGACGATCGTGAGTGCTTTTCGCGCATGCAAACCTCATTGGTTTGCGACGATTCAAAGTGGGTGGATGTCCGCCGGTATCTGAACCAGAACCAGGAGGAGACAGGAGTCACTACTGCGCCTGGAACCAGCGAGCTGGCGATACGCAATGAATACCAGGCATGGCTGAACTACATGAACGAAAAGGTGGATCAATGATAGAGATGAATGAACTATCACCATATTCTATTGATGAGATAAAAAGCTTTCTCTACAGGGAGGCCGGTCATCTGGACAGCGCCAATCTGGACGATTGGTGCGCACTCTATACGGAAGACGCTACCTACTGGATGCCAATAACTCATGATCAGGAGGATCCGCATAACCAGGTGTCGCTACTGTACGAAAACAACCTGTTAATGGATATACGTCGGCGTAACTTCGGTCACCGGCTGTCGCCTGCGATGGAAGCCAAAGTACATTGCTCCCACCTAATAGATAACATAAAAGTCACGGAGTTTGAAAAATCAACGGGGAGCTGTGTCGTGACATCCAATTTTCAAGCCGTTGTTTACTATCAAGAGCAGACGGTCTTTGCCGGCACCTACGAACATCACCTTCTGCGGATAGAAAATGACTACAGGATTAGGCATAAGCGGGTCAATCTAATTAACTGCGATGCGTATCACAAGGCAATCATTATTTACGTTTAGTAGGAAGGGCTGCAAAATTTGGGGTTGAATACCCGAGTATAACCTGGTCAGCGAGAATTGTATGAAATACATGACGGCAGAACCCTATAAGATCAAGGTCGTAGAACACATTGGAAAAACAACCAAACCCGAAAGACAGGAATACCTGAAAGAAGCTGATTATAATGTGTTCAAACTGAAGTCAGATGTCGTATACATTGACTGTTTGACTGATAGTGGAACTTCCGCCATGAGTGCCAACCAGTGGTCAGCAATGATGCTGGGCGATGAATCCTACGCCGGCTGCAGCAGCTTTTACAAGCTGGAGCAGTCGGTACAGGAAGTCTTCAATATGCCTTTCTTGCAACCCACCCACCAGGGCAGAGCCGCAGACTACTTTGTTTCACAAATCTACGGCAAAAAAGGTAAATACACCTTCAGCAACATGCATTTCATTACCTATCTTGGGCATGCCAACGTACACGGAACAATACCGATAGATATTCCCGTGGATGAAGCTTTTGACAGTAATGCCATGGCTTGTGCGTTCAAAGGTAATATCGATATTGATAGATTCAAACAACTAATTAATGAGAAGGGGGCTGATAATATTACTGCGGTTATCATCAGTCTCACTTGCAATAATAATGGCGGACAGCCTATGTCCATGGAAAACCTCAAAGCTGTACACGCGCTGACCGAAAGCAATGGTATTCCAATTGTGCTGGATTGCGCTCGTATTGCGGAAAATGCATATTTCATTAAACAACGAGAGCCCGGTTATGAAGATAAAACCATCAAACAGATAACACAGGAGCTCTGTTCATATTGCGAGACTGCCATTATGAGTGCCAAGAAAGATGCCTTGGTGAACATTGGTGGACTATTCATAACCAGGAACCGGGATGTCTTTGCCGAGGCCAACCAGCTAGCGCTGGCATTCGAAGGTTATATTACTTATGGCGGTCTTGCAGGGCGTGACCTTGAAGCCATAGCTGTCGGTCTGCTGGAAGGGTGCGACGAAGCTTATTTAGAGCACCGTAATGCCCAGGTTAATTATCTGGGCAATAGACTAAAGGAAAAAGGTGTCCCCATCGTTGAGCCTATTGGTGGACATGGGGTTTATGTCAATAGCGTAGAATTCTTTCCACATATACCGGCGGATAAAAACCCATCGCAACGTCTGGTCACAGCGCTATACGAAGAGGCCGGAGTGCGAGCAGTGGCAATGATAATGTCTACGACTGATCACTCAGTACGAAGTGAAAAATCTCTTGAGCTGGATTGCATGCGCATCGCCATACCCAGACGAGCTTATACCACTAATCACCTGGACGTGATCGCCAATGCACTGGGCGATATTTACCAAGACAGGGATACATACGGGGGCATGAAACGGGTTGATGACGACTGGAACTCAGCATTGAGTTTGTTCACTTCGAAATTTGAGTTGCTGTAAAGCAATATACTGGAACTGCTATGTGTGCGGGCAGCCGCGTAAATATACTGCTGAAGCCAAGCGGTGTCAGGCGCCCTGCTTCAGTGACGGCTTCTACGTGATCCTTGATGGTATTCCGACTCCTGCCAGTCGCGCTGATGCCTGAGCTACCGTTAATCGCTCCCGCTTGAGAAGCTCCTCGGTGATCTTGCGGGGCCTGTTGATGGCGCATCACTATCCAGCATCGCCTCGTGTATCAGGCCTTATCTGTTTTCGCTCCGGATTCAAGACACAGCCGATGATAGTGGGGCAGACGTTCCAGCGCATAGTGTGCCGCAGACAGTCGTACTTGATTGCGTTCGCCGTCGAAGCGGCGGGTCTCGCAGTAAAGGTGATGGTCGCCGTTATGGCGAAAGGCCCAGGCGAAGCAGACGGTACCGATGGGCGTACCATCGTCGCCGGGGTTGGGGCCGGCTATGCCGGTATTGGCCAGGGCCACGTCGGCGTCATTGTTGTCCAGCGCCCCGCTGGCCATCTCGCCGGACACTGCCTCGCTGGTCAGTCCATAACGCTCTATGGTGTCGTAGCTGACTCCGAGGTAGCGGTTCTTTGATTGAGGTGAATAAACCCCGAGGCCACAATCGATATTCTGGCCGCTGCCGGGTACCCGGGCCAGCTCTGAGAAGATAAGACCGGCCGTGCAGGATTCGGCGGTGGCAAGTCTCAGTTCATTGTCGATCAGATAATCCGTGATGCGTTTCAACAGTTCCACTGTCCGAATTCCTCGTGCCAATTGGTCTTGGTGTCCTCGATCTTCTAACCATAGTACATGGACTTCTGGCTGGCGAATGAAAAATGGGATGGTGGGAGCGCCAACGCTATCAGGCTGCGTCTGCTGAACAATTCGCTGTAAGATCCTCATAACCGAGCGCCAGGCCATACCCCCGCTTCAATTTCATCGGTGAGATCTGCGGGCTATGCCTGCGAGCAGTCGCGTAGACAAAGGCGCCCCTGTTGACGCCTGTATCGCTTCACGTGCGGAGCACTAACGGGTTTATCCCCCACGGCCACCTTCGACTACGCTTTCGATTCCGCCGACTATAAATCGAACAAGGCGTGGGCTGACAGCGTCAAAGTTTGAGGGATCGCACGTCCCGTCCGTTAGCTTGTTCAGGCGATTATGGGTAGCTTCCGCGCACGCTTCGATCATGCTGCCCACCATGAACTCGTAAGCGTAGCCGATATCTTCCAGTTTACCGTGCGGAATTGCGGCGATTAACCAACCAATAAACTCCTGGCTGGCAGGGGTCATCAGGGGCTCGAATCTGCGTTGTGTGCGCTTGTCGGCGTTCAGTAGTCGAACAATCAGCATGGCATAGTTGCGCCAGCCCCTATCGCCGTTCATGGCGCGCTCGAGATATGGGACCACTATGCACGATACGGTGGTTTCCAGCGACGGTGGCTCGGGCGCTGATACTGCGACGGCTTCTCGATAAGCACGGCGGCGATCTTCGGTCATGGTTTCCCAGCGCCGCACGATGACTTCAGCAATCAGGTTTTCCTTCGAGCCAAAGTGGTAGGCGAGGCTTCCCACGGTGTCACCTGACTTGCTGACGATCGCTCGCGTCGATGTGCCGTCGATGCCCTTGCTCGCAAACAGAGACTCAGCCGCGTTTAGTATTCGTGCTTTCGTGCCTCCTTTGGGTGCTGCCATGTCGCAACTCTCATACCAATGCTGTTAACGGCAAGTTAATCACTTAGTCAACAAATTTGCAATATCCACTTGAAGTTAGTTAATCGATCGACTAACCTATCAGGAAAGGCTAATAACAGGAGAACCTGGCGATGCTCTATCTACATCTACGCGTGAAGATACTTGGTTTGAATGCTCTGCGCTCTCTACCGATCCTGGCGGCTCCCTTTATCGCGGCCGCCTCTCACGGGCAGGAGGATGCCGGACCGAGGATGCTCGAAGAGATCGTTGTAACCGCCGAAAGGCGGACAAGCAGTCTGCAGGACACCTCAATGGCCGTCTCTGCCCTTACGGGGGAGGCAATGAGCAACCGCGGCATCAACGATGTGGAGGCCTTGGCATTCGCGATTCCGAACATGAGCTTCGGTGAATCTGTAGGCAACGCACGAATCGCGATTCGCGGCATCGGCTTTGACAACATCTCCGTGGGCAACGAGGGCAGGGTGGCCTTCCATATGGATGGTGTCTATGTCGGTCGCCCGGCTGCTGCTCTCGGGACTCTCTTTGATATTGAGCGTGTGGAGGTGCTGCGGGGGCCCCAGGGCACACTGTACGGTCGCAACGCAACGGGCGGCAGCATCAATGTGGTGACCCGGGGTCCGAATTCGGATTTGCCGGGCTATATTCGCGCACGGACAGGCAACTACGATCTCCGGGAATTGGAAGCCGCTACCAGCGCTTCACTGACAGACGAGGTGTCGGGCCGCGTCGCTGTCAAGGTGATCGAACGTGATGGCTACGGGACCAATCTGGTGAACGGGCGCCAGATAGACGACGAGCGCTCCAGGTCAATCCGGGGAAAACTGCTGATCACGCCGACAGCCGCGCTTGAGGTTGCGCTGACAGCAGACTATCGCCGCGAAAATGACCACAACTACGGCTACCATTTCCTCGGGGCCGGCAGCCCAGAGCGAGTGCCGACCGGGTTGCTGCTCGGGGGCGAGGTCGCGGACGACATACGCGATGTGGCGGTCGACACCGGGCCCGACAACAAGCGGAAAATGTCCGGCCTGGCGGCGCAGGTCACATACAGCACGGGTTGGGGCGAGCTTGTGTCTGTCAGCGCATATCGTCACACGCGCTATGACACAATTACCGATCTGGACGCCACCAGTGCGCCGCTTACCCGTTATGAACAAAAAGAGGAGTCGGATCAGTACAGCCAGGAACTGCGGGCTCAGGGTGATCTCGGCAACAGCCATTGGCTACTCGGTGCGTATTACTACCAGGAGGATCTGTACGGCTACTCAAAGGTGCCGATTGACCGTGCCCTGGTTGGCCTGCCCAGCCTCTATGTGGCAGGCTACTTTGCGGGTGGAGATATGGAAACCCGCGCTGGTGCTGTCTTTGGGCAGGTCGACTGGAATTTGACCGATACGCTGAGCCTGACCCTGGGCGCACGTTACAGCGTGGAGGAGAAGCGCGTAGACGAGGACTATCAATTCGATCTGCTGCGACCCTACTCGCCGGGTCAGGCACTCATCCCCAGCGCCACGAACCGGGACAAGGAGACCTGGAAGGACTTCGGCCCCAGGGCTGTGCTCACCTACGAGCCTGACGATAACCTTCGAGTTTATGCCTCTGTGTCACAGGGTTTTAAAAGCGGTGGCTTCAATCTGGGTGGGCTTCAGGAACCCTTCGACTCGGAGACATTAACCAGCTATGAACTCGGGCTCAAAGCTCACTGGTGGCAACACCGGTTGCTTACGAACTTCGCGATCTTCCACTACGACTACGAGGATCTTCAGGTATCGAAAGTCCAGGAGGCTGTGATCGTCATTGAGAACGCCGCCAAGGCGAGCTTGCAGGGGATTGAGGTTGAGGTATCGGCTATCCTTACTGATCAACTTCAGATCGATTTTAACCTTGGCCTGCTGGACACCGAGTTCGACGAATTCTCAACGTTCGATCCGGCGAGGACGTCGCTCGGCCTCCTTGATCTTGCGGGGAATGAGCTTACCCAGGCGCCGCGTTACACCGCAAATCTTGGCGTTGAATATGAGTGGTCTGCAGGAGCGGGCACCGTTACGGCTCGTGCCGAGGGTCACTGGTTTGATGAAGTCTACTTCACTCCGTTCAACACCGGCAATATGCGCCAGGACGGTGGCCGCCGCTACAACTTCTTCCTGAATTATCGAAGCGAGGCGTCGGGGTGGCACGTGGGCGCCTTTATACGCAATCTCAGCAACGAAGATCATCTCTCGACCGCATTGGTGGGAAGCGTATTGACCGGCTCTCCCGCGTTGGGTGGAGTGAAGCCGCCGAGGACCTACGGCGTCACCATTGGATACGACTTGTGAGGTTGGTATGAACAACAGAACGCTCATCACGAACGCTTTCGTCCTCTCGATGGACGATGAGGTCGGCGATCTACCGGATGCCAACATCCTGATCGAGGACGGCCGGATAGCCGGCATTGGCCCGGGTCTGACAGCGAAGGATGCACTGTGTATCGACGCCGGAGGTTGTATAGCAATTCCAGGGCTTGTCGACACCCATCGCCATATATGGCAAGGCGCGCTGCGTGGGGCTACTGCGGACTGGTCATTGCTCGGCTATCTCGGGGGCATACGCATGCTGGCCGCGAGGCAGTTTCGCCCTGAAGACATGTATGCTGCGCAACTGCACGGTGGTATGGATGCTATTAATACTGGGGTTACGACCGTCGCAGACTACTGCCACAACATTATTTCCCTCGATCACGCAGAAGCGAGCATCCAGGGTCTACAGGACTCTCGATTGCGGGCGGTGTGGTGCTTCGGATTCAATCAGCCGCCGTTGCCGGATTCGGTAAAGGCGTCGTTGCAGGAGCGTACCGGATGGCTCTCCAGCATCGCTGCTCAATATTTTACATCGCCGGACGCCAGGCTGACGCTTGGCGTGTCCCCTGAGGAGAGCCATTTCTGGTTGCACGACACCAGCCTGGCTCAACACCAGTTCGGGGTGGCCAGGGAACTCGATGCCAGAATCTTTTTTCACTGCAATTCCTTCCTGATGGCCGGCAAGGGTATGGGCGAAGTCGAGCTTCTCGCCAGGAGCGGGCTGCTGGGCAGCGACATCACGCTGGTACATATGAACCGCACCAGCCCAGATGAATGGAACCGGGTAGCTGATGCTGGTGCGACAGTGTCAGTCACTCCGGAGACTGAGCTGCAAATGGGCATGGGCCTGCCCGCGATAGCCGCACCGCTGGCGCGGGGGATCCCTCTCGGACTGGGAGTGGATATCGTCTCGAACAACAGCGGCGATCCGTTTGTCGCCATGAGACTGGCGCTGCAGGTAGAGCGTTGGCGCCAGAACGAGGAGCAGGGCGAAAGCTTCTTCTACGGTTTGCCGTTTACCTGCCGGGACGCATTGCATTGGGCGACCCTGGGTGGTGCAAGAGCGTGCGGCCTCGACAGAGAAATAGGTTCGCTGAGGCCCGGCAAGTGCGCCGACATCGTTCTGCTCCGCGCAGATGGGGTATCCATGGCGGGTTGGAACCGCGAAAATCCGGCCGCCGCCGTCGTGCTGCATGCCAGCGCTGAAAATGTCGAAACCGTACTGGTCGACGGTGAGATAGTGAAGCAGAGCGGCCGCCTGCGTGGAGACGAGGTGCGGGCTTGCCGGCTGCTGCAGGATGCCAGTAATCACATCCACGAAAGCTGCGCCGCACAGGGTGGTTTGAACCCGGGGCGCGAGGCGTTGTTTGAAAGAATGCAGGGAACCATGCCTCCGCAGGAAATCGACCGTATCCGGGCGAGTTCGGGGAGGGGCTGAGGCATTGTACCGTGAATTTTGGGGTGCCTCACATCTTTAAAATTATCGTAATGGAAGCGTTCTCAGTTATCTGGCGTATCGGCAAATTCACTCTGTCGAGCTAAAAAAGAGGTCTGGATTTATGTTTAAAGTAAAAAGAGTAGTGACAGGACTGAATGGAAAGGGCCAGTCGACAGTAGCTATCGATGGGCCTGCGAAGAATACCCTGGAGGTCCCGGGCTGGCCAGGTGCTTACATTTCCGAACTTTGGACAACAAATGAAATGCCGGTGAACAATAATATTCCCGGTGATCTTGGCGATCGTCCAATACAGCATGATCCGGTCGATTGCGGTTCGATCTTCCGGGTTGTCGAGATTCCCCCGGAAAAAAGTCTTGACCAGAAAATTGATATCGACTCCGCATTCCAGTCCATCGGCAGCGCAAATGTGCCCGAAGCGACAGACCGGACCAAACATGCAAGCATGCATTTCACCAACTCCATTGACTACCTGGTCGTAATCTCCGGTGAGATGTACATGTTGATGGAGGATGGAGAGGTTCTCCTCAGGCAGGGCGATTGCATCGTACAGAAGGGAACCAAACACGCCTGGCTAAACAAGGGCGACGTGCCCTGCATTCTGGCGGCTGTCCTGGTAGATGCAATACCGGTCAAGTCGGTAGAACCTCACTCGGGAGAGTAACGAATGTTCAAGGAAATCGAATGATGGATATTTCAAGACAGCCAGGTGGCCTCCACTGCATGTCGGGGAAGAATGTCTCATCACTGCTGAGGTACTGGCAGGAAAAGTCACCGGACAATACCTTCTTGAAATGGGAGCCTCTGGCTGCAGGTAAGCCGAGGTCCTGGAGCTATGAGCAGTTCGCTACCGATGTTTGGAGGTTGTCTTCCGGCTTACTGAAGCTGGGTGTCAAGAAAGGGGATTGCATAAATATTCATTTGGACAACTCTCCGGAATTCCTGTTGTCATGGTTTTCCTGCGTGCACCTGGGAGCAATTCCAGTGACTACCAATACCAGAAGCTCTCTGGATGAGTTGTCATACTACCTTTCACATTCAGAGTCGGTTGCATCTATCACAAGCGGACAACACGTCGACAGTATCAAGAATACGGGAGCGGAACTGCAATTCATACTGGTTACTGACGAAAGCAGTGCATCTTGTGGAAGCGGAGAGGTATCGAATCTCTACGAGCACCTTGGCGCCGCGACATTCACGCCCCATGATGTGAGCGACAGCGACATCTGCTCGTTACAGTACACCTCAGGTACCACGTCGCGGCCAAAGGGTGTGATGTGGACGCACGCCAATGCGTTGTGGGGCGGCAGGGTTACAAGTGGTCACCTGAAAAGTACGCCTCAGGATACGGCCCTGGTGTATTTGCCGCTATTCCACACCAACGCCCTGTGTTATTCAATGCTGTCAACCCTGTGGTCAGGGGGCTCCATGGTATTGTTGCCAAAATTCTCGGCGAGCCGATTCTGGCCGGTGTCAGTGGAGAACAAGTGCACCTGGACTGCAACCATTCCTGCAGTGATTTCGGCTCTGCAAGACAAACCAGATCCTGAAGGCTCTCATTCATTTCGTTTGTGGGGCGGCGCCTTCTCGAATGTGCCGGGGGTGATGGAGCGTTGGGGGATATCCACCTTGGGATGGTGGGGAATGACGGAAACGATTAGCCAGGTCATCATGACCCCCGTCGACATAATTGACGAAGACATCGCAATGGGGAGGGTCGTGCCTGAGTACTCCGTTCGGGTGGTGGATGATGCAGGGGTCGATGTCTCCCCTGGCACGGTTGGACACCTGCTTGTCAAGGGCGTTCCCGGACTGTCACTGTTTGCGGGCTACCTCAAGAATGACGAAGCCACTGATGAAAGTTATGACGACGGATGGTTTATCACCGGTGATCTCGTGAAGCAGCTTCCCAGCGGCGCCATTGCTTTCTCTGACAGAGCGAAGGACATGCTGAAAGTCGGAGGGGAGAATGTCTCTGCGTCTGAGGTTGAACGGGTGATACTGGCTGTCGATGGCGTCCTGGAGGCGGCTGTGGTTTCACGCCCCGATGATTTTCTTGATGAGGTCCCGGTTGCATACGTAACCGCAAATGGAAATAACGCCGACATCGAAGCCAGAATTGTCCGGCATTGTAGTGAAATGCTATCCGATTTCAAGGTCCCCAGAGCGGTCCGGGTTGTAGAGGAACTACCGCGAATCATGCTTGGCAAGGTCAGCAAGAAGAAACTCCGTGAAATGGCATCAACGGATTTTGCAAACTGAATAGGAGTAGCAAACGTGCAAACCGCATTGGTCGCTGGTGTCGGGATGGTGAAATTCTCGAAGCCTGGCAGCAACAAACCGTTCCGTGAGATGGCAGCTGAATCTATTCGCATTGCAATGAGCGATGCTGGTCTTGAAGTTGGCGATATCGGCCAGGCATTTGCTTCACATGTTTATGAGGTAACTGGTTCGGGTCAGCATGCTATCTATGATGTAATGCAAACGGGCATCCCTATCATCAACATTAACAACGCTTGCGCATCTGGATCAAGTGGGCTGTTTGTGGCAAGGCAGCTGGTCGAAAGCGGCGCCTCTGATTGTGTGCTGGTAGTGGGATTTGACGAAATGCCATCAGGGGCGATTCCTCTGGATTTCACGACCGAGATGGTGGGATCGCGTATTGACCGGGTTCTGGATGAACACCAGTATCCGTTGAGCGCCCATGGGGACATTCTGCGCTGGTTTGGGGCGGCCGGCATGCACTATATGGAAAAGTACGGCGCGAACTCTGACATATTTGCAAAGGTCGCCGTGAAATCACGGGCACACGCAAGTAACAATCCTTTTGCCGTGATGACAGCACCCCTCAGCTTTGAGCAGGTGGTTTCTGCACCGGTTCTGTACGGTGACTACCTGACAAAGTACATGGCTTGTCCTCCTACATGCGGAGCTGCCGCTGCGATTATCGTGGGATCCAGTTTTGCAAAGCAGAAGGGTATAAATAATGCTGTTGCCATAAGGGCGCAATCAATGGTGACCGATACGCCTGAATCCTGGTCTGATGCCTTGATGGCCTGTGGATATGGTAATACAAGTCGGGCTGCTGCCGAAGTGTTCGAGGCGTCTGGTGTCGGCCCCCAGGAGATTGACGTGGTGGAGCTGCACGATTGCTTTACCACGAACGAAGTGGTTAGCTATGAGGCGCTTCAGCTATGCGGGGAGGGTGAGGCAACGAGATTTATTGCGGACAATCAGAATACTTACGGCGGCAGCGTAGTTGTCAATCCATCGGGGGGCTGATGTCCAAAGGTCATCCTATCGGCGCTACTGGAATTGCCCAGTGTTGTGAGATTGTCTGGCAACTGCGTGGCTGTGCAGAGGCCCGTCAGGTGCAGGGTGCGCGCTTTGGGCTTCAGCACAATATCGGTTTGGTCGGGGCGGCGGTGGTAACGTTGTACGAACGCTTCTCCAACTAACCTCGCGGTGCAAGCGAAGAGCGGCGGAACGCGGGGTGATATGCTCCGCGGTGACGACTTCGCACGTTCTTCTTCCCAAGTTCTCCTGCTCGACCTTCCCGCTCATTAGCGTTACTCTTCCCCATGGATTTTCTGGAGTGTAAGGTTTTATGAGATTTCTACAGCTACCCCGAACGATCGTCTGTGGTGTTGCGGCAGCGCTCGCAAGCCAGCTGGCGCTGTCCCAGGCACTTGAGCTGGAAGACGGCCAGGCGACCTTGATACTGACCAACGGATCGATTTATACCGTGGACGGACAGGCGGAAGCGATGGCCATTGGTGCCAAGGGAGTTATTCTGGCGGTAGGAGCTTCGGATCTCGTCAGCCAGTTCAAGGGAGAAGGTACCGAGGTACGCGACTTGCAGGGTGATACCGTCCTGCCCGGGTTCCACGAGATGCATGTGCATCCGATGATGGCAGGTCTGCGGGAAAATGCCTGTAAATTTGCGCAGGGCTCATCGTTGCAGCAGGTACTGGACAAGGTCGCACAGTGTGTAGAGGCGGCCGAGCCCGGCGAATGGATTACTGGCGGCCAATGGGACGCCCCGACCCTCGGCGGAATACCGCACCGTGAGCTGCTGGACAGGGTGGCTCCCAACAATCCGGTAATTTTGACGGATACCAGTGGACACAGTGACTGGGTGAACACCATGGCGCTCGAACAAGCGGGCATAAGCAGAGACACGCCTGATCCTCCCGGGGGTGTTATCGAGAGAGACAGCAACGGTGATCCCACCGGCGTGACCAGGGAAAATGCGCAACAGTTGATTGCCGATCTGGTGCCACCGCCGAATCTTGCGCAGCGCAAGGCTGCGGTACGATGGTCGCTTGACACCATGCTCGCGGGTGGCATCACCTCTTTTGTTTCTGCGACGACGGGTGAGGCGGAAGCGGAAGCCTTTGCCGCTCTGGCTGATGATGGCGACCTGAAACAGCGCGTGCGGCTGTGTTTGGGCGGGCGGCGTGAGGACCCCAAGGATGTGGAATCATTGATTCAGCGGCGCCAGCTCTACGCCCGTGAGCGCCTGTCGCCGGATTGTGTAAAGCTATACCTGGATGGTGTGCCAACTGACAGCCATACGGGTGCGATGCTGGAGCCCTACGCCGATATCGTGGAGGGGCGGGACGATGAGGCCAGCCGCAAAGGCATACTCATGTATTCGGACGAGGACGTTAAAAAGGTCGTGACGGACTTCGATGTCCAGGGTTTGACGGTCAAATTCCATGCCGCGGGTGACGCTGCCGTGCGCCGGGGCCTGGATGCCATTGCTGCGGCGCGTGAGGCCAACGGTTTCAGTGGCCTGCTTCACAACGTCGGCCACTGCACCTTTGTATCCGAAGAGGACCTGCCTCGCGCCCGCGCGATGGGCGCAACCTATGAAGTATCCCCCTATCTATGGGCGCCGTCGCCGATCAACGACAGCATCATCGCAGCAGTCGGACCCGAACGCATAGAGCGCGTCTGGCCGGTGCGCGACATGATCGATGCCGGGGCCCTGGTAGTGCCGGGTTCAGACTGGTCCGTTGTGCCAGCGGTCAACCCATGGATCGGTGTCGAAACATTGGTGACGCGTGAGACCCTTGGCGGGGGCGAGTCCTTTGGCAAGGGCCAGGCTATTACGGTGGATGAAGCGCTGGCAATGTACACGGTCAACGCGGCCAGGCAAATGGGGCACGACGACCGTGTCGGCCGGATCGCGCCAGGCATGATCGCCGACCTGGTTGTGGTCAACCAGGACCCCCATAAAGTACCGGCACAAAAGCTGCACGAGACAGTGGTAAAGGCGACCATCATCAATGGCGAGATTGTTTACGAAGCCGGTCCGTAGAAATAACCCGGGGGACCCGCAATGGTGTCAAGACGGATGACGCTTCGGCGCACTGTTCGGTAACCCGGGGCTTGCTTGCTGCTACAAGGCTCCTTTATAATCGCCCCCCTGTAAACAGCAGGACCATAGCTCAGTTGGTTAGAGCGCTACCTTGACATGGTAGAGGTCGGCGGTTCGAATCCGCCTGGTCCTACCAAATTTGCCCCACCGCCCGGTGGGGTTTTGCGTTTGGCCGCCAGCTCGGGCAGTCCGGGGCTCTACCCAATCAACGAGGGACGGGCCGGCTTCACTAAACCGCTTTGGGCTCTACCCCATAAACGCTTTGAGATCTCCCGGCCGGATTTCGCTTGACTTACAAGCCATGCCGACAAAGAACGCGCCCCAACGGTATCACCACAATCGCTCCGAGCCATACCCGGTGCGTTTCGTGCCTCAACGCACCCTATGCGGCTGCGAGCCCGCGCGAATCCCTGATGACCACCAGTTGATAGGGTGCGCTGACGAAGGAAGCGCACCATCATGGGCTACGCCCACAAAGAAGCCCGGTTCGGCTGGAATGGCACCACCCGATATCCCGTGCTGGACAGGGGGCCTCATGTCCAGTCCCGCCGAATGTGCCCCGGAGGATTCAGCGGGCGCGTTTGCGCACAGTGTTTGCTGCGCAGCGTGCAGCATCGCGCAGGTATCCCTATCCCTCGCTGCATGAGCGGAGCACGCATCTGCAGAAATTGGCCGGCCTGCTGGAGCGCCATCGGGATGCAATCGCCGTCGCCATCAATGACGATTTTGGCAGTCGTCCCAGCCAGGAATCACGGGTGCGTCGCCATACGGAGCGCTGTTCGAGCGGATGTATAAAGCGATGTTGAAGGGGTGTAGCGGGCTCTGCCACCATGCACTTATGGTGCATCTCTGCAATAACTTATTACCTAATAACTTATTAAGGGTGGTGTAAGCGGGCGCTATCAGTTACAATTTCACCACACATCAGAAGTTCAAATGGATAATTCCGGGCTTTCATCAATGGGATTACCATTGATTATTGGATCGCGCCTATTGGTTGTGAATTTATGGGGAGATTTTCGATGAGCTATCTTCGCAACTGCTGGTACATGGCTGCCTGGTCGGATGAGGTTGAAGCGGGCGGCATGCTTGCCAGGCGGTACCTTGATGAACCCGTGGTCCTGTTTCGCGACAGCGGCGGCAAGGTTTGCGCGGTCCACGACCGTTGCCCGCATCGATTTGCGCCGCTCAGCAAGGGGAAGGTGGAAAATGGAACCATCGCCTGCGGTTATCACGGTCTCACCTTTGACGGTTGTGGCAAGTGCGTTTTCAATCCGCACGGTAAAATTCTGCAAAGCATGGCGGTCAAACACTATGCTGTTGCTGAAGCCTATCGCGGTATCTGGATCTGGATGGGCGAGCCTGAAACCGCGAATCTGGATTTTCTGCGTGACCTCAGCTTCCTGGAAACCGCCCCGGAGACGGCGTTCAGCAAGGGTTATCTTTGTGGTCACGGCAATTACCAGCTTTTCGTGGACAATATTCTTGATCTTACCCACGTTGATTTTCTGCATGCCTCGACCCTGGGCTCAGGCGCTTTTACCCGTACCCGCGCCAAAGTAGCAGAAACCGGCGACCGTGTGACCATTTTGCGGGATTGCCTGGATGAAGTGCCGTCTCCCTTGATGCGCTCCATCCGGAATATTACCGAGGAGGACCGTGTCGATTATTGGAATAATGTCGAATGGTCGCCACCGGCTGTGATGACGCTGAGTGGCGGGAATGTTCCGTCAGGCGCTGACCGGGAAGGGCCGCTCAATAATATGAACACCATGAATGCGCATATCGTGACGCCGGAAACAGGATTAACGACTCACTATTTTTTTGCAACCACCCGCGATTTTGCCGTCGATGACGCTGAGTTCAATGAAAAATTTGCCAGAACGCGAAACCAGATATTTTCGACCGAAGACGAACCCATGATACGCGCCCAGCAGGAACGCATGGGGGACAAGAATTTATGGGAGTTGCAACCGCTATTGCTGCGCATCGATGAAGGCTCTGTCCGTGTGCGCCGCAAACTGGAGAAAATGATCGAGGCGGAAAACAGCACGCGCTCGTGACAGGATATTGAATAGGCCAGGTGAAGGCTTTTCAAACCACGCTTGCGGGCCCAGTCCGCAAAAGCGGGGACAGGAACTGAATCACTTGCATTTGACCTCGCCCAAGGGGTCGGACACTTCAGTCAGCCTTCTGCGCGCCACTGACCAGCTGGTGTCAGTGGGAAAAAATGCGCTACGCAGGTAAGCCGAAGATAGCTGCTGTACTGCGGCGACATACTCCGGACTTTCATGCTCCGTTAATTTCATTTCTCTACCGGCAATGCCGCCGAGCATGTGCTTTGCTCCAAACAGCGTCACCAGGCACTTTTTTCCGGTGCTCAAGGAGTAGGGGTCGGTGTACCAGTCCGGTCCCCGAACAGTCAGGGGAGAGATGTCCCGATCCCCGCAATAACCAGCACGGGCCGCGTCATCTCGGCGAAACTCGGGTTCATAAACGGAAAATTGCGAACAGCGAAGTCGCTCAAATCCTCGCCGCCCCTGCCTGCCGTGGCAAGGAGGATGCCGACATCGATTCGCGGGTCGGACAGATCCTGTTTCGTGCCATCCGGCCTGATAACCCGGGCGCCCAGCAGCATGCCTGCGGTGATTCCGCCATAGGAATGGCCGGCCGCAGCGATGCGATCCCTGTTCATCCGTCCTTCCAGGCCGGGAACCGTGTTCTCGATCAGGTCGAGATTTTCCAGCACGCGTTTCATATCCTCGACACGATAACGCCAGATCGAAGGCCTGCGCGGATCGCCCGGCGCCAGGTTCAGTACAGCAGCGTCCAGGAAGGTGGGTTGAATCACTACGAAACCCTGGCTGGCCCAGTAATTGACGAGTGGGGCATAGTCGTCTGACGAGAGCGCATTGCCATGGGCAAAAACGATAATCGGCAGATCGCTGCCGGTCAGGGGTGCCGAAACTCGCACACTCAGGCCTTGACCACGGCCGGGAGCCGGGATGACGACGGGACTTACCGAGAGGACCGGCATTTCCGCAGATTCGGTCAAGTTATCATCAGGCACATTGCTCTGCGCCCATGCCAGGCCCGGGTTTGCAAGCGACAATACAATCAGCACAAGGCCCGCGACCGCAGTCCCCCATTGTTTCGGGTGCCAGGTAGATTGGAGATTGCAACAATAATGCATTGACATAATACCTTATGGTGAGATAACATACTTGCCAAGTCAATAGTGTTATAAATTGACTGCAAATATCAAATAAAATTTGTTGGGGAGGTGAGCATGGGTAAGGGAATCTCCATTCGTATTGCCGGTTCTCTGTTGATTCTGCCATTGACTCTGCCGATTGGCGGGCAAGCCTTCGGTAGAAATAGTGAAGCCATCTATGAAGAAGTTGTCGTTACGGCACAGAAGAAATCGGAGACTCTACAAAAAGTGTCGGCTGCTGTATCGGTAGTCGATAATAAACGTCTCACCGACCTCGGCGTTACCAATCTTGTGCAAATCACCAATCTGGCGACTGGCGTCGCGGTCGCCCCAATCCGTTCGCGGGCGAATATCTATATTCGCGGTGTAGGCCAGGCGCTGGCCTCGCCGAACGCCGACGCCAACGTTGCGCTTAATTTAAATGGCATTTATCTTCCTCAATCCATGGCGGGTACGGCGTTCTTTGATGTTGACCGCGTGGAAATTCTTCCCGGTCCTCAAGGTACGCTGTACGGCCGCAACTCGACTGGCGGTGTCGTCAATGTGATGAGTCGTACTCCCGGCGATAGTTTCGCTTTTGACGGTTTTCTGGAAGCCGGCAATTACAGCAGTTTCCAGGGGATGGCGGGTATCGATATTCCGGTTTCAGATACCCTCCTATCGCGGACTGCGGTTACACACAAACGCCATGATGGCTATATCGAACCCAGGAATCAATTGGATGACCAGGACAGTACCGCGGTGCGGCAAACCCTGGTATGGACCCCCGGAGTTGCTACAGAGCTTACTGGCGTATTGACCTACACCAGTGAAGGAGGAATCGGCAATACGTTGATAAACGATCCCAATCTCGAGTGCTCGATTGCTGACGGCGCCTGCGTTCTCTTCGACGCCGAAGAGGAGGGATACAAGTACGATGTGGATGTTTACCAGGGCAGTCTGACGTTGCGCCACGATTTCAGCGACAGTCTCACGTTGATCTACATAGGCGGCTACAGTTATTTGGACCAGGATTCAAACAGCGGTCTTTTTTCAGGGCCACCGGCTGTTCAGTTACTGAATCCCGAAACCTCGGAGGGGCAAAGTCACGAAGCGCGCCTCAACGTCACGGCCGACAGGGTTGAAGGTCTGTTCGGCATCTACTATTTCGATGAGGATATTTACTCCGCTTTCGATGTGGCGCCGGTGCCGGTGGTACGATTCTTCAATGTGCTTGATGCGGCAGCCCACGGCTTCGCCGTCTACGGCCAGGGAACCTATGCGCTGACCGATGCATTCCGCGTTACGGGCGGTGTGCGCTATTCCGAGAATGTCAAAAGCGTGGATGGGTCCAATTCCACCTTTTCGGCGACGACGGGAGACCTGTTGGTCGTGAATGCCTATGAAGGCCGGCTTGACGAGGACCGAGTGGACTGGAAAGGAGGCGTCGAATTTGATGTGGCGACCGATTCCATGCTTTACGCCAATATTTCATCAGGCTTTACGCCGGGCGGGTTCAGTACCGGACCGCAGGTGCTCGGGGAGCCGGCGGCCAAGCCATTCGAGCCGGTTACGCTGGTTGCCTACGTGGCGGGGGTAAAAAACCGCTTGGCGGATGGTGCCTTAACGCTGAATCTGGAAGGGTTTTACTATGACTACGAGAACTATCAGATTAGCGCGCGCGACCAGACAACCGCGCAAAATCTGGTTTACAATGCCGAAAAATCAACAGTTCATGGCATCCAACTGGACTCCCGGTTCAAGCCAGGCCCAAATGACAATCTGGGTGTGAGTGTGACGTACTTGCATGCGGTGGCTGACATTCTGGATACGCCCGGTGGTAGTTTCGACGGTGTTAGACTGCCGTTCTCGCCACGCTGGACGGTTAATCTCGACTATCAGCATGCGTTTGATCTCGACAGCGGCGCGCAGATTCGCGCCAGCCTAAACTTCAAATATACCAGTAGCCGTTGGACTGTCTATACTCAAGACACGCCGGGCTATTACCAGAAAGCCAACACCCATACGGTTTTAAACCTGGGCTATTTCGCGCCCGCCGATCGCTGGTCGATCCAGCTCTATGTCCGCAACCTCGAAGACAATGTGGTGAAGACATCATGCGCCAATGCCGTACCGGGGCCGGCTGGTTGTTATTTCGAACCGCCGCGAACCTTCGGCGCCACCCTCGGCTTCAATTTCTGAGCGATTGGCTGGCTGCCAACTCCGCGGCCAGATCTCCTTTTCCCACATGCTGATTGGGGCGGCGTCTGCCTGTGTGGTGGCAAGTGTCCTCAGGATGTCTCAAATGGGTCAGGATAAACAAGCTTCGTCCGAAAACCTTACGTAAAGGGTAGTTGACAATAACACCCGGGACTAACGTAGAATACATACCTCGAAGAAGTTATGTCGTCACAAATAGTTGCCGGATCATTATGATAGCTAGCATGAAGCCACGAAAAAAGCCCAGGGCACCACGTCGTTCCGAGCCATTTAACGAACCCCACAACATTCAGGCCTCTCATATAGATCTTGAGCCAATCTTTGAGGGTCAGGTCGATTATCTCGTCCGGATGATCCGGATTCTGGAAATCCGCGCGATCGATGTGCTGCTAGAGCCGATGGATCTTACGCTTAGCGCCTGGTATCCCCTCGCTGTTCTTCGCGAGTTGGACGGGATGTCTCAGCGTGAGCTTGGTATCCGTCTGAATTTGAAGGATGCTGCGATTGGCAAAGCAGTTGATTTTCTGGAAAAGGCAGGCCTTGTCCAGCGCATGACGGGCAAGGATCGTCGCAAGGCGCTGGTCTTTCTTACCGATGGCGGCAAGAAGGTGGCTGAAGATGTTGCGGCCAAACGGCAACAATTGCTTGAGGTGATTACCGAGGGTTTTTCTGAGAGGGAGGCAAAACTCTTTCCCAAATTGTTGGAGCGTTGTTATATGAACATCAATAACTTCGTTGAAAGTCAGAAAGAACAGGAATAACACCAATAACACCAATACAAACTGCCTCCTGTCACCTTCGGGATTGTCACTTTCTTCCTTGACTATGCATTCCTGACAATTTCCTCTTGCAGAGCTTCAAGCCAATGTGGCGCTCTGAACTCCTCTTCTCTCCGATACACTGCACCTGTATTCTCCCCTACAGATCAATCACTTAGGTGCTTGATTTGGTCATCCACCACGGCGTGGCCAATGAGGCAGGCTGTTTTTCAGCTGCCCGTCAAGGTTGGCCGCGGTTGTAGCCTCAGCTTGGTTTATTCGCCCTTGGTGGGACTTGAATACAGCTGGAAACCCATATTGAGACTACATAATAAGTTATGCTATCATGACATAAGTTTGCAGCAGTTCAGTAGCGTCGAATGTACGGGGAGACAGTATGCCAATCATAATTGGTGCGGGGATTAGCTACTCTCCGCTTCTTTACAGGAAGCGCAGCGACTGGGGCGCAGTCTCTGAGTTTCTTAGAAAGGGCGCGGTTCAACCGGAGAGTGCTGGCAGCGAAGATAGTGCGGTCCTGGATGATTTCGAGGACCGGGTTTTCCGCGGGTTCTCGGCCATCGAGCAATTAATCGCAAAGAGTGAGCTGGACGCGCTGATTGTACTTACCGCGGATCGGGGCGATCTGTTTGACGATTCCAACGTGCCGCAACTCCATATGCAGGTCGGGGGAGAGGTGTGGGGCGACACCGCGATCGAAGCGCTCGGAGAACCGTCGGCGATCCAACGCTTTAGCTGTCATGCAGAACTGGCTGACATACTGATCGAACAATTGGTTCGGGATGGTTTCGACCTTGCTGAATCGCGCGGTGATTTCCGGCCTGTGGGAAATCCGGAGCGCGGCGTCGGTGGGCAGGAAGTCGAGGCAGTGGCGCGGTTGGCAAATACGCTACCGCTTATTCCCATCCATATTAACTGTCATGTCGAGCCGGTGATCCCGGGCGCCCGAATCCATGCGTTCGGCCGCGCGCTCAGCCAGGCCGCAGAGTTGACTGATCAGCGCCTGGGGATTCTCGTCAGTGGCGGCTTGTCCGGCGCCCCGGGTGGAGATATGGCCGGGTGGATTGACGATGTACTTGACAACTGGGTGCTCGCGCGCTTGACGCAAGGGCGCTCGGCGGAGATCGCAGGTATCTGGCGCGCGCGGTCTCGGACACTGCTGGGAAGCTCGGCGGAAATACGCCTGTGGGCTGCCGCGGGGGCCGCTCTCGAGAGTACAGGTCGTCGCGCCGAGATTATCGATTACATGCCTTTTCACCATGCGGCCACGGGTGTGGCAACTGTTATCTGGAGGTAATGAGCATGCCTATAGTCGTCGGGATGGCGTCCTCGCATTTCCCCAGTTTGTTTCAGGACACCTATCCGGGTTGGAAGCGGTATTGGCAGCTGATTAGCGGCGATATTCCCCAGCCGCTGGAGGTCGGGCAGGAGGACGAGGTGCGGGTCAAGGAGTGGGTCGAGCGCCGCCGGCTGGCATTCCAGCGGCTGGAGACCGCCCTTGCCGCACGCCAGCCCGCGGCCTTGATTGTTATCGCCGGCGATCAGGACGAATGGTTCTCCGCGGCCCATCTGCCGAATGTCATGATCTATTCAGGCGAAGAGGAGATTGAGGGATTCCACAATTGCGGCGACTTTGATTCGGAGCCACCGGCTCAGTTCTGGGAGGATTTCGATCGGTTTGGCGTACGGTTGAAGGTCATTCCGGAGCTTGCCGCGCAGTTGCAGGCAGAATTGGTCCGCAAGGATTTTGATGTGTCCATCAGCCGCCGGATCAATCCCCAGGGACGCCCGGAGCGGCGAGCGCCGCACGCACTTACCCGGCCTTTACCACTGCTGATGCCAGGACTGGAGATACCGGTCGTGCCAGTCATTATCAAGACTATCGAACGGTCGACCGCGGTCCTCACCGGGGAGCGATGTCTGGCGCTTGGCCGCGCGATTGGGGAGATCTGCAACGATCTTTCCCTGCCGGTCGCGATTTATGGCAGTGGTGGGATGTCCCACGATCCCTCTGGACCTCGCTCAGGCTGGGTCGACCAGGTCCTTGATCGCTGGGTGTTGGAATGCCTTGAATCGGGCAATTTGGACGAGTTGGAAGGACTGTTCTCGTTTCGCTCCGCGGCAACTGACTCGGGTACCGGTGAACTGCGAACCTGGCTGGTTACGGCGGGCGCGATGAGTGCTGCCCAGCCTGCGGCAACATGCCAGGTGGTTGACTATTTTCCAGCACATATCGCCACGGCGGGCGCAGGGTGGGTGTTATGGGAGGCAGGTAGTTGATATCTCTGCACCGCAGGAATAATTTGTTGTTGTATTATACGTTATGCTAGTATAACGTATTAGGAAATAAGATAATGCGATGTATCAATACTCCGAAACGACTAAAAACATGGCATTCAGTTGGCAATGAATGCTCAATAACAGAGGGTGGTCGAATGAAAATCAGTGAAGCTAAAGGTGAGTTCAGGGGCAAGCTGCTACCAGTCCGTACAGCCAGGATTGTTGCGTCCTGCGTTGCCTGTACTTTGGTTCCGGTAGCAGCTTTGGCGCAAGATATCCACGCGAACAACAATCCAGCCCTGGAAGAGATTGTGGTTACTTCGCAAAGACGCGCGCAAAGTTTGCAGGATGTGCCGATGTCCGTGTCCGTTGCGGGGGTGATGAACTGCGCGCCGCCCAGGTGGTGGACTTTATCGATCTGGGCAACCGCATCAGTGGGGTCCGGATCAACAATGCGGGTGCCTCGGACTCGTTGAATATTCGCGGTGTTGGCTCCGGCTTTAACATGGGTTTCGAGCAGGCGGTGGCGATATTCGTTGACGGTGTGTACATAAGCCGGTCACAGGTAATCCGTGGCGGTTTCCTCGATCTCGAGCGGATTGAGGTACTGAAAGGTCCCCAGTCCACCTATTTCGGCAGCAACGCCATTGCGGGTGCGATGAGCATCGTGACCCGCAAACCGACTCAGGAGGTTGATGGCTATGCATCCGCGCTCTACGCACCGGGCGAGGATGAGTATGATTTTCAGGTGGCAGTAGGCGGACCATTGACCGATACGATTTCCGGACGCGCCGCTATCCGGTCTTTCGGGATGGACGGCTATGTCGAGAACCGGCGGTTTGACACTGAGGGGCCGGACAACTCGGACGTGCAGGGCAGGGTGGCGCTGCGCTATGAGACATCTGATCTCGATGTCAACCTGCGGGTCGATTATGCCGACTATGATGACAAAAATTCGGAATTGCAGGAGACCGTCCACTGCCCGCCCGGCCCGGAATTTGGTGGCCCGCGACCGGCATGCCAGGCCCTCATCGACGAGGGCTTGCACGACAATGAAATCGATTATGTCACCGCGACCGGAAATTCCAGTTTCAATCTGGAATCTGTCAACAGCGCTCTGACCGCGGCATGGACACTTGATGAGCATACCATCACGTCGACCACGGGATATTACCAGCACGATCTCTTCAGAACTACGGTAAACGGCGCGATACTTCCCGTGCCTGGGCTCGATATGCCGAGTGGCCTGCCGCTCTCACAGCCGGAAGATTTCAGGTCGTTTAGCCAGGAGATACGGCTCCAATCCGATCTGGGTGGTCGGGTCGATTATATGATGGGGCTCTATTATGACGATTCCCGGCTCGAAGGCGGGGTCAACCTGGGTTTTTACTTCGCCCCTTTCTGGGCGCTGGTGCCACCGGCTGGCGTTATTCCAGAAAGTACACCGATTGCTCAGGAGGTATTCGGCGAACAGGATCAATCCAATAGATCGGCGTTTGCCGCCGCGACCATCAATATAACGGAACAATTCCGGATTGACCTCGGGGCCCGTTACAGCTCTATCCGCAAGGAGGCGCATCGTAGCACGCGAGCGGGTGTCGGCAACGAGGTAGGGCAGGTTGTAGAGGACTTTTCCGACGATGCGTTCAGCGCCTGGACCAGTACTGTCGGTCGTGCCGCAGGCGACTATCCGGTTACCGAGCGTACCGATGACAAGTTTATGCCCTCGGTCAATGTGCAGTATGACCTTAGCGCGGATACCATGATCTATGCGTCCTACTCAACCGGGTTCAAGGCCGGAGGCTGGAATATCGGTCAGAACCTGGACATGTTCGAACCGGAAACCGTCGAGTCCTATGAAGCTGGTATCAAAGCCGCATGGTTCGATAGAGGGCTGACTACCAATTTAACGGTGTTCCACAGCCGCTATGATGATCTGCAGGAATCGACCTCCGTTATCGACCCAGAGACCGGTGTCTTTAACGGCATCATCGGCAATGTAGCCAAGGCGCGCTCACAGGGAATCGAGGCGGAAATTGCCCTGCGCTCGGTGGATGGTTTGAACCTGGGCGCCAGTATCGGGTACCTGGACGCGGAATATCTGGATTATCCCAATGCCCCTTGCACCTTGCTGCAAAACGCCACTATACCCGGCTGCCTGCAGGATCTTGGTGGCCGCCCAAAAGCCTATGCACCGGAATGGAGTGGCAGCGTGACAGGCAGTTATGGCTTTGCCATAACCCCTGACCTTAAGCTCAATGTGGGAGCCTGGTTATATTTCACCTCAGATTTCTATCAGCAAGCAAGTATCGATCCGCTAACTGCCCAGTCAGGCTATGCAAAACTTGATCTGCGCGCGGCCATCAGTGATGCGAATGAGAGCTGGGAAGTGGCCATAGTCGCCAAGAATGTCACCGATAGAGAAACGGGCTCCTACCGTGCGGCGATGTCGGCATCGAATGCGGTGTCTGTCAGGGTTGATCGGCCGAGATCCCTTGCCGTTATGGTCACGAAGAAGTTTTAAAGGAACCCAACAATGACAGAGTCAGGAAGCAGTCGACAAGCGTCCACATTGAACTTCTCACAGCAGATAAGAGAGGGCAAATTAACGGCGCGCCAGATCCTGGTTATCGGGCTGCTTGGTCTTCTGGTGTTGTCGGATGGCATGGATAATCAGGTACTCGGGCTGATTGCCCATGATCTGGCCAGGGATCTCGCCATTCCGATCTCGAGCTTCGGTTTGGTATTTTCCATCAGTCTGATTGGCGCAATAGTCGGCGCGCTGTTCCTGACGGCTGCGGCCGATCAGTGGCTGGGCCGCAAGAAGGTGGTAGTTTTTGGCATGAGCCTGGCAGGTATAGGCACCGTAGTGACGGCCTGTGTCGGCACTCTTGAAGAGCTGATGATCGTGCGGTTCTTGACCGGGGTGGGTCTTGGCGCAGCATTACCGACTGCTATTTCTCTCGCCGCGGAACTTTCGCCACAACGGTTATCACGGCGGGTGGTTACGCTGATGATCGCTTTCGTCCCCCTGGGTTCATTGCTCGGTGGTTTAATGGCCAGAGTCATTATCCCCTGGTCCAATTGGCAAATGCTTCTATATGTTGTCGGAGCTGGCACCCTGGTATTGACGGCAATGGCGGCGCTGATCGTGCCGGAGTCGATACATTTTCTCGTCCGCAAGAAACAGGACCAGAGGCGCGCTGTCTCCGCGGTCAGAAAATTGTTTCAGGTCAACGGCATCAGTGCTGTCACCGTGGACAATGACGCAGTTGATGAATCCGCAAATGACAAAAAACTGGTGGCGAACCTGTTCAAGGGAAATATGTGGAAGCTGACTCTCCTGTTCTGGTTGGTCTTTATGATGAATCAGGCGATCCTGTATTTTGTGATCAACTGGACACCGGCTCTGCTGCTCAGTTCGGGCATGGCGGCGACTGCCGGCATGGATGCGGCGGCAATGTTTGGCCTTGGCGGTGCAATCGGAACCATTGCGCAGGGCTGGCTCACCACCCGCTATGGCCTGTACAAAGTACTGTTTATCGAAATTGCGGTCTATATCATTTCCATGCTGATTCTGCCGGTTACCCTTCAGTATCCGCAATTGGCGCCGGTGTTTATCTTCGTCATTGCCGCGACAATCTGTGCCTATCACGCCGGTTGCATTTTGGTGATTCTGGAATCCTACCCGGAGTCCATCAAGAATACCGGGTTCGGCTGGGCTTTCGGGGTTGGCCGAATAGGTGCCAGCGGTGCGCCGGTTATTGCAGGGTACCTGCTGGCCATTGGTTGGAGTCCGGCCGCAGTATTCTTGGCGGCAACGACTCCAGGGGTGCTATCAGGCGTTGCGCTACTTTGCGTACGCTTCGCTATGGCTCAGCGGTGGCGCAACCAGTGCGAAGTACAGGCTATCGCTTAACTATTCCGGAAAATCTATAACCTGGAGAAGCAATTGGATACTGTGATTTTACGCAATTTCATTGATGGCCGGTTTGTCGACGGCGGACGCCCGTTTGACGTCAATAATCCGGCCACTGGCGAAACGCACGCGATCGCCCATGAAGCGGATCAGGCCATGATCGATGCAGCCGTGGCGGCCGGGCGTCGTAGTGTAGAAGGTGAATGGGGAAATATGCCCCTTGAGAAACGCCGTGCGCTTCTGATGAAGATTGCTGATGGTATTGAAGCACGTTTCGATGATTTTTTGGCAGCGGAAATTGCCGACACCGGCAAGCCGCGTACCCTGGCCGCGCATGTCGATATTCCACGCGGTGCTGCCAACTTCCGTGCCTTCGCGGATTACATCGCCAGCATCCCCAACGAGGTATTCGAGACGGATACGCCTGATGGCGGCCGTGCCATCAATTATTCCGTTCGCAAACCGCTGGGGTGGTTGGCGTAATCTCACCGTGGAATCTGCCGCTGGCGTTGATGACCTGGAAGGTTGCGCCGGCGCTGGCCTGCGGCAATGCCGTAATCGTAAAGCCATCGGAGGAGACACCTTCCAGCACCACACTATTGGCTGAGGTAATGAAAGATGTTGGTATCCCCGACGGCGTATTCAACGTGGTACATGGCTTCGGGGAGAACTCCGCAGGTGAATGGCTGACTTCACATCGAGGCATTCGGGCGCTCACTTTTACCGGCGAAACGAATACCGGCACTGCGATCATGCATTCAGCGGCTGCCACGCTCAAGTCTCTGTCATTTGAACTCGGCGGGAAGAATCCGGCGATTGTCTTCGCGGACTGCGACTTTGGGATGGCGGTCGAAGGACTTGCCCGTGCCGCATTCGTCAATACGGGGCAGGTATGCCTGGCGCCAGAGCGAATCTATGTCGAGCGACCGATCTTCGAACGCTTCCTGGCGGCGATGAAGGAGAAGGCTGAGGCGCTTCGTCCTGGTCTTCCCCATGAGGAGGGAACCTCTCTTGGTCCCTTGATCTCGGCAGAGCATCGGGAAAAGGTACTCGGTTACTACCGTCTCGCCATCGAGGAAGGGGCGACCCTGGTAACTGGTGGCGGGGTCCCCGAATTGAGCGGCGCGGCGGCAGGCGGCTATTTTGTTGAACCGACGATCTGGACCGGCCTGCCGCCAGATGCCCGCGTCGCGCGTGAGGAAATATTCGGGCCGTGCTGCCATATCGCGCCGTTCGATAGCGAAGCAGAGGCGGTCCGGCTGGCAAATGATACCGATTACGGCCTGGCCTCATCGGTGTGGACGCAGGACCTGTCGCGTGCGCATCGTGTGGGAAGAGCGGTGGAGGTCGGTGTCAGCTGGATCAATTGCTGGTTCCTCCGGGATCTGCGGACGTCCTTTGGCGGCACTAAACAATCGGGGATCGGGCGCGAAGGCGGGATGCATTCGATCGCGTTCTATTCCGAGCTTACCAACATCTGTATCAAGGTCTGAAGCCATGCCGCTTGCACAGATCAGTATTTTGGAAGGCCGTGGCGAAGAGGCCATTGAGCAAATGGCCGAAGCCGTTACGGACGCTATCGCCAGAACGCTTTCCGCCCCGCGCGAAAGAATTCGCGTGGTCGTTACCGAGGTTCCCGCGGAGCACTGGTTTGTGGCGGGGAAATCCCTGACCCTTCGTGTGCAAGACAGGGCAAAACAGCCGGGCGATTAGTCCTGCGCCATCGGATCAAGAGGTATAGTGATGACCGACTTACACGATATTCGTTACGTCAGGATCGGCACGGACCGGCTCGATGAAAGCGTTGAGTTCGCCACTCGGATTCTGGGTCTCGAGCTGGTCGAGCGCAATTCACAGGCCGCGTACCTGCGGGGTGACGACCGCGATCACAATGTCTGCTATGTAAAGGGCGCCGGCACCGGCCATGTGGTTGGCTTCGAGATGGCCTCGTCCGGGTTGCTCGATCTCGCCGCCACTGAGCTTGAACAGGCCGGATATCGGGTTCGCCACGGCAGCGCGGCACAGTGCGAGCAGCGCCGTGTTATGGATATGGTCCAGTTCGAGGACCCAACCGGCAATTGCATCGAACTGGTTGCCCGGCCCGCCGCCAGTGGAGTGCGGTATTTTCCGTCGCGCGACGCGGGTATTACCTCGTTCAGCCATGTGGGGTTGCGCACCACCGATGCCGCGACGGACGAGACTTTCTGGACCCAGCAGTTGGGTGCAAAGGTCAGCGACTGGATTGGCGATGCGGCGTTGTTGCGCATTGATGGTGTCCACCACAAGGTGGCCCTCTTTACCTCGCAGGTGGCCGGCGTGCATCACGTCAACTTCCAGGTCCGGGAAGTCGACGACATCATGCGCTCCTGGTACTGGCTGTGTGAGCAGGGAGTACGGATCGCCTTTGGGCCGGGCCGCCACGCCACATCCGGCGCGCGCTTTCTGTATTTTTACGGGCCCGATGACATGATCTACGAGTACTCATGTGGGGTGCGGATCTTTACAGAAGAAGAGGAGCGGGTGCATGTGCCCCGGCAGTTTCCCAGGGAAGCCACCAGCTATTGCACCTGGGGGTCGAAACCCGATATTGCTGAATTTCGTGCGGCAGAGGCTGCTGCAGCGGGCGACGCCTCCAATGTTGGCTGATAATCAATCGACCGATGTCCATTTAAGAGTACGCCTGGCTTCGCGGGCGATGGGACGGCACGGTTTAACCCATGCCTATGGCCATGTCAGTCAGCGTATCAGCGAAGACGCCTTTCTGGTCAGTCCGCCCCAACCGTTGTCAACGGTTGCGCCTCACGCCAGGGGAACTGAAGTGGCTTTGACGGAGCCACTACCGGAGGGTGTGCTCGGTGAAGTGCGGCTGCACCGGGAAATCTATCGTCGCCGTCCCGATGTCGGTGGCATCTGCCGGATCCAACCGCCGGCTGTGATGGCGCTTTCGGTGCTGGGAGCAACACCACGGACATTGCATGGATTGGGTACCTATTTTTTTCCTGCGCCGCCGCTTTGGAACGGTACTGCGCTGGTCCGGGACGATGAAATGGCGGCTGCAGTAGCCGAACACCTGGGTGAAGCTGTGGCGATCGTGCTGCGCGGCAACGGCGCTGTTGTGACCGGTGCTGGACTCGAGGCCGCCTGCGCCAATGCATACTTTCTGGAAGACGCGGCGCGGGTCGAACTGGCGCTGTTGCCGGCCCGGACAGCCGCATTGGATATCATCGAATACAGCGCGGAAGAGGCAGCTGCTCGCGCAACGTCGGTGGGAGGCATCTACGAGCGCATGTGGGAATTTCTCTGCTTTGGAGATTTGGAATGGAAGGGGACGGCATGATCAACAGCTTGAACGTAAATGAACATCCAAATGAGATAGTACAGGAGTGTGCAGATCGCCTGGCGGACGCCTATACCAGCGGTCCGATCACGCCGGTCCGGCACGGCTTTGATACCACGGCCGTCAATGACGTCGCTATGATCGAAAAAGCTTATGCCATCCAGTCGGTCAACACTGACCGCTGGATGCGCAACGGCCGAGTCGTGGTCGGGGCAAAGACCGGGTTGACCTCCAGGACGGTACAACAGCAACTCGGCGTCGATCAGCCTGACTTCGGAGTACTGTTCGCCGATATGGCGGTCGAGGATGGCGCGACCATCGAGCCCGGTCGGCTGCTCCAGCCCAAAGTCGAGGCGGAAGTGGCGTTTGTGATGCGGCGGACACCGAATGTCGAACGGCTCACCACGGCGGAACTGCTTTCGTCGATTGACTATGTATTGCCGGCCCTTGAGATTGTCGATAGCCGTATTGAGGCTGGGATATCGGCATTGTCGACACCATTGCAGACAATGCTTCATCCGGCCTGTTTGTTCTCGGTACTATCCCCGTTGCTGTCAGCGATGTGGATCTCAGGCTGTGCGGTATGGTGCTTGAAAAAGATGGCGAACAGGTGAGTTTTGGTGCAGGCGCCGCCTGTCTGGGGCACCCGCTTCACGCTCTGGCATGGTTGGCGCGAATACTCGCCGAGGTCGGCCGGCCGCTGGAGCCCGGAAGTATTGTTCTCTCCGGCGCGCTGGGACCTATGGTGGATGCCCGCCCAGGGGACAGGTTTGAAGCGCGAATCGAGGGTGTGGGCTCGGTGCGTGTTGGCTTTGGAAATGTTGGTATTGGAAAGTAGTTTAAAAATTTACGAGTGGGTAATTATGACGGCGAAAATCAAGGCAGCGATTATCGGTTCGGGTAATATCGGCACCGACCTGATGATCAAAATGGTCAACAAGCCGCGGAATATGGAGTTGGTCGCGGTAGTCGGTATCGACGCGGCGTCCGAGGGACTATCGATGGCGCGGGAAAGAGGTGTCGCGACCACCTGTGAAGGGATCGAAGGACTCAGGAAAATGGCTGTCTATCCCGAGATAGGCATTGTTTTCGATGCAACTTCGGCCTATGCCCACAAGCTGCACGACGAGGCATTGCGAGCGGATGGCAAGCAGGTAGTGGACCTGACGCCGGCGGCAATCGGTCCCTTTATTATTCCCCCTGTCAACATGGCCGCGCATCTGGATCAGCCCAACGTCAATATGGTTACCTGCGGTGGGCAGGCGACCATACCGGTGGTCGCGGCGGTCTCGCAAGTAGCGACGGTACATTATGCCGAAATTGTCGCATCGGTTTCGTCGCGTTCGGCAGGACCGGGAACCCGGGATAATATCGATGAGTTTACCCGTACCACGGCGCGTGCCATTGAGCGGGTCGGCGGCGCGTCGCAGGGCAAGGCCATCATTATTCTCAACCCGGCGGAACCGCCGATGATTATGCGCGACACTGTCTATACGTTCTCGGAGGGCGCTGACGAAGAGGCCATCCGTACCTCAATCAATAGCATGGTCGCCAAAGTGCAGAATTATGTGCCGGGTTACCGCCTCAAGCAGGAGGTGCAGTTCGAGCGGTTTGACAACAACAATCGACTGACCATTCCGGGTCGCGGCGAACTTCCGGGATTGAAGACATCGGTCTTTCTTGAGGTGGAGGGTGCGGGCGACTACCTGCCCAGCTATTCCGGTAATCTGGACATTATGACCGCAGCCGCGAAAGCCACCGGTGAATTGCTTAGCGAAAAGATGCTATCAAGAGGAGCCGTTTCAAGAGGAGTAGTGGCATGAGTTTCGACGTTACCAGGGACAAACTCTATATTCAGGATGTCACCCTGCGCGATGGCATGCATGCCATCCGGCATATGTATGGCATTGACCATGTCCAGGCGATAGCCCGGGCGCTGGACGATGCGGGGGTCGACGCGATCGAGGTGGCGCACGGCGATGGTCTGGCTGGCGCCAGTTTCAATTATGGCTTTGGTGCGCACACCGACTGGGAGTGGCTGGAAGCGGTGGCCGAGGTGCTGACCTATTCGGTGCTCACGACCTTGATTCTGCCCGGACTCGGCACGGTTGATGAACTGAAGCGGGCCTACGATCTTGGGGTGCGCTCTGTGCGCGTCGCCACCCATTGTACCGAGGCCGATGTATCCAGGCAGCATATTGGTATCGCCCGCGATCTGGGTATGGATGTGTGCGGCTTCTTGATGATGAGTCATATGAGTCAGCCGGACGCACTGGCGCAACAGGCGTTGCTGATGGAAAGTTATGGCGCGCAGTGTGTATACGTCACCGATAGCGGTGGCGCCATCGATATGGATGGCATGCGCGCCCGGTTTCAGGCCTTTGACCGGGTGCTCCAGCCGGAGACGCAGCGCGGTGTGCATGCCCATCACAATCTGTCGCTTGGCGTGGCGAATTCCATTGTCGCCGCACAGCAGGGGGCGGTCCGTATCGACGCGAGTCTTGCGGGGATGGGAGCGGGGGCCGGCAATGCCCCGCTCGAGGTGTTCATCGCTGCAGCGAACCGTAAGGGCTGGAAGCATGGCTGCGATGTGATGAAGCTGATGGATGCCGCGGAAGAGTTGGTCCGCCCGTTGCAGGACCGGCCGGTGCGTGTCGACCGCGAAACGCTTACACTCGGCTATGCTGGTGTCTATTCGAGCTTTCTGCGCCACGCGGAAAAAGCCGCAGCCGAGTATGGTCTGGATACGCGCGCGATTCTGGTCGAACTCGGTCGCCGCAAGATGGTCGGCGGACAGGAAGACATGATCGTCGATGTCGCACTCGACATGCTTAAAAAAGAGGTACACGCATGATGTCTGATATCAGCGCTCTGGCACAACGTCTCGATGATGCCGCGCGCACTGCAACCGGTGTTCCACAACTTGAGGAGACGATCAGCGTTGAAGAAGCCTATGCCGTGCAAGCGCAATCCATGCAGCTTCGTTACGACCGTGGAGAACGCCGGATCGGGCTAAAGATGGGCATGACCAGCCGGGCCAAGATGGCCCAGATGGGTCTGGAGGATTTGATCTGGGGACGCCTGACCGATGCGATGCTGGTGGAGGACGGCGGTAAAATCAACTTCAACGGCTTTGTGCATCCCCGGGTCGAACCAGAGATCGCCTTCCTGCTCGGTGCTCCTCTCGGCGGGTCAGTTACGCCGATGGCGGCGCGCGCCGCACTGGCCGGTGTGGCGCCGGCGCTGGAAATTATCGATTCCCGCTATCACAACTTCAAATTTTCGCTGACGGATGTGATAGCCGATAATTCCTCATCTTCAGCGTTCGTTACCGGCCCCTGGGCTGACCCGTCCATCGACCTTGCCAATCTCGGTTTTATTTTGAATATCGATGGCGTCGCCCGCCAGATCGGTTCCAGCGCTGCCATTCTGGGTAATCCGATCCGCTCATTGGTAGCGGCTGCGCGGCTTGCCGCTGCCGCGGGGGAACCGCTTCAGGCCGGTGATGTGGTCATGGCCGGCGGCGCGACCGCTGCGGAAGCGCTGGCGCCGGGACAGCATGTCTGCCTTGAAGTGCAAAAGCTGGGCCGGGTTGAGTTTCACATACAGCCCAAGGAAAATGTATGTCTGGAGAAATAGTCAGCACTAACGCTGGCCAGTTGCGAGGAATCCGTTTGGCTGAAGGTGTTAGGGGGTTCAGGGGGATCCCCTACGCGACGCCGCCTGTCGGTCCTCTGCGCTGGCGGCCGCCGGGACCGGCAATACCCTGGCCGGGCCTGAGGGATGCGCAGACGTTCGGGATGGATGCCGTACAGGTTTCCGGCATAAGGGAGTCTCGCGCACCGGGTATGTCCGAGGACTGCCTGTATCTCAATGTCTGGGCTCCGGAACAGCCACATGAAGGCGGTTGGCCGGTAATCATCTGGTCGGGCGGCGGCGGGTTCACTACCGGTGGAGGCGCTTTTGTCGAGGAGGATCTGACCCGACTTGCGGCACGGGGAGCGGTGGTCGTCTCGTTCAACTACCGGCTCGGAATTTTTGGCTTTCTGGCGCATCCGGCGTTGACCGCCGAGTCGCCGGTGGGCAGTTCTGGCAATTACGGCTTGATGGATCATGTCGCCGCCCTCAAATGGGTGCGGGAGAATATCGCCGCCTTTGGCGGAGACAGTAGCCGCATCACTTATATGGCGGAATCTTCCGGAGCCGCTGCGGGACTGTTGTTGCTGTCGACTCCGCATGAAAACAAGCTCTTCGACCGTGCAATATTCCTCTCGCCGGGCTCCACTTCGCCGTTGCTGTCGCTTGCCGAAGCGGAACATTCGGCAGTGGGGCTTAATGGTAGTGCTGACAACATTACGGCCGAAGACCTGCGAGCTATTGCTGGTGACGAACTTCTGGCCAAAGCAAAGCAGCTTGCCGCGCCGCCATCCAATCTCTCCGTGGCGCGCCCGCTGCGTCCGGTTGTTGACGGCTGGCTGATTACAGACGACAAGGCCTATACAGCGGGTCGCTTCGATCCGGTGCCGATAATTATTGGTAGCAACGAGGACGAAGGCCGCTTTTTTACCCGGCGAATGTCGATTGCCGCACAGGATGATTATTCAAGCTATCTCTCGAGTACCTTTGGTGCTCGTGCAGCGGCGGCAGCTGAACTCTATCCCGCGGGCTCCACCGCTGACGTCGCTGAAGCCGTTGCCGCCGCCTATGGCGATGTCTCGATCAACTATCCGATAGAGCGGCTTGTCAACGCATTTGCCGAGCGGCAGCCGCAGACATTTCGTTTTGTCTACACCTATCGCCACGGCGAGACAACACAACCGCCCACCCATTCGGAGGAAGCGGGAACATTTCTTGACACCCGTCCCCATATAACGCCTGCCGATGCCGACATGGCTGAAAAGATTGGCAGCTACATGCTTGCCTTTGCCGAGAATGGCAATCCCAATGCAGCGGGGCTGCCAGAGTGGCCGGCATATCGTGCGGACACGCAGCGCTATTTAACGCTCGACCTGCCGTTGTCCACAGGCAGCCACTGGCGTGCCGACTATATGCGCTTTGTGTCCGGCTGAATTCAAATATCTGATTTCACAACGAGGGAGAATAATGCAGGACAAAAACACATGACACTGCTTATTGACGGCAAATACATGGATGCTGATTCGGGGGAGTCCTTTCAGAGTATAAATCCCGCGACCGGTGAGACTATCGGCAATGTCAGTGCGGCCGGCGCCCGGGAAGTTGATGCTGCAGTCCGCGCAGCGCGAGCTGCCTTTGAGGATCGGCGCTGGTTGTGCCTGCCGTATCCCCAGCGAGTAAAGATCATGTTCGCTATTGCCGATGGTATCGAGGCGACCCTCGAGGACCTGGCAGTCAATGAGGTGCGCGAGAATGGCATGCCGTTGCACATGGCGCGTGCGACGATCAGCAATGGTGCCGAGGCATTTCGTTACTACGGGGGCTGGATAGGAAAGCTGCATGGCCAAACCGGTGAAATTGCCGCCGGTGAGGCGTTCCACGCTTATACCCTGAAGGAGCCGGTGGGCGTCGCCGCTTTGATTGTGCCCTGGAACGGTCCCTTTATGTTGGCGTGTCACAAGCTTGCTCCGGCACTTGCGGCAGGCTGTACAGCAGTCCTGAAGCCGGCCGAGGATACCTCACTGAATACGCTGAACCTGGTGCAAATTGTTCATGAAGCCGGGGTGCCGGCCGGGGTCGTGAACCTTGTTACCGGGTTGGGTTCGGTGGTTGGCCAGGCTCTTGCCGAGCATCCTGATATTGACAAGATCAGTTTTACCGGTTCAACGGCAACCGGACGCAGGCTGATCGAAGCATCGGCGGGAAACTTCAAACGCCTTTCTCTTGAACTGGGTGGCAAATCGCCGGTGATCGTGCTGGATGATGCAGACCTCGAATTGACAGTGCCGGGGGTACTCGGCGGCATTATGAACAATTCGGGTCAAGCCTGTATTTCCGGGTCACGGCTTTACGCACAGCGCGGTATCTATGACAAATTGATTCAAGCGCTCGCCGATCGGGCCTCGAAACTCGTGGTTGGCAATGGCCTCGATAAAAACACGCAGATGGGGCCGGTGATTTCCCAGAAACAGTTCGACTCGATTATGGGTTATATTCAAAGTGGTGTCGAAGAAGGTGTCGAGGTGGTAACAGGCGGTAAACGGCATGGTGACGCCGGCTTTTTTATTCAGCCGACGGTCCTTTCTCATGTACCGGCGGATGCCAGAGTGGTGCGTGAAGAGATTTTTGGACCGGTGCTCTCGGCAATGCCATTTGAGGATCTTGATTGGGCCATCAAAGAGGCGAACAATTCTCGCTATGGTCTCGCCGGCGCGGTTTATACCCGCTCAATAGCAAAGGCCCAAAGGGTCTCCCGTGCGGTGCGTGCAGGCACATTCTGGATCAATAGCCATCGCCCCACGGATTTCTGGATGCCGTTCGGTGGTTACAAGGAATCCGGCTGGGGCCGCGAGGGCGGTATCCAGGGGTTGGAAGCTTATATGGAATCCAAGTCTGTTATTACCCGACTTTATTGAGATGGCCTGTAGGAGTTGATAGTGAACGGCGATAAAACCGAACACAGCATTATTTCAAGTGACGGTGTCACTATTGGCTACATCAGTTTTGGGGCTGGCGGACAGCCCCTGGTTATCTCCCATGGAGGCTTTACTGTAGCCGATGAGTGGTTTGATACGGCACAGCGACTCGCCACCCAGCGTCGAGTGGTGGTTATCGAACGACGCGGGCGGGGCAGAAGTGGCGACGCCGACATCCATAGCCTGGAGCAGGAAACCGATGACCTCGCCCGGGTGGTGGCAGAGCTGGGTGGAGATGTCGACCTGCTCGGTCATTCCTATGGTGGCGCACTTTCGCTCGACTATGCGCTGCGAACCGGGTTCGAGGGGAAGCTGGTTTTGTATGAACCCACCACGGCAGTGGTGGCACCGGTTGGTGGTGAAAAGCTCAAGCCCGTGCGACAGCTTTTTGATCGAGGCGAAACCGAAAAAGCACAGGAGCTGCTCTATACCAGTGTGCTGCGCATGCCGGCCGATAATGTAGAAACAACACGCAACTCTCCTGCCTGGGATCACCACCGCAGGCTGCTGGCGACGTTTTTACGGGAGGTGGCGGCACTGGATGGTTTTGCGCCAACGGTTGGCGAGTGCGCCGCTCTTGACGCCCGGGTTGCGTTACTGCTCGGTTCGCAGGCGGATCAATGGACGAAAAACAATGCCGGTGCCTTTGTCCAGCGCATCGCCGGAATGACGTTGTTGCCCATTTATGGTCAGAGTCATTTTGCGCATCTTACTGACCCCGGCTTGCTGGTTGACCGGGTTGAGATGGCTCTGAATTTGCTGGTTGGAGATTAGCCCGCGCGCGCAGCTATCTGGATCCCGTCCTCAGCCGCTCTTGAGCAAGTCAGCAGCCTTCTCCCCGATCATGATTGCCGGTGCATTGGTGTGGCCACCGACTATCTCGGGCATCACCGAGGCATCTGCGACCCGGAGTCCGGCCACGCCGTTTACCTGAAGCTCCGCATTAACCACTGAGCCAATCGCACAAGTGCTGGTCGCATGATGCGCGGTCATCACCATTTTGCGCGCATAGGCCTCCAATGCCTTGTCGCTCGTTACATCCGGCCCCGGTGAAATTTCATCGCCGACGAAGTCACAGATCGGTGCCGCGCGCATCAGGTCGCGGGTCCATGCAGTGGTGAACTTCAATCTCTCCATATCATCGCGTTCCGCCAGGAGATTGTACTGAATCCTCGGGTGCGCAAGTGGATCGGACGACTGCAGCTCGACACAGCCCCGGCTGGACGGCCGGAGTACCAGGTTGAGCGATGTCATCAAATCCGGTGCGGGTGTCCGCCAGCCGGAAAACCAGACCTGCGCCATCATGCTGGTGGGCAGGAAGATATTCTCAAGGTCCGGCCTGTCCAGATCAGGACGGGAGCGATAGTAGGCAATCGACGTTAACGGTACGGTGCCAGCAGGACCTTTGCCCAGCAGTTGCCAGAGCATTGCGGACCAGGCAATGCGGTCGACACGCAGGTTTCTGCCAAAGGCGAAGGGCTGTTTCGCCTTGAACAGCATGGGTATGACGACATGGTCCTGAAGGTTTTGACCGACCCCCTGCAGGTCCGCCTGGACCTCAATGCCGTGGCGCCGCAGGTGGTCCGCGGGGCCGATACCGGACAGCATTAATAGATGAGGAGAGGCGAAGGCTCCACCGCTTACCACCACCTCGCGCTGCGCCGACGCGGTATGGCGGGCACCGTGCAACACGTACTCCACTCCCACGGCGCGGCCTTTGTCGAACAGGATGCGGGCCGCTTGCGCGCGGGTCTGAATCTTCAGGTTGGAGCGGTGTCGCACTGGTCGCAGAAAAGCCTTGGCTGCGCTGGCGCGCCGACCGCAGTTGCTGATAGTCAGATCGGGCAGGGAGAAGCCATCGGAATCGCCAGCTTCGAAATCATCCAGGACCGGATAACCCAGACGGCGCGCAGTCTCGTGCATGGAGGCGGTCAGCGGGTCGGATCTATTGGCCGGTGAGACCGATAGAAGTCCCGAGCCGCCATGCCGTTTCGTCTCGCCGCGCCAGTTGCGCTCTGATTTCTTGAAATAGGGCAGGACCTCCTCGAAACTCCAACCCCTGGCACCTCTCCGGGACCACTGATCATAGTCCTGCGGGTGGCCGCGAGAGTACATCATGCCATTGACCGAGGAGGAGCCGCCCAGCACCCGGCCGCGCGGCGCGTCGATCACCCTGTGATCGGCGCAAGGTTCGGGCGCCGAGTGGTAACCCCAGTCGAAAAGGTTCTTGGTCCGAAGTAGTCGATAGGCAAGTGGCATCGCCATGTAGACACTGCGATCCGGCCCCCCTGCTTCCAGCAGCAATACCCTGACGTCAGGATCTTCGGTTAGCCGATTGGCTATGACGCTACCGGCCGATCCGGCGCCGACTACTATGTAATCGTAATCATTCATCGCGGCGGTTTTACCAGGCTTGCCCAGGGTGGACGCTGGGGCGGATAACCTTGGGTCAGTTCATCATAGGTGGTGTAATTGAAGCTTGGGAACATGGAATTAGCTGTTTCGGGAGGTAGCGTAACATCGATTTGCGCCAATGACTTGCCCGCCTCGACCATTTTCTTAATCTCTGCCCTGCGCCGTTTCGCATCCGCGACTCTGGTTTCAAGTTGTCGCCGGGTTTCGACAGGACCGTGGCCGGGAACAATCACCTTGGCATCAAGGGCCAGAATTTCATTCATTGCCGCCAGCCATCCCAGCGACGATCCGCCTACATGGATAATGGGAAAGCGGCCCTGATTGGACAACACGATGTCCCCGCCGAAGACCAGTTTCTGCTCAGGGAGATGGACGACGAGGTCACCGCTGGTATGCGCTGGAGCGGTGTGAATCAGCGTGACCCGGATTCCCGCGATGGTTATCCGTTCCAGGTCGGCAACGGTTTGATCGGGCAGATGATTGGCAGCCAGTTTCCGGTACATGGGGCCGAACAGCGGCCCTCCATGATTGTCGGTCGCGGCAGAGAGAATCTGCGCCCGCGCGTTTTCCTGCATGATTATCCGGGCACCGGCAGGGTAGGCGGGAAGGCCTCCGACGTGATCCGGATCGGCATGGGTTATTACAATGGCGGTAATCGGTCTGGATGTTATGGTTTCAATTAACGCCATCTGCGCAGCGCCTTCAGCCGGGGTGCGCTGCGCATCGATAAGCAGGACGCCGTCGTTACCGATAACGAAGCCTGCGTTTGCAGTTCCGCCTTCTATCCAGAACGCACTATCAGTCAGGGAATGTGCCTTGAGACGGGGAGGCTTCGCAGCACTTTCAGCAGATAGGGAGGGGGCAATGATAATTAAAACCACTGTAATCAAGTATGGCTTCACGTTGGATATCCTGTTACCAAATGGTTCCAGCCATACCATCGGTTGAGGATATGGCTGGACAGATGACGCGGGCTCAAAAACGGACGCTAAACTTTATGCCAAACCTTCGCTGTTCTGGCAGACCAGTAAAAATGGTGTTCTGGGTTGGCGTTATAACCGGCGTCAACATCGGCGGAGTTTCTGAATAAAGCGTTTCTGGCGCCCGCAAGGCTTCAGCTAGCGTATCGTCATCAAACAGATTCTTGACGTAGAGCTCGAAGCTGTACTTGTCACCCAGATCGTAAGTCAGACGGGAGTTCACTAAATGGCGTGCCGGGACATAGGCACTATTACTGTTGTCGATATACCATTTGCTGCGGTAAAGCCAGTCGAATCTCAGCTGGACGGTTCCGCCTCCGGGACCGGCAAAGCTAAACACCGGCGAGAGGCTGAGGCGCACCTTGGACACATGGTCCAGCATGTTGCCGCTGACGTCGGTCGAGCCTTGTATAAACAGACCGTCGGAGAAAACGGACTGTTTGATCTCGTTATCGTTGTAGTCAAGAGTGCCGGAGATCGTGAGGTGATCGTTCACAAACAGGTCCGCATTCAGTTCTGCGCCCCGGAGGTCCACCTTGCCAACGTTGCTGACCAGCGTCATGGGTGTCGCCGGCGGGCCGGGCAGGAAAACCGCTTCGCTGACCTGACCATCGGTGAGCTGCATATGGTAGAGAGCCAGTGTGGTACGCAGTTTATAGTCAAGCCAATTGCCTTTATGGCCCACCTCGTAATTGTCCAGCTGTTCCTCGTCAAAGAATGAATCGAAGCCGGGGGGTACCTGAGCGGCCAGCTCGGGATCGAGGGTCGGCAGCACCGAGTTGAATCCACCGGGTTTGTAGCCTCGGGAAAAGGTCGCATAGAGCAGGTGTTCAGGTGCTACCTGATAATCGGCCGTAAGGCGCGGGGAAAAGCTCTTGAAGGTCTTTTCCAGCTGTGGACCCGGCACCGGAAACACGGTCTTTTGGGAAATGGAGTCCCACTGATAGCGCGCTTCGGCGCTAATCGTCAGGTCTTCGGTGGTATCGAAATAGATTCCGCCAAACACCGCTGACGTCTCGACGCCGGAATCGGTCCCGCCATCGAAGGTTGAGGGCAACGGACCAATGTTTGTCATCAGCATGCCGACAGTTGCCGGGCCATAGACCTTGAAGTAGCTTGCACCGGCTGTGGCGCGAAGTCGATTGTCCTGTGGAGAAGAAATCCTGAACTCACCGAACAGATCGTTGGTTTCGCGCTTGGCGAGTCCCGCCAACTGAATGAAGTCCGGTTGCTGCGCCGCTGTAGCAGGGTCGGGTGACCTGAAGATATTGGGGACATCCGAGGTGTCGCGACCGATAAGCGCGCGGAGATTGGTCAATGACGTCTGGGTATAGGAAGCCAGCGTCGTGAGTTGCCAGCCGGCGTCGGTTTCGAAATCAATTCTGCCGTTCACATGATGAATGTCCCGCTTGAGACCAAAGTGATCGAGGGATGGCCCGAGATCGAACCCGGAAAGGTCGAGGGAATTATTGACGAACACGTCCCTGATCAGGTCGGTAACGACGATATTGTCGCCAATCTGGGCGGAACCAATATCCGAATAATCCGGGAGTCGGCCACAGTAGTAGGCGTTGGTACCGCCCAGGTCGCAATCGAGCAGCGGTGTGGTTCCGAAGGTCTGCAGTTTGGCCGTTGCCGGGTGGCTGTCTTCTTCCCGGCTAAAAGCGTAGAACAGCGACATATCAAGATTGTCGCCGGGGCTGCTGGCCAGGGCGACCGTCACATTGTCGGTGCGCTGCTCGCCGAGATCTATGCCGTTTACCGCGGAGCGATATTGCCCACCGAAATCGTAATGCCGGACACTCAGGCGAACGCTCAGGTTCTCGTCAAGGACCGGACCCTCGACGACGCCTCTAAATTCGTTATAGTCGTCAGTTCCCACATCAGCGCTGAGGCGGGCCTGGAATTCGTCCGACGGCGGCTTGGTCACGAAGTTGAGCGCGCCGGAAAACGTCGCGCGCCCGAAGTAAACGCTCTGCGGGCCGGTAAGAACCTCGACCCTTTCCAGGTCGGTGACATCCGGTGAGTTGTCGGCGGTATAGGGCGCGCCATTGATAAAGACGGAGCCGAAGCTGGTAGACAGGCCGCGGAACACCAGGCGATTGGCCGACCTGTCGGGTAATCCGCCAGCGCCCTGGCCCTGTGAGGTTAGCCCCGGGGTAAAGTCGGAAATTTCGGTAATATCCCTGACGCCCGTTGCGGCGATCTTGCCTTCCGACAGCACCGACACGGCAACCGGGATGTCGAGCAGGTTCTCCGTGCGCTTGCGGGCCGTGACAATAATTTCCTCTATACCCTGTCTATCCTCACTATTGCCCAGTGCTTCAGCGGCATTGAGCCTCTGGGCGCCGGTGGAAAGCGTAAGCAGGGTGGCAGATACGCTGGCGCACAGGAGTATATTGCGAGGGATCCATACGGTCCCGACTGTGCCTGAACAGAGTTTATTGGTTTTCATTTTGTAGCCTCTCCCTCACTTTCCCGATTTATTGGTATCGGTATTTATTCGACAGTTATACAATGCTACCATAACATATGCAATAATAAACAAATTTGTGAGGCAAGATTGGATGCATCTGGAAATAGCTCAATGTGTTTGAAGTCGTGGCGGCGCTGATATCAATGCAGCTATATCTTGTAATCGCTCTTGTTGCGTCACTGGCTGCGGGTTTCCCGCCCGCCGCTGCCCAGCCCTCCGTTGCAGAACAAGTGTTGCCGGACAAGCCATTGGCACAGCGACCCAATTTCCTGGTGATTGTTGCTGACGATCTGGGCTGGTCGGACCTCGGCAGCTTCGGCGGCGAGATTGCAACGCCCAATCTGGATGCATTGGCGTACTCCGGCGTACGCTTCAGCGGATTTCACACGGCACCGGCATGTTCCCCGACTCGCGCCATGCTGATGAGTGGTGTCGACAATCACCAAGCGGGACTTGGCACCATGGCTGAGTTGCCCAATCAGGCCACGCGCGGTGTGCCCGGCTATGAGACATATCTGAACGATCGTGTCGCCACCATCGCAGAACTGCTGCACGCCGGTGGCTACAGGACCTTGATGAGCGGCAAGTGGCATCTGGGTATGACACCCGATAGAGGGCCATCGGTACGAGGCTTCGAGCAGAGTTTTGCGCTCCTTGATGGTGCATCCAATCATTTCGGCACAGATCAGAGCCGGGCCTGGCGGGAGGCAGGTTTTGCGCCGACATACCGTGAAAACGGCAGGCCGGCCAGGTTCCCCGAAGGCGCATACTCATCGGATTATTTTACCGATCGACTGATCCGTCTGCTGGAGGACGGGGCCGGTCAGGCGAACGATTCTCGGCCTTTCTTCGCCTATCTTGCCTTTACGGCCCCACATTGGCCGATTCAGGCCCCGCAAAAGGATATTGCGAAATATAAAGGACGCTATGACGGCGGCTATGAAGTGCTGAGCCGTGCGCGGTTGGCCCGCCAAAAGCGACTGGGCCTGGTTCCGCTCGACGCCGTTCCTCACGCCATGGAGCTTGCCAGGCCCTGGGATTCCTTGAGCACCGAGGAGAAAGAAATCGAGGCCAGGAAGATGGAGGTCTATGCCGCGATGGTGGATCGCATGGACTGGAATATCGGCCGGCTGGTTGCCGCGCTGAAACGGCTTGGCTGGTACAATAACACTCTTGTCCTATTCCTCGCCGATAACGGACCGGATGGTCGCGAGGACCTTAGCCCCGATCATTTGAATAACCTCCCGCCAGCGCCTGAAATCGGCGTCGATAACGGGTTGGAAAATATCGGCAATGCCACCAGTTACGTGTCCTATGGTCCGGGCTGGGCGCAGGCGAATTCCACACCTTCCCGGCTCATGAAGGGCTACCCTACAGAGGGAGGGATCCGCGTAGCCGCTTTTGCCGCCGGTAAGCTTGTCAAAGGTGGAGGGCGGATACTGAATGCCAATCTGGATGTCCGTGACGTGGCGCCGACGTTGCTCGATCTCGCCGGACTTTCTCAGCCGGCTCGCTTTGCCGGCCGACCCATCCTGCCGTACGAAGGGCGCAGCATGCGCAAAGTGTTGAATGGACGGATGTCAATCGTGCGCTCTGCGGATGAGCCATTGGGCTATGAGCTCCTCTACCGCCGCGCGCTTCGTAAAGGTGACTGGAAAGCTGTATTCCTGCCAAAACCTGAAAAGGGAGCTCCAGTCAGGTCCGTGGGGGAAGGGCGCTGGCAGCTCTTCAATATTGCCGACGATCCAGGCGAAACCAGTGATCTGGCCGACCTGAAGCCGGCAAAGCTGCAAGAACTTGTTGCGGATTACGAATCCTACGCCAGGGAAAAGGGTGTAGTGCCGCTGTATCCATGATTCAGTCGACACACATCAATCTGTAGCCCGAATTGAACCTTCAAAGCGCCCGTTATGGGCTAAATGCCGCGCTGTTACAGGTGTGCAGTCATTAATGAAGCCTTGTTGACATTAAATGCTATGCCATGATAACTTATTCTACATTGGCTAATGGGCGGGTTTGCTGCTTTTAATCAAACGAGAAGTGTTAATCAGGCGAGTAGTTGTTGCAAGTGGCAAAAGATAAGGACGTTAACATGAAATGTAATTCAAATGATGAGCGACTGGTCGATGCTGAAGCGGGGTTGGTGGACAGAACGGTCTTTACGGATCAAAAGATCTTTGAGAGAGAGATAACCGAGGTCTTCGGCAAGTCGTGGCTATTTGTGGGGCACGAGAGTCAGATTCCGAACAGTGACGATTTCTTTCTCTCCCAGGCAGGCCGGGATGCTGTTGTCGTAACGCGTGATTCAGACGGTGAGGTTCAGGTGCTTCTCAATGTCTGCACCCACCGTGGCATGCCGGTCTGCCGGTATGACCAGGGGAATGCCAAGATGTTCACCTGTCCCTATCACGGCTGGACTTTCTCGAACAAAGGGGATCTGACCGGACTGCCGCTGGCAAAGGAAGGCTACTGCGACAGGCTCGACCGCAAGCAGTGGGGCCTGGTCAAAGCGCGGGTAACCTGCTACTACGGATCGATCTGGGCAACTTTCAATGACGAAGTACTGCCCTTCGAGGAAACGCTGGGCGACATGACGTTGATGTTGCGAGATTTTCTGCAGGGCCCGGATGGCGAGGACGACGGTCTCGAAGTGGTCGACGGTATTCTGAAGTTTGAAATTCACAGCAACTGGAAGCTGGGCGCGGAAAATAGCGCCGGTGACCTCTATCATGATGTCAGCCACAATTCGGTACAGCGCGTCGGTATTGCCCTTTCCGGCCTGCGTGGCCGCCATGCGTGGAATGCCGACAAACACACTTTCAAGACGCTGAATGTCGCCTATCCGGAGGGTGGACATGCCGCCCGTGTTAATCTCTATGACGATGAACAGCGGGAGTATCATTCGCAGTGGTCGCAAATCCCCGAGGTAGACGACTATTTCCGTGAGGCACATGACGCGCGCCAGAAGCGGCTGGGCGAAAAGGGGCGCCTGCTTAACCGGGGCGGTATCGTGTTTCCCAGCATTGCCTACAATTCAGCCAATCGTTGGCAAATTACGCTGGCGGTGCCAAGGTCACCGGGCAGGACGGAAATGTGGAAGTGGTACTTCGTGCCCAAGAAAGCACCGCAGGAAGTCAAAGACGCCTTGCGGCATTATCTGCTGCGCTATGGCGGCCCCTCGGGGATGGTGGAGCAGGACGACATCGAGAACTGGGCCTCGGCCCAGGTTGGCGCGCAAAGCCTTGCTGCGCAACACTTACCGATGAATTATATGCTTCATATGGGGGAGGCCAAATGGGCCTGGCCCGTACCCTGGCTGGGTGAGGGAGCCTATGTCGATGAAGGCGTATCCGAACATGCGCAGCGGGTGTTCTATCAGCGGTGGTCTGAGATGATGGGACATCCGGTCCGTAGCCGCGGACAGGAGGAAAGCAAATGAATCAGGACACGACAAGCGCGGCTGAGCGTGTGGGAGACACGGTAAACAGTGAATATATAATGTTGAAGGAAAAGATCGAGCACTTTTTCGCCTATGAAGGTGAGCTTCTGGACGAAAGGAACTTTGATGCCTGGCTGGAGTTGTTTGCGGAAGATGCCCGCTATTGGATGCCGCTTGCGAGAAATGTCAAACACAATGATACCGAGGCGGAATATACACGCGAGCAATCAGATGCCGCCTGGTTCGACGAGGACAAGAAGACGCTTCTCCAGCGCGTAATGCAGCTCAAGGGCGGCGATCACTGGGCCGAAGAACCCTTTTCCCGCACTACTCATATCATCACCAATATCCGCATCCAGAGTCGATCGGAAACAGACGTGACGGTCAAGAGCAGGTTTATCGTCTATGTGAACCGCCGTGAGGAAGAGGTGCGTCTGTTCGTGGGCAAGCGCATCGATGTTCTGCGCATTACCGATCATGGTTTCCTTGTCCAAAAGCGCTCCATTTTTCTGGATCAGAGCAAGTTACTGTTCAAGAACCTTACAACGTTCTTCTGATGGATTAAAGATAGAGAAGCCCCCATGCCGAGTATTACCATCTCTACCAGAGAAAATGAACAGCATATCGTGGAATCAGAAAACGATATGAGTTTGATGGAGGTAATCCGGGAGGCCGGTATAGATGAAGTGGCGGCAATCTGTGGTGGATGCTGTTCCTGTGCAACCTGCCACGTCTATATCGAGCCCGGGTTTATGCAAAATTTGCCAAAGATCAGTGAGGACGAAGATGCCCTTTTGGATAGTACATCTCACCGGAATGAGAATTCCCGTTTGTCCTGCCAGGTAACGATTTCCGATGACCTCAATGGGATGAGGGTAGTTATTGCTCCTGAAGATTAAACTGAAATAATCAGAGGCCATATGACATACAGCACCGATATTCTTATTGTTGGAGCAGGCCAGGGCGGTGTTCAAGTTGCGATGAGCCTCAGGCAGGGCAACTTCGATGGTTCGATCACTATAATCGGCGATGAACCCGATGCGCCCTATGAACGCCCGCCACTATCAAAAGACTATCTTTCGGGAGAAAAGACAGTTGAACAACTGGCGTTGCGCAAGCCTGATTTTTGGCATCAACATGGCATTGCCCTGTGTTTGGGGCAGCGTGTCAATCACATCAACGCCGACAGCCATAGTGCAACCACGGATCAAGGATCGATATATTATTATAAAAAGCTGGTTTGGGCTGCCGGAGGCTTTGCCCGTCCCTTGCCTGTGCCGGGTAGTGATCTTGCCGGGCTCCATGTTATACGTACGCGGCAACAGGTCGATCTGCTGCTATCCGAGGCTGAAACAGCACAGCATATCGTCATTGTTGGTGGCGGCTATATTGGTCTGGAAGCTGCAGCAGTGATGATCAAGCAGGGCAAGAAAGTTACTTTGTTGGAAGTTGAAGATAGAGTGCTGGCCCGCGTCGCGGGGAAAGAAATATCCGCTTTCTATGAGGCCGAGCATCGCAGCCAGGGAGTCAATATTCGCACAGGCACTGGCGTAGCCAGCTTAGCCGGTGAGAACGGTCGTGTTAAATCTGTTGTGTTGCAAGATGGCGAGAAAATTGATGCTGACCTTGTCATTGCCGGGATTGGTTTGGTGCCCAATTATGAAATTCTGAAAGCGGCAGGGGCCAAGTGCTCCAATGGCGTAGAGGTGGATGAGCTATGCCGAACGTCGTTGCCGGACATTTTCAGCGTTGGCGACTGTGCCTGCCATGCCAACAGTTTTGCCGGAGATACCTATTTGCGGATAGAAAGCGTACCCAATGCCGTGGGGCAGGCCAGGGCGGCGGCGAGTGCTATATTGGGCGCTCCAAAACCCTACAAGGATGTGCCCTGGTTCTGGTCCAATCAATATGACTTGAAACTTCAAACTGCGGGCCTTAATCACGGTTACGATGAAACACTATCGCGTGGCGACCCGGATAGTCGAAGCTTCAGCCTGATCTATCTGCGCGGAGGTCGGGTTATCGCCGTTGATACGGTAAACAGGATGAAAGACTTTATCGCGGGGAAGAAGCTTGTGGAGCAAGCCATGATTGTTGATAGAAAACAACTGCTTGGCACTGAAAAGCTGTTGGATGTAGTATAAATCCGTAATAGTTTAACCTATTGGTAAATTGATTACCGGGGCGCGTTTTAACGAGCGCAGCTTGTCCGGGTTGACCACAGAATAAATGCTGCAGACCTGCCGTCCATCAGTTTCCAGCGCCCAGGCTGACAGGATTCGTCGCTCCACGCAGAGCAACACACCGCTCTGGCCGTTGATGGTGGCTACCTGTACCTGGAGCTTGCCCCGCCAGCGGCGTACCAGGCCCATGGCCAGCCGCGTGGTTGCACGTACTCCGGTTATCGGGCGACTGGCCGCTCTGGCCTTGCCGCCTCCATCAGAGACCCACTCCACCTCCCGTGCCAACAGGCGCGTGAAGCCTTCGCGGTCCTCGCTCATCAACGCCTCGGCGAACTGCGTTGCCAGTTGCCGTTGCCGATCTTCCCGAACCGGGTAGCGCACCCGGTCGTCCCGCACTCGCTTGCGTGCCCGGCTGATCAACTGCCGACAGGCCATCTCGCTCTTGCCCAGTACGGCAGCGATATCGTTGTAGCTGTAGTCGAATACCTCGCGCAGCAGGAAGGCGGCACGCTCCTCGGGTCCCAGGCGTTCCAGGGCTACGAGAAAGGCCATGGACAGGTCCGCCGCAAGGATCATCAGCGCCTCGCCGTCCAGAGGGGGTTCATCCAGCAGCGGTTCTGGCAACCAGGGCCCGAGATAGGTTTCCCGCCGGGCTTTGGCCTGCCGCTGCCGGTCGATACCCAGGCGGGTAACCACGGTAACCAGCCAGGCTTCCGCGTCATGAACAAGGCTTTCGTCCGCTGCCCGCCACTTGAACCAGGCATCCTGAACCAGGTCCTCGGCATCCACCCGGCTGCCCAGCAGGCGGTAGGCCAGTCCAAACAGCCTGGGGCGGGCCTGCTGGTAGAGAGCTTCTTTGTCGGCCATGACGTCTCCGGGTGAAAATGAGGGTCCTGAGCGGGGACGGTTCAGGCGGCCCGATTGTGACAGGGCCGCACTATTTCACGTCCAACAGTCACATTCCGGGCAGGTGAAACGTCCCTGCTGTACCCGATTTGGGTAACGTCCACAGTTTAGGATGGAGACAGGCATTTATGACCCAGCGACTTGATTATTTCAAACAGCCATCCGCACGGGAACCCTTGCTGGCCCTTTCGGCTCTGAGCGGCTATCTGCGCGACTCGGATCTTGATCCGGTACTGATGGAATTGATACAACTGCGCGCCTCCCAGCTCAACGGCTGTGCCTTCTGTGTTGATATGCACACCAAGGACCTCGCGGCGGCCGGCGAAGACGGGGCTCGGGTGTATCTACTGACAACCTGGCGCGAGGCCAATGTCCATTCCCTGGCTGAGCGTGCCGCTCTGGCCTGGACCGAGGCCCTGACACGGCTGGATTCGGGTGCGGACCTGAATGCGTGCTATACGGAATTGGCGATGCACTTTTCCACGGCCGACATTCTGAACATTACTTTCACTGTCGTCGCCATCAATAGCTGGAATCGGCTGAGCGTGGGATTCGGCAAGGAACCCGGCGCCTACCGACCTGGCGATCTGGATGGCTCACTGAAGAAGGCGCTGCAAGTCCTTCGGCATTGATGCTTCGGGAGGGCAACACACCTCGCACACGACGGGCAGGGGGGTATCCGGTACGCCCCTGTTCGCCTGGTACGTGAGCCTCCCTGTCACTGTTCGGTCACATGCCTCTGGCAGAGTAGCTGTTACATCCCACACTGCAGGGAATTGCTTCCATGTTTGATCTCGGCTGGGTGGAACTCAGTTTTCTGGCCATTCTGGCCCTCATTGTTGTCGGGCCCAAGGATTTGCCCAAGCTGGCCCGCGGCGCCGGTAAACTCTGGGGAAGGGTGCAGCGGCTGTATCGGCAATCCCTGCAGAGTATCCATAAACTGGAAACCGAAATCGAACTCGCCAGTGGTCCGGATGGGCGCCAGACCCCCGATTACTATGAGCTGTTGCCGGAGCATGTCCGGCGCGCCATGGAAACCGCAGAGCCTAGCCGGGATGCGCAACACAATCAGGAAGTAGAGGCCATGTATAACGAGGCCATGAAGGATCTGAAAAAATAGCACGGCGGTCCGGATCGAGAACACCTGCCCCCAAGGAGGGCTTATGACTCAAGAAGACGATCTGGACCTGAGCCGGGCGCCGTTGCTCGCGCATCTGGTAGAGCTGCGCAAGCGATTGCTTCAGTGCCTGTTGGTGTTCAGTTTCGTGTTTGTGGTTTGCTACCTTCTGGCCGAGCCCATCTACAATTTCCTGATGCAACCGCTGGTGGATGTCTTCGGCGAAAAAGCGGGCCGCCGAATGATTTATACCGGATTGCACGAAGCCTTTCTCACCCATTTGAAGCTGGCCTTCTTTGCCGCTCTTTTTCTGACGCTCCCTCTCATCCTCATTCAGCTATGGCGGTTTATTGCTCCAGGGCTCTACCGGCATGAGCAGCGCTGGGTTTCAACGCTGTTTGCGCTGACCCCAATCCTGTTTTTCGCCGGTGCGGCTCTAGCCTATTATGTGGTGTTTCCACTGGCCTGGGATTTTTTCCTCAGCTTTGAAACCGGAGTGGAACAGACGTCCATTCCTGTCGAGCTGGAAGCGCGGGTCAGCGAGTATCTGGGGCTGGTCATCCGCCTGATTCTGGCGTTCGGCCTCAGTTTTGAACTGCCTGTGGTTTTGCTGCTGCTGGCGCGTGTGGGCATGGTCAACTCCCGCGTCCTGGCGACCAATCGTCGCTATGCGGTAGTCGCAGTATTTGCTGTGGCGGCACTGATTACCCCGCCGGATCTCATTTCCCAGATCGCACTGGGGACACCGGTATTGATTCTGTACGAAAGTTCAATCTGGCTAATCTGGCTTACCGAAAGGCAGGCTTTGAAAGAACAGGCCAGCGCAGGTTGATGACGAGGTGCCAGAAAACGACGAGCGGACTAGCCAGGCAATCGCCAGACGACTCTCAGGCAGCCGCTGGCTTCAGGAATATCGGAACTGTGTTCGCATTGTCATAAAAGCTTTGCCGGCATTTCACACTTGAATAGTAGTCTCCCAGATCGAGTCTTGAAGAAAACGCCAAGCCGTTCTCTCAAGCTCGTCGCAGCATGACTAAACTCAATATAGGGAGATTACCCGTGAATGCCAGTCTTGAATCCAGCTCTGTGGTAAATGATGCCACTGAAATAAACTCTGAACCTGCTGTACAGCCTATCGTCAATCGCCGGGATTTCATGAAGGGTGGCGCCGCCGGTGCGGCTGCCATTTCTTTTGGTGCATTGGCCAGCGGACGTGCCAATGCCTTCACCCACGACTATGGTCCCGTCGCCCCGGTTGCGGACGAAATTACCGGTTTGCCCCTGCTGCAATTGCCAGAAGGTTTCAAATACTGGTCTTATGGCTGGCAGGGGCAAATCATGCAGGATGGTACTCCAACTCCCGGTGTGCATGATGGCATGGGCGTTGTGGCCTCACAGGGAAACAACGTGGTAATGGTGCGCAACCACGAAATCCGCGGCGGCGGTGACGCGGTGCCATCGTCCGCCATGTACAATGCGGGTGCTCGCGGTGGTTGCAGCAACCTGGTGTTCGATACGTTCAAGGGGCGTTGGCTCGCGTCCTATATGAGCATCAGCGGCACTTCCACCAACTGCGCCGGCGGTGTTACGCCCTGGGGCACGTGGCTTACTGCTGAAGAGACTACGGCCAGCTACAATGGCAAGCCTCACGGCTGGATCTTTGAAGTGCCGGGTTTCGGCCTGGCGAAACCCGAACCCATCAAGGCCATGGGCCGCCGCGCTCACGAAGCTACCGCTACTGATCCTGTGACCGGATACGTGTATATTACCGAAGATGCTGGCTCCAGTTCTGGTTTCTACCGCTTCCGTCCCAATGAATATGGCAAGCTGCATGCGGGCGGCGTGTTGGAAATGCTCAAGATCAAAGGCACTGACAATGCGCCTATGGCCAATAGCTATGCAGACGGCACCAGCTGGGAAGCCGAATGGGTCGTTATCGACGATCCCGAGTCAATTAATCCGCGCAATTACACCCAGGGAGCCGACAAGGGCGCCGCCCGTTTTGCCCGGCTGGAAGGCTGCTGGTACGACACCGGCCTGGTATATTTTACCTCCACCAGCGGCGGCGGCATTTCTCGCGGCCAGGTCTTTGCCTACGAGCCTCGCCGCGAGACCCTCACCCTGATTTTTGAAACTCGCAATCAAACTACTCATCCGGTCTCTCCCGATAATCTGACCATCAGCCCACGCGGCGGCATCCTGATATGCGAAGATCGCAGCGGTCCACTGTCTCGCCTTATTGGTCTGAATCAGATGGGCGATGTATTCGAATTTGCCCGCAATAATGTCGAGCTCAGCGCCGCTGATATCGCGCTGGCCGATGGCTACTTTCCCGGCGTTGCGGCTGCCATGAGCCCGGGCAGTTACACCGGCGCTGAATGGTGCGGCGCCACCTTCCATGATCGCTGGCTCTTTGCCAACGTGCAATCACCCGGCATTACCTTCGCCATCACTGGTCCCTGGAACGAAGGCATTCTGTAACAGCCTCTCATTAAAAACACTTTTCCAAAAGGAATTACATTCATGAAAAAGCTCCTTACCGCATGTGTATTGCTGGCCGCTGCCAGCGGAGCACAAGCCCTTCCGATGCACTACTTTGGTGAAATACTTGGCTCCGGCAGCTACGCCGGAACGGTTACCAGCAATGATTCCTGGGCAAACCCCGGGTTCGGTCTCAACCAGTTCGGCGAACAACAGCTCAATCTGTGGGGCTTCGATGCCACAGCCGGGCAAACCTTGTCTGTCGGGGTCAGCAGTACAGATGATTTCAATGGCGGTTTCAGTCTCTATTACGGTGAGATCTCCAATTTTGATCTTCTCGCGGGCCTGTTCAACAATAGCGGAGACATTGGTGCTGCCAGTTATGTGGCGGGCACCAGTATCTTTGGACTGGACTCGCTGCTGAGTGATATCTCCCTGCAGGATGCGGGGTTCTACACCCTGATTGTAGGCGGCAAAGGCCCAGTGGGCGATGCTGCGTCCTACAATTACATGATGGACGTCCAGATGAGTTCAGTACCGGTTGCCAGCTCTCTGTTGCTGATGAGCGCGGGCCTGCTGAACGTGGTGGTGCTTCGTCGTCGCACGCGCAAACAGCATGAGCAACGCGATCATCTTCTGGAAGCCTGATAGGCTGTTGGAAAACAGTCTTGCTTAGCTTGTGACTACGTTTGCGGACAAGTGCCGCAAACGTGGTTTAAAACAGCTGATCCGGCTGTTGCAACGTTCTGTTTAACAGTATTCGGCCAGGGACGGCCGTCTGTGTTGGCGAATCGAACCGAAGCTATAAATTATAGATGCAATGCAGGCAGGGTAGGGAAAAAGCCGTATCAATCAAAGGGCTCGCAGACGCAAGCCCCAGGGCCATCGGTTTTCTTCTAGTTTTCTTCGACTGGTCGGGTGTTTGCCGGCTGAGGCCGGGTGTCTATTGTCCCGGTCAAACGATCATCGCTCCTGGCCTGCTCCGGCTCGTCTGCTTCCACACCCTTCTTGAAGCTCTTGATGCCCTGCGCCAGGTCCGTCATCAGTTGTGGAATCTTGCCCCGGCCGAACAACAGCAGGAACAGAACCACCACCAACGCAATCTGCCAGAAACTCAGTCCCATCGTCGTACTCCTTCTATGGACTTCAAGTACGGCAACTCTGCCATATGCGTGTGACGTTATGATGTCAGCTCAGAGAACTTCCAGCGGGGCCGAGCTTGTATGCCAACATGCAGGCCAATGGCCTGTGAATTGGGCATGACCAATTGCTGCCCGTTTAGCTGGCTGCAAAGTGCTGCTCGTTCAGGTTCATTGCTTGTGGATGGACGTGCTGACGTAGTTGACTGATATCCCGTCCGGGCGGCTTGCCAAACATGCGGGCGTACTCGCGGCTGAACTGGGACGGGCTTTCATAGCCGACCTGGTACGCCGTGGCGGCAACATCCAGGTCACGTGACAACATCAGGTGCCGTGCCTCTATCAGGCGCAGCCGTTTCTGGAACTGCAGCGGACTCATGGCTGTTACCGACTTAAAGTGGAGGTGGAAGGTTGAAACGCTCATGTTGGCCAGTTCGGCCAGAGCTTTCACACTTATCGGTTGATCCAGTTCAGCTTTGAGCTTTCGGATCACGGAGGCAATGCGCTGCATGTTACTGCCCTTGAGCGCCGTATGGACCATCGTACTGCCGTAATTGTTGCGCAATAAGCGATAGTACACTTCCCTGATCATGCTTGGCGCCAGAACAGGAATATCTTCCGGGCTATTCAGCAGTCGCGCCAGCCGCAAGACGCTTTCGCTCATTGGCTCCTCAACCTTGCCAACAAAGAGACCCCGGGTTCTGGGTAATGGCTTGCTGCCGTGAGTGTCCATGTCGCGGACCAGCAGTTCGGAAATCTGTTGGAAATCCAGCCTGATCTTCATGCAGAGATAGGGATTGTCTGTCGAAGCCTCGGTGACCTGGCCGATCATTGGCAGATCGACGGACACCACCAGATAGTCCGAGGGATTGTAGTAATAGATCTCCTCTCCCAGCATTGCCTGTTTACGACCCTGCGCCACGATACACAACGAGGGGTCGTATACGCTGGGAGTAAGCCGTTCGGTAGTGCTGGCCTTGAACGAGAACACGCCGGGAATTGGTGTCGCATTGACACCTTCTTGCCGTGCAAATTTGCCGATCAAGGAGGCCAGTTCCTGCTTCTCCGATTCGTTCATCTGTCTGTACCTGTCAACAAACTCCTCACTGCAGATTGTATCCCCAAAATCCATGCCTCCAAAGCAGGAATCCGGGTGCTCGGAGAAACAGGCAGCCATTCAATATATTCGGGCATTCAGGGATGCCATTGCCTTGCCATATTGTTCTCGCCTGTGAGCCAGTGCCTGGCTGGCGAAATTTCAGCCTCAAGTTGCTTTGGAGATGACCATCAGCATGAACCTGGACATAGGCAAAATTCCCGACCAGGCACCGCGCCTGCTTCGCTCTCGGGCGCGGGTATTGTTCCTGATTACGGTTGGCCTCCTCGGCTACGCCGCGGCCGGATATTCCCAGGCGCCGCCAGGTGTTGAAGCAATCCGGGTTGTGGAGTCTCCATTGATCGAGTCGGTTCCGCTTACCGGCTCTGTCGTGGCGGGGCGCCACTCCCGGCTGTCTACCGAGGTCTCCGGCCTGATTCGGCAGTTGGCGGTTGATGTGGGTGATAGCGTGGAAGCCGGCGCAGTACTGGTGGAACTGGATGATGAACTGGTGCGTATCGACCGGGATCAGGCTCAGGCGAATCTGCTCAGAGTCCGGGCGCAATGGCAAGACAGTGAAAGGCGATTGCGGGAGGCTCAATCGCTGCGGGATGGCGCTATTGCTGAAAGCGAGGTGCGTGCGCTGGAAGCACAGGAGCGGATACAGCGCGCGGCTCTGGGTGTCGCTCAAGCCAACCTTCAGTGGCTGGAAGCGGAAGTGGTCCGGCACCGCATCCACGCGCCGTATGACGGCGTCATCAGTGCGCGAAACATGGATGTCGGCCAATGGGTGGCGCCGGGCGAGGACCTGATGGGCCTGGTGGCTACCCATCCACTGTGGATCGATTTCCAGGTGCCACAACGGTATTTTTCCCGGGTCTCGGAGTCGGCGCGGGTGCAATTGCGTTTTGATCCCCACTTTGAGCAGGTATTCACCGGCTCTATTCATCGCAAGGTTCCACTGAGCGAGATCGGTGCACGTACCTTTCTAATCCGGATCAGCCCGCCGCACAATATTCCCGCCCTGATCCCCGGAATGGCCACCTCCGGACTCTTGCAGCTGGGAATGGAGCGGTCAGGTGTCCAGGTTCCGCGCGATGCGTTGATTCGCTACCCGGACGGCCGGGTGACCGTGTGGCGTGTCAGCGGAGCCTCTGAAGCCGGCTCGACAGGCACCGCGACAGAAGTACGGGTTGACCCGGGCATCAGCAATAACGGTTGGCTGGAAATAAAATCCGGGCTAAGCGCGGGGACATAGTGGTCACGCGAGGCAATGAGGCCCTGCAGGACGATATCACGGTAAGCCTGGAAAGGTTGACCGAGGCCAACCCGAACGCAGGGGGGCAGTGATGTTTGCCCTTATCGTCCGCCACGGTATTCTGGTTGCCGTTGCTGTCCTGATTGTCTGTCTTCTTGGCATCGTTGCCGCAATCCGGATTCCGGTGCAAATGATACCGGATCTGGAGGTGCGCACCATCTCCATTCGTACCAGTTGGCCCGGCGCCACGCCCCAGGATGTGGAAAAGGAAATCATTGTCGAACAAGAGGAATATCTGCGCAATATTCCCTACCTGCAGAGAATGCAGAGCACCGCCAACTTTGCCACCGCCGAGATTGAGCTCGAATTTCCCTTTGGCGTGGATCTCAATGAGACGCTGATTCGCGTCAATAACGCTCTCACCCAGGTGCCCAGTTATCCGGAGAATGTGGACGAACCCGGCGTCTATGCCACATCGTTCTCTGACAGTGCCTTCATGTATTTCCGTGTCGCGCCGATGCAAGGCAATCCGCAGGGCCTGGATATGGACATGATGCGGGATTACATCGAAGACAATGTCCGGCCACGCATGTCCGGCGTTGCCGGGGTTTCCGAAGTCAGCGTGGGAGGCGGGGCCGAGCGGCAAATACAGATCCATCTGCACCCGGAACGTCTGGCAGAGCGGGAGCTGACACCGCTCCAGGTTCGCGATGCGATACGAAACAGAAACCGGGACATATCCGGGGGAGAAGTGGAGAGCGGAAAACGCCGGTATCTGCTGCGCACGGTGGGCCGGTTCGAGGAGCTGGACGATCTTCGGAACCTGATCCTGGACCGCCACGGCGATGGCATTACCTACCTGTCTGACGTGGCCGACGTTGGCCTGGGTCATTTCAGTATCCGTGACATGAATTACGTCAACGGCAGCCCGGTTATCAGTCTGGCTATACGCCGGGAGAGCGGCTCCAATGTCATCGCCATTAAACAGGCGATGATGCAGGAGGTGGAACTGATAAACCAGGAGTTGCTCAACCCTCAGGGATGACTTTGCAACTGACCGCTGACGACGTGGGTTACGTCGAGGACTCGGTTTTCAATGTCTGGAAAAACCTGGGTCTGGGTGCCCTGCTCGCAATGGCCATCATGTTCGTATTCCTGCGCTCCATCCGCACCACGGCGCTGGGCGTAGTGGGGATTCCCATCTGTACCATTGCTGCCTTCCTCGGCCTGTTGCTGGCGGGACGAACCATCAATGTCATTTCTCTGGCCGGTGTCGCCTTTGCTATCGGCATGACGCTGGACAACAGCATTGTGGTATTGGAAAGCATCGTGCTGGAACGGCGCAGGGGGCTCAAACCGCTGCCGGCGGCGGTCGCCGGTGTGCAAAAGGTCTGGCCTGCCGTGCTCGCCTCCACGCTGACCACGGTGATGGTCTTTCTGCCGGTGATCTTTATCGTCGAAGAGGCAGGGCAGCTCTACTCTGATGTTGCGGTGGCCATATCGGCGTCTATCCTGGCATCCATGCTGGTAGCCGTTACCGTGATCCCCGCAGCCAGCGTGCGGCTGTTGGGCACGGATACCCGAAGTGATGCCAGGCACAACAGTGACCAGTCCCCTCCCTGGCAGACATGGGTGACGGATCGTATCGGCTGGCTCATGGCGACGACCCGGCGGCGATGTATCACCATCGTCACCGCGTTTGCGATCAGCATTGCAATCGTGGTGCTGTTGACACCAGAGGCGGAATATCTCCCTGAGGGAGAGGAAGCGAGGGCCTTCGCGTTCATGACCCCGCCACCAGGCTACAATATGGCGACGATGGAAGACATCGGGCTCGAGTTGCAACAGTACTTCACGCCTCACCTCGGCGCGGACCCTGACGATTTTGCCGGTGGCCAGTCAGACGTACCTGCGCTCAAGTTCTTCAATCTTTTTATCGCAGCCCAGGAGTTGATGATCATCACCGAATCGACGAATCCCGGCCATATCGACGCGTTGACGGGCATTCTGGCCGAACGCTATGAGTCCTATCCGGGAATGCGGGCCTTCGTCACAAGGGGTTCCATCATCAGCAGCAATGATGGCGGCACCCGCAGTGTCAACCTTGACATCTCCGGCGCCGAGCTGGCGGATTTGTTCGCTGTAGCCCGGGCAGCATACGCCAGGGCCGAAGTCGTTTTCGATAACCCGAGTATCCAGACCCGGCCCGGCAGCCTCTCGCTGGGGCAGCCACTACTCGAAATCAGGCCGGACTGGAAACGCGCCTCAGAGCTGGGCCTGTCCACTGAAGGCATTGGCTTTAGCGTGGCTGCTCTGACGGATGGGGCCTTCACCAGTGAATTCTTCATGGCGGACGATAAAGTTGACATCTATCTCTACAGTCAGCAGGGACCCGACGCCGATGTCGCTGCATTGGGGGAATCGCTATCCACGTGCCAGAGTATGGCACGCTGCCCCTGTCCGATTTTGCCCGAACGGTCGAAACTGTGGATACCAGCAGTATCCGCAGGCTTGATGGCCGGCGCACGGTGACGCTCAATATTATTCCGCCCCGCTCAGTGGCGCTGGAAACGGGGGTTGGCGTGGTGCGTGATGAGATAGTCCAGTACCTGCGCGATAGCGGCCAGGTTCCTGCCGGAGTGACACTGAATATATCTGGAGCGGCCGATCAATTGGACGCCACCAGGGACTCCCTGAGTCGCAATTATGGTGTCGCGTTGGTTATCGTTTACCTGTTGATGGTCGCCATTTTCAGCCATTGGGGCTACCCGTTACTCATCCTGGCGACAATCCCGCTCGGAGTGGCTGGTGGCATTGCCGGGCTGGCAGTACTCAACCTGGTTGGCAGCATCAGCGCTGCTCTTGGCCTGGGCGTCATCAGGCAGCCCTTCGACATGATTTCCATGCTGGGCTTTTTGATTCTGATGGGCACCGTGGTAAACAACCCGATTCTGATTGTGCATCGGGCGCTGAGCAACCTGAAAGAGGAAGCCATGAAACCGGTAGAAGCCGTGCGCGAAGCGGTGAGTTCGCGTTTGCGGCCCATCGCGATTTCAACCATGACAACCATCGCCGGGCTGGCACCGCTGGTATTTTTGCCGGGCGCCGGCAGCGAATTGTACCGGGGGGTCGGCGTCATCGTCATGGCCGGGATTATTGGCTCCACTTTGGTGACCCTGACCATGCTGCCGGCTCTGACTGTTGTGGTGTTGAATAGGTCTGAGCGAAGCTGATCTATTCTTCCATGTCGCCTTGCAGCCGGCGCCTGTGCTGCTGGGCGAGCCGGAGATAGGCCGGAGTCAGTCCGACATCCTCGTAGATCGGGTCCCCCATCTCGTCCCTGGAAATAATTCGCTCGCCCTGGACGTAGGGCAGGCAGGAAACCAGGTCATCCATCGCCGCTGACAGCAATTCGGAGATCAGTTGCTGGCGGTTGCGGCGCGGAAACAGCTCCGTCAGCGCTTCCAGTTTGGCGGCATCGTCCAGCGGCAACTGCACCGCGTATTCAAACAGGGCCACTTCACCGGTTGCCTCGGCTTCCCAGTTGCTGGCCAATTCCTCGATTCTCATTGTGCTCCTCCGGACAAGCTGCCCTTCGCTACCAACTGTTGCGCAATTCCCTGAGCTTCAGAAATACCGTGCGCGGACCGGGGTCCGGCGGCAGTTCCGGGAACGCTTCCCGCAGCCCGGCAATCACGCTGGGACTGTACAACCGGAAGAAAGTGTTGATCTCCTTCTCCATGGCGATAGTGGTGACCAGGGCGGCGGCCGGATCCTGCTCCCCGACGTCCTGCAACAGCTGCTGCGCCTGCTGATTGTCTTTTTCCCGGTCCAGCGTGAACTTGAGGTTGTTGGCGATGTAGTCGTGGCCGGGGTAGATCAGGGTAGTGTCGGGCAGACGCGCCAGTTGTCCAGCGAACGTTTCATACAGTTCTTCCGGGTGACCGCCATTGTGGCAGTTGCCTGCGCCCGCATTGAACAGTGTGTCTCCGCAGAACAGCGCCGGCGTGTCGGTATGTGAGAGCAGGCATACATGGCTCATGGTGTGGCCGGGCGTATCCAGCGCCTCCAGCTCGACGGTGCGGCCAATCTTGACGGTATCGCCTGCCTGCAGGCCGCGGTCCACCCCTGCAATACTGCTGCCGGCGTTGGCGTGGGCCAGCAGTCTCGCGCCGGTGGCGGCGATCACTTCGCTGTTGCCGCCGGTGTGGTCCAAGTGTTCATGGGTATTGAGAACCTGGGTGATCTGCCAGCCCAGGTCGCGGGCCCGCGCCAGGCATTTTTCATGGTCCAGCGGATCCACCGCCATCGCCTCGCCGGTTTCCGGGCAGGCGATCAGGTAATTGAAATTGCGGTAGGCGTTGCCAGTCCAGATCTGTTCGACGATCATCTATGTGTTCCTCGCTGCTTTACAAGGATAGTAACAGGCCGATCCCGGATCCGGTCAACCCGGTTCACATTGTGCTGGCGTTGCGGTCAGGGCAGCAGTACTGCCGCGCCACTCAGGCGGCCGTTGCGCAGGTCATCCAGGGCTTCATTGGCCTGCTCCAGGGAGTAGGCCACGGTTTCGGTGCGCACCGGTACGGTGGGGGCCAGTGCCAGAAAGTCTATGCCGTCCCGGCGCGTCAGGTTGGCTACCGAGTGCAGGCTGCGCTCCTGCCATAATAACCGGTAGGGGAAGGACGGGATATCGGACATGTGAATGCCGCCGCTCACCACCCGCCCGCCCGGACGTACCTGGGCCAGCGCGAGGGGGACCAGCTCGCCCACCGGGGCAAACAGGATTGCGGCGTCCAGAACAGCGGGTGGCGGCTGGTCGGCATCACCGGCCCACACCGCACCCAGCCGGCGCGCGAACGCTTGCGCGGTGTGGTCTCCGGGACGGGTGAAGGCGTACACCCGCTGGCCTTGGGCAACCGCGACCTGGGCCAGAATATGGGCGGCGGCGCCAAAGCCATAGATGCCCAGGTGGCGCAGCTCAGCACCACCGGCGATGCGCCAGGCACGGTAGCCGATCAGGCCGGCACACAGCAGCGGGGAGGCCTCCTGGGCAGTGAGTCCCGGCACCGGAAAGCAGTAGCGGGCATCGGCGACGGTAAATTCCGCATAGCCTCCCGCGCGCGTGTAGCCGGTAAATCGTGCCTCCGGACACAGGTTCTCGCGTCCGCTCAGACAGTAGTCGCAGTGGCCGCAGGTCCACCCCAGCCAGGGAACGCCGACCTGTTCGCCCTCGACGAAGCCCTCGACATCGGCCCCGGTGGCTACGACCCGGCCGACGATTTCATGGCCTGGAATCAGCGGCAGTACCGGTTCACCGAGTTCGCCGTCGACGATGTGCAGGTCCGTGCGGCACACCCCGCAGGCGAGTACCTGCAACAGCAATTCCCCGGGACCGGGCACGGGCAGCGGCAGCACTGCCGGTTCCAGTGCCTGCCCTGGCGCAAGCAAGCGCATCGCGCGCATCTGTGTTGTCATGATGGCCTCTCTTCGATTGGGCCGGTACTGCCGGCTGGACGGAAATTCAGACAGGGTGCTGGCGCCGATGTACTACACTGTAAACGGGAGTCAACATCCCTGTCCTCGTAAACTAGCAGTGTAGACCGGTGCGGGGGAATGATCTGGGAGGAAATCCGGCGCCTGTGAGCAGCATGCAACGCCGACTCACAACCACCATGGAGTTATTTAATGACCGATCAAAACCACAAGCCCACCACCAACGACGCCGGCATACCGGTCTCGAGCGACGAACACTCCCTGACCATTGGCCCCGATGGTCCTATTCTGCTGCACGATCACTACCTGATCGAGCAGATGGCCAACTTCAACCGCGAAAGAATTCCGGAGCGCCAGCCCCACGCCAAGGGTAGCGGTGCCTTCGGCCGGTTCGAAGTCACCGGCGATGTCAGCGCCTACACCAAAGCGGCGGTCTTCCAGCCCGGCACCTGTACAGACGTGCTGCAGCGCTTTTCCACCGTAGCGGGCGAGCGCGGCAGCCCGGATACCTGGCGCGACCCGCGCGGCTTCTCGCTCAAGTTCTACACCACCGAGGGCAACTACGACATGGTGGGAAACAACACTCCGGTGTTTTTCATTCGCGACCCGATGAAGTTCCAGCACTTTATCCGCTCCCAGAAGCGGCGTGCGGATACCAACCTGCGGGACCACGACATGCAGTGGGATTTCTGGACCCTGTCGCCAGAGTCGGCCCACCAGGTCACCTGGCTGATGGGTGACCGCGGTATTCCCCGCAGCTGGCGCCACATGAACGGCTACAGCAGCCACACCTACCTTTGGGTCAATGCCGCGGGTGAAAAATTCTGGGTCAAATACCATTTCAAAACTGACCAGGGCATTGATTTTTTGACCCAGGAGGAGGCCGACCGCCTGGCCGGCACCGACGGCGACTACCACACCCGTGACCTGCATGAGGCCATCGCGCGAGGCGAGTATCCGAGCTGGACCCTGAAGGTGCAGATCATGCCGTTCAAAGAGGCAGAGACCTACCGCTTCAACCCCTTTGACCTGACCAAGGTATGGCCCCACGGTGATTACCCGCTGATGGAGGTGGGCAAGCTCACACTGAACAGGAACCCGACCGACCACCACACGGAAATCGAGCAGGCTGCCTTCGAGCCCAACAACCTGGTGCCCGGCATTGGCGTGAGTCCCGACAAGATGCTGTTGGGACGCATCTTCGCCTATGCCGATGCCCACCGCGCCCGGCTGGGGGTCAACTACAAGCAGATCCCGGTGAACAGGCCGCAGGCGCCGGTGCACAGCTACAGCAAGGACGGTGCGATGCGGGTCCAGAATGTGTCGGACCCGGTCTACGCCCCCAACTCCAAGGGTGGACCGAAGGCCGACGGCGACCGCTATCCTCCCACCGAAACCTGGCCTGCCAGCGGCGACATGGTGCGCGCGGCCTATATGCTGCGTGAAGACGATGACGACTTCGGCCAGCCGCGCACCCTGGTGCGGGAGGTCATGGATGATGCCGCCCGCGCCCGCCTGGTTGCCAATGTCGTCGGTCATCTCAGGAACGGTGTGACGGCGCCGGTGCTGGAGCGGGCCTTTGAGTACTGGCGCAATATCGACAGGGAGATCGGTGATCGCATTGCCGCGGGCGTGAACGAAGGCTGAAGGGCGGCGGCACCCGCAATTTAGTTTCACTTGTAACTAAATTGCGGGTGCCGGTATACTGCGGCTGAGTATCGCCCCGGCATCGCCGGGCGGTTGATCAATGACATATGGAGGTGCCGGATGGCAGACCTGTTTGAAAACCCCATGGGCCTGGATGGCTTCGAGTTCGTGGAATTCACCGCGCCGGACAAGGGTGTGCTGGAGCCAGTGTTCGAAACGATGGGATTTACCCAGGTGGCGGTGCACCGCACCAAGGATGTCGCACTCTGGCGCCAGGGCGACATCAATTTCGTGACCAACTACGAGCCCGGCAGCCCCGCCTGGTATTACGGCCGGGAACACGGTCCCTCGGCCTGCGGCATGGCATTCCGGGTCAAGGACGCCACTCTGGCCTACAACTGGGCGCTGGAGAAAGGTGCCCAGCCGGTACAGGTGGAGACCGGGCCGATGGAGCTGCGCCTGCCGGCGATCAAGGGTATCGGCGGGGCCACGTTGTACCTGATCGACCGCTATGCCGAAGGGCAGAGCATCTACGACATCGACTTTCACTGGCTCGAGGGAGTGGAGCGCAAGCCGGCGGGGCTGGGCTTTCATACCCTGGATCACCTGACCCACAACGTTTATCGGGGGCGCATGGGCTATTGGGCCCGCTATTACGAGGAGCTGTTCAACTTCCGCGAGATCCGCTATTTCGACATCAAGGGCGAGTATACCGGGCTGCTGTCCAAGGCGATGACTGCGCCCGACGGCAAGATCCGTATCCCGCTGAACGAAGAGGCCAAGGGTGGCGGCCAGATCGAGGAATTCCTGATGGCCTACAACGGCGAGGGCATCCAGCACATTGCCTTTGCCTGCGACGATCTTCTGGCCTGCTACGACCGCCTCAAGGCGGCGGGCACGAAGTTCATGCCGGCGCCCCCGGAAACCTATTACCAGATGCTGGAAGAGCGGCTTCCCGGCCACGGTGAACCGGTGGCGGAACTGCAGAGCCGGGGCATCCTGCTGGACGGCTCTACCGACGGCGAGAAACCGCGTCTGCTGTTGCAGATATTTTCTGCCAATGTGCTGGGGCCGGTCTTCTTCGAATTCATTCAGCGCAAGGACGACGATGGCTTTGGCGAGGGCAATTTCAAGGCCCTGTTCGAATCCATTGAGCGGGAGCAGGTTGCGCGCGGTGTCGTGGGTGGCAAGCAGCCAGAAAAGGAGGGCGCAAAACAATGAAGCTGGCATCCTTGAAGCAGGGCCGTGACGGCACTCTGGTGGTGGTCTCCACCGATTTGCAGCGTTGTTTGCGGGCCGGCATGACCCTGCAGGCTGCACTGGACGACTGGGAACAACAGCGGCCGCTACTGGAATCCTTGAGCGAGCAGGTCAACGGTGGCGCCGGTGAAGCCTTCGACGAAAGCCTCTGCGCCTCGCCGCTGCCCCGTGCCTACCAGTGGGCAGATGGTTCGGCCTACGTCAATCACGTGGAACTGGTGCGGAAGGCGCGCGGCGCGGAAATGCCGGACAGTTTCTGGACTGATCCACTGATGTATCAGGGTGGCTCGGACAGTTTCCTCGGTCCCCGCGATCCGATCGTGATGGCGGATACCGACTGGGGGATCGATTTTGAGGGCGAGGTCGCGGTGATTACCGGGGATGTGCCGATGGGCGCCAGCCGCGAACAGGCCGCTGCCGCGATCCAGCTGGTGATGCTGGTGAACGATGTCTCCCTGCGCAACCTGATTCCGGCCGAGCTGGGCAAGGGCTTCGGTTTCTTCCAGTCCAAGCCATCCAGTGCCTTCAGTCCGGTCTGTGTCACCCCGGACGAACTGGGCGATGCCTGGGACGGCGGCCGGCTGCACCTGCCGCTGCTGGTGTCCTACAACGGCAGTCCGTTTGGCAGGGCCGATGCCGGTGTGGACATGACCTTTGATTTTCCGACGCTGGTGGCCCATGCGGCGAAGACCCGGCCGCTGGGGGCGGGCACTGTTATCGGCTCGGGTACGGTATCGAACAAGGATGCGGACGGTTCGCCGGGACGTCCTGTCGCCGACGGTGGCGCCGGCTACAGCTGTATCGCCGAGATCCGCATGATAGAGACCATTCGCGATGGCAAGCCCAGTACCCGCTTCATGCAGTTCGGTGATCAGGTACGGTTGGAAATGCTGGATGCGGCCGGGGCCAGCATCTTTGGCGCGATCGACCAGGCGGTGGTTGAACAGGGTTGAAGGCGCAGCGGCCGGCCATGAAATATTAGTGCTTTTCGGGCCCTCGGCGGTTGACCGCACCGGTGCCGCTACCTATAATGCACAGCCTCGAATTTGGGTAGGGGTAACATTCACTACCCACAGTGAAGTGCCAAGGGGCCTTCATTTCGAGGACGTTTTGATGCGGGGTGGAGCAGCCTGGTAGCTCGTCGGGCTCATAACCCGAAGGTCGTCGGTTCAAATCCGGCCCCCGCTACCAAATTGATTAGCGGTGCTTCGCAGAAGCCACAGGCATTATGGGCCCTGGTTTCTGCCGGGGTCTGGCAAGGCCAGGTGAAGCGCGTCGGTTGCAGTCCGGCCTCCGTTACCAATTGCGTGTCGTCCGCTCCGAATCATGGCGGCACGCTTCGTAAAAGCCCCTTCATGGGGCTTTTTCGTTTCTGCGGAAAAAGCCCGGACACGGGTTGTACGGGAGTAGGTGTGGCGACCAAACAACAGGAACTGTTCCAGCTGCTGGAGCCTTCAGTAGTCGCGCTCGGCTATGAGCTGTGGGGCGTGGAATACCTGTCCCAGGGCAAGCACAGTGTGCTGCGCGTCTATATTGATGGTGAAGACGGCATCTCGGTGGACGACTGTGCCGCGGTGAGCGGCCAGCTCAGCGGGGTTCTGGACGTGGAAGATCCCATCGCCGGCGAGTACACCCTGGAGGTGTCTTCACCGGGCATGGACCGTCTGTTGTTCCGCCTGGAGCAGTATCCGGCCTTTGCAGGCGAGACCGTGGAGTTGCGTCTGCGCAGACCGTTTGAAGGGCGGCGCAATTTCAAGGGCATATTACGAGGTATCGAGGGTGAGGATGTGGTGGTGCAGGTAGACGACCACGAGTATTTGTTACCCTACAGCGCGATTGAGAAAGCGCGTATTCATCCCCGCATCCCCGGTGCGGTCAGTGAACTGGCGAGGCAATAAATGACAAAGGAAATTCTGTTGGTGGCGGAAGCCGTTTCGAACGAAAAAGGGGTGTCGGAAGACATCATCTTTGACGCGATCGAACTGGCGTTGGCAACGGCTACCAAGAAGCGCTATGACGAAGATGCCGACATCGAAGTCATGATCGATCGCAAGACCGGCGACTACGTGACCGTGCGCCGCTGGCTGGTGGTGCCGGACGACGAGATGGCGCTGCTGGGTACCCAGTTTACTACCGAGGAAGCGGTGGAGAAGGACCCCAACCTCAAGCCGGGCGACATCTACGAAGAGACAATAGACAACGTGGGTTTCGGCCGCATTGCCGCCCAGACCGCCAAGCAGGTCATCGTGCAGCGGGTGCGCGACGCCGAGCGGGCCCAGGTGGTCGATCAGTACCGCGATCGGGTGGGCGAGCTGGTCGCGGGTACGGTCAAGAAGGTAACCCGGGACAATGTCATCGTCGACCTGGGCAACAATGCCGAGGGCCTGCTGCCGCGGGACCAGCTGGTGGGGCGTGAAACCTTCCGGGTCAGCGACCGTGTGCGGGCCATCCTGCAGGAGATCAGCGCCGAGACCCGCGGCCCACAGCTGATGCTGAGCCGTTCCTGTCCGGAAATGCTGATCGAACTGTTCAAGATCGAGGTACCCGAGATCGCCGAGGAAGTGATCCAGATCCGTGCCGCGGCGCGGGATCCGGGTTCCCGGGCCAAGATCGCGGTCAAGACCAATGACCAGCGCATCGATCCTGTGGGTGCCTGCGTCGGCATGCGCGGCTCCCGGGTGCAGGCGGTCTCCAATGAACTGGACAACGAGCGGGTGGATATCGTGCTGTGGGACGACAATCCGGCCCAGCTGGTGATCAACGCGATGTCGCCCGCCGAGGTTGAGTCCATCGTGGTGGACGAAGACAGCGGCACCATGGATGTGGCGGTGGCCGAGGACAACCTCGCCCAGGCCATTGGCCGCTCCGGCCAGAATGTGCGCCTGGCCAGTGAGCTGACCGGTTGGACCATCAATGTGATGAGTATCGAGGAAGCCGCCGAGAAGCACGATTCGGAATCAGGAGAAGTGATCCAGATGTTCGTGGAACAGCTGGATATCGACGACGAAGTCGCCGAGATCCTGGTGGAAGAGGGCTTTACCACGCTCGAGGAGGTGGCCTACGTGCCGCTGGAAGAGATGACTGCAGTCGAAGGCTTCGATGAAGACATCGCCGAAGAGCTGCGCGCCCGCGCCAAGGACGCCCTGCTGACCCAGGCCATTGCCTCGGAGGAGCAGCTCGGTGCCAATGAGCCGGCGGCCGACCTGCTGGAGATGGAGGGCATGGACCGCCATCTCGCCTATGTGCTGGCAAGCCGCGCGGTGGTCACCATGGAGGATCTGGCAGAGCTGGGCGTGGAAGATTTGATGGATATCCCGGAAATGACGGAAGAGCGCGCGGGCGAGTTGATCATGACGGCGCGCGCACCCTGGTTTGCCGAGGAAAGTGAATAGGCCCGAATGGGGCTGAATCACTAGTACTGCAACCCGGAAATAGTGGAACAAGATGAAAGTGATGGATTCGCATTCATGGCAAGGCTTGCAACGCCGCCATGGGTGCGAAGACGCGCTTTCATGTTTCAGTATTTCCGGGTTGCAGTACTAGGGCATCCGGGCTTCAAGGGATTAAGGAGATTATTGCATGGCGCAGGTGACAGTACAGCAACTCGCAGAAACCGTGGGGGCATCCGTTGAACGTCTGCTGACGCAGATGAAGGAATCGGGCCTGCCCCACGCGTCTGCCGAGGAAGCCGTGTCGGAAGAGGACAAGCAGACACTGCTGGCGTATCTGAAGCGCAGCCACGGTGAATCCACCGCTGCGCCGAAACGCATCACGCTCAAGCGCAAGACCTTGAGCACTCTGCGGACCTCCAGTTCCCAGGGCAAGAAAACAGTCAACGTCGAGGTGCGCAAAAAACGTACCTACGTCAAACGCGATGCCTCGGATGCGCAATCCGAGTTGCAGGACGTGGCGGCGGCGGAGGCTGCGGCCCGGCGTGAGGCGGAAGAACAGGAGGCTGCCGACGCCGCCGCGGCGGCGGCTGAAGCGTCCCGGGTGGAGGCAGAGCGCGAGGCTGCCGCGGCAGTGGCCGAAGCCGTGCCGGAACCCGAACCTGAGCCCGAGTTGGAGCCTGAGGACGAAAAAGACCTGGACCCCGAGGTGTTGCGGCAACGTGCGGCTGCGCGCCGGATGGCCCGCGAGGCCGAGGAAGCGGCAGCCCGCAAGGCGGCCGTCGAAGCCCGCAAGGCCGAAGAGGAACGCGTCAAGGAGGAAACCGCCGCCAAGGCAGAGCGCGAGAAAGAGGTCGCCAAGCGTCCCAAGCGCCTGCATGAAGCGCCCACCCAGACTGATGAGCAGCGCCGCAAGGCCGTCAAGGGCCGGTTGGATCGCGGCGGACCCGGTGCCGGCCGTGGCAAGCAGCGCGGTCACAACCTGTCCCTGTCGGATCTGGAAGCAGCCGAGTCCGGCATGATGCGCCGTCGCGGCGGGCGCAAGAAGATGAAGAGTGCTCACGCTGAACACTCCAAACATGGATTTGAAATGCCCACTGAGCGCAAGGTGTACGAAGTAGAGCTGGCCGACATGACCTCGGTCGGTGGCCTGGCCCAACAGATGTCCGTCAAGGCCGGTGAAGTGATCAAGGAGCTGATGAAGCTCGGCGTGATGGCGACCATCAACCAGATGATCGACCAGGACACGGCGATCCTGGTGGTTGAGGAAATGGGTCACAAGCCCAAGCTGATCAGTGCCGACGCGCTGGAAGAAAAACTGGAGGAGACGCTGTCCCTGCACGAGGGAAGCCCCGAACCGCGGGCCCCGGTAGTGACGGTGATGGGCCACGTCGACCACGGCAAGACCTCACTGCTGGATTACATCCGCAAGGCCAAGGTGGCTTCGGGCGAGGCGGGCGGTATTACCCAGCACATCGGCGCGTACCATGTGGAGACCGGCCACGGCATGATCTCGTTTCTGGACACCCCCGGCCACGCGGCGTTTACCGCGATGCGGGCCCGCGGTGCCAAGAGCACCGACATCGTGATTCTGGTGGTGGCCGCCGACGACGGCGTGATGCCGCAGACCGAAGAGGCGGTGGTGCATGCCCGCGCCGCCAAGGTGCCGCTGATTGTGGCAATCAACAAGATGGACAAGGAGGGCGCCGATCCCGACCGGGTCAAGAGCGAACTGGCTGCGAAGGACGTGATTCCGGAAGACTGGGGCGGCGATACCCAGTTCATTCCGGTTTCCGCCCACACTGGCGACGGTATCGACGAGTTGCTGGACGCAATCCTGCTGCAGGCCGAAGTGCTGGAACTGCAGGCGCCGCGCGATGTGCCGGCCCAGGGCATCGTGCTGGAGTCGCGGCTGGACAAGGGCCGCGGTTCAGTGGCCTCGCTGCTGGTCCAGAACGGCACCCTGCGCCAGGGCGACGTGGTCCTGGCCGGCCTGCAGTACGGCCGCGTGCGGGCCATGCTGGATGAAAACGGCCAGCCGGTAACGGAAGCCGGCCCCAGTATTCCGGTGGAAATCCTGGGGCTGGACGGTACTCCCGATGCCGGCGATCTGTTCGCCGTGGTCGAGAACGAGAAGCGGGCCCGGGAAGTGGCTGTGTACCGCCAGGAAAAGACCCGCGACTCCAAGCTGCAGCGGCAGCAGGCAGCGAAACTGGACAACATGTTCGAAAGCATGACGGCGGGCGAGAAGAAAACACTCAATGTCGTCGTCAAGGCCGATGTGCGCGGTTCGCTGGAGGCCATCCAGAGCTCCCTGCTGGAACTGGGCAACGAGGAAGTGCAGGTCAACATCGTTGCAGGCGGGGTCGGTGGCATTACCGAAACCGACGTGAGTCTGGCGATAACCTCCGGCGCGGTGGTCTTTGGTTTCAATGTGCGGGCCGACAACTCTGCCCGGCGCCTGGTCGAGAACGAGGGTGTGGACCTGCGTTACTACAACGTGATCTACGACGTGATCGATGATGTGAAGCAGGCCCTGACCGGGATGCTGGCACCGGAGATGCGCGAAGAGATCCTCGGTATCGCGGAAGTGCGCGACGTGTTCCGTTCGCCCAAGTTCGGTCTGATCGCCGGTTGCATGGTGATTGAAGGAACGGTCTACCGTTCGCGCCCGATCCGGGTGTTGCGCGACAACGTGGTGATCTACCAGGGTGAACTGGAATCCCTGCGCCGCTTCAAGGATGAAGCCAGTGAAGTGCGCAATGGCATGGAGTGCGGTATCGGCGTCAAGAACTACAATGATGTGAAGGTGGGTGACCTGATCGAAGTTTACGAAGTCAAGGAGTTCGCCCGCTCCCTGTAGGCGGTTCATCATGGCGAAGGAATACAGTCGTACCCAGCGCGTTGCCGACTATCTGCAGCGCGAACTCGCAGCCCTGATCCAGCACGAGGTTCGCGACCCGCGAGTGGGCATGGTGAGTATCACCAGTGTCGATGTGAGTCGCGACCTCGGTTATGCCAGGGTCTACTTTACCCGCCTGGGCAGTGACTCGGCAGAGGAGGCCAAAGAGGCCAGTGAGGCGCTGAACAAGGCGGCGGGTTTTCTGCGCAGCCAGCTGTCCCGGGACAGCAATATGCGCAGTGTGCCCCAATTGCGATTTTATTTTGACAGCAGCGTGGGCCGCGGCCGGGAACTGGAGGATCTGATCCGGCGCGCCGCTGCCGCGGACCGGGAACTGGGCTTGCGTGATGACGAGTCCGGAGAGGAAAATTAGTGGCCAGAAATCGCCGCGGGCGGCCGCTGGACGGTATCCTGGTCTTGGACAAGCCGGTCGGAATGAGCTCCAACCAGGCCCTGCAACGCGCCAAGTGGCTGTATATGGCGGCCAAGGCAGGTCACACCGGCAGTCTGGATCCGCTGGCCACCGGGGTGTTGCCGCTATGCTTTGGCGAGGCCACCAAGTTCTCCCAGTACTTGCTGGACGCGGACAAGGCCTACAGCAGCACCTTTGTGCTGGGAGAGACCCGCAGTACCGGTGATGCCGAGGGCGAAGTGCTGGCCAGCTGCGATGCCTCTGCCATCAGCGAGGCGGATGTCGCGACGGCGCTGGCGGCCTTCCGCGGCGAGATAGAACAGCTGCCGTCCATGTACTCGGCCATCAAGCATGAAGGCCAGCCGCTGTACAAGCTGGCGCGCAAGGGCCTGGAGGTGGATCGCAAGCGCCGCCGGGTCACGATCCACCGGCTGGAGCTGCGCGCTTTTCGGCCCGGCGCCCGGGCCGAGGTGGATATCTGCATGGAGTGCAGCAAGGGCACCTACGTGCGCTCGGTGGCGGAAGACCTGGGCGAGGCGCTGGCTTGCGGCGCCCATGTGAGTGCGCTGCGGCGCACCCGCGCCGGCCCGTTCACACTGGCCGACAGCGTCAGTATGGGTACGCTGGAGGCGCTGAAGAACAACGAACAGCTCGCCCAGATGGACAGCCTGCTGTTGGCCGCGGACGCGGCGCTGGGCGGTTTGCCGCTGGTGCGCCTGAGCGAATCCGGCGGTTTCTACATACGCCAGGGCCAGCCGGTACTGGTGCCAAATGCGCCCCATAGTGGTATGGTGCGCGTCGCACTGGAAACCGGCGAGTTTCTGGGCGTTGGCGAGATATTGGACGATGGGCGGATTGCGCCGCGTCGCCTGATAGTCACCGGGAGGTGACGTGAACCTGTCTGTAAATCTGCGCGGACAGGCTCTTTCATGAATGACCATCGGGCTGGCAGACAGCGGGTGGTACTGGCAGATTCACTACGAGGAAATCGACATGGCTTTACTAGCTGAAAAGAAAGCAGAGATCGTCAAAGAGTACCAGACGAGCGAAGGTGACACCGGCTCTCCGGAAGTACAGGTTGCGTTGCTGACAGCGAATATCATCCAACTGCAGGACCACTTCCAGGCCCACAAGCATGATCACCACTCCCGTCGCGGCCTGATCCGCATGGTTAACCAGCGCCGCAAGCTGCTGGACTACCTCAAGCGCAAGAATATGGCGCGCTATGCTGATCTGATCAAGCGGCTGGGTCTGCGTCGATAAGCGGTACTACTCACCGGGGCCAATGGCCCCGGTAGTCATATATAGCATTGGAGAAAGATTGTGAATCCAGTAACAAAAACATTTCAGTACGGTGGCCACACAGTCACGCTGGAAACGGGACGCATTGCCAGGCAGGCAACGGGCGCGGTTCTGGTAACCGTTGAAAATACCGCGGTCCTGGTGACAGTAGTGGCCGAGAAAACTGCCAAGGAGGGAATGCCTTTTTTCCCGCTGGGCGTACATTACCAGGAAAAGACCTACTCCGTGGGCAAGATCCCCGGCGGCTTCTTCAAGCGCGAGGGCCGGCCCAGTGAAAAGGAAACCCTGACCTCGCGCCTGATCGACCGTCCCATCCGGCCTCTGTTTCCGAACGGTTTCATGAACGAAGTACAGGTGATCTGTACGGTCATGTCGGCCGACAAGCATATCGATCCGGACATTCCGGCGATGATCGGCACCTCGGCGGCGCTGGCCATTTCCGGTTGCCCCTTCAACGGGCCTATCGGTGGTGCGCGGGTCGGCTTTGACGAGCACAATGGTTATATCCTCAACCCGACCTACGAGCAGCTTGCCGGCAGCAAACTGAACATGGTGGTTGCAGGCACTGCCGATGCCGTGCTGATGGTGGAGTCCGAGGCACAGGAGCTGTCGGAAGACCAGATGCTGGGCGCCGTTCTGTACGGTCACCAGGAAATGCAGGTCGTCATCCAGGCCATCAATGAACTGGTCGCCGAGGCAGGCAAGCCGCGTTGGGATTGGGAGCCGGCCGCCGTTAACCAGGAATTGACCGCCGCGGTGGAAAGCCAGGTCAAGAGCGAGCTGGGCGAAGCCTACCGGATCACTGACAAAGCCGAGCGTTACGGGCGTGTCAGCGAAATCCGCAAGGCCTGTGTCGAGGCCCTCGCGGTCGAGGGCGGACCGTCCGCCGATGAGGTCAAGGACGTGTTCAAGGCGGTCGAGAAGAACATGGTGCGCAAGCGCATCCTGGCCGGCGAGCCGCGCATCGATGGCCGCGATACCCGTACCGTGCGGGCCATCGCCTGCGAGGTGGACGTGCTGCCGAAGGTACACGGTTCGGCGCTGTTTACCCGCGGCGAAACCCAGGCCATCGGCGCGGTGACCTTGGGCTCCACCCGCGACGCGCAGATCATCGACGCGCTGGAAGGCGAGCGCCGCGACCCATTCATGCTGCACTACAACTTCCCGCCCTATTCCGTGGGTGAGGCGGGACGTGTCGGTTTCACCAATCGCCGTGAAGTCGGCCATGGCCGGTTGGCGCGGCGCGGTCTGGCGGCGGTACTGCCCGATGAAGAATCGTTCCCCTACACCATACGCCTGGTCTCGGAGATCACTGAATCCAACGGTTCCAGCTCCATGGCTTCGGTCTGCGTTGGCTCGCTGGCCATGATGGCCGCGGGTGTGCCGTTGAAGGCGCCGGTGGCCGGTATTGCGATGGGCCTGGTCAAGGACGGCAACCAGTTTGCCGTGCTGACCGACATTCTGGGTGACGAGGATCACCTCGGTGACATGGACTTCAAGGTGGCCGGCACTGCCGCCGGTGTCACCGCGCTGCAAATGGATATCAAGATCGAAGGTATCACCGAGCAGATCATGGACATCGCCCTGCAACAGGCACAGCAGGCCCGCCTGCATATCCTGGGGCAGATGAACGTGGTTCTCGCGGCGCCTCGCGAAGTGACGTCCGAAAATGCGCCCAGCATGGTGACGCTGAAGGTGGATGCGGACAAGATCCGTGACATCATCGGCAAGGGTGGCGCCACCATCCGCGCCATTACCGAGGCCTCTGGCGCGACTGTCGACATTGACGACAGCGGTGCGGTGCGGGTCTTTGGCCAGGACCAGAGTGCCCGTGACAAGGCCGTGGCGATGATCGAAGAGATCACCGCAGAGGCAGAGGTCGGTGCAACTTACAAAGGTACCGTCGCCCGCATCGTTGACTTCGGCGCCTTCGTCAATATCCTGCCCGGCAAGGATGGCCTGGTGCACATTTCCCAGATCGCCCACGAGCGGGTGGAGAATGTGACCGACTATCTGAAAGAAGGCCAGGAAGTGGAAGTCAAGGTCCTGGATGTCGATCAACGCGGCCGCATCAAGCTTTCCATCAAGGAATTGTTGGAAGACGAGATCATCGCCGAGCCGGTAACCGACGAGTAGCACCGCGCGGCGATAGCCATAGCTGAACAAAGGGATGCCGGCGACGGTGTCCCTTTTTTATTCTATTATCCGCCCTCGCGGTTGAATGTTTCCCGGAAAATACGCGACTGCAATGATCCGCAGCGGCTGTGGATGCTCGCGCGGCTCGGCCGCAGGCGCTAATATGCAGTCTGTGGCGGCCACTGCGGAGCTTGTCTTCCGGTGTCAACTGCCGCCGCTGCCTTAGCCACCGCAATGGAGCCCGAACAATGAATGGCGCAGAAAGCCTGGTAAGCACACTGGTAGACAGTGGTGTGGAAATCTGTTTCAGCAATCCCGGCACTTCGGAAATGCATTTTGTTGCCGCCCTTGATGAGGTCGCGGGGCTGCGCTGTGTGCTGTGCCTGTTCGAGGGCGTGGTCAGTGGCGCTGCGGATGGTTACGCCCGGATGGCGCGCAAGCCGGCCGCGACGTTGTTGCACCTGGGTCCGGGGCTGGGCAATGCGCTGGCGAATATTCACAATGCCAGGAAGGGCAATGTGCCGATAGTCAATATTGTCGGCGACCACGCTACCTATCACCTGCAGTACGACTCACCACTGACCTCGGACATCGCCGCCATCGCCGCGCCGGTGTCACACTGGGTACACAGTTGCGCAACGCCCGAAGAGATCGGGCAGGATACCGCCGAAGCCGTGCGCCAGGCCGGCCGCGGCAATATTGCCACGCTGATCCTGCCGGCGGATGTGTCCTGGGGCGAAAGTCCGGCCGGCACTGCGCCGCCCGCGACTTTGCCGGCTCCCTCATCGGTATCCAGCGGGAGTCTGCAGCGGGCGGTGGAGATGCTGCAGTCCGGCAAGCGCACAGTGATCTTGCTGGGCGGGCGGGAAATCAACGGTGAACATACCTTGCTGGCCAACCGTATCGGCAAGGCCACCGGCGCCCAGGTGATGACCGAGACCTTCCCTGCACGGCAGCGCCGGGGGGCGGGTACCGGTGTGGTGGAGCGCCTGCCGTACCTGGCCGAGATGGCCATCGACCAGCTGCGCGATGCCGAACAGCTGATTTTGCTGGGGGCGGCTCCGCCGGTGGCATTTTTCGCCTATCCGAATGTCCCCAGTGCGCTCGCGCCGGAGAGCTGTGAGCAACTGCTGCTGGCCGGTCCCGACCAGGACGTCGAGCAGGTGCTGGAGCGGCTGCTGGAACAGTTGGATGCAGTGAATGTGCCGCCGGAGGTTCGCCCGCTGGAGCTGCCGGCACTGCCCACCGGGGAACTGGATGCCAATGCAGTGGCCCAGGCCCTGGCTCACTGCCTGCCGGAGCATGCGATCGTCGTCGATGAGGGTATCACGATGGGACTGAGCTGCTTTACGGCGACCGCAAACGCCCAGCCCCACGAATGGCTGCACCTGACCGGTGGCGCCATCGGCTGGGGACTTCCTGCGGCGGTCGGCGCGGCGCTGGCGCGGCCCCAGCGCAAGGTGATCTGCCTGGAAGGAGACGGCAGCGCGATGTATACCATCCAGGCCTTGTGGACCATGGCGCGGGAACAGCTCGATATCGCGGTGATCATTTTCAACAACCGCAAATACAGCATTCTGGAACTGGAGTTTGCCCGCACTGGTGCCCGCGGCGGTAAGCCCGGCCCGAAGGCGGCGAGTTCACTGGACATTGGCTCGCCGGACATGGATTTTGTCGCGCTGGCGCAGGGCATGGGCGTTGACGCCAGTCGTGCGGAAACCGCCGAGGAGTTTGGCGCCGCCCTGGCGGCCGCGCTCAATAGCCCGGGCCCGCACCTGATTGACGCCTCTATCACGCCGCTGACGTGGGCCTAGCGAGCCCAGCTCCTCGGGCATCTATGTGATCGTGATCGAGGCCCTGCTGATGCTCGCCAGCCTGCCTTTGATCCCTCTGGCACTGGGCTCGGCCACTGCGCTGCTGTTCAATTTTGTCGCTGCCGGAGAGTTGGTGTTCAATCCTCAGTGAGACCTTTCATGCCCTGTTGGGAGGGGACTCCCAGCCGGGCATCTCAGCTGATATCGTCCGAGTCCCGTACTAACTTGAACAGCCAATCCTTGAATATCTGTATTCGTTCTACTCGCGAGGAATGTTCGTCGTGCAGGAAGCAGTAGCGGACACCATTTTCGATACGGTAGGGGAAGGGCTTGACCAGTGTGCCGGCGGCGAGCAGCTGCTTCGACAGGGTCAGCGAGCCGAGAAAAAGTCCGTGGCCGGACATCACCGCGCTCAGCGCCATGTCCAGGTTGCTGACCCGCAGCCATTTGATCTCGTCGTCGCTAAAGTCCAGCTCCGCCAGCTGGAGCCAAGTCTGCCAGTCTCTCCCGGGGCTGTAGTCGGCGTCCACCAGCCAGCATTCCCGGAGATTGCGCGGATCGGACAGGTCCACATGCTCCAGCAGGCGGGGTGAGCAGAGGGCGACCAGGGGATCTTCGAACAGCAGCTGCCGACACAACCCCGGCTGTTCGGAGAAGCCGAAACGGATCGCCACATCCATTTCGCCGTGCTTCAGGTCCTCGAGCTCGCTGGAGACCGTCACCCGCACATTGATCTGGGGGTGCTGCTGGTGGAACTTCCACAAGTTGGGCATCAGTAGCATGGTGCCCAGCGACTGGGTGGTGGTGACATTCAATGTGCCGGGGACCGGCTCGCTCTGGATCTGGTGCACGCCCTCGACAATGGCCTGAAAGCCCTTGCTCAACTGAGTGGCCAGCTGTGCGCCCCTGGTGGTCAATACCATGTTGCGCCCGCGACGAATAAACAGCTTTACCCCCAGCACGTCCTCAATCTGCCGGATCTGCTGACTGACCGCAGCCTGCGACACATGCAATTCATCCGCGGCCCTGGAGTAGCTCTGATGCCGCGCAGCAGCTTCCACGCAGCGCAGTGCACCCAAGTGGGACAGTATTTTCACCATAAGTTCAGCTTATGTTTTCTTCAAGTACGAATCGTTCGTCTTGCAGTCGTATTAGCGCGAGAATAGCTCCTTGACAGAACAGCCAGGGAGCAAGCCTCATGTCAGCCAGCCGCTATGCTAGCAGCAAAAACCAAGCTACCGCAAAGGAACGCGCCGCTTGCAAAACCATCGCGCGACGCACTGTGGTCGACCGGCTGAACCGGTGGCTGGGCGGCATGGCGCAGTCCCTGGAACTGGAGGCGAGGTCCCAACTTAAATAACCTGAAATTATGTCATTGAGCTCTATGGGGCAAAAGTAAACGCCCACACCTGGTATCCCATATGATTTCGTTGAGACTTACCAGAAAGGTAGAGACGTCAGGTGGGGCGGGCGCCGAGCCGACGCGGCATCAGGCCGGTCCGGCCCGGTTGGCCACCAGGTGGTCGACTACCGCGGGGTCCGCCAGGGTGCTGGTGTCGCCCAGGTTGTCCACTTCGTTCTCGGCGATCTTGCGCAGGATACGGCGCATGATTTTACCGGAGCGGGTTTTCGGCAGGCCGGGGGCCCACTGGATCACGTCCGGTTTGGCGATCGCGCCGATTTCCTGGACGCAGAGCTCGATCAGTTCCGCCTCCAGTTTTGCTGAAGCCTCCACGTTATCCATCGGGGTCACAAAGCAGTAGATACCCTGGCCCTTGATATCGTGAGGAAAGCCGACCACGGCTGCTTCGGCGATATCCTCGTGCAGCACAAGCGCACTCTCAACTTCCGCCGTACCCATCCGGTGACCGGAGACGTTCAGTACGTCGTCCACCCGGCCGGTGATCCAGTAGTAGCCGTCTTTGTCCCGGCTGGCGCCGTCGCCGGTGAAATAGTAGCCCGGATAATGGCTGAAATAGGTATCCACCAGACGCTGGTGGTCGCCGAAAATGGTACGGATCTGGCTGGGCCAGGAAGCCTTGATCACCAGGTAGCCGGAACCGGGACCCTCGATTTCACTGCCGTCCTCGTTGAGCAGGGCCGGTTGCACGCCGAAGAAGGGCATGCTGGCAGCGCCGGGTTTCAGCGCCGTGGCGCCGGGCAGCGGGGTAATCATCTGGGCGCCGGTCTCGGTCTGCCACCAGGTGTCGACTATCGGGCAACGGGAGTCGCCCACCGTCCGGTAATACCATTCCCAGGCCTCGGGATTGATCGGCTCTCCGACCGAGCCGAGCAGGCGCAGGCTGGCCCGCGAGCTGCGCTTCACCGGCTCGTCACCGTGGGCGTGCAGCGAGCGGATCGCGGTGGGTGCGGTATAGAAGGTATTGACCTGGTGCTTGTCCACGATTTCCCACCAGCGGCCGGCATCGGGGTAGGAGGGCACACCCTCGAACATCAGCGTGGCGGCGCCGTTGGCGAGTGGCCCATAGACAATATAGGTGTGCCCGGTGACCCAGCCCACATCCGCGGTGCACCAGAAGACCTCGTCCTCGCGGTAGTCAAAGGTGTATTTGAAGGTCATGGCCGCCTGCAGCAGATAGCCGCCGGTAGTGTGCAACACACCCTTGGGTTTGCCGGTGGAGCCGGAGGTATAGAGGATGAACAGGGGGTCTTCCGCGTCCATTGGTTCCGGGGGGCACTGCGCGGCAGCGGCCGCAGTGGCTTCGTGGTACCACAGGTCGCGGCCCTCCTGCCAGCCGATATCGGCGCCGGTACGGCGCACCACGATGCAGCTATGGACCCCCGGGCAGGATTCCAGCGCGGTATCGACGTTGCTCTTCAGCGCCACGGTTTTGCCACCGCGCAGACCCTCGTCGGCGGTGATGACGGTCTGGCAGTCTGCATCCTGGATCCGGTCGCTGATTGCTGTGGGAGAGAAGCCGCCGAATACCACCGAGTGAATGGCGCCGATACGGGCACAGGCCAGCATGGCGTAGGCGGCCTCGGGAATCATTGGCATGTAGATGCAGACCCGGTCGCCCTTGTTCACGCCGCGGGCCTTGAGCACGTTCGCCAGCCGGCAGACCTGTTCGTGCAGTTCGGCATAGCTGATATGCCTGCTGTCCGTTGCCGGATCATCGCCTTCCCAGATTAACGCGGTGCGGCTGCCGCGCAGCGGCAGGTGCCGGTCGATGCAGTTGTAGCTGACGTTCAGCTTGCCGCCGCGGAACCAGTGGGCCTCGCCCTTGTGGAAATCGTAGTCGACCACGGTTTCCCAGGGCTGTTCCCAGGACAGGAATTCCCTCGCCATGTCGCTCCAGAAACCCTCCGGATCGTCGACCGAGCGCCGGTACATCTCAGCGTAGCGCTCGGCATTGATATGGGCGTCGGTGAAACTGGCGGGCACCGGGTGGATGGGAAACTCGGACATGCGTGGCACTCCCTTCGTATTATCCAGTATAGGAGACGGGATGATACTAGGCTCGCCGGTTGGTGCAAGGTCCCATCGCGACGATGTCCTGGCAGGGGGCCAGGCGCCGGGAGGCAGGTTCTCAGGAGGAGGCCAGCATCCCCCAGTCGGACACCGGGTTCAGGGCCAGGCGCACATTGTCGATCAGGCGCGTGGAGCCCAGCCGCGCCGCCGCCAGGATGGCGATCTCCTCGGTCTGCTCAGTGACTGCGCGCAGGGTGTGGGCATCGCGGATGGCGAAGTAGTCCGGCTCGAAACCGGCCTGCAGCAATTGCATGCGGGCGTGAGATTCCAGTTGCAGGAAATTGTCGAAGCCGCAGGCAATGGCGTCGCGGCAGGCCAGCAAGGTGTGATGGATCAGTGGCGCTACGCGGCGCTGTTCGGCATTCAGGAAGCCATTGCGGGAACTCTTGGCCAGGCCGTCGGTGTCGCGGGCCGTGGCGACGCCCTCGATCCTGATGGGCATGCACAGATCCTTGACCATCTTGCGGATAATGGACAACTGCTGGAAGTCCTTTTCACCGAACACCGCCACATCGGGCTGGATAATATTGAACAGCTTGTTCACCACCGTGGTGACGCCGTTGAAATGACCGGGGCGGCTGCTGCCACAGAGGGTCTCGGACAGGTCGGGTACCTGCACCTGGGTGTGGATGCCCATGCCCTCGGGGTAGATCTCCGCCACCTCCGGCACGTACAGCAGCTGGACGCCTTCGCTGAACAGTTTTTCCTTGTCGGCGGCCAGGGTGCGGGGATAGCGGTCGAGATCCTCACCGGGGCCGAATTGCAGCGGATTCACAAAAATACTGACCACCACGATGTCCGCGAGACTGTGCGCCCTGCGCACCAGCTCCAGATGCCCTTCGTGAAGATTGCCCATGGTGGGAACGAAAGCGATGCGCTGGCCCTGTTGGCGACAGTCGCGGAGGGTTGCCTGCAGTGGCGTGGCGCCGGCATAAGTCCGCATATCTACATGACCCCTGTATTTATGGATAAAGGGTGACGCTGGACCGAAAACAAGCTGGTCGTGTTGCCCCGGCAGGCTGTAGTGCTCTGCAAGGGGACCGGCAGTATGCCCGATGGGTACAGGCCCGGCAACGGATTTTAATCAAATATTCATACGATTATGTTACTAAAAGAAGCAGTTTTATGTCCGGTAACATTGCTAGAAGTGAGTGCTTGCTATCGCTGTGAGATTCTAATTATAGCTAAATGGCAGGTCCTTGGGGCCGCTTCGATGTGAGGGCGCTACTGCCGGAGAGTAGTTTCGAGACCGTATGCGACATGGATGTCGCATCCGAGCCCCCAGGGACGGGTTTACGGCGTGTCTCGAAACTACTCTCCGGCAGTAGTGACCGGATTATTGGCACCCAACCGATAAAGGCACCCAACCGATAAAGGCGCCCGAGCGCTAAAGTTAAACGTCATTTAACTATAAGTATGCTCTTCAGCCGGATAGCTGCCGTCCTTGACGGCGTCGACGAAGGCCTTCAGCGCCTGCTGGATATTGTCCCGGCCCGCCATGAAGTTTTCCACGAAGCGCGCGCTGTGCTGGGACAGGCCCAGCAGGTCGTGCATGACCAGAACCTGGGCATCGGTGCCCGGGCCGGCGCCAATGCCGATCACCGGGATATCCAGCTTCTCGCTGATATCCGTCGCCAGGTGTGACGGCACGCATTCGAGAACCAGCAGGCTGGCCCCGGCATCCTGGATTTCCACTGCGTCGGCGAGGATGGACTTGGCCTCTTTGGGGGTGCGGCCCTGCACCCGGAAACCCCCCAGCGCGTTTACTGACTGGGGAGTAAGGCCCAGGTGGGCGCAAACCGGTATGCCGCGTTCCACCAGCATCGAGATGGTGTCCGACAGCCAGGTGCCGCCTTCCATCTTTACCATCTGGGCACCGGCCTGCAGCAGGCGGGTGGCGTTGGCCATGGCCTGCTGCGGATCGCTGTAGGTCATGAACGGCATGTCGGCGATCACCATCGCATCGGAGGCCCCCCGCAGTACGCACTCGGTATGGTATTCCATATGTTCGATGGTAACCGGGATGGTGCTGTCGTGGCCCTGCAAGACCATGCCCAGGGAGTCGCCGACAAGAATGGTCTCGGCCCCGGCTTCAGACACCAGCCGGGAGAAGGTGGCATCGTAGGCGGTGATGCAGGCGAACTTCTCTCCCGCAGCTTTCATTTTGTCCAGGGTGCTGATGGTGATCTTGCCCATGCGCTGAACTATCCAAAAAACGTGGGGTTGAAGTAGTGGCGACCGCTGCGGATATCCAGCAGGTAATCCACCAGGTGCCGGTAGTCCTGATCGTCGTTGGCGAGGTCTATCTCGCTGGCATTCACGATCAGCAAAGGGGCATCATCGTAATACAGAAAAAACTCACTGTATACTTCGTTCAGGCGCTCCAGATAGTCCCGCTGAATGCCCCGTTCATGGGCGACGCCGCGACTGTCGATACGTTCCAGCAGCACGTCGGTGGGGGCCTGCAGGTAGATGACCAGGTCTGGCCGGGGGGCGTCGACCTGCAGTTGCCGGTAGATCCGCTGGTACAGCTGGAACTCGTCACTGTCGAGGTTGACCCGGGCGAACAGCGGGTCTTTCTCGATCAGAAAGTCCGAGACCCGCACCGGTTCGAAGATATCGGCCTGGCGCAAATCGCCAATCTTCTGGGCACGCTGGAACAGGAAGAACAACTGGGTGGCCAGCGCGGCCTGTTTGCGATTGCGGTAGAAACGTTCCAGGAACGGGTTCTGGTCCGCTTCCTCCAGCAGGGTCTGGTAGTTGAAGGTGGCGGCCAGGCGTTTCGCGAGCGTGGTCTTGCCGACGCCTATCGGGCCTTCCACTGCGATGAACGCCGGCGGAGAGCGGCCCTTCAGGTCGATGCTGGTAGCGGGATGATCGGCGCTCAAGGCCCGGGCTCCTGTCCATGTTGCAGGTGGTAGTCGAGTTCGGCATCGCTGCGTTCCAGTTCCTGGCGCGGGCATTCGGCCAGCAGTTGTTCCAGGGTCCTGCCGCAGGGGAGCGGCTGGCGCGGATCACAGACATCAGCCAGAGGATAAAGGACGAAGTGCCGCCGCGCCATCGCCGGGTGTGGCACCTGTAGCCTGGGCAGGCGGATCTGCCGGTCGCCGTACAGCAAAATGTCCAGGTCCAGGGTACGGGGCCCCCAGCGCAGTGTGCGGCGCCGGCCCCGGGCCTGTTCTATGGCCTGTAGCGCATCCAGCAGCGCTTCCGGAGTCAGCGCAGTCTCCAGCACGGCTACTGCATTGAGATAATCGGGCTGGATGCCGGGGCCAACCGCGGCGCTGCGGTACAGCGCAGAGCCGGCCGTGAGGGTGGAATCGGGGAGCCGGGCCAGGGCATCAACGGCCGCCTGCAACTGCGCGGCGGGATCCTGAAGATTGCTGCCAAGGCCGATACAGGCGCGGGTCATCCGGCAGTCGCGGGGCGCCGTTTGCGGGGCCGGCGGCGCCTGGGCCGCTCGCTGTCGGCGCTGGCGACCTGGAGCTGCTGGTTTTCGGGCAGAGTCTGGAATTCGGTCCACCAGCCGCCGACATCGCCGGTATCCTCGCCGGCCTGCTCGCGCAGCAGCAGGAAGTCATAGGCGGCGCGAAAGCGCCGGTTTTGAACCAGCTCCGCGGCCTTACGCTCCTGGCGGCGCTCCAGGCGGTGCTGGAACTCCCAGATTTCCCGCATGGGCATGCTGAAGCGCTTGGGAATGGAAACGGTGCGCACGGCCTGGGAGATCACCTGCTGGGAGGCGCTGTTCATCGCCACCAGCGGCGGATCGCCCCGGTCCCGCAGCTGGTCGGCGAGGCGGTCTGCAACCGGCCACAGCAGGGCCGCGAGCAGGAATGCAGGAGTGATGCTCTTGCCCTGTGCGATACGCTGGTCGGTGCTGCGCATCGCTGCCCGGACCAGGGCCATGGCCACCTCATCCTGCCGGATTTCATAGTCGCTGTCGGGAAACAGGTAGCGCAGCAGGTCGTGCTCCAGCAGTTCGTCGAAGGTGCGCTCTGCGCTGCCCGAAAAGAACAGCTTCAGAAATTCGTCAAACAGCCGCGCGGACGGGATCTCCGCCAGCAGCGGGGCGCAGCGGGGAATTGCGGCGGCGGTATCGGCGTCGATACTGAAATCGAGCTTGGCGGCAAAGCGCGCCACCCGCAGCATCCGCACCGGATCCTCCCGAAAGCGCTGCTCCGGGTCACCGATGATGCAGACACTGCGGTGCTCCAGGTCCCGCATGCCATGGACATGATCGTAGACAGCGAAAGTGGCGGAATCGTAGTACAGCGCATTGACGGTAAGGTCACGCCGCACCGCGTCTTCCTCAAGCGTGCCGAACACATTGTCGCGCAACAACAGTCCCTGGTCGGAATGGCGGGAGTGGCTCGAGGGCGCGCGGCCGGCTTTTGCAGGTTCGGTGTCGTGGTGGCCACGAAAGGTGGTGACCTCGATGATTTCACGGCCAAAGCGCACATGTACAATGCGGAAGCGGCGTCCGATAATGCGGGAGTTGCGGAAAATCCCGTGGACCTGTTCGGGAGTGGCGTCGGTGGCGACGTCGAAGTCCTTGGGGTGGCCTCCCAGCAACAGGTCGCGCACCGCGCCGCCAACCAGGTAGGCGTCGTGGCCGGCGTCGCGCAGCCGGGCCATCACCTTGAGAGCGCCGTCACTGATGTTTCTGCGGGATATGCAGTGCTGATCCCTGGGGATTACCTTCAAGCCTTGATTGCCTTGTACAGGAGGTTGATCAGCGGGATTTTAACACAATTGCGGGCTCGCGGTGCGTGGGCGAAAAAGTAAGGGAATGGGGAACACTGTGTTTCCCCATCCAGGTCTACAGGCTACTTATTGTTATCCGGGCACTGCATATATTGTTATTGATAAGCAAAAACCAGAAATTGAAGGGGAAGATTTCTTCCCCATCCAGGTCCGTGCATTCTCTGTTATTGTTATTCAGGTTTCTTGTTATTTTTATTGGTCTTGCACAAGTAATAATGCAGTGCCTGTGCCATAACACAATAATCGTTTTACAAACAATGGCTTATGAATTTCCGGGGTGCTGGGGGAAGGGCGCAAACAGGAGCTGTTGTTACTGTTTTACTCTCTCTCGCGTTACAGCGGCTGGCGCCGGTAACGCTCAGGAGGCGGCCTTTCTGCGGCGCCCGCTGCCCGACGAGGCCTTCTTGCGGGGAATCTCGAAGCGCTGGCGGCGCTCCCACAGGCACTTGCGGCTGATCCCCAGTTTCTGGGCCAGCTCTGTTTCGCTCATGGAGTCCTGGTGTTCCAGCACGAAGCGCTGGAAGTAGTCTTCCAGCGACAGGTCTTCAGCGGGATCGGAGGTGATATTGCGAGGCGTATGGTGCGAGGCCGTCTGAATTCCCTGGCCCCGGATGCGGTTGATATTCACCAGCTCCAGGTCGATACCCAGAACCTCGTTGTCGATTTCCTGGCCTTCCGCCAGGACCACGGCGCGCTCGATGGCATGTTGCAGTTCCCGCACGTTGCCGGGCCACTGGTAGGTCGTGATCGCCTGGATGGCCCGCGGCGACAGCTCCATCCCTGTCTTGCCGAGGCGTTGGGCCTGTACCTGCAGCAGATGCTCAGCCAGGTGCAGGATGTCCTTGCCGCGCTCGCGCAGCGGGGGCAGGGCCAGGCGCAGGACATTGATCCGGTAATACAGATCCTGGCGGAACAGGCCTTCGGCCGCCAGACTGTGCAGGTTGCGGTGGGTGGCACAGATCAGCCGGACATTGACCTTGCGTGAGTGAACCGAGCCGATGCGGCGGATCTCACCCTCCTGGATGAATCGCAGCAAGCGGGCCTGGGCCTCCATCGGCAGCTCGCCGATTTCATCGAGAAACAGGGTGCCGCCGTCTGCAGCCTCGATCAGGCCCATGCGGCTGGCATTGGCGCCGGTAAAGGCGCCCTTTTCATAGCCGAACAGTTCAGATTCAATCAGGGTGTCGGGAATCGCGGCGCAATTGACGCAGATCAGGGTCTTGCCGGCCCGTTTGCTGTGCTGGTGGACGCTGCGTGCCACCTGTTCCTTGCCGGTGCCGGTTTCTCCCAGTACCAGGACGGAAGAGTCGGTGGGGGCGACTTTCTTGATGTGCTCGAACAGGCGCAGCATCGCCGGACAGTTGCCGATGATGCCGCTGACCGGATCGCCACTGTCGTCAGACACGGTCGCACTCCGCTGGCTGTCTTCCACGCGAGGGGTGGGATGATCGGCGATAATGCGCTCAACTGCCGATATCATGTCGCTGTGATCGAAAGGCTTCGCGATGTAGTCCACGGCCCCCATGCGCATGGAGTCCACCGCCGAGCGCAGGCTGGCATAGCTGGTCATGATCAGTACAGGCACATCGCCCGCCTTCTTGATCAGGTCGGTGCCGGGGGCGCCGGGCAGACGCAAATCGGAGATGATCAGGTCGAAATCGATCAGGTTGTGCTTGGCCTCAGCCTCCTGCACCGAGGCGGCCTCTGCCACCGTGTAGCCGTTGCGCTCCAGCAATCGCCGCAGAGCGGTCCTGATGACCGACTCATCCTCCACTACCAGAATCTGTTGCATACAGTGTTACCTTCCGAACACAAGTGCTACAACATACCCTGCCCCGTAACACTTTTCCAGTCAACCCGGGTAAGGGGGTAACCGGGTAGCCCGCTATCTTCCCAACGTGTACTGTCCCGTCACAACCGGAATTGGTCAGCGTAGCTGCACAGCGGCAGGTTGAGGCAGATCCGGGTGCCGGGACGGGGCGGCGGTCGCACCGGGCTGTGAATCTGTACGCTGCCGCCCATGTCTTCCATGATGCTGTAGACCAGTGCGAGGCCCAGGCCGGTGCCGGCGCCGGGATCCTTGGTGGTAAAAAATGGTTCGAACACCTGATTTTGCAACTCGGGGGGAATGCCCGAGCCCTCGTCCTCGACTTCAATCCTGGCCTGGCCATCCTCCCGGCTGACGTCAATCAGTACCTGGCTGCCCGGGTCGCTGGCGTCGCGGGCGTTGCTCAGCAGATTGACGAATACCTGCAGCAGCCGCTGGGCATCCGCCAGCACCAGCAGCTCGCGATCGCAGTGGTTGGCAAATGCGATCGGCTTGGCCTGATGGTCCAGTTGCAGCAGCTGGATGGCTTCATCGACACAGTCTGCCAGGTTGCAGGGCTGCAGCTGGATGTCGCCGGCACCCGATCCCACATGGGAGAAATTCACCAGCGAGTCGACGATACGGCTGACCCGGCTGGTCTGCTTGAGAATATGGCGCGCGGTCTCCCGGATTTCCCCGGGATCGTCCTCGTACTCGAGGTTTTGCGCCAGGCAGGCGATGCCGGTGATCGGATTGCCGATCTCGTGGGCCACCCCCGCGGCCAGACGGCCTATGGAGGCCAGGCGCTCGCTGTGCAGCAGCTCCTGCTCCAGGCGTTCGTAGTCGGAAATGTCCTCCACCAGCAGAATCTGGTCGCCGTCACGATCACCGCCAGCGCTGGCCTTGTGCAGGCTTATCCAGCGCGAGACGCCCTCGCCCAGCGAGACCTCCCGCTTCAGGATCATGTCGGCATCCTCGTGCAGAAAGTTGCCGATGATCTGCCGCCAAGGGGTGGGCAGGGAATCCAGTCGCGATCCCAGCACCGCGGAGGAGGGGATGGCGGTGATCTGCTGCATGCTGCGGTTCCACAGCAGTAATTCCCCATCCGGAGCCAGGGAGCAAACGCCTATCGGCAGATTGTCCAGGGTCTGGCGATAATGCCGCCGCAGGTTGTCCAGTTCAGCGGCCATCCCGGTGAAGTGTCCGCCGGCCTGGTCCAGCCGGCTCTCGATCAGAAAGATATCCTCCGCGCTGCCGCGTGGAGTGGCAGCAAAAGGGATGCAGCGGTTGATGATGCTGAAGGCGACTGCGGGGCCCAGCAGACCCGACAGGTTCGCCTCTATCCGGCTGCGCAGACGGCGCAGGGCATAGGGGCGCGATTCATCGGCCTCAAATTGCAGTTCCCGCAGGGCCCGGTTGACCTCAGAGCGGGCGGTGGTCTCGCCCAGGCCCGCTGCCAGATGTTCGATGAATTCCTCGGCACTCTGGATCGAGAGTGTGCGCCGCGAGGGACGGTTGAGCACATCCATCGAACAGATTTCGGCGGCCACCCGTTCTTCCTCTGTAGTCGTGGTCAGCAGGGATACCACCACAAACAGTCCCGCGTTGGCTCCCAGAGCTGTCAGGCTGACCAGCGCCCAGGGATTGTCACTGCCGTTGAGCCAGGGGCCGGTGAGCGCAGCCAGCCACTCGGGCAGGGGGATGCCAATCACCGGCAGCAGCATCAGCAGAAACCAGATACCCAGCCCCGCCAGCAGGCCGGCAAGCAGGCCCTTGCGATTGGCCTGGGGCCAGTAGGGTGTGGCCACCACGCCGGGCAGAAACTGGAGGGTACCCGCAAAGGCGGTAATGCCCAGCTGGGTCAGGTTCTGCTTGCCGTTGACAGCCATGAAAAAAGCGTAGCCGGCCAGGATCAGCAGTGTGATCAGCGCGCGCCGCAGCCATTTCAACTGGGCGTAAAGGCTCTGGTCGCCTCGAATCTGCAATATCTGTTGCGGCAGGATCAGGTGGTTCAGGCACATGTTGGCAAGGGCTAAAGTGGCGACGATAAGTGCCGTGCTGGCGGCGGAAAGCCCGGCCATGAAGGCCAGCGCAGTGAATCCCGGGGACTGCAGGGAAATGCCGATGGCCAGGCCGGTGTAGCCCGTCGGCAAGCCGTGTTCCAGCCGCATGCCCGCCCAGGCCAGCGGCAGTACCGGAATCGCCAGCAGCAGCAGGTACAACGGCAGACCCCAGCTCGCAGCCCGCAGATCCTGGCTTTCCTTGTTTTCCGCGAAGGCCATGTGAAAGATATGGGGCATGCAGACAGCACCGGCGAAGAACAGCAACAGCAATGCCCGGGCGGGGTTACCCTGGATCGGCTGCCGCACAATGGCGCTGGCCTCGGGGGTGGCGGCCAGCCATTGCTCCAGCCCCGCGAAGCCGCCGAACACCTCATTGACCGCGATCCACATCATCGCCAGCAGCGCCGCCAGTTTGACCAGCGATTCGAAGGCCACCGCGGTGACCAGGCCGATATTGCGCTGTTGCGAGGTGAGGTTGCGGGTGCCGAACAAAATGGCGAAGACAATGATGATGAGGCAGAACAGCAGCGCCAGCGTGTCCTGGCGCTGGGCGGCGGGCATCAGCCGGTCGGGCGCGCCGGCGAGGATGTGGATACTGTCCGCCACCGCCTGGATCTGCAGGGCCAACAGCGGCATCAGTGTCAGGCACATGGCCAGGGTAACCGCGGCCCCCACCCAATGGCTGCGAAAGCGGAAAGTCAGCACATCGGCCATCGACGCTAACTGGTACACCCGGCACAGGCGCAGCAGCGGCAGCAGCAACAGGGTAGCGATCAGAAACATCAAAACCACGCCGATATAGTAGAGCAGATAGCCATAACCATAGCGGTAGGCCAGCTCGAAAATGGCGTTGCTGGCCATCGCCCCGGCAATGACCGCCAGCGACAGCACGTAGGTCGCCGGATGATGGGTAAGACGCCGCGGCAGCAGGCCGCGTTCCGCCAGATACGCCACCAGGAACAGTGCCAGCAGATAGGCCACGATGGCCAGCAGGATCTCGAGCAGGCTAAAGCTCATCCGGGTACCTGCGGAACTGGTTCCACCAGGCCGCCGCCACTGCCGCCAGCCAGAGCAGGAAAGGCCGATACCAACCGGCGTCGGCATGCCACAGCCACTGCTCGATCGCAGGCAGAAAAATAAAGGCCAGCCCCATGATCAGGAGCAGTGCCCGGTTGATATACACGATTGGCAATCCCCAACACTGTGAGCCGGGATACTACTGAAGCACCGGGGGCGGGTAAAGCAGGTTAAACAGGCTGTTGAATAACAGCCCGTGCCATCGGTCAGGTTGGGCGTTAGCGAAAGTATTGCTGTGCTCTAAGTCATCGGCTATAAGGGGAGAGACATTGGCCGGGATGCGGTGTTCAAGACCGTATGCGACATGGAAGTCGCATCCGAGCCTCCATGGACGGATTTACGGCGCGTCTTGAACACCGCATCCCGGATAATGTCTCGGCGGTCGAAGTGCCCCCTCCCGCACCGAGACTTGCCACTTCTAGCCAAATATTCTGCAACAAGTACACAATGCGGATAAGTGATTGATTCCAGTGTCAGTCGCGGGCGGTCATCGCTGCCGCATGGGGCACCGCCGCCGGCGACCAGTGCGCCAGTGCATGATCGAGCAGGTCAGCCACCGTATCCACCGCCGCCGGGGCCTGAGCCTGTTGCAGGAAGGCCAGCGCCCGGCGCAAATTAAGGGTTGCCGCCGTGTCCTGCAGCGGTGCCGCGTGACTTTGCTTGCTGAATTTATGGCCCCGGCTATCGGTGATCACCGGCAGGTGCGCGTACGCGGGCGTCGGGTAGCCCAGCAAGTGCTGCAGCAGCTGCTGCCGCGGGGTCGAATCCAGCAGGTCAGAGCCGCGCACCACATGGCTGACCTGCTGGGCGGCGTCATCCACTACCACCGCCAGCTGATAGGCATAGAGGCCGTCCCTGCGTCGGACGATGAAGTCCGTCAGCTGCTGGCCCAGCGGCCAGTATTGCTCTCCCTGCCAGGGGTCCCGCCAGCGGCAGCTATAGTCAGGGGGTACCTTTACCCGCAGCGCGAAGGGCTGTCCGGTGGCGGCCACAGACCGGCCGCGGCAGGTGCTGCCACAGCTACCCCCGGGACCCTGTTGCCTGCGGCTGCAGCGGCAGGCAAACAGCGCACCACTGGCGTGCAACCGGTCCAGTGCGGCGTCATAGGCCTCGCCCCGCCGGCTCTGCCAGAGCACGTCTTCGTCCCAGTACAGACCATGTGCCTGCAAGCTTCGCAGGATGTCCCGGGCAGCGCCGGGCTGCTCCCGGGGCGGGTCGATATCCTCCATACGCAGCAGCCACTGACCACCGGCGCTGCGCGCCTCCAGCCAACTGGCCAGGGCAGCAATCAGAGAGCCCAGGTGCAGCGGTCCGGTGGGAGAAGGGGCGAAGCGCCCGCGGTAGGGATCAGGGGGGTGACGGGCATGGTTCAATGGTGGCCGGTACTGCTACCGGCCACCGGGGCGATCAGCCGAGTTCCTGCTTTTCCTTGATTTCCGCAAGTGTCTTGCAGTCTATGCACAGGGTTGCGGTAGGACGGGCTTCCAGGCGCTTGATGCCGATCTCTACACCACAGGCGTCGCAAAAGCCGTAATCGTCCTGGTTGATGCGCTCAATGGTAATGTCGATCTTCTTGATCAGTTTGCGCTCGCGGTCACGGGTGCGAAGCTCCAGACTGAACTCCTCCTCCTGGGTAGCGCGATCGGCCGGATCGGGAAAGTTGGCAGCCTCATCCTTCATGTGAGAGACCGTGCGGTCAACCTCCTGCATCAACTCTGCCTTCCAGTTCAGCAGAATACGACGGAAGTGGTCACGCTGCGGTTCGTTCATATACTCTTCGCCCTTGCGAAGAGTGTAGGGCTCGAAGTCCTTGAACTCGGTGGAAGCGGGCTTACTCGCGGCTGCGGCTTTCGCGGTCGCTTTCTTTTCTGCTACTTTTGGCATGGCTAACGTCCCATACGATCAGGTGTCTGGAGATAACTCACCGCTGTGAGGGTGGCGGCGAAGGGGCCGCCGCGTCCAAGCGCGGAGAAACTACCAGATATCCCTCCCCTTCGCCAGTAAAATATGCGCTGCCGCTTGGCCGCTCACGAAACGGTTCCGACATTGCTAGAATGGGACTCCAGTCCAATGGCACTTACTTAAGGATTTGGGACTTCGTAGCCCGGCCTACATCCTCCCAGGACGCCGACCTTCTACCGGAGCGAGCTTAAAGTTAAGTGCCATCCAGGTTTCAGGCCCCATTACAGGAGATTTGCATGCAACAGGGAGGAACCGGCTTTTACCGGGCAAAACGCCATGCCCCCCGGAGCTGGGGCCCAGCGCCTGCCGCGGACCGTAGCCCGGCCTGTGCACGGCGGGAGGCGTCGTGAGCACCGGCTTGACAGTGGCGCAACTGACCGGCCGGGATGACAGTGGCCTGCTCACGCTGGATGGCGGCCAGCGCCTGCATCCCGCCGCTGCCGAGGCCTTTGCCCGGCTGCAGCGGGACGCCGCGGTCGCCGGGTTCGGGCTTGCGATTGCCAGCGGCTACCGCTCCTATGAACGGCAGCGACTGATCTGGAACGGCAAGGCCAGTGGTCAGCGTCCAGTGCATGATGACCGGGGTAACGCGGTGGACGTCCTGCACCTGGACCCGGTGAGCCGGCTACACGCAATTCTGCGTTTCTCGGCGCTGCCGGGGACCTCCCGCCACCACTGGGGCACCGACCTGGATATCTATGACAACCGCGCGGTCGCGGCGGACTACCCGCTGCAGTTGAGCCCGCAGGAGGTAGCGCCGGACGGCCCCTTCGCCCCGCTGCATCAGTGGCTGGATGAACGCATGGCGGCGGGCGAATCCCACGGCTTTTTCCGGCCCTATGGGCATGACCGTGGCGGTGTCGCCGCGGAGCGCTGGCATCTCAGCTATGCGCCGCTGGCGGTGGCCTGCGAGCGGGGCGTGACCGCGGCGGTGCTGCATGAGTGCTGGGATTGCGATTCGGGTGAGTTGCTGCTGCGGGATCAGGTGGAGGCACAGTTGCCTGAATTGCTGGCGCGCTATGTGGCGGTCGACCGGGATTGGTGCCCGGCGCGCTATCATCATAGTACTCCTTCCGATTTATCTTGAAGAAGGAATGGTGATTACTGTGGGTTTTGTCTGGGCGGAGCTTCGTAGCACGGCCGGCGTCCTGGGAGGGTGCTTTCGAGACACGCCGTAAACCCATCCATGGGGGCTCGGTTGCCGCATCCATGCGGCAAACGGTCTTGAAAGCACCCTCCCAGGACGCCGACCTGACACCAGCGTAAGTTGAAGCAACTGCCATTCATTTGGAAAGGGTAGTAAGGGAGCTGAGAGTTGGCGGCGCGCGGTGGGCCGGGCCAGGGATGGCTGCCCCATGAGTCTTTACTTAGCAAAGAATGGCACTTACTTCAGGCCTGGCTCGATGTGAGGGGGCTACTGCCGGAGAGTACTTTCGAGACCGTATGCGACATGGATGTCGCATCCGAGCCTCCATGGATGGATTCACGGCGTGTCGCGAAAGTACTCTCCGGCAGTAGCGCCCGGATTATAGGCACCCAAAGCACCATTCACTTTAGAATTTTTGGACTCCGTAGCCCTCCCAGGAGGCCGACTTTCTACCAGCGTAAGTTGAAGCAACTGTCATTCATCTGGAAGGAGTAGAAACGGGGCCGGAGGGGTGGCGGCGCGGCGTGCTGCGGGCCGCGCCAGGGATCGTCAGTGGCCACCTTCCTGCTGGTCGAACAGGGTCACCGCGTTGCGGATTGCCTGGCGTGCCTCTTCGGCGCTGCCCCAGCCCTCGACTTTCACCCACTTGCCTTCTTCCAGATCCTTGTAGTGCTCGAAGAAATGCGTGATCTGCTGGATCAGCAGCGGAGACAGGTCGCTGTATTCCTTGACGTCTCGATACAGCTTGCTGAGCTTGTTGGTAGGCACCGCGATCAGCTTGGCGTCGCCGCCGGCCTCGTCGGACATGTGCAGGATGCCAACCGGGCGACAGGGGATCACGCAACCGCTGACCACCTGATGCGGCGTGTGTACCAGTACATCCAGCGGGTCGCCGTCGTCCGCCAGCGTGTTGGGGATATAGCCATAGTTGCAGGGGTAGAACATGGCAGCGGTCATGAAGCGGTCTACCATGATGGCGCCACTGTCGTGATCCACCTCGTATTTGACCGGGTCGGAGTGCGCGGGCACTTCAATGATAACGTTAATCTCGTCGGGAATATCCTTCCCGGCGGGAACCAGACTCAGACTCATAGGGGTACCTGTCGTTGGTGGTGGCTATTTGGAGGGCGGGGAGTATATCAGGCTCTGGCTAAACCTTGAAAGCTGTCTTGAGTTTGCGCGCCACCGGCTCCAGCTTGAGCCGTACATAGCGCGGCAGGCCGTTGCGGTAGTCGGGATAGGCCTCCCCGGCGATCAGCGGGCTGAGGTAGTCGCGCGCCGCCTGGGTAATGCCGAAGCCGTCGCGGCTGATGAAGCTGCGGGGCATTTTCTTCTCGCGGTTGGCAACTTTCTGTAGGGGCGCCTCGCCGATGTGCCACCGGTAGCGCTTGCCGCTGCCGCGGACGATGCAGGGCATGACGGCATTCTTGCCCTGGAGGGCAAATTCGACCGCGGCTGCGCCTACGGCATAGGCCTGGTCCAGGTCGGTCTGTGAGGCGATGTGGCGTGCGGAGCGCTGCAGGTAGTCTGCCACCGCCCAGTGATACTTGTAGCCGAGTTCGGATTTCACCATTTCCGCCAGTCCCGGTGCCAGCCCGCCCAACTGCCGGTGGCCGAATGCGTCGGTGATGCCGGAATCTGCCAGGAAGCGGCCGTCGGCATACTGGGCCCCCTCGGAGGCGACGATCACGCAGTGGCCATGGCGCTTTACGGTGCGCTTGACCCGGGCCAGGAATTTCGTCCGGTCAAAGGCGATCTCGGGGAACAGGATGATATGAGGCCCATCGCTGTCGCGCTCTGCCGCGAGCCCCGCGGAGGCTGCGATCCAGCCCGCGTGACGACCCATCACTTCCAGAATGAAGACCTTGGTGGAGGTCTCGCACATGGAGACGACATCGAGCGAGGCTTCGCGGGTGGAAATGGCGATGTACTTGGCGACCGAGCCGAAGCCCGGGCAGGTGTCGGTAAGGGGGAGGTCGTTGTCGATGGTCTTGGGGATGTGTATCGCCTGTAACGGGTAGCCCATGGTATCGCTGAGCTGGGAGACCTTGAGGCAGGTATCCGCTGAATCCCCGCCACCATTGTAAAAGAAGTAGCCGATATTGTGCGCCTTGAACACCTCCAGCAGGCGTTCATACTCGGCCCTGTTTTCGTCCAGGCTTTGCAGTTTGTGGCGGCAGGAGCCAAAGGCTCCCGCTGGCGTGCTGAGCAGGCCGCGAATGGCCGCCTTGCTTTCCCGGCTGGTGTCGATCAGCTCTTCCCGCAGCGCGCCGATGATGCCGTTGCGGCCCGCGTACACTTTGCCGATCTTGCCGCGGTGGGCGCGTGCCGTTTCAATCACTCCACAGGCGGAGGCATTGATGACGGCGGAGACGCCGCCGGACTGGGCATAAAAGGCATTCTTTGCGGGCATGGCAAACCTGTTTGCTTGGGCGGACCACTCGGGGGCCGGCGGTTTATCGAGGCGTCCATGATACGGCATGGCCGTGGCCTTGTAGACCGCAATGGGCACTATTACCGCTCCTGCGCTGGGGTGCGTCCGGAGCACATGATAAACTCGCCGGCGTCGCAAGAGGAGCCGCAACTGTTGAAAGGCCACATACATATACTGGGGATCTGCGGTACGTTCATGGGAGGGATCGCGCTATTGGCCAGGGAGCTGGGCTATCGCGTGACCGGCTCCGACACCAATGTCTACCCGCCGATGAGCGACCAGCTGCAGTCAGCGGGGATCGAATTGATGCAGGGCTACGCGGCCGCCCACCTGCAGCCGCCCCCCGGCCAGGTCGTGGTGGGCAATGCGCTGAGCCGGGGCAATCCGGCGGTGGAGTACATGCTCAACGCGGGACTGGACTATATTTCGGGGCCCCAGTGGCTGGCGGAAAATGTGCTGCGGGACAAGTGGGTGCTGGCAGTGGCGGGCACCCATGGCAAGACCACCAGCAGCAGCCTGCTGGCCTGGATCCTGGAGTATGCGGGCCTGCAGCCGGGCTTCCTGATCGGCGGCGTGCCCGCCAATTTTGGCCTGTCAGCCCGCACCGGCGGCAGTGATTTCTTCGTTGTGGAGGCGGATGAATACGACACCGCGTTCTTCGACAAGCGCTCCAAATTTGTGCATTACCGGCCCCGCACCCTGGTTATCAACAACCTTGAATTCGATCACGCGGACATCTTCCCTGACCTGGCCGCAATCCAGCGCCAGTTTCACCATTTGCTGCGCTGTGTGCCGGGCGAGGGGCTGGTGATTCACCGCGCCGCGGTCCGGGCCATTGAGGAAGTACTGGCGCTGGGCTGTTGGACGGCGACAGAGACTTTCGCGGTGGGCGAGGCGGCTGACTGGCGGGCGGAACTGCTGAGCGCCGATGGGGCCGGCTTCAGCGTGCAGGCGCCCGCGGAGGCGGAAGCGGTCGCGGTGCAGTGGGACTATCTGGGACGGCACAACGTGGAGAACGCGCTGGTGGCGCTGGCAGCAGCCCGTCATGTGGGTGTGCCGGTGGCAGTCGGGCTGGCGGCACTGGCCGGGTTTCGCGGTGTCAAACGCCGGTTGGAACGGTTGGGGGAGGTCGGGGGAGTGACCGTGTTCGATGATTTCGCCCATCACCCGACTGCGATAGCGACGACCCTGCAGGGGCTGCGGGCCAGTGCCGGCAGCGGCCGCTTGATCGCATTGATTGAGCCGCGTTCCAACACCATGCGCATGGGGCAGCACAGGGCGCAGCTGGCAGCCTGTACCGCGGCGGCGGATGCGGTGTACTGGTTCCAGCCCGAGGGTATGGATTGGTCACTGGATACGGTCATTGCCGACAGTCCGGTGCAGGCGACTTTGACGCGTGATGTCCGGCAACTGGCGCGGCAGGTCTCCCAACAGGCGCGGCCCGGTGATCGGGTTGTGATCATGAGCAACGGCAGTTTTGGTGGTATTCACCAGATCCTGCTCGACGAACTGGAAGCGGCGAATCCCCGATGACATCCCATCCCCTGTTAAAAGTCTACGATGTGCTGGTTCTGCGCCGGCCCTTTATCTCGCTGGCGCTGGTGCTGTTGTTGCTGCTCGCCAGCGCTTCGCAGCTGGGCAAGATCAAGCTGGATGCTTCCGCCGATTCGCTGATGCTGCAGGGTGATCCGGCGCTGGATTTCTTCCGAGAGGTCAGTGGAACCTATGGCTCCGAGGAGTTCCTGCTGCTGACCTGGCAACCTCGTGCACCGCTGCTCAGTGACCAGTCTCTGCAGCCACTCAAGCGCATGGCGGATGAACTGCGCCAGCTGCCGGGAGTGTCCTCCGTGGTCACCGTCTGGGATGTGCCGCTGCTGGAGAGTCCGCCGGTGCAATTGTCGGAGATCACCTCCGGCGATCCACTGCCCAGTCTGGCCACACCGGGTCTCGATCGCGAACTGGCGCTGGAGGAGTTCACCAGTAGTCCCATCTATGCCGATCTGCTGGTCAGCCGCGACGGTGATTTGACCGCGGTGCAGGTCAACCTGCAGCGGGATGACACCTATTTCGAGCTGCTGCAACAGCGCGAGGCGCTGCGGGCCCAGGCCGCGGAGGATGAGCTTGGCAGTGCCGGGCAGCAGCAGCTTGAGGAAGTTACTGCCGCCTTCAAGGCCCGTACCGCGCAAAACCTGGAAGAGCAGCGTGAGCTGGTAGCAGCGGTGCGTGGGATCGCCGCTTCCTATCGCGACCACGCCGATATTTTTGTCGGCGGGGTGCCGATGATCGCGGCGGATATGGTGAGCTTTGTGCGCAGCGATCTGATGTTGTTCGGCAGTGCCATCCTCGGTGTGATGCTGGTGGTGCTGGCGCTGATCTTCCGCCGGGTGCGCTGGACCGTGATTCCGCTGCTGACCTGCAGTGCCACCGTGACAGTGATGTTGGGCCTGCTCGGCTTCCTGGACTGGCGCATGACGGTGATTTCGTCGAACTTTGTCGCGGTGCTGCTGATCATCACGCTGGCTATAGCGATTCACCTGGTGGTGCGCTACCGGGAACTGCTCGCCGAAGATCCCGACGGCGATGTGCACAAGAGGGTATTGCAAAGCGTGGCGCTGATGGCGGTACCCTGCGTCTACACGGGTATCACCACGATAGTCGCGTTCATGTCCCTGGTGGTCTCCGGCATCCAGCCGGTCATCGATTTTGGCTGGATGATGACAGTCGGCATCCTGGTGGCACTGCTGCTGTGTTTTGTGATGGTGCCCTGCCTGATCGAGGTCTGGCCCAAGGGGCGGCCTTTCCGCCACAAGGCCGAGCACCAGCCGATGACCCTGTATTTCGCCCGCGCTACTGAGCACTTCGGCAATGGCATCCTGCTGCTGAACCTGCTGGCGGTGGTGGTGATTGTGGTTGGCGTATCCCGGTTACAGGTCGAGAACCGCTTTATCGACTACTTCAAGGACACCACCGAGATCTATCAGGGCATGGAGTTGCTGGATTCGAAGTTGGGCGGCACCATTCCGCTGGACATCATCCTGTCCCCTCCCGATCACAAGGCGCCACTACCCGGCCTGGAGAATGGCTCTGCTGCCTCCTCCACGGACGCGCCGGCAGCTGACGATCCATTCCTGCAGGACAGTGAGGACTTTGCCGTTGATGACGACCTTGCCCAGGACGGCGGCCCGCCGGAAGACGATGATTTTGCCGATGACTGGGAGGACGGCTTTGACGGCGACTTTGGCGGTGGCGAGCAGGACTTCTCGCCCAGCTACTGGTTCAGCCTGCAGGGCATGCGCACCATAGAGGCCGCCCATCGCCACGTGAACGAGCAGGAGGAGACCGGCAAGGTCCTGTCGCTGGCCACGACCTTCAGCGTCATCAAGGATCTGCTGGGAGACGACATCGGCAGCATAGAACTCGCACTGGTGCAAAAGAGTCTGCCGGAGGATATTGCCAGCCTGATGGTGTCGCCGTATTTCGACCCCGACAAAGAGCAGGCGCGCATTACCGTGCGGGTGATGGAAACCAGCGAGAGCCTGCGTCGCAATGCCTTCCTCCAGCGCCTGCACGGGGAACTGGTCGAGGAGACAGGTCTCGCCCCGGAGCAGATCCGGTTCACCGGCATGCTGGTACTGTACAACAATGTCCTGCAAAGCCTGTTCCGGTCACAGATTCTGACCCTGGGGGTGGTCTTCGTCGCTATTGGTATCATGTTCCTGTTGCTGTTCCGCTCCCTGTCCCTGTCCCTGATCGCCCTGGCTCCGAATATGCTGGCGGCAGGGCTGGTGCTGGGGGTCATGGGACTGGCGGGCATTCCGCTGGATATCATGACCATTACCATCGCCGCTATTGTGGTGGGAATCGGGGTGGATGACTGCATCCACTATGTACACCGCTTCATGCGGGAGTTTCCCAAGGACAGGAACTACCTGGCCACGATGTACCGTTGTCACCGCAGTATTGGACGCGCGATGTACTACACTACGGTTACCGTGGTGGTCGGTTTCTCCATGCTCACCGTGTCCAACTTCACCCCCAGCATTTACTTCGGCTTGCTGACGGTGCTGGCGATGACGGTCGCCGTGCTGGGTGCGCTGCTGTTGTTGCCACGGCTGATTGTGCTGTGCAAGCCGCTGGGACCGGAGCGGCAGTAATGCAGTGCCGGCCCGGTTGCGGCGCCTGCTGTGTGGCGCCCTCGATCAATCAGCCCTTCCATGGCATGCCCCGGGGCAAGCCGGCGGGGGTGACCTGCGTACACCTGACTGCCGCCCGGCTCTGTGGCCTGATGGGTGATCCGCGCCGGCCGGCCGTCTGCGGAGCGTTTCAGGCCGAGTACGCGACTTGCGGCGACACCCGGGAGGAGGCACTGGAGCAATTACAGCAGCTCGAGATTCTCAGCCTGCCGGACTGAGGCCAAACTCATGCAATATACGGGTTAACGATGCAATCCACTGACCTTCCCCTGTTTCCGCTGTCCGCCGTGCTGCTGCCCTACGGGCGGGTGCCGCTGCAAATTTTCGAGCAGCGCTACCTGGACCTGGTACGCGACTGTATGAAGAATGACAGCGGTTTCGGTGTGGTGTGGATCCGGCGCGGCGAGGAAGTCATCCGTGCGGGACAGGGCAGGCAGCAACTGGGTGAGGTGGGCACGATGGCGAGGATCATCGATTGGGACCAGCTGGCCAATGGCTTGTTGGGCATAACCATCGAAGGCGGGGAGCGCTTTGACCTGGGCGCCACCCGGATAGCGGCGAACGGCCTGGTGCTGGGCGAGGCCTCCATCAGGGAAAGCCCCGCACCGGCACCGGTTGCGGACATGTGGTCATCGCTGCGGGACATCCTCGAGAGCCTGGGCGAACACCCGCAGGTGCGCCGCATGGGCCTGGCTATCGATCCGGATGACGCCTGGCAGTTGGGCTACGGCCTGGCCCAGTTGCTGCCGCTGGATGAATCCCTCAAGTACGAGCTGCTGACCCTGGACAATGCCGACCAGCTGCTGGACCAGCTGGACCTGATGCTCAGCGAGATCAGTGGCGAGGCCTAGCAGGCTGTTGAAAAACAGCCTGTGTCATTGGCCACGCAGTGGTCGATGACAAAATCAAGCACGTAAGTGATTGATTTGTCGTGTCCATGTTTGCGGACATGTGCCGCAAACATGGCTTGAAAAAGCCTTCTGAGGCTTTTTCAACAACCTGCCAGGGGACCCTGCGCTTCACGCATGGCCCACTGAACAACCAGCCAGGCCCGACAGCCTCTCGGGCAACAGGACCGGCAGCTATTGCGGGCGCGGATCCGGCCGCCTGGCGATGAAATAGACATTGAAGGGGTCGTGCGGCAGGTATTCTCGCCGGATATCCACGAATCCCGCCTCCTCCAGCATCGACAAGGCCAATTCCTCGCCCCACAGGGTTCCCAGGCCAGGGCCGCCCTGGCCCAGCGATACCGGGGTACAGTGGCAGCAGGAGATACTGTACAACAGCGGGCCAAGGGGATGTCCCAGATTATTTTCCAGCACGCTGGAGCCGGCGATGTCCTGCATCAGGTAGACCCCGTCGGGGCGCAGGGCGCCGGCGATACCCCGCAGCAGCGCGGCGGGGTCGGGCTGGTCGTGGACTGCATCGAAAGTGGTGATCAGACCGTAACGGGAAGACTCGCTGAAATCGCGCAGGTCGCGGGCTTCGAATGTCAGGTTGTCCACTCCCTGGCTGGCGGCCAGGGCTGCCGTTTCGGCAAAGGCATCGGCACAGAGGTCGTAGCCGGTGAAACGACTGCACGGATAGGTCCGGGCCAGTTCCAGCAGGGCCAGGCCACCACCGCAGCCCGCGTCCAGTACCTCGATTCCCTGCTGCAGTTGCTGCTGCAGGCCGGGAATCAATGGCAGGATACGAGACTCCAGTGCCGCCACTACCGTCTGTTGGCTATCTTCCGCCATCACCTCATGGCAGCGGGGAAAGGCAGTGTAGGGCAGGCCCTCGCCGCTGCGGAAGCAGTCCAGCAGGCGATCTTCCATGCTGCCTGTCAGCGGAATGAACTGCGCGGTGACGGCCATGTTGTCCGGGCTGGCGGCCCGGGTCAGGCAGGCAGCGTGGGCCGGATCCAGCGTGTAGTGGCGATGACCCGGGTCGTAGTCCACGATCCCCCCGGTGACCATCACCGCCAGCCATTCACGCACATAGCGCTCGCTGAGCTGTGCCTGCTCGGCGATCACATCGCTGCTGGCAGGCGGCAGTCGCGACATCAGGTCGAACAGTTCCAGGCGGTGGCCGATGGATACCATGATCACTACCGCGGCGTCGTTCAGCATGCGGCTGAATCTGGCAGCGAAATGTTCCGGGCTGCGCGCAGTGCTGTTTTCATCGCGGATGGTTTCGGGTGCATTCATGATGAGAGTCCTCCTGTGGTTGCTGCTGGTTTGAAGCAGCGCCACTCTAGCCGAAGGGGTCTTGCCTCACCGCAGCCAAAACGTACAGAAAAAGGTCAAATCTGCCAGCGCGGGACAGTAGGTGGCGGGCTTGGGTGCCGTCATGCGCCGTAGTATCCTGCTGGCGGCGCAGACTGGTAGCGCAGGGCGGACCAGAGGAGTCCGGGCCAGTAATCGCGGGAGGGATGCCAATGCCGGCAGCGACAGTCACGAACAGGCAGGTGGCCATTGAAATCGGCATTCTCGCGATGCCCCAGTCTACTGCCTCGCCGATTTACGGTATGCAGGAGCTATTGGGTTGCCCGGGGCGGGACTGGGAAATGCTGACGCGGGGCAGCCCCGGCCAGTCCCTGATCAACACCAGTATCGTCTCGCTCGATGGCAAGCCCATGGAACTGGTCAATGGCGCCTGGGTAAAACCGGTCCGTGCGCTCGATGACAACTACCGGCCGGACGTGCTGTGCATCCTCGAAATCGTGTTCAATCCACAGACCGGGCTGGTGCGGGACAGCTGTCGGCGCGAGGTGCGCTGGCTGGTTGACTACTGGCACAGTGGCGGCACAGTCGCTACCGCCTGCACCGGGGCGGTGCTGCTGGGAGAGGCCGGCTTGCTGGCGGGGCAGGATGCCACCACCCATTGGGGCTACTGCGACTACATGACGCGCCATTACCCCGGCGTCCGGATGCACCCTGATCGTATCCTGCTGGCCTCGGGCCCAGAGCAGCGATTGATCATGGCGGGCGGTGGCAGCTCGTGGATGGACCTGGCGCTGTACCTGATCAGCCGCTTCTGCGGCACGGCCCAGGCGGTGCGCACGGCCAGGGTGCATCTGATCGACTGGCGCCAGAGTGGCCAGACAGCCTATGCGAGCACGATCGATCAGCGCCAGTCCAGCGATGCAGTGATTGCCCGCTGCCAGCACTGGCTGGCGCAGCATTACGATGAACCCTCCCCGGTGGCTGGCGTGGTGGCCTACAGTGGGCTCAACGAGCGTACTTTCAAGCGCCGCTTCAGGCTGGCTACGGGATTGACCCCGATCGACTACGTGCTGAACCTCCGCCTGGAGGAGGCCCGGCATCTGCTGGAAACAAGCGCAGCGCCGGTGGAGGCAGTGGCCGAAATGGTAGGGTATCAGGATGCCGGCTTTTTCCGCCGCAAGTTCCGGCAACGGCTGGGTCTGACGCCGGCCGAATACCGGCGCAAGTTTGCCGGCCTGCGCACTGTGCCCACCGGCGGGGTCTCGCAGCCGCCGGGCGCGTTCAGGCCGGCGGCTGGGGCGTCGTCAAATTACGGTGACAGTGACTGATCATTGCGCCGCCGGCGGACTGCAGCCCGGTCGAATATTATTCCGGGGTTGGCAGGGCGGCTCTGCGGCCGGCAAGCCAGCGAAGACGTATCTGCTTTTCTGTTTCGAGAATGGCCAACAGTACGGCGCCAGTGGCACACAGCAGCAGCCCGTCCCGAAAGGCTACGGGCTCCGTGGCAAAGACCCTTTGCAAAAAGGGTAAGTAGGTAATGGCGAATTGCGCAGCGGTAACGATGCCAACCGTGAGCCAGACCATTCCAGTGCCCCGCACTGCCTGCCAGGTCAGGGAGGTGCCGTAAATGTTGCGAACAAAGAAGAGGTAGAAGATCTCCATGATGACGATCATGTTGACGACCATGGTGCGGGCCAGCTCCAGCGAATAGTCCTGCTCAATGGCGTAGTTGTAAACGCCGAATACGCCACAGACGAACAATAGTGATGCCAGTACGATCTGCCACACCAGTGTGCCGGAGAGCAGTGACTCTGTCCGCCCGCGCGGAGGGCGGCGCATGGTGTTTTCCTCTGTGGGCTCGAAGGCCAGGGCTATACCCAGCGTCACCGCGGTAATCAGGTTGATCCACAGAATCTGGATGGGAGTGACCGGCAGTGTCATACCGAAAAGCAGGGCCACAATAATGGTCAATGACTCGCCGGCATTGGTGGGGAGCGTCCAGGTGATGACTTTCTTCAGATTGTCATAGACTGTGCGACCCTGGCGGATGGCAGCGACAATGGAGGCAAAATTGTCGTCCGCCAGCACCAGCTCAGAGGCCTCCTTCGCGGCTTCGCTGCCTTTCTGCCCCATGGCAATGCCGGTATCCGCCCGTTTCAGGGCCGGGGCATCATTGACGCCGTCACCCGTCATGGCCACAGTCAGGTTGTGGGCCTGCAGCGCCATGACCAGGCGCAGTTTGTGCTCCGGGCTGGTACGGGCGAAAATGTCGCAATCCTGTACCACCGCCTGCAATGCAGCGTCATCCATCGCGTCTATATCCCGGCCGGTGAGTACGCTGGCGGGATTCTGCAACGCGATCTCCCTTCCGATAGCCATTGCTGTGCCGGCATGATCCCCCGTGATCATCTTTACCCGGATGCCCGCCTGGTGGCATTCGGCCACGGCCTCAATGGCTTCCGGGCGGGGTGGGTCTATCATTCCCACCATTCCCAGAAGTGTCAGGGTGCCCTCGACATCGCTGTGTTCGAGAACGGTTTGCCCGGGCTCCACGGTTCTGAGCGCAAGTGCCAGAACACGCTGGCCAAGGGAGGCGATCTCTTCCGCACGGCTTTGCCAGTAGGCGGTATTGAGTGCTTCCGTGGCGCCGGCCGGGCCGCGCTGGTCCCTGCACATGGTGAGAACCTGTTCGGGGGCGCCTTTTACGAATATATACGCATGATCGTCGTGATCGTGGTTCAGCGTCGCCATATAGCGGTGGCTGGCATCAAAGGGGATGGCGTCAGTGCGCGTCCAGCGTGACAATTCGCCGCGTACATCCAGGCCGGCCTTGCCGCAAAAAGCCAGCAGCGCCCCTTCCATCGGGTCGCCCTCAACGACCCAGCTGCCCTCATGTTCGCGCAGCGCCGCGTCATTGCACAGCGCGCTGCTTCTGGCGAGCTCTTCGAGAATACTGTGATCGGCGCTGCTGACTTCTGTGTTGTCGAGCGAGATCGTACCTTTGGGCTCATAACCGGAGCCGCCTATCCTGAACAGATGCGCGGAAGACAGCGCCGACGCCACTGCCATTTCATTGCGGGTCAGGGTGCCGGTCTTGTCCGTGCAAATGACCGATACCGAGCCGAGGGTTTCAATGGCTGGCAGGCGTCGCACGATGGCATTGCGCCGCGCCATGGCCTGGACGCCGATCGCCAGGGTGATGGTGAGCACCGCGGGCAGTCCTTCGGGAATGGCTGCTACCGAAAGTCCCACCACCACCATGAAAATTTCGTCAAAACTGAAGCCGGCGACGAGATAACCAAAGCCGAACAACAGCGCCCCGACCACCAGGATCAGCGCGGTCAAGCATTTGCCAAACACGTTCATCTGATTGACCAGCGGCGTGGTGAGGGTATCCACCGTTGAGAGCAACCCGCTGATACGGCCGATCTCCGTGGCGCTGCCGGTCGCCGTCACCACGCCGCGGCCCTGCCCGGAGGTCACCAGGGTGCCCGAATAGGCCATGTTGCTGCGATCGCCCAGGGGCAGATCGGCTGTCAGCGCCCCGGTTTGTTTTTCCACCGGCACGGATTCACCGGTGAGAATCGCCTCCTGCACAGACATGCCATGAGCCTGTAACAGACGCAGATCCGCCGGCACCTTGTCCCCCGCTTCCAGCAGTACGACGTCACCCGGTACCAGTGCCTCTCCCTCGACGCTGCAGCGGGCCCCGTCGCGCAACACAGAGGCACGGGGCGCCAGCATCTGGCGAATGGCATCCATGGCTTTCTCGGCCTTGCCTTCCTGCACCAAGCCGATGACGGCATTGACTATCACCACCGCCAGGATGACAGCAGTATCGATCAGGTGGTCCAGAAAGGCGGTGACGACAGCGGCTGCCAGCAGCACATAGATCAGGATGTTGTGAAATTGCAACAGGAATCGAAGCAGGATACTGCGGCGCGGTGGCTCGGGCAGCCGGTTGGCTCCCCAGGCCTCAAGACGCGCCTTTGCCTCATCCTGACTCAGCCCCGATGATGTTGTCTTGAGTTGCTCAAAAACATCATCAATCGGTCTGGCATGGTTGCCACCGGTTGCTGCTGCATCTACATCAGGCTCGGGTGCTGCTCCATCTGTCATATTGAATAGCTCATTCCCGTTGTTTGCAGGGTACTGTTGGAGAAAAGGCAGACGCTTTCCCATTCTACACAACGCCCGCCCTAGTGCGAGTGACGATTGGCATGCAAGGATTGAATCTTAAGCTGGATCCATACAGAGCTTGCTTCCGGTTACCGAGGCCGCAGTGGCCGGCCCTGCATGAATCGGAGGAAGACCATTCCGGCGCGGGCCGACGGCAGTCGCTTGGCAAAACCCCAATCTCGTCTAAAGTATAAGGTTGCCTGGCCCCGCTTTCCGGTGCGGGCCAGAGCCTCGTCGGGAAGGCACTGTTCAGGCAGGGCGAGGCCTGACTGAGCCCGTTTGCCGTTGGCAGGGAGGGTGGGCCGTGCGGAATCTGAGCTTTGTTTTGGCACTGATGGTACTGATGTTGTCGCTGCCGGCCATTGGCCAGCGTGCGTCTCATCCGCACAACTCCATTGCACCCGAGCCACCCCGTCCAACCCCGTACGGCCTGGATATCGTACGCATCAGCGAACTTCCCGGTATGGACATCGGCGGGGATACGCCACTGCTGGATCCGATGCTGGTCCAGCACCGGCAGACGGTAGAGCGGCTGCAGGCGTCCAGGGGGCCCTATGCCCCGGTGTTGATCGAGCCGCTGAAGGAACTCGGTCGCGCCTATCAGCGCATGGCGCAGCACCGCAGCGCGCTCCTCATTTTCAAGCGCGCGCTGCACCTCACCCGGGTGAATGGCGGCCTCTACAGCGAGGACCAGCTAGCGCTGATGGAGCAGCTGATTACCAGTCAACTGGCTCTGGGGCAGGTCGCAGTAGCGGATGCGAGCCGGGACTACCTTTATCGGGTGCAGCGCAAGCTCTACGAGCCCGGCAGCGCGGCCATGTCCGAGGCCGCGATGGCTTACGGCGACTGGAAGCGGCAGGCTTTCCTGGATGGCTTTGGCGATGCCACCTTCAAGCACCTACTGACGATTCATAGAGTGCACAGCCGCATGATTGATGAGATCGCAGTGACTGATGCCGGCGACCCGGCGCAGATCCCTCACCTTTACGAGCGGATGCGGGCCGAATATTTGATATCGCGCTATGAACGTGAGCAGGGTCCGGTCGTCCAGCTGCGTGTTTCGCAGATGAACGGTCTCAATGCGATGCCGAGCTCGAGCCAGGAAGAGCTCGAATTCCACCGACTGAAAAAGAACAATTATCGCACCGGGCGCCGGACCATGGAACAGATTGTGACGCTGTTGGAAGGCGAGGACCCGGTGGACATACAAGCGCTGGTGGAGGCAAGGATTGCCCAGGGTGACTGGTTCGCCTGGTGGGGGCAGTCGGCCCTGGCCCGGCAGTGTTATGAACAGGCCTATGCCCTGGGGGTGAAAGACGGCAGCCCGGCAACAGACCCGGCCTTGCTGTTTGGAGAGCCGGTGGAACTGCCGGACGAACAGGTTTTCCGCCGCGGTTCGATGACGCCGCCGGCCAATAACCAGGCCCGTGCTGTGGTCCGCTTCGACGTTTCGGAACTGGGCGAGGCGCGTGATATCAAGTATCTCGAGCTGGATGCTGAGGAGGTGGACGACGCGCGCCTGGTGCTCTATCGGATGCTGCGCAGTGTCCGCTTCCGGCCGATCCTGCGCGAGGGGACAGTGGCCCGGGCCAGCGCCGTCGTGCGCGAATACGATTTCCAGTACTGACCGGCAAGCTACCCAATCCCGCCGTGAAGCCCTGCCGTGTAAAGTGGGACACTCTCGTTATGAAGACGCAAAGGTACCGGAGTCGCGAGCCAGCCGTCCCAGCGTGGCGAGCGCGGCCGCGGTTTCTTCCCGCCAGGGGAGGGCAGCGCTGAGCCGGAAGCAGTTGCGGTATTTGCCGGTGGGAGAGAATACCGAGCCGGGCATGATGACGATACCCTGTTGCAGGGCAAGATGGTAGAGCTGCCACGCGTCCGCTGTATCTGGAAGCTCCACCCAGAGCACGAAACCACCCTGCGGGCGGCTCAGCCGGGTACCTGGCGGGAAGCATTCGTATACGCAGTCGGATACCAGCTGCAGTTGGCGGAGGAAGTTGCGGCGCAGGCCGCGCAGGTGGCGCTCGTAGTTGCCGCTGGCCATGAAATCCGCTACTGCCATCTGCTCCAGCGAGGCGCCATTGGCATTGCGGAATGTGCTCAGGTGCCGCACCCGTGAGAAGAACCGGCCGGGAATCGTCCAGCCTACCCGCAGCCCGGTTCCCAGGGATTTGGAGACTGATGAGCAGTACAGCACGAGCCCCTGCTCATCAAATGCCTTGGCCGCCAGTGGCCGGCTGGGGGCAAACTCCAGATCGCCGAACAGATCATCTTCTATCAGGGGCACCTGATAGCGGGCCAGCAGGGCGACCAGCTGCCGCTTACGTTCGGGCGGCATGCTGGCCCCCAGGGGGTTGTGGCAGGCAGGCATCAGTGCGCAGGCGCGAATGGGCCACTGCTCGAGGGCCAGCTCCAGTGCTTCCAGGCTCACGCCATTGCGCGGGTCGGTCGGGATCTCCAGCGCTTTCAGGCCGAGGGACTCGATAATCTGCAACAGGCCGAGGTAGCTGGGTGACTCGATGGCAATGGTGTCACCGGGTTCAGCGACCGCATTGAGGCACAGTGCCAGCGCTCCCTGGCAGCCGTCTGTGATCACGATGTCATCGGCAGTTGCCTGAAAGCCTGCCGCCAGGCAGCGTTGCGCGATCTGGCGGCGCAGCGGCCGGTAGCCGGCAGAGAACTCGCCGGCAATTACCTCGCGCAGGTGGTAGCGCGTCAGTCGGGTGAATACCCGTTGCAGGGCGCCTACCGGCGCCAGCTCGGGCGGCAGGGTGGCGAGCCCGAAATTGAGCAGGCCGGGTTGCTGACAGCGATCCATCAGGTCCAGCACCGTGTTGTTGACCGTCACCGCCCGGGGTGCGGTGGTTTGTTCTGATGTTGCGGGCGCCAACGCTGGATTCGTGGGAGCCGGCGATGGCCGGCGGCGCACGTAATAGCCGGACTGCGGGCGTGCCTCCACCAGCCCCAGGTCCTCCAGCTCCCGGTAGGCCCTTTGCACGGTGGTAACGCTGGCGGAGAACTGTCGGCAGGCCTCGCGGATAGAGGGCAGGCGGTCGCCGGCGAGAAAATTGCCGCCGTTGATCTGTGCGGCCAATTGGTCCGCGATGATATGGTAGCGAGTAGCCCGCATGGCACCTCCGGTACAGTTACTGGCCAACTTGGCGGTACAGTTTGCTGGGATGGTTAATTGTACCGCTAAAATACCGTGTTTTTATATCTGTATATATGAGTGCTCGCTGCCTACCATGGTCACCATCGGGAACCATCAGGCTCAGGAAAAAAGTGTGAAAAACGTGAAGCAGGAAAATCCATCGCAGGACTCCCTTGTCGCGAAGATCGACGCCCTTGAGGCGGCAGCCGCGCCCCTGGTGGCAAACCCGGCGCTGGACGCCGGCCGCAGCCAGGCGGTGTTCGAGCATGCCGTCCAGTTGCGCCGCCGGAAAGCTGAGCGTCCGGTATTTTCCCGGGATGAAGACGGCCTTTGTGAGTCCATACGGCAGGCGGGTATCCGCGAACAGGGGCTGCCGCTGGACGGAGCGCTGGAGCTGCTGCGCGACACGGTGGAACAGTTTGGCGTACAGACGGGTCGGGGGGGCTCCATGGCCTACATACCCGGGAGTGAAAACCAGCTCGGTGCTCTGGGTGCCTACCTGGCTGCCGTGTCCAACCCCTATACCGGGGTGGCCGATATGAACCCCGGGGCGGTAGTGATGCAGGAGACACTGTTGCGCTGGCTGGCGGATTCCATCGGCTTTCCCGCCACCAGCTATGGTGATCTGACCTCAGGCGGCAGCATCGCCAATCTCTCGGCTGTGGTCACGGCACGGGAAGCGTACGGTATCCGCGCGGCCCAGGTGGCGAATCACGTCGTGTACTGTTCCACTCACACGCATCACTCGATCTCCAAGGCCCTGCATATCGCCGGACTGGCAGAGTGCCCGCTGCGCCAGATCCCCTGCGACGCGCGCTTCCGGATGGATTGCGAGCAGCTGCGTGGAGCCATGAGCCGCGACCGCGCCGCCGGCTTGCGTCCCTGGCTGATCATCGGCAGTGCCGGTACCACCGACACTGGCGGCGTGGATGAGCTGTCGGCACTGGCCGATATCAGCGCCGAGGCGGGATGCTGGTTGCACGTGGATGCAGCCTATGGGGGCAGTTTTGCCCTGTGTGATGAAGGGCGGGCGGTGCTGCGCGGCATTGAACGCGCTGATTCGGTAACCCTGGATCCCCACAAGGGCCTGTTTGCCCAGGGCGGCATCGGCGCAGTGCTGGTGCGCGACGGCCAGCGGCTGTGCAGCGCCTTCCGTTTCAGCGGCAGTTATCTGCGTGACATTTCCGATTTGATATCGCCGGCCGACGTCTCACCGGAATTGACGCGGCCATTCCGGGCGCTGCCCCTGTGGCTGCCACTGGTGGTACTGGGCGTGGCACCCTACCGGGCCGCGCTGGCTCACAAGATGGCGCTGGCACGCCATGCCCATGCCCGCCTGCAGCGGATCCGGGGGCTGTGGGTTGGCCCCGAGCCGCAGTTGTCCATCCTGGTATTCCGTTGTGAAGAGGGCGATGCAGCCAATGAAGCCATCGCCCGAAGCTTCAATAACGAGGGCGAATACTTTATCTCCACCACTGTCCTGGAGGGGCGCGTCACGCTGCGCATGGCGCTGTTGGCGCCGGCTACCAGCCGCGCCCTGGTGGACGAATTCATCGATCGTCTGGCGGTGCTGGTCGATGAGCGGGCTGGTATCGACAGGGCCTCCTCAGCTTATTGATTGAGGGATTGCGGACCTTGCGTGCAGCAGCTTATATGTTGTTTCGACAACATATAAGCTGCGGGAAGACCATTTTGAATGCGCCGGGGAAAATTTCCGCCATTCATCCGGCAGTGCTCACCGGGCCCTGAAAAATGATGGCTTTAAAGTGTGAATTCAAGACGCCTATGATCAAAGGTGTCTTGAGCCTTTTTTGGCTGACGATCCAATTCCAATGCCCGAAACCGACTGAAGCGTTCACCGGAATTCACGATCTTCAGGTGCTGTAAACAGTGCCGGCAATAGCGTTGTCATGACAACATATGCGTGCTAGCATTGATAATATATAACTGGTGCGTCACCTTGTTGTCGCACCCGAGCGGGGATCAGTCGGGCAGAAAAATATGATCAAGCAGATACAAGGGTTCGGACTCTTCATGCTTGCAGCTGTTGCCAGCGCTAGCTGGTCAGTGGAGCCGTGGCGGGCCCCCGAAAATGCGGCGGCACAACTGGATGCGTTGCTCGCCAGTGAGGTGGCCTGGCAGCAGCTGACGCCAGCCTATACCGTGCTGGTGGATGTCGGTGGCAAAGCCGTCTACACCAACAATATTGGTTTCGCCGACGTGGAACACCGGATCCCCGCGAGTACTGATACCGTCTACCAGATCGGCTCGATCAGCAAGTCCTATACCGCCCTGGCCGTTCTGCAGCTGGTGGAAAGTGGCGACCTGCAGCTGGACAAGTCTGTTGCAGATTATCTCCCTGATTACAACGGGCCGGGCCGGGATGCAAGCTTGCGTCAGCTACTGACTCACACCTCCGGCATACCAAGCTATACAGCGCTACCGGATGCAGAGCAACTGCTGACCTGGGTGCCGAATCAACGAGAGGATATCCTGCGCCTGTTCGCCGACAAGCCGCTGGACTTTGAACCAGGCAGTCACTACCTCTACTCGAATTCCGGGTACTATTTGCTTGGCCTGATCCTGGAGGAGGTTACGGGACAGGATTATTATGCGCTGCTACAGGAACGGGTGCTTGATCCACTGCAACTGGAACGTACCTACAGTGGACGCTACGGCGATATCGTCAACAATCGTGCGCGGGGTTACCTTGTCACTGAAGAGGGCTTCGAAAATGCGCCGCCCACACCGCATCTGACACCGTTCGCGGCGGGGTCCATCCAGACCACTGCGGAAGACCTGGTCCGCTATCGGCGTGCCGTTTTCACCTCCCCTGCTGTTTCCAAAAAGCTCCGGGAGCTGGTGACCACGACTTTCGCGTTCGCCGATGGTACTCCACAAATCTATTCCCTGGGGGCACTGACGCGTGCCGACCATCTCGGCTACACGGTCTGGAGCCACAGTGGGGGTATTTCAGGGTTTATCTCTCACCACGCCTACTATCCGGAACTGGACATGACTGTCGTCGTCTTGACCAACACGGGCAACCCGCCGGTAGCGCCGTCGACGCTGGCCAGCAAGGTTGCCACTGTCATGCTGGGCGGGGAGATCACCGAAGTCACATCAGCACAAACAACGATTGATTCAGAGCGCCTGCGTCATTACAGCGGCAACTTTGTGATGACGCCTTTCCGTCTCACCGCCGATGGCCTCTTTACGCTGCTGTACCAGGACGAGACTCTGCTTGCCCGATTGGGCAAGGCAGATGACGAACAGGCACCGACCGTACCGCTGTCAGCTGTGGGTCAGCGGCAGTTCATCGGTGAGGGACTGCCGCTGGAGGTTCGCGTCCTGGAGGACGACGGTGTGGTGACCGGACTGGAGATCATGGTTGCTGAAGACGGGCCTTTTCCTGCCATTCCCGCCGCTACACTCTGAGGCCCGGGAGGGGCGCATACCAGGGCCGACTTCACCCGCGCCAAGCGGTCACTCGCCATCGCTGTTGTCCGCCGCGGTCGAGGGACAGGCGCGTGTTGCGATCGCATTCAAGCGATCTCATTGCATTCGCAGGCCCTCATCGCTACGGGAAATCTCGATACGGCGCAGATGTTCGATGCCATATTGCCGCGCCGTGATGGTGCTGACTGCGATAAAGTCCGCCACCGCCCGGTCATGCTGCAGCACCAGGCGCAGATAGCCGTTGTGGAGACCGTCGGTCCACGCGACTTCCGGGTTGCTGTCCATCAGACGCTGATCCATCAGGCGGGCGGCAGCGGGGCCGAACTCCTGGAAGTCGCCCGGTGAGCTAATGCCATTGGTCCCCAGCTCCAGGCCCATGCGCGTACCGTGCCGATCGTGGAGGACATTGCTCCAGAAACTGTGGCTGTCGCCGGTCAGTACCAGCAGGTCGCGCACACCGGTGTCGGCGCAGAGTTTGTAGAAGCGTTCCCGGGCCGCGGGGTAGCCGTCCCACGGGTCCAGATACAGCGGCAGGCCCAGTTCGCCGAGGCGGGCGTAGTACTGGGCCCTGGCAAAGTGCTCGCTGTCGAGTTGTTGCTGCAGTTGCCGCAGGTCATCCGCGCTTAGCTGCGGTGACCGGGTGCGCGCCATTGGGATCTGGTTGCCGATCAGGCGCCAGGGTTCGCCGGTTTGTTTGGAGGCGCGCAATGCCTGGGCGAGGAACTGTTCCATCTCCGCCGACAGCATGCGCCGCGAGGGATCGCCGACCACTTCGTCAAGGAAGTGCTGGGCGTCGGCGGCAGTCATGCTCGGCAGAGTCTGAATGTCGTAGTCGATCTGTTGTGAGCGGCCACTGTGACGGGTTTCCAGCGTGATCAGGCTGGCCAGGTCGCCAAAGCGGAAATGGCGCCAGTAATCGGCACGGCTGCGGCCGGGTTCGGGCTCGCGGATGGGCATCCATTCGTAATAGGCCTGCAGCGAGGCGGCGCGCCGCAGGGCCCATTCGCCTTCGGTGTCAGGCTGATGGTTCTCCGCCCCGCCCAGCCAGGGATTATTGGTGGACTCATGATCATCCCAGATTGCCAGCAATGGATGGGCAGCGTGCATTAGCTGTGATTGCGGGTCGGACTTGTACTGGGCGTGGCGCTGGCGATAGTCCGTCAGACTGACGATTTCCCGCTCCGGATGGTGCTGCCGCCCCAGCCGGGTCCCGGTGGCGGCGCCGTAGCCATCGGGCCCGTATTCATACAGGTAATCGCCCAGATGCAGCACCAGTTCCACCTGGGGATCCAGCGCAATCGCCTCGTAGGCATTGAAGTAGCCAAACGGGTAGTTGGAACAGGAGGCGATGGCGAGGCCCAGGGACTCGACATGGCCGTCGGGCAGGGTGCGGCTGCGGCCGATGGGTGACAGGTACTCGCCGCTGCGGAAGCGGTAGAAATACTGCTGTCCCGGTTCCAGTCCCTGGGCCACCACCTTGACCGTGAAGTCGCGTTCCGGGCCGGTGGTGCTGGTGCCCTGTGCGGCGAGTTGCTGGAAGGCGTCATCCCTGGCCACCTGCCAGTGCACGTTGAGGTCGCTGTCGGTGGCCGATAACCGGGTCCACAACACGATGGATTGGTGGTCCGGGTCGCCGCTGGCAACGCCATGGGAAAAGCGGGCAGTCTCCCGCTCCTTCGCTGTGGCTGGCCCGGCCCGGCCAGTCAGCGGCAGGACCAGCGCGGTGGACAGTCCCGCCAGGGCGCGGCGTCGTGTCAGTCGGTAGCTCATGGCGCTACAGGTCCAGCGTGAGCGTGGCGGAGACTGTGCGCGGCGAGCCGATCCAGGCGCCGTTGCCGGAGATGCCGCCGAGATAACTTTCATCAAAGGCGTTGTTTACCAGCAGGGTGATATTCCAGCCGGCATCACTGCCGGCGGCGTTGTTGCCTGTCATGCTCAGGTACAGGTCCGCTGTCACGTAATCATCGGCAATCCAGGCATTGTCGATTCTGACCGGACGCTCGCCGGTATACTTGCCGCTGATCCCCGCGCTCAGGTTGTCACGCCGCCAGTCCAGGGACAGAACCAGTTGCTGGTCCGGAATACCCGCGACGTCGTTGCCTGGCAGTACCCCCAGGCTGTTGTCCACCTCGGTGTCACCGGTGCCGATATAGGTGGCATCGCTGTAAGTGTAGGCGCTGTACAGTGACAGGGTCTCGCTCAGATCGTAGTCCACAGTCAGCTCAAAGCCATCGGATTCGATACCGCCGGCATTGAAGTAGGTGCCATTGGTGCCTATCAGGTAGTCCGGCCCCGCACCGCTTTCCGGGCTGAGGAAAATAATGCGGTCGTTGAACTCGGTGTCATACCAGGTAGCGGTAAAGGCCAGGCGGTCGTTGCGATAACGCAGCCCCAGTTCGATATTGTCCGAAGTCTCGGGTTCGAGGGAGTCCAGGTCCGATTCCGGCCGTTCCAGGATTTCATCGTAGATGGCCTTGAAATTCTCGGCGTAGCCAGCGAAGACTTCCATGCCGGCTACCGGGGTTTCCCACAGTACGCCCCCGGAAAACAGGACATCGGAGTCCGAATCGAGTTTGAGGTTGGCGGACTCGCCGAAATTGTCCTCGCGCTCCAGCTCCACCAGGAACTGCTTCACACCGCCGGTAAAGGTCAGGCTGCCGGCGCTGAGGCTGTCCTCCAGATACCACTTGAACACTTCCTGGGGATAGCTGCGGTCATACTGGGTCCAGTACGGAACGTTATCGAACTCGATGCCCACCCGGGCTTCGGTCAGTTTGTGCCAGGTCCGTGTCTCGTCGCGCTGCTGGTCCTCGTACCAGACGCCACCGCGCAGTGTATTGCTGACACTGCCCAGCTCGGCCTGCCACTCCCCGTCCAGCGTGAAGCCGGTGCGTTCCTTCCAGTAATTGGTGTGGCGGTAGGATTGTACCGGGATAGCGCCTGCAGGATAGCAGGCGGGATCGTACTCGGGTCCGGCGCCGCCATAGGGGAAAGTGATGGACGAGACGCAGCCGGGGTTGGGAGACAGCGCATTGCCGGCACCGTCGACGAAGAAAATACTGCCTAGCGCTGCGCCGCCGTTGACTGAGCCGTTGCCCAGGAACTCTGATTCGGGGCCGCCCTGATCGTCGCGGACATCTACCAGGTAGGGTGGTATCCAGTCGCCGCGGCCCTCGTTGTCGTGGTAGTACAGGCCTGCCTGCAGACGGATTTCGGGATTGAGCTCGAAGTCGGCCTTGAGGTAGGCCAACAGGTTTTCGCGCAGGGTAGACCAGCCGCGGCGGTACACCTGATCCACATAGGGAATGCCGGTCCAGGTATCGGTCAGCCCGTCCCAGTTGGGGTTGCTGGCGAAATCCTCAGGTGAAAACAGCCGCTGATAATTGTCCTCGTGGATATCATCATAGGAGACATAGGCAGTAATTGCGGTATTGCCGAAGCCGGAAACCAGTTTGGCCGCCAGATGATCGCGCTCATTTTCGGCGGAGCCGGTCATCCAGTCACTGGCGCTCTGGTGGGAGGCGGAAAACCAGGCCCGGCTGTCGCCGGCAAAAGTCCCGGTGTCGTAGCGCAGGTAGTAGCGTTCGGCATCGTGTTCGCCCAGGGATCCCTGGAACCGGATGCGGGCGGTATCCTCCGGATCATCCGTCACGAAGTTTATGGTGCCGCCCAGCGCATCGAGCGCGCGGGAGGCGATATCCGCCGTGCCCTGGGACACCGTCACCGTGCGCAGGTTGGCCGAGTCGAGGTAGCGGTTGGCCTTCGCGCCGCCGCCATAGCCCGAGCCGCCGTTGGGAATACCGTCGATGGTGGTGCCGATCTGCTGTTCATCCAGGCTGTTCTGGAAGCCCCGTACGGTGATGGTGGTAGACCAGTCGTCAAAGCCATAGCTGTCACCTTCCTGGATGGAGACGCCGGGCAGGTTGTCGATCAGCGCATTGATACTGGTGATGGGCGATTGCTGCGCCTTCATCGAATCGGTAACGGCATTGCTGCCATAGACCTGCTGGCGGGCGACCACGAATATTTCCTCAATGGAACCGGCCGCTGCCTGTGCCTGGGGCTGGGCCCAGGAGTGACCTGAGGCCGCGGCCAGCGCCGCGCCCGTGATCGCCATGCGCGTCGCAGTATGGGAAAAGCGTCTGCGGAAAATCCCTGATCTCATGTTGGTCTCCAATGGCCTGGACAGAATGACGCCATGGAAGGCGCCTGTATGATGCTGTTGGTCAGGGTGCGGGCAGCGGCTGAAGAATGGATTCCGGCACGCCTGCAATGACAGGCGGGAACTATAAGGGGGCGGCGATGACGGTAGCGTTACGGTGTGTTTACCGATTCGTGAAACGGCCGATATTGCCCTGCGCCGCTAATTCGAGCCATTCCGCCGACGGTTTTGACAGCACTCCCCGGCACCGGGCCGGACGATGCCAGCCGAAAGTCAGCAGCGCTGTCCTGCCAGGACATGCCCGGGGCGCCGGATTGTGGCATTATTCGCCCCTCGAAAAATCCGGATGCAGGACAATGCCAGATGAGACCTGAAGGCCGCGACGAGCTGGATTCGTTGTACTTTGATTATCCGCAGTTTGACCCTCCCGCCAGTATCGACTCTTCCGGCAGGGCGGCGGTCGCCATTGTCGGCGCGGGACCGGTGGGGCTGGTGGCCGCCCTGACCCTGGCCCGCGGCGGTGTGCACTCGGTGGTACTGGAGCAAAATTCGACCTTTAACGATGGCAGCCGGGCTATCTGCGTTGCACGCCAGAGTTTTCATATCCTGGAGCGGCTCGGCGCTGTTGCGCCTTTTGTCGAGAAGGCGCTGGGGTGGACCACAGGCCGCAGTTTCTATCGCGGCCAGCAGATTCTCGAATTCCAGATGCCTCACAGTGAGGACGAAAAATTCCTGCCCATGTATAACCTGCAGCAGCAGTATATTGAGCGCTTTCTGTGGGAGGCTGCGTCACGCCGGCCGGAGATAGAGCTGCGCTGGCAGAGCGAGGTTACCGCGGTTGAGGATGACGGGGCGGGCGTGACCCTGCAGGTGACCGACCCGCTGCGCAGCTACACGCTCAATGCCGGCTGGGTGCTGGCCGCGGACGGGGCCCGCAGTATCGTGCGTGCCCGCCGTGGCCTGCGGCTGGAAGGGGAGAATTACGAAGGCCGCTATGTCATCGCCGATGTGCAGATGGCTCACGATTATCCCACCATCCGGCGGGCGCTGTTCGATCCCGCCTGCATGCCGGGGGCGACCGTGCTGATCCACCGCCAGCCGGACAATATCTGGCGCATCGATTACCAGCTCGGCGAGGGCGAGAGCCCGGAGGAGGCTACCCGGGAGGCGACCGTCCGCGCCAGGGTCAGCGCAGTGCTGGCGGAAATCGGTCATCAGGGCAGCTGGGAACTGGAGTGGTGGAGCGTGTACTCGGCCAATACCCTGGCGCTGGCGGACTACCGCGATGGCCGGATCTTTTTCGTGGGTGACAGCGCCCATATCGTGCCGATCTTCGGCGTCCGCGGCCTGAACAACGGGCTGGCAGATGCGGAAAACATCGGCTGGAAACTGGCCATGGTGATCAATGGGGACGCCTGCCCGCAGTTGCTGGACAGCTACACGCCCGAGCGCCGCGGTGCGACCCTGGATGTGTTCGCCAATGCTTCCCGCAGTGCCCGTTTCATGACCCCACCCACTGCGGGCTGGCGCCTGATGCGCGACGCGGCGCTGTCGCTGGCACTGGATCATCCCTTTGCGGGGCAGTTTGCCAACCCGCGGCAGATGACGCCGTACACCTACGCCCACAGCCCTGCCACCCTGGCCGATGACCCGGCCTTTGGCGCTGGCCCGGTGCCCGGTGCGGTCGTGCCGAACCTGCGTCTGACCGGCGGCGATTTTCTTTCGGACCATCTGGGCCACGGTTTCTGCGGACTGCTGTTTACCGGCCCGCATTGGGAACTGGCCGGGGAGTTGGGGCAGTTGCTGGCGGAATTCGAGCCCTCGCTGCGCATCCTGCGGATCGGGCCTGTAGCGGGCGATGACGGCGCAACCGTTGCCGACCCCGACGGCCGTATTGCGGCCCGCTTTGATGCGATGCCGGGCAGCTTCTACCTGCTGCGTCCCGACATGCACATCTACGGCCGCTGGCGCCAGCTGGTTCCGGACCGTATCTGTACGGCACTGAAACAGTACTTTCACGCGGCGAGGGAGGTGCAATAGGCATGGAATTTGCCCAGCTTGAAACTGTTTATGAACGCCTGGCCGAGGCGCTTGACCAGGCCGGGCCGGAGCACAGCGAGCTGTTGCTCGCACGGCTGGTGTTGCTGCTCGCCGAAGCACAGCAGGACAACGGCCCGGTACTGGCCGCGATCGACAGTGCCCTGGCCCGGCTGGGGCCGGAGGTTGAGCCACTGCAGTGATTGGCTGTGGCACATTCGGCCCGCTGCGGTCATCGTGCCCTTGTCGGCGGGAGTCGAGGTGGTCCGGTTGTGCCGCCTCGGGGCGGGCCTATTGCAGGATGGTCACCGGGTCGCCCACCGCGATCCGGCCCCCGCCGCTGTACAGCAGATTCTGGCCAAACAGTATCTTGCGATCGAAGCGGCGGTAGCTGGCCAGCACCCGGTTGATGCTGCCATCGCGCTCCGCGGTGGCCTGGTCGATAGAGGGAATGCTGCAGCGCTGGCAGGCCTTGACCACGTCAAACTCCACGCTGCCCACGCGGATCCGGCGCCAGCTGTCCTCGGCAAAGGGCTCGCAGCCGCCGACCACAAGGTTGGGCCGGAACCGGTTCATTGGTACCGGCTGTGGCAGCCGGCTGTTGAGGTCATCCAGCGAGGCCCGGGAAATCAGCAGCAGTGGAAAGGCGTCGGCAAAGCTCACGGTCTGGCCGGCGTCGGCAAACGCCGGGTCCACCGGCCGCTTGCTGTCCTGCGGCATGTAGACCAGGCGGCAGGGCGTGTCCAGGTGCCTGGACAGCCAGGCCGCCGCTGCGTCTCCTGCATCCAGGGCCTGCACCTGATCGCCCCATACATCGACCCGGCGCGATACAGCTCCCGTTGCTGGCAGCGCAACCTCGCAGGTTGAACTGCCGTTTGTGAGATGCAATCCACCCCCTGCCTGCACCGCCACCCGCACCAGCGCCAGGCGGGGGTACTCGCGCTGGGTCAGGAACCTGCCGTCGGGGTCAGTGATCATCCAGCGGCGATCACCGGCGGGGCCGAAGCGGTCCAGCGCGAATGTCTCGACCTGGTGGCCGGAACAGGATTTGACGGGATAGAGAGAGAGTTCACTGACCGTGGGGGCAAGCATGGTTTAGGCAGATCCAGTTAATGGGGGTTGCGGCGTCAGGACCTCATGCCACGCACAAATTCCTGCACATTGACACTGAGGGTCGCCAGGTCGTAGCCGCCTTCCTGCACTATCAGGCTGGGCAGTTCCAGCTGGCGCAGCTGGCGACCCAGGCGGGAGAAACCGGCGGAGGTCACGGCGACCTTGGCCTGGGGGTCGTCCTTGTAGATGTCGAAACCCAGCGCCAGTACCAGCGCGTCGGGCTGGAACAGGCGGATGGCGGCCAGCGCCTCCTCCAGGCGGAGGAAGAAGTCATCCTCCGAAGAGCCGTGGGGCATGGGCAGGTTGATATTGTAGCCGTAGCCCTCGCCCTCGCCGCGCTCATCCTCGAAGCCACTCACCACCGGATAGAAGTTGGTCGGGTCGCCGTGGATGGAGACGTAGAGTACATCGCTGCGCTGGTAGAAGATGTCCTGAATACCCTGGCCGTGGTGCATGTCGGTATCGAGGATGGCAATGCGGGGGTAGCGGGCAGTGAGTTGCTGGGCCGCAATGGCGGCATTGTTCAGATAGCAAAAGCCGCCCGCCGCATCCCGCCGGGCATGGTGGCCGGGCGGGCGACAGACCGCGTAGGCGCAGTGTTCACCCTCCAGCAGTGCGGTGGCGGCCGCCAGGGCTGTCTGGGCCGACCAGTAGGCGGCCTCCCAGGTGTGGGCGCCGATCGGGCAGCTGCCGTCGGCCAGGTAGCGGCCCGCCTCGGCGAGAATGCCGCGCATGGCATTGGGTGAGCGCACGAAGATATTCGACATTACCTCCTCGCCCCAATCCTCCGGGATCTCCATCCAGCGGCGGTGGGCGGACTGCAGAAAGCGCAAATAGCCCAGGTCGTGAACCCGGGAGATGGGCCCGGCGCCGTGATCCGCGGCCTCGGCAATGTTGACTCCCAGTTCCCGCAGACCCTCCAGCATCTGGTTGGTGCGGTCGGGCACTTCCTGAGGCTGGCGCATCTGTCCCCGGGTAAAATAGGTTTTGGGAAGATGCCGGTCCTGTGCCGGATGGAAGAATGCCTGCATGATTGATCCTCTTGCCCGTTGCGTGGCGTCAGTATAGGGCTCCGGCAGCTGCCGTCACAACCGGGTGCTCCCCGCCCGGTGGCATGGGGAATGGGGCTGGACCTGGAGACCATTCGGGAGAGGCAGTTTCCGGCGGATGATCCCGACGCCGAGTGCGCCGAGTGCGCCGAGTGCGCCGAGTGCGCCGAGGCCGACTGGTTGATTATGCGAGCCACCGGCTGGTTCTGGTGTGCCCGGGGGGGGGTAAGTCTAGTTTTCCCGATCTATCAGCGACTTCCGCACATGGGAGCCCGAAGGCTGTAGCTGGTACAGGCAGGCGCCATTGCTAAACAGGAAGAACGCGCTGCTGTCGATGGGCGTGAAGGCTTGCTCCAGATCCACCCCCGCTTGACCCTTGCAACCGAAGCGGCGGACAGTGCCGATCAAATGCCATTCGTTATCGAGCCATTGCCAGGCCGGAGACAGGCGATGATATGATCGAGTGGACGTACTCACACGATAGCGCTGGCCCCGGTACTCGAAGTCCCCCAATATGCAATGGGCGTCGCCTGCCATGCAGAGGTGGATACCGTGCTCTGCCGGAGCCAGTGCCTCCAGGAACTCATCAGAGAGTTCTGTGCCGGGTAACAGCCGAAACTGCGCCCGGCGCCAATCGGTGTCGTCTTGTTGCGCCGGAGTCTGCCGTTGCCAGCGGGATGTTGCGGTGAGGGCGGTATCGATGCGGTTCTTAAGCGTGATGTCGTCCTCGGCCCATGCGGATGCCTGCAGGGCTTTCAGCGCGTCGGTACCGTAGGTGCCCAGGTTGAAGCGTAAATAGACCGCATCGAATTCCTCCGGTTTGGTGCTGCCGTTTTCCAGACGTGCTACTTGACTCTGCGCCGACCATTTGTGGAAATCGAGCACGGGGGTGTGCACCAGGACAAGCGCCGAGGCCAGGGCGGCGCCAAGCAGGGTATTCCACCGCCGAAAACGGGCAGGGTGCAGGCGCTGGTCAAGCACTGCCAGGGCCGCGTAGCCGAGGCTGAACAGGCCGATAAACAGGGTGACAAAAGCGCCCCACAGCCGGGCTACAGTGAGCCCGTACTGGTCGATGCGCAGGCCCAGGGACCAACCCGCCAGGATGGCGGTAGCGGGGAGCAACAGCAGGGCGGCCAGTAGCAAGCGCCTCAACCAGGGAGCATTGTCGAAAGGCTGCTCGTGTTCCGCGCTCACCGCGTTGAAAAAATACAGCAGGATGGCCGCCAGCCAGAGCATCAGGGAAGCGGCAAAGCCGGTATTCCACAGTGGCTTGAGACCGGTAAAGGGCAGGGCGGCCAGAAACAGCATAAGGATCAGTGCTACCAGTGGCAGCAGCGCCCGGATAAGGACTTCACACAGCTTGCGCACGGTGGCGATCATGCTCTCGCGGCTGCGAATCAAGCCCAGACCCCAGCCACCGACCAGACCGGTGACCGGATATATAAACTCCGGTTCGCTGAACAACTCGGCAAAGAAATCGATGCCGATGACGTCAAACAGCTTTGACCACAGGAACAACAGCAACCAGAACACGAGGATGAACAGGCCCAGAAAGGAGAGCGTCAGGGCATTACGCCAGGAGTTTTCCAACAGGCCGGTATAGTCCAGCCGGCCGTGCTCGCGCCAGGTGCGGAAGAAAAACGCGAGAATGAACAGGGCGACGAACAGCCCGCAACCAAGAGAAAAGATGCCCCCCTTGTACTGGTAACCGGCATCTTCCAGCAGTGGCGTACTTAGCCAGCCGTTGTGCCAGCCCAGCCAGAACAGGACACCCCCCAGAATTACAGCGGCGATGCCGTTGGCTCTTTCGCGCCAGTGGGTGGCGCCGAGATAGAGAAACAACGGCAGACCGATGGCGGCGGTATACAGGGCATGCAGCCACACGGGCGCAGTGGCCGGCCAGACGGTGTGATTGATCGCCTTGTGCAGCAGGAGCAGCACCAGTGACTGGCCAACGGCGAGGATGATGAGTGCCAGCCGGTTTTCGTTGGATATGGTGTTGTTCATGTAACTGCCCCGTGAGCGTGGACCTGAGTCTAAGGGGACAATAAGCCGGCCACAATAGAGAGTTCGCGTCCGAGGGAAGTCCATCGGTGGTGTTGTGGCTGTGGCGGCGCCAGGCCTCGGCCTGAGTACCGGTGGCCGCCAATGGTGCAGTACTAGTCCCCTTCCTCTGCCGCAAACCGCAGCAGCGCTGCCCGGGTCACCTCGAAGGCCGCGGCGCGGTCACCAACTCCCTGCAACTCGATCTGCTTGCGGCCCGCGGGCAGCTGTTTGTAGACAGTGAAGAAGGCTTGCAGACGCTGTAATTCGATCTCCGGCAGGTCGGTAATATCCCGTACCCTGGTGTAAGCAGGGTCCACCTCATCCGCCGGTACCGCGACCAGCTTGTCATCCTGCTCACCGCCGTCCAGCATTTTCAAAATGCCGATCGGGCGTACGCGGATCAGGGCGCCGGGCACTACCGGCTCGCGGGTATACACCAGCACATCCAGCGGGTCGTTGTCACCCGCCAGGGTGGATGGCAGGGTACCGTAATTCGCGGGATACACTACGGGCATGGACTGGAAACGGTCCACCAGCAGGTGGCCGGTCGCGGCGTCCAGTTCGTACTTGGTGGTGCTGCCGGCGGGGATTTCCACTTGTCGGGTGACGCCAGCGGGCGAGGGCTTCGAGCCCGACCACGTTGCCATCCTTCATTGAAACCTGTGGCTGATAGGCGAGGAAGAACTCTTCACGCTCGAGCGCAAGCCGCAGCTCCTCGCCCATGGCTGAACGCTCCATGACCTGATCATCCAGGTCGCTGGAATGGAAGCGGTACTGGTTGCGGCCTTCATCCTTGGCACGGTACAGGGCCAGGTCGGCCTGTGACAACATGCTGTCCGGGCCGGTACTGCCCTGGGTAAAGGGACAGATGCCGATGCTGGTGGTAACGTGTACCTCGCTATCTCCCAGGGTGTAGGGACGTATGATGCTTTTCAGCAGGGACTGCGCCAGCGTGCCGGCGTTTTCCGGCTCATTGATTTCCGTCTGCAAAATGGCGAATTCGTCTCCGCCCAGGCGCGCTACCAGGTCGGTATCCCGGGTACAGTCCTGCAGGCGGGCGGAGACCTCCCTGAGCAACTGGTCGCCAGCGGGGTGGCCCAGGGTGTCGTTGATGGTCTTGAAGTGATCCAGGTCCATAAAGAGTATGGCGAAGGGTTTGGCGCCGCGTTTCGTGGCCGCATAGGCCTGGCGCAGCCGCTCGGTGAACGTGGCCCGATTGGCCAGCCCTGTCAGTGCATCAGTCCGCGCCAGGGTTGCTATTTTATCCTCGGCCGCCTTGCGTTCGGTGACATCGATAATGATGCCTTCGACCTCGATCAGCCGTCCTTCACTGTCTCTGACGGGCGTATAGCGGTTCTCCACCCACCGGAAGCTGTTTTCCCCGGTCTTGAGCCGGAATTCGATTGACGCGCCTTCGACAGCAGGTTCCATCATGCGCGCCATCGCGGATTTTACGTTTTCCCGGTCTTCTTCCATGACCAGGCTTTCGATCCACTCGGTGGAATTGTCCAGGGAGTCGGGCTCGTGGTTGAACTTGGTGATGTTGTGGGAGATATAGATCAGCGGGAAGCTGGGGATTCCTTTCAGCCGGTAGAGTATGGTTGGCGAATTCTGCACAATGGTATTGGCATCTGCCAGTTCCTGGACATAGCGGGCGCGGGTCATGGAAACGCCGATCAGGTTGGCCAGGGTGTTGAGAGTGTCGGTTTCAGCCCAGTTCCATTTGCGCTTTTCGCTGGCAGAGTCAATGAAGACTATGGCGCCCCAGTATTTATCCTCGACTTCCACAGGGACCATCAGGAAGTTGTGCATGCCGGCATGCCTGTAGGCCTCGCGCCTGGCGCTGGGCATTTCGTCAACAGAAAATTCGACTGTGCTGCCGCCGACTATCTGCATGGCTGTCTTGGGATAATGGTCGCTGATGCCAAAATTCTGGAATTCCGGCGTATTGATAAAGGTATCCTGGCCTGGGGTGTGCCATTCGTTGTCGATATGGGCAAGAATCCGCCCCTGGGGATCCGGCTTGAGTGACAGCAGCTGAACACGGGCCACCGAAACAGTTTGACCGATAAGCTCAAGGACGGCATTGATCGCCTCCTCATGCTGGTGGGTACTGAGCAGCAGTCCGGCACTTCTGGTGACGGCGCTGAGCATGGCGTCATGTTCACGCAGTGTCTTTTCAGCCTGCTTTCTTTCCCGTAGTTCCTGCTCCAGGCGTTCATTGGCGGTGCTCAGTTCGCTTGTGCGCAAGGTAACGGTGTCTTCCAGCTCCTGGCGATACCGGGTCAGTTGCTCGTTGCGCTCGTGCATCCGGGCCGCTTCTCGTTCGATGGTGGCACGCTGCTTCAGCGCGCGAGTCAGGAAATAGGTGAGTATCAGAAAGGCCAGGGATATGACAGCGGTGATGATGATGCGCTGGCGCAGGGCCTGTTGCCAGTCGGCGAGCGCTTCAGCCCTGGGGAGCGCAGCATGGACGGTAAAGCCGGCACGGGCTTCTTCCACCTTGATCATATCGGTATCCGGGGCCGCCGGCATGCCGCCAAGCACTTCACCTTCGGAGGTAACCCAGATACTGGCAGCAGGGTATTGCAGCAGGGCGCGCCAGATGGCATCGGTGCGGCTGTCGTTGATGGCCTGCGGGTTGTCGCGGCCGGCCTGTTCGGCCAGTTCATTGAAATCGGCCAGGGTGATGGCGGTGATTTCCAGCTGGCTGAGGGCCCGTTCCAGGGTAAAGTCCCGTTCGGCCAATGACAGCAGGGCGATGACGCCCCACAGGGCGGCAAGTGCAAGAGCAACAATGACCAGTATCAACTGGTAGAGAAACTCGCTGTGCCTGACCTTATTATTGGAAAACATAGCCGGGATCACGTTTGTGGATCAACCTGACAGTAAATAGTAGCGATCAGTTCCCTCCCGGAGGGGGCCTGATGGCAGCTGGAACAATGCATATAAAGCCGCCGGATACTGTCGATGAGAAGTATATAAACTGATCATGAAGCAATCCAGCGCGAAAAGCCATCCCTGCTGCCTGGCTGACGGCGTCAGTGGTTCAGGGAGCAGGAATAATCGGGGTTGCTTGTGTGTCGGAGTAGTTTGTGCTCTGTTCACTGCCTGCGGTGATGGCGACTGTGGATGAGGTGAATCCTGTTCCGTTCCAGCGCCGCCTGTGTGTATGGCGGCCTGCACCGGCCCTGCCGCCGCTCAATCGGCGGTATCGCCCTGGTCCTGGCGGGCATTGTGCCAGGAGGAGACCACCAGCGAAGCAATGACCTCCACTTCCTTGTTGTTGCGCGGCGCGTAGATCATCACCGTGTCGGGCGAGACGGTAGGCCGTCCGGCCAGGGGGTGCGGTTCCGCCCAGCCAGCTTCTATCGCGGCAGTGCGCAATGGTTCGGGCAGAATCGCATGCAGGCTGCCATCATCCTCCACATGAACATGGGCGAATTCGTTGTTTAGCAGAAAGGCGCGATCCGACCCACAGGCATGGGTCCCCTCCATGTACAGGCCCACAGTGCCCGGCGGGGCACGCATGCTGCCGCCGGTATAGACGTGTGGCAGCGCGCTGATTTCGGCGACCAGGGCGGCGCTCAACGCCGCAGCTTCGGCGGGCGGCGGTAACTGGTCGATCTGGCTGTGCGGGGCGCACGGCGTAGTGCGGGGCCGGTCTCCCGGCCGCACCGGCAATGCATTCGCGTCTGCGGCCCTGGTTTGTGATGCTTCCGACATGATGTGGAATCTCCGTTACACCCGCCCTTGGCGGGCCTGCTGCATTCAGGTAGATTTGGCTGCGGCAATCGCCACCGAACAATAACAGTAAACAACGGCCGATTTGTCTATCAGATGCTTTGCCAAAACGGTGGTTTCAGGAGGCTTCATGAATAATACCAGTGGCCTCAGTCGAAGCGGGGCATCCAGCCGCCGGAGTCTTTCCAGCGGTTGACGATTTCACAAAACAGCTCTGCGGTGCGCTCGGCATCGTAGGCGGCGGAGTGAGCCTCGGCACTGTCGAAGGCGATACCTGCCTCCTTGCAGGCCTTGGCCAACACGGTCTGGCCGTAGGCCAGCCCCGCCAGGGTGGCGGTGTCAAAGAAGGAAAACGGGTGAAATGGGTTGCGCTTGATCCCGCAACGCGCCACTGCTGCGTTGACGAAGCCGGCATCGAAATGGGCATTGTGGCCCACCAGGATCGCCCGGTTGCAGGCCTGATCGCGGATTTCCTTGCGCACTACCCGAAACAGTTCCTCGAAGGCTTCCGCCTCGCTCACCGCTTCGCGGAACGGGTGCCAGGGATCGATGCCGGTGAAGTCCAGTGCGGCCTGCTCGATATTGGCGCCTTCGAAGGGCACGACATGGAAGTTCCAGGTGCGGTGCACTGCCATGTTGCCGTCCTCGTCCATGCGCACGATGGTGGCGGCAATTTCCAGAATGGCGTCGGTGGCGGCGATAAAACCGCCGGTCTCGATGTCGATAACCACCGGCAGGAAGCCGCGGAAACGCTCGCAGATGCGCTGCCCGCTGGTCTCACTCAAACCGGATTGCCCGGGTTCAGTACCTGCCACTGCAGTGTCTCCCCGGCCCGCAGGGGTACCAGCGTGGCCTCGCCCAGGGGCAGGCTGGCGGCGGCCTGCCAGGACTGCCTGCGCAAGGTGATGGTATCGTTGTTGCGTGGTAGTTGGTAAAAGTCCGGCCCGAAGTGAGAGGCAAAAGCTTCCAGTGCCGGCAGCGCACCGGCCGCCTCGAATACCTCCGCATACAGTTCAATCGCCGCATGCGCGGTGTAGACCCCGGCACAGCCGCAGGCGGTTTCCTTGTGGGCGCTGCTGTGGGGCGCGGAATCCGTGCCGAGAAAGAATTTTGGACTGCCCGAGCAGGCGGCACGCACCAGCGCCTGCTGATGCGAGTTGCGCTTGAGCACCGGCAGGCAGTAGTAATGCGGACGGATCCCGCCCACCAGCAGGTCGTTGCGGTTCAGCAGCAGGTGATGAGCTGTTATGGTGGCGGCCACGGTGGCGGGTGCGGCGCTGACAAAATCCACCGCATCGGCGGTGGTGATGTGCTCCAGCACCACCCGCAGGCCCGGAAAGCGCTGCACGATGGGAGCCAGATAGCGGTCGATGAACACTTTCTCCCGGTCGAAGATATCCACGGCCGGGTCGGTGACCTCGCCGTGGACCAGCAGCGGCAAGTCAGCTGTCTCCATCGCCGCCAGGGTCGGGAACAGCTGCTCCAGATCCGCCACGCCGGCCTCGGAATTGGTGGTCGCCCCGGCCGGGTACAGCTTGACTGCATGCACAAATTCGCTGTCCGCTGCGCGCCGGATTTCCTCAGCGTCAGTCTGGTCGGTCAGGTACAGGGTCAGCAGCGGTTCGAACTGGCGTGGCAAGCCGGTCATGGCGGTGATGATCCGCTCGCGGTAGGCCGCGGCCGCGGCCACGGTGGTGACCGGCGGGCTCAGATTGGGCATCACGATGGCGCGGCCGAAGTAGCGCGCCATATCGGCACAGGTATGGGGCAGGGCGGCGCCGTCTCGCAGGTGTACATGCCAGTCGTCGGGGCGGGTGAGAGTGAGTTCGGTCACGGCAGGCCTGGACAGGGAAGTTTCAGGTGTGATGGTAACGTAAAGGCCCCTCCACTGGAACACGCACTGGGAATCGGCACTTTCCGCGAGTAGAATACCCTCCCTTTTGAATGCGCTGGAACGGAGTGTGCTATGTCTGATGTCAACAAAGTGGTGCTGGCCTATTCCGGCGGTCTTGATACCTCGGTGATCGTGCGCTGGCTACAGGACAACTACGCCTGCGAAGTGGTCACTTTCACCGCCGATATCGGCCAGGGCGAGGAAGTGGCGCCGGCGCGCGCCAAGGCCGAGGCCCTGGGCGTAAAGGAAATCTACATTGACGATCTGCGCGAGGAATTCGTGCGCGATTTTGTATTTCCGATGTTCCGCGCCAATACCGTCTACGAGGGCGAATACCTGCTGGGCACGTCCATCGCCCGGCCGCTGATCGCCAAGCGCCTGATCGAGATTGCCAACGAGACCGGCGCCGATGCCATTTCCCACGGAGCCACCGGCAAGGGCAACGACCAGGTGCGATTCGAGCTGGGTGCCTACGCCCTGAAGCCCGGCATCAAGGTGATAGCCCCCTGGCGGGAGTGGAACCTGACTTCCCGCGAGACCCTGATGGCCTACTGCGAAGAGCGCGATATCCCGGTCGATTTCAGCAAGAGCAAGAAGAAGTCGCCTTATTCCATGGATGCCAACCTGCTGCATATCTCCTACGAGGGGGGCATCCTGGAAGACCCCTGGGCGGAGGCCGAAGAAGACATGTGGCGCTGGAGTGTGAGTCCGGAAGCTGCGCCGGACACCCCGACCTATATCGAGCTGGACTTCGAGCGCGGCGACATCACGGCCATCGATGGCGAGCGCCTGAGTCCGGCTACAGTGCTGGAGCGTCTCAACAAGGTCGGCGGCGCCAACGGTATTGGCCGCCTGGATCTGGTGGAAAACCGCTACGTGGGCATGAAATCCCGCGGCTGCTACGAAACTCCCGGGGGCACCATCATGCTGAAGGCTCACCGTGCGATCGAGTCCCTCACGCTGGACCGGGAAGTGGCCCACCTGAAGGACGAGCTGATGCCGCGCTATGCCGAGATAATCTATAACGGCTACTGGTGGTCACCGGAGCGGCAGATGTTACAGGCCGCGATCGACCAGACCCAGGCGTCGGTAAATGGCAAGGTTCGCCTGAAACTGTACAAGGGCAATGTCATTCTGGCCGGCCGTCAGTCCGCCGACAGCCTGTTTGACGACGCCATCGCCACTTTCGAGGACGACGCGGGTGCCTATAACCAAAAAGACGCCGAGGGCTTTATCAAGCTCAACGCGCTGCGCATGCGTATCGCCGCCAACAAGGGTCGCACATTGTTCTGAGCTGTGCGCATCAGGGGGGACTTCAGGCAATGGTCAGTGATTGATAACCCGCTATGGCCTGTGCCTGGTGGGTGATGGCGATCACGCCACAGCTGGACTGAAGGGCTTCCAGCCCGGGATCGCAGTCCCGCATTTGCGAATATAACGACTTGTCGGTCGGAAAACTGCCGCAATGCGCCGGGAAAACTGGTCAGCTATAGTCCGGATATGGTAGTTATGGATATTACCCCGTCGTAACTTGACTGTATCGACGCCCTTTGATTGAGCAGGAAGATCAATAACATGCCTGCACAGCTGAAATTTGTCATTGTCCGAGGCTTGAGGAGGCGGAGCCCCGGCTTCTCTTTTCGCAATCTGAGGTTTTTATCGTTTACCCTGCTCCTGTTGCTGCTGCCACTAAAGGCGACGGCATTGGCACCAACAGCCCTCGCTGACCTCACCCTGGAGCAGCTTGTCAACATCGAGGTGACCTCGGCCTCGCGGCGGGCACAACCGCTGCTGCAGGCACCCACCTCCCTGTTTGTGATAACCAGCGAAGACATCCGCAGCTACGGCGCCCGTTCGATTCCCCAGGCGCTGCGTCTGGCCCCCAATCTGCAGGTGGCGCGTGTCAGTGCCAGCGAATACGCCATTTCCTCTCGCGGCTTCAACAACAGTGCCGGCAACAAGTTGCTGGTGCTTATCGATGGCCGTTCGGTGTATTCCCCGCTGTTCTCCGGCGTGTTCTGGGATGTGCAGGACACAGTGATGGAAGATATCGAACGGATCGAAGTGATCAGCGGGCCCGGTGGCACATTGTGGGGCACCAATGCGGTGAACGGCATTATCAACGTGATCACCCGCAAGGCCAGCGAGACCCAGGGGTTGCTCGTCAGCGGCGGTGCCGGCACTGACGAGTCACAGCTCGCCATCCGCCAGGGCGGTCCACTGGGCGACAACGGCCATTTCCGGCTGTACGGCAAGTACCTGGACCGCGACCGGACGCGATCGGCCGCTGGTGGCTACCGCAATGACAGTTGGCACCAGGGTCAGCTGGGCTTTCGTGCGGACTGGCAGGCCGAGCGGGATCAGTACCAGGTGCAGGGCAATGTCTACGATGGCAGCATCGGCCAGCCCGCTCCCGGAGTGATTGTGACGGGCGCTCCGTTCGCGCTGGGCAGAATCGGGGTGTCCGGCGCCAACCTTTCCGGCCGTTGGGACCGCAAGCTGGGCGGTAGTGAGACGTTGTACCTGCAAGCCTATTACGACCGCAGCCGGCGTCGTGTACCACCGACCTTTGCCGAAACCCTGGAAATTCTCGATCTGCAGTTCCAGCATGCGCTGCGTCCCTCCCGCGACCACGCTGTGGCCTGGGGTGTCGAATACCGTTACGCGATGGACCGGCTGCAGAACAGTGAGTTTGTCGCCTTTCTCCCGGCAGACAAGAACCTGAGCTGGCTGAGCCTGTATGCCCAGGACGAATACTCGGTGACGGACGAGGTGCGCCTGACCGCAGGCGTGAGGGTCGAGCGTAACGACTATACCGACTATGAATTTCTGCCTGGCCTGCGCGCGGCCTGGAATCCCTCGCAGGAACACCTGTGGTGGTCCGCGGTTTCCCGCGCCGCGCGCTCGCCGTCACGCCTGGACGCGGATACCCGCATTCCGGGTGAGCCGCCCTTCCTGCTGGATGGCGGGCCCTCGGTGCGATCCGAGATCGCCACGGTCTACGAAGTCGGCTACCGTGGTCAGCTGCGGGAGAACCTCTCCTACAGTGCCACGGTCTTTTATGCCGACTACGACCATCTGCGCAGTCAGGAAATTGCCCCCAGCGGTACCTTTCTGGTTTTTGGCAATGAGGCCGAGGGCTCAACCCGGGGAGTGGAGATGTGGGCTTCCTATCAGGCCACTCCCAACTGGCGCCTGACGGCCGGCCTGTCCGCGCTGGATATGGACCTGAAGCTGAAGCCGGGCAGTACCGACCCGGTGGGCCCGCAGGCCCTGGGCAATGATCCGGACTTCCAGTGGAATCTGCGCTCCACGCTGGATATCACTGCCACACTGGAACTGGATGTTACCATGCGCCGGGTGGGCCATCTGCCCGCCCCGCGGGTGGAGGCCTACACCGCGGTGGACGCGCGCCTGGGCTGGCAGCCTGCAGCAAACCTGGAAGTCTCGCTGATCGCCGACAACCTGCTGGATGAGCGGATCTCGGAATTCACGGTTATCACCGAGCAGAGCGAACTGCGTCGCGCCATCTACTGCAAACTCGTGCTGCGGCTGCCCTGAGCATGGTCGTTGTGTCTGGCCAGGCACGGCAGAACAGCGGGTCCTGGAGGCATGCCTGGTGGGTCGCTGTCCTGGCCATTTTCGTTGGTCTGGTGCTGGCCTCTGCGCCGGCAGCTTCGCAGCCCGCCTTTGCTTCCGAGCACAGTCTGAAAGCCGCGTTCATCTACAAATTCATCGGCTATGTGGATTGGCCGGCACAGGCCTTCGAGTCAGAGCAGGCACCGATTGTGATTGCGGTACGCGGCGACGACCGGTTACTTGCGGAGCTGCGGGAGATCGTAGCTGACCGCTTCGTCAAGGACCGTCCCCTGGTGGTGGCGGACGCGGCTGGTGAAGCGCGCGCACAAGCTGCGCATGTACTGTACGTGGCGGGATCTCCCGACCACTACCTGCCGGAGCTGCCGCCTCAGGATACCACCGGTGCGACGCTGTTGATTACCGAGTTTGAGGGGGCACTGGACGCCGGCAGCATGATCAACTTTCGCACCGTGGATCGCCGGCTGCGGTTCGAGGTCTCGTTGGAGTCAGCGGAACGCGAGGGCCTGAAGCTGAGCTCCAGGCTGCTGGCTGTGGCACTGCACGTGCGCACGGGAGGCCCCTGAATGTTTGCGCGCATCACCAGTTCCATCCGCAACAAACTCATCCTCGTGGTATTGGCGACAAACCTGGTGGCCCTGTTTGTCGTCGGTCTGATCCTGGTGCTGTACGAGCGGCAAAGCTATCAGGAGACTCTACGCAATGAGTTGACTGTGCAGGGGAAAATCATTGGCCTCGCCAGTGCCGCCGCACTGCAGTTCGATGACCCCCAGTCGGCAGATGCCTATCTGCAGTTGCTCGAGGCCCAGCCCTCGATCGCCGCCGCTGCCATCTATACTGCCACGGGCAGAGTCTTTGCCAGCTTCCGTAACAGCGAGACAGCGGACGAATCCCTGCCGCCGATTCCGAGGACCGAGGGCTACGCTCTGGATGGCAATTCACTACGGATGTTCACGCGTATTCTTCACGAGGATGAAATCCTCGGTACCGTATACTTGCAGGCCCACTATCGTTGGCAGGAACGCCTGTTCAGCTATGCCGGAATTCTGGCTGCGGCAATGGTGTTCAGTATGGTGGTGGTATTCTTCGTTGCGGCCGGGTTGCAGTCCAGTCTGACCCGTCCCATTCTGGCTGTGTCCGATATCGCCCGCCGGGTCATCGCCGACAGGGACTATTCGCTGCGGGCCGAGAAGTCCTCTACCGATGAGATCGGAGTCCTTGTCGATGCCTTCAACGGGATGCTGGCTGAGATTGGTGTACGCAACGATGCCGCACAGCGCGCCAACCAGGCGCTGGAGCACCAGGTCGAGGAGCGCCTGAAGGCGGAGGAGAGTGTGCGTCAGCTCAATGCAGAGCTGGAACAGCGGGTGTCGGAGCGCACCGCGCAGCTGGAACGGGCCAACCAGGAGTTGGAGTCCTTCAGTTATTCGGTGTCGCACGACCTGCGGGCGCCGCTGCGTGCGATCACCGGCTTTGCCAACCTGCTGGTCGAGGATCATGGAGCGCTACTCAATTCGGAGGCACAACGCAAGCTGACCATAATCCAGCGTGAGTCGTTGCGCATGGGGTCACTGATCGATGACCTGCTGGCATTCTCCCGGCTCGGTCGCAAGGTGCTCAATGTGCAGTTGCTGGATATGACCGCGATGGCCAGGGAGACTTATGCAAGCTGTGTGGAGGGCCAGGCCAATACCGGGCTCGAACTGCAGTTGTCCGAGCTGCCCATGGTGCAGGGGATCCCGTCCTGATGGGCCAGGTTTGGGTGAATCTGCTCTCCAATGCCGTCAAGTTCAGTGCCAACCGGGAGCATCCGCTTATCGAGATCAATGCGATCACGGATGACAAGGAAAATATCTACTTTGTCCGCGACAATGGTGCGGGTTTTGATCCACGCTATCAGAACAAGTTGTTTGAAGTATTTCAGCGCCTGCACGATGCCAGTGAGTTTCCCGGTACCGGCGTCGGCCTGGCGCTGGTCCAGCGGATTGTCGCGCGCCACGGTGGCCGTGTCTGGGCGGTCAGTGAACCGGATAGCGGCGCGACCTTTTATTTTGCATTGCCGAGGGAACCTGTCCATGAAGAGCTATGAACACGTCAGGATACTGCTGGTGGAAGACAGTGAGCTGGATGCGGAACTGACCATCCATGCGCTCAAGGATGGCAAGCTGGCAAACGCCATCGATTGGGTGAAGGACGGGCAGCAGGCGCTGGACTTCCTGTTTCACGAAGGCGAGTACAGCAACTCTCCGCCCAACCCACCGCAGCTCATATTGCTGGATCTGAAGATGCCCAGGGTCAGCGGTATCGAGGTATTGCGCGTGATCAAGGCGGACTCGCGCACCCGCAGAATCCCCGTCGTCATCATGACCTCTTCGCAGGAGGACAGGGACATCGCCGAGGCCTATGATCTCGGGGTGAACAGCTATGTTGTGAAGCCGGTGGACTTTACTGCCATGACCAATATTGCCCGCCAGGCCGGTTATTACTGGCTGGCGATCAACAAGAGCCCCGTCACTTGAAAGGACAATGGAAGCAGGAAGGCTGGACCGTGCCCCGAGTAGCAATCACTCGCTGTATGGACTGAACGTTATGAGACTTGATCACGTGAAAATATTGTCTGTCGAGGACTCGGAGCTCGATGCCGAACTGTGCCGCCGGCAGCTTGAATTGACTGAGTTGTCATTTGATATCAGGCGAGTGTGGTCGCGGGCCGGCCTCGAAGAGGCCCTGGCGTCATACCGGCCGGACATTGTGCTGTGCGATTTCAGCCTTCCCGGTGCCTTTGACGGCTTCACCGCGCTGGCCATGGTCAAGCAGCAGGACGCCGATATTCCGGTGATCTTTGTGTCCGGCACCATCGGTGAGGATCTGGCGGTGGAAACACTGCGCATGGGAGCGACAGACTATGTTCTGAAGCAGAGGTTGGAACGTCTGGGGCTGGTAGTAACCCGGGCCCTGCGCGAAGCCGCTGAACGGCGTGCGCTGCAGGTTGCCGAGGACTCCCTGCGCGACAGTGAACGGCGGTTCCGGCAACTGGCGGAGAATATCCGGGATGTCTTCTATCTGGTGGATGTCGAGGCCTCCCAACTGCTGTACATCAGCCCCGCATTTGCCGACATCTGGGGGCGCAGTTGCGACAGTCTGTACCGGGATCCCGGCGGCTGGACGAATGATCTGCACCCCGACGACAGGGAGGCAGTGCCCGCCTCCCATCTGCAGCGCCTCAAAGAGGGCAAGTTCGAGCTGGAGTACCGGGTCCTGCGCCAGGACGGACAACTGCGCTGGATACGGGACCGCATTTTCCCAGTGCCCGAGCCCGGTGGCGGCCCCCGCAGAGTGGCGGGGGTGGCTGCCGATATTACCGCCAGCAAACGGTCCCAGCGCCACATTGAGCGTCTCAACCGCCTGTACAGTGTGCTCAGCGGCATCAATTCCCTGATCGTCAGGGTCAGTGACCGGGATGAATTACTGGAAGAGACCTGCCAGATCGCCATTGATCCGGGGCGTTTCAATACGGTCTGGGTGGGCTTGCTGGAGGACGATGGCGCCAGCGTCTCGGCTGCCGCTGCTGCCGGTGGCTCCGAGGAATTCTTTGACAAATTGTTGTCCACGGTCAATGCGCCGCCCGCCGACCAGCGCTGTCTGGTCACGGAAGTGCTGGCGTCTGGCAACGCGGTATTGGTCAATGATCTCGAGCAGGACTTCGAGGGTCTTGCCATGCACCAGGAACTGCGGGAAGCGGATATACGGGCTGTTGCCGTGATGCCATTGAAGATTGGCGGGAAGGTTATTGGTGTGCTTGGCCTATGCGCCTCAGAGGCTGAGGTCTTCGACGACGAGGAAATGCGCCTGGTATCCGAACTGGCCGATGACATCGGTTTCGCGCTGGATTTTCTCGCCAAGGGAGAGCGCTTGAACTACCTCGCTTTCTATGATGTCGTCACCAGTCTTCCGAACCGGACACTGTTCACCGAACGTATGAACCAGCAACTGCGGATTGCGGCCTCGCAGAAAACCCGGGTTGCACTGGTCATGATAGATATCAATCGCTTCCGGCTGATCAATGGATCCCTGGGGCGCAGTGTCGGTAACATGCTGTTGAAGGAAGTGGCTGATCGCCTGTTGGCGGTATGGCCTGATGGCGACAATGTCGCCCACGTTGGTGCCGATTGTTTTGCCGGTACCCTGGTTGATATCCGGGACGAAGCCGTGGCTGCACACGCGCTCGAGGATGTTGTGGCTGCCCTGACCGACGGCTCCTACTTTGTCGCGGGTAACGAGGTGTCTGTAACGGTCACCGCGGGCATAGCGATCTTTCCAGTCGACGGCGGCACTGCCGAGCCGTTGTTCGGGAATGCGGAATCGGCCCTGAAGAAAGCCAAGTTATCCGGTGAGCGCTACCTGTTCTACCAGCCGTCCATGAACGAGAAAGTGGCCGATACTTTCCTGCTGGACAACAAGTTGCGGCGGGCGGTGGACCGAGGGGAATTCGTGCTTCACTACCAACCCAAACGCGACATGACGACGGGGCAGGTATGCGGGCTGGAGGCCCTCATTCGCTGGAACAGTCCCGAAGATGGGCTGGTGGCGCCAGGGAAGTTCATCCCCATGCTGGAGGAGACCGGGTTGATCCTGGAAGTGGGTGCCTGGGCCTTCGGCCAGGCAGCGCTCGAACGGCAGCGCTGGCAGGCCACCGGGATGCCGACTCCGCGGATCGCTGTCAATGTCTCGGCGATCCAGATCCGGCGGGCGGATTTTGTGCAGTCTGTGGTCAATGCCGTGCAGGCTGTAGGGGCTTCGCTGGAGGGTATCGATCTGGAGGTCACCGAGAGTCTGTTGATGGAAGACGTGAGCGGCAGCATAGAGAAACTCGAGGATTTGCGAAACCTGGGCGTCAATGTTGCCATCGACGATTTTGGTACCGGCTATTCCTCTCTCTACTATCTGGCACGGTTGCCGGTACAGTTCCTGAAAATCGACGGCTCATTCATTTACACGATGACTGCCAGTGGTCACAGCAAGATGATTGTCTCGACCATCATCTCGCTGGCGCATGCCCTCGGCATGCGGGTGATTGCCGAAGGGGTGGAAACCCGGGAACAACAGCAGTTGCTGGAGGCCATGCACTGCGATGAGATGCAGGGCTACCTGTTCAGCCGGCCGCTGCCGGCCGAACAGCTGGCGCCCTTCCTGTTGCAGCCGGGAGGCTGATCTCGCGGGCCGGGCAGGGCCCACAAGTGCGGCGGATCAGGCGAACTACTGGTCCTTGTGCACCTTGCCGCCCTTCATCACGAAGCTGACGTCCAGCAGGCTGTCGATCTGCTCCAGTGGTGACCGCTGCAGCGCGATCAAGTCCGCATACTTGCCCGGTTCCAGCGTGCCCAGGCTGTCGGACATGCCGAGCAGGTCGGCACTGTTGACCGTGGCAGAGACCAGGATATCCATCGGCGCCATGCCGGCCTGCTGCATCAATACCGCCTCCTGGGCATTGTCGCCGTGGGCTGACACGCCAGAGTCCGTGCCGAAGGCGACCTTTACACCGGCTTCATGGGCCTTGGCGAAGTTGGCCTGCATCGCGGCGCCGACGGCAATGGCCTTTTCCTTGATCGCCGGGCTCATGAAGTCCGATTCTTCCGCCATGGTCTTCACCGTCTGGCCGGCCAGCAGCGTGGGCACCAGGTAGGCGCCGCTGGACTTGAACAGCCTGATCGATTTCGGCCCCACGTAGGTGCCGTGTTCAATGCTGTCCACCCCGGCCTCCAGCGCGGCGATGATGCCCTCTTCATGGTGGGCATGGCTGATTACCTTGCGGCCCATGCGGTTGGCTGCCCGCACGACCTCTTTCAGTTCATCCATCTCCATCTGCTGGCCAGTGCCGGTGGCACGGTCGGACAGCACACCACCGGTGGAGGCGATCTTGATCAGGTCGGCACCGAACTTGATCGCATCGCGGGTGGCGCGGCGACAGTCATAGGGGCCGTCGCAGACCGTGCGGTTGGTGTACAACTCCATCAGCTCCGGCTTCATGCCGCTGATATCGCTGTGCCCCCGGTAATGCCGACACCGCCGGCGGCAATGATCCGCGGTCCGTCAATCCAGCCCAGGTTGATGGCATCGCGCAGCGCGTACATCTCCTGCGCATGGGAGCCCGCATCGCGCAGCGTGGTGAAGCCCGCATCCAGCGTGCGCAGCGCGTACATCAGCGACTTCATCTGCACCAGTTGCGAGGAGTACTTCAGGTCTTCGCTATCGTTCTTGGGCCCCAGCTCACCCTGCAGGTGAACATGCATGTCCATCAGGCCGGGCATCACGAAGCGGTCCTTCAGGTCGATCAGCGTAGCGTCGCTACCGAAGCCGTCGGCATCCTGGTAGCCGTCCAGCACCTGGCTTACCTTGTCGTCGACAATGACCAGCGTCTGTTCGGTCCTGGGCTGCTCTCCCGGCACTGCCAGCAGTGTGCCTGCGTGGATAACCGTGGTGCCGGCCAGGGCCTGCAGGCTGCTGCCCGCCAGCAGCGCTGCGGCGAGAGCGGTTTGCAGCAGGCGACGGCCGATAGAGGGGGGATGACTGGACATGGTGGTTCTCCTGAGAATGGATTGCCGCAGGCTATAAAGCAGCGCGCTGCATGTCAAAGCATTCCGCGCCGGATTCAATGAAAATTTCGCGACTGCAGGTGCAGCTCCGCCAGCGCTTCACTGTAGTCGTAAAGGGCGCCGGCGATAATATGGGTGACGTTGTCCTTCGTTTCCAGGGTGCCCTTCACCAGCAGCAGCTGGCCGCTCATCAATTCGCGCCGGAAATGCTGCTGGGTGCGCGACCAGACAACGACATTGCTATTGCCGGTTTCATCCTCCAGGGTCAAAAACAGCACTCCCGAGGCCGTGCCCGGCCGCTGCCGGCAGGTGACCAGCCCGGCAATGCGGACAAAGCCGTGATTGGCCACCGTGTGCAGCTCCGCGTGCCGCTTGCAGCGGTTGAATGGATAGCGCTCCCGCAGCAGGCTCAGCGGATGGGCGCGCAGAGTGACGCCGGTGGTACGGTAATCGGCCAGCACTTCCTCGACAACTGTGGGCGCCGGCAGCTGGGTCGCATCATTGAAATAACTTCCCGGCTGCTGCTGTTCTTCCTGCAGCAGGGGGCGGACCTGTTCCAGTGCCATGATCTGCCACTGGGACTGGTGCCGATGACCGCTGAGAGAGGCCAGTGTATCGGCATCGGCCAGCGCCTCCAGATCGCGCCGGTCCAGCCTGGCACGCTGGCGCAATTGGCTGACTTGCCGGAAAGGGCCCCGCGCCCGCGCCTCCACAATCCGTTGCGCGCTTGCGCGATGCAGGCCCCGCACCAGTCGCAGGCCCAGGCGGATGGGTGGCTGCGCTGCGCTCTGGCTGTCCAGCAACTGGTGGTCCCACTGGCTCTGGTTGATGTCGACCGGCAGCACCACCACGCCGTGGCGGCGGGCATCCTGCAGTAACTGCGAGGGCGAATAAAACCCCATCGGCTGACTGTTCAACAGGCCCACATAGAAGGCCGCCGGATGGTGGCATTTGAGCCAGCAGGAGATCCAGGCCAGCAGCGCGAAACTGGCCGAGTGTGACTCGGGGAAGCCGTAGCCACCAAAGCCCTTGATCTGCTCGAACAGGCGGTGGGCAAAATCTTCGTCATAGCCGCGCTCCAGCATGCCGTTGACCAGCTTGTCGCCAAAGTCCAGCAAGCGGCTGTTTTTGCCCCAGTTGGAAATGGCCCGGCGCAGCTGGTCCGCCTCGCCGCCACTGAAGCCCGCCGCCACCATGGCTAGCTTGATCACCTGTTCCTGGAAAATGGGTACTCCCAGCGTGCGTTTCAATACCGCTTCGATTTCCCTGCTGGCATACTCGACCTGCTCCGGGTGCTGACGGCGGGTCAGGAAGGGGTGCACCATGTCGCCCTGAATGGGGCCCGGACGCACGATGGCAATCTGGATGACCAGGTCGTAGAAACAGGCCGGCTTCAGTCGCGGCAGCATGGACATCTGTGCCCGCGACTCCACCTGGAATACCCCGATCGTATCCGCCTGCTGCAGCAGACGGAAGGTGGCGGGATCATCTTTCGGGATGTCGGCAATACTCCTGATGGCAGGGTGGTCGCGCTGCACCAGTTGCAATGTCTTGCGGATGGCCGACAGCATGCCCAGCCCCAGCACGTCCACCTTCAGCAGGCCCAGCGATTCGATATCCTCCTTGTCCCACTGGATGACAGTGCGGTCCGGCATGCTGGCGTTCTCCACCGGCACCAGTTGGGAGATGGGCCCCCGGCTGATCACAAAGCCGCCTACATGCTGGGACAGGTGGCGGGGAAAACCCAGGATCTCCTGCACCAGGCGATAGAACAGCTCCGCCAGCTGACCGTGCCCGGCCAGGCCCTGCTCTTCGAAGCGCTGGACCAGGTCGCTGCTGCGGTCCCACCAGGCCATGGATTTGGCCAGGTCATCCACGAATACCGCATCCAGCCCCAGTGCCTTGCCCACATCCCGCACTGCACTGCGGGAACGGTAGGTGATTATCGTCGCCGCCAGCGCCGCCCGCTTGCGGCTGTACTTGTCGTAGATGTACTGGATTACCTCCTCGCGGCGCTCGTGCTCGAAATCCACATCGATATCCGGCGGTTCGTCCCGCTCCCGGGAGATAAAACGCTCGAACAGCAAGGTGATCTGCCGGGGCGAGATCTCGGTGATGAACAGGCAATAACAGACTATCGAATTGGCCGCCGAGCCCCGGCCCTGGCAGAGAATGTCCCGCCCGCGGGCAAAGCGCACAATGTCGTGGACGGTGAGAAAGTAATACTCGTAGTCCAGCTCGCTGATCAGCTTCAGTTCCTGTTCGATGCGCACCTGGATCTGCGTCGGCACCCCATCGGGCCAGCGCCGGGCGCTGCCCTCCGCCACCAGTTGCCGCAGATAGCTGTTGGCGGAATGCCCCGCCGGCACGACTTCCTCCGGGTATTCATAGCGCAACTCATCCAGGCTGAACTGGCAGCGGTTGGCGATATCCACCGTGGCCGCCAGCAGGGCAGGGGGTAGAGCCGCCGCAGTTGCCGCAACTGGCGCAAATGCTGCTGGCTGTTGGCCAGCCGGCGCCGCCCCAGCCGGGCCACCGAGGTGTTGTGGCGCAGTGCGGTAAACACATCGTGCAGCGGCTTGCGCGTGGCCCGGTGCATCTGCACATTGCCACAGGCCACCATCGGCAAGTCCAGTGCCTGTGCCAGTGCGTACAGCCGCCGATAGCGCGCGACCTCATCGTTGCCCAACACATGCGTAACCCCCAGCCATACCCGGCCCTTGCACAACCGTGCCAGCTGCAGACCATAGCCCTGCTCGATTGCAGTCGCCGCCGGCATATCGCCTCGGCTCGAGTCGTCCGCGCTGCCTTCAGCATCAGTGCGGGCGTCGCGGTCACCTCCATCCGGCCCGTCGCCCCTGGCGGCCCCGGCATCACCCCGTGGCAGCCAGATCAGCAGGCAGCGCTTGAGATGAAACACTACATCCCGCAATGCCAGCCGGTACTCCCCCTTCGGGCTGCGCCGCCGCGCCAGGCTGATCAACCCCGACAATTCGCTGTAGGCTGCCCGCGACGGCACCAGTGCCAGCAACCGGATGCCTTCGACCAGGTTCAGCTCACTGCCGATAATCAACGGCAGCCCCTGTTCCTTCGCTGCCACATGGGCCTTCACCACCCCGGCCAGTGAGCACTCATCAGTAATTGCCAGCGCCGCATAACCCAGTTCTGCGGCGCGCTGCACCAACTCCTGCGGCTGCGAGGCGCCGCGCAGGAAGCTGTAGCAGGAAAGACAGTGGAGTTCGGCGTAGGACATGGGGGCTCAGCGGGCAAGGGACCTGGGGGATGTCCAGACACCCTCGCCGGCGGGTAGCTGCCCGGGCAGCCGGACAGCAGCGGATGGCCGCGCAAGGCGAATATGGGGCATGTGAAATTCCGATAAAGCTGTATGTATATGGGTCTTCCCCTATTCGGGTGGATCCATAGCCATTTCCCCGCTCTCCCCCTAAAATACCAGGCTCTAAATTGTCGGAATTGGCCTGGTTAGTCAATGGATGAATTGTCACTCTACGAACGCATTCTTGGGCTTCGTGATCCTTGGGCTGTTGAGCATGTCGAGCTGTCCGAGGACGAGGTGGTTCATGTGTATATCGAGTACGATCGGGATACTGAAATCCTCTGTCCTGCGTGTGGTTCGGCATGTCCCCGTTACGACACCCGCGATAAGAGTTGGCGACATCTGGACACTTGTCAGTTCCAGACCATTGTCCATGGCGCTGTGCCCAGGGCTCAATGCCATGAGCATGGCGTCTTACAGGTCGATGTTCCTTGGGCAGAAAGGAATTCCCGATTTACGCTTCTGTTTGAAGCGATGGCGATCAAATGGCTCAAAGAAGCCAGTATCAATGCAGTGAGCCGTCGCTTAGGACTCAGCTGGAATGCCATCGACGGAATCATGCGCCGTGCGGTAGAGCGTGGTCTGTCTGCCCGCCAATCGGTGGATTACCACCATATTGCTGTTGATGAAATTAGCAGCAAGAAGGGACACAGGTATTTAACCATTATCTCCAATGATTCAGGTCAGGTAGTTGATATCCGGGATGATCGCACTAAAGGCAGTCTCGGTGACTTCTATAAAAGCCTGTCGGAGTGGGATCTAAAATCAATTGAAACCGTCAGCATGGATATGTCGCCGGCGTACCTTTCGGCCACCAAAGAGCACTTGAGTGATTGGGATCAAAAAATCTGCTTTGATAAATTTCATGTGGCTATGGACCTAAACAAAGCCGTTGATGCCATCAGGAAGCAGGAGATGCGATGCGTCCCAACCGATTATAAAAAGCCTTTACATCTATCTCGCTTTAGTTGGTTGCGCTCCGAGGCCAGTTTAAAACGCCACCACCGAGACACCATTAGTGCGCTTTCTAAAGTGGCAAAGAAAACAGCTCGAGCATGGGCAATTAGGCAGTACGCGATGCAGTTATGGAATTACTCGAGTCGGGGCTGGGCTCAGAGAGCTTGGAGCCGTTGGTATAGCTGGGCAGCCAGATGCCGGCTGGGTCCGATTAAAACAGTAGCCGCCAGCATTAAAAAGAACCTTTGGGGCATCATTAATGCCATTGTTCATGGAAAAAGCAATGCTGGAGCAGAAAGTATCAACAGCAGAATCAAGCTGCTAAAGGTTCGCGCGCGAGGGTTTAGAAATAAAGAGCGCTTTAAGACAGCGATCCTGTTTCATTTGGGAGGCTTACGCCTATTGCCCGCCCACCTGAATTAGGGAAGACCCATGTATATACAGTACTATAGCTGGGCAGATTTTCAAGAGCGCATTTATTTTCGTTCAGTCGCAATCTGAACTATGGTCCACCATCGTCGGACTCTACGCGGTTTCTGCCCCTGGCCTTCGCCCGGTAGAGCGCATCATCCACTCGTTTTTCCAATGAGTCGGAATTTTCACCTGGTTTGAGTTCCACCACACCGAAACTCGCGGTGACGGCTCCGATTCCGGCAAACTGGTGTTGAGCGATGGTTTCGCACAACTTGTCTGCGACGCGCTCTGCCGCCGCCAGCCCTGATTGCGGCAGCAACACCATGAATTCCTCGCCGCCCCATCGCGCCTGGACATCGGAGCTGCGGATACTGTCGTTGACCAGACCCACCACAGTTCGCAGAACGCGGTCACCGCCATCGTGACCGAAGTGATCATTGATGTCCTTGAAATGATCAAGGTCATACATTATCAGGGACAAAGTGGTGCCATATCGACTGGAGCGTATGAGCTCGTCTTCCAGTATCCGGTTGAATTCCTGCCGGTTGACTATGCCTGTAAGACCATCTGTGGTGGCGAGCCTGTGAATTTTCTCCTCAATCCTCTTGCGCTCGGTGACATCCCTGACAATGCAGAAAATCAGTTTTTTCCCTTTATAAAAGGCGCCGTTATTACTGAGCTCTACATCAATGATTTTTCCGTCTTTCCGGCGTTGTTGGGTCTCGATATGGGCGCCTGAGGTGTCAACCACTCGGAGTAACTCCAGGATTTCCTCCTTGCTGAACTGAATATCCCAGTCCCATACATGCAGTTTGGCTGTCTCTTCTGGTGAATAACCCAGCATGTCGGAATATCGTTGGTTTGCCCTGTATACGCTGCCGTCCATTTCAAGTACTACGAGTCCATCCCGGGACTGCTCGAACAGTATCCGCCAAAGCGCGAGCTCATCGCTGATCAGATCTTCGACCTTGCGTTCTTTTTCCATCTGCAAGTCCGGCATAAAGGCTCATGGTCCGAATCGCCGGGATACGGTAGCCGGCTGTCTGGAAGCGAGCGTGACATTTCGCGGCGCCCAACTGTCCCTCCGATCTTATAGGTGAATCGCCGGGAAGTCGAAAAGCGACAGGTTGCCAGCCCGACTCCACGACAGCAGCGTCAGGGCTTGCATTTTCAAATAAGCAGTTATATAAATACTTATGTACTTGCGGCTTTGGTGACTGTATGACCCAGGATTTTCTGGATGAGCTCGGCGAACTGGCCCTGGGAAGCCGCCTCAAGCGACTGTCCGAACACATGATGGCTGACGCCGCCAATGTCTACCGCCACTTCGGCCTCGATGTGCAACCCAAGTGGTTTACGCTGCTCGCCCTGCTCTACCAGAAGGATCGCATCGGCGTGATGGAGGCCGCGGACTACCTGGGGTTATCGCAGCCAGCAATCAGTCAATTTACCCACCAGTTGGTGGAGCAGGGATTGATCAGTACCGATCCCTGTGAGCGGGATTCGCGGCGCAGGCTGCTGGCGCTGACTGACAAGGGCAGGGCGCAGGTCGAGTGCATGCAGCCGATGTGGCGTGCTGTGCACCGGGCCGCGGAGCAACTGTGTACTGAACTGGACAACGACTTCTACCATGCACTGCAGAAATGCGAACAGGCCCTCGCTCGCAAATCCCTGTTGCAACGTACTCTGGAGTTTTACGATGAGCCCACGCGATCTTGAAATTCTTCCCTTTGGCCCTGAGCTGGCGCCGTATTTCCAAACCATCAACCAGCAGTGGATAGAGAGCATGTTTAGCCTGGAGGCTACCGACGTCGCCATGCTGGAAGATCCGGTGGCGAAGGTGATCGCCCCCGGTGGCAAGATCTGGTTCGCCCGCCATCCGCAGCATGGTGTGGTCGGTACCTGTGCCCTGCTCAAGCAGGAGGCGGGAGTCTACGAGCTGACCAAGATGGGCGTCACCGAGAGTGCCCGCGGTTTGAAGGTGGGCGAGCAACTGCTGCAGTATGTGCTGGCGCGAGCCGGGCAGATGAACATGCAGTGCCTGTTCCTGCTGACCAACCGCCGCTGCGAGGCGGCCATTCATTTGTATGAAAAAAACGGTTTCCGGCATTGCGAGGACATCATGCAGCGATTCGGTAGCGCCTACGAGCGCTGTAACGTCGCGATGCGGTATGTCGGTATTTAAAAGCTCCCATGCCCGCCTCAGATGTCGCAGGGTGGCTACGGTTTGGCTTCACTGATACTTTGATTTGCATTGTCGGTGCTATACTCCGCTGCGATCCGGGAATGATTCTGTCATTCCTGCCTTGCACTTCATCTTCGGCGAGCCGTACTGTTAAGGCACCTCTGATTAATTCGGCAGTGCCTCAGCGGAGCCTCTGGCGCGCACTGGCAAGGCGCGGTGCGAAGGTCAAGGCTGGTTGTCCTTGACGAGTGCCGCAACGCAGACCAGTGTGCGCCAGAGGCCCGCCCTGCGGGGCTTTGCCTTGCCGACCGCGTCAAGGCAAAGCCTGAGGCGCTACCGAATTAATCAGAGGTGCCTTAAATGAATTCACCGCAATCCGTTTCCCGCAATGCGCTGGTACTTGGTCTGGCCTTTATCAGCGGCTTCATCATCATGTCTGTCGAGCTGCTGGGCGGCCGGATACTGGCTCCGTACTTCGGCAGCAGCATTTATGTGTGGGCAGCATCATCACGGTGTTCATGCTCTCCCTGTCACTGGGCTACCTGTGCGGGGGCGCCTGTCGCTGTATCATCCCAACCTGAAGCGCTACGGCAGTTTCTATCTGATCGCGGCGGCCCTGCTACTACCCCTGATCTTCCGGGGCAACAGCATCATGGAAGCGGTGTTTCTGCGCATTGAAGATCCGCGCTACGGCTCCTTTGTAGTCTCCATGCTGTTGTTTTTTCTGCCCACTGCGGTACTGGGGATGATAGCTCCCTACTCGGTGCGGCTGCTGGTCAGTGACAGGCATCACAGTGGCCAGGTGGCCGGCCTGCTGTACTTCGTTTCCACACTGGGCAGTGCTCTGGGTACCCTGGGCACATCGTTTTATTTCGTGTTGTGGTTCGAAGTGAATCAGATACTGGCTACCATGTGCCTGATACTGACCCTCAGCGGCGGCCTGGCCGTGTTCTCGGGGTACAAAATTCAACGACTACAGGATCTTCAGACTACTTCGTGAACGCGCTCAATGTACTACGTTGCGGATTGCCACCCTTACTGATCAGCCTGATCCTGCTGGTGTTTTCGTATACCGCCGGGGCACAGAAGGGTGTGCGAATCATTCATCAGGAACGCTCTCTCTACCGTAATATCCTCGTCACCGAAGACGCCAACCGGCGTTGCATGCGCTTCACTATCACCGAACGGCGCGGCCAGAACCAGAGTTGCCGTTACCTGGACGATTACGACAAGCTGGTGTTTCCCTATCCGAAGATGGTGCTTTCCAGTCTGATGGTGCAGGACAACCCTGAACGTATTCTCATTATCGGCCTGGGCGGGGTACGCTGATCAATACCTACAGCACACTGTTTCCCGAGGCCAGGATCGTCGTTGTCGAGATCGATGAGGCGGTCGTCAGGATCGCCAGGGAATTCTTTGCCTTCACCGAGACCGACAGGGTCAGGGTAGAGACGGTGGACGGCCGCGTTTACGTGAAGCGGGCCGGGCTGCGGGGGAGCAGTTCGATCTGGTGATCCTGGATGCCTTCAACGGCGAGTATATCCCGGAACACCTGATGGCGCGGGAATTCCTGGAGGAAGTGAAGGCCCTGTTGTCGCCCCATGGCATCCTGGTGGCCAATACTTTTTCCTCCAGCAGACTCTACGATGCGGAATCGGCCACCTACAGCAAGGTGTTCGGCCGGTTCTACAACATCCGCAGATCCGGCACCGGCAACCGGGTAATCGTCGCCTCCATGCAGCCACTGCCAGGGAAAGAAACTCTAGCGCAGCGGGCGCGAACCTTGCAATCGCGACTCGAACGCTTCGGTATGGACGCAAGTGAGTATCCGCCGCTAATGGATGCGGGGCAGGACTGGAGCAGAAAAGCCCGGATTCTCACGGACCAGTACGCACCGGTCAATCTGCTGAACAACTGAGATCGTTACCCTCCGCCGACGAAATTGCAGTCGGGCCCGTAAAGACAGCGATCTTTGGCACCAATAGCGCCTGGTTCCATGGTCTCGATGTCGGCCAAACCCTTGCGTCTGCGACGGACAAGCTCACCGGGATCAAGACCGAGTAGCGACGCAACGGCGGTAAGCGAAGCAAACTGGCCTGCGGCTATCTACGGCGGGATTGACGAGGGGATGACGTATTGTCGAAGACGGTCAACGACTCGTCGCTACCAGCAATGACAGATCCGCGGCCAGCTCCCGGGCCCTGAACGGTGGTGTGAAATAAGCCACCAATCGTCCCTCGGGGTCAATCAGCATCAACGCCGCTGAATGATCCACGCTGTATTCCCCGTTGGCGCCGGGAATGCGAATGTGGTTGACGCCAAGACTGCGGTAAAGGTTGTCCAACTCTGCCGGCTCCCCGGTGAGGCCCACGAAGCCGGGATTGAAATAGCCAAGGTAATCGGCCAGCACATCCGGGGTATCCCGCTCCGGATCTACGCTTAGCAGCACCACCTGCAGCCCGCTGGCATGCTCTCCCAGCAGCCCCTGCATCCGGTCGAGGGTCGTCAGTGTGGTCGGGCAGATATCGGGGCAATGGGTAAAGCCGGGAAACACCAGAGTCCAGTGCCCTGCCAGGGAAGCCTGGTTGTAGGTCGCGCTGCGATGATCGACCAGTTCGAAGGCAGAAACAGCGGCAGGGGTGTCCAGCAGGATGCCTACCTGCGGGACCGGGCGCGCGGGCTCGCGTGCCAGGAATACAACGCTGACGGCCAGCGCCACAATAGCCAGCGCAGTCAGCGACCAGATCGTGACTTTTGACATAAACTCTCCCCCCAGGCTGTGATCCCGGAATCGGGCTGGCGCAAACGGCGTTCGTCGACTATAAACCACTGTGTCTCACGCGAGCCATTGCACCGCGGTTTCCGCACGGGTTGTCATTCGCTGAACACTACAAAATAATCTGCTGCAGCCGCCAGGGGTGCAACTTCGCACCGCGGTTCGCAGCGTACGGAGGTGCACCATGAAACCTGTTTTCTCTCTCGCCCTGATAAGCATAGCTGCTATTGCCGGGCTTTTGTATATAACCGTTGGCAGCCGTCCTCCGACGGTGGCTGGTGCCGGCGCGGTCTCTGCGTCGGTCCTGCCTGACATAGCACCGGTTGGTGCCACGCTGCTCGAGGGTCTGGGTGATCACCGCCTGGCGGTCATTAGCGACAATCCCGAGGTACAGCGCTGGTTCGACCAGGGATTGATGCTCAGCTATGGCTTCAATCACGATGCCGCCGAACGTTCTTTCCTGCGGGCCCTGGAGCTGGATCCCGATTGTGCAATGTGCTGGTGGGGTGCGGCGCTGGTGCTGGGACCCCATGTCAATGCCGGCATGGATCCCGAGAATAATGCCACAGCCTGGGAGCGACTGCAGGCGGCCCGGCAACTGACGGCCACCGCCGAGCCCCGGCAGCGGGCCTATATTGAAGCCCTGGCAAGCCGCTATGCCGAGCATCCGCCGGAGGATCGCACCGCGCTGGACCTTGCCTATGCAAAAGCCATGGGCGAACTGGTGCAGCAGTACCCTGAGGACCTGGATGCAGCCACCTTCCACGCGGAAGCGCTGATGAACCTGCAGCCCTGGGATTTCTGGGATGCCGAGGGCAATGCCAAGGGCAATACCAACCAGATCGTCGCCCGCCTTGAATCGGTATTGGCACGCAATGACGCCCATCCCGGTGCTCTGCATCTCTACATCCATGCAGTGGAGGCCTCGCCAGACCCCCAGCGCGGTGCCGCGGCGGCGGACCGCCTGCGGGACCTGATCCCCGGTTCCGGCCATCTGGTGCACATGCCCGCACACATTTATGCCCGGGTGGGACGCTGGCATGATGCGGTGCTGGTGAACGAGGATGCGATCAAGGCCGACGATCTCTACCTGGCCGCCTGCCGGCCGACCCCCGGTGTGTATCCCCTGGGCTATGTGCCCCACAACCACCATTTCCTGTGGTTTGCCGCCACGATGGCAGGCGAGCGGGCTACCGCCCTTGCCGCTGCCGAAAGCACTGGTGAGCGCACCAGCGACCCCGAGTTGATGCGTATGCCGGGCATGGAGGCAATGCAGTACTTCTCCCTGACCCCACTGTTCGCCAGGGTACGCTTTGGCCTCTGGGAGGAGATCGTCGCTACTCCTGAACCGGAGCAGGACCTGCCCTTTCAGGTCGCCATCTGGCATTATGCCCAGGGCATGGCCGCCATTCGTCAGCAGCGGTTGGCAGAGGCGAAACAGCACCACGATGCATTGTTGGCGGCGCGGGATGACAGTCACATCGAATCACTGCAGGTGTGGGGACGCTATTCACTGCTGCGCAACGTGGAGGTGGCAGAGCGAGTGGTGGCCGGCGAGCTGGCTGCCGCCCGCGGAGATACCGACACCGCGGTGGCCGCGCTGCGCGAAGCCGTCGAGATGGAGGACGACATTCCCTACGATGAACCGCCGGGCTGGCACGCCCCGGTGCGCCAGACTCTCGGTGCGGTATTGCTGGAAGCCGGCCAGGCCGCAGAGGCCGAGGCTGTCTACCGCGCGGAGCTGAAGCGCAACCCGGACAACGGCTGGTCGCTGTTCGGGCTGGCCCGGGCGCTGGATGCCCAAGGGCGGGAAGCCGAGGCGATGGAAGTCAGTGCCCGCTTCGACCGGGCATGGGCCCATGCCGATATGGAGCTGGCAGCCTCGCGGCTTTAGGGCAATGGCGTCACCTGCTGATCGGGGCAGGCGGAGCCTGCCCCGATTACCTAACAGATAAGGTGGTTTCCGATGATTGTGCTGATCACTGCTGCATCGCTTGCATTGCCGGTGACCCTGCTCAGCTGGTGGTTGTTTGATCGGCTCTATGCCGCGGGCCGGCTGGAGCGGGGGCTGGATGGAAAAGCCTTCAAGAGCCAGCTCAAACGCATCAAGACGGAGTCCAAGAAGGACAAGAGCGATTTCCTGAGTACCCGATGGATGAGGTTTGGCGGCGGCTTCTACGGCGTCGCGGCGCTCTGGACCTTCGCCTGTATCGAGCTCACCGAGCTGGCAGCGTTTCTGGCGGATTTCAATGGCTTTGCGGCGCTGTTCGAGGACGGTATCCTCGCGTTTGTGATCAGCTTTTTGGTCAATCAGTTTGTGAACTTCGTGATGGCATTCATCTGGTTTACCTGGTGGCCCGATGTGGCGGGTGGTGCGTCCATATTTCTCTGGTTGGTGGCGGCCTACGCCGGATACCTGGCAGGGCTGTACCTCGCGCAGCGCAATGTTACGATGAATTCAGTCCGTGACCGGCTGTTGGAATTCAGGCACAACCGCCGGGAAGGCTGACAGGATCAAGGGACCGGAAGGCAGGCGCCATGCGTTGGAACAAAGGTGGACCGTCCCTGGTAAGACAGCCGATGTCCCTGAAAGCGAACGCATGCAATGGCGCGGGTCGAAATGTGTCACATTTTCCGACCCATTCGGGCATGGCTTTTGCCTGATCGAGTTTGAGAGACAGACCTATGATTCAAGTGCGTGAATTGGACCATCTCGTGTTAAGGGTGGTCAACCTGGACACAATGCTCGACTTTTATTGCGGCGTCCTCAATTGCACGGTGGAACGCCGCGATGACGCGATAGGGCTGGTACAACTGCGGGCCGGCGCGTCGCTGCTGGATCTGGTGCCGGTGGACGGCAAGCTCGGCCGGCAGGGTGGCGCCGCCCCTGGCGAGGAGGGCCACAACCTCGATCACTTTTGTTTCCGGGTGGAGCCATTCGACGAAGTGTCGCTTCGACGTCACCTGCAGAGCCAAGGGGTGGCGGCCGGTCCCACTGAAATACGCAACGGGGCGGAAGGTGAAGGCCCGTCAATCTATATTGACGATCCGGAAGGGAATACCGTGGAACTCAAGGGGCCGCCACTAGGCCGGCAGAGCTGTTGACCCAGGGCCGCTTGTGAACAGGAGCCAGGCTGGATGAATGTCGGCATCTACATTTATGATCAGGCGGAAGTGCTCGATTTTTCCGGTCCCTTCGAGGTGTTTAGCACCGCTTCACGGGTGTGCCGCAATGACGATCCTTTTCGAGTGTTCCTGGTGGGGGAGTCGGGGGAACCGTTGTGGCCAGGGCGGGTTACCGGGTGATTCCCGACTATGGATTCTACAATCATCCCGACATCGATGTCTTGATTGTAGCGGGGGCGTGCATACCGTGGAGATGGGCAAGCCCTGGGTATTGGAGTGGATTGCCACCCAGGCCGGACAGGCGTCCATTGCAGCCTCTGTCTGTACGGGTGCATTTCTGCTGGCACAGGCGGGTGTGCTGCAATCGCAGCGGGTGACGACCCACTGGGAGGATATCGCGGAGTTGCGGCGCTTGTTCCCCCGGCTGGATGTGGTGGAAGGTGTGCGCTGGGTCGATCAGGGCAGGCTGCTGACCTCCGGCGGTATCTCCGCCGGTATCGATATGAGCCTGCATGTTGTCGGCAGGCTCTGTGGCGAGGAGCTGGCCCGGATGACAGCCCGGCAAATGGAGTTTTCCCGTTAGTCAGGTCATGCCGGCGATAGCATGGCGCGCCCCGGGCGCGGTATTCCAGGGCGCGTCAGAGGCACCGCTGAGGCATTCCCGGGACCCGCACCGTCCGGCCAGATTGGTTCAAAAGAACTTTACTCTCGGGACGGTTTCTTCAACACTGTCTGCTGGGGGGGATCCTGCGGAGGGTCTGATTGCGGTCTTGCTGACCAGAGGCGTCCATATAATGACAATGATTATCCCGGTAAATTCAGAGTGATGAGCTGCCAGGTAGCGGTGGAATAGCGTCCCCGGCATGAAGCGTCCGATGCTTGCCCTGTTGCGGATCGATCCCCGGCAATGGCAGCTGGATCTGTTCCGGCTGATCCTGTGGGTCAGTGTGATTGCCGGGCTACTGGTCTATCTGCCCAGCATGTACGCCGCCTACCAAAAGGGCACGCCCGGGATCGCGGCGGTCAATACCGCGGCCATCGTCGCCCTGGCCGGCCTGTATCTGCTGAACAGCTGGTCTTACCGTTGGCGCGCGGGTATTTTCTGCCTGGTTTTCTACTTTCTGGCCACTGGCCTGTTGGTTTACGTTGGTCCGGTCAGTCAGATCTATCTGGTGGGATTTTCCCTGCTCACCACCCTGTTGCTTGGCTTGCGCGCGGGTATTCTGACGCTAATCCTCAACGCGATCACGCTGTTGACTTTGGGCCTGCTCGGCCATGCCTCGGCCGAAATGGTATTGTTGAGCCGCGAGGCGGGCGCCGCCGCCTGGGTTACCATCACTCTCAATTTTGTGCTGATAAACTCCCTGTTGGTTCTGGCCATCGGCAGCGTGATTTCGGTGCTCAATGATGCTCTACAGCGGGAAGTCGCAGCCCGGACTTCTCTGGAGGCCGAACGCAGCCAGTTGCGTACACTTGTCGATGCCTTGCCGGACGCCGTCTTTACCAAGGACGCCGTGGGTCACTATAACACCTGCAATCCGATGGCGTTGAGCCAGCTTGGCCTCAGCCATAAAGAGGAGGTCATTGGCAAAACGGTATTCGAACTGTTCCCGCCGGAGTTTGCCCGCGTCCAGCACGAGGAGGACAGGCAGCTGATGTCCGGCGAACTGCAGCGCAGTAGCCAGGAGCGCTGGACTGAAACCAACGGCAGGAAAGCCTGGTTTTTTACCATCAAGGTGCCGCTGCACAATGCCGACGGTACTGTCTCGGGGCTGATAGGCATCAGTCGGGAGATCACCAGCCGCAAGCTGGCGGAACTGGAGCGCAGCCGCCTGTTGGCACGCTTGCAGCTGCAGATCGAGCGCATGCCGCTGGCCTACCTGCTGTCTGACTCGAATTTCTGCTACAGCCGCTGGAACCCTGCGGCCGAGCGCATGTTCGGCTTTTCCGAGGCCGAAGTGCTGCACCGGCATCCCTTCGATGTGATGGTGCCACCCCAGTCACAGGCATGGATGGGCGGCATTCTCGAACAGGTCAGGGCCGGCAGCATGGAGGCCCACGGCGAATGTGAAATCCGTACCCGGGAGGGCGATATCATCATTTGTGAGTGGCACAATACGCCTCTCTACGAGGAGAGCGGCGAGTTCATAGGCCTGTTGTCGCTGGCCCAGGACATCACCGGCCGCAAGAACCTGGAAGGCCAGTTGCAGCAGTCCCAGAAGATGGAGGCGATGGGACGCCTCGCTGGCGGAGTTGCCCATGACTTCAACAACCTGCTCACGGTCATCAATGGCTACAGCGAGGCCCTGCTGCAGCAAGCGGGACAGCAAGCTGCGGTGCTGGAGCTCGCCGGGCCCATCCATGAGGCCGGTGAAAGAGCCGCGGCGCTGACCCGGCAGCTGCTGAGTTTCAGTCGTCAGACCATCATGCAACCCCGGGTGCTGGACCTGAACACCATCGTCACGGACACCGGCAAGATGCTGCAGCGCCTGATCGGCGAAGATATCCAGTTCACTACCGTGTTGGCGCCGGATCTGCACCGGGTGAGGGTTGACCCGGGCCAGTTGGACCAGGTACTGATCAATCTGGCGGTCAATGCCCGTGATGCAATGCCTTCAGGCGGCTGGCTGACGCTGGAAACCGCCAACGTCACACTCAGCGAGGACTATGCCGCCAGGCATCCGGATTGCAAACCGGGGCCCCATGTGATGCTGGCGATGTCCGACACCGGTGCTGGCATGGCAGACGAGATCATGGAGCACATCTTCGAGCCCTTTTTTACCACCAAGGGTATAGGCAAGGGTTCTGGCCTGGGACTGGCGATCGTCTTTGGTATCGTCCAGCAAAGCAATGGCTGTATCCACGTATACAGCGAATCCGGTCACGGCACCACGTTCAAGATTTATCTTCCCGCGATCAGTGACGCGGTCCTGCCCGAGGTGTCCAGCGATCCAGCGCCGGGTCCCGGTGGCGGGGAAACCATACTCCTGGTCGAAGACGAAGAGGAGGTTCGGGTGTTGGCGGCCAGAAGTCTGCGGGACCGGGGCTACCAGGTGCTTGCCGCCGTTGATGGTCACGATGCGGTGGCTGCCATGGAGGCTCACGGAAATGATATCGACCTGTTGCTGACCGATGTGGTGATGCCCAACCTCGGGGGCCGCGAGCTGATGGAACTGTTCAGGCAGCGTTTCCCGCGGGCCGGGGTGATTTTCATGAGTGGTTACACCGACGATGCCGTATTCCGTCATGGTCTGCTGAGCGCGGACGCCGACTTCATCCAGAAACCCTATACCCCGTCCAGTCTGGCCGCGAAGGTTCGTGCCGTGCTGGATGCGCGAGCTGTTAGATAAACTGCCCCGCGCTGTATTGCGAAGTTGAGCGGGACCCACGTAAGATGCATGTTGATGTATCCCGGGCTTTCTCCCGCGAAGGCGCGGCCCGCTCGCCACTCGCGAAGCCCGTATTCCTGCCGGCCAACGGCCGGACCAACCCATTACGCCTGCCCGGTGCCAGGCGCCAGCAAATGAGTTGCGCGCATGTGGTTTCAAACAAGCTGTGATCTGGCCTTCGACGTCATCGAACCGACGCCCTTTGTGCTGATGTTGCGTCCCCGCAGCGGGCCACAGCAGTGGCTGGCGAGGGAGGAGTACCGGCTGGTGCCCAGTGTGCCGGTGTCCGAGTTCACGGATGTCTACGGCAATCTCTGCCAGCGCCTGATTGCTCCACCGGGTCATTTTTCGGTACATACCGCCGCCGAAGTGATGATCTCCGACCGGGTCGAGCGGGCGCCGGGAGCTCCCTTCGTGCAGGTACAGGACCTGCCCGATGAAGTGCTCAGCTACCTGCTGCCCAGCCGTTACTGCGAGTCCGACCGTTTTTACAACATGGCGACAGAGATCACCGCCGGTCAGTTGCTGGGCTATGATCAGGTATCGGCCATTGAGGACTGGCTGCGAAATCGCATCAAATACCTGCCCGGCAGCAGCAACTACCCCGCCTCGGCGATCGAAGTGAACAACCGCCAGTCCGGTGTCTGCCGCGACCTGTCCCACCTCGGTATTGCACTGTGCCGCAGCATGAGTATCCCCGCCCGCATGGTCGTGGGCTATCTGTACGAGCTGGAACCGATGGACATGCACGCCTGGTTCGAAGCCTATGTCGGTGGCCGCTGGTATACCTTCGATGCCACCCAGGCCGGGTTGCGGAACGGCTATATCGTGATCGGTTACGGTCGCGATGCGGCCGACGTCGCCGTCTACAACCAGTTCGGCCTGCCGGTCACCATCACCAGCCAGGATATCCAGGTGCAGCGCATCGACGCCCAGTCCTGACAGCCAGCGGCCTCCAGCCGCGGCCCGTCCATACCCTGCCTGCTGTTCTCGCCTGTTGCAGCATCCTGTGGCCACAACACGGGTGTCCTGACAGGGACTGGAGAGAAAAACTTGACTGTCCCTGCGGCAGTACTAGAATGAGTCGCACTGGACATCCATACAGTACATGCGTGACTGTAGCTGGGTGGATGCCCTTCCGCAAAAACACGGTGCAGGTGCAGGCATGGCCATCAGGCAACAGTCCAGGTTGCGCAAGGGGCGGGGCGCCACCTATGATCCCCACAACCGTTTTGCCGCCACTGCCAGCGAGGCGGTGGATGATGGCTGGTGGCAGGAGGTCTTGCCTGACCGGCTGGCCACCACGGTACGCGATGAGCCCAGCAAAAGCGCATTGAGCTGGAACCGGTCGCCGGACCTGGGGTTCGACCGCTCGCTGAACCCCTACCGCGGCTGTGAACACGGTTGTATCTACTGTTATGCCCGTCCCAGCCATGCCTACTGGGATCTCTCTCCCGGCATCGATTTCGAGACCCGGCTGATTGCGCGCACCGGGCTGGTGGAACGGTTGCGCGAGGAGCTGTGCAAGCCGTCCTATGTTTGCCGCCCCATCAACCTGTCGGGCAACACCGATTGCTACCAGCCATTGGAAGCCGAGCGAGGCACCACCCGGGCCCTGCTGGAGCTGTTGCTGGAGGTTCGTCATCCGGTCACCATTGTCACCAAGAGCGCATTGATCCTGCGCGACCGGGCCCTGCTGGCTGCAATGGCTGAACAGCAGCTGGTACATGTGTTCGTCAGTGTGACCACACTGGATGACGAGCTGAAGCGCACACTGGAACCGCGCACCGCGGGGCCGGCGGCGCGCTTGCGGGTGCTGCGGGAGCTGGCTGCCGAGGGGGTGCCAGTGGGAGTACTGGCCTCACCGATGATTCCGGGGCTCAATGAGCACGAGCTGGAGCCCATTTTGCAGGCCGCCAGCGAGGCCGGTGCCCGCACTGCGGCCTGGATGCTGCTGCGCCTGCCGCTGGAAGTGGCACCGTTGTTTCGCGACTGGCTGCAGACACACTATCCCCAGCGGGCGGACAAGGTCATGAGCCTGATCCGGCAGTGCCGCGGCGGAGCCGACTACGATACCCGCTTCGGCCACCGGATGCGGGGCGAGGGCGTGTTCGCCGAGCTGCTGAAACAGCGGTTTCAGCAAAGCTGCCGGCGCCTGGGACTCAATGCCCGCGACTATGGCAGACTGGACTGCAGTCGCTTCCGGGCACCGCGTCCGCAAGGGGATTTGTTCGCGTGAGTACCGGGAGCTTGCCGTGGGTGGCGGTACCCGCGTTTCTTCCAGGTCATCTTGCAAGAGTCATAGCGGCGCCAGCACCACTCAGTACTGGGCAAATCCCTTGCGGTTGATTATGATCCCGGGGTGCCGGGGCTGTTTCCCCGGAGCCGGCGGCTGTCCCTCCCCCCTGTGGATATTGGCTGGCTGTCAGATTAAGGAGCAATCATGTCGAACGAAGGTTATCACGAACCAATAGCGGAACTGAGCGACGAAAGCCGCGATATGCACCGTGCCATCGTCTCCCTGATGGAGGAGCTGGAAGCCGTGGATTGGTATAACCAGCGTATGGATGCCTGCAAGGATCCAGAGTTAAGGGCCATCCTCAGGCACAACCGGGACGAGGAAAAGGAGCATGCGGCAATGGTGCTGGAGTGGATTCGCCGCCGTGACCCGGTACTCGACAAGGAGATGAAGGAGTATCTTTTTACCGACAAGACCATTGCGCACGAATAACCGCCGCTGCACTGTCGGCGGACAGGCCCCGGACAACAATACTGAGGTCTCCGGATAGTGTTGAGCGTGTCAGGACATCGGGCCTTGCGGCAGATGAGCTGGTGTTTGTGAATCAGACGGGCCCGGTATGGGCCCGTTATCGCGCTCTCACTGCATGGACATGTCCATCAGCTGCCATTCACCATCCTGATTTTCTTCCTTGGTGTAGCGATACTTGACCTTGGCGCCATCGGGTGCATTTTCAATCATCGCGTTCTTGGGTTCCTTGAACTCGACCCGGTTGCGGCGGTTCAGCGTGCATTCGCTGTTTTTCTCCGCCCGGCTCGCGGAATGAAAGGTGACATAGACATCGCGGCCCGTCTGGACAGCTTTCTTCTTGTCAACCGTTCCCTCCAGGATGCAATCCTGGGTGGTTTCGGCCCAGGCGCCACTGGTGAATAGTGGAATCGCCAGCAATATCAGTGCTCTGCTTATATATTTCATCTCATTTCTCCGTCAGCGTCTCGCGACGTTATTGGCAAGGGTCGGGCGGCGTCCCAGGGGGGAAGCGCTCAACTTGCAACCATCATAGAACCCGATTGCAACGCCAATCTATCGTTGACATGTAATTGTCACAATAAGTTCACAATCATTGCTGTCCCATGGCTTGGCTACAAAGGCAGGTCAGGCAAACAGGCCGTGGATATACCAGCGCTGCCCGAGCCGGTCCCTGAAGACCCAGTAGCACTGCCCCGCCGGAGCCCGGGCAATGTAATAGTCACGACTGACCGGTATCTGCCACCAGTTGTCCTCGATCCGTTCGGGACCCGCCGTCAGCTGCAGGGGGCCATTCCAGTGCAATTGCCCGTCGCCTCCTGGCAAGGGCTGAGGCTGGGGCATAAGCCAGAAGGGGCGGTGCCTGTCCCTGCTACTGCGATTGTCGGCAGGCGCGGCGCCGGGATGGTCATTGCTCACCTGCAGGGCCAGCTCGGGCAGGTGTTCATCGCGGCAGCTCACCCTGGCAATGGCCTGCAGCCCCAGACGCCCGCGCAGGCGGTCGACCAGGGCTTCCAGCGGCTCGCGCTGGTTCTGGGGGCTGAACAGGTCAATAGCGGTGCTGTGTCCGGGATTCAGCCGCGGGCACTCCAACTGCAGCCCCTCGACACTGCCGGATAATTGCACGCGTTCAAACTGCAGCTGGCTGAGCTGATACCAGTTGAGCCAGTCGCTGTGAGAGGTGCTGCTGCGCACCCGCAGGCATTGCAGTTGGCGGTCCACGCCGACCAGTTGCCATTCGATCTCGCCGGTTTGCAGCTGGGTGTGGCGCAGGAACCGGCACAGGGCCTGCAGCAACTGCTGGACCGCGGGCAGCAGTTCCGCATTGGTTTTGACCTCGTAGCCAAACCAGTATTGGTCGAAAAACGTGGGCGGTGGCCGGAATGCCGCTTGTAAGTCTGCTTCCCGGCCCAGTACCCGGCGCAGAAACAGTACGAAATCCGGGCCACAGCGGCGTCCCAGAGCCGTCTCGGGCAAGTTCAGCACGGCGCCCAGTGTCTTCAGGCCGGCCCGGCGCAAGGCTGTCACCTGGCGGGGGAAGTCATCCAGCAGCAGTGCCAGTGGCAGGGGTGCCAGCACTTGCCGCAATCCCTGTTCCGTCATCGCGGGATCCGCCTCCTCGATGAAAGACAGCAGCCAGGCTGCGCTGGGAGTGGCAGCCAGGCCGGTCCGCACCTGATAGCCCCGCCAGTTGAGGTCGTTGTGAATCCTGTCCAGCAGGGCTTCCAGGCCCCTGAACAGGGCGAGGCTGCCACCGATTTCCAGGATCAGGCAATCCTCCCGCCAGGGGTACAGGGTGGGGGTGAAGCCATAGGCCCAGCAGCAGAGCTGTTTCAGGCAGCGCTGTTCGGCCTGCCTGTCCCGTTCCAGCAGTTGCAGGGGCTGGGGAGCGGCCAGTGCGCGGAGAGTGGCCGTTGCCATGCCCGTCCGGAGGCCCAGGCCGAGCGCGCAGTCATTGACGCGCACCGCGCGCTGGCGCTCCAGCACTGCTATGGGCCGCTGTTCATTCCGGATTTGGCACTGCAGTGGCAGCTGGTCAAAGCGCAGGCACAGCCACAGGCTCATCGGGCTGGCCTCCGCTGGGAATGGGACGGGAACCTGTCCTTCATTTGCTCGCGATAACTGTACATATATACAGTATTTGCGATAAGCCGGCTCCTGTCCAGACGGCGCCGGGCGATGCTGGATATTGCCGAGCAAGTGCGAGTATCATGCATGACATCAGTTGTCACAATGTTGTCAACCAGTGCTCCTTCGGATTTCAACTATCGCCTTGAAGGAGTACTACCCGAATTTGCTCTGAATGAGGCTGAAATGTATTTAAATCTATTGAAGATCACAGTATGTGCGGGCTTGCTGGCTGTGTTTGTGACGGCCTGCTCCCGCGAGCAGGCTCCGGCCGAACCCGAACCTGCAGCGGCGCCTGCCAGTCCGGTGAGCCCGGAGACGTCCATCGGGCAAAATGCGGTCAGCGAATCGGTCACCGCAGAGTTCCGTACCTTCCTCGCAGAAAACTATGCGGTGGACATGGCTCGTGAACCCCTGACCGCGAGTTACCGCGGTATCAAGACCAACCAGGACCAATGGAATTCCTATTCCGAAAGTCACCTGCAGGAAACCCGCGAAATCAATGAGGCGCGGCTGCAGCAACTGGCGGAGTTCGATCGCGATGCGCTGGCCCCCTCCGACCGCCTGTCGTGGGACCTGTACAAGCTGGACCTGGAACGGCAGCTGGCCCGGGATGAGTTCCGTCATCATCTGTTCGTGATCCAGCAGTTTCGCGGTCCCCACACCATGGCCCCCAGCAGCCTGATCAATATTCACCAGGTCAAGGATGTTGCGGATGCCGAGGCCTATATCGGCCGTCTCAACAATATCGAAAACTGGTTCGATGAGGTGATCGAACAACTGGAGATTCGCAGCGAAAAGAACCTGCTGCTGGCGGACTGGCAGTACCCGCCGATGATCGAGGCCTCCCGCAATGTCATCAGCGGGGTGCCGTTTACGGAAGAGGGTGGGAACTCCACCCTGTGGGAAGATTTTCAGGCCAAGGTCGCGGCGCTGGATATCGAGCAGGACAGCCGCGAGCAGTTGCTGGACGAGGCCCGCCGCGCGCTGGTCGATGTGGTCCAGCCGGCTTATGAAAAGCTGATAGCCGCGCTGGAGAAGCAGGCAGAGAATGCGCCGGAGGCCGACGGGGTCTGGAAGTTCACCAACGGTGATGCGTTTTATGCCGAACGCCTGCGCTGGTTTACCACCACGGACCTGACGGCGGAAGAAGTTCACCAGCTCGGGCTGCAGGAAGTGGACCGGATTCACGGCCTGATGCGCGAGATCATGGCGCAGGTCGAGTTCGAGGGTGAGCTGCAGGAATTCTTCGAGTTCATGCGCAGCGACCCGCAGTTCTACTATCCGAATACCGACGCGGGGCGCGAGGCCTATCTGACCGATGCCCGAGCCGCCATTGATGCGATACGTCCCCTCCTGTCGGAGCAGTTCGGCCTGTTGCCGGAAGCCGAACTGGTGGTGAAGCGGGTAGAAGCCTTTCGGGAAAAGTCCGCTGGCAAGGCCTTCTACCAGGGGCCGCCGCCGGATGGTTCACGCCCGGGTATCTATTACGCCAACCTGTATGACATGACCAGCATGCCAACCTATCAGTTGGAGGCGCTGGCCTATCACGAAGGCCTTCCCGGCCACCATATGCAACGCGCAATTTCGGTGGAATTGAAGGGTTTGCCGGAGTTCCAGCGTTATGCCAGTTTCACGGCCTACAGCGAAGGGTGGGGGCTGTATTCGGAAGAGTTGGCGAAGGACATGGGGATGTACGAGGACCCCTATTCAGACTTTGGGCGCCTTGCCCTCGAGTTGTGGCGCGCCTGCCGTCTGGTAGTGGATACCGGCCTGCACAACAAACGCTGGACCCGCGAAGAGGCCATTGCCTACCTGCTGGAAAATACGCCCAATTCCGAGACAGACTCCACCAAGGCCATCGAACGCTATATTGCGATGCCCGGCCAGGCGACAGCCTATCTGGTGGGCAAGCTGAAAATCATGGAGCTGCGTGAGCGGGCCCGGGAAGAACTGGGCGAGCAGTTTGATATCCGCGCCTTCCACGACGAAGTGTTGAAACACGGCCCGGTGCCGATGTCACTACTGGAGCAGAACGTCGAGCGCCTGATCGCCGATACCCTGGCGGCGAAGGCCGATTGATTGAGACAGGCTTCCACCCCGTCCGGGATGGAAGCCTGTATGTTCAGGCCCCGCCGTTGTTTTCCAGCAAATAGGTGATTACCACCTTGAGCAGAAAACCGAGAATCCCCATCGCCAGGCCAATATAGAGAATGATAGTGCCGAACCTGCCGGCATTGCTGCGCCGGGCGAGGTCCCACACGATAAATACCATGAAGGCAATGAGCGCTCCGACGCCCAGCGTGACGCCGTAGTCACTCAGCCATTGATCCATAGTGCCTTCCTGTTGCGGGTTGCCTTTTTGTCAGGCAGTGCCGAATACTGTCTCCGCTCGCGCGGTGGCCGGGTTCGCGGGCCAGGCGGGCAGTTCCCACAGCTGCGGCTGATGGGGCAGTTCATCGGCTGGTGACAGGTTTACATCCAGCTGCTGCCTGCCGCCGCGCTGTTTGAGAATATGTACCTTGCGGTATTCGCGCATCTGCAGGCGCAGTCCCGCAGGAGCGTTTTCAGTGGCCGCCTGCTGAGGGCGGAACAGGACCGCCAGAGTGTCGCCTCCGGCAGCGGCCAGCTGCAGTTTGCGCAGCTCACTGTAGCGGTAGTGAGCGGCTCCCAGCCAGCTGAAAACGGCACTGCAGGTACTGCTGCGCAGGGCCTGTTCGGTACACCATAGCAGATCCTCGCGATTTTGCGGATGCACCAGCAGGATTTGCCCGGTATCGATACCGCGGGCTGCCAGCAGTGGCGCATAGGGTGTATAGGGGGGCGCGATAAAGGCCTGCCAGCGGCCCTGGCCACTGAGGGTTTCCATTGCCGGCAGGAACAGGCCCATTGCCCCCAGGCCGCAGCCGTCGCTGAGTACTTCAATCGTGGTGGCCGCGGGCCAGCCGCTTTGCTGCAGGGCATTGTCCAGCTCCCGGTAGCCGGTGGCCAGGCCGGTCCGATGCGATGCGTTGTTGGCGGATTGATGGTGTCCGCCGATATAATGGGGCCGACCGCGCCAGGTGTCGCTGCGACGGATGACCTGTTCCAGGGCTTCGTTCATGGTGTGCCACCTCCGGGGATGCTGTTTGCTGTATGTATATACAGTAGTTGGGTGGCGGGAGAAATGCAAGCCGCTGTCCCCCAAAGGACAGCGGCTTCCATAAAACCTGTCTGCCGGGGCGACAGGTCGCGGATCCAGAAGGCGGGGCAAGCCGTTGCGGCTCAATTCCGTTCGGTGTCGAGGAAGGCCTCGCGATGAAACGCCGCGGCGGCTTCCACCTCGGCCATGCCCCGAACGAGGGGCGGTGGCACCTCACCCCCGGTGAGGACCTGCAGCACCGCGTGCACACCATTGGCCAGGGATTCGAGGTTGTAGCCGCCCTCAAGGACAAACACCAGGCGCCCCTGACAGTGCCGGCGCGCCAGCTGCCGCAGTACCCCGGTCATGGCACCGAAGCCCTGGTAGGACACATCCAGGGCGAGGTCAAAGCGATGTGGGTCGAAGCCGGCGGAAACCAGGATGAGATCGGGGCTGAACCAGTCCGCCGCCGGTACAATGATATCGTTGAAAGCCTTGAGATAGGCGAGGTCACCCGCGCCATCGGGCATGGGGATATTCACGGTGCTACCCTCGCCAATGCCGGCCCCGACTTCCTCCAGCGTGCCGGAGCCGGGATAGAACGGGGCTGCGCGGTGCAGGTCGATGAACAATACATCCGGGTCTGCCCAGAAGATATCCTGGGTGCCGTTGCCGTGGTGGGCATCCCAGTCCACGATCATGACTCGCTGGCAGCCCCACTCGGTCTGGGCATGGGTCGCGGCTACTGCGACGTTGTTGAACAGGCAGAAGCCGCGGGCACGCACCGGCTCGGCGTGATGTCCCGGCGGGCGCACCACCGCAAAGGCAGTCTCGGTAGCGCCCTCCATTACCGCGTCCACGGCCTCCAGGGCGCAACCTGCCGCCACCTCCGCCGCCTCGACACTGCCGGGTGATACCGCCGTCGTATCCACATCCAGCCAGGCGTTCTGGCCGCGCAGGCGGAAGATATCACTCAGGTAGTGGGCGGTGTGCACCTGCGCCAGTTCCTCCTGTGTCGCCGCCCGCCCGCTGCGCCAGGAGAGCCCCGGCAGCGGGCTTTGTTCAAGCAGGGAGCGGATGGCGGTTACGCGACCGGGGTGCTCCGGATACTTCCAGGGCACATCGAGTCCGGCAATGATCTGCCGGATGCGCTTGTCCATGCGCCCCGGCAGGAAAGCCGCATTGGTATCGGGCTGGTGGGCGAGCACGCGCTCGTCGTACACCACGGTGACTGTGTCTGTCGGTGCTGCCACTGTATTCTCCCGGGCCGAGCTCATGCCGTTACCGGCGCAAGGGTCCAGACTACCGGAGTCGGCCCGCGTCGGCCACGCCGCGCTTGAGGAACTGTAGCAGCGCACCGCTACGAAGGCGGCCTGGTTTCCCCCGGGCAGCAGCGGAACAGTCGCTTACCGTGGCGCCGACAATACCAGGTCCAGCCACACCAGGCGGTGATCGGAGGAGGTCCGGCGGTCGCTGACCAGGCGCCGCAGCGGATCATCCCGCGTGGGCCAGAACACGCCGGCGGCGTCTACCTGCCAGCCATCGGTGGAGGGCAGCACATAGTCCACCCGCAGCCGGAAGCTGGCTGTGTGACTGGCGGCATGGGGATTGCCGGGGCTGTGTTCACCGCCCCCGGTACTGGTGGGCAACGCCATGCTGTTGATGAGCGGATGCCGCAGTAGCCCGGTAATGGCGGGCTTCAGACCGTCGCCTTCCAGGGGTGAGGCATTGAGATCTCCCAGCAGCACGAAGATCTCGCCCCGCAGTCCTCCCCGCAAGCCGCAGTCATCATGAATATAGGCCGCCCGCTCGCCGCCGCTGATGTAGTCACTCCAGAAGCGGATCTCATCGTGATTGCGGCGGCCATTGCGATCCTCCGGCCCGTCAAACACCGGCGGCGTGGGGTGGCTGGCCAGCACATGTACCCGCTGGCCATCTATCAGCACGGGTATGTCCCAGTGAGACTTGGAGGACAGCCGCAGCCGCTGCCGGGCCTCGGGGGTATACCAGTTGTCGCCCTGGGCATCCTTGATATCCTGCAACAGATTGCCCGGCATGTCCCGCCACAGAAAATGCTGAAAACTGCGCACCCCTGCCGTGTCCAGCGGATAGCGGCTCAACAGCAACATGCCATAGTGGCCCGGGAATAGGCCGTAGCCAAAGGCATCCTGGCCCCTGCCCGAGGCGACGCCGTCGCGGTCCAGATCGAGGCCCGAATCGATGCCGGTGTTGACCGGCGCGCTGTAGTGGAAGGGATAGTCAATCGGCTCCGCGCCCCGCTGCGGCCGCTGCAGATAGTGGCGCAGAAAGGGCAATACCCCGCGCTCCGGATCGGGGGAGAAATCGAATTCATTCAGCAGCAGGATGTCCGGCCGCGTGCGCTGGATGATTTCGGCGATATTGCGGATCTGCGAATTCCGGCCGTCGGCCAGCTGCAGGAACAGCTCGTCGCCGGTGGGCGTTGCCCCCGCCGCCACATAGTTGTCCGCCTCCATGCTGACATTGAAGCTGGCGATGCGAACAGTACTGTCCGCGGCATGGCTCGTGGTTGCTGTCATTGTCGCCACCATCAGGGTCAGGGCGAGTATTACCCAGTTTCGCATTGCAACAGCTCCTGCCGGCTACTGCCAGTAGCGGCGTAAATCTTTTGTTTTACAAAACATGGCTGTCCCATAAGGTTGCCATAGGTTGGCTACAAAGGTAGAGGCATCGACCGGGGTGTGGTGTTCAAGACCGTATGCGACATGGATGTCGCATCCGAGCCCCCATGGAGAGCCCACCCCCGCTTTATCGGGTGCGGGTTCACGGCGTGTCTTGAACACCACACCCCGGTCGATGTCTCGGCGGCCGAAGTCCCAACCCCGCACCCGACGACCCGACAGCCGAGGCCGAAGATTCTGCAAAAATAGGGATAGCACTGCTTACGAAAAAAGCCGGCCCTGGGGCCGGCAAGAGGGGGTTCGGTGCGCCGGTTCAGAAATCGTAGCGCAGACCCAGGCGCAGCTGCCACAGCGAGGCGCTGGCCACCCGGGTCTGCCGGGCGGGGTCGAAAAACTGTTCGTAGACATACTGGTTCTGGTCATTGATGGACGCGCGCACCAGTTGCTGCATGCGCGGGTAGCTGGCCTCGTACATTACGCCCCAGTCATCGTTGAGCAGGTTGCCCAGGTTCTCGACAATCAGGAAGGCCTTGCCGCGGTGGTCAGCGGAGAAACCGGGTACCTCCTGCTCGATCTTGAGATCGAACTTGGTCCACCAGTCGCTGTTGATGCTGTTGCGGCCCATGATCCCGCCGCGCTTCAGGCCCTCGCTGCTGATCAGCCCGTCAAAAGCCGCCCGGTCAAAGCCGTCGGCGTAGACCACGTTGGGGTCGTCCAGGGTGGGGATGTAGACCAGGTTCTGGTCCATAAAGCCGACCGAACTGCCCAGCGCGCCGTCCAGGTCACCGTCGAATACATAGCTGTAGGGGCGGCCCTCGTTGGCGCTGCCGAACAGTGTGAGGCGGGTGGTGTAGCCGGCGATGAAGTCGCGGGCAAAGGACACCCGCAGCGTGAAGCGGTGGGGTATTTCATAGTTGGAGGTGTGGGCACCGGGGTTCTCCGGGTCGGCCACCGCGATACTGGTGTAGTTGGAAAACGCCACCGAACTGGTCATCGGGCTGACCTCGGTCGACTCGGTGAATGCATAGGCCAGGGTCCAGTCCAGGCCGAAGTCATAGGATTTGCTCACCGCCAGTGACAGGCTGGTGGAGTCGCCCGAGTCGCCGTCCACATTGGTCAGCATGAAATCCTCGGAGCGGCCGTTGCTGCTGGTGTAGATCGGGCGGCCGTCGGGGGCGGTGGCGCCGGTCGGAGTGCGGCTCAGGTCGCGAATGATGGCCGCGTCCTTTTTCTCCGCATACATGAAATCGCCCATCAGCACGTAATCCTGGGGTAGCGTGTAGGTAAAGCCCAGCGCGTACTTCCACTCCGACGGGATCTCGAAATCCGGGTCCAGCACGTTGATGCCGCCGTTGCGACCTTCGCCGCGGGCCACTGCATCGAACAGCTCCTGGGGTACGTCATACAGCGGGCGTCCCTCACCGGTAAAGGGGATGTCGAATACCGACCGGCCCGAACGGTCCTGGTTTTCCTTCAGGATGATACCGTTGTTCTGGTAGTTGTTGCCGAGCCAGACATTGGGGTTGCCGCCCGAGTACAGGCCGAAGCCGCCGCGCACTTCGAGTTCGTCACTGACCGACCAGTTGAAGCCGAAACGCGGTTGCAGCAGGTCCTTGCCATCCAGGTTCTGCTGGTTGGAAAAACCGTACAGCTCTTCTATCAACGGGTTTTCCACCGGCTCGTCACTGCTGCTGTACCAGTCGTAGCGCAGGCCGAAGGTGAACTGCGTGTCCCAGCTGCTGTGATAGTACTCATCCTGCAGGTAGGCGGTGTTGACCCGGTAGGAGAAGCGGGCGGCGCCGTCACTGGGATCGTTGCTGCCGCTGGCATTCTCGTAGATGATGGTCGACGGGGTGCCGTTGCGGAAGTCCTCTATCGAGTCGAAGCGGTATTCGCCTTCGGCTTCCTGCACGAACAGGTTGAAGACATCCAGCTCCTCCATTTCAAAACCACCGGTGATAACGTGGTCGCCGGTGACGTAGGTGCCGGCGAGCTTGAAGTTGTCGGTGGAGTATTTGAGCTTGTTGGCGTGGCGGGAATCGTCGGCACCGAGATAGACGGTGGCCTCGGCGCCATTGTTCTGGGTGGTGATTTGCACCTCACCGAAGTCGGTGCCGCCCAGCGGATTGACGCTGGCCTCGAAGTCGGAAGTGCCCAGGCGCAGTTCGGTGGAGAAGGCGCTGGTCCAGTCCGAGAACACGGAGGCGACGTAGGATTCCAGTTCACCGACCTGGTCATAGTAGTGGTCGGAGAACTCGAATTCGTCCGAGTCACCGTCGGATTCACGGATGATATTACCTTCATTGTAGTTGTAGACCATTGAGGCGCGGTGGGCGTCGTTGATCCGCCAGTCCAGCCGGGCAATAAGCTTTTCGTCCTCCACCGGCAGGCTTGTGACCAGGGCGCCGGGCTCGTAGTCGTACAGTGTGCGCGCTATATCCAGGATTTCATCGTACTGGTCTTGCGACAGGCCCTGTACCGGCACGGCGGCGCCGGAATCCGCCGGGCCGCGGTCGAACAGTGAAGAACCTTCGAGCTTTTCGTAGGCGGTGAAGAAGAACAGTTTGTCCCTGATCAGCGGGCCGCCGATGTTGAAGCCGTAGCGCTCTTCGTCGAAATCACCGACGGTGAGGTCGTCCCCCTCCAGACTGTCACCGCGCAGGGAATCGCTGGTGTAGTCATAAAACACACCGCCGTGGAATTCATTGTCGCCGGACTTGGTGACCGCATTGACGTTGCAGGCGGTAAAGCCGCCGTACTGGACATCGAAGGGCGCCAGTTCCACCGATACCTGGGAGATCGCATCGTAGGAAAAGGGAATACGCACGGTGGGGTAGCCATTGCTGCCGAGGCCGAAGTTGTCGTTGGTGCGGATACCGTCGAGGGTCAGGCTGTTGAAGCGGGAGTTGGCGCCGACACACTGGATGGAGTCGCTGAAGGCCTCGTCGATGTAGACCCGCGGATCCATCCGGATCAGGTCCTTGATGTCACGGTTGATCGCGGGGGCCGATTCCAGGTCGTTGAGGCTGAAGTTGGCCGCCGGGCCGGTGGCGCCGTAGCGGCCGCTGCCATCCAGCGAGGCCGTCACCAGTACCGATTCCATTGCCTGTTGTTGTTCCAGGCTGAGGTTGATGTTGGCTGTCTCGCCCAGGCTCAGGTAGACATCCTCCAGGGTGCGGCTGCCCCGGGAGTGGCTTACCTCTATGCGGTAGGGGCCGCCTACCTGCAGGCCGCGCAGGGAGAAGGCGCCGGCGCTGTTGGCGGTCAGTACTTTCTGGCTGCCGGTGCGGGTGTCGGTCACGGTGATGCGGGCGTCGGGAATCACTTGTCCTTCGGCAGTGGTGACATTGCCGCGGATGGCGGATGAAGTCTGCTGGGCCAGGACGGGTGTGGACAGGCCCACTGTCATGGCGACCGCCAGTGCAAGCTGTTTGCGACGAGAGTAGAGCGACATGGTTGTTCTTCCCCTGAGAATGAAATCCGCGCCTACTCTATGGCCTGTTGGTTACAGTCGTGTGTAGGCCGCGCCCGGGGGCATGAACCTTTTGTGACCTGTGATCTGGCTTCGCGGGCGCGAATCCGGCCTACAGCGCGGGGTCGCTCACTGTCAGTGCCGCCACGGCCCGGTCCGCCAGTCCCATACCGGCCTGCTGCATGGTCAGATAGGTGTGAGTGGCGCCCGCTGCGGTGATGCGCTCGATATGATCTTCATGCAGCGCGTGCGACACGATCGGCCCCTGAAAACCCTTGCTGCGCAGTGCGCGGGCGGCAACCAGCTTGGCCTCGATGTCGTCCATGGCCAGGATGGCCGCCTCGATATGGGCCAGGTCCATGGTGCGCCAGAAGTTGCTGTCCTCGGCGTCGGCAAACACCACATTGCGTCCCGCCTGCTGATGGGCGGTGACCTTGTAGGTATCGGCATCCAGCCCGGCCAGGAGTTTGCCCTGCTGTTGCAGGTGGTCGTAGGCCGCGGTGCCGGTGCGGCCCATACCGAAGACCAGAATCTGGGCATCGCCGAGGTCGCTGGGCTGTTCATCGGGGTGTATGGTCTGGCGCTCGAAGCGCTGCAGGCGGTGCTCCCAGCGTGCGAACAGCGGATGGGCCAATCGGTTCAGCGGCGCCGCCACCAGGAACGACACGGATACCGCGATCGCCAGTGGCACCAGCCATTCGGGTAGTACGCCGGCGGCGACGATCAGGCCGAACTCGCTGTAGGCGGTGAGGCTGAGCGCGGCGAGAAAGGAGGTGCGGGCGCGCAACCGGAATGCCACCAGCAGGAAGAAGAACAGCAGACCCTTGAGTGGCAGCAGCAGGCCCATGACCACCGCAAACAGGAGCGCGTCCAGATCCGGCAGGCCGGACATACCGATTTGCAGGAAGAAGCCGACCAGAAAGATTTCCTTGAGCGACCACAGCGATTCCGACAGCTCGACCGCGCGCGGGTGGTTGGCCAGCAGCACCCCCATCAGCAGCGCGCCAATCTCGGAGCTAAGGCCCATTGCCGTAAAGCCCATGCCGCCGACAACCAGTGCCAACAGCATGCCCATCAGTACCAGCAGCTCGTCGTGGCCGGCGAAATCCAGCAGCCGGTACAGCAGCGGCCGCAGCAGCGGCAGGGCAAATACCAGCAGGGCCCAGAGGTTGGGGGTTTGGCCGCTCCAGACGCCCAGCACCACCAGGGCTATCACATCCTGCACAATCAGGATGCCGATCGCGGTACGGCCGTGAAAAACGCCCAGTTCGCGTTTGGTTTCCAGCAGCTTTGCCGCCAGTACTGTGGACGAAAAGGCCAGCGCCATTGCAATCAGCAGCGCGGTATTCCAGTCCAACCCGGTAAAGAAGCGGATGCCGGGGGCGAACAGGGCCACGGTGATGGCGAAATGCAGCAGGGCGCCGCCCACCACCTGGGGCCGGGCAATCTGTTTCAGCTTCAGCTTCAGGCCCACGGTAAACAGCAGAATCAGCACGCCCAGGTGTGCCACATAATGCAGGATGTCATTGGTGGCGGTGGGCAGCCCCAGGCCGGAGCCAAACACATTGATCGCGAATCCGGGGGCGAGAAAACCGATCAACGGCGGCAGGCCCACCTGGCGTACCGCCAGGCCAAAAAAGAAGGCAAAGCTGATACAGATTACTTCAAACACGTGGACATCCTGGCGGGTGTAATAAAACAGCCTGTCAAAGCTGTGGTTGGCAGCCGCACAAAGCGGCTCGTGGATAATAACCGGAATCGGCCGTCATCACAGCCACCGCAGCGCGGTGAGGCCAGGAGTACCGTGGCGCTGCTTGAGCTCCGACCACTTCAGCCGGCTTTCAGCAGCCCCATTTGTTCGAGTTCCAGCAACAGCAGCTGTTGAATGATGAATTCCTTGCTGCTGTCCGGGCACTCCAGCTGGATCCGTTCCAGGTAGGGCCGGGCCGCCTCGGCGTCGCCCTGGTGCAACAGCGCGCGAAAGGCCTGGCGCAGGAACGCAGTGGGTTCGTCGCTCAGCGCCTTGATCCGGCGCAGGCTGGCGCTCAGGGCCTGTTCCTGCTCGGTCAGTTCGGTCCCCAGGGGATATTCTGGCAGCAGGCCATCGTCGATCCAGGTCTGCAGCGCGTCGGCGAGTCGTTCGGGATTGTTGTTGCGCGCCGCGGCCGGGATCTCGTAGTCCGCCGGTAATTTGCCATGCTCACAGGCGAAATCCGCGAGTTCCTGCTGGAAGCGGCTGTCGGCAATCGCTATCAGGCGCCTGCACACCTCGGCGTCACTCTGGCCGCGCAGGTCGGCGATGCCGTATTCGGTGACGATGATATCGCGCAAATGGCGAGGGATGGTGGTGTGGCCGTAGAACGGCACGATGTTGGACTGGAGTTTCCTGCCGCTGCCCCGGGTACTGCGAATGCACAGGATTGAGCGTGCTCCGGGCAGATCGTGAGCCATAGCGACAAAATTGTACTGGCCGCCGACACCGCTGATCACGGTGCCATCCTCCAGCGCATCGGAGGTGACAGCGCCGCTGAGGCTGACCATCATCCCGGTGTTGATAAAGCGCGCCTCGCGGCGCTGGGCGCAGTACAGCGGATAGTCCCGCAGCAGCCGGTTGGTGCGCTGCACGCTGGTCATGCAGATCTGTTCCCGCCCGCTTGCATCGAGTTCACGCAGCTTGCGGTAGAACTCCCGCGGGCCGAGGAAAAAGCCGCCGTGCAGGACCCGCCCATGGCGCAGTTCCCCACCTGCTACCGCAGCCAGCAATGCAGCCCGGGTAGCGGGTTGCTCCAGATCGTTGACCAGCGCCTTGCCATCCAGCGAGAGTCCGCTGTCCTCCAGCAGCAGCCCGGCCGGCAGCAGGCCCCAGTACTGCAGCGACTCCAGCGTGGCCTGGTCCAGCACCCGCGGCAGCAGGTCGCAATCGCGCGCATAATTGTACAGGCGCTCGTCAATGACGGTGGAGATAGCCCCGTTGTTCAGGCCCTGCTGCAGCTGCAGATTGTCATATACCCGGCGCTTGACGATGCCGGCCTCCATCAGCCGCAGCATGCCGTAGACAAACATCTCGGTACAGACATACAGGCCCTGGTTGAAAGTGCCGCCCTCCACCGCGACATTGCTATCCTCCTGCTGATCGACAGCCGCCACCATGGCGCGCCAGGCCTCGTTGTTATTGTGGCGCAGGATACAGCTGTGGGCGAGCGCATCGCCGAGGGCACCGATACCGATTTGCAGGGTGCCACCATCCACCACCAGGCGGCTGGCATGCAGTGCGGTGGCGTAATCGGCCAGCGGTACGGCGCTATTGGGGACCGCAAACAGGGCCTTGTCACAGGCCGGGTTGCGCAGAATGCCATCAAACGCTTCAGCGGCAAGCTCGGCATCATGTTCCATGAAGGGCAGCTCGGGGTGTATCTGGGCCAGGCACAGGAAATTGTCCGGCTGGTTCTCGCGCTGCTGCCGCATCAGATCCACGGTTACATCGGCGTTGCAGGACAGGCTCAGCGACAGCCCGGCTTCTGTCTCCCTGGCCGCCACCATCTGCACCAGCACATTCACGCCCATAGCGCAGAGGTCGCGGGCGATATGGGTATAGTTGCTGGAGATGTAGTTCTGCTGGGCCACCGGGACCCCCTTCATGGAGCCCGCCTTGAAATAGACCTCGCTAATGTGGATATTGGGCGGGAGTGTGCCGGCCCGCAATGCTTCCATGTATTGCAGTGGCTCATAGTCACCAAACAGCCGCTCTATGATGGGGTCGGCCAGCCCCGCCTCAATCTCGCTGCCGGGTTTGGGCAGCTCCAGTGACAGCGCGGTATAGATATGCAGTTCCAGCTCGGGGTCCGCCAGCGCCCGCTGGAAGAAGGCATTGAGCAGCTGCACCGGCTTGCCCAGTCCCAGCGGCGCCGCCAGGCGCAGTTCCTTGCCGAGCCGGGCGATCGTATGGTCGACACAGGCTTCGGTGGATTCAAACAGTATCGTCATCGCTTAACCCTACCATGTTCAATACCCGCCGGGGCAGCCCCGGTTGCAACGGGCGGAGCGCATTCATCGGTGCCGAGCTGCGGACTTTCCAGGTTGAAGTGCCGCAACCGTGCATCTGTCGATTAAAACAACAATCATGGACATATTGTTCGGATGTGTCGATTGTCCGTCTCACCTCCCCACCCGTAAGTCATGACGATGGCCCTCAAATCAATGGCGCGGTATCGATGCGGTAGATAGCGAGCAATTCGCGGTACAGTCCGGGCAGTTCCCGCTGCAGCTCACGCGGCGCGGTAAAGTAGGCCTCGCTGGCATAGGCGAAGAACTCCACCTGCTCCAGGTAGCCGAAATTCCCCTCCATCACCTGGTCGATCGCAATACTGTCGCGCCAGTCACTGATACAGCCGGGTTCGCCCCGATTGAGCTGTTCCAGGTGCGTTTCCAATGCATCGCGCAGACCCTGTGTACCTCCGCTGAGGCCCAGCATATGATCCAGCACATGGGCGAATTCATGGATGACGACATTGGCGCCCGGGATGATTTGCGCCGACTCCGCGATCACCGCGGCGCTGTCCAACAGCAATTTGTTGCTGCCCCAGGCTTCGCCGTCGTGATCGCCGGAGCCGGTGCCGATGTAGATCCAATCAAGGACGGAGAAATAATCCACCGGTTGGTACATACCGACCAGCGCGGCATTCGCCGCCACCAACACGTCGACCCGGCTTTCCGGGTGGTCCAGAGTGATCTCGCGCTCGTCGAGGAAGCGCAGGGCAAAGTCGAGCAGGCTCTGCCGGTGAGCCTCCGGCAGCAGCTCGAACAGAGCATGATGCCGCGATAGCGTTCGGGCGAGTTCCTCAACGCGGTAGCTGGAAGGTGTCATGAGTCAGTTGTCTGCTCCGATTGCAGCGGTGGCGCAGCGACCGCAGGAAGGAATATCCATTGTTATTGCTATCCCGTATTGCTGTCCTATGGGGCGGCTACCAGGGTAGAGACATCGGCCGGGGTGCGGTGTTCAAGACCGTATGCGACATGGATGTCGCATACGAGCCCCCATGGAGGGGTTCACGGCGCGTCTTGAACACCGCACCTCGGCTGATGGCTCGGCGATCGAAGTGCCGGCCTCACGTCCGCCGATTCGGCACTCGTGATCAAATACTCCACGAAAGAGTCCATTGTAATGGTTTCGTCAGCTGCGAACCGGCAAAAATTCTCAAACACGTATTGCAAATGAGAATTGATCGCATTAAAGTTTGGGTTACAGCAATGGATAACGAGGCCCGTGCCCATGCAGCGAGAACTGATCTGTCCTGTCTACAGCCGGTGGTTGCGTGACCATTCCGACGCCGCCCTGATCCTGTGGACGAAAAGCTATGAGAGCGGCATCACCCTGGAGCAGGGGGAGCGGGTAGAGCAGGCGCTGCGCTCCGCCGTGCTCGCGCTGGAGCTGGCTGAACTGCTGGTGGCAAATCCACAACAGCAGCTCCTGCCCGGCATCGTACGACTGACCCACAGTGGCCTGTTGCTGATCAGGCTGTGGAACCGGCAACAGGCACAGAACAATATTCGTCCGCTGCTGAAGCGTGTGTTTGGCGAGCTGGAGCGGGCCCTGGCCCGGGGAGCACCGCGCGGCCCGGTAATGGAGGCCTGCAACCGGCTGCTGACGGCGGCAGGGGAGGCGCCCAGACAGCGGCCGGGTAGGCGCGTCGCTCACCTTCTGCACTGAATCTTGAGGAATATATGAGTACATCCCGAGGAGGCTTGTCTGTCGACGTCACGGTACAGATGGAAGTGCCGCTGCCCGTATTGTATCGCCTGCTGCGTGACAGGAACCTGTTTGCCTGTGAGTTTCGCTGCCTGGATAGCAAATCTCACCAGGTGGGCTGCTGGGCGCTGAAAAGCTGCTGTCTGGCCGAGCCGGAAGCGGAGCTGGCGGTGGAGCAATAAACGTCGCCATTAGCGGGATTAGTGGGCGTGTCGATGGTGACCACCATTGCTATGACCGCCTTCGAAGCATCCCGGTATCAGGTTTCGATTTGATTATAGTCGGGACTGGGCGGGATACACATCAGCAGTGGGGCGCAAAGCAGTGTCTCAGGCAGCGAGCCCCAGCAGCAGTCGGTCCAGGTGATCCCAGGGATCGCCGTCGGCAAAGCCCTTGACGCTGCCGTCCACCTCCAGCGCCAGCTGCAGCAACTCCCCCAGCGAACGGCTGCTGTGGCGTTGCAGGGCGGCCTGCACCAGCGGTGCCCGGCTCTGCCAGACCCGGTGGTTGCCGATGACCCGCGTTATCGGCTGGCCCTCGTCACAGGCCAGCCGCATGCTGTAGAGACTGCGCAGCTCCCGCGTCAGGGCCCACAGCAATGGTATGACCTCGCTGCCCTCGGCGCGCAGGCCATGCACCATGCGCAGGCTGGCGCCAGCGTCACCGCGCAGTGCGGTATCGACCATCGCAAACAGGTTGTAGCGGGCGTTGTCGAGCACCGCCGTGGTGACGGTAGCGAGGGTGACCTGCTGATCCCGGGCCAGCAGTTTGAGCTTCTCCACCTCCTGTACCGCGGCAAACAGGTTGCCTTCCAGCCGCTCGGCCAGCAGTTCCAGCGCGTCGTCGTCGATGCGCAGCCCGGCCTGCCCCAGCCGCTGACGCAACCAGCGCGGCAAGTCGCGGGCGCCCACTGGCCAGACCTGGACCGCGGCACCGGCGCGCTCCAGGGTCTTGTACCACTTGCTGCTCAGAGACTGCTTGTCTATCTTGCCACTTATCACCAGCAGCACATCGTCACCGCTGGCGCGCTCGATATATTCGCACAATGCCTTGCTGCCTTCGGCGCCGGGCTTGCCGCCCGGCAGGCGCAGTTCGACCAGTTTGCGGTCGCCGAACAGGGACATCTCCGAGGCTGAATGCAACAGGCTCTGCCAGCCGAAATCCGGGGCGCTGCTGTCGATGATGTCGCGGGCGTTGCAGCCGGCCTGCCGTGCAGCTGTGCGTACCAGGTCGGCACACTCCTGGACCAGCAACGGCTCATCGCCACTGATGAGATAGACCGGCAGACACTGCTGCTGCAGATGCTGGTGAAGCTGTGGGGGTTTGATCTGCACTGCCAGGAATCGTCCTACAGTGCCGCGGCGTGAAAACCGATGCGGCGCAGGATCTGCTGGGACAACTCGGCGCGCATCTCCCCCTGGATGATCCGGATCTCCTCGGCCTTGCCCACTACGTTGCGGGGATCGTTTTCCATCTGTTTGACGATCACCGCCTCCGCAGGCTCCATCGCCATGGCGCCGCTGGCGTCGCGCACGGTAAAGCGTGCCTGCATGGTCAGCTCGAACTCGGCGGCGCGGGCCTCGCTGTTCAGCGACAGGTTGCGCTGACTGAAGCGCTCGGGCCCCAGTTGCAGGATGTAGTTGGCTTCGTCGCGCTCCATCCATTCGATACCGTTGGCGGAGAAACGGGCTTTCAGGTCACGGCTGAACTCGCTGTTGGGGTCGGATGTGTCCAGGTACATCTGGCGCCAGCTCTCCGGCATTGCGGTGGCGCTGGCGACGCCGCGCAACTGGAACCCGCAGGCACTGAGCAAAGCGGGCAGGAGCAGTGCCAGGAGCAATCCCGCAAAACCGCGCCGCCGCAAGTAACAGCCGGGAGTCTGGGGTGTTCGCGGGGCAGGTTCACGTTCAGCTGGCATCAGCACATTCCTCCAGGGCCTGTTCAGGCGATCAGTTGGCCACGATATTGACCAGTTTGCCGGCCACCACAATGACCTTGCGCACGGTCACCCCGTCCAGGAAACGCTGCACATTGTCCTGGGCCAGGGCCTCGGCCTCCACCGCGGCCCGGTCGGCGTCGGCCGGCAGCGTAATCTGCGCCCGCACCTTGCCATTCACCTGCACTGCCATTTCGATACTGTCGCGTATCAGCGCGTTCTCGTCCACCGCCGGCCAGGGGGCATCGAGGATATCACCCGCGCCCCCCAGCAGTGGCCACAGGTGGTGGCAGATATGGGGCACGATGGGGCTCAGCATCAGCACGATGGCGCGCAGTGATTCACGCACCACGGCGCGGCCACTTGCATCGGTCTGCGGCAGCCGGCCGACTTCGTTGCCCAGTTCCATAATGGCAGCAATGGCGGTGTTGAAGGTCTGGCGGCGGCCGAAATCGTCGCTGGCCTTGGCGATGGTTTCGTGCGTCTTGCGCCGCAACTGGCGCTGCTGCTCGTTCAACGGTCCGGTCAGCAGGACGGCATCACCGCTGCCGGCCTGCAGGTGGCTGTGTACCAGTTTCCACAGCCTGCGCAGGAAACGGCTGGCACCCTCGACTCCGGCCTCATGCCACTCCAGGGTTTGCTCCGGCGGCGCCGCAAACATTGTGAACAGGCGTACGGTGTCGGCGCCGTATTCTTCCACGGTGGCGTGAGGATCGATGCCGTTGTTTTTGGATTTCGACATCTTGGTCACCCCACCGGCGCTGACCGCCGCGCCGGTGTCGCGACGGAATGCGCGCAGGGCCTTGCCGCGCTCGTCCCGCTCTATTTCGACCTCGGCGGGGGCGATCCAGCTGCGGTGGCCGTTGGCGTCTTCCTGATAGTAGGATTCCGCCAGCACCATGCCCTGACACAGCAGACGCCGGAACGGCTCGTCGCTGTTGACCAGGCCTTCGTCGCGCATCAGCTTGTGAAAAAAGCGGGCATACAGCAGGTGCAGGATGGCGTGCTCGATACCCCCTACATACTGGTCCACCGGCAGCCAGTAATTGGCCCGCTCGGGATCCAGCATGCCCTGGTCGAAGTCCGGACAGGTGTAGCGGGCGTAGTACCAGCTGGACTCCATGAAGGTATCGAAGGTGTCGGTTTCGCGCTCCACCGGCTGGCCGTCCAGCTCGTCGCGGCGCCATTGCGGGTCCGCCTTGAGCGGTGACAGTACGCCGTCCATCTGCACGTCCTCCGGCAGCAGCACCGGCAACTTGTGGGCCGGCACCGGGATTTCACCGCTGCCATCGGCGAGATTGAACATCGGGATCGGCGCGCCCCAGTAGCGTTGCCGCGAGACGCCCCAGTCCCGCAGCCGGTAGTTGGTGGTGATGCAGCCCCGCTCCGTGGCCTGCAGGCGGGCCGCAATCGCCTCGAAGGCGGCCTCAGAGTCCAGGCCGTCGAATTCGCCGGAGTTGACCAGATTGCCCCTGCCGGTGAGGGCAGCCTGCTCCAGGTCGGCATCCGCTTCACCCTCCGGGGCAATTACCTGGCGGATGGGCAGCTGGTACTTGCGGGCGAATTCCCAGTCGCGCTGGTCGTGCCCGGGCACCGCCATGATGGCGCCTGAGCCATAGTCCATCAGCACATAGTTGGCCACCCAGACCGGCACTTCCTCGCCAGTTAGCGGATTCACTGCCTTCAGACCGGTGTCGAGCCCCTGCTTCTCCATGGTGGCGATATCGGCCTCGGCCGAGGACTGGACCTTGCAGGCCTCGATAAAATCCTGCAGCTCCGGTCTGTCCGCGGCCAGCGCCCGGCTGATCGGATGTTCCGCCGCCAGGCACATGTAGGTCACCCCGAACAGGGTGTCCGGCCGCGTCGTGTAGACTTCTATATGGTCGCTGCCGGCAATCGCGCTGGCCAGGTCGAAGCGCAGTTCCACCCCCGGCTCTTGCCGATCCAGTTGCGCTGCATCGTGCGCACCTGCTCCGGCCACTCTGGCAGCTGGTCGAGGTCGGCCAGTAGCTCCTCGGCGTAGGCGGTGATCCGGATGAACCACTGCGGGATCTCGCGGCGTTCCACCAGGGCCCCGGAACGCCAGCCGCGGCCGTCGATGACCTGCTCATTGGCGAGCACGGTCTGGTCTACCGGGTCCCAGTTGACGCTGGCCATCTTCTTGTAGACCAGGCCCTTTTCATACAGACGGGTAAAAAACCACTGCTCCCAGCGGTAGTAGGAGGGCTGGCAGGTGGCCAGTTCCCGCGACCAGTCAAAGCCAAAACCCAGGCTCTGCAACTGGCCCTTCATGTAGGCGATATTCTGGTAGGTCCAGCTGGCGGGCGCAGTCTTGTTCTGCACGGCCGCGTTTTCGGCCGGCAGGCCGAAGGCGTCCCAGCCCATCGGATGCAGCACGTTCTTGCCCAGCATCCGCTGGTAGCGCGAAATCACGTCGGTGATGGTGTAATTGCGCACATGCCCCATGTGCAGTTTGCCGCTGGGGTAGGGAAACATCGCCAGGCAGTAGAACTTCTCCCGGCTGTCGTCGCGCTCCACGGCAAAGCTGTTGTGCTGCTGCCAGTGGGCCTGGGCGGCCTGTTCCAGGGACTGTGGTTGGTAGTGCTGATCCATCGCTTGGGGAATCTCATCCGGTCAGGGCAAAGGGGCTGGTGCCGCCGCCGTGAGAGCAGGGACGGGCACCGGTGAATTCGCGAAAGCGGATTCTAACAGCATTCGCCACGGCCGGCGAAGGACTTGCAGGACAGGTGCCGCGGCACGCCTGGCGGCCATGGCACTTACTTTAGCTCGCTCCGGTAGAAGGTCGGCGTCCCGGGAGGGTGCTTTCGAGACCGTATGCGACATGGATGTCGCATCCGAGCCTCCATGGACGGATTCACGGCGTGTCTCGAAAGCACCCTCCCGGGATGCCGACCGGGCTACGAAGTCCCAAAACCCTTAAGTAAGTGCCATTGGGACTAGCGGGTTTCGCGCCAGAAGGTGTGGTACATCACCAGCATCATCAGCAACAGCAGGGCGCAGCCACTGATGACAGGCCGCGAGCCGAAACTGGCAAAGGGCGTGCTGCCGAGCATCACCTGGGCCTCGCCGCTGACTATGGCCTCTTCAAACTGCGCGGTGCGGGCCTGGATCCGGCCGCGGTGGTCAATAATGGCCGACACGCCATTGTTGGTGCCGCGCAGTAGATAGCGACCGGTTTCCAGCGCTCGCATCCGGGCCATCTGCAGGTGCTGCAGCGGACCTATTGAGGCCCCGAACCAGCTGTCGTTGCTGATGGTAACCAGCAGCTCGGCGTGTTTGGCCCCACTGGCCACCAGATCCGGGTAGACCACCTCATAACAGATGAAAGGCGCAATCCGGTAGGCATTGGTGCGCAGCGGTGCCTGCTCGGCGGAACCGGCGCTGAAGCCGGACATGGGCAGGTCGAAAAAGCCGATCAGGCCCCGCAGCCACTGCTCCAGCGGTACGTATTCGCCGAAGGGCACCAGATGCTGCTTGTGGTACAGCCCCTGGCCCAGGCCCAGCGCGACGATGCTGTTGTAATAATCCTCGCCGCCTGGCTCCCGATAGGGGATGCCGGTGATCAGCGTTGATCCGCGGACCCGCGCCTGCTCGGCCACCGGGCCGAGGTAGTCCTGTACCTGGTGGTAGAACCGCGGTAGCGCGGACTCGGGCCAGAGAATGATGTCGTGGCCGTACAGGGCACCCAGGGCGTGGTCGAACTGCTTCAGGATACGGGGGTAATAGCTGCGGTCCCATTTCAGTTGCTGCGGGATATTGGGCTGGTAGAGGGCCACGGTCAGCGGCTTTTCGGCCGCGGGGGCCACCCATTGAATGGGGCGCAACACACCGCCTCCCGCCCACAGGGTTGCGATGATGCCGGCATAGGTGATCAGCGCCGGCAGTTGGCGGCTGCGCCAGGCCAGGAACAGGCAGCTGCCGCTGAGGGCGCAGATGAACGACAGGCCGTAGACGCCCAGCACCGGCGCCCAGCCGGCGATCCAGGTATCTGCATGGGCATAGCCCAGGTACAGCCACGGAAAACCGGTCAGCAGCCAGCTGCGCAGCCATTCAAACAGTACCCACAGGGCGGGAAAGCCAACCAGCATGCCCCCCGGCAGGAACCGCACCAGCCGCACATAGCACCAGGCGAACAGCGCCTGCAGCAGCGCGAGCCCGGCGCAAAACAGCACTGTCAGCAGCACAGCCAGCGGCACACTGGCATAGCCGTAGTCGTGAATGCTGACATAGACCCAGGACACACCTGAACCAAACAGGCCCAGGCCATATAACCAGCCCCGCAGCAGCGCCTGGCGTGGACTGCAGTTGCTCAGCAGGTAGCAGTACAGCGCCGTACTGAGAATGCCGGCCGGCCACAGGTCGAAGGGCGCCAGCGATAGCGTGACCAGGGCACCGGCCAGGGGCGCCAGCAGCAGGCGCAGGTAGTGGCGCCGCTCCACGGGCTTCAGTCCCTGACGGGGCGCATGCGCAGGCTGTGGATCTTGCGCTGATCGGCGTTGATGATCTTGAACTCGAAATTGTCGATATGGGTGATCTCGTTGCGGGCCGGCATGTGGCCAAAGGCCTGGATCACGAGACCGCCTATGGTGTCGAATTCCTCATCGCTGAAGGTGGTCTTGAAGTAGTCGTTGAAATCCTCGATCGGGGTCAGCGCCTTGATGAAATAGTCCTCGTCGCTGATCTGGCGGATGAAGTGATCCTCCTCGACGTCGGTTTCGTCCTCGATGTCGCCGACAATCTCCTCCAGCACGTCCTCGATGGTCACCAGGCCGGCGACACCACCGTACTCATCGATGACTATCGCCATATGATTGCGGTTCTCGCGGAACTCCCGCAGCAGCACATTGAGGCGCTTGCTCTCGGGTACCACCACGGTCGGCCGCAACAAAGCCTGCATGCGGAATTCGCTGTGATCCTTGTTCAGGATTTCCGGCAGCAGATCCTTGGCCAGCAATATGCCCTGTATGTCGTCCGGGCTCTCGCCGATCACCGGATAGCGGGAGTGGGCGGAGCGAATGATCTGCGGCAGGATCTCCTCCAGCGTGGCATCGGCCTTGATTACCGTCATTTGCGCCCGTGGGATCATGATGTCCCGCGCCTGCATGTCGCTGACCTTCATGGCGCCTTCCATGATGCTGCGGGCGTCCTGGTCGATGACCTCGTTGTCTGCCGCAATCGCCAGTACACCCTCGAGATCCCTGCGGTTGCGTGGTTCGGAAGAAAACAGCAAGGCGATTTTCTCGAGCCAGGATCGGTCGCCTGGTTCGTGGCCAAATCGGTCTTCGTTCATTGCGAGAGGGACTCCTCGTGGAGATGGTCGGAATACGGACAGGAAAAACCCAGCTGGCCCAGGATGTCGGTCTCCAGGGCTTCCATCACGGCGGCGTCAGCCGCCTCGACATGATCGTGGCCGAGCAGGTGCAGGCTGCCGTGCACCAGCATGTGGGCCCAGTGAGCGCGGGCGCTCTTGCCCTGTTCCCGCGCCTCGCGCAGCACTACCGGTGCGCAGATCACGATATCGCCCAGCAGCGGCAGTTGCAGTTCCGGTGGCAGGTCGGCGGGGAAGGACAGGACGTTGGTGGGGCCGGTCTTGCCCCGGTAACTGTGGTTGAGCTGCGCCATCTCTGCCTCGTCCACCAAGCGCAGGCAAACCTCGGCGGCTTCGATACCCGTGCCGGCCTGGCGCAGTGCTGCACTGATCCAGCCCCGTATGTCATCCTCTTCGGGGGCGGGTTCAGTGCTGGCGCTCTGAATGTCGACGTGCAGGTTCATGGCCGGCTTTTGTCGAGCGGGGTCGCCTTGTCCTCGTAGGCATCGTAGGCTTCGACGATGCGCTGAACCATTGGATGACGCACCACATCCTTGTTGCCGAACCAGGTGAAGCCCAGTCCCTCGACGTCGGTCAGGATATTGCTGGCATGGGTGAGACCCGACTGGGTCCCGCGGGGCAGGTCGATCTGGGTGGCGTCCCCGGTGATCACCGCGGTAGAACCGAAGCCGATCCGGGTGAGGAACATTTTCATCTGCTCGCGGGTGGTATTTTGGGCCTCGTCGAGAATGATGAAGGCGTTGTTCAGGGTGCGGCCGCGCATGAAGGCCAGCGGCGCGATCTCGATGATGTCGCGCTCGATGAACTTGTTGACGGTGTCGAAGCCCAGCATTTCGTAGAGTCCGTCGTACAGCGGCCGCAGGTACGGGTCGATCTTCTGGCTCAGGTCACCCGGCAGAAATCCCAGTTTTTCGCCGGCTTCCACTGCCGGCCGTACCAGCAGGATGCGGCGCACGCGTTCCTCCAGCAGTGCTTCCACCGCGCAGGCCACCGCCAGGAAGGTCTTGCCGGTGCCGGCAGGACCGATGCCGAAGCTGATGTCGAACTGTTTGATGGCGCGCACATAGGACTGCTGGTTCTTGCCGCGCGGTTTGACCGAAGCACGCTTGGTGCGGATTACCTGGATGGCCTCCACCGGTGTGCCGCCGGCGGTGTCGGCCAGATGTTCCTGCCCCACCTGTGACAGCTGCAGGTGCAGGGATTCCGGGCTCAGTCCCACACCCTGGCAGATCTCGGCGTACAGATGAGTGAGCAGTTCGCGTCCGGCGACCACGTTCACGGTCGGGCCGGTCAGCAGAAACTGGTTGCCGCGGGCATTGATGGTAATACCCAGGCGAGCCTCGATCTGACGCAAATGGGTGTCCAGCTGGCCACAGAGCGTGGCCAGATGGCGGGCGTCATTAGGTTCCAGGGAGAGGCTTGTCTGTGTCGACGATGGAGTCGGGGATTCGCTGTTCAAATCGCTCTTCGGCCGTAAAGGCATAGGGTCATGGTTAGAAGGATATACCGGATTCCCGGCTAGTCAACCGCGGCGGCGGCAATTGCCGGAATCAACCGCCCCCGCAGGGAGTTGGGCAGGGCCTCGACAATCTCCACCGTGGCGAATTCACCGATCAGGCCGGATTCGCTGCAGGAGAAGTTGACCACCCGGTTATTCTCGGTGCGGCCCTGCAGCTGGCCGGGATCTTTTTTGGACACGCCGGTCACCAGCACGGTCTGGCTGCTGCCCACCATGCGCCGGCTGATCTCCTGGGCCTGCTGGCTTATTCGGTCCTGCAGGATCTTCAGGCGCTGCTTCTTGGTGTCCTCATCGGTGCTGTCCGGCAGTTCCGCGGCCGGTGTGCCGGGACGGGCGCTATAGATAAAACTGAACGATGTGTCGAAACCGATCTCTTCTATCAATTTCATGGTGGCGGCAAAGTCGGCCTCGGTCTCGCCGGGAAAGCCGATGATGAAGTCGGAGGAGATGCTGATATCCGGCCGGATCCGGCGCAGGCGGCGGATCCTGGACTTGTACTCCAGCGCGGTGTGGCCGCGTTTCATCGCCATCAGGATGCGGTCCGAGCCGCTCTGCACCGGCAGGTGCAGATGGTCGACCAGCTGCGGAATCTCGGCGTAGGCGGCGATCAGTGCGTCGCTGAACTCCACCGGATGGGAGGTGGTGTAGCGGATCCGGTCGATTCCGGGAACCAGCGCCACCAGCCCCAGCAGTTCGGCAAAATCGACGATTTCGCCGAGATGGTTCTGGCCCGGTAGGCGTTGACATTCTGCCCCAGCAGGTTGACCTCACGCACGCCGCCTGCGGCGAGATGTGCCACTTCGGCAATCACGTCATCCACCGGCCGTGACACCTCTTCGCCGCGGGTGTAGGGCACCACGCAGAAGGTGCAGTACTTGCTGCAGCCTTCCATGATGGAGACGAAAGCACAGGGCCCCTCGACCTTGGGGTCGGGGAGGCGGTCGAATTTCTCGATCTCGGGAAAGCTGACGTCCACCACCAGGCTGCCGCCAGCGCCCCTGAGGGCCATCATTTCCGGTAGCCGGTGCAGGGTCTGGGGTCCGAATACCAGGTCCACATACGGCGCGCGCTTACCGATTTCGGCGCCTTCCTGGCTGGCCACGCAGCCACCCACGCCGATCACCAGGTTCGGGTTTTTCTGTTTCAACTGCTTCCAGCGACCCAGTTGGTGGAATACCTTTTCCTGGGCTTTTTCCCTTATGGAACAAGTATTTAACAGCAGCACATCGGCATCCTCCGGGTTCTCTGTGGGAACCAGGCCATGGCTTTCCTGCAGCAGATCGCGCATGCGCGCCGAGTCATACTCGTTCATCTGGCAGCCGTGGGTCTTGATGTACAGCTTCTTGCTCAAGGGTGCGTTTGGCGCGCTGCGCCTTACTCCTCGTCACTGGAAAAGGGCTGCGGAGTATACCGATTTGCGGCGCCGAAACCTAGTGTGGACCCTGCGTATGGCGGCTGCCACGCTGGAATTTTGCCCTGAGGGTGGTACCATTGCCGCCCCCGGATTCAGGTGGTCCCGCCGGCAGCCCGCCAGGGCAGGACACCGCATGAGGAGCCAATGGCCAGCCAACCCGTCTACAAGGTGATATTCCACAACGCCAATCAGGTATTCGAGGTGTTCGCACGCCAGATTTACCAGAGTGACATGTGGGGCTTTATCGAGATCGAGGAGTTCATCTTTGGAGAGCGTTCCCAGATCCTGGTCGACCCCGGCGAGGAAAAGCTCAAGCACGAGTTTAGCGGCGTCAAGCGCAGCTACATTCCGCTGCAGGCCATTATCCGTATCGACGAGGTCGACAAAGAGGGCACTGGCAAGATTTCCGAGGGCGCGGCCGGGTCCAAGAGCAATATCACCAACTTCCCGCTGCCAGGCATGCAGCCGCATCACGGCAGCGAGGACTGATTCGAATGGCACTTACTTTTAGCTCGTCCCGGTAGCCCGGTAGCCCGGTCGGCGTCCTGGGAGGTGCTTCCGAGACTCGCCGTGAATCCATATATGGTCTCCTCCCCGTTTGCAAGGCAAAGACGTCGTGTCAGTGACAGGTTGCTGCCATATATCCGGCCTGTTTGCGGAACTCCCCTCGTGGGGGCTCCTGGCCTCGATGAATATCCGCACCTATCGTCCTTATCATCCCAGCGGCTTTCGCAGCCTACGGATTCATCAGGTTTTCGATAGGTCGGTCTGACCTGTTGTGACATCGCGTGTCTGCTGCCTTCGCAACCTGGGGTTGGTTTCCTCCTCGCCGCCGACCTGATTTCCGGCCTGAGCCGGATTTAACTCGCCATTCTCGGTTGATACGTTTCGCCCCGGGCAATGATCACCCAGGCAATCCGGACCAGCTTGTTCGCCAGGGCGACCACTGCCTTGTTGTGCCCGCGCGTCGCCTTTAAATGGATAACCCAGCGGCTCAGGGCATCGTCCTTGTTCGCTGCTGCTCTCAACACCGCTTGCGCCCCGTTGACCACCTGGGATCGCACATACCGGTTCCCACGCTTGGTGATCCCCAGCAGCACCTCTCGCCCACCCGTGCTGTATTGCCGGGGCACCAGGCCCAGGGCCGCCGAAGCGTCACGTCCCCGGCGAAACTGTCGGCCATCACCCATCCAGGCCTGCACGACATTGGCCACAATGGGCCCCATGCCCGGCATCGTGCACAAGCGCCGGCAGGTCTCATCCTCCCGCGCCTGTTGGCTCAGCTGCTGATCGTACCAGGCGAGCTCCTCCAGCAACGCCCGGTAGCGGATATAGGTCTGGGACAGGATGTGACGAACCACCTCTGTCAGGCCATTATCTGCCGCCTCCAGCACCCGAGGCAGCCCCACCATCAGGGCCCTGACCCCACGGGCAAAACCACCCCCCGTTCGGCCAGCAGGGCCCGCATCTGGTTGCCCAGGCGCACCTGCTCTTCCTTCAACTGCTTGCGCTGCAGGACGATCAACGCCTTGTCCTGCTGCTCGACGGTCTTGATCGGAACCGGGCGCAAATGGCCGTGCTGGTGTGCCTCAACCAAGGCTCGGGCGTCGTTGTAGTCGTTCTTCTGGCCTCGCTGATAACTCTTGACATGCTTGGGAGGGTACAGCACAGCGATATGGCCCATCTGCTGTACCTGCTGCGCCAGGTAATGGGCACCAGCACAGGCTTCCATCACCACGACACTGGTCTTCTGTTGGGCCAAAAAAGCCTGCAAGCGGGCGCGTCCCAACGTCTTGCGCCAAAGGGCTTTCCCCGACGCATCGTACCCCACCAGTGCATTGCTATTTTTTGCCAAATCCACTCCGATCACACTATGCTTAGCCATGGTCTCCTCCTCTCGGGATGCCTTTGATCCCTCAAATAGATCTGCAAATCTATTTTGGCGCATTGCGACGCCGATAAAAGAGGGGAGGAGACCATCTCATCATCCATGGAGGCTCGGATGCGACATCCATGTCGCATACGGTCTCGAAAGCACCTCCCAGGACGCCGACCTTCTGCCGGAGCGAGCTCAGATCCCTGACCTTCATTGACAACAGTCACTGCGCCCGTTCACGGGCGGCACGGCGGCTATCGGTCAAGCGTGCAGGCGCTGCTGCAACGTCGCGATTTTCACGCACAGCACGAAGGCGTCCACGCTGGCCTGCACATCCTCCAGTGACGGAAAGCTCGGCGACAGCCGGATATTGCGGTCTTCCGGGTCTCTGCCGTAGGGAAAAGTGGCACCGGCGGGCGTCAGCTTGACGCCGATCCGGGCTGCCAGCCCCACGATTTCACCAGCGAGCCCCGGCAGGGCATCAAAAGAGATGAAATAGCCGCCCCGGGGCCTGGTCCAGCAACCCATGTCGCCGTCGCCCAGCTCCTGCTCCAGCGTTGTCAATACCGCTTCGAAGCGCGGTCGCATCAATGCCGCATGGTGTTCCATATGCGCTGCGATCGTAACCGGGTCCTGCAGGAAGCGGACATGGCGCAACTGGTTGACCTTGTCCGGGCCGATGGTCTGGAAGGCCAGGTGGGCCTTCAGTGTCGCCAGGTTGCGCTCGCTGCTGCCCACGAACGCGACACCGGCGCCGGCAAAGGTGATCTTGGAGGTGGAGCCAAACTGGAAGATGTTGTCCATGGTATCGAACTGGCGGGCATAATCGCTGATCGGCGCCAATTGGGGGGCATCATCGTAGAGCTCGTGCACCGCGTAGGCATTGTCCCACATCACGATAAATTCGCTGGAGGCCTGTTGCGGCAGCCGGGCCAGCCGCTCCACGGTGGCGGCACTGTAGACGCAGCCGGTGGGGTTGGAAAAACGGGGCACACACCAGATGCCCCTGATGGTGGGGTCGGCGGCGACCAGTGCTTCAACCTCGTCCATGTCGGGGCCACTGTCCAGCAGGGGGACCGGCAGCATGTCGATGCCGAAGTACTCGCAGATGGAGAAATGGCGGTCATAGCCGGGCACCGGACACAGGAATTTCGCTTCATCGTGATTGGCCCAGGCCGATTCGGGACCGCGCAGGCCCTCACGCAGCGCAAATTCCACCACCTGATACATCAGGGTCAGGCTGCTGTTGCCGCCGACCAGGGTTTCCTCCGGCCGCATGCCCAGCATCGCGCCGAACAGGGACCTGGCTTCGGGCAGGCCGTCGAGACCGCCATAGTTGCGTGCATCGCTGCCGTCCGCGGCCAGATAATCACCGCCCAGAATGCCGTCCAGGGCACTGGACAGCGCCACCTGGGCGGTGCCCGGCTTGCCCCGGGTCAGGTCCAGGTCCAGCTTCTTCGCTGCCAGCTGATCATATTGCTCATGCAGGATTGCGAGCTGCTCTCGCAGTTGCGCCTGGGATGCCTGCGTTGTCTGCGTCATGAGTTCCTCAATCAATTCAAGTGGGTATCAACGAAATCGGGTCGCGCCGGGCGTGTCAGTATAGCGCCTGTTGCCGGTGGGTAGAAATGGCGGGGGCGGCCCGATCGCTTGAAATCGTGACCAAAGGGCCCATATCTGCTGGAACCGATCCAGTTCAACAGGTACCAGACCACTATGAGTGATGACCCGCAATCGCAGGATGCCGAAGTGCTGCCGAACGACCGGGAGCGGCATGCTCCGGCGGTGGCCAACGATGTTTTGCCTGAAACGCTGCACCTGATCCCGATCCCGCACCGGCCTTTCTTCCCGGGTCAGGTACAGCCGGTTGCGATTAACCCTCGCGAGTGGGCATCGACACTCGAGGCGGTTGGCAAGGCGGGCCACGGACTGATCGGCCTCGCTTTTGTCGACCCGGGCCAAGGTGATGGCGCTACTCCCGACGACTATCCCGAAATTGGCTGTGTCGTGCGCTTGCACAGGCCTCCGAACGGTAGCGAAGGGGCCGGGCACTTCCTGGCCCAGGGGATCAAGCGCTTCCGTATCCTGCGCTGGCTCAGCAAGAGCCAGCCCTACCGGGTGCAGGTGGAATACCCGCGCAGCCAGGGCGACCGCGACAGCGACGAGATCAAGGCCTATTCCATGGCGGTGATCAAGGAAATCAAGGAGCTGTTGCCGTTGAACCCGCTGTACAGCGAGGAGCTCAAGCATCATCTGTCAAATTTCAACCCCGGCCAGCCCAGCCTGCTGGCAGATTTTTCAGCGGCGTTGACCACCGCCAACGGCGAGCAGTTGCAGGACATTCTCGATACCCTGCCGCTGCGGGCGCGGATGGAAAAAGTGCTGGTCCTGCTGCGGCGCGAGCGCGAAGTGGCGGAGCTGCAGGGCAAGATCTCCAGTCAGGTCAACGAAAAGGTCACCGAACAGCAGCGCACCTTCTTCCTGCGCGAGCAACTCAAGGTGATCCAGAAGGAACTGGGCATTTCCAAGGACGACCGCAGTACTGACGTGGAATTGTTCGAAGAGCGCATGAGCGCGCTCAAACCGTCCGAGGCGGTGGCCAAGCGCATCGACGATGAACTGCACAAGCTCTCGGTACTGGAGCCCGGCTCGCCGGAATATGGCGTCACCCGCAACTATCTGGACTGGGCAACCCAGGTGCCCTGGGGTGTTACCTCGAAAGACAAGCTGGATCTGAAACTGGCCCGCAAGGTACTGAACGAGCACCACGATGGTCTCGACGACGTGAAGAAGCGCATTCTTGAGTTCCTGGCGGTGGGTGCATTCAAGGGTGGTATTTCCGGCTCCATCCTGTTGCTGGTGGGCCCTCCCGGGGTCGGCAAGACCAGTATCGGCCGGTCGGTTGCGGAGGCCCTGGGGCGGGAGTTCTACCGCTTCAGTTTGGGCGGCATGCGCGACGAGGCGGAAATCAAGGGGCACCGGCGTACTTACATCGGCGCCATGCCCGGCAAGTTTGTGCAGGCCCTGAAAGAGGTCAAGGTCGCCAATCCGGTGATCATGCTGGACGAGGTCGACAAGATCGGCGCCTCCTTTCAGGGGGACCCTGCCTCGGCGCTGCTGGAGGTGCTGGACCCGGAGCAGAACGGCGAATTTCTCGACCATTACCTGGACCTGCGGGTGGACCTGTCCAAGGTCCTGTTCATCTGTACCGCCAACCAGCTCGATACCATCCCCGACCCGCTGCTGGACCGGATGGAGACCCTGCGGCTGGCAGGCTATGTGGCCGAGGAAAAGCTGGTGATCGCCCGCAACCACCTGTGGCCAAAACTGCTGCAGCGGCATGGCCTGCAGGATGACCAGCTGAAGATCAACGACGCCGCGCTGAAGTACGTGATCGAGAGCTACTGCCGCGAGGCCGGGGTGCGCAACCTCGAGAAGCAGCTGGCGCGGATCATGCGCAAGTCCATCGTCAGCCTGATTGAAGGTGGCGAGGACAAGATCCGGGTGGGCAAGAAGGATATCGAGGCGCTGCTCGGCCAGCCGGTCTTCCAGCAGGAAAAACTGCTGCGCGGTCCCGGTGTGGCCACGGGCCTGGCCTGGACTGCGATGGGTGGCGCGACGATGGCGATAGAAAGTTCCCAGGTGCACACGCTCAACCGCGGTTTCAAGCTCACCGGCAGGCTCGGCGACACCATGAAGGAATCCGCGGACATCGCCTACAGCTATGTGATGGCCCACCTCAAGGACTTCGGCTGTGACCTGGACTTCTTCGACATGAGCATGGTGCACCTGCACGTGCCCGAGGGCGCCACCCCCAAGGACGGCCCCAGCGCCGGTGTCACCATGGCCACCGCGCTGGTGTCACTGGCGCGCAAGGAACGGATCAAGCGCCCGCTGGCGATGACCGGCGAGCTGACCCTGACCGGCCAGGTCCTGGCGGTGGGCGGCATCCGGGAAAAAGTGATTGCCGCCCGCCGCAGCAAGGTGATGGAGCTGATCCTGCCCCACGCCAACCGCCGCGACTTCGATGAGCTGCCGGACTACCTGCGCGAGGGCATTGATGTACACTTCGCCCGCACCTACCGGGAGGTGTTCGAGTTCGTGTTTCAGGAGCACCGGCGGGAGAAATCCCTGCACTAGGGGGAGAGGAAGAGTCGAGTTCCCCGTCAGCCTGCTACTCGTGCTGTTACCACCGCCCGCCGCGGTGCCGGGTGGCCCTCGATGGTCCTGCTGCTGTCGTCGGGGTCAAGGAAGTTCGCCAGTGAATGAAAGCGCATCCACTCGGTCGAGCGCTGTTCCGCGGTCGAGGTGACGGAAACATCCACCAGCGTGGCATCGACAAGGCCCAGTTTGCGCAGCCAGCCCAGCAGCGTGTCGCAACTGGGCAGGAACCAGACATTGCCCATGCGCGCATAGCGTCCCTCCGGCACCAGGCTGGCGCCCGGACCGCCCTCTATTACCAGGGTTTCCAACACCAACTGGCCGCCCGGCCGCAGGCAGTCCTTCAGTTCCTGCAGATGGTCCAGCGGCGAGCGCCGGTGGTAGAGCACGCCCATGGAAAACACCGTATCGAAGGCCGCGAGACCCGCGGGCAGATGCTGGATGCCCAGCGGCAACACCCACACTTGCGGCTGCCGGAGATACTTCCGCAATGCCCAGTACTGGAGCACGAACAGCGGGGTCGGGTCGATGCCGATGACCTCCGCCGCGCCGGCGCCAGCCATGCGCCAGCAGTGATATCCGCTGCCACAGCCGACATCCAGCACCCGGCGGCCGTCCAGGTCGTCGATATGCGCTCGCAGACGCTCCCATTTCCAGTCCGAGCGCCACTCGGTATCGATATGCACGCCAAACAGTTCGAACGGGCCCTTGCGCCAGGGGTGCAGCTGCTGCAGCGTGTCCCGCAACGCGGCGCTGAGGGTAGTGTCCAGGGGTGGATCGCAATCGGCACCCACCCGTGAGCGGTCCAGATGGCAGCGCGAGGGCGCAATCTCCGGCAGCGCCTCCAGCGCCCGCAACCAGCGCGGCAGGTCGCCATAGCGCTGCGGCGACAGCCCCGCGGCGATCTGCCCGGGCAGCAGTTCGGCCCAGCCCCTCAGTTCGTCGTCTTCCTGCCAGCGCTGGATCAGGGGCTGGTAGTCGATCATTTCAGCGCGATCAGCGAGGCGAAGTTGAAGCACTGGAACCAGACATCGCAGCTGCCAAACCCGGCACCGCCGATACGCGCCTTGTGCTGCGCCAGAGTCTCGGGCAGCAACACATTTTCCAGCGCATTGCGCTTCTGCGCGATCTCCAGGTCGCTGTAGCCGTTGCTGCGTTTGAACTGGTGGTGCAGCTCGATATTCAGCTCGTCCAGATGCGGATCCTCAAAGGTCACCTTCTCCGACAACACCATGATGCCGCCCGGGCGCAGGCCGGCATAAATACCGTGGATCACCGTGTCGCGCAGTTCCCGGGGAATGAACTGCAAGGTGAAATTCAGCACCACCACCGAGGCATTCTCGATTGTCACGTCTTCCAGATTGCCACAGTGCAGGGTGACCGGCAGTTCATGGCTGTCGGTGTCGATCACACTCCGGCAGCGCGCCAGCATGGCCGCCGAATTGTCCACCGCAACAATGCGGCAGTCCCGCTGCCGGACGTTCTGGCGCATGGCCAGCGTGGAAGCACCCAGCGAACACCCCAGGTCATACAGCTGGCTGCCCGCCATCGCGTAACGCCCCGCCAGCAGCCCGGTCATGGCGATAATGGTGGAATACCCCGGTACCGAGCGCTTGATCATGTCGGGAAATACCTCGGCCACCCCGGCATCGAAGCGAAAAGCGCCGGGATCGGGTACCGGTTCGGAATAGATTGTATCGCGTTTGTCGGTCACGGCTGGTCTGTTTGCAGGCTGGAAAACGACGGCGATTCTAGCATGGATTGCCAGGCTCGCGGAGCGGTCCCATACGCTCCAAGCCAGCCGTGGGGTGCCATTGTGGCCGCTGCGGCGTGACCCCGGGTCAGGAGTAGCGCACAATAGACCGCTGAGACGAACGGCACTTGCTTAAGGTGTGGCACGGTGTGAGGGCGCTACTTCCGGAGAGTACTTTCGAGACCGTATGCGACATGGATGTCGCATCCGAGCCCCCATGGAGAGCCCACCCCCGCTTTATCGGGTGTGGGTTTACGGCGTGTCGCGAAAGTACTCTCCGGAAGTAGTGACCGGATTATTGGCACCCAATCGTTAAAGCAAGTGCAATTCCACCCAAACCTGATCCAGAAGGCCGCGGCCGCCCATGTGCCCGCGCCGACAGCGAACAACCCGGAGAATCTGCATGAAAGGCACTCACGAATACGCGGGCGATCCCCGCAATGACGACATACTGATAGAGATCAACGGCGAGCACTTCCCACGCGCCGAGGCGCGCATATCCGTGTTTGATTCCGGCTTCATCCTGGGTGACGGGGTCTGGGAAGGGCTGCGGGTGGAAAACAACACCGTGCTGTTTCTGGAGCGGCACCTGGAGCGGCTGTTTGAGGGAATGAAAACCCTGGACTTCAAGCCCGACTTCAGTCGCGACCAGCTGGCTGGGCGCCTGTACGCACTGTTGACCGCCAACAACATGAGCGATGGCGTGCACATTCGCCTGATGGTGTCGCGTGGGGTCAAGTCCACGCCCTATCAGGACCCGCGCATGACCGTCACCCCCCCACGGTGGTAATCATCCCCGAGTACAAAGAAGCGCTGCCGGAGACCGTGGAGAAGGGGGTGCGCCTGTACACCGTGTATGTGCGCCGCGGCTATTCCGATGTACAGGATCCGACCCTCAATACCCATTCAAAGCTGAACTGCATCGGCGCCTGCATCCAGGCGGCCAAGGCCGGGGCCGACGAGGCCCTGATGCTGGACCCTCACGGTTTTGTCGCTACCTGCAACTCGACCCATTTCTTTATCGTCCGTCGCGGGGAAATCTGGACCTCCACCGGCGATTACTGCCTGGACGGCATCACTCGCGGCAAGGTGCTGGAGATCGGCCGGGAGCTGGGCCTGACGGTGCGTGAGACCAACTTCACGATGACGGATGTCTACAATGCCGAGGAGGCCTTTGTCACCGGTACGTTCGCGGGACTGGTGCCGGTGACGGAAGTGGACGGACGTATTATTGGCGAAGCCGGTGCCGGGCGGCCGGTGATCGCCCGGCTGCAGGCGCAGTACCGGGATCTGGTGGGGCGCTATATCGATGGCCCCGGCAAGAACCACCCGCGGGGTTGAGGCGATGGATATTCTGCGTATCGCGATGTGGTCCGGCCCGCGCAATATCAGCACCGCGCTGATGCGGGCCTTCGAAAACCGGCCCGATTGCGCCGTGGTGGATGAACCTTTCTATGGCTATTATCTGCAGGCCACCGGTCTGGAGCATCCCGCCGGTGACGCGGTGATGGCCAGCATGAGTTGCGACTGGCGGGAGGTGGCACGGCAGTTGCGCGAGGAATTGCCGGCCACGGCTGACCCCGCCAGTTGCACCGTGTTCTACCAGAAGCACATGACCCAGCACATTCTGCCTGCGATGCAAATGGACTGGACTGACGGGCTCAGCAATTGCTTTCTGATTCGCGAACCGCGACGCATCATTGCTTCCTACGCCAAGGTGCGGCCGCAGTTTGCGATTGAGGAACTGGGTTTCCCGCAGCAGTGGGAGCTGTTCCAGCGGGTCGCCGACCGGCTCGGCGAGGCGCCGCCGGTGATTGATTCCGCCCAGACTCTGCGGGCACCGGAAGCCAGCCTGCGGGCTCTGTGCCAGCGCCTGGCCATTCCCTTCACAGACCGGATGCTGCACTGGCCCGCCGGCCGCCGCGACAGCGATGGCGTGTGGGCGCCGCACTGGTATGCCGCGGTGGAGCAGTCAACCGGGTTCCAGGCGGTGAATGAACTGCCGCTGGAGGAGGTGGCGATCCCGGCGGGCTGCGAGGAGATGTGCGACCAGGCGGAGACAATTTATGCGCGCTTGTTCGAACATGCGCTGGTGACGGGGGACGAATAGCCGACATGCCCGGGTGTCGCGACAACCCGAATATTGGGTGCCACGTACATAATGACGCTGCGACGTCTCAGTTGGCGCTGCGCACCAGTTGGGAATCCTCACAGCTGTACTGGCGTTTGGTGCGGACGCGTTGCTTGAAGCGGGCAAAATGGGTATTGCTCGCTTCAGTCGCCGGGGCACTGTGGTGGTGAGAGAATTTGATGCTGCGGATAAAATCCACCAGGCTCACTTTCTGCTCGTGGCTCGCTTTCATGATCTGTACCGGTTTCAATACTTTAAATACAGTGTAATATTTTCACCTGCGAACAGGGTGTGAAAAAGTCGTGTCCTGGGCGTGAAAATTACCCGTTACCGCGGGGAATTAATACCGCTTAGAGCCGTCGTACGAGATGGTCGATGAAACTCGCGAGCTCGGGCTTGTGGGCGTGCAGTTTCGTCGTCTTCCTGCGCTTGATCAGATGGCACAGCTCACACGCTTCCGGTCCCGGCGGACGGGTTGGCACTGAGGTGAGGCATCACCCGCGGTGCTCGGGTATAATCCTGCTCCATTTGACGGAGTCCCCGATGAAGCCCGAGCATTACCCCACAGAGCCTGCCCATCTCTGGGAGCATTTTTATCAGATCACCCAGATTCCGCGGCCCTCCGGGGAGGAAGAGGCGGTACGCAATTATGTGATCGGGCAGGCCGAACAGCACGGGCACCGTTGGCAGAAGGACAGCACCGGCAATCTGGTGGTATCGGTGCCGGCTTCGGCCGGGCGCGAGGACCGCTCCACCGTGATCATCCAGAACCATCTGGACATGGTGACCGTGAAGACCGGTGACAAGGACCACGATTTCCGGCGCGATCCGCTGGCCCTGCAAGTGGAGGATGGCTGGCTGCTGGCGGACCGCACCACACTGGGCGCCGACAACGGTATTGGCTGCGCTGCGGCATTGGCGGTGATGACCGATGCCAGCCTGGTCCACCCGCCACTGGAGTTGCTGTTCACGGTGGATGAGGAAACCGGCCTCGGGGGGCGCTGGGCCTGGACCCGGAGCTGCTCAGTGGCAGCCTGATGTTGAATCTGGACACCGAGGACTGGAACGAACTCTACGTCGGCTGTGCCGGCGGCGGTGGCTGGGTTTTCAATGCCCGTTATGACACCGCACCACCAGAGCCGGAGCAGGGCTGCTGGACCCTGGAATTGAAGGGGCTGGCGGGCGGTCACTCGGGTATCGAGATTCATCATCAGCTGGGCAATGCGATCAAACTGCTGGCGGAGTGCCTGGCAGAAGTGGAGGGCCTGCAGCTGGCCGCGATCAGCGCCGGCGTGGCCCACAATGTCATTCCCCGGGAGGGCAGCGTGACCTTCAGTTGTCCCGCGGCCCAGGCCGGCGCGCTGGCCCAGCGGCTGCCGGCATTACAACAGCGCTGGCGCAGCTATCTGCCGGCAGCCGACCACGGCCTGTCCCTGACCCTGACCGAGGCCTCCGTGCAGCCGCTGCTGCAGTCCGGCGACAGTGCCCACATACTCCAATTGCTGACCGCTTTCCCCCACGGTGCCCAGGCCTACAATCTGGTGCAGCCGGCCGACCTGGTGGACCTGAGCGTCAACCTCGCCTGCGTACGGCTGCAACGGGGCGCGCTGGAAATCGAGGCGAGCTACCGCTACTTCAATGCCGAGCAGGCCCTGCCGCTGCGCGCTGGCGTGGAGTCCCTGGCCCGGCTGGCGCAGTTGGATATCCGGCGGATAGACGGCTACCCGGGTTGGCAGCCCGACTTTGCCAGCCCGCTGCTTGCCCGGGGCAAGGCCCTGCACCAACGGCTGTTCGGCAGCGAGCCGGCGGTGAAGGCGATTCATGCCGGCCTGGAATGCGGCATTCTGAAAAGCAAGAAAGCCGAGCTGGATATCCTGTCCTTCGGGCCTACCATTCGCGGTGCTCATTCTCCCACCGAACGTCTGCGAATCGATACTGTACCGCCATTCTGGCACTACCTGTCTGCCCTGCTGGCAGAACTCTAACTGCATCTTGTTTCAGGAGTAACGCTATGCTCGATAAACTTACGCAATTGCCCGAAGACTCCATCCTCGGGCTGGCCGCCGCCTGCCGGGTGGATCCGAATCCGCACAAAGTGGACCTGACGGTCGGCATCTACATGAGCGAGGCAGGCATATGCCCGGTCTTCGATGCGGTACGGCTGGCACAGCAGGCGCTGATAGAGGAGGAGACCACCAAGGCGTATATGCCGCCGGCGGGGGATGCGACCTTCAACACAGGCATGCAGCGGCTGGTGATGGGGGGCGACAGCCCGGCGCTGGCGGCCGGCCGGGTCAGCAGTATCCAGACCCCGGGCGGCTGTGGTGCCATCCGGATTGGCGCAGAAGTTATCCACGCCGCGGCCCCGGACGCCCGGGTGTGGGTGTCCGATCCCACCTGGCCGGTGCACATCCCGTTGCTGGGCAGTGTCGGCCTGTCCTTTGAAACCTACCGCTACTACGACCCGGCGGAACACGGGGTCAATTTCGAGGGGATGGTGGCCGACCTGCAACAGGCCCGTCGCGGCGACGTGGTGCTGCTGCATGGCTGCTGCCACAATCCCTGTGGCGCCGATCTGTCGCTGGAGCAGTGGGGCACCATCGCCGACATGGCGGAGCGGCAGGGCTTCCTGCCCTTTGTCGATATCGCCTACCAGGGATTGGGGGATGGCCTGGAAACCGATGCGGCCGGCGTGCGGCTGCTGGCCGAGCGGCTGCCGGAGCTGATCATTGCCGCTTCCTGCTCCAAGAACATGGGCCTGTACCGGGAGCGCACCGGGGCGGCTATCTTCGTCTGTGCCAGCGCCGACAATGCCCGCGCCCTGGTCAGCCAGGCGCAGGTGGCGGCGCGCCGGATCTATTCCATGCCGCCCGCCCACGGGGCGCTGCTGGCGGGCCGGATCCTCTCTGATGAAGCCCTGACCGCCAACTGGGAGGATGAACTACAGGCCATGTGCCGGCGCATCAACGGGCTGCGCACCAGCCTGATGAGCAAATTGCAGCAGCACAGCGATCGGGATTTCAGTTTTATCGAGCGGGAGAAGGGAATGTTCTCGTTTCTGGGATTGACGCCGGCGCAGGCCCTGGCGCTGCGCGAACAGCACAGCGTGTACATGCTGGACTCCTCGCGCATCAATGTCGCCGGCGTCAACGGCGCCAATATCGACTACCTGGCAGAAGCAGTGGGCAAGGTGCTGCGCGGCGAGGCCGCGTGAGCGCCAGACGGGTCTGCTGCAAACATTGCCGTCACCGGTCCCGCTGACACGGGGCCGGCATCATTCCGCAGCCGTCTGGCTCTCTTCCAGTTCAGCCCAGCGCTCTATGGCCCGGTCCAACTCTGCCTGCACCGCAGCCAGCTCGGCCAGTACCGGGTCGATGGCGTCACGCTGCTGGCGGTAGAAGGCAGGATCGGCGGTACGGGCTTCCAATGCGACGTGCTTCGCCTCCAGCGTTTCTATCGTGGCCGGCAGTGACTCCAGTTCGCGCTGCTCTTTGTAGGACAGTTTGCGGCGCGCCGGCACTGGAGGCGCCGCGCCGGTTTTAGGCGCGCTGCTGGCTGTGGCGGGCATCTGGTTGCCGCGGCCGCCGGGTTCCTGCAGGCGGCCACCGCGGGCCAGCCAGTCGCTGTAGCCCCCGGCCTGTTCCTCCACGCTGCCATCGCCGCGCAAAATCAGCAGCTGGGTCACCACATGGTCCATGAAGTCGCGGTCGTGGCTGACCAGGATCACGGTGCCGTCGAAGGACAGCAGGATGTCCTCCAGCAATTCCAGGGTTTCGATATCCAGGTCGTTGGTGGGTTCGTCCAGCACCAGCAGATTGGCCGGCTTGCTGAACAGGCGCGCCAGGATGGCGCGGTTCTGCTCGCCCCCTGACAGAGCCTTCACCGGCGTGCGCACCCGCTCGGGGCTGAACAGGAAGTCCCCCAGGTAGGAGATCGCGTGGCGGCGCTTGCCGTTGAGCTCGATGAAATCCTGACCGCCACAGACATTGTCGATCAGGTTCTTGTCCGGCTCCAGCTTGTCGCGCAGCTGGTCGGAGTAGGCGATCTCCAGTTTGCTGCCGAGCTTGATCACGCCGCTGTCCGGCGCCAGCTGGCCCAGGATCAGCTTCACCAGGGTTGACTTGCCGGCGCCGTTGGCGCCGACGATGCCGACCCGGTCACCGCGCTGGATAATGGTGGAAAAGTCGCGGATCACCTCTTTGTCGCCAAAGCCCTTGCTGACGTGTTCCAGCTCTGCCACGACCTTGCCCGAGCGGCTGGCCTCTTCCACCGCGAAGTTGGCACTGCCGACCTTCTCGCGGCGTTGCTGGCGCTCCCGGCGCATGTTTTCCAGCGCCCGTACCCGGCCCTCGTTGCGGGTGCGGCGGGCCTTGATGCCCTGGCGGATCCACACTTCCTCCTGGGCCAGTTTCTTGTCGAACAGCGCGTTGGCGCGCTCTTCCGCTTCCAGTTCCTGCTCCCGGTGACGCAGAAAGCCCTCGTAGCTGCCCTCCCAGCAGGTGAGATGGCCGCGGTCGAGTTCAGCGATGCTGGTGGCGACGTTCTGCAGAAAGCGGCGGTCGTGGGTAATCAGCACGATGGCGCCGCGGTACTGCTGCAGTTGCGTTTCCAGCCACTGGATCGCCGGAATGTCCAGGTGGTTGGTGGGTTCGTCCAGCAGCAGGATGTCCGGGTCCGCCACCAGCGCCTGGGCCAGCGCCACCCGCCGGCGCCAGCCACCGGACAGCTCGCCCATGGTGGCGTCCTGAGGCAACTGCAGCTGGGTAATCGTGGTTTCGACCCGCTGCTGCAGGGTCCAGCCATCCACGGCTTCCAGTTGCTGCTGCACCCGCGCCAGCCGGTCCACATCCATATCGGCGCCCGCCTGCAGCAGGTGATGGTAGTCCTTCAGCAGCTTGCCGGCCTCCGCCAGGCCCTCGGCCACCACGTCGTAGACGGTGCTGGTGTCGGCGTCGGGCAGGGTTTGCTGCAGACGCGCGATGCGCACGCCCGGCCGTAGCCAGCGTTCACCGGCGTCGGCCTGCAGCTCGCCGGCCAGAATTCGCAGCAGCGTGGTCTTGCCGGTGCCGTTACGCCCCAGCAGACCCCAGCGTTCGCCCCGGCGAATGGTCAGATCCACCTGGTCGAGCAGCACCTGGGTGCCGTAGTGCAATTGCATGGATTCAAGGCGCAGTAAGGGCATGGCAGCTCAGCGGTGTGTGGGTGGGCGCCGCATTCTACGCCGTTGCAACTGTCCCCGCCACAGCTTGGGCCGCTGCGCATGGCAGCCGCGCTCGCCGGCCGCGGCTGCGGGGTGATACCGCCGGTCAGCAAACCGGGCAAGTGCAAAGTGAGTGGCGTGTCGCAGATCAGTCCGTCCGGTAGTAGTCGCGGACAATCCGCGCGATGGCCTGCGCCGGACTGGACAGCGGGTAGCGCCTGCGTGTGACCAGACCCACCCGGCGCTTTACCGCCGGCGTGGTCAAGGGGCGGCACATCACGCCCATTTCCGCCATCTGCTGCACACACAGCGTCGGCACCGCACTGACGCCAAGCCCCGTTGCGACCATGCGGCCGATCGTCGCGAGTTGGTTGGTCTCGAACTGGACGGACAGAGATAAACCGCGGGCGCTCAGGGATTGTTCCAGCAGGGCGCGGATACTTGAAGGGCGCTGCAGCGCGATAAAGGGCTCGGTGGTCAGCATTTCCCAGCGCAGGCGGGGTTGGGCCAGCAGTGCGTGATCGCCGGGCAGGGCAGCGACAAAGCGGTCGCTGAACAGGGGCTGGAATTCCAGGTCCTCGCTGTTGCCCGGGTCGAAGGCAATGCCCACCTCCACTCTGCCGTTGCGCACCCAGTCCACCACATCCTCGGCGATCACATCGTGGACCGTGATATTGATGTGCGGGTGTTGCCGGCGAAACAGCTTCAGCAGTGCCGGCAGCTCGGTGCTGGCAAAGGACGGCATGGCGGCGATCGCGAGCTTGCCGCGGTTGAGGGCAAAGGTGTTGTGCAGGTCATCCAGGGCTTCCCCCCAGTCGGCCAGCAGGCGCTGCGCCACCGGCAGGAAACTGGCGCCCTCCGGGGTCAGCGCCAGGGTGCGGGTCGTGCGTGCCAGCAGACGTCCGCCCACCGCCTGTTCCAGGTTTTTGATGGTCACACTCAGCGCCGGCTGGGACAGATGGAGCTGGCCGCAGGCCTCGGCGAAGCTGCGGCTGCGGGACACCGCGATAAAGGCCTTGAGCTGTTTGAGGGTGACATCCACGGGGCGACTCCAGAGGTTCACTATTATTAACTTAAATGGAATAATTCGTAAAATAAATATATTTGCTAAATATAACAGCCTGTAGGAAGCTGGCACACACTAGAATGACTGTTGCGGGCGGCTCAGCGCGCGCACTGGCACCATGGGCAGACAACAGTGGAGAGTGGAACATGGCCGGTTTCGACAAGGTCGTAGCGAATTACGCAGAGGCCATGGCGGGCCTGGAAGATGGCATGACGGTGATCGCCGGTGGTTTTGGCCTGTGCGGTATACCGGAAAACCTGATCGCGGAGATCAAGCGCAAGGGCACCCGTGAGCTGACCTTTGTCTCCAACAACTGCGGCGTGGATGGCTTCGGCCTGGGCATTCTGCTGGAGGACCAGCAGATCCGCAAAATGGTGTCCTCCTATGTGGGTGAAAACAAGCTGTTCGAAGAACAGTTGCTGGCCGGCATCCTGGAAGTGGAGCTGACCCCGCAGGGTACCCTGGCGGAAAAAATGCGGGCCGGCGGCGCCGGCATCCCGGCCTTCTACACCGCCACCGGCTACGGCACCCCGGTGGGCGAAGGCAAGGAAGTGCGTGAATTCAACGGCCGCCATTACATCCTGGAAGAGGGCGTGGTGGGCGACTTCGCCATCGTCAAGGCCTGGAAGGGCGACCGCTACGGCAACCTGATCTACCGCCACACGGCGATGAACTTCAACCCCGAAGCCGCCACTGCCGGCCGCATCACCGTCGCTGAAGTGGAAGAGCTGGTGGAGCCGGGCGAACTGGAACCCAGCCAGATCCACACCCCGGGTATCTACGTGGACCGACTGATTCAGGGCACATTCGAAAAACGCATCGAAAAACGCACCGTACGCGAAGGCTAGAATATTCAGGAGTCAAGATCATGGCATTGTCCCGCGAACAACTGGCACAACGTGTGGCCCGCGAACTTGAGGATGGCTTCTACGTCAACCTGGGTATCGGCATCCCCACCCTGGTGGCCAACTACATCCCCGATAACATCCAGGTCATGCTGCAGTCGGAGAACGGCCTGCTGGGCATGGGGCCGTTTCCCACCGAAGAGCAGCTCGATCCCGACATGATCAATGCCGGCAAGCAGACCGTTACCGCGGCCACCGGCGCCTCCATCTTTTCCTCCGCCGAGTCCTTCGCAATGATCCGCGGCGGCCACGTCGACCTGACGGTACTGGGCGCCTTCGAGGTGGACGTGGAGGGCAACATCGCCTCCTACATGATCCCGGGCAAACTGGTCAAGGGCATGGGAGGTGCGATGGACCTGGTAGCCGGGGCGGACAACATCATCGTCACCATGACCCATGCTTCCAAACACGGCGAATCGAAGCTGCTGACCCGCTGCAGTCTGCCATTGACCGGGGTCGGCTGCATCAACAAGGTGGTTACCGATCTTGCCTTTCTCGAGATCGCCGATGGCAAATTCTGGCTCCGCGAGCGCGCCCCCGGCGTCAGTGTCGACGAAATCGTCAAGCTGACCGCGGGCGAGATGGTGGTGCCGGAGGTGGTGCCGGAAATGAGTTTTTAGCGGACATCAAGTAACCGGTTACCCATCACCCTTTCCGGTACAACGCGCTGTCTCTGCCGGTGCAACGCACTGCCCCCGCCGGTACAATGCACTGCCCCCGCCGGTACAATGCATTCGCCCTTCTGCATAGGGTGCGTTGACGAAGGAAACGCACCGGTCCCGGGGCATGATGCGTTTCCTTCGTCAACGCATCCTATAATTGGTGCATCCTGCACCCCCACCCGGCGCCAAAACTCGGTTATCATTGCGGCCCCAGATGCGTTTCCTGCGTCAACGCATCCTATGGGTTCTTCCGGCACCACGCCCCCGATCTTCCGGCACCACGCCTCCGTTCTTCCGGTACCACGGTCCCCGATCTTCCGGCACCACTGCCCTACCGGCACCTTCCGGGAAAACACCCATCCTGCGTGCATAGGGTGCGTTGACGAAGGAAACGCACCGGTCCCGGGGCATGATGCGTTTCCTTCGTCAACGCATCCTATAATTGGTGCATCCTGCTCCCCCACCCGGCGCCAAACTCGGTTATCATTGCGGCCCCAGAACAACGCGGGCTGAGCAAGCGAAATGGCGATTTCCCGATATACCAACTATGACCGGCAGGTGGCTGGCTGGTTGATCCTGTGCGCGGTGGTGATTTTCGGCATGATCCTGCTGGGCGGGGTCACCCGGCTGACCAACTCCGGCCTGTCCATCGTCGAGTGGCAGCCGATCATCGGCATCGTCCCGCCGCTGTCGGAGCAGGCCTGGCAGGCAGCCTTTGACAAGTACCGCCAGTTCCCCGAATACCAGAAAATCAATCACGGCATGTCGCTGGACGACTTCAAGACCATCTTCATGTACGAATACCTGCACCGCCTGCTGGGCAGGTTAATCGGCGTGTTGTTCTTTCTGCCGATGCTGTACTTCGGCCTGCGCGGGCGGGTGCGGGCCGGCATGATGCCCAGGCTGTGGCTGCTGTTTCTGCTGGGCGCCTGCCAGGGGCTGCTGGGCTGGTATATGGTCAAGAGCGGGCTGGTGGACAATCCCCATGTCAGCCAGTATCGCCTGACCGCCCACCTGGGTCTTGCGGTGCTGATCTATGCGTGGATGCTGTGGCTGATTTTCGAGCTGCTGGGCGGTCGCCCTGCCCGTGGCCAGCAGCCGCATCGCTACGCCCGCTGGGGGTTGGGGTTGGCAATACTGGTATTTCTGATGATCCTGTCGGGAGGCCTGATGGCCGGTACCCACGCCGGCTTCACCTACAATACCTGGCCGTTGATGGGCGAGTCCTTCGTACCGCAGGGCCTGTATGCGGGTGATCCGGCCTGGCTGGCGATGTTCGAGGACATCACCACCATCCAGTTCAACCACCGCATGTTTGCCTACCTGCTGTTTGTGCTGATCCACGTGTTTGCGTTGCTGCTGTGGCGCTCGGGCCTGGGCCTACGGGCCCGGGTGGCGACGGTACTGCTGCTGGCGGCGCTGTGGCTGCAGCTGGCGCTGGGTATCACCACCTTGCTGCAGCACGTGCCGGTAGGCCTGGGCGTGGCGCACCAGGGGGGAGCGGTGCTGTTGCTGAGCGCGGTGCTCTACGCAACCCATGTGCTGCGCAAACCCTCGCGCAGTCATTTGTAGGTGAATGGCACTAACTTTAGCTCGCTCCGGTAGAAGGTCGGCGTCCTGGGAGGGTGCTTTCGAGACCGTATGCAGCAGGGACGCTGCATACGAGCCTCCATGGAGAGCCCACCCCCGCTTTATCGGGTGTGGATTCAGAGCCTGCCCCATGAGCGCAGCGAGTGCTTTGGGTACGGCGTGTCTCGAAAGCACCCTCCCAGGATGCCGACCGGGCTACGAAGTCCCAAAAGTCAGTTCCATTCATTTGTAGGTGACCACCAGATAACCCCGCAGCGGCTGCTCGCCGCAGCTGCGGATACTGTGCTCCACGTCCGCCCGGTAGTGGGCGGAATCACCGCACTCCAGCGTGCACAGGGTGGCGCCGGCATTGATCTGCGCCCGTCCCGAGCTCACGGTAAACAGTTCGCGGGTGCCGCTGAAGTGGGCCGAGCTGTCCAGGCTGGCCCCGGGCTGGATCTGCAATTCGTAGAACTCCACGCTTTTTTCCATGTGCAATGGCGACAGGGTGCGGATCTGGCATTCGCTGTCGGCGCGAAAAAGTGTGGAGGGATCATCCCCATGTACGACCTCGATCAGTCCGCTGGCGGCCGGGTCGTCCACCAGTTCGCCTATACTGAGACCGAATGCCTGGGCGATGCGAAAGGTCACCGCCAGGGTGGGGTTGGCCTGGCCGCGCTCAATCTGACTCAGCATGGAGCGGCTGACGCCAGAGGCCGCCGCCAGCTGCTCGAGCGTGAAGTTGTGGCTTTGGCGCAGGGCCGTGACCCGTTCGCACAGCACCTGGCTGGCGGGGTCCAGGGCGGACTTGGACATCGAAATTTCCATAATAGAAGAAAAGTATCTTGTATACGGGATAGCGGCTCTCTACTATACCGGAATATTTCCACAATAGTGAATACAGCGATGAAAGCACTGGTAAAGAAGGAAGCGGCGCAAGGGCTCTGGCTGGAGGATGTACCGGAACCGGAGATCGGCATCAATGATGTGCTGATCAAGGTCAAGCGCACGGCGATCTGCGGTACCGACATGCACATCTACCACTGGGATGCCTGGGCGCAGAAGACCATTCCGGTGCCAATGGTCGTCGGCCACGAGTTTGTCGGCGAGATCGTCGAGGTGGGGTCCAACGTACTCGATTTCAGCCCCGGCCAGATCGTCTCCGGGGAGGGCCATGTGGTCTGTGGCCGCTGCCGCAACTGCATGGCGGGACGGCGTCACCTGTGCGCGAATACCAGTGGTGTCGGCGTCAACCGTGCCGGCGCATTCGCGGAGTATGTCGCACTGCCGATGTCCAATGTGTGGGAACACTCGCCGGGCATCGACCTGGATGTGGCGGCGCTGTTCGACCCCTTTGGCAACGCCGTGCACACTGCGCTGCAATACGACCTGCTGGGAGAGGACGTACTGATTACCGGCGCCGGCCCGATCGGCGCGATGGCGGCCGCGGTCTGCCGCCATGCGGGCGCGCGCCATGTGGTGATCACCGATGTCATCGACCAGCGCCTGGAACTGGCGGCGCGGCTGGGAGCGAGCCGCACCGTCAATGTCGCGCGCGAGAAGCTGGCCCAGGTGCAACAATCACTGGGCATGGAGGAGGGTTTTGATGTGGGCCTGGAGATGTCCGGCAACCCGCAGGCCTTCAACGACCTGCTGGCCAACATGTGCCACGGCGGCAAGGTGGCGATACTGGGCATTCCCAGTGAGAATACCGCGATCGACTGGAACACCGTGATTTTCAACATGCTGACGCTGAAGGGGATCTACGGGCGGGAAATGTACGAAACCTGGTACAAGATGTCGGTAATGATCGAGTCCGGGCTGGATATCTCACCGGTTATTACTCACCGCATGAACTATCGTGAATTCCAGCGCGGCTTTGACGTGATGAGCGCCGGCGAGGCCAGCAAGGTCGTTCTCAACTGGGAGGAGTAGATACCATGTATGACCGCTTTCAGGAGCACCTGGCACAGCAGTTGGGTGAAATCGAGGCCGCCGGACTGTACAAGCACGAGCGGCTGATCACCACGCCCCAGGGCGCCCACGTGGGCGTCAGCGATCGCGAGGTGCTCAATCTCTGCGCCAACAATTACCTGGGCCTGGCACAGCATCCCGAGGTCAACGCCGCGGCGGCGGCCGGCCTGGCCGAGTGGGGCTACGGCATGGCTTCGGTGCGCTTTATCTGCGGCACCCAGACCCTGCACAAGCAGCTGGAGACCCAGCTCTCCACCTTCCTCGGGACTGAGGATACTATCCTCTATCCTTCCTGCTTTGATGCCAATGGCGGGCTGTTCGAAACCCTGTTGGGGGAGTCCGACGCGGTGATCTCGGACGAACTGAACCACGCCAGTATCATTGACGGCATTCGCCTGAGCAAGGCGCAGCGCTACCGCTACCGCAACAATGACATGGCCGACCTGGAGGCGCAGCTGCAGGCAGCGGATGCCGCCGGAGCCCGCTTCAAGCTGATCACCAGCGACGGCGTGTTCTCGATGGACGGCTATATTGCACGGCTCGATGAGATCTGTGACCTGGCCGAGCGCTATGACGCGCTGGTGCATTTTGACGATGCTCACGCCACCGGCTTTCTCGGCGCGGGCGGGCGCGGCACCCACGAACTGCGCGGCTGCATGGAGCGGGTGGATATCATTACCGGCACCCTGGGCAAGGCGCTGGGTGGCGCCAGTGGAGGCTACACTGCCGCCCGCAGGGAGATCGTGGAACTGTTGCGGCAGCGCTCGCGGCCCTACCTGTTTTCCAATACGGTGGCACCGCCTGTGGTGGCGGGAGCAATCAAGGCAGTAGAGCTGGTAGGTTCAGCGCCCCTGTTGCGCGAGCGGTTGGCGCGCAATACGGCGCAGTTCCGCGATGGCCTGCAGCGCCTGGGATTCGAGCTGCTGCCGGGCGAGCATCCCATCGTACCGGTGATGCTGCACGACGCCGCGGTAGCGGCGCGCTTCGCCGAGGCAGTGCTGGCTCAGGGCGTGTACGTGGTGGCGTTTTCATTTCCGGTGGTGCCGCGGGGTCGGGCCCGGATTCGCACCCAGATGTCGGCGGCGCTGAGCGAGGATGACATTGCGTTTGCGCTGGACGCGTTCGCCCGGGCGAAGACCGGGCTGGGGATCTGAGTCTTACCAGAACTTGGGGGTGCGGTCGCCCTCCCGTCTGCCTTCCAGCTGGCGCCGGTCGACCTTGTTTTCCGCAAACCGCACCGTAGCCCGGCGTTCGCCGTTACTGCGTCTGTTGCTTCTGCGCCGCTCCGGACCTATGTATTTCTCCCTGCCGTCGGGGCCCTTGCAAAAGCCGGGTGGCGACAGATCGCGCGCCTCGAAGCGCGAGCGGGTGTCTGACATTGAGCCTCTCCTTTCCCATAATGTTGGGGCACACCGCAAGCATGCCGGGGTTTTCCCACATTCTGGCTCCATATTACGCCGGATATTGGTGACGGGGACACACCGCACCGCTATCTCTTGCTGAAACTGCCAAGCGCGTCACAGTATAGCCTCCAGAGCTTATGGTGAATCAAGCGCCCCGGCACTATGCTAGTGGCGCCAGCGGTGGAGCCCGGACGTGGGAGCCGTTGCCGTCTGGCCACGCACTACTTCAGGCATGCCGCAAATTATGATTGAGACTACCGCCCCCATAGGCGACCAGCGAGACCAGGCCACAGCCCGGCCATCACGGCCGGGGGATGGCAGTGCTGTCGATGACAGCCTGGTGCAGTGCCTGCTGGCGCTGACCCGCTATCACGGCAGCGCCTCCACCGCCGAAGCGCTGGTCGGCGGCCTGCCGTTGGAGAATGGTCGCCTGACGCCGGCCCTGTTCGAGCGCGCGGCCAGCCGGGCGGGGCTGGTGAGCCGTTCGCTGCCGCGCAGTGCCCGCGGACTGGAACCTGCACTGTTGCCCGCGGTGATACTGCTGGAGGACCAGCGCGCCTGCCTGCTGATGGGCTGGAGCGAAGACGGTGCCAGCGCCCGCGTGGTGTTTCCCGACCTGAACGAAGCGGTGGTGGAAATGCCGGCGGCACAGTTGCTGGCGCGGGAGTCGGGCAATGCGATCATCTGCCGGCCGCGGTTCCGCTTCGACCAGCGCACCCCGCGCACCGGCACCTCGGAGCGCGGCCACTGGTTCTGGGATGCGATGCGCGCCAACATGCCGCTGTACCGCGATGTGCTGGTGGCGGCCTTTTTCATCAATGTTTTTGCGCTGGCACTGCCGTTGTTCACGATGAACGTCTACGACCGGGTAGTGCCCAACTACGCGGTGGAAACCCTGTGGATGCTGGCGGCCGGTGTGATCATCATCCTGCTCGCGGACATCACCCTGCGCACCATGCGCGGCTACTTCCTGGACCTGGCCAGCCGGCGGGTGGATGTCAACCTGTCGGCCAAAATCATGGAGCGAGTGCTTGGTTCCCGGCTGGAACAGCGGGCCAGCTCGGTGGGTTCCTACGCCGTCAGCCTGCGTTCCTTTGAAACCGTGCGCGACTTCATTACATCGGCTTCGGTGACTACATTGATCGACGTGCCCTTTGCGCTGATCTTCATTGCCGTAATCGGCTGGATCGCCTGGCCGATACTGATTCCGCTGGGCATTGGCCTGCTGCTGGTACTGGGCTATGCGATGGCGACCCAGGGCAAACTGCGGGAGTTGTCGGAAACCACCTATCGCGCCAGCGCGCTGCGCAATGCCACTCTGATCGAGAGCCTGGTGGGCATCGACACCATCAAGGCCATGGGGGCAGAGGCACGGATGCAGCGCAAGTGGGAGGAGACCACCACCTTCCTGGCCCACGTGGGGGTGCAGTTGCGGCTGGTCTCCAATTCCACCATCAATGTGACCCAGTGGGGCGCGCAGATGGTGACCATGTTCGTGATCATCACCGGCGTCTACCTGATCACCGCCGGCCAGCTCAGTATGGGTGGCCTGATTGCCTGCACCATGCTGGCGGCGCGGGTGATGGCGCCCTTCGGCCAGGTCGCAGGTCTGGTCACCTCCTGGCACAACGCCGAGATTGCGCTGAAGTCGCTGGACGAGGTGATGGCCAAGCCGATGGAGCGGCCCGAGGGCGCGCAGTTCCTGTCGCGCGAACTGTTCCGGGGGGATATCGAATTCCGCCAGGTATCATTCAGCTATCCCGGCAGCGAGATGGAATCGCTCAACAACGTGTCCTTTCGCATCAAGCCCGGCGAACGGGTGGCCATCCTGGGCCGGGTGGGGTCCGGCAAGTCCACGCTGCAAAAACTGGCGATGGGCCTGTACCAGCCCACCGGCGGGGCCATCATGATAGACGGCATCGACCTGCGCCAGCTGGACCCCAGTGAATTCCGCTCCCGGGTGGGTTATGTGCCCCAGGACGTGACCCTGTTCTACGGCAGCCTGCGCGACAATATCACCCTGTCCCACAGCAACGTCAGCGATGCGGCGCTGCTGCGGGCGGCGGAAATTGCCAATCTGTCGGAGTTCATCAATCGCCACCCGCGGGGCTTCGAGATGCTGGTGGGGGAGCGGGGTGACTCCCTCTCCGGGGGCCAGCGCAAATGTGTGGCGCTGGCGCGGGCGGTGGTGCATGAACCGCCCATCCTGTTGATGGACGAGCCCACCGGTTCGATGGATCACTCCACCGAGGTGGCGGTCAAGGCTCAGTTGCTGGAGTACATTCAGGGCCGCACCTGGCTTGTCGTCACCCACCGCAACTCACTGTTGGAAATGGTGGACCGGATCATCGTTATCGACAACGGCAAGCTGGTCGCCGACGGACCCCGCGACAGTGTGATTCAAGCCCTGCAGAAGGGTAAAATAGGGGCCGCGAAGTGAGCGTGGAACCCTTCATCAGGCACACCGACGCGCAACCGGTGGAGCCACAGCGCCGGCGTCAGCTGGCGGATTTCCTGTTTGCCCCCTGGCTCAAGGATGCGGCGGATGTGCCCCGCAACTGGGACCAGGACGCCCACCGTGCCTATCTGTCGCAGCAGCCGCTGCGGGCCCGCGCCCTGCTGTACGTTGTGGCTGTCATTGTTGTGGCGCTGCTGGTGTGGGCGGCACTGGCGCAGATCGATGAGGTCACCCGGGGTGAGGGCAAGGTAATCCCGTCGCGCCAGATCCAGGTGATCCAGTCCCAGGACGGCGGTGTGGTAACGGAGATCAACACCCGGGCCGGCGACGTTGTCGAAGCGGGACAGCTGTTGCTGCGGCTGGACCAGACCCGCTCCGAATCCAATCTGCGGGAAAACCAGGCCGAGTTCCAGGCACTGTCGGTGCGCGCCGCGCGGCTGGGGGCCATGCTGTCCGGCAGCGAATTCCTGATCGATCAGCAGTGGCTGCAGCAGGTGCCGGAGATCGTCGCCCAGGAGCAGGCCCTGTACCAGTCCAGCCAGGCCCAGTTGGTGCTGCAGCAACAGATCGCCGGGGAGCAGCTGGAGCAGCGGCAACAGGAACTGGCGGAGACCAGCGCCCGCTCGCGGCAGATGTCCCGCTCCCTGGACCTGACCCGCCAGGAATTGAGTGTCACCCGGCCCATGGTGAACTCGGGTGCGGTGTCGCAGGTCGAGATCCTGCGGCTGGAACGGGAGGTCAACCAGCTCTCCGGCGAATTCGAACAGTCGCAGTCTCAGATCAAGCGGCTCGATTCGGCCATCAAGGAGGCCCGCCAGAAACTCAGCGAGGTCGAGGTGGAGTTCGAGAATACCGTGCGCGAGGAACTCACCGATACCATCGCCCGTATGAACGGGCTGCGCGAAGCCGGCACCGGCTTGTCCGACCGGGTGCAGCAAACCGAACTGCGCTCGCCGGTCAAGGGTACCGTCAAACGGCTCTACTACAACACCATCGGCGGTGTGGTACTGCCCGGCAAGGAGGTGGTCGAGGTCGTGCCGCTGGATGACACGCTGTTGGTGGAGGCACATATCCGCCCCCGGGACATCGCCTTCCTGGGCCCCGGGCAGAAGGCGCTGGTGAAACTCACGGCCTACGATTTCGTCGTGTACGGCGGCATGGAGGGCACCGTTGAACACATCGGCGCGGACACCATCCTGGACGACGAGGGCGAGCCTTTTTACCAGGTGCATGTGCGCACCACCGAGCCCGGCCTGGGCGCGGACATGCCGATCATCCCGGGGATGACGGTGCAAGTGGATATTCTGACCGGCAAGAAGACCATTCTTGCCTATCTGATGAAGCCGGTACTGCGGGCAAAACAATATGCCCTGACGGAGCGTTGATGGAACAGGTGTTCATAGCAAGCAGTGGCAAACTGCGACCCCGCTGGCAGCAGGCCTTCCCTGCGGCCCGTGTGCTGACGCAGCTCAGCGAGGCGACATTGTTGACCGGCCCGCCCAGCCAGCGAATCCTGTGGCTGGATCTTGCCGACAGTTCCGCGACCAGGCGACTTGCCAGCCTGCGGGAAGCGGTGGCCCTGGGGGCCAGGGTGGTGGCAATGAGTGCCACCCCGGGCGAAGTCGAAGCCTTCCAGGCCCTGAACGAGGGCGCGAGGGGCTATTGCCATCTCGATGCAGCCCCCGGGCAGCTGCGCGAAATCGGCCTGGTGGTAGCGCACGGCGGCCTGTGGATGCTGCCTGAACTGGTGCGTCGCCTGATGGCGCTGTCGCAGCGTGTGGTGCCGGCGCCTGCCACGGCTCACCCCCGACTCGACAGCCTCACCTCCCGTGAGCGAGAGGTGGCAGAGCAGGTGGCCCTCGGTGCCAGCAACCGTGAGATCGCTGCTGAGCTGAGCGTTACCGAGCGCACCGTCAAGGCGCACCTCTCCACGATCTTCGCCAAACTGATGATACGCGACCGGGTGCAGCTGGCGCTGGTGATGAACAATATTCCCGCGCTTTGCGCTGCGAGTTGAACGTGGTCCCCCCGGCAATACAAGCATGTGACACAGGAACGGTGAGTAGCGCCCGCTCCTCCTGCAGGCCCCATGTTACCGGCTGTCAGTGCATCCTGCCGTTCATCAAGCGATTATTGTCATGGCGCGCCCCTGCCCCTATTGTGCATGCTCGGATAGTAGAACCTCTGGGGGAAGATTTGCACACTTCGCGCAAGCTGCTGCGCCGATCAATCAGCATGAAGGGCGTTACCCTGATCGAGCTGATGATCGTGCTGGTCATCCTGGCCACTGCCCTGACCCTGGCTGCCCCGTCGTTTCGTGAGATGATTCGTGACAACCGGATGATTACCAATGTGAATGCACTGCGTGCAATGTTGAACAAGGCGCGCTCCGAGGCGCTGGCCAGACGGGCGCCGGTAATGCTGTGCCCCACCACAAACGGCACCGCCTGTGTGGCTGCGGCCGATGCCTGGAGTGGCGGCTACATGGCCTTCCTCAACGCCGACGGCAGCGACGCCCCCGACCCGGATGACCCATTGCAGGAGCTGATTCAGTGGGAGGCGCGGCAGACAAACAACCTGAGCATCCGCTTCGACGGCGGCAACCGGATTGAATTCCATCCGCGCGGGTCTGCGCTGGGCTCCGCCGGCACTTTCGTTTTCTGCGACAACCGTGGTGCTAACAAGGCCCGCGCGCTGATGCTGTCGCCGATCGGCTCGGTCAGCTCCGCCGTGGACACCAACTCAGATGGTATCGTCAATGACCTGGCGGGCAACAATGTTTCCTGTTAGCGCTCGCCGCCAGGCTGGTCCCGGGAGCCAGCGCGGGATGACGCTGATCGAGGCACTGGCCGCGTTCGTGATTCTGTCGGTGGGCCTGCTGGGTATTGTCGGGCTGCAGGCGTTGTCCAAGACGGCCCAGCATCAGGCGATCCAGCGCTCGCGGGCGGTGGCGCTGGGCAACGATATGTTGGAACGGATCAGAAGCAATCCCGCAGGGCTGGAGACATACGACATTCACCTTGCTCCGCAGGGGGTGGCACAGCCCCTGCTGAACCCAGCCCCAATTGCGTGACAGCGTCCTGCACCCCTGCCCAATTGGCGACACACGACCTGTGGCGCTGGGACCAGGCGCTGCGGGGCGCCGCGGTAACGACGACGGAGGACGGTGCCGAGGTTCCCACTGTGGCTCTCATCGAGCCCCGTGGCTGCATCGTTTTCGACGAGGACGCTGGCAAGGCAAGAACCGGAAGGATCCGCGTGATTATCCAGTGGCGCGGCCTCACCAGGACACGAGACGGGCTGCTGGATGGCGACCTGGTGTGCGGCGATGCTGTCGCCACAGCCGATGAAGGCTACCGGCGCCAGCTGATAGTCAGCAGCTATGTAATCGATGAGGCCGAGCTGTGAGGGGCGGGCGGTGAAGACTGTCGTACTGCAGCCGCGCGGGTTCTCTCTCATCGAGTTCATGGTGGCCATGGTCCTCGGCCTGATTCTTATCGGTGGCGCGGTATCGGTGTATCTTGCGGCCAAGCGCTCCTACACCGAAGTGGAGCAGGTGGCGGATCTGGCCGAACACGGCCGCTTCGCGATGTTCACACTCAACGAGTCACTGCGGCACGCCGGTTTTGCCGGCGCCGCCAACCCCCAGGATATACGTACTGACGATTCCCTGGGAACCATTGTGGACGACTGCGATTCGCCCGCCGCAGCCGCGGAGGTAGCCAACTACCTGTGGGCGGTGACTGCGACGGGTGGCGAGGCCTTTGGCTGTATCAAGGATGCCAGGCCCGACACCGATGTGCTGGTGATAAAACACGTTCTGCCCCGGCCGCTGTACGATGCCGATCCCGAGGACCTGAGCGCGGTAAGGGACGGGACGATCAGCTTTCCCGATGCGCTGGATGACAAGGAGATCTACGTGATCGCCAACAGCGAGCGCGGCCTGTTGCTGGATGGCGCGGACGCCGCACCGGATGTGCGGGAGGGCAACGAATTCGCGTTGGGGGTGGCCTGGCCCTACCGGGTGCAGATCTACTATGTGCGCGAACTGACCATTCCCACCCTGAGCCGGAGAGTATTGCACTGGGATGCGGGAGCCGGCGCCATGGCCATGACCACCGAAGACCTGGTACCCGGAGTAGAAAACATGAGGGTCCGGTTCGGCCTGGACAGTAACAGCGACGGTGAACTGGATACCTATACCGACCTCACAGGCGCCACCGGTAACTGGCAGGACGTGGAGGCCCTGGAGCTGTTCCTGCTGTTGCGCAGCGCCACAGAGGACGCCCAGCACAGCGATACCAAAACCTACCAGTTGGGGGATGTCGCAGTCACTCCTGCCGACGACCCGGACGAATATGTGCCCACCGCGCGGCGGGTGATGGTCCACAACACCATCTCCCTGCGCAATCCCAAGTTGATGATCAGAGGTGGCAGATGAAACAGATTGTGATGAACAGGGGGCAGCGGGGTCTCGCGCTGGTGGTATCACTGCTGTTCTTGATGGTGGTTACCATTCTCAGCCTCGCCGCTGCCAGCAACAGTTCCCTGGGCCTGAAGATGTCCGCCAACATGCAGGACGCCTATGAGTCTTTCCAGGCCGCGGAGGCGGGGATTTACGCCGCCTTGGGGTTGGCGGGCAGCGGCCACGACCCCTTCGTGCGCGAGGATGTGGTGCAGCCGTTCGCGGCCATCGCGGCGGACGATCACCCCCTTCGGGGACTGCGCGATGGCGCCGACAAAGTGGCCGTGGAAGTCGCGCTGCTGGCAGTGGACAGGGATTGCCCACGGCCGCCGAGTGAATCCGGTGGCAGTAGTGTGGGTCTGTTCGACTGCGACTACTACCGCATCAAATCTGAACATGATGTCGATAGCAAGGCCCGGACCCGGGTGGAGTTGGGCGTGGTAAAAACAGTAATCGGGGAGTCAGGCTAAGCTGGCGCCAATGCCGGTGTCCGGCAGGTTGCCGGCCTACACGAGAGCATATCCATGAAAACGAAATCAGCGGTCAACAAGTGGTGTGTCGCGCTCGGAGCGGTGCTGGTGCTGTCTTCCCATGCGCTGCCTGCCGGAGCCGATGATACCGAGATCTACCAGGTCGAAGTCGATGTCGAGAACACCGGCCGCCCCAAGGTGCTCATTGTATTTGATGATTCGGGCAGCATGGGCACAGTGGTGACCAATCAGCGCCCCCCTACGACCCCACTGCCACCTATGAGCAGCATTTCGACGACGACAAAATTTACTGGTCCACCAAGAATACGCCGCCTTCGGTCGCCACCAAACAGTGGTTCAAGCGGGACAAAAACCGCTGTGCCGAGTCCTACGACGCACTGACTACGATAGGCTATTTCCAGACCTCCGGCGCCAAACGCTGGCGTGACCACAATGCCGGCAACAACCGGAAATGGTTGACGTTATCCAACAATGACAATGGCAGCAACGATCGCGATCCGCCTCACGTCGAATGCCGCGACGATGTCATTAACGGCAACCCCTCCAATGGACCGGGTGTGGCTGACGGCTACGCAAGGGGTAATGGGGTCCCCAACAACGCAGTGTTCAGCGCCGCGACACCGGGCGAGTCCGAGGTCAAGTGGGGCAATACCTCATATACGTTTTATACCGCGCATTATATGGATTATCGCCACGATGATTCCCTGGTCAGCAGAACAAGGATGGAAATTGCCCAGGAGGTCGTGACCGGAATCATCCTGGCCAATCCCGGGATAGACTTCGGTCTGGTGGAATTCAATGGCAACTGGAGCGGTACCAACCATCACGGCGGCCGGGTGATACATCGCATTATCGCCGACATGACCGAAGAGCAGCGCAGCAATGTCATCGACATGGTGAACAGCCTGACCTCCGCCGGCAGTACCCCTCTTTGCGAGTCCTCCTATGAAGCCTACCGCTACCTGTCCGGACAGACCCTGGTCTATGGACACCGAATGGACGGCAATCGCAACCCGAAGGGTGATTATCTGCCCCGGGATACGCTCGCGGAGAGTCCTTTGGGTACCTATACTTCGCCAGCGACGGATTGCGCCGTGACCTACGTCATTCTGATGACTGACGGCGAACCTCAGAATGATACCCACGCCAACAATGCCATTGAATCGCTGACCGGCAAGACCTGCGGTATCTATCCCGCAGCCAATCAGCCCAACACCAAGAACTGTCTGCCTGAACTCGCCGGTTACATGGCCACCGAGGACCTCGACAACGACACGACCAACGGCAGACAGCTGGCGATTACCTATACCGTCGGATTTGCCACAGACCAGGACCTGTTGCGCGACACGGCGGCAGCGGGCAAGGGCGAGTATTACACGGCCAACTCGGCCGATGAACTGACCGCGGCGTTCCAGGGCGCCATTCTCAGTATCCTGGGGCAGGAGAGCACGCTGACCTCGCCGGCGGTGGCGGTGGACACCTTCACCCGGACCCAGAGCCGCAATGAAGTGTTCTATGCGATGTTCGAGCCCGGTGAGTCAGTAGACTGGCCGGGCAATATCAAGAAGCTGAGGCTGGACATTGTGGACGGTGAAGCCGTGCTGGTGGACAAGAAGGACAATGCGGCGCTGGACCCTGAGACCGGTTTCATCACAGTGGGCGCCAGTACCTTCTGGAGTGACGCTGACGGGCCGGACGTGATGAAGGGGGGTGTCGGAGGCCTGCTGGCTGCGCGGGACCCGGCGACCCGGCTCATCTATTCCAACACCGGGGCCGACGGTGCGCTGGAGACATTCAACAGTACCAACATGAACAGGGAGGCCTTTGGTCTCGACACCGACGAGGAGTTGTTTGCGTTGTTTGGTCCGGATATCGAGTCCCAGACCGACCTGGACCGCGAGCTGGCCTCGGGCAGGGGCTTTGCGATCGACGATGACGGCACAGTGTCCGCGGACGCCCGCAACTGGATTCTCGGTGACATTCTGCACAGCCAGCCGCTGGTGCTGAGCTATGGCGCAAGGACCGGCTTCACGGCCGAAGACCCCGATCTGCGTATTATCGTGGGCACGAATGCCGGCTTTCTGCATATGTTCGGTGATGTGGACGGCCAGGAAGACTGGGCGTTTTTCCCCAAGGAACTGGCGCCTGTGCTGAACCAAAGGCGTCTCGATGCAATTTCACTCGAGCATGTGTACGGGATCGACACCAGTCCGGTGGCCTATGTGCAGGACCTCAATAACGACGGCACCATTGTTACTGGGGACGGCGACAAGGTGTGGCTCTACTTCGGCCTGCGGCGCGGCGGCGATGCCATGTACGCGCTGGATATTTCCGACCCGGACAATCCGGCGTTCATGTGGAAAATTGATCCGGCCCGCAGTGGCTTTGCTGAGCTGGGACTGACCTGGTCAGCTCCGGTCGTGACCCGTATTCCCGGTTACCGGGATGCCGGCGGCAAGCCCAAGCCGGTACTGGTGTTCGGCGCCGGCTATGACCTGACCAAGGACCTGACCGGTGTGGCTACGCCTGACGGCGTGGGCCGTGGCCTGTTTATCGTGGATGCCGAGACGGGAGAGCTGGTCTGGAGCGTGACGCCGGCCGCCAACTCGCTCAAGAACCTGCAGGAAACCGGGCTCCAGCATGCCGTTCCGGGTAATGTGACGGTGCTGGACAGCAACGGTGACACGCTGGCGGACCGCATGTACTTCGGCGATGCCGGGGGCAATGTCTGGCGGGTGGATCTGCCGGGCAATGCCCTGCCGGATGCGAGCCAGGATGACTGGCAGATCAACAAGCTGGCCCAGCTCAATGGCGGCACCGAGGCTACTGACCGCCGCTTCTTCAATGCCCCGGATGTAGTGCGTATCCGTTTCAATGGCAAGCCGGTGGATGCGGTGCTGATCGGCTCGGGGGACCGCACCAATCCCAATGCCACCGATGTAGACAACAGGTTCTACATGCTCAGGGACGAGCGCACGGCCCCCTATGACAGCTCCGCGCCCGACGCGTCGGATTGCGCTGATATGGACCCGGTTACCGATTTCCGCTGTTTCATGCCCGTGCTGGATGAGGATCTGTACGATATCACGGCCAATCTGCTCAGCACGGGGACTGATGAGGAAAAAGCCGTGGCGGTGGAAGCGCTGCAGGCGGCCAACGGCTGGCGTATTGACTTGCAGCACGAGGGTGAGAAGAGCCTGGCCAAATCCCTGACCTTGAATGGCAAGGTTTATATTGCGAGCTTCACGCCCAATACCGGGCTCAACCCCGAGGATGTTTGCGAGCCCCTGGCGGGCCTCGGCCGGCTCTATGTCGTCGATCTGTTTTCCGGCAATCGCAATGTCATACAATTGGGTCCGATCATTCCCGATACGCCCTCGGTGCATTTTGGCGAGGATGACCAGATCAGATTGTTGCTGCCTCCGGGAACACCGGCGGGAGATCCTGACGGCGACGGTGACAATGACTGCATCGGTGGGGTTTGTAGCACCGACGAGTTCTTCCGTCCGCCCTACGGTACTTACTGGTTCCAGGAGGAGTATTGATGACACTGCCGGCGCGGAACGGTCTGCTGCTTCACGGCAGCCAGCGTGGATTCAGCCTGATGGAGCTGATGATCACGGTGGTGATCGTCGGTATCCTGCTGGCGGTGGCATTGCCCGGCTACCAGAACAGCATGCAAAAAGGCCGCCGCAGTGATGCGATGTCGGCGCTGCAGGATGCCGCCAACCGCCAGATGCAGTACATGCTGGACCATTCCCGCTATACCGATGACATGGAAGAGCTGGGTTTTCCTGAAGATCCATTCATTTCGCCCGAGGGTCACTATTCCGTTGCCGCCGCGGCATGCGCAACGGGTGCGATCGGCAACTGTTTTGAACTGACCGCCACACCCCTGCCGACATCGCCACAGGCGCAGGACAGCCGTTGTACCTCATTCATACTCGATTCATTTGGCCGTAAAAGAGCGACGGGTACCGCAAATACCGAGTGCTGGTAGCGTCAGCCGAGAGAGGATTCACCAATGATCAATAACCACAGTTTTGCATTGTTGCTGATTGCCGTTGTGGCCAATCTGTGGTCCGGTTCCAGCGCTGCGGCGGATGATACGGACGGCAATGTCCCAATAGCGCCGCTGCCTGCCGGCCGGTATGCCTGCCAGGTGGATACTGTCGCCGGCAAGCAGGGGCTGGCGCTGATACAGGCGCACGACAAGCAGGAGGCCGCCCGGGTGGCCGCCGGTACCAGCGCTGTCACCGTTGCTGGCGGCAGCAGTCCCGCGACCGCTGTGCTGCAGTGTATTGATGTAAGCCGCGAGTCATTTACGGACCGGGACTTCCAGAAGTTCTATCGTGAAATGCCGATGTAGCAGCCGTTTAACAGCCGGATCGACGCACTGCGCGCCCGGCCATGAAACGCCGTGGAATGTGACCTGGTTCACGGAAATCCTTGTTTACAGGGCTGCTCCTGTCCTTAAGTACAATGTTCCCTTTCCCTTCCTGACATACTATCCACGCTGTAACGGAAGCGCTGAGTAGCGTCATTCCCGGTGGTAGCTGAATCGACAGTGATCGATCCGGTCACGGCCGGAGTCACGATTCGGAAATAACCAGGCTTCTACGGATTAACGGGAGAGTGCCGCTGCAGTGACAGCGGCACTAACACAGGGACACAATCATGGCCGACTCGGCAATCGCGACAGTCGTCGCAGTAACAGGTACCGCCTACGCCCGCAATGAGAACGGCGAGCTGCGCGAGATAAAGCCCGGGGATGTGTTGCTGGAGGGAGAAACTGTCGTTACTCCCGATGGCGGTACAGTGGAACTGGCGCTCGCCGATGGCAGCCCCTTCCTGGTCAGCGAAGTGCCGGAAATGACCCTGACCCGGGACATCGTCGCAGAGCGGGCGGCGGGCGCCGATGAGAGTGCGGTGGAAGATGAATCGGTGGCGGCCGTGCTGGCTGCGCTGGAAGGCGATGGCGATATCGGCGACGTGCTGGACGCACCGGCTGCGGGGGCGCAGGGTACAGGCACTGAAGCCAGCGAGGGTTCTTCCTTCGTACGCCTGACTCGCGTGATCGAGGAAACGCCGGAGCTCTCCGGCCTGGCCGCGCTCAGTGATCCCCAGGCGGCACTGGAAGTTGAGCAGAGCGACGAGATCCTGCCGGTGGATGCCATCGACGACCAGGCCGAGACCGGGCAGAACCAAAGCGTCGTCATCAACGTGCAGAACAACGACATTTTCACCGAGGGATCGACCCTGACGGGTATCACCCAGGCGGCCAATGGGACCGTAACCATCAATCCCGACAATACCGTGACCTATACCCCTAACGAGGGCTTCCTGGGCGAGGACACCTTCACTTATACCGCGACCACTCCCGATGGCACCAACCAGGATACCGCTGTCGTTACCGTGATTGTCACCGGACCGGCCACTGAACCCGAGCCGGAACCCGAGCCTGAGCCCGAAATTCCTGTTCCCGAACCTGAGCCCGAACCTGAGCCGGAACCTGAGCCGGAACCTGAGCCGGAGCCGGAGCCGGAACCTGAGCCGGAACCTGAGCCGGAACCTGAGCCGGAACCTGAGCCGGAACCTGAGCCGGAACCTGAGCCGGAACCTGAGCCGGAACCGGAGCCGGAGCCGGAGCCGGAGCCGGAGCCCGAACCGGAGCCCGAACCGGAGCCCGAACCGGAGCCCGAACCGGAGCCCGAACCGGAGCCCGAACCGGAGCCCGAACCGGAGCCTGAGCCTGAGCCTGAGCCTGAGCCTGAGCCCGAGCCCGAGCCCGAGCCCGAGCCGGATTCCGAGCCCGTGGTCACGGCTGCGACCAACACCCTGGTGGACGAGGATGATCTCCCGGCCGGGATTGGTGACGCTGCGCCTGGCGATGACGACTCGGTGCCGACCGGTACGATCAGGTTCGATACCGGTGGCGACAATTTGCAGAGCATCACGCTGGCGGGCAGCAGCAGTGGCCTGACCACGCTTGACGGCTCGGCGGTCAACTTTGCCTGGGATCCTGACGGCGGCAGCAATGGCGCCGGTGCGCTGGTGGGCTACACCGGCAGTACCGCGCCCACGGAGCCGGGCTTTGATGCCGGTAACCTGGTGGTGACGGTGTCACTGGACAGCTATACCGCGGGCACTGCCGGTGAAGGCGAGGTGGGCTATTCAGTCGACCTGCACCAGCCTCTGGCGCACCCGGCCGTGGATGGCCAGGGTAATCCGGTCGATGCCTTCGAGAACAATGTGTCATTCGATGTCAGCGTGACTGTGACCGATGTTGACGGGGATACCTCGCCCGCATCAGCGGCGAGCACTTTCACCGTTACAATTGACGATGACATGCCGGTGACGTCGGCAGTCACCGGGGTACTCGAAGTACCCGTAAGCGAGCTGGAAATCGGCGGCCTCAGCGGCGGCTGGGACGGCCTGACCACGACCAGTGGTACCGGCAGCGTGACCACCAGTGCCGATAGTGAAGGCATTTATATCCAGTGGGGGGGCAGCAGTGGTTCCGGCTATGATTTCCATTATGCCGAGAGCCTGACCGGCAGCACCGGGGTTGTGGCCGATAGCCAGTTTACGCTGGGTACCCTGACCCACAACAACTTCCGGATATCGGCTTCGGCCAAGACCCTCGATACGGTGGAGCTGGATGTCTCGTTTACGCTGGTAATAGACGGCATCGAAACACAGGTGACGACCACGGTAGGCCTGCGGCACACGGAGACACCCAACAACGGCGAGCCCACTGATCCGGTCAATGACGACCTGATCCAGATCAGCAACCCGAATCAGGTACAGCTGATTACCGTGGGCGATCGCGAATATGAGCTGAGCATCAAGGGTTTTCTCGATGGCAGCGGCAACCTGGTGACCACGGCCAGGACCACGGAGACCGAGTCCAGTTCCTTCCAGCTGGTGGCTGAAATTGCCTCCACCGACGATCTGCCCAGCACCAGCGGTGCAGTGGAGCCGGATTTCGGCGCCGATGGTCCTGCCCAGGACGGCAGTATCAGTTGGGACACGGGCAGCGGCAGCGTCACTGCCAGCGGCACGATCACAGGCAGTCATGGCAGCCTGGTGGTCAAGCCCGATGGCAGCTACACCTATACGATGAGCCGCGAAGGTCGCGACTCGCTGGGCGAGGGCGAGTCCGTGGAGGAGGTGTTCACCTACTACGCGACCGACGCCGATGGCGACCGGGTGGAATCGACCGTGACCCTGACACTGCAGGGCGTGGCCAACGCCCCCGGCGATGACGGCGGGAGCGCCAATGCCGTATCATTTTCCGCATCGGTTCCGGTCCTGGAGCGCGAAGCGCCGGTCGAGCGGGAGCAGGACACGGATCCGGAGGAATCCGGAGACGCCCTGCCTGCGGGCACGCTTGTCGGAACGCTGGAGGATGATGTGTTCGTCTTTTCGCTGTCGGCGGAGGGCGGCGCCCCGGAGGACTCCACCATCCTCGAATTCGGTGCCCAGGGCAACGATGTGCTGGACCTGCGCGATCTGCTGCAGGGCGAGGAGGCGGACGGTGCGGATCTCACCAGCTACCTGGACATCAGCTCTAACGGTACTGACACTGTGATCAAGGTGAGTGTGGATGGCGATTTCAAGAGCAACCCAGGCGATCACGCCAAAGTCGATCAGACCATCAGGCTGGAAGGGGTGGATCTGGTCAGTGGCCACGATGACATGGCCTCGGTAATCCAGAGCATGCTGGACTCGGGCAAGCTCACTATCGACCAGTGAACATCCGGGCTATGATCTGTGCCCGGTGGTCGTGAGGCCGCCGGGATTTTTGCTGGAGTCAGGAATGCCTTTTGTAAAACGTGACGAAGCGGGCCGGATTGTTGCGGTCAGCCAGACCCCGGGAACTGACCTGGAAGCGTTGCCGGCGGATCATCCGGAAGTCCAGGTTTTTCTGGGGCAACTTGGCGAGGAAGCACATCAGCTCAGTGCCACCGACCAGGATTTTGTCAGGGTACTGGAGGATGTGGTGGAGCTGCTTATCAGCAAGGGCGTGATCCTGTTCACCGAGCTGCCCGAGTCCGCCCAGGAAAAGATGCTGCACCGGCAGCGCCTGCGCACCGGCCTGGCGGCCAATCTGGATCTGATCGGCGACGACTGTAACCGTCCGGTAAACCCATCTTTTCGAACCCCGCGAACTGCGTAAGCTAGGTGCCCACCTAATGATAAGTGGGCACCTGATATGGATGACGAAGCGTCTCTTCCAAGGATCATCAAGCGGCGGCGGCGCTATTCGCCGAGGTTCAAACAGCGAGTGTTGGCCGAGTGCCATCAGCCAAACACCTCCGTGGCCGAGGTCGCGCTGCGGCATGGCCTCAACCTCAACCTGGTACACAAGTGGCGCCGGTCACGGGCGGTTGATGGCACGGGAGAATTTGTGCGGCTACCCGTGCCCACCAAAGACTCATCCAACCCTGGCCAGAGCGTAGCGCGAGTTCAGCCCACTGTCAGCATCCGGCTGGATGCGCCGCTCGGCCAGGTCACCGTGGAGTGGCCATTGAGCGAGATCGACCGTTCGGTCTCCTGGCTCAGGTCCATCCTGCAGTGATACAGATTGACGAGATTTGGCTCGCGCGTGAACCCCTCGATATGCGGGCAGGCCCCGATACGGCGCTGGCCCGAGTCATCAACAGCTTCGGTGAAGCCCGGCACCACTGTGCCTACGTATTTGCCAACAAGCGCGCCAACCGGATGAAGGTGCTGGTGTGTGATGGCTTCGGTATCTGGCTCGCCGCGCGCCGGTTACATCAGGGCAAGTTCACCTGGAGCCCCCTGCGCACGGGCGGCGTGGTCACACTCGACAGCGCGCAGCTACAGGCCCTCGTGGTCGGCTTGCCCTGGCAATACGCGGCGGCCAATCACGTGATTGACCGGCAGTAGCGCAGAGCAAAAAAGGGCACCGTAGTCTACGCAAATAGTTGATCTGGTGCCGTGCTCGATTCTTTGGCACAGTATCGGTCATGGAATTGCGCACCGATCTCACACACCTCTCAGACGATCAGCTCCGCCAGATGGCAGCGCAGTTGATCACCCAGCTGGGTGATCAACAGGCGCAGCATGCCGCCGAACTCCTCCAGCGCGACAAGACCCTGCAGCATTACAAAATCCGTAACGAACAACTGACTCACGAGCTGGCCATACTGAAACGTCACCGCTTTGGCCAGCGCAGTGAAGCGGGTGGCAGCACGCAATACCGCCTGCTCGATGACATCGTTGAGGAGGACCTCGCCGCGGTAGAGTCGGAGCTGGCGCAGCTCACCGACACACCCAGGTCAACGCGGACGCCACGTAAGCCGGCACGGCAATCCTTGCCTGCAGAATTGCCCCGCACGGATATCCACCACGATCCCGAGTCGACCATGTGCACCTGCGGCTGCCAGCTAGCCTGCATTGGCGAAGATATCAGTGAGAAGCTCGACTACGAGCCCGGTCAGTTCTCGGTAGAACGCCATATCCGTAGCAAATGGGCCTGTAAGCAGTGCGAGACCCTCGTGCAGGCGCCCGTGGCGCCCCACGTCATTGACAAGGGCATTCCGACGACCAACCTGCTGGCTCAGGTGCTGATCAGCAAATACGCGGATCACCTGCCGCTGTATCGGCAACAGCAGATCTATGCCCGCGCGGGTGTTGAGCTCTCCCGCTCAACACTGGCTGACTGGGTGGGCCGCTGCGGGGTGGAGCTGGCCCCGCTGGTCGATGCGCTGCGTCGTGAACTGCTGGCACAGGACATTCTGCACGCCGATGAAACACCGGTGGCGATGCTGGATCCCGGCAAGAAGAAAACGCAGCGAGCCTATGTGTGGGCCTATGCGACACCGCGGACCTTGCCGATACAGGGCGTGGTGTACGACTTCCAACCCACGCGATCCGGCCAGGTGTCTCGCGAGTTCCTGGCCGGTTGGCAGGGGAGCCTCATCTGTGATGATTACGCAGGCTACAAAGCGGGCTTTGTACAGGGCATTCACGAAGTGGGTTGCTGGGCCCATGCGAGACGCAAGTTCCATGAGTTACTGGAGCACAACCAGAGCCCGATTGCGGAGCGAGCCCTTGCCACCATCGGTGCGCTTTATGAGATTGAGCGCGCAACGGCTGAAGCCATGCCGGAACACAGACAACAGGTTCGCGAGCAACAGGCGCGGCCCATCATCACCGCATTCCATGGCTGGTTAACCGGACAGCGATCCAAGCTGACGAGCGGCACACGTACCGCCAAAGCGATCGATTATGCTTTGAAACGCTGGGAGGCCCTGGTTCGTTATCTGGATGATGGGCGAATCCCCATCGACAACAACTGGGTGGAAAACCAGATCAGGCCGTGGGCCCTGGGGCGGAAGAACTGGCTGTTTGCAGGCTCTGTGCGCAGCGGCCAGCGCGCGGCCAACGTGATGACGCTGATCCAGTCGGCTAAGATCAATGGGCTTGATGCCCAGGCCTATCTGCGGCATGTGCTGGAGCGTATCCCCACCGCCAGGCAATCTGACCTGACAGCTCTGCTGCCGCACAACTGGGAGCCGCCCATCAAGGTGTGATTACCGGACGGTTACCGACGACTGAGCGCGGCGTGTCAGTGAGTTTCATCACCGGCGGCGTTTGCCGCTTAAAAGGAAGACTAAGGATTTTTAGGGTTTGTTGGATAGCCAGGTATTGAGCTGTGCTTCGGTAATACCTAAACCGATAATAGCTCCCGCATGTAACGAACCAAGATCGGCTAATGTCATAGCGGCAAATTTATCAGTGTCTTCGATGTTTTGTTTTTGGCAGTAAGCTTCTATAAGTTTTTCTGCTTCTACACCATGCAAGCCTTGCCTAACGATTTGGCCCATCACGGTTTTGCGCTGCTGCCTATATTGAATACGGAAAGCATCAATTTCCCCTAGCGATTTTTTAACCACGCCGTATTGCTCGCAAGAGCGGGAATATGCCCAGGCAAAAAGCTCTAGCATCGGCTCAACATCATTTTTCTCGTAAATGGATAGAAGCGCGGCGGTGTAATCATCCCGCGTCACATCGGTAAAGCTGAGTGGACACAAATTGCCTTTAATAAACGGAATATTGCAGCTCAACCGCGACGTTCTTTTGTTCACATCCTCGAATGCCTGTAAATAGGAAAGGTGAACTAATAAAAAGAAGCTTTGTTCGAACGGGTCTTTGGTTTTTTTTGTTTTTTGCAAAATCAGCTCAAAGAGTTCTTTTAAAATATGCGGATTATCTAGAGGCTTGTAAGTGGATTGGCCGATATTCACTTCTAGCATTCGGATATTTCCACAAGCATTGGGGTTGGCAAGCAAATCCTGTGACAGCAAATGGTGCAAATTGCGGATAGTCAAACTACTTAGCTCAATATCCTGTGCGTTTTCCACCAGAAACAAAATCGCTTCCTTATGGTTCATGATCATCACGGTCTCTTCATGAACCTTGCCTTCGGCGGATATGCCTTCTTCCACCAGCTTTTGTGTATCTAGGCGGGAGTAGGTATTGCCCTCCAGGCGGCTTGAGTTGTAGGACAGGTCGATCAAAAGCCGCTGGCAGATTTGCCGAGCATAAGTGCCCGCCGCCAACTGCTCATCGAAGCGTTTGCCTTCTTGAAAGAGCGCTTCTCGTATCTTTTTAGGGACATATTCGCTTTGATTAGGGACGTAAGAGTCCAAAAAATCACGGTTATAGGACACTTTTTCCCGTGCATGGGGGGGTGTTTCAAGGAATTTAAGCTTTTCTTGGTTTTTAGGACTAAAGATATTGGCTAAGCCGTCCTTTAAGTGTCCTTTAATTGTCTTTATGGAGACTTCATGTGGGTGATAGCGAGTCGCCTTTCTTTCACCTTTTCTAGCGATACGTTCTTCATCGACGAGTGCTGTTAATCGCCTTTGTAAGGTCTTGTCATTGATAGTAAAGCTAAGGTTTTCCGAGATTTTACCACGAGAAAGCCCTTCAGGGTGCTTCCCCAGAAGGGTGATGATTTCTTCGTTCTGTTGCTCAATTTCTTGGGTCATGTCCACTCTCAAAATGTCCTTTAAATCAAGCTAGCTCATTTAAAGGACACTATCAATCTATTTTTAGGACATTTTGTGCCAGATACCCATAAGGCCTTTTCATAGGCGTTCCGAACGCTCTTTCGTTTCCTCGTCCATCTCTTGCGCTGTCTTCTAACGTCTGGAGAAGGCGGTTCGAGTTTCTCCCTGGAACTGCGACATTCCCGCCGCCGAACCTATTCCCGCTGCTCGTGGGCCGTTACCGCCGGCCCCGTGGCGCCGTCTATACCCAGTGCTTCCAGCTGCCGCCACTCCGTCTCTGTGCGCACTCCTTCGGCTATCACCGTGAGGCCAATGCTGTGGGCGACCGTGGCGAGGGTGCGCAACAGCGTCTGATTGTCGCTGTTGCAGTCGATGTCGCGGACGAAGGAGGCATCCACTTTGAGGTAATCCAGGCCGACATCGTGGAGCCGGCCGATATCCGCCAGCTGGTGGCCTACGTGTTCAATGCCTACCTTGCAACCGTAGGTCCTGGCCCGGGCGCAGAGTTTCCTGAAGCTGTCCAGGTGACGGAAGGCCGCCGTTTCGGGCACCTCCAGCCACAGCCTGGCGGCGGCCTCGCCGCTGTTGGCGAGATGATCGCCCAGCCAGTGCGGGAAGCCGGTGTCCACCAGCGCGTCGGCTGACAGGTTGACCGCGAGCTGGCGCCCGCTGACCGCGATCATCCGCAGCGCCAGGTCGATCACGTGCCGATCCAGCTCCGCCGACAGCTGCAGCCGGTTGGCCCAGGCGAGGAAGCTGCCGGCAGTGAGCTGCTCGCCTTCGCGCTCCAGCCGCAGCGGCGCCTCGTAGTGCAGCAACTCCCGGTTGGGACCGGCTGCCACGGGGAAGCGGGCCAGGGAGAATTTCTGCTTCTCGAAGGCCTGGTCGAAAATACTCTGCCAGCGCTGCATCTGTTCCCTGACAGGCATCATCTCGATATCGCCGGCCTGGGGGACGCTGAGCCGTGACTGGCCCTCCCGGTCGGCGGCGATCAGGGCGCCATCGAGACGGGTCATCAGTGCCGCGATACTGTCGCCGTGCTCAAACAGGGTGGCGGCGCAGGGCAGGGTGATGTCCTGCTGCATCGCCCGGTTTTCGATCACCTCACGCACGGCGTGTTGTATCTCTTGCCCCACCTGTTCCGGCGTGATGGAGCGCGCTGCCAGCAGTGCAAAGTCGGCGCCATTGAGGCGTGCGGCAACCCAGCGGCTTTGACCCGCGGCAATACGGTTGAGCGCTGTGCCCACCTCCGCCAGCAGGCCATCGACGGCCTTGCGTCCATAGGTCTGGTTCAGCCTGGCGAGCCCGCCCAGGCGGATCAGGGCGAGACTGCCGCTGGCATTGACGTCATCGCTTTCCAGCGCGGCTTCCAGGGTCTGCATGAATGGAGTGCGGTTCAGCAATCCGGTCACCTTGTCCAAGTGCGCTTCGCGCTGCCACTTCTCCAGACGGCTGGCCTCCTGCTTCAGCATCGCCCGGATGCGGTCTGACAGCAGATTCATTGCCGCGACCACCCGCCGGAATTCCCGGGTGCGGGGTTCGGCTATGGTGATGAAACGGCGCTCACCGATCGCCTCGGCCTGCTCTATCACGGCATCCAGTGGACGCAGAATAATGCGCAACAAGTAGCTGCCCAGCAGTCCCGCCAACAGCACCGCCACCAGGAACAGCAACGCCAGCTGGCGGGTGCTGGCCCACAATTCGCGGTAGGCAAACCGCGAGTGACTGCGCAGGGTCAGTGTGCCCACTTGTTGCCAGCCACTTTGCACCTGGGCCTGGCCCGCGGCCACCTCGATCGGCAGCAGTTGCATGAACCACTCCGGCGCGGTGTCGCTGGCGCCGCTATCCTCACGGCGAATGATGCTGTTGCCTGCAGGGTCGCGCAGTTCGATCAGCTCGTAGTGGCCGGTATCAAACTGGGCTGCCAGGGTCAGTTCCAGCAACACGGCGTCGGCCTGCTGCTGGGTCAGCGACAGTGCCAGTGCATTGGCGTTGTCGACGTTCTTCATGTAGAGCTGTTGTTCCAGGTAGTTCTTCGCCGACAGGCTGTTGACGATCAGGCTGCCGCCGAAGACCACGCTCAGCAACAGGATGACCGCCAGCCAGAGTTGTTTGAAGAGTGACATGTTCAATGCTCCGTCGATATTCGCCGTTCAGTCCAGTCCATCTGCTGCCATCCGCTGCAGCAGCTCGCGCCAGCGCGACAGCCGTGCAGCCGGATCTTTGCTGGCGGGCGCCGCGGCGGTGCCCACCCAGAGTCCCTGGCTGTTGAAACTGAACACCGGTTTCAGGTCGGGCCGCCGCGATGCCGGCCTCAATTCGGTGATCATATTGTCCAGAATCAGCGGATCCGCGCTGCCGCTGTCGTAGTAGGCCAGGACCATATGGGCCTGGTTGGCATTGCTGTCGGGGCCCACCTGGGCCTTGACATAGGTGATGCGCATCTTGTCCACCTCGACGCCGGCCAGCAGCAGGGTCATGTATTTGGCAATGCTGAAGTCCTCGCAATCGCCCTCGCGCCGGGCCATGGTTTCCAGCGGCGTGGCCCAGTAATCATGCTGCTGCCAGATATCAATGTCCTGGCGCCAGCGCACCAGCTGGTTGAAGAAGGTATTGACCCTGGCCAGCTTTTCGATATCGGGCAGTGGCTTGAGCTGATCGATCAGCTCGCGCCAGCGGACCACGGTGTCAGCCGTGTGCGGACCGTAGCGTTGAAGCGCGAGTTGCTGCATCCGGTCCAGATCATAACCGGCGGGGGCAGAGCTACAGACAATCAGCGTCGCCAGGATCAAGGCGAAGCTTCGGGGTGAACCGGACTGCGCGGCGCTGCGATGGAACATGCATCCCTTCCGTTTTTGGCTCCCGGGACTTTGTTTTGTGAGCCGGTTCATGGTATTGCCGTAAAACTCGCGTTATAAATCAACAAGTTGGCGTATACTACCGCGGTTTGATCCGGGGGAGCTCACATAATTTGTTATTTCCGCCGGACGGGATAGCCCGGCAACGCCGGATTCCGGCCTGCGAGAGGTGTCGGGAACCCATTCAATCCAGGTTTGTAACAGGCAGTTGCCTTCTGATCATGGCATAAGGGAAGATGGTATGAAACACAAGTTCGGTTTGATCGCGGTCGTAGTTGCTGCCTGTGGGCTGCAGGTGGCGTACGCGCAAGAGCCACCGGTAGCGGATTTTGGCACCGCGATCACCCGCGCGGTGATGACCAACCCCCGGGTCAATGCCGCCTGGTATAACTTCGAGGCGACCCGGGAGGCGCAGAATGCGGCGCGCGGCGGATACTATCCCAGCGCGGACCTGAGCGCGGAGATTGGCCGCGAAGAGCGGGAAACGCCGCTGGTGGATCTGGGCAGCTATACCCGCGATGCCACCCGCTTCACCATTACCCAGATGTTGTTTGACGGCTTTGCCACCCGCGAGGACGTGCGGCGCCTGGGTTTCGAGAAGCTCACCCAGTACTACGAATTGAAGCGCGCCTCGGAGGAAGTGGCGCTGGAGGCCGCCGAGGCCTACCTGGACACGGCCCGGTATCAGCAGTTGGTAGACTTTGCCGAGGAAAACTACGTATTTCACCGCCAGGTGTACGACAAGATCAGCGAGCGCACCCAGGGCGGCGTCAGCCAGGGTGTGGACCTGGATCAGGCCGCGGCGCGGGTGGCGCTGGCGGAATCCAACCTGCTTACGGAGATGACCAACCTGCACGATGTGCAGACCCGCTTCCAGCGGGTGATCGGCGCACTGCCGGCGGACGCGCTGCCGCTGCCGACAGTGCCGGCCAGTGTCATTCCCGAGCTGCGCAGCGCGGCGCTCACTATGGCCTACCAGCGCAGTCCCGAAATCAATGCGGCGATCGAGAACCTGCGCGCGACCCAGGCCCAGCTCAACGCCACCAATGCCCCGTTCATGCCCCGCGTCGACCTGCGCTACCGCAATGAGGTAGAGCATGACACCGACGGCCTGGAGGGCCGCTACGACGAAGAAGCGGTCGAACTTGTATTCAACTACAACCTGTTTCGCGGCGGCGCCGACAGCGCCCGCAAGCGCGAATTCTACAACCGCTATAACTCCGCCATCGAAGAGCGCAAGCAGGCCTGTCTGAACGTGCGCCAGAATACGATGATTGCGTTCAATGATATCCGCGCCCTGCAGCAACAGGTTGTGTTCCTGGAGCGCAATCGCCTGTCCCAGGACAAGACCCGCGAGGCCTACCGGGACCAGTTTGACATCGGCCAGCGCACCTTGCTGGATCTGCTGGATTCACAGAACGAGTTTTTTGATACCCAGCGCGCCCACATCAGCGCCGAGGCTGCACTGCGCGCCGCCCAGGCGCGGACTTTGGCCAACATGGGGGTGCTGCTGTCGGCGATGGATGTCGGCGGCCTGAACGAGGCCGAGCTGCAACAGCTGGACCTGGACCTGGGACGGGGCGACGACCCCAACGGCCAGCCGCTGTGTCCGCCGGAGGCACCGCAGGCAGTGGAAGTCGACAAGGAAGCCCTGTTCGCCCGTCTCGCCGGCAACAACAGCCGCTACCGCGACGCCGGTGAAAACCGGGTGGCGGTGTCGCTGAATGTGCAGTTTGCGTTGAATTCCTCGATCATCACCAGCGACTATGATGTCGAGATCGGCCGCGCTGCCACCTTCCTGCGGGACAACCCCTCGGTGGTCGCCATCGTCGAAGGCCATGCCGACAATACAGGCACCGCGCCCTACAACCAGTGGCTGTCAGAGCGCCGGGCCAATGCAGTGCGTGCGATGATGATCGACAAGCACGGTGTGAAGCCCTCGCAGATCTCGGCGGAAGGTTACGGCCAGACCCGTCCCATCGCGGATAACACTACCGAAGAAGGCCGCACCCGCAACCGCCGGGTGGACCTGGTGCTGGACAGCAGCGGCAGCTAGCTGGCAGTACATTGCCTGCCGGCACTTTGCAGGTGTCGGCGTTGGCGCCGGTGGTCACCATGTTGCGTGGGTGCCGGGCCAGGGTCTGCGGAACCTCTTTACGTAAATAGTTGCGCAGCCCTTTTTCTTGTGGTAGCTTTTTAAAAAGCGCAAGCGCTATGTATCAGTTGAATCTTCGCAGAGAAGCTCAACTGCAAACAGCGTTATGCGGTGGCTTGGATGCCAGAGGATACAAAACAATGTGTGACCATGGATGGTTTACCTCCTGCCTCAGTTTTGCTGTGCTGCAGCTATTTCTTGCCGCTGCCGCCACGAGTCAACCTACTGTAATAAGTCCGCTGGACGTCGCGAGAACGCATCAGTACTCGTCGATCACGGATAATTTTTCCCACAGTGACCTCTATGATTTCGAGCACCCGCTTGAACTTCTTGTCCATATTCATCATCTGCACAGGCCCAAAGACGGCTATGCGGTGATCGTCTATACGATGGCGCAGGACACTCAAGACAGTGCCGCCGTGCGCCGATCCGGTAGCGAAAAATACATCGCCACACTCAATGCGAGCAGTGTCCTTACTGAGAAGGACTTTGGGAAGATGAAGATTCCCCAAGGCGCGACGGCGATTCTGTATGGCTGGCCAGCAACCGACAGGAACCTGATGAATTCGACGCTGCTCGTCGACGAGCTCCATCTTCTGGACTCCGATCAGTGGTACGCCTTTCATCAGCCCAGCGAAAAACTACGCAAACATAAGAAGGCAAAGGGCCAGCGTTTCGAAGGCCGATAGCCGCATGAACACCATTGCGTCCCGGGTAGCAACTTCCCGCGGTTCCCACCCAGTTACCGACTCTGGATTCTCTACTATGACCCGCTTACCGCTACTCTTCCTGCTGGGAGTTTTCGGTTGTGCCTTGTCGATCATGCCTAGCCAGGCCCAGGAGCCACCGCCGGACGGGGAGCTGGTGACCACCGTATTGCGACAGGGACTGGATGGCTACACCGGGGTCGCGGACAGCTACCTGTCAAATTACCACAACACCTACAACTTCGGCGGCAGCCAGCGGATGCAATTCGACACCAACAATTTCGTGCCGCTGCTGAGGTATGCCGTATTTGTCTCGGAAGGGGGCCCGGTGCCGGATGGCGCGGTGATTGAGGCGGCCCAGCTAAAGCTGCACAAGGGTGCCTACAACAATGTGGTTGCGCTGCACGCGCTGCTGGTGCCGTGGAGCGAGAGCGAGGTCACCTGGGATCGTCCGGTGGTTGGCGCGTCCTGGTCGGCAGCCGGGGCGCGGGGGGCGGGTAGCGACTATGCAGTGCCGGCAGATGCCCAGATCACCACGCCGTTCGCTTCGGGCTGGATCGAGTTTGACGTGCAGGCGAGATTACAGGCGGTGTCTGACGGCGGCGCCAACCACGGCTGGCTGTTGCTGCCGCTGTCCGGCAACAATAACCTCAAGAGGTTCCACTCCAGCGAGTACACCACTGATGAGACACTGCGTCCGACCCTGGAGGTCAGCTGGAGCATACAGAACGGCGCCCCGGAGAATCAGCCACCCGAAGTGGCATTGACCAGCCCGGTTACCGGCGCCAGCGCAATCGAAGGCACTGAGCTGACACTGGCCGCAACTGCGAGTGACGTCGACGGTTCGATCTCCGAGGTTCGCTTTCTGGTTGACGGCGTGGAGGTGGGCGTGGCCAGCCAAGCGCCGTATACGGTGCAGTGGACGGTGAGCGGCACGGACGCCGTCGAGTTGACGGCCGAAGCGGTGGACGACGTGGCCGCGACAACGCTGTCCAGTGCTGTGACATTGGATATCCAGGTTGCACCGCCGCCACCGACGCCCGAACCGCCGCCACTGAGTAATCCGAATGTGAGTCCCGAGGCGCCACTTGGACCAACCTACAATGGTGCGCTTTCTGGCAGCGCGACGGTCAGCGCTGGCGGCAATGCCGCCTATAACATACCGCTGGAACTGCCGCCGGCGCGCCGGGGGTTGGTGCCGGATCTGTCCCTCGTGTACAACAGCAACCTGAAAAATTCCACCGTGGGCTTGGGGTGGTTCCTGCAGGGTCAATCGTCCATTGTACGATGCCCAAAAACGCTGATCCAGGACGGCGAGTCTCGCCCGGTTCGCTTCGACAGCGAAGACAGGTACTGCATGGATGGCCACAAGCTGGTGGCTGTTTCAGGGGCCTACGGGGCAAACGGAACCATTTACCGGACCGAGGTCGACCAGTTTAAATCCATTCGCTCTTCGACGGCACCAGGTGTGACCGGTGGACCGGCGTCCTTTGAGGTGAGAACCAAAGATGGTCTTCGTCTCTTTTACGGTACGAATTCCGAATCCAGGCTTACGGGGCAGAACACCAGTGTGGTTCGAACCTGGGCCCTGCGCAAGGTTGTGGATGCTTCACAAAACTACTATCAGTTCAATTACTACAAGAACACGACGCTTGGCCAGCACTATATCACGAGCATAGAGTACAACCCGGTCCCCAGTGTTGGTGCTGGCGGCCAGGTAACCTGGCAAGCGCCTGATACAGAAGTGACCTTTCTCTACGAAGACCGGCCCGATAGTCCCACCCATTATGAGGCCGGATCACAATACCAGCCAACCCCGAAGCGGGTTTCGAACATCCAAACCCGGGTCAACGGCAACCTTGTCCTCGATTATCAACTGACCTACGAGACCGTCGGCGCCGACAGTCGATCGAGACTGGTCAGAATTGACAAATGTGATGCGCAGGGCGAGTGCCAGGAACCCATCAAGCTGGACTGGTGGGATGAGGGTGAGGTAAGACCGACCTATACAGAATCGTTGCTGACGGTGCCTTATTTTCATGCGGCTGGTTACTTCGGTACCATGACGGCCTCCGCCAAGATCGGGCAAGAATACAACGTACCGCGCTGGCACGACATGAACGGCGATGGTAAGCCTGACTATGTACACCCGGTCCCTGGTTGGCCCGGTGCGACCGGAGCTGCGACCGGAGCTTATCTGAGTTCTGACCTGACCTTCAAAATTATGTTGTCTCAAGGCACCGGTTATGTCACAGAAACTTGGACGGCGGAGCTGGGCGGACACCCCAAAGATTTCACCTGGGTGGATATTGACGGAGATGGCCGAACCGATATCGTTAAACTCAATACAGTCGGGTCAACTTGCAAATCCGAAGGCGCTGCACTGTCAACGGGCAGTGGATTCCAGAACAATTCTCCCTATGGTAATGTCTCGATTCCATCCCAATCATATCCTACTAGATTTGTCTGCCGGTTGGCCGATATGAATGGTGATGGCCTGATCGACATTGTTAGAGTCGAGGAGCTCTACAGCACCTCCTTGAGCGGAGGGTTGATAAGAGTCACAATTCATGTCCATTTGAATAACGGTAATGGTTTTAATTCTCCCATGCAGTGGAGCCCCGAACTCGTGGCAAACAAATACGATTTGGTGGACTTGACGGGAGATGGCCTCCTCGACGTCGTTGCGAATGGTAGCGTTGTCTACGCGAACACTGGATTTCAAATTGAGGGACAGTCGCAAGACTTCGGTGCTACTCCCGGCGGTTTTGATGTTGAGGCCTATGTGGATGTGAACGGCGATGGTCTTCTGGACCGGAGAGTGCGCCAGTGGAATGGAGTCTGTTGTGAAATACAGCTCAACACAGGGCAACAGTTTCTGCCTGGCTCGACTTCGTCGACGTATGCGGGTTATATAATCGATGATAATGCACTGCCCGACCGGTACCATCGCGTGGCTTCAATGAACGATCCTGTAGTTAACCTCGATAGACCACCGCCAACGAACTTGGTTACCTCCCTCCATATAGATATTGCCACCGATGATAGCGGTGCCAGTTTTGACGACGACAAAACGACCTACTACGAACGAATGAACTTTTTCCACCAGTGGACGGATCTCAACGGGGACGGCCTCCGTGACCTCACCTTGGCGAGGACACGCTATTGCTACAGCCAAAATGTTCAGTGGTTATATGCTGGAAGCATTACCACAAGAACCCAATGGCGAAACTGTGAAAAAGGTGAACTCAAAGTCCTCACGGCCGAGGGTGCCCCCCTGAACCTCCTAAGAAAGGTTTGGGAGGCATCTGACCTCGAAACCGAATTCATCTACAAGCCACTCACCGACACATCGGTCTATACCAAGGGCACCTCGGCCGTTTTTCCGGATTACGACATTCAGGACGGCACCCGCGTGGTGTCACAGTTGAAGCAATCCAATGGCATCGGTGGCCACTCAGTCATTAATTACACGTATGAAGGATTGGTTCGCAATGTGCAGGGCAGGGGGAACCTCGGTTTCGAGGTGATTACCACGGACAATCTCGCCACGGACATCATGACCGTCTCGGAATACAGCCAAACCTATCCCCATACCGCAAAACCCGTTCGGGTTTCTACCTACCGTGGGAGTGACCTGCGGCTGCTAAACAGGGTGACAACGAACTACGGTTCGCTCGCTACTGCGTCACCGGACGTGGTATTTTCTTACGTCGACAATCAGGTGAAAGAGCGATACGCCCTTGAGGGCGCCGCCGGTCGATTGTTGTCGACGACAACCACAAGCAACAGTGCAGTGGATGTCTACGGCAATATTGGTGAGACCGAAGTCGTCACGGTCGATCATGAAAATGCCCTGCAACACAAAACCTTGACGTTGCGCGAGTACGCGATCGATTCAAGCCCGAGCACATGGCGGATCAGGGACCTGGTAGTCAGGGAGAACAAAGCGTGGCGATATGGCGTCAATGATCCCGCCAAAGATCGTAAATCCGTCTATACCTATCACTCGGGCACAGGCTATCTGCTTTCGGAAACCCGTGAGCCCGGTGGCGGGGTGGGCGTAGAGAAGACGACTGCACGCACCTACGATGCAGTGGGTAACGTGGCGTCTGAAACCGTGTCAGGGCCGGGCATAACGTCGAGGACATCGACGATCAGCTACGATAACCGTCTACTGTTCCCGGCAAGCATCACCAATCCGCTGGGGCATGTCCGTTCCATGACATGGGAACGAGGGTTCGGGAACAAACTGTCGGAAACCGACCCTAATGGCGTACAGACGACGTACACCTATGCCTCGTTCGGTCTTCCTGAAAGTGTTGATGAGGCGGGAGGCTCGTTCACGGAATATCTTCGCTTTGCCTGTTCGTCTTGCAATAATTCCAGAACCTATATTGAAACCCGGCAGACCGGTTCGGCAACTAAACGCGAATATTACGACCAATTGGGTCGACCGACGTGGACCAGGACGCAGTCGTTCGGGGGGCAGCGAGTCAATGTGGTTACCCAGTACAACGCGGCGGGGAGAGCTCACCGTAAGTCGGAGCCCTACTTTGATGGGACGACTAAGTTGTGGAATACCATGACATTCGATTTACTGGGCCGCGAAACCAGTCTTGTGGCTGCCGATCCCACGAAGTCGCGGACGACCAGCTATGACGGATTCGAAACCACGGTAACTGACGTGGGCGGAAGAACGCGTACCACCGGCGTGGACGCACTAGGTCAAATCATACGTGTCGTCGATGAACAAGGATCGGTCAGCGAGTTTGATTATGACGCCATGGGCAACCGCGTACTGGTGACAAATGCGGTGGGCACTTCGCACGAGAACTCAGTCTCGTACGATCATGACCGTCTCGGGCGTTTGATTGCTGAAGACGACCCCAATCGGGGGCTGTACACGTACAGCTATGATGCGCTGGATAACCGTTTGTCGGAAGTGTCTCCCAAACTCGCGGCGGCGGGGCAGAGTATTACCTATCAGTACAATAAGCTCAATCGTCCCATCAGCCGGTCCGAACCTGAGGGCACTACCACCTGGGTATACGATAATGTTGCCAATGGCAATCTCGGGCTGGGGCAGGTGCATTCCGAGTCGATGAACGGTTTCAGTAAAGTGTACAGTTACTCCGCCTTTGATTATGGCCGGCTGACGTCCACTACGACAACAATTGGATCGGAAACCTATACCACACTACGCAGCTATGACGCACAGGGCCGGATCTCGACGGAACAATATCCCGACAACACGGCCACGCCCGGTGGATTTGTGGTGCAGTATACCTACAGCCCGGTAGGCCATCTTGAAGCCGTCGAGTCGCTCGAAGATGGCTCGGTGTTGTATCAGTTGATGGCAACTGATGCCAGTGGCCGGACCACCGAAGAATGGCTCGGAGACGGTTCCAGGAGCCTGTAAATAAAACTGTGTAAACCGCCTATCATAGAACCCTGACAGGGTAAGGATAGGCAAGATGAACAAGAAAGAACTGGAAGCCTTCGCACGCGAGGCGGCGAAGGGCCTCAAAACCGAGAAGGACCTGAACGAGTTTAGCCAGATGCTGACCAAGATCACCGTTGAGGCGGCGCTGAATGCCGAACTCAATGAGCATCTGGGCTACGAGCGCCACCAGCCCTCTGACAATACCAACAGCCGCAACGGCCACACCAGTAAGACCCTGAAGACCGAAGACGGCCAGTTTGAGCTGAACACGCCTCGTGATCGCGATGGCAGCTTCGAGCCGCAGCTAGTGAAGAAGGGTCAGACCCGCTTCACCTCGATGGACGACAAGATCCTCAGCCTTTACGCGAAGGGCATGACCACCCGGGAGATCGTCGCCACGTTCAAGGAGATGTACGACGCCGACATCTCGCCCACCCTGATTTCCAAGGTAACCGAGACCGTCATTGAGCGCGTGATTGAATGGCAGTCACGGCCACTGGACCCCGTTTATCCGGTCGTCTACCTGGACTGCATCGTCGTCAAAATCCGGCAGGACAAGCAGGTGATCAACAAGGCGATCTATCTGGCCCTGGGCGTCAACCTCGAGGGCCACAAGGAGCTGCTGGGCATGTGGCTCTCCGAGAACGAGGGCGCCAAGTTCTGGCTCGGTGTCCTCACAGAGCTCCAGAATCGCGGGGTGAAGGACATTCTCATCGCCTGCGTGGATGGGCTCAAGGGCTTCCCTGATGCCATCAGTGCGGCATACCCACAGGCTCAGGTCCAGCTCTGTACTGTCCACATGGTTCGCAATTCGATGAAGTACGTGCCGTGGAAAGACTACAAGGCCGTGACCGCCGACCTGAAGCGCATTTACCAGTCAGCCACGGAAGAAGAGGCGCTGCAGGCGTTGGACGAGTTCGCGGAGCGCTGGGACGATAAATACCCCCATATCAGCCGCTCCTGGCGCAACCACTGGCCCAATCTGAACACGCTGTTCCGCTACCCGGAGGACATTCGGAAGGCTATCTACACGACCAATGCCATCGAGTCCTTGAACAGTGTTATCCGCAAGGCGATCAAGAAGCGGAAGCTGTTCCCGACTGACGACTCCGCGCGAAAGGTGGTCTATCTCGCGATCATGGATGCGTCGAAAAAATGGACGATGCCAATCCGGAATTGGCGGACGGCCTTGAACCGGTTTATGATCGAGTTCGAGGATCGCATTAGCGACTATGTATAACCCTGGCGGTTACACAGAATTATTTACACCCTCGGTTCCAGCGTGATCCAGTCCTTTCAGGGAGTGTCAAAGCGAATTGCCAGTCAACAGAGTACGGTCGGATCCACCACCATCCAGCACTTCAGCTACAGTTATGACAACGTGGGCAATATGATCAGCAGGGAGGATGAACTTCACGGCCTGTCCGAGACCTTTACCTACGATACCCTGGATCGCCTGACTACTGCTCAACTGGGCACAGATGCGCCGACCAACTACGGCTTCAACTCCATCGGCAACATGGTCGAAAAGTCCGATGTGGGTACCAGTTATCTCTATAACCTGTCCAAACTGCATGCCGTCTCCGATATCACGCCCAGCAGCGGTCTGCCAGCCCATACCTTTGCCTATGACGACAATGGCAATATGGACACGTTTGATGGCTCACCGATGACCACCTGGTCGAGCTACAACAAGCCGGTGTCCATCACCACAGCGTCGGCGAGCTACAGCTTTGACTACGGTCCAGACCGGGCACGTTACCGGAAAGTCCACAACGGGCTGACCACACATTACGTGGGCAACGGGTTCGAGGCGATCAACTCGATGGGTCTCGGCTTCGATACGCATCGGCACTATATTCGCGCCAATGGCCGTGTGGTGATGATACGGGAGGACATCAACGGGACCGTACAGCACCGATACGTGCATACTGATCACCTGGGAAGTGTGACCGCCCTGACGGAATTAGCTGCCAATCCGGTGGTGGAACGCTACAGCTATGACGCCTGGGGCCTGCGCCGCAATCCGGAAACCTGGGAGCCAGCCGCAATCACCAGCCTGGAGAAGCGCGGTTATACTGGACACGAACACCTGGATGATGTCGGGATGATTCACATGAATGGCCGGGTCTACAGCCCCAGTCTGGGGCGGATGCTGAGCCCCGATCCGGTCACGCAGGCACCGGAGAACGCGCAGAACTACAATCGCTATTCCTATGCGTACAATAATCCGTTGACATATACTGATCCGTCCGGATTCATGTCGTTCAGCATTTCCGCCGGTTGGGGGGAGCCGGTTGGGGGGAGTCGCAGGAGGTTTAGGCGGCAATACATTTGGATGCGGTTACGGCGTCCTCCGTTCTTCATGTCTGAATGACCTCGATGGGCATAATCCGTTCTTCGAGCTTTATTATCATCACTATCGAACAACAGGAGACCCCGATCCGTACGGACGAGCTCAGTGCCAATTACGCAATATTTGTGGGACTATGGGGGCGGAGTAATAGGTGATAGTACCGATCACTTTGGGAATCCAGTGACAGATCCTGGAGCAGAAGAAATTGAAGAGTCACCACGTGAGAGAATCGACCGACTTGCTGCTAAGGTCTATTCGGATTTTCCTGAACTCAGTCACGCCAATATAGAACCCGTAGAGTCTATTTCTCAACTCTGGGGCGATCCAGATGGAAAATACCTCGGCGGTAATCGTATTCAGGTGGTGCATAGAGATAGCAGTGATGAGTACTTACAGGAGACAATTTTTCATGAATTGCTACACATGGATGAAGCACAAACAGTGGTGGGCGGCAACGTCATTGGTTACATCATCCATGAAAATATATCCCAACTTGGTCGCCATGATCCTTGGATAAACCAAACTTCCCGAGCTTATGCTAGTTATATTCTCACGGGCAGGAATAAGCCCGATATATCCCAAGCACCCTGGAGAGTGGACCAATGATCAAATGGATATCGGGAGCAGTTGTTGTATTCCTTATTATCATTTCTATGGGCTATCTGAATTATTCATATCAAGAGAACGAGGCATATAGGCAAATGAGGGCAAATTGTGAACTTTTGCAACTGTCCATATTGCTTAATCATAACTTCGATAAGTCCGGAGGTTATCCGGACAAGCAAGAATGGTTAAAGAGGAACTCTTCAGAGATTGGCAAAATTCGCTGCGGCCGATCTCTTTCAATCAACAATGGATCGTTAATGGACCCATGGGGCAATCCCTACCGATATCACAAAGTATCCGACGGTTCCGTAGTATTGTACTCGGTTAAAATGGAGGATGAGGCATTACAGTTAGATGGCGGTGAGTTGAAGATGGCTGGCAAAAATCCAAGATACCCATAGATTTCGATTGATTGGAAGCTCACCGACCAGCGGCGGGTCGTTATAGGAATCCCTGACGTTCTGCCCCCGAAAATGTCCTCTGCTTAGATTCAGGTCTCTGAATGATTTGTTTAAATTGCTTTAGCAGGTTGGGTGCAATTTGTTATGTGCACTCCTTTTTACTAGGATCAGAATCCTGAGCGGGCTGAGATTCTATTGCGAAGCGGGATAACTCAATGACCTGATCCACTTCAGCGGATAGAATTTCACCCTGATCTCCCTGGGCAGACCGAAACACCAGCTTGGCCAGTTGTACCATTAAGCCTGTGGGAACGTGATCGAGGGAGTACCCCTGATCGGACACGACCTCGCAAAATGTCTCATTGATGATTCAACGGGGGGAGATCCCCCGCGGTCGGCAATTCGAACTCCAGGTTAAAACCCACAGCGCCCTGGTCGCAGACGACTATGACCCGGAAATGGACTATCAGGCGTTGGCTTTGACCTCTGTGCGTCGACCTTCTCGCCGTCGCGATCCAATGGCATCAGGTCGGGAGGCGCAGTCATGAGACGGATGTTGTGCAGTGTACTGCTGGCGGTGGGAATACCGGGTCTCGCCCAAGACACACAGCAAACGGAATCCCAGGCGTTAACAACCGAACAGGTCGACCTGGTGGCAAAGGCGGACCAGTGGGGCATCACAGTCTATGAATATCAACGCTACCGGCAGCTCATGGCCGGGCAACGGGGTCTCTGGAGTCCCGACCTTGATCCAATAACCGCGTTGGGTGTGAGTGCCGATACTGATGCGGAGCGACGGCGATTTGCGGAACTGTACGTCAAAGCCGAGTTTGAACGGACACGGCGTGAACTGGCTTTTCAGGTGGCCGTGGACGAAGCCTGGAAACGGGTATATCCGAGCACGCCCCGATTACTGCCCTATGCCCCCTCAACCTCAGCAGCGGGTAAAACGCTGCGTTATGCACTGGTGGTCGGGAAAGAGTGCGCCTCCTGTGAAAAATTGATCATAAACCAGCTGGATACCTTACTGGATGAAGCCTCCGAAGGCGTCGATGTACATGTGGTGGGTATGGATGGTGATGATGAGTCCCTGCGCAAGTGGGTGAAAACGTATCCGCTTTTGCAAAGCGCGCTACAGGGTGGTCGAGCAACGATCAATCACGGCGAGGGCTTTGAGAGTCTGCGTCGATTACCGGCGGTCTACCGCAAAAATGGAGCGGATCAATGGGTGCGGTAAGAATAATGGCGTGCCTGGCTTTTGCGGTGTCGGCTGATCTGAGCGCTGCCGATACCGAAGTCTTCGATCTGGTGGCCAGATATGTCGGTGTTCCCACCCAAGTACTCCACGCGATGGCACGTGCAGAGTCAGGCCGGTTGGTAAATATGACAACGTGGGCAATATGATCAGCAGGGAGGATGAGCTTCACGGCCTGTCCGAGACCTTTACCTACGATACCCTGGATCGCCTGACTACTGCTCAGCTGGGCACAGATGCACCGACCAACTACGGCTTCAACTCCATCGGCAACATGGTCGAAAAATCCGATGTGGGTACCAGTTATCTCTATAACCTGTCCAAACTGCATGCCGTCTCCAATATCACGCCCAGCAGCGGTCTGCCAGCCCATACCTTCGCCTATGACGACAATGGCAACATGGACACGTTTGATGGCTCACCGATGACCGCCTGGTCGAGCTACAACAAACCCGTCTCCATCACCACAGCGTCGGCGAGCTACAGCTTCGACTACGGACCCGATCGGGCACGCTACCGGAAGGTCCACAATGGACTGACCACCCATTACGTGGGCAACGGGTTCGAAGCGATCAACTCGATGGGCGTCGGCTTCGATACGCATCGGCACTATATCCGCGCTAATGGCCGTGTGGTGATGATCCGGGAGGATGTCAACGGGACCGTACAACAACGATACGTGCATACTGATCACCTGGGAAGCGTGACCGCCCTGACGGAATTGGCTGCCAATCCGGTGGTGGAACGCTACAGCTATGACGCCTGGGGCCTGCGCCGCAATCCGGAAACCTGGGAGCCGGCCGCAATCACCAGCTTGGAGAAGCGTGGCTATACCGGTCACGAACACCTCGATGATGTCGGGATAATCCACATGAACGGCCGGGTCTACAGCCCCAGTCTGGGGCGTATGTTGAGCCCCGACCCGGTGACCCAGGCTCCCGAAAATGCGCAGAACTACAATCGCTATTCCTATGCGTACAATAATCCGTTGACCTATACTGATCCGTCGGGATTCAGAAGTGACGACAGGAAAACCGTGTGCGTGGACGGATGCTATCAATCCGGCGCTGGTCTGGAGGAGGTGGTCGTAACCGGTCAAAGACAATCGAGTAGGCCTCAACTTCAGGGCAATCTCGCTGCTGGCTCTCTCGCTGGAACTGGGGGCGGCAGCCATCCTCCCAGTTCAACAATAGGGGACCAGCTTGGTCCTGCGGGGAATCCAGTGGCAGAGGATGATGATGACAAGGATGATGAAGAATGTACGCATGGGGGGAGGCTTGCATTCGAGCAGAACTGAATCCACCTGATAGCAGCGACTTAAATGGCAATTTCTATAGGTGGTGGAATGACCTCCAACAGTGCGTGGAAGTTTGCCTAGAAGAGCGATATGGATCAGTATACGATGAAGCTGTGAGGTTAGTCATTCCTACAGGTACACTTCTACTACTATATGAATTTGCAGAAGTACTCGATGAAAATATGTATCGGCAATCTCGAGCTAATTTAAATAGCGATAATTTTCGGGCTGGTATGAGACAGGCAGCCACATTGAGGCAGTTTCGTGCATTCCTAAATGTGGGACCTGCTGGGACTGCACTGGGCATAGGGTTTGCAGCAGGTGCGCTGGGTTACTGTGCAAGTACGTGTTAACCGTAGACTTCGGAAAAAATGATGGGATTGAGGAAAAGGATTGTTAAGGGACTCTCAATTTTGTTTGGACTTTTGGGTTTGATCATAGGAGCCGGAGCTATTTGGTACGGACTTTATCCAGGGGTGTTAGCTGTGATTGGTGGCGCATATTTTCTCAACTATGCCTTTGCAGGCCGAGAATATCTGTTTTCTGGGCGTAGAAAAAAAAAGAGCCAGACTGATTGACTCCAGTGATGCGAGTTTCAATGTATGAATTGCTGATTAGTCCCTGTCAATTTGAAAATACAAAAACCTATCAATCAATTATTACTAGTCGGTTGATTCTATGCTGACCTGGGCCGGAAGGTCCATAATGAGCTGATCACGCACTATGTGGGCAGCGGTTTCGAAGCGATAAACTTGATGGGCCTCGGCTTCGATACGCATCGGCACTATATACGCGCCAATGGCCGTGTGGTGATGATACGGGAGGACATCAACGGGACCGTACAGCACCGATACGTGCATACGGACCACCTGGGAAGCGTGACCGCCCTGACGGAATTGGCTGCCAATCCGGTGGTGGAACGCTACAGCTATGACGCCTGGGGCCTGCGCCGCAATCCGGAAACCTGGGAGCAGGCCGCAATCACCAGCTTGGAGAAGCGCGGCTATACCGGGCATGAACACCTGGATGATGTCGGCATGATCCACATGAATGGCCGGGTCTACAGTCCCAGTTTGGGGCGTATGTTGAGCCCCGACCCGGTGACCCAGGCTCCCGAAAATGCGCAGAACTACAATCGCTATTCCTATGCGTTCAACAATCCGCTGACCTATACTGATCCGTCGGGATTCAGAAGCGACGACAGGAAAACCGTGTGCGTGGACGGGTGCTATCAATCCGGCGCTGGTCTGGAGGAGGTGGTCGTAACCGGTCAAAGACAATCTAATAGTGGGGTTCAGGGCAACCTTGCGGCCCTCTCTTTCGCCGGTAATGGCGGTGGAGGCAGCATCATTTCTCCCGGTTCAGCACCGGGGGATAATAGAGCACATAATGGGAACCCGATGGCTGAGGATGAGGGTGACAAGGATGAGGAGCTTAAGCCGGGGGAGTGTAATGAGACAACATGTCGAGCTTGGTTAAATAAGAGTAACGGGTTTGGTGTGTTAAGTAATTTAGTTAACGCTAATGGCCTTTTCTCTAGCGCAGCTTTACTGAATTTTATAAGCAGTGATGGGCGGCAGTGGAAAGGAAAGAATAGTAAATGGAATAGCATGAGCTGGGGAGGGAATCAGTGGACGGGAGCAAGAAGTGAATTCTTGCGTCGTGCGGCGAAAATCAAAGCAGCAGGACAAGGGTTTTTTGTCTTAGGTAAAAGTTTGAGTTTGTACGAAGGTGTAAAGGCCTTTTCTAACGGTGATTCATTTGGGGTGCTTCAATCTGCTATTAATATAGGGTGGGGGCTGTAGCTACGTTCGGGGGCTCTGCTGGCTTAGTTGGTGGGGCGGGTTACTTTGGTACAACGCTTTTATTAAATAATCCATCAGTTAGTGGGGCCACAGTTGCTCCTGTAATCCCCCAGAAAATAATCGAGATTTTGAGTAGAGGCTTTTATAATGATCGCAGAAGGAGCGATGCATGAAGAAGTCTCGATTTTCCGACAGCCAGATACTGGCGGTTTTGAAGCAGCACGAAGCGGGCGTTCCGGTCGCGGATCTGGCCCGCGAGCACAACGTCAGCACGGCACTGATCTATCAGTGGCGCGCAAAGTTTGGTGGGATGGACGCGCCGCTCATGAAGCGGTTGAAGGAGCTGGAAGCCGAGAATGCTCGCCTGAAGAAGATGTATGCCGAAGAGCGGATCAAGGCCGAATTGCGCCAGGAAGCCCTCGAGGGAAAGTTGTAAGGCCATCTCAACGCCGGGAGATGGCCAGGAAAGGCGTGGCCAAACATGGCATCAGTGTCCGGCTGGCGTGTGTGGTGTACGGCATTAGCGAGACCTGTTATCGCTATCAGGCAAAGCTGGATGGCGAGAATGCCCTGATTGCCGAATGGCTGCTAAAGCTGACGCAAACCCACAAGCGCTGGGGCTTCGGGCTGTGCTTCCTGTATCTGCGCAACGTGAAGGGCTACCCGTGGAATCACAAGCGGGTCTACCGCCTCTACCGACAGCTCGAGCTAAACCTGCGCATCAAGCCCAAGCGGCGGATCAAGCGGGATTATCCAGGCGAACTGGATGTTCCGACTGCGCCGAACCAGGTCTGGTCCATGGACTTCATGAGTGATCAGCTCGTCAGCGGCAAGAGCTTTCGCACGTTCAACGTGATTGACGATTACAACCGTGAAGGTCTGGGGATTGAAGTAGACTTGTCGTTACCTGCCTCACGCGTGATTCGCGCACTGGAACAGATCATTGAATGGCGTGGAAAGCCAGCGGCACTTCGCTGTGACAATGGGCCGGAATATATCTCGCAGTCGCTGGTAGCGTGGGCGAACAAGAACCGGATAACGCTGATCTATATCCAGCCGGGCAAGCCAACTCAGAATGCTTATGTGGAGCGTTTCAACCGGACCGCGCGACATGAATGGCTGGATCTGCATGAGTTCAGCAGCGTTGCCCATGCCCAGCTATTAGCGACACAGTGGCTATGGGAATACAATAACGAGCGACCCAATACAGCTATAGGAGGGATACCTCCGGCCCGGCTGCTACAGGCAGCATAACCCTCTACTCAAATGGGTGGTTAGAAATGGGGGATTACACTCCTATTACGGATGGCATGTGCTCTATTTCTGGAAACTGTTAGAGATTAAAATATGATTCGCGCGGTCTATGAATATATCTATTTTAATCTCTATCAGTGGAGCGTTAAAGTAAATGGGGATAAATACTATAACAACTACAGTGCTTCCCTAATGATGACTCTTGTCATGTGCATTAATCTCACAACACTAATCTCTATTTACCATGTGCTCACGGATTGGCCGATACCGGAAGGGCCTAGAGTGAAGGTGGCGATAGTGGTGGTTGTTATTTTGATGTCCTTAGCCAACTATAAATATTTTACTTATAAAGATCGTGGATTGAGGCTGGTAGAAAACTATAAAGTGATATCGGGAGGTCGTGACCGAACAGGTTATATTACTGGAGCATTGGTTTTTGGTTCCTTGGCGGTATTATTTCTAACTTGGTTTATTGGGATGCATTTTTCGTGATTCGTCTAGGCAGCAGAAAGAGCCAATCATCAGTGGCTGATCGAAACACCAGCTTGACCAGTTGTACCTTGATCGTTGCGGGACGCGTAGTGGCCAATCCGGCCGCTGGGTTCAGGCTGGCGGGATGGACATTTCGTGCAAATGCACTATAATCTGATAATTAGTGTAAGTGCACAAAGAGGCCACCATCGTGGAAGCCGCTATTCATTCACAGGACGATGCCCGCATCCTGGCAGATGCTGTGATATCTGCCGCGAGCAAGCTGGGGCTCGATAAGGAAGACGTAGGGCGGATCGTTGGTCGCAACCGCACCACAATCGGTCGAAACGGGATCTCCCCTGATTCCAAGGCCGGTGAGCTTGGCTTGCTTTTCATCCGTATCTACCGGTCGCTGTATGCTCTGATGGGGGGCGACCTGGAAAATATGCGGCACTTCATGCGTACCAAAAACACTATGACAGGGGGCATCCCCGCACAGCAGGTGATGAGCGTGCAGGGCCTTGTGCGGGTGTGCGATTTTCTGGATGCCATGCGGGGACGCGGGTGACACAGGCGCTGGAGTCGGTCAGCTTCACCCGCGAGCATGGTCTGCTCTACAGAATCGTAGAAAATCAGGAGTCGGTAGCGACCACGTCCATCACTCCCAGCCTGTCGGCCCAGTCGCGCCTGGAGGACATGATAGAGGGCTCAAAGCCCGCTCTGGAGGGGGCATGGCTTGCTTTGGCTATCTGCTGTCTACGCCATTCCGGTATCCTCCTTTGAAATACGGGAGCCGTTTCGGTTCCGCTTCGGAGCCGAGTTTATTCTATGGTTCACTCTGCGAAGCCACCTGTATCGCCGAGGCGGGTTTCTACCGCTTCATCTTCCACCAGAGTATGTCTACACCGCCCCCGAATCCGGTGCGAACTCAGCACAGCCTGTTCACTGTGGGTTTTCGTACGGCTAAAGGCGTCGATCTGTGCGAGTCGGTTTACGAGGTCGACCGAGACAAGATCATGGCGCCGGACGACTATGCGTTCACGCACAAGCTGGGCCGTTTTCTTCGGGAGCAGGGGGCGCAATGCTTGTTGTATCCGTCTGCTCGGGATCCAGAAAGGGGCACCAATGTGGCGATTTACACGCCAGAAGTGTTTGCCTCCAAAGAACCACGGTCTCTGGCACTTTGGCAGTCCGAGGTGGACGCGGCGATGGTGACATTCAGTGCAATGGGTGTAACCAAGGCCTACTGTTTCAACCGGGCTCAGTTTGCCGACGCAATGGGCCATCTTCCGTTTGCTGGATGACGAACTGGCTGCTGGCGTGATGAGCCTTTGCTGCAGCGATGTCGGACGGTTGGTAGCCGCCTGTTCCCGCTCCAGTTTCCTCGTCCGGCAGACTTTACCCTGAGGTGGAGCCTGTGATGGCGGGCAGACCGCGCGCTTATGCTTATCTGCGGTCCGGAGCCGGAAAGACTATCAGTTGTCGGCCAGCATGACGTCGCGCTGCCGGAAGCTGGCGAGAGCATCGTTGTAGGCATCGGCGGCGGTTTCGGCCAGATCTATCGCACGGTTGTGGGCCAGCGCGTGAAGTTGCGGACGGCATTCGAGGAAAGTCTCGATCCCGTTGACATAGTCGGCGACGGCACGCTGTGCCTCGCGCATCTCGGTGTAGGACGCGGACTTGCCATCGGGAACCGGTGGCGCTTCGCTGGGCATGACGGTGGGGCAGTCTGCCCAGCTGTTTACAGCAAGCAACAGGGCGGGAACGGCGAGTAATGATTTCATGGCGGTAACCTCATCGGCAGTGGTGGAAAAACACCGGGTCTGTTTGTTACCCGATGTGTTACTAATATTCACGCAAATGAGCCGCATTGCAAGTGGGTTTATGCGATTCATGAAAATTTAACATGTTGATATTAAAGTAATAAAAATCCCCGTCGCGTCAGTTTCGCACCATTATGTTACAGTCAGTAACTGTCGCAATCGCAGAATGTTGCGCAATGGTGCAAGCGCCCCCCGGGAGCGGCCAGGAGGGTCGATACCTGCCCTGTTATGATCAGCACTTGTGTTTTTCGTGCACCACTGCGTACGATGCCAAAAAGTGGCTTCACGGCTGTGGCCGGGAGGATTTATGCCGTATCGCGTCGAAACCGACAGCATGGGAGAGGTGAGGGTGCCGCGCGAGGCACTGTACGGTGCTCAGACCCAGCGCGCCGTGGACAATTTCACGATCGCTCCGCGGCCCATGCCACGCACCTTTCTGCGTGCGCTGGCGCGGCTGAAGGCCGCTGCGGCCAGTGCCAACAAGGCGGTGGGCGCGCTGGACTCCGCCACCGCGGATGCCGTTATCGATGCCGCCCAGGCGGTCGCCGGTGGCGCCCATGCGGACGCCTTCCCGGTGCCGGTATTCCAGACCGGCTCCGGTACCAGTACCAACATGAACATGAATGAGGTGCTGGCCCGGCTGGCCAGTCAGGCCAGCGGCATGGCCATTCACCCCAATGACCATGTCAACTGCAGCCAGAGCAGTAACGACGTGATTCCGTCCACCATCGCGGTGGCCGCAAGCCTGGGACTGCGCAGCGCGCTGTTGCCTGCGGTCGAGCAGTTGGAGACGGAACTGCGCCGCCGCGGTCGGGAGTTTGAAGACGTGGTGAAAACCGGACGCACTCACCTGATGGACGCGATGCCGGTCAGTCTGGGCTTCGAACTCTGTACCTGGGCGGAGCAGTTGCTGGAAGCGCGGCAACGTTGCGAGGATCTGCTGCCGCGGTTACAGGCACTGCCCATCGGGGGTTCCGCCGTCGGTACGGGAGTGAATGTCCCGTCTGGCTATGTCGCGGCCCTGCTGGCAGCGCTGAACGAGGCGACTGCCGGCGGCTTTGCCGCCGCGGCCATGCCTTCGACCCGGATGTCAGCCCAGGACGCCAGCGTGGAGTGTTCCGGCGGCCTGCGCGGCCTGGCACTGGTGCTGATCAAGATGAGCAACGATCTGCGCTGGATGGCCTCCGGACCGCTGGCCGGCCTCGGCGAGATCCAATTGCAGGCGCTGCAGCCAGGCTCCTCGATCATGCCGGGCAAGGTCAATCCGGTGCTGCCCGAGGCCGTGCTGATGGCGGCAACCGAAGTGCTGGGCAACGATGCCACCATCGCGCTGGCTGGCCAGTCCGGCAGTTTCCAGCTCAACGTGATGCTGCCGCTGATTGGCGACAAGTTGCTGGCCGGAATCGAACTGCTGACCGACAGCTGCAAGGCCCTGCAGCAATGCGTGGCCGGGCTGGAGCCTTGTCGGGAGCATGCGGCTGCCACCGTGGCGCGCAATCCCGTGTTGGTCACCGCGTTGAATCCGGTGATCGGCTACGAGGCCGCTGCCGCCATTGCCAAGCGCGCCTACGCGGAGCAGCGGCCGATCCTCGAGGTGGCGCTGGAGGACACCACGCTGTCGCGGGAACAGTTGGCTCAGCTGCTGGACCCACTGCGGCTGGCTCGCAACCCGGGCGAGCAATGATCCCTCGTCGGGCGCGTTGACTTTCCACGCCTGCGTCCTAACATGGGACGGTTCGCGATTTCCCTGATCCCGATGTGCTGCCGGAGTACGCCGATGTCCCGTCCCGCTCGCCCCGCCATTCGTCCCGCCATGGTTGCCCTGCTGTGTTCGCTGCTGCTCCTGTCATCGGCGGTCGCCCGGGCGCAGGATGCCGATGCGCGCCTGCGCGAACTGTATCAAAGCGAATATGCCTGGCGGCAGCAGGAACTGGCCCAGGTACGAGATGACGACGGCTGGCGCAGCGGCGGGCGGCTGCCGCGGGTGGATGCCGCCTCCCAGCAGCGGCGCCTGGCATACTGGGAGCAGAGCCTCGCAACCCTGGATCAGATCCCGCTGGAGGAACTGAGCGAGGAGGAGCGCATCAATGCCGCGGTCTTTCGCCGAATCGTGACCACGCTGGCCAACGATACCCACTACCGGACCTGGGAGGCGCCACTCAACTCCGACACGTTTTTCTGGGAGGGCCTGTATCCGCGAATGGGCGGTTTTGATTCGGAACAGGCCTATCGGGACTATATCGGCCGCCTGCAGGACCTGCCACGCTACTTCGCTGAACAGCAGGCCAACATGCGCGCCGGGCTGGCACGTGGTTACAGTGTGCCCGGGGTCACGCTGGAGGGACGGGAGCAGTCGCTGGAACCCTATCTGGCCACCGCTGAGGACAATCCCTTCTGGTCGCCGATGACGGCGATGCCGGCCGCGATCCCGGCGCCGCGCCGCGAGGCGCTGCAGGCCGAGGCCAGGCGGGCGATCGACGAAGCGGTAGTGCCGGCCTACCGCGAACTGCTTGCCTTCATGCGCGAGGAATATTTGCCGCGCACCCGCACCAGCCTGTCGGCGCGGGATCTGCCCGATGGCGCAGCCTTCTATCAATCCCAGATCGAGGGATTTACCACGCTGGAGCTGAGCGCGGAGGAAATTCATGCGTTGGGGCGTGAAGAAGTGGCGCGCATCCACGCGGAGATGGTCGCCACCAAGGAAGCCAGTGGCTTTGACGGGGATATGCCCGCATTCCTGGAATTTTTGCGCAACGATCCGCAATTTTATGCCAAGACCCCGCACGAACTGCTGGCCTTCTCTGCCTATGTGGCCAAGCGGGTGGACGGTGCGCTGGGCGATACACTCGGCTTCCTGCCGCGGCGGCGCTTCACCATTCTGCCGGTGCCGGATGCGATTGCGCCTTTCTATACCGGCGGCCGCGGCGGTCTGGAGAGCTGCCTGATGAACACCTGGAACCTGCCATCACGCCCGCTGTATACCCTGACCGCGCTGACCCTGCATGAATGCGCACCGGGGCATGCGTTGCAGGCGGCGATTGCGCGCGAGGCGCCGGGGGAGATTCCCGAGTTTCGCGCCAACAATTATTTTTCCGGCTATGGCGAGGGTTGGGGTCTGTACACGGAATGGCTGGGCGTGGAAATGGGCGTCTACGATACCCCCTACGAGCATTTCGGCCGCCTGTCCTATGAGATGTGGCGCGCGGCGCGGCTGGTCATCGATACCGGCTTGCACCACTACGGCTGGAGCCGGGAGCAGGCTCAGGCCTTCCTGCGCGAGCACACCGCGCTGTCGGAGCACGAACTGACCACCGAGATCGACCGCTATATTTCCTGGCCGGGGCAGGCACTGGCCTACAAACTGGGCGAGATGCTGATCCGGCGCAAGCGCGCTGAGGCTGAAGAGGCGCTGGGTCCGGATTTCGACAAACGCTACTTCCACGACCTGATCCTGGGCCTGCGTTCGGTGCCGTTGACCGTATTGGAAGAGCAACTGGACCACTGGGTCGCCGCCGGTGGACCCGATCCCTATGCGGAGTTCGACACCGGCTACTGACCGGCATCGAACCCCGACGGCCCTGCGCCGCCAGCCAGCCGGCTCGTGATCCTGGCCCTGTGCCGCCGACCGATCCGGACTCAGGCACTGCGCCGCCGACTGGCCCGTGATCCCAGGGCGTGGACCAATGGCGCTTGCTCAAGAAAATTTACCCTGTGACGAGGCTCTTCGGCCCGCTTTCATCGGATATTTTTGACGAAGCCCGCTTAACATAGGATGCGTTGACGAAGGAAACGCATCAAGCCCGAGCCCGTGATCATGGGGTGGGACGACGAAGCTCGGTTTACATAGGATGCGTTGACGAAGGAAACGCATCAAGCCCAAGGGACCGGTGCGTTTCCTTCGTCAACGCACCCTATGGGGGGAGCCGGTGCGTTTCCTTCGTCAACGCACCCTATGCAGGAAGAATGAGCGAGATGCAGGAAGATGAGCAAGGCTCGGGCCAGTGTCATCGGGGCGCGAACCGCTGGTCAGAGCGCCTGGCTCACCGCTGGTCAGAGAGCCTGGCTCAACTGGCGGATGGTGACGTTCAGGGTTTCGTCGTTGAGGCTGTAGTCCACCGGCACATCGATCAGGTGTACCGCGGGTTCTTCCAGGCAGGCCTTGACCAGCGGCATCAGTTCCTCGGTGGCCCCCACGCGCCAGCCCTTGGCGCCGTAGCTTTGGGCATAGGCGACGAAGTCGGGATTGCCGTAGTCCAGGCCGTAGTTGGCAAAATCCATGTGCGCCTGCTTCCACTTGATCATGCCGTAGGCATCGTCGCGCAGGATGATGACGACGATGTGCAGGCCCAGGCGCACCGCGGTTTCCATCTCCTGGCTGTTCATCATGAAGCCGCCGTCACCGCAGACCGAGATGACCGCTGCGTTCGGGAACACCATTTTCGCCGCCATCGCCGAGGGCAGGCCGGCGCCCATCGTCGCCAGCGCATTGTCCAGCAACAGGGAGTTGGGGAAAGCGGCGGGGTAGTTGCGGGCAAACCAGATCTTGTAGACGCCGTTGTCCAGGGTCACGATACCGTCGCGGGGCAGCGCCTGGCGGATGTCCTTGACCAGGCGCTCGGGCAGGATCGGGAAGCGGTCGTCATCCTCCAGCTCGCGCCGGTGTTTGGTATAGGCGGCGTGGACCTGATGGAAGAAGGAAAAGTCCCAGTGCGGCTGGCTGACGATGTGCTCCTTTATCTGCCAGATGCTGTTGGCGATATCGCCGACCACTTCCAGCTGCGGGAAGTAGACCGGGTCCACCGCGGCGGACTGGAAGTTGATATGGATAACCCTGGCGCTGTCCGGGTGCATGAAAAAGGGCGGCTTTTCCACCACGTCGTGGCCGATGTTCAGGATCAGGTCGGCTTTTTGCAGGGCACGGTGGATGAAGTCGCCATCGGACAGCGCGGTGTTGCCCAGAAACAGTTCGCCGTGCTCGTCCAGCACACCCTTGCCCATCTGGGTGGTGATGAAGGGGATGCCGGTCTTGTCGACAAACTCGCGCAGCATCTTGCAGGTCAGCTTGCGGTTGGCGCCGGCGCCGATCACCAGCACCGGGCTCTTTGCCTCCTGGATCATGTTGATCGCGGCGGTGATGGATTTGTACTCGGCGATCGGGCGGCGCACCGCGCTGGCCGGGATCAGCGGCGTGCTGGTGTCCTCCGCGGCGATGTCCTCCGGCAGCTCGATGTGCACCGCACCGGGCCGCTCTTCGTGGGCGAGACGGAAGGCCTCGCGGACCACCGACGGAATGCGGTCGCCGCTGACGATCTGGCAGGTGAATTTGGTGAGGGGGCGCATCATGCCGACCACGTCGATGATCTGGAAGCGGCCCTGTTTGCTGGTCTTGATCGGTTTCTGGCCGGTGATCATCAGCATCGGCATGGCGCCCAGCTGGGCATAGGCGGCCGGGGTCACCAGGTTGGTGGCACCCGGACCAAGCGTGGACAGACACACGCCTACCTTGCCGGTGAGGCGGCCATAGGTGGCGGCCATAAAGCCCGCGCCCTGCTCGTGACGGGTGAGCACCAGCTTGATGGATGAGTGACGGATCGATTCCAGCAAGTCCAGGTTTTCCTCTCCGGGAATGCCGAAGATGTACTCAACGCCCTCCGCTTCCAGCGCTTTTACCATCAGGTCCGATGCTTTCATCTGTGCTTCCTCTCATTGTTGTACCGCGGCCGTGCCTGGCCGTCGCTGTTGCGGTGTTCCGCTGACGAAGCTGACAGTAGCATTCGATCCGCTTGCTTGCCCCTTCCCGCCAGGCCAATATTACCCGGAAATGGCGGCCTTTGCAGGCAGGGCAGCATCGAATCGTGCTGCCAGCCGATTCCCTCGGCGGCGATAGCAGGGTATCGTGTACGCGCTGTGCTTGTCAGTGCCGCCCGGCAGCAGCGCGGGCAGGTCGCTCCAGGGCCGCACATTCACCGGTGAACCGGCAGACAACGAGGTCGTCATGTTTGCAGACCCACTCTTACTGGCACGTATCCAGTTTGCGGCCAATATCAGTTTCCATATCCTGTTCCCCGCCATCACCATCGGCCTGGCCTGGGTCCTGTTTTATTTTCGCTGGCGCTATAGCCGCAGCGGCGAGCAACAGTGGGAGCACGCCTATACCTTCTGGGTGAAAGTGTTTGCGCTGAGCTTTGCCATGGGCGTGGTATCGGGTCTGACCATGAGTTTCCAGTTCGGCACCAACTGGCCCGGCTTCATGGAACGGGCCGGCAACATCGCCGGGCCGCTGCTGGGTTACGAGGTCCTGACCGCGTTCTTTCTGGAAGCCTCGTTTCTCGGCATCATGTTGTTCGGCAAGGACAGGGTGTCCAACAGGATGCATCTCACCAGCACCTTCCTGGTGGCCTTTGGTACCACCCTGTCCGCGTTCTGGATACTGAGCCTGAACTCCTGGATGCAGACGCCTGCGGGCCACCGTATCGAGGATGGCATCATCATGGTGGAGAGCTGGTGGGAGGTCATTTTCAACCCCTCCTTTCCCTACCGCTTCCTGCACATGCTGGTCGCCTCCTTTCTCACAAGCGCTTTCCTGATCGCCGGTGTCAGTGCCTGGCGGGCCCGGCGCGGGGTGGACGGTCCCGGTACCTGGCGGGTGATGCGTACCGGCGTGACGATGGCGGCCTGGCTCATTCCGCTGCAGATCTTTCTCGGCGACCTGCACGGACTCAATACGTTGGAGCACCAGCCGGCCAAGGTTGCCGCCATGGAGGCGCTGTGGGAAACCCGGCGCGGCGCGCCCTTCCTCGTGGCGGGACTGCCGGACGAGGACTCGCGCAGCAACCGCTTCGCGCTGGAAGTCCCCAAGGCAGCCAGTCTGATCCTGACCCACGAGCCCGACGGTGAGGTGCGCGGACTCAACGATTTCGGCGCCGACCACCCGCCGGTGGCGATGGTGTTCTGGTCCTTTCGGGTGATGCTGGGGATCGGGGTGCTGATGCTGCTGGTGTCCTGGTACGCGGCCTGGCAGTTGCGCGGCGGCCGCCGTTGCGGCCCGGGCGTATTGCGCGCGCTGGCGTGGATGACCTTTTCCGGCTGGGTGGCAGTACTGGCTGGCTGGTATGTGACTGAAATCGGGCGCCAGCCCTGGATCGTCAGCGGTGTACTGCGGGTCGCGGATGTGGTGGCGGACCACAGCGCGGGAACGGTAGGCAGTACCCTGGCGGGCTATCTGCTGCTGTATGTTTTTTTGCTGGCGTCATATATCGGTGCGCTGCGCCAACTGGCGCTCAAGCCCGCGCGTTCGCTGGAAAACGCGCCGGTATTGCCGTTCAAGGAGGCCTGAGATGGAATACTGGTTGCCGGTTGTCTACATGGCGGTGATGGGGCTGGCGCTGCTGATCTATGTGATCCTGGACGGTTATGACCTCGGCGTGGGCATGCTGTTGCCGCTGGGGAACGAGGCGGAAAAGGATCTCATGGTAGCCTCCATCGGACCATTCTGGGATGCGAACGAAACCTGGATCGTGCTGGGGGTCGGTGTGCTGCTGATCGCCTTCCCGGTCGCCCACGGGATAGTGCTGACCCACCTGTACCTGCCGGTGACGATCATGCTGATGGCCCTGATCCTGCGCGGGGTGGCCTTCGACCTGCGGGTCAAGGCGGGCGATCACCGCAAACAGTTGTGGAACCGGGCCTTTTTTGCCGGTTCGCTGATCGCATCGGTGGCGCAGGGCTGGATGCTGGGAGCCTATGTCACGGGGCTGGAGGTGTCGCCCCGGGGGCTGCTGTTTGCAGCGCTGATCGGCCTGACGCTGCCGGCCCTGTATCTGGTACTGGGCTGTGGCTGGCTGCTGATCAAGACCGAGGGTGAACTGCTGGACAGGGTGATTGTCTGGGCGCAGCGGGCGATATGGCCCATGGGGCTGGGCCTGTTGCTGGTGTCCATTGCCACCCCGCTGGTCAGCAGCAGTATCGCCGCCAAGTGGTTCAGTTTTCCCAATGCGCTGCTGCTGGCGCCGGTGCCGCTGCTGAGCGCACTGTGTTTCGGGGCCAATGTGCTGTTGTTGCGGCAGAGCAAGGAGCGCATCCGTGCCCGGGGCTGGCTACTCTATGCCGCCACCGTGTCGATCTGCCTGCTGGCCACGCTGGGCCTGGCCTACAGTGTGTTCCCGGACGTGATCATAGGCCGCATGACCATATGGGAGGCGGCAGCCTCAGTGGATTCGCTGTTGTTTACGCTTGTCGGAGTGCTGATTACGCTGCCGATGATCCTGTTCTATACCGTCTATGTCTATCGCGTATTCCACGGCAAGGCCACGGCACTGTCCTACGAATGACGGAGCCTGCCTTGAACGGGCTGAAGCGCTACCTGCCGATACTGGACTGGGGACGGCGCTACGATCGTCAGGCCCTGGCCAGCGACGGCCTGGCTGCGGTGATTGTCACAATGCTGCTGATTCCCCAGTCGCTGGCCTATGCGATGCTGGCCGGACTGCCGGCGGAAATGGGCCTGTTTGCCAGCATGTTGCCGCTGGTGGCCTATGCGATCTTCGGCACCAGCAGTACCTTGTCGGTGGGGCCAGTGGCAGTCGTGTCGCTGATGACTGCCTCGGCGGTGGGTCAGATCGCCCAGCCGGGCAGCAGCGCCTATATCGAGGCGGCGGTGCTGCTGGCGCTGATGTCCGGGGGAATGCTGCTGCTGTTTGGCCTGCTGCGGATGGGTTTCCTGGCCAATTTCCTGTCTCACCCGGTGATCGCCGGTTTCATTACTGCCTCCGGCGTCATCATTGCGGTCAACCAGGTCGGGCATGTGCTGGGCGTCAGGGCCGGCGGTGATAATCTGCTGGATCTGTTGCTGAGCCTCGCAGGCCAGGCCACGGCGCTGCATCTGCCCACCGTGCTGCTGGGAGGGGCGACGCTGTTGTTTCTGTTGTGGGTGCGCAGCGGCCTGAAACCGCTGCTGCTGTGGCTGGGCATGCCGGACTTCGGGGCTGACCTGCTGACCCGTACCGGGCCGGTGCTGGCTGTGATAGGCACCACTGTGATCGCCTGGTGGCTGGACCTGGGAGCGCGTGGGGTTGCGCTGGTCGGTCAGGTTGACAGCGGCATGCCGGAGTTCGTGGTGCCGGCGCTGCTGCATCCGGCGTGGCGCGAGTTGCTGGTGTCGGCGCTGCTGATCTCCATTATCGGCTTTGTTGAATCCGTGTCCGTGGGCCATACCCTGGCCGCCCGGCGCCGCCAGCGGATCGTGCCCGACCAGGAGTTGATCGGGCTGGGGGCCTCCAACATCGCGGCGGCCTTTTCCGGCGGTTTTCCGGTAACCGGGGGCTTCGCCCGCTCCATCGTCAACTTCGATGCCGGCGCGGCCACACCGGCTGCGGGCATAATCGCAGCCGCCGGCATTGCGCTGGCGGCGCTGTTTTTCACGCCTTTTCTGGCCTATCTGCCCAATGCCACCCTGGCGGCCACAATCATTGTCGCAGTGCTCTCGCTGGTGGATTTTTCTATCCTCAAGCGGACCTGGGACTACGGCCTGTCGGATTTTATTGCCGTGGCGATAACCATTGGTGTCACCCTGGGGCTGGGGGTGGAAATCGGGGTTGCCTGTGGCGTGCTGGTGTCCCTGGCGTTGCACCTGTACAAGACCTCCCGCCCGCATATGGCGGTGGTGGGCGAGGTGCCGGGCACCGAGCACTACCGCAACGTCGAGCGCCACGAAGTGATCACCCGCAGCGACATCATGTCGCTGCGGATCGACGAAAGCCTGTATTTTGCCAACGCCAGTTTCGTGGAGTCGCGCCTCTATGCGCTGCTCGAGGAGCGGCCCGAGACGCGGCATGTAATCCTGATGTGCACCGCGGTGAATGAGATTGACCTGAGTGCCCTGGAGGCGCTGGAGTCCATCAACCGGCAATTGCGGGAACGCGATATCAGCTTGCACCTGTCGGAGGTCAAGGGGCCGGTGATGGACGTGCTGCGCCATACCCATTTTCTGGAGGATCTCAGCGGCAAGGTCTTCATGTCCCAGCATCACGCCGTCAAGCACGTGATGACGGTGGAGGACGAGGCCCGCGGCGGGCAGCCCCACAACTGGGAAATCTAGATCTTCGTGCCGGGCAATCAGCCCGGTGGGGTCTCTATACCTTGGTGCTCAGCCGGCATGAAACTGCAATGTTGCCGGATTGTCCATGGCCCCCGCCGATTCCTGTGGCATACTATGTCGGGCGAACAATAAATCGAGCCCGGTAGCGCGTACTGTACGCGCTGCAGGTTGAACGTGAATCCCGTGAGCAGGCACGGGCAGGATACTCTGGGGGAGAATCATTTCAGGATGAACATCTATCGCTTACTCGGGCTCGGTCTGGTCGGGCTCGCGGGGGGGTTTACGGCTGCCGCCAATGCCGCCACTGTCGCGGTAGGACGCGACCAGAGCCTCGAATTCGGTGATCCGGCGATTGTCAGGGTCGAGGTGCTGGCCTCGGAGAATGTGAGCCCTGGCGACCCGGGCGCGCTGCTAACGGGGTTCAGTGGCCAGGGCGCCTGCCTGGTGTATGTGTTCGAGGACAGCGCGACGCTCAATCAGGAGGTGCGGCTGGCCCTGTTCGACGGCAACGACAATATCCTGGGCCTGCCGATTGTCACTATCACCAACACTTACCACAACAGCGTCGACCCGGCCTGCGGTACCGTCCAGCCCCCAACACCGCGCCGGTCGCGGCCAACGATGTGTTCGGGGAAAACTATGCGGGCCAGAACGTGCTGGCCAATGACAGCGATGCCGATGGCGACAGTCTCACTGCGGTGCTGGTCGGTTCCCCCCAGAACGGCAGCCTGGTACTCAACGCCAGCGGCAGCTTCAGCTATACGCCGAACGAGGGCTTTGCCGGCGAGGACTCATTTACCTACAGGGCCTCTGACGGCCAGGCGCAGAGCAACGTGGCCACGGTGACGCTGACTGTAGCGGAACCCGAAAACCGCGCTCCCCAGGCCGTCGCGGATGACTTCGGCAGCGACTTCGCGGGCGCCAATGTGTTGGCCAACGACAGTGATCCCGACGGCGACAGCCTCACCGCGATTCTGGTCAACAGCACCAGTAACGGCAGCCTGCAGCTCAATGCCGACGGCAGCTTCTCCTATACGCCCAATACCGGTTATGTGGGCCCGGACTCATTCAGTTACCGCGCCTCGGACGGCGAGTTGAACAGCGACGTGGTTACGGTGAACCTCTCGGTGCCCACCCCGGGCCGGGTGCGCCGCCGATCGCGGTGGACGATGATTTCGGCGGCGACTACACCAATGGCAACCTGCTGGACAACGACCTGTATGCCAACCCCGGTCAACTGGAAGCGGTCAAGGTGTCAGACCCCGAAGGCGGCGAGCTGGAGCTGAATGCCGATGGCAGTTTTGTCTACCGGCCATTTGCCGGCTTCTCCGGCACTGACAGCTTCACCTACCTGGTGCGCGCTGCCGATGGTCTGGAGTCCAATATCGCCACCGTGACTCTGGCAGTGGACGCCGATGAAACCGGCGACGACGGCGTGACCGGCAAGGAAGATGCCGACGGCACCAGTGTGGTGGCGGATGCCACGCCGAATGAATTGCGCCTGTCGCGGCGGATCGACAGCATCTGTACCCGGCTGCAGCCCGGCGATGAAGCCCAGCAGGACCTGCTGGAGCTGTGCACCAGCCTGCGCCAGCAGGGCACGACGGCGGAGCAGGCGCTGGCGGCGCTGAAGGCGATTACGCCGGAAGAGCTGGCGGCGATCGGCAAGGCAGTGCGGGTGCTGTCCTTCTCCCGTTTTCGCAGTATCGGTGGCCGCATGTCGAGAGTACGCGGGGGCTCGCGGGGTGTCAGCCTCGCCGGTCTGAACCTGAATTACGGCAACAGCACGGTCTCGGGCCAGGAGCTGGAGCGCATGCTGGATGAGAGTCTGGGCGCCATGGGCATCGGCGCCAGTGGCGACGAGATGTTGGCGACCAGCCGGCTGGGTCTGTTTGTGCGCGGCGATCTCAGCTTCGGTGACCAGGACACCACCGCGCTGGAATCCGGCTTCGATTTTGACGCCCAGACCCTGACCCTGGGAGCCGACTACCGGCTCACCGACAACGCCTTCGTCGGCGCCTCGGTCTCGGTGGGCCAGGCCGAAGTCAATTTCGACCAGGATTCGGGTGAAACCCGCACCGACAACTATTCGCTGGCACTCTATGGCAGCCTGTATTCAGGTAATGGCTATGTGGACGGCATCTTCAGTTACGGCTGGTCCGATATCGATACAGAGCGCAGAATCCTCTACGAGGACTATGCCAGCACGGTCGACCGCGTGGCCACCGGCTCTACCGATGGTTCAGAGTACTATGTCAGTGTCAACGCGGGCTATACCTGGAGCCGGGGATCGCTCAAGCTCGATCCCCTGATACGTTTTTTCTACCTCGATGGCGAGGTCGACGGCTTTACCGAGACCGGCGCCCAGGGCCTCGACCTCGTTGTCGGCGATCAGAGTGTGCAGTCCATGAGCCTGACCGCCAGTGGCCAGGTCAGTTACAGCTTTCTGCCCAGCTGGGGGGTGGTGACGCCCTATCTGCGGCTCGAGTATACCCGCGAACTGGAAGACAGCGCCGATGGCGTCCGCTATCGCTTCGCCAACGATCCCTTTGCCGACGAGGTGGCGGAGGAGATACTGCAAATCCAGGTCGATGATCCCGATACCACATACATGGTCTATGGCGCCGGCGTCGCTGCCCAGTTCGCCTACGGCTTGAGCGGCTTTGTCTCCTATCAGGCGCTGGGCAGTTACGATGGCCTGAGTGGGGAGATCGTTTCATTCGGCATGCGCTGGGAAGCATCATTCTGAGAGCGCAGGCTGTGACGCAGCCCGCGCGATCGATACACACTATTTGCTTGGGGTAGGGATATGGCATCTTTAAAACTGTCTGACGCAGCCTTCGGGACTCTCGGGTTGACCATTTCGGAGAATCTGGATCTGGCCCAGATCTCCCAGGACCTGTCGGAGCTGCTGGGTGTGCCCTACCAGATCGACAGTCTGGACCTGTCCGAAGTAACCCGCACCGGGCTGAGCCTGACCGGCTCGGGACTGCCCGACAGTGCCATTTCCGTGGGCAACCTGAACAGCTACCAGCCGGTGGACGCAATCGCGCTGAATGGCTTTGCCATCCTGCAACTGACCGAAGCCACGATAGCCAGCGACGGCGTGATCTATGACATCACGGACGGCGAGCTGTTTGCTGCCCAGTCGGAGACCTTCCTGAGCTACGACAGCGTGATGGGTACCTTTGATTTCTCCGCTACCGGCACCGCCGCGCTGGATATCCTGGTCGGCTCAGTGGCGCCTTTCGATGCACCCGGTGGTGATTTTCCCTACTCCGGCTACCGCATCATCGGCAACGCCGGCGACAATATTTTCTACGGCAACAGCAATTTCGATCCCAGCTATGCCGGTAGCAACAGTTACTTTGCCGGGGCCGGCGACGATGTCTTCGTCGGGGCCCTGGATACGGCCCGCGTCGAGGGTGGCGAGGGTGCCGACATCCTCCTGGGCGGGACCGGCGAAGACGAACTCTACGGCCATCTGCGCGATGCGCCAGCGGGGGATCCGGACGCTCCTTATGTCTACGTTGCCGACGGTGACCTGCTGTTCGGCGGCGACGGCTTCGACTACGTCGATGGCGGCGTGGGCAACGACCATATCTACGCGAGCGCGGGGCGCGATACCCTGGTGGGCGGCGAGGGGCGCGACCGCTTCTACTTCGCCGACAACTACGATATACCCACCGGCCTTGCGCTGGAGATCCTGCCGTATACCGGCCCCGACGTGTCCAATGAGAACGACTCCGGCCCGGATATCGTGGAGGACTTCAATGCCGCCCAGGACCTGCTGGTGTTCCCGGTATACGACACCAACATCGATCTGCAATTCGCGTCCATGTTCAGCTTCTTCGACACCGTCGACGAGTTCGACCAGCCGGTCGTCAATTTCGAGATCTCCGACCAGTCCGAGAACCTGCAGGCCCGCTATGTGGTGGAGGACGGGACCGATGCGATGGGGCTCGAAAACCTGCTGGTCCAGGTGGAGCAGAGCAGTGACTTCACGGACGGCCTGCTGGACCTGACGGTGGAGGATTTGAATACCGAGACCAATGTGCCGCTGTCGTTCGAGGTGGTCTACCGTTCTCCCGGGCAGTCCCAGGGTGGCAATTACGATATTTTTTCAGGCCTTGATGTCGATGCGGTTGTCCCGGATAGCCTGCTGGGCGGCCAGGACAAGTTCAACCTGATCGATCTGGGCATCACCGACTATCTGCTGGACCCCGGCTCCACCGGGGTGGGTGATCCCGGCAGTCGGGTGCCGGTGCAGGACATTCTGTTCACCTTCGTGGGTCTGGAGGGCTTTACCTACGAGACACTGGGTGAAGGGCAGGACAGCGTCGCCGAGGATTTCTTCTTCGATGCCGGGTCCGAAGCTTTTCGTGGCCTGCGGGTGGAATACCGGCCCTTCGATCCCCAGCAGGAAGGTCAGGATGCCATCGCGGTCTACGTGGACGCCGACGGTGACGGCGACTTCCGCGCCACCAGTGATCTCGCCTTTACCGTGTTTGGCCTGTCCGGCGATTTCGCCCCCGGCGAACTGACCGCTGCGGACCTCTATGATGACCCGCTGGCCGACGGCTCGGGCACCGGTATCTTCCTGTTTGAAGAGCGCCAGTACGACCTGTGGTTCAACGACGTGGGGTGATGGCTATCGCTGCGGGTGAATACCGGCCGCCAGGGTCTTCCCCGTGACCGCTTCCGGGCAACACGGGGAGCTCTACCGGGCGCTTGCGGGCTGCCGCTCCTCGCTGCTGGCGGTGGCGCTGTTCAGCTGCGGTATCAATCTGCTGCTGCTGGCCCCGGCCATCTACATGTTGCAGGTGTACGACCGCGTCATCACCAGCGGCAGCATCCCCACGCTGCTCATGCTCACGCTGGTTGTCCTGCTGATGTTCCTCACCATAGGCGCCCTGGAGTGGGTGCGCGGCCAGATTCTGCTGCGCCTGGGCCTGCGTCTGCAACTGCTGCTGGACCAGCGGGTATTTGGCCTGTCCTTCCGCGAGGCGCTGTATACCGGCGGTAAGGCCGCCCAGGGCCAGGCACTGACCGATCTGGCCGGGCTGCGCCAGTACATTGCCGGCTCTGGCCCGGTGGCGCTGTTTGACGCGCCCTGGCTGCCGGTCTATCTGCTGGTGCTGTATCTGTTGCATCCGCTGTTCGGCCTGGTGGCGCTGGTGTCCGCGGCCGTGCTGCTGGGCCTGGCCCTGCTCAACGCCAACCTGAGCCGGGCGCCGTTGCAGGAAGCGGGCGCGGCCTCGCTGGACAGCAACGCTTTTGTGGTGAAGAACCTGCGCAATGCCGAGGTGGTGGAGTCCATGGGCATGCTGGCGGATGTGCGCCGGCACTGGCAGCAGTTGCACTATCGGGTACTGGCCAGCCAGACCCGGGCTTCGGCCCGCGCCGGCCTGCTGGCGTCGGTGTCGCGGGTATTCCGGCTGGCGGTGCAGTCCCTGATCCTGGGCCTGGGAGCCTGGCTGGTGATCGACCAGCGCATCACCCCGGGCGTCATGATCGCCGGTTCGATCCTGCTGGGACGGGCGCTGGCGCCGGTGGACATGGTGATCGGCAGCTGGCGCCAGTGGGTGCAGGCGCGGCTGCACTATCAGCGGCTGCAGGAGTTGCTGAGCCGGATTCCCGAACGCCGGCAGCGCATGTCCCTGCCGGCACCAAAGGGTCTGGTGGCAGCGGAAAACGTGTCGCTGGCGCCGCCGGGGCAGCGCTTTCTGGTGGTGCGCAATGCCAGCTTCCGGATTGAACCGGGCGAGGCGGTAGCGCTGATCGGCCCCAGCGCCTCCGGCAAGACCTCGCTGGCGCGGGCGATCCTGGGCATCTGGCCGACCACCACAGGCAGCATGCGGCTGGACGGGGCGGAGATTTTCAGCTGGGATCGCGCCGAGCTGGGCCCGCATGTCGGCTACCTGCCCCAGGATGTGGAGCTGTTTGACGGCAGCGTCAGTGCCAATATCGCCCGCTTCGGCGAGATCGATCCGGCCAGGGTGGTGGCCGCGGCCAAACTGGCCAGCGTACACGATGCCATCCTGCGGCTGCCCCAGGGCTATGACATGGAAATCGGCGACGCGGGCAGCGCGCTGTCGGCCGGTCAGCGCCAGCGGCTGGCGCTGGCGCGGGCGCTGTACGGGAACCCTCAGCTGATCGTGCTGGATGAGCCCAATTCCAACCTCGACGATGAGGGCGAGCACGCCCTGATCAATGCGCTGCGCGCAGAGAAGCAGCGCGGCGCGACGATCATCGTGATCTCCCATCGCAACACAATCCTCGCTGCGGTGGACAAGTTGCTGGTGCTGAAGGAGGGCCGGGTGGTGCTGTACGGGCCCAAAGCAGAGGTCCTGGCCAAAATGGATACACAGCGCAGCGCTGCGCTGGCGCGCAGGCAGGCCGCCGGCTCCGGGACGACGAGCGGATGACGGCGGCCGCCCAACTGCCACCCGACGCCAGCGATCTGCGTTACCGCTGGATCGGAGCCGTGATCGTGTTGCTCACCTTTGTGGTCTTCGGCGGCTGGGCTGCGCTGGCGCCGCTGGAAAGCGCGGCGCTGGCACCTGGCGTGGTCACGGTCAAGGACTACCGCAAGACCCTGCAGCACCTGGAGGGCGGGATCGTCGAGGAAATCCTGGTCGCCGAAGGTGCCCATGTCAGCCAGGGTGAGCCACTGGTACGGCTGGACACGACCCAGCTGGCGGCGGAGCGCACGGTGCTGCGCGGCCAGTACGTGAGCCTGAAGGCCTTGGAGGCGCGCCTGCTGGCGGAACGGGACGATCTGGACGCCGTGGTGTATCCGCTGGAACTGACCGGGCTGAGTGACACCCGGGTGGATGCGGCCATCGCCAGCCAGGACGCCGTGTTTCGTGCCAGGCGGGAGGCCAGCGCGGGGGAACGGGAGGTGCTGGAGCAGCGCATCGACCAGCTCAGTGCCCAGAACGAGGGCATAGGCGCGGTGCGCGACAGCAATGGCCGCCTGCTGGAGTCCTACGCGGTGGAGATTCGGGACCTGCGGCGCCTGCAGGAACAGGGCTTTACCGGCAAACAACGCCTCACCGAGATGGAACGGGAGCAGGCCAGCCTGGTGGGCGAAAATGCCGAGGCCCTGTCGAGAATTGCCGGCAACGAGATCCGCATCGGCGAAACCCGGCTGCAGATCATCCAGCTGGACCTGAATCGTCACCGGGAAATTGTCGACGAGCTGGAGGAGGTCCAGGCAAAACTGTATGATTTCGGGGAGCGGCTGCGGGCGATAGAAGACCGGATTGCCCGCTCTGTGATTCGCGCTCCGGTGAGCGGCGTGGTACTCGGTCTGGCCGTGCACACGGTGGGCGGTGTGATCGGGCCCGGCACCTCGCTGATGGATATCGTGCCGGAGCAGCAACAACTGGTGATCGACGCGGAGATCGCCCCGGGCGACATCGACCGGGTCCAGGCCGGCGACAGCGCCCGGATCCGCTTCAGCGCCTTCAAGGGTGCTACCACGCTGGTGGCCCAGGGCTCCATTCTCAATATCTCGGCCGATCGCCTGCTGCGGGAGGCTACCGGCACGCCCTACTACCTGGCCCAGGTCGAGGTCGACCCGGCCAGCCTGGCCCGCATGCCACAGATGCGGTTGGTCCCCGGCATGCCGGCGGAAGTATTGATCAACACCGGCAGCCGCACGTTGTTGCAGTATCTGTTGCAGCCCGCCAGCAATGTGATGGCGCGCTCCTTTATCGAGGACTAGGCACTGGACCGCTTCAGGGCTGGCTGAATCCGTCAAAATCACCGTGAAAGAGTACTGGTATGCGTCCCGGCTTTCTGCTGCTGATGATCCTGGTGGGGCTGAACCTGCGTCCGGCCCTGTCTTCTCTCGCCCCGGTGCTGGCCAGGATACAGGCTGACCTGGGCCTGTCCGCCGCGGCGGTGGGCGCCCTGACCACGATGCCGGTGCTGTGCCTGGGTCTGTTCGCGCCGCTGGCGCCCTGGTTGAGCCGCCGGCTCGGTATCGAGCGCACTCTGTCGCTGGCGCTGCTGTTGCTGGCGCTCGCGCTATGGCTGCGCGCCAGCCACAGTGTGGGCCTGTTGTTCCTGGGCACCGCCCTGGCGGGCGCCGCGATCGGTATCAGCGGCACAGTGCTGCCGGTGTTGGTCAAGCGCGAGCTGCCGCGGGGCGCGGATCTGATGACCGGGGTCTATACCATGGCGTTGTGCCTGGGCGGCGCGCTCGGGGCCGGCCTCAGCATTCCGTTGGCGGACTGGCTGGGCGGCTGGGATGCCAGCCTGGCGAGCTGGTCCTTGCTGGCCGCCGCCGCGCTGCTGGGCTGGCGCATCATGATGCCGCATCCGTGGCCGGGCCGGGTCAGTCGTCCGCAGGACCGGCCGGGCAGGGGGCTGCTGGCATCGCCGCTGGCCTGGCAGGTCACCCTGCTGATGGGCAGCCAGTCGTCGCTGGCCTATATTGCGTTCGGCTGGCTGCCCACCCTGCTGCAGCGCCGCAATGTCGGTGAAGCGGAAGCCGGCCTGCTGTTGGCGGTATCGGTATTCGTACAATTGTTTTCGGCGTTGGCGGCTCCCTGGCTGGCCCGGCTGGGGCGGGACCAACGCCCGATGCTGCTATTGCTGCTGAGCCTGGTGGGGGTGGGTTTCTACTGTCTGTTGCAGGGTCCGCCCATGTTGCGCTGGCCCGGCGTGATCGCGCTGGGGCTGGGGCAGGGGGGCAGTTTCAGCCTGGCGTTGACGCTGCTGGTGCTGCGCAGCGCCAATCCGGTGATCGCTGGACAATTGTCGGGCATGACCCAGGGTATCGGCTACTGCGTCGCGGCTCTGGGACCACTGGCGGTGGGCCTGTTGCTGGAGTTTGAGGCGAGCATGACGCAGGTCTGGCTGCTGCTCACGCTGGTGGTCGTGGCGGCGATGCTGCTGGCACTGCTGGCGGGCCGCAACCGCTGTCTGGATCTGGATGCGCAGGGACGCTTCATCACCCGGCGCTCGGACTGAGGCCGGTACGCGGCTCAGTCCTGCCCCTGGCTTGGGCAGGGCTCAGTCTTCCTCCAGTTCTTCGTCCTGCTCGCCGGTTTCCGCTGCTTCCGTGCTTTCGCGGTGGCCATTTTCTTCATTGTTCGCTGCCACTGCTGCTGTGTTGTCATCGCCCTGACTGTCAGCCTCCGGTTTTGCGGCATCATCTTCCGGCGCCGTGGATGGCGCAGCGGCCACCTCGGCCGGCGGGCTTACCTGTTCCTTCGGCGCGGCGATACCGATATGGTGGGTGGCGAAGCCGGGTTGTACCACCTGGTTCAGTGCCATGCCGATAATGCGGCCGTTGTAGCTTGAATGGATACGGGTGCGCACATTGGTAATCGGATTGGTCACCGTGGCCAGTTCCTCGCCCTCTTTCACGGTTTGTCCCAGGCTCACCCGGCTGAAGACAATGCCGCCCACCGGGGCCCGCTGCCACGCCGAGTTGTAATAGACCGGTTCCGGGTCGCCCCAGAGGCTGAAGCGGCTGGTCATGCCCAGGTGGTTGAGCAGGCTGCGAATACCCTTCACGCTGTGACTGACACTCGCTTCGTCCAGCACGGAAGGACCGCCGGCCTCCATCGTCACCGCCGGGATGCCGGCTTCCACAGCCGCGCGGCGCAATGTGCCGCTGGTGCCTTCACTGTGCAGTACCACCGTGGAGCCGAAGCCCTTGGTCAGTTGCACTACCTGGGGATTGCTGAGATCGCCCCGCAACTGGGGCAGGTTGGTGCGGTAGAAGGAGCCCGTGTGCAGGTCCACCACCGCGCTGCAATGCTTGATCACTTCGTGGAAAAAGGAATGTGCCAGACGCCCGGCGGAGCTACCCTCCGGGTCCCCCGGAAAATGACGGTTCAAGTCGCGGCGGTCGCTCAGGTAGCGCGAGCCACTGTGAAAGCCCTGCAGGTTGACGATGGGGACACCTATTACCGCACCCTTCAACTTGGCCGGGTCCAGGTTGTACAGCACCCTGCGCACGGTCTCGATACCGTTGAGCTCATCGCCGTGCAGGGCCGCGGTCAGGCATAGCGTGGGCCCGGTTTCAATACCGTTTACCACCAGCACCGGGGTGGCGATGTAAATGCCTTCGAAGGACTGGGTGGGCGCCCAGGCGAGGCGGGTCGAGGTGTTGGGCGGTACTTCAGTGCCCAACAGAATCAGGTGGGGTATCTCGGGCTCCGAATCGTCAGTTTCCGCCGTTGTCTCTTCGGAAATGCCGGCCTCGGCCTCCTTCGGTGTGGCATCGGCCGCGGCGGAATCGGAGGTGTCAGAAGAGGGCGTGTCCGGCACAGTAATGGGTGCGTCGAGCGGGACATGCCGGGCCTGGGGAATACTGCGCTTCAGCGTCGCGGCTTCGTCTCCAGTGGCAGTATTCTCCGTATCCGTATCCGTATCCGTATCCGTATCCGTATCGGTATCGGTATCGGTATCGGTATCGGCATCGGCATCGGCATCGGATGCCGAGACTGCTTCGTCTTCTGCGCTGGCCGATTCAATGGCAGCATTCGATGCCGGTTCGGCGGACTCCTCTTGTCCGCTGCTCTGCGCGGCTGCGGCGGATACAGTGACTGCCAGAAAGGCAGCCAGCACCCGTCTGCGCCATCGTATGCCGCCATTCGTGCGTGTGATCATGAAAGGCAATTGATAACCCCGGATAATGTGAGAGGGCACAGTTTAACAGATTCGGCACAGCGGTTATTTCACCATTTGACATTCCGCTTGTATTTCCTGCGGGGCAATGCAAAATTAGCAGGTTGGGGGAGCTGTATCAGGCCCGTGAATACCGCCCGGGGGGAATGCAAAGCAATGCTGAACGAAGCCGAGGAATTCCAGGTAGCTGGCAATGTAGCCGGGATGGCAGGCGGGGGTCTTGTGCCGGGGCGGCCGCTGTGCAACCCCGCCCTGCAAGATGCGGGCTGAGTGTCGATGGTGACAGCGACGGGAGCGGCGCTGGCCTGCCCCGCAAAGCCACCCGCCAGCGCTTCGGGCGGCGCTGAGGCCCACCGCCTGCGATCGCCCGGGGCGCTGGTTGCGCTGATTGCACTGCTGCCGATGCCCGCCCGGGCGCTGGAGCTGCTGGGCACCACGGTTACCGAAACCTCCCTGACATTGCTGTTGGCGTTGATGGCGCTGTTGTTGCTGATCATGCTGGTGCTCTACCGGCAGCAGCGCTGCCTGAGCGCCCTGTTGCGGGCGGAATCGCGCACCGACCACCTTACTGACATTCCCAATCGCCGCCATTTTTTTGAGGTGCTGGAGACGAATATCGCGATGGCCGGCCGCTACCGGCAACCATTGTGCCTGCTGGTGCTGGATGTGGACTATTTCAAGTCAGTGAACGATACCTATGGCCATGTAGCCGGGGATCAGGTGCTGGTACAAACCTCCACGGCGCTGCAGGCGCAACTGCGCAAGTCGGACATCGTCGGCCGGCTGGGCGGAGAGGAATTCGGCGTCCAGTTGCCGATGACCCCGTCGCCTGCCGGAGTGGCCATTGCCGAACGTCTTCGCCGCAGCATCGAGTCGCTGGATCTGTCCGCCGTCGGCCCTGAATTGAGCATTACCTGTAGCGTCGGGGCCGCTGCCTACAGCGATGAACAGAGCGCGGAAGGGCTGTTTCTGGCGGCGGACAACGCCCTGTACCAGGCCAAGGAGAGCGGCAGGAACCGGGTTGTACTGGCCGAGGCCATGGATGCGCCGCAACAGGCCCGGCGGATGGTGTCCTGATCCCGCAATAGCGGGCCTCGTACGACTCCTCCCACTACGGGGAAAAGGGTTGAACAGTGTCGATTTTTTTTACAACTCCGCCTTCTGTCAGATTCGTACAAACTACAAGTTATTGATAATAAAGAAAATATTTTGTTGGCACGATAACTGCTTTATATTTTGTGACCAGACCTTGGGGTCCGGAATTTAAATCAGGAGATCGACATGAAAACATCTAATTTTGCAAAAGGGCTGGTAGGCGCCTTTGCTCTGGCTGGAGCGAGCCTGCTGTCAACGGGGGCTTCGGCTGCCATCATCGAGTGGGACTATGAAGTAGTTACCACGTGGGATAGTGCAGTCTTCAGTCCCGGCAATGGCGACCCAATCCAGAATGATACGGAAATCAGCTGGGGCGCCACTGGCGGCAGCATCGCGGTTCCCGGCGGCAACCGCAGTGCGCTGCTGGTTGACAACACACTGTCCACTGGCAGTGTCTTCACCAATGGTCCGGTGGCCCCGACCACTGTCGTGACCCACAACAACAACTCGATCAGCTCAAGCTTTGCCACGTTGACCGACGCGATGTTGACCACCACATTGAACCTGGTTGCGGCTGATCCGGACGAAGGTCAGGCCTTCAACGATTCGATCACTTTCAATGTCCAGTTTACCGAAACATTGAATGAAGGCCCCTGTGAGTTTGCTAGCGACTCAGTCTGTGATGACATCTTTGTGATCTCATTTGAGTCGCTGAACAACTCATTTGACTTCCAGGGTGAAACCTATTTCATCAGCGTTGTTACCCTGGGTGGTGCGCTGGTACCGCTGCCTAATGCCACTTGCGCCGCTGCTGGTGCTGCCAATGGCTGCTTCGGTTTCACCACGCCTGAAGATGAGGCCACCAGTGTTCCCTTCGGGATCCTGATTACGCAACAGCCTGTACCTGCTCCGGGAGCTCTGGCTCTGATGGGTCTCGGTCTGCTGGGGCTGGGCTACTCTCGCCGCCGCAAGCTGGCTGCCTGATTCCCGGCAGTAGATTACCGCGAGGAAATCAGCAGCGGTAAGAAAAGCAACCCAAGGTAATGGTACAGGGCGGGAAGCGAAAGCTTCCCGCCTTTTTTGTGTGCGTCAGCCATGGCGCGTAGCGCCATGGCCTGGTCGAGACGTTGTATGGAGCAGCGGCGGGCTGGGGTCCTTCGCGTTGTTTGAGGGGTGCCCTGACGAATACTGTGTCGCGTCGCACCGCGGGTACTCCGAGGCTTCATCGCCACCACTTGCGGCGTCTGGCACCGCATTTTTGCCCATCCCTGGGCGCTTCGCCGGTATATGCGGTGCGTTTCGTTCCTCAACGCACCCTATGCGGGCTGGCGGTGCTGTGTCGGTATTGCGGTGCGTTTCGTGCCTCAACGCACCCTATGGGGCTGGCGGTGCTTTGTCGGTATTGCGGTGCGTTTCATGCCTCAACGCACCCTATGCGGGCTGGCGGTGCTGTGTCGGTATATGCGGTGCGTTTCGTGCCTCAACGCACCCTATGGGAGCTGGCGGTGCTGTGTCGGTATATGCGGTGCGTTTCGTGCCTCAACGCACCCTATGCGGGATATCTGGTGGAGCGAATATAGGGTGCGCTGACGGAGGAAGCGCACCATCGCTCACCCTCTGCGAAGATCGCTCACCCCTGCAAAGAGAGTCCTACAAGCCGCTCCAGCATAAGGATAATTCTAAACCAGCCCTGCAGAAGGCAAGGGTCGCTTTGGGAAAGCAGTTAGGCCATGCAGTCGTTATGCCACGCAGTCATTATGCCATGCAGTCGTTACGCCTTGCACTTCAGCCAGTTTGCCATGCGGGGCGTGTATCGGGGTGGGTCAGCGGCGATAGCGCCGGTCAGGTAGTCGGCGCCGTTCTTCAGGAATCAACACGCCGTTGATCGTAGCGGGAAATACAAGGATAGGGGTGGCTTTGCGGCGGTCGTCTCCGCTGCGTGCGTTGATGGATGCCAGGGTGCCGGGTTCCGGCTGCAACTCCCCTTCTCCATTTTCGTCATCTGATACAAAATTACGGGCCGCAGCCGCGAATACGTACACGCTGATCAGCAGCGCCCCCAATCCCAAAACGGCAATGCCAGTCAGCACCGTTCCCATCATCCCTGCGTCCTTCCACAAATTTTCGTTGTATTGACCAAAGAAGAGCAAGATACAGGCCAGCTGTATTTTCCTGTGTCAAAGCAAGAGGTTACAGAACTGTTAACGCTGGCTCAAGCAGTCATTTTGTCGCGGCGTAAAAAAAACTGACAGCGAACAGGGGTGGGGGATAACACTGACAGCGAACAGGGATGGTAACTTTGTGAGGGCGGGGAGAGCGCCCGCGGTCAGCGGGCGCCCTTGCCGAACAGGATGACTTCGACAGTGCTGAGCAACACCATGAAGTCCAGAAACAGGCTCTGGTTCTTCACGTAGTACAGATCATATTCCAACTTGTGCCTGGCATCATTGTGGGAGGCACCATAGGGGTAGTTCAGTTGCGCCCAGCCGGTAATGCCGGGCTTGACGCAATGCCGCTTTTCAAAATGAGGGATCAGCGCGGACAGTTCCCGGATAAATTCGGGCCGCTCCGGGCGGGGCCCGACAAAGGCCATATCGCCCAGCAGAACGTTGATGATCTGGGGCAACTCGTCTATCCGTGTCTTGCGAATGAATTTGCCCACCCGGGTAACGCGGGCATCATTGGGGGTGGCCCAACGCGCCTTGCCGTCACCTTCGGCATCGACTGTCATGCTGCGGAACTTCATCACCTGGAAGATGCGCCCGTCCAGGCCCACCCGTTTCTGGCGGAAGATGACAGGAGCGCCAAAGCCATCTTCCAACTTGATGGCCAGCACTGTCAGCAGCATCACCGGCCAGGTCGCCATCAGCAGCACGAAGCTGGCAAAGATATCGAAGGCGCGTTTGCTGATGCCGCGGGCATTCTGATTCTGGAAACCGTCGGCAAAAATAAACCACTCCGGTTTGGCAGCTTCCACCAGCACCTTGCTGGCTTCCTTCTCAAAGAAATCGAGAATACTGACCACCGGCACACCTATCATCCTGCACCGCATCAGTTCCTCGGTAGGCATCTGGTTGCGATGCTCGTCCAATGCGACCACCACTTGTTCGATGTCATGATTGCGGACATAGTCGGAGAGGGGCTCCTGCAGGGTGATCACATTGCCGTTGCTGACCACCGTATCGTCGTCAGGCATCCGCACATAGCCGTGGACCCGGAATCCGCGACGGTCACAGTTGCGGCGCATCTTGCTGGCAATATTGTTGGCCACCTCGCCCGAGCCCAGTACCAGTACACGGCGCTTGAACTGCTCCAGTTCGACGGTATTGGTGAAGGCGAGACGGGTAAGCAGGCAGGAGGCGAAGGAAATCGTGCCCGCGAAGACCAGCACACCGCGCCACAGGTTGAGGCTGGGCAGGAAGTAGCCCAGTGCCGCCATCCCCAGCATCATCATCAGGAAGGCGCCACCGACCCGCAGCAGGACGCCATTGGTGCTCTCCCGCAGCCGCGGTTGGTACAATCCCATGGCAAACATCGCCAGGGTCGTCATGCCGGCAAACACAGCCGCCCGCGGAGGCAGCGACCGGAGGTATTCCTCCAGGGCGCCGGGCTCGGGCATGAAATAGATGTAAGTGGCCAGATAGCAGGCGGCTACGAACAGTATCGCATCCACCAGGGCCAGCCAGAAGTAGGCCACATGAACATGGTGATTGAATATTCGTTTTGTTCCCAAAAGGCTTCCCGCCAGCATTATTCGTTTACTCCCTGCTCCGTTGTGGCGTTTCCGCCGCTCCTGTTGACGATTCAGGCGTCAAATATATTCAGGGGGCCGTGGTCTTCAGTAGTAACGAAGCATAGCAGCGAAATATTTCATTTCCTGTTGGGTGTAAATATTTGTGACAGAAGTCAAGGAAATTCCGGTTTATGCAAAAATTTCCAGTGGCGGCGGATGGCTGAGGAAGTGATGAGGGCTCGCAGTATAGCCGTAGGCTCCCGATTGGAACAGCACGACCAGATCACCGATTTCCGCGGCTGGCAGCTCCATCCGCTCGGCCAGCAGGTCCAGTGGCGTACACAACGGACCCACGATGGTGACATTCTCATGCACCTCCCCCGTTACCCGGTTGCCGATGCACACGGGGTAGTTCTTGCGCACCACCTGGCCAAAATTACCCGACGCTGCCAGGTGATGGTGCAGTCCACCGTTGGTGATCAAAAATAATTGGCCCCGGGACTCCTTCTTGTCTGTTACCCGGCACACATAGAGCCCCGCTTCGGCCACCAGGTAGCGTCCCAGCTCCATCACCACCCGGGCCTGGGGCAGGCCGGTTTTGATCTGCCCCAGCAGGCCCTGCAGGTTCGCCATTACCGGTGCCAGTTCCAGTGGCTGTTCGCCGGGGAAGTAGGGCACCCCCAGGCCGCCGCCGATATTCAGCCAGCGTATTGGGTAAGGCGCAGCTGCGGCAAGCCGCAGCGCCAGTTCCACGGTCTTGTCATGGGCCTCGATCAGGGCTTCCGGCCGCAGGTTTTGAGAGCCGCTGAAAATATGCAGGCCCACGAAATCCAGCGGCAGCGTAGCCAGCTCTGCCATTACCGCCGGCACCTGCTCGGCATCGATGCCAAAGGGCTTGGGTCCGCCACCCATCTTCATGCCTGAGGCCTTCAGTTCGAAATCCGGATTGACCCGGATGGCGACGGTCGGCCGCCTGCCGGTGCCGGCGGCCAGCGCCGCCACCCTGTGCATTTCAGTGCTTGATTCCAGAATGATGATGACACCGGCATCGACCGCGTCCCGCAGGTCGGTGGCGGACTTGCCGGGGCCGGCAAAACTGATTTCCGTTGGCGGGGTTCCGGTTGCCAATGCGGTCGTCAGCTCTGCCGCCGAAGCGACATCCAGGCCATCGGTGAGACCGGCCATATGAGCCACCACCTCAGCCATCGGATTGGCCTTGATCGCGTAGTGGAGCTCTATGTCCGCGGGCAGCAAGGCCCGCAGCTCCTGTACCCGCCGGGTCATGACCTCGCTGTCGTAGGCGTAGAAGGCGCGGTCGCCCGCCCGTTCGGCCAGCGCGGTCAGTGGTTGGCCGTGCACCTGCAGACAGTTGCCCACTACACTGAAGTAGGTCTGTGGGCTGTGCTGGGGGCGCTTGCGCACCGGGGGCGCGGTGTCTGGTTTCTGATTCTCGTGTGTCAAGTTTCTGTGTCCTCAAACCTGTTGGCGTAATCGGCAGCCAGTGCACGTCGATCGATCTTGCCATTTTGATTGTGGGGCAGACTGTCCCTGACCACAATCTCTGTAGGCACCATGAAATTGGGCAGCTCTCGCCGGTACAGCCCCATCAGCTCGTCCCGCAACTGGTCGCTGTCGGTCTGATCCTGGCCCGCCGTGACTACCAGCAATATCGCCTGGCCCAGCTGGGCATGGCTCAATCCCAGCGCGGCCGCGCCGGCGACCAACCCTGAGCTGTAGGCGATTTCCTCTACTTCGGTGGGACTGACACGATAGCCGGAGGTCTTGATCATGTCATCCTTGCGGGCGACAAAGTACAGGTAGCCTTCCTCGTCCCTGACCACCTGGTCGCCCGACCAGACAGCCAGTTCCGGCACCGGCAGTTGCGGGTCCTGGCCGGGGCAGGGGCGAAACCGCTCAGCAGTCTTTTCCCGGTCGTTCCAGTAGCCCAGGGCCACCAGTGCGCCGCGGTGGACCAGTTCGCCGGCCTCGCCGGGCTCGCACAGCTTGCCGGCTTCATTGACGACCAGAATCTCCGCATTGGGAATGGCCTTGCCGATGGATTCCGGCCGCGTATTGACCTGATCCGGAGGCAGATAGGTGGAACGGAAGGCCTCCGTCAGGCCGTACATCAGATAGACGGCTGTTCGCGGCAGCCGCTGTTGCAGCGCGCGGGTGGTGGCCACCGGCATCGCCCCGCCAGTATTGGTGATGTAGCGCAACGATTCGGCTGTCTCCGGCGGCCAGTCCAGCTGCACCAGCTGGTTCCACAGTGGGGGACGGCGGCGAGGCCGGTCACCCGGTAACGGACCACGGCCCGCAGTACATCCCGCGGCAGCAGGTAGTCCATCAGCACCGCCGAGGCGCCCACCGAAAAAGCGGTGGTCAATTGCGACAGCCCGGCGTCGAAGCTCAGGGGCAGCACCGCCAGTACGCGGTCCTGGGGAGTGTTTTCCAGGTACTGGGCCACGCTGCGGGCGCCCGCGACCATGTTGCGATGGGACAGCACCACGCCCTTGGGATTGCCGGTGCTGCCCGACGTGTACATGATGGCCACCGGGTCCGCGTCGATGCGCGTATGGGGCCTGGCGACGGGCGCGGCCAGCAGCTCGGGCCACGCGATCAGCCGCCGGCCGGCTGCCTGCAACTGCGCTACCACCCCGGTCCCGGCGGTGAAAGCATCGGTGACGACAATCGTGTGCAACTCGGGACAATCGGCCAGCACCTCGGCCAGAGCCTGCAGGCGCTGCAACGAGGTCACCAGCAGACGCGCCTGGCAGTGCTGCAGTATATAGTTGACCTGGCGCGGCTTCAGCAGCGGGTTGACCGGTACGAAGCAGGCACCGGCTCTGGCAGTGCCGAACAGGGTGGCCACCGTCTCGATCTGCTTGGGCAGATAGACCGCGACCCGTTGTCCGCTTTCGATACCGGCACCGAGCAGACCATTCGCGGTTTGCTGTACCGTCTCCCATAGTTGCGCATAAGACAGGGTCGTGTCCCTGTAGAGCAGGGCGGGCTCCGGGCCCCTGGTTTGCGCTTGAACAGTGATAAACTCGTGAAGCAGGTCAGTCATGCTGCAGTTTCCCCTTCGCCAGGAGCGCGCATTATGCGTTATTTTCCCCCGATGAGTCATGCCTTCACGCTGTTGCTGACGCTGTTCTCAGGCGTCCTGGAGGCGGCTTCCCTGCCGGATGTCATAGACCGTGTGCGGCCCTCGGTGGTAGGGGTGGGCACGGCCTATCCACCGCGCCAGCCGATCGGGGGCAAACCTCCCAACAGCCTGCTGGGCACGGGGTTTGTGGTGGGCGACGGCAGGACCATCGTGACCAACAGTCACGTCTTGCCCGAGGTCCTCGACAGTGACAACAAGCAGGTGCTGGCGGTGTTTTCCGGGCGGGGTGGCGATGCCAGGCCCCATGTGGCCACCGTACTGTTGCTGGACCCGCCCCACGACCTGGCCTTGCTGAGCATTGAATCCGGCCCTTTGCCGGCACTGACGCTGGGCGACTCGGACGCCGTCAGGGAGGGCCAGCAGGTAGCCTTTACCGGCTTTCCGATCGGTGCGGTGCTGGGTCTGTATCCGGTGACCCACCGGGGCATGGTATCCTCGATTACCCCCATGGCCCGGCCACAGGACAACTCGCGTCAGCTGTCTGCGGCCCAGTTGCGGCGCCTGCGCAACCTCTACGACGTGTTCCAGCTCGATGCAATCGCCTACCCGGGCAATAGCGGCAGCCCCGTCTACCTGCCGGACTCGGGCCAGGTGATCGGCGTGGTCAACAGTGTTTTTGTCAAGGAATCCCGCGAGGCCCTGCTGGAGCGGCCTTCCGGGATCAGTTATGCGATCCCTGCCAGTCATGTCGAGGCCCTGCTGCGACGGGCCGGCACGGCGGACTGAGCGCTGCGGGGCCGGGGTGACTACTGTGCTATCCTGACTGGATGTTCTGGTCCCGTCCCGACCGTCGGGTGTTGATAGTGTGCACCGCCAATGTCTGCCGATCACCCCTGGCGGAGGGCTTGCTGCGGGCCCGCTTTCAGGCGATGGGATTAAGTCGGCGTATTCAGGTGCGCTCCGCCGGCACCCGGGTGGCTCAGCGCGGACGGCGGCCCGACCAGCGGGCAGTGAAGCTCGCCGCTGAGATGGGGGTCAACATTCGCGGCATTCGCGCTCGCCAGGCCGATACCGCCATGATTCTGCGCAGCGATGTGGTGCTGGTGATGGAGGAGGCCCACAGGCGCGAACTCGAAGATCTGTTTCCAGATGGCGAAGCGCCGGTCGGCATTCAATTGCTGGCCAGTTATCTGCCCGATGCCGAGGTCGCCTCGGACATTCCGGACCCCTACTTTGGCGACTGGCAGGGCTTTACCGAGGTCTTCCTGCGCATTGATGCGGCCCTGGAGGGTTTTGCGAACACCCAGGCGCGCGCCCTTATCGGCCTGGCATCATGAGTGATTGAATGTAAATACCTGTTTTGTGGATTGGTCCACAAAACAGGCAGAAGCTGTGTCGCTTGTCAAAATTTGCTTTTATTCTGAGCTTTACTAATGTGATCGATAGGGATACTGAAATGTTGCTTTGCACGCGTGATCGTTTCCGGGAGCAAACTGATGGAAAATAATGCGGCCTCGGCAGACAAGTCTTCGCTGTTCATGGACTTCGCCCGCTACTTCGATTTGTCCCTTGCATTGACTGAGGCCCAGCGCGCACTGGTCTATCAGGTGCGCTACCGGGTGTATTGCGAAGAGTTCGGCTACGAGCCGGTGGAGACCTTTGCCAATCACCAGGAAATTGACGGGTTCGACGACCAGTCGGTGCATTGCCTGGTGACCCATCGCGATTCGGGGCGGCCAGCCGGCTGTGTGCGCCTGGTGATGATGGACAACGATGAGCCCATGCCGCTGGAGCTGCACAGTGGCGGCTCCATGGATCACGGATTCATGCAGCGTTTCGCGGGCCAGCGCCAGACCTTGTGCGAGATATCCCGCCTTGCGGTGGACGGCGACTTCCGGCGCCGGCGGGGTGAGCAGGAAACCCGGTTCGGAACCAAGGACACGCTGCAGTTCCATACGCGCGAGAAGCGCACTTTTCCGCTGATCGCGGTCTCCCTGTTTCTGGCCGCGGCAGCCGTCGCGGAGCTAATGCACCGCAAACATTGCTTTGCCATTATGGAGCCGTTCCTGCCAGCCATTCTCAAGCGCACTGGCGTCGCGTTCCAGAGGGTGGGAGCGGACTTCGAGTTTCGCGGTATCCGGGCGCCCTACTATGCCGATCTCGACGACCTGGTACGCGATGCGCCGGATGAGTTGCGGTTGTGTTACGACGTGGTCAAGGCGCAGTTTGCAGAGGCACTGTGGCCTGCGGCGGGAGCCCGCAACGTAGCGCTTGGCGCTAATACGGCCCTGGGAGCGGAAGCTCCGGCGCCGCTGCTGCCGGGTTTTGCACCCTTGCCCGCTGCGCTGGCGCGCTGAACGAAGCCGGCGGTACACAGCAGGGGATTGATAAAAACACACTGCGGGACTGACAGGGTGAATATGATGGACATTGACGGTGCGATAGCCGCACTGCAGCAAGCGCTGGGCGATGATCATGTGCTGGTGGACCCGGCCGCTCTGCACCCCTACGAGACCGCGACCTTCCATACCGACAACGATGTGCCGGCAGTATTGCGGCCGGCGAATACGGCGGAAGTACAGGCATGCCTGCGCATTGCCAACCAGTTCCGGGTACCGCTGTATCCGATAAGCACCGGCCTCAACACCGGCTATGGATCCACGGTCCCCGCAGCGCCCGGCTGCATGGTGATGGAACTCAAGCGCCTCAACCGGATCATCGAATACAATGAGGATCTGGGCTACGTAACGGTGGAGCCCGGCGTGACCCAGCAGCAGTTGTATGATTACCTGCAGCAGCGCGATGCGCCCTTCTGGCTGGACGTCACCGGCGCTTCCCCGGCGCACAGCATGATCGGCAATATTGCCGAGCGGGGTTTTGGCCACACAGCCTACTCCGACCACTACGCCCATGTCGGTGGCATGCAGGTCGTATTGCCCGAGGGCGACCTGATCGCCACCGGTTTTGGCCAGTACGACAATGCCAAGGCTACCGGTGTCTATCGCTGGGGCGTGGGACCGCATTACGACGGCCTGTTCACCCAGTCCAACCTGGGGGTGATGGTGCAGGCCACCATCTGGCTGATGCCCAAACCCGAGTATGCCCAGTTTTTTGCCTGCCGCATCGCCCGGGACGAGGACCTGCCCGCACTGATCGAGCTGCTGCGGCCGCTGCGCCTGGACGGCACCGTTCGCAGTGCAATGCATATTGGCAATGACTACAAGATCATTTCTGCGATCCAGGGCTACCCCTGGGAACAGGCCGCTGGCGAGACACCGCTGCCGGAGGATGTGCTGCGGGCCAAAGTCAAGGAATGGGATTGCGGCCCCTGGAACGTGTCCGGGGCGCTGTACGGGTCCCGGGCGACCGTCGCCGCTGCCCGGCGGCGTCTGAAGCGCCAGCTCAAGGGCAAGGTGAGCCGCCTGCAGTTTCTGGACCAGCGCCTGTTGTGGCTGGCCGAGCGGGTGGCCAAACCCTACCAGTGGGTGACCGGGGTCAATCTGACGGAAATGATGAAGATGCTGAAGCCGGTATTCGGCATGACCCAGGGGGTGCCCAGTGCCGGGATGCTGCCCAGTAACTACTGGCGCAAGACGAGCATGCCCCCCGCCTCGGTGGACCTGAGTCCGGAACAGGACAATTGCGGGGTGTTGTGGCTTGCCCCGGTGGCCCCGACCAGCGGCGCCCATGTGGCGGCGATCTGGGATATCGTCAAGCATACCATGCTGAGCCACGGCTATGAGCCCGCCGTATCCATTACGCTGCTGACCGAACGCACGGTCGACTGTGTGGTCAATGTTTCCTACGACCGCGATATTCCCGGCGAGGACGAGCGCGCGATGGCCTGCCACGATGACATGCTGCAGCAGCTGTGCGCGGCGGGCTATTATCCCTACCGTCTGGGTATCCAGACAGTCGGAAAAATGCCGCCCCGAACGGCTGCCTACCAGAAATTTTTCCAGGGGCTGCGCCGGGAGCTGGATCCCAATGGTATTCTGGCCCCGGGGCGCTATCTGCCCTGATCGGCCAGGCCTCCTGAAGGGGGCCAAACCCGCGGTTTTGGCTTTGCCTGTCGAAGGCGGTAAGCTACCGCAACACTGGACCATTCACCGGAACCCTGAATAATGAAGCTTTGTCCCGCTCTCTGTATCCCGGCCGTCATTGCCCTCGCACTGGCGCTGGCAGCTTGTTCACCTTCTGTCTCGGAGGATGAGTTGTTGGCGCGCGCTCGCACCGCCCTGGACCAGGGCGATGCCCGCGCGGCCACCATCGATCTCAAGACTGCACTGCAGCAGGATGCGGACAATGCGGATGCCCGCCGGATGCTGGGAGAGGCCTACCTCTTCCAGCAGAACCCCGGTCCTGCCGTGGATGAGTTCGAGCGTGCGCTGACTGCCGGGGACGACCCGGATACCCTGACAGGTTACGCCCGTGCGCTGGTCGCCGCGGCGCAGGTAGAGAAACTGATGGAATTGCACGGGGAGGGCCGCTTCGACCGTGTGCAGCAGCAGCCGGACTTCCTCGCTGCGCTGGGACTGGCCCAGGCACAGGGCGGAGATACCTGGGCGGCGGAAGAATCCTTCGCTGCAGCCCGGGAGAAGGCTCCGGACAGCGTTTACGTCAACACTGCCTGGGCGCGCTACCTGCTGGGGCAGAAAAATGCCGTCGACGAGGCGCGGGAATTGCTCCTGGCCGTCGTTGAAACGGATCCAGAGTACGCCGAAGCGTGGAGCACGCTGGGTGACATATACCATGTCGGTGGGCAATTCGAGGATGCCCGGGACGCCTATACCAGGGCCACCGAACTGAACTCCTACCGGCTCACCGATCGGCTCAACCTGGTTTCCATGCATATTGAGCTGGACCAGCATGATGCAGCGGAGAAGGAACTCGCCCGGCTGCAGGGCATCATGCCGGATCATCCCGGCGTGAATCTGGCCCAGGGCCGGATCCTGCTGGAAGCGGGCGATGCCGCGGCGGCGCTGGAGGAATTCGCCAGCGTATTCAATGTGCTGCCCAACCATCGCGGCGGCCTCTACCTGGCTGCCATAGCCAACATCCGCGAGGGCAACTTTGCCACTGCCCGCACTCAGTTGACGACATTTCTGTCCAAAGAGCCGCGCCATTTGAATGCCCGCTTGCAACTGGCCACGGTCTACCTGCAACTGGGCGAGGCTGAGGCGGCGGAGGATATCGCACGCGAAATAGTCGAGGAGCATGAGATGAACTATCCGGCCATGGGGTTGTTGGCGACTGCGCTCAGCGCTCAGGGCCTGCATGTCGAAAGTGCCGAGATCTATCAGCAGGTGGCGCAGTCGCAACCGCAGTCCCTGGAGGCGCGGCTGGCTCTGGGATCGGAGTTGGTCCAGGCGGGTGAGCGCGAACGGGGCATCGTGGAGCTGGAGGCCGCCCGGGACTTGCAGCCGGACAACGCGGCGGTGCGGGAACGTCTGATCCAGGCGCATCTTGTTGGTGGGGATACCGCGGCGGCCCGCGCCGAGGCCGAAGCCTATCGTGAATTGCAGCCGGAGAGCCCCCGGCCGCTGCTGTTGCTGGGCCGCATTCTGATGCAGGACAAAGACTCCGAGGCGGCGGCCAGCTACTTTAGCCAGGCGTTGGAGCTGGAGCCGGGCAATGTCTCCGCCAACAGCGGCATGGCCGCGCTGAGGGTGCTGGATCGGGACCTGGAAGGTGCGCGCAAGCATTATCAGGCTGCGCTGCAGCATCACCCCGACGATGTCAACACCCTGGTCAACCTGGCTAAACTGGAAGAGCAGCTGGGCAATCACGGTGCAATGACCGATGCGCTGCGAAAGGCTGTTGAAAGTGATGCAGCGGCACTGGAGCCGCGTCTCGCGCTGGCGCGGGTACTGCTGCGGGGTGGCCGCAGCGGGGAAGCGGTGACGCTGCTGAACGAGGCGCGCGAACGTCACGCGGGCGAGCCCAGCCTGTGGCAGCTGCTGACAGCGATCCACGCCGAAGCCGGAGATTATGATGCCGCCGCGGACACCGGCAGGCGCCTGCTGCGGCTGGTGCCGGAGGAGATCTCTTCGCTGGCACTGGTGGCGCGGGTCGAGCTGCGAGCAGGCCGGGCCGGGCCGGCGAACGAGCATCTGCAAAAGGCACTTGAGCAGGAGCCCGACAATACCGACCTGCGCAAGCTGGAGACAGAGATTCTGCTGGCCCGCAACAAGCTGGATGAAGCGATGGCTGTGCTCCAGGCGCTGCCTCCGGAGGTGGCCGCCGAACCCGCAGTGAAGGTGACCAAAGCCCGCATTGACCTGGCCCGGGGAAGACCCGCCGCCGCGGAACCGCTACTGCGTGAGGCCATGGCGGAAGACCCGAATTCGATGACTGTAGGCTCCCTGGGCGGTGCACTTTGGGCCCAGGACAAGCGTGATGCAGCCGTGACATTGCTGCAGGAATGGCTGGCTGAGCATCCGGATGACGTAGCGGTGCGCAGCCAGTTGGCGTCCCACTACCTGCAGACCGGCCGGGAAGCTGATGCCCGTGCGGAATACGAGCGAGTGCTGGCCCAGGCACCGGACAATGTGATGATACTGAACAATCTCGGCTGGCTGTTCCGCCAGCAGGACCCACAGCGCGCGCTGGGCTATATCGAGAAGGCCTCGCGGCTGGCGCCCGACAACCCGCAGATCCGCGACACTCACGCAATGGTGCGGTATGAGTTGGGCGCCTATCCTGAGGCTTTGGCCCTGAACCAGCGGGCGCTGGATGATATGCCCGGCAATCCGGAGCTGCTATACCATCGGGCAGTGATCCTGAACGGCGCCGGCCAGGCCAGCGAGGCCAGGGAAATTCTGGAATCGCTGCTGTCAGAACCTGAGTTTCCCCAGCGGGACGAGGCGAGGTCCCTGCTCGCGCAGTTGCCGGAATCCTGAGCCGCGGGGGTCATGGGGCGGCCGGGGCAACCGTCGGTGAGCGGGGGCAGGGTCGCCGCGGTATTCACCGCGCTGGTGCGGCATCCCTGGTGGGCGCTGCTGCCCGCCACCGTGGTGCTGGTGCTGGCGCTGGGCGCGTTGCCGGAACTGGCCAAGGATACCCGCTCCGACGCCTTTCTGGCACCCGACAACCCGGCCCTGCTGTATCGCGACCTGGTCCGCGAGCGCTTCGGCCTCAGCGATCCGTTGCTCATAGCCCTGGTGGCGGATGGCCCCGAGGGCATTTACCGGCCTGACATACTGCAGGCTGTCGCCGATATCACTGCGGCGGTGAAGACCCTGCCCAATGTCGATGCCAACAACGTGGTCAGCCTGGCCACCGAGTCGCTGATCACCGGCGACGAGTTTGGCATCGAGGTACAGCCGATCCTCGACCCGATGCCGGCAACGGCTGCCGAAGTCGCTGCGATGCGGGCCGCGGTAGAAGACTTTCCGCTGCTGGTGGGCAGCCTGGTGGCCGCTGGTGGTGAGGCGACACTGGTGGTGGCACAGCTGGTGGATGAGGCCGACAGCGAAACCACCTACCGCGACATTCTGCAGCTGCTGGCCGGTCAGCCATTACCGCCGGGGCTGACTACCCATGTGGCGGGCGAGGGCGCCATAGCGGGCTATCTCGGCGCCTATATCGACGCCGACGCGCAGCGCCTGAACCCGCTCGCGGGTCTGATCATCCTGTCCATCATCGTGCTGGCCTTCAGGCGCCTGACCCCGGCGCTGCTGGCGGTGGTGATGATTGTCGCGGCGGTGGGGATCTCCCTCGGCATCATGGCAGCTCTGCAGATACCTTTCTTTGTGATCACCAACGCGCTGCCGGTCATCCTGATCGGTATTGCGGTCGCCGATACGATTCATATCTGCAGTCACTATTTCGATCAGCAGGCCGCCGCGCCGCAGCGCAGCCGCGAAGAACTGGTGGTGGCGACGATGACCGAGATGTGGCTGCCGGTTACGCTGACTTCGCTTACCACGGCGGCGGGCTTTCTCGGCCTGTATTTTGCCGCCGAGATGCCACCATTCCGGTATTTCGGCCTGTTTGCCGCGCTCGGGGTGGCCGTGGCCTGGCTGTATACCCTGCTGGTCCTGCCGCCGTTGATCATGCTCGGGCGAATGCAGGTGCACCAGAGTTTCATCAACCGTCGGCGTCAGGGCCAGGTGGATGTGGCGGGCCGGCTGCTGGCCGGCTGCGCCTGGCTGACCCGGCGCGGGGCCCTGCCACTGGTGCTGATCTGTGCCCTGTTGGCGCTGGCCGGCGGCTGGGCGGGCAGCAAGCTGCAGGTGGACGACGACCGTATCCGCCTGTTCCACAGCGACGAGGCCATTGTCCGGGCCGACCGGGCGATCAACCGCTACTTCAATGGCAGTACGACCCTCGATATCGTGATAGAGACGGCAGAGCCGGAGGGATTGTTCGAGCCCCGGGTGCTGCGCAAAATCGAAGCTCTGCAGGACTACGCCGGCAGTCTGCCTCATGTGACGGGCAGCTCCAGCATCGTGGACTATCTGAAACAGATGAATCGGGTCCTGAACAACAACGAGTCCGCAGCCTATGCGCTGCCCGGGAGCCGCGAGCAGGTGGCCCAGTACTTTCTGCTGTACAGTTTTTCGGCCGACCCGGCGGATTTCCAGCAGGAGATCGATTACGACTACCGTTCCGCCAATGTACGCCTGACGATGAACCACGGCGGCTACCAGCAGATCAAGCCGGTAGTGGAAGCGCTGGAGCGCTACCTGGCGAGCGAATTCCAGGGCGAGGTCCGGGCCACGCTGAGCGGCCGTGCCAGCCTGAACTATCACTGGGTCCGCAACATCGGGGAGAGCCATCTGGCGGGATTGCTGATCGCGCTGGTACTGGTCTGGGCCGTCTCCAGCCTCAGCTTTCGTTCCGCCCTGGCCGGGGTATATACTCTTGTGCCGGTTGTTGTGGCGGTGCTGCTGGTTTACGCTTTCATGGTCCTGAGGGGCATGACCCTGGGGGTGGGCACCTCGATGTTCGCGGCGGTGGCCATTGGCCTGGGGGTGGATTTTGCCATTCACACCATCAGTCGCCTGCGCTATCTGTATAAGGAAAACGGCGCTGAGGAGCAGCAGATGTTCACACAATTCTATGCCACCACCGGCCGCGCGCTGTTGCTCAATGTGCTGGCCGTCGCCAGCGGTTTCGGGGTACTGATTGTCAGCCAGATTTCCCAGCTCAGTGATTTCGGCTATATCGTGATGCTGTCCATGGGCGTCAGCTTTCTCGCCAGCGTGACGCTGTTGCCGGCGCTGGTAAAACTGCTGCGGCCCGCGTTTATCTACGGTACCGGCACTGTCCGCCGGAGCTTGCTGCCGCTGTTGTTCAAGATACTGCTGGTTGTCGCCCTGGCGGCCACCTGGCTGTTCCAGTCTGCGCGCGCCGCAGAGGTAGAGCCTGGCACCGAAACAGAGCCTAGTAGTACTGAAACAGAGCCTGGCACCGAGGCAGAACTGTGCGCGGAGGAGGTCGTGACCCGGGTTAACGCGGTACCACAGGGTGAGCAGGTGACCAGGGAATTGCTGTTTCGCACCACCGACAAGCACGATCGCAGCCGCGAACGGGAAACGGTGAGTTACCGCCGCTTCTTTGGCGATGAACGCCGCGTGGTGCTGTTCTTCACCGCACCTGCCAACATACGCGATACCGCGGTACTGACCTGGGACTATGCCGATCCCGCCCGCGAAGATGACCAGTGGTTGTACCTGCCGGCGCTGCGCAAGGTACGGCGTATCCCGGCCTCCGAACGGGGTGACTATTTCCTCGGCACCGATTTCAGTTTCGAAGACATGAAGCTCGATGGCAAACTGAGCGCGGATGATTATCACTACAGCCTGGCGGAGCCCACTGAGCCCGGCAGTTATACTCTGGAGGCGGTGCCGGTGTCGGAGGCGATCGCGGAGGAACTCGGTTATTCGCGTACGCTGGCAGTGGTCGATCCCGCCCACTGGATCGTGACCCGGGTGGATTTCTGGGATCTGGATGGCGAACACCTGAAGACCCTGCACGCCCGTGACATCCGCCAGGTGGACGGGATCTGGACCCGCCATCAGCTACTGATGGAGAACCACCAGACCGGGCACCGTACCGAACTGGAGTTTCGCGCGGTGGACTACCGCTCGGAGGTGAATGAACGGGTGTTTACCCAACAGGCCTTGCGGCGCGGTTTATAAATGGAATACAGAAATTGTTTATTGCTACTGGCGGTCCTGGCGGGGCTCCTGTACGGCCCCGCGGCTGGGTCGGCAAACGCCGGCGGCACGACGGTCGTGGAAGATGTGCGGGTGGGCCTGACCCCGGGCCGTACCCGGGTAGTACTGGACCTGACGAGCGCGCCGACCTACCGGGTGCTGCCGCAGGACGACCCTGAAGCCATTGCCATCGAGCTGGAACAGGCGGAACTGTCGGCGCCGGCAGGCTCCAGCGAGCGCTTTGCTGGCTCTTCGGTCCGGCAGCTGAACAGCGCGGTAGTCGACGACGGCAGGCTGCGCATTGAGCTGCTGCTGCGCCAGCCTGACCTGCGGCTGCGGGCTTTCCCCATGCCGCCCGGCGGTGGGCGCGGGCATCGCCTGGTGTTGGACCTGTATCAGGACGCCACCGCCGGCGAGCCGGAAGCGGCGCCGGTAGCGACTGCGGAGCCCGGGCCCGGGGAGCGGCGTATAAGCAGGGAGGCGGGCGCCTCAAGACTAGATACCCAGGCACCCATGCAGCAAGCTGCCGCGCCGCAGACGCAGGGCGCGGATGCCGGGACTGAGCCGGGGTCCACACCGGCGCAGGCCCGCTCGCGGCAGCCAACTTCCCCCGGTCTGGAGATCAGCTTCAGCGGCACACTGGAGCAGGAGTGGGCCTATGCCAGTGCGCGCAACCGCAACCAGAAATTTGAAACCCTGATTCAGCCGCGCTGGGATGTCGGGTTGCCCGGCGGTGGCGCCAGCGTCACCGCGATCGCCCGCCTGCGCCTGGACGCGGTCGGGGATCTGGGGCCCGATGCCAGCAAGCCGGACAACTACTCCTCCGCCACCGCGCCCTGGCACAACAACAGTCACAGCGCGCTGTCGCTGCGCGCGTTGTATCTTGATTTCCGCGCCGCGGGAGCCGACTGGCGCCTGGGCAAGCAGCAGGTCGTCTGGGGCAGGCGGACGGCGTCAAGGTGCTGGATGTGGTCAACCCGCAGAGCTACCGCGAGTTCATCCTGGACGACTTTGACCAGTCGCGGATTCCGCTGTGGATGGCCAACATCAATCTGCCGGTGGGCGATGCGGCCAACCTGCAGTTGCTGTGGATTCCCGATACCACCTATCACGAACTCGCTGAGCCTGGCACACCCTTTGCCGCCCGTTCACCCCGCCTGCTGCCGCCGCTGCCGGTAACAGTAATTGCCGAGGCGGAGCGTCCCGACAACCCGCTGCGCGATGGCGACTTCGGTTTTGCGCTGAGAAGCTTTGTTGGTGGCTGGGATCTGAGCCTGAACTACCTCTACCACTACCTCGACACTCCCGCCCTGCGCGTGCGCCCGCTGGCGACCGGCCAGCTGCTGCTGGCGCCCGAATACCGCCGCAGCCACATGCTGGGGGGGACCTTCGGCACCGCCCTGGGCTCCGTCACGCTGCGCGGCGAGCTGGCCTATAACAGCGATACCTACCAACCGCTGGCCAGCCTTCGCAACGCGGCCGTGGGCGAATCCGCGGAGCTGTCCTCGGTATTGGGACTGGACTGGATGCCCGGCGGCGATACGCTGGTCAGCGCCCAGTGGTTCAACAGCTACCTGCCGGACCACGAACCCGACATGAACCGGGATTCCGCGGAACAGTTGCTGACCCTCCTGTATCAGCAGGACTTCGTCAATGCCACCTGGCAGTTCCGTGCGCTGGGCATGCATTCAACCAACGATGGCGACTCGCTGCTGCAGCTCAAGTTGCGTTACTGGTTGCGCAGCAATCTGGAGTTGTGGGTGGGGGCGGATATATTCGAGGGCAGCCGGCGGGGCCTGTTCGGCCAGTACGACAGTGAGGATCGGTTGTTGTTCGGGTTGCAGTACGGGTTCTGAGCATAGGAGCATGATATTTGGTGGTTTCTGGACAGGGCGATGGCGGAATTTGGAGCGGAGTCCAAAGCTAGAATCGAAGGCAGGGAACGGCGCTCCCCTCTCGGGACCGTCGGAGGCATGGATGCCGACGCCGAGCGTAGGGCCTGCCCCATGAGCGCAGCGAATGCTTTGGGCACATGGATGTATTCACAGCGTGTCCCGAGAGGGGAGCGCCGTTCTCGGCCGCCACCCACCGCCCTCACCAGCTACGATCCGGCCCGAATCAAGGATGGGGAAACTCCACCGCTCGCAGCGAGCGCGGAATAGTGAGTCGCAGCGGTTCCTCGCCCGCCAATAGCAGCGTGATGGCATCGGCTTCGACGTCCATCGTAATTCCGGGTGGATCCCGCTCCTCACCCTGCAGGTCCAGAGTCATCACCACCAGAAACTCATGCAGCTCATCCGCTATCCCCGGTTGCACCTCCAGCCGCCAGGCGCCGGCCTCGATGTCCTGTTTGCGCGCTATGGCCGCCTGCACGGCGCCGTCCTGGTCATAGTTCACCCCGTCGACGAAGAACTCAAAGCCGGGACCGCCGATCTTCTCCACCGCCGCCGATGCTGGCAGCAGTACCTGCCCCTGGAGGACGCCGCCGGCCATGCTCTTGTCCGGGTCGGGTGGGGTGGCGATACGGAAATGTGAATCGCGAATCTGCGGTTCCCGCAGGCTGTGCAGCAGCCACTTCTTGCGGAACCGGGGTTCAGTGCCGCGCACCCGGTCGTAGACTACAACGATATCGTGGCGGCGGTTGTAGATGAAGCTGCGCTGATAGCTCTCCACCCGGCGGCTGCGGGCGGAGAAATCTCCCTGGCCCGAGCGGCGGTTGCGGTAGGCGGGCGTGAGGTCCGCCACCATCCAGACATAGTCCCGGGTCGCTCCCTGCAGGCGACGGTCCACGGTGCTGTAGTCCTCCTGTTGCTGTACCCAGTGCAGGTAGTCGAGCGGCGCAACCCGGCCCCAGCCGGAGCCCACCCGGCGCTGGCCGCCGTCGTTGGCAATCGGGCGCGGCTGTTCACCAGCGCGCCTGGGTGGCATGGGCACTGTATCGGCGGGGTCGGTGACGGTGACGAGGTTGTGGGCGATGGACTGGTAGCTGTAGTTCAGGTGGTGGTCTGACTGTGATCGCGGCCCATACAGGCCGCTGTCGATGGCAAGTGCGCCGCCCTTGAACAGAGTAAACGCGCCCTGGTCCAGGTGCATGTGGGACCAGTAGTTGTCGCCGGCCTTGAAGCTGACCCAGCTGGCGTCGGGGCTCCAGTCCGAGCGTGCAATCAACAGGCCGATGCCGTCGAAAAAGCGGCTGGTGGGTAGCTGCTCCCGTGCTTCGGGGTCGTGCAGGGAGGCCTGGGACAGCGGGCCCCAGGGCCAGGCCGTCGGGGCGGGGCGGGTAGGGGGCTGCGCCAGCGTGTAGGCGGGCTTGTGCTGGTATTCAATGGCCAGCGCAGCCAGGTCGGGGATCGATCGGTTGAAGAAGCTGGCGTCGCCGAGGCGCATGTGGGTGCCGTCGGGGCGGGTGCGGTAGATGGCAAAATCGAGGAAGCCACGAATGCCGGACTCACCCTGGAACAGATCTTCGCCGGTGGCCTGGCGCCACAATGCGGGCAACTGGTAGATGGCCTGGCCGATGCCGATGCCGACATATTCGCCGCCCTCGTGCCAGCCGCCATTGTCGCCCATCACCTGGCGCCAGACCGGCAGTACCCGGTTGCGCCAGTAGTCGGCGGTAAAGCGCATGCAGCGGTCATCGGCGCCGTCCCCGTGGCTCGCCACAGCGGCCATCATCAGTGCCTGCAGAGGACTGTTGTACAGGTAGACGTTGTAGGGTGACAGTGCCAGCCGGTTGCGGATGGTATCGATCTGATAGTCGCAGGCCTGTTCGAGCCGCTGCCGCAACTGGCGTCGCTGGCTGTCGGTCCAGCTGGCATGGAGCCAGTCATAGGCCACGGCCAGTGGTTTCGTCTGCTGCTGGCCCCGGCCGGTGAACTGCAGCGCCAGCAGGTCGCGGTGCAACCGCGCCAGGTCAACCGCGCCGGGCTCGACCCGGGCCATCAGGATGCGCGAATACAGTTCGCCGTTGGCAGCTGCGCGCCTGTGACGCTCCCAGAAGGCCGGATTGAATTGCTCAATCAGCTCGATATCCGCCTGGTCCGGAGCGGGCAGGCGCGGATGCCCGTAGCGGAAGCCCGGCAGTTCGGGCGCCGCCAGCGAATCGATATCCGGCAAATTGTAGGGGCTATAGTCATCCGTAGAGCCGGCAAGGAAGCGGGCGGCTACCACCAGCGCAGACACGAGCGCCAGCGCCAGCAGCACCTCACGGCGGTAGTTCCGTCCCGCCACCGGCCGGGCGGCGCGAGCTGGAGCTGCCGGAGCAGTGGTGGTCGCACTGTCTCCCCAGCGCCAGCGACTGGCCATTGCCCAGGCGGCCAGCGCTACCAGGACATCGGTGATATCTGCGTGGCGCCCGGGCACATACTGCTGATACCACTCCAGCGCAAACACCACGATCAGCAGTCCGAGGCCCTGCAACAGCCAGAATGAACGTCCGCGGGGCCGACGCGGTGACAGCACGAAAGCCAAGGCGACAAATACCCAGATGGTTTCCAGCAGATTGGCGAGGCCGTGTACGCTGTGGATATGACCGCGCAGCAGGACCCAGTTCATGCTGCGCAGGGAGGTATCGGCCAGCGCAGGCTGCAGCACGCCGTGGCTGTAGAAGGCCGCCAGCGCCAGCAGTCCCAGCAGCCGCAGTCGGGCGGGTGGAAAGCGCTGCAGCAGCAACAGCAGCGGCAGCATGCAGATGGCAGCCAGCAGCGCCTCGCTGGAGAGCACCCGGCCGAGAAGGGGGACCTTGATCAGCAAGACCCCCAGCATGGCCAGCGCCAGCCAGCCAGCACGGCCCCTGGCCGGTCGCAGCGTCGCCAGTGCCACAGCGCCTACCCCGAGCAACATCAGCGCGTAGCTGGTGAAGCGCACCCCGGACAACGCCTCGCCGCCAACAAGCGTGGCTTTCAGCGGCGCCAGCCCGGCGCGCAGATTGCCGAGGTCCAGCGAGGGCACGAAAGGCAGCCACTGTGACAACGCCCACAGGACCAGGGCGCACAGACCCAGCCGCCCCAGCCCGGGCTCCCGCAGGCTGGCTTGCAGCTGCGCCGCGAGACCATGCAGCAGTGGCACCTGCGACATCGCGGCAGCGGCGAGCGCGCCCAACACGGTGCCGGTGGTGTTCAGGGCCAGATCCGCCAGCGAGCTTGTTCGGCCGGGCAGGAAGGTCTGGCCGAATTCCAGCAGCAGCGACAGTGCCGCGCCGGTCAGGGTGGCCAGTACCACGCGCCGCGGCGCCGCACCGCCGAGCAGCAAGCCGAGCAGCAGGCCCAGGGGCATGTAGACAATCAGGTTGAGAATGACATCGGAGCGCGGACTGTGCGCCGGCCACTCCAGCGCCAGCAATGCGCCGGGGCCACCGCGGGACCAGTCCCAGTCACTCAGCGGGAACCAGGTTCCATAGACAAGCAATGCCGTGTAGGCGAGTGCGAGCAACGCCAGCTGTGTCCGGTTCCGGATCATGGAGAATGGTATTCCGTCACCCTCGTCCTCACCCGCATGCGGTGATGCCACCTTGGTGGGTACTAGCTGTAAACCAGCGACCAGAACAGGCTGAAAACAATCGCGGCGGCTGTCAGTCCCAGGGCATAGCCCCACCATGGCAGGTCCCGGCGCTTGCTGCCGCGCCGGTCGGGTGCACCGCGTTCTGACTTGCGCCGATCCCGCGTGATCACAATTGCTGCTCCGTTTATTTGAGCCCGTATTTTTCCAGCATACTGTACAGGGTAGGGCGCGTCACGCCCAGCAGGGCCGCCGCCTCCGAGACATTGTCGTCGGCGTGGCCCAGGGCGCGAATGATCGCCTCCCGTTCGGCCGCTTCGCGCACCTGCCGCAGGTTCAGGGGCATGCCCTGCAGGCCTTCCGGGCTGGTTTCCAGCTCCAGGTCCTCCGCGCTTACCTGGCTGCCTTCGGCCATGATCGCGGCGCGCTTGATGCGGCTTTCGAGTTCGCGGACATTGCCTGGCCAGGCGTAGTGCTCTATGGCATTGAGGGCGCCGGCATCGAAACCCTTGACCCCGGTGCCCAGTTCGGCGGCAAACCGCGCCAGAAACGCCTTCGCCAGTACTGCGGCATCGCCGGTGCGCTCCCGCAGCGCGGGAATGTTGATGGTCATCTCGCTGACCCGGTAGTACAAATCCTCGCGGAAACGGCCTTCGCGCATCTGCTGTTCCAGATCCTGGTGGGTGGCACAGACGATACGCACGTCGACGGCAATTTCCTTGCGGCCGCCGATTCTTTCCACCACCCGCTCCTGCAGGAAGCGCAGCAGCTTGGCCTGCAATTCCAGCGGCAGGTCGCCTATTTCATCGAGGAACAAGGTTCCCTGGTGGGCGAATTCGATCTTGCCGGGAGTCTGTTGATTGGCGCCGGTAAAGGCGCCTTTCTCGTAGCCGAACAGTTCGCTCTCCAGCAGGTTCTCGGGAATTGCGGCGCAGTTGATAGCCACCAGCCGGTTGCCGCCGCGGGGGCTGAGTTCATGCAGGGCCCGGGCGAAGCGCTCCTTGCCGGTGCCGCTGGCACCAAGCAGCAGCGTGGTGATATCCGTGGGTGCGATTTTTTCGACGGTGCGGCAGACCTTCAGCATTTGCGGACTGATGGCGATAATGCCCCGCAACGGCATGTTTTCGTCGGCTTGTTGCAGGCGCCGGTTCTCGATTTCCAGTTCAAACATGTGGTAGGCCCGGTCCACCAGCAGTGCCAGCAGTTCGGCGTCAGCCGGCTTCTGGTGGAAGTCATAGGCGCCGCCGGCAATGGCCTTGACCGCGTTGGCGCGATCGTTGTCGCCGGTGACCACGATCACCTTGGTTTCGGGAGCCAGGCTCAGGATTTCCCGCAGCGTGGCCAACCCTTCGGTCACCCCGCCCGGATCCGGCGGCAGCCCGAGATCCAGCAGTACCACGCCGGGCTGGAAGCGGCGCAGTGCCGTGATGGCCTCGCTGCGCTCGCCGGCGACGGCGACTTCGTAACCGTCGAAGGCCCAGCGGAGCTGGCTCTGCAGTCCCTTGTCATCTTCCACCACCAACAGGTGTCTGGTTGTTGTCTTCGCCATGTCGTTTCCGTTCGTCTGTCAATCAGTAGGGGCGCCGCTCGCCACCGGCAGCGTGACCTGGAATACGCTGCCCTGGCCCTGCGCACTCTGCACCTGGATATCGCCGCCAATCTGGCGGATGTACTCGCGGCTTTCGAAGGCGCCGATGCCCATGCCGGTCAGTCCCTTGGTGGACTCGAATGGGCGGAACAGGCGCTCCCGCAGGAACTGCTCGTCCATGCCGCGGCCGTTGTCGCTGATATCCACCCTGACCTGCGCGTCCTCGTTGTGCAAGCTCACGGTGACAGCGCCGTCGGGGGGGGTCGCTTCCTGGGCATTCTGGATCAGGTGGTTGAATACGGTGGCCAGGCGTTCGTCATCTGCCTCGACCTGAAAATCACTGTCTCCCGGAGCCAACTCCGGCACTGGTTTGGCTCCGCTGCGGCCGGCAACGACTTGTTGTAACAGGGGCCTCAGCAGTACCTGTTCGGCGCTGGTACTGCGCAGGCCGGTGCGCATCTGCTCCATCAGTCTCTGCATGCGCGCAACCGAGTTTTCCACGGTGCTGATCATGTCATCTATGAATGCCGGGTTGTCGCGGTGGCGCGCGGCATTGGACACGATCAGTGACTGCTGGGCCAGAATATTCTTCAGATCGTGGACCACGTAGGCAGACAGCCGGTTGAAGGCGTCGAACTGGCGTGCTTCCACCAGCGCCTGGCTGGCCAGGTGCTGCGCCAGGTGGCTGGCGGCCTGGCGGCCGGCGGTCTTGAGCAGGTCCCGGTCCTCCCAGTTGATGCTGTGCTTGAAGGTAGATCTCTTGAGCATCAGCACTCCCTCGATCCGCTCCCGGAAGACCAGCGGAATGATCAGCCACAATTGCGTCTCCTGCAGCAACCAGGGGGCAGCTGCAGGTCGCCATAGAGATCGGGTACTCGGCGCCATTCCTGCAGGTCTATCACCCAGTCCCGCTGTTGCAGCCAGGCGGGTAGTGTTCCCAGTCCCTTGTGCGCCTGCTCGGGCGGTGGCATTTCCCAGTGGGCCAGCAGCCGCATTGGCTGGCCTTCGCTGCCGCCCCAGAGCAGGCCCGCGGGACTGCTCACCAGCGGCGCCATGGTCCGGATGATGCCCTCGGCAACATCCTGGTTCAGTCCCGCCAGGGCCTGGGTGAACTTCAGCCATTCATCGCGGTAATCATAGCGGTAGCTGAAGAAATGCTTGCTCAGCTGGACCCGCAGCAGGGCGCGAAACTTGCCGGAGAACAGCAGGCTGAACAGCAATACGCCGGCTGCGGCCAGAAAGCCCAGCTGCAGTACACCGCCCCAGCTGCCGCCCAGGTACTTGATGAAATAGCCGATTACCGCCATGCCCAGCAGGTACAGGCCGGCGCCCATCAGGGTCACAGTGTGAAATACCACCTGGCGGGACAGGTGCAGATTGACCCGCCAGTTGCTGTTGCGGGCAATGGCCACAGCCAACCAGGGGGTGGCCACAGCATTTACAAGTCCGCGTGCCTGCCACAGTTCGGCATCCAGTTGCCGGAATAGCAGGGCCTCGGAATACATGAAGAAGTCAAAGGCAAACAGCGCTCCCAGGCCGAAACACAGATACTTCAGGGACCAGCGTTCGCCCTGGCTGGCATTGCGGTACAACTGCTCGATGACCAGCAGGCCAATCAATGCCAGTACCAGCCACAGCAAAATCGCGAACTCGTAGACCAGGACAAGAGCTGGAGAATCGGGTGCCAACAACGCAGGAGCCAGGACCAGAGCCAGCGCGCCGGTCAGTGTGACCAGGAACGCTCGGCGCCAGCGGCGACCGTGGACTGACCAGGGGGTATCATCACTCTGCAGGCCCAGCAGTTGCAGCAGGAAAAAGAGCCAGGCGGCGTTGCGGGCCAGTTCCAGTAGCTGGATCAAAGCCATTGGCTCATAGTCGTGCAGCGCGCCAAAGGCGATTGCGGCGGCCCAGCCACTGGTGGCGCTGCAGGCCACCAGCAAGGCGGGCCCCAGTGGTCTGACTCGCCACTGCAGGATCAGCAGGGCTGCAAGTACCGCAAAACTGGTACTGGCAACCAGGTGGGTAAAGAACCCGATGTTCTCCAGCATGTCGATGTGTCTGTCCCCGAAGGGGCTGTCACCGGCCTGTGCTGGCCGGGTCGCCCTGCTAAACTGTGGCCGCTGTCACGCTTTGGCATGGCCGTGGTAACCCGGAGACCTTATACTCCCACCCTCACAGTGTAAACGTCGACAACGTGCAAGCGAGAACCGCCGCACAAAACAGAGCTCCGGCGCTGCCGGAAGCCGGATCCGGACAAGGAAGGCTGCAGACAGTGGAAGAATCATTTCAGGCTACAGAACACCGGTTGCGTGCTGCTCCCGCTACCTGGCTTGTCACCGGAGCAGCCGGTTTCATCGGCTCGCATCTGGCGGAGACCCTGGTCGGGCTGGGGCAGAGGGTGGTGGCGCTGGACAACTTCGCCACCGGCTACCGCCATAATATCGAAGCCGCTGAGCAGGCCTGCGCCGCTGGCGGGGAGCTGCGCTTTGTGGAGGGAGACATCCGCTCGCTGGAAGACTGCCGGCAGGCGGTCGCGGGAGTCGATTATGTACTGCACCAGGCGGCGCTGGGCAGTGTGCCGCGCTCACTGGAAGATCCCCTGCTCACCAATGCGGTCAATATCGACGGTTTCGTCAATGTGCTGGTGGCCGCACGCGACGCGGGAGTACGGCGCGTCGTCTATGCGGCCTCTTCGTCCACCTATGGCGACCATCCGGGATTGCCCAAGGTGGAAGATAGCATTGGCAAGCCGCTGTCACCCTATGCCGTGACCAAGTACGTGAACGAATTGTATGCAGACGTGTTCAGCCGGGCCTATGGCATGGAACTGATCGGCCTGCGCTACTTCAATGTGTTTGGTCCGCGCCAGGATCCCCAGGGCGCCTACGCTGCTGTTATCCCGCGCTGGTTCGGGGAGATGGTGGACGGCAAGAGCTGCCGGATTAATGGCGACGGTGAGACCTCCCGCGATTTCTGTTTCATCGACAATGTGGTGCAGGCCAATCTGCTGGCGGCCATGGTGAATGATCCGGCAGCGGTGGACCAGGTCTACAATGTCGCGTTTGGCGGCCGTACCACATTGAACGAACTGTTCTACACTATTCGCGATCTGCTGGCCGAGCACCGGCCGGAGTTGGCCCAAGCGCAGCCACAGTACGATGACTTTCGCGAGGGCGATGTGCGGCACTCGCAGGCTGACATCGGCAAGGCCGCCAGCTTGCTGGGCTACCGGCCTGCCTTCGATGTGTCCGCGGGGCTGGCGCGCACCGCGGAATGGTTCGAGTCCCGATCAAAACGCTAGACTACAGGCATGCATGCTATGAATGAGACCGTGGGGATTGTCGGCCTGGGCTATGTCGGCCTGCCGTTGGCAGTGGCTTTTGGCAGCCGTCGCCGGACAATTGGTTTTGACCTCAACGAACAGAAGCTGAACCACTATCGCGAGGGTCATGACCCCAGCGGCGAGGTGAGCCGGGAGCAGCTGGCCGCGGCGTCGCAGTTGGAGTTCACCACCGATCCCGCGCAATTGGCCGAGGCCTCCATCATTATTGTGGTGGTGCCGACCCCGATCGATCATGCCCACCGCCCCGACCTCAGCCCGCTGGAGGGTGCTTCGCGTACGGTGGCCGCTCATCTGCGTCCGGGTACCATCGTCATCTATGAATCCACCGTCTACCCCGGCTGCACCGAGGAAGTGTGTGTGCCGCTGCTGGAGGCCGGCTCCGGCTTGCAGTGGGCGGGCCGCGACGGTGCTGCAGTGGCTGCGGAGCAGGGCTTTTTCATCGGTTACTCGCCCGAGCGCATCAACCCGGGCGACAAGGTTCACCGGCTCGAAACCATCACCAAGGTGGTCTCGGGCGACACTCCCCAGACCCTGGAACGGGTGGCGCAGCTGTACGAGAGCGTGGTCGAGGCCGGGGTTCACCGGGCCGCCAGTGTCAAGGTCGCCGAGGCTGCCAAGGTGATCGAGAATACCCAGCGCGACCTGAATATCGCGCTGATGAACGAGCTGGCGCTGATTTTCAACAAGCTCGGCATCGACACCCTGGACGTGCTGGAGGCGGCCGGCACCAAATGGAATTTCCTGCCGTTCCGGCCGGGCCTGGTGGGCGGTCATTGCATCGGGGTCGATCCCTACTACCTGACCTACAAGGCGGAAAGCGTCGGCTACCACCCGCAGGTGGTGCTGGGCGGGCGCCAGACCAATGACGGCATGGGCAAATTCATTGCCGAGCAGACCGTGAAGCAGCTGGTCGGGCGGGGTCACCCCGTCGCCGGGGCTCGAGTGATCGTCCTGGGGCTGACCTTCAAGGAAAACTGCCCGGACCTGCGCAACTCGCGGGTGGAGGATATCATCCGCGAACTGCAGGATTATTGCTGTGATGTGATTGTCCACGACCCGCTGGCCAGCCCGGAAGAGGCTCAGCTGGAGTACGGCGTAACCCTGACCCCTGGAGTGAGTTGCCAGCGGCTCATGCGGTGGTGCTGGCGGTCCCCCATGCCGACTATCTGGCGCGCGGGCTGGATGTGGTGCTGCCGCTGCTGGGCCCCAATGGGGTGGTAATGGATGTGAAGGGTGTGCTGGACCGGCAGCAGGCGGCGGCCAGTGGGCTGGCATTATGGCGTCTGTAAGCTATGATGATGCCTGCGGTGAGGGTTTGGTTTCGGGTGTCGATTTTTTTTACAATGAATACGGCAGGTCTCCACTGATAGTGTGATCTGATTGGCAAAAGCACTGAAATATCAAGAGATTAAGATTGCGGTATGATTTTTGCTTGCTACACTTGAAGCACGCATTCGGGACGTTGATCCATTACTGGACAGCTGTCCATGGGAAGCGACATTCAACCCAGAGAGCACGGGACGATGAACGACACAGACGAAAGCAACAAGCAGACGTTGGACAAGCCCACCACGGGGCCGAAGCGACGCGCCTTCGTCAAGACGGCAGCAGGCGCCGCTCTATTGAGCACCGTGGTCAGCCGGCCGGTGTGGGCCAGTCACTGCTCCATTTCCGGCAATTTGTCCGGCAATTTGTCCGGCCAGCACGATGAGGAGCCCTGTACACTGGTGTCCTACAGCCCCGGCGGGTGGCTCAACGGATCCGCCAACCACAATGGGTTGTGGGAGCACACCGGCCTCAACCCCCAGACGCCGGTGGCCCGGCTGCTGGGTCCGATCAATACCAGCGACGGTCCTTCCACTCGCGAGGACAAGAAAAAACCGGGGCTTGGCGCAGAATCCACCATTGCAGACGCACTTGGCGGCGGTAACCACGGTTGGGAGCGGCAGTGTGCCTCCGCAGCGTTGAATGCCTTGTTGTGGGAGAATCTGCTGCTGGCCTGCGAGGGTGACCCCGGTGGCTGCAGCATTCTGGACAAAGTGGATCCCGAGTTTTATTTCCCATACACGCTCGGCGACATCCAGGCGGTCTATCAAGGGGGCCCCAACGGCACGTATCTGAGCCTTTGGGAGCAGTCGCAGACCATCGATTGAGCCCGGGAGGACGCGAGATGCGGCATTTCACTGCCGCTCCGGGCCTGATCATCAGGGAACTCGATGGCGTCAAGGTGGTGTATGACGGGCGCTCGGGCGACACCCATTTTATAGCCGGGGCCGGTGCCGTGTTGATGGACGAGCTTGGCGGCGGGGCGATGGCTGAAGCTGATATTGCACGGCATTGGTCCACTGTCCAGGGCGCAGCCGGGTCCGATACACTGCCCGCGGAGCTGGAAGAATTCCTGACCGGGGCTGTCGAAGCTGGTATTCTCCGGGCACGATAAATTACTGCCCAGGCCTTGCCGGTGACTCAGTACCATGCCAACCTGGCCATCGGGCCGTTCACATTTGCAGTAGCCACTGACAACGCCGCGGTCGCAGCGGATCTGCAGCGCATTTATCAACACGTTGCATTACCCGCGCGCCCGGACTTCGTGGATTTTGATCTCTCGGTCCGCACCCGTCTGCCCTGGCGCCGCTTCATCAAGCCCCAGGTCGATTTTTTCCGCAATGAGCAGCGTCCGTTCAAACCCCTGCCGCGGGACCAGGGCTATGCGATGCTGGAGTGGGGCATGAACTGGTGCGTGGCGAACCACGCCCACCAGTATCTGATCGTGCACGCAGGGGTGGTGGAGCGTAACGGCAAGGCCATCGTGATGCCGGCGGTGCAGGGGGCGGGCAAGAGCACCTTGACCGCTGCCCTGGCCTATTCGGGCTGGCGCCTGTTTTCGGATGAACTCGCGCTGCTGGGGCTGGCGGATGCGCAGGTGCATCCGTTCCCGCGCGCAATCAACCTGAAAAACGATGCGGTGGGTATTATCGCCGATTTCATCGGCGGCGGCGTCTTCAGCCGCACAGCCCACGATACCAGCAAGGGCTCCGTGGCGCTGCTGCAGCCTCCTGTCGACAGCCTCCGTGCGATGCGGACTCCGGCGCCGCCTGCGGTGGTGGTCTTTCCGAGCTATGTCCCCGGTTCGGGTGTCAGGCTGACATCACTGCCCCGGCCAGCCGCTTTTGAGGAGGTGATTGGCCATTGTTTCAATTACCACCTTTTGGGGCTGGAAGCCTTCGAATTGCTGTACGGCATGTTTTCGCGCTGTGAATGCTATCGCCTGGAATACAGCGATTTTGCGCTGGCCGATGCAGCCCTGACCGAGTTGGTGGCCTGAATGAACCTGCTCACTCAGGTATTGCGGGAGCCGGAACGGCTGGCAGACCTCGGCGCGGCGGAGTTTTTCGAGCTGGCGGTACAGGCAGATGCGGCCGGTTTGCTGGGCCGGATCTGGCACCTTGCCCAGCGTGAGGGCATTGGTCTGCCGGACTATGCCAGCTGGCATTTCAGCAGTGCCCACAAGCTGGCGGCGCGGCAACAGGCACAAGCGCTGTTTGAACTGGAGGAGCTGTCCGGGCTGTTTGCCCGGCTTGGGATCGACTGGGTGGTGCTCAAGGGCGCGGCCTATATCGCGCTGCAGTTGCCGGTGGCGCAGGGCCGGACCTTCGCCGATATCGACATTCTGGTGCCCCGCAAGCATCTGACCCTGATCGAGCGCCAGCTGCGCATGCGCCACTGGGTGCGCAGCCACGTGGACGACTATGATGATCACTATTATCGGCAATGGATGCATGAAATTCCGCCATTGCGTCACGCCCGACGCGGCACGATCCTGGACGTACACCACAACATCCTTCCATTGACCAACCGCAGCGTGCCGGACGTTCGGCAATTCGAGCTGCAGTGCCACCAGCATCCCCGGCTCGGCCCGGTGCATACCCTGAGCGACACGGACCTGTGTATCCACTCGGCGGTGCACCTGTTTGCCGAGGGCGAGTACCAGAACGGGCTGCGTGACCTGTCGGATTTTCAGCTGCTGCTGCAGCGTTTCACAGCGCAGGATGCCGGATTTGTCCCCCGGCTGCTGCAGCGCGCCGACACACTGGGCTTGCTGCCATATCTGCAACCGGCGCTGGCTGAGTGCCACCGGCTGCTGGCGGCGCCGGTACCCGAGCAGTGCCTGCAACCGGTAGCAAGGCGCAATGTGGTGCTCGCCTGGGCCTGGCGCAGGATTTTTACACCGTCCCATTCCAGTTGCCGCCTGCCCGGGCATTGGCTGGCCGCGTTCTTGTTGTACTGCCGCGGACATTTTCTGCGAATGCCACTATACTTGCTGCTGCCGCATTTGCTCAAAAAGGCCTGGCGGCGCCGGTTCGACGAGGCCAGGACAGTGGGCCAGCGCACTTAGCGTTTGTGAAGGATGTCACAACCGCAGGTGTGCCGGGGAGGGACCCTTGCTATACACAGTGTTTGAATGCAACATTCCTACGCACACCAGCCATTTTTCGTAGTGACGAGTCGCCATGTACGACCAGTTCTACCGTTTCAATGCCGAGCCCTTCCGGCTCAGCCCGGATCACGCCTTTGCCTATGCGCACAAAGGCTATACCAAGGCGCGCGCCTACATGGCCTACGCCTTTCTGCGGGCAGAAGGGTTTGTCATGATCACCGGACGCCCGGGAACCGGTAAAACCACGTTGATAGGGGCGTTACTGGATCAACTGGCGGGTGAGAATGTAACCCTTGCCAACCTGGTGTGTACCCAGCTGCAGGCGGATGACCTGCTCAAGCTGGTTGCCTACGAATTCGGGGTTGCCCCCGCGGTCGTTCACAAAGGTGAGCTGCTGCAACGTCTGACACAACAGCTCAAGTCCTGGTACCGGGACGGAAGGCGCGCTCTGCTGATTGTCGATGAGGCACAGGACCTTTCGGTTTCCGCAATGGAGGAGCTGCGCCTGCTGACCAACATCCAGGTCGACGGCAGGCCGTTGTTGCAGATCTTTCTGCTGGGGCAGCCGGAGTTGCGCGAACTCGTACTCAGCCCCGAACTCGAGCAGGTACATCAGCGCATAGTCGCCGCCACCCATCTGCGGCCGCTGGAGCTGGATGAGACCGAGGCCTATATCCTGCATCGGCTGGAAGTTGTGGGCTGGTGCGGGGATCCGTCGATAAGCCGTGCGATATTCCCGCTGGTGTACAAGTTCAGCGAAGGCATTCCCCGGCGTATCAATCTGATATGCAGCCGCTTGCTGCTGCATTGCGCGGTAGAGCAAAGACATCGCGTCACTGTGGCCGACATGCAGGAAGTGGTACGCGAGCTGCAGGACGAGAGCCTTGCGGCCGGTGCTGGCTTTACTGATCGGGACTTCCAGGTTGAAGACGAGTTTGATGCGCCTGCGCCGGGGGAGGATGATCCGCAGGTGGCTGGCTCGCCGGACGCTGCCGGCTCTGCACAGGTTGCAGCCGGTTCGCGACAGGAGCCGGGCGCGACCGCCGCAGATTCCGCAGCGGTTGGGCAGGAGACAGGAGTGCCTGGAGATAATCGCTCCACTGCGTCGGAGGGTGCGGCAGCGCCCGGCCAGGACAGTGCGCCGCCTCCTGATATGGCTCAGCAGATGGAGCAGCTGGTGCATGAGGCTGCCGAGAGCCGCAGCAGCGAGCGCCAGCATCTTAAAGTGGTCTCCGGCGCAGCCGGGGACGCAGCTGTGCGCTCGCGGATGGCAGAGGAGCTGCCGGAGCGGCAACAGCAGGTCAGTGCGTCGGGTTCCACCTTTGTTCCACTGCAGCCGTCCCAGGCGGCGACCATGAGGGCCCCGGTGCCGGCGGACAAACGCGGCAGGGCTTCCCGGCGGCAGCCGCGAAGCCGCGATGAAATAGCCGCCCTGGCAGCACAGACGGTGCCAGCGAAGGAGGCCGCGGTCACGGAAGTCTTGTCTGTTCCGGGGGAAACCAGGCGGCCCCATGCCCGTGCGCCGTCTTCCTCCAGACGCGTCGGGCGCAACCGCAGCGATTTCTGGACAGTGACCATCATATTGCTGATCTCGATCATTCTGGTGTCGTGGGCAGCGACAGGATTCATGGGCGGGCCTTGTGGTGGGTCCCGTTTTATAAATAAAAGATCGTATAGATGTGATGCATGTCACACTGGCTGGTTACACTTGCCGTAGATTAGACTATGGTTTGATCTGTTTGACGGACTGGACTTCAAGAAAAAGCAGCGGCCGCGGGCGGCCCGAAGGAGCAGGAAAATGAACACAGGATCTCAGGTATCGCAATCCACAGGCTTTCTGGCACTGGTGGGGGCGCTGCTGACACTTTTGTTGAGCGGGTGTGGCTCCAGCCCCACGGTGTCTGAGACAGACCGTCTCGATATCCCGGATTACAATTACATCATTGGCCCGGGCGATACAATGGAAATCTTTGTCTGGGGCAATGAGGAACTTTCCACGACCGGTATTGTACGGCCGGATGGCAAGTTCACCACCCGTCTGGTGGAGGATCTGCCCGCCAGCGGCAAGACCTCCACCGAACTGGCGCGGGATATCGAGGAAGCCTACGCCGAGTATGTACGCCAGCCGGTGGTCAGCGTTATCGTCAACGGCTTTGTCGGCGTGCCGCAACAGCAGGTGAGAGTGGTCGGCGAGGCCGCTGATCCTGCCAGCATCCCCTATTCCCAGCACATGACATTGCTGGACCTGATGATCGCAGTGGGTGGAATGACAGAATATGCGGCGGGCAACCGTTCGGTGTTGATACGGACCTTTTCGGGACGGCAGGAATCCTTTGACCTGCGGCTGGATGATCTGCTCAAGGATGGCGATATCTCCGCCAACATGGCGTTGCGTCCCGGCGATATCGTGATCATTTCAGAGTCCTGGTTCTGAACCTGTATCAGCAGCCTCGTATTGAAGCCGGGCGATATCGTCAATATCTCCGAGTTCTGGTTATGAGCATTGCATCAGACAGATACCGGTCAACAGGATAACTATTCATGCAGGACGCTTTTGCGCAAGTATTGAGCTATGCCCTGGGGGTCTGGCGTCATCGCTGGCTGGCCCTGGGCATTGCCTGGGTGATTGCCCTGGCAGGCTGGGCCTATGTCTGGCAGATGCCTGAATCCTATGTCGCCAGTGCCAGGGTCTATGTCGATACCAATTCCGTGTTGCGGCCGCTGATGCGCGGCCTGACGATCACGCCGGATATCGACCAGCGCATCCGGATGATGAGCCGTACGCTGCTCAGCCGTCCCAACCTGGAAAAACTGGCGCGCATGACGGACCTGGACCTGCAGGCCACTACCGAGGCCCAAAAGGATGCGTTGATCAAGCGGCTGGAAAACTCCATCTCCCTGTTGGGCAATAGGGGCAATGCTTCGCTGTACTCCATCTCGGTCAAGGACAGGGATCGCGAGACCGCGCGGCGGATAGCGCAATCCCTGATCACCGTCTTTATCGAAACCTCCATGAGCGACAAGCGCCAGGACAGCTCCGGTGCCAAGACCTTTCTGGAGCAGCAACTGGCGGAATCCGAAGCGAGGTTGATTGAGGCTGAGGCCCGCCTGGCCAACTTCAAGCAGCGCAATGTCGATGTGCTCCCCGGGGAGCAGGGTGACTATTACAGCCGCCTGATGAATGCACGCAGTAACCTTGAGCAGGCCCGGTTGCAGCTGCGGGAAGTCGAGAACCGGCGGCTGGAGCTGCAGCGCCAGATCGCCGGTGAGGAGCCCGTGTTCATAGCCGGTGGTTCCTCTGCCGCTGTGGACTCGCCCATCGGCGAGCGCATCCAGGCCCTGACCATGCAAATGGACAACTTGATGTCCCGGTATACGGAGAAGCATCCGGAAGTGCTGCGCCTGCGCGGCCTGATCGCCGAGCTCGAAGCGGAGCAGGAAGCGGAATACAGCATGATGCGCGAAGCCTCCGGGTCCCGCTTTGGTAACCTGCCCAACAACCCGGTCTACCAGGGCATGCGTTCCATGCTGGCCGAAACCGAGGCCCAGGCCGCGGAATTGCGGGTACGGGTAGCAGAATATGAGCGCCGAGTGGAAGAATTGGGACAGAAGGTCAACCAGATTCCGGAAGTCGAGGCGGAACTGAAGCAGCTCGACCGCGACTACAACGTGATTGCCCGGCAGCATCAGGAAATGCTGGAGCGCCGGGAAGCCGCACGACTGGCGGGCGATGTAGAGAATACCGCCGGCGATGTCACCTTCCGGGTTATCGATCCACCATTTGTGCCACGCACACCCAATGAGCCCAACAAGCTGCTGCTGAATGCTGGCGTGCTGGTGGTTGCCCTGGGTGCGGGTGGCGCCCTCGCGCTGCTGCTGTCGCTGCTCTATCCGATGGTGACCGATGCGCGGATGCTGGCCAATACCACTGGCTTGCCGCTGCTGGGGACTGTGGCGTGGAACAAATCCGCTGAGGAAAAACGCAGCGATGTGTTGCGGCTGGCCAGCTTCAGTATCTGCAGCGTGGCCCTGCTGCTTGCCTTTGCCGGGGTACTGGTTGTACCCGGTTTCATTGCCTGATGCCGACCGGACCGGAAGCCAATAACCATGCCAAACCCTGAGTCCAGCCGATCGCCGACGAACCGGAGCCGCCAATGAGCATTATCGAGAAAGCCCTCGGCCAACAAAAGGAACAACAGGCTGCGCCGCAGTCTGCCGAGGGGCAGCACACCGTCGAGCGAGCGGGCAGTGACGCCATGGAGTCTACTGCAGCCGCCACCCATAAATCCATGCGGGCGCGGATGGATGATACGCGGCCGGCCGAGAGCCGCAGCGCCAGGCCCCGGATCGAAATACCCTTCGATCTACTGCATCACCAGGGTTTCCTGACGCCGGCGACACCGCGCAGCGCCATTGCGGAAGAGTTTCGTACCATCAAGCGTCCGCTGCTGAAAAACATCGCCGGACAGGCGCCGACGCCGATCGCCAACGCCAACCTGGTGATGGTCACCAGCGCACTGCAGGGCGATGGCAAGACGTTCTCCTCGCTCAACCTGGCGATGAGCATCGCGATGGAGCAGGACAAGACCGTATTGTTCGTCGACGCGGATGTGCTCAAAGCCACCGCCGGTGGCTGGCTGGGCGTGGCCCCCGATACACCCGGATTGATTGACATTCTGAAGGATGAAAATGTCAGGCCGCAGGATGTGATCCTGCACACCAATATGGACAAGCTGCGGGTACTGCCCGCTGGCACAGCGGATGAACACGCCACCGAGTTGCTGGCCAGCGCGAATATGCATGAGTTGATGCTGGAGTTGTCGGAACGCTATCACGACCGGGTCATTGTCTTCGATTCCCCGCCCTTGCTGCTGACCACTGAGGCCGGGGTGCTGGCCAGTTTCATGGGCCAGATTGTGTTTGTGGCCTCGGCTGACATCACACCCCAGCACGCGGTCGAGGAAGCGCTGGAGCACATCGGCGAAGACAAGATGGTGGGGTGGTGCTCAATCGTGCCTCGCGGCGGCGGCTGCGCCTGTTCGGCAAGGGCTATGGCTACGGCTATGGCTACGGCTATGGCTACGCCTATGGCCAGCGGACGCGGCCCGAGCAGGTGGTTGCCCCGTGAAACTTCGTCAGTTCATTTTTAGCGGTATTTTCGGCAGCGTTCTCGCACAGGCAGCAATAGCCGCCGATTGGCAAAGAGAGGCCGGTGTATCCGTGGGCGGTTATTATTCGGACAACGTCTGTCTTGCCAACCGTGACAAGGAAAGCAAGTGGGTTACTACGGCGCGCCCCGACCTGACCCTGCGTGGCCAGGGCGCGAGGGGCAACCTGTCACTGCGCGCCGCGGCCGAATACAATTCCCTGGGGAACAGCAGCACTCGTTGTTTCGGGGGGCAGCCGGGCTTGACCAACCGCGAAGCGGTGGTGCCCAGCCTGCGTTTTGTGGGCGATTACGAAGCCCTGCGCAACTGGTTGACCCTGGAGGCCGATGCATTCGCAGGCCGCAATGCCATCGACCCGTTCGCACCGGGCGGCAGGGATAACGTCAGTGGCCGCGAGAACACCAATATCACTTACAGCTACAGTGTTGGCGCAGTGATTCAGCGGCGCCTGCTGCGCAACACCGACCTGCGCTTGCGCTATCGCTACAACGAGCAGTTCAATGCGGTGGATGTATTCGGGGACAGCGCCGAAGATCGGGTCGAGTTTGATCTTGGCACCGATCCTGCCGCCAGCCGCCTCAGCGCTGGCGTCAGGGCACGCTACAGTGAGGTACGCTACGAGGGCACTGAGATCAGCCCGCCGTTCGACAATGAACTGGCCTCGGCTGAAGTCTGGACCGCACTACAGCTCACCAGGTCCTGGCAGGTCAATGGCCTGGTGGGCGAGGAGTGGAACGAGTTCACCAGTGCACTGGACGATATCGACGGCTCCTACTGGGATGTCGGCATCCGCTGGGCGCCCAACGACCGTATTGAGGTCGGTGTCGGGACCGGTGAACGCTTTTTCGGTAGCACCCCACGGCTGAACCTGAGTTATCGGCACAAACGCAGTGAGTTGAGCGCGACCTATACCCGTACCCTCACCTTCCCGCGCAACCTGCGAGCCGATGATGACGGTACCTTCGACCCGGATGATCCCTTTGAACCCGGCCCGGGAGAATTGCCCGGCGATCCACTGCCGGGTGGGCGGCCGACCTTTATCGGCAATACCCCGATTCTCGACGAACGCTTCACCCTGCGTTATCGCTTTGTCGCGCGGCGCACAACGATTGTCCTGAGCGGCTCCGATTCGCAACAGGAACGCACCGAGGATGGCGGTGAGGCAAGATTCAGCAGTACTGATCTCACGCTGTCGCGGAACCTGTCCCGCCAGTTGACCGCGAACCTTCGCCTGGGCTGGTACGAACGCGACGGCGAGGGCGGCAATATAGGCCAGTTTGGAGAGGACACCAGGGGTTGGCGGGCCAGGTTGGGCTTCTCGCGGGAGGTGGGCGTGGATACCACATTCAGTCTCTCTTACCGGTTTGTCAGCCAGGAATCCGATTTTGCCCTGAATGATTACGACGAGAACCGGATAACGTTCACAGTAAGACACGGCTTCTAGGACTCCCCTATGCAACACAGCACCCACCTGCCGCACATTCTCTGTGTCGTGGGCGCGCGGCCCAATTTCATGAAGATCGCGCCGATCATGCGCGCGTTCAGCGCGCCTGGCAGTGGCCTGAGTGCCAGTCTGGTCCACACCGGCCAGCACTACGATGCGGCGATGAAACATGCATTCTTCGAACAATTGCATATTCCCGAACCGGATGTGGACCTGGAGGTGGGGTCGGGCAGTCATGCCGAACAGACCGCACAGATCATGCAGCGCTTTGAGCCGGTGCTGGATGAGCGCAAGCCGACCGCCGTGCTGGTGGTGGGGGATGTCAACTCGACCATTGCCTGTGCTCTGGTAGCCGTCAAGAAACAGGTGCCGGTGATGCATGTGGAGGCGGGGCTGCGCAGCGGCGATCGCAGTATGCCGGAGGAGATCAACCGCATTCTCACCGACCAGCTGTCCGATCTGCTGTTTACCACGGAGGCCGGTGCTGCCGCCAATCTGCAGCGCGAGGGCATCGGCTCCGACAAAGTGTTTTTTGTTGGCAATGTAATGATCGACACGCTGCGCTACAACCTCGCCTCGGCGGTACCGGCCCGGATCACGCTGGAGGGTGTCGAGGGTGCGCAGTTGGAGAGGGCTGTCATGGCCGACAACTATGGCCTGCTCACATTGCACCGGCCCTCGAATGTGGATGACCCGGTGGTGCTGAAGCGCCTGTTGTCGGTACTGGTCGAGACCAGCCGGCAGACACCACTGGTTTTTCCTGTCCACCCCCGCACCCGGGCCCGTATTGCTGCGGCCGATTTGGATGCGCTGCTGGCGAAGGGCAATATTCTGCTGTTGCCGCCCCAGGGTTATCTGGAGATGCTGGGGCTGATGCGCGATGCGCGCCTGGTGCTGACCGATTCCGGTGGTATCCAGGAGGAGACGACGGCACTGGGGGTGCCCTGCATCACGCTGCGCGAGAGCACCGAGCGACCAATTACCGTGGAACAGGGCACCAACACGGTGGTGGGTACTGATCCGGCGGCTATTCGTCGCGCCTGTGAGGAAATTATCTCGGGTCGAGGCAAGGCGGGCCGCCAGCCTGAGTTATGGGACGGCGCCGCGGCCCAGCGCATCGCCGCAGTCATTCTCGACTGGTGCCGGGGAGCCAGGGCAGCATGACCGTGTCCATTCCGGAACAGGTCAACGCGATGACTGTGGATGTGGAGGATTACTTCCAGGTCTCTGCCTTTGAGCGCCACATCCAGCGCAGCGCCTGGGACAGCACGCCGATGCGGGTGGAGGCCAATGTAGACCGCATCCTGGCCCTGTTCGAACAGAACGGGGTCAGGGCCACCTTCTTTACCCTGGGCTGGGTGGCAGAGCGCCACCCAGCCATGGTGCGGCGCATTGTCGCCGCCGGCCACGAACTGGCCAGCCACGGCTGGGAGCATATCCGGGTCACGACCCAGCAGCCCGAGGCATTCCGGGAGGATGTTAGCCGCACCAAATCCGTGCTGGAAGATATCGGCGGCGTGGCAGTCAGCGGCTACCGCGCGGCCAGCTATTCCATCGGCGCCGGCAATCTGTGGGCGCTGGATGTGCTGGCGGATGCAGGCTACGTCTACAGCTCCAGCATCGCGCCGATCAGGCACGACCTGTACGGCATGCCAGAGGCCCCCCGCTTCGCCTTCGCCGCGGCAGGCGGGCGCCTGACCGAGATCCCGGTGACTACGCTGACCCTGGCCGGACGCAATATCAATTGTGGCGGTGGCGGCTGGTTCCGCCTGTTCCCCTACGGATTTTCGCGCTGGGCGCTGCGCCGAATCAACCGGACCGAAGGGGAGAGCGGCCTGTTCTATTTCCACCCCTGGGAAATCGACCCGCAGCAACCGCGGCCTGAGGGCCTGCCCGCCCGCACCCGGTTCCGCCACTACCTGAACCTGGGCCGCATGGAGCAGCGTTTGCAGCGGCTGCTGGGAGATTTTCGCTGGGACCGCATGGACTGCGTGTTCGGCTCTGTCATTGCCGCCAACCAGGCGGCAGCCGGGGATGGGGCCGCAGCGGCCAGCTGGCCAGCCGCAGGCGGGCGCGAGGCCCGTGTATGACGGTATCAGTACGCAGCTGTACTGCTGAAGACGAGCCGGCCTGGGAGGCCTTTGTCCGGGACTGTCCCCAGGCAACCTTTTTTCACCGCTACGGCTGGCAGCGTGTGCTGCAGCAGGCCTTTGGCCACCGGAGCCATTTCCTGCTGGCCGAAGCAGACGGCCAGGTGGTGGGTGTGTTACCGCTGGCGGAAGTGCGCAGCCGGCTGTTTGGCAACAAGCTGGCCAGCCTGCCGTTTTGCGTGTACGGCGGTATTGCTGCCAGCTCAACGGCTGCCGCGGCCGCGCTGCGCAGCGCGGCCTGTGAGCGTGCCCGGGCACTGGGAGTCGATGCCCTGGAACTGCGCAATCTGGAACCGTCGGCCAGTGGCTGGCCGGTCAAGGATCTCTATTACACCTTCCGCAAGCCCATCGACGCGGACAACGAGGTCAACCTGAAAGCCATCCCCAACCGGCAGCGGGCGATGATCCGCAAGGGCATCCAGGCCGGGCTGGAGAGCGAGGAGGTTGCGGGCACAGAACGCCTGTACCGGGTCTACGCCGAGAGCGTGCGCAACCTGGGCACACCGGTATTCAGCAGGCGCTATCTGGATCTGTTGTGGGAGGAGTTCGGCGATGACTGTCGGGTGCTGATGATTCGCGAGGGCGGCGAAGACGTGGCCGGCGTGATGAGTTTTTACTTTCGCGGTGAGGTGCTGCCCTACTATGGCGGCAGTATCGCCCGGGCCCGCCATATCAAGGGCTGCAATCACTTCATGTACTGGGAGCTGATGCGGCGCAGCGCGGAGGAGGGCATGGTCAGTTTCGATTTTGGCCGCAGCAAGCGCGATACCGGGCCCTTCGACTTCAAGAAGCACTGGGGCTTCGAGCCGCAGCCTCTGCCCTACGAGTATTTCCTGGTGCGCGCCGAGAGTATCCCCGACGTCAATCCCAATAACCCCAAATACCGTCTGCTGGTGGATGCCTGGCGACGCCTGCCGCTGCCGGTGGCGAACCTGATCGGGCCGCCGTTGGCGCGCAGCCTCGGATAACCCTGCTTATGACGGCGACCGGAATTGGGTGCGACGGGGTGCAGGAAGCGCCTGGCGGCGGCAAGCCGGCTTTGCTGTTTCTGTGCCACCGGATTCCCTATCCCCCGAACAAGGGCGACAAGATACGCTCCTTTCACCTGCTGCAGCATCTGAGCCGGCATTTCGATATCTACCTGGCCAGTTTTGTCGACGACCCGCAGGACTGGCCTTGGGCAGTCGAGCTGGAACGCTATTGCCGGGCGGTCTTTCTGCGCCCGCTGCGGCCCTGGCGCGCAACCCTGCGGAGCTTGAGTGGCCTGCTGACTGGTCAGGCGCTGTCGATACCGTATTACAGCGACCGCACCCTGAGGCAATGGGTCGAGCAGGCAGTGCTGGATCACGACATCCGTCACGCCATAGTCTATTCCTCTGCCATGGCCCAGTTCCTGCCGGCCCAGGGCCGGGATTTTACGCGCAAGGTCATAGATTTTGTCGATGTTGACTCCGACAAATGGCAGCAGTACGCGGCACAGAAGCCACCGCCGATGAGCTGGGTGTACCGGCGCGAGGCGCGCTGCCTGCTGCGGCTGGAACAGGAGCTGGCCCAGCGCTTCGACGCCGGGCTGTTTGTATCCTCGGCAGAGGCGGCCCTGTTCCATGAGTTGTCGCCGGAGACGGCCCACAAGATTGGCTATTACAACAACGGTGTCGACTGCGACTACTTTGATCCCGGTCTCGACCCAGCCCGGCTGCCTGACAATCCCTTCCCGCAGGACAGCCTGCCGCTGGTGTTCACCGGCGCGATGGATTATTGGCCCAATGTGGATGCGGTGACCTGGTTTGTCCGCGGCATACTGCCGCAGTTGCGGCGCAGTCATCCGGCGGTGCTGTTCTATATCGTGGGCGGCAACCCGGCACGCTCAGTGCAGCAACTGGCGCGGGAGCCAGGTGTGACCGTCACCGGCAGGGTGGAGGATGTACGCCCCTACCTGCAACACGCACTGGCGGTGGTGGCGCCGATGAGGGTCGCGCGCGGCGTCCAGAACAAAGTACTGGAAGGTATGGCGATGGCACGTCCGGTGCTGGCCAGCAGCAAGGGGCTGGAGGGGATCGGGGCCAGCCACGGCGAGCAGGTGCTGCTGGCGGACACGGCCGGAGACTATCAGCGGTTGCTGGCAGAGGTAATCGAGGGATTGCATGACGAGCTTGGCAGCCGGGCCCGCCGCTGGGTCCAGCGGGCCTTCAACTGGGACCAGAATCTGCCGGAGGTTGTGCTATTGCTCGGACAGCCCAGCTCGGCGCCGGAATACGTCAGGACCCAGAGTGATGATTGAACCGAATCACAGGACGGATGCTACCGACCCGCGGCGTGGCGGGTTGCTGGCTGTCATCGTGGCAGTATACAGCGTGGCAGTCATCGCCCTGTATCACGAGACCGCTGCCTCAATGCTGCGGACCTGGCAGGTGTCTGAGACCTTTGCCCACGGTTTCCTTATCGTGCCGCTCAGCCTGTGGCTGGTCTGGCGCCTGCGGCGGCAGTTGCCTGTGGCCTCGGCCCGACCCCAGCCCTGGGCGCTGGTTTTCACCTTCGGCGGCAACCTGGCCTGGTTACTGGCCTACCTGGTGGATGTGCTGGTCCTGCAGCAGCTGGCATTGGTCGGCATTATCATCACCGGCATCTGGGCCATTCTGGGCACCGCGCTGACGCTGCGGCTGGCATTTCCACTGGGCTTCCTGTTTCTCGCCGTGCCGATGGGAGAGGGACTTATTCTGCCGATGATGGAGCTGACCGCCGACACCACCGAATGGCTGGTGCGCGCCAGTGGTGTTCCCGTCTATCGAGAGGGCATGTACCTGTCATTGCCCTCCGGGGACTGGTCGATTGTGGAGGCCTGCAGCGGTGTGCGCTACCTGATCGCTTCCTTCACTCTGGGCCTGCTCTATGCCCACCTCACCTATCGCAGCCACTGGCGGCAGGCGGCATTCGTGCTGGCTTCCATTGTAGTGCCGATCGTCGCCAACAGCCTGCGCGCCTATTTCATCGTCATGCTGGGCCACATCAGCGACATGCGGATCGCCACCGGTGTCGATCATCTGATTTACGGATGGGTATTCTTCGGGATCGTGATGTTGCTGCTGTTCTGGGTGGGTGGTTTCTGGCAGGAGTCCGGCCACGCGGAGGATCAGTCAACTGCCAGCGGCGCTGCGATCCGCGGGACTGCGCGCACCGGCAGCGCATTTCTGCCGGTGCTGGTCCTCGCCATGGTGGTGGCGGGTCTGGGGCCGCTGGCATCCCTGTGGCTGGAGCGCGGCGAGGATGACCAGCAAATACCCGTGGCGCTGAGCGCCCCGCCGGTGGCGCCTGCATGGCGCGAGACAGAAGCGCCGCGCTGGGATTGGGCCCCTGATCAGCGCGGCGCTGATCGCGAGCTGAGCGTCTATTACCAGGCCGCTGCGCCGGTCGGCCTGTTCCTGCACCAATACCTGCAGCAACGGCCGGGTGTGGAACTGGTGCAAGGCGTGCAGTCCTGGCGCTCGGCCAGCGGTGCCTGGAAAGTCAAGTCCCGCAGGAGTTTTGCAACCGACTTCGAGGCCGTGCGCGAGGTCGACGAAGTTGTGCTGACATCGGGGCGCGATCAACTGCTGGTTTGGGCCTGGTACCGGATCGACGACCACCATACCCACAATCCGTATTATGCCAAGCTGCTGGAGGCTAAACAGCAGCTTCTGCAAGGAGAGCGTGAAGGAAGCCGGTTGTTCCTCGCCACTGCCGCAGGGGATGACCTTGCCCCGGCCCGGGATTTGCTGCGCCAGTTCCTGGAGGCGCATCTGGCCGGGATAGAAACCATTCTGGAAAACTCCCGGACCACGGGCGAGGCGGTGCCATGAATGGCGGATCGGATGGCCCACACCGTTAACGCTGATTCCGTCCCGCTGGTAGTCCATATTATCTATGCGCTGGGTACGGGTGGGCTGGAAAATGGCCTGGTCAATATCATCAACCGCAGCCCCCCCGGTCGCTACCGGCATGCGATTGTGTGCCTGAGCCATGCAGAGGACTTTGCCCGCCGTGTGACCGCGAACGATGTCGAAGTGGTGGAACTGCACAAGCGCCCCGGCCACGACCCGGGCATGTACTGGCGGCTGTGGCGGACTCTGCGGCGCCTGCGGCCGGCCATTGTCCACACCCGCAACCTGGCGGCGCTGGAAACCCAGGCCCTGGGCCTGTTAATGCCCGGCTGCCGCCGGGTGCACGGCGAACACGGCCGCGATGTGAGCGATCTGGATGGCAGCAACCCGAAGTACCGCTGGCTGCGCCGCGCGCTGCGGCCGTTGATTCACCGTTTTATCGCGGTCAGTCGCGACCTCGCCGACTGGTTGGTGGACAGTGTGGGCATTCCGGCGCCGAAGGTGACGCAAATCTACAACGGGGTCGATCACCAGCGCTTTACAGCGCGCTGGCAGGCGGGCACCACCGGATCGGGCCCGGCCACTGCGGTACCGCGATGCTGGCCCGCCGATGTTCCGGCTGGATTTGCCGCGGGGGGCGACTGCCGTGTGATCGGCAGCGTCGGACGGCTGGCCGCGGTCAAGGACCAGCGCCAGATTCTGCGTGCATTGCAGCACATTTTTGCTGCCCACCCCGAGCAGCGCGCCGGGCTGCGCTGTATACTCGTCGGCGATGGACCGGAACGCCGGACTCTGGAAACTGAAATAGAGGCCCTGCAATTGGACGACTGTGTCTGGCTGGCCGGCGACCGGGAGGATATTCCGGCACTGCTGGCCTGCATGGACATCTTCCTGCTGCCATCGCTGGGCGAGGGCATTTCCAATACCATCCTGGAAGCCATGGCTATCGGTCTGCCGGTAGTGGCAACCCGGGTAGGCGGCAATCCCGAGCTGGTGCAGGATGGGGTTACGGGCCGGTTGGTACCGGTGGCCGACGCCGCTGCGCTGGGGGAGGCCACAGTGGCGCTGCTGCGCGACCCGGCACTGTGCGAAGCCATGGGGCGGGCGGCCATCGAACGGGTACAAAGGGATTTTGACTGGGAGCGCACCGTGGCGGACTACCTGCGGGTCTACGACGAACTGCTGCAGCGCCCCCGGCTGCAACCAGCAACGGGCGGAAATTGAATATATGTGTGGTATAGCCGGTATTTTTGATCTGCGGGAACAGCGCGAGCCCGATCGTGACCTGCTGGCGGCGATGAACCAGAGCCAGTTCCACCGCGGTCCCGATGAGGGCGGCCTGCATACCGAAGCCGGCATCGGCCTGGCCCACCGGCGCCTGTCCATCATCGACCTGGCCTCCGGCCAGCAGCCGATGTTCAGTGCCGATGGCAATCTCTGCGTGGTCTACAACGGCGAGATCTACAATTTTCGCGAGCTGGCCGCCGAGCTTGCGGCCCTGGGCCATGTATTCCGCACCCATTGCGACACCGAGGTCATCCTCTACGCCTGGCAGCAGTGGGGCGAGCGCTGTGTCGACCGTTTCCGTGGCATGTTCGCGTTCGCGCTGTACGACCGCGCGGCCCGCAGCCTGTTCCTGGCCCGCGACCGCTTCGGCATCAAGCCGCTGTTTTACAGTGTGTTGGCCGATGGCCAGCTGATATTCGGCTCTGAGCTGAAAGTGCTGAAGGCCCACCCCGCGCTGCCGCGCCAGCTGGAGCCACAGGCGGTGGAGGACTACTTCGCGCTGGGTTATGTGCCGGAACCCAAGACCATCTACCGCGACGTCTACAAGATGCGCCCCGGCCACAGCATGCTGTTCCGGCGGGGCGAGGCGGTGCCGCAGCAACAGCAGTACTGGGATATCCCCTTCCAGCCGGTGGCGGTCGCGAGCGCGGCCGACCTGCAGGACGAACTGGTGGCGCGCCTGCGCGAGGCGGTGCAGGTGAGGCTGGTGGCCGAGGTGCCGCTGGGTGCGTTTCTGTCCGGTGGCGTGGATTCCAGCGCGGTGGTGGCGATGATGGCCCAGCTGCAGAGCGAGCCGGTCAACACCTGCGCGATCGGCTTTGATGTCAAGCAGTTCAATGAGACCGAATACGCCGCCCAGGTAGCCCAGCGCTACCACACCAACCATTTTGAAGAGACCGTGGGCAGCGACGACTTCGACCTGCTGGACCAGCTGGCGGGACTCTACGACGAACCCTATGCCGACAGTTCCGCGATTCCGACCTACCGGGTCTGCCAGCTGGCCAAGCGGCGCGTCACGGTGGCGCTGTCGGGCGATGGCGGTGACGAGCATTTCGCCGGCTACCGCCGCTACCGCTGGCACATGAATGAGGAGCGGTTGCGCTCGGCTCTGCCGCTGGGCCTGCGCCGACCCTTGTTCGGCGCGCTCGGCCGGCTCTATCCCAAGGCGGACTGGGCACCGCGCGTATTCCGTGCCAAGACCACCTTCCAGGCCCTGGCCCGCAATTCGGTGGAGGCCTACCTGCATTCGGTGTCGATCTGCAGTGACGAGCAGCGCGCCGCGATGTTCAGCGACCAATTGAAGCGGGAGCTGCAGGGCTATTCGGTGCAGAGCGTGTTCGACGAGCACGCCGCCAACAGTCCCACCGATGACCCGCTGTCGCTGATCCAGTACCTGGACATGAAGACCTACCTGGTCGGTGACATCCTCACCAAGGTTGACCGCGCCAGCATGGCCCACGCGCTGGAGGTGCGGGTGCCCTTCCTGGATCACCCCTTCACCGAGTGGGTGTCGGGCCTGCCGGCAGACTGGAAACTGCGCGGCCAGGAGGGCAAGTATCTGCTGAAAAAATCACTGGAGCCGCACCTGCCCAACGACGTGCTGTACCGCCCCAAGATGGGTTTTGGCGTTCCGCTGGGCAAATGGTTCCGCGGCCCGTTGAAAGAACGTCTGCGCCGCGACCTGCTGGAAGGCGAGCTGCCCGCCACCGGGCTGTTCAACCAGGCCTACCTGGAACGGCTGGTCAATGAGCACCAGTCCGGCCGCCGCGACCACAGCGCGCCGCTGTGGTCACTGCTGATGTTCCAGGCGGCGATCCGCGACGACCATTTTGCACTCACCGGGTAATGGGGTGACGATGCGTATCCTCCATGTGCTGGACCACTCCATCCCGCTGCACAGCGGCTACACCTTCCGCAGCCGCAATTTGCTGCGCGGGCAGCATGCACTGGGCTGGCATACGGCCCATGTCACCGGGCTCAAGCAGGGTCCGGCCACGGCGCTGGAGGAGGATGTGGACGGCCTGCACTTCTACCGTACTGCCGCCGATGGCGGCATGCTGGCGCGGCTGCCCCTGCTGAATCAGTGGGAGGTGGTGAGCACCCTGGCAAGGCGCATCGAACAGGTGGCCGCGATTGAAAAGCCCGATCTGCTGCACGCTCACTCGCCGGCCCTGAACGGGCTGGCCGCGCTGCGCGCCGGCCGCAAGCTGGGTTTGCCGGTGGTCTATGAATGCCGTGCCTTCTGGGAGGATGCCGCGGTAGACCACGGTACCAGCAGCGAGGGCGGCCTGCGCTACCGCCTGACCCGAGCGCTGGAAACCCATGTGTTCCGGCGCGTGGATGCCGTGACCACGATCTGTGAAGGCCTGCGCGCCGAGATTGCCAGCCGCGGTATTGCTGCCGGCAAGATAACCGTGATTCCGAACGCCGTGGACACGGACAATTTCACCTTCGGTGCCTCCGCGCGCCCGGAGCTGCAGCAGCAACTGGGCCTGACAGGCAAGACGGTGCTGGGCTTTATCGGCTCCTTCTATGCCTATGAGGGCATCCCGTCGTTGCTGCAGGCGCTGCCCGGGCTGTTGCGTAGCAATCCGGAGCTGCGCCTGCTGCTGGTGGGTGGCGGTCCACAGGAAGCGCTGATCAAACAGATTGTTGCCGAACAGGGCCTGGCCGAGGCGGTCATCCTGACCGGCCGGGTGCCCCACGATCAGGTGCAGGACTACTACAACCTGGTGGATATCTTCGTCTACCCCCGATTGCCGATGCGGCTGACCGAGCTGGTGACCCCGCTGAAACCACTGGAAGCCATGGCCCAGGGCCGGCTGGTGGTGGCCTCGGACGTAGGCGGCCACCGTGAACTGATTCGCCACGGCGATACAGGCATGCTGTTCGCGGCCGCTCAGCCGGATGCCCTGGCCGCCGCGGTGGCGGACCTGTTGGCGCGGCGCGACGACTGGCAGGGCATGCGCGACCGGGGCCGGGCCTATGTCGAACAGGAGCGTACCTGGACCGCCAGTGTCAGCCGCTACCCGGCGGTATACGGGGCGCTGTCATGAGTATCGCAACCATGCGTCTGGGCCTGGTGGGGCCGGTGCCCCCACCCAACGGCGGCATGGCCATGCAGACCCTGCAGCTGCAGCGTTTGCTGCGGGCAGAAAATATCGATGTGAGCCTGCTCGCTACCAATGCACCGATCCGGCCGGCATTCCTGGCGCGGGTACCGGGCCTGCGCGCGCTGTGCCGGCTGCTGCCCTACCTGTTTGCGGTGTGGCGGCTGGCCGGAAGGGTGGATGTGATTCACCTGATGGCCAACTCGGGCTGGTCCTGGCAGTTGTTTGCGGCGCCGGTACTGTGGCTGGCCCGGTGGCGCGGCACACCGGTGATCGTCAACTACCGCGGTGGCGAGGCCAGGGAGTATTTCCGGCGTTCATTCGCCCGGGTGCGGCCCTCGCTGCGGCTGGCAGCCGATGTGGTGGTCCCCTCCGGCTATCTGCAGGCGGTGTTCAACGAATTTGGCCAGCGCAGCCGGGTGATTCCGAATATCATCGACCGCGAGCTGTTCCGGCCCGTGCCGCCGGGCGAGCCCGCTGAGGGTGATGCCAGCGCGGGTACAGCTTGTGGCGAGCGCCTTCACACGCTGGTGATCACCCGCAACCTGGAACCGATCTACGGTATCGATACTGCGATTCGCGCGCTGGCACGGGTACTGGAGACGCGGCCCGGGGTGCGTCTGCGGATCGCCGGCAGCGGCCCGGCCGAAGGGGCGCTGCGGACGCTTGCGCGGGAGCACGGTGTGGCTGACCAGGTCTGCTTCGAAGGGCGGCTGGACCGCGACGACATCGTCGCGCTCTATGCCGGCGCCGATGCCATGCTCAACCCCACCACCGTTGACAATATGCCGAACTCGGTGCTCGAGGCCCTGGCCTGCGGTCTGCCGGTGATTTCCACCGACGTGGGCGGCGTACCCTATATTCTGACCCACGAGGAAACGGGCCTGCTGGTGCCGCCCCGGGACGAAACTGCGCTGGCGGCGGCGATACTGCGGCTGCTGGACGATACCGCGCTGCAACAGCGGCTGCGCGGCAACGGCCTCGCGCAAGTGGAGGCCTACGCCTGGCCCAATGTGCGGCAGCAGTGGCTGCAAGCCTACAGTGAGGCCTGTGTGCCGGCCCGGAGGGTGGCCGCATGAGCCTGTACCAGAAACTGGTGGCCGGACTGCTGTTGCCGCTGCATGAAAAACTGAAGGGCCACGACACCATTGCCGTGCACAACGCGATGGAAAAGTCCCAGTGGCTGAGCCCCGAGCAACTGGCGCAGTTGCAACTGGACAATCTGCGCCGCTTCCTGCTGCGCATTGGCAGCACTGTGCCCTACTACGAGGCCCTGTTCGCCCGGCTTGGTTTTGATCCGGCGGAGCTGACTTCGCTGACGGATCTGCAGCGGCTGCCGCTGACCGACAAGGCCACCATCCGCGCCCACACCGAGGACCTGAAGGCCCGTGGCGCCAGCGGCCTGAAGCGCTTCAATACCGGTGGCTCCAGCGGTGAACCACTGATCTTTTACCTGGGCAATGAACGTGTCAGCCACGATGTGGCCGCCAAGCGCCGTGCGACCCGCTGGTGGGGAGTGGACATCGGTGACCCGGAAATAGTGGTCTGGGGCTCGCCCATCGAACTGGGCGCGCAGGACCGGGTCCGGCTGCTGCGCGACCGGCTGTTTCGCACCGAGCTGCTGTCTGCGTTCGAAATGTCCGAGGCTAATCTGGCCCGCTTCGTCCAGCGCATCCGCGACTGCCGCCCGGCGATGCTGTTTGGCTACCCGTCATCGTTGGCGCTGATAGCCGATTACGCCCGGGAACAGGGCGTGCCGCTGGACAATCTGGGCATCAAGGTGGCCTTCGTGACATCGGAGCGGCTGTACGACCATCAGCGCGAACGTATCGAGCAAGTATTCGGCTGTCCGGTGGCCAACGGCTACGGTGGCCGCGACGCCGGTTTTATCGCTCACGCCTGTCCTGAAGGCAGCCTGCATATTACCGCCGAGGACATGGTGCTGGAGATCGTCGATGGCGACGGTACTGTCCTGCCGCCCGGGGAGAGTGGCGAGATTGTGGTGACCCACCTGTTCACCAGTGAATTTCCTTTCGTCCGCTACCGCACCGGCGACGTCGGCGTACTGGGCAGCGAGCCCTGTGCCTGCGGCCGGGGTTTGCCGGTACTGGCCAGCGTCGAGGGCCGGGCCACGGATTTCGTGACCGCGGCGGACGGCACCGTACTGCACGGCCTGGCATTGATCTATGTGCTGCGGGATATCCCGGGGGTAGATGAATTTCGCATTGTGCAGGAGAGCCTGCAGCAGACGCGGGTTGAAGTGGTCGCTACCGGCGCGGTCGACCGTAGCGACCTGGCGCAAGAAATCCAGCGCCAGTTCCGCCAGCGACTGGGTGCAGAGGTAGAGGTCCCGGTGGAATACCTGGAGGCGATCCCACGGGAACAATCCGGCAAGTTTCGCTATGTTGTCAGCAAGGTGGCTACCCGATGATAGACAGCCTGTACCTGCTGGTAGCGGTGATCGCCGTGTGTTATCTGTTCTACTGGTCCAACGGGCAGGACGATGAATAATGCGTGACCTGCTGCTCGTCGGCTTTTTGTTCGTGGCCATCTATTATTCCTTCAAGCGGCCTTATATTGGCGTGGCCGCCTGGGCGTGGATAGCGCTGATGGCTCCAGCCGAGTGGGCCTTCGGATTTTCCCAGACTTTTCGCCTGAACCTGACCATTGTGGTGGTGACTGCGCTGGCCTATTTGTTTGCGAGCCGGAAGCCGGCCTTTCAGATGAATGCCCTCGGCTTCTGGGTGCTGGCATTTGGCCTTTGGACGCTGGTGACCACCGCCGCCAGCCTCAATTCCGATCCCGCCTGGGTATGGAGTTACTGGACGCAGTTCCTCAAGATATTGCTGCTGTTTTTCTTCGTTACCCTGACTATCAGCAAGCGGTTGCATATCGACACCCTCGTGTGGGCACTGGTGCTGGCGATCTCCGCCTACGCGGGTATGGAAGCGGTGAAGTTTGTGTTGTCCGGCGGCAGTCACATGATCCGCGGACGGCCTGGCATCATTGCCGACCGCAATGATCTCGCGGTGGCGATCAATATGTGCATTCCGCTGGTGATCTACCTGATCCAGACCACGCAACACAAGTGGCTGAAACTGGGGCTGATGGGGCTGTTGTTCCTGAACGTACTCAGCGTGATCGGCACCTATTCCCGCGGCGGGTTCATTGGCCTGACAGTACTGGCCTTTGCATTCTGGTTGAGGTCCCGCCACAAGGTGGTGTTGGCAATCGGGGCACTGTTGTTCCTGCCACTTCTGTACGAGAGTACGCCGGACGATTGGCAGGAGCGGCAGGCCACCGTCTCCACGGCGGCAGAAGAGGACGGTTCCTTCATTGGCCGAATATGGGCATGGAAGGTCTCTACCCTGATAGCGCTGGATTATCCGCTGACCGGCGGCGGCTTTCGGGCGGTAACAGAACCTCATTTGTGGAACTACTACGCGCCCTACACACCCGAGTTCTCGCCCCTGGAGAGTCCGCCCATTCCGGAACACATCAAGCCCAAGGCAGCGCACAATATCTATTTCCAGGTATTGGGTGACCACGGCTTCATCGGCCTCGGGATATTCCTGCTGTTTCTCGCGCTGGGTCTGTTCGGCACCATTAAAAATGCCCGGCTGGGCAGGCAGCAGGAGGAGGACTCCTGGTACCGCCAACTGGCCAGTGCCCTCACTTTGTCCATGGTGGGCTTCGGGATTACTGGCGCGAATGTGAGCCTGGCCTATTTTGATTTACTGTACGCGATACTGGGTATTATTGCGGTGATGAGCATGCGGCGGGAACAATTGCTGCCGGCTTGCGATACCGGTGTCAGGACCCGCTCCCGACCGCGGTTGAGGAGGGGCTGAACCAGTGACTGACAGCCACCCAACGACTCCGCGAACGCCCGAGCAAAACACCCGAGTACACAACAAGGTGTATTCAGGCTCCGGGTTCATGGTGATCACCCGCATGAGTATCAAGTCCATTGGTCTGATCAGCTCGGTGGTGCTGGCCCGGCTGCTGGTGCCTGAGGATTTCGGCTTGGTCGCGATTGCGATGGCCATCTACGCATTCATTGAGCTGTTTGGCGCCCTGGGACTGGGGACTGTGCTTATCCAGCGCCAGTCCAGTAATACCGACGACTACAATACCGCCTGGACATTCACCTTTGTGTTTGGTTTTTTTGCGGCCGCGTGCATGGCGGGGCTGGCGCCCTTGGTAGCCGATTTCTATCAAGAGCCGCGGCTGCAAAATGTAATCTATGTAATCTCACTGGCCAGCATTTTCTCCGGTGCCGCCAATATTGGCGTGGTGAATTTCCAGAAAGACATGGACTTCAGGAAGGAGTTGCGTTATCAGCTGATTCCAAAGTTGATCAGTTTCTTCATTACCCTGACCCTGGCTCTGGTCTACCGCAATTACTGGGCGCTGGTACTGGGCACGGTGTCCAGCCAGCTTATCAGGCTGGTGTTCAGCTATATAATGCACCCCTTCAGGCCCCGGTTTGGCTTCAAGTCCTTCAACAAGCTGTTCAGCTTTTCCCGGTGGTTGTTACTGAACAATGTGTTGCTGTTTCTCAATGAGCGTTTGAGTGGGTTGCTGGTCGGGAGCATGTTGTCAACTTCGGCCGTCGGCTTTTTTTCGCTGGGGAGGGAAATTGCGGTGCTACCGACTGCGGAATTGGCCAAGCCGATAAACAGGGCCACATTCCCCGTATATGCTCGCTTCAAGGATGATTTTGTCGAACTGCGGCGCGCCTACCTGAATACCTCTGCAATGACGGTCGCTCTTACCATGCCGGCCGCGTTGGGTATAGCGCTGCTTGCGCCGTTGCTGGTGGAGGTAGTGATGGGCGCCAAATGGCTGCCGATGGCGCCGCTGATCCAGCTATTTGCGATAGCAGGCGTACTGGGCAGTCTGACGGTGAACAACAGCTATGTTTACATGGCTTGTGGCAAGCCCAATGTCATGTTCACGATCAATCTCCTCCGTACCATGTTGTTTTTTGCGCTGTTCTTTCCCTTGATCGACAGCAATGGCCTGATCGGCATCGGTCAGGCCCGGCTCGCAACAACATTGATTGCACTGAGTGTAGTGCAGGGGATCATGCTTCGCTTTCTGCAACTTTCGTTTACCGCACTGCTGTCTGCATTGCTCCGGCCGGTCGTCTCCTGCGCCGTCATGGCCCTGGTGGTAGTGCTCTTGCAGCGGACCCAGATAGTTGAGGCCCAGTGGTTGCGGCTGCTAGTACTGGTGGTGGCCGGAGGAGCGAGCTACTTTTTCGTCAGCATGGCGACGTGGTATGCGCAACGCCGCCCCGATGGCCTGGAACGCGCCGTGCTGGACTGGCTGGCGTCATGGCGACAGGCGAGACGATGAACGATCAGGAGTCCGGCTGGGTGGTGCCACGGTTGGAAGCCCAGCGGGTGCTTGATTCCCTGCAGAGTCCGGTACAGAGCGTCGCCGGGTATACGACACTCGAGGTCCTGCAGCAGCAGGCGCGAGACCGAACCGCGTACCAGGCGTACCATGCCGTGCCGGAACTGAAGCATACGCTAACGGGCATTGTCGAAAGGTTCGGCGAACCGGCCCGGATGCAAATGATGCAGGCTTTGCTGGCGAGCTTTATTCGGGATTTCAATGCGGAGGAACTGCCCTTCCGAATTACTGAGGACGTCCAGGCCTTGTACCAGCAGAGCTTCATGCGAATTCTGGCCGCACCGGCCGGGCACTGGCAGATCGATGATATCTTTTTCAAGGATCTGGCGCTGGTCAGTGGCTATCTGTTTCCCGCCGGTGAACGGGTGATCGAGCCATTCTCCGCGCTGCAGCGGTCGCTGGCCCTGACTGGGGGCGCGCGTCAGGGATGGCGGTTCGTCAGGGCTTGCCTGGCAGCCGGGGGCAACCGGCCGGTTTTTCGGCTGCATGTGCATCTGTCGGAAGCGCCGAGCCTGAGCGCACAGAGCTGGCGCCTCACCTGCATCCGGCTGGCGCGGATGCTGCGCATCAACCCCGGCATCAAGGGTATCGCCGGCGCTGCCTGGTTTTATGACCCCGCGGTGGTTCAGGTAAGCCCTCACCTGCATTTCATCAATGATATGCTGGCCGGGCAGGGTGCCAGCTGGTTTTTCTCTCATATCGAGGGCGAGAACAGCGGAGCCCTGATCAGTTCCACCACCCGGCAACAGGCCTACGCTGCAGGCCGCTATGTTCCCCGCAATTACTCCATGTTCTGGCCGCGCCGCTGCGCGTTGCGATGGCTGGAAACACAGCAGGTGGAACCGTGAAGCGCCTTGTGCTGCGTCTTTGCAAATTCCTCGGGCTGTTTGCCGTGGCGGCGCGTCTGACGGCTACCCGTCCCCGTATCCTGTGCTACCACGGTATTGCGCTGGAGGACGAGCACGAGTTTCGCCCCGGCCTGTTCATGCGTGCTGGTACCTTTGCCCGGAGGATGGCACTGGTGCGACAGTGGGGCTTCGAGCCGGTGAGCCTGGACGAAATGTATCGGCAGGGCAAAACCGGAAAATATCAACCCTATACCCTGACGATCACGATCGATGATGGCTGGGCCGGAATAGAGCAGGGCATGATGCCGGCATTGCGGGAACACAGCTTCCCGGCCACCCTGTATCTGTCTACCTATTTCGTGGAGGCGCGCAGGCCCGTCTTCAAGGTGGCCGCGTCCTACCTGTTCTGGAAGCACGGCCGGGATTTTGTGATTCCCGCGGACAGCTGCATCAGGCCTTACAGCCAGAGGTCCAGCCTCGACGAAGACCAGCTGCTGGCGCTGGCCAAAACCATGGGATCAGAGTTTGAGCAACCCATATTGGAGGAACTGGGCAGATATTTTGGCGAGTCCATCGCTGACTGGGAGGCGACCGGCAAGTTCATGTTCCTATCCAGTACGAGCGTACAGAAGCTGGCGCAACAGGGGCTGGCCATTGAACTGCACACGCACAAACATCGATTCTCCGAGGTCGGCGTCGATGAAGCCAGAGGGGAGATCGACCGTAATCGCGAGAGCATCCACCGTATCGTGGGCGTCAGGCCGCAGCACTTTTGTTATCCCAGGGGGGAATACAGCAATGAACAACTGGAGGTGTTGCAGGATCTGGGCATACACACCGCCACCACTACCCGCAATGAACTGGTGGCACGTGATGACGCTCTCTATGAGTTGCCGCGCATCATGGACGGCGAAGGAACCAGTGACCTGGAGTTCGAGGCGGAGCTGAGTGGTTTTATGAGCCTGCTGCGGACGGGCCGTGCCTGCTTGCCGGGAGGACGATGAACGTGGCGGCGCGACGGCTGATGGCAATTTTCTCCATGCTCAGGGAGGAAGCAAGGCTGGCGGACATCCCGCTGCGCAGACTGCTGTGGCAGACCGCGCGGTTCTGCCTGAAGACCGGACTGGGGCCGCGGTATTTTGTGGTGGCCGGCATGGCCAGAAAGGAGTTTGCGGAAGCAGACAAGTGGCAGCATATTTCAGCGCGGCAATACTACCGTGCACTGGACCGGCTGAATCCCCCGCTTTACCGGAAGCTGACCCAGAACAAGCTGGCTGAGAAGGCCCTGTATCAGCTACTCCAGATTCCCAGCGCCAGGCTGCTGGCTTACTTCAGTCCTCGTCGGGGGTTGGATCAAATGGGTGGCAGCCTGGCCGATGCCCGGCAACTGCAACAAATGCTGGGTCAGCTGGCCGGCCAGACCATTTGCCTGAAGCCGGTGGAAGGCTGGGGAGGGACCGGTGTAATGATCGGAAAGGCCTCAATGACAGAAGGCACGCCGGTCTTTTGCCCGCTGCATTCGGCCCAGAGCCTCACTGCCGAAGATCTTGTTGCCTCTTTCAGTGTGGCTGGCAAGTTGCCGGAATTCGTGATCGAGGAATACCTGCAACAGTCAGAGGAGTTTGCAGCGTTCAATCCGGCCAGCGTCAATACCCTGCGAATCTGGGTGCTTGAATTCGAACCTGGCAGGACGGAGGTGATAGGTGCCTATCTGCGTGTGGGCAGGGCCGGATCAGCGATCGATAACGCCTCTGCCGGCGGCATCATGTGTCCAGTCGATATCGATACGGGTATGTTGCAGACGGGACTGACCAAGCATACTCCCCACCGCCAGGGTATTGTTCGCCACCCTGATCATCAGGCGAAACTGGCGGGCCAGACCTTGAGCCAATGGCCTGAAATTGTCCGTCTTTCCTGTGACGTGCTGTCAAAACTCCCACAGACGCGCTTTGCTGGGCTGGATATCACCATGACGCCGGCCGGGCCGGTGGTTGTGGAGGCCAATGTGGCGCCGGACAAGGATGGGGCGGCCCATGCGAATATTGCTTCCCGAAGAATTTTATCTGCTGTGAGTCGGCTGCATGGATAGGGTTGTTATTTGGTGCACTAAGCAAGGATCTTGTCAGTGGTGGAGACGCAGGCCAAGGCGATGGATTAGCTGCAGAATGCAAAAGTACTTATGTTTGTCGTCGCTGCAGCACTGCTCAAGGCAGAAGGCGAGGGATCACCTGTGATATGTTCGGAGCAGTCTCGCTATAGAGGCTGCTGAGGTTGATCATAGGGGCTCATGCCAATACGCATTCGAAGTTCGGCGGCGGGTATTCTGATACTGTTGTCATAATATTGACCATTCCGAGGAACTAGTAAATGAAAATGGACAGCCTCCAGTATGTGAAACGTGTCGTCAAGGCGACCAATAATCTGATGAAAGACCCGCTGCCCAGGAACAAAAGCATTTCCATTTCTGCATTGCTGCTACAGGGTGCCGATGTCCGTATCGCCTTCCGCGCAATGGATGAAGAATTCACCTACGTGGTGAGTTTTCCAAATACCCTAGCAGAAAAGCTTGGAAGCCTTTCTAGAGACGTCTTCAATTACCTATTTACGGCCGTCGCTATTACGTTTGTCCCTTCCTTCTTCAAGATGTCGGACTTTGAAAGTGTGAAGATTGAAACGAGTCCGCTTGATTCGGATACGATTGAGTTTTTTGAGATTTTTCTATTGAAGGGGCTCGCTGAATTTCGCTTTCTGCAGGGCCTCAATCCGTCCAGACGAGTACGCGTAATCGCGGAAAGTGGTAATGCTCCTGTTGAACTTCCCACAGCTCGGGTTTCCGATAAGCTTATTATGCTGAATGGTGGTGGTAAAGACACTATCGTGGCTGCAGAGTTGCTCTTGGCGTGTCAACAACCCTTTACCTGGGTGTCGGTAAACCCTGACGATACGAAACGCAAGGTCATAGAGGTATCTGGGAATTTGGATGCACTTGAATTGTCATTCAAGGCGGACCTCCGAATGCATAGGCTCTCTCGTTATCAATGGGGACATGTTCCATTTGCTGGAATTTGTGCTGCGCTTGGCGCTGTTGTCGCCATACTCACAGGGTCTCGCTATGTGGCGAGTGGCAATGAAGCGTCGGCCAACTTTGGTAACGTACTATTTAGGGGCGAGCCTGTAAATCATCAATATTCTAAATCCTTTGAATTCGAAAAGGGTTTCGCCGAATTTATCAAACGCTGTATATGTAGTGACTTGGAGGTGTTTAGTATTCTCAGGCCCTTCCACGATGTTCAACTGGCGATGCTTTTCTCCAATATGACTAAATATCATTCACATTTTATTTCATGTAATCGGAAGATAAAACAAGGTGTTTGGTGCAAGGAATGTCCAAAATGTGCCTTTACCGCGCTAGCCCTATATCCGTTTGTCAAGAAGGAAGGTATCGTTACCATCTTTGGAGAGGACATCCTGCGAACTCCTGTTATTCAGGCACACATATTGAAACTTGTCTCAGGTGGAATTAAACCTTGGGAGTGTGTTGGAACCCTGGAGGAGTCCAGGCTGGCGCTATCGTTGGTTCTGCAGGCATACCCTGATTTCCCGTTTGTAAACAGCAAAATTTCGTCCGGAGTAAAAAAGGCATTGTCGGTCTTTGATGTGGAAGAGGTCGAAAGGCGTATCCTTTATGGAATAAATGACGAACATATAATTCCAGAGCTGTTGGTCGGCAAGATTGATAGTGCGCTTGGAGAATCGATAGCGCTGAGGTAATTGACCGCCGCATTGCAGACGATAGCTTCGGCGAGCGAGAGAAACGATGCTTGACAAATTGTGTGAGAAGTTTCGCCTATATCTCGATCTGTCGAGAATGGAAGCGGCGCGAGGTCCAAAGACTATTCCCCGGGTATTCCTGGACCTGTTGCTGTGCCGATTTTTACTGAATGTTGGTCCCGAGAACTATATGTTGTTTTCGTTTCGCGACAAAAGCTACGCGGAACGATCAAAGTTCATGCTTAATCCGAGTATGCACCGACTGCAAGAATCCGTTAATCCTCCTGAATATCGGTCACTCGCTTATGACAAATTGGAATTCTATGACTACTGTTGTGCGAATCGTATTGATACCCCTCCGGTGCTCGCCACAATTGACCCGGAATCGCTCGGTACAGGGAAGGTGGCGATGCTTAACACCAAGCAGGGAGTTATCAGTTTTCTCGCTGAGAGGGAAGGTGAGAATCTTGTCATTAAATCAGTCAATGGGGCACACGGCGCAGGGCTATATGCAATAAGCATTAAGGCTGGAATGGTGTGCGACATGGCTGATAATTCAAGGTTGTCGATTGAAAATTTTGCTTCCAAAATTTTATCTGATGGGACTCGTTACCTCGTCCAACCCCGTTTGCGCTCACACGATGCGTTCGACGTTCTAGTCAAGGACAATGCGTTGACTACCATGAGAATTGTCACATACGTTAATTCCTTAGGCGATGTGATAGTTCCATATGCGCTTCTCAAAATACCCGTAGGAGATAATGTGAGTGACAACTTTGGATTGGGGAATTTAGCATGCGGAATTGATCTCGAAACCGGTAGGCTGAGCAATGCTTTCAGGTGGGATAAAAATTCTCAATCTATAGAGGAGTTTGATTCTCACCCGGTGACTGGAGAAAAGTTTAGTGAGTTCTATGTGCCAGAATGGGGTCTCATTCTCAATAGCACGCAATTGGCTGCAGAGAAATTTCTGCCTCTGAGAACATTAGGTTGGGACGTTGCATTAACAAATGAGAATATGTACTTCCTTGAAACGAACTGCACCTACGAGGTAAACGCCTACCAGATTGTCAATAAAAAGGGATTCCGACCAGAGGCTCTAGCGTTGTTTAATGATAATGGTGTCGGTCGACTTTAATGCAGTTGTATATGGAGTGTCGAGGAATCACTTCGTATCAACGGGTCTTTCGCGCAGGGCATCTTCTGATGGAGCTTCTCGCCCTTGCATAGGTTTGCTTTCTAATTCGTCGGGGGGAAAATATTGCTCGAATGGTAATCAGGCGACCCCCTAAGCGATCCTGTAGTTTAAAAGCGTTAATCAGGAGCATAGCGAAGATGCAAGCCCGAGTTAACTGTGCCGTCGTGCTCTAGTAGCGCATCGCGAAAGACACCTACGAGCATGCCGCGGTCATTTGCGACCTGAATGGGACGACATCGGGGCTGAGTGTTAATTTCTACAATCACGGGGCCTTCATCAGTCACGGCGATGTCCCACCCAATACAGGGAATGAACGAAAATTTAACCGCGGCCGATTTCACCATGTCAACAATAACAGGCCATCCCGGGATCTGCTTTCCAGATATTTCGATGCCGGTCGTCGGGTGTGCAGTCATGCGTGCGGGGGTTCCGGAATCGATGCTTACTACATCCCCTAGGGTACCTGTTTCCATATCTACCGATATCACAACTCCTCCCCCAGAAACGTTGTCGGTTGGTCCTCTGCCGTTGCCCATGCGAAGGCATATACCAATCAAGCTTGGCGTGTCCTTGGTGTAGGTCATTATGCGTAGTGTCGAACAAACATCGGGGACGATCTCAGCGAGTAACGCATGAGGCCGCAACCGTTTCTGTATCATAAAACGTCTAATTTGGCCATTTGACTGCACGTGATGAAGAATCTCATCCAGATCGATGGTGCCATTCCCGGGGAGTCGTTGCCACGCGTTCCTGCCAGAGATCTTCTGTCCAAGTGACAGTGCACCTTCTCCATACTTGCCGCCTCCGGGCTTCAAGAAAATGTTCTGGCTCTCGGGTTCCATTAGGTAGTCCACGAGGGCTTCTATACTTTTCATTTCTCTTGCGTACATAGGCTCTTGTGTCGTGGAAGTGACACCAATGAGCTCCGGCACGGGTACGTTTAGCGCTTTTGCCAGCAAATGGAAAAGTATCTTGTCGCGGGCGAGAATGTCGTAACGTGGCGGGTTGATTGTATTGAAATACCTGGAAACCTGATAAAAGCCTAGAAATCTACATTTTTCAGAGAATGATAGATCTGGGCGGTACAATCCATGGTTGTAATAGTCCTCGCCATTTATTCCACTGATCACGAGCAAACGCGCTTGCTCTACAACTCGTCGTGAGAGGGGCGGTATTTCTGGCGAGTTAAAATGTCGGTGCAATCTAAAATCTGAGCCCAGTTGCAGGCCGTAACCTATCCAGCGACGGAGTTTTCTTGCGAACAACATACGGTTCCTAAATTATCCAGCCCCATTTATGGGCTTCTCCGGTTGTGACCGGCAGTTGTGGTAATCGCCGCGGGTCGGTATCAGTCCGAGGGACCTGCCCAAAAGTATATCAAAATCTCAACGTTTACTAGTACTGTACTTGTACTGACGAGACTGATTAGCTGAATGGCCAGTGATATTGCGTGGGTCAGGCAACGGCAAGTCGGCGATGCGGGACTCTCCTGGTCTTTTGTGTGAAACTTTAGCCGCTATGCTGACTATATGCGGCAGGTGGTTAGGCGATTTTGCTCCTCGGTTCTTAATTTCTACATGGAGGACACCTTTGTGTGCGTCATTCGTGTAAATCCGGACTATTCCGTGTTTCCTTCCCCAAGAACGTCTTCTGGTTCAGCATGCGAAAGCTATTTGGCAAGCTGCTGAGAAAAATGTCAGTGGTATTCGGACATAAGGCTATAATCCCCTAGCATAGTCCGAAAGGAGAACAAACAGCATGCAGGAAAGCGCCTGCCAGTCAGCCATCGCTACCGGCCTGAACCGAGATCAGATTATAGAGAGACAATATGCTGGATTCTGCACAGAAATAGGCGTACAGCCTTCCAGACCAGATCTGGTTGCTGGCAGATCACCCGAACGGATTGTTACCCATCAGTTATTGCGGCAAAAATTACTGTCGGATCCCGCTATGGCCGCTCTGTTGCCTAGCGCACAGTGTTTCATTGCGCTAGGGCGGGAAGGCGATATGCCTTTCCGGCTCAAATCTCCCGATCTCCTGCTCATACCGCCTACGCTTTTAAGTAGTGTCCCCGCCATTGCGGCAGTGACACGCTGGGGCCTGGAGGCAGCCTCGGTCGTGCAGCGAGGAGAGCTGAGCTATTCAAAGCTCCTGGGCGTCCTCAGACACGGCTCCAGCTTGCTCAAGATGCTGACCATCAGCGATCGGGCCCTGGTTTTGAATGGGATGCCTGAGGACATATCGCGGGAAATGATTGGATCCAGGATGATGAAGCCTTCCTCGACGCTCATGTCGTGGCTGGTCGATATGGTGGGTATAAAAATCTTGCCGCCGACAGAGGAGGAGTCTGAGGTCGTTGACTCAGCGCTGAGCCTGCCAATTGAACATTTATTGTCCTCCAATGGCGATTCGAGACTTGTGATTGACGGCCGTACAGGCAAAAACCGTTATGGCACTACAGTGCGCCCGCGTCCCGAGGCAGTGCATTTTTCTTCATCGACGGCGTCTTCAATCTCCGACCATGGATTTATGGTCTGTGATGTACTGCGGCGGGATTTGGCACTACAGGTTCTGGAGAAACATGACAGTAACCACGGCGTCAGACGGGCCCTCTCCGATGCCGTCGTAGCCACGCTCCGCGAGCTGTGCGGGTTGGCCGATGAGGAAGCCGATGGCGTTATTGCACCATCCGGGACGGATACAGAGGTACTCTCTGTTCTGCTGGCTCTTGCAGCAGGAAAGGATACGCCTTTGGTGAACGTGCTGGTCTCACCGGAAGAGACGGGCCGGGGCGTAAAGCTCGCTGCCTCCGGTTGCTATTTCGACGATCAGAGTTCGACCGGCGTGGAGATTGGCAAGGGCCAGACGATTTGGTCTGAAGTTCAGGTCAGCGTCCTGAACGTGGGGTTACGGGATGCCGCAGGCGCGGTCCTGCATTTGGCAGACGTTGACAGGGAATTTGAAACGCTGGGCATGGCTGCGTTGGAACAAGGCAGCAGGGTGCTGGCCCATGTGTTGCTTGGATCGAAGACCGGTCTGAGCGGTCCTTCACTGACAGTCGTGGACAAGCTTGTGGCTTTGGCGCCAGATCGTGTAGACGTGGTAGTGGATGCCTGTCAGATGCGGATCGACTTTCACGAGCTGGGCGCTCTGGTGCGCCGTGGCTGGATGGTGCAGTTATCCGGTTCCAAGGCGCTCACCGGACCGGCATTCTCTGGTGCGATTCTGGTCCCGTTATCAATGCGGGAAAGAATCGACGGTGTCAAAGCCCTGATGCAGCCCGGCGCGGGATATTCGGAGGACTGGTCGAGGTGGTGGTCGGCGCAGATGACCCTACCCAGAGTGACCCCCAGTTTGGTGCGCCGATCCGTTGGCTGCCGGCACTGATTGAAGCGGAGTTGGCGCGGAATGTGTCCGAGGAACAATCTCTCGCGGCATTCCATCGCTTTCGGGATGAAGTCGAAAAGCGGCTGCAGGGTAGTGAGTACTTGCAATTGCTTGAGCCGTACAATAATGGGCGGCATGAATGGGAGAATTCCCATCCGCTCAGGGACTCTATCGTGTCGTTTGAAGTGTTTGCACGGCGGTGGGATGGCTCAGTCACGCCGATGGGAGCGCAAAGCTGTCGAAGGATCTTCGAACTGCTTAACGAGGATGTCCGTGACCTCTTTCCCGCTGTCTCACTTGCGCAGCAGTCCATGCTGAGCCAGGAATTTCACATAGGGCAGCCGGCTGAGTTGGGGTCTGCGGAGGCACGGCGGGCCATTCTTCGACTGGTTATTGGCGTGCGATTTTTCAATATCGTCGCCTATGCCGGAGCTGGCGCTACTGCGGCGGCACTGGAATCGGAAATATCCGACCTGATACGTGCAATCGACAAGCTTGAATTTTTGGCGGAGAACTGGTGGAGAATTGATAATGCCGTCACATGAAGAGGGGCTCGATCCAGATAACTGGCAGAGCTTCGCGAAAGCTGTACATGACCTGCTCGATGAATGCATCCACAGGTTGCAGTGTGTGGAGGATTACCCCTGGAGGCCGGTGCCTGAAGACATTCATCAACGCTACCTGATCGGCGAATCGCCACTGGACATGAACGAACTTGTAGCCGCTCTCAAGACCGATGTGATGCCCTACGCGACCGGGAATACCCACCCGCGTTTTTTCGGGTGGGTGCATGGAACCGGTCTGGCTACCGGTCTTCTGACTGAAATGGCCAGTGCCGCCATGAACAGCAACTGTGGCGGCCGGGATCATGGCATGACGTACATGGAGCGGGAGGTCATCGACTGGACCAAGTCCGCAATGGGGTTTCCGGCTGGCGCGAGTGGTGTTCTGGTGGCAGGAACATCTCAGGCCACAGTCATTGCGCTGGCGGCGGCTCGGGTCAGGGCACTTGGTCCCGAGGTCAGGGTTTCAGGTCAAGCGGGGCAGTGGCTCACGGCCTATACGGGTCCCGGTACGCACAGTGCCATTCGCAAGGCGGTTGAGTTGCTCGGGATAGGCAGCGAAAATCTGCGGATCATACCCGAGAACGAGCGGGGGATGGATCCTCATCTGCTGCGAAAGGAAATCGCAAGGGACCGCGCAGCCGGTGCCATGCCCTTTGCGATTATAGCTACTGCGGGCTCGGTAGATCTGGGTAAATTTGATGATCTGAAAGAACTCGCTTCGGTCGCTGCTGAAGAGGACGTCTGGTTGCATGTTGATGGCGCCTTCGGAGCCTGGACAAGGCTTGCGGAAGAGCCCTGGCGAGGACTTTCTGACGGCATCGAATTGGCGGATTCGCTGGCCTGTGACTTTCACAAGTGGATGTTCGTGCAATATGACTGCGGACTGGTACTTATTCGTGATGAACACGAGCACCGACAGGCCTTTTCCATGCGCCCCTCTTATCTGACCAGTTACGACCAGGGTCTTGCGGGCGGCGAACCGTGGTATTGTGACTATGGTATAGATCTGTCCCGAGGTAATCGGGCGCTAAAGGTCTGGGCCGCCCTGCGAAGCTATGGCCCCCAGAAATTAGGCCAGGCGATCACGCGCTGCTGTCAGCTGGCGCAGTATATGGCTGAATTGATCGCGGAGGACGGAGCAATGCAACTGCAGGCGCCCGTCGTCTCGAGCCTGTGCGTCTTTACTGCAGACGGCAGGCTGGGCGGAGCAGAACAGAGTGAGATGAATGTTGCAATCGCCCAACGGTTACAGATCGAGGGGGCTGCAGTGTTTTCGACGACCAATATCAACAATGTTACGTATTTGCGGGCAGCGATAACAAATCATCGGACCAGAAGAGCCGATGTAGCCCGTGCTTTGCATGCAGTCGTGGCCGCTCGGGATAGGCAGCTATGAATTGCCAAATTAATTGGACCGACAATGACTTTTCTATGGGTCTTCCCCTATTCGGGTGGATCCATAGCCATTTCCCCGCTCTCCCCCTAAAATACCAGGCTCTAAATTGTCGGAATTGGCCTGGTTAGTCAATGGATGAATTGTCACTCTACGAACGCATTCTTGGGCTTCGTGATCCTTGGGCTGTTGAGCATGTCGAGCTGTCCGAGGACGAGGTGGTTCATGTGTATATCGAGTACGATCGGGATACTGAAATCCTCTGTCCTGCGTGTGGTTCGGCATGTCCCCGTTACGACACCCGCGATAAGAGTTGGCGACATCTGGACACTTGTCAGTTCCAGACCATTGTCCATGGCGCTGTGCCCAGGGCTCAATGCCATGAGCATGGCGTCTTACAGGTCGATGTTCCTTGGGCAGAAAGGAATTCCCGATTTACGCTTCTGTTTGAAGCGATGGCGATCAAATGGCTCAAAGAAGCCAGTATCAATGCAGTGAGCCGTCGCTTAGGACTCAGCTGGAATGCCATCGACGGAATCATGCGCCGTGCGGTAGAGCGTGGTCTGTCTGCCCGCCAATCGGTGGATTACCACCATATTGCTGTTGATGAAATTAGCAGCAAGAAGGGACACAGGTATTTAACCATTATCTCCAATGATTCAGGTCAGGTAGTTGATATCCGGGATGATCGCACTAAAGGCAGTCTCGGTGACTTCTATAAAAGCCTGTCGGAGTGGGATCTAAAATCAATTGAAACCGTCAGCATGGATATGTCGCCGGCGTACCTTTCGGCCACCAAAGAGCACTTGAGTGATTGGGATCAAAAAATCTGCTTTGATAAATTTCATGTGGCTATGGACCTAAACAAAGCCGTTGATGCCATCAGGAAGCAGGAGATGCGATGCGTCCCAACCGATTATAAAAAGCCTTTACATCTATCTCGCTTTAGTTGGTTGCGCTCCGAGGCCAGTTTAAAACGCCACCACCGAGACACCATTAGTGCGCTTTCTAAAGTGGCAAAGAAAACAGCTCGAGCATGGGCAATTAGGCAGTACGCGATGCAGTTATGGAATTACTCGAGTCGGGGCTGGGCTCAGAGAGCTTGGAGCCGTTGGTATAGCTGGGCAGCCAGATGCCGGCTGGGTCCGATTAAAACAGTAGCCGCCAGCATTAAAAAGAACCTTTGGGGCATCATTAATGCCATTGTTCATGGAAAAAGCAATGCTGGAGCAGAAAGTATCAACAGCAGAATCAAGCTGCTAAAGGTTCGCGCGCGAGGGTTTAGAAATAAAGAGCGCTTTAAGACAGCGATCCTGTTTCATTTGGGAGGCTTACGCCTATTGCCCGCCCACCTGAATTAGGGAAGACCCCTTTCTATACAGTATTGTATTCTTTGACAGGAAATCATTTTCACCAACCATGACAAGTATAGAGTTCACCGCCCGTTGCCAGCCTGATGGAAGAGATCTATGTGGACGCTCATAAAACTTCTAATAAGGAGCTCAAAGTCAAGGCGGTCCGTCAGGCAGTTCATTTTGGATGAGATGCGGACGGATAGTTCGCTACCAATAATAGCTCGTCTTGGATCGTTACGACGAGGATTCCATTCCAAAACATGGAAATTGCTCAATCTGAACGACTCAAACTGCAAGGAATATTTTCCAGATCTTCAGTATGCAATCATAAGAGGAAGCCTTAACGAAAATACCGATCTGTTGGATGACAAAGTCACATTCAAATATGTGTACAGTGGCATCATTAACATACCTGAGAATTTGGCTGTGATATCCCGTGGCAAACTTATCCCGTTGGAAAAGGGCGTCGAGAAATCAATCAAGACAATCGATGACCTTATGCAGTATGTCGTTTCCTCATCGGGGTGTTTGTTAGGCCTACTCATGGCCGCGCGGGAATGGGTGCAGTAAAAATGACTTCCCACAAAGATAGAATATTTTTAAACAAAGACCAGCACTCGGTTGAAAGCGCAAAGGACGTTTTGCTCCAGCGTCCAAATAGTGTTATTAGTGAACTACAGCACCAGCATCGTCTCATTGACGAGATATTTTCCAACACACTTAATACGGTGCGCGTTCGAACCTATATTGATCCTGCAGTAGGCAAGTCATTTGTCGGATGTGCTGTTCTAAAGCTTGGAAGTGAAAAATCGTACCCAGTTGATAATTGGCATGCTGGTGGGCTGGTGAGCACCATTGACCTTGAGTCGGGTATGTTGGGTCGGGCTGCAGCCAAGACGAAATCGGATGAGTTCATTTGGTATGATTCTCACCCTGATACCGGTGTTCAGATCACAGGAAAAGTGGTTCCGTTTTGGGATGAGATTACAGAGCTTGCGAACTTGGCTACTGAGGCATATGGCGGCACGACGAGTGTTGGTTGGGACATTGCAATAACGCCTAACGGCCCGGTTTTTATTGAGGGGAACAACTATCCGAATCTCTTGATGTTGCAGCTAGGAGGAGGCCTGCTTTCGAATGAACGGATTCGAAAATATTACCAGTTTCATGGTTTTTCCATATAGTATCGTTCAGGTATGCGAGGCTGGGAAAAGTGACAATTAAGCGTTTAATTCGAGACGTAAGGCTTCTTGGTTCTGGCTTTAAAAGAGAAGAGATAGAAACCTATTCGCTGAATCATGATGACATTTTTCCACATGCACATCAGTTTTTGAGCCACGTAGTAAACAAGAGCATTGTACGTCCCAAGATCAATGCATTTAGACAATCTTGCCTACTTGAAGACAAGCTTGCTCTATCGGCGTTATTATTTTCCGCCAACATTAGTTGCCCGAGAATCTGGGGATATTTTCATCCCATCTATGGATATTCCTGCTTTGGTTCAGAGCTAAAATGCGCCAGGGATTTGAAAGAACTCATCCTGAAAGCCTCCATGGATCGTGTTGTTTTAAAACCAAGAGGCGGACGGCTAGGCAGAAATATTTATGTGATTGACCGTCTACTGGAAGGGGAAAGGGGAGAGTGTTATAGAGTCAATGGCACTGAAGTTGATCTCGTTGAATTTATCGAGTCATTGACGATAACGCCATACGGTGATTACACGGATGCCTATGACGGGTGGATCGTGCAGGAATACGTCCAGCAAGAAGAGTCCCTTTCAGAGTTAAATCCATCAAGCTTGAATACGATTAGAGTTATCACATTCAGAGGTCACAATGATGAAATTTTTATAGTTGGCGCTGCGCTGCGGGTGGGGCGTTTAGGTTCGTATATTGACAATATGGATAAAGGTGGGGTCGCAGTCTCGATTGATTCGCACTCTGGCCAGTGTGGGGTCGGCAAATTCAAAGCGCAATATGGGTCGGAGGTATTAACCAGCCACCCTGACAGCGGCATTTTATTTTCCGGCCTGTCAGTGCCGGAATGGGCTGAAGTTTGTCGCATTTGCGTACGCGCTGCGAGCTTGGTGCCTACTGTAAGATCCATCGGCTGGGACGTGGGATGTACACCTAGTGGTCCCACTATAATTGAAGCCAACTCGGAATGGGGTTTGATCAGTATACAACGTCATATCGGAACAGGGCTCTTGTCGGGAGTTTACGGGGAGGAGTTAAGGCGACTTGGAATTTGCCTCCCAGAAGCGTTAGATACTTTCCCGGTCGCTTTGTTAAAGTACATTTTTCACAAACTGCACGCTGTGGTAGTCCGTTAGGCTGGCGGCCGGTTTCGCTGATGCGCCGGACCTTAAGTTATTTCCTGGCACCGATTACGGATTGCCTGTACCGCGCGTTGAGTGGCTTTTGAGAGAACGGACTCATCCGCTTCAGAAAATTGGGCGAGTACCAGCTCAATTGGCCGACGCTCATCACCGGCAGACCTTCCACCGACTCTTACTCTGTCGAATTGCTCCGTTCCCAGAGATGCCATTATTGAACGCACCCCATTGTGGCTGCTATGTCCCCTTTTCCGTTGGACCTTTGCCTCCCCTAAACGCAAGTCCATATCATCATGGACAACGATACACTGACGGAAGCCCTGCTTGTGCCCGTCGATCAGTTTCCGGACTGCCCGCCCGCTCTGGTTGATTGCGCAATCTGGCTTGAAGACAAGCACGGCGGCGCCGCGGACATCAATACTACAAGTCTGACCCTCCGGCCGGGTTTCCCAAGTGCCGTCAAAAGTGCTGGCCAGCTGTTCCACCACCGTATAGCCGAGATTATGGGGAGTATTGATGTATTTGGCTCCAGAATTACCCAGCCCGACAATCAGCGTGGGCAGGTTGGATTCCGGGTGCCATGCTATGGGTGCCGCACCACCGACTACGCCGGCTGGGGATTGACTTACGTCTGCAGGGGAAGTTAGATAGAGCTGTGAGCAGTCATTGCAGAAACTTGTCAATCGGCAGCTTTGTCGCCAACAGGAAATCGGTGTAATACGGTTCAGGACAATCCGTACCAGATGGTCCTGGGTATTGGTGCCCTTGAGCAGCACCAGGTCGCCCTGCTGGAGGATGGTATTCAGAAAGAGCACTGCCTGCTGAAGGGTGACAAAGGCCTGTATCGATTCATCCTCGTGGCCGGTTCTGGCCTTCAGTGCTTTTGACGAATCGGGTCCCACGAACACCGCAAAATCAGCGAATTCCCTTATTTGTCGCGCAACTTTCGGATACCTTTTTGAAGGGGATTCGCTGGAATCCGATATGGTTCCCATTATCACGATCTTGCGCGCCGCTGTGGCGTCCGTCATAAAATCAAACGGCGCCCCGATGGACCAATGCGGCGCCTTCCAGTCGTCGCGTACAAAAGTGACACCAGCATTGTCGGTTATGATCTCCATACGGCCTTCCGTGGGCTCCACCTTGCCAATGATCTCAATGACTTTTGGCAGAGAAAGACCGGCAGCGAGGCCCACACCTAGTGTAGCCAGCACTGACAATGCAAGGTGTTCGCCATGCAGGCCTGTTGGAATCTGGAACACCTGATCCTGATATTGAACAGTCAGCGTCAGTGGCTGCGGCCAGCGGGAATGCACATCCAGCAAGCGCAGAGCGGCGTTGGCGTCCCGACCAATCCAGATCACATGCCGCCTGCACTGCTCGCCCATCTTTCGTACCAGCGGATCATCAATATTGAGCACGGCAACACCGTTGCGTGGCAGCCGTGCTACAAGTTTGCTCTTTTCCTCCGCTATTGCTTCCACGCTTTTGAACGCGCTGTAGTGATCACGTCCCACTATCGTCACCACCGCAATGTTAGGGCGGCTAATCTGTATCAGTAAATCTAGGTGGCCAGGTTTGGTTCCCGACAATTCCAATACTGAATATCTTGTCTTCGGGCGAAATTTCAGCACTGTGCGGGCAACAGCTGGGCGACGATTCATGGATTTTGGTGTATTAACGCAAGGGCCGAATTCGCCAAGTACGATACTGCACAAATCTTTGGTGGTTGTTTTTCCAGCGCTGCCGGTAATACCTATGACAGTGATTTGCGGATTCAATCTTCGATAGATCCAAGCGCCGGAATAAATGAACAATCGTGCTATGATGTCCATGACAAGCCGACGCTTGCGCCCAAGTGTATTCATCTGGAAATACGGGAATAGGTTGGTTTCAGGTCTCATTGAGGTCGTAGTCCAAAACGGACTTTACGGGAAGTCCAATATTGTCAGGGGTACCGCTTCCTCACTCGTATTACGGACAATGTCCAGCTGCGGTATTTAGATCGGGAATTAAAATCGGACTTCCAGTCTTGGCCAGTGGCTTGGTCTCGCTGCCTCCTTACTATGAAAGAAATGTTCATTTCCGCTTTTCCGCCGCAGCATGACCCCATTATTGGTGTCACCAGCCAACCAGGCATTAACCAGCTCGGTAAGGTCGATCTCCACCTTTTGCGAGGCACCGGTATCGCGCAGCCAGACCGATTCATAGGCGTTGCTGCCGTGCAGATTGCCTTGTTTGTCCAGCCAGTCGCCCAGTTCGCGCTGCCATCGACGTCTGTTGTCCTGGTCAGAGTATTCCCGGGTGGCACTGCGTTCATGCCAGTCTTCGGCAACCCGGTACAGATCGACTGTCATTTGACCAAACTGTTTTATCGGTGTCAGTACCAGTGTGGCCGAACGCACCCGTTGTCTCTCCAGCAACTCGACGGGGAATTTCAGCAGCAGGCTGCGGTTGGCGGATACCGCCAGCTGGCGGCTGCGTCCCAGCGTTTTGAAGGTGGACCTGGCCAGATAGGTATCCGAATCGGGATACAGCGTGGCCGAGTTACGGTTGCGGCCGTCGTCGGGTATGCTCACTACCAAAGGTTCGGAGGGGCGGGACAGGTAACCTTTGCTGTTCACGGCCTGTACCCGGTACTCCAGTCGCATGCCCGGCAGCAGGTTGTGCACGGTAAGCCGGGGCTGTGTGACCTCGTCCTTGAACTCGCCATTCACCTGTACCCTGTACGCGACAATGTCTTCCTTCTCCGGTGCTTCTTCCCACTGCAGCCTCAGGTATTCGGTGCCCTGTTCTGCAATGGCAAGCGCCCTGGGCGCACTCAGCCGCGCATCGGTCACCCTCTGCTGGGTAATCGGCTCGCCGTTAACCAGCAGTTCAACCCTGCGGGTGGCCTTGCCGCCGTGGCCCTCACAGTCCAGTTGCAGTACGCCGGACTCACTGAACGGGCCGATGACAATGCGGTTGCCCAGTGCCCTGCCACCCTCCCACAGGCCACTGGCGCGGCAGCTGTGGGCATTTTCGCTGGTCCATTCCACCGTTACTGCTTCTTCGTCAGTGGGCTGCTCCGGGCTGACTTCGAGCCGCAGTGAAGGAGGAATCTCGGTGACCGAATCGATCCCGCCCACCGGTTGGTCCAGTGCAATTACCATCTGGTCGAGATAGACATGGGAGGTGCTGCAGTTGCCGTCCATGCCGCCCTTGTAGATGTTGAACCAGGCGAGCCGGTTGTGCAGGAAGTCGTGGCCTTCGTTGCGGAACACCATATTGGTCTTTTCATAGCTGAGTTGGCCATCGATCCAGCCCCGGATCACCCCGTCGGCCTTGCCGGGAGTGTTCATCTCCACCTGCATCTCTATCTGGTACCACTGGCCGCGCTCCAGCACGCCGCCATCGCCCTTACCGCAGAACAGGTTCCCGGCTCTGGTGTCACAGGTTCCATTGCGTGACTGATTCCAGTCATCTTCGTCCCAGTGGCCAACACTGCCGGTACTGCCGCCCTGCAGCGGGTAATACAGATAGGAGCCCAGCCGCATCGCGGCCCGCGGTTTGGTGGCGCAGGCCTCGCCGTCGTTGCTGTCACAGTTGCGGTAGTTCAGCCGCATCGACCAGCAGTTGATGCCGTCGCCAGAGGCGCCGCCATTGCCACACTGGCCGCCGGGGTCGGCCCAGGTGCGCACGTCCGCCAGGCCCGGGAATTTGCCGCCGGCGCCGGAAATATCGCCGTTGTCCTTGCACATGTTTACGTCCCAGTCATCGCTGAGCTTCATGTAGTAGCGCATGAACAGCTTTTCGGGGCCAGGTTGGCATTGGCCAGCGGCCAGTAGGCGCTGAGGGCCCAGGTCTTGCCTTCCTCCATTTTCACTCGCAGGCAGTTGCCGGAGAGACAGTTCTTGTCAGTGACCTGCGTGTACCTGGCAGAGTTGCTGGTCATCGGCCGCGGGTCGTCGACGATGGGGTCCCGCAGCCAGTTGCCGGTCTGCCACCAGCTGTGCTTTTCCCAGGGCTCACAGAACACGATGTCGTCACGGTTGCGAAGCATCGCCTCTGAGGAGCAGTCGCCCAGCCGCATTCTGGGCTGCTGCGATGGCAGGCCGAGGGTCAGTGGGCGTGACAGCTCGCTGCTGAAGCCGGCGGAATCGAAAGCCTGTACCTGTACCTCCAACCGGGTGCCGGGTGCATAGGCCATGGTCTTGAATTCGGTCCCCGCCTGTTCCGCTACCTGCTCGCCATCGACGAAAACCCGGTAGCCGGCCACTCCAAAATTGTCCTCGCCGGCCTTCCAGGTCACGGACAGTGCGCCGGGGTAGGGGTGGGTCACGGCCAGACCGGTCGGTGCCGTAGGCGGCTCGTTGTCAGGTACTGTCGGCAGCTTGAACAGGTAGGCGTTGCGGTTGGGGTTGTTGACCAGTACGAAGCTGTCGATCGATTCGACGTAGGCAAAGCGGCCGAAGGTGCCGTGCCGCCCCTGCGGGCCGGGATCGCCGGAAAAGGCGGTGCCCTCCCAGGAGAGCTCGTCCATGTCGAAGCGGTACAGTTTGCCATTCCCGGGCCAGGCGTAGAAGTGCCCGTCTTTGCTGTTGTAGGTGAGGCCGGGGCATGGTAACGGTTGATGAAATCCGCGTCACCCTTGAGCGGGGCGGGAATTCTGCGGTAGCCGGACTCTGCGTCAAGATCGTAGAGTATTTGCTGCTTGTTGCCGAGAATGAGCATGCGGCGCTTGACCGGATCGATGGCTGCGTTTACGCCCAGGCCGACCGAGCCCTGGCTGTTCAGGCGCTGGTAGCGGCCGCCGTCGGGGCTGTAGCTGTAACTGTACAGTGCCGAGCGGTCGTGCAGGAATACCTTGCCGGTAGCCTCGTCGTAGGCGGAAACAATGCCGTACACGCCTTTGGGAATATCCCCCTTGGAATCATCCAGGGTCCAGCCGTTGGTAGCGGGATTGAACAACCAGGTGTTCCTGTCGGCAAGATCGGTGGAGCGGCCGGCCAGCGCGCCCGAAAAGGCCCACAACAGACCGGGTTCCCGGATAAACGCCACACCATCGTAGGTGTGGCGGGAGTTGGGCTGGGTACCGTCGTAGGGAGCCAGTTCGCGCTCCGCGGGATGAGCCTTGGGGTCCGCCGGCACGGCTGGCTCGGTGAGCCGTTCGAGCGATTCCGTCCGCGGGTCGAGTACATACAGCTCATTACCGTAGTAATCATTGTGACCGCCCCCCAGATATACAGGCGACCGCTGTCGGGGTCCAGGTCGCCGCCATTCCAGGCGTATATGACGTTCTTGCAGGAATCGCGAAAATCGTAGCCGTAGAGGCCATTGCGGGGCACACATCGACCAGCTTCGTATCGGGTAGCGCACGCCAACCAAAATCACTGGACTGGGCCCCTGCCATGGAGGGAAACAGGGTCAAAAGGAAGCCGCAATACATTCCGCGGATGACAGCTTTCATGGAGGTGCTCCGTACCGACGCGCCGACCATACCGGTGCAGGCGGATGAACTGATGACAAGCTCGGCGAATTAGTATAGCGTATTTGCTCTGGGCTGCCTGCCTGATGGGGGTGTAAATAAGGCAAGTTTTTACTAACTGGAATCGACGGCTGTAAATGCGAGGCCAATCATGAAGATGCTGCCGAGGCTGCTTAGCCTGCCTTTCCTGTTTGCGTTGTTACTGGTCTCAGCGGGCGCCGCTGCGTCCTGCAATTCTCTGGAATGGCGGCGCGGTAAGCCATTTGATTACTACGCGGCGGAGACGAGGGAGCATACCGGCACCTACGCGGGTGGGCTGCTGCATCTGGTGGAAAAGCACCATTTCAGCAGCAACGTGCGCAACCTGGTTCGTGGCAGCACCGGTGCCCTGTTGGGGGATCTCCTGTTCGTGCTCACCTCAATCCCCAATCACCCCGGGGCGCTGGATGCCTACTCGCGCTATGACAAGCGCTACCGCGATTCCGCTCTGTTTCGGGAGCAGCAAAAGGGCCGCAGGGCCCGCTACACCCCCGACTGCTTTTTCGATCGCGCCGTGCGGCTGTTTCCCGAAGCCGCTGAAACCCGGGTAGCGTGGGCCATCCACAAATACCGCAACGGTGAGCTGGACGAGGCTGCGAGCCTGCTGGAAGAGGCAATTGCACAGCAGCCGGAATATATTGAGGCGCACTACAACCTGGGTCTGATCTATGCCTCGCAGCGCAAGCTGGCGCTGGCTAAAAAGCATGCGGAGGTCGCCTACCAGGCAGGTTATCCGCTGGAGGGCCTGCAGAACAAGATTGCCGAGCTGGAAGCAAACTAGAAGAAGGGACCGCGGGTGACCGTCAAAAAGCTGTTGGTATCAGGGGGTTGCTTGCGGCCCAATGGTTTTGAACTGGGAGAAGGCAAATACTACGACAGGGCATCACTGGTGCTGCTGGACCTGCAGCGGGGCGAATTCACGGAGATCCTGAGCAAGTCCGACGGCGGTGCCAACTATCCCGCTGAGCACCCCAACCAGCAGTATACGGCGGCCTGCCTGGATGGCGACATATTGTGGCTGCCCACGGATACCGAGATATTGCAGTACCGGTTGCCCGAGCTGGAGCTGCTCAGTTGCTATTCCCACCCCTGTTTTCACAATATTCACTCGGTACAGGTGGTGGGCGACGAACTCGCGGTCACATCCACGGGCCTTGATAACGTAGTGTTGCTCGACCGTGCCACGGGCGCGATCAACCGCATAATCAACACCCAGGGCCTGGATCCCTGGCACCGCTTCGACGCAGCCACGGATTATCGCCTGGTCCACTCCACGCGGCCCCACGACAGTCACCCCAATTATGTATTCCAGCTGGACGGCAAGCTGTGGGTGACGCGCTGCTCCACCGAGGATGCCGTTTGTCTGGAAGATGTCGAGCAGCGGATAGATCTGGGCGAGGGCGAAGATATCAGTGCCCACGACGGCCTGTGGTGGGGTGAGACGCTGGTATTCACCCGGGTGGACGGCATGTTGATCCTGTGCGACCCGGTGCGCAAGAAGGTTATCGAGAACCACGATCCTTTCCGCTTGCACCGCAACCGTCCCAAGGGCTGGTGCCGGGGTCTGCATATCGACGGGGACATGTTTTATATCGGTTATTCCAGGCTGCGCAAGACCAATCTGAAATCCAAGCTCAGATTTCTTTCGCAGGGAAATTTCAAGTACGGCTCCGGTAACAATTCGCTGGTGGTCGCGTACAATATGAAGCAACAGAAGGTGGATCGGGTCTATGAGTCCCCCGAGGGCATGGTCGATGCCATCTATGGCATATTGCCCTATACCTGGGACTGAACCGACAGGCGTGCCATGATTGCCGGAGTCTCCGGGAAAGGCTTTTCCCCTAGGCTAGCTTGAACAGAAGGAACCCAACAGGCCGTGTGGAAACTGGAACAACAGTCATCCGGGGGAGAGACAGGCGCGACGCCGCAGGCGGCATGCACTGCGGTCCGGGAGGGCGCTGAGCCCTGTCGCATCACAGTGCTTGGCGAACATGCCGCGGATATTGCCGAAGACGAGGCTTCAATCGCCATCGTGCTGGGTCGCCTGCGCCCTTACGGTGAGGATTACGGGCTGGAGCACCCGGCGCAATGGCTGCTGAACTGCCTGCAACGGCAGGGTGAGGACTTCTATCCTGCACTTGCCGGTTTCTTCGCGGTGGTGGTGTTGGACAAATCCAGTGGCGAGATGCGTCTGGTCAGCGATCACGTGGGCAGTGTGCCGTTGTACTTCTGTCCTCGCGGAAACCAGTGGTGGGTCGCGGATTCCCTGCGATTGCTGGAGCCACAATTGCGTCCGGAGGATGCACCGCTGGCCCCCCAGGCACTGTACGACTACTGCTTCCACCATTGCGTGCCGGCGCCGGGAACGGTCTATGAAGACGTGGTAAAGCTGGAACCCGGTGCCGAGCTCACCGTTGACATTACGGGCGCTTCGAGATCGCGCAATCTGTATCAACCGGCCTACGACTACAGCGTGGAATCTGCGGAAACGCTGATGGCTCGCTGTCGTGAGTTGATAGCCACAGCGGTCGCCCGCAACATCGCGCCCGGCGCCGGCGCCTTTCTGAGCGGTGGCCTGGACAGTTCCACAGTGGCGGGCATGTTTGCCCAACAACAACCGGAAGCACCCACCTTCTCCATCGGCTTTGATGCGAAGGGCTACGATGAGACAGCCTATGCCCGCATCACCGCGCGGCATTTCAATACCCGTCATCATGAGCACTACCTGCAGCCACAGGAAATTATCGACCATTTCGTTGCAGTGGCCGGCTATTTTGACGAGCCTTTTGGCAACTCCTCGGCGATGGCGGCCTACACCTGCGCCCGTGTGGCCAGGGAACATGGCATTACGGTAATGCTGGCCGGTGACGGCGGGGACGAGATTTTCGGCGGCAATGAGCGCTACGCAAAGCAGAAAGTGTTTGAAGCCTGGTCGGCATTCCCGGCGCCTGCCCGCAAGCTGGCGGGAGCAGCGCTGGCTACCGGCCTGGGCCGGCTGCCGTTATTGCAGAAGGGGCGCAGTTATATCGAGCAGGCCAACGTCACGCTGCCGGACCGGATGGACAGTTACAATTTCCTCAACCGTTTCGACCCAGGCATCATGTTTGAACAGAGTTTCCTGGCGCAGGTGGATACAGAGCTGCCGCGTGAGGGCAAGCGGCGCCGCTACCAGCAGTGCCTGGCCCCGGACGCGGTCGAGAAAATGATGTATCTGGACTGGAAGTACACCCTGGCGAACAACGATCTGGTCAAGGTGTCGCGCATGTGCCGCAAGGCCGGGGTCGAGGTCCGCTATCCCCTGTTTGAAAAGGAAGTCGTGGACTTCAGCTGTACTGTGCCCGCCCGGCTCAAATTGCCGGGTGGCAAGCTGCGGGATTTCTACAAGCGCAGTTTCCGCGGTTTCCTGCCCGATGAAACCCTGGCCAAGTCCAAGCATGGCTTTGGCCTGCCTTTCGGCGTGTGGATGAAACAGGAGCCCGAGCTGCGCAAGCTGACGCGCGACACTCTGGAGCGGCTGAAGCTGCGGGGTATATTCAGGGCCGACTTTATTGATACCGCGCTGGACACCCACGAATCCGGCCATTCGGGTTACTACGGTGAGCTGATCTGGATCATGGTGGTGCTCGAGCTTTGGCTGACAGACCGGGGCCGATAGCGATGTTCGGATGGGGTTTGTCAGTGCTGGGCAGAATTGCCGCCAGAGGGAAGCTGTCCATACTGATCTACCATCAGGTGCTGGCCGAGGCCGACCCGATGCGCCCGTCCGAGCCTACAGCGGAGGTATTTGACTGGCAGATGGCGCTGCTGGCCCGCCACTTCACGCCGCTGTCGCTGGATGATGCGCTGGATGGACTCAAGAACGGCACGCTGCCGGCAAATGCCGTCTGTGTCACTTTTGATGACGGTTACCTGAACAACCTTACCGTCGCTCAACCAATTCTGGAAAAATACCGGATCCCCGCCACGGTCTATGTGGCCACCGCCTTCAGCCGCGGCGTGAACATGTGGAACGACAGGGTGATTCACCTGTTTGCGGAAGCCCAGCGCGATGCGCTCAACCTCGGCGGGGAGTGGGTGTCGCTGGGCGGCTGGCCACAGCGGCGGCAGCTTGCGGAACACTGGCTGCGGCAGCTCAAGTACCTGCCCGTGGAGCAGCGGCTGGAACAGGTGCGGGCGCTCTACACTGACAATACGCTGGCGGAACAGCCCCCGCTGATGATGACTCCGGAGCAGGTCCGGACGCTGTCCGACAAGGGCATTGTCATCGGCGCGCATACGGTCAACCACCCGATACTCAAGGTGCTGCCGGCCGCGCAGCAGCAGCAGGAGATCCAGCAGAGCAAGACTGAGCTCGAAGACTGGACCGGCAAAGAGGTGCGGCATTTCGCCTATCCCAACGGCGTTGAGGGCAAGGACCTGGACGGCGATACCATGCGCCATGTCCAGGAGGCGGGCTTCAGCACCGCGGTGGTAACCAATTGGGGTACCTCGGATGCCGACACCTCGCCCTTTGCGCTGCGGCGTTTTACCCCCTGGGACCGCTCGGCAGCGCGATTCCACCTGCGTCTGCTGCGCAATCAGGTTTTCTCGTGACCGGCAGCCGCAGCGAGTCCCGCTATGCCGCCTTCCTGCGCGAGCACGGGTTGCTGGTCGGCGGCGCGCTGCTGGTGCACCGTATCCTGAGCCGTATAAGTGAATCCTGTGGTCTGTACTGGTACCGCTTCTACCGTCAGCCACTGGTTGCCATCGATTCTCCCGCGCGCAGCAGCGGCACGCTGGAGTTTGTCTGGCTGGACCAATACCACGATATCCTGGGTCAGCTGCCCCGGCCCGAACACAATATCCGTCTTCGCTTTGAGCAGCAGGTCAAGTGCCTGCTTGCCTGCAAGCAACAGGAGCTGGTGGCCTGCGCCTGGTTTGGTTTTGGCGAGTTCGAGGAAGACGAGGCGCGTTGCACCTATCTGTTGCCGTCCAGTGCTGTCTGGGATTTTGATGTGTTCGTGTTTCCGAAGTACCGCATTGGCCGGATATTCCTGAAAACCTGGCAACAGGCTAACGACGCCCTGGGGCGGGAAGGTTACCGCTACACCCTGAGCCGGATCTCCGCCTACAACCGCCGGTCAATTCTTTCCCATGAAAAGCTGGGGGCGGAGAAAGTGGGGGCGGCCCTGTTTCTGAAACTGGGCTCTGTTCAGTTGATGGTTGCCAATCTGGCGCCGTGGGTATCGCTCTCGTGGTCTGCCGCCAGCGCTCCGCGTATCGATTTCAGCGCGGTGGTGGACGATGCCTAGCGGCGAGTTCATAGCCTCCGCCGCCGGCCGGGTGTTGCTGACCCGTCACGGTTCGCTCCCCAGTCGCACTGCGGTGCTGTGCCTGCCGCCGCTGTTCGAAGAGATGAACCTCGCCCGTGCGGTAATCGCCAGGCAGGCCCAATACCTGGCGGCCCACGGATTGCCCACCTGCATATTGGATTACTACGGCACCGGAGACAGCGAGGGCGAGATAAATCAGGCCGACGCGCAACTCTGGCTGCAGGATATTCTGGCCGCGATAAACTGGCTCCAGGCCCGCGAGGTCGAGCGCATCATTCTATGGGGCGTCCGTTTTGGCGCTCTGCTGCTGTTGTACTTCCAGCGCCAGTTGCACGAGGCCGCCTCCATCGACCGCCACCTGTTGTGGGCGCCGGTGACCAGCGGCAAGCTGTACAGCAAGCAGTTTCTGCGCCTGAAGCAGGCCAGCGCGATGCTGCGCAACGACAGCGCGAAGGTCGACTGGCGCCAGCGGATACGCGATGGCGAGACTATCGAAATTGCAGGCTACCCGATCAATGAGATGCTGCTGTGCTCGCTGGAGCAGTTGCAGTTGCCGGACGATTTCCAGCCCGCTGCCTTCACTTGCTGGCAGGAGTTGGGGGCCGCGGAGCCGGGACCCGCGGTACAGCGCGTGGTGGCGCAGTGGCCCACGAGCAGTTTTCGCCTGGAATCGACAGCTACACCGGTATTTTGGCAGACCCCCGAGACTTTTTCCCTGCCAGAACTCTACCCGGCCACCCGGGCTTTACTGGAGGACTAGTTGGTGGAACGTTTCTGCGAGATTGCACTCGGCGAGCAGCAACTGGCAGCCATCGTGCACCAACCCGAGCCGGCCGCAAAGGTGGGCGTCGTACTCATCGTGGGTGGCCCCCAGTATCGTGTAGGCAGTCACCGGCAGTTTGTCCAGCTCTCCCGCGCGCTGGCGCGGGAGGGGATCGCCTCGCTGCGGTTCGACTACCGGGGCATGGGCGACAGCGAAGGTGAGAAACAGCCTTTTGATGACATCAGCGCAGATATTCGTGCTGCCTGCGATACCTTTTGTGCGGACACGGGCATCCGCCGGATCGTATTGTGGGGTCTGTGCGATGCCGCCTCGGCGGCTATGATCTATGCGTCCACTGACCCGCGCGTCGAGGGGCTGGTACTGTTGAACCCCTGGTTGCACAGTGACGCGGCGATGGGCAAGACCATGGTGCGTCACTATTATCTCAAGCGCCTGTGTTCGCTGGACTTCTGGCGCAAGCTGCTTGGCGGCAAGGTCAGGGTGAAGGCGGGTCTGCAGGATGCGAAGGGCTTCTTGCACAACAGCATGGCGCAGGCCGGAGAGGACAAACCCGGTTACCAGGCCCGGATGCAAGCGGGTATCGAACAATTTCACGGCAAGGTTTGCCTGATCCTGAGCGGTGTCGATCTCACTGCCCGGGAATTCGAGCAACAGGCGCTGGGTAGTGGGGGCTGGGCCGCCTTCGAGCGGGCCGACTGTCAGATACACCGGCTGCCGCAGGCAGACCATACCTTCTCGAACTCGGATTTCAAGCGGCAGGTCGAGAATATCAGCGCCCGGTTTGTGCAGGCGAGAGCTGATAATTGCGCTGTCGCGTCCGGCGACCCCGCCTACAGTTGATATTGGACACCGGCGCGAATCTGCGCACCGGGGTCGATAAACCCGACGGCGGACTGGTAGGACCTGTCCAGCAGATTGTCCACGTTCAGCGTCAGGCTGATGGCCGGGCCCAGTTGCCAGCGGGCAGCCAGGCTGAGGTCGGTATAACCTCCCAGCGTCACGGGCCCGGTCGGCACGGAGCTGTCATAAAAGCTGCCGCGCGAATCGGCCGACAGGCTCAGGTCCAGCCTCCCCAGCGCAGCATGCAGATGCAGGCCGCCGTACCAGCGCGGGCGGCGGCGCAGCCGGCTGTCCGAGTGCTTTATGTCAGTATCCAGGTAGGTCAGGTCCAGTTCAAGGTTGAGCCACGGGGTCAGCCGTCCGGCGCCACGCCACTCGGCGCCCGAGGCCGTGACTTCACTCTGGTTGACCGACAGAAACAGTTCCGGGTCGAAATCGACCAGGTCCCGGTACTGGTTGTGAAACAGGATCAGCGCCATCTCCCGCCCGCTCTCCCCTTGCAGCTTGAGCCCTATCTCGCTGTTCCTGCTCAGCTCCGGAGACAGCGCGGGATTGCCGACCAGCGGATGGGCCAGCGCGAAGAAGCTGGGCAATTTGTAGCCCTCGCTATAGGCACCGTAGACCCGGGCGCCGGGATGAAACTGGTAGTCCAGGCTGAAGCGGGAGGACAGTTCGTTGTCAAAGCCGGAGGGAGCGTCGTGGCGGACGCCGAGTTCCAGCGTGAGCGCACCGAAGGTCCTGGCGGTTTCGGCAAACAGGCCATAGTTCTCCTGGCGCAGGGCGAAGTCGACCGGCAGCGGAAAGCCATAGTCCAGTACGCCGCGATTGCTGCCCTCGGCCTGCTGCCCGCTGGCGCCAGCCAGCATGTGCCAGGCTGCGTTGGCTTGCCAGCGGAAAAAGAACTCTCCGTCGAGCTTGCGGTAATCGGATTGTATGTCGCTGGGTGGAATGCCGTCGAGTATGCCGTCCGCGATCCCCGGGTTGTCCGTATCCATGCGGTGCCGGCTCCAGGACAGCCTGGCGACCCACTGTTGGTCACTGGCGGGCTGGAACTGGCTGCCCAGGCTGGCCAGCCACTGGCGGCTGACGCGGCTCTCCGTGGTTCTGGGGTTGGCATAGCGTATACCGCCGCTGTCCTCGGCCAGGGACTGGTTGTCGGTGTGGCTGGCGCTGAGCAGCAACTGGTGCTGGCTCCGGTCTTTGTCGGCGGCGAGTTTCAGCAGGGCCTGCCTGTTTTCGTGATCGGCATGCACAGAAGGGCGTTCGCGGCTGGCGGACAGGTTCAACAGCGCCGCGTAGTCGCCCTGCCGGGATGTGGCCAGGGCGAGGCTGGCCCGGTGCTGGTCGTCGGTGCCGGCTTCCAGGGCGAGGCTGGAGGTTGCGGTACGGCGGGTGATGAAGTGGATGATGCCGCTGATGGCTTCGCCGCCATGGACTGCGCTGGTGCCTCCGCGGTACACCTCGACCCGCTCTATCAGCGCCGGGTCTAACTGATTGAAGTCAAAGCCACCGCCGCTGCTGTTGGTGGGATCGTTGACGGCCACACCGTCGATCATGACCAGAATGAAATTCGGCTCGCCGCCGCGGATGGAAGCGAAGGAGTGCCCCGCGGCCGCGCCATTTTCGGACATGACCAGATTGGGAATCTGCCGCAGCAGTGCCACCATGGTTGGTGGATTCACACGCTCGATGGTTTCCCTGGAGAGGTTGTGATGGGCGGCCAAAGGTCTGTCTGGCAGCCGCGTACCGGTGACGGTAACGGTTTCAATGCCCTCTGCGAAGCCCTGGGTAGCTGCGCACAGCGCCGCCAGACCTGCCAGTTTGCGAGTCAACCTCACTCCTGCCTCCTGCGGTTTCCGAGAATTTGCTTGTCACAGTCGAGTCGAGGTTGGCAATATACAGCTTCGGGAAAAAAAGTCATGCCCTGGCGGGCTGCCAGGCCCCGTATTTCTGCGCAGCAATGGCCGGATACTGGCAACGCAATGAACCTGTAATAAGGAACCGCGTGAAACCATTCAACTACAAACATGCAACATATGCAGCGGTGGCACAACTGGTTTTTATTGTGCTCGCCTGCGTGCTGGGCTTCGCGCTGACGCGGGAGATCAACATCATTCCGAAGGCGGTATTGCGACTGCCCGAAGTCTATGTCAGTCCGAGCGACATGTGGAGCCTGGCGCGGATATTCGGCTGCGTCTATCTGTTGCAGATTGTACTGGCGACACTGATCCTGAAGAGTCATGCCTTCAGTTCGGCGCGTCGTTTTGCCACCGAGTATGTGTTGTATCTGTTCGCCTACACCACGGCTTCGCTCTACAGCTTTCTGGCCACCACCATCAACTACGATCCACAACTGATCGCAGCTATTGGCTTGATTTCGACTCTGTTCTACCTGTTGGCGATGATGGCGGTGTTGCTGTGGCGCGATCGCGCCGGCGTCGGCGCTGCCCTCGGGCAGCCAGTTCTGGCTGTGGTAAAGCGGCTATTCAGCATTAGCGGCGTGCTCGCGCTGCTGTATTTCCTGCTGCCGTTGGGTCTGGGCATGGCCTTCACCACCGACCGTGACATCGCCAACCGCATTACCCAGATCCGGATCTGGTTCAACCCGGTTCCGGCTTCGGAGTGGGGCCTGAAGAATCTGTATCCCGGCCTGGTGTTTGAACAGCCGGTGCTGGTAAAACAGGCGCCCGGTGACGATGACAGCCTCTACGTGCTGGAGCGGGTAGGGGTCGTATACAAAGTGCCATTCCCCGGCGGAGGGGACAAGGAACTGGTGCTGGATATCCGCGATCAGCTGGGCGAAGTGGAGGTGGAGAACGGTGCGCTGGGTCTCGCCTTTCATCCTCAATTCGGGCAGGCCGAAGGCAACCGTCAGATCTATTTGTACTATACCGATACCCGGCCGGAGGATGGCCAGGTGAACAGGCTGTCCCGGTTTGATCTCGATCCGCCGGACGTGGCGGCGCGCAGGGCTTCAGAACAGGTATTGCTGAGTCTGCCCAGGGTCGATGACGGCTTCCACAACGGCGGGTCGGTGGAGTTTGGCAGCGACGGTTATCTCTACCTGGGACTGGGGGAGGGCGTTCATCCCCGGGATGTGCGCCGTTCCGCGGAAGTGCTGCGTGCGGGTATCCTGCGGCTGGATGTGGATATGCGCGAGAGCAACCTGCCACCGCAACCTTTTGCTCATGGCCAGGTGCAGCACTACCGCGTGCCCGCGGACAACCCATTTGTCGACCATCCGGATATCCGCGCAGAATACTGGGCACTGGGCCTGCGCAACCCATTCCGCTTCACCTTCGATCCGGACACCGGCGACATCTGGGTGGGCGATGTGGGCTCCACCGTCTGGGAGGAGGTCAACCGTATCGAGCCGGGCAAGCACTACCAGTTTCCGATGGCGGAGGGCCATCACAGCACCGGGCGCAGTGGCTGGGAAAGCCTGGATATCCCGCAACAGGGACCGGTATACGCCTACGAGCACAACGCCTATGACCGCGCCGTGATTGGCGGGGTCGTCTATCGGGGCGATCAGTACCCCTCCCTGCGCGACCGCTACGTGTTCGCCGACAACTATTCCGCCAAGATTTTTGTGATGGACATCGACCAGCCGCGGGTGGACGAGGTTGAACTGATTGCCCGCGCTGACCAGTATGCCCAGCGCGGCGTCAGTTCTGTGGTGCAACTGAATTCCGGCGAAATTCTGGTTACTACCCTGGGCGCCGCCTCGGAACCTGGCGGGGAGGTCTTACTGCTGGTGCGCGCTGCCGATGCCGATGTGGTGGAACGGACGGTTGCCGAGGAGGCTCCAGCTGGCGATTACGACGAGAAGGCCAGTGCCGCGTTGTATGCAGTCAATTGTGCCCGCTGTCACGGTCTTACGGGCGATGGTGAAGGACCGGATGCGGCGATGCTCAACGTCGAGCTGCCGGATATGACCTCGCCAATGTTCCATGCCAGCCGCTCGGCCGAGGATATTCGTGCAGTGATCGAAGAGGGCGGCGCAGCCCAGGGCATGAGTCCGCTGATGCCGCCCTGGGGCGGCTTCCTGCAGAGCCGGGAAATTGATGACCTGGTGATCTATCTGCAGTCGCTGCCGGACAAGCATCACCGGCACTGACGGGGTAGCGGGGCGGTTCGCGCCGGGTGTGCGCGGACCTCGCCGATCTACAGCCAGAGGGAGGTCAGCCCTGTTCCATCTTCTGGCTCACGAATTCAGCCAGCGTACCTACTGTCTCGAACGTCTCGCCGCTGATCTCGTCGTCGTCGATCTCGCAGCCGATCGCTTCCTCAATCCGCGTGATCAGGGTAGTGATGGTCAGGGAATCGAATTCGGGAAAGCCGCCCATGAGATAGGTATCTGCTGACAGTGGCTCAGTTTCGCTCAGGTTGAGGCAGGAACGAACCAGGCTCTGGGTCAGTTCAAGTGCTTGCATGGTATGGGCTCCCAGGGTGCGGCGACATCGCGTGGCGACCAGAATAAGCGCGGCATTGTAGATTAAGAATGAGCGCAAAAACAACCTCGCTGCCGGCTGTGCCTGAGTGTGACACCCTCCTTTCGCTATGCCTGCGAGTGCGGCGGGGACGAAACGCCGCGATATGCGGAACCCCCGTTTCGGCAATAGTCTCGTTCACAATGCCTAGAAACGAGCTGAAGATGTCACAATATTTTACACCTTCGCCATGACAGCCCCTGCCGGGTCCCACCGCGATTGGACAAGTTTCCGGAATCGCTGGCATTTCTCTTTCTGGCGTAATACTTGCTTAACAGACAGCAGGATGGCTTTGGTGAAAGGTCAGCAAGAGATAAAACGCGTGCTTTCTCACACCATTGAGGACAGCCGCCGGGGGGGAGTTTTGTATGATCACAGCGGCAACCACACGGGCCGTGCAGCGGTTTTTGTCCGATGACGTTTGACCTGGCGACGGCCCGGTCACGCCGCGACAGTTGCGGCCGACGCTCGGTGAACGGGATTTTTGGCGCTGGCGTGTCTGGCCGCAGCAGCCTTGCAGTGCTGGCTGTGTTGCTTGTGTTGGCTATCGCGCCACACAGGAGCCTGGCTCAGCCTTATGCAGAGGGGCCGCTGTTGGATATCGTGGCAGCGATGCCGGAAGGCTCCTGGGCCAAGGTCAACAGCAACCCGTTCTCGGCAGTCTGGACGCCACCCAGTCTGCGCCCGCAATACAACAACGGAAATCCCACGCCGTCAAAAATCATCGGTTCGTGGAGCAGTTTCGCCTGGGACCAGCTTCGGGGAGACTTGATCCTCTACGGCGGGGGCCACGCCAATTACGCAGGCAACGACGTCTACCGCTGGCGGGCCCGCAGCCTGCAATGGGAGCGTGCAGCGCTGCCCAGCGAAACTCTGTACGTGGGTTCCAATACCTGGACTGCGATTGACGGCGCCAATGCGGCTCCTACTTCTGCCCACACTTATGACAACGCGGTCTATCTTCCGGGGATTGATCGCTATCTGAATTTCGGCGGCGCCATCTACAACACCGGCGGCGCCTACACAATGCCGAGTGAAAGCGATCCTGGGGTTTTGCGGCGCACCGGACCCTATCTGTTTGACCCCTCGCGAGCCGACCCCGACAAGGTCGGTGGTACTACCGGTTCCCATGTTCAGCGGGTGGCGCCCTACAGCGAGATCGTCGGCGGTCAGATGTGGGAGAACCGGGATATTTACAAGCATCTTGCCGGTTCGGTGATGCCCCGCTCGCATGTCAATGGCTGTACCGCTGTCAGCAACACGCCAGGGGAGGACAGCGTGGTGTTCATCGGTGCGCGTACCGGCGGTGGCACGGCACTCGACCTTTATCGCTATGCCATTCCCAATCTCGATGACCCCTGGCTGGATCAGATATCCCGGGTCGGTAGGTACTGGTCCAGCCCCTCGGCGCAGACTACCTGTGCCCACGATCCGGTTGCCAATGCCGTCGTGCGCACCGGTAGCAATAGCAGCCCGTTTTATTACTGGGATCTCACGACACCGGGCACCGACAACCGGGAACACCGCGTGGCAGTGACAGGGTCCATAGCAGACCTGGTGGCCCAGCTCAATGGTATTGGCCGCCAGATACGCGATTGCGCGATGGACTATGACCCGGTGGGAACCGATTTCCTGCTGTGGTGTGGTGCCGGGGAGACGTGGCGGATCGTGCCTCCGAGTCCACTGTCGACCGAGGGCTGGGAAGCATTCCTGCAGCCTGCGTCCGGGGAAGTTCCACCCAACTGGGTGGGAACGGGGATCCTGGGAAAATGGAAGTACGCCGCCGGTTTCGACGTCTTCGTCGGTATTGAAAACACCAGCCAGGGCAATGTCTGGGTATACAAGCCAGCTGGATGGGTCGAGCCAGGTGATCCAGGTGACCCGGGTGATCCGGGTGATCCGGGCGATCCGGGTGATCCGGGTGATCCGGGTGAACCTGACAATCAGCCCCCCGAAGTGGCATTGACCAGTCCGGCTGCTGGCACTATCGCGACAGCAGGTGAAGTACTGACGTTGGCCGCAACCGCCACCGACGCTGACGGTTCGGTCTCCTGGGTCAGCTTCCGCGTTGACGGCGAGGTGGTGAGCATGACCAACCAGGCGCCGTACTCGGTGGAGTGGACGGTCAGTGGTACAGGCAGCGTCGAGCTTAGCGCTGAAGCGACGGATGACGAGGGCGCGAAAACGCTGTCCAGTGCCGTGACCCTGCAGATCCAGGCTGAACCTCCGCCCCCGGACGGGGAGTTGGTAACCACAGTGTTGCGGAGGGGGCTGGACGGCTACGCTGGTGTTGCAGACAGCTACCTGTCCAATTACCACAAGTCCACCAGCTTTGGCGGCAGCTCCCGGATGGAATTCGACCGCGACAATTACGTACCGTTGCTGAAGTACGCCGTGTTTGCCTCGGAAGGAGGGCCGGTACCGGATGGTGCGGTAATAGAGTCGGCCCGGCTGAAACTGCACAAGGGTGCCTATGACAATGTGGTGGCACTGCACGCGATGCTGGTGCCCTGGACAGAAAGTCAGGCCAGCTGGAACCGCCCGGCCGCGGGTTCGTCGTGGTCGGTATCGGGTGCGCGAGGAGCTGGCAGCGATTATGCGGAGCAGGCGGATGCGCAGCTCAGCACACCGTTTTCATCAGGCTGGATCGAATTCGATGTGAAGGCCCGTTTGCAAATGGTGTCGGATGGGGCCGCTAATTATGGCTGGCGCCTGCGGCAACTGTCGGGCAACAGCAACCGCAAGCAGTTCCGTTCCAGCGAGTACAGCAGTGACGTAGAGCAACGTCCGACGCTGGAATTGAGTTGGCGTATGCAGAGCGGTGATCCAGGCGATCCGGGCGATCCGGGTGACCCGGGTGATCCGGGCGATCCGGGCGATCCGGGCGATCCGGGCGATCCGGGTGATCCGGGCGATCCGGGCGATCCGGGTGAACCTGACAATCAGCCCCCCGAAGTGGCATTGACCAGTCCGGCTGCTGGCACTATCGCGACAGCAGGTGAAGTACTGACGTTGACCGCAACCGCCACCGACGCTGACGGCTCCGTCTCCCAAGTCAGCTTCCGCGTTGACGGCGAGGTGGTGAGCATGACCAACCAGGCGCCGTACTCGGTGGAGTGGACGGTCAGTGGTACAGGCAGCGTCGAGCTTAGCGCTGAAGCGACGGATGACGAGGGCGCGAAAACGCTGTCCAGTGCCGTGACCCTGCAGATCCAGGCTGAACCTCCGCCCCCGGACGGGGAGTTGGTAACCACAGTGTTGCGGAGGGGGCTGGACGGCTACGCTGGTGTTGCAGACAGCTACCTGTCCAATTACCACAAGTCCACCAGCTTTGGCGGCAGCTCCCGGATGGAATTCGATCGCGACAATTACGTGCCGTTGCTGAAGTACGCCGTGTTTGCCTCGGAAGGAGGGCCGGTACCGGATGGTGCGGTAATAGAGTCGGCCCGGCTGAAACTGCACAAGGGTGCCTATGACAATGTGGTGGCACTGCACGCGATGCTGGTGCCCTGGACAGAAAGTCAGGCCAGCTGGAACCGCCCGGCCGCGGGTTCGTCGTGGTCGGTATCGGGTGCGCGAGGAGCTGGCAGCGATTATGCGGAGCAGGCGGATGCGCAGCTCAGCACACCGTTTTCATCAGGCTGGATCGAATTCGATGTGAAGGCCCGTTTGCAAATGGTGTCGGATGGGGCCGCTAATTATGGCTGGCGCCTGCGGCAACTGTCGGGCAACAGCAACCGCAAGCAGTTCCGTTCCAGCGAGTACAGCAGTGACGTAGAGCAACGTCCGACGCTGGAATTGAGTTGGCGTATGCAGAGCGGTGACCCAGGCGATCCGGGTGACCCGGGTGACCCGGGTGATCCAGGCGATCCAGGTGATCCGGGTGATCCGGGCGATCCGGGCGATCCAGGCGATCCGGGCGATCCAGGCGATCCAGGCGATCCAGGCGATCCAGGCGATCCAGGCGATCCAGGCGATCCGGGTGATCCGGGTGATCCGGGTGATCCGGGCGATCCGGGTGATCCGGGTGATCCGGGCGATCCAGGCGATCCGGGTGATCCGGGTGATCCGGGCGATCCAGGCGATCCGGGTGATCCGGGCGATCCGGGCGATCCGGGCGATCCAGGCGATCCAGGCGATCCAGGCGATCCAGGCGATCCAGGCGATCCAGGCGATCCGGGCGATCCGGGCGATCCAGGCGATCCAGGTGACCCGGGCCCCGGTGTCCCGGACGAGCCCCAGGTGACAGTACTGCAGCGCGGCCTGACGTCTGGCGACGTGGCGGATACCTACCTGTCCCGCTATCACTCAAGCCTCAGCTTTGGTGGCAGCAGCAGGATGGACTTCGACCTTGGCAATTACGCGCCATTGATCCGCTTCGCGACGTTTGTACCGGAGGGAGGTCCGATCCCCCAGGATGCGATCATTGAGTCGGCCACGCTCAGTGTGCACAAGGGCGCGTACGACAATGTCATTGCGCTGCACGCGATGAAAATCAACTGGGTGGAATCAGAAGCCACCTGGAACCAGGCACAAGATGGCGTGAATTGGACGGTGGCAGGGGCTCGCGGGGCAGGCAGTGACTACGAAGCCGAGCCCGATGCGCAGGTGAGTTCCCCCTGGAATTCTGGCTGGGTCAGCTTTGATGTCACTGCACGTCTGCAGGCAGTGGCTACTGGACTGCCCAATTACGGCTGGCGTATGCTGCAACTTTCCGGCAATGGCAACCGCAAAGAGTTACGCTCCAGTGAATACATAACGGATGCGAGTCTGCGGCCCAAACTTAAAATCACCTGGCGTATCGCGGAGGATTAGGCTTTATCAGGTATTCGACTGGTCGCAGAAACAGACCGGCTGGCATTGCCGGCCTGGTGATTGCGGTTGTTCTGCTGGCATCGGCAGGTTCTGGAGCTGTGGCTGCGCCGCGCGCTTTGAGCGATGGCCCCAAGGGTGTGACCTGTGCCAACTACTCTCTCGCGGGACGGCTTGGCTGGCAGCAAAAACTTGGGGACTGGGTCGACCAGGAAGGCGTAATGCATGGCCCCGCGCCGGTCGCTACCGCCAGGTTGGGTAATACGGCCCTCAGCGCGGGTCTCCAACTCGATATCACGAGTCTCGCCAGGGACTGGCTGAACGGTTCGCGCCCGAATACCGGGGTATTGCTCAGATCTCGGGGAGGTCAGGGCATAGTCCGTTTCGACAGCCGGGAAACGGACACCGGCACCGCTCCTGTACTGGAGCTTGAGTGGCGTGGCCGCCCCGCCACGCAACATGCCCCCTGATGGATTCCTCATTGGACTGCTCTACCTTTCGCAGCCTCGGTCAAAGCAAGAACCTGGTTGTTGGCCCCGACAAAAACGCGTTGCTGGTTTTTGATCTGCCCGAAGAAGAGGCCGCTGATCTGACCAGCGCTACCCTGATTCTGGCCCCCAGCCGTTTCTTTGGGCGCTCGATGGAAATAGCAGTATTCAGTACCCAGCCGCCCTGGGCGCAGGAAAACGCGGCGCGCGAAGATGGCCTCGCCAGTCGTTACCCCGGAGACAGGGGCATCGGGGATGACTCCCAGGTACTGTTCCACAGCGGGTTCGAAGAGCGGGACTGGTTGCAGCACTGGCATCAGATGACTCGCGGCGAAATGTCTGTGGTGACAAAGGATGAAGGTAACGCGTTCCAGCCCATCTCCGGCCCCGCCTTGAAAACCACATTGAAGCAGGGCGAGAACATGGCGCTCAATCTGCGCTACCTGTTCGCGAAACATCACGCGGAAGAACCCGAAGAAATCTATTTCCGTTATTACCTGCGCTTCGGTGATAACTGGAGCCCGGACCTGGATGGCGGCAAGCTGCCGGGCCTCGCGGGACCTACGGCAAGGCGGGCTGGGGAATGCGTAAGTCGGATGGCAGCAACGGCTGGTCGGTGAGAGGCGCTTTCTCCACGCGGTTGCCCGGAGCGGGTGACATGCCCGCGCTGACCCCGATTGGCTCCTATGTGTATCACGCCGACATGAAAGGCAATTCCGGCAACCACTGGGGTTGGAACCTCGGCCCCGGCGGATTGTTGGCCAATAATCAATGGTATGCGATAGAGCAGTATCTCAAGCTCAATACACCGGGCAGGCGCGATGGCGTATTCCGGGCCTGGATCAACGGCCACCTGGTGTATGAACGCGACGAGTTGAATTTCCGGGACACGGATGCCCTGCGCATTGAAAGTGTCTGGATGAACATCTACCACGGCGGTGTTCGTCCCGCTCCGCGGGACATGAGTGCCTACCTCGATAACGTCGTCATTGCGCGACAATACATCGGGCCTCTGACCGAGTCGTCTCCTTGAAACGTGGCTTACATGAAGCGTTATCCAAGGTGGCATACCCGCCCAGACGGCGATGGTTGGAACGAGGAACTCTGCAATCGATTTTTAAAACCGTCGGGTTGCTGCTGCTGTTACTGGGTGGCCACACAGCCGCGGCGGATGATGCTCCATCCCATCTGGCGCAGATAGATGCGCTGGCACCGAACCAGGCGACCATCCTCGGCAAGGCGAGTGTCGTTGGCGACATCAATGATGTCGCGCGGAAGTTCGGTTTGCATCGTACCGGTCCACAGGGGAGAGATTATTCCATCAAGATGGTCTGGGCTCCGGAGCTGAAACAGGCACTGTTTACCGGTGCGAACCACGGCTCGCCACATAGACTGAATGACGTCTGGGCATTCGACCTGGCCAAGATGCAGTGGATCCTGTTATACGCCCCGGACCAGCCACGCAGCTACAAGGGTCTGGGCACTGATTCCAGCGACGTCGAATACCGCGACGGCGTGCTGCAAACCCTGCGCGGCGGCCCTGCCATTATCGCCCACACCTGGTGGGGAATTACCTACGACACCAAACGTCGGCAACTGCTGTTTATGAACACCTGGGTGACCGACCAGGATCGTGCCGTGCGTACTATTGGGGCTGATCCACGCGATCGATTCAAAGGCCCGCCGCTGTGGGCCTTTGATCCCCACGACCGCCAATGGTCTTTCATTCATACCTCACGGCCATGGCCGCGCGCCCCCTTTGGTGGCCTGCTCGAATATGTGCCGGCGCTGGATGGTGCGATCTGGCATACCAACAACTGGAAGATGCGCGCCAGTTGGCTGTACCGGGCGGCAGACCAGAAATGGGCCCGGTTCGACAGCGGTACCGACGAAGCTGAATTTCAGCGCCATGCGCCGCCTCCGGAGCAGGTTGCCTATTATGACCCCGACAGGAACATTATCGTCGCCCAGAGTGAACGCAATACCTATCACTTCGACGTTGCGAAACAGCGCTGGCAACGTGTCCTGAGAGCTGAAAGTGACGCGGATCACGTACCGTTCGGGCATGACGCCCGCAGCGTATTTCATCACGACCCCGTCTCCGGCCACGGCCTGCTGCTGGAATTCCGCGGCAATCGCCTGTGGGCCTACAACCCGGACGACGCCAACTGGCAGCAGCTGGAGCCGGACGGAGAACCGATGCCCTCCGGCCGCAAGCGCCTGGCCTACCTGGATGTGGCTCGCGGGGTACTGGTGGTGATTCTCGACAGGTTAGTGTGGGCCTACCGCTATGACGGTGGCCAGCCTGACCCCGCATAGCGCTGACTGCAGGTCACTTTCCGCCAGTCGTCGCAAGCGCGTCTGAGGTTGCAGCCTGCGCCGCCGCGGTAATTGTGCGGCACCAGATCGGGTTCCTGGCGAAGCAGTCTACCTGACTTCTGCCAGGTCTCCTGATTCTCAACTACCAACAAACCCCGGATTCGGCGGCCGGTAACTGCTGTCAGCCCTCACCCTGGCCACTACCGAGCGATGGATCTCTGTCGGAATGCCGGCTATCTGCAGCGGCCGGATCAGCGGTTTGGCGAAGCGGAAAATATGCCGGCGCGAATGGTGTATCGGCGCCCTGGGGCTGGGTTTCAGGGAGGTTGTCAGGTGCGGTTCCAGCGCCAGGCCCGCGGCGCCGGCCTCCTCCAGCATCCATTGCAGGGCATAGTCCGAGGCCAGCCGGCCCTGTTTGTCGGGTGGGTAGCTGCCGCCGATGTCGCCGTGGGCGCCGGCGAACCAGACCTGCCGCAGGTTGAGTCCGGGGCGGGGTTGCCACAGGGTCGGTTCGAAATCCTCCCGCCGTTCGTCGATGGCCAGCGCATGGCGGGCGGTGCGCACATTGTCGCCCAGCTTGGTATCGTAGAACTCGTCCTTGCGGTCCAGCAGGCCCAGCAGCGAGAACGGCACACCCAGGGCACCGACCGTATCCCAGACGCCGATAAAGTGGATATTCCGGTGCTCGTGGCTGTAGGCCCTGCGGAAGCTGACCGATTTGCTGCCGGCGGGCGCGTAGGCGGAGCCCACTCGCTTGTAGTGGTCAAAGGCCCGCTGGATCAGCCGTGCATGGGGCCGCTTGAGGATGCCGCAATTGTTGATCAGCCCGCACAGGGAGCGCACGGTATAGGCCCCGCGGCTGAAACCGAACAGATACAGCCGGGTGTCCGGCGTGTAGTTCTGGACGATGTAGCGATAGGCATCCATGATGTTCTTGTGGATACCACTTCCGGTGGCACCGCCAATCACGCGGCTGTGGTAGGAGCCGATGCCCCAGTCGTAAAACACATGCTGGGGCCGGCCGTCTTCCGCCTTGGGTTGTACGGCGCGTGCCAGGCGCAGCACATTGGTGGGAAAGTCCTTGTCCAGGTCTTCTTCCGGCCGGTTCCAGGTGCCGTCGGCACATACCACCAGATTCTTGCTCACGCAGAGGCCCTCTCCAGGTTGGTGATCTCGATCCAGTATAGCCTATCTTTTTTGTTGCGACGGCCAGCTCGTTGCCACGGCCCGAGTTGTTGCTGTAACGCCGCGGGCAGGGTTTGCACTGGATGAGGTTCGCGCTCTATAGTGAAGCTCAATCCTCCGCGGAGAGTCTGCATGAGCAAGAATGTAACGCAAGAGCGGATCAAGCGCCTGGAGCAACACCTCAAGCAGGAGAACCCGGTTCTGGCGGGCTGCGTCCAGAGTTTCCAGAAACTGGACCGGGTGGCGCGCAAGCTCGGATTGATGGCCCCGAGGATTCCTTCGCTACGCAGGTATCCTGGTGGCCGGTGATCTCGGTCCTGGGCACATTTTCCGCAGGCAAGTCGACTTTCATGAACCAGTACGTCGGCGAGCAGTTGCAGCGTACCGGCAACCAGGCCGTGGACGACAAGTTTACGGTTATCTGCTATGGGGCAGGCGATACCACGACCTCATTGCCGGGGTTGGCGCTGGACAGCGACCCGCGGTTTCCGTTCTACCAGATCAGCCGCGATATCGAGAACGTGGCGGCGGGCGAAGGACGCCGGGTGGACTCCTACCTGCAGTTGAAGACGGTGCAGGCGGAGTCGCTGCGGGGCAAGATATTCATCGACTCGCCGGGCTTTGACGCCGACCTGCAGCGCAATTCCACGCTGTTGATTACCGACCATATTATCGACCTGTCGGATCTGGTACTGGTGTTTTTTGATGCCCGCCATCCCGAGCCCGGGGCGATGCTCGATACCCTGAAGCACCTGGTGGGCAATACCGTGCAGCGGCCGGATTCCACCAAATTCCTGTATATCCTGAACCAGATCGACAACACCGCGCGCGAAGACAACCCGGAAGAAGTGGTCGCGGCCTGGCAGCGGGCGCTGGCCCAGCAGGGCCTGACCGCGGGCCGCTTCTACCGGATCTATGCCCGGGACGTGGCATTGCCGGTGGAGGACACCCAATTACGTGAGCGCCTGGAGCGCAAGCGGGACGAGGACCTCGACGCCATCGAGGCGCGCATTCGCCAGGTCGAGGTGGAGCGGGCCTACCGGGTCGTGGGTGTCCTGGAGAAAACCGCCCGGCAGATCCGCGATGTGCTGGTGCCCCGGCTGGCCGATGCCAGGCGCCGCTGGCGCCGCCGCACATTCTGGCTCAGCGGTTCGGTATTCGCAGTGCTGGTGGGGCTGCTGCTGTGGTGGAGCTGGCAGGGCGGACACTGGCAGGGCTTCTACCTGATGCCCTTTGCCCGGCTGGAGCTGGAATTGCAGATTGCCGTGGCGGCGATTGCCGCAGTGTTTGTCTTGTTCCTGCACGGCAAACTGCGGCAACTGGCGGGCCACAGTGTGCTGCGCGGCTTGCAACACAGCGATCTCCCCGAGCGGGACCGCACTGCCCTGCAGCGGGCCTTTACCTGGAACGTGAAGGCCTGGTGGAGCTCACTGGCCAGCGCCGCGCCGCGTGGCTGGGGGCTGTTCCAACGGCGCAAGCTGGAAAATGTGCTGGCGGAGGCCGATGACTTTGTGCAATCGCTGAACGACCAGTACGCCAGCCCCTCGGGTCGGGAACAGCCTTAGACCAGCCCTGGCAAGACGGGGCCCCGAATCGTTCGCGGGCCCCGGGAGTAGTTAGGCCGCGGCGCTTTGCTCCAGCTTGCCGGCGCGCTGGTTGTCATGTTCCAGCACGTCGCTGCCGGCATTGATGTCAATGCGGCGCGGCTTCATGGCTTCCGGTACTTCCTTGACCAGACGGATGGTCAACAGCCCGTTTTCCAACTCGGCGCCGTTGACTTCCACATGCTCGGCCAGGTTGAATTTGCGCTCGAAGGCCCTGTTCGCGATGCCGCGGTACAGGTAGTCGCGCTTGTCTTCCTCGCCTTTTTTCCCGCTGACGGTCAGCACGCCGCCCTCGACCTGAATATCCAGTTCCGGGCGTTCGAACCCGGCCACGGCCAGCGTGATGGCATAGCGGGTATCATCCAGCGCTTCGATGTTGTAGGGCGGGTACCCCGCACTGTGCGCTTCGTTGCGGAATGCGCTGTCGAGCATGGATGCCAGCCGATCGAAGCCTACGCTATTGCGATACAGCGGTGTGAGATCAATTGTATTCATGACATATCCTCCATTAGAGCAACACGAAACAAAAACAATCAGTGGCCGGGCCGCTCCCGGCGGGACGCAACCCGGTAGTGGGAAATATAGGTACGCGGCAACGGATTTCAAGACCCCGGGGCGCCGTTTTTGTGCACTTTTCCAGGCCCGGCAGTGGCGCCCCCGTGGGGGTACAGGTGAGCCTGGCGGCGCACCCAGATGGGGTGCGGAGAGCGGCTTGTGCCCGTGAATGGCCCGTGCCGGGCCCTGTTTCGGTGCGCTCTGCGCGGGTGCCCCCGGCCCGGGAGTCTGTGGCGCCTTCTCTATCAAGTATATCCGGCGGCTCCTTGCGGGATTTCAGGGTATGTTTGCCGCCAATGATGTAGTTGGCCCGCTAATTGCTGTAACCATGCCGACGACATACTCCGGAGAGTCTTCTTGTCGGACCAACAAGCCTTTGATGCCCTGTGGCTACTGCTGGCAGCAGTGCTGGTGCTGGTCATGCAGGGCGGGTTTCTGTGCCTGGAGTCGGGCCTGACCCGGAGCAAGAACGCGATCAATGTCGCATTGAAGAATGCCCTGGACCTGCTGGTGACCAGCGCCCTGTTCTGGCTGGTGGGCTTCAGCCTGATGTTTGGTGCCCACGCCGGACTGGAGCTGGATCTCGGCCTGGTGGCGGCGGACTTTAGCCGGCGCGAGTTCTGGGATGCCTGTTTCTTCTTCTTTCAACTGACCTTCTGTGCCACCGCCGCAACCATTGTCTCCGGTGCGATTGCCGAGCGCAGCCGGTTCGCCACCTACATCCTGTTGACGGCGCTGATCGCCGTGGTGATCTACCCGGTATTTGGCCACCTGGCTTGGGGCGGCGCGCTGGGCGGGCCGCCGGGCTGGCTGGCGGCGCGCGGCTTCGTGGATTTTGCCGGCAGTACGGTGGTGCACAGCCTCGGCGGCTGGGTGTCGCTGGCAGCGATCATTGTGATTGGCCCGCGCCAGGGCCGCTTCGTCGAGGGACAGCCGCAGTCCATACCCGGCAGCAATCTGCCCTTTGCCATGCTGGGCATGATGTTTTTCATCATTGGCTGGATCGGCTTCAATGGCGGCAGTACGCTGGCCTTCTCCCAGGCCATCCCCGGCATTATTGTCAACACCCTGATGGCCGCCGCGGCCGGCGGTATTACCGGGATGTTGCTGGGCCACTACCAGCCGGTGGGCAATATGACTTCCCAGATCACCATCAACGGTACCCTGGCGGGGCTGGTGGCGATCACCGCGGGCTGTCACGCGGTATCCACCCCGCAGGCGGTAGTGATCGGTGCGATCGGCGCGCTCTGCATGCGCGGCACCGAACTTCTGTTGCTGCGGTTGCAGCTGGACGACGCCATCGGAGCGACTCCGGTGCACCTGGGCGCGGGTATCTGGGGCACATTGGCGGTCGCCCTGTTCGGCGATCCGCTGCTGCTGGGCACCGGCCTGGGCCGGGGTGCGCAGCTGCTGGTGCAGTTGCAGGGAGTGTTGATCTGCGCCGCCTGGGCCTTCAGCCTGGCATTGCTGTTCCTGTTGGTGATGCGTCGTTTTATTCCGTTGCGGGTCACGGCCGAAGCCGAGCAGGAGGGGCTCAACAGTTCCGAGCACGGCGCCTCCACCGAACTGACCCAGTTGCTGCAGGCCATGAATGAACAGGAGCTCAGTGGTGATACGGAGCGCCGGGTGCCGGTGGAGCCGTTTACCGAGGTGGGGCAGATCGCGTTCAAGTACAACCAGGTCATGGCCAAACTGAACCGCATGATTGCCCGCACCCGGCTGATCCTGCGGGATATGCACGACGGCGTCATCACCTTCAGTGAGCTGGGCATCATCACCAGTGTGAACCCCGGTGCGGAGCAGATTTTTGGCCGCCGTGAGCCCCACCTGGTCGGCCACCCGGTAGGGGTATTGCTGCACCCGGATTGCGGCGAGCGCTACCCCAACCAGCCGCTGGACACCCTGCTGACCCTGCTCGCCGCCAGCCACAACGAGGGGCCCCACGAGTTGAGCGGGCGCACTGGCTCCGGCGCTGTGGTGCCGATTGAAGTGATTACGGCGGCCAGTCCGTTAGAGGATGGGGTGCAGTACAGCGCGGTGGTGCGCGACATCACCGAGCGCCGGCGCATGGAGGATCAGCTGCAGCGGCACTCGGAACTGGCGCAGGTCACGCTGGAGGCCATTACCGAGGCGGTGATCACCTGTGATGCGCAGCTCAATACCGTCTACCTCAATCCGGTGGCGCGGCAATTGACCGGCTGGAGCAGTGGCAGCGCCTTCGGCCAGCCCCTCGAACGGGTTATCCGGCTGAAGAATGCGGAGGGTGACAATGTCTCAGTGGCCATGCTCTGCCGCGACAGCAAGCCCGCGGGGGAATACCAGCAGCTGAGTCTGCTCAGCAGAAACAGACAGCCGGCGCTGGTGCAGTTGAACTGCGCGCCGCTGCGCGATGCCGCGGGTGGCAGCCGGGGCTGGGTCGTCGCGATGCAGGATATTACCCGCAATAGCGAATTGCAGGCCAAGCTCACCTTCCAGGCGGCGCACGATGCCCTCACCGGCCTGATCAACCGGCGCGAGTTCGAGCGGCGGCTGGAGCAGCTCGTTCTTGCGGCGCGTACCGACGGCGGCGAGCACCTGATCTGCTACCTGGACCTGGATCAGTTCAAGATTGTCAACGACACCTGCGGCCACCGCGCCGGCGACATCCTGCTGCGCCGGCTTGCCCAGGAGCTGAAGGCACTGTTGCGGCAGAACGATACCTTCGCCCGCCTGGGTGGCGATGAGTTCGGCATCCTGCTGGCCAACTGCCCGGTGGAGCGCGGTCGCGGGATCGCCGAGCAGCTGCGCAGTGCGGTGCGCGAATTCCGCTTTAGCTGGGAGGGACAGGTGTTTTCCGTCGGAGTCAGTATCGGCCTGGTGCCGTTCGGCAAGGACTGCGCCTCGCTGGACGAACTGCTCAGCGTCGCCGACTCGGCCTGTTACGCAGCCAAGGATGCCGGCCGCAACCGGGTGCACCTGTACGTGACGGACGACGCCGAACTGAATCAGCGCAAGGGGCAGATGCAGTGGGCGGCGCAGATTCAGGCGGCCATAGATGGCGACCGCCTGCGCCTGTACTACCAGAGCATCGAAGCGCTGGAGCCGGCACCGGGACAGAGTCCCCATATCGAGATTTTTGTGCGTCTGCTGGACGAGCGCAATCAGCTGGTGCTGCCGGGCGCCTTTGTACCAGCGGCTGAGCGCTACGACCTGATGCCGCAGATTGACCAGTGGGTGATCCGCAATACCCTGGGCTGGCTGGGCGACCGCCTGCATTCACAGAACAGTCCCATCCACTGCGCCATCAATCTGTCGGGGGTCTCCATCGGCAGCGAGGAATGTCTGGAACTGATCAAGTCCGCGATCGAGCGGCACCGGATCCCGGCCCACTATCTCTGCTTTGAGATTACCGAGACCGCAGCCATGAATGACCCGGAGGCAGCGCAGACTTTCATCGCCGAGCTGCGGCGGCTGGGCTGCCGGTTTGCGCTGGACGATTTTGGCAGTGGCCTGTCGTCCTTCGGCTACCTGAAGAAACTGGAGGTCGACTACGTCAAGATCGACGGCATCTTCATTCGCGACATGGCCGGCTGCGAGATCGACCAGGCCATGGTGGCCTCGATCAACAACATCGCCCACATCATGGGCCTGCACACCATCGCCGAGTGTGTCGAGGACCACAAGACCCTGGGCCTGCTGCGCCAGATAGGGATCGACTATGTGCAGGGCTACCTGCTCAGTGAACCGGCCCCGCTGGAGCAGCTGGGACGGATCAAGGTGATGCCGCGCTGACCGGCGCGCTGATCCGCCCAGTTGCCCGCATCGGCAGGCCAGCGCGAGGCTACAACCGGTGGCGGATACCGCCGCGGCCAGTCCAGGCCAGCAGCACCAGGCCGCTCAACAGCAACCATAGGGTCAGCGGCGCGGGCACCTGGCCCGGTCCGCCGATGGCCTGGCCGCTGGCCAGCAGTTCGAACGCGCTGCTGCCCAGAAGCTGGTGGGCGGCGGTGGTCGGGTGCATCTGATCCCAGAACAGATAGCTGTCGGCACCGGCACAGCTGAACTCGGTCGGCAGGTTCCCGGGCCCGGCCTCTTCCACGTAGCGGCAGCCTTCGGTGGTATTGCTGAAGCCCGCTGCAGCCGGGTTGGCCAGGATGGAGTTGAACAGGCCAAACACATCGAAATAGAAGATCGAGGCGCTATTGTTGGTACCGAGGTCGAGCAGACGCTGTTCCAGCCCGGTATTCCAGTAGGTGGTGAGCGCTGTTGCGATGGGCGCGTTGGCCGAGCCCGCCAGTTGCGGGATGCTGCCGAGATCGGGAAGGTTGGGTACCAGCAGCGTATTGGCGCCGCTGTCGACCAGCCCGGTGAGCATTCCCAGCAGTGCATCAAGCCGGGCCTCGATCGCCAGCAATGGATTGACGTCGCCCGCCAGCGCCAGCAGGTCGTTGCCACCGGCCCAGGCGATGTAGAGCGCGTCCGGATCAGAAATACCGCCACTGGCACTGTTGTACTGGGCATGCTGGGTCAGCATCCCGGCCGACAGGCCGACAGCGTCATTCACCTGCGCGCCGGCGTGGGCATAACTGTTGCCGCCGCCGTTAGAGTGGCTGGCACGCGCCACGCTCAGGGTGTCGGCCAGGTATTCGTGCCAGAGCGGGCCGTTGCTGAAGCGGTCGTTGGGGCCATAGCCCACCGTTGCGGCGACGGGGGCGAGATCGCCATCCGGATACAGACTGGCGAGATTCCCCGTATCGGAGAGACTGTCACCGAAAGTATAGATGTCGCTGTAGGTGGGCAGGGCCAGCGCGGAGGTGCTGGCCAGGGTGAGAGCGAGCACAAGACCGAATGCCCGGGACATCGCGTAGTGGAGGCTTGCAGGCATGGTGGATTCCTCATCTGTTTTTTTATGGGCGGCAACGGGATTCTGCCGGTATGGCCGATGCGCCATTCCGGACCAAGTTGGCGTCGTCAACTCAATGCGAGATTAGCAGCAATTTCCAAGCCAATTTATAAGCCGCTGATTTCACTGGTGATTGATGGTCGGCTGTCAGCGGGCTGTAAAAAAAACCGACAAGCCGGGAATGGGGTCAGGGCATGGGATCAGGTCTTGCCACTGGCATAGGGCATAGGCCGCCATAATTGCAGCATCGCGACTCGCGGCTTTATTTGCGTAGTGCTCGATAGGTTTGGGAGGGGCCCGGCGCTGGCTGACAGGAATCTCACTCACTGGCCGGCCGGCTCAGCTGGCCATCCAGGACGGGAAGGGCAGTTTGTGCCGCATCAGGAAGTCTGGGTTGAACAGTTTGCTATGGTAGCGGCTGCCGGCATCGCAAAGTATCGTCACGATGGTGTGTCCCGGACCCAGTTCCCGCGCCATGGCCACGGCCCCGGCGATATTGATGCCCGAGGAGCCGCCCACAGAGATCCCCTCGTGCTTGAGCAGGTTGAAAATGTACGGCAGGGCGGTGTCGTCGTCCACCTGGTAACTGAAATCCGGCGTCACACCATCCAGGTTGCCCGGCATGAAGGATACGCCGATGCCCTCGACTATGGAGTTGCCTTCGCCGCGTAGCGGGCCACCATTGAAATGGCTGTACAGCGCCGAGCCCATCGGGTCTGCCAGGCCAATCTTCACTCCGGGCTTGCATTCGCGCAGCGCCGCTGCAACCCCGGCCAGGGTGCCCCCGGTACCCACAGCGCAGATAAAGCCGTCCACATGACCCCCGGTCTGGGCCCAGATCTCCCGACCTGTGGTTTCATAGTGGACCCGTCGGTTGGCGGGATTGTCGAACTGGCGTGCCCAGGTGGCGCCGTTGGGTTCAGTACTGGCCCGGCCCCGGGCCACACTCTCGGCGGTATGGATGTAGTGCTGGGGGCTGTCGTAAGGAGCCGAAGGCACCAGGATCAGGTCCGCTCCCAGCATTTCGAGCTGGTCGATCTTTTCCTGGCTGGCAGTCTGTGGCATAACGATAACCGATTGGTAGCCCAGGGCGTTGGCCACCAGTGTCAGCCCGATGCCGGTGTTGCCCACTGTGCCCTCCACGACCACACCACCAGGGTGGAGCTCTCCCGCCGCCTCCGCGGCGCGAATAATGCCCAGCGCGGTACGGTCCTTCACCGATCCGCCAGGGTTCATGAATTCCGCCTTGCCGTAGATTTGGCAACCGGTTAGCTTGGATACTTCCCGCAAGTACAGCAGGGGAGTGTTGCCGATGAGGTCGAGGATTCGTGGTTTGTCGGGCATCGGTCGCTCCTGGGCTGATCGATTGTAGTCACGGGTGAAGCCACTGTTGCGACATGATTTTGTGCGAGCGACCGCTGGACCGTTCGCGCGGACTGATCGGTTTCGGTGGCACAACTTCCAGACTCCCTACATAGTCTAGCAGTCTCTCGTTCATTGCGGTGTCCCGCAGCAGAGTCCTTCGAGGTATCACACGTTTCCTGTAAAAAACGACACGTCGGGCGCGGGATGTGAGGTGGTTTATGCGCCCCGGCGCGGGCTATACTGCAGCGGGAACGGCAGGAATGGCAGACAAGAATGAACAAGAGCCAGGACGATCGGGGGCTGCGTGATCAGGATCTGCGCATCGTTCCGGTGCTCGCCGGCGGGGGCGGCCGGCTATCGGCACACATCGGGGTACTGCAGGCCATTGCGGAGCTGGGGCTGAGCTACCGGACGCTGGTGGGCGTGTCCGGCGGCAGTATCGTCGGCGCCTTGCTGGCGGCAGGTTATTCAGTGCCGGATATCCGGCGGATCGCCCAGGACACCGATTTCTCGCGTTTTTCCGCCCAGAATCTGATATCGCTGCTGCGCACCGGCGGCCTGTCCAACGGCAACAGCTTCGAAACCTGGGTGGATGAGCTGGTCGATGGCAAGACCTTTGCCGAGCTGGAGCTGGACTATCATGTGGTGGCGACCGACGTGCGCACCGGCCAGCCGGTGGTGTTCAGCCGCCACAGCCACCCGGCCACCCGGGTGTCGCAGGCGGTGCGCTTTTCCATGTCAGTACCTATTCTGTTCAGCTTCAAAGAGCACGGTGCGCACCTGCTGGTGGATGGCAGCATCCTCTCGGAGGAAGCCCTGCAGCGCAACTGGTCCGGCGACGGGACGCCGGTAGTGGTGTTCAAACTGCGCAGCACCACCCCTGGCCGCCGGCCGCCGAAACCTTCCGTGCTGCCATTGCGCGGCTATCTGGAGATGTTGGTGCGCACCTTCATGACTACCATCTCCCGCGAATACATCAACGAGGAATTCTGGCTCTCGACGATCGTGATCGAAACCGGCGACACGTCCCCTTTCGACATGCGTCTCAGCCCGGAGCAGAAAGACCAGTTGTATACGGCCGGTTTTGAGATAACCACCGAGGTGTTGCCGGTCAAACTGGCCAGGCGTAGCCGTCAGCTATAGTCGTCAGGCATAGCGATAGCCGGCGCGGCCGGACTGGCGGATTTTGATGACAAGCGTGCCTTGACCGGTGGTGGGCCTGGCGGCACCATCGCTGCATGAGATTCGCGCTTCTTTTCATTGCACTGCTTGCCCCGTGCCTCGTCGCTGTTCCGGCGCGCGCGCTGACGCTGGCGCCTTGCCACCTGGCGGCCGCACAGTCACCACAGCGTATCAGTGCCCAGTGCGGCCGTTTCGAGGTTGCCGAAGACCGGGACGCGCCGGGCGGCCGGTTCCTGTCGCTGGCGGTGGCGGTACTGCCCGCCACCACGCACAGGCGGGCGGCGGATCCGCTGGTGTTCATTACCGGCGGTCCCGGCCAGTCGGCGCTGGAAAGTTATGTGCTGGCCCATCGGGCATTTGCGCGCATCAACCGGCACCGGGATATCGTATTGCTGGATCAGCGCGGCACCGGCGACTCCAATCCCCTGCATTGTCCCCTGCCCGACGACTGGCAAGCGGCGGCCCTGAGTTCACAGGCGCAGCGGGAGCTGGCGCTGGAATGCCTGCAGGCACTGCCCGGGGATCCGCGCTTTTATACCACCAGCGTGGCAATCAGGGATCTCGCCGAGCTGCTCACGGCGCTGGACTATGAACGGGTCAACCTGTACGGGATCTCCTACGGTTCCCGGGTTGCCCAGGCGTTTGCCCGGGCCTGGCCCGAGCGCACCCGCTCGGTAATACTCGACGGCGTGGTACCGCTGGATCGAGCGCTGGGGCCCGACATCTCGCTGGATGCGCAGCGGGCGCTGGACATGATGTTCCGGCGCTGTGCCGGGGATCGGGCCTGCCGCGAGCGTTTCCCCCGCCTGGCCGGGGATTTCCGGCAGCTGCAGCGAGGCCTGCGCGAAGCGCCGGTGACACTGACGCTGGCGGATCCGGCGACGGCCGAGTTGAGCGAACACACGTTTACCGAGGACTGGCTGCGCGGCGTGGTGCGCATGTTCAGCTACGCGCCCGGCACCGTCGCGCTGCTGCCTCTGCTGATCGATCGCGCGGTGCAGGAGGGAGACTTCGCGCCACTGGCGGCGCAGGCAGTGCTGTTGAGCCGGCAGCTTGAGGACGCGCTGGCGGCCGGCATGCACAATGCAGTGGTCTGTACCGAGGACCTGCCCTTTATTGCCGCCGCCGGCGACGATGTCGATGACCGCGCTGATACCGGCGAGGATACCTACCTGGGCGTGGGCATGCTGGAGAGCCTGCGGGCGGCGTGTTCGGTCTGGCCCAGGGGCGAACTGGACAGCGGTTTCCGCGCGCCCTGGCGCAGCGCGATCCCGACCCTGATCCTGTCCGGCGAGGCGGATCCGGTGACGCCGCCGGACAACGGCGAGCACCTGCTGCGCAGTCTCGACGAGGCGCTGCACGTGGTGGGGCCGGGGCAGGGGCACGGCATGTACGCCCGTGGCTGTACGCCGCGCATCATGGAGGACTTTATCGCCAGCGCCAGTATTGCCGGGCTTGAGGTGGACTGTATCCAGCGGCTGCGGCCCGCGCCGTTCTTCCTCAGCTTCACCGGCCCCACGCCGTGATCGAAGTCGAGGCCCTGGGCAAGCGTTTTGGCAACGTCACTGCGGTCGACGGTGTCAGTTTCAGCGCGGCGGATGCGCGCATCACCGGCCTGCTGGGACCGAATGGAGCGGGCAAATCCACCACCTTGCGCACGCTCTACACCGTGGTAAAGCCCGACAGCGGCGCGGCGCGGGTCGATGGCCATGACGTCTGCGCGGCGCCGCTGCAGGTCAGGCGCTGCCTGGGGGTACTGCCCCACGGAGCGGGCCTGTATCCCCGCCTGAGCGCGCGCGAGAACATCGCCTACTTCGGCAAGCTGGCGGGATTGCGCGGACAGGAACTGCAGCGCCGCATCGACACCCTGGTGGACATGCTGGAGATGGCGGAATTCCAGCATCGCCGGGCCAAGGGTTATTCCCAGGGGCAACGGATCAAGACCGCGCTGGCCCGGGCTCTGGTGCACAGCCCGAAGAACATCGTGCTGGACGAGCCCACCAACGGCCTGGACGTGATGGCGACCCGGGCGCTGCGGGAACTGATCCGGCGCCTGCGCCAGGAAGGGCACTGTGTGCTGTTTTCCAGCCACGTGATGCAGGAGGTGGCCGCGCTCTGTGATGACATCATCATCATTGCCCGCGGCCAGGTGGTCGCCAGTGGCTCACCCGATGCCCTGCGGGCACAGTTTCAGGAGCAGGATCTGGAAGAGGTGTTTGTCCGCGCGATCCAGCCACTGGAGGCAAAGCCGTGAATGGTGCCTGGATAGTCTTCCTGAAGGAAATGCTGGACAACCTGCGTGACCGGCGCACCGTGCTGTCATCATTCATCATGGGTCCCATCCTGGGTCCCGCGATCTTCGCCGTCGCGATGACGGCGCTGGTGACGATCACTACCGGCGAACTGGAGCGGCCGCTGGAGCTGCCGGTGATCGGCGCCGAGCACGCGCCCGGATTGGTGGCGTGGCTGCGGCAGCGGGAGGTCGAGATCCAGCAGCCGCCCGAGGACCCCGAGCAGGCGGTGCGGGAGGGCAATCATCAGGTGGTACTGGTGATACCGGAAGGCTACGCCGAGGAGTTCCGCGCCGGTACTCCCGCCACGCTGCAACTGGTGGTCGACGAATCCAACCGCAAGGCCCAGACCAATATCCGCCGTGCCCACAACCTGCTGGACGCCTACAGCACCAGTGTGGGACGCCTGCGATTGCTCGCCCGCGGGGTGGACCCGCGCCTGGTCGACGCGGTAGCGATCGCCACCATCGACGTCGCCTCGCGGGAGGCGCGCGCGGCAATGATCCTCGGCATGCTGCCCTATCTCATCGTGATTTCCATGCTGATGGGGGGCTTCTACCTGGCCATTGATACCACGGCGGGCGAGCGCGAGCGCGGTTCGCTGGAGGCACTGCTGACAATGCCGTTGACCCGCAGCGCACTGATGACAGGCAAGCTCGCGGCCACCTTCGTGTTTTCAGTGATGGCCCTGGTACTGGCATTGCTCGCGTTCTACCTGGTGATTCCCAGGATGCCGCTGCACGAGATCGGCATGGCAATCAACTTCAGCCCGCGCATGGCGCTGGACATCCTGCTGATCAACCTGCCGCTGGCGCTGTTCGGCGCCGCCCTGCTGACTGTGGTCGCAGCCTTCACCCGCAGCTTCAAGGAGGCGCAGACCTGGCTGTCGCTGGTGCTGTTGCTGCCGATGATCCCCACCTTCGTGATCCTGATCCTGCCATTCCAGACCGAGTTGTGGATGATGCTCGTACCCAGCCTGAGCCAGGGCGCACTGGTCAACGAAATAATCCGGGGCGAATCCCTGGGCCTGCTGCACTTCGCGGTCTCGGCACTGACCACCCTCGGCTACGGCCTCGGCCTCGGCGCGCTGGCCGCGCGGCTCTACGGCCGGGAGGCGATGCTGGGTTGAAGGTGGAGCGCCATGCCCGCCGGCACGGGGCCTGCGGCGACATTGGTGGTTTGGCCCTGTAGCGGTATATAATCCCGCCTCTTTTTCATGTCCCGCAGTCCGTAATCGATGGCGTTCTGGCAGCCCCGATCCGTGTTACAACTCGTTCTGGTCGGTTTTTTCGCCGCGCTGGCACCACTGTGTGTGGCGATCCTGTTTTCGGTGCAGGCGTTGGAAGAGCTGGCCACCAGCGACCGTGAAGTGACCCGCAGGGTAATGGAGGCGACCCGCCTGGGTCAGGAGATACAGGCCGAAGCGCTGGAGATGGAGCGTCACGCGCGTCAATATCTTGCATTGTCCGATCCCGAACTGGCCACGCTGTTCGAGAGCGAGCGGCTGTCGCTGGGTGAGAAGCTGTTCGGCCTGCAGGCCCGGGTGGCCCAGCCCGGCAAGGATCTGGTCGCGCTGCTGCAGGCGGTGAGAACGGTGGATCTGGCGGGCGCACGCGCCATGGCGACGGAGGATGGTGATCTGGGCCGGGCGGCGGCACTGTTGAACCAATCCTTCGCCGCCATCACTGAGCACCGGCGGGGTGTGCAGCAGTGGCTGACCTCCTCGGTTGACCAGTTGCTGGAGGAAAACGCGGCCGAGGCGGGTTCGATTGTCGACGGCCTGGTTATCCAGCTATCGTTTCTGGTGTTTGCCACCCTGGCTCTGCTGGTCTCCTTCAGCTACTGGATCAACAAACCGGTACAGGATCTGACTGAGGAAATTCACCGTCTGGGCACGGCTGGCCTGAGCCATACTATCGAGATTTCCGGACCACAGGAGATGGCGGCACTGGGCGAAAAGCTGGAATGGCTGCGGCAGCGGCTGCATGAAACCGATCAACAGAAGGCGCAATTTCTGCGCCATATCTCCCACGAACTGAAAACGCCGCTGTCCAGTCTGCGCGAGGGCACGGACCTGCTGGCAGAGCAGGTGACCGGCAGGCTGTCCCAACAGCAGCAGTCAGTGGTGGAAATCGTGCGCCAGAACGGGATCGAGCTGCAGCGCCTGATCGAAAGCCTGTTGGACTACAACCAGCTGCCGGGGCAGGAATTGAACATTGAGGAATTCGACATGTCCGAGCTCTGGCGGGAGCTGCTGGACAACTACCGGATCAGCATTGAGCAAAAAGCCCTGCAGCTGGAAACCCGTGGCACCGTGGACAGCTGGGTGGCGGATCGCGGCAAACTTAAATCGGCGTTGGACAACCTGTTGTCCAACGCAGTCAATTATACCCCGGAGAGCGGCAGCATTGATATTGTCTGGCAGGGGGAAGGTGATAGTCTGGCGATCGAGGTGGCCAATACCGGTAGCCCGATTCCCGAGGAGGACAGCGATCGCGTGTTCGAGCCATTCTTTCAGAGCGTCGCCAAACGCAGCGGCCCGATCAAGGGTTCCGGCATCGGCCTCAGTGTTGCCCGTGAATGTATAGAGGCGCAGGGTGGCAGCCTGGCGCTGATAACCCATTCGCAGTTCCCCGTCTGTTTCCGGCTGCTATGTCCCGCGCACTGATCACGCCGCTGGTGCTGGCCCTTGCGGTGACGGCCTGCCTCAGTCCAGTGCCCGCTCCAATCGAGCCGCCAACGCCGCCGACACCGGTCGAAGTGGCGGAGGCATCCGATGCCCCGCTAACGCACTGGCTCGACCTGCAAGCGGCCGTGTCAGAGATGAGCGCCGAGCAGGTCGATACCGCTCTGGCGTCGATGCCCAAAACCGTGGTGGCGGACCAGCTGTTCTATTTTGGCCTGCTCCACCAGCAATCCCAGACCTACAATGGCTGGATGCAGGCGCGGGACGTATTCAGGCAGCTGAGCCAGGATGAAGGGCTGTCCGGGCAGTTGAGGCAGTTGGCGGGCATTCTGGAGGCCTACAATCAGAGCAGAATCAATGCGCACCAGCGCTATGCGCAGCTGCAGCAGCAGATCGATGAGCTCGAACAACAAAAACAATTGCTGGATCAGAAGATCCAGGCGATCACCGATCTGGAGGCGGCCATGAGTACCCGCAAGGAGCAGTAATCTGATGCGCGATCGGGTGTTACTCGTGGATGACGATGCCAGCTTGCTGAAATTGCTGGGTATCCGGCTGGAGGCCGAGGGCTACGAGGTGTTTACCGCGGAGTCTGCGGATCAGGCGATGCAGGTATTGCGCAACAGCCCGATGGAGGTGGTGATCGCCGACCTGCGGATGGAGGGCGCCAGCGGCCTGGATCTGTTCGAGCAGATCCGCCACTACCACCCGGGGCTGCCGGTCATCATCATGTCTGCCCAGGGCACGATACCCGAGGCGGTAGTGGCTACCCAGCGCGGCGTATTCGAGTTTCTGACCAAGCCGGTCGACAAGGGCCAGCTGCTGGCGAGTATCCGCGCGGCCCGGCAGCAGTCCGGTGGCGCCCAGGCGGAGATTTTCGAGGGTTGGCGGGAGCATGTCGTGACCCGCAGTCCGGTGATGGAGCGCATACTCAATCAGGTCAAGCAGGTGGCCGGCTCCGACGTCAATATTCTGGTGACCGGCGCCAGCGGCAGCGGCAAAGAGCTGCTGGCGAGAGCAATTCACGAAGCCGATGAGCAGCGCCAGGGTCCGATGGTGGCGGTGAACTGCGGCGCCCTGCCGGAGCAACTGCTGGAATCCGAGCTGTTCGGGCATGTGAAAGGCGCCTTCACCGGGGCTGTCAGCGAGCATCCCGGCCTGTTCCGTGCAGCGCACGGCGGCACGCTGCTGCTCGACGAGATAGGTGATATTCCGCTGGCACTGCAGGTCAAGTTGCTGCGGGCGCTGCAGGAGCGGCGCATCCGGCCGGTGGGCAGCACCGTGAGTGAGACGGTCGATGTGCGGATCATCGCTGCCACCAACCGTGATCTGGAAAAGGATATGCGCGAAGGACTGTTCCGGGAGGATCTGTTCTATCGTCTCAATGTGGTCAATTTCCACCTGCCGTCCCTGGCCGAACGAGCGGAGGATATTCCCCTGTTGGCGCGCTGTTTTCTGCGCGATACCGGTGCCTACCAGATGGGCAACGTCACCAGTTTTGCACCGTCGGCAATGGAGGTGATGATCCACGCGCCCTGGCCCGGCAATGTGCGGCAATTGCAGAACGTGGTGCAGCGCACTGCCGCGCTGTCGACCTCCCCGGTCATTACCGAGGCTCTGGTGCGTGAGGCGCTCACGGTGGAAGACCATTATCTACCCTCGCTGAGCCAGGCCCGGCAGCAATTCGAACACGATTATCTGGTCAAGGTGCTGCGCCTGACCAGCGGCTCGGTAGCAGAGGCGGCGGTGCTGGCCCAGCGCAACCGCACGGATTTGTACAAGCTGCTCAAGCGGCACCACATCAATCCCGACCGCTTCAAGGAGCCCTGACGCACAGGCATCGACTAGATTGTCGCGAAATTGCGACAAGTTATGTCATTGATTTCCCTGGTTTTATATTCATTGCCATATATTTTGTCGGTGAAAGCATACAAAATTGGTGACTAAATACCGGTAATTTTCCACAGTATTTCCGCCAAGTGTTTGTTTTCGCACAGATTGCTTTATGTGGCACGTTTCTTGATAAGAAAAGTGGTCTGCTGGCTGGCAGGCATGAATCATAATAGCAGGAGGGGGCTCCCTTGTCGGTTGCATTCGAATTGTCCCGGGATCCCCGGTACTTGCAGCAATACTACGATCTGCGCGAACGGTGTTTCAGAAAGGAACTTGGCATACCTCACTTTGACGGCTCCGAGGACGAGCGGGACCGGCAGGGCTTTATCCTGCTCGCGCGCCAGGGAGACCGCTGTCTGGGCGGAGTCCGGATCGCAACGAGCCTGGATATCGATCGCGAGATCGACGATCTCAACCTGCCTCCCGATGACTGCTGCATGTGGGAGCGGCTGGTGATTGATCCGGCGATCCGGGAGCGCACCATGCAGTTGCGGCGCGATTTCTGCTCCCGGCTGGTCAGCGCCTCGCGCAGATGCGGTTATCGGCATGCACTGGTACTGAGTTCACTGCGCAACGCGCGTTTCTACCGCCAGTGCCATTCGGCAATGGGGGTGGGCTTCCGCATCCATCGTCAGATCCCCGGCTGCGCGCGCGGCGCCTTTGCCGGTCTGGAGCACTACCTGTCGGTCGCCGATCTGCAGAGCAAGGCACGGGCAGTGATAGCGGCGCAGAGCAAGCCACGGGTAGCGATAGCGGCCTGAGCGGCTGAGCTGGCCCGGGCCTGCCCAGCCGCTCAGGCCGCCCGACGCCGGGATTTGTCGGTGCCGACAGGGGCAACCTTGTTGGCCGGTGTGCGGCGAGCGGGCGTCGAGGCCGCGGCGCCCTCTTCGCGCCTGCTGAGGCGGAAGGCGGCAATCAGCGCCTGCAGCTGTTCTGCCTGGGTCCGCATACCATCCGCGGCGGCGCTGCTCTGTTCCACCATGGCTGCATTGTGCTGGGTCATGCTGTCCAGTTCGTTGACTGCGGTATTCACCTGACTGATGCCGTGACTCTGTTCCATTGCACCGGAGCTGATTTCGCCGATCATGCGGGTCACCTGTTCAATGCTGTCGACGATGTTCTGCATGGTGCTGCCGGCCTTGCGCACCAGTTCCGAGCCGGCCTGGGTAGAGGCGACCGAGTTCTCGACCAGGCGGCGGATATCGCGCGATGCGTCACTGGAACGGCTGGCGAGAGTGCGGACTTCCTGTGCCACCACCGCGAAACCGCGGCCGTGCTCGCCGGCCCTGGCGGCCTCGACGGAGGCATTGAGCGCGAGAATATTGGTCTGGAACGCGATACCGTCGATCAGCGTGACGATTTCATTGATCTGCGTCGCCGACTCACTGATGGTGCTCATTGTGGTCTCTACATCGCGCATGGATTGCTGTCCCTCGTGGGCTACCGTCACCGTGGATTTGGCCAGCTGATCGGCTTGCTGGGCGGCATCGGAAGTGTTGCCCACGGTGGCGGTAATCTCCTCCATTGAGGCCGACGTTTCCTGCAGATTGGCGGAGGTCTGTTCAGTCCGCGACGCCAGCTCCTGGCTGCTCCTGGCTATTTCGTCGGCGGCGTGATGCACGCTGCGGGTGCTGGAACGCACTGCCAGCAGCGTGTGGTCCATGCGGGCAATGAAGCCGTTGAACTGGGTGGCCAGATCGCCGATTTCATCCTTGCGGGAGCTGTCGATACGCACCGTCAGATCGCCGTCGCCCTCGCTGATTTCGCGGATGCGGCCGGTGACCTGTTCGATGGCGCGCGACATCATGTGCGGGCCCATCAGGGCGATGGCAGTGGCGATCACAAATACCAGTACCGCGAACGCAGACACCGCGATCTGCTGCAAACGCACGCGCTCCAGGGTGACGGCCTCCAGTTCGATGACCTTGGCATCCGCCAGTTCCCCCGCCAGGTTGTAGATCTCGCGCAGCGCATCGAAGGCCGCCAGTGAACCGGCGGTCAGCTGCGCTTCGGCAGCGGCCTGATCCCCCGCGTCCCGCAGCTCGAAGACCTGGCGGGACTGGTTCTGCCAGCTAGAGAACAGCTCCTCGAAGCCGGCCAGTTCAGCGGTGATATCGGGGTACTGCGCCAGCATGGAAATGAATGCCTGCATCCGCTCCAGGGCCTGGCCCGCATCCTCGGCAAACAGGGCCCGCAATTGCTCCGCTCGAACCGAGCCGGGAGCTGCCTGGACGTACTCCAGTTCCGCAACACGCGCCTGATACAGATCCCGGTCGGCATTGAGAATGGCGGAAGAGGCCGGATTGAAGGTGCTGCTGAACTCGGTCATCCGCTGCTTGACGGTGTTTACCAACAGGGCATCGACGACCACGATGGCCAGCAGTGCGAGTGCCACGCTGATGAAGGCGATTGCATATTTGACTCTGATCTTGTGGAGGACCCTGGGCATTGCCTGACCTGCGACGGTGAGCGGTCCGCCGAAAGGGCGACCTGTTCAGATCTATCGGCCGCCGGCTGCGCTTTCTTTAGCTGTATTACAGAAATGTGTCGGAAATTCAGGCCGGCTCCAAAGGTAGAGGCACCGCCCCCCGGTTGATGCCTCGGCGTTCGAAGTCCCGGTCTCCTGTCTCACGGCCTGCAGCAATGTCAGGCAGGGTTATCGCGATTGCGCGACTTGACCCGGGGCTTCACCCCTGCGCGTCGAACGCCTGGCCGGTGATGCCGGTACTGTCGGCACCCATCAGGTACAGATAGGTGGGCATCAGCGCAGCGGGATCGGGGTTGTCGGTCGGGGTTTCACCCGGATAGGCGCTGCGCCGCATCGCGGTGTTGGTGGCGCCGGGGTTGAGGCTGTTGACCCGGATACGGGAGGTGTTCTCCAGTTCGTCCGCCAGCACCTGCATCAGGCCCTCGGTGGCGAATTTGGAAACGGCATAGGCCCCCCAGTACGCGCGGCCGCGGCGGCCCACGCCGGAGGACGTAAAAATGATCGAGGCCTCGGGCGCCTGTTCAAGCAGGGGCAGGGTGGCGCGGGTGAGCAGGAATGCGGCATTGACATTGACCTGCATGACCTCGTTCCAGGCCTTGGCACTGGCGCTGGCAAGCGGGCGTCGCTCCCCCAGCAGGCCGGCGTTGTGCAGCAGTCCGTCCAGGCGTCCGAAGGTTTGCTCCAGCGCTGCCGCCAGGGTGTTGTAGTCCTCTTCGGTGGCCGTGGCCAGATCCAGCGGGAACAGCGCGGGCTGGGCGCCGCCGGCGGCTTCGATGGCATCGTAGACGGCTTCGAGCTTGGCGACAGTGCGCCCCAGCAGGACGACGGTGGCGCCGTGGGCGGCGTAGCATTCTGCCGCGACCCGGCCAATGCCGTCGCCGGCGCCGGTGACCAGGATAATCTTGCCGGCCAAAAGATCGGCAGCAGCTTGATAAGCGGCGGGAATGACATGGCTGTCCATCGCTGTGGTCTCCGTCATTGCAGTGGGTGGTCGAGGATCAGGCCATGCAGGTCGGTGCTGTGCATGGCAGTGGCATCAGCCCCCCACAGGGCGGGATCATTGCCGGACTCTATATAGCCATACAGGGCGGCGATTGTGTACATCCCGGCGTGGCGTCCGGCCTGGATGTCGCGCAGGTGATCGCCCACGTAGATGGCTCGCGCCGGACTGCAGCCCAACTGGCGGCAGTTGAGGTACAGCGATTCGGGGTGCGGTTTGCGGTCGCGCACATCATCGGCGCAGACCACGCTGCCGGGGGCGGGGCAGAAGTCCAGAGCCCGCAGCAAGCCTTCGGTGTACAGGCGTGGCTTGTTGGTGGCGATGCCCCAGCTGATGCCGCGCGCGGCCAGGGTCTCCAGCAGTTCGCAGATGCCCGGATAGGGGCGGGCGCTGCTGCCCAGCACATCGGCGTACAGTTCCAGCAGGCGCAGCCGCTGGCTCTCGAACTCCGGAGCCGCTTCGGGAGTCTCCAGCGCGAGCGTGACCAGGGCGCGGGCGCCATTGGAGACGTTGGCACGGATGCGGGCTGGCTCCAGCGGCGGCAGCTGGTACTCGGCCCGCAGGGCCTGCACCACGACCACGAACTCGTCGGCGGTATCCACCAGGGTGCCGTCCAGGTCGAAGATGACCGATTGCAGCTCCCGGGGCGGCGGCCGGCTCACAGGCCCGGCTCCGGTCCGGGTTTGACGGCGTGCACCATGTAGTTCACCGACACATCCCGCGGCTGTAGCCGGTAGTGCCGGCTGAACGGGTTGTAGCTCAGGCCGGTCATGCCGCGCAGCTCGAGTCCTGCTGCCCGCAGCCAGCCCGCGAGTTCGGAGGGCTTGATGAATTTGGTGTATTCGTGGGTGCCCGCCGGCAGCAGCTTGAGCAGGTACTCGGCGCCGACTATGGCAAAGGCGAAGGCCTTGGGATTGCGGTTGATGGTGGAAAAATACACGGTGGCGCCCGGCCGGGCCAGCGCCGCGCAGGCTGCGACCACGGCTTCGGGGTCCGGTACATGTTCCAGCATTTCCAGGCAGCAGACCACGTCATACTGTTCTGGCTGTTCAGCGGCCAGGGCTTCGGCGGTGGACTGCCTGTACTCCACTTCCACGCCGGATTCCAGCAGGTGCATCCGGGCGACCGCCAGCGGCGCCTCGCCCATGTCGATGCCCATGACCCGCGCGCCACGCTGTGCCATCGCCTCGGCCAGGATGCCGCCGCCACAGCCGACGTCGAGCAGGCGCCGGCCCGCCACCGGGGAATGCTCGTCGATGTAGTTGGCCCGCAGCGGGTTGATTTCGTGCAGCGGCCGGAACTCGCCGCCGGGATCCCACCAGCGCGAGGCCAGCGCTTCGAATTTGGCGATTTCCTGCGGATCCACGTTGTCGTGCCGGGTGTTCATGTCGGGCTTCCTTGTGTGATGCGGGCCTGCCAGTGGGCGCAACGCGCTTGCAGGGCAATGAGGTCGATATGCTGCAGCTGACGGTCCCGCAGCAGCAGCTGTCCCGCTACCCAGCTGTGACTGACCTGGCTGCCATTGCAGGCGTATACCAGTTGCGACAGCGGGTTGTACAGGGCCGTGTTTCAGGGCCCGACAGGTCTACCGCGATCATGTCGGCCTGCTTGCCCGGTTCCAGACTGCCGATCTGGTCCTCCAGTCCCAGTGCCCGCGCGCCGCCCAGGGTGGCCATGCTCAGCGCCTGGGCCGCCGGCAGGGCGCTGGCATCGCCGGACTGCAGCTTGGCCAGCAGCGCCGCGCTCTGCATCTCGCCAAACAGGTTCAGGTCATTGTTGCTGGCCGCGCCATCGGTGCCCAGCGCGACATTGACCCCCGCCGCCAGCAGCTCGTCGACCGGACAGGCCCCGGAGGCCAGTTTCATGTTGGACTGGGGGCAGTGCACCACATGGGCGCCGGTCTCGGCCAGCAGGGCGATCTCCGGCGCGGTCAGTTCGGTCATGTGCACGCACTGGGTGCGCGGGCCCAGCAGGCCCAGGCGGTGCAGGCTGTCCAGTGGGCGTGCGCCGTGCTGCTCGACTGCCTGCTGCACTTCGCCGCGGGTCTCGTGCAGGTGAATCTGCACCGGTACATCGAGCTCCGCGGCCAGGGTAGCCACCTTGGCCAGGTTGTCCGGGCTGACGGTATAGGGGGCATGCGGGCCGAAGGCCACCGTCATCAACTGGTGATGCTTGACGTCATCGCGCAGCGCCAGGCCCTTGCGGATATACTCGTCCGCGTCCCGCGCCCAGGCGGTGGGGAAGTCCAGCACCGGAAAGGTCAGCTGGCAGCGGATACCGTTGGCGTCTACCACCCGGGCGCAGACGTCGGGAAAGAAGTACATGTCGGCAAAGGTGGTAGTGCCCGAGCGCAGCATTTCGGCAATCGCGAGCTCGACACCGACTGCGACAAACTCGGGCCCCACGTGTTGGGCTTCCGCCGGCCAGATGTGCTGCTGCAGCCAGGGCAGCAGCGGCTGGTCGTCGGCGTAGCCGCGCAGCAGGCTCATCGCGGCGTGGCCGTGGGCGTTGACCAGGCCCGGCAGCAGCACGTGGCCGGGCAGATCGAAGGTCTCGCGGGCCTGCACTTCGGCCGCTTCGGCGCGTGGCAACAGGGCCAGGATGCGGCCGTTGCCGACCGCCAGGCTGTAGTTTTCCAGCACTGAGGTGGCGGGGGCCAGCGGCAGGATCCAGCCGGCGTGGATCAGGGTGTCTACGGACTCTGGCAGCGCAGTCATGGGGCCTCGATACAGCGGACTGAAGGGACTTCCGGCCGCCAGTTGCAGGCGTCACCGGAGCCCCGGAATTTGCTGGTCGCGCAGTATAACCGGAAATGCCCCGACACTGCCTGAACGGACGCCAAAATCTGCAAAAACATGGCGGTAGGCCGGGTTCTCCCGTATACTTGCGGGTTTGTGTCGGGGGATGCAAGGGGCTGCATGCGGCCTGTCTGGCGCGCTCCCGGAGCCGCCCACACCCCTGCTGGCGCGGCTCCCCCGCAGTCATTGAAGGAAGCTCTGGTACATGGGTGAATTAGCCAAGGAAATTCTTCCCGTCAACATTGAGGACGAGCTGAAGCAGTCCTATCTGGACTATGCGATGAGCGTCATCGTGGGCCGCGCGCTGCCGGATGTCCGGGACGGCCTCAAACCGGTGCACCGGCGGGTGCTGTTCGCGATGAACGAGCTCAACAACGACTGGAACAAGGGCTACAAGAAGTCGGCCAGGATCGTCGGTGACGTCATTGGTAAATACCACCCCCACGGCGACTCGGCGGTCTACGACACCATCGTGCGGATGGCCCAGTCCTTTTCCATGCGCTACATGCTGGTGGACGGGCAGGGCAACTTCGGCTCGGTGGACGGCGATTCCGCGGCAGCGATGCGCTATACCGAGATCCGCATGCGCAAGATCTCCCACGCGCTGCTGGCGGACCTGGACAAGGAAACCGTCGACTTTGTCGACAACTACGACGGCACCGAGCGCATTCCCTCGGTACTGCCAACCCGGGTGCCGAACCTGCTGATCAACGGTTCTTCCGGCATCGCGGTGGGCATGGCCACCAATATTCCGCCCCATAACCTGCGCGAGATCGTCAGCGGCTGCCTGGCGCTGATGGGCAACCCCGAGATCACCGTGGATGAGCTGATGGATCACATCCCCGGGCCGGACTTCCCCACCGGCGCCATCATCAATGGCCGCGCCGGCATCATCCAGGCCTACCGGACCGGCCGCGGCCGCATCTATGTGCGGGCCCGGGCGGAGGTGATCCACGAGGAGAAGAAGGGCCGCGATGTCATCATCATCCACGAGCTGCCCTACCAGCTCAACAAGGCGCGCCTGATCGAGCGTATCGCCGAGCTGGTCAAGGAAAAGAAAATCGAGGGTATTACCGAGCTGCGGGACGAGTCCGACAAGGACGGCATGCGGGTGGTCATCGAGCTGCGCCGCGGCGAAATCGGCGACGTGGTACTCAATAATCTCTACGCCCAGACCCAGCTGCAATCGGTATTCGGCATCAACATGGTGGCACTGGTCGACGGCCAGCCCAAGATACTGAACCTGAAGCAGATTCTCGAGGCCTTTATACGCCACCGCCGCGAGGTGGTTACCCGGCGCACGGTCTACCTGTTGCGCAAGGCGCGCGAGCGCGGCCACCTGCTGGAAGGCCTGGCGGTAGCGCTGGCCAATATCGACACCATCATCGAGCTGATCAAGGCCTCCCCCAGCCCGTCCGAGGCGAAGGAAAAGCTGATCAGCCGCTCCTGGACGCCGGGGGATGTCACCGCGATGCTGGAGCGCGCCGGGGAGGACGCCTGTCGCCCGGATGAACTGGAGCCGCAATACGGTCTGCACGACGGCCAGTACTTTCTGTCTCCCGCCCAGGCCCAGGCAATCCTGGAGCTGCGCCTGCACCGCCTGACCGGGCTGGAGCACGAAAAGCTGCTCAACGAATACGATGAGAAGCTGCGCGAAATCGCCGACTACCTGGAAATCCTCGGCGATCCCGACCGCCTGATGCTGGTAATCCGCGAAGATCTGGAAGAGATCGTGACCGAGTTCGGCGACGACCGTCTGACCGAGATCACGGCCTCCCAGCACGATCTCACCGTGGAGGACCTGATCACCGAGGAAGACCGGGTGGTCACCATCTCCCACGGCGGCTATGCCAAGACCCAGCCGCTGTCGGACTACCAGGCCCAGCGCCGCGGCGGTACCGGCCGTACCGCCACTGCGGTCAAGGACGAGGACTTCGTCGAGCACCTGCTGATCGCCAGCACCCATGCCACCATTTTGTGTTTCACCAACATGGGCAAGGTGTACTGGCTCAAGGTCTACCAGATTCCGCTGGCCGGCCGCAACTCCCGGGGCCGGCCCATGGTCAACCTGCTGCCGCTGGAAGACGGCGAGCGGGTCACGTCCATCCTGCAGGTCAATGAATACACCGAGGGCTGGTACATCTTTATGGCCACCGCCAACGGCACCGTTAAGAAGACCGCGCTGACCGACTTCTCCCGCCGGCGCAGCGTCGGCCTGCGGGCGCTGGAACTGGACGAGGGCGACGTGCTGATCGGCACCGACATCACCGACGGCGACTGCGAGGTAATGCTGTTTTCCAGCGAGGGCAAGGTGGTGCGCTTCAAGGAGCAGGATGTGCGCGCCATGGGCCGCACCGCCCGCGGCGTGCGTGGTATCCGCCTGGGCAAGGACCACCGGATGATATCCCTCATCGTGCCGCGCCCGGGGGGCCGGATCCTGACCGTCAGCGAGAACGGCTATGGCAAGCGCACTGAGCTGGCCGAGTTCCCGACCAAGGGCCGTGGCACCAAGGGGTGATCGCGATGTCCACCAGCGAACGCAACGGCCGCCTTGTGGGTGCCACCCAGGTGTTTGAAGGCGACGAGCTGATGCTGATCTCCAATCAGGGCACGCTGGTGCGTACCCGGGCGGAGGAAGTGTCGCTGGTGGGCCGCAATACCCAGGGTGTGCGCGTGATCCGCACCCGGCCGGACGAGTTCCTGGTCAGTGTCGAGCGTATCGCCGAGCCGGAGATTGATGTTGTTGTCACCGGGGACGAAGCACCGCAGGACTGATATCCGGTCCCGGCGCACTCCGTCCCTGCCACTATTGAAGGAAATACTCCCGATGACCCGCTTGTACAATTTTTGCGCCGGCCCGGCTTCCCTGCCGGACCCGGTGCTGGCAACCGCCCGCGACGAAATGCTGGACTGGCATGGCAGCGGCCTGTCACTGATGGAAATGAGCCACCGCAGCCCGGAGGTGGTGGGGGTGGTGCAGCGCGCCGAGGCGACCCTGCGCGAGCTGCTGGGCATGAGCGACGACTATGCGGTGCTGTTCCTGCAGGGCGGTGCCAGCACCCAGTTTGCCGCGGCGCCGCTGAACCTGCTGGCCGAGGGCGCGAGCGCCGATTACGTCAATACCGGACAGTGGTCGAAGAAGGCGATTGCCGAGGCCCGGCGCTTCGGCCGGGTCAATGTGGTGGCCAGCGCCGAAGACAGCAATTTTTCCACCATTCCACCGCAGGAGTCCTGGCAGACAGATCCCGGCGCGGCCTATCTGCACTACACCCCCAATGAAACCATTGGCGGGGTGGAGTTTTCGTGGATACCCGACAGCGCGGCGCCGCTGGTGGCGGACATGTCCTCCACCCTGCTGTCGCGGCCGCTGGATGTATCCCGGTTCGGAGTGATCTACGCCGGTGCCCAGAAGAACATCGGCCCGGCCGGGCTGACGCTGGTGATCGTTCACCGCGAGCTGCTGGGGCGGGCGCAGCCGCTGTGCCCGACGATGCTGGACTGGAAGACCGCCGCCGACAACGAGTCCATGTACAACACGCCACCGACCTTTGCGCTGTACCTGGCCGGACTGGTGTTCGAGTGGCTCAAGGAGCTGGGCGGCCTGGCGGCGATGGAGGCGATCAACCGGCGCAAGGCCGGGGCGCTGTATGCGGCCATCGATGGCAGCGATTTCTACGGCAACCCGGTGGAGCTTCCCAGCCGCTCGTTGATGAACATCCCCTTTACCCTGGCAGATCCGGCACTGGACAAACTGTTCCTGCAGGAGGCCGAGGCGGCCGGGCTGCTGAACCTGAAGGGCCACCGTTCGGTGGGTGGCATGCGGGCCAGCGTCTACAATGCGGTCAGCGAACAGGCAGTTGCCGCGCTGATCGCTTTCATGCAGGATTTCGAGCAACGCAGGGGCTGACGGTTCAGGCAATGGCAGACAGCAGGGATCTCAACCAGGTCAGGGCGGATATCGACGCGATCGACCGGGACATCCAGGCGCTGATCACGCGCCGCGCCGAATGCGCCCAGCGGGTGGCACAGATCAAGCTCGCCGAGATGCTGGCCGCGCGTTCGCGCGGCGAGCCGGTCACGGAAGTCAATTACTACCGGCCCGAGCGCGAGGCCCAGGTGCTGCAACGCATTATCGAGCGCGACCGGGGGCCGCTGGGGGGCACCACGGTGGCCCATATCTTTCGCGAGATCATGTCCGCCTGCCTGGCACTGGAGCGGCCGCTGCAGGTCGCCTACCTGGGGCCCGAGGGGACCTTCACCCAGGCTGCCGCGCTGAAGCATTTTGGCCACGCCGCAATCTGCGTGCCCCAGCACACCATCGATGCGGTCTTCGCCGAAGTGCAGTCCGGCGACTGCAACTACGGCGTGGTACCGGTGGAGAACTCCACCGAAGGCATGGTCAGCCACACGCTGGACAGTTTCATGGATTCCCCGCTGAAGATCTCGGGTGAGGTGGAAATGCGGATCGGCCACCACCTGCTGGTGGCTGCGGCGACCCCCAGCGAGTCCGTGACCCGGATCTGTGCCCATCAGCAGGCGCTGGCACAATGCCGCAACTGGCTGGACCTGCACTGGCCGCTGGTGCCCCGGGAGGCGGTGAGCAGCAATGGCGAGGCCGCCAGGCTGGCGGCCACCACGCCGGGCGTGGCAGCGGTGGCCGGGGACATGGCGGCCGAACTCTACCAGCTGGAGATCCTGGCCGAACACATCGAGGACTATCCGGATAATACCACCCGATTCCTGGTTATCGGCCGCGAGGAGGTGCCTCCCAGTGGTCGCGACAAGACCTCACTGATCGTCTCCAGCCGCAACAAGCCCGGTGCCCTGTTCAGCCTGCTGGACCCGTTTCGCCGTGCCGGTGTCAGTCTGACCCGGATCGATACCCGTCCTTCGCGCACCGAGAAGTGGGCCTATGTCTTTTTCATCGAATTCGAGGGCCACCTGCAGGACGACAATGTGCGCGGCATCGTCGCCGAGTTGGAGGAGCAGTCCATCCTGCTCAAGCCGCTGGGTTCCTACCCGCAGGCGGTACTCTGATGGCCGCTGACTCGCTGCCGGGCGGTACCACGCCGACGGTAGTCATCCTTGGCCTGGGACTGATTGGGGGCTCGCTGGCGCGGGCCCTGCACGGCAGCGGTTTCAGTCACCGCTGCATTGGCTGGGGCCACCGCGAGGCCTCGCTGCAGCGCGGCCTGGAGCTGGGGGTGATCGACGCCTATACCCTGGACCTGGAGGAAGCGGTGGATGCCGCTGACATCCTGGTGATTGCGACGCCTACCCTGGTGGCGGAGCAAATGCTGGAACAGATCCTGCCCCGGCTGCGGCAGCGGGGGCAACCGCCAGTGATCACCGATGTCGCCAGCGTCAAGGGCAGCCTGCAGCGTACCGCCGAGGCGGTATGGGGCGGGATGCCGCCGCGGCTGGTGCTGGGACATCCCATTGCCGGTTCCGAGCGCAGTGGGGTGGAGGCGTCGGATGCCCAGTTATTTGTCAATCACCGGGTGATTCTGACCCCGGTGGAAGCCAACGAGCCGGCCGCGGTGGAACTGGTGCGGGCCATGTGGCTGAGCACCGGCGCCGAGGTGGTGGACATGGGAGTGGCGGAGCACGACACAGTGCTGGCCGCCACCAGTCATCTGCCTCATGTGCTCGCCTATGCACTGGTGGACGCGCTGGCCAGCGGTGACGCCAGCGAGGATATCTTCCGCTTTGCCGCCGGCGGCTTCCGCGACTTCACCCGCATCGCCTCCAGCGACCCGGTGATGTGGCGCGACATTGCCATCGCCAACCGGTCGGCATTGCTGCAGGCCATCGACCAGTTCAGCGACCGCCTGGGACAATTGCGCGCGGCCATCGACCGCGGTGACGGCGACAGCCTGCTGGACACCTTTGATCGTGCCAAGACCGCCCGCGATGCCTTCGCCGCGCTATTGGCCTCCCGTACTGGCAGCTAAAGAGAATGGCACTTATTTTAGCTCGCTCCGATGTTAGGTCGGCGTCCTGGGAAGGTGCTTTCGAGACCGTTTGCAGCATGGATGCTGCAACCGAGCCCCCACGGACGGGTTTACGGCGTGTCTCGAAAGCACCTTCCCAGGATGTCGACCGAGCTACGAAGTCCCAAAGCCCTTAAGTAAGTGCCATTGCAGCTAAAGAAGCTAAAGAGAGCCACCCTATGGAATTCCTGTTACTGCCCGGCGGTGTGATCAATGGTGACGTTCGTGTCCCCGGCGACAAATCCATCTCCCACCGCGCCGTCATGCTGGGCGCGCTGGCGGAGGGTACGACCCGGGTCAGCGGCTTCCTGGAGGGCGAGGACGCGCTCGCCACGGTGGCCGCATTCCGGGCCATGGGCGTGAGCATTGAAGGTCCGGAGGACGGTGAAGTGGCCATCCACGGGGTGGGCCTGCACGGCCTGAACGCCCCGGCGGCAGCGCTGGACCTGGGCAACTCCGGCACCAGCATCCGCCTGCTGGCCGGCCTGCTGGCCGGCCAGTCCTTCGCCAGCGAACTCAGCGGTGACAATTCACTGTGCAAGCGTCCCATGGGCCGGGTCATTGAACCGTTGCGGCTGATGGGAGCGCGTATTGACGGGACCGGGACGGGGGCCACGCCGCCCCTGCGGGTGCATGGTGGTGCTGCGCTGCAGGCCATTCATTACGATCTGCCGATGGCCAGCGCCCAGGTCAAGTCCTGTGTGCTGCTGGCCGGGCTCTATGCCCGCGGGCGCACCTCGGTGACTGAACCGGCGCCCACTCGCGATCACACCGAGCGCATGCTGCGGGGCTTCGGCTATCCGGTGAGCTGTGACGGGGGCTGATCAGCCTGACCGGAGGCGGGCGTCTGGAGGCCACCGATATCGACGTGCCGGCGGATATCTCCTCGGCGGCGTTTTTCATGGTGGCGGCCTCCATTGCCCCCGGCTCGGACCTGCTGCTGTCCCATGTCGGCGTCAATCCCACCCGGATCGGGGTGATCAACATCCTGATGCAGATGGGCGCCGACATCACACTGAAGAATCCGCGCGAAGTGGGCGGCGAGCCGGTGGCGGATATCCGGGTGCGCTACGCCCCGCTGCGCGGTATCGAGATACCCGCCGGCCAGGTGCCGCTGGCCATCGATGAGTTTCCCGCGCTGTTCATCGCCGCCGCCTGCGCCGAGGGCCGCACCGTATTGCGCGGCGCCCAGGAGCTGCGGGTGAAGGAGAGCGACCGCATCGCCGCGATGGCCGAGGGCCTGACCACGCTGGGCATTGCCAACCAGGTCCTGGAGGACGGCATCATTATTGACGGCGGCACTGTGGGGGCGGTATCATCCACACCTATCACGATCACCGCATCGCCATGGCCTTCGCGGTCGCAGCGCTGCGCGCCGAACAGGAAATCCGTATTCTGGACTGCGATCACGTCAGTACTTCCTTTCCCGGCTTTGATGCCATGGCCCGCGGCCTGGGCCTGCAGATTACAGCGCGGGTGGACTGATGGCGGCGGCGATTCCGGTCATTGCCGTGGACGGCCCCAGCGGGGCCGGCAAGGGTACCCTGAGCCACCTGCTGGCGGAGCGCCTGCACTGGCACTTCCTCGACAGTGGCGCGCTGTACCGGGTGACCGGCCAGGCCTGCCTGATCGAGGGTGTCAGCTGGCAGGATCATGCCGCCGTGGCCGAAGTTGCCCGCCATCTGCAGGTGAGCTTCGTCACCGATGCCGGGGGCGAGGTGCGGGTAAGCTACCGGGGTTGCGATGTCAGCCGCGAGATCCGCACCGAGGAGGGCGGTCGCGGCGCCTCGACCGTGGCCGCGATCCCGGCGGTGCGCGAGGCCCTGCTGGCGCGGCAAAGGGATTTCCGCCAGCCGCCGGGCCTGGTGGCCGATGGCCGCGACATGGGTACCGTGGTGTTCCCGGATGCCCCGCTGAAGATATTCCTGACCGCCAGTGCCGCCGAGCGCGCCCGGCGCCGCTACCAGCAGTTGCTGGCCAAAGGAGAAAATGTTAGTCTCCCGCGCCTTCTCGAGGACATTGAGGAGCGTGACGCGCGCGACAGTAGCCGCTCCGTCGCCCCCCTGGTGCCCGCGGAAGATGCCATCGTATTGGATAGCAGCACCATGCCCATCACTGAGGTGTTCGACACCGTGATGCGGGCAGTGAGGCAAAGAGGGCTTGCCTGACAGCTCCCTGGACTTCAAGTGCGGCCCCGATGGCTGCCAACCGTACCACGCCCGACGCCGGTTCCAGAGGTGGCGCGAGCGGGGTTTTGACTGGATGACCCGCGTCAGCTGGAGGCGCGGCAAGGTGGGCAACCGCCGTATTCACTATTAACAGGTAATGTGTAATGAGCGAATCCTTCGCTGAACTCTTTGAAGAAAGCTTGAAAACAGTCGAAATGGTACCCGGTAGCATTGTTACCGGTGTGGTCATCGACATAGATAACGAGTGGGTCACCGTTCATGCGGGCTTGAAGTCCGAAGGCGTGATTCCTCGTGCCCAGTTCATGGACTCCGCCGGCAACTGTTCGCTGAGCATCGGTGATGAAGTTCAAGTGGCGCTGGAAACCGTGGAAGACGGTTTCGGTGAAACCAAGCTGTCCCGGGAAAAAGCCAAGCGCGCCGAGTCCTGGAAAGAACTCGAAGCAGCCCACGAGGCCGACGAAGTGGTCAAGGGTGTTATCAATGGCAAGGTCAAGGGTGGCTTTACCGTCGATATCAACACCATTCGCGCCTTCCTGCCCGGCTCGCTGGTGGACGTGCGTCCGGTACGCGATACCGCGCACCTGGAGAACAAGGAACTGGATTTCAAGGTCATCAAGCTGGACCAGAAGCGCAACAACGTGGTGGTTTCCCGCCGTGCGGTGATGGAAGCGGCCAACAGCGTGGAGCGCGAAGCCCTGCTGGAATCCCTGCAGGAAGGCATGTCCGTGAAGGGCATCGTCAAGAACCTCACCGACTACGGCGCGTTCGTGGACCTGGGCGGGGTCGACGGCCTGTTGCACATTACCGATATGGCCTGGAAGCGGATCAAGCACCCCTCCGAAATCGTGGAAGTGGGCCAGGAAATCGACGTCAAAATTCTCAAGTTCGACCGTGAGCGCAACCGCGTCTCGCTGGGCCTCAAGCAGTTGGGCGAAGATCCCTGGGTGGAAATCACCAACCGCTACCCCGAGGGCAGCCGGGTCAAGGCCCGTATCACCAACCTCACCGACTACGGCTGTTTTGCCGAGCTGGAAGAGGGTGTGGAAGGCCTGGTACACGTATCCGAAATGGACTGGACCAACAAGAACGTCCACCCCTCGAAGATCGTCCAGCTGGGCGACGAGGTCGAGGTGATGGTGCTGGATATCGACGAGGAGCGGCGCCGCATCTCGCTGGGTATCAAGCAGTGCCAGCAAAATCCCTGGGATGCGTTTGCGGCCCAGTACAGCAAGGGCGACAAGATCGCCGGCAGCATCAAGTCGATTACCGACTTCGGCATCTTTATCGGCCTGGAAGGCAATATCGACGGCCTGGTGCATCTGTCCGACATCTCCTGGAACGAAGTGGGCGAAGAAGCCGTTCGCAACTACAAGAAGGGCGACGAGATCGAGACTGTGATCCTGTCCATCGACCCCGAGCGCGAGCGTATTTCGCTGGGCATCAAGCAGCTGGAGGATGATGCCTTCTCAAGCTATGTCGCGGACAATGACCGCGGCTCTATCGTCACCGGCGAAGTCATCGAGGTGGATGCCAAGTCGGTCGTGGTGAAGCTGGCCGACGAGGTGGAAGGGGTGCTGAAGGCCTCCGATATCAGCCGCGAGAAAGTCGAGGATGCGCGCAGCCTGTACAAGGTTGGCGATCAGGTCGAAGCCAAGATCATTGCGGTCGATCGCAAGAATCGTGGTCTGGCCCTGTCGATCAAGGCCAAGGACTACGACGATGAAAAGGACGCAGTGAAGTCCCTGAAAGACAAGGAGGAGAGCTCTTCTCCGGGTACTATCGGTGACCTGATCAAGGCGCAGATGGCGGACAAATAACCGCTGCGCGGGCCGCCGGCCCGCGCGGCTCAGGCCAGCTGCCTGTGCCGCACTCCTTAAAGGCTCACTTCGGTGGGCCTTTTTTCGTTAAAAAATAACAACTTGCGCAATTCATCCTCGGCAGTCACAATATTGTCGACCCGGGGCACTGCGGCCTGTGACCCTCTCTGGATGGAGGTACCATGACCAAAAGCGAACTGATTGAGGCGATTGCGGCCAGGCAGGTTCAACTGTCGCTGAAAGATGTGGAGTTGGCGGTCAAGACCATCCTTGAGCACATGTCCGAAGCACTCTCCAGCGGTGAACGGATAGAGATTCGCGGCTTTGGCAGTTTTTCCCTGCACTACCGCGAGCCCCGCCGCGGCCGCAACCCCAAGACCGGTGACACGGTGGATCTGACGGGCAAGTACGTCCCGCACTTCAAGCCCGGCAAGGAATTGCGCGAGCGCGTCAATCTGGGCTTGCAGGCGGGCCTCTGAGTGTACCGGTCCGTGCCCTGAGTCACGGGCCGGGAACGAGCTTCATCTGCCGCCGTATTACCGACGATAATGGACCTGCTTATGAACTGGTTGCGCAAACTTCTTTCCGTCCTGGTTCTGCTGGTGATGCTCGCCGCCGGTGTGCTGTTTGCGCTGCAGAATCGGGAGCCGATCGCGCTGGACCTGTTGGTATACACCTTTGCCCCGCGCAGTCTGGCGCTGTGGATACTGCTGGCGCTGGCGCTGGGCGGTGTGCTGGGCCTGTTGGCGTCCAGCGTGATCATCCTGCGGCTGCGGGCCGGACTCGGTGTAGCCAATCGCAAGCTGGAGAAATCCCGGCTGGAACTGGACCGCCTGCGGCTGGCCGGAATCAAAGATGGTGAATGAGCTGCTGATGTTCGCGCTGCTGTTTGCCGCCATCGGTATCGGCTGGTGGCTGGGACGGCGCAGCGCTACGGCTGCCGGGCCGGATTTGCCCGGCCAGTACTACAAAGGTCTCAACTATCTGCTGGACGGCCGTCCCGATGGTGCGGTGGACGCCTTCATCAATGCGCTGGAAGTCAACAGCGAAACCCTGGAAACCCACATCGCACTGGGCAATCTGCTGCGCAAGCGTGGCGAAGTGGACCGGGCGATCCGCATTCACCAGAATTTGCTGGCCAGGCCCAGTCTGCCCCGGCCCCAGGTACACCAGGCCCATCTGGAGCTGGCCAGGGATTATATCAGCGCGGGACTGTTTGACCGGGCCGAACGTTTACTGCGGGACCTGGTGAAGGATTCTCCCGAGCAGCGCCGCGCCAGCCAGCGCCACCTGCTGGAAATCTTCCAGAGTGAGCGCGATTGGGCGCAGGCCATCGAAGTGGCCACCGCGTTGCTGCCGCGCAAGTCCCTGCTGGGTGCTCCCGCCGCCGTGGCGCGCGGTGCCAGTGCGCAGCCGGTTGCGGTGGCGCTGGCTCACTACCACTGCGAGCTGGCCAACGAGCTGTTGGCGCAGGGCAATGTCAGCGATGCCCACGCGCAACTGCTGCAGGCCCTGGCCAAGGACCGGCAGTGTGTGCGCGCTTCCATCATGCTGGGGCAGGTTGAGTACCAGAGTGGCCACTACAAGCAGGCGGTCAAGGCCCTGCGCAAGGTGCGCCAGCAGGATCCGGACTATATTCCCGAAACCATACCGACCCTGCGCGACTGCTATCGCGAGCTGGGCGATCAGCGTGCCCTGCGCCAGTATCTGGAGGAATGCCTGCAGGCCAACCCCACCGCACCGCTGGTGTTGGCCGTGGCGGATGACCTGCGCGAGACCGACGGTGACGAAGCGGCAGTAAGCTTCCTGTCCGAGCAGTTGGCGCGCTATCCTTCCCTGCGCGGCCTGTCACGGCTGATCGGCCTGCAGATGCAGAATACCGAGGGCAGTATCAGGAACAACCTGACCCTGCTGGAGCTGCTGGTGGACAGGCTGATCGCGGAGCGCCCCACCTACCGTTGCGGCCACTGTGGCTTTGCCGGCCGCCAGCTGCACTGGTTCTGCCCCGGCTGCAAGCACTGGGGCACCGTCAAATCGATACGTGGCAACCGCGTCGACTGAGCTTTGCCGCCCCTTGTTTGAGGACATACTATGCAATCGCCTGTGCTGGTAGCACTGGATTACGCCGGCGAAGCGCCGGCCCTGGCCCTGGCCGAACAGCTGGCGCCCGAACAGTGTCGCCTCAAGGTCGGCAAGGAACTGTTCACCCGCTGCGGTCCCGGCCTGGTGCGACGGTTGCAGGACATGGGCTTCGAGATCTTTCTCGACCTCAAGTTTCACGATATCCCCAACACCGTGGCCGGTGCAGTGCGGGCAGCGGCGGATCTCGGTGTCTGGATGGTCAACGTCCACGCCGGTGGGGGCGGCGCATGATGGAGGCCGCGGCAGAGGCGCTGCAGGGGGTCGGGAGCCCGCCATTGCTGATCGCGGTGACCGTATTGACCAGTCTGTCCGATGCCGACCTGGCCGAGCTGGGCTATGCCGAAACCGTCGCCCAGCGGGTCCAGCGGCTGGCACTGCTGGCGGCGGCCAGCGGCGTGCAGGGAGTGGTGTGCTCGGCACTGGAGACGCCGATGCTGCGCGAGGCCTGTGGCGACGGTTTTTGCCTGGTGACACCGGGCATCCGGCTGGCGGGGGATGCCGCCGCCGATCAGCGCCGGGTGGTGACACCCGCCGCTGCGCGGGAGTTGGGCGCCGATTACCTGGTAATCGGCCGCTCCATTACCGCGGCCGCCGACCCGGGGGCTGCGCTGCGGCAGGTACACGCGGAACTCGCGGCCGCAACATGATCATATGCGGCCGCGGGTCTGGCCCGGACTTGCGGGTCTGCTAAACTCACTCCCGATACGGATGCGCAGGGATGCCGCCTCGTAAAGGGAGATTACGCCATGAAAAAATCCGATGTACCCGTTTGTTTGACCGGCCGCCTGCGGCCGCAACCCTCGCCGTCCGGCGCCGGTTGCGGTCCGTGGACGGCACTGCTGATATGCCTGATGCTGGCGTTTGGCTCCGGCACCGCCGCGGCCCAGGACGGTGCCGGGGAGGTCACCGCGATGGCGGCCGCCGAGACCGTCAACATCAATGCCGCCGACGCCGATACCCTGGCCAGCCGCCTGCAGGGTATAGGCATGTCCAGGGCCCAGGAGATCATTCGTTACCGCGAAGCCTATGGGCCCTTCAGTTCTGTTGAAGAACTGGCCGATGTCAAGGGCATCGGACAGGCGACGCTGGACAAGAACCGCGTGTTAATTACACTGGAATAGGCTCGCGGCATCCGTATCATAGGGGCTTCGGCCCCTTTTCTCTGTCTGTAGCCCGGCTGCAAGCCTTCGCGACGGGAACCGGGATGTATTGCAGTTCCATCGCAAGAGGTCAGCTTGAAAGCACTGGTCACCGGCGCCACCGGATTCATTGGTCGCGAACTCTGCCGGCAGCTGACGCTGCGCGAAGACACCGTGCTGCCCCTGAGCTGCCGGGGAGAGCCGCTGGCCGACGGCCGGGCCACGACCGCCGTGGACCTGCGTCAGGCCCTGCCCGAACCGTCGCTGTTGAGCGGCGTCGACGTCGTCTACCACCTGGCAGGTATTGCTCATCAGCGGGCCGCGCCGGCTGCGTACACGGAACTCAATGAGCGCGCGACCCTGGCGCTGGCAGCGGCCGCCGAGGCTGCCGGCGTGAGTTGCTTCGTGTTCCTCAGTTCCGTCAAGGCCATGGGCGCCGGCTCCGGCAGTGCGCCCCGTGCCGAGCAGGATGCAGTGCCACCGGAGGACCCCTACGGCCGCTCCAAGTGGGAGGCGGAATGCGGGCTGCGGCGGCGCTTCGCCCGCAGTGCGATGCGCGTTGTGATTCTGCGCCCGGCATTGGTGTACGGCCCTGAACCGAAAGGCAACCTGCGATTGCTGCTGTGGGCGGCGCGGCTGGGACTGCCGGGGCCGCCCATCGCTGGTGGGCGTTCGATGGTCGGGGTAGCGGACCTGGCGGCGCTGATGAGCTGCCTGCCGGAGCAGGTCGACGCCGGTGTACACAGCTGGATAGTCACTGACGGTCAGAGCTATACCACCGCGCAGCTGTACCAGCTGCTGCGCGCTGCGCTGGGCCGGCCGGGTCCGGGCCGCCAGGCGCCGCTGTGGTGTTGGCGGCTATTGGCGCGCATCCTGGACGGCGTATCGCGGCAGCCGGCCGGCAGTAGTTTCGACAAGCTGTTCGCAACCGAGCTGTATTGTAACGCGGCCCTGCTGGCGGCCACCCGTTGGCGGCCGCAACAGAGCCTGGCAACGGTCGCGGGGGAGTTGGCAGGGCCGCGGGGAAGGGCGGGATGATACTGTCCCTGCTCGCCGCAGCACTGCTGTCGACCCTGTTCTGTGGCCTGTATCTGCTGCTCGCCCGGCGCAGGCGCTGGCTGGACCAGCCCAGCCAGCGCAGCTCGCATGCAGCACCGGTTCCTCATGGCGGCGGTACCGGCATCATGCTGGCGCTGGTGGTGGCCGGTGCGCTGGCCCAACTGCAGGGAGTCGACTGGGACAGTATCGTCTGGCTGTTGTTGGCTTTGGCGCTGGTGCTGAGCGCCACGGGAGTGCTGGATGACCTGATGGACCTGCCGGTGTGGCTGCGCTTTGCCGTCTACGGCAGTTGCTGCCTGGTGCTGGTAATGGTGCTGCCCCTGCCGCCGCTGCTGTCCAGCCTCTGGTTGCCGGCCTGGTTGTGGTGGCCGCTGGCCGCCATTGGTCTGCTGTGGTTGCTGAACCTGTACAACTTCATGGATGGCATCGACGGTATCGCGGCGCTCCAGGCGGTGCTGGCCTGCAGCGCGGCAGCGGGGCTCGCGGCCTTGTCCGGGGCAGTGGATTATGCGCTGCTGTGCCTGTTGCTGGCGCTGTGCCAATTGGGTTTTCTGGTGTGGAACTGGCCACCGGCGAAGCTGTTCATGGGTGACGCAGGCAGCGTTCCCACCGGCTTCCTGGTGGGAGGGCTGGCTCTCTACGGCGCCTCACTCGAAGCCGTGCCGCTGGCCTGCTGGCTGGTACTGCTGGCGGTATTCATCACCGATGCCAGCTGGACCCTCATGGAACGCTGGCGCCGCGGCGACAACCTGATTCATGCCCACCGCCAGCATGGCTACCAGCGCCTGTCCCGGCACTGGCGTTCCCACCTTCGGGTCGACCTGTTGTTCCTGATGCTGCACGCGCTTTGGTTGTTGCCGCTGGCATGGACGATCTGGATGTGGCCAAAATTCCAGATTTTATTTGTTATTTTGGCATATGTTCCGCTTCTGCTCGGCATGGCGCGGCTGCGCCGTTTGCCGTAGTATGCGAACTCCGGGTTGCACCTGAAGCAACATTCCTTGCAGGCCCGTCATCACCATCCGGAATGGGAGGAGATTTGCTAAATCGGCTTGGCGATTGTGTGCTGCAAGCGATTTCCGGAGTGCTGGGAAGCCTGCGCGATGCATTGGGTAAACTGGTAGAGCTGCCGCGCAATATCAAGCAGGCCCTGTTGCTGGTTCTCGATATGGTGTTTGTCATCGCGGCAATATGGGCCGCGGTTGCACTGCGGCAGGGCACTGTCGGGGTGGGATTCGGCCCGGTCGAAATCTTCTGTGTTGCCTTCACTGTCATAGTTTCCGCGATCATCTTTCTGCGCCTGGGGCTGTACCGCGCGGTTATCCGCTTCATGGGCCAACAGGCCATATGGGCCGTCATTACCGCGGTCAGTTACTCGACGCTGGTGCTGGCCGCGGCGGTATTTCTCAGCCAGGCCCATGTGCCTCGCGCCATGCCTTTCATTTACTGGGGGATTGCGCTGCTGCTGATCGGTGGTAGCCGGCTTGTCGCCCGCGCCTATTATCAGGCCAAGCTGCGCTCCCTGTCCCGCAACGTCATTATCTATGGGGCCGGTGAGTCAGGCCGTCAGCTGCTCACCGCCTTGCATCACGGCGACCAGTACCGGGCGGTGGTATTCGTCGATGACGATCCGCGCCTGCAGCACTCGGTGATCAACGGCCTGCAGGTGGCCCGGCCGGAAGAAATCAAGCGCCTGATCGGTGAACACAATATTACCCAGGTGTTGTTGGCCATTCCCTCGGCGTCGCCGGAACGGCGCCGGGAAATCATCAACTCCCTGGTCGGGCTACCGGTACATGTGCGCACGGTACCCAAGATCAACGAGCTGGTGGCCGGTCGTGCCAGTGTCAACCAGATCCAGGACATCGATCTCGACGACCTGCTGGGGCGCGACCCGGTGCCTCCCCATCCGGAACTCATTGACCGCTGTATCACCGACAAGGTCGTCATGGTGACCGGTGCCGGCGGCTCCATCGGTTCCGAACTCTGTCGCCAGATTCTCACCTCCGGCCCGCGCGAGCTGCTGCTGCTGGACAACTCCGAGTACGCCCTGTACCGGATTGAGCGCGAGCTGCGCGACCTCAAGCAGGCCACCGGTTCCACCCTAGAGATTGTTGCGCTGCTCGGCTCGGTGCAGGACCAGCGGCGCCTGGAAACGGTATACAGCACCTTTGTGGTGCAGACGGTGTATCACGCCGCGGCCTACAAGCATGTGCCGATCGTCGAGTACAACGTGGCCGAGGGCGTCGCCAACAATGTATTCGGCACCTGGTATGCCGCCGAGGCGGCCCGCAAGGCGGGGGTGGAAACCTTTGTGCTGGTGTCCACCGACAAGGCGGTACGGCCGACCAATGTCATGGGTGCCTCCAAGCGTTTCGCCGAGATGGTGCTGCAGGGGCTGGCCCAGCGCGATACCCGTACCCGCTTCTGCATGGTACGGTTTGGCAACGTGCTGGGGTCCTCGGGTTCGGTGGTGCCATTGTTCCGGGAACAGATAGCCACCGGCGGCCCCGTGACTGTTACCCATCCGGAAGTGTCGCGCTATTTCATGAGTATCCAGGAAGCTGCCCAACTGGTGCTGCAGGCCGGTGCCATGGGCACCGGTGGCGATGTGTTCGTGCTGGACATGGGCGAACCGGTGCGCATCATCGAGCTGGCGCGGCGGATGATCAGGCTCAGCGGTTACGAGATGCAGCTGGACAGCCATGCCCAGGATCATATCCAGATCGAATTCATCGGCCTGCGTCCCGGCGAAAAACTGCGTGAAGAACTGCTGCTGGGCAGTGATGTGACCGGCACCGGGCACCCGATGATCATGCGCGCCGAGGAAGAGTGTCTCTCCTACAGCCAGATCCACCGTCACCTGACCGACCTGATGCACTACTGCGATACCATGGATTGCGCCGGCATCACCTCAGTGCTCAATGCCGCTGTCAGTGGCTTTGGCAGTCACGAGGTGCGTCACGACCATGTATGGCGCAAGCAGGGCATGGTGGGGCGCGCCACCGTGCCCAAGGCCAAGCCCAAAACCCTGCCCTCCGCAGCGTCCTCCCATTCCAATGTCCAGGAACTGTTCCCGGACAAGTCCTGATCTGCCTGCCTCGGAATTTTCATGCTGAACTACGATGTCTTCAACGGTGACGCTGACGGGATCTGTGCACTGGTCCAGCTGCGCCTGGCCGAGCCTCGCGACGCCAAGCTGATTACCGGCGTCAAACGCGATATCGACCTGCTCCGGCGTGTGCAGGCACAGCCGGGCTCACAGGTGACGGTGCTGGACGTGTCGCTGGACAGGAATCGGGCCGATCTCGAACGCATCCTGGCCGAGGGTGCCACCGTCTTCTACTCCGACCACCATTACGCGGGCGATATTCCGCAGCATCCCCAACTGCAGACGCTGATCAATCCGGCGGCGGATGTCTGCACCAGCCTGTTGCTCAACAATCATCTGCACGGTGCATACCGTGCCTGGGCGGTGGTCGGCACCTTCGGCGACAACCTGAAGGACAGTGCAGCCCGTATCGCGAAGCCACTGGGGCTGGATCAGGCGGCGCTGGAGCAACTGGAAAAGCTCGGTATCTACATCAACTACAATGGCTATGGGGCCCGGCTGGAGGATTTGCACTTCGCCCCCGGACTGCTGTATCAGCGGCTGAGCCACTATGCCGACCCATTTGTTTTCATGCGCGAGGACAGGGAAGACTTCCAGCACCTGGAGCACGGATATCGAGAGGACATGGCCGCCGCAGCCGCGCTGGTCCCCGAGCACCTTGACGCGGCGACGGCGGTGTATGTGCTGCCGGACGCCGCCTGGGCGCGGCGGGTCAGCGGTGTGTTCAGCAACGATCTCGCCAATGCGGATCCCGGGCGCGGCCACGCCGTCATCACCGCCAGGCCCGACGGCGACTACCTGGTGAGCGTACGCGCGCCGCTGAGCAACAAGACCGGGGCCGATGTACTGTGCCGGGAGTTTCCCACCGGCGGAGGCCGTGCGGCCGCGGCCGGCATCAATGCCCTGCCAGCCACCGAACTGCGGACCTTCATAGACCGTTTCGCCGCCTTTTACGCCTGACGGGTACTAGGAATGGCACTTACTTAAGGGCTACTTCGGTGTGAGGGCGCTGCTTCCGGAGAGTGCTTTCGAGACCGTTTGCCGCATGGAGGCGGCAACCGAGCCCCCATGGAGGGGTTGACGGCGTGTCTCGAAAGCACTCTCCGGAAGTAGTGACCGGATTATTGGCACCCAATCGCCAATGTTAGTGCCAGTGGTATTAGGAGCCCGATGATGGACTGGGACGATATCAAGGTAATGCTGGCCCTGTGCCGCGGTGGCTCGGCGCGCGCCGCGGCGCAGCAGCTCGGGGTCAGCAACTCAACAGTCACGCGACGGCTCGATCAGCTGGAGCGCGCGCTGCAGACCCACCTGTTCGACCGGACGCCCGACGGCTATCGCATGACGGCGGCTGCGGAACAGCTCTTGCCTGTCGCCGAGCACGTCGAGGAGCTGGTGCTGGCTGCCGAGCGCCAGCTGACCGGTGGCGATCAAAACCTGCAGGGTAGTATTCGCCTCACGATGCCGGAGGGGGTGGACTTCCTGATGGCGCGACTGGCGCGTTTCGCCGCCGACTATCCCGGTATCGAGCTGGAGCTGATGCCCAGTTTCGACACCCTGGATCTGAGCCGGCGGGAAGCAGACATTGCCATCCGGGTCATGGCCGCCGGAACACGCCCGCCGGAATACCTGATCGGACGCCACGTGGCCACCCTCAGCGCCTCCACCTATGTGCATCGCGCATTGCTGAACCCGGAGCACCCGCGGATGTCAGTCACCTTGACTGGATCGGCAAGCACCCGGCGGGACAACGGGAGGAATGGCTGGCGCACACCCGGCACCCGCTGCAACCGGTGCGGCACGCGATACGTGACTACCGGTTGCTGTACAGGGCGGTGCAGTGCCGCATGGGCATGGCCTATATGCCGTGCTACCTGGCCGATCGCGACCCCAAGATAGTGCGGGTGCCGGATGCCCCCATCGTCCACCAGGCCGATATCTGGGTGCTGACCCACAAGGACCTGCGCCTGAGTGCCCGCATGCGGGTGCTGCGGGAGGTCATCGCCGGCGAATTCGAAAGAATCCGACCCGTCCTGGATACCCGGCCGCGGCCGTGAGAGCGTTCACGCTGCACCAGGCAAACCGTTTATAGCACCACAGCCTGCTCAGCTGTGCTTGATGCCCCGGTAACGGCGATGCGCATCGCCTCTTCAACGGAGATGTCGACGTGTTGTACGCTGGAGACCGGCACGTAGACTGTATAGCCGCCGAGCTGATAGCTCATCGGCAGGTAGACGCCGATAATCTCCTCCCCACCGGTCGGCATCAGTCTGGGAGCGATATTGCGCCCGGTGATAAAGCCGATCAGCTGCATACCAGGCTGGACTTCGACCATTACCACCGAATCGGCAGACTTGTCGCGGGTGATGCTGAGCGCCCGCAGCACGTCCTGAATGGCGCCGTACACCGATTTGACCAGCGGTATCCGGCTCATCAGGGAGTCTCCCAGACGCAGCAGGTGCTGCACTACGTAGCCGTCGACCAACATCCCCACCAGGATCAGCACCAACAGCGCTGACAGTAGCCCCAGCCCCTGGAAATACCAGTCGTCGTCGGGCAGCACGGCGCGGATTGCGAGGCTGGCCACGGCCTCCATGCTGAGCAGCAGCCAGTAGATCAGGTAGACCGTCAGGGCCACTGGCAGTACAGCGACCAGGCCCTGCAAGGCATAGGATGCCAGGCGTTTCATGGTGTTTTCCTTCGTTGTCCCTGTGTTGCCGAAACAGTGTACCGCAGCGGCCGGCGGCGGGGACGGAAAACAGCGCCGCAAAAGCCGGTTAAGGGCGTGTGGTTCGTGTCCGACATGTCCAAAAATGCAGCAGTCGTGAGCATTTGTGGATATTATGGAAATTTCTGGGCAGGGTTATGCTTCCCTCCGCTTGAGCCCAAAGGAGGGAATGACATGAAAGCGATAGCAGCATTAACAACAGCCCTGGTGGTCGCGGGCAGTGCCCTGGCGGCGCAAGCCGCGAGGGACGACAGCCGGCATCTGGTATTGTGCAAGTCCGAGGTGGAGACCGCATTGGGTGAGGGTAGCCGCAGCAAACTGCTGACAATCAAGCGGCGTCGCGGGCCGGATGAGTTGCGGCTCAAGGTAGTGCCGGAGCAGGGCGGCAGCATGGTGGTGCGCTGCTCGGTCAGCGACGGCAGGGTGCAGTTGTTTGACCGTGACGGTGTCGCACTGAACCTGCGCGGGGCCGGCGGCCGCGAGGCGGTCTCCCTGACCGACTGAAGGTTGGCGCCAGGTCCGGCACTGAAGCTGATTACAGCCGCCATTGGCGGCTGCGTTTTTGTGGGACACTCGAATGGAGCTTGCTTAGGAGATTTAGGTGCCAGTAATCCGGTCGCTACTTCCGGAGTGTACTTTCGAGACACGCCGTAAACCCGTCCGTGGGGGCTCGGATGCGACATCCATGTCGCATACGGTCTCGAAAGTACACTCCGGAAGCAGCGCCCTCACATCGAAGCAAGCGCTAAGTAAGTGCGATTCGAACATTAGTCCTCGACGTGATCGACGTCCATCTGCCCGGTCAGGCGGCGGCGGAGATGGGACCAGGACATGCCGACAGCCAGCAGTACCGACAACAGCACCAGCGTGAGCCAGGCCACCATTCCCGGTGATTCCAGGCGCAGCCAGCCCAGATCCACGAACAGCCAGATGATGGCGGCGAACAGTGCGGCACCCAGGATGATGCCCAGCCAGCCCATGGACAGAAACGTGGCACGCAGATAGATGATCCAGCCGATCAGCAGGATCAGACCGACGATCGCAATCAGTGGCTCAAAGTGAAATCCTCCGTTGAACATCCAGTCCACGTAGGAATAATCGGTGGGGTTCCAGGTACCGAACACCAGTACTCCCGCAAACAACAGCCGCAGCAGAAAACTTCCCATGTCGAAGGTGTAGGCCATACGTATTACCTGCAGAATTTGGCTTAACGCTAAAGTATTCCGGCTGACCAGGCAAGCATCCCGTGCCGTGGCGGCCGCGCCGCTCAGGGTGCAAGTGGCGGCGAGGGCCTGTCCCGTTGCGCCAGCAGCAGCTCGATGAATTGCTCGGCGGGCAACGGCCGGGACAGCAGATAGCCCTGGATAAAATCGCAGCCGTTGATGGCGAGAAATTGCTGTTGCAACCCGGTTTCGACGCCCTCGGCGATAGCCTCGAGGCCCAGCGTACTTGCCAGCTCCAGCATGGCCCGCACAATCTGGCTGTCCTTTTCGGAGCGGCCGATCTTGTCGACGAAGACCTTGTCGATTTTGAGGCAGTCTATCGGCATCTGGGTAAGGTAAGTGAAACTGCAAAAGCCGGTGCCAAAGTCGTCAAGTGCAATGCTGAAACCCATCGCATGCAGGCGCTCCAGAATCTGCACCACCTGGTGTGGCTGCTGCATGAGGGCCGATTCAGTGATTTCCAGGCCGATTTGCATCGGACTCAGCCGGTAGCGCTGCAGCATGTCGGCCAACAGGGCCACCAGGTCCTGGTCCTGGAACTGCCTGGCGGAAATGTTGATGTGAATGCATACCACCGGCTGGCCGGTATCCAGCCATTGGCGCAGTTGGCGTCCCACCTCGTCGATCACCCAGGCTCCCAGCGCATTGATCAGGCCGGAACTCTCGGCCAGCGGTATAAACCGCGCCGGGACGACCAGGCCGCCATCGGGCCGCTGCCAGCGCACCAGCGCCTCGGCAGCCACAATCTCGGCGCTGGCCGTCACACAACTGGGCTGGTAGTGCAGCAGCAGCTCCTGTTGTTCGATACCCCGCCGCAGTTTGCTGATGGTGTCCATCCGCTGCACCGCGGAGATGCCAAGATCAGTGGTGGCAAAGCAATAGTGGCCGCTGCCCATGCTCTTTGCCCGGTACATTGCCGTATCGGCACTTTGCAGCAAGTCGTCGCAGCTCTCGCCATTGTCCGGAAACAGACTGATGCCGATACAGCATCCAATAAAACAGTCGCGGCCGTTGCCCAGGGTGTGCCTGACGGCCAGGCTGGCGATGAACTCCTCCGCCTTGGTAGCGGCCGCATCGGCGGAATCGAGGTCCTCGATCAGGCAGATGAACTCGTCGCCGCCCAGCCGGGCCAGGGTATCGGACTTGCGCAGGTTCAGCTGCAAGCGGCGCGCCGCCTCTACCAACACCTCGTCGCCAGCCACGTGGCCGTAGCTGTCGTTGAACGCCTTGAATTCGTCGAGGTCCAGGAACAGGACCGCCAGTTGCTGATCCTTGCGCCTGGCGCGTTCGATCGCGTGCTCCAGTCGGGAGGTCAGCAACAACCGGTTGGGAAGGTTGGTCAGCGAGTCATAGTGGGCCAGATGCAGGAGGTCTTCCCGGAAGCGTTTCTCGGCGCTGATGTCGCGGCAGATCAATACCCGTTTGTGGGTACCTATCGAAGCGCTGTGGACAATGCTGGCGGTGACGGCCAGCGGAATCTGCCGGCCCTCATGGTTGTTGAACAGGATTTCCCCGTGCCAGTGGGCGTGCTCGTCCAGCATATCCATCACATCGCGAAAGCCTGAGTGGTCCGGCTTGCCGGCGGCATCCAGCGCAGCGATTCCCAGGCCCGGCAGCTGGGCTGCGGCAACGCCGCTGATGCGGCTGAAGGCATGATTGGCCGAGACGATGGCATCGTCCTGATCGACAATCAGAATGCCCTCGGACAGCTCTGAGAAGACCGCGGCATACAGGTCGCGCAGCTCCTGTTCACGCGTGGCCTCGGTGACGTCGGTCCAGCAGCCGACCACAGTCAGTTCGTCCTGGTCGTCGCTGATCGCGTCGAACCGCCGGGAGACACTGCGGATCCAGCGGAAGTTGCCGTCGCCATCACGCATTCGGAACAGCACCGAGGCTTCAGCGTCCGGATTGTTTCTGTGCCGCTGCAGCATCGCGCTGAGCTGGTTCAGGTCTGCCGGATGCACTTGTCCCTGCCACCAGCCGGGCTGAAGCACGCTGGCAGCGCGATGACCGAGAATACGCTCCACATTGTCGCTGATCCAGCTTATCCGGACATCCTCGCCGTCGATTGCGAGGGTGTAGGTGATGGTGGGGCTCGCCTCCAGCGTCAACTGCAGGCGGTGTTCCATCGCGCGCCCGAATTCCTGCGCCTCCCGTAGCCGGGTCACGTCGGTAATGGTGCCCACATGACCATTGAAGACGGTATCCGTGTACCGCGGATAGGCGCTGTCTATCAACCAGCGGCTGCCTGACTCGCCGGCGCGCTGCACCGGATATTGCTCCAGAAAGACTTCGCGCTGCCGCAGGGCCGCGGCCCAGGCCGCCTGGACCCGCGCCTGGTGAGAGGTGGCAACCTGTTCAAATGCCTGTTCCCGCAACTGCCCCTGCGCTGCGATGCCGCCCTGGACGGTGGCGGTCTGGTTGGCGAAGTGCAGTCGGCCCTCGTTGTCGGTCTCGTAGACGCCCACCTCCAACAGGCTGAGCCGTTGCAGGTGCTGGTATTCGGCGCGGTCCAGCTCCTGCTGGATGCGGGCGTGCTCCGTCAGTGTCCGCCGCAGCAGTATGCTGAGCAGCAGCCCGGTGAGCACGATGAACAGCCAGCCTTTCAGGGTCTGGTAATCCGAGATATCCGCGACGGTGGCATCGGGAATCAACAACAGCAGCGCGCGGTCGGACAGCAGAATCCAGGCAGCCCCCACTATCAGGTAAATACAGGTGAGCCTGGTGGCGGCCGCGCGGGTCTGTTGTGAATTCATGGGATTTCGTCAGTTCCGGGGTTGGCGGTGGCCAACCACTGAAGCCATGACCTGGAATTGCTGCACAGCTGAACTCCCCCTGACCAGTCGCCCCTGGGGGCCACTGCCGGTACACCTTCGTAGTGTCGCGGCTTTATCTCTGCAGCCTAGTACAGAATTGGCCTTCCGGCTATGGGTCAGACCTGCTATTGCCTACGGCATTTCTGGTCGTGATAGTGGGCAGTTGTGTCCCCGCATGCCGTGGTCCGCCGGGTTACAGCGCCGCTACCCGCAGCTTCTCCCCGTGAAACTCAATGACATCTCCTGCCACAATTTTCTTGCGCCGCTGGGTCTCAACTGCGCCATTGACCATGACCTGCCCATCCCCGATCAGCAGTTTGGCTTCGCCGCCGGTGGCTACCAGGCCCTCGAACTTGAGGATCTTGTAGAGCTCGACGGGCTCTGCGTTGATTTTGACGGTTCTCATTGGTGCCTGCCTAGCTCAGTGGGGTCTCTGTGATGCAGCAACCTGGGCGAACCGAAAGGGCGCTGTCGTGCTGGTAGCCAATGTAACCTCTTTTACTGTCTCTGGATATGGCTCCACCTGCTGGGCGTCAACTATCCCGCCGCAGAGGGACGACACTGTCTGCTTTCTTTACACACCCATTCCACACCGGCGTGCCGTCGGCCCGCCCTGAGCGAAAACATGTATACAGATTAGGCGGTTACGTACGCCGGCACACTTATTGCTGGGTTCAACAGGGGAGCTCCCGGGGGAGGGGGCTTAGACCAATAAATCGGGCAGATACAAGGAAGCCATTCAATGCGATCACATTTACCAGCCACTGCAAACCCACTCACTTTCAATTCACTCACACGTACCTGCCTGATAGCAGCGTCTCTCTTGATTGCGACCGCGAAGACAGCGCATGCCGGCGTCGTCTACAGTGACACCTTCGACACAGACCCGGTCTTGTCGTCCACCCAGGCGGCAGGGACTTACTACACAGATCGGTACGCCCCCAGCGGATTCACCTCTGAATCATTCATGGGTGACAACCGCCTGGCACTGACATTGTCCAGCAGTGACGGAGCGAACAATCGCCCTGCCGGATTTTCGGGCGCCTTCTATAACACCCAGGGCCGCAAGTATGACGTCTTCGGTGCAACTACCATCAGCATCGATATGTACATTGACCAGGCCTTCGAGTCGGACCCAAACCGGGTTGCCGGACTTTGGGGTACGGCTGTAGACTCCGGCAACAATAACATCGTCCAATATCCTATTGTCGAGTTCGCCGGCGGAGCATTCCAGATTTGGGATGGCGGCAGCTTTCAAAGTCTTGGTTTACCGACTGGTTTTAGCTATGGAAGCTTCGCGAATCTGGCGTTTACTATTGATCCGACGACCAACCAGACACATTTCAGCGTCAACGGTAGCCTGACGCAAACGATTGCTGCGAGCGGCTCGGTAGCATTCAGAGAAGTTATTATCCAAGGTTACAATACGGCTGATGGCATCGACCGCACCATCTATTTCGATAATCTTGTCGCCTCCAATACGCAGGACGTACCCGCTCCGGCTACGCTGTCACTGATGGCGTTGTCACTGGTACTTATGGGGTGGACTCGTCGCACCCGGCTTGCCAGGCGCTAACTCCGCCTGACAGCACCCGCCAGGCTTCATTTCCCAGCTCTTTGGCTGAATAACAATGGGTGCCCCCAGGGCGCCCATCATGCCGCCGCCTCTTCCCCGGCCTCCACACCCGACTCCGCCACCTTGGCTTCCAACTCCGTCACCTTGCGCTGCAGTTCCGCATTCTCTTTCTTTGTCTCGCTGAGCGTCTTCTGCAACAGGTCGGCCGCGCTGGTCTTCTCAGCCAGCTTCTTCTTGCTCGCGTCGAGATTCTTCTTCATGCGCACCGGGTCGTATTGGGTGAGGGTCTTGTTCTCTTCGCGCACCGCTGCCAGATCCTTCTGCAGAGTCTTTATCCGCTGCTTCAGTTCGGCGATCTCGGCCACCAACCTCTCGCTGCGATTGTGCAGCTCGCGGGCGCGCTGCTCGGCCTTCTGGCTGTCCGTCGCCTTGCCGGTCAGCTCGGTGATGGTTTCCAGCTGCTTGTCGACGGCGGCCTGGAGCTCTGACTCCCGGGCGCTGAGGCGGTCGATCTCGGCGGCCTTTTTGTCGAGCTGTTGCTGATACTCGGCGCGGAGATTGGCCTCGAGTTCCATGATTTTTTCAAGTTTACTGGCTGTGAGCATAGTGTCCTGGGATAGTGTTGTGGGAACCGGGGGGTGAGAACCAAAAAAAAGGGGCCACATCGCTGTAACCCCTTCTTTTGTAACGCAATGTGGCTCCGCCTGCTGGGCTCGAACCAGCGACCCATTGATTAACAGTCAATTGCTCTACCAACTGAGCTAAGGCGGAATGGTCTCAACCTGAGGCCGGGTATACTAATGATCGTCCCCCTGAAGGTCAACAGCTGCCAGCTGCTTTTTTTGCGCCGGTGGCGCGGAACGTGACGCAGGCTGCATTTCGGCAGCGGCTGGATCATAATACGCGGTTCGGTTCAGTGCAGACGGGGCAGGAATCCATGTCGAAGCGGTTCAAGGTGCAGTCCAGTTATGCCCCGGCAGGGGACCAGCCCAAGGCGATACAGGAGCTGGTGGAGGGGGTGAATGCGGGCCTGGCCTCGCAGATCCTGCTGGGGGTGACCGGTTCGGGCAAGACTTTCACGATGGCCCATGTGGTGGAGCAGATCCAGCGCCCGACCATTGTCATGGCCCACAACAAGACGCTGGCGGCCCAGCTCTACGGCGAGTTCAAGGAGTTCTTCCCCGATAATGCGGTGGAGTATTTCGTCTCCTACTATGACTACTACCAGCCCGAAGCCTACGTGCCATCCTCGGATACCTTCATTGAGAAGGATTCATCGGTCAACGAACACATCGAACAGATGCGCCTGTCCGCCACCAAGGCGCTGCTGGAGCGGGAGGACTGCCTGGTGGTGGCCACGGTGTCCGCCATCTACGGCCTGGGCGACCCCAAGTCCTACTTCCGGATGATCATGCATCTGTCCCGCGGCGAGATGATCGACCAGCGCAAGGTGCTGCGCCATCTGGCAGAGCTGCAATACAGCCGCAACGATGTGGATTTCCAGCGCGGCACCTACCGCGTGCGCGGCGATGTGATCGATATCTTCCCGGCGGATTCCGAGCGCGAGGCGGTGCGGGTGGAGTTGTTCGACGAGGAGATCGAGAGCATCTATTACTTTGACCCGCTGACCGGCGCGGTGGAGCGCAAGGTGCCGCGGGTGACAATCTTCCCGAAGAGCCACTATGTCACCTCGCGGGACGTGATGCTGAACGCGGTGGAACAGATCGAGCTGGAACTGGAACAGCGCCTGCAGCAGCTCAAGGACAACAACAAACTGGTGGAGGCCCAGCGCCTGCAGCAGCGCACCCGCTATGACCTGGAGATGATCCGCGAGCTGGGCTATTGCAACGGGGTGGAAAACTACTCCCGCTTCCTGTCCGGACGCGGCCCGGGGAACCGCCGCCGACCCTGTTCGAGTACCTGCCCGACAATGCGCTGGTGATCATCGACGAGTCCCACGCCACGGTGCCCCAGATCGGCGCGATGTTCCGCGGCGACCGCTCGCGCAAGGAGACCCTGGTGGAGTACGGCTTCCGGCTGCCATCGGCACTGGACAACCGGCCCCTGCGCTTCGAGGAATGGGAGCAGCTGGTGCCGCAGGCGGTATTCGTATCCGCCACTCCAGGCCCCTACGAGCTGGAGCACGCCGGCCGCACGGTGGAGCAGGTGGTGCGTCCGACCGGCCTGCTGGATCCGCCGCTGGAAGTACGCCCGGCCAGCAGCCAGGTGGACGACCTGCTGGGAGAGATCCACAAGGTGGTGGCCGTTGGCGAGCGGGTGCTGGTGACCACGCTGACCAAGCGCATGGCGGAGGACCTGACCGAGTATCTGGCGGACCACGGCGTCAAGGTGCGCTATCTGCACTCCGATATCGACACCGTGGAACGGGTGGAGATCATCCGCGACCTGCGCCTGGGTGAGTTCGATGTACTGGTGGGCATCAACCTGCTGCGCGAGGGCCTGGACATGCCGGAGGTGTCGCTGGTGGCGATCCTGGATGCGGACAAGGAGGGCTTTCTGCGTTCGGAGCGCTCGCTGATACAGACCATCGGCCGCGCCGCCCGCAACCTCAATGGCCGGGCGATACTGTATGCCGACAAAGTGACCGGGTCCATGGAGCGGGCGATGGCCGAGACCGACCGCCGGCGGGACAAGCAGATTGCCTACAATCTGGAGCACGGCATTACGCCCATCGGTGTGTTCAAGTCGGTGCAGGACATCATGGAGGGGGCCCGGCGCATGCCCACCCGGGGCAAGGCCAAGGGACGCAAGGTGGCGGAGCCAGTGTTGCCCTACAGTACCGAAATCGCCCGGCTCAGTCCGACGGCGCTGGCGCGCAAGCTGCAGCAGCTCGAAGCGCAGATGCAGGAGCATGCCAAGAACCTGGAGTTCGAGGAGGCGGCAGCAGTGCGAGACCAGCTCACCGAGATCCGCCAGCTGGCCTTCATGGGTTAAGCACCCTCGCTGGGGGTTGCCGGGAGCGCCAGGATAAAACAGGCACCCTGGCCGTCGGCGCGGTTGCGGGCATGGACACTGCCGTGGTGGTAGTCCGCGACCAGTTTGACGATGTAAAGTCCCAGCCCCAGGTGTACCGTGTCCGCGGCCCTTGCCTCACGCAGAGAGATCATCGCCTCGAACAGGCGTCCCTGCATGTCCCCGGGCAGGGGAGGGCCCTCATTGCAGACCTGGATTTCCCAGTCGTCTTCCCTGCGCTGCAGCGCAATGTCGATTGCGCTCCCAGCCGGGGTAAAGGAGGCGGCATTGTCCATCAGCTTGTCCAGAGCCTGGACGATCAGTTCGCCCACCCCCTGGATGATCACCGCTGACTGTGGGCATTGCAGGTTCAGCCGGTGGTGTGGATAGATCTCGCGGTAGGCCTGGGTGATATCCTGCAGCAGCGGCACCAGGTCCACTGCGGCCATGTCCCGCTGGCGAATGCTTTCCTCCACCCGGGAAGCCTCGGTCATCGCGTTGAGAATGTGGCTGAGCCGGGTCAGGCCGCCGCGGGCGCGGCTGACATAGACCGCGTCGGCAGCTTCGCTGTCACTGCCGTGTTCCAGGTTGTCCAGCGATGACTGGATCACGGCGATGGGGGTGCGCAACTCGTGGGACAGCTTGCGGCTGAGGGTGCGCAGGTATTCATTGTAATCGTGCAACTCATCCAGCAACCGGCCAAAGCTGCGCGACAGGTCACCGATCTCGTCGCGGGCGCGGCTGCGCGGAAAGCGGGACAGCTGCAGGCCGCTCTCGCCCAGCACCCGGCCGGCTGCGCGGCTCAGCCGGCGGATGCGCCAGGACAACAGGCTGGCGAAGCCCAGCAGTCCCGTCGCGGCGATGGCCAGTGCAGTCAGACTGTAACCGAGCAGCCGGCTGAAGGCGCGATCGGTCAACGACAGGTACTGTTCGCTGCTCTGGCGCACCACGACGGAGCCGATGACTACGCCGTCAGACCGGATGGGGGCGGCCGCCGACAGGGTTCTGCGGCTGTCGCCATTGTCTCGGTACCAGTGCTGCGTTTGCTGTCCGGCCAATGCGGCGCGGATTTCCCGGCCGTCGATAAAGCCGTCCGCACCCGCTTCCACCGCGGTACTGGCACCAGTGTCTGCGAGTATTCGCCGGTACAGTATCCGCAGCAGCCAGAACGTTTCCGGTACGGGGGTAGCGGTAGTGGCCGCTTCCGGCCCCCGGGTGCGTGCCAGTAGCCGGGCCCGCCGGTCAGTCACCAGGATGTGCTGAGCGGGGGCGGCAAAGCGGTCCAACCGGGTGTGCAGTTCCGGCGGCGCATACACCAGCCACGGTGGCGCCGTCTGCTGCAGTGGCTCGATATTGCCGACGGTGCGAACGGCGCTGGCACCGCTTCGGTCCACGTCGATCGCCTGGATGCCCAGGCGTCCGCCCGTCATCGCCAGCGGCAGCGCCAGTTCAACGGCATAGCCGCCGACAGTATCCTGCCAGTAGCCGCGAATCCGGCGGGCGTCGGTAGCCGGGTGGCGTCTGCCTGCGTGGCGGGCACGCACGCTGCCGGGTGCCGGAGTGGCGATCAGGTATTCCTGGCGTGCGCCGTCCAGCCAGGTGCGCAGCAGCAGGCGATCGCCATTGGGTTCCTGGCTCAGGCCGGGATTGTGGTAGGTGAGGCTGTGGTCGCCCACCTGCAGCAGCAGATACAGGGTCTCGCCCTGCACCGCCGCGCGGTAGGCAAGCGATGGGACTCCATCGGGGTGCCGAAAGCGGCCCTGGATGGCATCCGGCCAGCCATCGTCATAGCCATCCAGGATCAGGGTGTCCTCCAGCGCCGGTGCGTACAGCGTCCCCGCCGGGTCAGCGCTGGCGTCGAGCCGCTGGGGGTGAGGATACAGGGCGCCGGGCTGGTCGTTCAGGCTGGCGGCAATGGCGCTGGCAGTCGCGTCCAGCGCGCGGGCGTGACCCTGGCGCAGTGCGCCCTCCATTTCCCGCAGGAACTGGCAACCGGCCCAGGGCAGCGTGAGCAGTAACAGACTGACGATGATCAACTGGCGGCGCAGGCTCACCCCTGGCTACCGTTCCAGCGATAGCCCATGCCGTAGGCGGTCTCGATACCGTCGAAAGCCGGATCCAGAGCCTGGAATTTGCGCCGGATGCGCTTGATGTGAGAGGTGATGGTGTTGTCGTCCAGTACTACGTTGGCGCTTTCCATCAACTGCTGGCGGTTCTTCACATGGCCCGGATGGCGGGCCAGGGTATGCACCATCCAGAACTCGGTGACGGTCAGCGGCACCAGGCTGCCCCGCCAGTGGGCCGTCATCCGCTCCAGGTTCAGCCCCAGCGGACCCTGTTCCAGCAAATGCTCACGCAGCTCCGGTACCCGCAGCGCCTGCACCCGCCGGAACAACGCGACAATGCGTGCCAGCATATGGGCCTGGCTGATGTCCTTGGTCAGGTAGTCGTCCGCGCCCAGGCGCAGGCCGGAAATGATATCCAGCTCACTGTCGCGGGCTGTCAGAAACACAATCGGCAGTTCCGGGCTCTGGCTGCGCAGTTCCCGGCACAGCTCGAAGCCGCCCTCGATATCGTCCCCCAGCCCCACATCAATGATGGCGAGGTCCGGCAACTGGCGCCCGAAGGCGGCACTGGCGCCGGCGCGATCACCGTACACCGAAACCCGGAAGCCGCGGCGTTCCAGCGCGTCGCGGTAGTTGGCGGCGAGCGCGGCTTCATCTTCGACGATGGCGATGTGCTGGGACATGAGCGCGGGACGAACCTGGGTCGGGAAAGCCGCCATGGTTCCAGATTCCGGGGCAGCGCTCAAGCAGCCGCCACAATTCGCCACAATTGATCGCCAAAGCGCCACAGTTGCGCCACGGGATTGCCAGCAATACTGCCTTTAATAAAGTGGAAGACGAATGGCACTTGCTGAAGGACTGCTTCGGTGTGAGGGCGCTGCTTCCGGAGAGTACTTTCGAGACCGTATGCGACATGGATGCGCGGGGCCGCCCAGGCATCCGAGCCCCCAGGGAGGGGTTCAGAGCCTGCCCCATGAGCGCAGCGAGTGCTTTGGGCACGGCGTGTCTCGAAAGTACTCTCCGGAAGGAGTGACCGGATTAAGGACTCCCAATCGCTGATGAAGGTGCCTTCCAGATGACAGACCACAACGGAGAAGCCCCGTGACAACATCGCCCCACCCACGCCCCAAACCCTTGCTGGACCGCATCACCGGCCGCTGCCTGTGGCTGTGTTTCCGGCTGCTGCCGACGGCGATTGCGCTGTTGCTCAGCGCCTTGCTGCTGTCCGCCAGCGTCAGCCGGGCGCAGGAGGCGTTGCCCGAGGCCGGCGCCATGGAACTGCACAGTGCCGGCCAGGCGCCGCTGCCGGCCCTGCTGCAGCACAGCGAGCTGGACATGCAGATCGCCGGCATGGTGGCCGTGGTCACGCTGCAGCAGACCTTCCGCAATACCAGTGGCCACTGGGCCGAAGCAGTCTACACATTCCCGCTGCCGGACGAAGCGGCTGTGCGCCACCTCGAGATGCAGGTCGGCGAACGCCGCATCGTCGGCGAGATCCGCGAAAGGCAGGCTGCCGAGAAGACCTACCAGGAGGCGCGGGCGGCTGGCAAAAAGGCCTCCCTGGTGGCCCAGCAGCGGCCCAACCTGTTCAGCAACCGGGTCGCCAATGTGGCTCCCGGGGAAGAGGTATCGGTACGGCTGGAGTGGGTGCAGCGGGCCGACTATGCCGACGGCGAGTTCAGCCTGCGGGTGCCGATGACGCTGACTCCCCGCTACATGCCGGGGCAACCGTCCCCTCCGGCCGGGCCGGAGGATAGCGGCGAGCTGGTGCCGTTGGGCTGGGCCCGGGCCACCGACCAGGTGCCGGATGCGGCGGCGATTTCGCCCTGGCAGCACGCCGCGCCCGGCTCCGATCACACACCGCTGAATCCGGTGACGATCACCGTGGAGCTGGACGCGGGCATGCCGCTTGCCCGGGTCGGGGCGGACTATCACGAACTGAGCCTGCGCCGCGACGCCAACCGCTATCGACTGCGGCTGACCGCCGGGGTGGCGGAAATGGATCGCGACTTTGTATTGAAGTGGGCGCCGGCCACTGGCAGCAGACCGCGGGCCGCGCTGTTCACTGAGCAGGTGGGTGAGGCCCACTACGGTCTGCTGCTGGTAGTGCCGCCGGCGCTCACCGGCGATCTGCAGGTGGTGCCGCGGGAGCTGGTGTTCGTGGTGGATACCTCCGGCTCCATGGGCGGCGTGTCCATCGAACAGGCGCGGCAGAGTCTGGCGACTGCGCTGCGCCAGCTGCGGCCGGAAGATCGATTCAATATCATCGCCTTCGACAGCGATTATCGCGCCCTGTATGACCGGGCCATGCCCGCCAGCCGGCACCATCTGCAGCAGGCCCAGGAATTTGTGCGCCAGCTGCGGGCCAGTGGCGGTACCGAAATGCTGGCGCCGTTGCAGCACGCGCTCAATACCGCTGCGGCAATGACAGAGGAGTCCGAGCATCTGCGCCAGATCATTTTCATTACCGACGGCGCAGTGGGTAACGAACAGGCCGTGGTGGATGCCATTGCCCGTGGCATCGGCCGCAACCGGCTGTTTACCGTCGGTATCGGAGCGGCGCCCAACAGCTGGTTCATGCGCAAGGCCGCCCAGCTGGGGCGCGGCATGCACCTGCATATCGGCGAACTGGAGGAGGTCAGTGCCGGTATGGACACCCTGTTCCGCTACCTGTCAGCGCCACTGGTCACGGATATCGCGATCGACTGGCCGGCAGCGGTGGCCGCCGCGGCAGGACCGGTGCCGGATTTGTACCAGGGCGCGCCGCTGCTGCGGGCGGTGCGCTTCGAGGCTCCGCCCCGGGGGGCGAGATTCTGGTCAGCGGCCAGCTGGGTGGGCAGCCCTGGCAGCAACGCGTACGCCTGCCCGAGGGTGGTGCCGTGTCCTGGCCCGGCATCGGCAGTCTGTGGGCCCGTGGGCGGATCGAACAGCTGCTGGATCAGCGCTACCAGGGGCGCGACGACAGCGCAATCCGCGCCGAGGTACTGCCGCTGGCGCTGGCGCACCGGTTGCTGAGTCCCTACACCAGTTTTGTGGCCGTGGAGCAGCAGATCTCCCGGCCGCCAGAGCAACCGCTGCAACCCGCAGCGGTGCCCAACACCCGGCCGCGGGGCCAGGCGGCACAGACCTTCGCCTATCCGCAGACTGCCACTACCGCGGCCTCAAAACTGTTTCTGGGCTGCCTGTTGCTGTTTATCGCCGTGCTGGTCTGGGTGATGCGCGGCCCCGAGATCGACCATGTTCCCAAGCAGCAGTAGGCCGGCGCTGACGCTGGTGCTGCTGGCCCTGCTCGCCAGCGCTGGCTGGCAGCTGAGCGCGGCGGGCTGGATCCACGCCAAGGCGGTCCTGGCCCAGCGCCTGCTGGCCCATGCCTGGCAGGCCAGTGTGCACGCTGGCGCACCGACAAAGCCCTGGCCCTGGGCGGATACTTGGCCGGTGGCGCAATTGCGAGTGCCGGCCCGGGGGGTCGATCAGTACGTGTTGTCCGGTATCAGTGGCCAGGCTCTGGCCTTTGGCCCCGGCCTGCACCCGGTCTTTGACGGCAGCGGCAGCGGCAGCGGCAATGGCTGGGCGCTGGTCGCGGGGCACCGGGACACCCATTTTGCGTTCATGCAGGGGCTAGTCGCCGGAGACCTGGTCGAGCTGCAGTGGTATCGGGGGGCTTATCGGCAGTACCGCGTAACGCAGGCCCGGGTGGTGGATACCCGGCTGGAGCGTCTGGACCTGCCGCCGGTGACCACGCCGCATCTGCTGCTGGTGACCTGCTACCCCTTTGAGGCTGCCAACCCCAATGGCCCGTTGCGCTACGTGGTGGAAGCGCGGGCTGTTGGATCACTATCGGCACAATCAGGAGAACTACAATGAATGCCATTGCCCAACCCGCCGCCATCGCGCTCTACCAGGCCCTGTGCCCGCAGCAGCTCGCTGCGCTGGAACTGGACGGCTGGCGCAGTATCCAACCCGGCCGCAGCGGCGAGAAATACTGCCTGCTGAAACTGGAGCAGCGCTATGCGGAGATGATCGCGCGCCAATGGCTGGTGCCGCGGTACGGGGCCGGCTACGTCGTGCAGCTTATCCTGCCGCGCTCGCGGATTTGCCAGTATCAGCTGGAAACCGTTGCCTACGAGGAGCACCTCGAGTACCGCGTGCCGGGTTGCCAACTCGACAGCCTGGGTCCGGCCCTCACCACGGAGGCCAGGCTGGTCTCCGCCTTCCGGGTGCAGCACGGCTATTCCGTCGCGCCCGGCGGCCGGCCGCTGGCCGGCCTGATGGGCTAGGCCAGCGGGTCCAGCTTCTGCAGCAGCGCGGCCTCGTCGAGCCGGGTATAGTCCTTGTTCACGTGATTGCTGACCATTTTCGCCAGATGGCCGTTCATCTGCTTGTTGAGCAGTCCGTGAAACTGGGGTGATGCAACCAGAATCAATTCGTCGAAGCGATTGTGGGTGCGGCCATCTTCCAGCGTCTTTGCCAGCAACATCGCAAAGCGCTCGTGCTCGTACTCCTTGGGGCTGGTGGGTTCGTTGAAGGCGCTGTGGGCGGCGGCCTCGCCGCCCGGGTTGTCGGTTTGCACATGACCGGGACGGTCGGAGGCCAGGTCTTCACCCTTTTCCCTGCTGGCGGGGTGTTCGAAGGCATTGACCAGGGTCAGGGTTCGGGGGCGGGACTGGGTTTCATACAAACGCGCGCAACTGGCGTTGGCGACGAGTAACCATGTGGCCATGGATGCTACCTCCGGTATCAGCGTGCCTGTACAGACTATAGCCCACTGCGGGGGGCATTGGCAAACAATCGCTGATCGGGGCCGCCGAACGCCGCAGGCAGCGCGCCATTGGGTGGCACAATAGTATTGGCGCGTGCTACAATCCGCGGCCCTGAATTTACCGGTTCGGGACCCAACAGACCCTCAGCCCGATCCTGGATTGCAGCTGACTCACGTGGCCTTTAGTAGGGGTCACCACTGACCAAAGGAAGGCGCATGCCCGCGATTACCCTGCCTGATGGCAGCCAGCGAATTTTCGATAATCCTGTCACTGTTCACGATGTGGCCGCGGACATCGGCCCGGGCCTGGCCAAGGCCGCCCTGGCGGGCGTGGTGGATGGCCGCCAGGTGGATACCTCCTATCTCATTGAACGTGACGCCGAGCTGGCGATTGTCACCGAGCGCGACGAGGCCGGCCTGGAAGTCATCCGTCACTCCACCGCTCATCTGCTGGCAATGGCGACCCAGCAACTGTTTCCGGGCACCCAGGTCACTATCGGCCCGGTGATCGAGGACGGTTTCTACTATGACTTTGCCACCGGCCATCATTTTACGCCGGAGGATCTGGCGAAGATCGAACAGCGCATGGAACAGATCGTCGCCGACGACCTGCCGGTAGAGCGGGTGGTGATGAGCCGCGAGCGCGCGATCGAGCTGTTTCGCAACATGGGTGAGCACTACAAAGTGCAGATTATCGAAAGCCTGCCGCAGGACGAGGAGCTGTCCCTCTACCAGCAGGGCGCCTGGATGGACCTGTGCCGTGGCCCTCATGTGCCCAGCACCGGCAAGCTCAAGGCCTTCAAGCTGACCAAGGTGGCGGGGGCTTACTGGCGCGGCGATTCCCGCAACGAGATGCTGCAGCGCATCTATGGCACCGCCTGGGCGAACAAGAAGCAACTCAAGGAATACCTGACCCGGATCGAAGAGGCCGAAAAGCGCGACCACCGCAAGATCGGCAAGAAGCTGGGCCTGTTCCACACCCAGGAAGAAGCGCCGGGCATGGTGTTCTGGCACCCGGATGGCTGGACTGTGTACCAGGTCATCGAGCAGTACATGCGCCGCGCCCAGCGCGCCCATGGCTACCAGGAGATCAGGACGCCGCAACTGGTGGACATGTCCTGTGGGAGCGCTCCGGCCATGCAGACAAGTTCGGCGACGACATGTTCACGCTCCAGAGTGAGGAGCGTCAGTTCGCGGTCAAGCCGATGAACTGCCCCTGCCATGTGCAGGTCTTCAACCAGGGTCTGAAGTCCTACCGGGATCTGCCGCTGCGGCTGGCCGAATTCGGCAGCTGTCACCGCAACGAGCCCTCCGGCTCCCTGCACGGCATCATGCGGGTGCGCGGTTTCACCCAGGACGATGCCCATATCTTCTGCACCGAGGACCAGATCCAGCCGGAGGTGGCCGCGTTCATCGACTTCCTGCATGAGGTCTATGCCGACTTCGGTTTCAGCGAGGTCATCTACCGGCTGTCCACCCGCCCCGCCCAACGGGTGGGCTCCGACACCGACTGGGATCGCGCCGAAAAGGCCCTGGCCGATGCGCTGGACGCCCACGGCCTGCCCTGGCTGGAGCTGCCCGGCGAGGGTGCCTTTTACGGCCCCAAGATCGAGTTCTCGCTGAAGGACTGTATCGGCCGGGTCTGGCAGCTGGGTACCATACAGGTTGATTTTTCCATGCCTGGACGTCTGGATGCCCAGTATGTGGCCGAGGATGGTTCCCGCCAGGTACCGGTCATGCTGCACCGGGCGATACTCGGTTCCTTCGAGCGTTTTATCGGTATTTTGATCGAGCACTACGAGGGCATCTTCCCCGCCTGGCTGGCGCCCATCCAGGCCGTAGTGTTGAATATTACCGACAAACAGGCCGAATATGCCCAAAATGTGGAAGATTCCTTGAAGAACAAGGGCTTTCGGGTCGTCTCGGACTTGAGAAATGAGAAAATCGGCTTTAAAATCCGCGAGCACACAATCCGTAAGGTTCCCTACCTGCTCGTGGTGGGGGACAAAGAAGTGGAAACACAGACTGTGGCCGTGAGGGCCCGTCGTGGCGAGGACCTGGGATCCATGGATCTGGGCGCCGTTGGCGCAATCCTCGCAGATGACGTGGCGCGTCGCGGCCGTACTTTATTGGAGAATCAGCATTAAGAAAGAACCCGGCAAGGGCGCGTCCAAAAAAGCGCTCATCAATGACCAGATTACATCAGATCCGGTACGCCTCGTTGGCGCGGATGGCGAACAGGTAGGGATCGTCTCCCTGCGCGAGGCCCTGGCAGCGGCGGAAGCGGCGACCATGGATCTCGTCTTGATTGCAGACTCCGAACCTCCGGTCTGCAAGGTCATGGACTATGGGAAGCATATCTTCGAAGCCAAGAAGCAGAAGAATGCGCAGAAAAAGAAGCAAAAGCGAACACAAGTAAAGGAAATGAAGTTTCGTCCAGGGACGGAGGAAGGAGACTACCAGGTAAAACTACGCAACCTGGTGCGTTTTCTGGAGCAAGGCGATAAGGCCAAGGTCACGCTGCGGTTTCGCGGCCGTGAAATGGCCCACCAGGAAATCGGCATGGAGCTACTCAAGCGGGTAGAAGCTGATCTGGCCGAACTGGGCGGTGTCGAGCAATTCCCGAAAATGGAAGGCCGGCAACTGACCATGGTGATCGCACCCAAGAAGAAGAACTAGGGCCTGTGAATGCCTTTTTTCTTCAATTTTTATTACTGATACCAATGCGGAGTATCTGACGATGCCAAAAGCTAAAATTCACAGCGGGGCTGCCAAGCGTTTCAAGAAAACGGCCGGCGGCTACAAGCGCAAAAGCGCTTACAAGAGCCACATCCTGACCAAGATGACAACCAAGCGCAAGCGCCAGCTGCGCGGGACCTCCATGGTCCACGCCAGTGACAAGGTGCATGTGGACCGCATGTTGCGGGCCTGCTGAACAGTTGATTATCGAGAACCAGGAGAAGACCTATGCCTCGCGTTAAACGTGGTGTAACGGCTCATCGCCGTCACAAGAAAATTCTGAAGCAGGCCAAGGGCTATTATGGCGCCCGCAGCCGTGTGTTTCGTGTTGCCAAGCAGGCTGTCACCAAGGCGGGCCAGTATGCCTACCGCGACCGCCGTCAGCGCAAGCGCCAGTTCCGGGCGCTGTGGATCACGCGTATCAACGCCCAGTCCCGCGCCAATGGCTTGAGCTACAGCCGGTTGATCAACGGCCTGAAGAAAGCCGAGATCGGCCTGGATCGTCGCGTCCTGTCGGACCTGGCGGTGCACGACAAGCCGGCTTTTGCAGCGATCGTGGAGCAAGCGAAGGCCGCACTGGCCTGAGTCCGTCCCTGCCGCTGACGCGGTTCGCTGGCTACACATGCAGGATCACAAAGGGAAAGGGCGTTGCTCTTTCCCTTTTTTATTTGGGGCGATGTATGCCCGGCGCAAGTTGCGGGTCCCGTCTGGATTCAGGCCAGGTGGTATTGGTTGGGCAGTGAAATGCCGCCAGGCGCAGGCTGTAGGGGCCTGCGCGGACACGCCACAAGTACATCCATGTAGGCTCGTCGGCGGCCATCCATGGCCGCCGACGGTCCGCGCAGGCCCCTACAGCCCGCACCTGACTACCAGTGGTGCCAGCTACAAGTTGGGTAGCGGGAATAGGTAGAAGGTAAGAGTTAAGAGTATGTAACAGCGTGCAGACTCGGGAGTTGGCACAGAGTGAGCCCTGCGGGAGCGGGAGGGGCTGGCGGGACCGTTGGCGACATGGATGTCGCCACCGAGCCCCCATGGATGGGTTCACGGCGTGTCCCGGCAGCCCCTCCCGCTCCCGCAGGGCGTGAACAACGCTCCCAGCATCTAATGCCAGGACGAGAACACACGGGTCGCTCGGGGCGGATCAAGAACTACGAACTTTGGGCCACACGACCAGAGCCACACGAAACGGGCCCACCAAAACATTGACAGCGGAAGCACAACAGATGGATAACCTGACACCTCTCGCCGAGGAAGCCAAGGCCGCCATAGCGGCCGCCGCCGACAGCGCTGCGCTGGAGCAGTTGCGGGTCGACTTCCTGGGTAAAAAAGGGCGCCTGACCGAGTTGCTCAAGGGCCTGGGCAAATTGTCCGCCGAAGAGCGTCCCGCGGCCGGGGCCCGGATCAACGTCGTCAAACAGGAACTGCAGGAGCTGATCGGCGCCCGCAAGGCCGAGCTTGAGGCTGCCGCAGTGGCTGCCAGGTTGGCCACCGAGACTATCGACGTGACCCTGCCCGGCCGCGGCCAGAGCACCGGCGGGATTCACCCCGTCACCCGTACCATCGAGCGCATGGAAGACTTCTTCGGCGCCGTCGGCTTCGAGGTGGTCGAAGGGCCCGAGATCGAGGACGACTATCACAACTTCGAGGCCCTCAATATTCCCGCGCACCATCCTGCGCGGGCCATGCACGATACCTTTTACGTGGACCCGACCACGGTGTTGCGCACCCACACCTCGCCCGTGCAGGTGCGGGTAATGGAGAGCAGCGCGCCGCCGCTGCGGGTGATCTGCCCCGGTCGCGTTTACCGCTGCGATTCCGATTTGACGCATACCCCGATGTTTCACCAGGTCGAGGGGCTGCTGATTGACGAGCATTCCAGCTTTGCCGATCTGAAGGGGCTGATCGGGGAGTTTCTGCGGGTGTTCTTCGAGAAGGACCTGCAGGTGCGGTTTCGGCCCTCGTATTTTCCGTTTACGGAACCGTCTGCCGAGGTCGACATCCAGTGCGTCAACTGTGGCGGCGAGGGCTGCCGGGTGTGCAGCCATACCGGCTGGCTGGAGATCATGGGCTGCGGCATGGTGCATCCCAGGGTGCTGGAGCACTGCGGCATCGATGCGGAGCGCTACACCGGCTTTGCCTTCGGCATGGGGGTGGAGCGCTTGGCGATGTTGCGCTACGGCGTCAATGACCTGCGCCTGTTCTTTGAAAATGATCTGCGCTTCCTTGAGCAGTTCTAGCAGACCACGGAGAGAGACAAGTGAAAATCAGTGAACAATGGCTGCGCGAATGGGTTGACCCGGCTCTGAGTACCGGGGAGCTGGCGCAACAGATCACGATGGCAGGACTTGAAGTCGATGCGATTGAACCGGTAGCGGGCCGCTTCAGCGGCGTTGTGGTAGCGGAAGTCATCAGTGCCGAACAGCATCCGAATGCCGACAAGCTGCGCCTGTGCACGGTGGAAACCGGCAGCGGGACGGTACAGATCGTCTGCGGCGCTCCCAACGCCCGTGCCGGGCTGAAGGCGCCGCTGGCCCAGATTGGCGCGGTGTTGCCCGGTGACTTCAAGATCAAGAAGGCGAAGCTGCGCGGGGTCGAGTCCCAGGGCATGCTCTGCGCGGAGCAGGAACTGGGTATTTCCGAAGCCAGCGCGGGCCTGATGGAGCTGCCCGCGGATGCACCGGTGGGCACGGACCTGCGCGAGTATCTCGGGCTGGATGATTGCCTGATAGAGATAGGCCTGACCCCGAACCGGGCAGACTGTTTGGGCATTGCCGGCATCGCCCGGGAAGTGGGCCTGCTGAATGAACTGCCGGTCACGCCAGTGGCCTGTGAGCCGGTGCCTGCCTCGATCGATGATAGCCTGCCGCTGCGTATCGATGCTCCCGAGCGCTGCCCGCGCTATATGGGGCGGGTGCTGCGCGGGGTCGATATCAGTCGGCCCTCGCCGCTGTGGTTGCAGGAGAAGCTGCGGCGCTGTGGCCTGCGCAGTATCGATGCGGTCGTGGATGTGACCAACTACGTGCTGCTGGAACTGGGCCAGCCGATGCATGCCTTCGACCTGGACAAATTGCAGGGCGGTATTATTGTGCGCACTGCCCAGGCGGGCGAATCCCTGGCCCTGCTGGACGGCCAAACCGTGGAGCTACAGGCCGATACCCTGGTGATTGCCGACCACGAGGGCCCGCTGGCGATGGCGGGCATTATGGGCGGCGAAGCTTCCTCCGTCGGCGCCGGCACCCGCAATCTCTTCCTCGAGTCGGCCTTTTTCTCGCCGGATCTGCTGGCCGGCAAGGCGCGCGGCTACGGTCTGCACACGGATTCCTCCCACCGCTTCGAACGCGGGGTGGATTTTGAACTGCAGGCCGTCGCGCTGGAGCGTGCCACCCGGCTGCTGCTGGATATCGTCGGCGGCGAGGCGGGGCCCGTGACCGAGGCGGTGGACCGCACGCAGTTGCCGGCCCGTCCCCCCGTTGCCCTGCGCCGGGCGCGGATACCGCGCCTGCTCGGCTTCGAACTGGCGGACGCGGACGTCGAGCGTATCCTGGGCGGGTTGGGAATGGGGTTGACAGCCACTGCCGAAGGTTGGAGCTGCACGGTGCCGAGCTGGCGTTTTGATATCGCCATCGAGGCCGACCTGCTGGAGGAGCTGGCCCGGGTCTACGGTTACAATCGTCTGCCGGTTACCGCCATCCACGCCGACCTGGCAATGCCGGCGAAGCCCGAGGCCCGTTTGTCGCTGCGTCATCTGCGCCGTCACCTGGCCGCGCGCGGCTACCGCGAGGCCATCACCTACAGCTTTGTCGAGCCGCGGTTGCAGGAGTTGTTCGACCCCGAGGTCACGCCGGTTGCGCTGAGCAACCCGATTTCCGCCGACATGGCGGTGATGCGCAGCAGCCTGCTGCCGGGCCTGGCCAGCGCGGTGCTGCGCAACAGCAATCGCCAGCAGGGCAGGGTGCGTCTGTTCGAGAGCGGCTTGCGCTTTGTGCCGGGGCCGGAGGGCAGCGGCCTGGCCGGCCTGCGCCAGATACCGACCCTGGCGCTGATGGTTAGCGGCCAGCGTTTCGCGGAATCCTGGTCTGCCGCCACCGCGGCAGTGGATTACTTCGATCTCAAGGGTGACCTGGAAAGTCTGCTGGGCCTGGGCCGGGCCGCCGCGGAATTCGGCTTCCGGGCTGCCGAGCGACCGGCGCTGCACCCGGGGCAGACCGCCGAGCTGACCCGAAATGGGCAGGTCGTCGGAGTGATCGGGGCACTGCATCCCTCGGTATTGACGGCGCTGGACCTCGCCGCACCGGTGCTGGCCTGCGAGCTGGACCTGGCCGCGGTGCTGGAAGGCGAGCTGCCACACTTTGCCGAATTGTCGCGTTTCCCCGAAGTTCGCCGGGATTTGGCTGTGGTTGTGGATGAGTCAGTGGCCGCCGCCGCACTGATGGACGATGTCAGAGCCGCCGCAGGGGCTTACCTGCGGGAGTTAAGGTTATTTGATGTCTATCAGGGCAAAGGCATTGATCCTAAAAGAAAAAGCCTGGCATTTGGTTTGACTTTCAGAGATCAATCGCGCACTCTTAGCGATGATATGGTTAATGACGCCATGGAACAAGTGATTGATTCCCTGGGAAAAAACTATAACGCTGAGCTCAGGAACTAGGCACAGGACGCGCGATGGCTGCTCTCACAAAATCCGAAATGGCGGAACGCCTGTTTGAAGAGTTGGGGCTCAACAAGCGCGAAGCCAAGGAGATTGTCGAGCTGTTCTTCGAGGAGATCCGCGCCAGCCTGGAGGGCAATGAGCAGGTCAAGTTGTCGGGTTTCGGCAACTTCGACCTGCGCGACAAGAGCCAGCGTCCCGGCCGCAATCCCAAGACCGGGGAAGAAATTCCCATTTCCGCCCGCCGGGTGGTTACCTTCCGCCCCGGGCAAAAGCTGAAGGCGCGAGTAGAAGCATATGCTGGAACCGAGTCACAATAACGAACTGCCGGTCATACCGGGCAAGCGCTATTTTACGATTGGTGAAGTCAGCGAACTGTGTGCGGTCAAACCCCATGTGCTGCGCTACTGGGAACAGGAATTCCCCCAACTCAAGCCGGTAAAGCGCCGCGGCAATCGCCGCTACTACCAGCGCGAGGATGTGCTGACCATCCGTCAGATTCGCAGCCTGCTCTATGAACAGGGCTATACCATCGGCGGCGCGCGCCAGCGCATGACCAGTGAGGGCTCAGAGCCGGGCAGCGACTTCCAGGCTGTGCTCAAGGAAACCATCGAAGAACTCGAAGATGTGCTGAGAGTGCTGTCTCCCGGCAAATAGGGTTTGTCTTCACGCCCCCTTTCAGTATAATGCCGCCCTCGCAACAAGCGACTTCTCGGGGCGTAGCGCAGCCTGGTAGCGCACCACACTGGGGGTGTGGTGGTCGCAGGTTCAAATCCTGCCGTCCCGACCAAATATCCTTCCTATTGCTTCCCAAACGCCTCGTCCAGCGCTGAATTGATAGTGCGGGCGAAATCCTCCGGGCGACAGTTGCCCGCGGCCCCGATGACCTTGTTGACCGTCTTGGTCCCGTATTTTCTGTTGAGTGCGGGCAGCCGTGTATCCAGCAATTCATTGTCACGGATAACCTGGGCCCATTTGTTGTAGGTGTCCTGACTGCAGGTCCAGGTCCCCGATTCCTCCTCATAGTCAAACTGGCCGTCGTCCAGCGCGCCTGTGCTACGGATAAATTCAACGGCGAAGTCGGTCCCGTCGGGGTCAAGAATTGAGAGGGTCTCCGTTTTTCCGGATTCTCTGATGGTGATTTTCATGGTCGTACTGTCCTGATGGCGCTACTGGCCATCGTTAAACGGACAGTCTTGTAAAAAGTGGCTTGGGGAGTGCCTGACTTGGTGGGGGAAACCACTCAAACCCACACGAATAGTGTGGACTAAATGCACAAACTGTCAAGACGAATTGCTAATATATGCGGATATAGACATATATGTTTTAGAGAATATAATGGCTGCTAAATCCAGTTCAGAAGGCAGCGCCATGCGCCAGAAAGTCCTGTTTCTGTGCACCGCCAACTCCGCCCGCTCTCAGATGGCGGAGGCGCTGTTGCGCCAGTTGGCGGGAGACCAATTCGAGGTCTTCAGCGCGGGCAATATGCCGGAGGAAATCGACCCGCGCACACTGGCGACGCTGCAGTCCTTCGGCATCGACAGCGGTGGTCTGGTGGCTAAATCAGTAGCCGAGCTGGCCGGCCAGCACTTCGACTTTGTGATTACCCTGTGCAGCAAGGCGCATCGGGAATGCCGGCACTGGCCCGGTAGCGGGGTGGTCATGGCGTGGGATTTTCCCGATCCGAAGCAGCGTCCGGAGCCCAACGCCTTTGCCCGTACACTGCAGGAGATCAGCGAGCGAATCCGCCTGTTCGTGCTGGTCAACAGCAAGCAGGTTCAGCCCCTGCCACCGCCTGCTGCGCTGACGTTCTACAAGGCCCTGGCGGACGAGACCCGCCTGCTCAGCCTCCTGCTGATCGAGCGGGCTGGCGAACTCTGCGTCTGCGAGCTGGTGGAGGCGCTGGCCTCGCCGCAACCGAAAGTATCCCGGCACCTGGCGCAGTTGCGCAGGGTGGGCCTGCTGCTGGACCGGCGTGAAGGGCAGTGGGTCCACTATCGTCTGCACCCTGCGCTGCCCGGCTGGATGGCCGGAATCATCCACAGTACGCGCGAGCATAGCGGCGAATTGCTGGCGCTTCCCCTGCAACGCCTGCGCGATAGCGCAAACCCGCCCGGCAGTCGCGTACAAGGAGCAACACAATGACAATCCGTATCGGTATCAATGGCTTTGGCCGCATGGGCCGGCTCACGTTGCGCGCGCTGTGGGGACAGCCCGGTCTGCGCTGTGTACAGATCAACGATCCGGCGGGCGACGCGACCACCCTGGCCCATCTGCTCACCTTTGATTCTGTGCACGGACGCTGGGAGTACGAGGCCTGCGCCGAGGGTAATGTTGTTTGCGTCGGTGAGCAGCGTATCGCCACCAGCCGCAACACGAGCATTTCCGACACTGACTGGTCCGGTTGTGATCTGGTGATCGAAGCCTCCGGCAGGATGAAGACCACCGCGCTGCTGCAGGGCTATCTCGACCAGGGGGTCAAGCGGGTGGTGGTCACGGCGCCGGTGAAGGAGGAGGGCGTGCTCAATGTGGTGATGGGCGTGAATGACAAGCTCTACGAGCCGGAGCGGCACCGGATAGTCACTGCCGCCTCCTGCACCACCAACTGCCTGGCGCCGGTGGTCAAGGTGATCCACGAACAGCTCGGTATCGTGCACGGCTCCATCACCACGATCCATTCGATCACCAATACCCAGACCATCCTCGACGCGCCGCACAGGGACCTGCGCCGGGCGCGCGCCTGTGGCCAGAGTCTGATTCCGACCACCACCGGTTCCGCCACGGCGATTACCCATATTTTCCCGGAGTTGAAGGGCAAGCTGGATGGTCACGCAGTGCGGGTGCCACTGGCCAATGCCTCCCTGACCGATTGTGTGTTTGAAGTGGCGCGGCCCACCACCGCGCAGGAGGTGAACTGCCTGTTGCGCCGCGCAGCGGAGGGCGAGCTGGCTGGTATTCTTGGCTACGAGGAGCGACCGCTGGTGTCTGTCGACTATCGCGGCGACCCGCATTCCAGCATCGTCGATGCGCTGTCGACACTGGTGGTGAACGGCACTCAGCTGAAGCTCTACGCCTGGTACGACAATGAATGGGCCTACGCCAATCGTACCGCGGAACTGGCCCTGAAGGTGGCGCGCACAGACCGGGGACACTGAGCGGTGAGTGTCCTGCAGCAGTTGCCGCCGGGTGTACGCCAGTACCTGGTGGTCACTGGCAATTACTGGGCCTTTACCCTGACCGATGGTGCCTTGCGCATGCTGGTGGTGCTGCATTTTCACGGCCTGGGCTACAGTCCGCTGCAGATTGCACTGCTGTTTTTGTTCTACGAAGTCTTCGGGGTGATCACCAACCTGGCCGGGGCTGGCTGGGGGCGCATCTCGGGCTCAATCGCACGATGAATATCGGCCTGTTGTTGCAGGTGGTCGCGCTGGCGATGCTACTGGTGCCGACGGCGATGCTCACCGTGCCCTGGGTGATGGCGGCCCAGGCCCTGTCCGGTATCGCCAAGGACCTGAACAAGATGAGCGCCAAGAGTGCCATCAAATTGCTGGTGCCGGAAACTGCCCAGGGCACACTGTACAAATGGGTGGCGCTGCTCACCGGCTCCAAGAACGCGCTCAAGGGGCTGGGGTTCTTCCTCGGTGGCGTATTGCTGATGACTCTGGGGTTCACCGCTGCTGTGGGCAGCATGGCGGCGGTGCTCGCGCTGGTGTGGATCTCGAGTATGCTGCTGCTGAGCAAAGATCTCGGCAAGGCCAAAAACAAACCGAAGTTCCGGGAAATATTTTCCAAGAGCCGGGCGATCAATGTCCTGTCGGCTGCACGCCTGTGTCTGTTTGCGGCCAGGGACGTCTGGTTTGTGGTGGCGTTGCCGGTTTTCCTGTCCCGGACGCTGGGCTGGGACCACTGGCAGACCGGCGGTTTTCTGGCCCTGTGGGTCATGGCCTACGGTTTGGTCCAGGCCTGCGCCCCTGTTGTTACCGGGAGAGTGGGCGGCCGGGTCCCCGATGGCCGCACTGCCATGCGCTGGGCTGTGCCGCTGGTGCTGCTGCCTGCGCTGATGGCGCTGGGACTGTTGCAGGGGCTGCCTCCCGGACCGACACTGTTTGTGGGCCTGCTGTTGTTCGGCGTACTGTTTGCGATCAATTCCTCCATTCATAGTTATCTGATCCTGAGCTATGCTGGGGCGGATGGTGTGTCCCTGGATGTCGGTTTCTACTATATGGCCAATGCCATGGGACGCCTGTTGGGGACAGTGCTCTCGGGCTGGATCTTCCAGTTGGCCGGGCTGGAGGCCTGCCTGTTGATATCGACCCTGCTGTTGTTGGCCGCCGCGGCGACAGCCCGGTGGCTGCCTGAAGGTAGCACTCTGTAGCCACCCAAAAATTGCGCTTTCACTGGACTGAACAAGTGTGCTAATAATGCTGCCACAGCCGCTCGTCTCCATTCAGGCAATACCATGACATCCTCCCATCACGGCAAGACCCTGTACCAGTTGGGCCTGAGTCTCCTGCTGGTCACGAACCTGCTGTTGTGGTCCTCTTCCTGGAATTCGCCGGCCTTTCACGCGGGGCAGTTTGAACAGCCCGGCGACAGTTCCCCGCCCTTTCTCGTCGGAGCGGGTGACGGATCGGACGACGAGGCTTGCGGCGACGCCAGTGCCAACCGTGCGGTCCTCCCTTCACCTGACTTGCGTTGCGCTGCTGGCAGCCGCATTGCGGTGGCACGGCGCATCCGCATAGCCAGCTATCCTGCCTCCCCCCGGGCTCCTCCTGCCCTGGTCTGATTCGCGTTTCGTGGGTTGAGCATCTGACCGGCAGGGACCGGGGATGCCCTGTGCAATCAGGGAGTTTAAATATGAAAGTCATCAATTTCATGGGCCGGCGCAAGCTGGCCCTGGTTTTTTCGGTTGTGATGTTGCTGGTTTCGATCGCATCGTTCGTCACCCGCCAGCTGAACTGGGGGCTGGACTTCACCGGCGGGACACTGGTGGAGGCCCACTACAGCCAGACGGTTGAACTGGAGGGCATCCGCTCCAGCCTCACCGGGGCCGGCTATCCCGGCGCAGTGGTGGTGGCCTTCGGCACCGATCGGGACGTCATGATCCGGCTGCCCCAGGGGCATTCGGAAGCGGCGGGCCATGCTCTGCTGAGAGTGTTGCAGGACAACTTTGCCGGTACTGTGGAGCTGCGGCGGGTCGAATTCGTGGGGCCCCAGGTGGGTGACGAGCTGCGGGAGCAGGGAGGGCTGGCGATGTTGCTCGCGCTGGGCCTGATCATGATCTATATCGCATTCCGCTTCCAGTTCAAGTTCGCCCTGAGTGCTGTTGTCGCGCTGATTCACGACGTGATCATTACCCTGGGCTTCTTTTCGATATCCGGCCTGGAGTTCGACCTGACCGTACTGGCGGCGGTGCTCGCGGTGATTGGCTATTCGCTCAACGACACCATTGTTGTCTATGACCGTATCCGGGAAAACTTCCGCAAACTCCGGGCGAGGTCTTCAATCGAGGTCATCAACATTTCACTCACCGAGACCCTGGGCCGCACCATCATCACTTCATTGACCACCGTATTGGTACTGATTTCCCTGGCCGTCTTTGGTGGGGAGATGATTTTCGGGTTTGCAGTTGCGCTGCTGGTGGGTATAGCGGTGGGAACTTACTCGTCCATCTACATGGCGGCCAATATCCTGCTGATGATGGGTGTCAGCAAGGAGGATCTGATGGTGCCGGTGAAGGAGGGAGCTGACGAGGATGAGCTGATGCCCTGAGCTTCTGGTGCCGGCACTGGCGTGTGTCAACCGGCTACGATCTTGTCTATACTGGCCCGACAGTCACCCGCAAGTCAGACCATTGGGAAAAAAAATGGCCGGTCGACTTTCCCCGCGACGGCGCTGGGCCGTTCCCGTGTGCGGTATTATCGGTATTTGCCTCCTGATGATGTTCGCGCCTGCGATGGCCGGGCCACCGATTCCCGTTCTGCAACTGGACAGCGCCGGCGATGAAGCACCGCTGCGTCATCTCGTCCATATTGTTGATGCGGAGGGGGAACTCGACATCGGGGCGATTGCCGCCAATCCCGAGCAGTTGGACTGGGTTGCGGGTACAGGGGAGACGCCCAGCATGGGTATTATCCCTGATCCGGTATGGTTTGCGCTGCGGCTTGACAGTTCCGGGGACAGCAGGCGCCTGCTTGCCGTCAGCTATCCCCCGCTGGACCATGTCGACGTCTATCTGCTGCGACAGGGGCGTGTCCTGCAGCATTTTGTGAGCGGAGATCAGCTGCCCTTCGAGAGCCGCACCATAGGTTCCCGGGATTTTGTCTTCCCGCTGGATTTTGCGGCGGGAGCCGAATACCTGATTCTGATGCGCGTCCAGACCACTGGAGCGCTGCAGCTGCCCGTCACTCTGTGGGATCCGGACAGGTTCATCGAACATACCCAGCACGAACTTGTGCTGCAGGTTCTTTTTATCGGAATCCTGCTGGCGCTGGCAGCCTACAACATGCTGCTCTATTTTGCCGTGCGCGACCGGGCCTACCTGTGGTACGTGGCCTATCTCGTATCCTACCTGTTGGCTCAGGCAACCCTGCAGGGCCTGGGGTTCCAATACCTGTGGCCCGCTGCACCCGCTTTCAATCATTTCGCCCTGCCTTTCTTCTTCGCTGCCAGTTTCGCCGCGGTGGGCTTCTTTACTCACCGTTTTCTGAACGTCAAGCACTACAGTGAGGTCTGGTCTGCGCTGGTTCTGGCAATGGCCTGGGCCGGTGTCACGATTATCGCAATGAGTCTGGTGCTGCCGTACGGGTTGACACTGTCGATCATGATTGTGGCTACCTCCATCGGTTCGGTTTTGCTGTTTTTCTGCGGTTGTTACCTGTGGTGGAAGGGCAGCGCCCTGGCTCCGTTTTATGTCGTTGCCTGGACGCTCTTCCTAACAGGGAATTTGCAATACAACCTGAGCAAGGCCGGGATAGTCCCCTACAACGCAATTTATGAGTATGCGCCCCAGTTCGGCACAGTACTGCAGGTGCTGTTGTTTTCATTCGCATTGGCCTATCGCATCAATCTGGAGCGAAGGCAGCGTGAGCAGGCGCAGGAACAGGCGCTGGTGATCCAGCGCCAAGCGAATGAGGAGCTGGAACTGCGGGTGGAGGAGCGAACCAACGAATTGAAGGCGGCCTATGACAAAGTGAAGCAGTTCAGCCAGCTGGACGGCCTGACGCAACTCAAGAACAGGGCATATTTTGATCAGGCCCTGGAGACAGAGTGGTCTCGCCATACCCGGGACACGGTCAGCATAGCGGTTGTGATGATCGATGCCGACAATTTCAAGGATATCAATGACATGCTGGGCCATCTCTGTGGCGATGACTGCCTGCGCTATCTGGCCGGTGTGTGCAGCGACAAAGTGCACCGGGCCGGTGATATCGTTGCGCGTTACGGCGGGGAAGAGTTCGTGGTACTGCTTCCCGCCACGGAGCTGGAAGGGGCCGCCGCGGTGGCAGAGGAGATTCGCAGTGAGATCGCCGCGGCACCTTATCAATGGAATGGCCAGCCTGTGCCGCTTACAGTATCCATTGGCGTGGCCGCATGCATTCCGGATCGGCAGCAGGCTCTGGAGTGGCTGCTTCGTCATGCCGACGAGGCCCTGTACGCGGCCAAGGCGGCGGGCCGCAATCGAACCATGATCTACCGGCCATCGGGGTGCTATGATGAGTGCCAGTCCTGCCCAGAAAAACCGGAGTTCCCATGACCACGTCCACCGCCGAACAGAGTATCTACACGCAGCTGCGCAAGGAGGCTGAGACCCGGCTGGGAGCGGGCACCGCCGCTGCCTATGGCAATTGGTCCCTGGACGTGGAGGCCCTGCAGTTGCTCCACAAGCTGTCCAGTGATCCCCGCACCGCTCCCGATGCCCTCAAACTGTTGCATGAGCTACAGGTGCACCAGGTGGAGTTGGATCTGCAGAATGAGGAAATACACATCAATGAGCAGGGTCTGGTCGAGGAGTTGGCCCGGTACAGGGAACTGTACGAGTCTGCACCCTGCGGTTATTTCCTCGTCGATTTCCAGGGCGAGATCATTGAGGGCAACCGGGCCGGGGCCGAGCTGTTCGGTGCCGGACAGAACGATCTGAGAGGCAGCCGTTTCGACCATTTCCTGGCCGCCGACAGCCGTCCCGCACTGCGGAGCCTGCTGGAAAGGCTCAGGGATACCGGCACCGCAGGTAGCTGTGACGTGACAGTGGATGACACTGATTTGCGACCAATGCGGGTGCTGGCCAATGCGTCTGCCGACCAGTGCTGTGCGCTGCTAGTCTGTTGCGAAAGCACATAAGCTACCGCCAGAGTTCCTTCGACCCATGGCTTCCCTGACAACCGCCGAGCCGCCCGCCGCCCCGGCGAGGGCGACACGTATCGTGGGTATCGGCGCATCGGCTGGAGGGTTGGCGCCACTGGAGGAATTTCTGGCCGGGATCCCGCCCCACAGCGGCATTGCCTGTGTGGTGGTGCAGCACCTGGACCCCACCCACAAGGCACTATTGTCGGAACTTCTGCAGCGCGTGACAGCCATGCCGGTGCGCGAGGCCCGGCAGAACATGCGCATCGAGCCCGACTGCGTATACGTTATCCCGCCCAATACTGAACTGAGCGTCGTCGACGGAACCCTGCACCTGGCCAGCCCCCGGGAGCCGCGGGGAATGCGGCTGCCCATCAACGTACTGTTCTCTTCGCTGGCCGGCACTCAGGGTGAGCGCGCCATTGCCGTGGTGCTGTCCGGCATGGGCTCCGATGGCACGCTGGGCCTGCAGGCGATCAAGGCCGTGGGGGGTTGACGGTGGTGCAACAACCGGACACGGCGCAGTTCGATGCGATGCCCCAAAGCGCGATCGCCGCACAGTGTGCGGACATCATTGCGCCACCGGCGGAGTTGCCGGCGCGTATTCTGGCTTACGTCGCCCAGGTCCCCGACCCGGGTGTTCCGGCCGGCGGTGAGTCGGAGCCAGCACTGGAGCCCGAGCCACTACAGCGCATTCTCAGCCTGCTTCAGCGCAGAACCCATCACGACTTTTCCCTCTACAAGCCCAGTACGTTGCACCGGCGCGTGGAGCGGCGCATGGCAATCCACGATCTCACGACTCTGGCGGACTACGCGAATTTCCTGCAGGACAATTCCCACGAAATCGACCTGCTGTTCAAGGAACTGCTGATCGGGGTGACCAGTTTCTTCCGTGATACTGCGGTCTGGGAGTATCTGGCGGATGTCGCTCTGCCGGAACTGTTGGCGCGGCGTACGATGCAGCGCAAACTGCGGGTGTGGGTGGTTGGTTGCTCTACTGGCGAGGAAGCGTATTCGCTGGCGATCGTGTTCAGCGAAGCGATCCGCCGGCAGCGAGAGTACAGTGATTTCAGCCTGCAGATTTTCGCCACTGATCTGAGTCCGGGGGCGATAGATACTGCGCGCCGTGGCCGCTATCCGGCGTCGATCAGCGACGCCGTCTCCGCGCAGCGGCTGGCGCAATTTTTCACTGCCCGGGAAGGGAGTTACGACATCAACCCCGAGATCCGCGACATGGTGTTGTTCGCCCCGCAGGACGTGATTCTGGATCCTCCCTTTACCAAGCTCGACCTGATCACCTGCCGCAATCTGCTGATCTACTTCGATGCCCCCTTGCAGCGCAGCTTGATCCCGCTGTTTCACTACAGTTTGCGCGATGGCGGTGTGCTGCTGTTGGGCAGTGCGGAGACGGTGGGACGATTCAACAATCTGTTCCGGCCCATTCAGCCTACCCTACGTGTGTATCAGCGCCGGGATGATGTTCCCGGCGGCGGCGCGGACTTCATGATGAGATCCTTTCCACCCCTATCGAAGGTAACCAGGGAGCATCCAGTGCCTACTACCCATGACCTCAGCGACAACTTGCAGGCAGCCGCAGACCAGGTCTTGCTGCAGGTCTATGCGCCCGCAGCGGTGGTGACCAATGGTGACGGTGACATACTCTACATCAGCGGGCGCACGGGCAAGTACCTGGAGCCGGCCGCGGGCAAGGCCAACTGGAATATCCACGCCATGGTGCGTGAAGGGTTGAGGGTGCCGATCAGCGTTGCCCTGAGGAAGTCAACACCCGGCAGCGAACCGCAGCACCTTCATGGGCTGCAAGTACAATTGCCGGGCGGCGGCGAGCAGCGCGTCGAAGTCACGGTACAGGCACTTCGCGAGCCGGCCGCGCTGCGCGGCGCGACGATGATTGTGTTTCGTGATATCGCCCAGGTTCCGGCCGGAGAATCCAGGCGCAAGAACGGCAAGGACAAGACCACGCTGGAAGTATCGCACGAGACCGAACTGCAGCAATACCGGGATGAAATCCAGACCCTGAGCGAGGAAGCGCGAGCATCCAGGGAGGAATTGCAGTCCGCCAACGAGGAGTTGCAATCCACCAACGAGGAGCTTCAATCGACCAACGAAGAATTGACCACCTCCAAAGAAGAAATGCAGTCGATGAACGAGGAACTGCAGACCATCAACGCGGAGTTGCAGACCAAGCTTGACGATCTCGCCCTGGCCCAGAGCGACATGAGTAACGTGCTCAACAGCATCGAGATTGCCATTCTGTTCCTGGACCAGGGTTTGAACGTCCGCCGTTACACCGATCGCGCGACCAAAATCGTAAATGTCCGGGAAAGTGATGTGGGGCGGCCGTTCAGCGACCTTGCCACCAATTTGCAATACCCTGAATTGCACGAGGATGCACAGGAAACCCTGCGCACCCTGACATTTTCCGAGAAGCAGGTCCTCGCCAACGACGGCCGCTGGTTTACCGTGCGCATCATGCCCTACCGCCGGCTGGACAATGTGATTGACGGTGTGGTGATTACCTTTGTCGACATCACCGAGACAAAAAAGCTCGAACAGGCATTGCGCCGGGATTTGGAGGCATAGCTGATTGAGCTGAGGACGCGGGGAATCAGCGCATTTCCCGTTGCAGCAATGCGTCTACCGCCATTCCGTAGTCACAACTTTCCCCGGACCAGCGGGTTACTGCCGTTCTGGCATTGATATCCGGCACAATGTTTCGCAGCGCGGTGCCGGACGTTTCTGCGGAAGCGTCCGGGAACTGGGGAGCAAGGCTTGTTTCCAGTATGCGGCCCGCGGGTGTCTTGAAGACGAGCCGTCTGCCAGATTCGTTGCTTTGGGTGGAAAGGGTGAATGCGCCCCGGTGCAACTGCCGGTGGTGGTAGCGGCACAGAGTCACCAGATTATCGAGACTGGTCTCGCCGCCATCTACCCAGTGCCGGATATGGTGCGCATCCACATAGCGCGACTCGCAGCAGCCGGGGAAACGGCAGGTCCTGTCACGCATTTTCAATGCCCTGCTCATGGCGGCCGGGACGGTTCGGGAGCGGCGGCCTATATTGAGCACGTTGCCGTTCTTGTCATTTAGTACGGTCACCAGACTCGTATCACAGGAGAGGCGCCTGGCGGTATGCGGTGCGATCCAGCGCCTGTCATCCAGATTGCAGTGTGAATACTCGCAATCGGCAGCGTGTTGCTGCTTTCTGAGGGTCTCGATATCGACATGCAGCACGATCTGGCAGCGCTCGCTGCCTTTGAGTGCCGCCAATTCAGCGTTTGTGCCGCCGGTGGCGAGGAAGTGTTCACTGATCGCGATCAGTGCGTCAGCCCGGGTGTGTTCCAGCAACTCCTGGAAGCGGAAGGGCTCATTGGTTTCGAAGGGTGTCTGCCGGTTTTCCGCGGAAGCGGGTTCTTGCGACTGTCGCTTATATTCCGCCCGGAGTTGTGCCTGTTTCTCTTCCTGCACCGGTGCGACCACGGTTTCGATGGCCTTCACCAGCAGCGAACCGGCCTCCTGGGGCAGCCTGGCGTGGACTATCCACATGCCGTCCTCATCCTGGTAATACACCAGTTTGCGCGCCGCCTCCTGTTCCAGCTCCGCGTCGGTATCGTTCTTGCGGGTCACCTGTCTGTATTTACCTACCACTTTTTCAACATGGCTGGCGGTGCCGTACTGGGCGATACGCAGCAGAAAGTCCTCGTTCTCCGGCGTTGCCACCCGCGTCATGGCTCGCACCTTGGAGTAGCTGATCTCACCGGCGGCGAAGGCCGTATCGATCTGCGGCAGGGATTCCAGGCAGCCCGCCACCCGCACTTTCTCCCGCGCGGCGCTCAATGCAATGCCACATTTCCAGTTCAGCCAGTGGGCGCAGGAGCGCACGGTGCCGCCACCACTCCAGCCCTTGCGTTGGTCGAATTGGGCGATGAGTTTGAGCAGCCGATGGTTGGCGGCATTGATCTGGCCGGCGAGAAGTGTGATTTCGTTGGCGAGATGGTCGGTGTCAAAGTCGACGGGGATGGGAGGGAAGGCGAGATTGGTCATGGGGCTGTCTTCCTGGTGCTGTGTATTTGTACAGTATTAAGTGTAGGGCTTTGATCTGGAATGGCAATGTATTGGACTGTTTTGATGGATGGGAGCTGGCAGTGCCGGGGCGTTTCATCCCGCGACCACTGCGAAAGGGCTACACAGGAAAGCCCGTGCATCCTGACATTTTCCGAGAAACGGGCTCTCGCGGAGACAGTCTCTGGTTTACCGTGCACATCATGTCCTACCGCCGCCTGGGCGATGTGATTGTTGGCCAATTCATCTCTGCACCCGCGGGGAACAGACGTACCGGTTCCGGTCATACACTGTAACCAGCGGTTTATCCCCGCACCCGCGGGGAACAGGGCAGCTGTGCCACCAGCGCGGCGCGCGTAATCGGTTCATCCCCGCACCCGCGGGGAACAGTGAGCAGCGGGAGGATGCGGCGTGACAGTCCACGGTTCATCCCCGCACCCGCGGGGAACAGACCCGCGCGCGTTTCCAGCGCCTCATACTCGGCGGTTCATCCCCGCACCCGCGGGGAACAGTCGGCGATGCCCTCATGTTCGAAAGCCTGCTGCGGTTCATCCCCGCAACCGCGGGGAACAGCTGGAGGCTGGATACCGCGTCGGGAGTGCCGACGGTTCATCCCCGCACCCGCGGGGAACAGGGCAGCGGAGCCAAGGGCCCAACCGCACCAGCGGTTCATCCCCGCACCCGCGGGGAACAGGAAATGCTGGACGGTCCGCGCGGTGCGAATACCGGTTCATCCCCGCACCCGCGGGGAACAGGATCGAGGAGGTGATCGATGCGGAGATGGACGCGGTTCATCCCCGCACCCGCGGGGAACAGGTTACATAAAAAACGGGGTTGTCTGGCGTGCCCGGTTCATCCCCGCACCCGCGGGGAACAGGCAGGCGACATGGACATTGAGAGCCGCGAGACCGGTTCATCCCCGCACCCGCGGGGAACAGGCGGCAGGCTGATAGCCGAATTCGCGGACGTGCGGTTCATCCCCGCACCCGCGGGGAACAGGCCTGCTTCTCCGCCATGCCGTTGGATACCAGCGGTTCATCCCCGCACCCGCGGGGAACAGGGCCCCGCGAGATACAGCGCCCCGTTGCGGCCCGGTTCATCCCCGCACCCGCGGGGAACAGTTGCAGGCCATATTTTGCAAGGTCACTCATCGCGGTTCATCCCCGCACCCGCGGGGAACAGATGCCCGACTGCACCGCCTGGCACGGCTTCAGCGGTTCATCCCCGCACCCGCGGGGAACAGACCAGAACGAGCATGGCGTCATTGAGCTCAGCCGGTTCATCCCCGCACCCGCGGGGAACAGGCCAATATCTACAGGTGCTCCAAGATCAATGGCGGTTCATCCCCGCACCCGCGGGGAACAGGGCGGTAACCCGATATTACATGCCACTAATGCCGGTTCATCCCCGCACCCGCGGGGAACAGGGTCAGCGTGTTGCGGCAAGGCCCGGTGGTCACGGTTCATCCCCGCACCCGCGGGGAACAGTCATTGTAGAATCCTCGCACCTCTTCAGGACTCGGTTCATCCCCGCACCCGCGGGGAACAGGCGGTATCTTTTACACCCAGTCTCACAACGAGCGGTTCATCCCCGCACCCGCGGGGAACAGTGATCGATCCATTTCCGGCGACCGCGGCCGAACGGTTCATCCCCGCACCCGCGGGGAACAGGGGGAAAAGGATGATTTGATTAATGTTTATTACGGTTCATCCCCGCACCCGCGGGGAACAGTTCTCTGCCAGGGCGGCGGCATCGGAGGTGGGCGGTTCATCCCCGCACCCGCGGGGAACAGACCTCCACACCTTGTTGTACTAGGGCCGCCTACGGTTCATCCCCGCACCCGCGGGGAACAGCCCACTGAACGGCCAAACACATAGTCAACGAGCGGTTCATCCCCGCACCCGCGGGGAACAGGCAGCGGTGGGTATGGGGCAGAACGTCGATGCCGGTTCATCCCCGCACCCGCGGGGAACAGGTGCCCAGCGGGAGACGCGCACCGCCCCAGTTGGTTCATCCCCGCACCCGCGGGGAACAGTGTTCCTTCGTCTGCCCCACAATTAGGAAATACGGTTCATCCCCGCACCCGCGGGGAACAGGGGGCACAGCTACATTCGGCTCGGTCGGCCAGCGGTTCATCCCCGCACCCGCGGGGAACAGGCCGCAACACGGGTAATTACTGGATCGGGAAGCCGGTTCATCCCCGCACCCGCGGGGAACAGGGCTGGGTTGAGCAAGTGGAGACGATGCGCGACGGTTCATCCCCGCACCCGCGGGGAACAGAACAAACTTTTCATAGATGTTCATACTGACTCCGGTTCATCCCCGCACCCGCGGGGAACAGGATTAGGCACGTCCGGGAGTTTGGTTATCAGCCGGTTCATCCCCGCACCCGCGGGGAACAGGACATTTATCGAATTGGCTAAAGTGGTACATACGGTTCATCCCCGCACCCGCGGGGAACAGGCGAATATTGAGGCGAGGCCGGAGTTGTATGACGGTTCATCCCCGCACCCGCGGGGAACAGTTCAGGGGCACGAAGCCGAGCAGGAAGCGAAACGGTTCATCCCCGCACCCGCGGGGAACAGTAGGCCCGCTGATCAAGCGGACCTCCTACACACGGTTCATCCCCGCACCCGCGGGGAACAGTCAAAATAAGTTAGGTGTGCCTTGACATTAAACGGTTCATCCCCGCACCCGCGGGAACAGGGCCACATATTCGTGAATGAATCAGGCCACCACGGTTCATCCCCGCACCCGCGGGGAACAGATGGGGAATAGGCGCTTGGCATTCTGAATAATCGGTTCATCCCCGCACCCGCGGGGAACAGAGCCGGTGCGGCGCTCGATGTTATCCGGCAGGCGGTTCATCCCCGCACCCGCGGGGAACAGCTCGATGAGCTCGTCCATCCATTTGCTGGCGGCGGTTCATCCCCGCACCCGCGGGGAACAGGCGTCCACCTCCGCGCATGCGGCCGATGTCAGCGGTTCATCCCCGCACCCGCGGGGAACAGTGGCCGCCGTCGCAGCAGGACGCGATCCAATACGGTTCATCCCCGCACCCGCGGGGAACAGACCACCCCAATCACGGGAGATCCGCGTAATGGCGGTTCATCCCCGCACCCGCGGGGAACAGTTCGTCTCCTGGTGTGATTGCTTAATCGCTGACGGTTCATCCCCGCACCCGCGGGGAACAGGCTTTTGCCAGATCGCGGTCGGGTGTTGTTGGCGGTTCATCCCCGCACCCGCGGGGAACAGGGGCGACCACGGCATTCATCTCTGTCGAAATGCGGTTCATCCCCGCACCCGCGGGGAACAGGCGGGACTGGCGGCCGACTTCATGCCGGATCACGGTTCATCCCCGCACCCGCGGGGAACAGATGTGCGGCGGTATGTGCATGGGCGGGTTCTCCGGTTCATCCCCGCACCCGCGGGGAACAGCACCGGCGGCCACGCCCTCAAAACTCGGCATCCGGTTCATCCCCGCACCCGCGGGGAACAGGCCCGCCCCGTAACAGAGTGGGTTAAGTTTAGCGGTTCATCCCCGCACCCGCGGGGAACAGCTCAATCTCGGCAGCAGCGGCCGCCTCCCGGGCGGTTCATCCCCGCACCCGCGGGGAACAGTTCAGCAGGCGAAAATCCACCGCCATGCTGTACGGTTCATCCCCGCACCCGCGGGGAACAGTCGTGCAGGGATGGTGGGAGCTGCTTTCCCCGCGGTTCATCCCCGCACCCGCGGGGAACAGAATTGAGCCAGCCAGTGGCCACGATGTTATCACGGTTCATCCCCGCACCCGCGGGGAACAGTTGGCGGGGGGAGTTCACAGCTCAAGCTCCCGCGGTTCATCCCCGCACCCGCGGGGAACAGGTCGGTGGCTGTCCCGGCGGCATCCGCCGATGCCGGTTCATCCCCGCACCCGCGGGGAACAGTTGAGGGATAAGGGCTACACCTACGCCGAGCACGGTTCATCCCCGCACCCGCGGGGAACAGGTGTGTCGATCATGCTGCCCTCCTTGCGTTGACGGTTCATCCCCGCACCCGCGGGGAACAGGTACTCGCGGGTTTTGTGGAATGCCCAGCCAGGCGGTTCATCCCCGCACCCGCGGGGAACAGATGCCCGGTGTCAGCGTATAGCGCGGTTTTCGCGGTTCATCCCCGCACCCGCGGGGAACAGCACATGCCGGCGTAATAGCCGCGGCGGCGATGCGGTTCATCCCCGCACCCGCGGGGAACAGGATAAAAAGCTGGGCCTGACCGCCAAAGTCGGCGGTTCATCCCCGCACCCGCGGGGAACAGTCTTAAATCATGCCATTGATTTTAATGGACTTTTTCCAGTCCCAAAAATCCACCATTTATTTGGCCAATACCAACTTGTTAAAAAACAACCCTCAAGGCTTATTGAAGGGCTCAGGGAGAAATCGGACAAACCGTAGCCCATCCTCATCAATGGGCATGCGACGGTTGGTGCCGTAGGTTTGAAAGTCGTAACCAGACTCCGTATTCGTGGCCCAAGCCATAACAACGTTACCATCCTCCGCCAAGGCATTGATCTGTTCCCAGATCATTTCACGGACCTTTCGAGAGACGTTGCCTATATACACGCCCGCCCTAACTTCCAGCAACCAAACAGCCAGTCGTCCCCGCAGCCGAGGCGGAACAGCTTCCGTCACAACGGTAAGCATCGTCATTTATTCGCTCCTGTGCCCGACGTCGCCGATGGATTCTGGTTCGGGAATGGCCGGTGGCTGTGAGTCTTCTGGCATCGGTGGCGGTTGGATTTCTCCCGCGGCCAATACATCGTCGATGAGAGGAATCAGCCTTTGCAACAGTTTGGACTGCCGAAAAGCATCGCGGCATGCAATACGAACTTGTCGATCCGGTTGGGCGGGGTTCTTTGAAACCACATCGAAAGCGGCTGGAATGACGGTTTCAAACTTAACCAGGTCGGCTATATCATAGACAAAGGATTTTGACTTTCCGGTATGCAAGAATCCTATAGCAGGGGCATAGCCGGCAGCCAATATGGCTGCTTCCGTAACACCATACAGGCAGGAAGTTGCGGCTGACAGGCATTTGTTGACAATATCCGAGGAATCCCAGTTGGTCCGGTCATATCGCCGACCCTGCCAGTCGATGCCGTAGCGCTTGGCCAGGAGTTTGTACTCCTCCCGGACTCGAGCACCCTCTATCCCTCGGAGTTGGTCAATTGAGCGACGCTCAGGCGGCGCCTCCCGGAAACGGAGTTCAAACATCTTGCGAACCACCTTCAGACGCAGGCTGTCATCCAACGCCAACTTTGCCTGATAGAGCAAGCGGTCGGATCGGGCTCCACCCGGCTGCCCTACGGAATACAGTCGAACTGCGGAATCCCCGACCCAGATCAGCAAGGTGCCGGTAGTAGCCGCCAGTTTGACGGCCGCATGAGAAATCCGGGTACCAGGCTCCAGCAAAATCGCAGTACAGCTGCCTACTGGAATATGTTTCCGCTCACCGTTGACTTCATCAACAACTACGAAGGCCCCGTCCCGCACATCGATCTGACCACAAGAGATAAATACCATCGCCAGCCGTTCCTTGATGGGAATCGGCTTCAGCTTGATAAATGCCATAACCTACCCCCTAGGTATAGCGACGAATCATCATCAATCCACAGCCCATGGCCTTGGCGCGACCTATACCTTGAGCCAGTTGCTCCAGAAAGCGATCGGGATGCACCACCTGCAGAACCCCTTGGTAGTTGACCGAGGTAAATTGAATGGGTTTGGTCCGGCTATTGTTCCTATAGGTTTTGTACACCTGATGTTGCCGATGCTCGGTAACTTCTGGGGTGGATACGAACTCAATGCCCAGGCGCTGCTGTCGATCCGATTCCATTAGCCAGTCTTGTGCGGCCTGCTGCTGGATCGTACGCATATCCGCCTGCGATTCATTGTCCGGAGCCTGATATTTTGCGTGCATCAGAACGTCGACACGGTTTCCGCGCTTTCCCGGTGTGTCGGATTTCAACATGCGGGTAGGGTTGGCGCGTAGGGTATAGGCAAGCCGATCACCCGGCGTAATCTGCGGACGAAACGGTTTGGTAACGACTTCAATCCCTTCTAGCCCTGGCTCCGGCTCAGTTTGAGACAGGAGGTAATAACACACTCCGGCCTTGCCTTGTTCATACCGGAAGAGAAAGTCCCTTGCACTCTGATCGGGAAATAATTGCCACAATAGTTGATGCTGTGAATAGACATTCCCGGCATGAGCTTGTTGGGCCAAGCGTGACAGGACAAAGGCCTTTGAGGGTATTGCTCTGGATAAATACATTATTCCTTCCTCTCCAATCGAGCGCTGTGCACCAGACGCTTGTCAAATTGCCAGCGAAGTCTGGAGGTCGGCTCGTCCCAGCGTTCCGAGGTTTCTTGAGGAGAGAGCCCGATGGATACACCGTCCTCCCATTCGTAGCCGACCGTTTGACTGTATAGAACGGCTTCCACCACTGCTTGGTGAGCAATCGGATACTCATACTCGGAAAGCGCCTCATAAATACTTTCCACTTCCGACACCACAGGGTGCAAGGGAGCCGACAAGGGGCAAGATTTTCGGCCCAGGTACAGGGGAAACACCGGCTCGTCCAAAGCATCCCGAATGGCTTCCAGCGTACAGTCAGTGTCCTCGCGCAGTGTTATAGCGACCAGCCAGTGACCGTCGGTGCGATAGTCCCGTGTGGACAAAATGGTGTTGACGCCTTTGTGAGTATTTTCCAGCTCTGCCTTGCGATGGGGCCAGATTGCTTTTTTGTCGGTCCCCGGAACCTGAGCCGTGTGGTAATCCCGCAGCAAGTTTCCTTCTGACTCACACTTGATGGTGATGGCAACACTGCGATTCAAACGGGCAAGCTGCTCTTCCTGGTCACGACGAATTCCCAGTGCCGCTGCTAAAAGCCCCAGCACCGCGGAGCGGGACGGAGCAGATCGGGTGGGCCGGACACTCCCGATGGCAGTACTGCCCCAACTCGCCATGGCCCCATACAGGCGAAATATCAAACACTGCATAACGCCTCCTAGCTTTGGGTAGCCAGCTCAACCACTGATTGTAGGTTCCCCTCTCCGCTGACCGCATTAAAGCTCCTACGCTGTTCCGCACAGGGGCCATACACCGAGTCGAAATGTTCCACCTGCTTCTCCAGCGCCTGGATGGCTGCCGGCAGAAAATCACTCTTGATAGGTGATAAAAACGACGCGGAGAGACTACGCGGCTGCTTGTTACCTATTTCAATCATCATGTAGGACGCATAGGCGTAGGAACCGAAGCTATTTTGCTTGCCTTTCGGAGAAACGGTGGCGATTGCTTCTGTTAGGGCAGCAATTGCCTTATTTGCCAATGCTTCATCGTCGTCCAAATGATCCAGCAATGATTGCCGGTCGATACAGACATAGTTGTAAAAGACTGCAGAGGCAAAACCGGTTTCTCCGATGTGGGCTGCGCCGCGGTCATCATGTTCACTGTTGAGGTCGTCCACGGCGGTAAAGTAGTCATCCTCAACTGTGACCCCATGGACGCTTATAGCATGGGCGACTTGGCAGGCCGCTTCCACATTGAAGTTGGATGAGTCCGCCAGCATGCGACCAAACAAGGCGATGTCGACAGCTGTCGACTTTTTGAGAAGGGATTTCTTCTCCTCGTCGCTGGGCTGGCGGTTCTTATCTGCCAATGTCTGTGACAGAGTGTCAATGGCCTTCCACTCCTCGGGACTGATGAACACCAATTGCTGGGTCGTTACCTTACCTTTTTCCACCTTCCCAAACACGCCGGCAATATCAGATGCCCATTGTTCAGCATTCTTTGCTGTCACACCCTTTTCAACAAGAGATTGACGAACACGCACACCTATATCTTTGGTTCTTGTGCCCAGGTGCCCGCGCAATGCTTCCTGAAACAGATCAGAGGTACGCCAGTGGCGTTTCAGGGATTGGGAGCTAACCCTCAGGCGTTCGACTCCGCCCATCATGGCCGTTTTGGGGCGTCCCAGATCGTCCCGGTTCAGATTTGCTGGTGGATAGGACGTCAGAGTATGGATTTGAATAAAACGTGACATGAGTAGTTTCCTTGTAGTCTAGAGGTTATTGAGTCTTGGGGGTGATGGCGTAATAACCCATAGCCCATTGAAGCACCTGGCGCTTTGTCGGGTCGGTCTCAGGAGCGGAGGAGCGGTTTTGCCAGTACCAGTTCTCTATTTCACGAGCCAGACCTGTCACCGATACCGTATTGTCAATCTGCGGCAGAATTCTGCGCAGGCGACGGGCAAACTCCGTGGTGTCCCTGGATTTGATCAACTGCTGGAACCGCAACGTCGATACCTTGGGACGGTCACTACCATCGCTGGCTTTTTGAGCCATTGACTGGGCGAGTCCCATGTCGGCATCGTCCTTGACAGAAGACAACACCCAGGCAGCCAGGGCGGTCACCTCCATTTTCGGAGGCGATCGTTTTTCATCTGGAACCATTTGCCACAGTGCCTGAAACGGCTCTGACAGCATTACTTCTTCCAGATTTTTGCAACGCTTCAATATCGCCTTGTGAGCTGTCGGTAATGGCTGCCATTTTCTAGCGCGGCACAGCTCGGGTTTGACCAGACGGTGCCACCAATGGGCATAAGGCCCGATGTATTCAACGGTCTCAGTGTCTTTTTCGTCTTCTGTAGTCATGCGCGAGCCACCCCTTTCTCATTGAGTCCATGCTTTTTCAAATAGGCTTTGTCCAATTTCGTCCATTCAAGCCATCGACGTGCACCCAGTTTGCGCTCGAGATGCTCACTCTGGCTGGCGTCACTAAGTACCAGCGCGTCAAACAAATTGATTGCGTGGTTTTTCAGGCCACTGATCCACGTCAAACAATGTTCTGTATCCAGAGTTTGCTGGCCGGATTCTATATCGGCCTTGAGTCTGTCCACCAAGGCGTAGAAATCGTGTTGGGTAGCTGACCAGAACTGATCGTCGATAAAGCTCAAATCACCGCTGCTATCGCCCGCCCCAAACCAGGCACTCTTGCAGTTGCGACGCAGTGACTTGCGGTAATCGTTGGCTGCGTTGACATGTCCTCCCACTTCCTGAACAAACAACGGTATAAGCTCTGATGCCATAGCCAAAAACGGCATCCTCGCTTCATGCCAGGACCGCGCCTTCATATTGTCCATATCAAACCCGAATACCCAGACGCTAAGGTGATCTTCCAGTTCCAATTCTTCCTCGAGAAGTTCCTGGCTGGCCCCCAGTCGTGCAACGACTTTCGCCGGCAGATGGCCTTGATCTCGATCTTCGAACAGAAACTGATGCCACTGCCGGTAACCAATGCCACCGGGCTGGCCTTTGCTGGAAAAATACGCCTGTTCCGGCTTTTTGGGGTCGTAACGATAGGGGGTCAGAGGGTGAGACCAGGTTCCCTCGTAGTTGATACCGTAGTTTTTGGTGCGATAACTCGTCACTGTTACCGGAACTTGTTCGTAGGTCAGGTCACATCGGCCTTTCTGTTCGGTTGTTTCAAGCCGGATTCTCCGGGGCATGGCCCAGTATTGCTGCAATGGATGGATTCCCTCGTCACTGAAATAGACTTCTGTGCCTTTTTCCTTGCTACTGCGGGTAGGGGCAAGCCAGGGGAAAACGCTCTCGTCGTACGGGGAGGGTGGCTGTAGTTCTCGATATTGATTCACAGGCAACACGTTGAGCCAAAGCCGACGAAATAGACTGAGTGACGGATCGCTGGACACCACCAGGGTCGTTAATGGTCCCCCGCCTCGCAGACCGGTCCGGTGACCTTGTCCGCCGCTCGGGGCATTGATTTGTAGAGTGAACAGGGCCATGGCAGCCAGGGCCGGAGACAAGGCGTTGACTTGGTCCCGCTTGATAAAATGGTCCGTATTGAGCTTTAGCGTATTGCCCCCCGGGGCATCAATCAGGAGACTGGCGATCTCTACATGGGTGCCATCTTCCAGCGAATCGAAGTCCTGCATAAAACAGGGGCCGTCCCCGAACAGCTCGAACGCATGTTCAATCTTTGCCAGAGCTTTTGCCAGTTCGTCTGGAGACGGGGGAGTTTGGTAGTATTCCAGCCACTTGTCTTCATCCTGTGGTGGAAAGGCGGTTTGCAGAATGCCAATCAGAAACTGCCAGGTCGCGCCGTAGAAATCCTGTCGAGGCATCACGATATCCCGCAGATCCTCTCGCCCCAGCTCTTTTAGAGGCAGCATGGCGGTATCCCCTGAAGTCAGCCGAAATAGCAGCCACGGGTCTTTGCACAGATTTAAGGTCACTTGTATCCCCCCATTGTCATCCTAAAAGTCCATGAAAGACTGGCTCACCCAGCGTCCCCATCAAACTCAGCCAAAAGTACAGACCCGGTAATCACACGTTCCCCGCATCTCCGCGGGGATTCCCCCATCCTTCTACTTCCGTATAGGGAGTGGTCTCCGCGTCAACCAACAGGGAGAATTTGGCCCTGGGGTAGCACTGAATAAAGGCTTCACGGGCTTCCTCGTTCAGAGTCACCAGCCCCGAGGAGCGTTTTTTGCCGGCCAGTTTGACCGTGCTCAGCTCTACGGCCCTTGATGATGCCTCGATGTATGGCTCGTAGCTGTCTCGTGCCCGGCGTACCAGAACTACTTCTTTCGATTCTTCGCCCAGTCGGGTCCCGATATCCACATCATCCTCGGTCCAGGCCCGGTTGCTGTCTGGCGTGTAGCCCTTTTCCAGGTCCAGCGCATTGAAATGGCCCTGGTTGCTGCTGCCCCGGGCTTTACCATCGTATTCCCGCTCTGCCTGTTGCAGAGCCTCGGGGATTACCACATCTTCGCCGTAGACATACTCGATCATGCGGCGGGACTCCTCTGGAAGTCGCAGCTCACCGGTTTCGTGGAGATAGGTCATGGTGCGCCAGATGCGGCCTGGGCGCTGGTAGACGTATTGGGTATTTGGGGAGTGATCCTTGAGCCAGTCGCGATCCGGCTCCGAACTCCATTTGGGGGCGTGAACCATTAGGCGGGGCGGCTCTCGGTCGTCCGGGCCAGAGGGGTTCGGCTTGCCGGAAGCGTCACGAGTATGGCGATGCAGGCGACCGGCTCGCTGGATCAAGTCATCAATCAGGCACAGGTCACTGATCATGACGTCGGCGTCGACGTCCAGGCTTTCCTGAAATACCTGGGTGGCTATCAACACCTTACCTGCTCGTTCTGTTTGGGTGGATGTCTTGCCAAAGTGGGCCATTACCCAGGCTTCCCGCTCCTTGCGATGTTGCAGTACAAAGCGGCTATGAAATAGCAGGCACTGATCTGGCCTGGCTAGCTGATCCCTCAACTGCCGATAGGCCGAGATAGCCTCATCCACCGAGTTGCGCACCCAGACCGCGCACTGTCCGGCCTCCACGGCCCGGACCAGCCGATCCAGACAATCGGCTTCGCTGTGCACAAAATCCACTGCCACCTGTTTTTCAGTGCCCGGTCGGCAGGGCAACCGCTCTTCCCGAAGGCCCGCTTCATAGCTTACTGCCGTGGCCAGGGGGAAATCATCCAATCCTGTGCGCTCAAGGGGTGTCTCCTTCTGGCCGAGAACGCGCTGCCACACCTGTACCAGTTTTTGTCGCCTCGCCAAGGGGAGCGTGGCGGTAAGCATGATCAGGCTCCCGCCCTGACTGGCGTGAAGGGTCATCAACTTCTCCAGCAGGGTCAGCATGTAGTCGTCGGCGGCATGCACTTCGTCGAGAATCAGCACCTTCCCATAAAGTCCCAAAACCCTCAGGGACTGGTGCCGCTTGGGCAGAATCGCCAACAGCACCTGATCCACGGTTCCCACTCCCACGGGGGCCAGTAGCGCTTTTTTGCGGCTGTCCGCCAGCCACTGGCTGCAGTGGAGTGAAGCGGTTTGTTCATCCTCTTTGGCATCGTAGGGCCGATCTGCGGCACTGGTCCCCAGCGCCGCCTCTCGAAAGCGGTCGTTGAGTTCGCGGGCCCCATGGGCCAGCACGATGCTGGGTTTGTCTCCGTCTCGTCCGGTCAGCATACGATGGTAATGCGCTGCAACCCGCTCGAACATGGCATTGGAGGTCGCCATGGTGGGTAGCCCCAGATACAGACCCCGCCCAGCCCCCGACTGTAACAGTCGGTGTGTCAGCACCAGCGCGGCTTCGGTTTTGCCGGCCCCGGTCAGGTCCTCCAGGATAAACAGCTGTGGTGTTTGGGTGACGGGCACTTGCTCGGCATAGGATTGCAAAGGCGAGGGGCTGAAGGAAAAGAGGGAGTTAAAGCCGTGGAAAGGCTGAATGGTAACCGGCTCGAAGACCTCTGTCTTGGCGATGGCCTTCAGGGCGCGGGGCAAAGCTATCTCCCGCCAGTAATCGGGCAGCGGCATCCACTGATCACAGTACTCGAAGATATCACTATCCGATCCCACCCAGTCGCAGTAGGTGCCGAGGCCAGCCAGCAACCAACTCACTTGGCGCAAACGCTCGGCAAACGATTGGTCCGAAAAATAGTGGAGGGATGGTTGCTCTCCGAGAAATATCTGACAATCGTTAATCCACGCCTGGGCGCAACCCACATCATGCTCCGTCAATCGCAACTTGTCGTGCGCGGGCACAGTTTTCTCTTGCCGGACCGGTTTTCCGTGATGTCCCCAAAAAATCCCCAGATAGAACTGAAAGCATCGTTTGGCTGTTGCCGTACCGTGAAATATCGGAGCCGCTCTCTGGGCCTGTTTCCAGACATCGTACCCGAGCTGGTCGTGCCGACCCGTTTTACCGCTGTAGCTGACGCCCTCGGGCAAGTGGATCTGGACCAATCCCATGGCCTCGAACAGACTCTGGAAGGAGGCGGTCATTTTGCCGAGGTCATGCAGCAACAGCCCGAACAGAAACAAGCTTCGAAACTCAGCGGACGTTATTCCGAGAAACTCGGCAAGGTCGACTTCCAGTTCCGGTCGTGCCCTCAGAACCTGCTCACCGACCGCAGCGACATCCAGCAGGTGGTACGGTAGTAGATGACAATGGGCAGTCATCCCTTCAGGGCTTTGTGCCTTACCGATATAGTTATAATAGTTTTGCTCCACGGCTGCTTCGGCGCCCCCTTTTTCCTCTTACCCTACCGCATTCGAGCAATTCCGCAATATGGAATGAATAAAACGAACCCGATCTGGGCAGCTTATCCAGCGCGACCAGGCGGATATCGCTGCATGCAGCAATATCATCTTGACGAGGTACTAATGCAGTTTCAGGCGCGGGTTGGCGCCCTTGCCGAGCAGGTCTTTCAGCATGAACACCCCGGTGCGAAGCAGGCCGTGCAGGGAGTACTGGTGCTGCCGGTACAGGAAGCGGTACATCAGCCGGGCGATCAGACCGTGCAGGTTGATCCCGCCCAACAGATTGCCCATCAGCCGGCCCACTGCGTGCTGTTCACTGAGTGAGACCAGCGAGCCGTGGTCCTTGAAGCTGAAGTGGCGCAGCGGCTGCCCGGCCAGGAAGCGCGGCAGATTGTGCGCCAGGAAGGTCGCCTGCTGGTGGGCCGCCTGGGCTCGCGGTGGCACCCGCATGCCATCGTGTTCACAACTGGCGCAGTCACCAAAGGCAAAGATCGCGGGATCGGTAGTCGTCTGCAAGGTGGGCCGTACGGCCAGCTGATTGATCCGGTTGACCTCCAGCCCGTCCAGCCCGGCCAGGAAGTCGGGTGCCTTGATACCCGCCGACCACACCCGCAGCGAGGCGGGGATGAACTCGCCGTCGGCGGTCTGCAGACCCTGTGCCGAGACCTCGACGATCTTGGCGCCGGTGGTCACGGTGATGCCCATTTTCTCCAGTTGCCGGCGAGCGGCGACGGCAACCTGGTCGGTCAGCATCGGCAGGATTCTGGGGCCGGCTTCGAACAGCGTGACATGCACATCGCGGGCTTGCAGCTCTTTCAGCCCGTAGGCGGCCAGTTGCTCCGCGGCGGACTTCAGCTCGGCCGCCAGCTCCACGCCGGTGGCACCGGCGCCGATGATGGCGATATTCAGGGAGTTGCCATTGGCCGGTGGGTTTTCCTCGGCATGGGCAATGATATAGGTGCTGAGGAACTGTTTGTGCAGCATTTCCGCCTGCTGGCGACTGTCGAGGAAGATACAGTGTTCCCTGGCACCGGCGGTGCCGAAATCGTTGCTGGTGCTGCCCACGGCGATCACCAGCGCGGTGTAGGACAGCTGTCGCTCCGGTACCAGTATCTTGCCCTGGTCATCGAGCAGCGCAGCCAGACTGATCTTCTTTGCCGCCCGGTCGATCCCGGTCATTGCGCCCAACTGGAACTCGAAGTGGTGGCTGGCGCCGTGGGCAAAGTAATTGAGTTCATCCTGGTAGGAATTGATCGAGCCGGCGGCCACTTCGTGCAGCAGCGGTTTCCAGATATGGGTGGGCGAGCGGTCGACCAGCGTGACCCGAATTTCGGGATTTCTTTTCAGCTTGTCGCCCAGCTCCGTGGCCAATACCAGGCCGCCGGCCCCGCCGCCGACGATTACAATACGCTGCAGGTTGCTGCCGGCATTCACTTCCCTGGACTGGTTCACACGGGCTCCCGACGATAACGACGATGGCGGATGGGCTGGCGCGGACGACTGGGTCGCCGTCGCGGAGGGAATTGTACCGGATCACCTGCCGGCGCGGGTAGCGCCAGCGCATCTCTGATCAATCCGATATTGCCTCAGCGGAGCTTCTGGTTAAATTTGTCTGCGCCAGCAGTCCGGTATAATCTGACCCCAACCGAAGCCGAAAGTGAGGCCAGAATGCCTGCCATGACCTGCTGTTGCGTACCGCGATCGATAACAGTGGCGCTTGCCGCGCTGATGCTTGTTGCCACCGCGGCCTGTGAGCCGCCCCCCATTGCCGAGCCCATTGCCAAAGCCACTGCTGAAGAGCCGGCCAGCAAGCCTGAGCAGGAGGCCGATCCGTACCGGTGGCTCGAACAGGTGGAAAGCGAAAAGGCGCTCAGCTGGGCGCGTGAACAGAATGAGGTCTCGCTGGCCCGGCTTGCCGGCGATCCCCGCTATGAACCGGTGCGAGAGGCCGCCGAGCGCATCCTGACCGCGGCCGACCGCATTCCGTATGGAGGTATTTACGGGGATTCAGTCCGGAATTTCTGGCAGGACGATGAGCATGTGCGGGGAATCTGGCGTCAGACTTCGCTGGCGAGCTATCGCGGCGAAGAGCCGGAGTGGACAACCCTGCTGGACCTGGATGAACTGGCTGAACGCGAGGGAGAAAACTGGGTGTGGAAGGGCGCGACCTGCCTGCCGCCGGCGTATCAGCGCTGCCTGTTGCAATTGTCCCGCGGCGGCGCCGACGCTGTGGTCGTGCGCGAGTTCGACCTGGCACGCGGTGAGTTCATCGCCGACGGCTTTGTGCTTGAGGAGGAGAAGCAGAACCTGAGCTGGATCGATGCCGACCGGCTGCTGGTTGCCAGCCCGTTGGCGGGAGGCTCCAAGAATACCTCGGGCTACGCTCGCAGCGTGCGGCTCTGGCAGCGGGGCACACCACTGGAGGAGGCGCGGACTCTGTTCACCAGTGAGGCCACCGACGCGATGACCTTCGGCGTCGCGGAGCACCGGCCCGAAGGTCGGGAGCTGTTCATCCTGCGGATGCCGGATTTTTTCAAGGAGACGCTCTACCACATCGGCGCGGACGGTGACCTGACCGAGCTACCGCTGCCGGAGGATGTCAACTTTCAGGGGCTGATCGACGGCCAGTTGATCGCGCTGCTGCGCAGCGACTGGACGCGCTCAGGTCCAGAGTCCGCCGCGGCTACGCTGCCGGCCGGTTCGGTGGTTTCGATCCCGTTGCAGCAACTGCGCGAAGGCGATGTCCGGACGGTGCAGTTGATTGCGGAGGCATCGAAGACCATCGCGATAGAGGGAGCCGCCATCACGCAGGATGCACTGTACCTGTCGCTGCTGGACAATGTCCGCGGGCGCCTGCTGCGGGCCCGCTACAAGGACGGCAGGTGGCATTCGAGCCCGGTCGAGTTGCCGGCGACCGGTTCCGTGGACGTCGTGTCCAGCAATGCGTTTTCGCCCACACTGCTGGCCCGTTTCGAGACCTTCCTGGAGCCGGACACACTGTACGCAGTGGCCGGCGATCGGGCCGAGTCCATCAAGACCATGCCGGCCCGGTTTGATGCCGAGCCATTCACGGTGGAGCAGCGCTTCGCCACTAGCGACGACGGTACCCAGATTCCCTATTTCCTGGTGCGGGCGAAGAACGCCTCGACCAGCGGCCAGACGCCGACCATTCTGTATGGCTACGGCGGCTTCGAGATATCGCTGACGCCGTCCTATGTCTCGCCGCTGGCGATCGAGTGGCTGCAGCGCGGTGGCGCCTATGCCATCGCCAACATCCGCGGCGGTGGTGAGTTTGGCCCACGCTGGCACCAGGCAGCGCTGCGGGAAAATCGCCCGCTGGCCTTCCAGGATTTTGCCGCAGTGGCGCGCCACCTGATCGACAGTGGCCTGACCAGTGCCCCCAGGCTCGGAATCTATGGCGGTTCCAATGGCGGTCTGCTGACCACGGCCACCATGGTGCGCAATCCCGAGCTGTTTGGCGCCGTCGTCTCGGCGGTGCCGCTGATCGACATGCTGAATTACCACACGCTGCTGGCGGGAGCCTCCTGGATCGGCGAATATGGCAATCCGGGTATTCCGGCGGAGCGCGAGTTCATCGCCCGCTATTCACCCTATCAGCGGGTAAGCGCGGAGGTGGACTATCCACCGCTGTTTCTTACCACCTCGACCCGCGATGATCGGGTCCATCCCGGCCACGCGCGCAAGATGGCGGCCAGGATGCAGGAACAAGGGCACGAGGTGCTCTACTACGAGAACATCGAGGGCGGTCACGCCGCCGCGGCGGACCTGAAACAGCGCGCGGTGCGCGATGCACTGGTGGTAGTCTGGTTCCTGCAGCAGCTCAAGGACAGTCCGGCGCCGTGATGCATCCCGGCGCAGCGACCATTGCGGCGGCTCACTGGCCCAGGGCCAGCAACACGCCGAGCAGCAACAGGAACCACAGCAACAGACCGTAGCTGCGCCGGCGCCAATTCAGCCGCGCCTGTTGCGCGAGTATCTCGCGCGGATGCAGGTTCAACCCGGATTCGTCTACCGCGCCGCGGCCACTGAACAGTATTCCCACCATCGCGGTCACCGCGAAGCCGATCAGGTTCCACCACAGCCAGGAGACCGCCGGGGCAAATTGCCACAGACAGGCATTGCCCACCACCCCGGCCAGCAGGCCCGTGCAGGCGCCGCTACCGGTGGCGCGCGGCACCAGCATGCCCAGGGCGAACACCGCCAGGATGGGGCCGTTGGCCAGCGAGCCTATCTTGTTGATGGCTTCCAGCACCGTGGGGGCGATGTCGCCGACGTAGAACGACATGCCCAGCGTGAACAGGCCCCAGAATACTGTGACCAGACGCGAGACCAGCAACTCCTGCCGGTGGCTCAGATCGCGCCTGCGAAAGCGGACGATGAAGTCCTCCATGGTGGTGGCGCTGAGCGAGTTCAGGACCGAATCCAGCGACGACATCGCAGCCGCGAACAGCGCTACCATCCCGAGTCCCACCAGCCCCGGTGGCAGGCTGGCGAGCATGTACTGGGGCACGGCCAGGTTGTATTCCGGCGCGCCGTTGCGTTGCGGCAGGCTGCCGACGAAGTCCGGGGCACCGTCGGCATAGACTGCAATCCCCAGCCCCACCAGGCAATACAGCGCCACCAGCGGAAAGCGCAGTACGCCGTTGATCAGCAGGGCGCGGTTGCTGGTGTCGATATCCCGGGTGCTGATAATGCGCTGCACCTGACTCTGGTCGCAGCCGTAGTAGGCCAGATAGAGAAAGAAGCCGCCGAACAGCATGGGCCAGAACGCGAAAGTCTCGCCGTCGCCGAAGCCATGGTGACTGAAATCCAGGGCCCGGCGCCGCTCCGGCGAGGCTGCCTCCAGCATCGCACCCAGACCACCGCTGGCGTCCGCCAGCAGGTACAGCAGCAGGGCCAGCATGAATACCAGAATCACCATCTGCAGCACGTCGCTGTAGATCACGCCGCGAATGCCGCCCAGCACGTCGTAGACCACGGTAAAGCCGCCCAGCAGCACTACCGCCCAGAAAAAACCGGTCCCCAGGATCAGGTCGATGACGATGGCAATGCTGTAGACCGTTACCGCGGTAGCGCTGGCGCGAACAAGCAGGAACAGGCCGCTGAGCAGCAACCGGGTGTTGAGATCGAAGCGCCGTTCCAGCCAGGCATACACGGATACCAGCTGCAACTGGCGAAACAGCGGTATCACCAGCAGGATCAGCACGATCATTGCCAGCGGCAGGGCCAGCTCGTACTGTAGCCAGACCAGGCCGCCGCCGGCGGCGAAGGCCACGAAGGCCGGTGCTCCAAGAATGCTGTTGGTCGAACACTGCGTGGCCAGCACCGAGATCGCAACTGGCCACGCGCCAATACTTCTCCCGCCCACGTAGTAATCGGCACGGCTGCTCTGCTGCCGCGACAGATACAGCGCGAACAGGACCAGAAACAGCAGATAACTGCCAATAATCAGCCAGTCCAGTTGGGTCAACAAAACCTGTCCCCGGATGCAGATTCGGATTTGGCATTGTGTCTGCCGAGGGTGCAAAAGTGAAGGCCGGCGGACCGCCGGGCCCGGGTGGACACATTCACACTAACCGCAGGCTGCCGCGAAACTCACTGGGTGGTTTGCCGGTCCACTGCTTGAAAGCGCGCCGGAAATTGGTGACTTCGGTATAGCCCAGCAGTGAGGCGATATGCTCTAGGCTCATGGATGAGTCCCGCAGATAAGCGATCGCCAGTTGCTTGCGCACGTCGTCGGCCAGTGATCTGAAGCTGCTGTCGAACTGCCCCAGTCTGCGGCGCAGGCTGCGCGAGCTGATGCCAAGTTCCCGGGCTACCGCTTCCATGTCCGGGATCTGCCCGGGTGCCCGCATCAGGATGCGGCGCACCTCGCGCACCAGGTTTTCCTCGCTGCTGTGGCGGTCCAGCATCTCCTCGACCAGCTTGCGGCAGATACGAGCGCTGACCGGGTTGGCATGGGGCAGGGCAGTATCGTCCGGCGACCGAAACCACAGCGCATTGCGGCTCTGGTCGAAGCGGACCGGGCAACCCAGCACTGCATGGTAGCGTTCGGCGTATTCCGGTGCGGGATAGCTGACCTGCAGTTCGAGCACCTGCATGTGTTGGCCCACGAGGCTGCGCAGCACCGTGACGATGCCGGCCACCATTTCCTCCACGGCAAAGGGCAGGGCAGGGCCCAGCTCGACCGGTTCATCCATCGCCAGGCAGATCCTGTCGTCTTCCTCATGGGCACTCAGTCCCATCATGCCGCTGGCGGCCCGGTGGAATTTCAGGCCGGTAAAGAAGGCCTCCCGGTAGGTGGCACAACTCATCATGGTATAGCCGAGCATGCCCCAGCTGCTGATGGTTTCACTGGCGCCCACGGCCAGACCCAGTCCCTGGAAGGGCGCCAGCGCAAGCGCGCGGGTAATCAGCGCCACCATCTGGTTGTAGGGGATGAAGGTATCATCCCGGTCCAGCAGCAGCGGCCGGATGCCGGTGCCGGACAGCACGGTGCTGCGGGAAATGCCTTCTGCCTCCAGCATCTCGACAATCTGCACCGCCATTTGCGGTGGCATTTCATGGCCTGCGGCTACGGTCCGCGCGTATCGTTTCATGGTGCTGCTGTCCGAAAATGATCCATCGCATGGCCTACTCTAACCTGTTGTGCGGCGCCTGTACACGTACAGTAGGAGCGTGTTGGAAATCCGGTGGGCATGCAGCCCGGCCCGGAAATAACAAGGCAGCCGCCGGCGCCAGGGGAGTCAGAGATGTTGTTGCAAATTGCCAGAAAGCCCGCCTCACCACGTTCGACAGGAATCCGCCGCCTGCCGCTCAAACCATTGACCCTCGCCCTTGCGGCGCTGGGGACCACGCTGCCGGCGACCCCGGCACTGGCTGTGGCCCTGGAGGAAGTGGTGGTGACCGCCCAGAAACGTGAGCAGTCATTGCAGGACGTTGGCATCACCATGTCGGCAATGAGCGGTGACACGCTGGACAGTCTGGGTCTGTACAACAGCAACCAGATCGCTGCCAGCATTCCCAATGTGAATATCGAGTCCCCTGCAGGCGAGGGTGGCGTCAGCGTGCTGTTTATTCGCGGTGTCGGCCTGAATGACTTCGCTACCAATAACAGTGGTCCGGTGGGGTTTTACGTCGACGAGGTGTTCGCCGGGTCGTCCAACTCCCAGTCCGCGGCACTGTTTGATATCGACCGGGTGGAGGTACTGAAGGGGCCGCAGGGCACCCTGTATGGACGCAATACCACGGGCGGGGCGGTGTCGGTGTATTCCCGCCGTCCCGGCAACGAATTCGAGGGCTATATCAAGGGCAGCTACGGTTGGTATTCCGGAGGCAATGACCATTACCGGCTGGAAAGTGCGGTCGGTGGACCGCTGGGGGACACGGTCAACGCCCGTCTGGCGCTGGTTTCCGAGCACAGCGATGGCTACATGAAAAACCTGATCAACAATGACTATGTCGAAAAGGACAACTGGGCCACCCGCGGGCAACTGGAGTGGCAGCCCAGCGAGCGGCTGGGCCTGCTGTTCAATCTGCACGCCAGTGACAATGACTCGGACGCCGATTTGTACAACAGTTCGCAGGATGAGGATTTCTATGCCGGTGTTTCCGACATCCGTCCGGTCATTCAGGTAGAGCAGATTGGCGGCTCGGTCAGACTCGACTACGCGCTCAGCGATACGGTTGAGCTGGTGGCCATCAGTGCCTGGGACGAGATGGACAAGCTGCACCAGGAAGATGCAGACATGTTGCCGGCCCCCATCATTCACACCGAATACGGCGTCGATGCGGAAACCTTTTCGCAGGAGCTGCGCCTGATCGGGGGTAATGCTGGTAGCAGCTGGATCACCGGCGCCTATTTTCTGCAGGAGGATCTGGAGCAGCAGCAGGGCGTGGATCTCAGCGGTGCCGGCCTGCCGATACCCTATCACTATGACAACAGCCAGGAGCTCACTACCTGGGCCCTGTTCGGCCAGTACGAATACGAGCTGACCGGCGCCCTCGCCCTGATCGCCGGCCTGCGCTACACCGATCTGGATGTGGATTTCAGCAGCGCCGGTACGGGCACCCTGTTTGTGGACAGCAGCGTTCCCGGCGGTATCAGCGACAGCTACCGGTTCGCCGACCAGCTCAGCGAGGACAGTGTCTCGGGCAAGCTCGGGCTGAACCTGCAGCTCAATGACGATGCATTGCTGTATGCCTCGGTGAGCAAGGGCTTCAAGGGTGCCGGCTTCAATGGCAACTTCCATATCAACGTCGACGGTATCGGCTCCTATGACAGCGAGGATCTGGTGGCCTGGGAGCTGGGCTTCAAGAGCGCATTGCTGGATGGGCTGATGCAGTTCAACGCCGCGGTTTTCCATTACGATTACAGTGATGCCCATATCTTCAACACCGCCCCCATACCCGGCGTGGGCCTGCCCAGCAACAGCATTCGCAATGCCGACGCCAGTATGCAGGGGCTGGATGCCGATCTGGTGTGGACGCCGATACAGGGGCTCTACCTGCAGGTGGGGCTGGGCTATGTTGACGCGACCTACGACGAGGATGTAGACGACCCGGTCACCGGGGTGCTGGAAATCGACGGCAACCGGGTCCAGAACACGCCGGAACTGAGTGCCTTCGCCCTGCTCAACTACGAGTGGGACCTGGGCTCCGCAGGCTTCGTCAGCGCACAGCTGGATGCATCCTGGTCGGACGATGTGTATTACAGCACCTTTGAGGACAATGCCGTGGCGCAGCAGGCCTATGCGCTGACCAATGCGCGGCTGTCCTGGCGGGTGCCCGGGGATGCGCTGGAGGTCGCGCTGTGGGGCAGGAACCTGGCTGACCGCGAATACGCAGCCTATGTGTTCGACCTGCGGCCAGATTTCGGTTTCCTGCAACGGATGCGTGGGGAGCCGCGCAGTATGGGTATCGATGTCCGTTACACCTTCTGAGGCAGTGCTGCAGTGAAGATCACACCGGCTGAACAGATCATGGAGCGGGCACGGGCCATGGCCGCGCCCCGCACGACGATCGCTATGCCCATGGCGCCGCGTTCATCAATGGCGAGTACTGCTCCGTCGATGAGGCCGCGATCCCGATTACCGACGTCGGCTTCATCCATGCCGATGCCGCCTATGACGTGGTCAGCGCCAGCCGGGGCTATATCTTTCGTCTGCAGGACCACCTGCAGCGTTTTGAACGCTCCTGCCACAGCTTTCGCCTGCGCAATCCCTACAGCGCGGCACAGACCAGTGCGATCCTGGTCCGGCTGGCGCAGCTCGCCGGCACCCGGGAGGCCTATATCTGGTGGTGCGTGACTCGTGGCGCAATGCCCGAAGGCCGCGAGCGGGGCAATCCGGAGGCCTACCAGAACTGCTTCTATGCCTTCGCGATCCCGTACCTGTTCATCGCCGACGACGCCATGCGCAGTCGCGGTCTCGACCTGATGGTCAGCCGCCAGTACATCCGTATTCCGGGCCGGGCGGTGGATCCTGCGGCCAAGAACTTTCACTGGATGGACATGAAGCTGGCGCTGTTCGAGGCGCGCGACCGGGGCGGGGATTTCGCCGTTCTTTGCGATGCGGACGGCTACCTGACGGAGGCTCCCGGCGCCAATATTTTCCTGGTCGAAGCGGGGACGATAGTGACCCCCGACGACGGCTGTCTGGAAGGCATTACCCGCCGTACGACCCTGGAGCTGGCCGCCGAACTGGGCCTGCCGGCGCGGGTCGAGCCCGTCGCGGCGGAGCGGTTGCGGTCGGCCGATGAGGCGTTCATCACCTCGACCGCGGGCGGCATCATGCCGGTGCGCTCGGTGGATGGGGTGCCGCTGGGCGCTGGAGGTCCGGGCACCGAGACCGTGCGCCTGCACAATCTTTACTGGGACAAGCGCTGGCGGGGCTGGCTGGGTACGCCGGTGGAATTTCGCTGTTGAGAAGAGACGCAGGAAGAGGTACCAGATGAAATTATCGCGCAGTGCACTGGCCGCAGACCAGACCCACCACATCCATCCCTTCAGTTACCCGGCCGCGGTGCGTGAGGGGCGTTTCCGGCGGATCGTCGAGCGGGCCGAGGGCGTCTATCAGATCGACAGCGAGGGCCGGCGCAGCATCGATGCAGTATCTGGTCTGGGTTGTGTCAATATCGGCTACGGCAGGGAAGAGATGGCAGACACCATCGCCGAAGCGGTGCGCACGCTGTCATTCCATCCGGTCTTCTGGGAGTGTACCAACCCCTATAGCGCAGCGCTGGTGGAAAAGCTGGACCAGTTGACGCCGGCCAATATGCAGCACTTCTTCTTCGCCAACTCCGGCAGCGAAGCCAACGACACCGCGATCAAGCTGGTGCGCTGGTACTGGAAGCTGCAGGGCAAGCCACAGAAGCAGCATGTCATCAGCCGCGACATGGCCTACCACGGCATGAACCTGCTCAGCGCCAGCCTGACTGGCCTGCAGCCCTGCCACCCCCAATTCAGTCTTCCCATTGCCGGGGTCTCGCACATCATGGCGCCGTGGAGCTGGGTCAATGGCGCGGACCTGGATGACGAGGACTTTGGCCTGCGGGCAGCGCAGGCGCTGGAGGATGAGATCCTGCGGGTTGGGCCGGAGCGGGTGGGCGCCTTTATCGGCGAGCCGATGCAGGCTACCGGCGCCTGCGTGACACCGCCGGCCAGCTATTGGCCCGAGATCCGGCGTATCTGCGACCGCTACGACGTGCTGCTGATCGCCGACGAGGTGGTGACCGGCTTCGGCCGTACCGGGCAGTGGTTCGGTCAACAGTATTTTGGCTTCGAGGCGGACATCACGGTGCTGGCCAAGGGTATCTCCTCGGCCTACTTCCCGGTGTCCGCGGTGGTTCTGAACACGCGCGTCGGCGAGACGCTCAGCACCAACCCTGAAGAGCTGTATCACGGCTATACCTGCAGCTGTCACCCGGTGGGCGCCGCCACCGCACTGAAGAATATCCAGATCCTGCAGGATGAGGGCCTGGTGGAACGGGTGCGGGACCACCTGGCTCCGCGTTTCTGGCAGCGGCTGGAGGCCCTGCGCGAGCATCCACTGGTGGGTGAGATCCGGGGGGCGGGACTGGGCGCGGGGCTACAGCTGACTGCCGACAAGGCCAGTCGCAGTTTCTTTCCCGAAGGCAGCGGCATCGATGCCCTGGTGGCCCGGTACACCTGGGACAAGGGCGTGATCGTGCGCGATCTGGGCGCGGACACAGTCGGCCTGATGCCGCCCTTCATCACCAGCGATGACGAGCTGGATCAGATCTTCAGCGCGCTGCGCCATGGCCTGGATCGGGCTCTGCTGAGCCTGGAGCACTGATCGCGCTGCGCCGCTCCGACACATCCAACCAAGAGCAACCAAGAGCAACCAAGAGGACACCCTCAATGAGCATTCCGGAAGCCATCACCGAACAGGACGCCCTGCTGAGCGTCGATACCAGTGACAATGCCTTTCTGGAGGGCCTGCTGCATCCCGGCATCAAGGTGCGCCCGCTGTTCCTGGATGCCCACAACGGGCTTTGGGTATTGCGGGTGAAGTTCGCGCCCGGTGTCACCCTGCCGCTGCACTTTCATACCGGCTGTGTGCACCTGTACACCATGTCGGGCTGCTGGTACTACAGTGAATATCCAGAGCAGAAGCAGACCGCGGGCAGTTACCTGTACGAGCCGGGCGGCTCCGTACACCAGTTCATTACACCGGCGGACAACGGCGAGGACACCGATACCTTCATGGTGGTGTCTGGCTCGAACATCAACTTTGACAGCGACGATGGCGCCTATATCAATACCATGGACGCCGGCCTGATCAAGGCCTGGGTGGACGCGGCTCGCAATGAGCAGGGGCAGCAGGACATGCGTTATATCGCCCCGTCAGTGCCGACCCTGGTCTAATCCCGCTCCCCGGGTGGCTGCTGGCCGGCGCGGCAGGACGCTGTATCGCCGCAGTGGACGTCGGCTACATCCTCGCCGGCGGCGATGGCCCGCAACCAGTCCACGGCCCGCACACCGGCGGTGCTTCGAGTGTACAGCTCCGGGTAGCGCAACAGGGTATGGAATTCCCCCGCCGCGGTGTAGCCGCGTAGATGGGGAATGGCAGCCTTCAGCTCACGGCGGTTGGCGTCCAGTCCTGGCAGCAGCTCGACGGGCTTGCCGAGCAGCGCGTGGAAGTCCTCTTGCACCGCGTCGTAGGCATGGTCGAACTGATGGAAGCGGACTCGTGGCGCCGCTGCCGCGGCCATCCGGTAGAGATCCAGCATGCTGGTGTTGTCCACGGTATAGTCGCTGCCCTTGATGCTGGCCGGTATTGCCGCCAGTACGCCCCAGTTGCGCCACAGCTGGGTCGGGGGCGGCAAACGGTAGCCGGCCCCGCCGCCGCCAAACTGGATCACGGTGCTGGCCGGGTAGTGTGCTGCCACCAGTGCGGCGAATATGGGTGAGGACACAGCGCCGGCGCTACCTCCGGCAACGACTATCCGCTGCGGCTGACTGAACGTTGCAAACAGGTAATCTAGCGCCGCCATGCTGTTGCTCCAGCCCCGGTGGTGGATATTGAATTCACTGCCATCGGCGCGGCTGTAGGTGGTTTCGGCGGCACCGAGATGCACATCGCCAGTGCAGTAGGACACAAATACCTGCGACCAGTCCCGAAACGGGTTCTCGGGATTGTCCAGCGCGAAGGCGCCATCGTACTGGCGCGGGTCGTTGCCTGCTGCCGCGGTGGCATAGGGTCGGTAACTGGGCTTGCCTTCAACATCGCAGCTGCTGCCGGACCAGCAGGCGCCGCCGCCATTGAAAAAGATCATGAGCCTGGCAGGGTCTGCCTTGCGGACGTGGAAGTTGAAGGGCGTACCGGTGGCACACAGGGTATCGCCGCCGGGATAGATGGTCTCCCAGGGCGCTGCCCACAGCGGGCCCACGCATGCCAGCATCAGTGCGCCCGTCAGATATTGTGCCGGCAGGTTCATGCCCTGTTATCGCCCGTCGCTGGCGACGGCCATGCATTCGACCTCGGTTCTGGCTCCCAGCCCCAGGCCGGCGGTGCCAAAGGCACTGCGGGCGGGAAAGTGCTTGCTGAAAAAGCTGCGGTAGACCTCGTTGAAGGTGGCCCATTCCGACATGTCGGCAAGCATTACCGTGCACTTCACCACATCGTCCATGCTCAGGCCATTGGCTGCCAGCACCGCGGCAATATTTTCCATGGTTTGACGCGCTTCCGCCCGGATGCCGCCGGGCACCAGTTCGAGAGTGCCGGGTTTTACCCCCAACTGACCCGACAGGTAGTAGGTATCGTCTACCCGCACGACTGCCGAAAACGGGACGTCCCGGGAAAGTACCGCTCCATCGTTAAGGTATTCGACTTCGGCCGCGCTCAGCAGCGATGCAGTGAGCACGAGCACAAGGCCCGCGGTCAGGGTTTTCAGGTTTGCCAGCATGGCTCAGGCCTCAGGTCGGTGGAAGAAACCCCGGTAGGCAGGCGGCTCACCGGGTATCACGTTGTACCTCTGGTCGGCTACAGGAACTTGTAGGAGACTTCGACACCATAGGTGCGGATGTCCCCGGGGAAGTCCAGTACGGTGCCGAGGAAGTCAGAGCTTGTGGTGGTGGAGTACTTCTTGTCGAGGATATTACGGCCCCACAGGTAGATGGACCAGCCGTCCATGGACTCCACGCCGATACGTCCATTGAGCAGGGAATAGCTGTCCACTTCACCGAAGGGGATACTGCTGCCGGGATTGGCCACAGAGATATTGTCCTCGGTGGTGTAGAAGCTGTCGCTGTAGGTCCAGTCCAGCCGCGACACCAGGTCTGCATTCCAGCGGTTCAGCTGATGGTTGTACTGGATCGCAAAGGCGCTGGTCAGCTCAGGCGCCTCCGGCAGGGCATTGCCGCCCAGATCCGCCCCCAGGCCGTCGGGGTTGCGTGCACTGGCGCCTCCGGGAAAGGAGTCGAACTCGGCATCGTTGTAGCCGATGGCGCCCTGCAGCATCAGATTGTTGGTGGGATACCAGGTCAGTTCGGCCTCCACCCCGCGGGAGCTGACTTCGGCCGCGTTCTGGATGGTAATGGTCGAGGTGTTGTTGGACAGCTGGATGAACTGGTTCAGCTGGTAGTCCTCGAAGTCCATCTGGAAGGCAATCAGATTGTAGCGGAACCTGTTTTCCAGCGCCGAACCCTTGATACCCACTTCCCAGGCTTCCACGGTTTCCTTGTCAAAGTCGATGCCGTCGTCGATCAGGCTCTGGGAGACGAAATCCACATTGAAGCCGCCGCTCTTGAAGGCTTCGGAGTACTTGGCGTAGACATTGACATTGTCGGTCAGGGCGTAGGTCAGGCTCAGCGAGGGGGAGAAATCGGAATAGGTTTTCTTGTCTTTGAAGGGAGCGACTGTCTGGCCGTTGACGACCTGGCCCTGCGCGACACCGAACAGCGCGGAGGCGGGTACCTGGACGAAGCCGAGATCGACGATATCGCCCACCAGGCTGAAGTCGACTTCGCGCTCTTCGTCGGAGTAGCGGCCGCCGAAACCCAGGGTCAGGCGCTCTGTCAGATCGTAGGTGCCGTTGATGTACAGCGCCCAGCTGCGGGTGTCCACGGTGCCGAAAGTACCGGCAAAGGCGCCGTTGAACTGGGGGCCGAAGGGTGCCAGCGGGCTGCCCTGGGCCTGTAGCAGCGGGGTCAGATCGCCGACGATCGCCCGGCGTTCGGATTCCGCGTCCTCGTCATAGAGATAGACACCGGCGACATACCGGAAGCGGCCCTCGTCGGGCGAAAATATCTGGAATTCCTGGGTCAGTTGTTCATAGCCATCGGGATAATCCACCTGCAGGATGTTGAGGGAGGAATGGTCGGTATCCTGCTGCCGGGTGGTGAAGGTATCCCGGTACGCGGTGATGGAAGTCAGCGAATAGTCGCTGCCCAGATCCACGTTGGCGGTGGCCGATACACCCCAGATTTCCCGTTCTTCGTTGTTGTCGATATTGTTGGCCAGCTCCAGCCGGCCGGGCGATTCGGTGTTGGGAACCGAGCCGGACCAGTCAGAGACTGCAGCGCCGAAGAAAGAGACCCGGTCCGATTCCATGTAGTCGCCGGCAATATTGACATCAAAGCGCTCGCCGCCAAAGGCGATCTGGCCGCGAAAGGCCGTGCTGTCACGTTCGTTGAAATCGGTGCCGGTGGTGATGTTCTTTATGAAGCCGTCACGCTTGTGATCAACCACCGAGAAGCGCGCTGCCGCATTGTCTCCCAGCGGAATGTTGCTGATCGCCGAAAACCGGCGCGAGTTCAGGTTGCCCATTTCGCCGGTAACTTCCAGTTCCAGTTCATCGCCGGGCTTGGTGGTAATCAGGTTGATGGCGCCCGCCACAGTGTTCTTGCCAAACAGGGTGCCCTGGGGCCCGCGCGCCACTTCCACCCGATCCAGGTCCAGAATATCCACATTCTGGCCGGGCGACTGGCCCATGTAGATCCCGTCGACGTAGACCCCGACCCGGGTGTCGAAACCAATGTTGCGGGTAGTGGCGCCAACGCCGCGGATTCTGACCGCGGTGGAGCTGTCATTGCCGCCTGAAATACTCATGTTGGGAATGAATTCGGCCACTTCATGCATTTGCCGCACACCGGTCTTGCTGAGCGCTTCACTGCTCATGACAGCGATGGAGATCGGTACATCGGTCAGGCTTTCGGTACGCTTCTGGGCCGTGACCAGAACTTCCTCAAGTACAGTGTTGGCGGGCTCCTGAGCAACGGTGCTGGCGGATGCCACCAGCAGGGCAGCCAGGCTGAGTCTGGATGTGAAGATCGGTTTTTGCATTGTCATCCCCGTGTTCCGATGAATTTATTGTAGTAGCGCAGGCAGTTTACCCGCTGCGCAGCGCAGATACCGCTTATTTTCTCCAAAAAAGTACCACGATGCCAGGCTCGGGGATACCGGCTGCAGGGGAGGCTCCGGAAGTGGCTCATCGGCGTGTGACCGGGCCGCCGTAAAGCAGTATTATCGACCTGCATTTCAACTCTCGGACACTGCAATATGAGTATCGACCGACCCGTCTCAGAACAAGCCAGGCGCAAGCTGATCCTGGCGGCGATTCGCCTGTTTGCCAACCATGGGGTGGAGTCGGTATCGCTGCGCATGATCAACCGGGAGGCCGGGTCCAGAAACAATTCCGCGCTGCACTATCACTTCGGCAGCAAGTTGGGGCTGATTGAAGCGGTCGATGACTTTATCCAGACTCATTTTGACAAGGTCCGTGAAGACCAGCTGTGCGCTCTGGAACGGCGGGCAGCGTGCGAGACCATCACTGTGCGCGAGGCAATGGATGTGCTTGTCCAGGCCTATGTCGACATCATAGAGGGCTACGACTGGGGCTACGATGCGGTGCGTACACTGGCGCGAATGGAATTTGATGGCATCCCGGAGGTGATTGCGCTGCTCGGCAAATCCGCCGGGCACAGTGCCAACCGTTTCGCCCGCTTGAAGCGCCCGCTGCTGCCCGAACTAAAACCCAGACAGTTCAAGATGCGCTACAACTTTGTGGTCAACGCCACCATCCAGGGCTTCGCCGATTACCGCAATTTGCACCAGAGCTATCTCGGCGACCTGTCAGTCAAGAATCTCGATGAACTGGCGGCATTCTATGCACAGGCTGGTACCGCGGTATTGACTGCTCCCCCGGGTAACTGCCGGCACAGTGCTGCGCCAACAACACCGTTTCGGAATAGAATATGCATTGGCCGACGGCAGGCTGCCGCTTTCAGGCAAACATATGCGAGCCGGTCCGGGTATATTTGGCGGTAAAACATCGGAGGAAAAAAGATGACCCAGCCAGTGCCGGACCACGGCATTCAGGACACCGGTTTTCAGTTGCAGGACGGTCTGGACGAGGCAATAGCCGCTTTTTGTCTGCCCGAGGTGCTGGGTTTTGGCAGCGTGTTCGGGCCGGCAATGTTTCGTGCCGACTATCGCGACGGCCAGTGGCTACCAGGGGAATTTCAACGCTACGGACCCATTGCGCTGGAACCGGGCGCCAAGGTCCTGCATTACGCCCAGGAGGTTTTTGAAGGCCTGAAAGCCTATCGCGTCGATGGACGGGAGGCTGCGCTGTTTCGCCCGGAGATGAACTGGCGCAGGCTGAACAGTTCCGCCGCCAGGCTGTGTCTGCCAGCGGTGCCGGAGTCAGTGTATGTGGATGGCGTGTTCGGGGTTACCGCCCTCAATGAGGCTTTTATCCCCGGCGCCAGCGGCGAGTCCCTGTACCTGCGGCCCTTCCTGTTCGGTACCGAGAGCAATCTCGGCATGGGCGTTGCCCGGGAAGTGAGCTTCATGGTCATTGCCAGCCCGTCGCAGGCCTATCATCCCGGCAGCATGAGCCTGTTGATCGAACGTGGCGAATCGCGGGTGGCCGGGGGCGGCATCGGCGCCGCCAAGGTTGGTGGCAATTATGCATGCGCGCTGCAGTCGGCGGCCCGCTGTGCGGAGCTGGGCTATGACCTGACCCTGTGGCTGGACCCGGTGAAGCGGCGGGATATCGAAGAGTTGAGCGGGATGAACTTCTTTGCGGTGGTGGACGGCCGCCTGCTCACCCCGACCCTGACCGGATCCATCCTGGCCGGGATTACCCGCGACTCGGTGATCCAGCTGGCCCGCTCGCGCGGGCTGGAGGTCGAGGAAACCAGCATCGCCGTCGACGAGTTGCTGGAGTGGATCGCCCAGGGGCGCTGCAGCGAATGTTTTGCCTGTGGGACCGCAGCGATCATCGCGCCGATCAGGGAGCTGGGCGAAGCAGATGGCCGCCGTTGCCAGCTGCCGCCGGAGGGCGGCGCAATCACCGCCTCCCTGCGTCAGGCCCTGCTCGACATTCAGGAGGGGAGGGCGGAAGATACCTTTGGCTGGATGGCCGCGATACCGGATCGCTATCGCAGATCTTCGATGTCCCTATGAAGGCGCAATCGATTCAATCGTAGAACCCGTCCATTACCACCTGACTCTCTGGCAGCGTGGAACCGCCGTCGACCACAATGGTCTGGCCCGTGATGTAGGAGGCCTCGTCCGAGGCCAGGAACAGCATCGCATGGGCGATGTCTTCGGGCGCTCCCAGCCTGCCCTGGGGAATGCATTCGGCCATGGCCTGCAATGCGGCCTCGTCGCCCAGCGCGGACATGGCCTGGGTGAGAATATAGCCGGGCTCAACCCCGTTTACGGTGATGTTCTGGCGGGCAAATTCCAGCGCCGCAGTGCGGATAAAACCGTTCAGCCCCCCTTGGACATGGCGTAGTGTGAGGTGCCCGGCATCGCCACCCGCGGCCCGGTCACCGATGAGGTAAAGATCAACCGTCCGCCGCCCTGCTGCCGGAATGGTGCCAGACAGGCCTGGGTCAGCCAGAAAGCTGCTTTCATATTGACGGCCAGGGTATTGTCCAACACCTCGTCGGTGAGTTCCTCGATATTGTGCAGCGGGTAGATGGCCGCATTGTGGATACCGATATCAACGCGGCCAAAATGGGCCAGTGTCTGCGCCACCATGTCCTCCACCGCGTCGCGCTTGCCGACATCGCACTGGATCAGCAGTGCCTCGCCACCGGCGCTGGTGATATCGTCCACTGTGGCCTGGCCATTGCTGGCGGTACGGGTGGCGACCACTACCCTGGCGCCGGCGTGGGCAAAAACCCGGGCAATACCCGCACCGATACCCTGTCCGGAACCGGTGACTATTGCTACCTTGTCGTGCAGATTATTCATTGTTCTGGCTCCCCTGTGAGTTCCTGGCCTTCAATGTGTTGACAGATATTCGTCGGTTACCGCGCAGGCCTTTTCAATCAGCATCGGCGTCATCTCGCGGGCGGTTTCGGTTTCCTGGCGGGTATGTACCCAGCCCAGGTAGGTGAAGCTTCGCGCTGCGTAGAATAACGGCATCCGGGCCAACTGCGCGTCCGGCAGGCTGCGGTGCCGGCGGTAGCCCTCGATCAGGGCGGCAAACGCATCGCTGTAATGGGGTTGGTCCTTCTCAAAGTACAGCGCCGTCGCCAGTTCGAACAGATGCCAGCCGAAGCCGGCGTCGTCGAAGTCGATCAGGCGCACCTGGTCGCCGTCCACCAGCAGGTTCTCGGCGACAAAGTCAGCGTGGATCAGACTGTAGCGGTCCGCGTTCTCTGGCGAGGCGCCATAGTGCTGCAAGTCCGCAAACACCCTGTCCCGGGCGGTCAGCAGCAGCTTTCGCTGCGCCGGATTGAGCGCCTGCAGCTCCCAGAAACGGCCCCAGAAAGGTTGCTCTCCCGCCAGCCCCGGCGCATCCCAGCTGTGGCGCTGAAAATCGGCGGGCGGCTGCCAGCAGGTGGCCTGGTTGTGCAGTTGTGCGGCCAGCGCGCCAATGGTCTGGTAAGTTTCGACCACCGGTGCGGCAAGGGCGCCGGCCGCTTCCACTGCGCCCAACTGGCTGCCGGATACCCATGCGAAGAGGTCGACCTGGCGCGCTTCGGGGACGCTGGCCGTCTGCACGACAGCGAAGCTGGCGCCGTCTCGTGTGGGGATGACGGAGGGTACCGCGATTCCGTGCTGGTCCAGCGCCCGGATCCACTGCAATTCCGAGCGCAGTTCGGCATCGCTGTGGTAGCCGGCCCGGTGAATGCGCAGCGCAAAGCGGGTGCCGGCAGTATCGGTTACACAGAATACCGCATTTTCCCGGTATTTGATCAGGGCGAGGTCAGCTACGCCGATCTGCCAGTGAGTCAGTGCCGCCTGCGCCAACTCGGTCATGCAGGCCGTTTGTCCCGCTGCATCCAATTGATAAAAATCAGTCATGTTGTTCCTTTCCTGTTTCGCCAAGGCAGTGGTCCAGTGTCTCCAGCAGCAGGTCTGCGTTGTCCCTGGAAAAAGGCATCGGGGGGCGCATCTTGAGCACCTGGCCTTGGCGTCCGATGGCGCTGATCAGCACCCCTTCACGACGCATGGCATTGACCAGCGCCTTGCTCTCGGCAGCCGCGGGCTCCCGGGTGGTGCGGTTTTTCACCAGCTCCACGCCGAAGAACAGGCCCTTGTCACGGACGTCGCCAATCAGCTCGTGCTTGTCCTGCAGGCGGCGCAGGCCGCTGGCCACGTACGCGCCCACCTCCACCGCGTTGTCCAGCAATCGCTCCTGTTCCAGTACGTCCAGCACCGCCAGCGCTGCGGCGCAGGAAACCGGGTTGCCGGCGAAGGTATTGAAATACATGCCCCACGCTCCGAAAGCCTCCACCAGGTCTCCCCGCGCCACCACGCCGGACACCGGGTGACCGTTGCCCATCGGTTTGCCCAGCGTCACGATATCGGGAATCACTCCCGACCATTCGTGCGACCACCAGTATTTGCCGGTGCGGCCAAAACCACCCTGTACCTCGTCGGCGATATAGAGGCCGCCAGCGGCGCGTACCCGGTCCACTGCCTTGGCCATGAACCCGGCCGGCACATTGACCAGGCCCTCATTGGCGAAATCCGGACACACCAGAATGCCCGCCAGCTTGATCCCGTCCGCGGCGAAGGCGTCGATCGCCGCCTGTACCGCGTCGGCGTAGTAATCCGCCAGTCGATCCGGGCTGATCCCGTCCGGGTGGTGGTAGCAGTCGGGGTCGGGAAAGACCGGACCCGGCGGGTAAGCTGCGCCTCGGGCATGAAGCTCGTGCCTGTTTCGGCGACCGCCTCGGTGTTGCCATGGTAGGCGAAGTCGGTGACGATGATGCCCTGGCCACCGCTGTGGTGGCGGGCCATGCGCAGCGCGACTTCATTGGCTTCGCTGCCGCTGCAGGCCAGCATGGCCATGTTGAGCGAGGGATCGAATTTCGCGGTCAGGCGTTCGGCGTAGCTGACGATATTGTCGTGCAGGTAGCGGGTATGCAGGTTGAGCGTGGCGGCCTGCCGGGCGATCGCCTCGACCACCCTGGGGTGACAGTGGCCCACATGGGGTACATTGTTGTATACATCCAGATAGCGGCGCCCATCGACATCGTAGAGCCACACGCCCTCACCCCGCACCAGATGCAGCGGCTCGTCGTAGAACAGCGGCGAATGGCTGCCCAGCACCTGGTAGCGGCGCTGTAGCAGTGATTTGTTGCCTTGCTCAGTCACGGAAATCCTCCATTGCCACGCGGTATTCGGGTTGTGCACAGCTATCGTGGCACTCATTGCTGTCTGGATTTCGGCAGCCAGAGTAGAGATATCAACCGGGGTGGGGTGTTCAAGACCGTTTGCAGCATGGATGCTGCAACCGAGCCCCCAGGGAGGGGTTCACGGCGTGTCTTGAACACCCCACCCCGGTTGATGTCTCGGAGATCGAAGTCCCCAGTCCCTACTCTGCGAAAACATGAGACAGCAATGTGTCGGGCTATCTTAGGGGGTTGCGGCCGCCGACACTATCCGCCAAAAGGATGAATGCCGTGGCCCCGCTGGACTTCGGCGGGATTATTGCCGCAGGTTCAGATCGCCCAGCAGGCGGGCACTCAGCGCCGTCCTGGACGGAACCTCCAGTTTGTGAAAGATATGCTGGATGTGGGTTTTTACCGTGGCAATGCCCAGGTTCAGTTCCGCTGCGATCATCTTGTTGCTGGCGCCGGCTATGATCAGTTCGACCACATCCAGTTCGCGCTCGGTGAGCTGGTGCTGCTGCTGGATGGATTCCCGTTCCCGGTAGCGCCTGGGCAGATAAACGCTGTTCAGCGTGAATTCGAGAAAGGGCTGTAGAGTGCGCAACAGCGTCAACTCCCGGCTGGAAAACGGACCCAGGTCCGCCGCCCGCAACATGGTCAACACGGCAATGATATCCTGGTCCCGGCGGAAAAACATGTCCGCCACATGGCGGTGGTTGAGCGGTACCATGAACTGCCGGTAGTAAGTCGAGGCCAGCAATTCCGCTTCCGTCGCCAGTTCGTCGATGCAGGCCACCCGGGTATCGCTGCGCTGGAACCGGCTCGGGCGCAAGGGGTCCAGTTCGCGAAAACTGCGGGCATAGTCCCGCTCGGCCTGGGCCGGCAGGTTGCGCAACACCACCCCTCGGTGACGCATGTCCGGGCCGACCAGGTAGAACCCCGAGGAACTCAGCGGCAGCAGATTATTGACCAGGTCCAGGCTTTCGCGCTGGAAATGATTCGGAAAGTTCTCGCTGACGCTGTGGTTCGTCATACTTTTGGCGGATAGTGTTGTGCCGTGAGCTTGCGCATAATCGAGCTTGTATTCTTGTCGAAGCGCTCACTATGCCAGACGCCGTGAAGATTAACACCACACCGCTGGATGTGAACAGCCGCGGCTCCCTGCTCGCCACCATCTTTCTGGCGACAGTCGGCGCGGCGGTGTTCATCGTGCAACCGGGGTTTGTGCAGGGACTGGTGGGGTTCTACGGCCTGAGCGAGCAGGCTGCCGGTTATATCGCCTCCGCCGAAGTCTGGGGCATAGCGCTGACCACCCTGGTGCTGGCCCTGGGGGACACCAATACAGCTGGCAACGCATCCTGCGCGGGTCGCTGCTGCTGTTTGTGGCGGGGAACCTGCTGTCGCTCGCGGCGGACCAGACCCTCTGGTTCGCATGGTGGCGTTTCGTTACCGGTGTCGGCGCCGGTGGTCTGATCTCGATCACTTTTACAGTGATGGGCCTGACCCGCAATTCCGACCGCAATTTTGGCTATCTGATCATGGGGGTGCTGACCTTTGGCGCGCTGGGCCTGTGGGTGATGCCGGCAGTGTTGGAGGCAGTGGGCGTGCGGGGCTTGATCATCGGGTTTGCGCTGTATGGCCTCTCCGGCTGGTGGTGCCTGTCGCGCTTGCCGGACTCGGGCCAGGAGCATTTGCAGGTCAACGCCGACGCTGTCGACATGGGCGTTGATATGCGCTGCTTCGCGATCCTGGCAATGTTCACCTATTTTCTGGCCCAGGGCGTGATCTGGGCCTACCTGTTCCTGATCGGCACCAATGCGGGCATGACTGAGCAGGCTGTCGCCAACGGCCTGATGCTGTCCCAGTTCCTGGGCATCGCCGGGGCACTGGTGGCTGCGATGGCGGGTGACCGCTACGGACGCATCCTGCCGCTGGCGGTGGGGGTACTGGGGGGCGCGCTGGTGCTGGCGGCAGTGCTGGACGCCTTCAGTGCACTGGTCTACGTCGTAACCGTGTGCGTGTACAATTTCGCCTGGAACCTGAGCCATCCTTTCCTGCTGGCCGCGATGGCGAGTTTTGACCGCCACGGCAGAGTCGTGGTTTACGCGGTCGCCGCCCAGATGCTGGGCCTGGCGGTGGGTCCGGCGCTTGCGGCCACACTGTTGGCCGGGGGCGACTACAATCGAGTGGTCTGGGCCGGCATCGGGCTGTTTGTGCTGTCCTATTTCATGATCCTGGTGCCGTTGCTGTCCCATCGCCGGCAGCGGAATGCCAGCTTGCGGGGCGCCGCAACGGACCCTGCGCCGGCCGAGGTCAGCCGTCCTCGTAGGCCAGCCTGACTTCCTCGGCGATCAGTTTTACCCCCTGGCGCACCGCGCCGGCATCCTGGGCATAGGAGACCCGCACACATTCGTGCTTGTGGCTCCAGTCATCCGTCATGCCGACAAAAAAGTTGTGGCCGGGCACGATCAGCACACCGCGCCGTTTCAGCCGCTGATACAGCTCCTGGCTGGTGATCGGCAGGCCCTCGAACCAGAGCCACAGAAATATCGCGCCCTCCGGCTTGTGGCAGCGCCAGGGCAGGTCGCCCAGCTCCTCGCGGAACCACTGCAGCGTCTGCTGTGACCGGTCGCGATAGAACGGTGTGACATGGTCGCGGGTCAGGGACTGGATCTCCCCACTGCGAAACAGTGCCTTCGCGATCGCCGGTCCCAGCGTGCCACAGGCCAGGTTGACGATGGTGTTGGCATTGGTATAGGCCTCGATGATCTCCTCGCGGGCAACGATGATGCCGGTGCGCACCCCCGGCAGTCCCAGCTTGGACAGGCTCAGCGCAAGGATGGTGTTGTCGTTCCAGTGCGGCGTGGCGGCGACAAAGCTGATATTGGGAAAGGGCAGACCATAGGCGCCATCGATGATCAGCGGAATATCCCGCTCGCGGGCGATCGCATCGAGATGGGCGACCTCCTCGTCGGTGAGGACATTGCCGGTAGGATTGGTGGGACGGGAGACGCACAGGGCTGCGGTGTGTTGGTCCAGCTGCAGCGAGGAAAAATCCACGTGATACTTGAATTGCTGTCCGTCCAGCAACTCTATCCCAGGCCGCGTCGCCGTAAAGAACGGTTCGCTGAGCCCGGCATCGGCGTAGCCCAGATACTCCGGCGCCAGCGGCAGGTGGATAGCGCGCCGGCTGCCGTCGGCCATCGCGCCGGCCAGCATGTTGAACAGGATGAAGAATGCCGATTGACTGCCGTTGGCGACCGCGATATTGGCTGCGCCCAGGTTCCAGCCAAGCTGTGCCCGCAGGAATGCAGCCAGCTGCTGGCGGAACTCCAGGTCACCCTGGGGAGACTGGTAGATCCCGAACAGGCTGTGCCGCCCGGCCGGATCCCGCATCAGGGCTTCCAGCCGCTGCTGGAAAACCGCTTCTACCTCGGCCAGGCGGCCGGGGTTGCCGCCGCCCATGAAAATCATGTCGGGGTTTTCGTTGAGCGCGCTGCCCAGATCGCTCATCAACTCGACGATACCGGACTGGCCGGCAAACTTGTCGCCAAAGGCGGATAACTTCATCTTTTCATGTTTCCTTGGGTCGGTCTTTGGTTAATAGCGGCAGGTCCCTGTGGTTTTATCAAGGGTTTGGGACTTCGTAGTCCGGCCGACATCCTGGAAGGGTGCTTTCGAGACACGCCGTAGACCCATCCATGGGGGCTCGGATGCGACATCCATGTCGCATACGGTCTCGAAAGCACCCTTCCAGGACGCCGGCCTGCCATCGGAGTGACCCGAAGTAAATACAATTTAACCAAGTAATGGATGGCACTTGTTTAGGGCCTCGCTCGATGTGAGGGCGCTACTTTCGGAGAGTACTTTCGAGACCGTTTGCCGCATGGATGCCCAAAGCACTCACTGCGTTCGCGGGGCAGGCCCTGCGGCAACCGAGCCCCCATGGACGGGTTCACGGCGTGTCTCGAAAGTACTCTCCGGAAGTAGTGACCGGATTATTGGCACCTAACCATTAAAGCAAGTGCCGTCCAACAGGTTAATAAGGCACAAAAATAGCGCCCGGCTGCTCCAGCAGCTGTTTCAGCGCCTGCACCAGCTGGGCGCCATCATAGCCGTCGACAATGCGATGGTCGAACGAGGCGGATATGTTCATCATGCTCCGCACCACGATGTTGCCATCGCGCACCACCGGCCGCTGCTGCAGTTTGTTGATGCCGATGATGGCTGTTTCCGGCGCATTGATGACCGGTGTGGTGGCGATGCCGCCGATCGCACCGAGGCTGGTGATCGTGATGGTAGAGCCTTTCAGGTCCGCCGCCGGGGCGCGCTGCTGCCGCACCGCCTCTCCCTGGCGGGCAAGCTCGTCCGCCACCTGCCACAGGTCCAGTGCCTCGACGTGGCGCAGTACCGGCACCATCAGGCCGCGTTCGGTCATCGTGGCGATACCGATATGTGCCGCCTCGTATTCGGTCAGGACCTCGGTCTCGTCATCGAAGTGTGCATTGCAATGTGGAAAGCGGGGCAGCACCCGTACCAGCGCCAGCATGATGAAGGGCAGCAGGGTCAGTTTGGCTTGCCCGTCCTTGCGATTGCTGTTCAGCTGTGCGCGCAGCTCCTCCAGCCGGGTTAGGTCGATTTCCTCGATATAGGAGTAGTGCGGAATATTGCGCTTGGCCGCGGCCAGTTTGCGGGCGATGACCCGGCGCAGGCCGGTGATGGGTATTTCCCTGCTGCCGCTGCGTCGGCGTAGCTGACTGCCGCCGGCCCGGGAGCCGGTGGCGGCGATAAATGCGTCCAGGTCGCGATTGTCGATACGGCCTTCGCGACCGCTGCCCGGCACCAGGCTGAGGTCGATACCCTGTTCCCTGGCCCGCTGGCGGACGGAGGGCGAGGTCAGTACGGTGCGGTGGGGCAGGGCCGGAGCAGGGGCTTCGCTGTGCAGGCCGGCGGCTGTTTCAGCGCTGGTCGCGGCTTGCGCCGGGAGTATGTCGGATGTTGTCGCCGTCGTCCCGGCGCTGCGCTCTTTGGCGCTGGCGCCGCTGTCATCGTTGCCTGCCCCTTCTGGTGCGGGTGCTGTGTCGGCGTCCTGCGGTGCCTGTGATTGGGCTGGCCCGGCTGCGGGCGGCTCATCGGCGGCGGGTTGCCCGGCTCCGGCTTCGACATTGCCCTTGCCCGCCACTTCGAAGCGGATCAGCTCGCGGCCCACGGCCAGTACCTCGCCCGCCTCGCAGGCCAGGGCGGTTACCACGCCGTCGACGGGGGCTGTCACTTCCACCACGGCCTTGTCGGTCATTACATCGGCGATATGCTGATCTTCGGTGACGCTGTCACCGACTGCGACGTGCCATTTGCTGATTTCCGATTCGACGATGCCTTCGCCGAGGTCCGGTAGTTTGAAACTGTAAATTCCCATAATCTGTCGTCGACTGCCTCAGTGATATGCCAGGGTGCGTTGCAGTGCTTCTATGATGCGCCGCTGGCTGGGAAAGTACTCCCATTCAAAGGCGTGCGGATAGGGAGTGTCCCAGCCGGTCACCCGCTCGATGGGAGCGCGCAACTGCCAGAAGCAGTTCTCCTGTACCTCTGCCACCAGTTCCGCCCCGTAGCCGCTGGTGCGGGTGGCCTCATGGATGATCACGCAGCGGCCGGTTTTCTGTACCGACTCCGCGACGGCCTCGATGTCCAGAGGCAGCAGGCTGCGCAGGTCCAGCAGTTCTGCATCTATGCCGCTGGCGCGGATGGCCGCGGCGGCGACGTGCACCATGGTGCCATAGGCGAGCACCGTCACCTGGCTGCCCGCGCGGATGGTCGCCGCCTTGCCCAGCGGGATGCGGTAGTGTCCGGCTGGCACCTGACCCAGCGGGTGTTCACTCCAACTGCCACTGCCGCCATTATTGTCGTGGCCATGGAAAGGGCCATTGTAGATGCGCTTGGGCTCGAAGAACATCACCGGATCGTCATCCTCGATCGCACTGATCAGCAAGCCCTTGGCGTCATAGGGACTGGAGGGCATCACGGTTTTCAGGCCGCAGACATGGGTGAATATGCCCTCGGGGCTCTGGGAATGGGTCTGTCCGCCGCGGATGCCTCCGCCACAGGGCGCGCGGATGGTGACCGGCGCGAAGTACTCGCCGCCGCTGCGATGGCGCAGCCGCGCCAGCTCGCTGATGATCTGGTCGATGGCCGGATAGATGTAGTCGGCAAACTGCATCTCGACCACGGGACGCAGGCCGTTTACCCCCATACCGATGGCCGCGGCGACGATGCCACCTTCGGTGATCGGCGTGTCCAGGGCGCGGTGGGGGCCATATTTGTCATACAGGCCTTCGGTGCAGCGGAATACGCCGCCGAAAAACCCCACATCTTGCCCCATGACCAGCACTGTGGGGTCGGCTGCCATGGTGCAATCCAGCGCCGAGTTGATCGCCTGCACCATGCTCATTGTCAGCTTGTCGGAATCGGCCGGGGCCGTTGCGTCATCCGCGTTGTCGGCTGCTGGCCTGGAGGGTGAACTCATGTCTCGTCCTCCAGTTGCTGCCGCTGGCGCAGCAGGTGAGCGGGCATGTGCTGGAACACATCGTCGAACATGGTGGCCACTGGCCAGTGCGGCCCGTCTTCGAGTGAGCCGTGTGACAGGGCCTGCTTCCAGGCGTCGGTGATGGACTGTTTCAGTTCAGCCTCCAGCTCCTGCTGCTGTTGTTCGCTCCACACGCCGCGGCCGATCAGGTGCTGCTTGAGCCGCGTCACCGGATCGCCCAGCGGCCAGGCATCGCCTTCGCCCTGGGCACGGTAGGCATCGGGATTGTCGCTGGTGGAATGGCCGGCTACCCGGTAGGTCAGCAACTCGATCACGGTCGGCCCCAGGCCCTGCCGCGCGCGCAGGGCGGCCCACTCGGTCACCGCGTACACCGCGAGGAAATCATTGCCGTCTACCCTTATGCCGGGAATGTTGTAGCCCAGGGCCCGGGCGGCAAACGTAGTGCCGGTAGCGGCGAAGGCCTGCGGTGTGGATATCGCCCACTGGTTGTTGACGATATTGAGAATGACGGGTGCCCGGTAGGTCGCGGCGAACAACATTGCGTTGTGCACATCGGCTTCCGCAGTGCTGCCGTCTCCGACCCAGGTGGTGGCGATGTGGTCCTCGCCTTTGTAGGCGGAGGCCATGGCCCAGCCCACGGCCTGGCTGTACTGGGTGGCGAGGTTGCCGGAAATGCTGAAGAAGTTGCCGTCCTTCCAGGTGTAGAACACCGGCATCTGGCGGCCCTTGCAGTTGTCCCGCGCATTGGAGATGCAGTGACACATCATGTCGACTACATCGCGGCCGCGCACAAACAGCAGACCCTGCTGGCGGTAGGCGGGAAACAGCATGTCGCCACCTCGCAGCGCCATGCCCTGGGCCACCGCCACCGCCTCTTCGCCGGTGGACTTGATGTAGAACGAGAGCTGGCCCTGGCGCTGCATGCGGAACATGCGATCGTCGTAGGCACGCACGTGCAGCATGTGGCGCAGGCCCTGCAGCAGCTGCTCGTCCGACAGCTCGGGTTGCCAGGGACCGCCGGCCTCGCCCTGATCGTCCAGCACCCGCACCAGGCCGCGGGCGAGAGGCACGGTATCGCCGGCTTCGCAGTCGGTCGCCGGCTGGAAGGACCCGGTCTCGCTGACCAGCTTCAGGGCGCTGAAATCAGGGGTCTCGCCGGGGCGGGAAGAGCCTGTCGGCACATACAACTTGCTGGCGAACGCGCCGGCGGGACCGGCGGTAGGCGTAGGCATAATACACTCCTGTGCCTCCGGCTGCCGCATTTGTGAGGGCCGCCGGGGCGTCTGCGCTGGCACCGGGTTACGGTGCGTGACTGTTTGTCTGGACTGCGGGTGGATCACACCCCAGCTCCTTCTTCCGGGCACGCGATAGCCGCCCCCGGCAGAGAAGAAATATAGCTCAGGCGGCGGGAATTAACTATGCGTTGATGCGCGTCATTGCAGGATGTTTTGGATGATTTATGCCAGATGGCGCAGGCAGCTCTGGGCAGGAGGCACCAGATCAATCACTTTTATGCGCAGATCGCGCAATTCTGCGCTACGTCGTCATCTGGTTGAAGTCCAGCGGCAGCTCGGTGGTAAGCTTGATTCGCGATAGCGCCGCGTTGGAGTGGATTTCCTGTACTGTCGGCATCTGCGACAGCTTTTGCCGGAACAGGGTCTCATAGGTGTCGATGTCCCGGGTGACGATCTTCAGCAGGAAGTCGTAGTCTCCCATCACGGTGTGGCATTCCAGCACTTCCGGCAGCTCGCGGATCTGTTCCTCGAACTCCGGCAGCGAGCGCTTGCCGTGGGCGGACAGCTTGACCCGCGCGAAGACGGTGACGTTCAGGCCCAGTTTGCGCTGGTCCAGCAGCGCAACCCGTTTCTGGATGATGCCCAGATCCTCGAGGCGCTTGATCCGGCGCCAGCAGGGGGGCTGGGTGAGCCCGACTTTGTCCGCGATCTCGGCGGCGCTGAGACCGGCGTCGCGCTGCAGCAGGTAGAGGATGTGACGATCCATCTTGTCCAGTTTGTCCCGCATTATTATTTCCGTTGCCTGTGGGTTTGCGTATGGATCATACGATATTAGGCGTTGCGGCGGAACAATTGGGACATGATTGGGCCAGGGAGACGGTACATAATGCGGTCGGCCTGCAGAAATAACAGCGATAGCCCGACTCGGCTAACAAAATCGGACACTTTTCGATCCGATCAATCCACCAGATCGTCACCTATGTCGATCGAAGGACGGCTTGAGGTTTTTGCTGCGGATCGCGCCGCGGTCGGAGAAATACCCGTTATACGCTTGAAGGCAGTGGCGAAATTGCTGGGATGTTCATAACCGACGTCAAAGGCGATTTGCGTAATGCTCATCTCGCTGTCTCTCAAAAGGTCGAGCGCGTGACTCATTCGTAGTTTTTGGGTCAGCTCGTAAATCGTCAAGCCGAACAGGCTTTTAAAGCCCACACAGAGCTTTGGCTCATTGACGCCGACGCGACGCGCAATTTCCTTGATCGTCAAAGGATTGATGTAATGGGCGCTGATCAGCTCATGAGCTTCCCGAAGACGGCGAATATCTCGTGCGGAGATTTGGTGGCGTTGAGAGGCCGGTCGTGCCATGCCGTGTAAAATTTCAAACGAATAGGAGAGGAGCTCCAGGGCCTTGGCTTCGACATAGAGATGCTGCACGGATCGGTCGATGTTGCATTCCAAAAGCGCTCGCGCCGCCATAGCCATTTCTGCCTTCAGAGGCATCGCCGCCAAATAAAAATCGCAGGCCTGACCGGTAAGAAACCTTGAAATTTCAGGTGGATTCAAAGTGGGGTCGATGCGATAAATATCGTTCAGCATTTGTTGATTGCAAATCAAAGTAACGGATTCGTGACTGCCCCCGACGTCAGATCTGTAATGTCTTTTTTCAGCATCGTTCGGGTGGATCAAAATACCGAAAGTTGAAGAATCGATGGTCTGCTCGATTGTTTTCTGGGATTTGATGCGGCTTTGTCCGGACAGCCTGATATGAAGCTGAAGGAAGTCATCGCCGCCGTAACTTTCGTGGAATCCCCTGTCCAGATCGAATTTTTCATAAGCGATCAACAAACCGGATGGGAGCTGTTGTTGCTTTCCCCATCCCCGAGCGGAGGGATGCAGGGCAAGGGGCGTTTCCGTGAAGACGGGGGGAACGGTCTCACAGCTGGCCAGCACCATATGACCGCTTTGATTTGCCCCGCCCATCGGCGCCCCCTCTTTTTCTCTGGATGACTAGGTGATACAGCCATCACAGTTGAATATCGAATGATATCCAAGTTAATCGCAACAAGCAAACTACGGTGGTTGAACGGCAAAAAAAGCCGATTGAGGTTCTCCCAATCGGCTCTGCCGGCATATTGACTGTGAAAATAGCCTACATTCTATATCGTGCCGTTACTCCGATCGTCCGGGGACGTCCGACGGTTTCCCGGCCATCGGGAAATTCCGGATCGCTCAGCAAGATAACCGTCTTGTCGAAGGCGTTTTTCACGAATGCTTCGATCGACCAAGAGGCGACGGTGATCCCAGCCCGGAAGTCGAACAGTATATAATCACCTGATTCACCACTTCCGAGGCGCGCGTTTGTAAAGCTGTTGTAGTAACCGCCGACATAGCTCGCGTCGCTGCGAACGAAAGCATCGATATGATCTCTCAATGCGAAGTCATACTGGATCCCACCATGCAGGTTATATTTGGGAAGCCCGGGCAGTCGATCGCCCTTCCGCCCTTCCAGCCCGGATTCAGGGATAGTGTCCTCCTCCAGAACGGCATTGATCCAGGACGCGCTGAGGTCGATCGACCAATCGTCGGTCAGGGCGGCGATCAATTCGACCTCGACCCCTTTACTCGACGCTTTGCCGGCATTGGATGCGGTTTGGAATCCGCAGGTGGGCATGACGATGTTGGTCTGAATATCTCTCCAATCGATCTTGAAAGCGGCCGTATTCAGAGTGACGCGGCCATCGGCCAGACGCGCTTTCGCTCCCGCTTCATAGCTCCATATGGAATCGGATTCAGTTGATTCCGGTGCTGCGGACAGGCCCAGATTAGCGAGATCGGCATCGCATAAGCTCGGCAGTCTCTGGTTGGTGCCACCGATACGGAAGCCCTTCGCGGCTTGCGTATAATAGCTAATATCGTCGTTTTGCGCGTATTTGAAATGAAATTTGGGCGTGAATGTTTTTTCCGACATCATCACGCTGTCCTCAACCGCATCGCCTTCGAGAAGCGAGGCTTCATGGCTGCGATCGACGGTCTGATTATATTTCATCATTCGCCCGCCCACAGTGGCGGTCAGGCGTTGGGTGATGGCGTAGGAGATCTCGCCAAAGGCCGCAATTTGTTCAGTTTCGGGCCTGGTCACGCTGCGCACCCAAGGAAAAGGATCGTCGTTCGGCCCCAGAACCGGCGCGCCAAGCAGGAGATTCTGGAAGCGGCGCTCGGCATCAACGGTGGTCCCGCTGAAATGACCGTTTTGGCGCATCTTCCCCTCCTCCAGAGAATAGTAGACACCGCCGATCCACTGAAATGGACTTTCGGATTGCGAGGACATGCGAAATTCTTGAGAGAAGAAATTCCCGTTCTGGTTGTCGAGCAACGCCGCCGGAATCCCAAAAAATCCAAAAATATCCCGTGTTTGCTTGGTCGACCGCTCGAGATAGGACGTTGTCGAGAAGAAATTAAACATGTCCGCATCATAGGATATGTCGATATTGGCAATCTTCATGCGATCGCCCAATTTTTCTTGTGCATATCTCTTCTGGACGAATTTTCCGGCTTGTACGGGGTTATGTTCCTGCAAGGCGTCGGCTTCGGTATCTTGGTAAAATACCATGGTGGTCAGGGCCAGGCGTTCAGTGGCTTGCAGTTTCGCGGATACCCGCATTCCCGTTACGGTCACCTCGTTGACGTCTTTTTTGCTGAAATTCGGAACATCGAATTCCGGGATAGGTGTAACCGCGTTATCGACGAAACCGGCGTCGAGGTAATGGTAGGCAGCGGCACGCACAGCCAGTTTGCCCTCAATGAGCGGGATATTGACCGCGCCCCCGAAATCAGAGCCGAGCTGTTTGCTATGTGCGGTCGTGTTCAGGCTCGCCTGAGCGAGAACTTCATGTTCGTATAAATCGGGTTGTGCCGGCAGAATACGCACCGTACCACCCATGGAGCCCGCTCCGTAGAGCGTGCCCTGCGGTCCGCGCAAGACTTCCACCCGCTCGATATCGAACAACTTGATGTTGGGGCTGCTTTGCTGGGTGGTCGGCAGCACCGAGACCAGAACCTCGCCGAAATAAGTCGCGACAGTTGGCGTTTCCGCAGGATCGGCGCCCGAGGAAATACCCCGAATGACGATCTTGTTACGGCCGGCGCCACGATCCTGAAAGGCGACTCCCGGAATCATCGGAAGATAGTCGTTGAATTCCGCCAGTCCCCGCTTTTCCATGGTGTCGGTGGCGATAGCCGAAATCGCCAAGGGCACATCCTGCAGGCTTTCAGACCTCTTCGTCGCGGTTACGGTTATTTCTTCCAAGTAGGTTTGCGCATTGAGCGGCAAAGGCTGCACGAAATAGAGCGCAGGCAGGATCGAAGCGATAATCCGAGTACGACGCATACAGGTCCCCTTCAAATATTTTAATTTCTAGGTTACCCGCAGAATAAGGGACCATATCCATTTTTTCCTATTCATGCACTAGAAAACGCTATTCGTTTCTTATGAAAAGCGCTTATAAGTGTGCGTGTTTCGAAAACGCGTGTTTTGAATATATGAACACGCATTTCTAATGCTTACAAATACGGCCCCACGGGATGGCTGCTATGATAGAAGCCTCCTAATGTATTGTGCCGACAGAGTGGGAGTAATAATGAGCAGAATAGCCATTTTCGCAACGGTCGTGTTGTGGGTGACAGGCGCCTTGGCAAAGCCTGGACACGAAACCCGAGAATCCGGTTTTCTGCATCAAGGACCGATTTTCATTAAGAATATCAGAATAATCGACGGCCGCGGCAATGCGCCACTGGAAGGCTATGACATCGCCATCGTCGATGGAAAAATTGAGCAAATTGGTCGCCATGGTAGCGTTCAGGCGCGCCTTGACGCGTATGTCATTTCGGGGGAGGGGCGAACGGTCCTGCCCGGTCTAATCGACGGACATTCCCATCTGACGGTCAATCCCTCCGGCGCTACCTACAAGCCACTGGAGATCGGGCGGGTCTTGAAAGCCAATCTCTATGCCGGGGTCACCACCATATGCGATTTGGGCAGTGAGCTGGTTATTGCCACGGATTTACGCGATGCCATCAACGATGGGCATCTTCTCGGTCCGACCATTCATACGGTTGGCGACATTTTCGAAGAGCCATCGGAACGGGATGATTTTCTGAATGCCCCTGCGCTCAGTCGCATGGCCGATTATATCAATCTGCTTGACCTCCATCAGGAGCGCGGCGTCGACCGGATCAAGGCTTATGTCATGATCCCCTTGATCCGGATGCAGCAACTGGCCACCGAAGCGCACAAGCGGGATATGCGCCTGGTGGTCGATGTCGGCGCCTGGATCGGCACCACAGCTTATGTGCGGGCGGGAATCGATGGTTGGGCCCATGTCGCCTTCACCCATCCTCTGTCCGATGAAGAGGTCGAGGAGGCGAAGAAGCAGGGTATCTGGGCGATAGGCACCAACGCTATCGTCCGCCAATTGTTTCGCCGCACCAATCGGATCCTGACCGAAGGTGTCACCGTGCTCGATAGCCCGCTGGTCGCCAACCTTTACGGGGAAGACGAGTTGACGGCCATGCGCGCGCCCGAGTATACCACGGCGATTATCGACGGTTTTGTCGAAGCCGGCCACCATGGTTATGGCAAGGCCTTCTTTGAGAACAGCGAGGAAACCTGGCCCGAGAACGGTATCGCCAACACCAAGCGCTTGATCGAAGCCGGAACACTGGTTGGCCTCGGTACCGATCCGCTGTTTCCCGGGATGTTCCATGGTGAAGCAATGCATTATGAAATGGAGGTCTGGACCCGCGGCCAAGTCCCAAACTTGGCGGTCATCCAAAGCGCGACCTACAATAATGCGGTCATTCTACAGATAGAAAACCAGGTTGGTTCGATCCAGAAAAACTTGACCGCCGATCTGTTGATTGTCGAGGGTAATCCTGCCGACCAGATCACCGATACCAGAAACATCGTTGCGGTGATTAAAGGCGGCAAGGTGATCGACCGCACCGCCCTTGAATATCGGTAGCTTTTGTGGAAGACACATCTATGTGGACCTATATCATTATCGGCGGGGGTTCGGCTGGTTGTGTGCTCGCCAATCGCTTATCCGAAAACCCACAGAACAAAGTGCTGCTGCTGGAGGCCGGGCGGGCCGGGCGGCTCCCTGTCGTAACCGCGCCCGGGGGCGTCATGTATCTCGAAGGCAATCCCTATTTCGACTGGTGCTACGATATGGAGCCCGATCCGACCTGCGGCGACCGGACCGAGGCGCTTGGCGGCGGAAAACTGCTCGGCGGCAGCAGTTCGATCAATGGTATGATGTATATTCGCGGCAATCCCCAAGATTACGATCGTTGGGAGCGGCTGGGCAATCCCGGCTGGTCCTATGCTGATGTCCTGCCCTATTTTAAGAAATCGGAGAAAACCACCATCGGCAGCGATGCCTATCACGGCCGCGACGGTCCGCTTGGGGTCGAATATGCCAATCCCATGCTTCAAGCGTCCGAGGTGTTTATTGAGGCCGCAGTCGAGGCCGGCATTCCCCACAACCCGGATATCAATGGCGAGCGCCAAGAGGGCGTCGGCCGAACACCATGCACCACCTATAAAGGAATCCGGCAAAGCACGGAGATTACCTATCTGCGTCCAGCCTTAAAACGCTCCAATCTGACGGTTCTGACCCAGGCGTTCGTTAAGCGCATTTTGTTCGAGAAGCAAAAGGCGGTCGGAGTCGAATTTGAGAAAGGCGGCACGTCTCAGCAGCAATTCGCGATCAACGAGATCATCGTCAGCGGTGGGGCTGTCCGGTCGCCACAAATTCTCATGTTATCCGGGATCGGCCCCCGCGATCAGTTGGAGGAATTCGCAATCCCCGTGGTGCAGGATAGTCCGGGCGTCGGCCTCAATCATATGGAGCATCCGGCCGTCTATGTCACATATCATATGGCATTGCCGAGCTGGAATCGGGAAATGTCGCTGTGGAACCAAGCTATTCATGGTTTGAATTGGCTGTTCTTCAAAAAGGGTCCGGCGAATTCGGGAATGTCTCAGGCGGTCGCTTTCCTGCGCTCCGACAACAGCTTGTGCGCGCCTGATATTCAGCTGACCTTTGCCCCGGTTGGGTTGGAGATCGGCGACAATGGCAAGCTCCTGATACCGGATAGAGACCTGGTCATGGTTGTAGTCAATGCGTGCCAACCCGAGGGGAGAGGCAGAATAACCCTCGCATCGAGCAATGCGCAAGATTATCCGCTCATTTATCCCGAACTCCTCAAGGGAAGCAAAACCATGGCGACGATGCTTAAGGGGGTCGAATGTGTGCGGGATATTTTCGCCCGACCGGCCATAGCCCCCTATGTCATATCCGAAGTGGCGCCCGGCGTCGCGCGGCAGTCCCAGGAAGATCTGACGGCATGGGTGAGATCAGCGACCTATGACACCGTTCATCCTTCGGGCACATGTAAAATGGGGAATGACGACGCGGCCGTGGTCGATGAGCGTCTCAGAGTCAGGGGAGTGGCCGGCTTGCGGGTCGTTGACGCGTCAATCATGCCGCTGATTACGTCGGGCAATACCAATGCTCCGACGATGATGATCGGCGAAAAAGGGGCGGCAATGATCATGGAGGACAATCGATAGCGGGTGCACCTAAAGCGACAAGAGGAGAGAGTTGGTGTCCTATTGTCGCCCTGAATTACCCGAAGGAGAAAAAGGCGGATTTTCGGATCATCATATTTTCGAGGCCGGAAAGTCCGCCGTCGGTGCCAAAGCCGGACTGTTTATAAGGTTCGGCGGCAAGGCTGAAAAGCGGCTCTTCCGCCAAGTTATTTGATCCGTTGACGCGAACCATGCCCGCTTTTATGGCTTTGACCCAGATATTCGCCGTCGCAAAATCGGTGGTCCAAAGCGTCGCCGATAAACCATAATCGCTGTCATTGGCGAGCGTTATGGCTTCGTCCGAGGTGGTGAAGGGCTGTGCCGTCAGAACCGGCCCGAATATTTCTTCACGGGCGATGGAAATCGAGGAGTCGCGGGTGCTGAATACGGTCGGTGCGACGAATTCTCCGCTGTCAGGTAGGACAACATCATTGCCATAAAGCTGCTCCGCTCCAGCATTTCGGCCGCTCTCGATATAAGCTTCGACAATTCTGCGCTGGCCCGCACTGACCAGAGGGCCGAAATTGGTTTCAGGGTCGAGCGGATCGCCCGGGGTCCAGGCCCGACAGGCCGCGACAATTTTATCCATCAATTCATCGAAAATCCCCGCATGAACAAAAAGGCGCGTTTTCGCCGTGCAAACCTGTCCCTGGTTCCACATAACTTCCTGCACGATGGTTTGTGCTATGACCTCGAGATCGAGATGTTTGGCGTCATCCATCACGATGGTGGGGGATTTTCCGCCGCATTCCAGCACGACTTTTTTCAAGCCGGACCTGGCGGCCGTCGCCATCACCGCCGCGCCGGTTTTGGTCGAGCCAGTGAAGCTGATCATATCTACAGCAGGATTGCCGGCGAGCAAGCGGCCGGTTTCGCCGTCGCCCGTCACGACGCTAAGCGCTTCTGCAGGCCACCCGCTGGCGACGCTCATTTCGGCCATTTTCAACGCAGAACTCAAGGCCAATTCCGATGGCTTCAGGATGCAAGCATTACCTGTCGCTATCGCCGCGCCAATTTTAGCCGCGCATTGGATCGTCGGAAAATTCCAAGGAATGATTGCCGCTACGACGCCCCGGGGTTCGAGTAATTCGAACGCGAACGCTCCAGGTATGGTCGTGGATGTCCTGCCGTATAATTTATCCCCCGCCTCGGCGCAAAAGCGCAAAATGTCGACGGCTATTTGCACTTCCATCAAGGCAAAGGAAATCGGCTTACCAACTTCGAGGCTATCGTAAAGAGCAAAAGTGGGGGCGTCCTTGTTTATTCGGTCGGCAAGATCATAGAGAATTTGCTTGGGCTTATTCGACCCGAGCCGTTCTATCATGCCTGTGTTGAATGCGCTTTGCGCCAAGCGGGCAGCCAGATCGATTTCGGGCTGACGGCAATTCAGGACGGCGCGGCCACCAGTGGGCTTATAGGGGTTGATGATTCGAAAAAAGTCACCGGATGAGGGGGTGACATAAGCGCCATTGATGAAAGCGGTATTTTTAAAGACGAGGCTGTCTGCGTTCGACTGCCAATTGGTTTCTGTGGGAATGCCCATAAATATTACAGCTCCATTGAAAACGGACAGCATTGTCGCGCCTTCTCAGAGCCTAGGGAGGCAGCCCCGGAAATGCATTTGCGAGCCTTATAAAGGTTTATTGTATCTTTATTATACGGTCTATTTTTTTCGGAAGCCCGTCGAGGAGGAAACTTGGTGTTGCCAGCAGACACCACCGGAGAGTTGCCTCCAACCAAATTGGCCGATGTACTTTCGTCAAGTCGTATTGCCGGGTTGCCTTCCTGTCGACAGCATTGTTGTCCTGGTGAGGGGTTGCCCGTCGTTGGCGCAGATGATCAGTATTTTGCAGGGAGTGGAACCTTTCGCTATATAGGCGTGTCCCATCCTGCTATCAAAGAATATGGACTCGTCCTTGCGAAGGTGGACGGGAGAATAAATGTCCGTATAAAGCAGGAGTTCTCCCTCCAGTACGTAGACGAACTCATCGCCATCGTGGCGGTGATAATCGCCAAAGTCAGCAAGGGACTGGGCCTTTATGGTTGCGGCAACCGGGATAAACTGTTTCTCAAGGAGATCGTGGGAATGATACCTGTACTCACCGTAGGGGGATGGCACGACACTTTCCTCCCCGCGCCGCGTAATGCTGCGGCGGCCCGGAGTGCCTGAAGGGTCCGTACTCCTTTCAAAGCCCAGAACGTCGGTTACATGTACATCCAGTGCTACGCCGATACAAGCCACACGATCTACCGTGAGCGGGCTCTTGCCGTTTTCTATTTTGGAAAGGGTGGACACCGGAATTCCCGAACGCGCACTCACCAGGGACAGTGTCAGACCGAGTTCTTGCCGGATTTTCTTGATAGCAGCCCCTGAGCTGTCCTTCCCCGGATTCTCAAGCGTCTTTTTGTTCATTGGCCAGCCCTGATATTGGGTTGAAGTTCGCATTCTGCTGTATGGGCTCCCCTTGTTGAGGAAGCAGTGCGACTATCCGATTCTAATCTTTTTCGTTTAAGAAAATCAAGAAAATACCGGCCCGGGACAGCAATTGGCGACCCTCATCGCTGGCTCAGGATGCCCGGATGGCGGTGAAAGCGGCCTGCCTGTGGCAAAGGGATTCCCGATTTTCCCATGAATATCTGTTAAGAGAAAATATTTCTTTACTTCTCCATTTGTGCAATTCAAGATGCATCCTTGACTGATGTCTGGAAGGGTATGGATATGTCTGTGTGGAGTTCCGGAGAGTTCGATGACCACGAACACATTAATTTTATCAGCGACCCGGAAACGGGGCTGCGCGCTATCGTGGCAATCCACTCTTCAGTATTGGGTCCTGCTGTAGGTGGAACGCGCTTCAAGGCCTATGCAAATGAGCAGTTGGCAGTCGACGATGCGCTCAGGTTGTCTCGCGCGATGTCATTCAAATGTGCGTTGGCAGGGCTGCCAACTGGTGGCGGCAAAGCCGTCATTATCGGTGATCCAGACAAGATCAAGAGCAGGGCGTTACTCCACGCCTACGGTCGTTTTCTCAACCGTATCGGCCCCCAGTTCTATACAGGCGAAGACGTGGGAATGCCCAATTCAGACCTCAGGATCGTGGGCGAGGTAAACCAGAGTCTGGCGAGTGTCACGGGAGAAGCGGGCGATCCTTCAGTGCATACTGCCATTGGTGTAATGCATGGGCTGCAGGCAGTGCTTGAGCACAGCCTGCAGCGCGAAAGTTTTGACGGTGTGCGCGTGGCGGTTCAGGGACTTGGGGCGGTCGGCTGGCGGGTCGCGGAAAAGCTCCATGAAGCGGGAGCCAGGCTTACGGTCTGTGATGTCCGTCATGATGTCGTAACAAAAGCAGTAGAGCTGTTCGGAGCTGCCGTGGCATCCCCAGACCGAATTCACGCTGCAGATGTGGATATCTATGTGCCCTGTGCCCTCGGTGGCGTGATTACGCAGACTACTGCCTGCGAGATTCAGGCAAAGGCAGTTGCAGGCGCAGCCAACAACCAGCTCGCCTGCGCTGAAGCGGGGCAAATGCTGATGAGCAGAAATATCCTGTACGCACCCGACTATGTAATGAATGCAGGTGGAGTCATCAGCGGTCTGAACGAGATCTGCCGTATGCAAGGCTCTTCAGACAAAGTCTTCCCGCCATTGGCCGACCGATTGGTGGCTATTTACACCCGCTTGCAAGGTATTTTCGAGGATGTGCAGCGTGAGGGTCTGGCTCCGGAGGTGGTGGCGGAGCGGACTGCAAGAGCAATCATTGCGCGTACGTACAATGCGGCCCACGAGGCGACAGCATTGTAGGTATGGCCAGGTGAAAAAATTTATACAATTCAACGTAAGGGGTATCGCATGACTATACCGAATGAGAATAAAAGCCGGCAGCCTGGCGAATTTCGCAAGGTTTCGCTTATAGCGTTGACGGGAATGGGCGCTTTGCTTGGGCAGTCCGCGCTGGTCTCGGCACAAGAGAATGCCGGGGCAAGTAGTTTCATGATCGAGGAGGTCGTCGTAACGGCGACTCGCAGGGAAGAAAAATTGACCGACGTGCCTCTCAGCATCCAGGCACTGGGGGGAGATGCACTGGAGAGGCAGGGGGCGGTAAACTTTGCTGACTACGCTCGGGGGATTGCCGGCGTTGCATTTGTAGATAACGGCCCGGGCCGCTCGCAGATTTTCATGCGGGGAGTTTCAACCGGCGTGGATGTCGATACGGGCAAGGAGTCTACGGTTGGTGTGTACATTGATGAAGTGCCTGTTAGCGAGGGTTCATCCCAGCCCGATCTAAGGCTCTATGACATTGATCGCGTCGAGGTACTAAGAGGGCCACAGGGTACCGTATACGGCAGCGGGTCGCTGGGCGGAACGGTGCGTGTCCTGACGAAGAAGCCGGTGCTGGGAGAGCTGAGCGGCAACGTTTCTGCTCAAGCGAGTACCACTCGCCACGGTGGAGAAAACGAAGCGATCAACGGCGTGATCAACATACCGGTTTCCGAAGACCTGGCAGTACGCGTTGTTGGCTACGGTATTCACAACGATGGATTCATTGAGAATGGCTTTACCGGTGAAGAGAAGATTGATGACGAGCATACGAGCGGAGCACGTATTGCGGCACTGTATATTCCCAACGACAAGCTGGATGCAACGCTGACCACCATCTACCAGAAGAGCAAGTACGGTTCATACACTCGCGCCGCGGATAACGTTTCTGAGCTGGTACTTTTACAGAGTGCACCTGAACCCTTTCGAGACCGCTTGGGCACCGTCAACCTGACGCTGAATCTGGATATGGATTTCGCGACATTGACTTCTTCAACGTCCTATTTTGATCGTAGCCGCTATTTTGAAAACGATATCGACTATTTTCTGGAACTGGGTTTTGGTCTGCCTCGCGGCGAGTCGCAACTGGACTATGATGCAGAAACCATATCGCAAGAGTTGCGTTTGACGTCGAACGGTGATGGCGCTTTGCAATGGCTGGTGGGCGGTTTCTATCTTGATCGGGAAGACGATTTCCGGCAGACAATCAACCCTCTCGGGACAGGGTCGGTACCCACTCCGGGCCTCAATCTGTACTATTCGGAAACGCTTGCGGACATTGAGCAGCTCGCAGGTTTCACCGAGGTCAACTATGAAATCCGGGAGGGCCTGATCGCCACTGTCGGCGGCAGGGTTTCGCGGACCAAGCGAGATGTCGACACTATGACTGACGGGGCGGTATCCGGAGGGATACCGACTGTAGTGGCCGGTGATTTTACAGAAACCTCGGTTACGCCGAAGTTCAATCTGTCCTATGCGTTAAGCGAATACACTCTGCTGTATACCCAGGTCACCAAGGGGTTCCGGGTAGGTGGCGTCAACCCTGGGCTGCCTCCCTGCAGTGCGCTCTGTACGGTTGATGTTGACGATACCTTTGACTCCGATTCATTGTGGAACTATGAGTTGGGCCTGAAACAACAATCGGAGGATGGCCGGTTTACAATGGCGGCTGCCATCTTCTGGATCGAATGGGAGGATATTCAACTCAACGTCAATCGTGGCGATGGATTCAACGGTGTCCTGAACGCAGGCTCAGCGCGCAGCAGGGGTGTGGAACTGGAGTTTAGTGGCCGCAGCAACGAGCATTTTCACTTCGGAGGCCAGGTCACATACACAGATGCCGATTTACGTTCTTTGAGCGATGGCATCATCGGCTTCGTGGATTCGGGTGAGCGCCTCCCGGGCGTGCCGCAATTGAGTGCTTCTGTCAATGCTGAGCTGGGTACGCAGTTGGGGGATCTCGGTTGGTTGTATGTCCGTGGAGATATTCAGTATGTCGGTGACAGAAAGGCTGCGCTGACCAGTGATCCAGAGACTCTGGACTCCTACACAATCTCCAGTTTGAGAGTAGGGTTGGACCTGGACACCTGGTCTGCGGCGATTTTTGCCGACAATCTGACTGACGAGCGCGCCGAGCTGGATTTTGTGAGCAACAGCGGACTGCGCGACGGAGTGCCGGTGACGTTCAACAGGTACACTGTTAACGTGCCGCGGACGATCGGCATTCGTCTTTCCAAGCACTTTTGACCTTTGGAGCGCGTCATGAAACGGTCCGGTAATAGCCGATTTGTCCCTGTCTACCAGCGTGCGGGCGTATTCGTGGCCATGGTCTGCTCTCTCGTGCTGATCGCGCAAGCCGTCAGGGCAGATGGTGACGAAGCGGCAGCAATGCTCCAGCAAGCCAGAGATATCATTGCCGATGCTCAGCAACTGACATTGCCCTCGGGGATCGACGAGGCAATGCCGGTTGCACTGGGTGGAACCCGGCAATGGATCTCAGTGCGGGGGCGAGATCGCGATAATCCAATTCTGCTATTCGTTCACGGAGGACCTGCATTTCCGGAATCACCGGTGAGCTGGTTTTATCAGAGGCCGTGGGAGGACTATTTCACGGTTGTTCAGTGGGATCAGAGGGCTTCGGGCAAATCGGTCGCGCTGAACGACATGGAAACGGTTGCCCCGACGATATCGATCGAGCGAATGGTACAGGATGGCGAAGAGCTTGTAGCGTTTCTTCGCCAGCGCTACGGAAAGTCCAAAATCTTTGTGCTGGGCCACTCGTGGGGTTCGGTGATCGGTCTCGAAATCGCCCGTCGCCATCCCGAGTGGCTGTATGCCTATGTCGGCATGGGGCAGGCGATCAACGCAAGGGAGAACGAACGTCTGGGATATGAGTTTGCGCTGCAAGCTGCCATCGACGATAAGAATGACACAGCGATTGCCGATCTACAGTCAATTGCGCCCTATCCTGCGCCCGATGGTTCCCTGAACGTCAGGCATATCCTTTTACAGCGCAAATGGCTTATTCACTACGGCGGCATGACCTGGGGGCGTGAAAACCTGGCCTATGAAAAACGGCTTGGGCTCCTTTCGCCGGATTATACAAAGACTGATACGGCAGTCGAACAAGCTACGAATATATCATTGCAGAAGTTGCTGCCGGAGCTGGCGAGCATGGATTTCAGTCATGTTGAGCGCATAGATTGCCCTGTCGTTATATTGGCAGGCGAGCACGACTATGCCACGGTCACAGCAGTGGCCAGAGAGTGGATTGAAAAATTGCAGGCACCGGCAAAGACATTTGTCCTGTTTAAAGATACCGCCCACATGATCCAGATGGAGGCCCCCGGCAAGCTGTTGATGCATCTGGTCAATGATGTGAGACTCTTTGCGGAAGAGCAAGAGTAATGACCTCATCATATGAGCGGCTGTCCATGTCCCGACGGCACTTTCTGTCGGGCATGCTGGCAGCAGCAATTGTTCCCGGGGCAATGGGCAGGGCGAGTACTCCAAGTGAGAGTAGCGATCTGGGCCGGGTACTTGAGCTCATCTTCCGGGAACGATTGCAGATGTTCCCTGAGCTTGCTACTTATGTAGGGCTGGACAAGGGGGATAACAGTGGCTTAAAGCACCGCCTCAATGACTATTCCCTGGAGGGGAGGGCTGCCCAAAAGGGCCAGGTGAAGCAACATTTGCGGCAGCTTGCTCAACTGGATACTGCGGCCTTCAGTAGTGAAGATGTCATTAATTTCGAGGCAGTGACTGCGGCTTTGAAGTCCGAAGAAGCCGTCGGCAGTCAGTTTTCCTATGGCTCGCCAACGTCGCCTAAACCCTATGTAATCAGTCATCTTACTGGCGCCCTGAATTCGGTGCCAAGTAAGCTCGACGAGCGCCACACTATTGCTTCCCGGGATGACGCTGAAGCGTACCTCAATCGTCTTGAGGCGTTTGCGAATGCGCTGGAAGACGAACTGGGCTGCTTGAGCCATGACGTGGCACAAGGCGTTATTCCTCCCGACTTCGTACTGGCGCGCAGCATTGAACAGATGCAGGCTTTTGTTGCCGAGCAACCCGCAAGCTCGATACTGGTTGCCGGTTTGAGAAGGAAGCTGGCAGATTCGGGTCTGGACGGTGATTATCTAAACAAAGCAGAGCGCATTGTGGATAAATCGATAATGCCGGCGGCCTCCAGGCAACTCGAGGCTCTGACGGCGCTGGCCGGACGGGCCAAGGCAGACGCCGGTGTGTGGCGTCTTCCCGGGGGAGACAAGTACTATGAGGTGAGCCTCGCCAACCATACCACGACGAGACTTGATTCGGAGACATTGCACCAGATGGGTCTCGACATGGTCGCTGACCTCGGCGCGCAACTGGATGAGAGCCTTGGCAAGTTGGGGATGGGCAGTGGAACGCTCTCGGCGCGAATATATTCATTGCTGTCGGATCCGACACTTGCAATGCCAGATACGGAGCAGGGAAGGCGCCAGTACCTTGCCGCGATTGAGAAGAAAATAGCTGAGATTTCCCGGCGGATGCCGCGTTTTTTTCATGATATTCCCGAGACTCCGCTGGATATTCGCGCTGTGCCGCCGTTCCTTGAGGCCGGCGCGCCCGCGGCATACTACGAGGATCCGCCTTTTGTTGGTGAAGGCCCCGGAGTCTTCTACATCAAACTGGGAGATTTGGCGAGCGCTCCTTTGTGGCTGATCACGACCACGATATTTCACGAGGCGCTGCCCGGACATCACCTGCAGGTGGCATCGCAGATGAACATCCATTCTCTTCCGGCAATACGAAAGATCCTTTGGTCGGCAGGCTATGGTGAAGGTTGGGGGTTGTACGCAGAGCAACTCGCGGATGAACTCGGCATTTACGAGGATGATCCGCTTGGGCGGATTGGCTATCTTCTTACGACGATGCTTCGGGCTTGTCGCCTGGTGGTCGATACAGGACTGCACGCCAAGCGCTGGGGGAGGGAGCAAGCTATAGCGTGGATGGCAGATCAGGGTGGTTTACCTACCGGTTTGGCCACCAACGAGGTTGAGCGGTACTGTGTGTGGCCAGGTCAGGCATGCAGTTATATGGTGGGAAAGGTGGAGTGGTTGCGATTGCGCGCGTACGCAGAACGGCGTCTCGGCTCCAGATTCGATATCAGGGATTTTCATTCCGCCACGATTTCCATTGGTGCCGTACCTTTGACGGTTTTGGCAGACGTTGTGGAGCGGTATGTGCAGCGGACGCTGCAGTCACCATCCGCTTGAAAACATAACAACACAAAGCGGGACGCTGGTGATGGCAAGGCAGGCAATACTATCGGGTAATCGGGATCTGTTCGGTCGTTTTATTCTACCAGGCTTCGTGTTCAAGGCTGCTATTATAGGTGGCGGATATGCGACTGGCCGGGAAATGGCTACCTTCTTTTTGCCCAGTGGACCGCTGGGTGGACTGTTTGCCATCGGGACCGCGCTTGTTGTATGGAGCACTGTTTGTGCGCTGACCTTTCTATTCGCCTACGTTACGCAAGCCCGCGATTACCGGACATTTTCCCGGCGTCTGTTGGGCCCGTGCTGGTGGATATTCGATGCAGCCTTCTTCCTGGCAATGATCCTGTTTCTTGCCGCTTTTGTTGCTGCGGCAGGCTCTGTTGGGACAGCGCTGTTTGATTGGGGAGTGCTGGGAGGCAGCCTGTTGCTGATGGGATGTATTATGCTGGTAACAGCATTTGGCAACACTATGGTTGAGAACGTTTTTCGCTACACTTCGATATTCCTCTACGCCACCTACATTGTGTTTTTCATCCTGGCGATATCGACATTTGGTTCCAGCCGGATCGTGGACAGCCTGTCGGCAAACGTGCCCACAACCAATTGGTTTGTAGGTGGGCTGACCTTCGCTGGCTACAATATTATTGGCGTCATCCTGGTGTTGCCGGTGACTCGTCACTTCAGGTCGCGACGCGACGCGGTTGTGGCTGGTGTGCTCGCCGGCCCGATGGCAATGATACCAGGTCTTTTATTTTTTCTTTGCATGACTGTGTTTTACGCGGAGATTGGCAATGAAGTTCTGCCATCGGATTTTCTGTTGTTACAGCTTGATCAGCCGATTTTTCGTCTGGTCTTCCAGTTCATGATTTTCGTTGCCCTTTTTGAGAGCGGTGTTTCAGTGGTGAATTCCTTCAACGAGCGCGTGTCGCATGCCTGGAGTGAGTACCGGGGCACAGAGTTCAGGCCTGGCATCAGACTCGCAGTCACTGCCCTTGTATTGGCTGTATCATTATTCATAGCCTACCGAATAGGGTTTGTGGGGCTGGTTGCCGATGGCTACCGTTGGGTTGCCTACATTTTCTTGTATATCTTCGTCCTGCCGCTTTTGACGTATGGTGTCTGGTTTCTAAGCCGCTCTGGTCGTAGCGCTGGAAGGGTCGGGCGAACCGACTGATTCAGTGGCTGGTGGCCACTTGCAAGGCTGCATTAATCATTCCAGGTATAGGGTGTTAAGGGTATGAAGCATGCGATAAATGTTGCTTCCACGGGGAAATTTGGATAATAATTCAGGCCCGGAGGCAGTACATTGTGTGCTCCACCAACGACGCCGGACACCACCCCATGAGCTCAGAGAACGTCACCTACGCCAACACCGCCACCGTCAGTGGTGGCGCGCTGGAGGACATCCTGCCCGCGCAGCGCCAGGGTGCGCTGCGCGGTGCGCAGTTGCTGGCGAAGGCGCTGCAGGCAGAAGGAGTGGACACGCTGTTTGGTTATCCGGGCGGTGCCAATCTGGAAATTTTCGACGTCCTGTGGGAATACGGTATCCGCTGCATCCGCACCGAACATGAGCAGGGCGCGGTGCATGCGGCCCAGGGTTATGCCCGAGCCAGCGGCAGGGTTGGGGTCTGTCTGGCCACCTCCGGTCCCGGTGCGACCAATCTGGTAACGGGGATCGCCGATGCCAACAGTGATTCGACCCCGATCGTCGCGATTACCGGCAATGTGCCGTCTCATCTGTTGGGGAAAAACGCATTTCAGGAAGTGGATATCGTCGGCATCACCCGGCCCATCACCAAGAAGAACTATCTGGTGGGCAAGGTTACCGAGATTCCGGAGGTGGTGCGCGAGGCTTTCGCGCTGGCGGCGGGCAACAGGCCGGGTCCGGTCCTGATCGATATTCCCAAGGATATCCAGCAGCACTATCCCCGCGATCCGGAGGGCAACCATGTGCCGCCGCGGATTCCGGCGGTGGTCGAAGCGCCTGAAGCGGCGATCGGGGGCCTGTCCGGCAACCAGCTGGAGGAGGCCTGCCGCCTGATCCGCGAGGCACAGCGCCCGGTGATATACGCCGGCGGCGGCATTGTTTCCGCCAATTGCGCGGACCTGTTGCTGCAGCTTGCGGAGAAGCTGCAGTGCCCGGTGACCACCACGCTGATGGGCCACGGCGCCTTTCCGCCCGGCCATGAGCTGTCCCTGCATACGCTGGGCATGCACGGTTCCAGATATGCCAATGTGGCAGTCAATGAGGCGGACCTGGTGATCGCCGCCGGCGTGCGGTTTGATGACCGCGTGACCGGCAAGGTGGATGCGTTTATTGCCGAGGGCAAAGTGATCCATATCGATATAGACCGGGACGAGCTGAACAAGAACAAGACCGTCACCCTGCCCATCTGCGCCGATATCCGGCTGGCGCTGGAGCAGCTCTGCGCCCAGGCCGAGTGCGGTGAACACGGCGGTTGGCTCACCTACCTGAGCGGCCTCCGGCAGCAGTTTCCCTACACGGTGCCACAGGGCGAGGCGATCAGTCCGCAGTTTGCGATCAGCCTGCTTGACAGGTTGACCGGGGGCGATGCCATCATCAGCCTTGGGGTCGGCCAGCATCAGATGTGGGCGATGCAGCACTATCAGCCGCGCCATTCACGTTCCTTCCTGAGCAGCTCGGGCTTCGGCACCATGGGCTATGGCCTGCCGGCCGCCATCGGCGCGAAGATCGCCTGCCCGCAGCGCCAGGTCATCGATGTCGACGGTGATGGCTCCCTCAACATGACCATCCACGAGCTGGCCACCTGTCACCGCTATGGTATCGGGGTCAAGGTGGTGGTAATCAACAACCAGTGGCTGGGGATGGTGCGGCAGTGGCAGGACATGATCTACGAGGGCCACCGTTCCGGCTCCGATCTGTCCGACCCGATGGCAGTCAAGGCCGCCGGCGACAGGGATATCTACCCGGATTTTCCGCTGCTTGCCTCAGGTTACCGGGTACGCTCGGAACGGGTGTCGGAGCCGGACCAGCTGGAGGCCGCCTTCGTGCGCATGCTGGCAGACCCGGAAGAGCCTTATCTGCTGGATGTGATAGTGGCCGCGGAGGAGAATGTCTACCCGATGATCCCTGCGGGCGGCAGCTACCGGGATATCATCATGAGCGCGGCAGACATGCCGGCAGGATCGCGGCAGCGGCAGGGCAGCAATGTGTGATACAGGCCAGCATGCTGCGCTCAGCCGTGGAGTTGGCGCAGGTAATCAACGATTGCGCCGGTGCCGTCTATCAGCGGGTCGACACAGGGCAGATCATAGCGGGCGGCAAGCTCGCGAAGATAGGCCGCACGTTCACTGGCAGGCAGGGTCGAGGTGTTCACACTGATGCCGGCACAGCGGATATCCGGGTTTGTCAGCGAACCGGTCCGGATGGTGCCGCTGATCACTTCCCCGATGCTTGGCACCCGATAATGCTCCCAGCCCGATATGTGTTCGCGTCCCGCTTCATGGCAGACAATGAAAGCATCCGGCTGTGAGCCGAGCAGCAGGCCGTGGCTGACCGGTGCATAGGCGGGATGAAACAGGCCACCCTGGCCCTCGATGACATCCCAGTGAGCCGGACTGTTGTCCGGGGAAAGCAGTTCGGCGGCACCGGTCAGGAAGTCGGATACTACGGCATCCAGGGCAATGCCCTCACCGGCAATCATGATGCCGGTCTGTCCGGAGGCGCGAAAGTCCGCGTTCATACCGGCCGCACGCATGTCCTTTTCCAGTTGCAGCGCCGTGTACTTCTTGCCCAGGGCACAGTCAGTACCGACGGTCAGCAGCCGCAATCCCCCGCGTTTCTTGCCGCTTCCCACTGGCAGCTTTGCCGGAGGCACCCTGACGTCCACCAGCCGGGCTCCGCCGTTCGCCGCGGCGGCAGCAAGCTCTGCACTGTCACCCAGATGGCTGTGAAGGCCGGCGACAATATCGAGTCCCGCTGCAGCGGCAGCAGCCAGTGATGTCTGCCAGTGGGCGGGCATCTCGCCTCCCACTGCCGCGGTGCCGATGACCAGCGACCCCACTCCGGCTTCGACGGCTTCGGCAATGCTCATGTCTGGCAATCCCAGATCGGCGGTATCAGCGGTGAGCCGGAACTGACCGACGCACAGTTCAGGCCGCCAGTCGACCAGGCCGGCGCCGGTCTTGACATAATTCTTGCGGGATTCATCGCCCACGAAAATCAGGTAGGGCGTCCGCAGTGAGATCGTTTGCATGTCAGTTTCCTTGGAGAGAGAGACGGTGTATTTTCCACAGACCCATGGTAAGTAATGGCACGATGAGGACGGCAATGAAGACATAGGTCAGGAAGCCATAACCGTGGGCGATGAGGTCGACGATGCCGATTTCGGTGGCGCCGTAAACAGATACCAGCAGCAGACCGCCCGCAATCAGTGGCCGGGCAAGGCGTGGCAGCGTGTGACCGCTTTCCCGGGCCTGTACGTCGATGCGCTCATTGATGGAGTGAAGCAGGCCGGTGCCTGTCTCGACGAAGGTGCCGAACACCACCAGTTGGAACAGCAACTGCAGCCACGGAGTGTCCAGCTGCGCCATCAAATAGAGTGCGGGCACCGGTTGCTCGGCAATTTGCGGGTACTGGGACATCATCGCAAGATAGAACATGAAGGCCGGTATCACGGCAATTGCGCCGGTAATCATACCGGCACCGACCGCCTGCCGCCTGCTGGTGAGCAGCGCCATGCAGAACAGTACTGCCGGCAGGTTGATGTTGTAGCCCGCGTACCGGACGCCATTGAGCAACCAGCTATCGCCCCCTGCGTCGGCGGCGAGTGTGGTCTGGATGGCATCTCCGTAGTCGATGAAAGTGATGATGAACAACGCCAGATAGACCAGGTAGAGCAATACCGACCAGAATGCCAGCGCCCTCTGGATGACCGCTGAACCGAGGAAGGTCAGCAAGCCCACCAGGACCATCATGACCACTGTGCCGACGGTCGCCGGAACTCCCAACAGGGTGAGCACCAGCTCCCCGGCTGCCGAGCCGACAACCGCCAGTATCAGAATGACCAGTGCAACATAGGCGACTTCATACAGGATCCAGGCGGGCCCCAGCAGGTGCTTGCAGAAGCTGCGGTAGTCAAAGGAGCGGGTAACACGTGCGAACTCATAGGCGGCCGACATTACAATGCTGAATGCGGCACCGGCAACCAGGATGCCCAGCAGCCCGCCCACGGGGCCCGATGGAATGAAGAACTCCACCAACTCGCGGCCGGTGGCGTAACCGCCACCGATGATCACCGACTGGAAAATGAGTCCGGGAAGAATGTATGCCCGCCAGGATCTCATCTCAGTGCGCACTGGCCGGAGTGATGTCCGGCCGCCCTATCACATTGCCGGAACGCGGCAGTGGCAACTGCGGCAAAGCAGTAGTTCGGTAATGGTTTTGCTATAGTCAACGTCATTATTGTGTCGATCCCGGCCAAGGAAGCCCGATCTGGCTTGCGCTCATGCCTGTCTGTTCGTTAAATGTTAATCTGGATGTGACGGAAAGAGCGTGCCATCCATGCCGGGGCGAACGTTAGCACAAGCATGTTGTTGTGACAACGATACAGGCTATCACCGAAGGCAGTGAACTGACAATGAGGACCGCGGCGAAGTCCGCAGCGAGGAGACACAATGCGCCTAGCGCCACTACCCAAAGTAAAGAAAAAGCAGCTCACCGAAGGGATGGACCCACCCGCGCACATCAGCTACCAGATCACGGTTGCCGCCAACCTGATGGCCTTCGGCAGCAGCGTCAGCAACGTAAAGCGTTTTGGGGTCAAAACCCGGGAATGGCGGGTGCTGGGCTGTTTGATGCAGGCCGGCCCGGCAACCGCGAGTGACATCGTACGCCTGATTCAGCAGGACAAGGGCAGCGTCAGCCGTGCCATTACCGGGCTGGAGCGCGAGGACCTGGTGGGCAAAATTCCCAACTATGCCCACAAGAACAGCCCCTACATCTGGTTGACGAACAAGGGGCGCAAGCTGGTTGATCGCATATATCCGGTTTTCATCGAGCAGGCCGAGCTGTTCACGGACGGGCTGACCGACAAGGAAAAGAGGGAGTTGTGCCGCCTGCTGGACAAGTTGAAAAACAACGTCGAGCGGGTGCGTCTCGAACAGGGTATCTAAAGCCATTGCACATTTTTTGGGATATGTTGTCATAACAACATTCATGTGCTACCTTTTTCTCCGGCATCACCAAATCCTGCCCCTCCGGTGTGATGTGTCCGGTGGGGAAGGGTAGATCAAAAAAGACAATGGAGAGCAGTATGACGGGGAAAGCATTCAGACCGACCCGCTTGGCGCAGTTTTTGCGGGAGCAGGCCAGCAGCGCAACAGTAGTGTCAGCAGCGGTTGTCGGCAGCGCCTTAATGGCCGCCAACAGTTTCGCCCAGGAAGAACGGAACATGATGTTGGAGGAGGTGATCGTTACCTCCGCGGCCACCCGCCTGCAATCCGGATTTGAATCCCCCAAACCGGTGACCACGGTCAGCCGGGAACAGCTGGACGCGAGGGGGCTGGTGAATGTCGCCGATTTCCTGAACGAGATACCCTCCTTTACCGGCTCGGCGACGCCGGCCTCAACCACCCTCTCTTCCAGCCTGAATGGAGCCAACCTGTTGGATCTACGCGGGCTGGGTCCCAACCGTACCCTGGTGCTGGTGGACCGGCGCCGGTTCACTCCGACCAACGATACCGGCGTGGTCAATCTCAACGTCATACCGCAGGCTTTGATAAAGAATGTGGAAGTGGTCACCGGCGGGGCCTCGGCCCAGTGGGGCTCCGATGCCGTCGCCGGAGTTGTGAACCTGCAGCTCGACCGGAATTTCGAGGGTGTCAAGGTCGATACCCGTTACGGCCAGGCGGGGGAGGGCGATGCCGAAACCGATTTCCTGTCGCTGGCCTTCGGGGTTGCCAGTGAGGATGGCCGCAGTCATCTTGTGGTCGGCGGTGACATGGAGGACCACGCCGGTGTCATGGACCAAAGCGACAGGGACTGGGGCAGGGAGCGCTGGGGCGTCGTCGGCAATCCGCTCGACACCGGACCCAACGATGGCATCCCGGCACGCTTGATTACCCGCAATGTAGTGCTGGGTCTCGGCACAGCCGGTGGCTACCTGCCGCTTGCGCTCGGCAACCACCCCGCGGTAGCGCAGACCCAGTTCGGTCCCAACGGCGAGTGGCTGCCCTACGATATCGGTGAATTTCCGGCGCCCGGCGCGTTCGCGGCCCTGCCCTTCCAGGTAGGCGGGGACGGCGACCCCTTCGGGGACCCGGCCAGTCTCTCCGCCCCCTACGACCGCAAATCCCTCATGGCGATCGGCAGTCACGACCTGACCGAAAACATCACCGTTTTTGCGGAAGCCTCCTGGGGCAAGTCTAATTCGAGGAACGATACCGTACTACCCTGGAGCCTGATCGGCGGTGGCCCGGATGTGATTGCGGCCGACAATCCGTTCATTCCCGAGCCGGTGCAACAGGTGATGGCGGAAAACAGCATTCCCCAATTGATCATGGGCCGGTCGAACCGCGACCACGGTCCGATCATCTCGGATACTTCCAATGAAACAACGCGCTTTCTCGTCGGCCTGGAGGGGGAGTTCCGCGAGCACTGGAGCTGGGAGGTTTCCGCTGCAACCGGCAAGACGGAGGCCCGGGCGTTGCAGTTCAACAACGTCATCACGGCCAATCGCAACGCCGCGATCGATGCAGTGCGTGACCCTGCGACCGGCGAGATCGTATGCCGGGCCAATGTGGGTGGTGCCAATGGCGCGCCGGGCTGTGTGCCGATGAACCTGTTCGGCGACGGCGCTCCCAGCCAGGAGGCGCTGGACTACATCCACGGCACTGCGACCCTGCATTGGGACGTGCGCCAGAAGGTTGTTGCCGGCTCCATGTCCGGGGAGCTGATGGAGCTGCCTGCGGGCCCGCTGGCGCTGGCATTTGGCGCCGAATATCGAGAAGAGAGCTCCTCCACGATCTCCGACAAGACTGCCGAGGAAGGAGGTTACTTCATTACCAATGTCGTGCCGCTTGAAGGGGAATACGATGTGTCGGAGGTCTTCCTGGAATTGGGGGCCCCGCTGCTGGCAACCGGCAACGGCATGCGGCTTGACGTCAACGCCGCTGCCCGGTACACGGATTACAGCACCAGCGGGGGCGAGAATACCTGGCAGTTTGGCGCCACGTTCAGCCCCTACAGCGATCTTACTTTCCGCGGCACTGTCTCGCGCGACATCCGTGCTCCCAATATCGGCGAACTGTTTCAAAGCTCGCGCCTGTTCTTCCAGAACCTGACCGATCCGTTCGGCGGAGGGTCAAAACTGATACAGGTTCCGGAGGGTGGCAACACCGAGCTTACTCCCGAACAGTCCGATACGGTGACGTTCGGCGCCGTGTACCAGCCCGCCTGGCTGCAGGAACTGAGCCTGTCGGCAGACTGGTACAAGATAGAAATAGACGATGCAATCGGCGCCCTGCCGGCACAGACCATCGTCGATACCTGTTTCGAAACCGGCGCCCTTTGCGAACTGGTGACCCTGCAGGATGGCGAACTGTTCCGGGTGCAGGAGAATCTGGTCAATATTGCCCAGCGCAATGTCGAGGGTGTCGATCTCGAAGCCGTGTACACGCCACCGGATGTCCTGGGCGGTGCGGTGTCGATACGCTGGCTGGCCAGTTACGTGAAGGAACAATCCTTTTCGCCCGATGGCGTCAACGTGGAGGATGATGCCGGCGTGGTCGGCCCTGACGCCGCTGGCCGCGTCCCGACACCGAAATGGCGCTGGAATTTGTCCGGCAACTACCAGCGGGGCCCGCTGGGGCTGACTGCCCAGTTGCGCTACGTAGGCGGCGGCGACTTTCTGGCCAACCAGACCATAGAGGACATCAACGACAACGATGTGGACGATGTCTATTACGTCAATCTCTCGGCCCGCTATGATGTGCCCTTCGGTGAGGACGGCAACGTGCAGGTGTACGCCGGGGTCAATAACGTCTTTGATGAGGATCCGCCGGTCGCGCCGCTCGATTTTGTCAACAATCTCGGCACCAATAATATCCTTTACGATGTCATCGGCCGCTACTTCTTTGGCGGGGTACGGTTGAGGTTCTGATGTTGCGCCGCGCGCGGGAGCCAGTGGATCCTGCGCGTTTCAGGGCACTGTCATGATGGCGTGATCCGGTGTCAAAAAGTGCCTGCCTGTGAAGGGCGGGCCAATATAAACAGTTCAGGGAGCAACTATCATGGGGTTAATTGCTATTCGTCGAGGTCTGGTTCTGACTACTCTGCTGTTGGGTCTGGTCGCCTGTGCAGAGCGCTCCGATCCGTCCCCGGCAGCGGAGCCAGTCGCGACCGCACCGGTGTACGACCTGTTGTTGAGCAACGGCACAGTGGTAGACGGCAGCGGCGCGCAACGCTATACCGCCGACGTCGCCCTGTCCGGTGGCCGGATTGCAGCGATAGCGGCGGCCGGTGAGCTGGATCCGGCGACGGCCCGGCAGGTCCTGGATGTCAGTGGCAAAGTGGTCGCGCCCGGCTTCATCGATGTGCACTCGCACGCCGACTGGGCACTGGATGATCCCGCGACTGCGTCCATTGAGGGCTTCCTGCGTCAGGGCGTGACTACCGGTGTGTACGGTGTGGACGGCTCTCTGGGTCTCCAGCGCATGCGTGATTATGCCGCCCTGGGGGAGGAGGGGGCATGGGGATCAACTTCATGTCCTATATTGGCCACAATGCTGTACGCAAGGAGGTGATGGGCATGGCCAGCCGGGCTCCGGAGGAGGATGAGCTGCAGCGGATGCAGGAGATTGTCAAGGCAGCCATGGAAGAAGGCGCGCTCGGCCTGTCCAGTGGTTTGATGTACCTGCCGGGCAGTTACGCCAGCACCGAAGAAGTCATCGCGTTGGCAAAGGTGACCGCGCCTTACGGTGGCCGCTATGATTCGCATGTGAGAGATCCGGCAAACAACCTGCTGGACTCCCTTCAGGAATGTCTCGATATCGCCCACGCCGCGGGGTGGATGCCCATCCAGGACATGTCAAGGCAGTGGCCGCCGCGAACTTTGGCAAGGGCCCCGAAATCGTCAGCCTGATGGAAGCCGGTATGGAACGTGGCCAGAATGTCACCGTCGATATGTACCCCTATGACGGTGCGGCGACGGCGCCGCTGGTATTGTTGCTCTACCCCGGGGACGATGAGCGCGGCACGGCCCTGAAAGAAAGACTCGCCGGCATGATGACCGGGGAGAGCGAGGACGATGACTCCCGGGAGCAGTTGACCGCGGACCTGCGTGAGTACTGGCGGGATATTGCATCGCAGCCGGATCTCCTGGCCCAGGCAAGGGTTGCCACCGAGGAGCCACCGGAGGGCCTCTACAGCTGGATCGATGTCGTGGGGTACCAGTCGATGCGTATCGTGGTCAGCGAGCAGGAGGAGTACGAAGGACGCATGGTCACCGAGCTCGCGGCCGAGCTGGACCTGGCCCCGTTTGAGCTGTACCGCCAGCTGATTGTGGAGGAGGGAGACCGGGCGATGGTGACCCTGGGTGCGATCCAGGAGGCGGACGTGCGGGTTGTCATGCGCCAGCCCTGGGCCATGATTTCATCCGATGGCGCGGAGGTCGATCCGCAGCATCCACGTGGGCGTGGCACCTTCCCCAGATTGCTCGGCCGCTATGTGCGTGAATGGGGCGCGCTGGACCTCGAGGAGGCGGTGCACAAGATTTCCGGCCTGCCAGCCCGCTATCTGAAACTGGCCGATCGTGGGCTTCTGCGCGAGGGCGCCATCGCGGACGTGGTGGTATTTGATCCCGAGACGATAATCGATCGCGCCACCTGGGCTGAGCCGACTCTCTATGCAGAGGGTGTTGAACACGTGTTTATCGGTGGCGAAGCTGCCCTGTCTCACGGCGAGCCAACCGAGCGCAGGCTGGGCCGGTTTATCCCGTATACTGCCGCTGCCGACCCCAGCTGAAAGCTGGTCGGTTCAAAGGGCGCGGGCTCGGGTTTCCAGCTCCGCAATCAGTTCGCTGGTCTCCTGCAGGTGCGGAGCCTCCGCCCGAAGGATGGCCAGAAACAGCTGCTTCTTGGTCTCGGTCAGGTCGAGTCCCGCTGCCACGGCCTCCGGTGCCGCGCTGCCGACAATGTCCACCAGCCGTTCGGCCGCGGTGAGCCGGCCCCAGAGATAGTCATTTTCGCGGAAACGGCGTGAGAAGAACGCGCCGAAATTGCTGAACTGGACACCCTTGAGGATGTCCCGGGCGCCGCCCTCGCGCAGCGTGTTGGCATCGTCCACCGCGATGCGGTCGACCTTGATCTCCTCCAGCGCGTCCACACCCCGGCTGCTGGTCATCGGGAAGGTGAGCACGTCATAGTAGGCGAACCCGAAGTAGGTCGTGAGGATCTCCCGTATCAACGCAATGTCGGCCACCTCGCCGCACCATTGCGCCATTTCCTCGTCCAGGGCCTTGTCGAAGGCCACCAGATCGAGGCGTTCACGCAGCTGGACCAGAAACGCATCCACCGGATCGTCCTGTGCAGGCAATTCCTCCGCAGCGACTTCGGGGCTGCTGCCGTTGAGTTGCCCACGCAGCTGTTCAGCATGGTCATACAGGCGTGATTTGAGCCGGTCTAGATGGACGTGGAGCTCACATACGCCGCTGGCCAGCGGGTCTGTGTACAATTCATTGCTGCGGCGGATCAACAGCAGCACCCGGCGCAAGCGGTAGCGGATATCGTAGTTGCGCAGGAAGCGAACCCAGGGTGCGACTTCCTGGTGACGGGCACTGGTGGCGGCCTGGCCGATGGGCCGGATGCGTTCCCTGCGCGCCCAGGCCTGCATGCATTGCACGGCCTCCGCCGGGCCTGGGGCTCGCCCACTGTGCTGGAACTGCTCTGCCAGTTCTTCCAGCAGCCCCAGTACCTTGAGCCGCGCATAGCCTTCATAGGCATAGCCGGCATCGACGGCGGCGCGGGTATTCGCGGTGCGGCGCCAGCGGGCAATGGCGCGCGCGTTCGGTGGCGCGCTCAACCCGGCATCCAGGATCGAGCCCATCGTGGCCAGTACCTGGCTGCGGACCCCATCCGCCACCTCCCGGTGCAGGTGGACCTGCTCATTGAATTGCGCGATCCACTCGAGATCGTCGCGGATTGGCTGCTGCCGCGGGATGTTGGACAGGGCCCCCGCGATGGTCTTGAAGAAACCCGGAATTTCGTGGTCGATTTCCCGCGCCACTTCCGGATTGGGTTCGAGGTAGACCAGGCGGCGATCGGTCTGGCGGTGGGCTGCATGCCGCTGTACCGCGTTCAGCGCTACCGACACCGGCTTGTTCATCAGCACGCTGCCGTCGATGAAGGCGGCGTCCTCGGCGTCTTCACCGTGGCGCCGCGAGCTCTTGAACTGGGTTGTGATAAAGCTGTCCCGGCCCTCCCAGGGGCATTCGCGCTGCCGCAGCAGGTCGTCGATTTCCGCCAGCCGTGCGGGAGGGAAGGCGCCCGGAAAACTGCTGGTGGCGCGGGCAGCAAACGCCAGGGAAGGCAGCTGATCACGCCCCAGCATGGAGGCCTGTTCGCCGTTGCGGGTGGGCTGATGGTGAAAGTGGAAGATATGGCGGTGCTCACGCTCCTGCACTGTGGGCGGATCGTGCAGCGGAATGGTTTGCGGGTAGCCCCAGAAATCGGTGGTGGTCACAAACAGGTCCAGTGGCTGCCCCTGCGGTAGCAGTGAGCGCTGCTCGCCGGCTGACTCGGTACCCATGGATTCCAGCGCGTCCAACATCATCTCGCTCATGCGCGGGCCCGAAAATGGCGGTTCGAACCAGCGCGAGCGCATGAACAGCGACAGGTTGTCCAGCACGGTTGAATCCTGGACTGTGTTGCCGAGGCGGCGGGCACGCCGGCGCTGCTGCAGTCCGGCCATCCAGAACAGCGGACGCATGTAGACTTTCGACAGCCGGGTGGCGCGAGCCTCAGGGTCCAGCAACTGGTCGACATCCGCCAGCTCCAGCCACAGCTTGCGGTGGCTGTCCAGGGACAGGTCAAAGGCCAGTGCCCGCGCCAGCATGATGCCATTGATGCCACCCGCAGAAGCCCCGGCGATCACGTCGACCAGGACTCTCAACCGCAGCTGGCCGCCGATTTGCTGCAGCAGGCGAAAATACACCGCTTCGGTATCGAGCTCGCCGCGGTGATCCACGGTATCCGCGTAGCTTGCCGTGTCGGCCACCTCCCGGGCGACCCCGTGGTAGGCGCGCGAGGCGCGCACCAGCTTGAGAATCTCCCGGGTAATCCCGTGCATGTAGACCGCAAGTGATACTCCGCCGTAGCACACCAGGGCGAGCCGCAGTTCCCGTTCCGGAACCGGCCCCGAGCTTTTGTCGGCCGTCATCAAGCGCTCTCCTTTCGCCTGCGGCTTTACACTACCTTGCCGGGATTGAGTATGTTTTTGGGGTCCAGAGTGGCTTTCAGGCTGCGCATCAGCGCCAGTTCAACGGGCGAACGGCTGATGCCGAGGTAGGGCTTTTTTTCCAGACCAATGCCGTGCTCGGCCGATACCGAACCCCGGAATGGCGCCAGTGGCTGGTAGACGGCATCCTCAACGAGTGGCCGCAGACGCTGGTAATCCGCTTCCGGCAGCTGCACACACAAATGCAGGTTGCCATCGCCGAGATGACCGAAAATCCACAAGTGGTGGGGGCCCAATTGCGCCTTCAACGTTGCCGCGAGATCGGTGGTATAGCGTTCCATCTCCTCCAGCGGCAGGGAGATGTCAAACACCACCGGCAGCCCGCCATTGAAAACCTGGGCGACATCGTCGCGCAGCGACCAGAAGCGTTCGCAGTCGGCCTCCGACCGGGACACTGCGGCGTCGACGATCAGCTCCCCGTGGTATGCCTCCTCCAGCACGCGACTGAAGCGTTCCGTATCCAGCTCCGGATCGGCCCCCTGGCTTTCCACCAGAACATAGAACGGATAATCCTGGGGGATCGGCGGCAGGCCCCGCGCGGGCGCGGTGCTGACCAGCCGGTAGAAGTCCTGCCACATCACCTCGAAGGCCGACAGGGTGCCCCCAGGCCGCGATCCATATGGCGCAGGAACTGGCTGAGCTGGTCAAAACCCGGGCAGGCGACGAACGCCATGTTGTGGGTCAGGGGTTTTTCCCGCAGCCGCAGAACCAGCCGGGTGATCACCCCCAGAGTGCCCTCGGAGCCGATAAACAGCTGTTTCAGGTCATAGCCGGCATTGTTCTTGAGCAGGTGGTTCAGCGAAGAGACCACGGTGCCGTCGGCGAGTACCGCCTCCAGTCCCAGCACCATGTCCCGCATCATGCCGTAGCGGATGACCCGGTTGCCACCGGCATTGGTGGCGGCGTTGCCACCCAGCGTGGCGCTGCCGCGGGCGCCCAGATCCAGCGGAAACATCAGATCGTGTGCGTCGACCGCGTCCTGCAGCGTTTGCAGTATGACGCCGGCCTCTACCGTGGCGGTACGCTGTTGCGGATTGACGGCCTCGATCTGGCGCATGCGTTCCAGCGACACGATCAGCTGATCGGGGCCGGCATCGGCGCCGTGGACCAGCCCGGTAAGGCCGCCCTGGGTGACGACGCTGACGTCGTTGTCGTGGCAGTAGCGCAGCACCCGGGACAGTTCTCCGGTGCTGGCTGGACGCGCCAGCGCGGCGGCCTGCAGCGTGTCACTGCGCCACAGGCCGGCGGCGCGGGTCGAGGTTTCCGCCGCGTCCAGTACCGCACTGTCGCCCAGCAGCCCCCGCAGGTCCTGTACCAGGTTGACTGGAAGTGTCCGCTCAGCCGTCATCTGCGGTGCCAGTGCGGCCGGCGTAGTCCAGCGCGAAGCCCACCAGGGTGCGGACCCCGGTGATCAGGGCGTCCTCGGTGACGTCAAACATCGGCGAGTGATTGGAGGGGCGCTGTTCCCGGGGCACATCGGGGTCGCCCACGCCCAGCATCAGGAACAGGCCGGGTATCCTTTCCTGGAAGTAGGAAAAATCCTCGGCGCCGGTGATCAGGTTGCCCTCCCGGACACGGTCCCTGCCGGCGGCCCACACCAGCGTCGGCATCATCTGCTGCAGCAACTGGGGGTCGTTGCCGGTGACCGAGGTTGCCTTGGTGATTGTTACTTCGGCAGTGGCGCCGTTGGCCTCGGCAATGGCGTTGACGGTGGTCCGCAGCCGCTCGTGCAGGCGCTCGCGTTCGCCCAGGTCGAAGGTTCGAATCGTGCCCGCCATGGCTACTGTATCGGGAATGATGTTGCCGCGCACACCGCCCTGGATACTGCCGATGGTAATGACCGCGGGACCGCGGGTAATATCCAGGTGGCGTCCCGGAATACCCTGCAGTGCGCTGATGACCTGGCCGGCGACATAGACCGGATCCACCCCCAGCCAGGGAGAGGAGCCGTGGGTCTGGCGCCCGTTGATCACGATCTCAAGAGTGTCCGCCGCGGCCATGAAACTGCCGCTGCGATAGACCAGTGAGCCGCTGTCTTCGGGCCAGACGTGCAGGCCGAGAATGGCCTCCGGGGCAGCGGGGCCTTCCAGGACCCCCTCCTCGATCATCAGCGCTGCGCCGCCTTCTTCACCGGCTGGCGGCCCTTCCTCGGCCGGCTGGAAGATGAACTTCACAGTACCTGCCAGCTGCTCGCGATGTTGTGCCAGGACTTCCGCTGCGCCCATCAGCATCGCCACATGGGCATCGTGACCGCAGGCGTGCATTACCGGCACTTCCTTGCCCAGGTATTCGCCGCGGGCCTGGGAGGCGAAGGGCAGCCCGGTCTGTTCCTGCACTGGCAGCGCGTCCATGTCGGCGCGCAGGGCGATTACCGGCCCCGGTCTGCCGCCCCGCAGCGTGCCCACCACGCCGGTGTGGGCAATGCCGGTTGCCACCTCGTCCAGGTCGAGTTCGCGCAGGTGCTCCGCGACTTTCTCCGCGGTGCGGAACTCACGGTTGGAAAGCTCGGGGTTGGCGTGAATATCACGTCGCCAGTCGATGACCCTGGGTTCAACCGCGGCAAATGCGGTCTCCAGGTCGGAACGATCTCCGGCGGTGGCCGGGAGTGGGCCAAAAACGGCCAGTGCGGTGGCGAACAGCAGGTGATGGCAGCGCATGATCGGTCTCCTTGAGTGCCGCCGAGTGTAGCGCCTGAGAGCGTTCAATAACAGGGGCGGCCCCATCTGAAGCCTGGCGCTTGCCGGCGATCTGCAGGACAATATCTGCCAACATGGCACCGACAGGTGCAGCCAAGCGCCTCCGTTTGCCTGGATCACAACCGGGCGCAATGTCGCGCCCCAAACTGCGGGAGTTACAAGAATGATCATTCGGGAAGCTTCTGGATTGAAAACTGCGCTCGCCGGCCTGCTGGTACTCGCCGCGCTGGCGGGGTCCCACCCAGCCGCCGCGGCCGAAAGCGAGCCCCAGCCGCGTCTGCGGGTCACGGGCGAGGGCACTGCCAGTGTCGAACCCGACATGGCGTTGCTGCACCTGACAGTGACCCGGGAAGGTGACAGCGCCCGCGCGGCGCTGGACGCCAATTCTGCGGCAATGAAAGAAGTGCTGGCGGCAATGCGGGCCCAGGGAATCGCAGGGCGCGACCTGCAAACCGCGAATTTTTCCATCGAGCCCCGCTACCAGCACCAGCCACGCAACCAGTCGGGTGTGCAGGAACCGCCGCGCATCGTCGGCTACATGGTCCGCAACAGCCTCACGGTACGGTTGCGGGACATTGCCCGCCTGGGAGCGGTTCTGGACGAGTCGGTCAGTCTCGGCGTCAATGAAGGCGGCAATATCCAGTTCCTCAATGATGATCCGGCCGAGGCCATGACCCAGGCGCGGCAGCAAGCAGTGCGTGACGCGCTCGCCCGCGGCAGGACCCTGGCCGAGGCCGCCGGGGTCAAGCTGGGCCGGATCCTGGAGATATCGGAGCGGGTCCGCCAGCAGCAGCCGATGCCGATGGCTCGAATGGCGATGGAGAAGGCCTACGACTCGGTACCAGTTGCCGTCGGGGAGAACAGTTATCAGGTGATGGTCGACGTGGTGCTGGCCCTGGAGCAGTAATTTGTCACATATTGTGGAAGTGTCACTGAAAAAGGGAAATTCCCTGGAATAAGCCGGGGTGTTGCCGCGTCATAAGACATGAAAGTGGAGTGAAACACCATTAGAGGCGGCGGCGCTGTGCCGTTTGGGTAGGTCCGGGGGCTGTGAATGCAGTCCTTGGGCCGGGCATCCGTCGCCTGCCTCCATTTTCGTCGGGGCATTCTTTTTGTTTGTGTGATCGCCAGGTGGTGCTAACCAACCATTTGGAGTCTGCAGACAATGAAATATGTCGCGATGCCTCTACACAGGGAAGGGGACCGCTAGCCCCCCAGCCCTGAATGACAGGGCTTACTGCCAGTGATTGGCAATAAGCCCTGATTCCTTCTCCGCACCTGCCGCGACATCACTGGCTTCGGCCGCAATGAAATCCGCAATCGGGTCTGAATCATTGGCGCTGGCCGTGCGATAAACCGACTCGCCGTTATCCATTGCAGCTTCTTCGACCGTCACCCTGGGCTCCCAGTGACCGCCGTCACGACAGGCCACGCCGTGCACTGTGCGTGCATCGCTTGCCAGCAGATACTCCCGGCACCAGCTGCCATCCCGGGAGGGGAAGCTCAGCAACCCGCGCAGCTGGCGTCCATCGGCCAGCTGGTCCCAGCCGGCAGCGCGCGAGGGGGTGGTTTCCAGTGCCGCGGACAGCAGCGTGTCCGCCGCGGGATGCCGCTGCTGTTGCCACTGGGGTGCCAGTACCAGTCCCAGCGCGAGTATCAGCGAGGCCGCGATCGCCACACTGGAGCGAAGCCCTGTGCTCCAGCGCTTGTGGCGATGAGGCAGGGGCAGAATCCGCTCGGGCTGGGGTTGCAACAGCTCGCGAATCCGGACCGGTACCCGGGCGCCGTCCGCGCTGTCTCCAAACGCCAGTTGCAGTGAGGCCTGCAGTTCCCGCAGCTGGAGCAGTTTGCTGGCCAGCAACGGTTCCCGCGGCAGGCGCTGTTCCAGTGCCCTGACCGCAGCAGCGTCTAGCTCGCCATCGAGATAGGCGGAAAGCAGTTCGAAATCCTGATTTGACATATGCAGTTCCAAGCGCGTTAACCTTTCCCGTTGTCCCGGGTCTGTAGCAGTTGCTGTCTGGCACGGGCGATCCGGCTCATGATGGTACCGACCGGAACCTCCAGAATTGCCGCTGCCTCGGCATAGCTTTTGCCCTCCACTGCCACCAGGGTCAGTGCCAGGCGCTGGTCCACGGGCAGCGCATTCATCGCCACTGCCACCGCCTCTACCGCCCGCTCACCGCTGGCGCTGTCCTCGGCGGAAGGTGCCTCATCCGTATTCCAGGCTACCTGCTGTGGATAGCGCTGTCGCACCTCCCGGGACCGCAGTTCATCGATCCAGGCATTCTTGCACACCCGATATGCCCATTTTGTGGCGTCGGCATCGTCGGGCATTCCCTTGTCCAGTATCCGTTCCACTGTCACCTGCAGCAGATCGTCGGCGTCGGCGGCAGTCCCGCTCAGAGACAGGCAGAACCGGCGTAAATTGCCTAATTCTGCCATCAGAACGTCTCGCTGTAGATGACTCAGCGATGGCATAATATTCCTGTTAATTGGTAAGACGGTCAGCTCTGCGATTCTATTCCATCCAGAGGAATTATTCGCGCCCTGATTCGTCCTATAATGAAGCAACATGACCCGAATGGTGGCTAAAGTGCAAGATCTTCCCGCAAGCGCCGATTCTCCTCCACGCTCTGCGTATCCCTGTCGCGGGTCCGTGGCGGCGCGATCCGTCTGCGTGGCCCTGTTGCTGCTCCTGCCGCTGGTGGTTTCGCCCGCCCGCGCCCAGGTGCCGTGTTGCATGGTTGAGGAAGAGATTGAGGACACTATCGAGGACGATATCATCGAGGACGTCGAGGGTGATGTCGAAGACGATGTCGAGGACCGGGTAGACCAGAGTGTCGGCGAAACGATAGAAGACTCGATCGAGGACACGATACAGGATGTGATCGACGACAGTGTGGAGGAGTCGGTCGAGGAGACCGTGGCGACCACGGTGGAAATGTCGGTGGAAACGGCGGTGGAGGATGCCGTCGAAAGTACCGTCAGCACCGCGGTGGAATCCTCGGTAGAAGAATCGGTGGAGGATTCGGTTGAGCAGTCGGTGGAAGAGTCCGTAGCGGCCACCATGGAGGACGATGTCGAGGGCTCTGTCGAAGATTCTGTTGAAGAGTCGGTCGAGGACTCGGTTGAAGAATCGGTGGCCGAGACGGTAGAGGAATCGGTTGAAGAATCGGTTGAAGAGTCGGTGGCCGGTACAGTGGAGGAGTCGGTCGAAGACTCTGTCGAGGATGCGGTCGAGGAAAGTGTGGCGGGCTCCGTCGAGACGGCGGTGGAAGATGGCGTGGCGACCTCTATCGAAGAAAGGCTGGAGGCGGAGATTGACAATATTCTCGACGATATCGAAAGTCAGCTCGAAGTCGACGAGAGCCGTATTCACACCGAACAGTGGCTGGTCATGGCAGAACCCCAGGTTTTCCAGGAGCTCGCCGACAAAGGCTATCTGTTCGATCGCCTCACAGACCTGCCTGGAATGGGGTTGCAACTGGCCGAAGTGGAGGCGCCTTCCAGTTTCGAGATCTATGAGGTGCGCGAGGGCGTGATCGATGTGGTCGGGAGTGGACGGGCGGAAGTGGATCTCAATCATTTCTACACGGCCGGCTCGCCGATCCAGCATAGCGTGGAGGGCAGCGGCCCCCGCAGCCTGATGCCGTTGCCGGAGGATACCGCACAGTTGCCACTGCGGCTGGGAATGATCGACAGCCAGGTCGACACCAGTCACCAGGCATTGGTGGCAGCTAATATCGAAAGCCGCGCGTTTGTCCGGGAAGACGCGGTTCTGCCAAGTTTTCACGGCACTGCGATCGCCTCCATCCTGACCGGCGATGACGGCGCCTACCAGGGCCTGGCACCCGCCGCCCGGCTGTATGCCGCGGCCGTATTCGAACAGGATGATGCCCGGGGTGAAATCGCAAGTACCGTGAGTCTGGTGCGCGCGCTGGACTGGCTGATGTCCGCGGGGGTGGACGTGGTGAATATCTCACTGGCCGGGCCGCCCAACCGGCTGTTGGAAACCGCGTTGGAGCGCGCTTCAGCGAAGGGTGTGCTCATTTTGGCGGCAGCCGGAAACGGCGGGCCCATGGCGCAGCCGATGTACCCTGCAGCCTACGCGTCGGTGATAGCCGTCACGGCGGTGGATGCCCGCAGCCAGGTATTCCGGCTGGCGAACCGGGGCAGCTACCTGGATCTGGCGGCGCCCGGGGTCGGCTTGCGGCACGCCCGCAGCGGCGGCGGCTACGCGACTTCCTCCGGGACCTCGTTCGCGGTACCGTTTGCCGCCACCCTTGCGGCCCGGTTGCGGCACCTGTCCCCGGCAGCGATATTCGCAGGGTTCTGACTGACGAGGCCGAGGACCTGGGTGCTCCCGGTCACGACGAGATTTACGGCTACGGCTTGCTGCGCGCCGGCAGCTGAATTACCAGCGGTAACGGTAGCGGGTGCCGATCACCGCCTGCTCGTAGTCAGTGAAGATGAAATTGGAATCATAGTCGCCATAACTGGTATAGAACTGCAGCGCGCTCTGTTCAGACAGCGGCAGTTCCAGGTCCACCTGCCAGCGCTGGCGCAGGTCTGAGCGGGACGCATCGATACCGGGCGTAATACCGGAATATTCCCGGTCCTCGAAGCGGTAGGCAAGCTCCAGCTTGATCATCCTGGCACCGGCCTCGATACGGCGTACATGGCGCAATTTGCCGCCGTGGGCGCGGTAGTCGAGGCGGGTGAGCGTGGCGTCCTCGCGCTTGAAGCGGTAGCCTGCATTGAAATAACTGCGCAGGCCGCGGGCAAAGTAGTAGACGTCCAGCTCCGCGGCCTGAATGGTCGCGTTGCGATCACTGCGTTCGACAATACGTTTGTCTGACCATACATAGGCGGCTCTGGAAAACCATTTTTTGGTGATGAAACCTGATAAGGACGGGGAGGCGCGGTACAGTTCCAGAAAGCCGTCCCCATCCAGACGCGAATTGACATAATACAGCGACAGTCCCGTATCCACGAGCTGGCGCCTGTGGACAAGGCTGGCGCCGACGATATGGGTCTGGCGGTTGAGGTGGGAATACTCCTGGTAGGACTCCTGGCTGAAGTCGTAGTTGATGGCGATATCCGTAGCCCGGGTCAACTGCTTCTTTACCCCTATCTTGCCGTCCAGGGTGAGGGCGTAATCGCTCTTGTTGCTGGTGATATCCAGCTCGTCCACTGTGACATTGCTGTCGTACTCTGCACCAATTGCCACTTCGGCCGAATAGCGGGCCGGTGGCAGAGCCGGCTCGGCCTCTGTCGGCAGGCAAGGTACTGCCGAACAGCAGGTAGTGATGGCCACCAGCCAGCGCAGAGCAGAATGGAAACGGTACATGCCGGGCGTCCTGATGGCCGTCGGAATAAAGGCAGCAGACTAACCAAAGCTGTTGGCCGCCACAAGCATTGATCGGCTTTCCGTCCTGTTTTTGGGGCCAGCAGAGCTCCGCTGTTTGCCCCAGGGACGTATTGGGCGCAAAATGCCGCCATCGATGCCACTGCTGCCTGCCCTTGATTCACGGTTACCGGACAACCCGCCATCTGCCGCCATTGCTGCCCGCGATTGACTTCTGTGATCCAGTCATTCGCGAATACAGGGTCTTTGCCTGGATGAAATCCGCGTTGCAGCCGGTGCCGGAGGGAGGGCATTGACCGACCTTCTCCTGTGGCAGTATCTGGTGATCGGTTTGCTGTTCGTCTGGGGTGGTTTCGTGCGTTCGGGGCTGGGCTTTGGTGGCGCGGTGCTCACTCTGCCGTTCCTGCTGATGGTACACAATGCACCGTTGATCTACCTGCCCATCATCGCGGTTCACCTGCTATTTTTCTCGGCGCTTACGATACTGCAGGCGCAGTGGCGTGCCCGCCGGCAGCCGGATTCCCCCGCAACCCGAACCACCGTGAACTGGCAGTTTCTGCGCTATGCACTGCTGCTGATGCTGATTCCGAAGTTGATCGGGGTGGCGGGGGTGATCACGCTGCCTGCCACCGTGGTCAGCAGTTTTATTTTTGTGGTAGTGGCGATTTACGCGGTCAGCTACATTCTGCAGCGACCGTTCAAGAGCAACAGCCGGACTGTCGATGCGCTGTTCATGGTGCTGGGTGGCTACGTCAGCGGTACTTCCCTGATCGCGGCACCGCTGGTTGTGCCGGTGGCCGCCAGCCGGGTGGCGCGCCACGAGTTGCGCGATACCCTGTTCGTACTGTGGTTCGTGCTGGTGGCCATCAAGCTGGCGGCTTTTGCCTGGTCGGGAATCGACCTGCAGTGGCGTGCGCACCTTTGGTTGCTGCCCTGCGCGGCGGTTGGCCATGTCATGGGCCTGCGCTTTCACGACTACAGTCTGCGCGCCGACACCGGGTTCTTTTTCCGCGTACTGGGCACAGGTCTGCTCGCCGTCAGTCTCGCGGGACTGGGCCGGATGCTGGCCCAGGGGCTGGGCTAGTACTAGCTAGCTCCGCGGCATATTCGGCTTGCGGGGTTTTTTGCGGGGCTTGGCCCTGGACGCAGTGTCCTTCGCCGCCGCCCCGGCGGGGAATTTGCCGGCCTTGCGCGGCGCGGGCTCTGTCCCGGCGGGCATGTCGCCAAGGCGGGTAATATTCAGCCGCTGGCCGCTGACCCAGACCGAGCGCAGATGGCGGAATATCTCGGGCGGCATGCCGGAAGGCAGATCGACGGTGCTGTGATCATCATGAATCACGATACGGCCAATGTATTCGCTTTCCACCTCGGCTTCATTGGCAATCGCGCCGACGATATTGCCGGGTTTGACGCCGTGCTGGTGGCCCACCTCTATCCGGTAGCGCTCCATGCCCGGGCCCGGTACGGTATCGCGCTGGCTTGCCGCAGCTGATGCCGGCCGCTCGCGGCGGGGTTTTTCCCGCGGCTCGCGCGGCGGCCGCTCCGCCCGCGGCGGTGCGGTACCGGCCGGAGACTGGGCCGGTGTGGTGCCGGGACCGCGCGCCTCACCCTGGGCCAGCAGCACCAGAGCAGCGGCGATTTCCAGTACCGGCACTCCGTACTCCTGCTGGTATTCGCTGACGATGCGGCGCGCATTGTCCAGTTCGCGGGTGTCCAACGTGGCGGTGATATCCTGTTTAAAACGATCACTGCGGCGGTCGCTGACCTGCTGCGCGCTGGGCAGGTCCATCGGTTCGATGGTGTTGCCGGTGGCTTTCTCGATGGCGCGCAGCAGGCGTCGCTCGCGGTTGGCGGCGAACAGGATGGCGATGCCCTTGCGGCCGGCGCGGCCGGTGCGGCCGATGCGGTGTACGTAGGCCTCCACATCGTAGGGGATATCGTAGTTGATCACATGGCTGATGCGCTCAACGTCGAGGCCGCGGGCCGCCACGTCGGTGGCCACCAGGATGTCCAGCTGGCCGTTCTTCAGGCGCTCGACGGTCTTCTCCCGTTGCTGCTGCGGAATATCGCCATTCAGCGGTGCAGACGAATAGCCACGGGCCGCCAGCTTTTCCGCCAGTTCGGTAGTAGCCAGCCGGGTGCGAACGAAGATGATGATCGCGTCGAAATCCTCCATCTCCAGAATGCGCGTCAGCGCGTCCAGCTTGTGCACCCCCGCCATCATCCATACCCGCTGGTGGATGGATTCGTGCGCCATCGACTTGACCTGCAGCGTCACCTCCTGCGGTGAATTCAAGTGCTGCTGGGCGATGCGGCGGATAACCTGGGGCATGGTGGCTGAAAACAGCGCGATCTGGCGCCCCTTCGGGGTTTGCTCCAGGATCCATTCGACGTCATCGATGAAACCCATGCGCAGCATTTCATCGGCCTCGTCCAACACCAGGGTGCGCAGTTCCGACAGATCCAGCGAGCCCTTGCGCATGTGGTCCATGACCCGCCCTGGTGTGCCCACGATCACATGCACGCCGCGCTGCAACTGGCGCAGTTGGCCGCGGTAATCCGAGCCGCCGTAGATCGGCAGCACATGAAAGCCGGGCAGGTGGCGGGCATATTTCTGGAAGGCCTCGGCCACCTGGATCGCCAGTTCGCGGGTAGGGTCAGGACCATCACCTGCGGCAGCTTGCGGCCGAGATCGAGCCGCGCCAGCGCCGGCAACGCGAATGCGGCGGTTTTGCCGGTACCGGTCTGCGCCTGGCCCACCAGATCGGAGCCCGCCAGCAAATGGGGGATGGTCTGGGCCTGGATGGCGGAGGGCTCTCATAGCCGACGTCCGTCAGCGCCTGGAGAAGGGTATCGGGCAGGTTGAGGGCCGCGAAGCTGGTCGCGTGGGGAGACTCGGTGGACATGGTTTACCTTGGAGGGAATGCAAAAGGGTGCAACAGTATACAGGCTTGCAGCTTTTGGACAATGTTCGCTTGAAAATGGCATATACTTTGGTTCACTCCGGTGGCAGGTCGATATCCTGGAAAGGTGCTTTCGAGACCGTATGCGACATGGATGTCGCATCCGAGCCCCCATGGATGGGTTCACGGCGTGTCTCGAAAGCACCTTTCCAGGATGTCGACCGGGCTACGAAGTCCTGTACGAAGCCCCAAAGCAAGCGCCATTCGTTCGCTTGCTTTAATCCACCCCGGTGCCTGCCACCACAGGGCTGTGGTGGCGCGTACTGCATGCGCTATACTCAACGTGAACGGAATCTGAACCTGAACCGGAGCGCAACTGCATGTCCAACCCGATGACCGTCGACGAGTGTATGCGGCGCAATCCGCTGACCATTCGCGCGGATGCCAATTTGTTGCAGGCGATCGAAATGATCGTCGATCACAAGCTGACGGGACTGACCGTCACCGATGAAGCGGGGCGGTTCAGGGGGTACTGTCGGAACTGGACTGCCTGCGAGGGGTCCTGGCAGCCCTGTACAATGACGGTGACCCGGAGCATGCGCTGGTCAGCGAGGTGATGACCAGTGAGGTTAACGCCTGCAGCGCATCGGACAGCATCGTCGAGGTCGCGCAGTCCATGCTGAGTACCCGCCAGCGGCGCCGGCCGGTGATCGAAGAGGGCAGGCTGGTGGGGCAGGTCAGTTCCCGCAATGTTCTGTGGGCATTGCTGGAGCACTCGCGTCGCAAGGTGATGGCGGCCAGGTGACGCGGCGCCGCCGCTGACGGCGCCGCGCCTGCCGCGCTCAGTGCTCCTCTTCCGCGGTGCCGGCGAGACGCCGCAGCACATAGTGCAGAATGCCCCCGTGCCGGTAGTAGGAGAACTCATTGGGGGTGTCGATCCGGATACGGGCAGTGAAGCTCCTCGGCTTGCCCTGGGTGGAGTGACAGTGATTTCCACCGTCTCCTGACCCGCGGTGACCGCGGGAATGCTAAAGGCTTCCTGCCCGTTCAGTCCCAGGCCGCTGGCATTTTCCCCAGCGGCGAACTGCAGCGGCAGGATGCCCATGCCCACCAGGTTGGAGCGATGGATGCGCTCGAAGCTCTCTGCGATCACTGCCCTTACACCCAGTAGCGCCGGACCCTTGGCCGCCCAGTCCCGGGACGAGCCGGTGCCATACTCCTTCCCCGCCAGGACGATCAGCGGAATGCCGGCGGCGCGATAGGTTTCCGCCGCGTCGAATATCGAGGTATGTTTGCCGTCCTCCAGATAACTGGCTGTCCAGCTACCCTCGGTGCCCGGAGCCAGCTGGTTGCGCAGGCGGATATTGGCAAAGGTACCGCGCATCATGACTTCGTGGTTGCCCCGGCGGGAACCGTAGGAATTGAAGTCGGCGGTGGCCACGCCCTGCGCCTGCAGGTATTTTCCGGCAGGGCTGTCCGGGGCGATGGCGCCGGCGGGCGAGATATGATCGGTGGTCACGCTGTCCCCTACCATGACCAGGCAGCGGGCGTCCTCCAGCCCTGTAATTGCGGGTGCGCTTGCCGTCATGTTGTCGAAGAAGGTGGGCTTGCGCACATAGGTTGACTCCGGCCAGGGGTAGCGCTCGCTGTCCGCCACCGGCAGCTCGTTCCAGGTCTGGTTGCCACTGTAGACGTCCGCGTACTTGCGCTGGAACATCTCGGGGTCCAGTGCGCTGGCGACGATCTGCTGGATCTCCGCGTTACTGGGCCACAGGTCGGCCAGCGTGACCGGGTTGCCATCCTGGTCCTGTCCCAGCGGATCCCGATACAGGTCCACCCCCATGCTGCCCGCCAGCGCGTAGGCCACTACCAGCGGCGGTGAGGCCAGGTAGTTGGCCTGCACATCCTGGTGAATACGTCCTTCGAAATTGCGGTTGCCCGACAACACCGAGGTGACCAGCAGATTGCCACTGCGGATCGCGTCACTGATGTCCTCCGGCAGCGGGCCCGAGTTGCCGATGCAGGTGGTGCAACCGTAGCCCACCAGATAGAAACCCAGGGCTTCCAGGTCCTCCAGCAGCCCGGTTTTCTCCAGGTATTCAGTGACCACCTTGGAACCTGGAGCGAGGCTGGTCTTGACCCACGGCCGGGTGCTGAGGCCGCGCTCCCTGGCCTTGCGTGCCACCAGCCCGGCCGCTACCAGCACCGCCGGGTTGGAGGTGTTGGTGCAGCTGGTGATGGCGGCGATGACCACCGCGCCGTGTTGCAGCTGGAAGCTGTCATTGCCGCGGTCTACGTTGACCCCGTTGAGCGCCACACTTTCGCCGTGTGTGACCTGGCCCCCTTCTTCCTCCCAGTCCCCCTCTTCGCCGGACACCAGGCTCAATTCCTGGAATTCGGCCAGCACCTGGGTAAACGATGCTTTTGCACCGGTCAGCGGAATCCGGTCCTGAGGCCGCTTGGGGCCCGCCAGGCAGGGCACAACCTGGGCCAGGTCCAGCGTCAGGGTGGCACTGTAGCGCGCCTCGACACTGTCAGTGTCATGCCACATGCCCATCGCCTTCATGTAGGTTTCCACCAGCTCCAGCTGCTCTTCGCTGCGACCGGTGAGCCGCAGATATTTGATGGTTTCGGCGTCGACCGGAAAGATCCCGCAGGTGGCACCGTACTCGGGCGCCATGTTGGCGATCGTCGCCCGGTCCGCCAGGCTCAGAAAAGCGAGGCCGGGGCCGAAGAATTCCACGAATTTGCCCACCACCCCGTGGCTGCGCAGCTGCTCGGTGACCGTCAGTACCAGGTCAGTGGCGGTGGCGCCCTCGGGCAGTTCGCCGTCCAGCCGGAAACCGACCACCTCCGGTATCAGCATGGTTACCGGCTGCCCCAGCATTGCCGCCTCGGCTTCAATGCCGCCGACGCCCCAGCCGAGGACACCGAGGCCGTTGATCATCGTGGTGTGGGAGTCGGTCCCCACCAGCGTATCGGGATAGGCCAGGGTCCGGCCATCGTAGTCACTGGTGAAGACACCGCGGGCCAGGTATTCCAGGTTGACCTGGTGGACGATGCCGGTGCCGGGCGGCACCACCTTGAAGTTGGCAAAGGCCTCCTGGCCCCAGCGCAGGAACTGGTAGCGCTCCAGGTTGCGCTGGATCTCGATGTCGGTATTGCGCGACAGGGAGTCCTCGGTGCCAAAATGATCCACCATTACTGAATGGTCGATCACCAGTTCCACCGGGGACAGCGGGTTGATCTTGCCGGGCTCTCCGCCCAGGTCCACCATCGCATCGCGCATCACTGCAAGGTCGACGATCGCGGGCACCCCGGTGAAGTCCTGCAGCAATACCCGTGCCGGTACGAAGGCGATCTCCTGCGACGGCGCGGCGGCGGGGTCCCAGTTGGCCAGCGCCTCGATATCGGCGTCGCTGACAAAATCTTCCCGGCCGTGGCGCAGCAGGTTTTCCAGCAGCAGTTTGAGCGAATAGGGCAGCGTGCCGGTGTCGCCTTCGACGCCAAGTTGGTCGAGCGGGTATACGGTATAGTCTTCACCGTTTACAGTGAGAGTCTGTTCCCTTGCGTAGCGGGTGCTCATAGCGGCTCCTTGTCCATCTGCTGTGACGGGAATTCGTCGGTCTGCTGATTACCACTATAGCAGTACCGGGGATGGCATATGAGATAATCCGGCTGCCGCTGGTGCGGGTCTGCCATAAACATGTGCAAGGAGGTGACGTGCCCCGCCTGAAGAATTCCCGATTGCGCTGGTTCACTGTGCTGGCGCTGGTCCTGGCCGGCAATTTGCTGCTGGTTCCCCGGCTTCTTGCAGAAGGGGTGCCGGTCGTCACGGCACGGGTCGGGGAGCGCCCCATCCTGCGTGAATTGCGGCTTACCGGCACGGTCACCGCGCAGCGTCGCGCCCGGCTGTCCGTCGCCGTCAGCGGTCTGGTGGCTGAGCTGACGGTGGAAGAGGGGGATCGGGTGGAAGCCGGCGCATTGTTGCTGCAGATGGATCCGGAACTGGCCCGGATACGGCTGGCGACAGCGGAGGCTGGCGCTGACCAGGCCCGGGTCCGGTTGCAGGATGCGCGCCGGCGCCTGGAGGAGGCGCGCCAGCTGCTGCCCCAGCGGGGCATCGCCGAAACCGCGGTGCGCGACCTCGAGGCGGAGGTCGAGCAGGCCCGCAGCCTCGCTGCCGGGGCCCGGGCGGAGGCCGAGCTGCAGCGAGCGCTGTTGAAGCGTCACGATTTGCGGGCCCCGTTTGCCGGGGTCATCAGTGCCAAACTGACCGATCCGGGGGAGTGGCTGGATCCCGGCCAGGCCGTGTTCGACCTGGTGGGCCTGCAGTCCCTGCGGCTGGATTTTTCAGTGGCGGAGGATTATCTGACCTGGATTGAAGCCGGAACCGCGGTGGAATTCGCGCTGGGCGCGATGCCGGGGGAGCGTTACCGCGGCACTGTGCGCAGTGTGGTACCGGTGGCGGAGCCCGGCGCGCGCACCTTTTTGCTGCGGGTACAGCCGGACAGGGAAGCCTTGCAGGAGCTGCTGCCGGGAATGTCTGCGACGGCGCTGCTGAGCCTGGAAACCGGCCGCAGCGGACTGACGGTATCCCGCGACGCTACGCTGCGCTATCCCGACGGACGCGTGGTCGTATGGACGGTGGACGAGAGCGAAGACGGCCTGGTGGCGCGGGAACAGGTAGTCTCTCCCGGAGTCAGCTTCGAGGGGCTGGTCGAAATCCGTGCTGGCCTGGAGGCCGGTGACCGGGTCGTGGTCAGGGGCAACGAGTCCCTGCGCAACGGCCAGCGGATCACCCTGGTCGACAGTCCACGACAGCGCTAGTGCCAGGCAGGAGGCAGCGTGTTTGAACGCATAGTCAGCCACGGCATATTGATGACGGTGACTGTACTCATCGTCAGCGTCCTGGGGATCCTGGCTGCGCTGCGCATACCGGTACAGATGATCCCGGATCTGGATGTACGCACAATCAGTGTGCGCACCACCTGGCCGGGTGCCACGCCTCAGGATGTGGAGAAAGAAATCCTGATCGAGCAGGAGGAATACCTGCGCAACCTGCCCAATCTGACGCGCAGCATCGCCACCGCGCGCAGCGGCAGCGCGGAAATCGAACTCGAGTTTCCGTTTGGAACCGATGTAACCGAGATGCTGATCAGGGTGAACAACGCCCTCAGCCAGGTGCCGGCCTATCCGGAGAATGTGGACGAACCGCGGATCTTCGCCAATTCATTCTCCAGCAATGCTTTCATGTACTTCAATATCGTACCCTTGCCTGGCAATCCGCGGCAGCTGGACATGGATCTGGCCTTCGATTTTGTCGAGGATAATGTCAGGCCACGGATGTCCCGGGTCGCCGGTGTATCGGAGGTCTCGGTCAGCGGTGGTGCCGAACGCCAGATCCAGATCCTGATTGACCCGGCCCGGCTGGCCCAGCGCGGGCTCACGCTGGGCGATGTACGCAGCGCCATCCGCAGCCGCAACCGGGATCGATCCGGCGGCGATATCGAATCCGGCAAACGCCAGTATCTGCTGCGTACGGTGGGACGCTTTGCCGACCTGGAGTCCCTTGAAAACTTGATTCTCGCCCGCCGCAGCGATGCCATCATCCGCTTGCAGGATGTGGCGGAGATACGGCTGGACCATTTTGAAAAACGCGGCCTGTCGTTCTTCAACGGCGACCCCGGCCTGTTCCTGTCGGTGCGGCGGGAATCCGGCTCCAATGTGATCGACATCAAGCAACGGATGCTGCAGGAAGTGGAATCGATCAATGCCGGCTTGCTGGAGCCCGCCGGCATGCGCATGAATCTGAGCTCCGATGATGTCCGCTACGTGCAGGATTCGGTGCGCAATGTCTGGCAGAACCTGTTGCTGGGAGCCCTGCTTGCGACTGTGGTGATGTACCTGTTCCTGCGTTCCGGCGCAGCCACGGCGGCGGGTGTGATGGGCATTCCGATCTGCATCATCGTAGCCTTCCTCGGCCTGCTGCTGGCCGGACGCACCGTCAATGTCATATCGTTGGCCGGGATCGCCTTTGCCATCGGGATGACGCTGGACAACAGCATCGTGGTGCTGGAAAGCATCGAACTGGAGCGGCGCCGGGGTGCCGACCGGCTGCGCGCCGCGGTGGAGGGCGTACGCCAGGTCTGGCCCGCGGTGTTCGCGTCCACCATGACCACGGTGCTGGTGTTCCTGCCCGTGATGTTTATCGAGCAGGAGGCAGGCCAGCTGTACTCGGATGTGGCGATTGCGATTTCGGCAGCCATACTCGCCTCCATGCTGGTGGCCATCACAGTGCTGCCGACGGCGGCGGCCCGCTTGTCCTTTGCCGGCCGCGGCGGGGGCGGGGCTGCCCGGCGTGGCTTGCATTGGCGGCAGGGCGCGCTGCAGCTGGTTCGCGCAGTGCTGGCGACACCGCGGCGGCGGTTTGCCTGCATTGGTCTGGTCAGCAGCCTGAGCCTGCTGGTGATCATTGCGTTGACGCCGGCCGCGGAATACCTGCCTGAGGGCGAGGAAGCGAAAGTGTTCGCGACCATGAACGCGCCGCCCGGCTACAATCTGGCGGCGATGGCGGAGATCGCGGCGGAAGTGGAAGCCTACCTGATGCCGCACGTCGGCGCCGATCCCGCGCAGTATCATCGGGGCCAGGCACCGGTACCGGCCCTGGCCTACATGAATTTGCGGGTGCAGACCAGCCAGTTGCGGATCATCGCTGAACCGGTGGCTCCAGGGGACATCGAGCCCCTGATGGACGCCATTTCCGCCAAGTATCGCGAGTATCCGGGGATGCGGGCATTTGCCACACGGGGCTCCATCATCAGCAGCAATGACGGCGGAACCCGCAGCATCAACCTGGATATCGCGGGCACCGACCTGGCCGCGATCTACGCCGTGGCACAGGCCGCCTACAACCGTGCGGCGGAGGTGTTCGACAATCCCCGCATCCAGAGTCAGCCCGCGTCGCTGTCACTGGCCCAGCCGATGGTCGAGATACTGCCGCACTGGGAGCGGGTGGCGGAGCTGGGACTTGACGCCGAGGGCCTGGGTTTTACTGTCGCTGCGCTTACCGATGGCGGCTACGTGGATGAGTTCTTTCTCGGGGACGACAAGATCGACATCTATCTTTACAGTGAGGTGGGACAGGATTCGTCGCTGGATACCCTGGCCCAGCTGCCCATCTACACACCCAGCGCGGCCGTGGTGCCACTGTCCTCACTGGCGCAGATTACCGAGTCGGTCGACACCAGCCAGCTGCGGCGCGTCAACGGCCGCCGCACGGTGACACTGAACATCATCCCGCCGCGCAGTATACCGCTGGAGACCGGGGTGCAGCGCGTGCGCGAGGAGGTCGTGGAAGAGCTGCGCAACCGGGGCGAGATTCCCGCCGGTGTCGACATCGATATTTCCGGCGCGGCGGATCAGCTGGATGCCACTCGCGAGGCGCTGGTCAGCAATTATCTGGTGGCGCTGCTGATTATCTATCTGCTGATGGTGGCTATTTTCGGTCACTGGGGCTATCCGTTGCTGATCATGACCTCTATCCCACTGGGTATCGCCGGCGGCATTGTCGGGCTGTGGTTGCTGAACGCGGTTGGCAGCGTGCTGCCGCTGTTGGGCCTGACGCAGATCGTGCAGCCCTTCGACATGATCTCGATGCTGGGCTTCCTGATACTGATGGGTACCGTGGTCAACAATCCCATCCTGATCGTGCATCGCTCGGTCCAGAATGTACAGGTGGAGGGACTGCAACCGCTGGCAGCGGTGGAGGAGGCGGTGGAGGCTCGTCTGCGTCCGATCGCAATGTCCACCATCACCACCATCTGTGGCCTGGCACCACTGGTGTTGATCCCGGGGCGGGCACCGAGCTGTACCGGGGGGTGGGGGTCATCGTCATGTTCGGCATCCTGGGGGCCGCGCTGGTCACATTGACCATGTTGCCGGCGCTGACCACAGTGGTCCTGGAGTGGCAGCAACGCCGGCGCAGCGCATGAGCAGACCAGTCCGTTGCCTTTCGGCAGGCCGCCGGTGCCACGGGAAATCGATTGACGGCTTCCGGGATTGCTTTGCTATAGTGCGGCCAGCGCTATTCCACGGCAGTGATACCGTTTTGGAGCAGGTACTTGGACAACGACAACAAACTCCGACTGATACAGGCCAAAACCCGGCGCAGGCTGCTGTTTACGCTGTTGACACTGATCCTGTACTTCTCCTTCATCCTCAACTGGACCACGGCGGGCGCGGCGCTCACCCGGCGCCTGGGTGACTCCCATATCACCGGCTCACTGCTGATGTTCGCGGTCACGATCATCCTGCTGGTATTGCTGGAACTGGTGTTTCTGCTGATCAACCTGCGCATTGGTGTGCTCAGCAGGCGGCGGCCGTGAGCGGTCGGGGCCTTGTCCGGCGCCGGGGCGCTATCGGGCTCGGGGCGGCCTGTTGGGCCTGTGGACGGAGGTGGTGCTGGCGGCGCCGGCGGTAGCAGTGGAGACAGAGCGGCAACCGCTGAACCCGGTGGCGATCGCGATGTTTCTGGTGTTTGTTGCCGCCACGCTGATGGTCAGTTACTGGGCCTCACGCCGTACCCGCAGCAGCCGGGATTTCTACACCGCCGGCGGCCAGATTACCGGCTTGCAGAACGGCACTGCGATCGCTGGCGACTTCATGTCCGCGGCCTCCTTCCTGGGCATCACCGGCCTGATTTTCATCGGTGGTTTCGATGGCCTGGTGCTGGCGATGGGTGCCTTCGCAGCCTGGCCGCTGCTGTTGTTCCTGCTGGCCAAGCGGGTGCGGAACCTGGGCAGTTTTACTTTTATCGACGTGGTCTCGCAGCGGCTGGAACGCACCCGCATACGGCTGGTTGCGATCAGCGGCACAATTGTCGTTGTTGTGCTCTACCTGATAGCCCAGATGGTAGGTGCCGGCAAATTGATCGAACTGCTGTTCGGCCTGCCCTATGAGGTGGCGGTGATCGCGGTGAGCGCCCTGGTATTGGCCTACGTCACGTTTGGCGGCATGCTGGCCACCACCTGGGTACAGATTATCAAGGCCATTCTGTTGACCGCGGGCGTGACGGTCACCGCGGTCCTGGTGCTGGCCGAAACCGGTTTCAGTCTGGATCAGCTGCTGGCCGGTGCGGTGGCACGGCACCCGGAAGGGGAGCGGATTCTGGCACCCGGGGTGCTGTTCGATGATCCGGTGCAGGTCACCACCATTTTGGTATCCATGCTGTTTGGCACCCTGGGACTGCCGCATATCCTGATGCGCCTGTTCACCGTGCCCAATATGCAGGAGGCGAAGAAATCCGCATTCTATGCCTCCCTGTTCATGGGCTACTTCTATCTGGCCCTGGTGATTATCGGCTTCGGCACCGCCAGCCTGCTGTACCAGAACCCGGCGTTCTTTGGCGCCGATGGGCAGTTGCTCGGTGGCAGTAACATGGCGGCCATCCACCTGGCAACCGCAGTGGGCGGCAATGTGCTGACCGGCTTCATGTCCGCGGTGACCTTCGCGACCATCCTGGCGGTGGTGGCCGGCCTGACGGTGTCGGGCGCAGCCGCGATTTCCCACGACCTCTATGCCGAGTTGCTGTGCAAGGGCGCTCCGGACCCGCGCAAGGAACTGCTGCTCACCCGGATCACGACGCTGGTGATCGGGGTGATTGCGGTAGTGCTGGGCATACTGTTTCAGAATGAGAATGTTGCTTTCATAGCGACCATGCCGATGGTGGTGGCGGCTTCAGTCAATTTCCCGATCCTTTTCCTGTCCCTGTTCTGGCCCGGCCTGACCACCCGCGGGGCAGTGACAGGCGCGCTGGTGGGGCTGCTGTCGTCGGTAACCCTGATCATTGTCGGTCCCCAGGTCTGGGTGTCGGTGCTGGGTTTTGAGCGGGCGCTGTTCCCCTACGATTATCCCGCGCTCTTTACTCTGCCATTGGCGGTAGTCAGCATGTGGCTGGTATCGCGCGCCGACCGGTCCACCCGTGGACAAGTGGACCGGGACAACTACCACAGCCTGTTGGTGCGCTCTGAGTACGGGGTGGAGCCCGCGCCGGGTCCGGTGGGAGACCGTTGAACCTGGTGCAAGCCGCCGGGAGATTTGACATTGCGCCGTGCTACAGGTCCAATCGGGTCAACGGTCCGATCACGGGCACAGCGCCCGCGACGGTGCGACACCGAGGTACTCATGAACGGTAGCAGCGCAGCAGCGTCCACAAGATCCCTGGACTTGTTCGACAGTCAGGTCAACGAGACCTTCTTTCCGATGGAATGCTCGCCGCCGCGGTCGGCAATTGGCGAGTTCCGGGGCCTGCTGACCTCGCGGCAACTGGGCAAGGTGGGTTTTGCCGCGGTGCGCAGTTCACCCCTGGACGTTTACCGGCGGCGCACTCACATCTCCCGGGTCTCGGATGCTGTCTACCTGGTGAAAGTCCAGGTGGAGGGCGAGAGCCGTGTACTTCAGCGCGGCAACGAGGCCTGCCTGCAGCCCGGCGATTTCGCGCTGTGCCTGAGCTCGGAGCCCTATGAGCTGCATTTCCCGGAGGATTACTCCCAGGTCGTGCTGGCGATACCGGAGGGAGTCATGCTGGAGTGTGTCCACCGTCCCGATCGCCACCTGGGAGTGCGGATGCAGTCGACGGTTGGCGCCAACGGGTTGTTTGCCCAGTTCGTCACGTCTATCGCGCACCGGCTCGACAGTCTGGACGGCGTCCTTGCCCAGCGCCTGGAAGCCAACGTGATCGACCTGCTCACTACCACACTGGGCTACGCCGAGGAGAGCCAGCGCCATGACCTGCTCGGCTGTGGGGTCAAACTGGAATACCTGCACCGGATCCGGGGGTTTATCCGCAAGCACCTGCACGATGAGCGGCTGACCCCGACTGGATTGCGGCCGCACACAGTATTTCCACCCGCTACCTGCATATGTTGTTCGAGGCGGAGGATGTTTCCGTGTCGCGCTATATCCAGCGGTTGCGTCTGCAGGGCTGCCGCAATACGCTGGAAAATCCGGCCTTTGCCCAATACACCGTCAGTGAAATCGGCTACCGCCACGGCTTCAAGGACTCCTCCCATTTCAGCCGCGCATTCAAGGCCGAATTCGGCGTAACCCCTGCCCGCTGCCGCCGCGCTCACAACAGCTGAAGCCTGGTTTTTACCCAGCTCGCCCTCCATCGCAGGCAGGCACAGGCTACTTGACATTATTAGTCGTGTGACCTATATTTTTTCCGGTCGCGCGAATTGCGTGGTACACAACGACATGAGGGAGAGGGTGACTGATGATAATCCGGTGCTGGCGGCGGTGGCCGCTGTGGCTGTTGGGCCCGCTGTCGATGAGTATGCTGTCAATGGGCAGCATGGCCGACGAGCCTGGGGAACAGGCTGCGTTCGAGGAAGCGATCCGCGCCCGCTACGAGATCAAGGAACAGGCATTTGCCGCCGCTGACGCGGAGCCCATCCTGAACCACTTCTACAGCGCCGACGTGGTGTCGGTGGATCACGAGGGCACCAGCTATTTCGGCCGCAGCGAATTGCGGCCGATGTACGAGGAGTTGGTGCAGGGGGCGACGGTGCAGGTCGAATCATTGCAGAGCAGGGTCAGCGGCGATTTGGGCTGGGACTGGGCCAATTTCCACGTAACACCCAAAGCGGAGGGGCAAGCTCCCTTCACCTTCAAGATTCTGTTTCTGTGGGAGCGGATCGATGGGCAGTGGTGGTGCACCGGCGACATGTTCGTTCCCGGCGAATTCGACAGCAAGCGGTTTGCAGTGGCGGACTGAGTCCGCGGGAGGCAGCAAAATGTCCAGACAGGATTCCACGGGCCGGACTGGCGGACGTCCCGCCATTACCCGGCGCGATTTTGTCGGCGGCGCATTGATCGGCAGCGGAGCGGCGCTGCTGACCGCGGCCGCCCCCGGTCTGCTGGCTCAGGGGCCACCGCGGACGGGCAACCTGTTCAAGCATGGCAATACCCTGTCGATGCCACTGACCGGTCTGGACGAGAGCTGGACCGGGCCCGGTGGCCAGGGCGATTATGCCGTTGCCAACGGCAATACCCACCGCGAAGTCAATGCCGCGCACGCGCTGCGCAACGGTGAATTCGGCGGCCACGACCCGGCTGCCGAAGACACCGGTGAATATTACGACCTGGTGGTGGTCGGCGCCGGCTTCGCCGGCTGTACCGCAGCCTTTCGCTTCCTGCAGGCCAGGCCGGAGGCAAAAGTACTGATCCTCGACAACCACCAGATGTTCGGCGGCGAAGCGCGCCAGAATGAATTCGAGGTGGACGGGTACCGCCTGTGGGGCCCCCAGGGTTCCACCGGTGCGGTGTGGCCGCTGGACGAAGCCCGCAAGATAGGCATGTACGCCGATTTGTGGGGCGAGCTGGACTTGCCGACAGAATTCAAGTGGCAGCCGGTAAGCAATTCGCAGCTCAAGGTGCCCATGGACAACTACACCCCCATGCACCTGACCTGGGAGGGCACTGACCTGGGCTGGCACTTTGATGGCCAGCCGATGGCGCGCAATCCCTGGTCCAATCGCTTCGCCGAGCTGCCGCTGGATGACAGGACCAAACAGGACCTGCTGTGGATGGAAGTCTACCGGCAGCCGCCCGAGCGGGAGGACTGGGACCGCTGGCTGGATTCCATGACCTACAAGGATTTTCTCAAGAATGAAATGGGGATCGACAACCCCTGGGTGGACGAATACCTGAATCCCTTCGGCGCGGCGATGGGCTGCGGCCTGGGTGTCGATGTGATTTCGGCCTACCAGGCTTTCAATTTCCTGCAGCCCGGCGTAATGCAGTACGGGCGCCAGTTTGGCTACGGCGATCCCACAGACAACATCTGGCTGGCCAGCTTTCCCGGTGGCAATACCGGCATCCTGCGGCACCTGGTGCAGAAGTTGATCCCCGGTATTTTCGGCGCCACCAAGTCGATAAGCGATGTGCTTCACAACCCGGTCGACCGCGACCTGCTGGATCGCAGCGGCAGTGCCTGCCGGATGCGGTTGGGATCACTGGTGGTACACGTGGCGCACGAGGGGCCGGCAGCCAGCGCCGAGACAGTGGCGGTGAGCTATGTCCGCGACGGGCGCCGGTACCGGCTGCGCGCCGGCAGTGTGGTCATGGCGGGACAGCAACACGTCAACAAGCGGGTCGTGGCGGATTTGCCGCAGGCGCATCGCGAGGCCATGGACCAGTTTCTGCACGCGCCGATGATGGTGGTCAATGTCGCGCTGCGCAACTGGCGCTTCATGGACAAGCTGGGAGTTGCCTCGGTGCGCTGGTTCGGCGACGATCTGGGCTGGTTTACCACCTTGCGGCGGCAAATGCTGCTCGATGGCGAAGAGCCGATGCCGCTGGACCCCGACAAGCCCACAGTGCTGACGCTGTACAATTCCTTCTGCATTCCGGGCCTGCCCGCGGCCGAACAGACGGTGGCGGCACGGATGAAAATGTTCGGCTTGCGCTATGTGGACATTGAACAGCAGATACGCCGCCAGTTCACCAGCATGTTTGCAGCCGGCGGTTTCGATGCAGACCGGGATATAGCCGGCATCACGGTCAATCGGCAGGGACATGCCTATGTGGTGACACAGCCAGGCTTCTTTTTCGGGCGCGACGGCGCGCCGGCGCCATCAGATGTGGTGCGTCAACCGCACGGCCGCATCGCCTTTGCCCACGCTGAGTTGCTGGGCGCACAGATGTGGGAAGGTGCGGTGCAGGAGGGCGAGCGCGCCGCGGCGCAGGTTGCGGCGCTCTGAGCGCTACACGCAGTCGTCGGGGACGGGGCGGGTCTCGCTTAGCGCGATGGCCAGCGCCGCGCTCATGGCCTCGTCGAGTAGCGCCTGTTTGCGGTCCGCATCATGCTCGACATCGCTGACCAGCAGCAACAGGCCTTCGATCATCGCGGCGATGACGGTTGCCCGCCGGTAGATGTCCTCGCCGTCGGCGGCTGGGTGAATGGCGCCCAGGTGTTCGCTGAGCTGGGCGATGTCGATCGCATACAGTTCGCGCAGATACTTGCCGTCGAAGCCATCGATTGAGCCGAGCAAGGTCCAGAGCTGGATGAAGAACTGGCGGGTGGACTTGGTCGTGATATCGTGCAAGTTCCAGCGCAAAATGGTCCTGAAGCGCTCCACCGGGTCCTTCGGTGCTGTCTTGAGACAGTCTCCATAGGCGGCTGCATAGCGGTCACCGACGTCCAGGTACAGTGCCCGGGCGAGATCCTCCCGGCGCGGGAAATAATACTGCAGGTTGGCCAGGCCCACGCCGGCACGATCGGCCACCGCGCGCATGGAGAAGTGCTCGAGTGGCTCAGTGGTCAACAGCTCACGCGCTGCCTGTACCAGTCTGGCGGCGGTGCGCTTGCCGGCGCTGCGTGTGGCTGTGCCGTGCCTGGTTCCCTGCCGGCCCGGAGCCGTCTGCTTGGTGGTCATGGTGCTATCCTTGTTGGACGGCCAACCCGGATGCTGCGACATGCGCCGTCGCACGGGTCGACACTGCTTCGTCTATACTGTTTACCGGTTCTTCTGTACAGTCCTCACGAGGCAGGCAGTTCGCTCTCAGTCAAGTCAGGATTTCCTTGAGGACCAAAACAGGCAGGCCGTGTTCTGTTTAAATGCGTCACATAATAGTCGTCATACATCCAAAATCTACAGGGGCTTATACATGAATACAATCCGCAGACCACTCTTTCAGGCAATGGCAAGGATGTCCGCTGGTGCGGCGGCAATGCTGATGGCGGTATCGACCCAGGCGGCCGTGTTGGAGGAGGTTACGGTTACCGCGCAGAAGCGCGAGCAGAACCTGCAGGATGTCGGTATTTCAGTGACCGCCTTCGGTGGCAACCAGCTCGAATCCCTGGGCATGACCAGTTCGGTCGATATCACCCAGCAGGTGCCGGCGATGCAGTTGCAGACCTTCACGCCCGCCTTCACCATCATCAACCTGCGGGGTATCTCCCAGAACAACTTCCAGGATAACCTGGAGGCGCCCGTCGCGGTCTATGTGGACGGTGCCTATGTGCCCAGCATGAACGCGATCAACGGCCAGTTGTTCGATATCGACAGGGTCGAGGTGCTGCGTGGCCCCCAGGGCACGCTGTTCGGCCGCAATACCACGGGCGGCCTGGTGCACTACCTGACCAACGGGGCCGTGGACGATGAAGTGAATGGTTATCTGAAAGGTCAGTTGGGCAAATTCGGTATGCGTGCGCTGGAAGGCGCAGTAGGCGGTAGCTTCAGTGATACCGTGCGCGGTCGGCTGGCCGGCCGCTGGGAAGAGAATGACGGCTACACCGAGTCAGTGACTCCGGGGATCCGCGACGCCCACGGGGCAGACGGCTACACCGTGCGCGGCTCGCTGCAGTTTGATCTGAGTGACGATCTGCTGTTCGACCTGCGCCTGACCCGCGCGAAGGATGACGATGTACCCTCTGGCACCTACTCCATCAATTTTGCCGACTTCGATCCCGCCACCGGCCTGGGCGTGGACGCACCGGGCCGCCTGACCGACGAGCTCGAGCACGCCTCCTCGATCGAGGGCGGCTACAGCCGCGAGATGACCAGCGCGACAGCCACTTTGACCTGGAATCTGTCGGATACCATGGAACTGGTATCGATCACCAACTACATGGATCTCGACAAGGACTACCTGGAAGACGCCGGCGGCGGCCTGTTCTTCTTCCCCTATCAAAACGACTCCGATTTCGACACGTTCTCGCAGGAGGTGCGGCTCTCCGGTGGCGCCGACCGGCTGCGCTGGCAGACGGGTGCCTACTATTTGGACATGACCACGGACAATGAGCAGCTGGTCCAGGGCATGGCCATCCTGGAGGAGTCCGGGGCGTTGACGGATTCAGCGCGGCAGGCCACTTCGGCCAGCCTGGATTCCACCAACTGGTCCGTGTTCGGCCAGGCCGAATACGATTTCACTGACCAGCTGACCCTGATCGCGGGCCTGCGCTGGTCCGACGATCACAAGGAACTCGACTTCACCCAGGTCTATGCGGAACCGGACGCGGGCATCGCGCCCAGCCAGGTGTTCGATATCGCCGACGCGCCGATTCCCGGTCTCGACGAGATCGATTACGACGACGTGGCAGCGCGGTTGCAGCTCAACTACATTACCGCCAACGGTGCCCTGATCTACGGTTCCTGGAGCCGCGGCATCAAGGGCGGCAACTGGTCCATCGATCCGCTGGGCGCAATTGCGGCGATGAACCCGGCCAACCTCAAGCACGATGAGGAGACCCTGTATTCCTATGAACTGGGCTTCAAGTCCGATATCACTGACTGGGCCCGGTTGAACGCCGCGATTTATTACTACGACTACGAGGACTACCAGGCGTTCTCCCTGGCGGGCCTCACCCCGCAGGTGGCCAACTCCGATGCCCAATCCCATGGCGGGGAGCTGGAACTGACACTGTTCCCGACCGAAGGACTGGACGTGCTGGTCGGCCTTGCCTACATCGATTCTGAAGTGGATGAGGTGCCGGACGTGTTCGGCGGTACGGTAGAGGCCGAGTTTCCCAATGCGCCCAAGCTGAGCATCAACGCCCTGGCGCGCTATGAATGGAGCATGCTAGGCGGCACGATGGCGGCCCAGGTCGATGGCGTGTGGAATGACGAGCAGTATATCGAGGCGACGAACTCCCAGATCTCTGAAGAAGATGCCTATCTGGTCTGGAATGCGCGCCTGTCCTACACCAGTGGCGATGACGCCTGGCAGCTGGCGGGCTGGGTCAAGAACGCGGGCGACGAGGTCTACCGCCTGTACAACCTCGACCTGGGCCTGCTGGGCATCGGTCAGGAAGTCTATGCGCCGCCGCGCTGGTACGGTGCCACGGTAACCTACCGGTTCTAGACCGGAGGGCGCCCGCAGGCGGGCGCCCACTATAACCACAGTTTCAATTTACAGCGTTCAGGACGAGGCCCCATGGCAGATTACAGCATGATAATCAACGGACAGAAGGTGCGGTCCGACGACACGTTTCCAGTGGTGAACCCGGCCACGGAGGCCGTGATAGCCCAGTGTCCGCGGGCCAGCGAAGCGCAACTGGACGAGGCCGTGGCGGCGGCGCAGGCGGCGTTCCCGGCCTGGAGCGAGCGGCCCGACAGCGAACGGGCCGAGCTGGTGCATGCCATAGGGGCTGCGATCGAAGCGCACAGCGACGAGTTGTCGGCGCTGCTGACGCTGGAGCAGGGCAAGCCGAAAGTGGGTTTTGCCGGCTTCGGTGCCGGTTTCGAGATCGGCGGCGCGCTGGCCTGGTGCCACGCGACGGCGGATCTGGACCTGCCCGTCGACGTGATCCAGGACAACGACGAAGCGCGGATTGAAGTGCACCGCAAACCATTGGGTGTAGTGGGCTCGATCACGCCCTGGAACTACCCGCTGATGATTGCGATCTGGCACGTCATGCCGGCGCTGCGCAGCGGCAACACAGTGGTGCTCAAACCCTCGGAATACACGCCGCTGACCACGTTGCGTTTTGCCGAGATTGTCAACGAGCTGTTGCCACCCGGCGTATTCAACGTGCTCACCGGCGATGGCAGTCTCGGTGCGGCGATGACCAACCATCCGGGCATCAGCAAGATCGTCTTTACCGGTTCCACCGCCACCGGCAAGAAGATCATGCAGGGCGCTTCCGTCAATCTCAAGCGCCTGACCCTGGAACTGGGCGGCAACGATGCGGCGATAGTGCTGCCCGATGTCGATGTGGCAGCGGTGGCCCCAAGATATTTGCCACCGCAATGTTCAACAATGGCCAGACCTGCGCAGCATTGAAGCGGCTCTACGTGCACGAGGACATCTACGACGAAATGTGCGAGGCGCTGACTGCCATCGCCCGCGGCGCCACCACGGGTGATGGTTCCGGCGAGGTGGATTTTGGCCCGGTGCAGAACAAGCAGCAGTTTGCCAAGGTCTGCGCGATTGCCGACGAGGCCAGGGCCAGTGGCGCCCGGTTCCTGACCGGGGGCGAGCCCCTGCCGGGGCCCGGCTACTTTTACCCGGTCACCATTGTGGCGGATGTCGCCGACGACACCCGCCTGGTGCAGGAGGAACCCTTCGGCCCCATTCTGCCGGTCCTCAAATTCAGTGACGTAGAGGATGCGCTGCGGCGTGCCAATGACAGCCCCAGTGGTCTGGGTGGCTCCGTCTGGTCGGGCGATCCCCAGCGCGCCGCTGCCCTGGCCAGCCGGCTGGAATGCGGTGCGGCCTGGGTCAATGCCCACGCCATGATACAGCCCGATGCCCCTTTGGCGGGGTGAAGGAGTCCGGCTTCGGGGTGGAGTTCGGCCGCTATGGCATGGAGGAGTACACCAGCCTCCAGACGCTGTATATAAGCAAGAGCTGAGTTAGAACGACAGCAACGAAGACTCTATACTTGGCTAAAAACACGGGAACGGGAACATGCGCCAACATACCTCTATCCACACCATGATGGCCGCGCTGTGCGGCCTGGGCCTGGGTTTTGCCGCGGTTGCCGCAGCCGGGGACCAACCCCCGCCGCTGCCGGTTGAGCCGATCGGGGTGGTGGAGACCCTGCCGGCGGAGTACCCCAAGAGCTGGTTCCTGGTCCACGATGCCGCCTTTTTCCACATGAGTGACGGCAAGGTCTACGTGCTGGATACCGCCCGGGAGAGCGTCGCCGAGCAGGTCAAGGGCACCTTCAATGTCTCGCTGATGGGCAACATCCGCCAGTCCGCCAGTCGTGGCGAGATCTATGCCACCGAGACTTTCCATCCGCGCGGCACGCGTGGGCAGCGACTCGACGTGCTGACGATCTGGGACCAGGAAAATCTGGCGCCGTTAGGGGAGGTCATCCTGCCTGTCGGCAAGCGTTTCATGGGCATGCCGGAGCGCTATGCGTTGCTGTTGATCGACAATGACCGCTGGCTGGCAGTGGCCAACTTCAGCCCCGCGGCGTCGGTGACGCTGATAGATCTGGAGCGCAGGGAAATCGTCAATGAAATCGCAACCCCGGGCTGCAGTCTGGCCTATCCCACCGGTGAGCGCGGCTTTTCCTCGCTGTGCGCCGACGGGCGCTTCCTGAGTACTGAACTCGCGGAAGATGGCAGCGTGGTGGCACAGCTGCGCACCGATGCATTTTTCGACTCCGACGACTCTCCCATTTTTGAACGGCCGGCAGTGATTGGCAATACCGCCTATTTCCCCTCCTTCGACGGGTTGGTTTATCCGGTGGATATCGGCGCTAAAGTTGCGAGCCCCGGCGAGCCCTGGCACATGGTGCCGGAAGCAGAGCGCGGTGAAAAATGGGCCCCCGGTGGCATCGGCATCATCGATTGGGATCGGCAGGGCCGGTTCTATGTGCTGATGCATGCCGATGCCAAGGACGGCAGCCACAATGGCGGCGGCTCCGAGGTCTGGGTATACGATGGCCGCAAGCAGGAGCGGGTACAGCGTATAGCGCTGCGCGAGTGGGGGATTTCCCTGGCCGTCAGTCGCGGTTCTGAACCCCGCTTGCTGGTCACCAATCCGATGGATATGAGCCTGGAACTGTACGATGGGCGCAGCGGTGAGTTTATCCGGACGATTACCGGCTTTGGCCAGGAAACACCGCTGATGCTGCACGGAGCGCGGTAGAGATGGTTGTTCCCGATCTGGTCGGCTTCGGCATCAGTGGCTTCCTGCTGTGGCTGTTTGCGACCGCGGGCCTGCACAAATTGCGGGCCCCGGCCCGCTTCGGCAGCGTGATCTCGGCCTACTTCCCTGAGCATCCCATCACCCGCCGGCTGGTGCTGCCACTGGCGTTGCTGGAACTGGGTATCGCGGTGGCGCTGGTGTTGCCGGTGACAGCCGCTGCAGGTCTGCTGGCCGCGGCGATGGTGCTGGTGTTGTACGGTGCGCTGATGGCCCTGCAATTGACCCGCGGCCGCCGCGATCTGCGCTGTGGTTGCGCCGGGCCAGCCTCGGACCTGGCGGTAAGTCCGGCCCTGGTGGCACGCAACGCGATTTGCGCCGGCCTCGCACTGCTGGCACTGGCGCCACGGACTACTGACATTGCCGCGGGCCTGGCTGGCATGGGGCTGGCGCTATATATCGCTGTGTTCCTGATCATTTTGTATCTGTGCACGGAGCAGCTTGTCAGCAATGGCCAGCAACTGGCGCGGGGGAGATCGTGATGGATTTTTTAGTATTGTCGAACATCGTACTGTGGATAGGCTTTGTTGCCATGGTGCTGGTGAATCTCGCGTTGGCCCGGCAGATCGGTGTACTGTATGAACGGGTGGCACCCGCCGGCGCACTGATGCTGAACCAGAAGCTGCGAGTGGGCGCGCCCGCGCCATCGTTGTCACTGTCCACCGTACAGGGCGGAGTCGAGGAGGTCGGTGGGCTCCGCGATGGCAGGTCCCAACTGCTATTTTTTCTCTCTCCCGACTGTCCGATCTGCAATGAATTGACGCCTGCCCTGAAGTCGGCAGCTCGCGCAGAGTCCTCCTGGCTGGACCTTATCCTCGTCAGTGACGGGGAAGAGCAGGATCACGCCGGCTATATCGCGCGCAAGGAATTGACGGACTTTCCCTACGCCGTGTCCGAACTGGCCGGCAAGACCTACGGGGTTTCCAAACTGCCCTACGCAATATTGATCGACGAGCGCGGCAGTATCGCTTCCCTGGGGATCATCAATTCCAGGGAGCACCTGGACAGCCTGTTTGAGGCCAAGGAGCACAAGGTGGCGTCAATCCAGGAGTACATGAGCAAGCGGGAAGCCGTACAACATTACGATACGGCGGTGGCAGACAAGGCAGAGGCGGACAAAGCATGAAATTCATCGACCGGATATTCGAACAGCGCAGCCGGCAACTGGCCCAGCACAGCTCCCGGCGCGGCATGCTCAAGGGCCTGGGTGCGCTGCTGGTCGGCGGCGCCTCGATTCCACTGCTGCCAGTGGCGCGGGCAGCCTCCGGCGGCGGACCGGCCCATCCGGCGGAGGAGGGTGATCCCTCAAGCTGCGATTATTGGCGCTACTGCGCGATAGACGGTTTTCTCTGCGATTGCTGTGGTGGCAGCGCCAATACCTGTCCCCCGGTACTGAAATGTCGCCGGTGACCTGGATCGGGACCTGCCACAACCCGGCCGATGGCCGCAACTATGTGATCTCCTACAACGACTGTTGTGGCAAGTCATCCTGCGGCGCCTGTCTGTGCCAGCGCGATGAGGGCGACCGTCCGATCTACCGTCCGGACAAGACCAACGACATCAACTGGTGCCTGGGCACCAGCAGCGCCACCTATCACTGTTCCACCGCGATCGTGGTGGGTGTGGCATTCGAGGAATAATGAAACTCCTGCTGTTCACAGCCTGTTGTCTGCTGACTTGGCCGGCACTGGCCGCAGAGGCCGACCAGCGGCGGGTATTGTTCGATTATCAGATGAGCTGCCAGGGATGTCACACACCGGATGGTTCCGGCACTGTGGGTGTGCCGGGCATGAAAGACCATGTCGGGGTTTTTCTCAATAGCGATGAAGGCCGCGAGTATCTGGTCCGGGTACCGGGTTCCGCCACCTCGGCGTTGAGTGACGCGCGCCTGGCTGCGGTCCTTAACTGGATGATCACCGCCTTTGCCGGCGACAGTCTGGAAGAGCCCCTCGAACCCTACACCGCGGCGGAAGTCGGTCGTCTTCGCCAACAGCCACTCAATGAAGTCGACCATCACCGGGCGCGGCTGTTGCAGGATCTGGCCCGAGCCACTAACAGAGAGTGAGTGATATGAAGACAAGCATGATCTGGGTCGCGCTGTGGTGCTCTGCTCTGGCCGCAACTGCTGCCGCCGAGACCCCCGCGCAGACCCATTCCTGTGTCGCCTGCCACGGCAATGCTGGAGTTTCCGATAACCCGGAGTGGCCCAGCCTGGCGGGACAAAATGCAGCTTATCTCGAACAGCAGATCACTGCCTTCAGGGATGGCGAGCGGGAAAACCCGCCGATGAAGCCCTTCGTCGAAAATCTGAGTGACGCCGAGATCGCTGAACTTGCCGAATATTATGCTGACCAGGAAGCGGTGGCGACGGCCAACGGGGATCCGGCGCTGGTGGACACCGGCCGGCAACTCGCGGGTTACTGCTCAGCCTGCCACGGCTATGCCGGCAGGCCCGCCACCGATGAATGGCCGGTCCTCGCAGGTCAGCACGCGGCCTATCTGGAACTGCAATTGCTGAGTTTCAAGCGCGGTGAGCGCATCCAGCCATTGATGCAGGCTGCAGTCGGCAAGCTGAGCGCAAAGGAGTTTGCTGCGTTGGCGGCCTATTACAGCCAGCTGCAACCCTGAGCACTGGCCTTCGCGTGCCCGGCCCACGACAGCGGGTTGATCCTCCCGGCGGCGGTGGTGGCGGCCCCCAGCGGGGCCTGGAACCCACGCTGTCGCCGCGGTTTGTAGCCTATATACGGGATTTCCTGCTGGACAAGGGACTGGCACCGGATCCGTTGTTCCTGGCCTGTGGTATCGAAGCCCTGCGCTGTGATGAGAGTGACCGGCCTCTGCCGGCAATTCAGGTCGTCAACCTGCTGGAGCAGGCCGCCAGCTACAGCGGGGACCCCTGCCTGGGCCTGCACATGGCGCAGCGCTATCACTACGAATCCGCAAGCCTGCTGATTCTCGCGGTACTGGCCGCACCCTCGGTGGCCGAAGGCATACGCTGTCTGTGCCACTATGACCGCTATGTCGACACCGCGATCGAAACCGGCTTTGATTTTGACAAATCCCTGGCCGAGTTCAGTTTCCGGCTCATCGTTCCGGAAGGCGTGGCCGTGTCGCAAATGAACGAATACCTGCTGGGCTTTCTGGTACAGGCACTCAATACCGCCACGCGCAGGCCGGTGCCGGTCAGCGAAGTGTGGTTCCGTCATAGCGATGCCCGCAATGCCGGGATTCTGGAGGACTTCTTTAACGCCCCGGTACATTTTTCCCGCCCCGAAAACAAGCTGGTGTTTGACCGGACCTACCTGCAGGAACGGTTTTATACCAGCCACACCATGTTGTACGAGATTCTGGTCAACGCGATGAAGACCTACTTTGTTTCGGAAAAATCGGGCAATGGCTTCGTCGATATTCTCTGCCGGGAGGTCATCCGCTGCGGTGGTGACGAAACGGCGACGCTGGAGAAAATTGCCGAGCGGCTGGCGATCTCGCCGCGCACCCTGCGCAGGCGTCTTGCCGATGAAGGCTACAGTTTCCAGGAAGTCAAGAATCTGGCGCGGGAAAAGCGGGCCAAATACTACCTGAGCCGTACCACCATGCCGTTGGCGGAGATTGCCTTTGAGCTGGGCTATTCAGAATTGAGCGCCTTCAGCCGTGCTTTCCGTTCCTGGGTCGGACAGACACCGCAAACCTACCGCGAACACGCAATCGCCGCCCGGTATCAATAGCGGATCTTACCGGCTACCCCTCGCCTTGCGTTGCTTTGGTCAAGGGATTGGCCAGTTCTGTCAAGCGCCGCGGCCTCAAGCCAGTCTATGATCGGGACTCATCAATGAGCAGTGAGGACTGAATGTGCCGGGATTGATACAAAGGACAGGCGCCCTGGCCGTAGCGATCGGCTGCGCGGTGATTGCCAGTGCCGGTGCAACAACGGCGGATGGTACAGGCACCGCGGCAGATACCATTTACCACAATGCCCGATTTTACACGGTGGATGAGGCTCAGCCCTGGGTCGAGGCCGTGGCGGTCCAGGACGGACGCTATGTCTATGCCGGTTCTGCTGAGGGTGTCAAGGCCTGGCAGGGCGCGGCCACCGAGCTGATTGATCTGGGCGGCGCGATGGCAATGCCCGGTATCAATGATGCCCATGTCCACTCCCAGCGCGGCGGCGTCAAATCCCTGTTTGAATGCAGTTTTCCCTTCAGCGCCACTCCGGATCAGATAGCGGCGCGGGTCGCGGAATGCGTCGACGACAACCCCGAGGCACTGTGGATTCGCGGTGGACAGTGGAGCAGCGGCTTTTTTGACAACCACGACATCGATTCTCCCCGCGAGTTTCTCGACGCGGTCTCCGGCGACAAGGCGGTCTTGCTGAACGATGACAGCAATCACAATGGCTGGGTCAACAGCAAGGCGCTGCAACTGGCCGGTATCGACGCGGATACACCGGACCCGGCCGACGGCACCATCGTACGCGATCCGGTTACCGGCGAGCCCAATGGCCTGCTGCTGGAAGGCGCCGAACAGCGTGTCTCCGACCAGCTGCCCGCCTGGACGGACCAGCAATTGCGCCGGGGTACGCTGGAGGCGATGGCGATCGCCAATCGCTTTGGGATCACCGGCATGAAAGAAGCCTACGCCTCGCCGCAGTCCATGGCCGTGTTCCAGGGCCTGGACCGGGAAGGGCAGGCCAGTGTGCACATGGCGCTGGCGATAGAGACGCCCTATGGACACCGCGAGCAACCGCTGGACTACGACCACATCGATGAACTGCAACAGCGGTACCTAAGTGACAATGTCCATACGCGGTTCGTGAAGCTGTTCATGGATGGCGTACCCACATCCTCGCGCACCGCGGCGATGCTGGCGCCATACACGGGTACGGACGCGGATGATCCGGCCAGCGCCGGCACCCTGCATCTGCCCGCCGAGCTGCTGACTCGCGATCTGATCGAGCTGGACAAGCGCGGCTACACCGTAAAGATCCACGCGGCCGGGGATCGCTCGGTACGGGTGGTGCTGGATGCAATAGCGGCGGCGCGCAAGGCCAATGGTGACAGCGGCCTGCGCCATGAGCTGGCCCATGCCGGCTATATTGATGACAGCGACCTGCCGCGGTTTGCAGCGCTGGACGCAGTCGCCGACCTGTCGCCCTACCTGTGGCATCCATCGCCGATCATGGATTCGGTGGTGGCCGCAGTCGGTTCGCCGCGCGGGGAGCAGTATTTCCCGGTGAAGACCCTGCTGGAAGCGGAGGCTCCGGTACTGGCGGGCTCGGACTGGCCCGCTGCGGTGGAGACAATAGATCCCTGGCTGGGCGTCGAAGCGATGGTGACCCGACGGGATCCCAGCGGCCAGTACCCCGGCACATTCTGGCCCGAACAGGCCGTCAGCCTGGAACAGGCCCTGCGCATATTCACACTGGCCGGCGCCCGGGCACTGGGTCTGGCGGATACCACGGGCAGCATCGAAGTGGGCAAGTCCGCGGATCTGATTGTGCTGGACCGTGACCTGTTTACCATTGACGCGGACGATATCAGCGATACCCGCGTCAAACTGACCCTGTTCCAGGGCCGGCCTGTATATCGGGCGCAGACCCAAGTCAGCCAATAATCGCTTTATCGAGGGGAACCGAGCATGAAAAACGTCAACTATCAGAACATCCTGCAGCGCAGTCTGCTGAGTTCCGCAGTGGCCGTGGCCGGCCTTGCAATTACCGGCAACACTGTGGCGGCCCAGCTTGAGGAGGTGGTGGTCACCGCGCAGAAACGCAGCCAGAGTGCGAACGATGTAGGTATCACGATCAATGCCTTCACCGGCGAGCAGCTCAAGGACTTCGGTGTGCTCACTGCCGAGGACATCGCGATGATGACCCCCGGCCTCACCGTGAATGAAACCGCGGCCACCGGTGTGCCATTGTATTCAATCCGCGGGGTCGGCTTCCAGGACTATTCCACCGCGGCCTCCTCCACGGTCGGTATTTATTTCGACGAAATTGCGATGCCGTATACCGTGATGACCCGCGGCCTGGTCTTCGATACCGAGCGGGTGGAGGTACTGAAGGGTCCCCAGGGGGATCTCTATGGCCGCAACACCACGGCGGGACAGATCAACTTTATCAGCAACAAGCCCACCCGCGAACTTGAGGCAGGTGTCAGTGCCAGCTACGGCAACTTCTCCACCTATGAGGTGGAAGGTTTTGCTTCCGGTGGTAATGAGCTGGTCCAGGGCAGGGTGGCCTTCAAGACCTCGCAGTCCAATGAGGGCTGGCAAAAGAGCACGACCCGCGATGATGAGCTGGGTGAGAAGGACGTCAGCGCACTGCGCGGTATCGTCAATTTCGATCCCACCGACACCCTGCGGCTGCAGCTGACCGCCCACTATGTCACCGACAAGTCGGAGAACAAGGCCAACGCCGTGTTCAGTGGTACCGAGGTCGGCCTGGGGGAGTTCAGCAACCCCTACACACCGCTGGAGGAATACCTGCTGCCCACCGGTAGCAACTTCGGCCAGACCCCACCCTGGTATGCCTCGGATGACAGCCAGGCAGCCGACTGGACCAACAGCTATACCAGCCCGATTACCGGCAAGACCTTTGATATCCGCCCCCAGCGCGACAACCAGTTGACCGGTTTTGCAGCCCGCCTGGAATGGGATGTCGCCGGCACCACCGTGACCTCGATCACCGGCTACAACGAGTTCGAACGGGTGGAGGCCAACGACTGGGACGGCGGCTTTTATACCGACTCCAGCAACATCAACACCACCGACCTCAAGGTTTTCTCGCAGGAACTGCGTATCGCCGGTGAAACCGGCAACCTGAACTGGATAGCGGGCCTGTACTATTCCACGGATGAGATGGATGAGTACTACCATTACTTCATGGCGGATTCCGTGTTCGGATTTGGTTCCATTCCCTGGGGTGTGGACCAGTTTGCCGCCACGCCGATCCTGGAGCTGGATACCAAGTACGAGCAGGAAACGGACTCCGCTGCGGTGTTTGGCCACATTGAGTGGCAGTTTACCGATACCCTGCGGCTGACGCTGGGCGCGCGCTACACCGAGGAGGAACGCGACTGGGCCGGCTGTACCTTTGTCGCCGAGGATGGCAGCCTGGGCAATTTCCTCAACGCCCAATTCGGTGCCAGCCTGGGCCCCGGGGACTGCGGCACCATCAATGACAATCCGGACTCGCCGAACTACATTTTCTCGGTTATCGGCACGCCCGACGTCAACGATGCCTTCCAGGTGTTTAAGGAGACCATCGAGACCGACCGCTGGATGGGCAAGATTGGCCTCGACTACGCGCTCACCGACGATGTCCTGCTGTACGGCATGATCTCGGAGGGCTTCAAGTCGGGCGGTTTCAATGGCGCCAACTCCAATACCACGCAGCAATTGCAGCCCTACAAGGAAGAGAAGCTGACCTCCTATGAAATCGGCGCCAAGGCCACCCTGCTCGATGGCAGCATGCAGCTCAATGCGGCCACCTTCTTCTACGATTACCGGGACAAGCAGGAGCAGGATATCTCCGTCACCTTCGTGGGCAATATTTCCGGGCTTACCAACGTTCCCGAATCCGAGATCATGGGCGCGGAAATGGATATGCAGTGGCTGCCCAGCGATCGTCTCAGCGTCAATCTCGGCGTCGCCTGGCTGGACACTGAGGTAAAGAAATGGAATGCAGTGGACCCGGCTGCCAGTGCCTGGCCGGTCACCGTACGGCGCGACGTCTCCGGTATCGAGCTGGCCCAGGCGCCGGAGTGGGCTTACACCGCGATGGTCAGCTACCAGTGGCCCGTGGCCCAGGGGCTGATGATGGAAGTGGCCGGTGACGTTAGCTTCACCGACGACACCACCGGCGGCATCGATCCGGAAAATTCCACCGAGGACTACACGCTGTTCAATGCCCGCCTGGGGCTGGGCCCCGACAGCGGCCAATGGCGGGCCCTGCTGTGGGCCCGCAACCTCACTGATGAGGACTACTACCCTGCAGCCTATACCGGCGGCAACGGGCCCTATGTCCGCAGCTACGGGATGCCGCGTACCTATGGTATCACCCTGAGCTATAACACCGGGCGCTAGCCTCTGTACCGAAATGATGAATGCGGTGGCCCGAATATCGGGTCGCCGCTCAGGGCTCTGTAACGAGTATTGACAATGGATGTAGCGGAATACCTGGAATACGACGGTCTGGGCCTCGCCCAGCTGGTGCGGGAGGGGGCAGTGAGTGCCGGAGAGTTGGCCCGGTGTTCGCTGACCCTCGCGCAGCAGTGGCAGCCGACGCTGAATGCGATTGTGGAGCAGTTCGATGATCTGGAACAGATAATCGACTCCGCGCCCGCGAGTGCAGTCTTCAGCGGCGTACCCTTCTACATCAAGGATCTGGTATTGCAGGCCGAGGGGCGGCGCAGCGAAATGGGATCGCGGCTGGCGGCCGGCCTGGTGGCGCCGGCGGACAGCGATCTGATGCGGCGATTCCGGCGGGCCGGCCTGGTGACGCTGGGGCGTACCGCGGTACCCGAACTAGGCTATAACTGTGCCACCGAAACCGTGGCCCAGGGTGCCACTGCCAATCCCTGGGATCCTGAGCGCAGCCCGGGCGGCTCCAGCGGCGGCAGTGCCGCGGTGGTCGCTGCCGGCATCGTGCCCTTTGCCCACGCCAACGACGGTGGCGGTTCCATCCGGATTCCCGCTTCCTGTTGCGGTCTGGTGGGGCTGAAACCCTCCCGCGGACGTGTGCCCATCGGCCCGGCTGCCGCAGACGGCCTGGGCGGCTTCGGCATCGAGTTCGCACTCACCCGTACAGTGCGTGACTGTGCCGCCCTGCTGGACGCGGTACAAGGGCCGGGGACAGGTGATCCCTATGTGATTGCGGCGCCCGCCGCTCCCTACGCCAGCCTCGCCCCGGTATCGCAGCCACTGCGCATTGCCTGTGGCAGCGAGGCCTGGTCCGGGGTGCCGGTGGACCCGGAAATCAAGGCGGCGGTGGCGGCGGTAGCGAAACTTTGTGAAGATATGGGACATCATGTGCAGTCCGCGATGCCCCCGCTGGATGGCGACGCGTTCGCCCAGGCCAATACCGATCTCTGGTCCGCCCATATTGCTCACTGGGTGGTCGACCTCTGCGCGGCCACCGGCCGCAAGGCCGGAAGCGAGACCCTGGAGCAGGCCATGCTGGCCGTGTATGAGCATGGTATGGGTTTGTCTGCGGTCGACCTGCTGCATACAGAGGACTGTTTCAACCAGGTCAATCGCGACTTTGGCCGTTTTTTTGTCGACTACGATGTGCTGCTGATTCCGACAGTGGCCCAGTTGCCCTGGCGCCTGGGTGAGCATGCATCCAGCGGGGGAGATTTCAGTGCCCGCAGCTGGACCGATCACGTGTTCCGCGACACCCCCTTTACCGCGGTCTTCAACTGCACCGGACAACCGGCAATATCGCTGCCGTTGGGGCGCAGTGCCAGTGGCCTGCCCTTTGGCCTGCAGTTTGTTGCCCGTATGGGGCGGGAGGACGTACTGCTGGCATTGGCTGCCAGCCTGGAACAACAGCAACCCTGGCCGCTGGTGGCGCCACAACCCTGAGGCAGCCCCCCGGCCTGAACGTGAGGAAAAACGATGACAGATGTACAACGCAAAACCGGGCTGGTCGCCCACGAGCTTTACATGTGGCACAACACCGGCAATTACGCAGGACCGGTGCCCTACGGCAACCCGGTGCAGCCGGATACTCACGCAGAAAATCCCGAAACCAAACGGCGCTTTCGCAATCTGCTGGAAGTGGCGGGACTGACACCACTGTTGCAGCCGATAGCGCCCCGTGAGGCGACGGAAGAGGAAGTGCTGCGCTTCCACACCCGCGAGTACCTGGAAAAGCTGAAGTCCCTGAGCGCCGGTATCGGCGGCGATGCCGGGCCATATACACCGCTGGGCCGTGGCAGCTATGAGATCGCACTGCTGTCCGCCGGTGGCGTCCTGGCCGCGCTGGAAGCGATCATGGCCGGCGAGGTCGACAACGCCTACGCGCTGGTGCGGCCACCGGGCCACCACGCGCTGGCCGACCTGGGTATGGGCTTCTGCCTCCTGGGCAATGCCGCGATCGCCTGTCACCATGCCTTTGCCCACTACGGTCTGGAGCGGGTGGCCATCGTCGATTGGGACGTGCACCACGGCAACGGTACACAGAGCGCGTTCTACGAGGACCCGCGGGCGCTGACCATCTCCGTTCATCAGGACAACTGCTTCCCGCCGGATTCCGGCTACCGCCACGAGAACGGCAGCGGTGCAGGCGAGGGATACAACGTCAATATTCCGCTGCCGCCGGGTTCAGGCGTCGGTGCCTATGAGGCTGCCTGGGACCGCGTCGTTGTACCGGCCCTGCAGGCGTTCAAGCCACAGTTGATAATCGTGCCCTCCGGCTTTGACGCCGGTGCCTACGATCCGCTGGGACGGATGCAGATGCACAGTGACGGCTATCGCAGCCTGACCCGCAAACTGCTGGCAGTTGCAGATGACTATTGTGACGGCCGGCTGCTGCTGTGCCACGAAGGGGGCTACAATACCTGGACCGTGCCATTCTTCGGGCTCGCGGTGATGGAGACCCTGAGCGGGATCACTACCGGCACCGCAGATCCGTTTCTGGAGATGGCTGCGGCGCTGGGTGGCCAGGAGCTGCAGCCGCACCAGGACGAGGCCATCAGCCAGGCGGAACAGCTGCTGGCAAAGTTGGCGTCCTGACCGTGTCTGAACTGGTCTGGTTCAACAAGAAGGAGGTGTCCGTGTCTGGTGATGAAGTGAAAATGGCGGTGCGCGCAGTGGTGCAATCCTATGTCGATGCCTGTGCCGGCGGTGATGTATTGGCACTGCGAGCACTGTTTCATCCGGATGCCTCGATCAGTGGTTACCTGGCTGGCAATCTGATTACCGGCAGTCCGGAACCTTTTTTTGAGGCGGTAGCGGGCAATCCTGCACCGCGGGAAGCCGGGCTGCATTACAGTGCCGAGATTGCCAATGTCGAGGTATCGGGGCGCTTCGCCACCGCCCTGCTGCGCGAACAGGGCTACCTGGGCCTGAATTTTGTCAATGCCTTCCAGTTACTGGAGATCGACGGTCAGTGGCATATCGTTGCCAAGGCCTTTGAATCCTCGCCGATGTAATGCGGGACACCGCGTGGCGGTGTTGCCCCGCGCGGCACTGGATGCGGATCAGGGCTGGAACTGCTTTGCTTCGAGTCCGATGTGGGCGCGGTACACGCTCCGGCAATCGCAACAAAGAAGCCAGGCGGTAAATGAATGGCTTGCCATTTGCGATTGGCGAAAGCCAGAGCGAGAAATAGCGCTTGTCAGTATTTTTGGGATCCCCTGCTCAGCCGCGAAAATTTACTCTATGACGTCGAGAACATATGAGCTAGACTCAGTTTTCCGCAGTCGGACGTATTAGGCTTCCGGTGCTATGGCATTCCTGGCTTCGTGGGGAGGAATGCCAGAAAGAAGTAGAAGGGGAAGAAAATGAGCAGCTATCCTGGACGACTTTCCAGCGGACTGCCGGCATTGGACGATGTGCTCAATGGTGGCCTTATACCGGGAGCATCGTATCTGATCCGAGGGGGGCCAGGACAAGGCAAAACCACATTGGGGTGCCATTTCCTTTCATCGGTAGGTACTCGGGGCGCTGCCCTGTTCATCGGTTTCCAGGAGCCCGAAGACCAACTCAGAACCAACGCCGAGGCGGTGGGAATCGACGTTTCGAATGTCACTTTTCTGAGCCTGGCGCCCGATGAACGTTTCTTTACTGACCAACAGGGCTACGACGTATTTGCCGCGGCGGACGTCGAGCAGGAACCCTTGGCCGAAGCTGTTACGGCGGCTATGGAACGTTCGAACCCGTCCCATGTGTTCGTCGATTCCATGACACAATTGCGCTTCCTGTCGTCGGACCTCTATCAATACCGCAAGCAAGTGCTGTCTCTGCTCCGTTACTTTCGCGATCGCGGAGCCACTGTATTGTTCACCTCGGAGCGCAGCAGCGAGATCTCCGATGAGGACCTGCAGTTTATTGCGGACGGGGTGATAACGCTTGATGTAGCCTCCAGTGGCTCCTTTCTCGAAGTCTCGAAGTTTCGCGGCTCAGGCTTCATGCGTGGAGCGCATCAGATGCGGGTGGGCGGGTCAGGGCTGGAACTTTTTCCGTGCAGGCTGCCTCCGCGATCCAACAAGGTGGAAGATGAACGCTGGCGCTATGCCACTGGCGTGACAAAAATAGACGAGATGCTCTACGGTGGCCTGGAGGCCGGCACTATTTCCCTGATTACGGGCCCGTCGGGAGTCGGGAAATCAACGCTTGCCTCTTTATTCGCCACGCACGCCGCCGAACAGGGCCGCAAGTCCGCATTCTATCTTTTTGAGGAGGAGCAGTCCTCCTTGCTGTACAGGGCCTCATCTCTTGCTATTCCACTGAAAAAGTTCATGGATTCTGGCCTGGTCGCGGTACAGCAAGTAGAGCCGCTGCGCTATCTCGCTGATGAATTCGCATCAATGGTACATAGCAAAGTCGAAGCAGAAGGTGTCGAGCTGGTGATTCTGGATAGTATTGCCGGTTTTGAACTGGTGTTGGGCGAAGGCGAGCAAACCAAATCGGCTTTGCATGCATTTGCCAAAGGTCTGTCCCGTCGCGGCATTTCCGTTATTCTAGTCAATGAGATCGAGGCTTTGACCGGTCAATTCAGGATCTCGGAGAAGGGCATCAGCTATCTTTCCGACAACGTCATCTTTCTCCGTTTCATGGAAGCCGATGGTGAACTCAAGAAGTCAATAGGTGTGCTGAAGAAGCGTCTCAGCCCTTTCGATTCAAAAATGTATACCTACCAGATAGCGGCCCCGGGGTTTCGTCTGGATGAGTCAGTGGCAGCGCAAGGCCTACAGGGCGTTCTCGATGGCCAGCAGGTTGTGAACGACTAGTCGCGCCTTCGTATGCCTGACATCCTTCTAATAATGCGCCAGCCAGGCAACCTTCGCGTGCTTGGTGCCGCGCTGGAGAGCCACGGCCACACGTGCATCGGCGCGCATGATCGTGCATCCGTTGACCAAGCACTGAGCCAATGCAAGGCCCTGAATTTGGCCCTCTTGGACGTCAGCGGATTCGGTGAATCGGTTTGGCTCGTATGCAAAAAACTGCAGCAGACGAACGTGCCATTCATCGCACTGTCGGCCAGACAGCAGTTGGGTGTAAGCAGCAAGACACTTCATTATGGCGCGATGAGTGTTTTGGAGAAGCCCATTGCCAAAGCCTCGCTGCTGCAGCTTATAGACAACATCACGCAAGCTGAGGACAATACCCCAGCGCCGTCGGCGCGGGTGCTGCGCCGGAGCTAGAGAAGATGATAAAAGACATTGGTATTATCAAGCGACTACAGTGGCGAGGCGTACGGCAAGCTGACGAAAAAGCGGCGAGCGAAAGCGACCAGGCTGGCAGGGGCAGGGTGGTGGTTCTGCTCGGCGGTGGCAATCAGGCCCTGCTTACGAAACAATTGCAGCCGCACTGTGAGATCGTACAACCGCGCGAATCCCGGCTAGTGCGGGGATCGTTTGATATGGCCATTGTGGACATCGAGGGATTGAAACAATGGAAGGACCAGTTGCTGGACGAGAAGATCCGGGAAGAACCCACCTTCCTGCCCATTGTCCTGGTCCTCTCCGACCGTGAGCTCCGGTTTCGACTCAAAACATTCTGGGATACCATCGACGAATTCATCATCACCCCGATTCAGCCCCGGGAATTTTCGGAGCGAATTGCAATGCTTTTGCGCACCCGGCGTTTAGCACTTGCCCAGCGCGAAAACCTCGCCTATCTCGTAAACCACGACCGTATCACCGGTCTTCCCAACAAGAATCTGTTTCTGGAGCACCTCGCGGACCGAATTCGAGATGCCTCGATCTTGCAAAAGCACTTGCACGCCGCTGTAGTCCATATTTCCATGTCGCAAGTCATGCGTTCATTGGGGCATTACGGTCTTGAACGCGCCGCATCCCAGTGCTCAACGCGGCTGGTGGCCCTGCTCAAGAACGAACTCTACATTGCGAGGTTGACCACCGAAGAATGGGGTTTAATCGCGCGGCCGGGAGCAGATCTGACAAATTTCGTCGAATTGTGTGGGAGACTACAGCACCTGGGGGCCGAACCCATAGTAGCAAACGGTGAACGTGTGCATTTGTCGCCGCGCATCGGTGTCGGAATTTATCCCGCCGACGGCAGCGATGCCCACAGTCTTCTCAATTGTGCCACGGCGGCTCTGTCCAATGCGCGCAGTACGGCTCCCGTTTTCTATTCATCCGACGTTCAGCACGAAGCACTACGGTTCATTCGCACCCAGACGCGCTTGTATGAAGCGTTGGAAAAGCGGCAGTTTGAACTGTGGTATCAACCTCAACTGAGTTTTGCGACTGGTCAAGTGGTTGGAGTCGAGGCACTGGTTCGCTGGCGATTGCCAGGCGGTCAGCTAGTCCCGCCCATTGAATTCATACCGGTTGCCGAAGCGACGGGGCAGATTGTCGATATAGATCGATGGGTACTCGACACAGCCTGCGCCACCATGCGTGGCTGGCAGGAGAGGAAGTTCGCTGTGAGCCGGATCTCCGTTAACGTCACGGTAGCGGATGTTGAGACACCGGATTTTGTGGAGCTGGTTCAGAACGCGTTGAGTAAGCACGGGCTGCTACCCTCCAATCTGGAGCTTGAACTCACCGAGTCAGCTTTGTTAGAGACCGGCCCGGCCAATCTGGACAAGTTGCATCAGCTGCGTACCTGCGGCATCAGGATAGCAGTGGACGATTTTGGCACAGGTTATTCTTCGCTGGGCTATCTGCACAAGTTGCCTGTCACCACGTTGAAAATCGACAAGACCTTCGTGGATCACGTGGTCAGATCACCGACCGACGCCGCCATTGCTGAAACCATTATCTGGCTAGCCAGGAAATTCAAGCTGGAGACAGTTGCCGAGGGCGTGGAAAACCAGGCCCAGGCAGATGTTCTCAAGGCCCGAGGCGTTGATATCGCGCAGGGCTTTTTCTATGCCCGGCCCATGCCGGAGCGGGAGCTGCGCGAATGGGTCGAGGTACACCAAAACAAAGTTTCAGACTAAGCCTGTGCCCCGGGCTCGCGCTCGGCACTTCCCGCGCGGGCCGGACACGAATTATCAGAAAAAATTACCGATGAGAAGCAATAGGTACCTGGTCCAATACCAGGTACTGATAATGAACGCCTGTAACTATTGAAAATAATAAGGGAAAGACCTGAACAAAAGTGTTTTCCTGGTTGGCATCAGCCTTGCTTGTATAAGCTGTAGCCGATGCCTGCCAACGGTCAAAAGGTACATGGGAAAGGGTCTGCGCGTCTTGCCGCGGCTCTGCCCTGTACCGCATTGGGGTGGGCCCGTCTTTTCCGCTAACTAGCGTAAGGAGTCCTAGCATGAAGAAGCCACTGATCACTATTGTTGCGATACTCACGGTTGCCGCCGCCGGATGGGCGAGCGCCAACAGGGATTCTGCCCCAGGCATGGCGAACGAAGATGCTGAACGGCGGGACAGCGCGAATTACAGAGAGATGAGAGCCGACACCATGAGGCCCAACGACGGCACCGACGTCGAGCCTATTGATGTCGAGGACTTTGTCGATACCGCGACCGCCAAAGGGATGGCAGAGCTGGAAACCGCGAGGCTTGCTCTTGAAAATGGCACTTCGCATGTCCGCGATTTCGCGAGGCGAATGATTGAAGACCATACCAAAGCCAATGAAAAGTTGGCTTCACTTGCGTCTCAGGAAGGGCTTGAGATTGCGGACGACGCTACCTTGATGGACCAGGCCCAGGCGATGATACTGAAGGTGCAAGACGGCGAATCGTTCGATGAAGCCTATATCGACAATCAGATCGTAGCTCACGAGCAGACCATCGAACTCTTTGAGCGCGGCGCAACCATCGAAGACACTGAAATAGCTCGCTTCGCCGAATCTACCTTGCCCAAGTTGAGGGAGCATCTCGAAATGGTCAAAGCGCTCAAGAATAAGCGCTCCGGAAATTAAGCTGGTGAGCTATGCGTGAAGTGCGGTAGCTAAATCACGGCCACAGCCTCAGCGTTCAGAGCAAAGCGGGAAGCAGGACTAGCGGTGCTGATTCAGGTTTTCCAACACAGCTCTGGGCGCTGTGGCGAGAGCGAAGAAGAGAGGTCCTCCGCCATGGAGCGACTCGTGCGATTTTACTGTGTCAAGATTGTACTGTGTTAATGAGTAATGACTTCGAGATGCTCAAGTTCCGGAGGGGACATTGAGTTTGCGCATTGCCTGCGTTATATCGTCTATAATGACATTCAACTTTTCTATGGCTTCATCGCTCCCCGTCAAGCGTCGGATTTCTTCCGAGCAGCTTTCGGTGAGGGCAATCTCGGAGCGGTAGAGCGAATTGACCGTGGTAAACGGTCTGGTCAGCAGTTCTGCCAACCGGCCTTTTCCTTTCTGGGTAGGAAGTCCTCCGAGAAAGCGAACCGCATCGGAAAGCATGGCGATATGGGTTGAGTGGATATCATGTAATCTGTGCAGAAGCTCCCTGACTTTTTCATCGCTGGTTTTTTATCAGATAGTCACACTCCGAGGCAAGAGAGCGGGACATCCCTATAATACGGTTCAAACCGTCTACCATGTGCTGATTGTTGATAGGGTTCTGAAGCTCCATATTTCCTCCCTCTCGATCTCAGGCTGGGCGACAGGTTATGACTGAGCACTCGTCGCCAATTCAGCACTTTTCGCAGTCAGCGCTGTCTTTTGATCGCGGCAATAAGGTCCTGCTTTCGCATTTTCGATCTTCCTTCTATATCCATCCGCCGGGCCTCGGCCAGCAGTTGATCTTTGGTTTTCTGTTCGAGCTTTCCTTCCTGGGTATTTCCTTTCCTGGTTTCGGCAGCCTGTCTGGCAGAATCCTTTCTGGCGCGTTTTTTTTGCTCTGGACGTTTTTGGGACCCAGAGCCGGAACTCTTTTCCCCGCCGCCGCTTTGCTTGTTGACCGTGGCCCATGCTCTTGCTTCGGCATTGTCCTTTGAAAGCCCCTTTTCCTCGTAGCTTTCTTCAATATGCTCAGCTTTTCGCTTCTGCTTTTCAGTATATTTTTCTTTGCTGCCTCTGCTCATGATCTGCTTCCTTCTCTGGCATCAGATATCAAGTTAAGACAAGTTGCAATCCTGAAGTTCAATAGGATGATGTGTGGTGACGCATCTCGTCAGCTCTGTAATTATTGCCGCGGAGGTGTAAAGATTTCACGTCAGTTTGCGAGTTACGAAGAACGAATGTTGGCAAGGGACTGCGATTCGCGGCTAGCGTGGTTGGCATTGATTTTGCGAGTTCAGACACAGTGACGTCCGGTTTGGTCGTCGCTTTACATCCAACTGTTACTTTGGAGGTTTAAGTATGGCTAACCAAGACAACCGAGGCTTCGGATCTATGGACGAACGCAAGCAGCGGGACATCGCCTCAAAGGGCGGCAAGGAGGCTCATCGTCAGGGAGCTGCTCATGAGTTTGACTCCGAGGAAGCGCGGCAGGCCGGCCAACAGGGAGGCCGCGAAGCTCACGCCCAAGGAACGGCTCATGAGTTTGACTCTGAAGAAGCGCGTCGGGCCGGCCAGAAGGGAGGACAGGAAGCTCATGCCCGCGGCAGCGCCCACGAGTTCGATTCTGAGGAAGCCCGTGAAGCTGGTCGCAAGGGCGGCCGAAATAGCTAGTACGACTGCGGTCATGCTACCGCACAAGGCCAGCGTCCAGGAGGGATGCTGGCCTTGTTCTTTCAATCACCTTGCCACGAGTTCTCGCCGAACGCCGTGGCCATATTGCTGGTCAGTGGCCTCCCTGATCAGGGCTGGAACTGTTTCTGCAGGCCCTCCCAGCAGTGGACATAGTCCCGCTGCCGCAGTCCGGTTTCCAGCGCCCAGCGGGTGGGCTGGATCAGGTAGCGCGATTCCAGCATGAATGCCAGTGTGTTCTGGTAGCGCTCCGGAGTCAGTTCGGCCTTGCTGGCCTTCTCGAATACCCCCAGTTCCGGGCCGTGGGGCGACATGCAGTTGTGCAGGCTGCTGCCTCCCGGCACGAAGCCCTGCTCCTTGGCATCATAGACTCCCTCGATCAGGCCCATGAACTCGCTCATCACATTGCGGTGATACCACGGCGGGCGGAAGGTGTCCTCGGCTACCATCCAGCGCGGCGGGAAGATAACGAAATCCAGGTTGGCCACACCGGCGGTGTCCGAGGCCGAGGTCAGTACCGTGTAGATACTGGGGTCGGGGTGATCGTAACTGACCGAGCCCATGACGTTGAAACGTGACAGATCGTACTTGTAGGGGGCGGAATTGCCGGTCCACGCCACCACGTCCAGCGGCGAGTGACCAATCTCGGCCCGGTAGAGGTGACCGGCGAACTTGCACAGCAGCTCGAAATCGCCTTCGACGTCCTCGTAGGCCGCCTGCGGATACTGGAAATCACGGTCGTTGGCGAAACCATTGGCGCCTACCGGCCCGCGTTCCGGCAGCGTCAGTGGGGCCCCATAGTTTTCGCAGAGATAGCCCCGCACGGGGCCTTCGGGCAGGTCCACTGCGAACTTCATCCCCCGCGGAATCACCGCGATTTCGCCGGGTTGCACCAGCAGCCGCCCGCATTCGGTGCGCAACAGCAGGCTGCCCTGTTGGGGCAGCAACAACCATTCACCGTCCGCGCAGTAGAAAAAACGCTGTCCCATGGAACGGTTAGCTGTGTACAGATGCACACCCATACCGTGCTGGGCATGCGCATCGCCACAGGTGGCGATGGTGATCAGACCCTCGATGAGATCGGCGTCGCTGTCGGGCAGCGGCAGCGGGTCCCAGCGCAGCATGTTGGGCGGGGTTGGATGAGCCGCGGGACCTGTGCAGATACGGCTCTGGTCTGGTTGCCAGGGGCTGTAATCACCCTGTACCACAGAGGGCCGGATACGGTAGAGCCAACTGCGCCGGTTGTGGGCGCGCGGGGCAGTGAACGCGGTGCTGCTGAATTGCTCGGCGTAGAGTCCGTAGGGTACCTGCTGCGGGCTGAATCGACCGCGGGGCAGGGCGCCGGGCAGGGCTTCGGTTTCATGCTCGTTGCCGAAACCATTGAGATAGCTGAGTTGGATATCGTGATTGACAGTGTTCATGGGCTTACTCACTCTGGCTGGGGATCTGGCCGGCAACGCGCAGGGCAGCATCCAGTATCTTCTGGTCGCCCACCTGGTTTGCCAGCAGCAGAATCAGGCGTGCATTGATGGTTTCGCTCTCGCTGCTGCTGCGGTCGCGGTGCAGGTCTGCCAATGCGGCGTAGAACGCGTCGGGGTCACTGAAATTGTTGTCGGTAATGAGTTGGCTCATGCTGCCTGCTCCTGTGTCAGGGTGGCTCCCAGCGCGCGCTCGACAGCCGCTACCACGGCCTGCGGGTCCACATCGCGCCAGCGGGCGCAGACATGCTGGTCGGGACGGATCAGGTACAGGGCTGAGTCGCGCAGGTCATAGCGCTGCGCCAGTATGCCCTCGCGGTCGACGATATGACCGGCGCTTGCCGTGGCCCCTGTTTCGTCTACGCAGACCAGCCGGGTGTCGATGCCGCGCTGCTGCAGTTGCCGGCAACAGTCTTCCAGTACCTCCGTTGCGGCGACGGCCTGGCCGCTGGCGAGCAGCACAAAGCGGTTGCCCAGCATTTCCAGCAACCACTGCTCCCCGCCGGGGGCACTGATGGGCGCATCGGTACAGGCGGAGCCCGGCCGCATCTGGGCGCCGAAAGCGGCGCTGTCGGGAGTGTTCAGCGGCGAATCGTCATAGACACAGGGCACCGACAAGCGGCCGCTGTTGACCAGGCGGCGGGCGAAGGGATAATCCCGCGCCAGATCCAGTACGGTATCGCGGAATACGCGGGTGACATGGTTTTTCGGAGTCATGAAATCGGTGGCGCGGGTGGAGTGCAGAATATTCTCCCGGGCGCCGTGCTGACGTTCACTATCGTAGCTGGTGAGCAGGGCGGCCGGCGCCCGTTGCTCCAGTACCGCGGCCAGTTTCCAGCACAGGTTTTCCACTCCCTGCAGGGCGCCGTTGGCGCCGCGGGCGCCGAAGGGTGATACCTGGTGGGCCGCATCGCCCATGAAAATCACCCGATTGTGGATAAACGAATCCATCTTGCGGCAGCGGAAGGTATAGACGCTGGCCCATTCCAGTTCCCATTCACGATCCTTGCCCAGCATCGCCTCGATCCGTGGGCGGATGCGGTCAATCTGCTTTTCTTTCTCAGGGTCGGCGTCCCAGCCGAGCTGGAAATCGATGCGCCAGACGTTGTCCGCCTGTTTGTGCAACAGCGTTGACTGGTCAGGATGGAACGGTGCATCGAACCAGAAGCGCCGCTCCGCCGGGAAGTCCGCCTTCATCAGTATGTCTGCAATCAGAAAACGGTCCTCGAATACCTGCCCTTTGCTCTCCAGCCCGAGCGACTCACGGATCGGACTGTTGGCGCCATCGGCCACCAGCAGATAGTCGCAGCTCATCCGGTAATTGCCCTCGGGTGTCTGCACTTCGACGCTCGTGGCATCCCTGCTGCTGTCGACAGCCACTACCTTGTGCAGCCAACGCAGATCAATGTCCGGCAGTTCCCGGCAGCGATCAACCATGTACTCCTCGAAATAGTACTGTTGCAGATTGATGAAGGCGGGAATTTTATGGTGTTGTTCAGGCAGCAGGTTGAATTCATAGATCTGCTGTTCGCCAAAGTAGACCCGGCCCAGGTTCCAGGTGACTCCCTTGGCCAGCATGGGCCCGGCACAACTGTAGCGGTCGCAGATTTCCAGTGTGCGCTTGGCGATGCAAATGGCGCGGGAGCCGACGCTGACCGTGTTGTTGTCATCTAGCACTACCGTGGCAATCCCCTGCAGCGCGAGATCCATCGCCGCGGCCAGGCCAGCGGGTCCGCCACCAACAATGATGACGGGGTGATGAGCCGGTGCTGCCGCGTCCTGATCCGGGCTTCTGCGATAGGGGTATTCCGGGTTGGTGTAGGTGCTCACCATAGATCAGTCCTCGGGAGTGGGCGAATACCGGGTGTCCTGCCGGCCGGGCTTATAGTTGCATTTGATACTAAATATATATCCTGCAGCCCCATGTTTCAAGGCGGAAACCACATACTCATAGAATTATTCCTGCATGGTTTATACGTCATGGCTGCCAAACAAGTTCCCAATGCAACTAAATTGTGCTATTTTGGAGGCAAGTTCTCAGCAGAAAGGCAATCCGTCATGGCCAAGAAACCCTTTGCATCTTCCGCCGATCTCGGCGAGAAAGTTGAAACCCTTGAAGTGCTGGCTGAGGGGTATATGCCCTCACCGCCGAGGGAGATCCCAATATCGGCGCGATAGAGGCAGAAGATTTTGTGATCGCGTTCGAAGCCAGAGCTACGCCCCGGGCAGCCCGCGACTGGCTGGCAAAATTGCGCGAGCACACCGACAAGCCGGTGCGCTATCTGGTGCTTTCACACTATCACGCGGTGCGGGTACTGGGCGCTTCCGCCTTCGATGCCGACTCCATCATCGCCCACGAAAATACCCGCCTGCTGATCGATGAGCGCGGCAAACAGGACTGGGACAGCGAGTTCGGCCGCATGCCGCGGCTGTTCCGCGAGCCCGAAGGCATCCCCGGTCTGACGCACCCGGACATCACCTTCAGTGACCGGCTGGTGATTCCGCTGGGCGGAGAGCGCGGTGATCTGGTGCTGGAGTACTGTGGCCGTGGCCACACCGCCGGGGATATCTGCGCCTGGTTGCCCAAGCACAAGATCCTGTTTGCGGGCGATCTGGTCGAGGCCGAGGCGGCCTTGTACACCGGCGACGCGTTTCACTTTGACTGGTCCACCGGTACCCTGGACAAGGTCAAGGAATACGGCGCGGAAGTTCTGATAGGTGGCCGCGGTGCGACCGCCCAGGGCCGCGCTGCGGTGGATGCAGCGATCGAACAAACCCGGGGCTTCCTGCAGGGCATGATCGAGAAAGTGGGCGAGGTGCACCGCGCCGGTGGTACCCTGAAGCAGGCCTTCGAGGCAACCCACGCCCATCTGGAGCCGAAGTTCGGCCGCTGGCCGATCTTCGAACACTGCCTGCCCTTCGATGTGCAGCGGTTGTGGGATGAGTTCGATGGCATTGACTGGCCGCGTATCTGGACTGCCGAGCGTGACCAGGAAGTCTGGGACCAGTTGCAGGACTGAGGTGGGCAAGCGCCGGCGAAACGGGGAGGTGAGGTGAATCAGGTAGCGCGCCAGGAGTTGCAGCTGGAGAGCTTTCTGCCTTATCTGGTGAACAATCTGGCGGATCGCATCAGCACGGGGCTGTCACGCATCTATGCCGGGCAGTACGGCCTCAGCATCCCGGAATGGCGGGTGCTGGCCAACCTCGCCGAACACCGGGTACTCAGTGCCAGCCAGATTGTTACCACCACCGCGATGGAAAAGAGCAAGGTGTCGCGGGCGGTCAAGAGTCTTGCCGGTCGCGGCCTGATTTCCCAAAGCCGCAGGGAAGACGACAATCGCGCGCGGGACCTGGCCCTGACCGCAGCGGGCGAAGCGCTGTACCGCAAGCTGGTGCCGCAGGCACTGGAGTGGGAGCGGGAGTTGCTGGAATGCCTGAGTGCAGGCGAGTATCGCGACCTGATGCACCTGCTGGGCAAGTTACGGCAGCAGGTTGGTCGTATCGATTGACAGTATGGGAAGGGTCACCGATGAGCCAGGATCAGACGGCGTTGGAGTTCGTCTATAACCCGCAGCAGTACGAGTGCGAAGTGCCGTTGGACCGGTTTGCGGCGCTGCGCGCGCAGGCTCCGATCCTCTGGATCGATGAGCATGTGTTGCCCCAGTGGCCTGGCGGCAGCGGTTTCTGGCTTCTGACCCGGCACGCGGAATGTGTGCAGGCGCTGCGCAACCCCAAATTGTTTTCCTCGCAGCTCGGCGGTACCCAGCTGCGCGACCCGGCCACGCCCGAAGACCTGCACTATGTGCAGAAGATGATGCTCAACATGGATCCGCCGCAGCACAGCCGGCTGCGGCGGCTGCTGATCAATGCCTTCACATCCCGTGCCATCGGCCAGCTGGAACAGCAGATACAGCATCACGCCAGCTCCATCGTCGACAAGCTGATAGCGGGCCGGCGCTCTGGTGAATGTGATTTCGTCAAGGATATCGCCGCCGACATGCCACTGCTGTGTCTGGCGGATATTTTCGGTCTGCCCGCCGAAGACCGCTACCTGATGTTCGACTGGGCCAACCGCGTGATCGGCTACCAGGACCCCGACTACGCGGGCTCTACAGCCTTCGATCTCGACACCGGTACTTCCATGGCCAGGGAAGCATTGCAATTGCGTCCAGTGCCCGACGCCGACGGCCGCATGCCTGACCCGCGTTCGCGCCGGGGCATGGATGACCTGTACCGGTACGCCCACCTGCTGGCAGAGCACAAGCGCGCCCACCCCGGCAGCGATGTGATGTCCATCCTGCTGGCCCAGATAGATGATGTCGATGGCGCGCTGACGATCGAGGAGTTCGAGAACATGTTCTGGCTGTTCGCGGTAGCGGGCAACGAGACCCTGCGCAATGCGATCCCCGGCGGCATGATCGCGCTGCTGCAGCACCCAGCTGTGTGGCGCGCGCTGCAGGCGGACGCGGCGCTGATGCCCAATGCGGTAGAGGAAATGCTGCGCTGGTGGACCCCGGTGATGAACTTCCGCCGTACCGTGACGCGAGACACCGAATTTGCCGGCGCCGCGCTGCAGGCCGGTGACAAGGTGCTGCTGTCCTATCTTTCCGCCAATTACGACGAGCGCATATTTACCGAGCCGGAGCGTTTCGACATCAGCCGCGACCCCAACCCGCACCTGAGCTTTGGCTATGGGCCCCATTTTTGCATCGGCGGTCAGTTGGCGGTGGCGCAAATGCGGGCGCTGTTTACCGAACTGGGCCGTCGCTTCGATCGCTTCGAGCTGGCCGGAGATCCCACCTTCCTGCGCTCCAATTTCCAGCGCGGGGTGAAGTCACTGCCAGTGCGCTGGTGGGTGCGTTAGTCCGTCAGCGCACCTCACTGGGACTGACGTCGTATCGCTTCTTGAACGCGCGCGAGAAATGCGCCGGGCTGGAAAAGCCGACACTGTAGGCGATGCACTCGATGCTGTGACCGCAGTAGGCCGGGTCGGTCAGCAGCTGACGGCTTTTTGCCAGCCGCCGCTGCAGGATCAAAGCGTGCAGGGTTTCCTCTTCATCCTGGAACAACTTGTGCAGATAGCGGATGGAGATGCCCTGGGCTGCGGCAATATGGTTGTTGCACAGTTGCGGGTCGCACAGGTTGTTGTCGACATACTGTCGGATACGGCGCTTGATGGCCTCCCGCGCCAGCGAGTGTTCGCCGACCTGCTCCAGCATCACCGAGGAACTGAAGGCCAGCGCAATCATGTTGACCAGGTTCTCAGCCAGTTCACCGGGTGCCCGCTGGACCGTATCCAGCTCCTTCATCAGTGAAAACAGGAAGGTACTGAGCACAGACCCCAGCCCGGAATTGCCGGAGACCGCGATGGCGGTGTATTGCTCCGGGTTGATCAGGTGCCGCGACAATACTTCCTTGGGCATCTGTACCACGAACTGGTGGAAGCGTTCGCTGAAGGTCAGCGAGTAGGGCTCGGTGCTGTCGTAGAGGGCGAAGTTGCCGGGTTTCAGCACGGCCCGGCGCCCACTTTGCTGGATCAATCCCTGCTGGGCCAGCTGGAAGCTGATCAGGAAGTCTGCTTCCCCGGAGCGGGCGATCTGGCGGCGGGAGCGGGTGACGAGCTGGGCGTCCGAGATCACCTCGGAAAAACGCAGCTTGCCAATGCCGACACCGCCGCGCAGTTCGCCATCGAAGTCCTGTTTGCCGCGAGGTTCGCAGTCCAGTTTGACGAATTCGTCGCAGATAACGTCACACCAATAGGCAAAGCGTTCGCCGGGCTGCTGCTCAGCGGTGTGTTTGCGGTAGCCGTCGGTGATCACATGGCCCATGGTGCGTTTACTCCTGGCTGGCAGCGCCGGGTGCCTGCGGGGTTTGGCAATGCCGCAGCAGGCCGGTTTGCGGGTGGCAACCTATATACTCAAACTCACTGCCATCGCGCGGCAGAACGCTGACTTCATGCCACAGCCGCAGCTGCATCGTCTCGCCAAAGGTCGCCACCATGTGCAGGAAGCTGTCGAATATCGCCACGTGGGTAGGATGATCCCTGGCCCATTCCTCGAAGGCGTGGATATCGGTAGCATAGCCCAGCCCGAAGCTCTCCTCCAGTGGCTGCCACTGCGCATCGTGCTGGTTGACGAAGCGCATGGAAAAACAGCTACTGGCGACGGGGTTGTCACGCAGGAAGCGCATGCCCTCCAGCAGGACGGGTTGCACCTGTTCCAGGTAGTGGGCTTTTTCCGCTGGTGCGCAGTGGGACCAGTTCTGGCCGGAGCGTATCACGCACATGTTCTCGGGTGCCGCGACCCGTATCCGCCGCGGGTCGCTGCCGGTAATCGCGGCCAGCGGCTGGTCGATGGGGGCGCTCTGGCGCAGGGCATTGCTGGCGGACAGCGGAATGCGATCCCTGGCGCCACCGGCATAGCCGTGTTCCAGGATCGGCCCCTCCACGCCCGCCGCGCAGACCCCGGCGCCGTAGGGGGTGGGCGTCGAATGCAGCGTCTCCAGCCGCTCCAGCGGGCTGAGGATGATTTCGCGCCAGTAGCCCACGCCATCGCACAGGCGCTGCTCGCTGTCCCACCAGGCAGCGTGGTCGCGCCACCACTGCCGGTAGACCGATTCGCGCCAGTAGGCAATGTACAGATAATTGTTGACGCCGGCCCGGTCGCGGAAGCTGCCGCGCTCCACTGTCAGCGGCCCCAGCCCGCCCTGCAGCGCGTCGCGGACCCATGCGTCCAGTGGTGCCGGATCGTCGCCCTGCAGGCCGAAGAAGGCCGAAACCAGCGGATCTGCCGGATCCTGCCACACCGATTGCCAGGCGGGGCGGGCGGCTGCCAGTTGGGCGGCATACTGTTTCTGGGCATGCTCAGTTCGCTCCTGGGGCCTGGTGCCGGGCGGCTGTTGCCGCGGTGTCTGCCGGCGGTTCGCAAGCCTCGATAATCGCCTCATCGGGGTCCGCTGTAAATGCCTCCACTGGCGGTTGCGGCCTGCGGTTGAGCAACAGACGGGTGACGTCGGGGCGGGAATAGTGCCCGACCGGGTCGGCGAAGGACTTGGCGATGGCGATGGCCTCCAGATCAAGCTGCGCCAACAGCAGGCCCTCCGCATGCTCCTCCAGCGGCTCGCAGAGCGGGCGGCCGTCCGGCGCGTAGATCTGGGCATGGCCGCCGCCGGCATTGATCAGCTCCGCCTGCGCCTCGGTTTCCACCAGCCGCTCGATCATCTCGGGCGAAATCACCCCGCAGGGCGCCAGCACGAAGCACTGCCCCTCCAGTGCATAGACCAGCGACAACGCCTTGTTGGCCTCCGGCCCCAGCGCAAAGGCCTGGGGGTAGCAGCTGAACGAGGGCCAGGCGGCGACATGCACCTGCTCGTGCAGACTGTACATCGCGTAGCGGGTCAGCGGCTGCAGGTGCTCCCAGCAACAGAGCTGGCCGATGCGGCCCAGCGGGGTCTCCAGTACGACCAGGTCGCTGCCATCGCCCTCGCCGTACACTGTGCGCTCCATATGGGTGGGTTTTAGTTTGCGCCGTGCCTGCAGCAGTTCGCCGCGGTCGTCGAACAGCAGTTGCGCGATATACAGGGAACCGTGGTCGCGCTCGCTGATGCCGGCGGAGACAAAGATGCGGTTGTCGCGCGCCGCCACGGCCAGCCGCTGGCAGGCCGGGCCGCCCACCACCATGCTGTTGGCGTGGTATTGCTGGAAATATTTCAGATTGTGGGCGGTGGCCGCCAGCCAGACCCACCAGGGATAGCCGGGAAACCAGCACTCCGGAAAGGCAATGATGCTGGCGCCCTGGCGGGCCGCCTGTTCGATCAGGCCGACGGCCTTGTCGACGCAGCCCTCCAGGTCCATGAATACCGGTGCGGCCTGTACCACGGCGGCCTTGTAGTTCAGTTGCATGCTGCTCTCCTCGAGTTGATTCTTGATCCCGCTGTGGCCGTTGTTCACAGGAACCGGTACCTCGCGGTGATGCCATATTCCCGCGGCCGGTTGTAATTGGCCTCGTGGAAGCCCAGGCCGAAATTGGAATCCCCGCTTTCGATGTAGCGCTCGTCCGCCAGGTTCTTGCCGAACAGCACCAGGTCGATGCGTTCGCCGATGGAATAGCGCAGCGACGCGTTCCAGTTGTCGTAGGCGCGCTGGAACAGGAAGGGCGAATTCTGCGAGTCATTGTGCACGTCGTCGGAATAGCTGTAGTCGACCCGCACTACCCATTCATTGCCCGCCCGGGGCCAGCTGTATTCCAGGCCCAGGTTGAAGGTCTGCTCGGGGGTATTGACCAGCTTCGCGGTTTCATCGATGGCCAGCGACAGGCCGGGGATGGGGTTGATCTCGTCGTAGCTGGCATCGATATAGCCATAGCCCGCCTCCAGCAACAGCCGGTCGCCCAGCATGGCCGTCAGTTCCAGCTCCAGGCCGTGGATATCCACGGTGCCGGCGTTGGCGGTGATGGGGCCGCCCAGGCTGTCGAAAAAGGTCACCTGCACCTGGTCGTAGTCGGCGTGGAACAGCGCCGCGTTGAGCCGCAGCCGATCGTTCGCGCTCTGCCATTTCAGGCCTACTTCGTGGCTGTCCAGCGTCTCCGGTTCGAAGCTGCGAATAGCCGGCACCGCCTCCACATAGCGCAGCACGAAACCGCCACTTTTGAAGCCCTGGGAGAAGCTGTAGTAGAGCAGAGTGCCATCCTCCAGGGTCGCTTCCAGCCCCAGCTTGTAAGTGGTCTCCTCGAAGGCGTCGCGGGTGGAGCCGCTGCCGTCGCCCACCAGCGGCGCCAGGCCGGGGCTGAACACACCCTCTTCATTGACCGCGCCGGGGAAGAAGGGCAGCGGACCGCCATCGAGATCGGCGCCGATATACTGGGTGTAGTCGAAGCGCTTTTCGTCCCGGGTATGGCGCACCCCGCCCGTTACCGACCAGCGGTCGTTGAGGGACCAGCCCAACTGCAGATAGGCGGCCTCGCTGTTGTTGTCCACATCGGCGAAGTTGCTGATCACCGCGGGAAAGCCGGCGCCCAGATCGGGGGTGGGCAGGTGCACGCGGACGAAGACGTTGTCGGTGCCTTCTTCCTCGAACCAGTACAGGCCGGCGATGTATTGCAGGCGGTCGTCCAGGGCAGTGCCGGTGAGTTGCAGCTCGTGACTGAGCTGGCGGTGGTCGTAGTCCGGGTTCAGGGTCTCGGTAATCACCTCGGGGGAGTTGTCCGGGTCGCGGAAAAATTCGCCATCGGTTTCCCGCAGTGCCACGGTGTACTTCAGGTCGGCGTTGCCCAAGCGCAGCGAGGTGATCAGCGAGCCGCCAGTGATATCCAGCCTGGTGCCGCTGCGTCCGGTGGCGAAGCTGCGGTCCCGGTCACTCGCCACATACTGGGACAGTGCCGTCAGGCCCTGGCCGACATCGCCGAAATTGGCCAGGCTCCAGCCGACGGTGCCCGCGCCGGGCGTAAAGCCCGCGAGGCTGGAGCCGGCGCTCTGTTCATCAATGCGGGTGTGGTCCAGGCTGAGCTGGAATTCCAGGGCATCGCTGGCGTCGAATACGAGGGTGCCGCGCAGCGCCAGCTGGTCCTCGTCGCCGAGCTTGTCGCCGATCAGCACCCGGTCCACATAACCGTCGCGCTGCTTGCTCGAGACCGCGAAGGTGGAGCGCAGCCGCGCCGTCAGCGGTATATCGATGGAGCCGCGGGCATCGCGCCGGTCGAAGTTGCCGGCCGTGAGCTCCAGCATGCCCTGCAGGGTATCGGCCGGCTTGCGCGAGGTGATGCTGATGGCGCCACCGATGGTATTGCGGCCGAACAGCGTACCCTGGGGGCCGCGCAGTACCTCGATGCGCTCTACATCCAGCACATCCAATACCCCGCCGGCGGAGCGCGACATATAGACGCCGTCGATATAGGTGCCCACTCCCGGGTCGGTGGTGAGACTGAAGTCGGTATTGCCGATACCGCGGATAAAGACCACCGCGCCGGAGGACAGACCGCTGACCGGGGAGGTGGTGTCGAATACCAGGTTGGGCGTAAACGCGGCCACCTCGGCGATATTCTGGATGCCCTTGTCCTGGATCGCCGTGGCGGTAAAAGCGGATACCGCGATCGGGGTGTCCTGCAGGCTCTCCTGCCGCTTCTGGGCGGTGACGACGACCTCTTCCAGCGCCGCGCCGGCGGCACCGGCACCGATACTCAGGCCCAGGCCGCCGGCGATGGCCAGAGCGCTGCGCTTTTTGCGGAACACAGTGCCGCGATTGTGTGGTGCTGACATGTTTCTTCCCCTGGCGTCTGTTGTTGTAGTGTTGCCATACACTACGCCAGCGGGTGGGGAACCCCCATGCCCAGAAGGGCCCTGGAGCTTGTCATTTAAGGCACCTCTGTTCAATTCGGTGGTGCTGAGGCACTCCCGAATTGATCAGATCTGCCTTTGAGTTGCTCAGTTAACACTGCGTCGGGGGAAGCTGAATTCCGCCTCGACAATTGGCCGGCCACTCATGTCATTGGGCGTCGTGAGGATTTGAACCGTGAGTTCATCGCCTTCAATTCGCGCATGCATGAAGCCCCAGGTCTGACCTTTTGAGAACAGCTTGGTAAGGCCCGGATAATTCCTTTCCTGTTGCTTGATAAAGGCGGGGTGAATGGTCCGCTGTTTGCCCGCCGCGCCCGAGGTCAGCAGCGGCAACGGCGGCTCGAGAGCATCTTCGACGCCTGTGCAGTCATCAGCCCAGGCTTCCATGGTGTGATCATCGCCATTGAAATAGGCGTCTGCATGGCGGCAGAGGATCGGCATATACAGCTTGCGCAGCGTCCGCGCCTTTTCGAACTTGCTGCCGCCGCCAGACCAGAGGGGATGGTGAGCAGCCACGAGCTTCCACCTGGCGTTCGAGCTTTTCAGCGACCGTTCCAGCCAGGCCACCATGTTGCGTTCTTCGGCTGTTTTGAATTTTACGTGGTCGGGCGAGTGTTCGAGCCTGCCGGTGTCGATTTCATTGCCGTCGAGGTCATACTCCTCTTGCTTGACCGTCGAGCTGGCCAGTAGCATCTCGGTGTCGATTACAAATATCTCCACCTCACCCTCAAATCCGGGCGGTGAAACCTTGTAGAAAAAATCTGGCATATAGAAGTTCGGATGTTGCTGCAGGTATTCCATCTGCGCCACAGCACTCTCACGGCTACCACGCCAATCGTGATTCCCCAACATGGAATATATGGTGAAATCGGGAACCCCTGCACCGAATTTGCCGTAGGGCTGATCCAGCATCTCCCTGAAACGGCGCCGGTCATCCACGCCATCTGTTCCCAATGTGGCACCGTCGGGATACATGTTATCACCCAGCATGATGGCAAAATCGCACGCTCTGCGCTTGCAGTGTTCCTGCTGCGCCCAGGCTACCGGGTACATTCCGCTGGCCGGAACCCAGCTTCCATGCGCTGGTTCGAAGGTGGCTGGCGTGGGCGAGAAACCTGCCATGCTGCGGTTCTTTTCAAGGTGATCGTTGACCTGATCTTCAAGGTACTCATTGAGGGTTGTGAACGGCTCTTCGTCATCATCGAGCGTGTCGTAGAAGGGGATGACGCCATGATCGCCAAATACCGAGAAGGATATCACCTGCTGTGCTTTCTCCGCCTGCACCTGCGTGCCTGCCGCAAGAAGCAGGCATGGCACGGCTGACAGCAACAGTATTTTGTTTACTATGTTCATCGATGTACTCCGGTGGTTGGTTGCCATAGAAGTCTAGCAAGCGCGGGTTAACCTGAAGGTTTGTGACAGATGAATTCTTGTTCATCTAAACACAGTCCCGGGACCCGGTTCCGGCCCGTCTGTCCGGCGACGGTGTAACAGTGGCTTCAATTCGAGTAGTATCTCCACATGGCTTCCCGGGAATAAATGGCGATGTACAGATGGATGTCACATGCCCTGTTGTGGTTGCTCGGCGTGCTGCCGGCGCTGATCGCGCTTGGGTCCCTGCCTGCCGGCACCTTTGATACCGCTGGTGGAGTGCTCAACGCCCTGGGACGGCTCACCGGCATTGGCGGCCTGGGATTGCTGCTGGTAACTGCCATTGTCAGTTTTCGCATCCCCGGCTTTGATCGTCTGTTCGGTGGACTAACCACGCTGTGGCACATCCATCATTTGATGGGCGCAATCTCGTTTTTGCTGTTGCTCGCCCATCCCCTGCTGCTGGCGCTGGCGGCGTCGCAGGTCTCCCTGGCGACGGCGGTGGCGGTGCTGTATCCCTCAGGGGTTGCTGTCGGGCTGGGATGGGGCGCCCTGCTGTTGATGATGGTATTTCTGGCCCCCAGCTTTTCCTTTTTTGGTGCGCCCCATTACCAGCGCTGGAAATCGCTGCACAAGCTGTCCGGTGTGGCGGCGCTACTGGCTCTGGCTCATACCTTCATGCTGGCGCGCACCACTGCCGAACCGTGGTCCACCCTGATCTGGCTGGTCCTGGCCGGCGCTGCTATCGCGGCGCTGAGCTATGGCCTGGTATTTGCCCGCCGTGCCGCCCAGCACCGCTACACCGTAACCGGAGTGGCCAGACCCGCCAACAATGTGGTGGAACTCAGCCTGGAACCGGTAGGCAAAGCGCTGCGCTACCAGGCGGGGCAGTTTGTCTATCTCACCCCCTACGACAGCAAACTGCAGGCCGGCTACCGGGAGGAGCACCCCTACACCCTGTCTTCCGCGCCCGGCGAGTCCGGACTGCGCATTGCCATCAAGGACCTCGGCGACGCCAGCCGTGCCATCGGGGCCATTGCGCACGGCAGCGAGGTGCGGATCATGGGCCCCTATGGCGCTTTTTTCCCGGTTCACAATCGCGACAGTGAGCTGTGGGTGGCCGGCGGTATCGGCATCACGCCTTTTCTCGGGCGTGCCCGGGAGCTGGCGGTTCGCGGCGAAGCGGTGGACATGCATTTGATCTACTGTGTTCAGGATGAGGCTCGTGCCCTGTTCGGCGATGAGTTGCGCCGGTTCAGTTCCAGGATTCCCGGATTTAGTCTGACCATGCACTACTTTTACAAACACGGCCCGCTAGCCGGAGACTTTGTGCGTGACCACTGTTCCGATTGTGCCCAGCGCCAGGTCTACGCCTGTGGCCCCGGCCCTCTCAATGGCCTGGTTCGCCAGATTGCGTTGGCTGCGGGTGTGCCGCGTCATCATTTCCACAGTGAGGAGTTTGACCTGTTATGAAAAAACTGTGTTACTCAGCATTTATTGCGTTCTGGTCCAGCGTCGGCACTCTGGTTGCGCTGCAGGCTCTGGCTACGGATCCTGTCGCTGCGGGAGAGGGACGGGCCGCCATCAGCCTTGATGAGCTGGCGGCCCACAAAAACGAGGAGGATTGCTGGATGGCGATCGAGGGCAAAGTCTACGATGTTAGCGCGTATTTGCCCAAGCACCCCACGCCGGCAGCCGTCCTGCTGCCGTGGTGCGGGCGCGAGGCCACCGAAGGTATGCGCACCAAGGGCTATGGCCGCGATCACAGTCCGGTGGCATGGGGCATGCTCGAGGACTATCTGGTGGGAGCCCTTGCCAGGGAGTAGTTGCCGATACTGATCGCGACGGAGTCGCTGGACTGTTGCGCATAAACGGCGATGCGCCACATCCGGTCCGGAGAGTCTCACCTGAGGCAACGGTAGTAGCGGCTATCGAAGCACCCTGCTGCACAGTAGTAGGGCCTGTTGGGAGGCCTCTGTCTCCTGCTGTCGAGGAGCATTATCCATGCTAGTTTTCCAAGGGGCGGTCGGCTGTTTCGCGCAAGCCCACTAGAGTTGTCAGGCCGATGATGGCGGCTACTACTACATACGCGGATGGAGCCAGGTGATGCCCGCTCGCCGCAGTCAACCAAGCGGCGATGTAAGGTGCAGTGCCACCACCCAGAATTGTTGCGATGTTGAATCCAAGAGATACACCGCTGTAACGGACTCGAGTGGGGAATAGCTCAGCGTAAAGTGGGTAACCAACGGCCTGAACGATGATAAAGGGTAATATGCCTAGCACCACCGCTGCGGCACACATTGCGAAACTGCCCAGACTGGCGGCGTAAAATGTTATGGGCGTCAGGACAATATAGCCCGCAAATCCAATCGTCAGCAGCGGCTTTCTACCAAATCTATCCGACAATCCTCCCACAAAAGGCATGAATAGCGAGGCAATGAAGGTGGTGATCGAGATCAACCAGAACACAGCTACCGGGTCGTATCCCAGTGTGCGAGTGAGATGAATATTGAGGTATATGATGCTGACATAGCCTGCGGCATTTTGTGCGAATCCAATGCTGATGACCTGGAGCACTGCCCTGCGGTGCTCGGTAAAAAGTGTTTTCAGCGGCGCCTTAACCACTTTATGTTCGAGCATGATTTGGCGGAACTTGGGCGAATCCTCAATTCTGAAGCGTGCCCAGAGACACAGGGCAATCAACGGAATAGAGAGCAGAAAAGGAATGCGCCAAGCCCACTCCTGGGTCGCTTCACTGCCGAAAATCACTCCCGTTAGTCCGGCGACCGCAGTGGCCGCGGTGAGCCCGAGTGTCGCCGCCGCTGGATTGAATGCGCCAAAGAAGCCTCTCCGGTCGGGAGGAGAACATTCGGCGATATACGTTGCCGCGCCAGTGATCTCGCCCCCGGCGAAGAAGCCTTGCATCAAGCGCAGAAATAGCAGCAGCATCGGGGCTGCAACCCCGATAACTGCATAGGTGGGAAGCAGGCCGATCAGAGCGCTGGCGACACCGATGCCGACGACTGTGAGCATCAGCGCTGCTGTACGGCCATACCTGTCGCCAAACAAACCGAAGAATACGCCGCCCAACGGCCGCGCGACAAATGCACCGGCAAAAATGGCAAGGGTGGAGAGAAGCGCCGTGTTCGGATCCTGGGTGGAAAAAAACAGAGGGCTTAACGTGACTGCCAGAACTGCGTAAAGCTGGAAATCATAGTACTCGATCGCGGTGCCGAGTCCAGCTGCGATAGATGCGCGCCATGGTGAGGTGGGCGCTCGGATGTCGCCATCTTTGATGATCTGCACTTGGAACACGTCCTGTTTTGTGGGTTGACTAAAAAGTGACCTGCAACTGGTAGTTAACGTACCTGAACGGACGAGAACCCGTAGACGCGGACAGCAAAAATTCCTTTTCACGGCATACCGGGCTCTTGGTGTCTCGAATCTTCACCGGAGCTAATGCATTGGAATAATGTTTCCCTCCCGGGGTTTTGCTTTCCTTTTATTTATAATAATATATATATTGTCAGGTGGTCAACGGCGAAACGGCAGCACGTTACACATGCTCGGAGCGGATCGTGAGGAGCGGGGGGCACTTCGTGGATGTACACAGCATCACGATAATTTGCCAAGGCCATACAAGGGCGAGCAAGTACTATGGCATGGTGTTGTATTATGAAGAGACGGCTTTTTAGCCCCCGTCTTCATTGAAATAGCGGCAATGTGCTAAATCCGCATGAGTATGTATTGCTTTGCTGCCGCCTGAACCGGTGTCTAGCGGCTCATTATCCATGGACACAATTTGACTATTCACAACATATACTGGTTTGGCTTGCCCGCCAGCCATCGGAAGGAGTTCTTTGATGAGTTACGAATCGAACGACCCGGCTTATTTTCTGTATCATTCTATCGGCCAGTTTCCGGGTAAAGCGCAGCTTACTGCAAAAGTACTGGCGGATTACGCCGATATCTGGAGCGCGCTAGATGATGCCCAATGGCCGCGAGTTCTGCACTTGCGGCAGCAATTCCTGGATGTTTGGCACCAGATTATTGGAGCACCCGAGGGCACTTTGACAGCTGCGGAGAATGTTACGACAGCGTTGTATAGCGTGCTCGGTGGCTTGCCCACGAAATACCGCCGTGGACGGTTCCTTATCGCTGCGGACTGTTTCCCCAGTCTCCATTTCCTGTTGGCCGGCATGGCCGAACGCCATGGCTTCATCCTTGACACTGTGGAGCCGCGTCCAGGTGAATACTGGGTGAGGGATGAGGATATGTTGGAACGGTGGGGAGAGGATGTGGGAATTGCTCTCCTGACCCAGGTCACATCTGTCTCGTCGCATCGGTGCGATTTGCATCGTCTCTTGGAGCAAGGGCGGGCGATGGGGACCATCGTCGGTGTGGATATCACCCAAGCGGTGGGATTGTTGCCCTACGACGTGGTTGATTGCGGGGCGGATTTTACAATATCGACATCGCTCAAATGGCTTTGCGGTACGTCCGGTGCAGGTATCCTCCAAGTGCGGCCCGGTTTGTTGGAGGAGTGTCGGCCCGAACTTCGTGGTTGGTTCAGCCAGGACAACATTTTTTCATGGGATTTGAATAATTTTCGTTTCGCACCTGATGCACGGCGATTCGATCATGGTACACCATCGGTAGTGGGAAGTATTGCCAGCCTTCCAGCGCTACAATGGATCAGTGCGCAAGATCCGGAACAACTACTGGCCCATAATCGGCAATTGGGCGAAGCCATTATCGTGGGCGCGGATTCCATGGGGCTCAAAGTAGCCACCCCTCGTCATCCTGCGCACCGCGGGGGCAGTGTAATGCTGGAGTTGCCTGCTGGAATCGATGGCGCCTTATTGATCGATGAGCTCCGGACGCGCGGAATCTTCGCTGACTGCAGGGGACGAATCCTGCGACTGTCTCCTGGAAATATGACGAGGCAATCGGATGTGGATAAGCTACTTGAGGCCCTCAGCAGTCTGGTGTGTGCAGCGTGATGATGCAATCCCCTGAGCTTTCACATTGTGTGACTGCATTGGTCAACGCTCCGGCAATAATGGCGTTTGATTTCCTTTCTGACCCTATGGCGCTGGGCAGGTGGTCAATCGGTTGTATGAATACCCTTCATACGGATGAGGAGGGTGTCTATGTCGGACGTTCCTTGTTTAGTGATGCGGAGAGTTGGTTTTCGATTGATGCCAGACCAGAACTGATGCTGATTGACTATCGGATTGGAATTCCAGCGAGTTTGGTTCCTCGCATCAGTGTGCGAGTGATACCTCACGAAGTGTGTGATCTGGCTGAGAATCAATGTTATGTTACGTTAACTAGTTGGCGTACGTCAAAAATGTCAATGGAACGCTGGCAGGCGCTTAGCGCCACCCATGAGGCAGAAATTTGGCTCATCAAGAGCCAGATTGAAAACTGCGAAAGAGGTAACGTGGCTGGACCGTGAGGTGCGCGGAAGTATTGATTGCTCCTCCACCCTTATTTCCAACAACTTCTATTGATACGTTGGGAGGGATCTGATTCTTGAAAACCAACAAGAAAAACCCCTATATGCTGAACGGTTCGATTCCGTATATGATTTACCGGATATCGAACAAAGCCAATCAAAATGTTAATGAGAAGCTCAGTCCGGCGGGCTTCACGCTGTCCAAGTGGCGTCTGCTGTCCAGCCTGAAATCCTGGGGCACTTGCACCATCAGAGATCTTGCGAGTTGCACCGTGATGCAGCATGCCGTGGTCAGCCGAATTCTAACGGAAATGGAAGAGTCTGGTCTGGTAGCTCGCAAACGATCCACCGTCGATCAACGGCAGGTCGAAATACGATTGACTAAAAAGGGCGATACCCTTTTCCAGGAGGCCTTCGACATCGCTAATGAGCACCAAATTGAATTGCTAAAGGGCTTTACCAAAACTGAGATCAACACCTTGGCTAGCTTGCTCGGCCGGATCCAGAAGAATATCGGCATACAGAACTGAACCGCTGACCGAACCTTACAGAAGCAGATGTTCCTTGCGCTTCAGGGCGGCAAACAGTCTCTCAATATCGGCATGACTGTTGTAGAAATGCGCAGCAATTCGCAGGTTTCCTGAGCGGGAGGAGGTCACTATATCCTGCTTATCCAGCCACGACACCAGAGCGTGCTCGTCATGAGTCTTCAGTGTGACCATAGGCCCGCGATATTCCGATGCCTCTGGCAAGGCCAGAGTGTACCCAGCGGTCTTGGCTTCGCGAATTATGGCGCTGGTTAGTTCCGCAACCCGTTGTTCTATCGCAGGTAAACCCGCCTCCAGGAGAATCTTGATGCCGGCCTCCGCCGCATAACAGCAGATAACGGGAGGAGTCCCCATCTCGAACCTGCGTGCATCGGGAGCGGGACTGTACTGGGTGATATCCATGGCGAAGATGTCAGACTGTGCGAACCAGCCGGTAACGGTTGGCACGAGATTTTCAATGAGGTCCCGGCGAGCATACAGGAAGCCTATTCCTGCGGTCCCAAGCAAGTACTTCACCATACCGCCGACCACGAAATCTGGTTGCACCTCACTCACATTGAAGTCGATGGTCCCCAGCCCCTGGTATCCATCTACTAGAACCATCGCACCTTTTGCATGGGCGAGCTCTACAATGGCCGGGATATCCAGCCTTGCGCCATTGCGGAAGCAAACCTGTGTAACGGCCACAATCAGAGTCTCTTCATCAATTGCGTCCTCGAAATGCTCTGTCGGAATATAGGACCCGGCGCTCCCCACTCTGACGACTTCCGCTCCGCGGGATTCCTGCGCGTACCAGACCTGTGCGTTCGCCGGGAACTCGAAATCGCTGATTACAACTTTGTGTCTGTCACCTTTGAAATCGAGAGCGCTGATGATGGAATTGATGCCGGCAGAGGCCGACGCAGTTATCGCGATTTGATCGGAGCTCGTTCCGAGAAGCGCTGCAACCGCATCACGGGCACCATTATTACGTGCAACCCAATAGTTCCAGTCGGTGCCCTTGTAGAGACGGTCATTGATATAGGTTTCAAAAGCCGATTTAACATCTGTAGACAGGGCGCCATAGGAGCAGTTGTTTAGATAGGTGCGCCGCTCTAATACCGGAAAGCGCTCGCGGAATAGTTCCCAGTTCATGATTTCATCGACCTCATTATTGTAGCCACATCTTGCAGTTTGTGGCCGGTAGCTATAAAACACAACACATAAAAGATATTATAATATGTACTGCGGGATGTATAGCGGGATTTTACGCGTCCCAGTTTGAGGCTTTTGACGACAGCTATACGCCAAGTGGAAGTAGTCGGCAGTCAGCCTAAAAGATATATAAATATCTATTGACATATATACTATGCGATGTAAAAGTTGATTTCTGAGTTGCTGTTCCAGTTGTAATCCATGATGTACAAACCTGCCATTGTGCTATCTGTTCTTACATCAGGATTTAGATGGTCCGCGCGTCCCATGCGCGCCTGTACCTGTGCTTTCTGGTCGGCGTGCTTCAAACAGTGCATGTTTCAGCAAAAAACTATTCTTGCCAAGAGGGGTGTTGAATGAACACGATTTTTCGAGTTTCTCGTCTAGCCGCATGCGTCGCAGTTGGGTCGGTATATTGGCAGCAGGCTGCATTTGCGCAACAAGAAGGTCGGCCAGTAATAGAGGAGGTGATGGTAACTGCATCAAAGCGGGGAGCTATGGCGCTTCAGGATGTCCCTATGGCGATTCAGGCGTTCACAGGGGACGAGATGGAAAAGCGCGGTATTGTAGAATTCGGTGATTATGCGAGGGATATTTCCGGCCTGACGTTTGAGGATCAGGGGCCAGGTGACAAGAAATACGTGCTGCGCGGGACTCAATCGACCGGTGCCGCCACTACAGGTGTATATTTCGATGATATCGTAATGACTGGGAGTAACAGGCAGGACGGCGGTGGCCGGCAACCCGATATCAGATTGGTCGATATGGAGCGCATCGAGGTACTGAAGGGACCACAAGGTACCCTATATGGCGCCGGCTCTATGAGCGGCACTATCCGGATGATCACTAATAAGCCGGATGCCACAGAATTCAATGGGTCAATCAACGTGGCGGGGAGCAGAACCCAATACGCCGACGATCCGAACTACTCCTATGATGGAGTACTGAATGTGCCGCTGATTGCAGACAAGCTGGCGCTGCGACTGGTGGGATACCAGGCCAAGCAGGCGGGTTTCATTGATGACACTCTTGACTACGGTATTGGGGGCCTGGGTGTGGAGGGCGCAAATGAGTCCGATATATCGGGCGGCCGCGCCGCTTTGCGATGGCAGGTCAACGACCGGTTGACGGTGGACGTCATGGCAATTCATCAGGAAACCGATACCGAGGGCGCATCCTGGTACCAACCCCTTTATGGCGAATTTGTACAGAGAAATTACCAACGTCTTTACTGGGACGAAAGCCTCGATGCCTATAACCTTGCGATAGAATGGAGTGCCGATCACGGTACCTTCTCTGGCAACGTATCTTATATGGATCGTGAAATATTCTATCAGTTTCCGGCCACTCGCATTCTCTGTACGATCTACTCTGGCATTGATAACCCTGCGTGCTTTAGCCCGGGACCGGACGATGTAGCGTTGCAGGCCAACGGTTTTCTACTGCAACCTCAGGACCGAAGCATACTGAGCACTGAGTTCCGTTATGCCTCCGATTGGGAGGGGCCCATCCAACTGGTCAGCGGCATTTTCTACCAGGAAGAGGAGAGTAACTTCACAAGCACAGTATCATTTGCCTCTCCCGACGGTACCGCACTTCCGATTTCGGACCGGCAAAACGTGAATTCAAACAGGACCGTTATCGGAACCATCGAGCAGACTGCGGTGTTTGCTGAATTGAGCTACGACATCACAGAAGCCCTCACGGCCACTTTAGGTCTACGGGCCTTCAAGTTTGATGTTGGCGAGAGTGGACAGAACCTGGCTACTAGAAATCGGCCAGAGCCGGCGGACCCTGTCCGAACGAAGTCCGATGAAAGTGACATCACACCAAAGCTCAGTCTATCCTACGTGTTCTCCGATGACCTGACCGGCTATGCAACCTATGCTGAAGGTTTCCGTTCAGGAGGGAACAATGAGCCCGACTTCGCCACCGGGCAGACGTTTCCGGCATTTGAATCAGATTCGCTTCAGAGTTATGAAGTGGGCCTGAAGGGCTTCTTCTTCAGTGGTGCCCTGCAGTTGGATACGGCTGCTTATTACATGGACTGGTCTGATATCCAAAGTCGTGTTCTGGCGTCGGAAGATGCTGGTACTTTTCTGATACTGGGCAATGTGGGTAGAGCGTCAATCACCGGACTTGAACTGGGTGGGGTATTCCGTCCGGATACTACTTTGGATCTCGCGATCGGTGGCAATATAACTGTTCTCGAGGCCGAACTCTCGGAAGACGCATCCGTCGGCGCGGGCGAATTCACCCCGGAGAAAGGGGATCGAATCCCCGATGTACCGGAATTTACTGCTAACGCTTTCGTGGAATACGTTTTTCCGATGCCCATGAATGGCTGGGAAGGCAGCCTGCGGGCGGATTATGCTTTTGTTGGCAAATCTTATCGCACATTCCGTCCGGAAGATCCCAGCCAGCGTGAACAGGGTGATTACTCCCTGGTCAACTTGGGCTTCAATGTGGACGACGGCGAACGGTACCGGATCGGCCTTTTCGTAGACAACCTGCTGAACGAAAATGGTACTGTGACGCATTTCGTCGATGCAAATCTGCGCCGGCCGGACCAGGTTACGCCAACTCAGCCAAGAACTGTTGGCCTGCGGTTGGGGATTGATTTTTAGAAAAGCGGATAGATGGCGGCTTTACATCCGGGAACGCTGCATACGCCACAGTGGACTGTTCCCGGCTTCTTCCTGGAGGGCGAAGTCATGATTTTGGTAGGTGAACGGTTGGTGCGTACATCGTGTGCAATGAGCCGATATCTGCGACGGTATGCACGGATATCGCGGATTTGTGCTGTGATGGCCATGGGGTTCTGTAGTTATGTGGTGGCGGGATCTGATTCACCGCTAGTAGCCGACCGGGTTTTACACCATGGCAAAGTGGTAACCGTTAACGAGTCCTTCGATATTGCCGAGGCGATCGCTATTCGCAATGACAAAATTCTGGCAGTGGGTAGCAACACCGCTATGGAGAAGCTCATAGGGCCGGAGACCGTGGTCTTCGACCTACAGGGCAAAACCGTCATCCCGGGGCTGATTGACGGCCACTATCATTTTCTCAGCAATGCCGTTGCCTTCACGTATGGGGTTGATGTGGCCTTGGTGCCTTCCATTGCGGAAATGGTCAACCGGATTGGTGAAAAAGTTAAGCGGGCCGCCCCGGGAGAGGTGATCTACACCACCTCCGGCTGGCTGCCGCAGCAGTTTGTGGAAAACCGCACGCCCACCAGGGAAGATCTCGACCCTGTCTCGCCCAACAACCCGGTCGTAGTGCTTGGAGGACACTCTGTGTATCTGAATTCCTACGCTTTGCGCGAAGCCGGTATTGACCGTAACACCCCTTCTCCCGACGGTGGGACCATCGTCAAGGCACCTGACACGGGGGAGCCGACCGGTCGCCTGATCGAGAATGCTGCCTATTTGGCCAGACAGAAATGGGCTATCGGCCAGGTCTCCCATCAAGAGAAAGTGGAGGCAGTGCTCCAGAGCCAGGAAGCCTTGAATGCGGCCGGTATCACCGGTGTGAGGGAACCGGGTGTCTCAGCCGCAGACATGCGCGTGTATCAGGAACTGGCTGATGGTGGTGATCTGACTGTTCGTATCAGTATGAGCTACAGTCTTGACACCAGAAAGACCTCGGAGGAGTTGATTTCCCAACTGGAAACCTGGGGCATATCCACACAGTTTGGGGACGAATTCCTGCGGCTCGATGGCATCGGCGAGTTCGGGATCGATGGTGGGTTTGAGGCCGGGCTCATGAGTGAGCATTACGTCAACGTACCTGGTAATGAGGTTCCCGAGAATTACTTTGGGTTGCAGCGTATTCCCACAGAGAAGTTCAATGCAGTGATGGTGGCCATGGGCCGTCTCGGCTGGAGGTCGACGGCCCATGTTGTGGGTGACCGCGGCCTGGACATTGCGCTAGATGCTTATGAGCAGGCAGATGACCTGCATTCAATCGCGCCAAAGCGATGGGTTCTGGAGCACGGACACCATACGCGACCCGACCAGTTCGACCGCATGCGCGATCTGGGCATGGTTGTTTCCGCACAGTTCCACCCCTATATGGCGGCCCAGAACATGGAGTACTTCTGGGGTAAGGAGCGAGCCAAGAAGAGTGTGCGTGTCAGAGACTGGCTGGATGCCGGCTTGTTGGTGGGCGGCGGCAGTGACTGGACATTACTTCCTGCGGACCCATTCTGGATGATGTACTTCTGGGTGACGCGGGATACTCGTCTGGGCGGAATAATGGGGCCGGAACAGCGCATATCCCGTGAAGAGGCCCTGCAGCTGATGACCATCAATAACGCCTATATCACATTCGAAGAGGATCTGAAGGGATCACTGGAGCCTGGCAAACTTGCCGATTTAGTCGTACTCTCTGCCGATCTGCTTACCGTACCTGAAGAGGAGATCAAGGAGATCAAGCCGCTGCTGACTCTTCTTGGTGGTAAAGTGGTTTTCCGTGAGGAGAGTCTGTAGAGCGCGGCACAATTTATCCCGCTGAACTCATGTAGCAGGCTCCTGCACGGTGTTGATCAGAAGGTATGAGCGAACCATCTTGTTTGGAGCCCCGGGCGAGGTTGTTAACCAGTCGAGGTTCCTCGATCAGGGCCTACCTCACCGCACCCAATCCCAATGGAGTTGAAGCTTCCCTGTCCAGAATAGTCTTGGTGATCACGGCGAAGGAACGCCGATGGACGCTATATTCTCCTTGAGATAGGCCGAGAGTCTCGCCTGACTGAGGCAACGCTAGCGGCTATCGAAGCGCTCTCTGCGCGCTAGTGGGCACTAGTGCCTGCCTACCTATCCCGGAGCTGACAGTGTATATTGATCCCTGTCAATACAAGTCAGGTGGACGCAAAAAGTGGACGGACAAAGCGAAGGTCAGCTGATTGGCTGTCCTCAGGCGGAGGGCCTTCGTCGCGTACAGGGCGGTGAAAAAGGCTTTGCTTTTCGCATCTATATGCAGCATCGCGAATCCATGCTCGGGTTTTTCAGGAGAGTTCTGCGTGAGCCGGCGGATGTGGCCGATGCGATGCAGGAGCTGTATCTCCGCCTGGCGCGGCAACCGGATCTGGAACGCCGCTGCCAGAACCCCAAAGCCTACCTGTTTACTGTGGCTACCAACCTGGTCAATGACGGCCTGCGCAGGAAGTATGTCCAGGGTCTTGACCTGCATGTCCCGCTGGAGCACGAATCCCTGGAAGCGAGCGGGCCCTCTCCCGAGGAGGCCGAGTCCCTGCGCCAGCAATTGCGCCTGGTGCATCACACCTGTGCCACGCTCAGCGATGGGGAGCGCCAGGCCTTCTTCATGCACCGGGTCAATCGCATGACTTACCGCGAGGTGTCGTCGGAGTTGCAGGTTTCGGAGCGTACTGTACGCCGTTGGGTGGTGCAGGCGCTGTCGCGTCTTCAGGATGTACTTGGCAGGTCTTCCTGATGTCTGCGCCGGAGCGGGAAGACGGCACTATCAGGCCGGTTACGGAAGCCGCCTACTGGTACGAGAAGGTCAGTGCCGGTGACATTTCGGATACCGAAATGCTTCGTTTCGAACAGTGGCTCGAGGAGCCGCAGAACCAGGCCGATTACGCAGACTGCGCCAGGCTCTGGAACGCGGCCGCAGTGCCCGAGTTCTGGGCTGACGGCCGGGAGGCGGCCCCGGCCGAGCGGCGCGGTGGAGTCTGGCGCCGGCGTGGAATGGCGCTGGCTGCCTCCATCGTGGTGCTGGTGGGCAGCGCCTTGTTGTGGCCCCTGCTGCAAGGGGGAGACCATTACCAGACTGTGGTCGGAGAGCAGCGGCTGGTGGTGCTCGCGGATGAATCCACCCTCTTTCTCAACACCGATACCGTGGTGGCGGTGAACTACTCCGGTCAGCGTCGGCAGGTCAGGTTGGCGCAGGGAGAGGTCATCTTTGATGTGCGGCCCGACCCCGGGAGACCGTTTGAGGTGGAGACCCCTGCCGGCACCGTGCGTGTGGTGGGCACCCGCTTCGCGCTGCGCAGTCTGGAGAACGAAAACGTCAAACTGGCGGTCAGCGAGGGCCGGGTGGCGGTATCGCCCAGGGGTGCAACGCGGGCCGACCCGTCACCGGTTTTCAAGGCCGGGGAGACGCTCGATTTCGACAGCGATGGGATAGCTTCCAGAGACAGCGGGGTTGACGTGGAAACCCTGTTGCAATGGCGTTCGGGGGTGGTCAGCTTTAGCGGCGAAGCATTGCCGATGGTAATTCGAGAGATCAGCCGGTATACCAGCAAGCGTATTGAGTTCCGGGGCGAAGAGCTGTCGGGTCTCAGGGTGAGCGGTATTTTTCGGGTCGGTGAAGTGGACGCTTTCCTGGAAGGACTGGCGGCTGCCTTCCCCGTGGCCGTGGTACGCGCGGCGGATGGCGGGGTCGTGATCACTGCATCCTGAAGTCCGACGGGCACCCTTGCTGAGGATAACCCGGATATTGCCCGTGTGGGGGCGGGCTGCGATCCTGGCACTGCTGATCAGCGGCGTGCCCGCGCCGCAGGGCATGGCGGCGGGTGAACCACGGCAGGACCTCGCTATTGCTGCGGGTAGCCTGGAGCGGGCATTGCTGGCTATCGCTCGCCAGACCGGAGTGCAGATCATTTTTTCCTCGGAGCTGGTGCAGGACCTTGCCAGTCCCAGCCTGCAGGGGCAATACTCGCTGGACTCAGCGCTGCAGGCAGCGCTGGAGGGCTCAGGACTGGTAGCACGGCGGGTGGCTCGTCAGGTGGTAGTCATCGAGCCGCGTGCCGCCATTGTCATCGACGGCGAGTCTGAGTCTGAGCCTGAGCCAGAACCGACAGCGGTGGCCGCCGTTACTCGCGAGGAGGTTATCGTCACGGCCTCCCGGCGACCGGGGCGAATGCAGTCCACCCCAATCGGTCTGTCGGTGCTGACCAATGCCGGCCTGGAGCGCCGCGGCGCCGATGGCGTTGCGGACTTTGGCCGGTTATTGCCCGGAGTCATGCTGTTCCAGGCAAACCGCAACCGCGGAGTGTTTACCATCCGCGGCATTGCCACCAATGTTTTTGGCAGCAATTCCCAGGATCCGGTGTCGGTCTACCTCAACGAGACGCCTCTGGTCGACAGTTTTGGCGCGGTGGTACAGCCCGACCTGCGATTGTTCGATATCGCCCGGGTGGAAGTGCTGCGCGGTCCCCAGGGTACACTGTTTGGTTCTGGCGCCCTGGGTGGGACAGTGCGCATTATCACCAACAAGCCGGACGCCGGTGCACCGGATGCGCTCGCGCGGGTCGACCTGGGCCATACCCGCGGCGGAGGCTGGCGCCAGCGCTATGATGCTATGGTCAATCTGCCGCTGGTGGCAGATGAGCTTGCACTGCGCCTGGTGGGCTACTATCGGGACGAGGCGGGCTGGGTGCGGAATATTCGCCTCGGCACCGACAACAGTACCCGCGATTGGGGGGGACGGGCGGCATTGCGCTGGCAGCCTGGAGAGCGGCTGGCACTGAACCTGGAGCTGGTTCATCAGGACAGTCAGCCGCAGGATGGCGACAGCTGGGACCCGTCGCTGGGTAGATTCAGCAAATCCTCGCTGATCCCCGAGGCGCGACCCTCGACGCTGAGCAATTATCACCTGGCCATCGACTATGAAATCCCGGGACTTGCCAGCCTGTTGTCCGCCACCAGCTACCAGGAATCCGGCACTGCGGTCTACACCCAGGGCTCGAGCCTCAGCGGCCTGGACGTGCCGCTGCTCGCCGAGCACGACCCCTGGCGGACCCGTTTCTTCACGCAGGAATTCCGCTTGGTCGGCGATCACCACCCACAGCTTGACTGGGTGGCGGGGGCTGCCTTTGTCGATCGCAGGAGCCTGGTCCATTTCAATATCCGCCTGCCGGGTCTGGCGCGTGAACTGGGCCGGGCGCTGCCCACTGAAAACCTGATCAGCTCAGTCATCCGTCAGCAATCGAGAGAGCTGGCGGTATTCGGGGATCTGGGCTACCAGCTTACACAGCGCTGGCGGTTGTTCGCGGGGGCCCGTGTGTTCGATACCCGGGTTCACTACCGGGAGCCTCGGCGCCAGGTGCTCGACCTCGACGGTCTGGCGCTACAGGAACTGGCGCTGGCAAATGACAACAGGGATAACGGCCTGACCTGGCGCGCGGGGCTGTCGTTTGCGCCCGCCGCCAATATCATGCTCTACGGCAGCATCAGCAAGGGCTACCGCATCGGGCAGGTCAATCCGAACCAGGCTGCCGCCGGCGGCTCGCCACCGGGGCAGGAGATCCCGGAAGGCTATGAACCGGATACCACGCTCAACTACGAAATCGGCCTGAAGAGCGGCTGGTTCAATCAACGGCTGCTGCTGAACCTGGCGGCCTATCACATTGACTGGGACAACATACAGATCGATGCCAGCCGGCCTTCAGATGGACTCAGCTTTGTCACCAACGCCGGGCGCGCGGTCTCGCGGGGGCTGGAACTGGAGTTGGCAACGAAGCCGGCACCCGGTTTCAGTGCCGATCTGGCGGTAACCCTGCAGGACGCCAGTATCCAGTCCATAGGGCTCGGGGATGGCTTGCGCTCCGGTGCACGGGCGGGCGATACCTTGCCCGGTTCCGCTGATTTCAAAGTGGCCGGATCGCTGCAGTACGAATGGCAGAGCGGGCACGGCAGGCAGCTGTATGCGCGCCTCGATGCCCAGTACGTAGGTGCATCCCCGGCCTGGTTCTCCGACTCCGCCGGCTCGGCCGCCCCGGCCGGCGGCACACCCCCGCGCAACGCAGCCTACAGCAATGTCAATCTCGGCCTGGGCATCGTCGCCCGCCACTGGCAGCTGGGATTCTATATCGAGAACCTCATCAACAACGACGACCAGCTTCTGCGCAACCGCTACGCCGGCGGCAGCCGCGTCAACAGCCTGCGTCCCCGCACTATCGGTACCCGCCTCAAGTTTTTTTACTGAATTCTGGCCACATTTCCAGCGCGCAGCGTCTTTACCCCTGGCAAGCACACAATAACTGCTTAACAGAGGGAAAATCCGTGGACAGAAAATCATCAGCAAAAGCGAGCAGGCGCGCGCGGCAGCGGGCGGGACTGGTTGGCGTCGCCGCTGTCTGGGCACTCGCCGGCAGCGCGTTGGCGGCGACCGACGACAGCGACGCAGCGCTGCAGGGACCGCGTCTGGAGGAGGTCATCGTCACGGCCAGCAAGCGGCAGGAATCACTGCAGGATGTTAGTGCCAGCATATCGGCCTTCACCCACGCCGACATCAAAAGGTTGGGACTGGACAATTTCGAGGACTTCGCCCGCCGTGTGCCCGGTGTGACGCTCAACCAGGCCGTGAAGAACCGGTCGGTGTTCAATATACGCGGCGTTACCACCTCGCTGTTTGGCGGCAACACCCAGGATCCGGTATCGGTATACATCAATGAAACGCCGGTGACTGATACCTTTGGCGCCATTGTCCAGCCCGATCTGCGCCTGTTCGATGTGGAGCGAATTGAAGTCCTCCGGGGACCCCAGGGGACCCTGTTTGGCTCCGGCTCGCTGGGCGGCACGGTACGCATTCTGACCCGGCAGCCTGACCCATCGGCGCCGGCGGCCGAGGGGCGCATCGATACCGGCGTAACTGACGGTGGCCACTGGCGCCAGCGCTACGATGGTATGGTCAATGTGCCATTGCTGGAAAATACCCTGGCCCTGCGCCTGGTAGGCTACCATCGGGACGAGGAGGGCTGGGTCAAGAACGTTAGCCGTGGCAGTCGCAACAGTACCGAGGACTGGGGCGGGCGCGCGGCTCTATTATGGCGCCCCGGCGAGGCCTTCTACGCCAAGCTGGAGGTGATTCACCAGGACAGCGACCCCGAGGACGGCGATGCCTTCAACCCTGACCTGGGCAAGTTCAGGAAGGCGTCTACAATTTCCGAGGCCAGACCCTCGACGCTCACCAACTACAGCCTGACCATGGAATACGAATTTCCGGGCTTCGCCACCCTGCTGTCCGCTACCAGTTTTCAACAGTCGGATACCGCCAGCTATGCGGATCTCGGCGACTTTCTGGGCCTGGGTGCGAGCGGCTTCAATGTCAGTGATCCCTGGGAATCGGAGTTCATCACCCAGGAATTGAGGCTGGTGTCCAATACTGATTCTGCGCTGGAATGGCTGGTGGGCAGCTTCTTCATCGACCGCACCACCGATGCCGCTTTCCTGGTGCAGGCACCGGGTTTGTCGGAGGCCTTTGGTGGTCTGATTCCCACCGATGATCTGTTCCAGTCCGACATTGAAACCACTTCCCGTGAGCTGGCTGCCTTTGCCGATGTCGGCTACCGGTTTTCCCCGCAGTGGAAGGTGCAGGCCGGTATTCGCGTCTTCGATACCGAGGTCAGTTACTCCGAACCGGATCGGAACACACTCAACTTCGCCACCTTTGCCGTCGACAATACTGCCTTTCGCAATACCGGTACTGATAGTGACTACACCTGGCGTGCAGGTATTTCCTATGAACCCGGCGACGACATGATGTTGTATGCCAATATTAGCCGTGGGTATCGCATCGGCCAGGTCAACCCCAACAAGGGGCCCAGCTTGACCGACCCCGACGACCTGGTGATTCCCGAAGCCTACGACCCGGACTCCAGCATCAACTATGAGCTCGGCGCCAAGACCACCTGGCTGCAAGGGCGGCTGATTGCCAATCTGGCGCTCTATTACATCGACTGGACCGATATCCAGGTCAACGGCGCCCGCGTTTCCGATATGCAAACCTTCATCGCCAACGCCGGTGATGCCCGCTCCCAGGGGCTCGAGATTGAGCTGAGCGCCATGCCGCTGGAAGGGCTGGACCTGAACCTGGCGTTGACATTCCAGGATGCCAAGATGACCGGCGTCGCCGACGATATTATCGTCGCCGCCACCGACGGCGAGACCCTGCCCGGGTCAGTGGACTTCAAGATGTCCGGCGGTATCCAGTACAGCTGGGCGGCCTTTGGCGACAAGCAGATGTATGCCCGCGCCGATGTGCAGTACGTCGGTTCCTCGCCCAACGATTTCGGGATGAACGGTGGCAATCCTTTTTTCGCCATGAACGAGTCTTATGAAAACGTTGGCGCCGCGCTGGGCCTGGTGGCCAAGCGCTGGAACCTCACTTTGTACGGCGAGAATCTGAGCAATAACGACAGCTTCATCCTGACCAATGGCGGAGGCACTCCCAATTACGTCAACAGTTTGCGACCGTTGACAGTGGGTGTTCGCCTCGGCTTCAGCTACTAAGGAGAAGACATGTCGGGACGATCAGCACTACTGGGCGTCGCCTTTGCGATATTGACGGCGCCGCTGGCAGGCACTGCGGCACCAGACATGGCAGCCGCCTATGCCCGGGCCGAGCGCTACCTGCCTGGCAATATCGCGGCTGCCGTGCACAACAATGACCTGCAACACCACTGGCTGCCTGACAGTGACCGCCTGTGGTACCGGCGTACCGACGAGCACGGCTCGCGCTTTGTGATCGCTGATCCGGCGACGGGCAGTATAGATCCCGCCTTTGATCACCAGCGGATGGCGCAGGTTCTGGCCGCAAAGCTGGAGCGGACCGTGTCTGCTCACGAGCTGCCGGTGCAGAGTCTGGTATTCCGGCCCGGGGAGTCCATGCCGCTGGTGGTGGTCGAGAACTCACTGTTGAGTTGCGACCTGGCGCATTCGCACTGCGAAGCCGTAGGACCGGTGCCGCCGCCGCAGGACCGGCAACCAGGCCTGCCGACGCCTGACGGTGGTTCGGTGCTATTCCTGCGAGACTTCAACATCTGGCAACGCGACCTGGCAACGGGCGAGGAGCGGGCGCTGACCACGAACGGGGATGCGGCCCATCCCTATGGCCGCCATCCGCAATCGAGCACCTTCCACGTTACGCTGCAACGCATGGGCATCAGCCTGCCATTGGTCGGGTTGTTCTCACCTGACGGTAGCCGCTTCCTGAGTTATCGCCTGAACCAGGCTGCGGTGGGTTCCCTGCAACTGTTGCAGAGTGTGCCCGAAGACGACAGCCGGCGCCCCCGGGTGTACAACTATCGCTATCCTTTTCCGGGAGAGGACAAGCCCATGGCCGAGCTGGTGATTCTGGATCTGGCGGGGGGCGAGACGATACCAGTACAGCACCCGGCGATCGAGTCCGCCTACGCCGATCCGATAAACGCCCAATCGGTGTTTTGGGGGCCGGAGGGCAAGACCCTGTATGTACTCGATAATCGCGACTACAAGCGCACTCTGACGCTGTCGGTGGTCGATGTGGACAATGGTTCCAGCCGCCTGCTGATCTCAGAGGACAGCGAAGTCTATAATCTGCCCTACGCCATTGTGGGCCAGGCGCCCCAGGTGCGAGTGTTGACCACTGGCGACGTGATCTGGAGCTCGGAGCGCAGTGGCTGGCGACACCTGTACCGCTACGACCGCAACGGCAACTTCCGCAATGCGATTACTTCCGGAAACTGGATGGTCCGGGATGTAGTGCATGTGGACGAGGCCGCTGGCCTGTTGTATTTCACCGCCAGCGGTCACGGGGAGTTCAGTGATCCCTACTACCGTGCCCTCTACCGGGTGCGGCTGGATGGCAGCGGCCTGGAGTTGCTGACCCCGGAGGACGCGGATCACCAGCTCCGGGTGGCGGCGCCTCCTGCTGCGCGACTGCTGCTGCCTTCCGCACCGGGCCCCGAGGGCTCAGGCTTCGCTCCCAGCGGCAATTATTTCGTGGATAGCTATGCGCGGCCCGACATGCCGACGGTCACCGTGCTGCGGAACCGGGATGGCCGGGTAGTGCTGGAGCTGGAAACCGCCCAACTGGCCACCTTCGACGGCCCGCCTCCGGTATTGCCAGAGCCGTTCGAGGCACTGGCCGCCGACGGCGAAACCCTGCTCTACGGTACCCTGTTCAAACCGGCGAATTTCGATCCGCAGCGGTCCTATCCCGTGATCGACTCCATATACCCCGGTCCCCAGATCAACCGTGTCAGCAAGCGCTTCCTGGATGATCCGATGCAGGCCCAGGCACTGGCCGAGCTCGGCTTCGTTGTGGTCACCGTCGATGGCCGCGGTACACCCCTGCGGGGCCGCGCATTCCGCGATCTGTCCTACGGCAACCTCGGTACTGCCGGTTCGCTGCAGGATCATGTGGCGGTGATCCGCAGCCTCGCCGCCAACCGCTCCTACATGGACCTGGAACGGATCGGTATCTATGGCACGTCCGGCGGTGGTTTTGCCACGGTGCGGGCGCTGTTCGATTACCCGGACTTCTATCGGGTGGGGGTGGCCTCGGCGGGTAATCATGACCACCGCATCTACCTCTCCCTGTGGGGCGAAACCTATCAGGGACCGTACGATGCCGAGGCCTATGCCGAAGCCAGTTCCTATCACAATGCCGCCGACTTCCGTGGCCGGCTGCTGCTCGCCCACGGCGACATGGACGACAACGTGCATCCGGCTCACACCCTGCGGGTGGTGGACGCGCTGATCCGGCACAACAAGGACTTCGATCTGCTGCTGATGCCCAATGTCAACCACGGCATCATGGGTAACCCCTATTTCACCCGGCGCCTGTGGGACTACTTCGTGACCCACCTGCTGGGAGCCACACCTCCGCCCGGATACCGGGTCGGTGCCGGCAATGAGGAACGGCTATGAAGGCGGCTCGCTATCCGATTGTGTTGTTGGCGCTGCTTTTGGTGGCGACTATTGCCAATGCGCGCTCCGCTCCCAACGATCGTGAAAGCTGGTATCGACAGGGCAGTGCTACCAGTGACGATGTCCAGCGGGTCCCGGTTCCTCCCGGCCACAATGCCCCTGACACTGTTCTGGTGCTTGAGGGAGGCCGCATCTTCGATGGCACCGGTGCGCCCGCCCGACCCGCCACGGTAGTGGTGGAGGGCAAGACCATCGCCGCTATCCTGGCGCCAGGTGAAAGGAACTGGCCGGCCTCCGCCAGGTATATTGATGCCTCCGGATTGACTGTATTGCCAGGGCTGATTGATCTCCACACGCACCTGAGCTACGTGCAACAGTTCGGCCTGCCGGCTCCCCTTTCGGCGGAGAGTGTGGCCGACGCTACCCTGCGCGGGCTGCAGCGGATGCATCATTTCCTGCTGTCGGGGATAACCAGTGTGCGGGACCTGGCGTCCCACGGGGAGGTGCCCTTCGTGCTCAAGCGGTGGCAAGCCGATGGCCGGATAGCCGGGCCGCGAGTGTTTCCCGCAGGCCAGTTGATCACCGGACGGGGTGGGCACGGCACCGAAGGATTCGGCTTGCGCAGCTACCCTGAACACGCGCAGGCCCCGGTGTGGGAAGCGAGCGGACCTGATGAATGGCGCGACGCAGTGCGCGCCCAGTTCAAGCGCGGCGCTGACGTCATCAAGCTGGGCAGCCACTATTCGCAGGCGGAGATCACTGCGGCTGTGGCCGAGGCCCACGCCCTCGGTCTGCCAGTGACAGTCGATGCGGAAACACAATATATCGACATGGCGATCGCCGCCGGTGTCGACGTCATCGAACACCCGCTGCCGCGCAGCGATGCCGCCCTGAACGCCATGGCACAGCAGGACATCGCCGCGGTACCCACACTGGTGCCCTACCAGTACATCATTCGTCACAGTGGCGGCTATTACGGCTCCACCTCCCGCCGATTTAGCTTGACTGAGGACAGCATCCTCGACATGACGCGCGCGATGAAACGGGCCGGCATCCGCATCGGGGTCGGTACCGACCTGATTGTGGACTGGTCCAGTTACCTGCCCACGGCCTACATCGAGGAACTGGACAATCTGGTGCAGGCCGGGTTCACCGTGGCCGAGGCGCTACAGGCAGCGACCCGGATCAGCGCCGATATCCTGCACATGGGCGACCGGCTGGGCACGCTCGAGGTGGGCAAGCTGGCGGATATTGTGTTGGTGGCGGGTGAGCCCGACCGGCAATTGCGGGATCTCGCCGCGGTGCATGCGGTCATTGTCAATGGCCGTCTGCTGGTGACTGACGGCCGTCTGCGCAGTGAGCCTCTGCAGCCCGCACTACCACCCCAACCTTCTCCCTGACCATGAGGAATGCATTCGTGAAAATACCTGAGCTGCGGTTGACAGGCCTCGCCTGCTGGCTGCTTCTGCTGCTGTCGTTGCCTGTCACTGCAAGCGACTCACTCGTCCACCAGAACCTGCCGGCAGCGCCACAGCCACTTGACCCTGTGCCGCTGGATGACAGCGGGGAATTGGCGGCCTTCCTCGATGGCGCCATGGGTGCGCAGCTGCAGTCTCTGGATATTGCCGGTGGCGCAGTGGTGGTGGTGCAAAATGGCGAGATTCTGCAGGCCCGGGGCTACGGCCACGCGGACCTGGAGCAGGGTGTGCCTGTCGATCCGGCCACAACGCTGTTCAAGCCGGGCTCGGTATCCAAGCTGATCACGTGGACGGCAGTGATGCAGCTGGTGGAGCAGGGCCGCCTGGAGCTGGACGTTGATGTCAATCGCTACCTGACGGCATTGCAGCTGCCTGAGACCTTTGCCGAGCCCGTCACGCTGCGCAATCTGATGACCCATTCCGCCGGGTTCGAGGATGGCTGGGCCGGGTTTCTGATTCGCCGCACGGAGACCGACCTGCAGCCGCTGGCACAGTCGCTGGCGGCGCACCGGCCGACGCGGGTGCGGGCACCGGCCCGTAATTTTGCCGACGGCAGTGGAGTCGCTTACTCCAACTGGGGCACGGCGCTGGCCGGCCTGATTGTGGCGGAGGTCAGTGGCCAGTCCTTCGACGACTACGTGGAGCAGCACATCTTTGCGCCCCTGGGCATGGATAACAGCAGTTTCCGGGAACCGTTGCCAGCCGCCCTGCGGGCCCGGCTGGCCCGGGGCCACCGCGATGGTGGCAGCGGCATGGAAGCGCAGCCTGAAGAGTTCCTGGCTAATGTGGCGCCGGCGGGCGCGCTCTCCAGCACCGCTATCGACATGGCCAAATTCATGCTCGCCCACCTGCAGCAGGGGGAATATCGCGGACAACGCATTCTGCAGCCTGCGACAGCGGCTCTCATGCACAGCCGGACCCTGAGCCCGGACCCCCACCTGAACGGCATCGCGCTGGGTTTTTATGAAACCTGGATCAATGGCCGCCGTACCATCGGTCACGGCGGCTCCACGTTGAATTTCATGAGCGAGCTGATGCTGGTGCCCGAGGCCGGCGTGGGGCTGTTTGTGACTTTCAATTCACCGCCGGGCGGCCGCGCGCATGCCGCCCTGAAGCACGCGTTCATGGATCGTTATTTCCCAGCCGTCCTGCCGTCGGTCGCCAGTATCGAAGGCTTCGAGGAGCGGGCAGGAGATTACGCTGGCGCCTATCGCGGCCTGCGCCGTTCCTACACCACCCTGGAAAAACTCTACAGTGCCTTTGGCGACATCAAAGTACAGGTGATGCCGGATCGCAGTTTGCTGGTAGCGGGTTTGATGGGGGACAGCAAGCGCTGGCTGGAGATCAGTCCCGGCGTTTTCCGGGAACGCCATGGTGACGAGATGATCGCGTTTCAACGTGATCCCCGGGAGCAGGTTACGGCACTGCTGGGGCCCTTTGCCGCCACCCCTGCGGTCCGGATTGCATTCTGGGAAACCGGCAGTTTTCACATGGCTCTGCTCGGTCTCTGTCTGCTGCTGTTCCTGTCCATGCTGATCGGCACTTGCTGCGGCCGTCCGGCAGCCTTTCCGCTCCCGCCGCGTTACCGGCTGGGGCGCCAGATACTGGCCGGCGCCAGCGGTGTGGCTGTGGTATTTCTGCTGGCCGTGGGGGTGCTGGTGGGTCTGGGTGAAAGCGCCATGCTTGACGGGCCGCCGGGCTGGTTCCGGGTGGCCCTGGGTCTGCCCCTGCTGCTTGTGCCGCTGACGCTGGTGGCCCTGTGGCTGCTGACTCAGGCCTGGCGCGAGGGCTGGGGGAGTGTCCGCAGTCGCCTGCACCACAGCCTGGTGGCCGCGGCGCTGGCGCTGTGCCTGTGGTCCCTGCATTACTGGAACCTGCTTGGCTTCCATTTGGGGTGAGTACATGACCACGTTGATCCCAGCCGGCTCTGCTCTGATCGGACCGGACCAGTACTTTGCCCAGGTAGCAGTCCTCGGCTGCCTGATCGCCCTGGGTCTGCTGGTAGGCCGAACCCGTGCCGGCCAGTATCTCACCGGCGTGTCGGTGGTCATGCTGGGCGGGGTTGCGGTATCCAATACAGGCCTGGTCCCGTTTCAGGCGCCGCTGTGGGACGGCATCATGGTCTATCTGGTGCCGCTGGCCATTCCTCTGTTGCTGTTCAAGGCGGACCTGCGCCGGGTGCTGACAGAGGCTGGGCCAGTGACCTTGCTGTTTCTTCTGGGCGCGCTGTTCTCGGTGCTCGGAGCGCTGCTGGCCGCTGCGTTGCTGGATGCCGGCCCCGAGGAAGGCAAGGTGCTGGGCACCTTCGCCGCCACCTATATCGGCGGCAGCATGAACCTGGTGGCGGTATCCAATGCTCTGGGCTTCACCGACCTGGGTACGGTGTCCGGCGCCCTGGCCGCTGACAACATCATCGGCACCACCTACCTGGTATCCATTTCCATCCTGTCGGGGCTGAAAGTCTTTGCCGTGAGTGGTGCCAGTACCGACATGGATGTGGCATCCCCGATCGTGCACGCGCCGTTGGCACCGGGCGGGGACGTTGCCGACACAACCATGATCAGTCATCTTGCGATTGCGCTCGGAGCCAGTGCATTGATCTGCGCGCTGGCGGTGGCCATTGCCGGCAGGCTGGGCGTACCCGGTTACTCGGTGTTGCTGATCACCCTGCTGGCGGTGGGAGCCGCCAACCTGTTGCCGCGCCAGCTCAAGTCTCTGCGGGGCGAATTCGAGCTCGGCACCCTGTTCATGTACGTGTTCTTCGCGGTCATAGGCATCTCGACGGATATTGGCATCCTGCTGCAGCACTCGCTGGTGCTGGCAGGCTTTGCCGCAGTCACTATTGTGGTGCATCTGGCGCTGTTGTTGCCAGTTGCGCGGTTGCTCGGATATAGCCTGGCGGATACCCTGATCGCCTCCAATGCCTGTATCGCCGGTCCTGCCACCGCAGCCGCCATGGCGGCCAGCCGCGGCTGGACCCACCTCGTCGTGCCCGCGGTGATGGTCGGCGTGCTGGGTTATGTGATAGCCAACTTCATCGGCGTCTCGCTGGCGCGCTTGTATCAGGCAGGCCTGCTGGACGTGTTTCTCAAATAGACAAAGTGAGTAATGTCATGGCTTGTTTCGAAACCAGACTGCGCAGGCAAGCCCTGTATCCCGCCGGCAGGGGCGGTGCCGCGGGAATAGCGCGCGTGGTAGCGCACCCCCGCGTAGGGTACTGGCAGGGGCTCAGAGTGATGCTGCTGGCCGTGTGCCTGAGCTCCGGTCTGGCATCCGCAGGGGAGGGCGACGCCAGCCAGTTCAACCTCGCCGGACAGCTCGAGAGGCTCACGACACGGGTTCATATTGCCGGGGAGGAGCCGACGACCGCAACTCTTGCTGAACGCATGGCGACCTACAGGGTGCCCGGAGTGTCGATTGCACTGCTCGAAGACGGGGCAGTGGTAGAGACCCTGGTAGTCGGGCACCGCGATCGCGCCCAGCGATTGCCGGTAACCCCCGAGACTCTGTTCCAGGCCGGAAGCATCTCCAAGGCTGTGGCTGTGGCGGGCCTGCTGCAACAGGTCGAGACACGTGGGCTGGATCTGGATGCCCCGGTCAATACCCTGCTTGAACGCTGGCAGGTACCGGCCCATGAATGGCAACAGCAGGAAGCGGTTACCCTGCGCCGTCTGGCGAGCCATAGTGCCGGTACAACAGTGCCGGGCTTTCAGGGCTATGCCGCGGGTGCCGCGGTACCGAGCCTGCTCCAGGTCCTTGAGGGTGTCGCGCCGGCCAATTCCGCACCGGTGGTGGTCGAGCAGCAACCGGGGCAGGGCTATCGCTACTCGGGAGGAGGTACCACCATTATCCAGCTGTTGCTGGAAGACGTCAGCGATGAACCTTTTGCCGCACTGCTGCAATCGCAGGTTCTGGCGCCTGCCGGCATGTCCCGCAGCAGCTTCGAACAGCCCCTGCCCGGATCCCTTCTTGCCAATGCTGCGCTGCCCTATCGTGCCGATGGCAAGGCGGTGCCCGGCGGCCCCCATATTTACCCGGAACAAGCTGCCGCCGGGCTCTGGACAACGGCTACGGATCTGCTGCGATTCGCAGCGGAAATACAACAGGCACTGAAGGGTGAGTCGGACCGGATCCTGTCTCCGAGAATGGCCGCGGCAGCGGTTGCGCGACAGCCTGGCGGGCTGGGCCTGGGTTTCTTTCTTGCACCTGCGCAGGGCACCGTCACCAGTTTCAGTCACGGTGGTGCCAACGCCGGCTACCGTGCCCACCTGTTTGCAAGCATTGCCGAAGGTGATGGCATAGCCATCATGACCAACAGCGACAGCGGACGCCAGCTCATCGGCGAAATCATGCAGGCGGTGGCGCCCCACTTTGGCTGGCAGGGCTTCGAGCCGGTGGTGCGCGTCCGGGCGTCGCTGGACAGTGCTCAGCTGGAACGGCTGGTGGGTGATTACCACAGCAGCAGACCAGTGGAGTCGACCGTGCAGGTGCGGCGCAGCGGTGACCACTTGCTGTTGACTGTCCCCGATTTTCTTCAGGAGGCAGCATTCCTGCCTGAGAGTGCCCTGTCATTCTTTTCTTTCGAAAACATTTCGCTGACTTTCGAGACCGACGAAACGGACAGAATCATCGGCCTCGTGCTCGCCGGCATTCACGCCGAGAGAATGGCACCAGAGGCGAATCGTTCCGTCCCCTGAAGTCAATTCGCAAATACATCTGTATCACTCCCGCATGGCAGCTTTCAGCACATCGCAGATAATTTCCATGTCGGCCTGAGTGGTCCGCCAGTTGCTGAAGGCGGCACGTATGCCGCTGCTGCCTTGCCAGAAGCCTGGTGTCATGAATACCTTGCCGCTGGCATTGATGCGCCGCAGCGTCCGGCCTACTTCCGCGTCATCCACCCGCGGTTTGAATATCACCACATTCAGTTTGCAGGGGGCCAGTAGTTGATAGTCGGGTGATGCCTCGATCCAGTCGGCCAGGTGGGCCGCTTGATGGCAGTTCTGCGCCACCAGATCCCGATAGCCCTTGCGCCCGTAGGCCTTCAGGGTCATCCAGACCGGCAGTGCCCTGAAGCGGCGGGAGTTTTCTATCCCCCAGTCCATCAGCGCCTGCGTGTCAACCCCGGTAGCGAGATAGGGGGCGGCAACGGAGCAGGTTTGCTGCAGCAGTTGAGTGTGCCGCGTAAAGAAAATGCCACAATCGTAGGGGACATTGAGCCATTTGTGCGCGTCACTGGTGATGGAGTCGGCCAGCTCTATGCCCTCGCTGAGGTGGCGATACTCTGGCAGCAGGCGCGAAAACAGACCAAAAGCACCATCCACGTGCAACCAGGCATGGTGCTGTCGGCACAGTGCCGCGATCGCTTGCAGATCATCGAAGTCGGTGCCGGTGACCGTGCCGGCGCTCGCCAGAACGATCTTGCCGGGACAGCTGCTGGCCTCCAGCGCCGCCCGGAGTGAGGCGACATCCATTGCTTCCGTCCCGGGCAGACAATCGATTTGGGTAAGCCGGTCCCGGCCCAGGCCAGCCAGGCTCAGGGATTTGATGGAGCTGGCATGGGCCGTAGCGGAAAAGACCGCTATCTGTGTCTGCGCAAGCCCCGAAGCTGCGATATCGATATTCTGTTGCAGTCCGGCGAACTGGCGGCCGCAGAGTATGCCCAGCAGGTTGGACGCCGTTGCGCCAGTGGTCAGCAGGCCTTCGAAATGCTCCGGCAGAACGAACAGTGCTCGCAACCAGCGCATTACCTGCAATTCGACCGCAGTGCTGATGGAATCGCCGGGTGAGGAGACATTCTGATCTGTCGCGGCCACCAGCCAATCGGCCAGCATGGCCGCTGGCGTGGTACCGCCAGTAACAAAGCCCAGATAGCGCGGGCCGGCCGATGCGCTCAGGAAAGGGGCGATGGTGCGGACAAATTGATCAAAGGCTGCCGCTGCGCCAGCGCCATTGTCTTCAAGGGTATCGGCTGCCAGCGCAGGATCACCCGGCACGGCAACGCCGCGATCCGGCAGTGTCTGGACGAATGCCTGGCACCACTGGGAAAGACGCGCGGTGAGTTGATCCAGTTGTTGCAAATCTTCAGTCAGTCGAGTCATGTGTGCCCTGCTGAACAAATGGGTTGACGCTGATCAGTATCCTCGGTAGAAAAAAAGAGTACAGATCCAATTTTTGATACAAAAAAGGACACAATATGGCATTTCGTTACCGGGAACTCGCCGATGCACTGATACAGGAGATAGAGTCCGGTGGGCTGCAGCAGGGGCACAGGTTGCCCTCTATCCGGGCCATGAGCCAGCAACGTGGTGTCAGTATCACGACTGTAAAGCGTTGTTATGAGTCGCTTGAGGCGCAGGGATATTTGCTGAGCCGTGCGCAATCGGGTTTTTACGTCCGCGACCGCCAGTTGACACTGCTGCAGCCCGAGTTTCCGGTGTTTGATCCCTCCAGTCGGCAGATTGACAACCTGTCAATCATTGCCGAGATCCATCAGTCAGCCATCAATGCGCATCGTGTACAGTTGGGTACGATACAACTCGCGCCCTCGCTGCTGCCGGTCCAGGCTCTGCAGCGCAGCCTGGTCCGCGCCAACCGCCGTGCCCAGGGAAGAGCGCTGGCCTACAGCCAGGCTGCCGGGGAGCCGGTGTTGCTGCAGGCGTTGCAGGCGCACTTCCAGCAAGATGGGATCACCTGTGCGTTGCAGGACCTGGTCGTCACCAACGGCTGCATGGAGGCGCTGAGCCTTGCCGTCGATGCCGTGACCCGACCCGGCGATACCCTTGCGCTGCCGTCGCCCTGTTACAGCGGTCAGCTGCAGCTGCTGGCCAGCATGGGGCGACGTGTGTCGGAAATACCCTCGACATCCCGCGGCTTTGACCTGGACAGGCTGGAGCAATTGATGGCGGATCAAGCAGTCAGTGCCTGCCTGGTCGCTACCTCCTACCAGAATCCGCTGGGATATTGCCTTGATGCCGCGGATAAACAGCGGCTGGCAGAGATGGCCTTGCGCTACCGTTGTCCGGTCATTGAGGATGACGTGTTTGGGGAGTGCGGGCATACGCGGCAAAGGCCTCTGCCGGTCAAATCCTGGAGCCGGGATGGTTGGGTGATCTGGTGTGGCTCGGTGTCCAAGACACTGGCGCCGGGGTATCGTATCGGCTGGTGCTCCAGCGGGCGCTTTCACCCTCAGGTCAGGCTGGCGATGCTGGCCCGGGGCCTGTCGGTGAACACACCTTTGCAACTGGCGCTGGCGGATTTCATGCTCAGTGGGGAGTACCGCCGTCATCTCAATCGATTGCGGTTGCAGCTTGCGGCCCAGGTCAACAGTTTGTGTGACAGCCTCAGACACCATCTGGATGAGCACTGCAGGCTGGCGAAACCGGACGGTGGCTATGCTGTCTGGGTACAGCTGCCCGAACACTGCCAGGGTCTGCAGGTGTATCAGGCTATGAAGGCGCAGGGAATCAATCTGGTGCCGGGAGAAGTGTTCAGCGCGCGTAATCTCTACTCGAATGCGGTACGCCTGAATGCCGGCAATCCCTGGAATGCTGAACTGGAACGGGCTGTGGCGACACTTGCCGAGTCAGTTCGAACGCTTGCCCCGGACGCCTGCTCACCGGCGGGGTCAGGCCGGCGTTAGCGCTTATCGAGGGAGCGGAAGGCGCTGATGCTGAGGCTGCGTAATGCTGTCTCCCGGGGTGCCGTGGCGCCTTCTTGTCACGGCGTGTGCGAAACACCTTCACAGATTCGGTCAGCACTTCGGCGCGCTGTTGCAGCGCAGTGGCTGATCCCGCCAGCTCTTCCACCATGGTCGCGTTCTGCTGCGTGATGCCGTCCAGGTGCGTCACGGCTTCGTTGATCTGCGAGATGCCACCGAGCTGTTCCTGTGCGCCCCGACTCATGTCCTGCACCAGCCCGGCGACCTCGGAGACCTGCGATGCTACCGAATCGATCGATCGCGCGACGTTCTCCGATTCCGCGACACCGGCATCCACCCTGGCGCGCGATGCATCGATGAGGGTGCGAATTTCCTGTGCGGCATCGGTCGTGCGATGGGCAAGCGCCCGTACCTCAGTAGCGACCACTGCGAAGCCCCGGCCCTGCTCCCCCGCGCGGGCAGCCTCGACAGCTGCATTGAGGGCGAGGATATTGGTCTGCAGGGAAATGCTGTCGATTACCTGGGTGATGTCGGCAATACGTGACGACGATTCGCTGATTGAGCGCATGGTCTGCGTTACCTTATTCACTGCACGTGCATTGTCGCCGACTGCCGTGGCGGTGCGACCGGCGAGTTCCGCTGCCTGTATCGAGACATCGGTGCCGCTACGGACGGTCGCGGTAATCTGTTCCATCGAGGAGGCGGTCTGCTCCAGGCTGCTGGCCTGGGTTTCCGTACGTGCCGCCAGTTCGCCGTTGCCAGCGGCGATTTCGCCGACCGTGTGATGGATCTCCATGGCTTCATGGCGCGCGTCGCCGACGACGGACTGCAGGTTGACGTTCAGCTGATTCAGCGCGGTGGCCAGCATGCCCACAGTGTCATGACTGCGTGAGGCCAGTTGCTGGGTCAGGTCACCGGCGGCCATGCGGTCGGCGAACAGCAGCAGTTCCCGCAGCGGACCGTGGATGCGGCTCTGCAGGCACAGGAATACCGCGACCCCCAGCCCGGCAGCGAACAGTGCGCCCGTCCAGGAGCTTTCCCACAGTTTGCCCAGGCCATAGGCAGAAAGTGCCAGTGCCACCGGCAACAACACCAGCCGATTCGCAGCCAGGACCTGCCAGCTGCGCTGCAGGAGACCGATCCAGCCCGTCCGTTCCAACTGCCCCCGATGCAGGCGAACTGCCGGCGGCAAGCCCCTCAACTCGCGTTGTCGCATGACGCGGTAAGCGCTGTCCGCAGCGTTCACTTCATGGCGTGTTGGGCAAGTGCGCACCGACATATAACCGATGGCATGACCTTCTTCCATCAGCGGGGTCACATTGGCCTTGACCCAATAGTGGTCGCCGGACTTGCGCCGGTTCTTGACCATGGCGGACCAGGGTTTGCCACCGCGAATGGACGCCCACATGTCGCGAAACGCCTCCTGCGGCATATCCGGATGCCGGATCATGTTGTGTGGCTGCCCCAGCAGTTCGCTGCGGCCAAAGCCGCTGACTTCAACGAAAGCCGGATTACAGTACAGGATCCGACCCTTCAGGTCGGTCGTGGAAACGAGTGTCTGCCCCTGGGGAAAGAGGAATTCCCGGTGTGTTACCGGGCCGTTGTCGCGCATTGTGTGTGCTCCAGCTGGGTATCGCAGAATCTTGCGGAGCACAATGCACCGCCGGCTATGTACAGCCACCAGGATTCTGCGTTTGTATATCGGCGCCTGGGCGGGGTACTTTAGGATTAAGTACAGAAAAAAGCAGAACATTCTCCGGCCAGGCTCAGATCCCCTGATCGACCTCAGCTATGGTCGAAGTGAGCGCAACTAAACTCTGCAGAACTGATGCTCTTCTACTGTTGATAGGATGCTCAGGGTGAAACATAATGGTATCTACCTTTCGATAGGTAACGACGGAGTCGTCTTCCAGAATCCCGGAATGCAAGGCTCCTGGCAGTTCAGGCGCTCGCGCTTGTCTTTCTGGTTACCTTCACAACTCGCGCCGGCGTGCAGGGAGAAGCCGTTGGCGCGGCCACCCGTTCCAGCAGAGGTAACGCAGGGGAAAGGGAGATGATCACCCATTGGCGCAGTCGCACATCGGGAAAGACCTCATCGGCCAACAGGGCGGCCGTCTCAGTCATCCGCCATATTTGATGCATCCCGCGACCCGGATGGAGCAAATATGATTGATAGCGTGAACTGACAACGACCGGGAAAGAATAGGCCGCGTCACGCGAGCAATCCTGCAAATGAAAAAACTGGATATTGAAAAAATCAAAAATGCCTGGGGTCATTCTATGAGAACATACTGTCTTATCGCTGTTACCATGCTGTGTATTACTCTGCCGGTCCAGGCACAGGGCGAGACCGACCTTCCTCCGGGAACCTACACGTTAGATAAGAGTCATGCGAGTCTGGTGTTCCATGTAAGCCATCTGGGCTTTACGAACTACACCATGACCTTCGACTCATTTGACGCCACGCTTGCGCTTGATCCGGCGCAGTTGGAAAAGGCATCCTTACGAGCGACGATCAATCCTGCATCCCTTGATCTTCCGAGCCCACCGGAAGGCTTTACGGATACCATCTTGAATGATGAAAATTGGCTGAACGCTAAAGTGTTTCCCGAGATCATTTTCATATCCCGCCAGGTGGAGATGACCGGCGAGAAGACCGCCAATGTCCATGGTGATCTGGAGCTCTTAGGTGTCAGGAAACCTGTCATTCTTGAGACCGTCTTCAACGGAGGTTACAAAGGGCATCCCATGGACCCGAATGCCCGGATCGGATTTTCAGCAACCGGCACATTCAAACGGTCTGATTTCGGGATGGCATACGGTCTTCCAGAACCAGGCACGACTATGGGCGTAGGTGATGAAATCCATGTCGTGATAGAAGCCGAGTTCACCGGTCCTCCTCTGCAGGAGCCCGACCTCTCCCGTTAGACGTTCAGTAGTATAGGCAGTGTCAATGATCACTCAGCCATGACGATTACCGCATTTCAGGCGCTGGCTTGCCCCATGGACGGCAGTCCACTGCAGTGCATTGAATCAACCTGGCGCTGCGGTGCCGGTCACAGCTACGATATCGCGCGCCAGGGGTACGTCAACCTGCTGCCGGTGCAGCACAAGCGTTCCCGCGACCCCGGTGCCAGCGGGTTTCCGGCCGCTGTCGATTGAATCCCTGACGTTTGAACTGCAGCTGAGTAACGCCCGGGCAATCGCCGATCTGTTGACGATGACTCCGCACCTGCACCGCGCCAGTGCGGAGGGCCGGCAGCGAGCCCTGGCGCTGACCAGCTTGGAGCTGACCGCGGATGTACGGCTCACCCGCCTCGGCCGCGAGGGCCGCTCTCGCGGGACTCGGTCTGCCCCGGAAAGCCTGCTAGAATCACCCCAATCTCGAACCCAACAAGGCAGTTCCTCCTTATGACCGATGTCATTGCCGTCCCCCTGTGCTTCGGCGAGGTCCGGTAGTTGAAGGCGGTGAACGAGAAGCTGTGGGTGATGGAGGGCAGCCTGCAGGGTAGCTGAATTTAATGAATGTGCAGTCAAAGATGAAAACCATTGGCCTGATCGGCGGGATGAGCTGGGAATCGACGCAGACCTATTACCGGCTGATCAACCAGAAAGTCAGAGATGAAGTCGGTGGGTTTCACTCTGCAAAACTTGTGCTGTACAGCGTGGACTTTGCGGAAATTGAGACGCTGCAGCACCAGGGTGAATGGGAGGCAACGGCGGAAATTCTTGCCTCGGCTGGCCGGATGGTCGAGGCCGCAGGTGCGGAGTGTGTGGTTTTGTGTACGAACACCATGCACAAGGTCGCACCTCAAATTGAGCAGGCAGTGAGCATCCCGTTTCTTCATATCGCAGACGCAACTGCCAGGGCACTCCAGGCGGACGGAGTTAGCTGTGTGGGGCTGCTTGGCACGAAGTTTACGATGGAGCAGCCGTTCTATTGCGAGCGCCTCGAGGATCAAGGGATCCAGGTTATTGTGCCAGACGAGCCCCAGCGAGAGTTGATCCACTCAGTGATTTACAACGAATTGTGCAAAGGTACAGTCAAGTCGGATTCAAAAGCGGCTTATCTGGAGGTGGTGGCATCATTGGCTCACCGTGGCGCTTGCGGAGTAATTTTGGGGTGCACTGAGATCGGCCTTTTGATCCAGGGGGCGGACACAGCTGTGAACCTCTATGACACTACAGAAATACATGCAGAGCAGGCGGTTCAGTTCGCCTTGGGCGGGGTTTAACCCGAGACTGCGGTTCGGACGGTTTTCCAATGTGTCGTCAAGGAAAGCGGCCCGAGCCGCTAAACTATTCTACAAATAGACAATCAACGACTTCTGCGGCGCATCGGGGTTGATCAGGTTCACCCGCTTGTGGCGGATCTGGAAGCTCTCGCCTTGTGGGGCCAGGTGGTGTTCGCAGGTGCCGGCGAACACGCGTTGTTCATCGCGGTACCACAGCACCACATGAAAGTTGGAGGTGACCCGCAGGTCGCCGACGTCGGTTTCGCCCTGTAGCTGGATATTGCCGAGCAGGTGGGAGCAGCGCACGGCCGGGTCTTTGGAGGCGGCGCGGGGGTGGACGAAGTTGCGGCGGCGGATCTCCATCATGACCCGGTCGTCGTAGATATGGGAGATATGGTTCAGCGGGTCGGGCTGGTTCTCGGCTGCCGGCATCCAGTAGGTGCCGTCCTCGGTGTAGAGCTGCATCCAGCTGTCCAGATCGGGCTGGTCCAGCAGGGAGGCCTCGCGGTAGAGGAACTGTTCAATGGCCTTGATATCGGTGTTGTTCATTGGAAGATCTCCCCGGTCATGTACTCGCGCCAGGCCTTGTACTGGGTGCGCATATCGAGGTCGCCGGTGCCGCCGCCGACCACCCGGTCCTCCAGTTGCTGGTCGCGGCCGTACTGGCGGTGGTACTCCACCCAGTCGCTGGCGTTGGACTCCAGGCCCTCCTGGGCGCGGCGGTAGACCTCCAGGTCATCCGGCCCCACCATGCTGGCGGAGGAGTTGATCAGGCGCGAGTAGAGCAGAGTGCGCTGCAGCATTTCGTCGGGCGCGCCCTTGAGCCGGAAGGACCAGGTTTCCACCACGAACCGGTTTACAGACAGCGGCCGCACCACCCGGATGTTCTGCACTGCGCTCTTGATGGTCAGGGAGGGGTAGTACAGCGTGTTGTGGGTGTTGAAGGAGTAGATTTCGCGCGTGCGCTCCTCGCCATAGGCCTTGACCATGGCCTCGTGGTAGGCGGGTAGCACGCTGTAGTCGGCGTGGATGCTGCTCTTGCCGCCGTCGTAGTGGTGGCCGTAGCGGAAGCCGGTGATGCCGGTATTCTCGAAGTTCTCGTAGGAGGAGCCGAAGGGCAGGATGATCTCCGCCTCGCTGCGCTTTTTGCCGGCGGATTCCGGCAGGGAGGCGATGTAGTCCTCGGCCGCCTGAACCACGGACTGATGCACGACCATTGGGTGCATGGTGTCGTTCAGGTTTTCCAGGATGAACTTCCAGTTGCAGTCGTGCTCGTAGCGCAGTACGCCGCCGGCGACTTCCACCTCGCCCTCGGGTGCCCGGTCGCAGAGGTTGTCCAGGCAGTCCACCGCGCCGCCCAGCCAGGTCTTCAGATCCGGCGCCTCGGGCGACAGGGTGGCGAACACAAAACCGCGGTAGCTCTCTACCTGGGCCAGCTTCTGCATGTTGTTGCAGGGGGAGTTGAGATCGAAGCCAGTGCCCTCGTAGCCGGATTCGTTGGGTATCTTCAACAGGCTGCCGTCGTGGCGGTAGCTCCAGCCGTGGTAGGCACAGCGAAAGGCGCCGCGCACGTTGCCTTCGCGTTTTTCCACCAGCTTGGCGCCCTTGTGGGCGCAGCGGTTGTGCAGCACGTGTACGGCGCCACTCTTGTCGCGCACCATGACCACCGGGATCTTGTGAGTGATGTTGGTGGTGAAGAAGTCGCCGGTCTGTGGTACCTGGGACTCGTGGCCTATGAAAATCCAGGCCTGGCCCCAGATGCGTTCCATCTCCAGCTCGAAGATGTCCGGATCCAGGTACAGGCGCTTGTGCAGCCGGGCGGGTTCCACCAGGCTGGCTATCTCGGAGTTGCTGATGGACTGTGCCATGGTCGGCCTCCTTGGGGTAGCGTTACAGTGACAGCGAGCCGAGGCTGGCGCCGCCGCAGACCATCAGGGTCTGGCCGGTGATAAAGCCGCTGTCGGCGTGGTTGAAAAAACAGACTGCACGTGCGACATCCGCGGGCAGTCCCAGGCGCTTCACCGGAATGCTCTGGGCCATGCTCTCCAGTTTGGGGCTGTCCTCGGGCACCACGTTGTGGAACATCTCGGTGGCGGCGATGGGGCCGGGCGCCACGGTATTGACGGTAATGCCAAACTCCCCCAGCTCCAGCGCCCAGGTGCGGGCCATGCCCATCATGCCGGACTTGGTCGCGGAGTAGCTGGTGCGGGTCTGCAGCCCCAGCGCGGCGCGGGAGGTGATCAATATGATGCGGCCAAAGCCGCGCTGTTTCATTGTGGGCAGGAAGGCCTGGCTGAGCGTGATCGCGGCGCCGATGTGCACCTGGGTCAGGTAGTCCAGGTCGTCCAGTTGCACGTCCGGCAACAGGTTGGGGCGGATCAGGCCGGCGTTGTGAATCAGCCCGGTGACCTGGAAGTCTGCGGCGACCCGGGCCGCCGCGGCCGCGGTGGCGGCGCGGTCGCTGAGATCCAGCTCGATATTGTGCAGTCGCGGGTGGTCCAGCTCCAGCGCGCGGCGCGCCAGGTTGATCACCTCATGGCCTTCCTCGAGCAGCTGTTCGCAGATGGCGGCGCCGATGCCGGTGCTGCCGCCGGTGACGACGATGGTCTGGTGCTGCTGACTCATATCAGATTCCTTCCGGTTTGTGGGCGGGCTCCAGCAGGCCCAGCGCGGCCGCCAGCTCCCGGCGCTGGGCCGGGGTGGCAATGGCGGTGCCGGCGCTGACCGCGATGAGTACCGAGTTCAGGGAGCAATCGGTATGGGTGAATACCTGTACTGCGGCGCCGGCGGGCACTGCCGCTGCGCTGGCTGCGCCGAAGCTGGCCAGGGCCAGGTGCGCAAACACGGTGGCACCACAATCCAGCCGCACCGTGGCCACTGGCCAGGGTGCCTCCGTGATTCTGCGCTTGAAGTACTCCCACAGACTATGATGCAGATCAAGTGCATTGATGATGTGGCCGGCGGTGTCGGCCTCGCGCCAGACCAGGCCGTCCGCCAGGCAGTGCTGGCATAGTTCCCGCGGCGGATACTGCACGCGCGCGCAGCTGCGGCAGTGTTGCAGTGCCAGCGCGCAGCCGAGGTTGGCCGCGGTAAACGCGGCGCCCAGGGGGCTGCGTTGTTTCGGCGGCCGCGCATTCCTGCGCAGCGAGGGCCGGTTGTGCTTCAGGCGATGTTGCATGGTGGGTGTGGTGGTCACTGGCCGGCCCTCCCCAGGATCGCGGCCGCGGAACACAGGCCGCGATCGTAGTTGATCATGCCAAAACCGCTGACCATGGCGTGCCGGGCCTCCGGCACCTGATTGCGGCCGGCGCGGTCGGTCAGCTGGCGGATGGTTTCGACGATGCCCATGTAACCGGCGGCGGAGCCGGCCTGGCCCACTGACAATTGGCCGCCGGAGGTATTGTGGGCCAGCTTGCGGGACTGGGGGCCGCTGCCATCGAAACGCAGGTCGGTGTCGCGCAGCCATTGCGCTGCCTCGCCCTTGGCGCAGAAGCCCAGGTCTTCCATCTGCAGCATGCTGATGACCGGGTAGTCATCGTAGGTCTGCAGGATGTCGATCGCCGCCGGTTCCAGTCCGGCGTTGCTGTAGAGCTGGTCGGCGTATTCGGTCCAGCCGCCGCGGAACTGGATCTCGTCCTCGGGGTGGGCGTTGTGCAGTTCGCCTGCGGCCCGGATCACGCAGTAGGGCAGGCCCAGTTCGCGTGCGCGCTGCTCGCTCATCATCAGGAAGCCTTCGCCGCCGGCGCAGGGCATCACGCAGTCGAACAGGTGCAGCGGGCCGGCGATGGGGCGCGAGGCCAGGTACTGTTCCAGCGACAGGCTCTTGTGCCCCAGCAGTGCGGCCGGGTAGTGGTTGGCGTTGTAGCGCTGGGCCACGGGGATCAGGCCCAGGTCCTCGCGGCGGGCGCCGTAGCGTTCCATATAGTTTTGGGTGATCAGGCCGAAGGCGGTATTGGGGCCGCCGCCACCGTAGGGAAAGGACGCGTCCACGGTAAAGCTGCTGAATTCGGCGGCGGTGCGCTCGAAGCCGCGGTGGGCGGCACCGTCACCGCCGATGCAGGCGATGATGTCGGCGTCGCCGGCCTGGATGGCGCGGGCCGCGCGCCGCAGGGCCACCAGGCCGGCGGCACCCCCGTAGGGCAGCTGGTCGATCCAGCGCGGGCTGAGCTGGAAGTTCTGGGTCAGCGTGATGGCGGAATCCAGGCCCAGCGAGAAGCTGGACACGGCCAGGCCGTCGACCGCGGCCTTGTCGATGCCGGCCTGCAGCAGCATTTCCCGCAGCGTACTGCCGATGAACCAGGCGGCGCCGTGGGGGCTCTGCTTGGCGTAGCCGAAGCTGACCGGGGCCGTGAGGGCGATGCCGCTGTAATCCCTCATGCCGCGGGCCGCCGTTTCTTCAGGGACCGGGTGTCGAGGCAGTCGCCGGCCTCCACCCGCTGCCGGGCCAGCGCCTTGATATCGGCCCGGCGCGGTTTGTTGGAGGCCGTGACCGGCAGCGTGTCGCAGAACAGCAGGTAGCCGGGGGCCTTGTAGTAGGCCAACTGCTGCAGGCAGTGCTCCACCAGCTCGTGGCTCAGGGCCTGGTCTGCCGGTATCTGCGGTGCCACAATCACACAGGCGGCAACCTCGTCGCCGCGCAGCTCATCGGGCACCGCGGTGACCACCACCGTGGTTACCGCGGGATGGGACACGATCGCGGCCTCCACCTCGAGTGCCGAGATGTTTTCACCGGAGCGCCGGATCACATTCTTGCGCCGGTCAACGAAATGCAGGCTGCCGTCCGGTCCTTCGCGCACCACGTCTCCGGTGTTGAGCCAACCGTCCTGCCAGACTTCCTCGGTGGCTTCGGGGTTTTTCAGGTAGCCGCTGAAAAAGCCGCGGCGGGGATCGGCACCGGCGGCGCGTACCCGCAATTCGCCATCCTCGCCCCGGGCCACGGGTTGCCGGTTTTCGTCGACCAGCTGGTATTCCAGCGTCGCCGGCGGTTTACCGAAGCAGCAGCTGCCTACATGGCGCGGCTCGTGATTGGCGATGATACTGCCGCCCACGCCCGACTCCGTCATTGCCCAGGCCTCGATCAGCGGAAAGCCGAAGCGCTGTTCGAACACGGCGTGATGTTTGGGGTTGACGCCGGCGCCGAAGCCAAAGCGCACCCGCCCGCGGCAGTCATCGTATTCCCCGGGGGCAGTTCCAGCAGCATGGCCGGCAGTACGCCAAGGTAATGCACGATGGTGGCGCCGCTGGCATGGACCGTGGACCACCATTCACGGGGGTGAAAGCGGTCCAGCTGGATCAGGCAGCCGGCGCTCATGATCATCGCCATGCTGGAGACCGCCATGGCGTTCATGTGGGTCAGCGGCAGCGGCGTCAGCAGACGCTCCTCGCCGTCGCGCAGCTGCGTCAGGCCGCCCAGGCCCAGGTACCACTCGCCGGCGAAGGTGAAATATTCATTGCTCAGGATACAACCCTTGGGCTTGCCGGTACTGCCGGAGGTGTAGAGCAGGGCGCACTCGGTAGTGGCGCTCGGCTGCAGGCCATCGCGCCGGGTGGGCGCCGGGGGCAGGGTGTCCAATTGTTGACAGTCCACCAGGGGTACGAGGGCTTGCAAAGAATTGCATATAGGCTGTAGCTGCGCCAGTGCTTCTGGAATGGCGACCAGCAGACAGGCCTCACCGTGCTCCAGGTAGTAGGCTATCTCCTCATCCTGCATCTCCCGGCTGACCGGAATAACGCTGCAGCCCAGGCTGTTCAGCGCCAGCCAGTGGATGAAGAAGTCGGCACGGTTTTCCAGCACCAGGGCGACCCGCTGGGGGCTGCCATAGCCGCGGGCGCTATAGCTGGCGGCGCACTGGTCGATGCGCTGCAACGCCTGGGCGTAACTCAGGTCTACCGCGGTGGCGCTGTAGCTTTTTGCGGCGCTGGCGGGAATATGCAGGAAGGCGTTGTCAGCGGCCCGCCGTGCGGTTGTCGCGAAAGTCTGGTAGACGCTTGCCATGCAAAGCCCCTTGTCTGTATGCGGGTTTGACGATATTATTTGACGGCGGTCACTTCAATCTCTACCAGCGCTTCATCTTCTATCAGGGCCGAGACCTCCACCACGCTCATGGTGGGGAAGTTCTTGCCCATCACTTCGCGGTAGGCGGCGCCAATCTCGCGCTGCTGGTTCATATACGCCTGTTTGTCCGTGATATACCAGGTCATCCGCACCATATGCTCAGGGCCAGCCCCGGCGGTAGTCAAAACGGCCCTGATGTTCAGCAGCGCCTGCCTGACCTGGCCGGCGAAGTCGTCGGTTTCGAAAACGCCCTCCGGGGTCCAGCCGATCTGGCCGCCGATATACAGGGTTTCACTGCCTCTGGTGAGAACGCCATTGGCGTAACCGCGTGGCCTCGGCCACCCTTCCGGGAGTATTGTTGTGTTCATAATATGCTCCAAGCCTTTTTGCTGTAAGAGGTGGATTATATTTTAAGCCTAAAATATAATCCAGTGACAATGGGCGCATTGGGCGACTATTCTGGTATTCTGTATTCTGGCATCCAATCCTGAACAGGGGAGATCAAGCATGACTGCAACAGCACTGGAAGAACTGGCAGCGGGCCTGGCGCTGGGCCGTATTCGCGTAGTGGACCTGACGGCGACGCTGTCGCCGGAGACAGCCACGCTGCCCCTGCCCACCGAGTTTGGCTGGGGGCAGTCCTGGCCTTTCAGCATGGAAACCATTTCCCGCTACGATGACAAGGGACCGGCCTGGTACTGGAACAACCTGAAGTGCGGGGAGCACACCGGCACTCACTTCGACGCACCCATCCACTGGGTTACCGGCAAGGATTATGACAACCACGCCACCGACACCCTACCGCCCGAGCGCTTTGTGGCGCCGGCGGTGGTGATCGACGCGGTCGCTGAGGTGAAAGCCAATCCCGACTTCCTGATGAGTGTGGAATTCATCAAGCAGTGGGAGGCCGAGCATGGCCAGATCCCGGCCGGTGCCTGGGTCCTGTACCGCAGTGACTGGTCCAAGAAAATCGGCAGCGACGAGTTCCTCAACAAGCAGGGAGACGGCTGCCATACGCCCGGCTGGGATTCCGCCACGGTGACTTTCCTGGCGGAGGAGCGCGACGTGATTGGCGTGGGTGTGGAGACTGTCGGTACGGATAGCGGCCAGGCGGGGGCCCAGGAGCCGATATTTCCGTGCCACAACCTGATGCACGGGGCCAACAAGTGTGGCCTGGCGAGTCTTTGCAACCTGGATCAACTGCCCCCTACGGGGGCCATCCTGATTGCGGCGCCGCTGAAGATCAAGGACGGTTCCGGCAGCCCGGCACGGGTGCTGGCGCTGGTTCCGCAGGGCTGATTCGATGGCTGAACGTTCGTTTGCAAAGGAAGTACTGAAGCTGCGCGCCGGTGACGGCGAGCTGTTCAAGGGCGAGGGCATCCTGGCGATTACCAAGGCGCTGTTGCAGTCGGGAGTGTCCTATGTCAGTGGCTATCAGGGCTCGCCCATCTCCCATCTGATGGATGTGCTCAACGACGCCCGCGAGATTCTCGGTGAACTGGGGGTACACTTCGAAACCAGCGGCAGCGAGGCCACGGCGGCGGCGATGCTGAGCGCCTCCATCAACTATCCGTTGCGTGGCGCGGTGACCTGGAAGTCGACGGTCGGCACCAATGTGGCGTCCGATGCACTGTCCAATGTCGCCTCCTCCGGCGTGGTGGGCGGCGCCATGGTGATTGTCGGCGAAGACTATGGCGAGGGCTCCAGCATCATGCAGGAGCGGACCTATGCCTTCGCGATGAAGGCGCAGATGTGGCTGCTGGACCCCCGACCCAATCTGCCCAGCATCGTCGACATGGTGGAGAAGGGCTTCCAGCTGTCCGAGGCCAGCAACACGCCGTTGTTCTACATGATGCGTATTCGCGGCTGCCATGTGACCGGGGAGTTCGTTGCGAAAGACAATATCCCGCCGCGTTTCAGTAACCGCAATCCGGTGGTGCCGCATCGCGAACCCGAGAAAATCATTCTGCCGCCCAATGTCTATGCCCAGGAGCGCGAGAAAATCGCCGAGCGATTGCCGGCGGCGATAGCCTTCATCAAAGAACACAAGCTCAATGAATGGTTCCCCGGCAAACATGAGCAGTTGGGTATCATCGTCCAGGGCGGTTCCTACAATACCGTGATCCGGGCGCTGCAACGGCAGGGTCTTGCCGACGCCTTCGGCCAGACTGACATTCCGCTGTATGTAATGAACGTCGCCTATCCGCTGGTTCCCGACGAAATTGTCCAGTTCTGTGTCGGCAAGCAGCAGGTGCTGGTGCTGGAGGAGGGCCAGCCGGAATACATCGAACAGGGTATTCATACCGCGCTGCGGCGGGCCGATGTGCAAACCCGGATCTACGGCAAGGACATCATGCCGATGGCGGGGGAGTATACCGGCCAGGTCACGCTGGAAGGCCTGACCCGCTTCCTGGAAGCCGCTGCACTGCCGAGTATCAGCCTGCGGCTTTCCCGCGAGGAGGTCGAAGCGCTGCGCAGCCCGCTGACCGATGCCGACCACGAGGCCCTGTTGAGCAACGTGCCGCCGCGGCCATCGGGTCTGTGCACCGGCTGTCCCGAGCGGCCGCTGTTCTCGGCGATCAAACAGGTGCAGCGGGAACTGGGGCCGTTTCATATCAGCTCCGATATCGGCTGCCATTCCTTCGCGACCCTGGCGCCGTTCAACCTGGGCAACACCATCATGGGCTACGGTCTGTCGCTGGCCAGTTCCTCTGGCATTCGGCACAGTCTGCCGCACAAGTCCATCAGCATCATGGGCGACGGCGGTTTCTGGCACAATGGCCTGACCAGCGGGGTCACCAGTGCGGTATTCAACAAGCACGACGGCGTGCTGATCATCGTTGACAACGGCTATGCGGCGGCGACCGGTGGCCAGGACATTCCATCGCTGGTAGAGCCGAATATCATCGCCACCACGATCGATGCCGATGCCCCCAGCCGGGATGATGCGCAGTCCATCGATGCGGCCTGCCGCGGCGCCGGCGTGAAATGGGTGCGTACTGTCAGCACCTACAGCGTGGATACGATGAAGGACACGCTGGAGGAGGCGCTGACCACCTCGACGCCAGGGCTCAAGGTCATCATCGCCGAGGGCGAGTGCATGCTCAACCGTCAGCGCCGGATCAAGCCGCTGATGAAAAAGTCCATCGATGACGGCAAGCGCACGGTGCGCGCGCGCTTCATGGTGGACGCCGAAACCTGCACCGGCGATCACGCCTGCATCCGGATTTCCGGCTGTCCTTCACTGACCATCAAGCCCAACCCGGACCCGCTGCGCAAGGATCCGGTGACCTATGTCGACAACAGTTGCGTGGGTTGCGGGGTCTGCGGCGCCAATGCCCATGCCGCGATTCTCTGCCCCTCCTTCTCCCGGGTAGACCTGCTGTACAACCCCAGCCGGATGGACCGCCTGCTGGGCCGGATGCGGCACTCGGTGATCGGTTGGTTGCAGCAGCGGGATCAACGCAAGGAAAGGAACAGAAGCCTGTGACAGCTGCTACGCAAACCATCAACATGGTCATCGCCGCGCTTGGCGGCGAGGGCGGCGGCGTACTCACCAACTGGATCATCGACGTTGCCGACCGCGAGGGCTGGCTGTGCCAGTCGACCTCGCTGGCCGGGGTGGCCCAGCGCACCGGCGCAACCATCTATTATCTGGAAATGTTTCCGCGCAGTGAATTGCCCGAGGGTGTCCAGCCGGTGATGTCGCTGTTCCCCGCCCAGGGGGATATAGACGTCGCCATCGCCTCGGAAGTCGCCGAGGCAGGGCGCATGGTGCAGCGCGGCTTCATTACGCCGCAGCGGACTACCCTGATTGCATCCGACCACCGGGTCTACGGCATTACCGAGAAGGAACACCTCAGTGACGGCATAGTCGATGCGCTGGCGCTACAGGAAGTGGCAGGGCGCTATGCCCGCGACTACATCCACTACGACATGCTGACACTGGCCAACGAGCACGGCACGGTGATCTCTTCGGTACTGTTGGGGGCGCTGGCAGGGGCCGGCGTACTGCCCTTCGACAAGTCCAGCTACGAAGCGGTGATTTCATCCACCGGCAAGGCCGTGGCCAGCAATATGGCCGCGTTCGAGGCCAGCTACCAGCGCGCCAGCAACCGCGGTGGGGAACAGGGCGCAGAACGAGGAGTGGAACAGTTTGTCCCGGCGCAGGCGTCACCGGCGGCAGATGCCCCATTCAAGTTACCCGCGGCGGCCAGTGCCGAAGGTGAACGCCTGCTGGGCCGGTTGCAGGCATTTCCTGTCTCCTGCCACGAGGTGGTGTATCACGCGTTGGCCAAACTGGTTGATTACCAGGACTATGCCTATGCCGACCAGTATCTGGACGAGATCGAGCAGCTGCTGGCGCTGGACCGCGGCGACAATGACTACGAGTTGACCTGCGAGAGCGCTCGCTATCTGGCGCTGTGGATGTGCTTCGAGGACATCCCCCGGGTAGCCCAGTTCAAGACCCGCGCCAGTCGCATGGACAAGGTCCGCAGCGAGGTGCGGGCCGAGGATGACCAGCTGTTTCACGTCACCGAGTTCTTCCGTCCGCGGGTGGAGGAGATGGCGGCCATACTGCCGGCGCGCCTGGGCCGTTGGGTGCTGGGGTCCTCTACCTGCTGCCGTTTCCTCAACCTGTTTACCGGTGGCAAGCAATTGCGCACCAACACGCTGGCGGTATACCTGACCCTGCGTACGCTGGCCGGACTGCGCCGTTGGCGCCGTGCGAGTCTGGGCTACCAGCACGAACATGCGCTGATCGGGCGCTGGTTGCAGGCATTGAAAGCCGCTGCGGCACGGCCCGGTGACAGCGGCCAGGCACTGGCGCTGGAGTTGGCCGAATGTGGCCGGCTGGTCAAGGGCTACGGCGACACCCGGGCCCGCACCAGCGGCCAGATGCAGGCGATGCTGGAGCGCATTGAGCAGCAACCGGAGCAGGTAGATGCGGATGCTGTGGCACAATGGCGCAGCGCAGCGCTGGCGGATGACGAGAACAGGGCCTTCGCCGAGCTCATGGCGCAGACCCCGCCATCATCCTCCGCCGAGCAGGCCGCCTGACAGGCTGGTAGTGTGTTCCTGCCCTGCGCCTGGGGCGCAGGGTTGGCTCTGGTCAGGCTTCAGCCATGAATGCGGCCAGCGCCTGACGGGCGATGATGGTCTGCTGCACTTCAGATGCCCCCTCATAAATGCGCAGCGCGCGAATATCCCGGTACAGGGATTCGACGATATTGCCCTTGGTGACGCCCTTGCCACCGTGCAGTTGCACGGCGGCGTCGATCACCTGCTGGGCAGATTCGGTGGCCTGCAGCTTGGCCATGGCCGCCTCGCGGGTAACGCGGTCGGCGACGCAGTCCTTGGTCCAGGCGGAGCGGTAGACCAGCAGCGCGCTGCTGTCCACGGCCAGGGCCATGTCCGACAGCTTGCCCTGTACCAATTGCAGGTCGCTGAGGGTGCCACCGAACAGTTTGCGCTGCCTGACATGGGCCAGGGTTTCGTCCATCGCGCGGCGCGCCATCCCCAGCGCAGCGGCGGCGACAGTGGAGCGGAATACATCCAGGGTTGCCATCGCGATACCGAATCCGCGGCCCGGCTCGCCCACCAGATTGGCCCTGGGAATGCGGCAGTCGGTGAACCGCAGCGCTGCCAGCGGATGCGGAGCAATCAGTTCGATGCGCTCGGTAATTTCAAAGCCGGGCGTGCCGGCCTCGACGATAAAACAGCTGATGCCGCGGGCCCCGGGAGCTTCGCCGGTGCGGACGAAGACCGTATAGAAATCGGCGATACCGCCATTGGAGATCCAGGTCTTGTCGCCGTTGATGATATAGCTGTCGCCATCTTCAACCGCCTCGCAAGTCATCGCCGCCACGTCCGAGCCCGCTTCGGGTTCTGACAGTGCGAAGGCTGCCACCGCAGTGCCGGCGGCCACCGGCTGCAGGAAGCGCTGCTGTTGCTCCGGACTGCCGAACAGGGAAATCGGCCCGCTGCCCAGGCCCTGCATCGCGAACGCAAAGTCCGCCAGCGCGTGGTGCCGGCCCAGGGTTTCGCGGATCAGGCACAGACTGCGCACATCGAGTTTTTCCAGCTTGCCGCCACCGCTGGCAGGCACGGCGTAGCGGGTGAAGCCAGCCTCGCCCAGCGCCCGTACCAGACCTATACAGGTGCCGTCCAGGTCCTCGTGCTCATGCGCCACCAGGGCCGGGACCTTCTGCCGGGCCCAATCATCTATGGCTGCCTCCAGTTGCCGGTGCTGCGGTTCCAGGAAGGGCCATTGCAGGTAGCTTTTGTCGCTCATTGTGCTCGCCTCAGTTGCCTTCAAATACGGGGGTTTGCTTGGCCACAAAGGCATTGTAGGCGCGTCGGAAATCTTCCGTCTGCATGCACAGCGCCTGGGCCTGGGCCTCGGTCTCGATGGCCTGGTCCACCGACATGTTCCATTCCTGCTGCAGCTGGGTCTTGGTGATGCCGTTGGCGAAGGTCGGGCCCTTGACGATGGCCCGGGCCATGCCCATCGCGGCTGCGTAAGGGTCGTCGCTGACGCTGTTGAAAAAGCCCCAGCGCTCGCCTTCTTCCGCCTTCAGCGAGCGTCCGGAGTAGAGCAATTCGCTGGCACGGCCCTGGCCGATAAGGCGCGGCAGGATCGCGCAGGCACCCATGTCACAGCCGGCCAGGCCGACGCGGTTGAACAGGAAGGCCACTTTTGCATTGGCGGCGGCATAGCGCAGGTCGCTGCTCATCGCGATAATGGCGCCGGCGCCGGCACAGACGCCTTCCACCGCGCTGATTACCGGTTGCGGGCAGGCACGCATCGCCTTGACCAGATCGCCGGTCATGCGGGTAAACGCCAGCAACTGTTTCATGTTCATTTCGGTCAGGGGGCCGATGATTTCATGGACATCACCACCGGAGCAGAAGTTGCCGCCGGCCCCGCGCACCACCACCGCATGAACATCATCGGCGTAGACCAGGGCCCGGAACAGATCGCGCAATTCCGCATAGGAATCAAAGGTGAGCGGGTTCTTGCGCTCCGGTCGGTTCAGTGTAATGGTGGCGACGCCGTCCTCCACTGCCCACAAAAAATGCTGGGCTTGGTAGGCGGCCAGTGGCGTATTGTGCATGGGTTGTTCCTGTTTCTCTGGTTGGGGGACAAGGCGGCCCCAGCTAACTGGTTTCGCCGCCGCTGATGGAGATGGCCTGGCCGGTGACAGAGCGCGCCGAGTCCGAGCACAGCCAGAGCACCGTATCGGCCACTTCGCCGGGTTCGATCAGTCGCCCCTGGGGATTGGTGGCGGTGAACTGGCGCAGGGCTTCCGCTTCGCTGCGACCGGTTTTGGCCACGATGGTGGTGACTGCGTTGCGAACGATATCGGTGTCAGTATAGCCGGGACAGACCGCGTTGACGGTAACGCCTTTTTGCGCCAGTTCCAGTGCCAGCGCCCGGGTCAGGCCCAGCACCGCGTGCTTGGCGGCACAGTAGGCGCTGACATAGGCATAGCCCTTCAGCGACGCTGTGCTGGCGATGTTGACGATGCGGCCGGCATTGCGCTCGCGCATGCCGCCGACCACCTGCGCACAGCAGTGGAACACACCGTTCAGGTTGACATCCATCACCTGTTGCCAGGCGCTGGCACTGAGTTTGTGGAAGGGTGCGGTGGGCGCAGAACCGGCGCAGTTGACCAGCACGTCGATGGCGCCAAAGCCGGCCTCCGCCTGCGCAAAGGCCTGCGTGACGCTGTCCTCGACGGTGACGTCGCAAACGATGCACTGCCGGTTGTCGCCGGGAGCAATGTCCGCAGCGGTGGCTTCCAGTGCTTCGAGGCGGCGCCCCAGCAGGCTGACTCGGTAGTCATTGGCGGCCAGCGTGGTGGCGATGGCGGCGCCGATACCGCTGCCGGCGCCGGTGATCAGTGCGTGTTTCATTGCTCCGGCCCTTGTTGGTCAGTCTTTGACGTTCCGTCTTTTATTGATCTGCCGCATTTTCCCGCGCGCGCTGCAGATTGACGTGCAACTGACGGTATCCCATGAAGTACTGGCGCTGTTCCGCTACCCCGATGCCGCGGTGGCCCATCTCCGCCGAGGCGCGGAGGGTCCAGTTGGGGTCAGCCAGGTGGGGCCGGGCCAGGCAGACCAGGTCCGCACGGCCGGCCGCGATAATGCTGTTGACGTGATCCACCTCGTAGATATTGCCCACCGCCATGGTGGCAATGTTGCCCTCGTTGCGGATGCGGTCCGACAGCGGCGTCTGGAACATGCGCCCGGGCAGTGGTTTGGCGGCGTGGGAAACCTGGCCGCTGGAAACGTCGATGATATCGGCACCGGCGTCGCTGAAGGCCTGGGCGATGGCCAGCGCATCGGCCTCGGTGTTGCCCTCGTCGCCCATCCAGTCGTGCGCTGATATGCGCACTGACATGGGCCGGTCCGCGGGCCACACTTCGCGCATCGCGCGGAACACTTCCAGTGGGTAGCGCAGCCGGTTTTCCAGGCTGCCGCCGTACTCGTCATCGCGCTTGTTGAGCACCGGGGTAATGAAGGCGGAAATCAGATAGCCGTGGGCGGCGTGCAACTCCAGCACATCGAAGCCCGCCCGCGCGGCGCGCAGGGTGGATTCCACAAACTGCTGCCTGACCTGCGTCATCTGTTCCCGGGTGATGGCCTGGGGCACCGGGCTGTAGCTGTCGTAGGGAATCGCACTGGCCGACACCAGAGGCCACTGCTGGTCTTCGGGCAGCGGCTCGTCGAGAATCGCCGGGTCCCAGTTCCAGGGTTCCTTGGTCGCACCCTTGGCACCGGCGTGGCCCAGTTGCAGTGCGAACTTCGCCTGGGTGTGATTGTGGACGAAATCCACGATCCGCTTCCAGGACGCTTCCTGGGCATCGTTCCACAGCCCGGCGCAGCCGGGAGTGATACGGGCCTCCGGCGAGATATCCGTCATCTCGGTATACACCAGGCCGGCGCCGCCCTTGGCCAGCGCGCCATAGTGCACCAGGTGCCAGTCGTCGGGCAGGCCATCCACCGCGCTGTACATCGACATCGGCGATACCACCACGCGGTTGATCAGCTCGGTTTCGCGCAGGGTGTAGGGCAGAAACATGGGCGGTACGGCCTCGTCGAAATCGGGCCCCAGCACACGCTTGGCGAGGTGTTTTTCCATGCCCTCCAGCCATTCCCTGTCGCGCAGGCGCAGGTTCTCGTGGCTGACCCGTTGGCTGCGGGTCAGCATCGAGTAGTTGAACTGCTTGAGGTCGAAGGCGCGGATGTAGCGGGGCGCATTTTCGAACCAGATCATCGCGTTGCGGGCGCTGTTCTGTAACCGCAGGGCATCGATTTCGCGCTCCGCCTGATAGGCGTGCAGGGCCTCGGGAATGGAGCGGTCGGTGGTCAGGTGATCGGCCAGCGAGATCGCGTCTTCCAGTCCCAGCTTGGTGCCGGAGCCGATGGAGAAGTGGGCGGTGTGGGCGGCGTCGCCAATCAGTACGATGCGGTCGTTCTTGACCCAGTTGCGGCACAGTACATAGGGGAAGTTGATCCAGGCGGAGCCGCGGATATGGGCCGAGTTGGTCAGCAGCGGGTGGCCACCGAGATACTTCTCGAAGATCCGGCGGCAGGTTTCCGCACTTTCGTCTTGGCTCATGTGTTCAAAGCCCAGGGCGTCGTAGACGTCCGGGTTGCACTCGACAATGAACGTGGACGTGGTTTCGTCGAACTGGTAGGCATGGGCCCAGATCCAGCCGTGTTCGGTCTCCTCGAAGATGAAGGTGAAGGCATCCCGGAAGGTCTGGTTGGTGCCCAGCCAGACGAACTTGTTGGGGCGCACATCGATGTCGCAGGCGAAGGTGTCCAGGTCGGCATTGCGGATTTTGGAATTGAGGCCGTCGGCGGCGACGATCACGTCGGCATCGGCGAAGGTGGTATCGATCTCCTCAGGGGAGAATTCCCGTTCAAAGTGCAGCTCCACGCCCAGCTCGCGGCAACGCTGGTGCAGGATCTCCAGCATCCGGCGGCGACCCAGGCCAATGAAGCCGTGGCCATCCGAACGTTCGAGTTCGCCTTTGACGAAACAGTCGATCATGTCCCAGTGGATGAACTCGCCAACGATTTTTTCGGCGCTGGCCGGATCATTGGCACGCAGATTCTCTACCGTCTGATCCGAAAACACGACACCCCAGCCGAAGGTGTCGTCGGGGCGATTGCGCTCGTACACTGCGACATCGTGCGCTGGGTCGCGCAGCTTCATGGAAATGGCCAGATACAGACCGGCGGGGCCTCCGCCCAGACATACGATTTTCATATCAGTCTCCCTGCAATTCGCCCGCGAGGGCCGGAATTATTCGCCAGTCGGTTGGCATTCGTTTAAGCTTAAAGCGATTGCCCATTATAACGCAAACATTTTATGTTTAAAATGTTTGCTTTGGAGTCCCATGAGCGAGCTGCCACAAGTGGTCTGTATGGATCAGGAAACCCGTCTGCAAGAGGACGACCACCACTCTATCAAGCTTTGGCTGCGGCTGCTGACCTGTTCCAGCCTTATAGAGTCGCGCCTGCGCAGCGCATTGCGGGAGGAATTTGACACCACGCTGCCCAGGTTTGATTTCATGGCCCAGTTGGAGCGGGTGCCGGAGGGCCTGACCATGGGGGATCTGTCGCGGCGGATGATGGTGTCGGGGGGCAATGTCTCCGGTATCGCCGCGCAACTGGTGGGTGAAGGCCTGGTGGACCGCAGTCCGGTACCGGACAACCGGCGCACCTTCATGGTCAAGCTGACGCCCAAGGGCCGACGCAGTTTCCGCAAGATGGCACAGCAGCACGAGCAGTGGATCATCAAGCTGCTGGGTCATCTTGAGCTGAGTGAGGTGGAGCAGCTGATGGTCTTGCTCGATCGGGTGAAACGGGGCTTGTAGGGGGCAATCCCTGCGGGCGCAGCTACCGCAATTCGCCCCATTCGAGTATAATATTGCGCCGAATTCCGGAGGCTTTTCATGTCAATCCAGCATTCCATCCAGCATTCCATCCAGCGGCAACTCGAGACGGCCCTGGCCCCTCTACATCTGGATGTGGCCAACGAGAGCCATATGCACAGTGTCCCCCCCGATTCGGAAACCCACTTCCGGGTGGTGGTGGTGAGTGAACTGTTCGCCGGCGAGCGCAAGGTGGCGCGCCACCAGCGGGTCTACCAGCTGCTGGCGGAACAGTTGCAGGGACCGGTACACGCGCTGGCCCTGCACACCTATTCACCGGATGAGTGGCGCGAGCGGGCAACCGCCGTACCGGCCTCACCCGATTGCCTGGGCGGCAGCAAGACGGACAGGGCGGGCTGAACGGCATGACCGGGACCATTGTTGCCGCGCTCTACAAGTTCGTTACCCTGGACGACTACCAGGCATTGCGGGAGCCGCTACTGGATGTCTGCACGGCCGCCGGGGTCAAGGGCACGCTGCTGTTGGCCAGTGAGGGCATCAACGGCACTATCGCCGGTTCGCGCGCGGGGGTGGATACGGTGCTGGCCTGGCTGCGTGCCGATCCGCGGATGGCCTCACTGGAACACAAGGAATCGGTGGACCAGGCCCCACCCTTCTACCGGATGAAAGTGAAGCTCAAGCGGGAGATAGTCACCATGGGAATCGAGGGAATCGATCCCAACCGGCAGGTCGGTACCTATGTTACACCACAGGAATGGAATGCGTTGGTCGAGGACCCCGAGGTGCTGGTTATCGATACCCGCAATGATTACGAATGCGATATCGGCAGTTTCCGTGGTGCCGTCGATCCCCGTACCACCACCTTCCGCGAATTTCCCCGTTACGTGCGGGAGCAGTTGGACCCGGCCCGGCATCGCCGGGTGGCGATGTTCTGTACCGGCGGCATACGCTGTGAAAAAGCCTCTGCGTTCATGCTGAGCGAGGGTTTCGAGGAGGTCTACCACCTGCAGGGTGGTGTGCTGAAGTACCTGGAGGAGATCCCGGAAGCAGACAGTACCTGGGAGGGCGAGTGCTTCGTCTTCGACAACCGGGTGGCGGTCAATCACCGGCTGGAGAAGGGGCACTACGAGCAATGCCATGGTTGCAGGCACCCGATAACCCACAGTGACATGGACTCCCCGCATTACCAGCACGGCGTCTGCTGCCCCCACTGCTACCAGCACCTGAGCAGCGAGCAGAAGGTCCGGTTTGCCGAGCGCCAGAAACAGGTTGAACTCGCAGCCGCGCGCGGGGAGCAGCATGTTGGTGCCCAGCCGCCGGCGCGCCAGCAAAGCGGCCGCGAACGGCCGGGCAGGGGAGTGGCGGAGACCGGTTAAAGCGGATGCGCTCAATCGCCGTGCGGGGCGGCGGTTACCCTGCCAGGCAGGTTTCTGCGAAACACCGATACCGGCACAAAACGGCTGATGCCGGCGCCATCGCCCTCCGACACGACTCCGCTCAACAGCGGTTCGCCGCCAGGCGACAACTGAATCACCGCGCCGCCGGAGGCGCCCTTGTGCGCCCGGCAATTGCTGTCGCGGCTGACACGGTCGCCCGCCCCGGTAATCCGGCAGTCCGGATCATAGCTGAGCGCCGTGCCGCTGGCGCCGATCCCCGCGTCCCGTGAATACCCCGCCATGATGATCGGCCTGTCCGGATCGGGCTGTCCAGGATGCGGCCGCAGCGCGCGCACCTGTGAGGCGGGCACCGCTTGCCGCAGACGCAGTACCGCCCAGTCGGCGGGCATACCCCCGCCATCGGCCAGCAACAGGGCCTCGATGGCTATTGCTTGGTCGGTCGCGGGCAGCAGCGTGAAAACAATGCGATGGCTCAGATCCCGGTAGAACTCCAGGCAGTGCCAGGCGGTGACAATGGTATTGGCGCTGTCCGCGTCGCCGCCGACCAGTGTGGCGCTGCAGTGCTCGGTGTGGTGCCGGGGGTAGCCATCGCGAAGTTTCAGACCCGGAACACGCAGCGTCCCCACTGCCTGCAGCCACGAAGGTGATGCCCGGGAGTAGCGCAGCCGGGTGTCGTCGGCGGCCCCGTGACTCACCGGGACGAGGAGGGTCATCAGCGCCAGGGTGGACCAGAGCAGGGCGCAGGGAGTGTCAATAGGACGCGAGCCGGTTGATGCCATTGAGGGCGGCGATTCGATAGGCTTCAGCCATGGTCGGGTAGTTGAAAGTGGTGGATATAAAGTAGCGCAGGGTGTTGCCCGTGCCCTCCTGTTTCATGATGGCCTGGCCGATGTGGATAATTTCCGTGGCCTCTGCACCAAAACAGTGTATCCCGAGGATGCGCAGGGTTTCGGGGCAGAACAGGATTTTCAGCATGCCCACATCTTCGCCCGAAATCTGGCCCCTGGCGGTGTCCTTGAAAAATGCGCGGCCGACCTCGAAAGGGACACGGGCGTCAGTCAGTTCCCGTTCTGTCCTGCCCACAGAGCTGATTTCCGGAATGGTATAGATGCCGGTGGGGACATCGTCCACGAAGCGGGTGACTTCTTTGCCCCGCGACACGGCCGCGGCGGAGCGCCCCTGGTCGTAGGCAGCGCTGGCCAGGCTGGGCCAGCCGATGACATCACCCACCGCATAGAGGTTCGGCACGCTGGTCTGGTAGTGGTTGTCCACCTGCAGCTGGCCCCGCTCGTCGGCTTCCAGGCCGACCGCGGCGAGATTGAGCGCGTCGGTGTTGCCTGTGCGGCCGTTGCACCACAGCAGCGCATCGCCATGCAGGTGCTTACCCGACTTCAGGTGCAATATCACGCCGTTTTCCGTGGCCTCGACCCGTTCGTATTCTTCCCTGTGGCGCACCATCACGCCCCGGTCCCGCAGATGGTAGTTCAGCGCGACTGAAATCTCATCGTCGAGGAAGGCCAGCAGGTTGTCAAAGCTGTTGATCAGTTCCACCTTGATGCTCAGGCCACTGAAAATGGAGGCGTATTCGCAACCGATGACGCCGGCGCCGTAGATCAGGATCTTGCGGGGCGTGTGTTTCAGGTCGAGTATGGTGTCGCTGTCGTAGATTCGGGGATGATCGAAATCCACATCCTGTGGGCGATAGGGGCGGGAACCGGTGGCAATTACGATGTCCTGGCCACTCAGGTGTTCGGTGCTGCCGTCCTTCTGCAGAACCGCGACAGTATGTGCGTCGATGAAGCGCGCCGTGCCCAGATGCAGGTCAATCCCGTTGCGGGCGTAGAATTTGCTGCGCATCTCCACCTGTTTTTCTATCACACCTGCGGCCGCAGACAGCGCGGTGGGGTAGGGTATCTGCCGGCTGTGGCCGATCTCCCGGAACAGTTTGCCGGTGTTGAAGCGCATCAGTTGCTTGACTGCGTGGCGCAGGGCCTTGGAAGGGATGGTGCCTTTGTGGGTGCAGCCACCGCCGACCATCGGCCGGTCCTCGATCACGGCGGCATGCTTGTTGTGCTTGGCGGCGTTCAACGCAGCGCTTTCGCCAGCCGGCCCGCTGCCTATGACCAGAACATCGTAATCGTATTTTTTCATTTACCCCATTACCTGGAAAGCGGGAGTGTCCGCTGGCTGTCAAGGTTGCGCATTGTAGACGCGAAGCGCGGTGAGGTAAATTCCGCAGCCCTGGCGCCCGGTCTATTCCCCCACAGCCTGACGCTGACGGTGGTCTTCGGCCGGATCCGCCGGGCAGTCTTCCAGAATGCCGATGTCGAGCACCGACGAGGCGCTGAGCTGCCCCTTGTCCATCATTCCGGCGATGCGCTGCAGCGAGGAAATGATCATGGCCTGCTCCCATTCTTCCAGCTCCCCGAATTCGCGGGTGAACTGCTCCTGCAGCGGTACCGGGGCATGCTTGAGTACCTCCATGCCGGCATTGGTCAGGTGTGCGTGCACCTTACGCTTGTCGGTGCAGGACCGCTCGCGGTACACCAGCCCGCGTTTCTCCAGCCGGTCAAGGATCGAGGTCACTGTGGCCTGGCTGAGGCTGATGTCGGTGGCGAGCTGGCCAATGGTCACCTGCCCCTGGTCACGGATGGTCTGCAGCAGCAGGATCTGGGGCGAAGTCAGGCCCGTGGTCTTGGCCAGGTGACGGGAATGGAGGTCGGTGGCCCGGATTACCCGGCGCAGGGCTACCAGCACCTCATCGATCCGGTACACGAGAGCGTCCCGTTTGGTGGAAACAGCCTGCATAGCGTATGTCCTCCCCGGTTTCCCGGTATGTCGGCCCGGACCATTGTCTGCCGGGTCTGACGATTGAATACCAACAGCCGTACTATAATTGATTAGAAAACAAAATACAAAAAGCCCTGTCAGAAATTGACAAAGTGCATTAACTCCGCAATCAAGGCGATATCTGCGGTTTATTTTCTGCCCAATTGCCGTTATAATGCGTAGCCTTCTAAACATTAGAGGTGAAAGTGATTATGGCAAGCCAACTGGTTCTCCGACCTCCCCGCGACAATGACGGCATGGCGGTCCATCGTCTGATCGAGGCATGCCCGCCGCTGGACGTGAATTCGGCCTACTGTAATCTGCTGCAGTGCAGCCATTTCTCGTCGACCTCCGTGATTGCCGAACTCGACGGCACGGTGGTGGGGTTTATCTCCGGTTACCGGGTGCCGCAACAGCCCCGCACTCTCTTTATCTGGCAGGTGGCGGTCAGCGAAGAAGGCCGCGGCCAGGGTCTGGCCGGGCGTATGCTGGCCCATATCCTGGACCGCGACGGCAACAGCGATATCGACTACCTGGAAACCACCATTACCCGGGACAACGATGCGTCCTGGGCCCTGTTCGAGGGGCTGGCACGCAAGCGCGGTGCCGAGGTCCGGCAATCAGTCATGTTTGACCGCGAGCTGCACTTCGAGCGCAGCCATGATACCGAGATGCTGGTTCGCATCGGGCCGCTGCCGCGACCGGCGCTGCGGGCTGTTGCCCACTGATCGTGCCGCCGGCTCATGCCGGCTGGAAATTCACCCTACTCAATTCATCAGCCAGGGAATCCACAATGAAAATTTTTGAAGAAATCGAATCGGAAGTACAAAGCTATGCCCGCACTTTTCCGCGTGTTTTTCACCGCGCCAAGGGCGAGTTTCTCTATGACGAGGAAGGCCATGAATACCTGGACTTCCTGGCCGGAGCAGGAACACTGAACTATGGCCACAATAATCCGGCCTTCAAGCGAAAGTTGATCGCCTATATCGAAGAAGACGGCATCAGCCACGGCCTTGATCTCCATACCCGGGCCAAGGCCGAGTTTCTCGACACCTTCAATGAGAAGATCCTGAAGCCGCGTGGTCTTGAGTTCGTGATGCAATTCACCGGCCCCACCGGTACCAACGCAGTTGAGGCTGCCCTGAAGCTGGCCCGCAACATAACCGGGCGCGAGAACATTATCTCCTTCACCAATGGTTTCCACGGCGTAAGTCTGGGTTCGCTGGCCACTACCGGCAACTCACACCACCGCGGAGCCGCGGGAGTCAGCCTTAATGGCAGCAGCCGCATGCCCTATGACGGCTATCTCGGCGATGAGGTGGACACCACGGCCTATCTGGACAAGGTGCTTTCCGACTCCAGCAGCGGGGTCGATCTCCCGGCCGCGGTAGTGGTCGAAACAGTGCAGGGCGAGGGCGGCATCAACGCGGCCAGCTTCGAGTGGCTGCGCAACCTGGAGGCAGTATGCCGCAAGCACGACGTGTTGTTGATAGTGGATGACATCCAGGCCGGTTGTGGCCGCACTGGCGCCTACTTCAGTTTTGAGGAAGCGGGCATCTCACCCGACATCGTGACCATGTCGAAGTCCCTGAGCGGCTACGGACTGCCGTTTGCAGTGGTACTGATAAAGCCCGGGCTGGACCAGTGGAAGCCCGGCGAGCACAACGGTACCTTCCGCGGCAACAACATGGCTTTTGTAACTGCGACTGCGGCGATCAACGAATACTGGTCGGACGACAGTTTCGCCCAGCAAGTGCAGGCCAAGGGACGCTATATTTCCAAGCGCCTGGAAGCCATTGTTGAAAAATACGGTGAGGGCAACTTCACTACCCGCGGCCGCGGCATGTTCCAGGGCATCAACTGTGTCAACGGCGAAATCGCAGGCAAGATTACCCGCAAGGCTTTTCAGAAAGGCCTGATGATTGAAACCAGCGGCGCCGACAACCATGTGGTCAAGTTTCTGTGCCCGCTGACGATCTCTGATGAAAACCTGAAACGGGGCATCGACATCGTGGAACAGGCTGTAGCTGAAACCTGTGCCGCGCAGGGCAGTATTCCCGAAGAAGTAGACTACTTCGAGGAGGACTACAGCGTCTCGGACGACGACAAATTCAGCAAGGCAGTGTGAGCCGCGTCTATCCCGCGCGCTTCCGTGAATTCATTTTGTGAGGACTATTCAATGATCGTAAGAGACCTGGAAACCGCTGCCGGCGAAGGCCGCAAGATTGTTGATCCCGGTGGTAATTGGGACAGCACCCGCCTGCTGCTGCGCGATGACAATATGGGCTTTTCGTTCCATATTACGACGATATATGCAGGCGCGGATTTCCGCATGCACTACCAGAATCATCTGGAGTCGGTCTACTGCATGTCCGGAGAAGGTGAGGTTGAAACCCTGGCGGATGGCAAACGCTATCCGATCAAACCGGGCACGATCTACATTCTGGACCAGCACGATGAGCATATGCTGCGTGCGACCAGCGAGATGAAGATGGCCTGTGTCTTCAATCCGCCGTTGCATGGCAAGGAAGTCCACAATGCCGACGGTGCCTACGAGCTTACAGCCGAAACGGTGACGGCCTGAGGCGCACCGATGGGCAGGCAGTCAACCGGTAATGATGGAGAGCGCCACACAATCCCAGAACTGGTGCGCAGACGAGCGAATCAAAGTCCGGGAGGGACAGTGAACAAACACACAGTAGAAAAGATCGGCGGCACGTCGATGAGCAATTATGCCGCGGTCAGGGACAGCATTGTTTTTGGCCAGCGCAACGGGGACACGCCTTATCAGCGGGCCTTTGTGGTGTCCGCCTACGGTGGCATGACCGACAAGTTGCTGGAGCGCAAGAAGGATGGCAAGCCGGGCGTCTATGGGATGTTCGCCAGCAGTTTCAAGGACCGGAGCTGGGAAGAGGCCCTGGAGGTGGTGCGTGCGGACATGTACGCAGTCAACACCAGCCTGTTCACCGGCCCGGAAGGCCTGCAGGAGGCGAACCGCTTCATAGGGGAGCGCCTGGACAATGCCGCCAAGTGCCTCAATGACCTGCACAGCCTCTGTGGCCATGGCCACTTTTCGGTGGACGACCACCTGGTCACCGTGCGCGAGATGTTGTCCAGTGTGGGCGAAGCGCACAGCGCCTGGAATATGGCCAGGCTGCTGCAGTACGACGGCATCAACGCGCGTTTTGTCGATCTCACCGGCTGGCAGTCGACCGAGACCCTGACGCTGGATGATTGCATCCGGCAGCAATTTGCCAACATCGACCTGGACTCCGAACTGCCGGTGGTAACCGGTTATGCGCATTGCAGCGAAGGCCTGATCACCAACTTCGACCGCGGTTACAGCGAGATGACCTTCAGCAGGATCGCTGTACTCACCGGTGCCCGGGAGGCGGTGATCCACAAGGAGTTTCACCTGAGCAGTGCTGACCCCAGACTGGTTGGGGAGGATAACGCGGTCCCCATCGGGCGCACCAACTACGATGTCGCCGACCAATTGGCCAACCTCGGGATGGAGGCAATACATCCCAAGGCGGCAAAGGGCCTGCGCCAGAACGGTATTCCCCTGCGGGTCAAGAACACCTTCGAGCCGGAGCACGCCGGCACCCTTATCACCGGCGATTACATCAGCGATACAGCCTGTGTCGAAATCATTGCCGGTTGCCGCGGGGTCTACGCGCTGGAATTGTTTGACCAGGACATGGCGGGCATCGTCGGTCGCTACGATACTGAGATACTGCGCGTGATTCAGCGCTTCAAGGCCCATGTCGTGGCCAAGGACATCAATGCCAATACCGTGACCCACTACCTCGACACCAACCTGAAGACCGTCAAGCGGATCAAGACTGCGTTGGCGGAGATTTATCCAGAAGCGGAAATCAGGCAGCAGAAGGTGGCGATCGTCTCCGCGATAGGCAGCGATATGCAAGTGCCTGGTATCCTGGCCCGCACGGTCGGCGCGCTGTCGAAGCACGACGTCAGCGTATTGGCCATTCATCAGTCCATGCGGCAGGTGGATATGCAGTTCGTGGTCAACGACCACGACTATGACATGGCGATCAAAAGCCTGCACGCCTCGCTGGTGGAACCGCACGATCACGGCCGGGCGATCTGCCTCGCGTCCTGAATCCGGGCAGTCTGTGGGTTAACGCCAACCGGCGTCGGGGATGATACGACGGTAAGCGAATGATTCTCTCCTTTCTGGTTTTCCTGCTGCTGTTCACGCTGATCGGCGTGTCCTCCGCCAGATTGAGTCGCGGCACACGGGAGGACTACTACCTTGCCAGCGCCAGTGTCCGTCCCTGGCTGGTGGGTTTGTCCGCGGTAGCGACCAATAACAGTGGTTACATGTTCATCGGCGTTATCGGCTACACCTACGCCACCGGTCTCGCCTCAATCTGGCTGATGATAGGCTGGATTGCGGGTGACTTCATCGCCTCCATGCTGATTCACCATCGCCTGCGGGCGGCCACGGCCCGTACCGGCGAGGTCAGCTATGCCGGCGTCCTCGCCAACTGGTACGGCGCCGGACAGCCGGGCTTGCAGCGCCTCATCGGTGTTATCTCGCTGTTGTTTCTGCTGGCCTATGCCAGCGCCCAACTCGTTGCCGGCAGCAAGGCCCTGCATGTGTTGTTCGGCTGGCCCGATTGGCTCGGCGCAGTGCTCGGCGCCATCATGGTGACACTGTACTGCTTTGCCGGAGGCATTCGCGCCTCGATCTGGACGGATGCGGCGCAGTCGATGGTAATGGTGGTGGCAATGGCCCTGCTGCTGGTAGTGGCGGTACTCTCGGTAGGAGGGGTCGACAGTGCGCTGCAGCAAATGGCGGCAATCGACGGTTTTCTGGACTGGGCACCCGATGACCTGGTCCTGCCGGGCCTGGCCGGTGCAGTGTTGTTCGCGCTGGGCTGGCTGTTTGCCGGCCTGTCAGTGATCGGTCAGCCCCATGTCATGGTTCGTTTCATGACCCTGGACAACAATGACAGCATGGTGCGGGCCCGCCTCTGGTACTACCTGTGGTTTACGGCGTTCTACAGTCTTGCCACCGGGGTGGGCATGTTGTCGCGGATCTACCTGAGCCACGGTGCGGAGTTTGATGCCGAACTGGCGCTGCCCACCATGGCGGTGGAACTGCTGCCTCCAGTGCTGGTGGGGCTGGTGCTGGCGGGTATTTTTGCCGCTACGATGTCTACCGCAGATTCGCTGGTGCTGAGCTGTTCCGCCGCGCTGACTCACGACCTGCTACCCGGCCGGGTTGGCAGTACACTGCTGATCAAGTTCGCCACCCTCGGCATCTGCGTACTGGCATTGGCCTGGGCGCTGCTCAACCAGCAGTCGGTCTTCAATCTGGTGATACTCTCCTGGTCGGGCATGGCGAGCGCCCTGGCTCCCCTGCTTGTGGTGTTGAGCCTGGGCCACAGGCCCGCCCAGTCGCTGTCGGTGTTGGCTGTGGTGGTGGGGCTGGCGGTCGCGCTGCTGTGGCGTTACCTGGGTTTGCACAACGCAGTGTATGAAGGCCTTCCCGGTATTCTGGCGGGCCTGTTGCTGCTGTGGTTGGGTTTGATGGCAGGCCGGTATCGCACGGCCGCCCCAGCTGTCCGGCATCAGTGACCGAGATGGCTGTGGTGAGCAATGGTAGTATACAGCGACCACAGCCCCGCGCAGATCAGCAGCAGACCGATCAGAGCTTTCAAGCCGCGGCGCCGCAGCAGCGCTTGTACGCGCCCGGCGCCGAAACTGGTCGCCAGCATCGCGGGCAGGGTGCCCAAGCCGAAAAACAGCATCATCAGTGCCGACAGCCGGTAATCCTGGGCGGTGGCGGCCCAGGCCAGGCTGCTGTAGATCAGGCCGCAGGGCATCAACCCCCAACACATGCCCAGCACCGCGGCCTGAGCGGGGTGACGCAGTGGCAGCAGTGAGCCTGTCCATTTCTGCACCGGCCGCCACAGCACGGCACCGCCCCGCTCCAGCCATTGCAGCAGATGCCACCAGCCGGCGATATAGCAGCCCATGGCGACCAGCAGGATGCCGGCCAGGTAGCGCAGGCCGATGGTCCAGGCGGCGATATCGATACTGCCGGCCGCCAGACCCAGGGCAGCGCCCAGCACCGTATAGCTGGTGAGCCTGCCCCCGTGATAGGCCAGAGTCATCCCCGTACCCTGGCCACCGCCCAATTGCAGCGCGGCGGCTATTCCTCCACACATCCCCAGGCAGTGACCGGCGCCGGCCAGTCCCAGTCCGAAGGCGCTGACCAGCTCAGTGATCATGCTGGTCCTGTGTCGGGTTCTGTTCGCGCTCGCGCTGCTTGTCCTGCTCTGTTTGACGCTCGTCGGCCAGGATGCGCCAGGCCTCTTTGTCGAGGTCCTCGTACTGGCCATTGTCAATGGCCCACAGCAGCAGCCTGATCACGATCACACAGAAGATCAGGGCGACGGGTATGAGCAGGTACAGGCTATCCACGGCAGTGTCTCAGGAAGGAGCGCGATTGAGGCGCAGTGAATTCAGCACCACCAGCAGCGAACTCAGCGACATGCCCAGTGCCGCAGCCCACGGGGTACATGGCCCAGCGCCGCCAGCGGTATTGCGCTGCCATTGTAGATCAACGCCCAGCCCAGGTTCTGTATAATCACCCTGCGGCAGTGGCGCGCCCGGCGCAGGCTGCGGGCGACGGCGTGCAGATCCTGCCTGTCGATCACGAAATCCGCCTGCGCCCTGGCCAGGTCGGTGGCGTTGGCTACCGCAAAGGAGGCATCAGCCAGTCCCAGCAGCGGAGCGTCATTGAGTCCATCTCCTACCGCGGCCACTATTTCACCCCGCTGTTGCCAGCTGCGCACCTGTTCCATTTTCTGCTCGGGTGACAGGCCGGTAGCGACTTCGCTTATGCCCAGCTCTACGGCCAGTGCCGGACCGGCTGCGGAGCTGTCTCCGGTCAGCAGCGCCAGTTGCAGGCCTGCGTTGCGAGCCTGGGCTACCAGCGACTTCGCTTCCGGCCGCAAGGTGTCCCGCAGCCCGAACCAGGCCAGCGGACGGTTCTCGCTACACAGGGCCACCCAGTACAGCGCAGTGGCAGGGGGCGCGCCCAGCCCGGGTGCCAGTTCCCGACAGAAGCTGGTACTGCCCATGCGGTAGCGGTGGCCCTGCCAGTGTGCTTCGACGCCAGCGCCGACCACGGTTGTGACATCGCTGACACCGTCGACCGGAACCACGCCATCGAAAGCATGGGCCACGGGATGATTCGAATACTGTTGCAGGCCCGCCGCCAGCGCTTGCAACGCAGCGGTATCGAGGGTGTCGCAGTACACCAGATCCTGCTGCTGCAGTTTGCCCTCGGTCAGCGTGCCGGTCTTGTCGAATACCAGTATGGTGGCCCGGGCCAGTGATTCTAGGGCATTGTCGCCGTGTACAATCACGCCACTGCGGCGCAGGCCGCTGGCAGCCGCTGTCAGTGCTGCCGGTGTCGCCAGTGCCAGCGCGCAGGGGCAACTGATGACCAGCACTGACAGGCTGATCCAGAATGCCTGCTCGGGTGCCAGTTGACTCCAGACCAGCGCGGTGCCCGAGGTAATCAGCAGGATGGCAGCGACAAACCAGCTGGCGACGCGGTCAGCGAGACGGGCGATGCGGGGCTTGCGTCGAGTGGCCAGTTCGACGCTGCGTTGCAGGGCAGCCAGGCGGCTGCCGTGATACAGCGTATCGGCGCTCAGTTCGACTGCCGATTCCAGGTTGATGGTGCCGGCGAATACGGGGTCACCCGGCCCCACGGTTCGCGGCAGGTGCTCACCGTTGAAGCTGTCCTCGCGCACTGCGCTGCACCCGCTCTCGATTTGGCCATCGACTGCAATGGTTTCACCGGCCTTCACGCGCAGGCGATCGCCCACCGCCAGCAGACGGCGGGGCAGGCGCTGCCAGCGCTGGTCCCGCCAGGCAGTGACCGCCATTGGCAGCGCTTGCTCGGCTTCATGGCCGGCGAGATCATGCCGGCGCCGCACCCGTTTCTCCAGAAACCGTCCCAGCAGCAGGAAAAAGCTGAACATCACCACTGAATCGAAATACACCTGTCCCGTGCCAGTCAGCGTGGCCCACACGCTGGCGCTCCAGGCCAGGCCTATCGCCATTGCCACCGGCAGGTCCATCACCAGTGCGCCGTGGCGCAAGTGACGCCAGGCGGTGGTGAAAAAAGGGCGCGCCGAAAATCCCACGACAAAGCTGGCGACCAGCAGGCTGACCATTCGCAGCAGGCTTTCGTACTCCCGCGCTATCCCCTGGATTTCACCGGCGTGCAGGGCCACGGCAAACATCCCCACCTGCATCATGCCCAGGCCCGCAACGCCGAGGCGTCGCAGCTCACTCCGGTATTCGCGCTCGAGCAGCTCCCGCCGGTCGTCGTGCTGGTAGGGTTGCGCACTGTAGCCGAGTGCCTCTACGCGGGCAAACAGTGAAGCAGGTTGCAGTACGGTGGGATCATACAGAACATCCAGCCGTTGTTGCTGCAGATTGACCTGGGCATCGATAATCCCCGGCTGTCCCAGCAGGCTCTGTTCGATCAGCCAGGTGCAGGCGGCACAACTGATGCCTCCCAGCAGTAACCGGGCCCGCTCCCTGTGCTCGTCCACTGCTGTGCAGTACAGGGTTTTCAGGGCCGGGTCGTTGTACAGCTGGTAATGTTCGCCGGTTTCCCCGGCCGGGGGCTCAGGCCGCTGATTGAAGGCTGTGCGTTGGCGGTAGAAGGCGGTCATGCCCGAGCTGGCAATGAGCCTGGCCACGGCCTGACAACCGGGGCAACACACCGGCTGCGGGATATTGTCGATCATCGCAGTGAGTGTAGTGCCGGGTGGCAGGGGTTCGCCGCAGTGAAAACAGGCCTGGGTGGCGGTCATCAACGGGCCACGCTCAGCTTGAGTCCGCGTCGAGCAGGTCCGCAGCACTCAGGACGCCGTCGAGATGCCATGTCGGATCGTCCGGATCCCGCAACTGCCAGTGCCAGCGGCTTCTGACCGGCGTGTCCAGCACTCCACTGTAGATCCCCGGAGCCACCTGTTGCAGCACGATACCGAAATCACGGTCGGCTTCCATCGGGTGGGATAAAGCCAGTTCCAGCGTCGGGCTGGCCACAGGGCCGGCCAACTCGACCGTGGCCTGTTGTGGCGTGATGGTAAAACGGGCGGTTATACCCAGCGTTGCCGCGCGCTGCTTTTGCTCCAGCTGTCGGTTGATGGCCAGTCCGTCCTTGTAATACTGGTCCACCACCAGATCGTCGGAGTGCAGTATCGCCAGATACAGGGTATAGAAGCTCGCAATTACCACCACGCTGGGGAGGACGATCAGGAACCAGGGCCAGAACTGGCGGAACCAGGGTCTGGTATCAGTGGCGGCATCGGGATACATCACAGTGGCCTCATGAAACGTGATTCGGATACGGTGCGCAGCGACTCTGCATCGGTGGCCCGGGCCTGGAACTCGATGGCCGTACTCGGCTTCGACAGCTGTTCCGGCGCGGCCTGGACCCGCAGGGTGATGCTGCGTACTTCGCCGCCGTCGAGCCTGTGCAGACGCTCGCCGATCAGGGTGGCATCGGCAATGCCACTGACGCTGAGTTCAAATTCGTGCACCGACTCATCCATATTGACCAAACTCAGAGTATAGATGTTCTCTATCTGACCGTCGGCTGTCTCGACGTAGAGTTCGCTGCGGTCGCGGATAACGGTCAATTCAAGTGGGACCCTGCTGGTGACCCGGTAACTGAACAGGCCGATCATCAGGCACAGCATCAGCAGGTACCCTATGATGCGCGGCCGCAGCCAGCGTGTTTTTCCTCCCTGCAGTTCATGTTCGCTGGTGTAGCGAATCAGGCCGCGGGGATAGTCCATCTTGTCCATCACCGAATTGCAGGCGTCAATGCACAGGGCGCAGCCTATGCACTCGTATTGCAGGCCCTCCCGGATGTCTATACCGGTAGGGCAGACCTGGACACAGAGTTTGCAGTCGATGCAGTCACCCAGACCCCGAGCGCGATGGTCGATATCGCGTTTGCGGGATCCCCGCGGCTCGCCACGCCCTGGATCATAGGACACGATCAGTGTGTCCTGGTCAAACATGACCGACTGAAAACGTGCGTAGGGACACATGTAGATGCACACCTGTTCACGCATCCAGCCAGCATTAATGTAGGTGGCGAGCGTAAAGAACAGGGTCCACAGTAGTGCCCATTTGCCGCTGGAAAATGTGAGTAGATCCGGCAGCAGCTCCCGCATCGGATAGAAATAACCGACGAAGGTGACACCAGTGGCAAAGGCCACCGCCAGCCATGCCCCGTGTTTGATGAGCTTGCGCGTCAGTTTCCGCAGCGTCCAGGGTGCCTGGTCCAGCCGCATGCGCTGGTTGCGGCTACCTTCGGTGCGTTGCTCCAGCCACATGAAGATACTGGTCCAGACCGTTTGGGGGCAGGTGTAGCCACACCACAGGCGTCCGGCCCAGACTGTCACCGCAAACAGCGCGAAGGCGGCAATGATCAACAGGAAGGCCAGCAGCGGGAAATCCTGGGGCCAGAAAGTCAGCCCCAGGATGTGGAATTTGCGCTCTGGCAGGTCAAACAGAACAGCCTGGCGCCCTTCCCATTGCAGCCACGGCAGCAGGAAATAGCCGATCAGCAGCGGCCAGCCGGTGAACAGCCGCAGCCGCTGAAAAAAACCCTCGATGCGGCGGGTGTAGATTTTTTCGCGGCGCTGATACAGGTCCAGTTCAGCCACCTCGGCGGGGGCGATCTCCTGGATATCGATCAGGTCTTTGTCTGTCATACCGTGATGTCGCTCTGGCAGGGTCGGGACTGGCGCCGCCGGGACAGGGGTCCCGGCGGGGTTGCGCTTTAGTGGCTCAAGCTGTAGACATAGGCAGCCAGAATGTGAATCTTGTCCTCGCTCAGGCTGTCCTGGAAGGCCGGCATTACTCCATTGCGCCCCCTGCGTACACTGTGCGCAATCTGCTGCCGGCTGCCGCCATAGAGCCAGATACCATTGCCCAGATCGGGCGCCCCCAGGGCCTTGTTACCGGCGCCATCGGGCCCATGGCACGCGATGCAGTAGGTGTCGAAATGAACCTTACCCGCGGCGGCCAGGTCTCCGTCCTCTGATTTGCCGTTGAGCGACAGCACATATTCCGTCACCGCAGTGACACCCCCGTCCCCCAGAATATCCCCCAGGCAGGCATCGCCGCACGGCGCCCCTGCGTTACGCTGGTCTTGATCGCGTCCGGAGAATCGCCGTAGAGCCAGTCGTCATCGGTCAGATTGGGAAAACCGAAGCGGCCCTTGCCATCGGCGCCGTGGCACTGGGCACAGTTGTTGCCAAATATCCGCATTCCCATCTTGCGCACAGCAGGGTCCTGCGCGATCTCCTCCACCGGCATTGCCAGGTAACGACTGCGCAGTTCACCGTAGCGCTGCTCCGCAGCGCTGACTTCCCCGGCGTGCTGTTTCTCCTGGGTCCAGCCGATCAGGCCCGCATAGTTGCCCATGCCCGGATAGACAATGAGATAGGCAATGGACCAGACAATGGTGATGACAAACAGGTAGAACCACCAGGCGGGCAGCGGATTGTCGTATTCCTCGATTCCGTCGTGGGCATGACCGGTGGTTTGGTCGGTCTGGGTCTCGTCACGCCGGCGGTTGGCCAGCAGTATCCACGAGATGCCGACCAGGAACAGGCTGGTGAGACCGATGATCCAGTAGCTCCAGAAACTAGTCATTGTCGCTCTCCTCCCGCTTGCTGGGCTGGTCCTGGTCTTCATCTGCAAAGGGCAGGTTGGCGGCCTCATCGAAGGTTTTTTTGCGTTTCTTGCTGTAGGCCCAGACACACAGGCCGATGAAGGCAAGCAATATCAGTGCTGTGGCCATGCCTCTGAGGTCATTGATATCCATAAGTCAGTTATCGCCTTGCCTGCACCAGGGTGCCCAGCTGTTGCAGGTAGGCCACCAGTGCGTCAATTTCGAATTTTCCCACCACTGCCGATGCAGCACCGTCTATATCCTCGTCGCTGTAGGGCACGCCGACGCGGCGCAGAGCAGCCATCTTTCTGCCGGTACGCTCACCGTCGATCCCGTTGTCGAACAACCAGGGGTAGGCCGGCATATTGGATTCGGGTACCACATCCCGGGGGTTGTACAGGTGGGCCCGGTGCCAGTCGTCACTGTAGCGCTGCCCGACCCGTGCCAGATCCGGTCCGGTGCGTTTGGAGCCCCATAGAAACGGGTGGTTGTAGACAGATTCCCCTGCCACCGAATAGTGGCCATAGCGTTCGGTTTCGGCTCGCAGGGGCCTGATCATCTGGGAATGACAGTTGTTGCAGCCCTCGCGGATATAGATGTCCCGTCCTTCCAGTTCCAGGGCCGGCAATGGCTTCAGGCCCGCTATGGGTTCGTTGGTTTTCTTGCTGAACATCAGAGGGACCAGCTCCACCAGAGTGCCGAAACTGATGGCGACAATGATGAAGATGATCATTATCCCGATGTTCTTTTCGACGATTTCATGCTTCATGTCCGGTCTCCTGGGCAGTAGCTGCGGCAGGGGCCGGGACGGCCGGCGCTTCGGCATCCCTGCGCACGGTCATGTAGACGTTGTAGGCCATGACCAGCATGCCGCCAAAGAAGATTGCACCACCGGCCAGGCGTACCAGGTAGCCGGGGTAACTGGCTACCACTGATTCCACAAAAGTGTAGGTCAGCGTGCCGTCATCATTGTAGGCCCGCCACATCAGTCCCTGCAGAATGCCATTGACCCACATCGAGACGATGTACAGCACGGTGCCGATGGTGGACATCCAGAAATGCGCATTGATCAAGTTGATACTGTACATGCGCGTCTTGCCGAACAGGATCGGAATCATGTGGTAGATCGAGCCGATGGAGATCATCGCCACCCATCCCAGCGCGCCGGCATGGACATGACCGATAGTCCAGTCGGTGTAGTGGGAAAGCGCATTGACGGTCTTGATCGACATCATCGGGCCTTCGAATGTGGACATGCCGTAAAACGACAGGCTTACCACCAGGAAGCGGAGAATGGGATCGGTGCGCAGTTTGTGCCAGGCGCCGGACAAGGTCATGATGCCGTTGATCATGCCCCCCAGGAGGGCGCCAGCAGGATGATGGACATTACCATGCCCAGGCTCTGGGCCCAGTCGGGCAGGGCGGTATAGTGCAGATGGTGGGGGCCGGCCCAGATGTACACTGCGATCAGCGCCCAGAAATGCACGATGCTGAGCCGGTAGGAGTAAATCGGGCGGCCGGCCTGCTTGGGTACAAAGTAGTACATCATGCCCAGGAAGCCAGCAGTCAGGAAGAAGCCCACCGCATTGTGGCCGTACCACCACTGTACCATCGCGTCGACGGTGCCGGCATAGGCGGAGTAGGATTTGGTCAAGTCCACCGGAATTGCCGCGCTGTTGATGATATGCAGCACTGCGACAGTGACGATGAAGCCTCCAAAAAACCAGTTCGCCACATAGATATGGCTGACCTTGCGCTTGACGATGGTGCCGAAGAACACCACCGCATAGGACACCCAGACGATCGCGAGCAGGATGTCGATGGGCCATTCCAGCTCGGCGTATTCCTTGGACGAGGTCATGCCCATCGGCAGGGTGATGGCGGCAGCCACAATCACCAGTTGCCAGCCCCAGAAGGTGAAGGCTGCCAGCCGGTCCGAAAACAGCCGCGCCTGGCTGGTGCGCTGCACTACGTAGTAAGAGGTGGCGAACAGGGCGCTGCCGCCAAAGGCAAAGATGACGGCATTGGTGTGCAGCGGCCGCAGGCGACCGAAACTGGTCCAGGGGAGATCCAGATTCAGTGCCGGCCACACCAGCTGGGCGGCGATCAGAACCCCCACCGCCATGCCCACGATCCCCCAGACTATCGTCATGATGGCAAACTGGCGCACTACCTTGTAATTGTAGACGGGATGCTCCAGCTTGGCGTCGAGTTCATTCATGGTCAGCTTCCATACAAAAAAACGTGGCAGGCGTGTCTGCGATAGAGGTGCAGTACGAGGCTAGGCGTCGGTATAGGCGGGCCCGATACCGAGGTCCCACAGGATCACGGTACTGACCATCAGGGAAACCAGGATGACCAGGCCGACCGCGATCACTGCGGTGGAAAACATGAAGCCGCGTTCCTCCGGGATTTCCATCATGATCGGAATCCCGACATAAAGCAGATAGACCGACCAGCTCACCGCAATCACTCCGAGCAGTAAATCCACCCAAAGCAAGGGGTAGAACCCTGCAAGGCCAAACAGGAACAGCGGGGTGACAGTCAGGCCTGCCACCACAATGCCTCGGACCACGGAGGTCCGGGCTCCATAGGTTCCCGCCATCCAGTAGATGAAATAGCCTACCGCAGCGACACAGGCGAGCATCGCAAAGTAGAATAGAACACAGAGCTGGAGCGCGCTTGCCGCGGTGAGACGGATCGCTTCGCTGCCACCAATACTCCAGCCGACCCTGCTGGTCCCATAGTACCAGGCGACTGCCGGCAGCAGCGCCAAGATGCCGGGATACAGCAGCAGCGGGGTCAGCGAGTTTGATGGCAGCGCCGCCACCCGCTGCCACTGGGTGCGTGGACGGGTCATCAAACCGATACTATGCTGGATCATATTCTGACTCTTCCCCGACGGGTGGCGGCACGGGCGCATTGTAGAGCCTGGCGCACCACAAACCATGATACAGATCAAAGGACCGGGAGTTCTGGCTCCGAAGCCCCCGACGCGTTCAACATGCCAGATTCGCGGCCCGTTGCAATGTCTCGGGATCCAGAATCTCGATTTCCTTGTTGTCTACTCGCAGGACACCGTTTTTCTGCAGCCGGCTGAAGACACGGCTGATGGTTTCCACGGTGAGCCCGAGATAATTGCCAATATCCACCCGCGACATGGGCAGGCGGAACTGACTCGCACTCAGTTGCCGGCGGGCATTGCGTCTGGAAATGCTCAGTAGCAGGGTAGCTACCCGCTCTTCGGCGGTATTCTTGCCAAGCAGGGTGATCAGCAGCTGATCCTCGGTGATTTCCCGGCTCATAAGCTGGAACAGGTGGCGCTGCAGGCCAGGTAGCGAGGCACTGAGGCGCTGCAGGGAATCGAACGGGATTTCGCAGATTGCCGAGGTCTCAAGGGCGAGCGCTGAGGAGGCATGATGACCGTTGCTGATGCCATCCATGCCCAGGACCTCGCCCGGCAGGTAAAAGCCGGTGACCTGTTCCTTGCCGTCCCTGGTACCGCAGAAGCCCTTCAGCGCGCCCGAGCGCACCGCATAGATGGACTGGAATGGCGTCTTTTCCCGGTACAGCAGCTCGCCCTTCTGCAGGGGCCTGCTGCGCTCAATGATACTCTCCAGCCGGGCCAGATCGCCGCTGTTGACGGCGAGGGGCAGACAGATGCGACTCAGGCGGCAGGTATGGCAACTGACCTGGAATTCCTGGTGACACGGCGGAAAGGGCTCATTGACACTCAATGTCGCGGGATGCGTTGACATCTTCCCTCCGGGGATAAAGATGGCGCGCCGGAATAGCGATGGCACGAGCCCAGTATACTGTATCAAGGCCTCGGCGGTCATTTCTCGATACTGGACAGGTCCAGGGTAATTTCATCGAGGGGCTTTGGCCGTCCTATGCCCCAGCCCTGTAAATAGTCGACTCCGATTTCCTGCAATTGCTGGATAATGGCATCGTTTTCCACTGATTCGGCGATCGTTTCCTGACCCAGGAAATGCGCGAGGTCGTTGATCGAGCGGGCCATCGCGTAGTCGTTGCGGTTCTCGTGGATACCGGTGATAAAACTGCCGTCAATCTTTACGTAGTCCACTGGCAACTCGCGCAGGTAGTTGTGGCTGGCCAGGCCGGTACCGAAATCGTCAATGGAGAATTTGCAGCCGATATTGCGGAAGGCGCGGACGAAATCGGCGGCCTTGATGAGGTTTGAAATGGTGCCGGTTTCGGTAATTTCGAAGCACAGGCGATTGGTGCCGACGCCGAATTCGGAGATCTGTTCAAACAGGAAGTCCAGGAAGGCGTCGTCGGTGACACTGAATCCGGACAGGTTGATGGCGAGATTGGGCACCACCTTCTGCGCGTCCATCAGTGAGCTTATCCAGCGAAAGGCCTCGCGCACTACCCAGCGGTCCACCAGAGTCATGAAACCATAGCGTTCGGCGGAGCTGATGAAGGGCTGGGGCGAGATCAGGGCGCCGTCCTTGGCGCGCATGGCCAACAGCAATTCGTAATGCCGAGTGGCAGGCAGGCGACCGTCCATCGCGGTCTGCATGATGGGTTGAGCCCGCAGCACGAAGCGCTCACTCTCCAGCGCCTCTTCCAGCGCGCGCCGGGAGCGGCCCTGCTCCTGGCGATACTGTTTCACGGTTTCCTGGCTCTCGCGATAGATTACCACCCGGTCGCGGCCTTCCTGCTTGGCCTGTGCCAGGGCGGCCCGGGCGCTGTCCATCACCTCGTCGACGCCGGGACTGTAGTCGAGAATCGGTGCGATACCGATGGAAACAGTGAAGCTGACCCGCTCGCCGTTGATGTCGACACTGCCTGTCGCGATGTCGCGGCGGATTCCGTCGGCCACCTGCTCGGCCTGGGTGAGGTCGCGGTCGACCAGCAGCACTGCGAATTTATCGCCGGATAACCTGGCCGAAGACACTTTCTTGCCGTGCAGTTGCGCCAGCAGCCTGGAGAATTCCTGCAGTACCTGATCGCCACTGATACGGTCATAGACATCATTCACCAGGCTGAACTGGTCGATATCCAGCAGCAACACCGCATGCTGGGACGAGTGCTGATGCGCGTGCTTCAAGCTGCGGCCAAGCTGCGACAGAAAGGTGTCCTTGTTGATCAGCTGGGTCAGGGAGTCGTGGTTGCGGGCGAAACTGAGGCTGCGCTGCACGTGCTCCAGGGTCCCGTACATGCTCTTCTCGACCACCGACAGCTCGTCGGCGGGTGCCGGTGGCTGTGCTCCGCGGCTGAGTAGGCGGGCCAGCTGCACGCGATTGAGCTCGGCCACCTTCTGGCCGCGATCATTGACGAACAGGTAGCGATCCCTGTGGTCGCTGATCCAGGCCAGCTGCATGCGGCGGCGCTGGCCCTCGCGGTCGCGGTAGTTGAGCCAGTTGCCGGTCTCCAGCTGTTCTACACGCTGGACCCAGCGGCGCAGCCGGCGGGTCTTGTCCAGCCGCGTCCGCAGCTGGGAGGGTGGCTCCGGAGTGTGGACAAGCTGCGCGGGAACGGCGCCAATGACCAGTGTTTGTTCGCCCGCGAGGATGGCGCGCAGCTCGTCCAGGACCGCTGCGATGCCCACATTGCCGGGCAGGGCGGAGCTGACCTGCTGTTCAATCATGTCGATGAACGGTTCCGCCTCCAGGCTGCGTTGCACCAGCAGGTCTTCGTCAACCTCGCCCTGGTGCTGCTCGACCAGCCATGAGCCGAGGACCTCCAGGGTGCGAACCTGTTCGCGCCACGCGCGGCTGGCTTTACCCTCTTTGACATGGGTCAGCACCATCAGGTCACGCCAGCCCTGATCAATCAGTTCCAGCAGTACCTGGGGCGCCTCGGGTGGTTTTATCGTGTCCTGGATTGTGCGGGCGACTGCATCCCTGGCTTGCTGCAGTTTCTCCTTGCCCTCCTGGGTCTTGACCACACGCTCCAGGTTGCGGGAGTGGGCCCGCTCCTGTTGCCGTACCAGTTTCTCCACGCTGGCCAGGGCGCTGTCAAAGACGGCGGTGTCACTGTCATAACGCTCAATGATGTCATCGACGATGCCGGCCACCCGGCTCTCCAGCATCTTGTTGGGGAAATTGGAGGAGTTGGCCAGCACCGACAACTGGTCCAGCAGGCTGCGCGCAGGGTGGGCCGGGTCGAGAAAGAAGTGGGGCTCCAGCAGCGCCAGGCGGGCCAAGGGTATCTGCAGATTGCCAAGGGTTGGTTTCAGCGCAGCCGCTACATCCAGCTGGGAATCGATGGTGCCGAACAGGCTGTCCACCAGATCCAGCTGGTTGCGGCTGTCGGCGCTCAACCCGCTGGCGGTGCCCAGCGCCTCCAGCCTGTCTCCCTGTGCAACCAGGTACTCGGCCATGGAACCCGCGCGCTGGATATCTTCGCGCACACTGGTATTGCGCTGCAGGCTGGCGAGTGCCGTGACCACGGCCTGGACGTCGGCTAGAGGTTGGCCGGCGGCCGCTTCGGCGATCCCGTGTTCCACTTCGCGCTTGAAGTTGAGTGCATCGATGACCGAGCGGTAGAGGTTCTGGGGACTGAAGGAGCCGGTAGTGGTGGGGGCGGCGCGCGGGGCTGCAGCTTCAGCGACGCCGGCGCCGTTGGTGGTATCTGGCGGTTCACCCAGGTAACCGGTCGCAGCCGGCGGCCGCGACACCTGCGAGGGCTGCTGGACCTGCGTTTCAGCAATGGCGCTGTGATCAGCATGCCGCGTCGCCCGCGGTGGTCGCGGAGACTGGGACCGCCACAACAGCGAGCCCCGGGTGCGAATCTCTTCTTCCAGTTCAGGTCGGATACCCGCCTGCAGCAGAAACTGGTTCAGGACTTCATAATATTCGTCCAGCCGGCGCACGAAATGGATCACGAAATGATCAAACAGCTGTGGCATAAGCTTGTGGGGGAGCCGATACAGGCCCATCACCTGCTGCAGGGCGCGGCTCAGCGAGCCGACGTGCTCGGGCAGGCGCACCGTCAGCGGCTCTGCGTCAATCAGTGTGGCCACCCTGATCAGCAGCGTTTCCAGCGCCACCCGATGCAGGTCTTCACCAATGGTGACCATGCGCTCGACTGCCAGATAGTCCTCGAAATCGTTCAGGTCCACCAGGTCCAGCGCGCCGCTGTGGTCGACCAGGTCCCACCACTGGTCCCGTTCCGAGGTCGGTGGTGTGAGATCTTCGTGATAGCGCAGAAAGTGTTCAATATAACTCTGGATGATGGCCTTGCGCTTGAGTTGCAACACGGTGACAGCGTCGGTGACCGTGCTGTGGCTGACCCTATTGCCCAGGTTCAGCTCAAGCAGGTGATCGGTCAGATTGTCCAGAAAGGTACTCAGCATCTCTGTCAGCAGTTGCACACTGAGGTGGCGGTATTCATCCAGCAGCACGGAGCGGGCGATGGTCGGGGAGTTGGCGCCACCCGGTACCGGTTTTGCCAGCGCCGCGACGCAGCGCTGTGCAACGGTTTCCTTCGGGGCTGCGGGACGTAGCGCCAGGCCCTTGCCGCCGGCACCGTGTACCGCCACTGCCAGCTCGCTGATACGGCCCTCGCTGTCGACCAGGGACGGAAAGGACAGCACGCCGGAGGTGCCCAGCGCCACATTGAGCTTGTTCTCCCGGCTTCCGCTGGCGAGGCGTACATTGTTCATGTGCAGGTGGCCGTCCGCGGCCAGTGTCACCTCACCTCTCAGGCAGGGCCCGTCGTCCAGTGTGAGTTCTGCGGCAACGCGGCGCCTGGGTTGTGGGCTGGTCTGCGACATGCGGTCTCTGGCTGTTCCTGAATGAGTGCAAGCCGGATGGTGGGCTGCGCCGCCAGTATACCGCCAAGTACGGTACGGACAAGCCGCGCGACGGCGCAGGGTCCCTGTTTATTCCCGGGCAACCGTTCGGAAACACCGTCCGGGCTATATGCAGTGGCTTGTGGTCACCTTTTGATTTGCCTAAGATGCGCCATCGGCGGTGGGCCAACAGACGGGGAAAAGAAATATGGCGACTGAGACATTGCCAGTGCTGGCGATCCTGGGCGGTACGGGGGAGCTGGGCACAGGCCTGGCGCGACGCTGGGCGCAGGCAGGTTACCGGGTAATCATCGGCTCCCGCACCCGGGACAAGGCTGCCGCTGCCGCCGCCGACCTGCAGGCGGTGATGGACCAGCGCGGTGTGGCGGCGGTTGCGGTGGAGGGCATGGACAACCTGGCTGCTGCCAGCGCCGCGGATATAGCCGCGCTCACAGTACCCTTCAGCCATCAGACCAGTACTCTGGAACAGGTGGCGGCTGCGCTGCAGGGCAAGATCCTGATCGATGTCACGGTGCCGCTGGTACCGCCGCGCGTTGCCCGGGTGCAATTGCCGGCAGCCGGCAGCGCCGGCCAGATTGCACAGGAATTGCTGGGCGAGGGGGTTGCGGTGGTGTCGGCGTTCCAGAACGTGGCGGCGGCGCACCTGCAGGAGAGTGCGGCCGTCGACTGCGACGTGCTGGTCTGCGGCAACAGCAAGGAGGCTCGTGCAGAAGTCATCAAATTGGTGCAGGCGGCCGGCATGCGCGGTTTTCATGCCGGCATGATCAACAACGCCGCTGCTGCGGAGGCACTGACTTCGGTGCTGATCGTCATCAACAAGCAATACAACTGCCACGCGGGTATCAAGATCAGCGGGCTGGAAAGCCATGGATGAGTACCCGCCTCGAGCTGATTGCACTGGAGGGCTTGCCCCGGATTGTGCCCGGCGATGACCTCGCGGACCTGATCGCCGCGGCGCTGGCAGCCAATGCACTGACCCTGCGCGAGGGCGATGTGCTGGTGCTGGCGCAGAAGATCGTCTCCAAGGCGGAAGGGCGCTATCGCCGGCTGGTCGAGGTTGAGCCCGGTCCGGCGGCGGTCGAGCTGGCGGCGCAGGCGCAGAAGGATCCGCGGCTGGTGGAACTCATCCTGGCCGAGTCGCGGGAAGTGCTGCGGGTGCGGGCGGGGGTTATTATCGTCGAGCATCGCAACGGCTACGTGCACGCCAATGCCGGTATCGACCGTTCCAATATTCACAATACGCCGGACGATCCCCAGGTTCTGTTGTTGCCGCTTGACTGCGACGCGTCGGCGGCGGCGCTGCGGGCCTCGCTGCTGCGGCTGTGCGGTTGCGCCCCGCAGGTGATCATCAATGACAGTGCCGGGCGCGCCTGGCGCAATGGCACCGTCGGTATTGCGCTGGGCAGTGCGGGACTGGATCCACTGTTCAATCAGGTGGGTGGGCAGGACCTGTTCGGCAACCGGCTGGAGGTCACGGAAGCCGCGGTGGCGGATGAGCTGGCGGCGGCGGCATCCCTCCTGATGGGGCAGGCCGCGGAGGGTCTGCCGGTGGTACTGGTGCGGGGAGCCCGCCTGCGGCCGGCGGCGGGCGGTTGCGGGGCCTTGCTGCGGCCGCGGGAACTGGACCTGTTTCGATGAGGGGCACGGATGCCAGCATCCTGGCACTGTCCGGCGGCGTCGGCGGGGCCAAGTTGTGCCTGGGATTGGCGGATGTACTGCCCCCCGCAGCGTTGCACATCGCCAGCAATACCGCGGACGATTTCGAGCACCTGGGCCTGACCATCTGCCCCGATATCGATACCGTGCTCTATACCCTCGCAGGTGTCAGCAACCAGCGGCAGGGCTGGGGCCTGGAAGGCGAAAGCTGGCAGGTGCTGGCTGCGCTGGAGAGCCTGTCTGCCGACACCTGGTTCCGGCTCGGGGATCGTGACCTGGCCACCCATCTGTGGCGGACCGGGCAACTGGCCGCTGGCTGCTCCCTGTCCACGTTGACCGCCGAGCTGGCGCGGCGCCTGGGGGTGACAGCGCGGCTGTATCCGATGAGTGATGATCGGGTGAGCACCGTGGTCCACAGCGATGAGGGGGACTTGCCGTTCCAGCACTATTTTGTTCGGCGCCAGTGCCAGCCGCGGGTCGGCGGCTTCAGTTTCGCGGGTCTGGCTGAGGCCCGTCTGCAGGCGGATATCGTGGCACTGTGCCGGCAGCAGGCTGTGAGTGGCGTGATTATTTGCCCGTCCAATCCCTTTGTCAGCGTCGCGCCCATCCTGCAGCTCGACGGCTGCTGGCAGCTGCTGCGGGAGCTGCGAGGACCCGTACTGGCGGTCTGTCCGATCGTCGGCGGTCGTGCGATCAAGGGTCCCGCGGCGAAGATGATGGCTGAACTTGCGCTGCCGGTGACAGCGCTGGGCGTCGCCGAATACTACGCGCGGCACTATCCCGGTCTGGTCGACATCTTTGTGATTGATCACAGTGACGCTACACTGGCCGCGGATATACAGATGCTGGGAATGGAGGTGAGGGTGACCGCGACGGTAATGCAAACGCGTGCTGACAAGCAGGCGCTGGCACAGGATTGTCTGCAGCAGGTACTAGGATGAGTTCGCTGCCCCCGGTCGAGGTGCTGCTGCCACTGAAGCTGCTGACGGCGGCGAAGTCCCGCCTGGCCGCACTGCTGCCGCGCGGCGAACGCAGCGCACTGGTCCGGGCCATGGCCCGGGATGTAATCGCAGTGCTGGCGGACCATCCCGCCATCGCCCGGATAAACCTGATCTCCGATGACCCCGAAGCGCCGTTGCTGGCTGCTGGACCGCGCCTGCGCCATCTCCCCGAGCATGCTTTGCTACGCCCGATACGTCCGAACCTGCCGTCTCCTCCGGAGCTCAATACAGTGCTGGCAGCGGCCTTGGAACAGCTGGCGCGCGAGCATCGCGGCAACCCCACCTTGACGCTGGTCGTGCACGCCGACCTGCCGCAGTTGACGGCGGCGGATATCGACGCTGCGCTGGAACGCTATGCGAGCTGCCCGGGTCTGGTCGTCGCCTGCGATCGGCACCGGGCCGGCACCAACCTGCTGCTGTTCGATACCGCGCGTCCGCCGGCGTTCAGCTTCGGTCCCGACAGCTGCGCCGTACATCTGCGCTGGGCCCGCCAGGCGGCGGTGCCGGTCCACGTGCTGCAGCGGCAGGGGCTGGCGCGGGACATCGACACCGCTGACGACTGGCAGGCGCTGCTGCAGGCGGCGCCGGTGGGTGAATACACTGCGCGCTATCTGGCGAGCCGGCTTTCGACATCGCCATCCGGCGAGCAACAGGTGACAGACTGGCCGACCCTGCACGATGAGCTGCTGGCCGGGGCCACGCTCACCGATAGGCAGGCCCTGGCGCTGGCTGGATGCGACGATACCCCGGGCCTGGTGGCGCTTGCCGGCACGCTGCGGGATCGCGGTCACCGCCACATCCTAAGCTATTCCCGCAAAGTGTTTATCCCGCTGACCCAGTTGTGCCGGGATGTCTGCCACTACTGCACTTTCGCGCGTACACCGAAGAAAATCCAGGCACCGTTCATGCCGGTGGAGGAGGTGCTGGCCCTGTGCCGGGAAGCAGCCGCGCTGGGTTGCCAGGAAGCGCTGTTCACGCTGGGGGAGAAGCCGGAACTGCGCTACCGGGCCGCCCGCGAGGCGCTGGCGGAGATGGGTTTTGCCAGCACCCTGGATTACCTGCGCGAGGTGGCGGGGCGGGTGTTGCGGGAAACCGGCCTGCTGCCCCACATCAACGCTGGCTGTATGGACGCCGGCGAGATCGCGTCATTGCGCGAGGTGAGTGCCTCCATGGGCATCATGCTGGAGTCGGCTTCGGACCGGCTCTGTGACAAGGGCATGCCTCACTATGGTTCACCCGACAAGGTGCCGGCGCTGCGTCTGCGGACCATCGAGCTGGCAGGCGAAGCCAGGGTGCCCTTTACCTCGGGCATCCTGATCGGCATCGGCGAGACCCGGCGGGAGCGGATCGAATCCCTGCTGGCGCTGCGGACGTTGCACCGGCGCCACGGTCATCTGCAGGAAGTGATTATCCAGAATTTCCGCGCCAAGCCGGGCACCCGCATGGCGCAGGCGCCGGAACCGGAGCTGGAGGAGTTGTTGTGGACAATTGCCGTGGCGCGGCTGCTGTTCGGCCCACAGATGAATATTCAGGCGCCGCCCAATCTGAGCCCGGGAGTGCTGCCGCAACTGGTGGCGGCGGGCATCAATGATTGGGGCGGCGTGTCGCCCCTGAGCCCGGACCATGTCAATCCGGAAGCGCCCTGGCCCCACCTGGAGCAGCTGGCGCAGGAAACAGCCGTCGCCGGTAAATTCCTGGAGCAGCGCTTGACCATTTATCCGTCATACCTGCGCGAGCCTGCACTGTGGCTGGATACCGCGGTGCGCGGTCCGGTGCTGCGCCAGCAGGACGCCAGCGGCTACGCCCGCCGCGACAACTGGACTCCCGGCGAGGACGCGCCGGTACCGCCGATTGAGGCGCAGCTGCTGCAGCGGCGGGGAGCGGTGGCATTGGCGCCTGAGCTGCGCGCCATCGCCGAGCGCTGTGAGGCCGGCGCCGAGCTAAGCGAGGCGGAAGTGGAGCGCCTGTTCGAGTGCCGCGGCGATGAGTTCAGCTGGCTGGTGCGCACCGCGGACCGTCTGCGGCGTCAGCGCTGTGGCGACACCGTGCGCTATGTGGTGAATCGCAATATCAACTACACCAATGTCTGTTACTTCAAGTGCGAATTCTGTGCCTTTTCCAAGGGCAAGCTGAGCGAACAGCTGCGCGGGCGTCCCTACGACATCAGTGCTACCGAGATCGCCCGGCGCTGCCGCGAGGCGTGGCAGCGCGGTGCCACCGAGGTGTGCATGCAGGGCGGCATCCACCCGGACTACACCGGCCAGACCTACCTGGATATTCTCGCCACGGTGCGCGCGGCAACCCCGGACATGCACATCCACGCATTCTCCCCGCTGGAGGTCTGGCAGGGCGCGGCCACGCTGGGCCTGCCGCTGGAAACCTATCTGCGGCAGCTGCGAGCCGCCGGCCTGGATACCCTGCCCGGCACCGCGGCGGAGATTCTGGACGACGAGGTGCGGGCGGTGTTGTGCCCCGACAAGCTCAATACGGCGCAGTGGCTGGAGGTGATGGAAACTGCGCACAGGGTGGGTTTTCGCACCACCGCGACGATCATGTACGGCCATGTCGAACAACCCCGGCACTGGGCCCGCCACCTGTTGGCCATTCGTCGCCTGCAGGCGCGCACTGGCGGTTTCACCGAGCTGGTGCCGCTGCCCTTTGTCCACATGGAAGCACCGATGTACCAGCGCGGCAGGGCACGGCGGGGCCCCAGCTTCCGCGAGGCAGTAATGATGCACGCGGTGGCCAGGCTGGTACTGCACCGTTATATCGACAATATCCAGGTGTCCTGGGTGAAAATGGGGGAGGCCGGTGTAGCTGCCTGCCTGCAGGCCGGCGCCAACGACCTGGGGGGTACGCTGATGAATGAGAGCATCACCCGGGCCGCGGGTTCCAGCCACGGCCAGGAGTGGTCACCGGCGCGCATGGAGGCCCGCATTCGAGCGGCCGGACGCGTACCCCGCATGCGCACGACGCTGTACGGCGAGCCTTCCGCGGGGCGCCGGGAGGCCGCCTTCGCGGCACCGCAATTGCTGGCCGTGGACAATGCCAGCGCCGGACGGCGTCAGCGCGACAAACGCCTGTTGCTGCCGGCTGAGGCCGGTCCCAGGGCGGCGCTCGCCGAGCAGGTGGTACTGATGGCTGCGAGTATCTGAATGGCGACGGCGGTCAAACTGGAAGCGTCCTGGCTGGCTCAGCTGGAAACCGAGTTCCGGCAACCCTATATGCGCGAACTCAAGCAGTTCCTGCAGGCCGAGAAACGCGCCGGCAAGCGCATCTTTCCTCCCGGCGATGAAATATTCAGCGCCTTCAATCACACGCCATTGCAGCGGGTCAAGGTCGTGATCCTGGGTCAGGACCCCTACCACGGCGAGGGTCAGGCCCACGGCCTCTGTTTCTCGGTGCGGGCGGGTACCCGGATTCCGCCCTCACTGCAGAATATCTACCGTGAAATACAACGTGACCTGGGTATCGGCCCCCCAACCCACGGTGACCTGACCGCCTGGGCAGACCAGGGCGTGCTGTTGTTGAACAGCGTACTGTCGGTGGAGTGCGGTCTGGCGGCCTCGCACCAGCGCCGCGGCTGGGAGCAATTTACCGATCGCGTGATCGAGGTGGTAAACCGGCAGCGTGACGGTGTGGTTTTCATGCTCTGGGGCAGCTATGCCCAGCGCAAGGGTTCGATTATCGACACCCACCGCCACTGTGTTCTGCGCTCGACACACCCGTCTCCGCTGAGCGCGCACCGCGGTTTCCTCGGCTGCGGCCACTTCAGCGCGGCCAATGATTACCTGCGGGCCCGGGGCGAGACGCCGATCGACTGGCAGCTGCCACCGCTGGAGTAGTTACGCCTTGAAGGAGTACTACTCCAGCTCCACCGGGTAGGGCAGGCTGAGTTGCTGCAGTGGGGGGGCGCTGGCGTCGGGAGCCAGGCGGAGATCTCCGTCGACGCCGGCCCGGGTTGTGGTTACCAGGGCCAGTGTGCCAGTGCCGGTAGCGGCACTGTTGACGATGTTGCCCACAACCCGTTCCCCGCCCTGGTGATACAGCGGGGCGCCGGCTGCGGGCAGGGCGCCAGCGGGCAGCTGCATCAGCAGCATGCGGCGTTTGGCCTTGCCGCGGTAGTGCATGCGGGCGATGACTTCCTGGCCGGGATAACAACCCTTGCGAAAATTGATATGGCCGGTCAGGTCGTAGTTCAGTTGTTCGGGCAAAAATTGCGCAACGGTGGCCGCCTCGATGCGGGCGATACCGTCCTGCAGGGTCAGCGCGTGCCACTCGGTTTCGTCCCCCGCTGCCAGCTGCCCAGCCAGCTGCTGCGCCAGTTGCGGCTGCGCCCGATTGTCGATCAGGCATTCAAAGCGGCTGCCGCTGGCGTCGAGCTGCACCAGCAATGCACCGTCCTGGCTGACGCAGTCCAGCGCGCCCGCCGGCAGTTGCGGATACAGCGCCGCCAGCGCCGGGCCCGCACGCTCGCCCCAGCACACCAGCAGCTGCCAATGATCCAGCTGTGGTTGCAGGTTTACCTTGGAGAACATCGCGAAGCGGGCCAGTGTGCTGACTGTCTGTTCCAGAATATCGTGCCGCAGACGCAGAATCAGGTGGTCCGGCGCTGCCTGCAGCGCCAGGAAGTCGCAGACCACTCGCCCCTGGGGCGTACAGTAGACGCCGTAACAGGCGCGGCCGGTTTCCAGCTCGCGCAGGTCGCAGCTGGTCTGGTTCTGCAGAAAGTCCAGGGCGTCGGATCCGGTGACGTGGAGCAGGGCCTCGGCGGCTGGGGCGATGTAGCTGGCTGGCACGGACTGGTTCCTCCTTGCGGTGACAAACGTCGGCAACCGGTGTCATCGCGGGCGTGAATTTCCCGCGGATGCGGTGCGTCGGTATAATAGCGCTTTTTGATGTTCCAGCGCTGTCCGGGAGACTGCATGATACAGGACGAGGAAATCAACCGCATGCGCTGGGCCAGCCGGCGCGGCATGCTGGAGCTGGATCTGGTGCTGGAGCCTTTCGTGGCCCATTGCTACCCGTCGCTGGCGCCGGTCGACCGGGAGCGTTACAAGCGGCTGATGGCCTGTGAGGATCAGGACCTGTTTGCCTGGTTTCTGCATCGCAACACCCCTGCAGATGAGGAGCTGGCCGAGATTGTCCGGAAAATACTCGAATTCACCCACGCTCGCCCTGAGCTGCAGTGACCGTCCCTGGGGACGACTGCTGGGGCTGGGTTACGGTGCGTTGGTGCTGATGGCGCTGTACCAGTTGCAGTTGCGCGGGCATGGGCTGCTGGCAGCCGGCCTGCTGCTGCCGGCGCTGTGGTGTCTGGGCTGTATCTGGCGAGGCGGCGGTTCCGCTGGTCTGCGCCTGCTCTGCGGCGCCCGGTACTGGTGGCTGCGCGATGCTTGCGCGAGCGCGCCGCGGCCCGTGTTGCCGGATCAGGGCAGTATCTGTCTCCCCTGGCTGCTGTGCATTGCCCTGCGCGACCAGGAGACGGGCGCGCGGCGGCGGCTGTGGCTGTGGGCCGACAGCTGCGAGCCTTCAGCCTGGCGCGAGCTGCGGCGGCGGCTGACCCTGCAGGGCTGAATTGTCCGGCACCAGTATGGTGTCCTCGGCCACGGCCAGTGTAGCGGGGTAATCCAGGGTATAGTGCAGACCGCGGCTCTCCTTGCGGGCCTGGGCGCAGCGAATGATCAACTGGGCTACCATCGCCAGGTTGCGCAGTTCCAGCAGGTCGTTGCTGACCTTGTAATTGCTGTAGTACTCGGCGATCTCCGCCTGCAGCAGCAGCACCCTGTGTTCGGCACGGGCGAGACGCTTGTTGGTCCGCACGATGCCGACATAGTCCCACATGAAGCGGCGCAGCTCGTCCCAGTTGTGCGAGATCACCACATCTTCATCGGAATCGGTTACCAGGCTTTCATCCCAGCCCGGGGCGGGACTGGGTTGCGGGGCGTCGGCAATACTCCGAACGATGTCCGCTGCCGCCGACTGCGCATACACGATGCACTCCAGCAGGGAATTGCTGGCCATGCGGTTGGCGCCATGCAGGCCGGTAGAGGAGCTCTCGCCGATCGCGTAGAGACCGGCGAGATCAGTGCGGCCGGTGGTATCGACGATGATCCCGCCACAGGTATAGTGGGCGGCCGGCACTACCGGGATGGGTTCGGCTGCAATGTCGATGCCCAGCTCCAGGCAGCGGGCGCTGACGGTGGGGAAGTGCTCCTGTAGAAATTCCCGCGATTTGTGGGAAATATCCAGAAATACACAGTCGATACCCAGGCGTTTCATTTCGTGATCGATGGCTCTGGCCACGATATCCCGGGGCGCCAGTTCCGCGCGCGGGTCGAATCGCTGCATGAAGCGGCTGCCGTCGGGCAGGCGCAATACACCACCCTCGCCGCGAATGGCCTCGGTGATCAGGAAGGATTTGGCCTTGGGGTGATAAAGGCAGGTGGGGTGAAACTGGTTGAACTCCAGATTGGCTACCCGGCAGCCGGCCCGCCAGGCAATGGCGATGCCATCGCCAGTGGCGCCGTCGGGGTTGCTGGTATAGAGATAGACCTTGCTGGCACCGCCGGTCGCCAAAACCACGGCGCGGGCCTGGAACAGGTCCACCGCATCGCTGCGCCGATCCAGCACATAGGCCCCTTCGCAGCGGCCCTCATGTATGACGGCGTCCACGGCTACCCGCTGCGGAAAAATCTCGATGTTGTCCGCTTCCAGCACCCGCCGGGTCAGTACCTCTGAAATCGCCTGACCGGTGCGATCAGCCGAGTGGATGATCCGGCGGTGGCTGTGCCCTCCCTCCATGGTGAGGTGGAAGTCCTGTGTCTGGTCCGGCAACAGATCGAAGTTCACGCCCTGGGCAACCAGCCACTCGACACAGCTGCGGCTGCTGGAGACGGTGAATTCCACTGCTTCCCGGCGACACAGGCCGGCCCCTGCGGCCAGCGTGTCGGCGACGTGGGAATCGACCGTGTCGCTGGAGTCCAGTACCGCCGCCACGCCGCCCTGGGCCCAGTAGGTCGAGCCTTCATTGAGGTCGCCCTTTGACAACAGTGCGACGCGCAGCTGTGCGGGCAGCCGCAGCGCCAGCGAAAGGCCTGCGGCGCCACTGCCGATGATGAGCACGTCGTGCTTGAATTGTCGACTTGACATGAGGTTGACGCTTGCCGCCTCTGTGGCTGAAATATATTATGCGGCTCAATAACTTAGGTACTGGTCCTCATTCTGGTACAGTACTCCCTCCGCCTGGCTCGCGAGTATACGAGGTGGCGCTGAATAAGGAAATCCGGGATTGTGGAACTTTTGTGGCTCTAACGCCTCCTACAAACGGCGTCGTGCCCGTTATTGCCACCGGGCTGTTCTCCGGTGCGCTGTGGTGGCTGCCGGTTTCGAAGCAGGGATCGCAAGGTCGTGGGCCAGGGAAGGAGTGAGTACATGACCGCTGCGCCTACCGACAAGCAACTTGTTGCCAGGGTGCAAAAAGGCGATTCGCGGGCATTTGACGTGTTGGTGCTGAAGTACCAGCACAAGATATTTGGTTTGATCAGTCGCTATGTCAACGACCCGGACGAGGTACAGGATGTTGCCCAGGAAGCGTTCATCAAGGCCTATCGGGCGCTGCCCAAGTTTCGTGGTGAAAGTGCCTTCTATACCTGGTTGTACCGAATTGCCATCAACACGGCCAAGAACTACCTGGTCTCCCGCTCCCGGCGTCCGCCGGGCTCGGATGTCGAGATCGGTGATGCCGAGTATTTTGAGGGCGGCGGCGCCCTGCGTGAAATCGAAACTCCGGAGACAGCCTTGTTCGGCGCCGAGCTCAAGGTGGTGGTTGAACGCGCCATCCGGGAATTGCCCGACGATTTGCGTACCGCGGTAACTTTACGTGAATTTGATGGTCTGAGTTATGAGGATATCGCCGAGATCATGGATTGTCCTGTGGGCACGGTGCGCTCCCGCATCTTCCGTGCCCGGGAGTCGATAGACAAGCAGGTGAGGGAGCAGATGGATGGTGAGATGTAACACCTACATGGGTATTTACGGCCACAGGCCGGGCCAGCAACCATTCGTGCGCCAGCACGGAGGATATGAGTAATGACTGAAAGACAGCGCGAATCCTTGTCTGCCTTGATGGACGATGAAGCCAACGAACTGGAACTTGAACGTCTACTGGGCCAGCTGCAGGAGGACGACGAATTACGCCGTACCTGGATCCGCTACAATGCTGCGCGCGCGGCTGTCGCGGGCGATCAGCTCGGGTCGCTGCAGCTGGATATTTCCACGCGGGTTAGCGCCGCGATTGCCGCTGAACTCGCTGCGGCGACAGCTGCCGGCAGCCGCTGGCAGCGGTTGCTGCGGCCTGCAGCCAGCTTTGCGGTGGCGGCTTCGGTCACTGCGGCGGTCGTGTTTGGCGGCCAACAGTTGTATCCGGCCGGTGACGGCGACAGTGAGCCCGGCGGTCCGGCAATGGCCAGCGGCGTGTCACCCGTAGGGCTGATCAACAGCCTGGGGGCAGTCCCATGCGTGCCAGCTATGGCACCCAGGCTGTGCCCCAGCTGCAGCCCGCCTCGCGCACCGCCTACCGTGAACTGGCGCGACAACGCATGCATGAATACATGCAGGAGCACGCGGAACATGCGGCGCTCAACTCCCCCCAGGGGCTTATTCCCTTCGCCCGCGTTCCGCATATCGAAGAATGACAGGGTCTGTGATTACCGTGGCGAGAGTTGGCCGTACTGCTGCGCTTGTCACCTTGTTGATCTCGACACTTCTGCCAGCGTCCATCTCCCGCTCCGCTACCTGTTCCGATACCGATGCCGAAGCCTTGTCATGGCTGGAAAAAATGTCCCGCAGTCACCAGCAGGTGTCCTACCACGGCGTGGTTACGCTCCAGCGCGGTGAAGACATGCAGGTGGTGCAGGTGGCCCATCTGGTCGATGCCGGCCACAGTTCCGAACGCATGACCCGCCTCACCGGGCAGGGCGTGCAAGTGACCCGGGTCGGGCACCCGCTCGACTGCGTGCATCCGGGCCAGAATCTGCTGCTGGGACAACAATTGAAGGCGGGTGATTGCGGGCTGGCCGGCTATTATCGCTTTCAGCTGGAGGAGGGGAGCGCATTGCCGGGCGGCAGGCGGTAAAGCTGCTGGCCCAGCCCCGGGACATGTACCGTTACGGCTATATCATCGAACTCGACCGGGAAACCGGGCTGTTGCTGCGAACCAGCACGCTGGGCGGTGGTGATACCGTGCTGGAACGGTTCCAGTTTGCCGACCTCACCTATGGCGAGCCGGTTTCGGCGGGTCTGGATATCGATGTCGTGCACCCGGCTCTGCACCCGCACCCGGTGTCTCCCCTTGTACGTGCCCGCCCGGTGGGCATGCCCTGGTCCGTCGGCTGGGTCCCCCGTGGCTTTACCCTGACAGACGGTGCCGGACTGGAAAATGCCCGTCGCACCTATACGGATGGTCTCGCGGTATTTTCGGTCTTTCTGGAACCCCTGGGGCGGGCGATCCAGTCCGGCGAAGGAGTGGCGCGGGTCGGCAGCACCCTGTCCTATACCCGCGGCATGCAGCTGGCGAAACAACCAGTGCTGGTGACGGTGATCGGTGAAGTGCCGATCAATACCGCGCGCATGGTGGCTGACTCGGTGCGGGTGGCACAGACGGATGATTAGCGAGACCGGACGGGTGGTCGCGATCGAGCGGGATGCACTCTGGGTGGAGACCATCCGCAGCAGTACCTGCGGCAGTTGCGCGGCGCGCAAGGGTTGTGGACACGGGCTGTTGAATCGTATTCGCGATGGCCAGCGCGGCCTGGTGCGGGTGCTGCCGGGCGAATACAGCCCTGCCAGTTGCCGCGTCAACGATCAGGTGCGCATTGGCATACCGGAGGAGGTTATCCTGCGCGGTTCGCTGGTGGTGTACATGACCCCCCTGCTCGCAATGCTGGCGGCGGCCGCGCTGGGTGCCAGCGTGTGGCCGTCGGCCGCTGACGCGGCGGCGATGGCGGGTGCCGTGACGGGCTTGCTGGCAGGGTTGTTGGCGGTGCGTCTGCACGCCTGCTACCATCGGCGGGATCCAGGCCTGCAGCCAGTGCTTGTCGGCCTCATGTCCAGCGACGCCATGGAGCGTGCAACGCCACCCTGATGGGGCGGCGCTTTCTTTTTTTCAACAGCAATATGTGGACTCAACGCATGACAGTAATGAGACGTTTGCCAATTCTGTTTTTCTTCTGGTTGATCGCGGCGGTGCCTGCGCTGGCTGCACAGCAGGTGTTGCCGGAATTCAGCGAGATCGTGCGGGACAACTCACCCGCGGTGGTGAAGATTATTGTCCAGCACCAGGCTGGGCGCGGTGGTCAGCTGCCGCCGGGTGCAGAGGAAATTCCCGAGTACCTGCGGCGCTTCTTCGAGTATCGGGGAGAGCCACCCCAGCAGCGGCAGCGGATGTCCATGGGCTCAGGTTTCATCATTTCCAGTGACGGCTATATCGTCACCAACAATCATGTCGTTGACGGCGCCGACAACGTGCTGGTGCGGATGAGTGACCGCCGGGAATACGACGCTGAAGTAGTGGGCACCGATCCGCGGTCCGATCTGGCGTTGCTGCGTATTGGGGCCAGCGATCTGCCTGCCTTGACGCTGGATACCGAGGATCGGCTCGAGGTGGGGTCCTGGGTACTGGCAATTGGTTCCCCGTTTGGCCTGGACTACTCGGCGACCGCCGGCATTGTCAGTGCGATGGGACGCAGCCTGCCGACCGAGCAGGGCGAGAACTATGTACCGTTTATCCAGACCGATGTCGCCATCAACCCCGGCAACTCCGGTGGCCCCCTGTTCAACCTGGACGGTAATGTCGTGGGCGTGAATTCGCAGATATTCACCCGCTCGGGCGGCTCCATCGGCCTGTCCTTTGCAATTCCATCTGCCGTGGTCCGCAATGTGGTCGCCCAGCTGAAAGACAAGGGCCGGGTGACCCGGGGCTGGTTGGGCGTGACCATACAGGACGTGGACAAAACCCTGGCGGAATCCTTTGGGCTGAAGCGCCCGCAGGGCGCACTGGTATCGCAGCTCGCCGCTGATGGCCCGGCCGAGAAGGCGGGACTCAAGCCCGGTGATGTGATCCTGCGCTTCGACGGCAAGGACATTCCCAGCTCCGCGGACCTGCCCCACGTTGTCGGGCTTATCGAACCCGGCACCACAGTGTCGGTTGAGGTGGTACGCGACCGCAAGCACAAGAACGTGAAGGTCAAGGTCGGCGGTCTGGACGCTGACGACAGTTTCGCTCTCAGCAGCGATACCGGCGGCCGCGATACTGGCAACCGGCTGGGGCTGGTGGTGGAGAACGCCAGCCCCGAAGCGCTGGAGCGTTTCGGCATCAGCGGTGGCGTCGTGGTGCGCCAGGTCAACCCCGATTCGGTGGCGGCCGAAGCCGGTGTCGTGGCGGGCGATGTGATCACTCTGATCGGCTCCACCCCGATCAAGGACGTGGCGGCCTTTGAGCGTGCGGTGGGCAAATTATCCGCTGGCGACTCCGTCCCGCTGCGTCTGATACGCCGGGGAGCACCCCTGTTCATCGGGCTCAAGCTGCGCGATTAGCCGGTAGCGGCACGGCTGCGCAGGCCGCGCGTCCGGCCCGGCGGTGGCTGTGCCGGACTGAGCCGGCCGGCATGGCGGTGAGAGTGTCATTGGGGTACAATCGCGCGTCTTTTGGTCCCATGGGGGCCAGCGTCCTGTTATCCCAACCGAGCTATTTTGAGTGAGTGACCTCCGCCACATTCGCAACTTTTCGATTATTGCGCATATTGATCATGGCAAATCGACGCTCGCCGACCGGTTTATCCAGCACTGTGGCGGCCTCTCGGCACGGGAGATGAACGAACAGGTGCTCGATTCGATGGATATCGAGCGCGAGCGCGGCATCACCATCAAGGCCCAGAGTGTCACGCTGGACTATACCGCCCGCGATGGCCAGGTCTATCAGCTGAACTTCATCGATACACCGGGCCACGTCGATTTCTCCTATGAGGTGTCCCGCTCGCTGTCGGCCTGTGAAGGGGCCCTGCTGGTAGTGGACGCAGGTCAGGGTGTCGAGGCCCAGTCGGTCGCCAATTGCTACACGGCGATAGAGCAGGGGCTGGAAGTCCTGCCCATCCTCAACAAGATGGACCTGCCGCAGGCAGACCCGGACAAGGTGCGCAGAGAAATCGAGGAGATCATCGGTATCGATGCCTCGGAAGCCTGCCTGGTCAGCGCCAAGTCGGGCCTGGGGGTGGAGGATGTGCTGGAGTACCTGGTCGCCAGGATTCCCCCTCCCGAAGGTGACCGCGAGGCCCCGCTGCAGGCGCTGATCATCGATTCCTGGTTCGACAACTACCTGGGTGTGGTATCGCTGGTGCGGGTCAAGCAGGGGGTGCTGCGCAAACGCGAGAAAATGCTGGTCAAGTCCACCGGCAAGAGCCACCAGATCGACAGTGTCGGTATCTTCACGCCCAAGCGGCTGGAAACCGGCGAGTTGCGGGCCGGCGAAGTGGGATTTGTGGTGGCCGGCATCAAGGATATCCACGGCGCGCCGGTGGGTGACACGCTGGTCAATGCCCAGTCCCCGGACGTGCCGTCGCTGCCCGGCTTCAAGAAGGTCAAGCCCCAGGTCTATGCCGGCATTTTCACCATTTCCTCAGATGACTATGAAGATTTTCGCGATGCGCTGGCCAAGCTGACGCTGAACGACGCCTCGCTGTTCTACGAACCGGAGAGTTCCGACGCGCTGGGCTTTGGTTTCCGCTGCGGCTTTCTGGGCATGCTGCACATGGAGATCATCCAGGAACGCCTGGAACGCGAATACGATCTCGACCTGATCACCACTGCACCCACTGTGATCTACGAGGTACTGAAAAAGAACGGTGAGGTCGTGCAGGTCGACAATCCCTCGTCCCTGCCCGACGTCAGTGAAATTGACGAGATGCGCGAGCCGATCGCACGCTGCAATATCCTGGTGCCCCAGGCCTACCTCGGCAACGTCATTACCCTGTGTACCGACAAGCGCGGGGTACAGAAGGACATGTTGTTTCTCGGTTCGCAGGTCTCGGTAATCTATGATATTCCGCTGGCGGAGGTGGTGCTGGACTTTTTTGACCGTCTCAAGTCCGTCAGTCGCGGCTATGCGTCACTGGATTATGCCTTTGACCGTTTTGAGCGCGCCAGTTTGTCCCGGCTGGATGTGCTGATAAATGGCGACCGCGTCGACGCGTTGGCGCTTATTGTGCACCAGGAGCAGGTGCAGTACCGCGGCCGGGCGCTGACTGAAAAGATGAAAGAGCTGATTCCCCGACAGATGTTTGATGTCGCCATCCAGGCCGCGGTCGGCGGCAAGGTGGTGGCGCGCCAGACCGTGAAGGCCCTGCGCAAGAATGTGACCGCCAAATGCTACGGTGGTGATGCCAGCCGCAAACGCAAGTTGCTGGAAAAACAGAAAGCGGGCAAGAAGCGGATGAAAATGGTGGGTAGTGTTGAAATTCCGCAATCGGCATTTCTCGCTGTACTCAAGGTAGATGGGTAGATGGGTAGCCGATTATGACGATTGATTTTCCCCTGATACTGGTGGTGCTGGTATTTGGCAGTGGTTTGATCTGGCTGATCGACGCAGTTCTCTTCGCTCCCCGCCGGCGCCAGGCCGCAGCGGCCCTGCAATTGGAGTATCCCGACTGGACCGAGGACGGCAGCGCCGATGCCCGGCGCTACCAGGCCAAGCTGGCCGAGACGGCCTCTGAGCCGGCGCTGGTGGAATACTCGCGTTCTTTCTTTCCGGTGTTGTTCGTGGTGTTCGTGCTGCGTTCATTTCTGGTGGAGCCGTTCCAGATTCCTTCTTCCTCCATGGTGCCGACGCTGGAGGTGGGCGACTATATTCTGGTCAACAAATTCACCTACGGCCTGCGCCTGCCGGTGATACGCACCAAGGTGCTTGATATCAACGAGCCTCGCAGAGGAGATGTAATGGTATTCTTCCCCCGCACATGAACGACACCTACTACATAAAGCGCGTGATCGGGCTGCCGGGCGACAAGGTGAGCTACCGTGGCAAGCGGTTGTTTGTCAACGACGAGCCGGTGCCGGCGGAACAACTGGCCGTGGTGCCCGGCACCGACTCACGAGTCGAGATTGCCCTGGAAACACTGGCTGGGGAAAGTCACCTGACGCAGGTGGACCAGTTGCGCCCCGCGCGGGATTTCACCGTGGTGGTTAAGCCGGGGCACTATTTCATGATGGGCGACAACCGGGACAACAGCAGCGACAGCCGGGTCTGGGGTCAGGTGCCGGAACGGGATATAGTAGGGCGGGCCTTCGCCATCTGGATGCATTGGGATTCCCTGTTCAGCATTCCCAGCTTCAGTCGTGTCGGTGCCATCAAATGAGTATGAACCGTTCGGGATCAGGGTTATGAAAATGCGCTCGCAGCAGTCCGGCTTGTCAATTCCCAGTATTCTGGTTATCGCCATAATGGTGGGATTCTTCGTCATGTGTGCCATTCGCATGGCACCCAGCTATTTCGAGTATCTCACCGTCAAAGAAGTGATAACCAAGGTTGCCCAAGAGCATGATCCTGCGGTGGAATCCATCCCCGACATCAGGCGCAAGATTGCCAACCTGTTCAACACCAACCAGATTTATGGTCTCAAACCCAGTGAAGTGGAAGTGTTCCGCAGGGATGGCAAAACCTACATTGATGCCAATTATGAAGCCCGCATTCCCGTCGCGGGACCGGTGGATGCAGTCATAAGGTTTGACGACCTGCAGCTGGAAGCTGGCACTGCCGAGGGTTCCTGACCCGGCATGGAAAAGCGGCAACGCCTGCAGCGCATCCTGGGCTACGATTTCAGTGATCCCGGCCTGTTGACGCTCGCCTTGACCCATCGCAGTGCCTCTGGCCGGAATAACGAACGGCTGGAGTTTCTCGGTGATTCCATAGTCAATCATGTGGTGGCGGAAGCACTGTATGCACACTTCCCGCAGGCACGCGAAGGAGAGTTGAGCCGGATGCGGGCGGCGCTGGTAAAGGGCGATACCCTGGCGGAGATTGCCGCTGAACTCGGCCTGGGTGAATTTATCGCGCTGGGTACTGGCGAGCGCAAGAGCGGGGGGCACCGGCGTCAATCGATCCTGGCCGACGCGCTGGAAGCTGTGGCGGGGGCCATTCTGCTGGACAGCGACGTCAATCAGTGCCGGGCCTGTCTGTTGCGCTGGTTCGACAGCCGCCTGCAGGGGATGGCAAGCATCGCGGAAAAGGACGCGAAGACCCGTTTGCAGGAATACCTGCAGGGCGTTGGCAGGCCGCTGCCGCAGTACGAACTGCTGGCGGTCGAAGGCGCCGATCATCGTCAGCGCTTCCGTGTTGCCTGTCGACTCGCCGACCCCGCAGCGGTAATAGAGGGGGTGGGCAGCAGCCGGCGCAGGGCTGAACAGGTGGCTGCCGCAGCGGCCCTGGAGGAGCTGGAAAATCATGGCTGATCTGGCACCCACTACGCGCTGTGGTTATGTCGCGATTGTCGGTCGGCCCAATGTGGGGAAGTCGACCCTCCTCAATCATGTGCTGGGCCAGAAAATCAGCATTACCTCACGCAAACCGCAGACAACACGCCACCAGGTGCTGGGCATCAAGACAGAAGCGGACCATCAGATCATTTTCGTTGATACTCCGGGCCTGCACAGGGCCGAACCGAGGGCGATCAACCGCTTCATGAACCGGGCTGCCCAAAGTGCCATCCGCGACGTCGACGTCATCGTCATGGTGATAGATCGCACCGCCTGGACCGACGAGGACGAGATGGTTCTGCAACGGGTGTTGCAGGCAGCGGTGCCGACCGTGCTGGTGGTCAACAAAGTGGATCTGCTGGAAGACAAGACCGTGCTGCTGCCGAAGTTACAGCAGTTGGCAGAGCGGGCACCGTTGGCGACCATTATTCCGCTGTCGGCGCTGCGGGGCCAGAATCTCGACGCGCTGGAACAGGAAATCCTGCGGCACCTGCCTGTTGCGACTCATTTTTTTCCCGAAGACCAGATCACCGATCGCAGCCAGCGATTCCTGGCAGCGGAAATCGTGCGCGAGAAAATCATGCGCCAACTGGGAGAAGAGCTGCCATACGCTGTTACCGTGGAAATCGAGGAGTTCGTCCAGCAGGAGGGCATCCTCAATATCTCGGCGCTGATCCTGGTGGAGCGGCAGGGCCAGAAGCGGATTCTTATCGGCGAGGGAGGCTCCCGCCTGCGCTCCATCGGCAGCGATGCAAGACGTGATATGGAGCAGTTGTTCGAGAGCAAGATCATGTTGCGGCTGTGGGTGAAAGTAAAATCCGGTTGGTCGGATGACGAGCGCGCCCTGCGCAGCCTCGGTTATGACGATCGCTGAGGCGCGGGCCCGACGAGGATGCGTGTCAACCTGCAACCCGCCTGGCTGCTTCACAGTCGCCCCTACCGCGACGACAGTCTGCTGCTGGAGTTGTTTACCGCCGAACACGGCCGTCTGGGTGTGGTCGGCAAGGGCACACAGCGCCGCAGCCGCGGCGGCAACAACGCTGCACTGTTGCAACCCTTTCGTCCGTTGTTGGTCAGCTTCGGTGGGCGTGCCGAATTGAAGCAGCTCAATGCGGTGGAGGCGGCCGAGGGCGGTTGTCACCTGGCTGCAGAGCGACTGTTCAGTGGTCTGTATCTGAACGAATTGCTGGTGCGGCTGTTGCAGCGGCAGGACCCGCAGCCCAGGCTGTTTGCCCGGTATGGTGAAACGCTGACAAATCTGGCCGCTGCAGAGGATGTCGAGCTCAGCCTGCGGCGCTTCGAGTTCAGCCTGCTGGAAGCATTGGGCTACCATTTTGATCCCGCTGCGGATGGTCACAACGGTGCCCCCGTCGTTGCCAATGGCTGGTACCGCTACCAGCCGGAGTCTGGCCTGGTCGCCTGTCAGCCAGATTCCGCGGCGCCGGCGGGCCTGTTTGCCGGTAGCGATCTGCTGGCGATTGCCGCGGGTCAGTACGGCGGCACTCAAGCTGGCGCCTGCAAACGCCTGCTGCGGCAGGCACTGGCCAGTCACCTGGGCGAGCGCCCACTGCACAGTCGCGAGTTGTTCCGCCAGTTTCGCAATCGAAGGCCAGCCCGATGATTGCACTGGGCACGGACATCCTCGAGCTGGTGCGGATTGAAGCGGTGCTGGAGCGGCTGGGAGAACGGTTTGTCCGCCGTATCCTGACCCCGGCCGAGCGCGAGGAGTATCACCGCAGTACCGAGCCCCGGCGGCTGCTGGCAAAGCGATTTGCCGCCAAGGAGGCCGTGGCCAAGACCCTGGGTACTGGCATCGGCCGGGGGTAAGCTGGCAGGATATAGAGATCCGGCACGATCCACTGGGCGCCCCCCTGGTCCATCTGACGGGTGGCGCATTGCAGGTGGCGCACCGTCGCGGGGGCAGCCGGGTGCTGGTGACCATTGCCGATGAACAGGCCTATGTGGTGGCCTTCGCGGCGTTGCTCTGACGCCGGGCATGCGGGCGCAATTGAAAATCGATATACTGCCCCGCTTGGCGCGTAGTGGTGAAAATATGTCCGAGTATCCAACGATCGAATCCTGCATCGGCAATACCCCGCTGGTACGGCTGCAGCGGGTGCCGGGAAACACCGGCAATACAGTGCTCGCCAAGCTCGAGGGTGACAATCCCGCCGGTTCAGTCAAAGACCGGCCGGCACTGAGCATGATCGCGGAGGCGGAGAGACGGGGCGATATCCGACCGGGCGATACCCTGATCGAGGCCACCAGCGGCAATACCGGCATCGCGCTGGCCATGGCGGCCGCTGTGCGTGGTTACCGGTTGATCCTGATCATGCCTTCTCACATGAGTGCCGAGCGCAAGCAGGCCATGTCGGCCTACGGCGCCGAGCTGGTGGAGGTCAGCCAGGAGCAGGGCATGGAGGGCGCGCGGGACCTGGCCCTGCAAATGCAGGCCGACGGCAAGGGGCGGGTGCTGGATCAGTTTGGCAATCCCGACAATCCGCTGGCCCACTACCGTGGCACAGGGCCTGAAATCTGGCGGCAGACGGGAGGTGGTATCACTCATTTTGTGAGTTCCATGGGTACCACGGGCACCATCATGGGTTGCTCCGCCTATCTGAAGGAGCAGAATCCCGGCGTCCAGATCATCGGTCTGCAGCCGCTCGAAGGCTCCAGCATTCCCGGTATCCGGCGCTGGCCGCAGGCCTATCTGCCCGCTATCTTCGACGCCGCCAGGGTAGACCGGGTGATGGATATTTCCCAGCAGGAGTCAGAGACGATGATGCGGCGGCTGGCCCGGGAAGAGGGCATTTTCTGTGGCGTGTCTTCCGGTGGCGCAGTGGCGGCGGCACTGCAATTGTCCGAGGAGGTCAGCGAAGCGGTTATTGTTGCCATCGTCTGTGATCGTGGTGACCGCTATTTGTCGACCGGCGTTTTTGCCACGCCCTGAGGGAGCCACGACACGCTATGGTGCGAGTGCGCGAGCAGTCCCATTTGTCGGCCAACGGCGAGATCAACCTGGATCGCTGGCTGGCCCAGCTGCCGGTGATACACAGCGAGGAAGAGCAGGCAGTGCTGCTGGAGGCCTGCTGCCTGGCACGTGAAGCCGGCACTGTCAGTGGTCGCGACCTGCCCGATTGGGCCCGGGAGTCCGACTGCTTTGTTACTGGTCTCGACATAGCCCAGATTCTTGCGGAATTGCATGTCGACACCCAGTGCCTTGTTGCTGGCGTGTTGTATCGGGCGGTGCGTGAAGAACGATTGACGCTCGAGATGGTCGGTGAGCGTTTCGGCCCCGGTGTACCCCATCTGATAGGTGGGGTGTTGCGGATGGCTGCCATCAGCGATCTGCGCACCCAGACCGATTCGCCGGTATTGGGGCAGGCGCATGGCCAGAAAGACAATATCCGCAAGATGCTGGTCGCCCTGGTAGACGATGTGCGGGTGGCTCTGATCAAGCTGGCGGAACGCACCTGTGCAATCCGCGCAGTCAAGAATGATCAGGAGCGGCGTTGGCCGATTGCGCGCGAAGTATTCGATGTCTATGCGCCACTGGCACATCGACTGGGCATCGGCCACCTAAAGTGGGAACTGGAAGACCTGTCGTTCCGCTATATCTACAGTGATGCCTACCGCAAGATTGCCCGCTTGCTGGACGGCAAGCGGCTGGAGCGCGACCGCTTTATTGCGCGGGTCACCGAAGAGCTGACCGGTGTGCTGGAGCAGGCGGGTCTGCAGTTCAACATCAGCGGCCGGGCCAAGCACATCTACAGTATCTGGCGCAAAATGCAGCGCAAGGGGATCGGCTTTTCCCAGGTCTATGACATCCGCGCGGTACGCATCCTGGTGCCGGAGATCAAGGATTGCTATGCCACCCTCGGACTGGTGCACGGTCTGTGGCGCAATATCCCCAATGAGTTTGATGATTATATAGCGAACCCCAAGGAGAACGGCTATCGCTCCTTGCACACCGCGGTCATAGGCCCTGAAGGCAAGATCCTGGAAGTGCAGATACGCACCAGCCAGATGCATGAAGAGGCAGAACTGGGGGTGTGTGCACACTGGCGCTACAAGGGCTCGGATTCCGAAGGGGGCCTGGCGAGCAGTTACGAGGAGAAGATCTCATGGCTGCGCCAGGTGCTGGACTGGCACGAGGAAACCGGGGACAGCGGGGAGGTGGCAGAGCAGTTCAGTTTTGATCTGACCCAGGATCGTGTCTATGTATTCACCCCCCAGGGCGATGTGATCAATCTCATCCAGGGCGCGACGCCGCTGGACTTTGCCTATCACGTTCACACCGAAATCGGGCACCGCTGTCGCGGAGCCAAGGTCAACGGTGCCATCGTGCCGTTGACCTATACATTGAAAACCGGCGAACGCGTGGAAATCCTCACCAGCAAGCAGGGGACGCCAAAGCGTGACTGGCTGCAGACGGGGCTGGGCTTTCTGCGCACATCCAGGGCCAGGGCCAAGGTACAGCACTGGTTCAAGGCCCAGGCCAGGGAGGACAATGTGGATGCCGGAAGGCATCTGCTGGAACGGGAGTTCCGGCGACTGGCGCTGACCAGCGTTGACTATCGGCGCGTGGCGAGCAAGGTACACATGCCCACCGTCGATGACATGTACGCGGCGGTCGGTGCTGGCGACCTGTCTTCGGGTACGGTACTGAATGCGGCCCAGGGTCTGGTGGTACGCAGGGCTGAGCCCCAGTTGCCTGTCGCCCGGCCAGGCCACGGACCCGTATCCCGCCGCCAGATCAAGGTGCAGGGCGTGGGAAATCTGCTGACGCATATGGCCGGTTGTTGCAAGCCCCTGCCGGGCGATGCCATTGTCGGGTTCATTACCCAGGGACGAGGCGTCAGTATTCACCGCAGCGATTGCGGCCGGTTGATGAACCTGCAGCAAACCAGCGCTGAGCGAATCATTGAAGTTGAATGGGGCGAGTCGCCGCGGGAAAACTACGAAGTGGATGTGGCGATCGAAGCCTATGATCGTCAGGGTCTGCTGCGCGATATTACCGGCCTGTTTGCGAATGCACGTATCAACGTTCTGGCCATCAATACCTCGACCAACAAAAAAAAACACACTGCGACCATGCGCCTCACGGTGGAAGTGCCGGACCTCGGTGCCCTGTCGAAGCTGCTGGAACGTATCGACCGTCTCAGCAATGTCGTTTCCGTTGCACGTGTCACGGCCTGACAGGTTGTCGAGAAACAGCCTGTGCCGAAGGGCATTTACTTGAGGTCTGCTTCGGTGTGAGGGCGCTACTGCCGGAGAGTACTTTCGAGACCGTTTGCCGCATGGATGCCCAAAGCACTCGCTGCGCTCGCGGGGCAGGCCCTGCGGCAACCGAGCCCCCATGGATGGGTTTAGAGCCTGCCCCATGAGCGTAGCGAGTGCTTTGGGCACGGCGTGTCTCGAAAGTACTCTCCGGCGGTAGTGACCGGATTACAGGCACCCAACCGTTAATAAGTGCCATTCCAGCCTGTGCCATACTTAGGAGTAGCTCAATGTCCCGAGCCCAATACACTGTTGCCGACCTGCTGCAGGTAATGCAGCGCTTGCGCGATCCGGAGCGCGGTTGTCCCTGGGACCTGAAACAGGATTTCAGGTCCATCGTACCCTCAACACTGGAAGAGTGTTATGAACTGGCGGCGGCCATCGAGCATGGGGATTATCCACATGTGGCCGAGGAACTGGGCGACGTACTGTTCCAGGTTGTTTTTTATGCCCGCCTCGGCGAAGAGCAGGGGCTGTTTTCCTTTGCTTCTGTCGTGGACACGCTGGTGGACAAACTGCTGCGCCGGCATCCCCATGTGTTTGCGGATGGCAGGATTGACGGGGTTGTCGACCAGCGGGTGGATGTGGCCGAGGTGAAGCGCTCCTGGGAAGCGATCAAGCAGTCGGAACGCAGGTCCAGGGCACAGGGCGGGGTGTTGGACGACATCCCCATTGCACTGCCGGCGCTGCCCCGGGCCCAGAAGTTGCAGAAGCGGGCGGCTCTGGTGGGTTTCGACTGGCAGGAGGCCGGCGCCGTCCTGGTCAAGATCGATGAGGAAATTGATGAATTGCGGGCGGCTGTGGAGACGGGCTCAGACGCCGAAATTGCCGCAGAAATGGGTGATGTACTGTTCACCTGCGTCAATCTCAGCCGTCATCTGGGCCTGGATGCGGAAGCGGTATTGCGGCAGGCATCGAGCAGGTTCGAGTCCCGCTTTCGTCACATGGAAACAGCCTCCGCCGCGGCGGGACAACCCGATCTTGCGCAATTGACGGTGCTGGAACTCGAACAGCTTTGGCTCGAAGCCAAGAAAAGATCCTGACCGGATAGACTGTCCAGTGACGGGAGAGGGGCTTCGGGGCGGCCTTATCGGAGACTTTGGTGGGGGTTGTGCAATGTTCGCGCCATGTGTATGGTTACTGCCCTTCGTTTGTCCGGTTTGTTTTGTTTTCTGCGAGTGCGACCGGTAGCTGCCGGCTTTTTCTACATCGAGGATTCACCCCAAATGCGATTGATACTCTTGGGCGCTCCGGGCGCCGGTAAAGGTACCCAGGCCCAGTTCATCAGGGAGAAGTTTTCGATACCGCAAATATCGACGGGCGATATGTTGCGCGCTGCGGTCAAGGCGGGCTCGGAGCTTGGCGTAGCGGCGAAAACCGTAATGGATGCAGGCGGGTTGGTATCCGACGATATTATCATCGGCCTGGTCAAGGAACGAATAAAGCAGCCCGACTGCCGCAATGGTTTCCTGTTTGATGGATTTCCCCGAACGATTCCGCAGGCCGAAGCAATGGTTGAGGCCGGCGTGGATATTGACCATGTTGTGGAAATTGCAGTGGACGAAGAAGAAATCGTGTCCCGTTTGAGCGGCCGTCGCGTTCATCCTGCCTCAGGTAGAGTCTATCATGTCACACATAATCCTCCCCGGCGGGAAGGTCTGGACGACGAAACGGGTGAGCCGCTGGTGCAGCGCGATGACGACAAAGAAGAGACTGTGCGCAAACGTTTACAGGTTTATCAGCAACAAACCCGGCCCCTGGTGGAATTTTATCGCAGCATGTCAGGCCCCCGGGCGCCGGCTTGTCACCGGGTTGAGGGCGTTGGCAGCGTCGATGATATTCGCGGGAAAGTCATGGCAGTACTGGAGCAATAACACTGTATTTATAGCGTATTTCTCGGTCCGATAATAAATGTCAGGAGTTTGCGCCGGGTTTGTTGCAGTGGCCGAGGACTGAATTTCTCTATTTTTCAATGCACTAGCAGTTTCGCTTGGCGAATTTCCATGTTGTAAGGTGGCGAAATTGTTGTTATTTTTGCAGTTGCGTTACCCGAAAACAAAATCTGGAGATCGTTGATATGGCTACTGCCAAGGGCAAGGCGAAAACGAAAACAGCCGCGCGTAAAAAAACGCCGGTAAAGAAGGCGCCGCGCAAGCAGGCGGTCAATAAGTCCAAAGCGACACAACCGGTAGTGTCTGCAGCAGAGAAAAGAACCCGGGAATCTCTGAAAAAACTGCAGGCAAGCATAGCAGCTGAAAAGAAAGCACTTGCAGAAGCACGCGCCAAGGTAAAGGCGGCACGGGCTCGAGCAGACGAGCGGTCGAAGAAGGCTGCTGCCAATGCGGCAAGCCGGGCAAAGACCCGTCTCGAAGCTGCGCAGGCTAAGGCACAAGTCAACCGGCAACGGCTGAAGGAACTGGTGGCGGATGCCCAGCTGAAAGCAAAGCAGTTTGCTGCCCGTGCCCGTATCGAGGCAAAAAAAGCGGAATTGGCTGCCAAGGCTGAAGCGGACAAGGCCAAAGTACTGGCGAGATATGCCAAGAAGTGGAGCAAGACGCGCAGCAGGGCGGATTCTGCAAAAGTGTCTGCATTGGAGAAAAAGGTTAACGCACAGTTGAAGTCTGCAGAGAAAAAAGCAGCCATCAAGGCGAAGGCTGCGGAGAAAAAAGCGGCCATCAAAGCGAAGGCTGTGGAGAAAAAAGCAGCCATCAAAGCAAAGGCTGCGACCCGCAAAGCCAAGGCCGGCAGCAAGGCCAAGGCCAAAACGACAGCCAGGCGGTCAACGGCAGCGACGGCAACACCGGCCAGGGCCTCCACTGCCCGCAAGACCAAAGCAGCACCGAAGAAAGCCAAAGCGGCACCGAAAAAAGCCAAGGCAGCACCGAAGAAAGCCAAGGCAGCACCGAAAAAAGCCAAGGCAGCACCGAAAAAAGCCAGGACGACCGCAACGAAGCGAAAAGCCAAAGCGGCTCCCAGGCGCAAGACAGCTCCCAGGACCAAAGTGGCTCCCAAGAACAAGGCAGCAACTTCCGCAGCAGCAACCCCCAGCGGATCCTGACAACAGCTGGTGAAACCTAAACCCGCAGTGGCTTTCCACTGCGGGTTTTTTGTTTGCATGAGTTCTTTCTTCCGGATGGCTCGGGTGACCGCTGCGTTGCCAGGTGGAATGCGTGTCCGGTGCGTTTCGTGCCTCAACGCACCCTATGCGTCGGCCGCGAGCTTCGCCATCAGCCCCGGTGCGTTTCGTGCCTCAACGCACCCTATGCATTGGCCGCGAGCTTCGCCATCAGCATAGGGTGCGCTGACGCAGGAAGCGCACCATGACCCCTGACCAGGAACCGCACCATTACCCCTGACGCAGAAACCGCGCCACCGTCCACCCTGCGTTGCTACGGTCGGCAGGCCGCCACCGGGAGCAAAGAATCACCCCGGTAAAAATCCATCAACAAAAGCACTGGCCAGCATCCGGACTCATTCCGTATTGTCCCCAAGATTCAGATTGGCAAAGGCATCTGGACAGTCACTGAAATCGGCTGCAATCGTCGCCAGTTGTGCATACCAGCCCCGTACCGATCGCTGGCCTGACTGCAGGTATTGGGGCAGGGACGTGAGACAGTCGCCGCGTAATACCGCGTGCAGATAGTGGGCCCGCCGGGCATCGTGGGCGTAGCTCACTGCCAGGTCCGGCCGACTTTCCAGCGCGGCCACCAGCCGTGCCGCCAGATCCTCCGGTACCAGCGGAGTATCGCAGGGGCAGACGAGCAGATAGTCTTCCCTGGCCACGAACGGCGCCAGCGACAGTATGCCGGCAAGCGGACCCCGGGACTCTTGTTCGGGGAAATCCGTGACAGTTCTGTCGGCGTAACGGTCGTAACTATGTCGGTTGCGATTGCAGCTGATGGTCAATGTTGTGACCTGTGGTCGCAGCCGCTCTGCTACCCATTGCACCAGGGGTTTGCCACGCCATACCAGCAGACCCTTGTCGCGGCCCTGTACTCGCCTACCAGCTCCACCTGCCAGCAGCAGTCCCTGCGGTTTTTCTGTCGTCATCATCAGTCCGGTAAAATGTCAGCAGCGCGGTTCTTGGCAGCCCTGCGTTGTGGGATAATTGCGCGGCTGCATTCCGCGGGGGAAGCCGTCGCCGGGTTATTGTGCCTGGCAATCATTTCATGGCGAGCCATATGACAAGTATCCTGGCAATAGACACATCGACGGAAGCCTGTTCAGTTGCACTGTCGCGCAATGGCGTAATTTCCGGGATACATGAGATCGTGCCGCGACGGCACAGTCAACGCCTGCTGGCCATGCTGCAGGATTTGCTGCCAGAAGGAATCGCTGCCGACGGAGGGCTGGATGCGATAGCCTATGGCAGTGGCCCGGGTTCTTTCACAGGCCTGCGAATTGCCGCCAGTGCAGTACAGGGCCTGTGTTTTGCAGCGGCTCTGCCCGCGTTGCCAGTGTCGACGCTGGCTTGCCAGGTGCAGACAGCCTTGCGTCTGGGCCTGATCGGCGAAGGGGAGGCGGTGCTCAGCACTCTCGATGCCCATATCGGCGAGTTGTACTGGGCACTGTATCAGATTGAAGACGGGCTGCCGCAAGCTCTCACCGCAGCGGCTGCTTCCAAACCTGAGCAGCTGGATTTGGCCGGTAGCGGTACCCTGGTCGCCATCGGCAGCGGCCTGCACTATCTGGAACACTTCCGTGCGGCCACCCAGGAGCGTCTGTCACGGCGCCATCCAGATCTGCTGCCCGCAGCACGGGACCTGCTGCCACTGGCGCAACATGCACTGGCGCGGGGGCAGGTGCAGATGGCAGAGCAGGTCTGCCCGGTCTATGTTCGGGACGAAATCAGCTGGAAGAAAATCGCCGAGCAGGGACCGCGTTCATGATGGATTGGTTGCAGCTGGCGTTGCTGGCATTACTGCAGGGGGTGACGGAATTTCTGCCCATTTCCAGTTCCGCCCACCTGGTCATTCCGGCGCTGGTGCTGGGCTGGGAGGATCAGGGGCTGGCCTTCGACGTGGCGGTGCATGTGGGCACCCTGCTCGCGGTCATGCTGTACTATCGGCGCGAGCTTTGGCAGATGGCGGTGAGTTGCGCAGGCTTGGTGCGCGGTCAGCCGATCAATGACGACGTACGTCTGGTGTGGTGGCTGGCAGTGGCGACAGCGCCTGTCTGTATCGTTGGTTTCCTGGCGGACGATTTTATCGAGTCGCGGCTGCGCAGCCTGCCGGTAATCGCCACAACGACGCTGGTATTCGGATTGCTGCTCGGGCTTGCCGACCGCAGAGCCCGTGCTGGTGGTGAGCCGCGGGCGCTTGGCGTGCTGGCCGCAGTGGTGATCGGTCTGGCGCAGGCACTGGCACCCATCCCCGGTGTGTCGCGTTCGGGGATCACGATTTCCGCCGGGTTGCTGTTGGGCTTGAGTCGTCAGCTGGCGGCACGCTTTGCTTTCCTGCTCTCAATCCCGGTGATTGCGGGAGCGGGGTTGCTGAAGGGCCTGCAGCTGGCCAACGGCGCGGTCGCCGTCAACTGGTATCTGTTGGCCATGGCAGCGCTGATCTCGGCGGTCACCGCCTACGCCTGTATAGGCCTGTTCCTGCGTCTGCTGGATCGTGTGGGATTGATGCCTTTCGTATACTATCGGGTGGCGCTTGCGGCGCTGCTGTACGCGCTGTGGATGTTCTGATCCCCACCGCCATCTACCCGTTGGTGGGAAGGCTCACTAACCATGATTTCCCGAACAGAGGTTTTTTAGCACTATGTCCCAGACTCAGTTCAACCAGCGCCTGCTCAGCTTTCTCGAGCAGGCTACTACGCCATTTCATGCGGTCGAGCAGATGGTGTTGCAACTGGAGGCAGCCGGTTTTCGGCCTCTGTCCGGTGCCGGCAATTTGCAGGCCGGGCAGCGCTACTATCTCACCCGCAATGACAGCTCGCTGCTGGCCTTTATCATCGGCAGTGATGCCCCGCCTGCGACCGGCATGCGCATGGTCGGTGCCCACACCGACAGCCCCTGTCTGATGGTAAAGCCCAGGCCTGAGAAACTGCGCAGCGGCTATTTCCAGCTGGGAGTGGAGGTCTACGGCGGTGCGCTGCTCAACCCCTGGTTTGATCGCGATCTTTCCCTGGCCGGACGGGTCAGTTTTGCCGGCAGCGGCGGACAATTGCGCACCGCACTGGTGGATTTCCGGCAGCCGCTGGCGGTGATACCCAGCCTGGCGATTCATCTGGACCGGGAGGCCAACCAGAATCGCAGTGTCAATCCGCAAACCGACATACTCCCGGTGCTTGCCATAGCTGATGGCCAGGATAAACCTGATTTTCGCGACTTGCTGGCCGGGCGCTTGCGGGAAGAGTACCCGGGCCTGGAGGTCGGCCGGATACTGGACTATGAGTTGTCATTCTATGACAGTCAGCCGGCGGCACTGGTGGGACTGGGCGGCGACTTTATCGCGTCAGCGCGTCTGGACAACCTGCTTAGCTGTTTTACGGGAATGGATGCGCTGTTGCAGGCGGACGGCACCCAGAGTTGCCTGCTGGTATGCAATGATCACGAGGAGGTCGGCAGCCTGTCCACGGCCGGTGCCCAGGGGCCGCTGTTGCTCTCCACCTTGCGGCGTATTGCCGGCAGCGAGGAACAGTTGTCCAGCCTGGTACAGGCGTCAATGATGATCTCTGCCGACAATGCCCATGGCCTGCACCCGAACTATGCGGATCGCCATGATGACAATCACGGGCCAAGACTGAACGCGGGCCCCGTTATCAAGGTCAATGCCAACCAGCGCTATGCTACCAATGCCGAAACCGCCGGTTTTTTCCGCCTGCTGGCGGAACGGGAACAGGTGCCGGTACAGAGCTTCGTCGTGCGCACGGACATGGCCTGTGGCAGTACCATCGGACCCATCACTGCAGGCGGTACCGGCATCCGTACGCTGGACATAGGGGTTCCCACCTTTGCAATGCACTCAATTCGCGAGCTGGCGGGCAGCGAGGACGCAGCCAACCTGGCGCGCGTACTGCAGCGCTTCTACAACCACCAGGGTTCGCTGACACCGGCCTGAGCGAACTACACGCTGCAGGACGGGCTCTGCCGGCCGAAAGCCGGCCGGCAATAGCCAGTGCCGGCCAGACCCTATAGAATTGCCCGCTTTCAGGCAAACTCGGAATGATCATGACCAAGCCACGGGTTCTCACCGGTATTACCACTACGGGCACGCCCCACCTGGGCAACTTCGTTGGGGCGATCCGTCCCTCGATAGCCGCGTCCAGGGACGACAGCACCGAGTCGTTTTTCTTTCTTGCCGATCTGCATGCGCTGATCAAGTGCCAGGATCCATCCCTGGTGCGCCAGTCGAGCAAGGAGATTGCCGCCACTTGGCTGGCGCTGGGCCTGGATACCGAGCGCGCGGTTTTTTACCGTCAGTCCGACATTCCCGAAATTACCGAGTTGACCTGGGTGCTGTGCTGCAATGCGGCCAAGGGCCTGATGAACCGCGCGCACGCCTACAAGGCCGCGGTGCAGGTCAATGAGGAAGCAGGAGAAGATCCTGACTACGGAATTACCATGGGTCTGTTCAATTATCCCATACTGATGGCGGCCGATATCCTGCTGTTCAATGCCCAGCGGGTGCCGGTGGGACGCGACCAGATCCAGCATCTGGAGATGGCGCGGGACATCGCCCAGCGCTTCAACCATAATTTTGCCGAGTTGTTTACCCTGCCCGAGGCGATAGTCGAAGAGCACGTGGCGGTGTTACAGGGCCTGGATGGTCGCAAGATGAGCAAAAGCTATAGTAATACCATTCCGTTGTTTCTGCCCGAGAAGCAGCTGCGCAAGCACATTAACAAGATCAAGACCAACCTGCAGGAACCGGGAGAACCCAAGGATCCTGCTGATTCCACTGTGTTTCAAATCTGGGCCGCCTTTGCGAGTGCCGGAGAAACCGCGCGCATGCGGCGCGAGTTCGAGGCGGGAATTGCCTGGGGTGAGGCCAAACGGCAATTGTTCGAGCTGGTGAACGGTGAGTTGGCCGCCGCCCGCGAGCGCTACCAGGAGCTGATGGCGAACCCGGGGCATATCGAGCAAGTACTGCAGCGCGGCGCGGAGCGGGCCCGCAGTATCAGCGCTCCGCTGTTGCGGCAGGTTCGGGAGGCGGTGGGAATTTCACCGATGTCCTAGCGCCGATGTACTGGCACCGATGTGTCAGCCGCGCCCCCAGCGGTACCGCAATTCCACGAACAGGCTGGCAGGGTGTCCGACGAAATAGCGGTATTGTCCGAAGCCCACATCGGCCCGCTCGGCGTAGTCCTCGCCCAACAGGTTGGTGACTCTCACGCTGGCGCCCAGGCGCGGTGTCAGCGCGCCACTGAGGCGCAGATTCAGCAGCGAATGGCCCTCGTATTCAAAGCGATTTTCCGGTTCCAGATAGTAGTCATCCATGTACACCCATTCGAGCTCCGCTACGGTCGGCTCGCCAAAACGGGGAGCGAAGCTCCAGCCCAGCCGGGCGCTGCCGAACAGGCGCGGCGCCGTGTCGATGTCGTTGCCTTTGATTGGCAGGTTTACCCCCAATGGCAGCGCGTTGTTGCCGTAGCGGTGGCGCGCGGCGGTGACATCCAGCTCGCCGTACCAGCGGCTACCGGGGCGGTAGCTGAGACTGACCTCCAAACCGCTATGATCGGTTTTGGCGCCGCTGACATTGCGCCGGTCTGCGTCCTGGAAAATCACCTCATCTTTGTTCATGTGATACAGCGATAGCTGGTAGGCCAGGCCCGCGTCAGTAGCGCCCCGCAGGCCCAGCTCCACATTGTCGATCACTTCGGAATCGAGCTCGGCGACCGACTGGCCTGCTTGCAGGCGGTACAGCTCGCTGGTTTCCGGTGCCCGAAAACCGCTGGCCGCACGCAAATAGGCGATATGGTCCGGTACCAGCACCAGGCTGGCACCCGCATTGAAGGTCCAGTCTGTAAAGCTGTCAGTGCGGTCTGCTACCCGGAAGAAGCGGCAGGCACTGGCGCCGGGAGCACAGGCCGGGCCGTCGGCGGCGCGGTTGTCGTAGTCGTAGCGGGTATGCTCCAGTCGCAGCCCGCCGTCCAGGGTCCAGCGTTCAGTCAAGTCCAGGCGCAACTGGCTGTAAAGGGCACTCTGGGTGGCCTGCACCCGATAATCGTAGTGCACACCCGCTGGTTGATTGGGGCTGAAGTCCTCGCTTTGGGTCTCCCGCAACCAGCCCTCGGTATAGTCGATATCGGCTCCCGCTGCCCAGCTCATGAGGTCGTTGTCGCGGTGGATGGCCGTGCGCAATCCCAGCGACTCGTGACCATTGTGTTCCACTGGTTGCCACGGGAAAAAATGCTGCAGGAACTCCATCCGGTTGCGCCGCAGATAGGGTGTAATGCTGAGCCGGAAGTCGTTCTCCAGCTCGCGGCTGGCCTCGGTGTAGGCGCGCAGGGACCAGGCGTCGCGGTAGGCTTCCGGGTTGGGGTTGTCGCGTTTGCGGGCACTGTCGGCATAGGCCCTGAAGCCCTGGATGAAGCCCGCGGTTTCCTGTTCCAGGTTGGCGCCGTCGACGACGCTTCGCAGCTGCCATACCCGGCCGCTGTAGTCGTGGCGCAGGGTCAGCTTCTGCTGCTCATAACCCGACTCATCCTGGTAACCGCCGTCGGTGGCGGCGTGCAGGCGCAGGCTGAGACCGTGAGCGCCATCGCTGTCGCTGTACTGGTATTTGGCCCGATAGTAATCATCCGGTCCGGATTCCAGCGACAGCAACTGTCCCTGATCCGCTGCTGGCGCCGCACTGAGGATATTGATGACGCCGTGCATTGCGTTGGAGCCATAGATGGCACCGGCGGGACCCTTGATCACCTCGATGCGGCCCGCCTGTTCGATATTGGCATCGAACAGCTGGTTGACGTTGCAAAACCCTGGTGCCCGCAGGCTGATCCCGTCCAGCGCCATGAAAAAGGAGCCACAGCCACCGGCGCCTGTCAGTACCGGGGAGCGCAACGCGGTCAGGCTTTCCTGGCCGTTGCCGCGACTGATCCAGGCGCCGGATACCCGCTGCATGATTTCGTTGGGATGGGTATGAGCGGTCAGCGAAAGCGCGCTGTCACCCACCGCGGACCACGCCAGCGGCAGGCGGGTGGCATCTTCATCGATCCGCTTGGCGCTGACCAGTACCTGCTCGGCTCCGGCGGCCAGGCCGGGCATGCTGCATACCGCTGCACAAGCAACAATGACAGCGGTCTTTGCCAGGAAGAGGGCAGGGGAGTTGATGTTGGACATGGGTACATTCGCCGGGAGAGTGTGGGTAGCGGCGTATAGTACCTGCCGACAGCGTCCTAGAACAAATCGGTCAGGGACAGGCCGATGCCGATCCGGTTGACGCTGCGATTGTATTCGAGCAGGCTCTCGCCATAGCCGTTGAAATACTGGACATAGCCCTTGAAGCGACGATTGACGGGAAAGCTCCACTCCAGTTCGATGGCGCCCCGGCCCTCGCTCTGCAGATTGTGGCGCAGCATCACGGAGAGCTCGTGCTGGTCCACTTTCCAGATGCCGGTAATGTCGCCGTAGCCGTAATAGTCGTCGATGTCCGGGTTGTCGTCATCGCTGCCCTCCGGAATCCGGTACCAGCTGCGGATATTGAGACTCATGCGCCGCCGTTCCAGCACGGCGCTGGCACTGATCCGGTTCCAGCTGCGGGACAGTTCGCCACTCTTGCCGTTGGACTCATGGATGATACCCAGGCCCAGCAGGGTATTGGTAAAGCCCAGTGCCTTCCAGTCATTGTCGAAGGTCAGCATGAGCTCGGGCTGGTAGTTGGTCTCGCGAAACGGTGACGATCCATTGTACAGTTGCCACCAGTTTTTTTGTGTATAGGCCCCCACAGGTTGGTTCCCTCTCCGAGAATGTCTTCCCACACCAGTGTTTTCAGGCTGATCTGGAACTTGGCTTCGAGTTTGTCGATGCCGTCGTCAGGGTGTTGGAGGTTCCAGGTTTCCTTGGCGGGACTGTTGTTGTAGGTAAATGGCAGTAAATAGTTGCGATGGTGTGGCAGAATCACCCAGGCATTGCCGGCCGTGGCCGCTTCTTCCGCCAGGCGCTTGCCGACCAGCAGTTCCTCGCCGGCAAAATCAACGCCGGGCGGAACCTCTTCCTGCTGCAGCGTCTCCTCCGCCAAGTTGTCATAGCAGATCAGGCGCAGGGAGTGGTCTGTCACGCGCGCGCATTCGGCCAGGCTGTTTTCAGGCTCGGGTTGGCTCCACGCCAGCGCGGCACCCAGCAATGTCGGGGTCAACAGGGTCAGGGTCAGCGCTGACGGGAAGGATGTTCTTGCAGGCATCGCAACGATCCAGGTAAATATGAAACCATGGTAGCGCAGTGCTGCGACGTGCGACAGCATCCACATTGGCAGCATTTCGGCCGCGGGCCGGGTGCCTGCAGCGCGGTACTCTGTTAAACTCGACCGACCGCGCTGGCCTGCTGCCGGACCGCGGCATGCTCAAATTCAGGCGGCCTTGCAGGCCACGGCACGGGACTTACAAATGAATCTTGCAAACAAGGTGCTGGCGGTCAATGACGACTTGCCAATTCGTACTGATGCCCCTGTTCACAGCGGCAAGGTGCGTTCTGTCTATTGGCTGGATGCGGCCGACAGCCGCCGCTTGATCGCGCAACGTGGGTATCCGGTGGCGGCCGATGCACCGTTGGCCATCATGGTAATCAGTGATCGCATTTCAGCCTTTGATTGCATCTGGCATGGCGAGGGCGGCATGGGTGGGGTACCGGGCAAGGGTGCGGCACTCAACGCCATTTCCAACCACTGGTTCCGGCTGTTCAGGGAACAGGGTCTGGCCGACAGTCATATCCTGGAAATACCGCATCCGCTGGTGTGGATTGTACAGAAGGCGCGCCCGGTGATGATCGAGGCCATTGCCCGTCAGTACATCACCGGTTCGATGTGGCGGGCCTACGCCAGCGGCGCGCGCGACTTCTGCGGTATTCGCCTGCCCGACGGTCTGCAGCGGGACCAGCAGCTGCCGCAATTGCTGATCACCCCGTCGACCAAAGGCGTACTCGAAGGTATCCCGGGCGTACCGGCGCAGGACGATGTGAACATCACCCGCGAAGATATCCTGGCGAACTATTCTGCCTTCCGTTTTCGCGAGGTGGCGGATGTGGATCGCTATGAAACCCTGTTTCGCGAGGGCTTTGAACTGATCAGCCGGACCTTGGCTGGACTGGACCAGATCTTCGTCGATACCAAATTCGAATTCGGCTACGTGACCGACCGCGACGGGCGCGAGCAGTTGATTTACATGGATGAGGTGGGTACTCCCGATTCCTCGCGTATCTGGGATGGTCCCGCCTACCGCGAGGGCAGGGTTGTAGAGAACTCCAAGGAGGGCTTCCGGCAACTGCTGCTCAGCCATGTGCCCGACCCGGACGTGCTGTTGAACAAGGACCGGATGGCGGAGCGGCAGGCTCTCGCCGCCGGCGATCCCCTGCCTGCTTCCGTGCTGATGGCGGTGTCGGATACCTATCTGGGTATGGCCGAGAAAATTACCGGTGAACGCCTGCGCATCGCCGACGACCCGCGTACGGAGATTATCGATATTCTCGGTGGTGAGTTCGGGCTGATCCGGTGAGGCGGCCACCGGAAGAGTGCTGAGCGAGCCGGCGTTCTATCTGGTCAGCATCCCGGCGGTGCTGCTCTACGGCATCGCCAAGGGTGGTTTTGGCGGAGCCATATCCATGCTCGCCGTGCCACTGATGGCACTGGTGATGGCCCCGACCCAGGCGGCTGCGATATTGCTGCCCATTCCTGGTCCTGCTGGGGTTGCGTCTGCTGTGGGTGGGTTTTACTGGTCTATAATGGCAGCAAAGAGAATACAGGAGAGCAAAGCCATGCCCCATGTCATGAAATGGATGATTGCCTCCGCCGCTGTGGTCCTGGCCGCCTGCGCCGCGCCGGGACCTGCCACCGGGCCGGAGGTTTCCTATGATGGTCTGGAACGTGTGGACAACGAACGTTTTGCCGAAGTCTACCGGCGTCCGGGAGCGGAGCTGTCAGTCTACGAACAATTTTCCCTGCAGCCCTGTGAGGTGTCCTTTCGCAAGAACTGGCAGCGGGACCAGAATCGCCAGCGACTGGATCTCGGCAGCCGGGTGAGCAGGGAAGACATTGACAGAATCAAGCGCCGGGCCGGGGAAGCCTGTGACCGGCACTTTCGTGAAGCACTGCAGCGGGATCCCGCCTATGCCCTGTCGGAACACGACCAGGACGGGTCCGAGGTGCTGGTTCTGCACCCCTCCATCATCAATCTGGATATCCATGCTCCCGATGTGGCGCGCAGCACGATGACCCGGGAGTACACCACCTCAGCCGGCGAGATGACCCTGTTGCTGGAGTTGGCCGATGGTGCCACCGGCGAGGTGCTGGTGCGGGTGGTGGACCGCAAGCGTGGAGTGGATAATGCCCGCTTGCGCTGGAGCAGCGGCGTTACCAACAAGGCGGAGTTTGACCGCATCCTGCGGCGCTGGGCAGAGCTGTTGCGTGACAGCCTCGACCGGGTGCGCGGCGCCTCCGGGGAGCAGCGGGCAGATCGCGGTACTCATCAAACGCAACCAGGCAGAGGCAAGGACATGAAAATAGTGAACGTAACCGATCGGGTGGCAGTGTCGGACCAGATACAGGTCGAAGACCTCCCGGCGATTGCCGCGGCGGGTTTCAGGGTGTTGATCAACAACCGCCCTGACAATGAAGTGCCTCCGCAGCAGTCATCGGAGGCCATTGCGGCTGCCGCTGCTGCCCACGGTCTGGAGTATTACTATTACCCGGTGACCGGAGGTGACTTTCCGGGCCCCGACCTGTCACGACTGACAGCAGCTTTCGACAGCGGCGCGGGGCCGGTGCTGGCTTTTTGCCGCTCGGGCACGCGCTCCGTCAATCTGTGGGTAGCCAGCCGCCCGAACCAGGAGCAGCCGCGCGCACTGGCGGATGCGCGCAGTCTCGGGTATGACCTGTCGCTGGCGGCGCGCTGATAGCAGTGGGCCAGCCGGGGTGCTGGGAGTCTTCGGTCAGCCGGGTTGCCCGTTTCCACAGGTAGATCCATTCCTGCTTGCGCATCCCCGCCCGGGCCGGTAGCCTTGCGGGTTAAACCCGTACAGGAAATCCGCATGCGATTATTGCCAAGATATTGCCTGGGCAGCGCGCTGCTGTGTCTGGCGCTCGCTTCACCACTTACCCGGGCCGATGATCTCGCCAGCGCCATCGCCGCGGATTATCAACAGCACCTGGGTGAGCTGTTCATCCATTTTCACCAAAACCCCGAGCTGTCGGGCATGGAAAACCGCACCGCGGCGCGGCTGGCGGCGGAGTTGCGCGAGACCGGTTTCGAGGTCACCGAGGGAGTGGGCGGTACCGGTCTGGTCGCCATGCTGGAGAACGGGCCCGGACCGCTGGTCATGATGCGCGCGGACATGGATGGGTTGCCGGTTGAGGAAAAATCCGGCCTGCCCTATGCCTCCAGCGCGCGCCAGGTCGACGAGTCCGGCAAGGAAGTTCCTGTCATGCACGCCTGTGGCCACGATGTCCATATCACCAGCCTGGTGGGGACAGCGCGGCGGATGGCGGCCCGGCGCGGGGACTGGTCCGGCACCCTGATGCTGATCGGCCAGCCCGCCGAGGAGCGCGTCGTCGGCGCCCGGATGATGATGGAGGACGGTCTCTGGCAACGCTTCGGCCAACCCGACTATGCGCTCGCATTTCACGTGGCTGCACAGGTCCCCAGCGGCAAGCTGGGGGTGACCGAGGGATCGCCGTATTCCGGCGCGGACACGGTGGATATCATTGTCCACGGCATCGGTGCTCACGGTGCCAGTCCCCACACCGGCGTGGACCCGGTAGTGCTGGGTAGCCAGATCGTGCTGGCCCTGCAGACTGTGGTATCCAGGGAGCTGCCTCCGAGGGAGGCCGGGGTGATTACCGTGGGCGCCTTCAATGCGGGCACCAAGCACAACATTATTTCCGACCGGGCTCACTTGCAATTGACGGTGCGCAACGATGACATGGCTTCGCGGGAGTTGTTGTTGGCGGGCATCAGGCGGGTGGCCGAAAACATGGGCCGGGTTGCCGGCCTGCCGCAGGACAAATTACCCGAGGTGATCGTATCGGAGCGGGAGTGGGTGCCACCCACAGTCAACGATGCACCCCTGACCCGGCAATTGCGAGAGCGCTGGAGCGAGCATTTTGGTGCTGATGTTTTCGATGACAGCAAGCGCCAGGGCATGGGAGCAGAGGACTTTTCCTTCTTCACTTCGGACCCCTATATCCCCAGTACCTATTTTGCCGTGGGCGGCACTCCGCCGGCGCATTTCGAGCGCGAGGCAGAGGGCGGTGCGCCGGTGCCGTCGCATCATTCCCCGCTGTTCAAAATAGAGCCCGAAGCCGCCGTTACGCTGGGTGTGGAGGCGACGGTGATTGCGTTGCTGGAATTGCTTGGGCAGGGGGAGTAGGTCAGCGGTGGAGGAGCAACTGGCCGGCAATGGTCCGGCACCGAAGGCCGCGGTCGAGGCGCGCCCCGCCAGCACGGTAGTGCTGCTGCGGGATAGCAGCGACGGGCTGGAAACCCTGTTGCTCAAGCGCAACAAGGCATTACTGTTTGCCGGTGGCGCGTGGGTGTTTCCAGGCGGTGCACTGGAGCCGGCGGACTGGCAAGCGGCCGGGGATGATGTAGAAGGCGCTGCCCGGCAGGCCGCCGCGCGCGAGGCTGCAGAGGAAACCGGCCTGTGCCCGGCGCCCCAGAGCATGATACAGATCAGCCACTGGACCACACCGCTTTCCGAGGGCAAGCGGTTCTCTACCTGGATTTACGCGGCACCCTGTCCCGAGAACTGTGATGTGGTGATCGACGGCAGCGAGATCCACGAGGCTCGCTGGATCAGTGTGCAGGCTGCGCTGCAGCAGCACCATGACGGCACACTCGCCGTTCTGCCCCCGACCTACATCACCTTGTGCGATATTGCCCGCTACCCGACGGTGGCGGCGCTGCTGGCAAGCGGCGAAAGCCGCCAGCCGCCGCAGGTATTTCCCCGTCCTGCGCGGCACGAAGGTCAAGTGCTGGTGATGTTCCGCGGCGACTCTGGCTATGAGTCCGGCGATGGCAGCCTGCCCGGGCCGCGCCACCGTGCGGTACTGGAAGGTTCGCGCTGGCGCTACATCCACGACGGTGTCGCGGCGGAGTTTCCCCCGCTGACTGGAGCCTGAACCCGGCCAGAAAAGCCCATGCCAATGTCCGCTGCGGGTCAGGCGCTGTTCCTGGTGCTACCAGTGCTCGCCAATCTCTGCGCGGTACACGTCCGGCAAGTGCAGGCCTATGTCGCCGTGATCGAAATGCCCGCCGGGACAACAATAAAGTTTTATAAAAATGCAGATAAATGTCGATAGTTGACAGTTTTTGCATCCATGTTCCCGGTCTACACTGATATCCGAATCCACCCAGGAACCACACCGATGAGCGCCACCCTCAAACTGAGCCGCGAGCAACTGGAAGCCCACTGGATGCCCTATACCGGCAATCGCCAGTTCAAGCGCGATCCGCGCATGATCGTGGCGGCGGAAGGAATACACTTTATCGACGACGATGGCCGTCGGGTGTTGGACGGGCTGTCCGGCCTGTGGTGCAGCGGCGCCGGCCACAACCGGCCGGAAATCGCAGAAGCGGTGCACCGGCAGTTGCAGACGCTGGACTATGCGCCGGCCTTCCAGTACGGCCATCCGCTGTCCTTTGAACTGGCCAATCGCATCGTGGCACTGACGCCGGGTGGGCTGGATTATGTGTTCTTTACCAACTCAGGTTCAGAATCCGCCGACACTTCGCTGAAAATGGCCCGTGCCTACTGGCGGCTGCAGGGCCAGCCCGCCAAGACCCGGCTGATCGGCCGTGCCAAGGGCTACCACGGGGTCAATTTCGGCGGCATCTCGGTGGGTGGTATCGGCGCCAACCGCAAGCTGTTCGGGCAGGTGGTCGAGGCGGACCATCTGTCCCATACCCTGCTGCCGGAGAACGCTTTTACCCGCGGCATGCCGCGCCAGGGCTGGCAGCGGGCGGATGAACTGCTGGAGTTGATCGCGCTGCACGATGCCAGCAATATCGCCGCGGTGATTGTCGAGCCGATGGCCGGCTCGGCGGGCGTGATCCCGCCGCCGGCGGGCTACCTGCAGCGGTTGCGGGATATCTGCACTGCCCACGACATCCTGCTGATATTCGACGAGGTGATCACCGGCTTTGGCCGCTGCGGCGCGATGACCGGCGCCGATGCCTTCGGCGTGGTGCCGGACATCATGAACGTGGCAAAGCAGCTGACCAATGGCGCGGTGCCCATGGGTGCGGTGATCGCCAGCGCCGAGATCTACCAGACATTCATGGCCCAGGGCGGCCCCGACTACATGCTGGAGTTCCCCCACGGCTACACCTACTCCGCGCATCCTGTGGCCTGCGCGGCTGCGCTCGCGGCACTGGAGATCCTGGAGCGCGAGCAGCTGCCGGCGCGGGTTGCAGAACTGGCGCCGTACTTTGAACAGGGCCTGCATCAGCTTCGGGAAGCGCCCCATGTGACTGATATCCGCAATTACGGCTTTGCCGGTGCGCTGCAGTTGCAGCCGCGAGAGGGCGAACCGGCGCTGCGACCATTCAATGTGGCGATGCGCATGTGGGAGAAAGGTTTCTATGTGCGTTACGGCGGCGATACCATCCAGTTGGGCCTGCCTTTTGTGATTGAAAAGCCCGCCATCGACAGTCTGTTGACCGCGCTGGGCGAGGCGCTGAACGAAGTGGGCTAGGCATTATGTAATGAATGACTTGCCCGGTTGGCCCGGCCGGGTGCGGCCATACTGCCTGCCGCAATGATACCCCCATGGGGGTGGTAGCCGGCCACTCAGGCAATGTTACACTTGTGGTCCTGGCCATCCTCACATGGAGAATTTCTATGCGTGACTATCTGCAGTTTTATATCAATGGTGAGTGGGTCGATCCGGCGCAGCCCAATCCGCACGACGTCATCAATCCGGCCACCGAGGAAGTCTGTGCCCGTATTTCGCTGGGTTCCGAAACCGACGTTGATCGCGCCGTGGCGGCCGCCAAAAAAGCCTTCGAGAGCTATGGCCGCAGTTCCCGCCAGGAACGTATCGAATTGCTGGAATCCTGCGTGGCCACCTACAAGAAATACCACAACGACATCGCCGATGCGGTGCGCGAGGAAATGGGGGCGCCACAGTCGCTGGCCGCGGGCGGCCAGACCCATGCGGGCCGGGGCCATCTCAAGGAAGCATTGCGGGTGCTGCGTGACTTCGCGTTCGAGGAAGACCTGGGTGAACACCGGGTCTTCAAGGAGCCCATCGGCGTTTGCGGCCTGATTACACCCTGGAACTGGCCGTTGAACCAGATCGGCTGCAAGGTTGCACCGGCGCTGGCGGTGGGCTGTACCATGATCCTCAAACCCAGTGAAGAGGCGCCGCTGTCGGCCTATCTTTTTGCCCAGGTCATGCACGAGGCCGGGGTACCCGCCGGTGTGTTCAACCTGGTCAATGGCGATGGGCCGGTAGTGGGTACCGCGCTGTCGAAGCATCCGGATGTGGACATGATGTCCTTCACCGGCTCCACCCGGGCCGGTTCACTGGTCGCCCAGAACGCGGCCCCCAGTGTGAAGCGTGTCACCCAGGAACTGGGCGGCAAATCGCCCAATATCATTCTTGACGATGCCGATCTGGAAGCCGCGGTGACCCAGGGTGTGTTGCACATGTACAACAACAGCGGCCAGTCCTGCAACGCACCTTCGCGCATGCTGGTGCCCGCTGCCAGGCTGGCGGAGGCGGAGGCCATTGCCGCGCGAGTGACCGAGTCCGTAGTGGTGGGCGATCCCAGTGCTGAAGGTACCACGATGGGGCCGGTGGTTTCCCGCTTGCAGTATGACAGGATTCAGGAGCTGATCCAGAAAGGGATAGACGAGGGAGCGCGGCTGGTGGTGGGTGGTCCGGGCCATCCCGAGGGTCTGGAGCGGGGCTACTTCGTGCGACCCACGGTGTTCTCGGGAGTGAACAATGATATGAGCATCGCCCGCGAGGAAATCTTCGGCCCGGTGCTGGTGATGATCCCTTACGAGGATGAGGAAGACGCGATCCGCATTGCCAACGATACACCCTATGGCCTGGCCGGTTATGTGCAGAGCGGAGACATCGAGCGGGCGCGCCGGGTGGCGGCCCGGATCAGGGCCGGCAATGTCCACATCAATGGCGCCAGTGGCGGCTTCAATGTGCCTTTTGGCGGTTTCAAGCAGTCCGGCAATGGTCGTGAGTGGGGTCACCATGGCTTTACCGACTTCCTTGAAATCAAGGCGGTTGAGGGCTTCGGCAGCTGACATGAGCGACTTCATCCTCGCCATTGATCAGGGCACCACCGGCACCACGGTGGCGCTGATGGATGTGCAGGGACAGCTGCGGGCCAGCGTGAATATCGAGTTCCCGCAACACTACCCGCGGCCGGGCTGGGTGGAACACGATGCGGCCGATATCTGGCGCACGGTGCAGCAGGGCATCCGCGCTGTGTTGCGCAAGCGGGTGTGCAAGGCCACTGATATTGCCGCCATCGGTATTACCAATCAGCGCGAGACGGCACTGCTGTGGGACCGCAAAAGTGGCGAGCCGCTGAACCGGGCCGTGGTCTGGCAGTGCCGGCGTACCACGGACTTCTGCGAGACCCTGAAGGCTGCGGGCCACGAAAAAATGGTCAAGCGCAAATCCGGCCTGGTGCTGGACCCGTATTTCTCCGCCACCAAGTTCCGCTGGCTGCTGCGCAATACCGGCGGCATCGGCCGCAAACTGAAGGCCGGACGGGTGGCTGCCGGTACCGTCGACAGCTTCCTGATCTGGCAGCTCAGCGGTGGCGAAGCTCATGTCAGCGACATCTCCAATGCCTCGCGCACCTCGCTGATGAACCTGCGTCGCTGCAGTTGGGACCGGGAGCTGATGGAGTTGTTCGAGCTGCCCGAGGGCATCCTGCCGGACATTGTGCCCTCCAGTGCGATACTGGCCCATACCCGCGGCGTCGCGGGCCTGCCGGACGGTATTCCGGTGGCGGGTGTCGCCGGGGACCAGCAGGCTGCGCTGTTCGGCCAGGCCTGCTTTGCGCCCGGGGATGCCAAGTGTACCTTCGGCACCGGCTCTTTCATCGTGATGAATACCGGTGCGGAGCTACTGCAGTCGCGCTCCGGCCTGCTCACCACTGCTGCCTGGCAGCTGGGAGAGCGGGCCCGGCCGGTCTATGCGCTGGAGGGCGGCGCCTTCATCTGCGGCGCCGCCGTACAGTGGCTGCGCGACGGGTTGCAGATCATTGCCCGGGCGGGCGACATCGAAGCGCTGGCGCGCTCGGTGAAGGACAGCGGCGGAGTGGAGTTCGTACCGGCGCTGACCGGCCTGGGCGCCCCTCACTGGGCGCCGGAGGCGCGCGGTACCCTGAGCGGTCTCACCCGGGGCAGCGGGCGCGGCCATATCGCCCGCGCCACACTGGATGCAATGGCACTGCAGAATGCGGACATCCTGCTGGCCATGGAGCGCGATCGGGGCAAACGCATGCGGCCGCTGCGAGTGGATGGCGGTGCCGCCGCCAACGACCTGCTGCTGCAGATCCAGGCCGACGTGCTGGGCCGCAAGCTGATCCGGCCCCGGGTCATCGAGACCACCGTGGCCGGTGCCTGCTATCTGGCCGGGCTGGGGTAGGGTTGTGGCAGGGGACAGCCGATATCCGCAAGATCTGGCAGGCCGAGCGCGAGTTCAGGGTTGCCATGCCGGCCGCGGCGCGGCGCCAGCGGCAGGCCTCCTGGCAGGCGGCGCTGGCCCGCACATTGTTGTGAGTTGAGATCCCACCGTGGCCGACATCATTGCATTTCGCAAACCCTCCTTGAAGGAGCAGCACAAGGGCAAGACCCTGTGTCGGCACGGCCACCACAAGTGGGAGGTTGACAAGGCCAGGCAGTTCGACGTCAAGCAGGGCCGGCTGGTGACCCTGTACCGCTGTGCCCGCTGTGGCAAGCAGCGGGTGCGGGCCGACTGAGGGCGGTGTGGGTCAGGTTCAGCGCAATTGTGGCCCGGTACACAGCTGCAAACCTGATTGCTGGTGGACACTGTTGCAAGCCATGGAATGGTAGCGAAGCGTTTGCCGGGAGGATGCGCTACGCTGTTGTCTGAGACGGCCCGGCCGTTGGTTTAGATACACATTATTGAAGAGGCGAGAACGATGACCCATATGATTTACCCTACCACCAACCTGACGGCCACCGAACAACTGGTGATCGAGCGCGGCGAAGGTGTTTATGTGTATGACAACCAGGGGCGCCAGTATCTGGAGGGCTTGAGTGGTTTGTGGTGTACCGCGCTGGGCTACGGCAACGAGGAGATCGTGGAGACCGCCGCCCGGCAGATGCGGACCCTGGCCTATTCCCACCTGTTCGGCGGCAAGACCCACCCGCCGCGATGGCGCTGGCGGACCAGCTCTCCGATATGGTGCCAATGACCGACGCCCGGGTGTTTCTGGGCAGCTCGGGTTCGGACGCCAACGATACCCTGGTGAAATTGATCCGCTACTATTTCAACGTTACCGGCAGGCCCGAAAAGCACAAGATCATCTCCCGCGAGCGGGCCTATCACGGGGTGACGATAGCCGCCGCCTCACTCACCGGGCTGGTACCCATCCACACCCACTTCAGCCTGCCCTTCGAGGCGCTGGGCATCCTGCGTACCGGTGCCCCGCACTTCTACCGCGATGGTCTGGCGGGGGAGACCGAGGAGGAGTTTGCCAGCCGCCGCGCCCGGGAACTGGAGGAGCTGATCCTGGCCGAGGGCCCGGAAACCATCGCTGCCTTCATTGCCGAGCCGGTGAGTGGCGCCGGCGGTGTGATCGTGCCACCGGCGGGCTATTTTGCCAAGATCCAGGCGGTGCTGAAGAAGTACGACATCCTGATGTGGGACGATGAAGTTATCTGCGGCTTTGGCCGGACCGGCGCCGATTTTGGCGCCACCAGTCTCGGCATCCAGCCGCAGCTGATGACGCTGGCCAAGGCGCTGTCCTCGGCCTATATGCCGGTCAGCGCGGCGCTGGTCACCGAGGACATGTACCAGGCGCTGGTGGAGCCCAGCGCCGAGGTGGGAATCTTTGGCCACGGCTATACCTATGGCGGTCATCCGGTGGCCTGCGCGGTGGCTTCCAAAGTGCTGGAGATCTACCAGCGTGACCGGTTGTTCGAGCGGGCCCGGGTGATGGGCGAGTACCTGCAGCGCAAGCTACAGGGCTTCGTTGACCATCCGTTGGTGGGGGAAGTGCGCGGCATGGGCATGATTGCCGCGCTGGAACTGGTGGCCAACAAGCAGACCCGCCAACCCTTTGCCGACAACTCGGTCGGCGGTTTCTGCCAGCAGCGCTGCCAGGAACACGGACTGATCGTGCGCGCGCTGGGTGGCAACAGCGTCGCGCTGTGTCCCCCACTGATCATCAGCGAGGCGCAGGTGGATGAACTGGTGGAGAAACTGGGCCGCGCGCTGGAAGATACCCTGGCTCACGTCACCGCCCGGCAACTGCTGGTGGCCTGATCGGAAGTTGGGGTCGCCGTCGATGGCGACCCCGGTTCGGATCGCGTTCAGCGATCCAGGCCGCCCATCAGCATGTATTTGATTTCGACGTAGTCGTCGATGCCGTACTTGGAGCCCTCCCGGCCGGAACCCGATTCCTTGACCCCGCCGAATGGCGCCATCTCGTTGGAGATGATGCCTTCATTGATGCCGACGATGCCGTAATCCAGCGCCTCCGCCACCCGCCATACCCGGCCGATATCGCGGGTATAGAAATAGGAGGCCAGCCCGAACTCGGTATCATTGGCCATCGCGATGGCTTCCTCCTCGGTATGAAAGCGCACCACCGGCGCCACTGGGCCGAAGATCTCGTTGCGGAACACCGCCATTTGCGAGGTGACCTCGGTGAGAATGGTAGGCTGGTAGAAGCAGCCACCCAGGTCATGGGGCCACCGCCCAGCGCGATCTTCGCGCCGGCGCCGACCGAGGCCTGCACCAGCTGATCCACATCCTTCACCGCGCCGCTGTTGACCAGCGGGCCCAGCGTGATGCCGTTCTCCAGGCCATTGCCGACAACCAGCTCAGATGTGGCCTTGACCAGCTTGGTGACAAATTCGTCGTAGACTGAATCCTGTACCAGCATCCGGTTGGAGCAGACGCAGGTCTGGCCCGAGTTGCGGTACTTGGAGATCATCGCGCCCTGTACTGCGGCATCCAGGTCGGCGTCCTCGAACACGATGAACGGTGCATTGCCGCCCAGTTCCATGGAGGTTTTTTTCATGGTCTCGGCGCACTGCGCTTCCAGCATCTTGCCCACCGGCGTCGAGCCGGTAAACGTCAGCTTGCGCACGATCGGATTGGAGGTCAGTTCGCCACCGATCGCGGAGGAGCTGCCGGCGAGCACATTGAGCACTCCCGCCGGAACTCCGGCGCGCTCGGCCAGTACTGCCATCGCGAAGGCTGACAGTGGAGTTTCGGTGGCCGGCTTGATGACGATGCTGCAACCGGCCGCCAGTGCGGGGGCCGCCTTGCGGGCAATCATTGCATTGGGGAAATTCCAGGGGTGATTGCCGCCACCACACCTACCGGCTGCTTGATGCAGACGATGCGCTTGTCGGCGGAGGGCCCCGGGATGACGTCGCCATCTATGCGTTTGGCCTGTTCGCCGAACCATTCGACAAACGCGGCGCCGTAGGCCACCTCACCGCGGGACTCGGCCAGCACCTTGCCCTGCTCCGCAGTCATGATAATGGCCAGGTCTTCCTGGTTCGCCATCATCAGGTCGAACCATTTGCGCAGGATCTGGGCGCGTTGCTTGGCGGCCAGTTTTTTCCAGTCGTCCATCGCGCGCTGCGCCGCTTCGATCGCGCGCCGGGTTTCCGCTGCCCCGGTTTTGGCGACCTCGGCAATGACGTCGCCGTTGGCAGGATTGCGGACGCTGAAGGTCGCACCGTCATCCGCGTCCACCCACTGGCCGTCGATATAGGCGCGGGTTTGCAGCAAGCTGGGGTCTGTCAGAGGCAGGCTCATGGTTCGGGTCCTTTTTCGGCGATGAATGGAAGGTGGCAGCACGTAATTGCGCGGCAAAGTCCAGGGTTGATTATGACATGTCAGCTGCGGGGAGTCCCGCTGTCACTGCATTCACTATAGCGATTTTTAGCGATGCCAGCCTGTCTTCGCACCGCTGTCAGCGCTGCGTTCAATGCGCTTGCCGGTGACGCGGCCGGCCCAGCCCATGCTTGCGCACCAGCCCGCGCAGCTGGTCATAGCTGAGCTTGAGCGCTCGCGCGGTGCGGCGCTGGTTATGCTCGTTGGCGGCCAGTGCCCGCAGCAGTAAATCCCGCTCGATTTCCCGCATCCGGGTGCTGAAGTCCGTGGCCGCAAAAACTGCAACCGGTGGCACTTCGCTGCTGTCGGGTTGACTGTCAGCAGCTGCCGTTTCGCTGGCAACGGGCTCGGGGTAGGGCGAGCGGAACGGGTCGAGCACGATGCTGGCAACCGCCGTATCGGGGTCTTCCCAGCGATGCAGCGAGCGCTCCACGGCATTTTTCAGCTCCCGGATATTGCCGGGCCAGCTGTGTGCCTGCAGCGTTGCCAGTGCCTCTTCGGCAAACCCGGGAAACAGTTCCCAGCCCAGTTCCTGGCACATCTGAATGGCGAAGTGCCGGGCCAGTTCGGGTATATCCTCGGGCCGCTGGGCCAGCGCGGGGAGATGGATTACATCGAAACTGAGACGATCCAGCAGATCTGCCCGGAACTCGCCGGCGGCCACCTGGGCACGCAGATCGCTGTTGGTGGCGGCGACCACCCGCACATCCGCCTGCAGCGTCTGCTGCCCGCCCAGGCGCTCGAATTCCCCGTACTCGGCCAGGCGCAGCAGCTTTTCCTGTAGCCGCAGGGACATGCTCCCGAGTTCATCCAGAAACAGCGTACCGCCGTCGGCCCGCTCAAAGCGGCCCTGACGCAGCCGGCTGGCGCCGGTAAATGCGCCGGGTTCATGGCCAAACAGTTCCGACTCCAGCAGCGGTTCGGCCAGGGCGGCGCAATTCACTTTCACCAGCGGCGCATCCCAGCGTGGCGACAGGAAATGCAAACGCTCTGCCACCAATTCCTTGCCGGTACCGCGGGCACCGAAGATCAGCACCGGCCGGTTGATGGCGGCCAGCCGGGAAACCTGCTCCAGCGCCTGGGCCAGCGCGGCGGACTCTCCGATTATGCTTTCGCCTGTTTTCATGAGGTCAAATATACCAACTTATGAGGTTTTATATACTATTTAATGAGGCTGAATATACCAATAATCGAGATGGCAGGCTGGACTCAGCACACCCTTTTGAGGAGAAAATCATTTAGAAACAGTAGGTTGAAAGTTATGGCACGATTTCTGTAAAGAACAGGGCATTGGCCGGGTAGCGGCTGTCACGGGGCAGGTTGCCCCAGAGGGAGAGAAACCATGGGTATATTTTCGCGGATGACAGACATCATCAATTCCAATATCAATTCGCTGCTGGACCAGGCCGAGGACCCCCAGAAGATGATCCGGCTGATTATCCAGGAAATGGAAGATACCCTGGTGGAGGTCCGCAGTTCCTCCGCCAAGGTGCTGGCAGACCGCAAGGCGGCCGCGCGCCGGCTGGAGCAGGTGCAGGAGGATGCTGCCAGCTGGGAGCGCAAGGCGAGGCTGGCACTGGGCAAGGGACGGGAAGATCTGGCCCGGGCCGCGCTGCAGGAGAAGCAGGCGATCGAGGACGAAGTGGAGGCGGTGGCGCAGGAGCTCAAGGCCACCGACGAGCATATCGCCCAACTGGCTCACGAAATCGCTCAGCTGCAGCAGAAACTGGGGGATGCCAAGGCGCGCCAGCAGGCCATGCTGATGCGCAGCCAGACGGTGGAATCGCGGATCAAGGTCAAGCGGCAGGTGCAGCGGGAGGCCCTGGACTCGGCATTCCAGCGCTTTGAGCATTTCGAGCGGCGGATGGACAACCTGGAAAGCCAGCTGGAATCCATGGATATCGGCCGCGAAGTGCCACCGGACCTGGCGGCGGAGATCGACGCGTTGCAGGAGGACGAGCGCATTTCCGAGGAATTGCAGCGGCTCAAGCGTGAACTGGGTGAAAAGGGCGAGAACTCGCAAAACTCCGGCGGCTTGGCCTAGACAAAACGACGTGGCAGCATGGCGTTGATCGCATCGCTGCCTGAGGAAAATAACCATGCAATTCTGGCAATTCATGTTTGTGCCGACGATCCTGTTTCTGGTGATCGTCGCGCCAATCTGGATCACTATGCACTACCGCAGTGTCAACCGGTCCTCCCGCAGCCTGAACACGGAAGACCGGCAAACCATCGAGCATATGCTGGCCACCGTCGACAAACTGGTGGAAAGGATAGGGGTACTGGAGACCATTCTCGATGCCGACCACCCCGACTGGCGCTACCAGGTCGATCACCGCGAACAGCACAGGGAGTAGCACATGAGCAGAACCCGGTACCATGATCGTCACTACCGCCGCGATGGCAACCGCAGTTTCTGGCATCAGTTTCGCGGCTTCCGCCAGCGCCGGGCCGCCGGTTGGGGCATGAACCTCTACCGCAATACCCCGGATGGCAAGATCGCTGGCGTCAGTGCCGGCCTGGCAGATCATTTCGACGTCGCCCATTGGGTAGTGCGCCTGTTGTGGGTGGCGGCCTTCCTGTTTACCGGCACCCTGGCGCTGTGGGCGTATGTCGGTGCCTGGATATTGCTGTCGCCACGGCCCCGCCGCTACAGCGACCTGGATGGCGAGCTGCCGCCGGACGATCCCGAGCCGGGGCCGGAGGTGGAGATGGAATATGATGAGCGCCATCACCACTACCGTCCGCGCAAGGTGTTTCGCTACAGCGAGCCCGGCAGTGTGCGCCTGCGCCGGGCCCGCGAGCGGCTCGATGCAGCGCTGCAGCGGGTAGAGACGATGGAATCCTATGTCACTTCGCGCCAGTATGAATTGAACAAGGAGATCTCCAGGCTCTGATTGGCCCGGTGTGGCCTGCGGAGCCGGTCGGACGGCCCGCCGGTAGCCCGCTACCGGATTTGCTGTAGCGTGTTGGTCTTCGGGGCCGGTTGGGGCATTATGGGAGGGCAACAGCCGTCGTCGTGCGGTTGTCCGCTTCTCCAAGCCGGGGCCACACAGACTATGGCGCTTGATCTGGATCCAGCCATGTTGTTCGAGAACCATCCGGATGCCATGTGGATCTACGACCTCGATTCCCTGCGCTTTCTCGCCGTCAATGATGCCGCCATCCAGCGCTACGGCTATTCCCGGGACGAGTTCCTGGCAATGACGGTGCGGGATATCCGCCCGCAGGAAGATGTCCCTCGGTTGCTGGAAAATATCAAACTGGTATCACCAGGGCTTGATCAGGCGGGTACCTGGCGCCATCGGCTGAAATCCGGCGAGCTCATTTTTGTCGATATCAGCAGCCATCTGCTTGAGTACCAGGGGCGTCAGGCCGAGCTGGTATCCGCCCGGGATCTGACCCGCCAGCGGGAGCTGGAACGGGAGCGGCGGCGCCTGCTGGAGCGCGAGCAGCAGCTGCGCCGGACTGCGGAAGCGTCGGCCCAACATTTTCAGGGACTGTTCGAGTCGGTGCCGGGCAATTTTCTGGTACTCAGTCCGCTCGACTTCATGATCGTGGCGGTCAGTGACGCTTATCTTGCGAGCACGATGACGCGGCGCGAAGACCTCAAGGGGCGCCTGTTGCGGGACGTGCTTCCCGTCAACCCGGCCGATCCGCAAGCCGATGGCCCGCGCAAGCTGCTGGCATCGCTGGAACAGGTCAAGACCAGCGGGGTGACGGATATCATGGCGGTGCAGCGCCACCCGGTCCAGCGTCCCGACCACCGGGCGGCGGCTATGAGGAGCGCTACTGGAGTTCGGTCAATACCCCGGTGCGGGGACCCGAGGGCGAGCTGGTCTACATCATTCATCGCACTGAGGACGTGACCGACTTTGTAGTCGGCGAGGGCAGGAGCGCCGCCAGCATGCGGGCGCTGCGGGATATCGAACAGCGGGACGCCTTGCTGGAGCTTGATATTCTGCTGCGTTCCCGCGAACTGAAGGCCGCCAACAACCGTTTGTTGGAGCAGGAGGCCAACCTGCGGACGGCGCAACGTTTGCTGGGCCTGGGGCTGTGGAAACGAAACATAGATACAGGCGAGTGGAGCTGGTCCGACGATATTTACCGGATGTACGGTATTTCCAAGTCTGATTATAACAGCACCAACGAGGCCTACCGGGCGCTTGTTCACCCTGACGACCGGGAGACCATGTTGGCGAGCATGAAAGCCTACAATGCCTGCCCCGGCCCCCATTTTGAATTCCAGCACCGCATCATCCGGCCCGACGGCAAGGTGGTCCATCTGCGGGGAATCGGCGAGTATACTGAAACCGGTGATGGCCGTATCCTGACCGGTGTTCTGCAGGATGTAACTGCTGAAATCGAGGCGGCCGCCCGGTTGGACGGAGTCACCCGTCTGCAGCGGTTGGCAGGTCGCGCGGCTCATCTGGGTGGCTGGCGCGCGGACCTGGACACCGATACGGTGCAGTGGACCGAGGAAACAGCGCTGATCCACGAAATGCCAGGCAGGTACCTGCACACCGTGGACGCTGCCATCGCTTACTATGAACCAGTGTACCGGGGACGTTTGCGTGAGCAGCTGGCTCGCTGCGTGGAACGGGGAGAGGCTTTCGACAATGTAATGCAGCTGACCACCGCGAACGGGAACCGGCGCTGGGTACATATTATAGGCGAGGCTGAGTACGACCATGGGCGGGCACTGCCAGTGCCGTGCGCGGCGCCTTGCAGGACATTACCGAACTGGTGCAGGCGCGGGAACAGTCCGAGGCGCTGTCGCAGCGGCTGCACCAGACCCTGGACAGCATGAGCGACGCCTTCGTGCTGCTCGATCACGAAGTCTGCTTTGCCTACGTCAACCGTAAAGCTGAGCAGTTGCTGCGTCGCCCGAAACAGGCGCTGCTGGGCGCTGCCATAGGGACGTGTTTCCCGAGACCCGTTCGCCCGATATTCGTGGGAAATTTGAACGCGCCCTGGCCAGCGGCAACAGTGCAAGCTTCACGTTTTATTTTGCCGCGCTGGAGGCCTGGTTCCTGGCCAATTTCTATCCGGGGCCGGAAGGGCTGGCGATCTACTTCCGCGATGTGTCCAGGGAACGGGACCGGGAACAGCAATTGCAGGAACGGATGAAGGAACTGCACTGCCTCTATCTGGTATCCTCCCTGAGTGCCGACCAGCATCGCCCCATTGAGAAAGTGCTGGAAGACATTGTCGCGGTGGTGCCCGCGGCCCTGGTTCACAGCGACTTGGCGATGGCGCGTATCTGTCATGATGAAACAGAGTTTCTCAGTGACGGTTGGTCTGAGCCCGAGCTGGCGACACGGGTCGCCATTTTCCAGGGCAATCAGGAGAAAGGCTGGGTTGAAATCGCTTATCCCGCAACCGTCGAGCCGGCGCCGGGCGAGGGTTCACCGTTTCTGCCGGAAGAGCGGGAAATGCTCAACGTCATCGCGATTCATGTCAGCCAGATGCTGGCCAACCGCGAGGCGTCCCAGCGCCTGGCACAGTCTGAAAGACTCAGCGCGATCGGTCAATTGACCGGCGGTGTGGCACATGATTTCAACAATCTGCTGACAGTCATTCTCGGCAATGCGGAACTGCTCAAGGAGCAGCTCACGGACCGCCAGCCACTGCAGGCACTGGCAGAGATAACTGCGACTGCGGCTGCCCGTGGTGCGGAGCTGACCAATCGCCTGCTGGCCTTCTCCCGGCGCCAGGCACTGGAGCCGCAGGTGGTGGACGTCAATCGTCTGATTGCGGACATGGAGGGCATGCTGCGGCGAGCGCTGATGGAGGACATCGATTTCGAACTGGTGCGGGCCGGCGGCCTCTGGCTCACCGAAGTCGATCCCGGCCAACTGGAGTCCGCCCTGCTCAACCTGGCAATCAATGCCCGCGACGCCATGCCGGGTGGTGGCCACCTGACCGTGGAAACCGCCAATGCCATGCTGGATGACGCCTACGCGGACGAACACCATGAGGTCAAGAGCGGGCAGTATGTGCTGGTGTCGGTTTCCGATACTGGCACAGGCATGCCCGGAGAGATAGTGAGCCGCGCGTTTGAGCCGTTTTTTACCACCAAGTCATTGGGCAAGGGCAGTGGCCTGGGCCTCAGCATGGTGTACGGTTTCGTCAAACAGTCGGGCGGCCATGCCAAGATTTATTCCGAGCCGGGTGAGGGCACGACGGTAAAGCTGTATTTTCCCCGGCACGATGGCGGCAGTGAGTCGCTTCCCGACCCGGAGCCGGCAACTACCGTGACCGGTGGCCGGGAACATGTGCTGGTGGTGGAGGACAATGACCTGGTGCGCCAGTACGTGATCAGTCTGCTGCAGGGGCTGGGCTACCGGGTCACCAGTGCCGGTTCGGGCCCCGAGGCCGTCCACATCCTGCAGGAATCAGCCGATATCGATCTGTTGTTTACCGATGTGGTGATGCCGGGCGGCATGAACGGCAGGGAGCTGGCGGATACTGCATACCAGTTGCATCCCGGTATCCGGGTCCTGTTTACTTCCGGTTATACAGAAAATGCCATCGTCCATCACGGTCGGCTGGACCGGGGTGTGCAGTTGCTCAGCAAGCCCTACCGTCGCCAGGAGCTGGCGACCAAACTGCGCAAGGTACTGGACGAGGCGGAGTAGTCAGCCAGCCGCCTGTTCCAGCGCCCGCGCATGAAAACCGATATGGCTGCCCACGAAGCTGGCGATGAAATAATAGCTGTGGTCATAGCCCGGGTGGCGCCGAATCGTGGCTTCATAGCTGTTTTCCTGGCAGGCCTGTTCCAGCAGCTCTGTTTTCAGTTGCGATTCCAGAAAATTATCGGCTTCGCCCTGGTCGATCAGCATGGGCAGTTGCGGTGCGCCCGCGGCGATCAGTTCACAACTGTCATAGGCTTTCCACGCCTCCCGGTCGGGGCCCAGGTAATGGCTGAAGGCCTTTTCCCCCCAGGGACAGCGCGTGGGCGCCACGATCGGTGCAAACGCCGATACCGAGGCGTAGCGCGCGGGATTGTGCAGAGCGATCACCAGAGCGCCGTGGCCGCCCATTGAATGACCGAATATCGAGCTGCGTTCGGGGTCCACCGGAAATGCTTCCGGCAGCAGTTCCGGCAACTCGTCGGTGATGTAGTCATACATGCGATAATGTCGCTGCCAGGGATCCTGGCTGGCGTTGAGATAGAAGCCGGCACCGAGGCCGAGATCCCAGCTGCCCTCGGGATCATCGGGAACATCATCGCCGCGGGGGCTGGTATCCGGGGCCACGATGGCAACCCCGTGCTCGGCCGCGTAGCGCTGGGCGCCCGCCTTCTGGACGAAGTTTTCGTCGGTGCAGGTCAGGCCCGACAGCCAATACAGCAACGGGACCGGTTCCCGCGCTGCCTGCGGTGGCAGGTAGATCGCACCGTGCATGTCGCAATCGAGCGTTTCCGCCCGATGTCTGAAGCGCAGTTGACGCCCTTCGAAACAACGATTTTCCGTAATGATTTCCAGACTCATGAGAACTCCGCTCAGTGGACCACAACGCAGCGGGTACTCTCGCCACCGTTCTGATACCCATGTTACGGTGCCGTGTCTGACAGGACAAGGGGCAGCTAAAGAGTGGTGGCGGCTCCGCCGCAATCGCTGTCACAAAAGGTTCATCTGGATTGCGGCAAAAAAGCCCGCCGAGCACTTCAGTGCCCGCTGAAAGTGTACTAGATTGACCGCCCTTGGGGTCCATGCGATGCCACCCTCCACTTTGCGGGAATGTTTCATGCCAAATCTGCTGAAGAAGCGCCTGGCCGATCTCGACGAAAACCTGTTTATTCCGCGGGAGCTGAGCTGGCTGTCGTTCAATGCCCGCGTTCTGCAGGAGGCGGCGGACGACACTGTGCCGGTGATTGAGCGTCTGCGCTACCTGGGGATTTTTTCCAATAACATGGACGAGTTCTTCCGGGTCAGGGTGGCGGAGGTGCGGCGTCTGATCCTGGTATCGGAGGGCACGTCCAAACAGCAGGCCAAGGAGTTGCAGGCAGCGATCCTCAAGCGCGTGGTGGAGCTGCAGAAACAGTTTGAAAAAACCTACACTGCCGTGCTGCGCGATCTGCGCGGCCGCCATATCTACATGATCAACGAACGCCAGCTGGATCCGGGACAGGCCGCGTTTGTACAGTCCTATTTTACCCGCACGGTGCTGCCTGAGCTGGAGCCCATCCTGCTGCGGGATGGCCATCCGATACCGGCACTGAATGATGAGTCGATCTATCTGGCGCTGGATATTCGTTCCGGCGACAGCTACAACTATGCGGTAGTGGAGGTGCCCACCGACCGGCTGGAGCGATTCGTGCAAGTCCCGCGCCGCAAGGGCAAAAGCGGCAAGGTGTTCATCGCGCTGGACAATGTGATGCGCGCCTGCCTGCCGCAGATGTTTCGCGGTGTCTTCCATATCGACGAAGCCGCGGCCTATTGCTTCAAGTTTTCCCGCGATGCAGAGCTGGAGATCGACCCGGGGATCACCGAGAGTCTGATTGACAAGATGGAGAGCAGCCTCAAACAGCGGCGCAAGGCCGAGGCAGTGCGTTTCGTCTACGACAGCGCAATGCCCCAGCGCCTGCTCGACTATCTCTGTCACCGCTTCGGCTTTGGCAAATACGACAGCCTGATCGCCGGCGGCCGCTATCACAATTCCAAGGACTTCATGTCCTTCCCCAACGTGGGTCCGAAATACCTCGAGTTCAAGCCTTTGCCACCGATCCGGCTGCCGCGGCTGGATGAGCCCGGCAGTCTGTTTGACAATATCAAGGAGCAGGACGTATTTCTGTGCTATCCCTATCATCCCTTCGACTACATCGTCGATCTGCTGAAGACCGCGGCGCTGGACCCCGAGGTCTCGGCCATCAAGATCTGCCTGTACCGCGTCGCCAGGATCTCCCGCGTGATCGATGCGCTGGTCAATGCGGTGCAAAACGGCAAGCGGGTGCTGGCGGTGGTGGAGCTGGCGGCACGCTTTGACGAGGCTGCGAACATCAGCTGGGCCCAGCGCCTGACCGAGAGCGGTATCGATGTGATTTTCGGTATCCCCGGCCTCAAGGTGCACAGCAAGCTGTTGTTGATCGAGCGGCGCGAGGACCAGTCGCTGCGTTTTTACAGCCATATCGGGACCGGCAACTTCAACGAGAGAACCGCGCTGCGGTACACGGATTTTACGCTGCTGACCTACGACCAGAACATTGGCCGTGATATCTACGATGTGTTCGACTTCCTGCAGTTCACTTACAAACGGCCACGCTACCGCACCCTGCTGGTGTCGCCCCACAGTACCCGGCCGGGGCTGATGCAGTTGGTCGAACAGGAAATCAGCAATGCCCGGGCCGGCTACCGCGCGGAGCTGACGCTCAAGTGCAACAATCTGGTGGACAACCAGCTGGTCATGAAACTGTACGAGGCATCGGATGCGGGGGTCCATGTCAAGCTGATCATTCGCGGCATGTGTTCGTTGCTGCCCGGAGTCAAGGGGATTTCGGAGAACATCGAGGCGATCAGTATCGTCGACCGCTACCTGGAGCATCCGCGTGCCTACGTATTCTATAATCGTGGCCACCCACGCTACCTGATCGGCTCCGCCGACCTGATGACCCGTAATCTGGACTATCGGGTCGAGGTGCTGTGCCCGATCAATGATCCGGTCGCCCAGCAAACCCTGCAGCACGTTCTCGACCAGCAGTGGCACGATAACGTCAAGGCCCGCATCATCGACCAGCACCAGATCAACGGATTTGTGCCGCGGCGCAATAAAGCCGCGCGCATCCGCTCCCAGGAATCCATCCACCGCTACCTGGCCACAGGCAAGCTGCCGCGCTATGCCAAGTCCGACATGGTCAGTACCGCTCCTCAGCGCCGGCGCAAGCGGCGCTGAGGCCGGTCCGCCGCGGCTGGCATTGCCGCGGGTCGCCGGCAGTCATCAATCGGCATTGTTTTGGGCTCTCCCTCTGGCTTCGCGGGGACATCTTTGCTATAAAATACGGTCAAGCGTGGGCTGCGCTGCACGTACATGGATGATGCAAACTGCCAGGGAGGTGGATATGAGATTGATCGCGGCGTTGGTGATGCTTTGCCTGGTTCCCGTTGTCGGGGTTGCCGCCGCGCCGCTGGCGCAGCAATTTGGCCAGTTGCCCGTGTTCGAAAGTGTGCAGATCTCCCCGGACGGTGCGCGCATTGCCTACCTGCAGCAGATGGACGGCAAGTATGTGCTGGTGAACCGGGCGTTGTCGGGCGAGGGGGAGCCACACATCTACGGGCTGCGCGAAGGCGCGTTGCGGGACTTCCGCTGGCTGGGCAATGACCGGCTCTATGTGCTGATGTCCATTCCTTTTTACTCCCGCGGCGACAGGCAGCTCTTTACCGTCGAGCGCTCCGGCCTGCTGGACGTGCACGCGAACGAGATGATCACCCCGTTCAGGGCGTCGAAATTTGTCCAGTACGTCGTCGGCTCCCGGCTCGTCAGCAGTCTGCCGCGGGATCCTGACCACATTCTGATGACGGCATTCTCGCAACACCGCGGCACGATGAGTACCGGCACCCGCCTGAGCAAAGAGACATCCGTTAAGCGCAGCAATCTCTACAAGGTCGCGCTGGCGGACGGCGCCCTGGAATTGATCGAGACTACCACGGACCTGGATACCCGATGGCTCACAGACGCCGACGGCGAGGTGCTGTTGCGCTACCAGGGTGATAGCGGCGAGGAGGAGGGCATCTGGCACCACCGCCTGCCGGACGGCAGCGGCTTCGCCCCGCTGGCCGACGCAACCGCCGGTGAAGCCGACACCGATACCGGGTTTTTCTCCGGCAAAGTGCTGGCTCTGGACGGCGGGGGCAAGCTGATGTACTACCTGGCAAGTGACGAGGCCGGACGCTCTGCGGTGATGCGTGCCGACATCAGCAGCGGGGAATTGCGGCAGCGGCAGACGGTGGCCCGTAACGCGGTCTTCGATGTAAAACGGGTGCGGCGCAACCTGCACACTGACGAGGTGATCGGTGTTGCCTACACGCAGGACCGTGAGGTATTTCGCTACCTGGACCGGGATTTTGCCCAGATCCAGGCGGACCTGGAGTCGACCTATCCCGACACCGAGGTCGCGATCACGTCCTATTCGGAGAACCTGGACCGGATCGTGGTGAGACTGGAGAGCCCTGCAATTCCGCCGCAGTATCTGCTGTACGACAGGACCGCGGGCACCATCGCCGAACTGGCCAGGGCCTATCCCGGGCTGGAAGCACAGCAGCTGGGGGCGGTTTCCCGCTTCGAGTACAGCACCAGTGACGGAGTCGATATCCACAGCTACCTGACGCTGCCGGCTGGCGGTGGCGACGGACCGGCGCCGCTGGTGGTGATGCCCCACGGCGGTCCCAATGCCCGCGATCGGCTGGGTTTTGACTGGATGGCACAGTTCTTCGCCGCCAGTGGTTATGCCGTATTCCAGCCCAACTTCCGCGGCTCCAGCGGCTACGGTTCACAGTTCCAGGATGCCGGGCTGGGGGAGTGGGGCGGCAGGATGCAACGCGATATCGACGAGGGGGTGTTGGCGCTGATCGACGAAGGCCAGGTCGACCCGCAGCGTATCTGCATGGTGGGGGCCAGCTATGGCGGTTATGCCGCCCTGATGGGCGTGATCACCCGTCCCGATCTGTATCGTTGTGCCGTTACCTTTGGCGCGGTGACCGATCTGGGCGCGATGTATACTCACCTGCAGGGCCAGCACCGCAGCATTGATTACTGGAGCAGGAGTATCGGCTCCCGCTTTGAAGCGGAGCAATACGAAGAACGCTCGCCCAGCCACCTGGCGGGCAGGGATACGCCCCCTGTCTATCTGTTCCACGGCGGCAAGGACACCGTGGTGCCGTCCTGGCAGTCTGACAAGTTCGCCAAAATCCTCAGGCAGGCCGGCAATCGCGAGGTGCGCTACCAGCTGTTCAAGGATGAGGATCACTGGTTCACGCAGGCAACTTCGCGCCGCCAGTTCCTGGCGGAAGCGGCCGGCTTTGTCGCCGCGGCGCTGACGGATTAAAGCCCTCAGGGATTGTCGACCAGCCAAGCGGGTCTGGGCTACACTGCAGTCCCGCATGCATATTCAGGATCATGGCCGTCGCCGTCGCGCTGGCATTGACGGGGCTGGTGCAGCGGCTCCATGCGGGTGGTGGGCCGGGCTGAGTCAGAACGAGGAGCCCGGCTGCTGCAGGAACTCGGTCTCCTCTGCGGTGGAGGGTCTGCCCAGTACCGCATTGCGGTGGGGGAAGCGGCCAAAGCGTTCGATAATCACCCGATGGCGTTCGGCATAGTCGACGAAGCCCTGGAACAGTGCTGCCTGTTCCGGTGGTTGCCGGGCGGCCAGGCTCCTGAACAGGGCTACGCTGCGGGCCTGTAGTGCGCGATCCTCGGCGTGTTCCAGCGGCAGGTAGAAGAAGGCCCGCTGGATCGGCCGCAACTGCTGATCGATGTCAGCCGCCAGCCCCTCGTTACACAGCTTTTGGGCACTGGGGTCGAGGGCGAATGCGGCGGGGGTGTCGCGATAGATATTGCGCGGGAACTGGTCCAGCAGGATAATCAGGGCCAACCAGCCTTGAGCTGTGGCGCGCCAGCTGTCCAGGTCACCGGCAGCCGCGGCGCTCACCAGGCTTTCGAAGCGTTCGCGAATCTGCGCGTCGATACGGGAGTTTTTGGACCACCAGAGGCTGGCCTGTTGCGCGGCGACCGTGGCGTCGTCGGTGCTGTCGCCAAACCAGAATTGCAGTACTGTGTCCGGGTCATGCATCGGCTGGTACTCTCCTGTTGGTCGTTACGTGTCCGGCCCCCAATACGCGCCTGCCGCAGCTGCGGATGCACTGGATGGCCGTTTCAGATGGCGTTTCTTGTATCACAAGCGATGGGCCGCTGTCATGACCCAGACGACGTTCGCGGATCGGCGATAACGCGCCAGCGCGCGATTTTTTCCGCGACCGGCAGGCTGGCATTGGCCGGGCTGGTTGAGGGTAGTGCCACGGTGTCGAGCTCGGCCGGGTGACCGGCCAGACGGGGCAGCAGGTGGCGCCGGAAGATGGCCTCCGCCTTTCTGCCATTGAAATAGAGTGTCCGGATCCCCGGATACCGCGTCAGGAACGTGGCCAGGTCATTGGCTACAATGGACGATTCGACAATGTCCGAATCCAGGCTGCTGGAGCGGGTACAGGCCTGCAGTACGTCCCACACGGCCACACCCGAGGCCGCCAGCGCCAGGCAGCGCTCGGCGTAGGGCAGGCTGGCCGGTACTCCCAGCACGGCCTCCATGATGCGCCAGAAGCTGTTGCGGGGATGAGCGTAGTACTGTTGTGCCTGCAGCGAGGCCTTGCCGGGCATGGAGCCGAGAATGAGCCTGTCGGCGGCGGGGCCTGCGATGGGCGGAAAACTCTGGATATGGGTCAAGCGGATACTCCTTCACGGCCACAACGGCAATGCCACCCGGGTGCCGATGATCGCCGGGTCACGGGACTGCCCAGTGAACCCTGGCAGGATACACTGTGGCGTTACCGGTACAAGAGTGGACGGACATGATCGACGAGGAACTGACTGGTCTGGAACAACTGGTTGATCGCATTCGCGACCGGGCCCGCAGCAGTCCGACGGTGTCCATCGGCGAGATTCTGGATACGATCGGTACCCGCTCCTACGGACCGGTGATGGTGCTGGCGGGACTCATCACCGCTGCGCCGGTGATCGGTGACATTCCTGGCATGCCGACCCTGATGGCACTGCTGGTGCTGTTGACGACCGGACCGATGCTGTTCAGGCAGGAGCATATCTGGGTGCCGCGCTGGCTGGCCGGACGCAGTGTGGCGGGCCCCAAACTGACGCGGGCGCTGGAGTGGTCGCGTCCGGCTGCGCGGTGGCTGGATCGCCTGGTCCGGCCCCGCCTGGCGGTATTGGTTCACGGGCCGGGCTTGTACGGTCTGGTGGTTTGCAGCATCGCGATAGCCCTGACCATGCCCGTATTGGAATTCATTCCCTTCAGTGCCAATCTCGCTGCATTCGGCCTGCTGGCCTGCGGCCTGGCGATTATTGCCCGCGACGGCGTGGTAGCGCTGCTGGCATTGGCTTTTACCCTGTCGATTGCGGTGCTGGCGGTCCGGGTCCTGCTGTGAACACCCGCTTGTGGCGTTCGTCCTCGCTACAGCCAGCGCACCTTGCGGAACAGGGCCAGCATTCCCAGGACCAGGGTCGCCATCACTCCCAGCAGCACGAAGTAACCGTGGCGGAATTGCAGTTCCGGCATGTACTCGAAATTCATGCCGTAGATACCGGCCAGGAACCCCAGCGGTATAAAGATTGCGGTGATGATCGTCAGGATTTTCATGGTGTTGTTAAGCCGGTGGGAGGTGATGGAAATATGGCTTTCCACCAGGTCGCCGCAGATCTCGTAGTACATGCTGCACAGGTTGTGCACCCTTTCGCAGCGGTCGAACAGGTCGCGGCGGGTATGGTAGCTGGCATCACGGCCACTGCCCAGGTGTGGACTGCCATCGTGCAGGATCTGTTCGGCCACACGCTGGTGGTAGTTGAAGATCCGGCGCAGCTTGCGCAGCCGTGAGCGGTATACCACCAGCTCCTTCATGGTCACGTCGGTGCTGTCCTGCAGCAGAGCGTCCTCCAGGTCCGCCAGCTGGTCGTCAAACAGCATGATCTGTTCAAGATAGCGGCCAGTGGCGTAATGCAGCAATCGCAGCGCGAGAATATTGGGCGTCCTCACGAGCTGCTGCTCGGTGCCGGACTCCCAGAAATTCTCCACACTGACCGAATGGCCGCTATGCATGGTGATCAACAGCCTTTCGCCCACCCAGACGCTGACCTGTTGGGATTGCAGTGACAGCTGTTCATCGATGCTGGCAATGCCCCGGAACAGGATGAAGGTATTGTGCTCGAACTCCTCCACCTTGGGTGGATGGCGGGGCCGGGAGCAGTCGCTGAGAGCGAGTTTGTCGCAGTGCAGGGATAACAGCAGGGTCTGCAGCTCCTCGGTCAGTTCACTTTCGATATCCAGCCAGAGATGGCTGTCCTGCTGCTCCCGCCACGGTGCCAGCAGAGCTTCGTCGCCCTGCTGGCACTCTCCGTTGGCAGTCAGTAACCTGGCCCTGATCATTGTCTGCAGTCCTCCGGGAGCTGTCCTGTGGGCAGCTTAACCGAAACCGCGCGGGACGGGCAGTGCCGGTATCAAGCGCCGGCATCAATGCAGATCATGATCTGGCGCAAGCCATTGCGCCACTGATCTGCGGTGAATGTTCTATACTGCTGCCATGGAATCGACAAGAATCCGCTTCGCACAGGCAGCCCGTGCCGGGCTGCTGCTGTGCCTGCTGCTGATGCCGGCGCTGGCGCGGGCCGACATCTGGGTGCTCGATGTAGAGGGCGCCATCGGCCCCGCCACCGCCGATCACCTGCAGCGCTCGCTGGACAAGGCGGTGGAGGCCGAGGCGACATTGCTGGTGCTGCGCATCGACACCCCCGGCGGTCTGGATACCGCAATGCGGGACATGGTCAAGGCAGTGCTCGCGGCGCCGCTGCCGGTGGTGGCCTACGTCTCTCCCAGCGGAGCCCGTGCCGCCAGTGCCGGCACCTATCTGCTGTACGCGACTCATGTGGCGGCCATGGCGCCGGGTACCAACCTGGGGGCGGCCACGCCGGTCCAGATGGGGGGCGGTCCGGGCTTTCCGGGTGGTTCGGACGAGCGGGAGGAGGCTGAAGAGGCCGCCGGAGGCTCCACTGCGGCGATGGAGCGCAAGATTGTCAATGATGCCGTGGCCTATATCCGCGGTCTCGCCGAATTGCGCCAGCGCAACGCCGAGTGGGCCGAGCGGGCAGTGCGCGAGGGTGCCAGCCTGGCTGCCGGGGCGGCGCTGGAACAGGGCGTGATCGAGTTGGTGGCGGAGTCGATGCCTTCCTTGCTGGAGCAACTCGATGGCCTCGAAGTGCAGCTGGGTGACCGGCAAGTGACCCTCGCCACTGCCGGACAGGAGCTGCATTACCAGCCGATGGATGGGCGCAGCGAATTCCTGTCGGTGATCACCAACCCCAATATCGCCTATATCCTGCTGCTGGTCGGCATCTATGGGCTGGTCATCGAATTTTATAACCCGGGTATAGGCCTGCCCGGCGTCGTCGGCGCCGTCAGTTTGCTGGTGGCGATGTACGCGCTGCAGATGCTGCCGGTCAGTTATGCCGGCATGGGACTGCTGCTGCTGGGCATTGGCCTGATGGTGGCCGAGGCCTTTGCCCCCAGCTTCGGCGTCCTGGGTATTGGTGGCGCCGCCGCTTTTCTGGTCGGTTCGATCATGCTGATGGATACCACCCTGCCCGCTTACCGGATCGCACTGCCGATCATTGTCGCATTGACACTGTTCAGCCTCGGACTGCTGGTCTTTACCCTGGGCATGGTGCTGAAGGCGCGCCGCAGCGCTGTGGTGAGCGGGGTGGAACGTTTGCCGGGAACCCACACCCGGGTGGGGCGTATCGACAATGGCCGCGCCTGGGTATGGCTGGATGGCGAACTTTGGCAGGCGCGCAGCGAGGCGCCCCTGCAGTTGAACGAGGAGGTCATAGTCACCGCGGTTGACGGGCTGACGGTCGTGGTGGCCAGGCAGCCAAGCGCGTTACAACAAGGAGGGAACAACTGATGTTGGAGATGCAGACTTTCAGCGGCATTCTGGTGGTGCTGGTCATCATACTGATCGCCTCGATGTTCCGGGTGCTGCGGGAATATGAGCGCGGCGTGATATTCATGCTGGGACGTTTCCAGAAAGTGAAGGGGCCGGGCCTGATCATCGTCATTCCCATCCTGCAGCAGATGGTGCGGGTTGACCTGCGCACACTGGTGATGGATGTGCCGACCCAGGACGTGATATCCCGGGACAACGTCTCGGTGCAGGTCAACGCGGTGATCTATTTCCGGGTCATGGATCCGGAGCGCGCCATTATCCAGGTGGAAAATTATCTGGAGGCCACCAGTCAGTTGTCCCAGACTACGCTGCGCTCGGTACTGGGCCAGCATGAACTGGATGACATGCTGGCCGAACGCGACCGCCTCAATGCGGATATCCAGGTCATTTTGGACCAGCAGACTGAGGCCTGGGGGGTGAAGGTCGCCAACGTGGAGATCAAACACGTGGATCTGAACGAATCCATGGTGCGGGCGATCGCCAAACAGGCCGAGGCGGAGCGGGAACGGCGGGCCAAGGTGATCCACGCCATCGGCGAAGCCGAGGCCGCGCAGAAACTCTCCGAGGCGGCCAAGGTTCTGGCTACCGAGGAGTCGGCGATACAGCTGCGCTACCTGCAGACGCTGGTGGAGATTGCCGGCGACCGCAGTTCCACGATAGTGTTCCCACTGCCGGTGGACATCATGAAGAAGTTCGGCGCCTGAGGCGGGCAGATTCCCGTCCTGCCACCAAGCACGGAACACAGTTATGCGTTGTATGGAAATCAGGGAGCCCGGTGGGCCCCAGGTATTGCAGCTGACGGAACGGGAGCGCCCCCGGCCGGCCGCGGATGAAGTCCTGATCGCCGTGGCCGCGGCCGGTGTCAACCGGCCGGACGTGATGCAGCGCAAGGGCTTGTATCCGGCCCCGCCCGGTGCTTCCGATCTGCCTGGCCTGGAGGTTGCCGGTACCGTGATGTCCGTGGGAAGTGCGGTAAGCCAGTGGCGGGAAGGTGACGAGGTTTGCGCGCTGACCAACGGTGGCGGCTACGCCGAGTATGTGACGGCGCCCGCAGGTCAGTGTCTGCCGCTGCCGCCGGGCATGGAGATGACCGCGGCGGCGGGATTGCCGGAGACCTGCTTTACGGTCTGGAGCAACGTCTTTGACCGCGGCCGGCTGCGGGCCGGGGAGCAATTGCTGGTGCATGGGGGCAGCTCCGGCATCGGTACGACTGCGATTCAGCTGGCCCGCGCGCTGGGGGCTACTGTATACGCCACCGCCGGCAGCGCGGAGAAATGCGCCGCCTGTATGGAGCTGGGCGCCGCCCGCGCAGTCAATTACCGCGAACAGGATTTTGTCGAGGTACTGCAGTCGGCCTGTAGCGGCGGTTTCGACGTGATTCTGGACATGGTGGGAGGCGATTACATCAACCGCAATATCAAGCTGGCCGCGGTCGACGGCCGTATCGTGAATATTGCGTTTCAGGGGGGATTCGAGGTCACCGTCAATTTCGTGCCGGTGCTGTTGAAACGTCTTACCCTGACGGCGTCAACACTGCGGCCCCAGTCCGCGGCCGCCAAGGCCGCCATTGCCGACAGTCTGCGCCAGCATGTCTGGCCGTTGTTGGAGCGGGAGGAAGTCAAACCGGTGATTGCCGCTGTAATGCCGCTGGAGGAAGCCGCCGCGGCCCACGAGCTGATGGAGAGCAGCCAGCATATTGGCAAGATCATTCTACAGGTGGCACCGTAGCGCTGCCGGTTGGCGCGGGGTCGCTGTTGGCCCATTCCTGGAACTCGGCGTACTCGGCGGCAAGAGCATCGGGAATGCGGGCATAGGCTTCGCTGAAGGTCTTGATTTCAGGCTCACAGATCAACTGCATGGCCTCCGGATCAGCCTCCACTGCCACCCCCAGGCTGTGGTACAGCGACTCGAGCTCCTGCAGGTTTTCACAGGCCAGCATCAGCTCGTAGTCGGTGACTCCGACCACGACCGCCCAGCCCAGGTAGGGCACCGCTTCAGCGGGCAGCGAGCCGATATTGGCGGCCGCGCTTTTCACAGTGCGCTGACGGATGCTTTCTCCCGCGTAGCGCACCTGCTCCCGCATCGTACGTTGTTCCGTCAGGGCCTGTTCCAGGTGTCTGTCCTGGCCCTTGCGATGCTCCTGCAGCCGGCCATAGACCGTGCTGACGCCGACGCTCTCGAGCGCATCCGACAGCCTGATGGTGGCCGCATTCCAGGTCAGTACCAGGAAATTGCTGGCGAGCAGGCCGATAACAGCCAGGGTGAGAAGGAAGCGTGCCATGGTGGTTCTCCTCGGACAATGGGATGGGGTGGCCTGACGCCACCGCTCAACGACTGCCGGAAGGTTGGCCAAACAACCAGGGTGTCAGCGCCTCCCGGTTTTCTACCACGATCTGCTGGGCCGCCGGGTCATCCTGCGCCTCTCCCGGATCAATATGCAAGAGTTTCAGTGCATAGGGCACCAGTTTACCGCGCAGCGTGAGCGCGAGCACGCCATCGTCCATACCGTAGTCGTTGGCCACCACTTCGCGCTGATCCGGCCGCAGGCGTGGGTCCGGCACGATACGGAGCGTGACCTGGCTGTTCCATTCCCGGTCCTGGCCGGCCCCGTGCGGGGATTCCTCCAGCATCTCGGGCAGCCCCCGGAAGCGGCTCAGCACAAAGTCGCGGTATTCCCGGTTTTTTTCGCACCAGGCGCGCACATGCCAGCGCAGGCCGGTGAATACCACGGTGTGCGGGACGATGATACGGCCCTCGCGATCCGGGTTGTGCAGCGATACATAGTCCACCTCGAGCCGGCGCTGCTGGCGGGCAGCCTGCATGATGGGCCGCAGTACCTCTGCCCGCACATCCCGCAGCGGTACCGTCAGCACTTCCACGTTGGCGACATTCAGGGCCAGCGATTCAAATACATTGGACAGTTCATTGTTGCGCGCCATCAGGTGCAGGTATTCGTCGGCCAGGCCGCGGGTCACTCGCGGCGTGAACCCGGGAGCGGGCTTGTATCCCTTCAGCGACTTGTCATAGCACAGGTTGTCGGGGCCGATATGGCGGAGATACTGGTTGATGTCCTTGCTGGCCTGTTGCCGGCCGATGCCAAAAGTATCGCACAGATGACGGGTGGTAAGGCGTCCCTCCCACAGCGCGATGGTTTCAATATAGCGGTAGCGCACCAGCAGTTCCCAGCGGATGGGCCATTTTAACTTGCTGCTTGCGCTCACGCGCCACACCTCCCCTTGCAGGCTGATTACCTGTATCGTACACCGACATGTCGCCGGCGAACATAGAGCGTGAGGTCATGACACACAGCAGGCCCGATATCCAGGATCTGTACCGGCTTGCGGGCCAGCTGGAGAGAGACCAGCAGGAACCCGTGGCGGCGCTGCGCGAGCGCGACCGGGCCATTGCGCTGGACTGCGGCAGTGCCGCCGTGCTGCCGCGCCTGCTGTGCTGGCTGGATGCGGTGGCGCCGCCGGCGACGGTTGTGTCGAAGTCGTTGTCAGAGGCCTCCGCGGCACTGTTGGCGCGGCTGCTGGCGCTGGCAAGCGGTTTTGCGGCAATGGCGGGTTTCCTGCTGGGCAGTGAGCGGGCACTGGTCAACGTGTTTCTGTTTCTGGCCCTGTTCGTATTCAGCCAGCTGTTGCTGTGTCTGTTGGCGGCGCTGCTGATGTGGCGCTCTGCCCGGGGCCAGGTACCGTTGGCACTGCCGCTCAACCCGGCTCGCTGGATCCTGCAGCGCAGCCTGCCCGATGATCGTTACCTGCGGGAGTTGCAGCCCTTGTTGCGACTGCTGTTGTTGCGCTATGGCCAGGAGCTGGGCGCCCTGTTCACGCTGGCGGCGGCGCTGGCGTTCCTGCTGATTCCGGCGCTGGGCGAATTCAGTTTTGTCTGGGGCTCAACCTTCCAGCCCGGCGCCGGCCTGGTGCAGGGGTTGATGGACACGCTGGCCTGGCCCTGGGCCAGCTGGCTGCCGGCGGCGACAGTGCCTGCCGAGGTGGTGGCGGGAAGTCGCTTCCACCCGGCACTGGTGACCCTGGATCGGGCGGGCATCGAAAGTATGCGCGGCTGGTGGCCGTTCCTGTTTTTGTGCCTGTTGTGCTATGGGCTGCTGCCAAGGCTGTTGCTGTGGGGACTGTCCAGATTGCTGGCGAGACGGCTGCTGGTCCACAGTTTCGTACATTATCCCGGTGCTGAACTGGTGTTGGCCCGCATGGAGGCGCCGCTGCTGCGTACCCGTGCCTCGACTCCGGATCCGGGACAGTTCCCCCCGATACCGGGTCGCCGCGGCCGGCCCCGTCCCGCAGCGGGATGAACAGCTATTGTTGGTGGACTATGGCGGGGGTCTGGGCAGTGAGGGGCCGCAGCAGTACGAGCAGTTACTGAGTGTGCCGCCCGGGCGGCAACTGACCATCGGGGTAGCCGCACTGGATGCGGATCTGGCGCAGCTGCAGACGCTGGACCTGCACCAGTACCGCCGCCTGCTGCTGGTAGTGAAGGCCTGGGAGCCGCCGATGGCGGAGTTGCTGGATGCGTTGGCACCGCTGGCGTCGCTGGACCGCTGCACCGTGCTGCTGCTGCCGCTGCCCGGCAAACCCACCCCCAGGCGCAAGGTGGAGGATTGGCACGCCTTTGCCCGACGGCTGCCCTTTGCCAGTGTGGACGTGCAACTGCTGAACCGGGTGGTGGACTGATGGCGGTACCGACCTTTGCGGTGGTGGGGCGCCCCAACAAGGGCAAGTCCAGTATTGTTGCAACCCTGGCGCGGGATGAGTCCGTATTCATTGACCCCCATGCCGGATCGACCCGGGAGACACGCAGTTTTCCGATGCAGGTGGATGGTGAAACCCTGTACGTGCTGGTGGATACGCCCGGCATCCAGCGCGCCCGGGCTGTGCTGGACTGGTTGCGGGCACACAGCGCTGATGCTTCCTCCCGTCCGGCGGCGGTACGCGATTTCGTCGACCAGCATCGCAATGATCCGCGGTTCCATGACGAGTGCGAGCTGCTGCAGCCGATTGTCGAGGGAGCCGGTATTATCTATGTGGTGGACGGTTCGGTTCCTTTTGGGGCCGACTATGAACCGGAAATGGAAATTTTGCGCTGGACCGGGCGTCCCAGTCTGGCGCTGATCAACCCGATAGACAATGCCGACTACGAGCAGGAATGGAGTGCGGGCCTGGGGCAGTATTTTCGCACGGTGCGCCTGTTTGATGCCCAGCGCGCGGAGCACGCGAAACAGCTGGAGCTGCTGGAGCTGTTCGGTCATCTGGATACCGGCTGGCAGGGAGCGCTGGTGCGGGCGGTCGCATTGCTGCGCTCAGAGCGGGCCAGTCAGCACCGCAGTGCGGGCCTGTTGATCAGTGCTCTGATCAGTGATGCGCTGGCTTGGCAGACCTCCCAGCGGGTACCGCAGGGAGTGCCGCTGGAACCGGTGCAGAAATTGCTGTTCCAGCGCTACCGCGCTCACCTGGTGGAGCGTGAGCGGCAGTGCCGGAGACAGGTGGAAGAGGTGTTCAACTACAGCAGCCTGGCTCGCAGCGAGGAGGGCCTGGCGCTGGAGGAGTCGGAGCTGTTCAACACCGACAACTGGTATCTGTGGGGGCTGGACCGCCGTTCGCTGGCAGCAGTCGCCACCTCGGTCGGCGCGGTAGTCGGCGGCAGTGCCGGCCTGTTCGTGGACGGCGCCACCGGTGGCCTGCTGGGCGGCCTCGGCACTCTGGTCTCCGGCGCGGTGGGCGCTGCCGGCAGCGGCATAGCGGCCTTGCGCTACGCCAATGAAATTGGCGAAATAACCGTCAAGGGCATACCCGCCGGCGGCAAGCTGCTCAGCTACGGTCCGGCGCGCAACCTGAACTTCCCGTTCGTGTTGCTGGGCCGTGCGCTGCTGCATCACCAGCTGCTGTGCAGCCGCACCCACGCTGACCGCAGCCCGCTCAAGTTGCAGGGCCAGCTGCTCGCTGCACTGAGCGACAGCGAGCGGCGCCGTCTCGGCCGGCTGTTCGAGGACATCCGCCGGGGCCGGAAACTCACCGAGCGCCGCGAGCAACTCGCGGCGATGATCCAGCAGCTGTGCGAGCGGCAGGATCTGAAACAGGTGCCGGCCGGCGGCCCGGTGCCGCAGGACCCCCGGACCTTGTAGGCCTCAGCGGATCGCGGACTCTGGCCGGCCCTGCCAGTAGAAGGGCTGCAGCTCGGCGTCGCCGGTGTGGGTTTCTGCCAGCGTTGCCGCCTCGTAGATCCGGCCATTGAGTACGATATGGCTGATCTGGTCGGAGTGGCGGATATTCTCCAGCGGGTTGGCATCCAGCACCACCAGGTCCGCCAGTTTGCCCTGTTCGATGGAGCCCAGGTCGGCCTCCATGCCCAGATAAGTGGCCGGGTTGATGGTCGCTGCCGCCAGTGCCTGCATGGGGCTGAAGCCGCCGCGGACAAAACTCCACATTTCCCAGTGGGAGGCCAGGCCTTCCCGCTGGCCGTGGCCGCCGGTATTGACCAGCACACCTTCGTCCAGCAATACCTTGGCGGCCGCGGCGGCGTCGTCGTCGCGGTAGTCGGCTTCCGGTGCCATGGGCCGGCGCACGGAGCGCGGTTGCAGTACCGCTGGCGGCACGAAATTGGCCAGCAGCGGGTGCTTCCACACCTCGGTGTCCTGGTAGTAGTAGTCCTCAGAGGTCAGCCCGCCGAAGGTGACCACCAGGGTCGGGGTGTAGCCGGCCTGGCTCTGGCGCCAGTACTGGGTGACATCCTCGTACATCGGCAGTACCGGCACGTTGTGCTCGATACCGGTAATGCCATCGCCGATCAGGTTCATGTCCATGTGGTACAGCGAACCGCCCTCGGCCACGGTCATCAGGCCTTCCCGGCGCGCCGCCTCGATCACCTGCTGACGCTGGTCGCGCCGCGGCTGGTTGTAGTTCTTGACCGACACCGCGCCCTGAGCCTTGAGCCGGCGCACATGGGCCAGGGCGTCTTCCAGGCTATCTACGGGGGACCAGTAGGTGGCCTTCGCGCCGTAGATGATCTCCGCGGTGGAGAAGATGCGTGGTCCCAGAATTCTGCCGGCGCGGGCATACTCCGCGGCGGCGAAGACCAGGTTGGCACTGCTGGAGGGGTTGTGCACGGTGGTGACGCCCAGCGCCAGATGCGCCAGCAGATTCCAGTTCTGCTGGGGCACAATGTCGCTGCTGCCGTAGGGGCCATGGGCGTGAATGTCGACGAAGCCCGGTACCAGGGTCTTGCCGGCCATGTCGACACTGCGAAAGCCCTCGGGGATGGCCAGCTCCTGATCTCCCACCGCGCGAATGCGGTTGTTTTCCAGCAGCACAGTGCCATTTTCTATCACGTCGCGCGCTGCATTCATCGTCACGATGCGGGCATTGGTCAGGGCGATGCGGCTGTCGGGTCGCGCACTGTCGATTTCCTGGGACAGGTCGATACCGCTCGCGGGCGGGGTGAAGTCCGGGGCCATGGCGGCCTCGACGGTGACCGTCTTCAGCTCCGGTCCGGTGCTCCAGCTGAGCGCGCTGCCAGCGGCATTCCAGGACAGGTAGCTGCCGCCGATGGCGCTGATGCGCACGCTCGGGAAGGCTGCCTTGTCCGCATCCAGCACCAGCGGCTTGCCGGTGAACCGGGCCGCGGTCAGGTGCATCTGCTGCCGGTCCTCGAAGGCGATATGGCGGCCGTCCGGTGACAGCCGGATGTTGGTCGCCAGCTCCGCACTCGCCAGTTCGCGCACGTCGTGACCGTCACGGGTCATGGAAATCAGCTTGGTACTGGCCGTGGAACTGCCGCGGCCGCTGGCGGACTCGGCCCGCTCCTGCAGATAGATGCGCTCATCCGGGCCGAAATGGGGGTGCTCGCCGCGGTCGCTGACGAAGTGCATCTCGCCCCCATCCCGGTCCAGCAGGTAGATGCCCGGCTGCACACTCCACTCCGGGTGCAGCAGTGCGCTGCTGCCCAGCTTGCGCAGCGCCAGCGTGCCGCCGTCGGGGGAGATGGCCAGTTCGGTGTACTTGCCCTTGGGGTGTTGCAGGGCCCTGGATTTGCCGCCGCGGGCGCTGACCCGGCGGATGCTGGTCAGCTCGCTGTCATTCCAGCGCAGGAACAGCAGCTCGCGGCCATCCGGTGTCCAGACCGGCGCGTAGTCGAAGCCGCTGTTGTCGTCGCTGGTAAGTGCCTTGGGTGCCGCGTCGCCGCGCTTCAGGTAAAGCCGGCCCAGGGACTCAAACACAATGGCATCGCCGTCGGGGGAGGGCTGGGCAAAGCGGATCATCCGCGTACGGAACTGCTCTGGTGCCACTTCTACCGGAAACCGCACGGCCGGGTAGATCTGGCGGCTGTCCTGCACCCTGAACGGGATTTCCCGGGCTTCGCCTTGCCCTGCGCCTTGTTCTACCGGCAGACGCCAGAGCTTGCCTTTGGCCCAGAACACCAGTTCACGGCTGTCCGGCGTCCAGGCCATGTTCGGATACAGTCCGTGCACCGCCCAGGTTTCCTGCATGTCCAGATTCAGGTCATCGTGCACCATGCGCTGTACACCGGAGGTGAGGTCCATCACGAACAGGCGCGATTCGGCCCGGACCCGCTTTACATAGGCCAGCTGCTTGCCATCCGGCGAAGGGGTCGCCCTCACCGCGCCGCCGGGCCCGCCGGCAACGGTGGTGACCTCGCCGCTGGCCAGCTCCACGCTGCGAATCTGGAACAGCTCGGTGTTGCTGTCCTGGTGGTAGATAAAGGTATCTCCCGGTGTGGTATTCAGGGAAAAATAGAGGTGCTTGCCATCGGGACTGAAAGCCGGTTCGCCCTGTTCCTTCTGGAAGGTTTCACTGGGCCGCGGTACCACCAGCTGGCCGCTGTTGTTCTCGCCGCCGGCGGCGTGGTAGAGCCAGATTTCGCCGGTGCCGAGGGAGCGCGAAGTGGTGAAATGCTTGCGCGCAGCGATGTAGTCGCCATCCGGGCTCCAGCTGGGGTTGTTCAGCAGGCGGAAGGTTTCATGGGTGATTTGCCGCAGCTCGCCGCTGTCGCGGCTCAGGGTCCAGATGTTGTCGCCGCCGTTGCGGTCCGAGGTAAACGCGATATGACGGCCGTCGGGGCTGTAGCGGGGCTGCATGTCCCAGGCGTGGCCCGAGGTGAGGGCGCGCGCCTCGCCGCCCGCCAGCGGCAGTTCGTAGATATCCCCCAGCAGATCGAACACCAGGTGTTCGCCATCCGGAGAGACATCCAGACTCATCCAGGTGCCTTCGCTGACATCGATCGCAGCGCGGTTGGCGGTTGCCGAAAAGGCGGGGTCATTGACATCCCAGGCCGGAGTCTCTTCCCGGGGATGGGGTTCTGCCTGCAGTCCCGCACTGGCCAGCAGCGACAGGGCGAATACAACAATGGGTAGCTTCATCAGATATACCATGGCGTTGGAGTGATGGTAAAAAGAGTGCGCGGTGGCCCACCCCAGGGTGACCCGGTCAGCGACATGCGGGTACCATACTACGTCGAGCTGCTACTATGAACCTGAAGCTGTCGCGTTCTGTGACAGTACGCCCGTGAGGAGTTGTGATGAAACTGTACCGATCCCTGTTTTTGCTGATGCTGGGCCTGGTATTGCCCGCGACCCTGTCGGCTGCCGAGTTGCAGGTGGGTGATCCGGCGCCGGCTTTCAGCCTGGAAGGCAGCGACGGCAAGACCTACCGGCTGGCCGATTTCAAGGGGAAGCAGGCGGTGGTTCTGGCCTGGTTTCCCCGGGCTTTCACCTCCGGCTGCACCGTGGAGTGCAAATCGCTGGCGGAAAATGGCCACCTGATCCGGGCCTTCGATGTCAGCTATTTCATGGCCAGTGTCGATCCGCTGGCCAAGAACAAGGCCTTCGCCGAGGATACCGGAGCCGACTTTCCGCTGCTCAGCGACCCGGACAAATCCGTGGCCAGGGCCTATGGCGTGCTGGCACCCGCCGGCTATGCCAGGCGCCATACTTTCTACATCGACCGCGAGGGGACGATCGTGCGCATTGACAGCTCGATCGAGCCCGCCACGGCAGCCCAGGATATGGCGGCGGCGCTGGCAGAGCTGGGTGTCGCCCGGCGCTGAACATTCAGCGCCGTTGCCGGATCCATCCGGGCCGGTCTTCCGGCAATTTTCCCATTGTCGGTGGCTGGCTCTTTCCAAACGGGAAACACAGCCTATAATTGCGCCCCTCATTTTATTTCCCACTTGATACGCTGCGCCTTCGGCGCGGCGCGGTGAGCCGTGGGAGGGCAGCCGTGGAGAAGGGCATGTTGAACACCGGGGAGTTGCGCGAGCTGTTTCGCCTGGCGCTGCCCATGGTCGTGTCCCAGAGTGCGTTTGCGCTGATGGTCTTCACCGACCGCCTGTTCCTGTCGCGGATCGACGCGCTGCATATTGCCTCGGCCCTGGGCGGAGGGGTCACCTTTTTCGTCAGTATATCCCTGTTTCTCGGGGTGATGTCCTATGCCACGGCGCTGGTCGCACAGTACTACGGTTCCGGCCAGTTGCAGAAGTGTCCCCGGGTACTGACCCAGGGGGTACTGATGTCACTGGTCTCCCTGCCCCTGCTGCTGGTCATCGCGTGGGTGATGGGTGGCCTGTTTGCGGTGATGGGACACCCGCCGGAGCAGGTAGTACTGGAGCAGCAATACTATTATGTGCTGATGGGCGGCGCCTGTTTCACGCTGATAAAGGCCTGCGCGGCGGCCTATTTCTGCGGCATCGCCCGCACCCGGGTGGTGATGATCACCGACGTGCTGGGGGTGCTGCTGAACATACCGCTGACCTGGGCCCTGGTGTTCGGCAAGCTGGGCCTGCCCGAGCTGGGCATTCGCGGCGCCGCGCTGGCAACGATAATCGCGACGACTTTCAGTATCGGCATGTATGCGCTGTTCTACTTCAATCGCATTCACCGGCAGCGCTTCCAGGTGCTGGCCTCTTTCCGCTACGACGCCGGCATTTTGCGCCGCTATATCCGGCTGGGTCTGCCCTCTGGCTTCGAAACCTTTATCGGTGCAGCGACGTTCAACTTCTTTTTGCTGTTGTTCCAGTCCTACGGCGTGACCGAGGGCGCGGCGATGGCGATCGTGTTCAATTGGGACATGCTCAACTATGTGCCTTTGATCGGCCTCAACATCGCCGTGACCAGCCTGATCGGCCGCTATGTCGGTGCCGGCGACATGACCCGCACCAACCAGGTGATCGCGGCCGGCTTCCTGCTGGCCGTCAGCTACTCTCTGGTACTGGCAGTGTTGTTCGTGCTGTTTCGGGTGCAGTTGATGGAGGTGTTTGCCACGCCGGGGGAGGATTTTTCGGCGATCTCCGCAGCGGGCAGCCAGATGATGCTGGGCATGGCGACCTATGTGCTGGCGGACGCGATTATCCTGGTCAGCAGCGGAGTGTTGCGCGGCGCTGGCGACACGCGCTGGCTGATGAACACCTCGATGAGCCTGCATGTGCTGATGCTGATTTCCCAGTTCATTCTGATCAAGCAGCTGGACTGCGATCCACTGGTGAGTTGGTGGGGCTTTGTCGCGATGCTGCTGGCGCTGGCGGTGATCTATCTCAGGCGACTGCTGGGCCAGACCTGGCGCCGGCCTTCGCGCCTGGCGCGGGTGATGGCGGAGTAGACTCACCTGGGCAGACTGTGATGAGGGCTGGGATGGCATCATGAAGTTGCGACGCGCACCCGGCGAGGTGCCTGTGCCGGCGCGGGACAGCGCACATCCCCGGTCAGTCCGGTACGCTGTTTGCCCCGGCTGGTATGCCTGGTTGTTTTTCTGGTTTACTGTCACCTCGGTGAACGTTTCGTAGGCAGCACTATGACCTTGTGGGAACAGGACTGGATTGGTGAGCTCCCGGTACCGGTGCGCGAGGAGGTGCTCGCATGCATGCCGCCACGGCGCTATGCCAACGGCGAAACGATTTACCGCGCGGGGGAAGCGGGCGCTGAGCTGTACCGTGTGGAGCAGGGCAACGTGCGTATCTTCAACCTCAGCCAGGGCGGCAAGGAGCTGCTCTATGACCTGTTCCCGCCCCGCACCTGCTTCGGCGAGGCCACCCTTATCGACGGCGGCGGCCGGCCCCATACCACCCAGGCGATTGGCGAGGTGATTCTGCGGGTAATGCCACAGGAGCATTTCGAGCGCCTGTGGCAGGTCCATCCCGAGATATCCTGGGCCGTGGCCCGCCTGCAAACAGAGCGCGCGCGGCGCCTGTACGCCTTTTATGAACAAGTGAGCCTCGATACCCTGTGCCGACGCATTGCCCGTCGCCTGTGTCTGCTGGCGCGGACTGTGGGCCAGGAGCGCGAGGACGGGATTCACTTCGATCTTCGTATCACGCAGGAGGACATTGGCTGCCTGGTGGCGGGCTCGCGGCAATCGGTCAACAAAGTATTGCGCCAATGGCAGGCGGAGCGCGTTATCGACCTTGCCTACGGCTCGCTGCTGATCCGGGAGCTGTCGGCGCTGGAGCAGCTGGCCCTTCCCGTCGAGGAGCCACATGGCGGCACATTATCGCCTCGCTGACAGTCTCGGCCGCACGCTTTGCGTATCCTCGTCCGGCCCGCTTCACTGCGGGCCCCGATAATTGATTGCGGCGGACAGCCGCACCGGCACGAGGAATCGTCATGAACGGCGCAGAAAGCCTTATTCAGACCCTGGTCAACCAGGGCCTTGAGGTGTGTTTCACCAACCCCGGTACCTCCGAGATGCACTTCGTCGCGGCCCTGGATGAGGTTCAAGGCATGCGCTGCGTGCTGTGCCTGTTCGAGGGCGTGGCCAGCGGCGCCGCCGCGGGCTATGCCGCGGTAGCCGGCAAGCCGGCCTCCACGCTACTGCATCTGGGACCGGGGCTCGGCAACGCCCTGGCCAATGTGCACAACGCCAGCAAGGGCAAGCTGCCCATGGTCAATATCGTCGGTGACCACGCAACCTACCACCTGCAATACGACGCCCCCCTGACCTCGGATATCGAGGGCATCGCGGGCCCGGTCTCCGACTGGGTCTATACCTCGCAGGCGCCGGCGGATATCGCGCGGGATGGTGCCGAGGCGGTGCGCCAGGCGGGGCTGGGACAGATTGCCACCCTGGTACTGCCGGCCGATGTATCCTGGGGCGACAACCCGGCCGGTGCTGCCGCCAGCGTGGTGCCGGCGAGCCCTGCAGCGGTGCCCGAAGACCGCCTCGAGCAGGCGGCCCGCATGCTGGAAAACGGCAAGCGCACCGCGATCATGCTCGGTGGGCGTCACATCAGTCAGGCTCAGGGCGAACTCGCGAGCCGCCTGGCGCAGGCCGCGGGCGCGCGGGTGATGACCGAGACCTTCCCCGCCAGGGTGAGGCGCGGCGCGGGTAGCGCGGTGATCGAGCGCCTGCCCTATCTGGCGGAGCTGGCGAGTGCCGAGCTGGAGGGTACCGAGCAGCTGCTGTTGCTGGGCGCCGGTGAGCCGGTGTCTTTTTTCGCCTACCCGAATGTGGCCAGTGTGCTGTCCCCGGCGGACTGCGAGATCCTGGCCCTGGCCGGCCCCGGTGATGATATCGACGGCGCCCTCAAGGTCCTGGCCGAGCGTTTGGGTGCCATCGGGGCGCCGGTCCTGCGAGAGCTGCAGCTTCCGGCAGAGCCTCGCGGGGCCCTGGATGCGGGCACGGTGGCCCAGGCTCTGGCCCACCACCTGCCCGAGAACGCCATCGTGGTGGATGAGGGCATTACCTCGGGCCTGGCCTGTTTCCCCGCGACCGCGCATGCCCGGGCCCACGACTGGCTCAACCTGACCGGTGGTGCGATCGGCTGGGGGCTTCCCGCCGCGGTGGGCGCCGCAATCGCAGCCCCACAGCGCAAGGTGCTTTGTCTGGAGGGCGATGGCAGCGCCATGTACACTGTGCAGGCGCTGTGGACGATGGCCCGCGAACAGCTTGATGTCACGGTAGTGATATTCAACAACGGCAAGTACAGCGTGCTTGAAGTGGAGTTTGCCCGCACCGGTGCGCGCGGCGGCAAACCGGGACCCAAAGCCGCGAGTTCACTGGCAATAGGCACACCGGACATGGACTTTCAGGCGATGGCCACGGGGATGGGCGTCAGCGCCACTACGGCGACCAGCGCGGAGTCCTTCTGCGAGCAACTGGCGGCGGCGATGGCCACCCGGGGCCCGCACCTGATCGATGCCCGAATCCCGCCCCTGGAACCGAACTGGCGAACGCCGCCACCCGCTGGCACGGGTGAGTGCTGAAAACACTGGGCATGGCCGAAGCACCGATTGCCGCCGCGGGCGACAAAAACAATAAGGATATGACATGCTTTCGCACACTTTGATTGCCTATCTGGGTCTGTTGGGCGGCCTGGTGCTGCTTATCTGGCTCGCCCTGCGGGGCGTGAACATCATTCTCGCGGCACTGCTGAGCTCGGCTCTGGTGATTCTGACCAATGGCTTGCCGGTCGCGCAGGGACTGGGCGAATATTTTGCTTTTGGCGACCTCGGGGCCTTTACCTTTGCCGGGCGTTTCTTTCTGCTTTTCGCCGCCGGCGCGATGTTCGGGCGGGTCATGGGCGAGAGCCACGCCGCCTCCAGCATAGCCATGGCCCTGGTGCGGAAGCTCGGCGCGACGCGGGTCCTCTGGATTACGGTGCTCTCTGCCGCCCTGCTGACCTATGGTGGCGTGGTGGTGTTCGTGGTGATTTTCGCCATGTATCCGCTGGGTCTGAAATTGTTGCAAAACGCCGATGTTCCCAAGCGCCTGTTCTGTGCCGCACTGGCCCTTGGTTCCGGCACCTTTACGCTCACCGCGCTGCCGGGAACACCCTCTATTCACAATGTCATCTCCTCGGTGGCGCTCGGCACTGACCTGTTTGCGGGAGGCTCGCTCGGTCTGCTTGGCGGAGTTATCATGTTGGGGCTGGGCATGTGGTACCTGGAGCGTCAGCGCCACGCAGCGGCAGCGGCAGGAGAGGCTTTGTCGCCGCTCCGACTGACCGCTCGCTGCAGACCGACCCCGGCGAGCAGAGTTACCCGCACTGGGCCCTCGCGCTGCTGCCGCTGGCGGTGGTATTGGGCACCATCCTGTTGCCGCGCCTGTTGCTCGCCGCTCTGGGGGAGAGCGCCCAGACCGGGGTGGGCAGCGCCTACGACCTGCTGCGTTTCGCCAACAGCCAGCCGATAGTCTGGCCCAGCCTGGCCCTGTTTGCCGGTACTTCGCTTACGGTTTTGCTGTTTCCCAGTGTGCGAGCCCAGCCGTTGCGGATCGTCGGCGAGGGAACCCAGGAATCCATCATGCCCCTGATCAATACCGCCGCGGTGATTGGCTTCGGCGGCGTGGTGACCCACACCGAGGGGTTTCAGCAGTTCGCCCAGCAGATGCTGGCTTCCGACCTGCCGCCTTTGCTCTCACTGTTCACCGCGATCAGTGCCATTTCCGCGATTACCGGTTCTGCCTCCGGCGGGCTACAGATATTCATGGCCACCATGGCCGATGGCTACCTGGCGATGGGGATTCCAGCCACGGAATTGCATCGCCTGGCGACCATGGCTGCCGGAGGCTTCGACTCACTGCCGCATTGTGGAGCGGTGGTGGCCATGCTGACGATCACCGGCCTCAGTTACCGGCAGGCCTATCGGGACGTGTTCGTGGTGACAGTGGCGATTCCGGTGCTCGCGACCCTGGCCTGCATGGCACTGGCGGCGAGCACCTGAGCCCACCAGATTTAATCGGGCCACTATCACTTTTGTGACATTCTGATCGGAAATACGGCGCTAGTATCGCGCTTCGGTAAATTCGAATAAGGAATGCGAACATGCCTGATACCGCGATAGCCGTGTCCCGTGAATTACCTGCGGGACTGGCGCAGGGCCTGGCAAGCCTGGGGGAGGTCCGGATTACCGCTGCGAAACCGGACCTTATGCAGGATTGTGGAGTCTACGTGACAACGCCGATGGACCCGGTCCCGGAAGGTCTTATCGATCAGCTGCCCGGCAGTATCGCGCTGATTGCCAGTATTGGGGTGGGTACTGACCATATCGATCTCGAAGCGGCGACTCGCCGGGGCCTGCTGGTCAGCAATACGCCTGTGGTCACCCAGGACACCGCAGACCTGTGCTTCGCGCTGCTGCTCGCTACCTGCCGCCGCCTGAACTACAGCGAGCGCCGGCTGCGCGCCGGTGACTGGAGCGCGGGTGCGGCGGTGGAAGGCATGCGCGTGCATGGCAAGACCCTCGGCATTGTCGGATTTGGCGGGATTGGCCAAGCCCTGGCTCGGCGTGCCCGGGGCTTCGACATGCGGGTGTTGTACCACGGTCCCGGGCGCAAAGTCGGGGCAGAGGCCACCCTCGGGGCCGAGTACCGTGCCGGGCTGCGCGAGTTGCTGGAAGAGGCGGATATTGTTTCCCTCAACTGTCCACTGAACGCCGCCACCAGGCACCTGATCAATCGCCAGAGTCTGAGCTGGATGAAGCCGGGTAGCGTACTGATCAATACCGGGCGCGGCCCGCTGGTCGATGAGGCGGCGCTGATCGAGGCGCTACACGATGGCTCGCTCGGTGCCGCCGGACTCGATGTGTTCGAGTTCGAACCCGAGGTCAGTCCGGGCCTGCTCGAGCTCGACAATGTATGCCTGCTGGCGCATATCGGAAGCGCGAGCATCGAGTGCCGCAGGGACATGGGCACGCGCCTGCTGCGCAATATCCAGGCCTATTTTCGAGATGGCCGGCCCCTGGACAACTGTGTCCCGGTGCCGGCCTCTGCAGCGGGATAATGCCGTGAGTGTCTACGACGTGGTGCCGGTTACAGTCGCGGATTACCGCCGCCTTGCCATGCGACGCCTGCCGCGATTTTTGTTTGACTACATCGACGGTGGCGCCAATGATGAAATTACGCTAGCTGCAAATACAAGTGCTTTCCGGGCCCTGCGCCTGAAGCAGCGGGTGATGCGGGATGTGTCGAGTGTGGATACCAGCACCCTGTTGTTCGGACGGCAGGCGAGTATGCCCCTGGCACTGGCGCCAGTGGGTATGGCGGGCATGTTTGCCCGCCGGGGAGAGGTGCAGGCCGCGCGGGCGGCACAGCGCGTGGGGGTGCCCTTCACCAGCTCAACGGTGGGAATCTGCCCACTGGAGGAAATTCGCGTCGCCACCAGTCAGCCCTTCTGGTTCCAGTTGTACATGCTGCGCGACCGGGATTTTATTGGTGAGCTGCTGGAGCGGGCGGAGCGAGCCGGTTGTGAGACCCTCGCCTTCACCATCGACCTGCCCCTCCCAGGCCTGCGCCTGCGCGACTTTCGCAATGGCATGCTGGGCGGCGGGTGGCCGGGGAAGCTGTCCCGGCTGGCGCAACTTGCCATCAGCCCGGGTTGGGCCTGGGACGTTGGTATCCGGGGCAGGCCCCACAGCTTCGGTAATCTTGCGGACAAAGTGGCCAACCCAGAGGACCTGGACGCCTACAAGGCCTTTGTCGACTCGCAGTTCGACCCGCGTTGCACCTGGAAGGATATCCATTGGCTGCGGGAACAATGGCGGGGCAAGCTGCTGATCAAGGGCCTGATGGAGGCTGACGACGCCCGCGCGGCGGTGGACGCGGGTGCCGATGGCGTGGTGGTGTCCAACCACGGCGCGCGTCAGCTGGATGCCGTGGCCCCGTCGATAAGCAAGCTCCGGTCAGTATCCGAGGCGGTCGGCGCTGACGTGGAAGTCTATCTCGACGGCGGCGTGCGCAGCGGCATCGATATCGCGAAAGCGCTGGCGTTCGGCGCGCGGGGCGTACTTGTGGGCCGTCCCTGGGTATTCGCCATGGCCGCACGCGGGGAGCAGGGGCTTGTTGAACTGCTGGATCTCTTCCAGCGGGAACTGGCCACGGCGATGGCGCTGATGGGCGTAAACCGGGTCAGTGACCTGAATGCCGCAGTCATGGATCAAGGTTGTGCATATGTGCCCTCTCGGTCGGGGAAACATGAAGGAGCATGGCAATGAGTAAGCAGGAGCGTCCAGAGAGGCCCCCCTACCGTTCCACGGTGATGAAATCCGGCCCGGTCAAGGCGGCAGCACGAGCCATGTTGCGGGGCCTGGGGCTGGATGACGACGATATAAATCAACCGTTCGTCGGCGTGGCATCCAGCCAGGGCGAGATGAGTGCCTGCAACATGCGGCTGTCGGAAGTCGCGGAGCAGGTCCGCTGGGGAATTTACCGGGGGGCGGGACGCCGCGCGCGTTCAACACCATCTCGGTATCCGACGCCCTGGTCAACGGGCACAGCGGGATGCATTTTTCCCTGATGTCGCGCGAGGTCATCGCTGACAGTATCGAGTTGGTGATGCGGGCCCACCAGTACGACGGCCTGCTCTGTGTCGGCGCCTGTGACAAGAACTTCCCGGGCATGATGATGGCTCTGACTCGCCTGAATGTGCCCGGCGCCTTCCTCAACGGTGGTCCGGCGCTGCCCGGCCGCTACGATGGTGCGCCCGCCGAGATCAAGACTGTGGCGGAATATACTGGCAGGTTGATTGCCCGCCAGACTGATGCCGGGGAGCTGGAGGCGGTTTCACGCGCAGCCTGGCCCGCGGCCGGCTGCTGTGCCGGCCAGTTTACCGCCAACACCATGGCCATGATTGCCGAAGTGCTGGGATTTGCTCCCCTCGGTTCCAGCACCATTCCCGCGGTGTACTCCCAGCGGCGGGCGATGGCGCGCCGCGCGGGGCAGCAGTTGATGCGGGTGCTTGAGGCCAACTACCCCTGCCGCGGGACCTTGTGACTCGTGAGAGTCTTGAGAACGCCTGCGCCGCAGTGGCCGCCACCGGGGGCTCGACCAATGCAGCACTGCACATTCCGGCTATCGCCAATGAGGCGGGCATCGTGTTCACCATCGATGATGTGGCGGCGGTGTTCGAGCGCACACCGTTGATAACCCACCTCAGCCCCTCGGGACCCTACCTGTACCCGGACCTCCACGAGGTGGGCGGAGTACCAGTGATCCTCAAACAGCTGCTCCTGGGCGGTTTCCTGCACGGCGATTGCCCGACCCTGAGCGGCGAGCGCCTTGCCGATGCCCTGGCCGATGCACCTGATGCCGATGGCAGAATTGTGGAAGCGATCACTTCGCCGCGCAGCGCCAGCGGCGGACTGATGGTACTGAAGGGCAATCTGGCGCCCGAGGGCGCGGTTATCAAGACCGCTGGCATAGAGCGCAACAGCTTCCGCGGTCGGGCGCGGATCTTTGAGTCAGAGGAGGCCTGCCTGCAGGCTGTATTGGCCGATGATATCGGCGACGGAGAGGCTATCGTCATACGTAACGAGGGACCGGTAGGTGGGCCCGGGATGCGGGAAATGGTGACGGTGACGGCGCTGTTGTATGGCATGGGCAAGGGCGAAACTACCGCGCTGATTACCGATGGCCGCTTCTCCGGTGCATCGCGTGGCTTCTGTGTCGGCTATGTCACGCCCGAGGCTGCCTGCGGCGGGCTGCTGGCGCTGGTAGAGGAGGGCGACAGCATCCACATCGACCTTGGCTCCCGGTCCCTGACCCTGGAGGTGGAGGCCCGGGTACTGAAGAGCCGCGCGGCAGTCCATGAGCACGGCGACCCTTCGGGCAAGGCACATATCAGCGCCGCCGGCTACGCGCAGAAATACGTCGCCTGCGTCGGGCCTGCCACCCGGGGGCGGTGACCCATTCCGGGAATGTGCAGTGGCGCAATGAGGCCGAATAGCCTTAGCCAGAGTAGTCCGGCACAATCGGTTCACTGCCGACCAGTTGGTCACTGCGCGCCACCAGCTCGCTCATACTCTCGATCACGATTCGGCCGTAATTCGAGGTGATCAGTCCGGCCCGTTCCAGTAATTTGAGCTCGCGTGTGACGGCCTGCCGCGTCGCCCCCAGCATATTTGCCAGCTGTTCATGGGTAATGCCATCAACGGTTGCCTGATGCCTCGCGCTGGCGTCGCTCACGCTGAAGACCAGCCGCGAGAGTAGCCGGATCAGCCTGTCACGCAGGGGTAGCAGGTTGGCATCCTCGATGATGGTGTATGCAACCTGCAGGCGCCTTGCCAGAAAGCTGTTGAGTTCTCGAGCTATGCTCGGGTAGGCCTCATACAGTTGCAGAAAGTCGCGCTTGTTGAGCACAAAGAGTTCCGTTTCCCCTACTGAAAACGCGCAGTTTGCCCGGTAGAAGCCATTGATCAGACTCAATTCGCCGAAGCAGTCGCCAGCACGGATTTCACCAATCTGGACCTCTTTCCCGTTGAGCGCATACGTGCAAAAGCGGACCTTGCCCGAGCCGACCTGAAAAAGCTCCCGCCCCTCTTCACCGGCAAGATAGATTGCCTGTCCACCTTCGCAGTGGCGTTGCTTCATTCGCGCGCGGACGGCTGTCTTCTCCCGTGCCGGCAGGGAATCTATCCAGCCGTGCAGGCCTTGTACCTTCAACATAAAAACGATCGCGGAGGAGTCTGTGCTGATTCTAGTTCAGATAGCGGCCTTGCGGCCAGACGAATCCGGTTTGTCGCTGGCGCATTGTCGCAAACTTGCGTGGTAATCTCCAGAAATTGAAATATTTGTTGCAAACAGGGGGCCCGTCGATACCTACACTGGTGCCTTTGTAGTAGCAGTCGCTGCCGGGGCAGAGACATCCGGGCTCATGCGGCCACAGCAGATTGAGACCGCGCATGGGGCGTTGCAGCTGCAAGAGCAAAATAATCAGTGGAGACCGGATAACATGCATACAATTCCATCACGCAACACCAGCCTTGTCAGCCGCGCTTTACTGGCGGCCGCGGTTGCGTCTGCCTCCAACAGCGTGGCCGCCCAGGCCCTGGAGGAGGTTGTTGTAACCGCCCAGCACCGGGAACAGAGCCTGCAGGATGTGCCTATCGCCATCACCGCTATCGGCGCTGAGGATATCCGTACTGCGGATGTCAGTGATATCAATGCAATATCCCTGCGCACACCGGGTTTCAGCATGGGCTCACTCAACCCCGCGCAACCGCAGCTGTTTATCCGGGGCATAGGTTCCAATGCCGACGGCGCCGGCGAGGACCAGTCGGTGGTGGTATTTCTGGACGGCGTCTACCTCGGCAGAACCGCTGGCCAGGCCTTTGATCTGTTTGATCTGGAGCGCCTGGAGGTACTGCGGGGCCCTCAGGGCACGCTCTATGGAAAGAACGCTGCCGGCGGTGCTATCAATATTGTTACTTCGAAGCCCTCAGACACCCTGGAAGGGGCCGTCGAGCTGTCCGCGGGGGATATGGGCTACCTCGGCGTCCGCGGTCTGATGACTGGCCCCTGGGTGAGCGCGCCGCGGGAAAACTGAGCTTCAGTCACAAACAGCGCGACGGTTATGTGGAGAGCCTGACAGCCAACCTGGACGACCTCAATGCCTATGAATCCAACGGGGTTCGTGGACAACTGCTGTTGCGGCCGACCGATGCGCTGGAGGTGCTCGTTTCCGCGGATGCTTCGAAAGAGCGGCGCGATGGGCCGGGGCGAACCACGGGGGAGGGGCTGGCATTGGGCGCCGTGGTCGCAAGCCTTCCCGCCGATCTACAGCCGGGCTTCTTTGAGAACCTGCAGAGCGTGAAACCCCACGCCGATACTGACACCCTGGGACTGTCAATACAGGCCGACTGGAGCGTGGAATGGGGTACGCTGACCTCGATTACCGCGTACCGCAGCGCCGAGGCGGACGTGTCGGATCTGCAGCCGGCAGTCGATTTTGCCTATTTTCCCATTGTTACAGTTGACAATTTCTTCCAGGAAGACGGTGAGCAGTTCAGTCAGGAGCTGCGTTTTGCCAGTCAGGCTACTGATACATTGTTTTGGCAGGCGGGCCTTTTCTACCTGAAGGAGGAGATAGATAGGGATGAATTTTTTGACGCCATAATTGGCGCGCCGCTTGGTGGAGCGCCCACTGGGACCGCCCTTGCCCGCGGGGGCAATTTCCAGACCAACGAAACCCAGAGTCTGGGCGCCTTTGGTCAGCTAACCTGGTCTATCGGCGACTCCTGGGATCTCACCCTGGGCGGCCGCTATACCAGTGAAAGCAAGGACGCAGGCAATCGCTCGCTCGCCAATGGTGTGAACATCCTGGAAGTATTCGACATCGAGGCAGATGAGAGCTGGAATGCGTTCACGCCAAAGCTTGCCTTGAGCTACTATCTGGGCGACATCAGCATCTATGCAACCGCCTCCAGTGGCTTCAAGAGCGGTGGGTTCCAGGGATCAGCGCCCACCGAGCTCGCGGCAATCACGCCCTTCGATGAGGAGAAAGTAATCAACTATGAAGCCGGCATCAAGGGGACTGTCTTTGACAACAATCTGCGCTTTAATCTGGCTGCATTCTATACGGAATACGAGGACCTGCAGGTCTTGATCCAGACGGTAGGCCCCGGTGGTATTCCAGGCCCCAACCTGACCGAGAATGCCGGGGAGGCAGAGAGCCAGGGCGCCGAACTGGAAGTGCAGTGGCAGATGAACGGTTATCTGCAGCTAGCTGCGAGCTACGCTTATCTCGACACGGAATATACACATCTTGAGGGTAATTTAATGCCCAACGAGGGCAACAGACTTCGCAATGCCCCAAGAATGCCGGTTCCCTGAGCCTGATCTTCGATTACCCGCTGGATTCGGGCGCCAGCCTGAGCGCCCGTGCCGACTACACGCGCAAAGGCAAGGCCTATCAGGATCTCCAGAACCTTGAAGTCGCGGCTATCGAAGCCTACGAGGTGACCAATCTGCGTGTCGCCTACAGCGCCGAAGGTGCTTCCTGGGAGCTGGCCGGCTGGATGAAAAATGTGTTTGACGAGCAATACATGTTGCACAATTTCGCAATCAACCCCGGCGTTTCCACCAACCCAACACCGGCCGCACCGCGAACTGCGGGTGCTACGCTGACGGTATGGTTCTAGCATTTTCTGGAAGGCAGGTATGTCTCGAGGTTCCCGTGTTTTCGTCCCCCTGAAGAGGGCGTTTTTTATATCGGCGTACTCAATTGTTGCCCTGAGCTTGAGCCTGTCACCGGTCACGTTGCAGGCGAGTGACAGCACTCGGCTGCCCGTCACCCGGGCCAGGGAGGGGTTCTCCCTCGATGAAGCTCAGAGCCTGGGGCAGAGTGTCAGCGTGGCCTCGATTCTGAAGGGCGGGGATGTGGCGCTGTACTGGCTGGGGCATGCGGCACAAAGCCTGCCCACGGCTGTGATACCACGCTCGGCGCCGACCCGTAGCCTGCCGCGGACGCTCGATCCGCAAATCGGGGATACCCGTGCTGTTTCCGCCCTGGGGGAGCTCAGTCTCGATCAATTTCTGCTGCATCCGGAGAGTTTTGCACAGGGTTTTGTGGTCGTGCACCGGGGCAGGGTGGTTTACGAACAATACCCGGGTATGCAGCCCGAAGACAACCACCTGTGGGCGTCCAACGCCAAGCTCATGGCCTCGCTGCTGGTGGACCTGCTGATCAACGATGGCCTGATTGATGCGCACAAAACCTACGGTCATTACATGCCTGATTTTCTGGCGACGGCGTGGTCCGGCATTCGCATCATCGATATCCTGGATATGACTCCCGGACTGGACACGGAAGAAGACAGCCGCACCCGCGCCGACCCCGCATCCATTGCATCAAGAATGTTCTTTGCCGAGTTTGGCGAAGTGAATCCGGCTACCGGCAAGTCCGAAACCGTGCGGGAGGTCCTGAAAGATGCCCGTAAAATACGGGAGCCTGGGGAAAGCTTCGACTACGGCTCCCCGGTTACCCAGGCGCTGGTGTTGCTGATCGAAGAGGTTACACAGCGGGCATGGGCGGATGTATTTGAGCAACGCGTGTGGTCGCACATGGCTGTGGAGGGCGACCTGCAAGTACACCTTGCCCCCGATGGAACCGCGGCGGTGCACGGGTTGGTGTCCAGTCGCCTGCGGGATATGGCACGGTTTGGCATGCTGTACACGCCGAGTTGGCCAAGCGTTTCCAGCAGACAGATTGTGGGGCCGGAGATCATTGAGCGCATACGTTCGGGAGTCAGGGGACCGGAATTTTTCATGGCGGGCTATGACGGCCCTGTGTTCACCGAACGCCTGAATGCCCCCATTCTCGGGAATAGTCGACAGTGGGATGCCGTTTTCGCGGACGGCGATTTTTTCAAAAGCGGGATGTTCGGTCAGGGGCTTTACGTATCGCCTGGCCGTGATCTGGTGATTGCCTTTTTCTCGGCCAGTGCCGACACTGGTCCGATACAGCGCTATCTGCGTCCACTGGCCACTTCAGCCCGGTTTGATACCGAAACCTGACAAAAAGCAAGGCAGGGCCAGAGCGCACCATTCACAGTGAACGAGGTCTGGGTCTGTTTACCGGTGTGGACGAAGGACAGTTGATCCATATGATCGAGCGGGACTATGTCCGCAACCTGGGTTGATTCCCTGAGTATGGATCCAGTCATGGTCGAACCAGGTCTCACCCTGTTAGAGCGTCAGTATGCGCCGCAGCAGGCCGTCCTCGGAGCGGCGTTGCTCGCGCACCAGCAGCAACTGGGCCAGCTGCTGCTCAATGCTGCTGGCAATCTGGTCGCGAAGTTTGGTTCGCTGGGCGGGGCCGGGGCCGCGCTTGCGGTAGCGTGCCAGGCTCAGCGGCTCGCCAAAACCAATGAAACAGCGCTGGGGTTTGGGCAGCAGGGTGCCCAGTGCACCCAGTGCCAGCGGTGGCAGCAGGTCGTGGCGGGTATGCTCGGTGATCAGGCCCAGCTGGCGCAGCAGACGACCGGGCGGTGAGTCGGCCAGGTCTTCGCTCTCGATCAGGTGACTGTAGAATTCATCCGGCCCGACGATGCCGAAGGGCATGATGGTATAGCCGTACCGCGCCGCCAGCTTGATGAAGCCGAACCGCTCTTTCCACTGCAGCTGGTAGCGCTGCCGGCTGGGCTTGACCGCCTCGTGGGCACCGCCGGGAAACACCAGCAGATCCTGGCCGTGCGCCATCAGCGCCCCGCAGACCTCCGGGTGGCCCATCACGATGCCCCGGGACAACAGGGCGCGGCTGGCGATGTCGTTGGTGAACAGCAATTTGTCGCCCATGGGGCGCAAAAAACGGCCGTAACCCTGCCGCATCACGCTGGTCATGACCAGTCCGTCGAGCGCGAATAGACTGTGGTTGCCGACAAACAGGCAGGGTTCCCCGGGAATCCGTTCCAGCCCCGATACCACCGGCTTGAACCACGTGCACAGCAGGCGGTAGAGGCTGCGGGACTCCAGGTTGTCGGGCATGGTGACGGCCAGTGCCTGCGCGATATGGGCTTGCAGCTGCCGCTCCGTGAGCGGCTGGTTGCCGGTGTCCAGCGCGGTCATGGCCTGCTTGTGCACCTCCTGTAGCAATTGGCAGGGCATCAGTATATCACTCGATGCCCAGCAGGCGGCCGAGCCCCCGCTGTTGCAGAGCACCCTCCAGCAACTGGCGGATCGCGGCGACGTTGTCCAGTTCCAGCGCCTGCTGCGCCAGTTGCTCCGCCTCGGCCGCCGAGATTGAGCGCAGCAGCCATTTGATGCGCGGCAACTTGGAGGCGCTCATGCTCAGGGTGCGCACCCCGGTTCCCAGCAGGAACACTACCGCTGCCGGGTCCGAGGCCATTTCGCCGCACAGGCTCAATGGCAATTGCATCCGCTTGGCAGTCGCAGCGATGCGCGCGATCTCATGCAGTACCGCCGGGTGAATATGGTCGTAGGCGCCCGCCACTCGCGGGTTGTTGCGGTCAAGAGCCAGCAGGTACTGGCTCAGGTCATTGGAGCCGATGGAGATGAAGTCCAGCTTGCCGGCCCAGGCGGGCAGCAGGGAGATCGCGGCCGGTACCTCCACCATGATACCTATCCGCGGGCGCCGTACCGTCACATGCTCGCCGGCCAACTGCTCCAGCGCATCGCCAAGCAGACCCTGAAAAGCGTCGATCTCTCCGGTATTGCTGACCATCGGCAGCAGGATGTGGAGTTCTTCGCCACTGCCGGCGGCCCGTAGCATGGCCCGCAGCTGAGTCATCAGCAACGAGCTGTTGTCCAGGCAGAAGCGAATGCCGCGCCAGCCGAGGGCGGGATTTTCCTCGTGGATCGGAAAGTACGGCAGTGGTTTGTCACCGCCGATATCCAGGGTCCGCATATAGACCGGGCGGCCGCGGTAGGCGGCCAGCACCTGGCTGTAGGTGTGCAGCTGTTCCTCTTCGGAGGGAAAGGTCTCGCTGATCATGAACGGCATTTCGGTGCGGTACAGGCCGATGCCTTCTGCGCCATTGGCAAGGCCGGGAGAGATGTCGGCCAGCAGGCCGGTATTGGCCAGCAGCTGCACCCGTTCGCCGTCGGTGGTAGTGGCAGGCAGGTCGCGCAGGCTGGCGAGCTCGCCCCGCAGTGTCTGTTCCACCAGCTGCAGCCGTTCGAATTCCCGCAGTACCGATTCCCCGGGGCGCAGGATCACCTGGCCGGTATTGCCGTCGACGATCAGTGGATCGCCATCCTACAGACCTTTCAGAATGCCGGTGCCCATCACCGCGGGCACCCCAGCGCATTGGCCAGCACCGCGGTATGGGACAGACTGGAACCTTCGAAGCAGACGATCCCGGCCAGCCGCTGCGGGTCGCAGGCGGCGATGTCCGAGACGCTGACCTTGCCGCCGACCAGAATCAGCGGGCCGGACCCGCCCTGGGGCCTGTTTTCCGGGGCCCCGCTCCAGGCCAGGTACAACTTGTTGCCGAGGTGGTGCAGGTCTTCGTGGCGTGCCCGCAGATAGGGGTCCTCCATCGCCAGGAAGACCTCGGCGTAGTGGTGCACCACCTGGCGCAGGGCGCCGGGCAACCACTGTCCCTGGGCGATGGCCCGTTCCACCCCCAGCCGCAGATCGGGGTCATTGAGCAACATCTGGTAGGCGGTAAAGATGGCGCAGACACTGTCTGACAACTCCTTTCCCATCGCCTTGCGTTCGGCTTCGACGTCGTTGCTGACCTGCGCCAGCAACTCATGCCATTCCCGGATACTCGCGCTGGCATCCTGACAGGGGCGATCCGGCACGGCGTACAGATCCACGGTCTCAGACAGCCAGGCGCTGCCGATACCGGTGCCGGGAGCACCCTTGACCCCGCGCAGGCGCCGCGTGGCACTGGCAGGGCTGTGTCCGGCCAGCGGGTCGGGCGGCAATACCAGTGCCAGCTGGGTGGACAGAGTGACCAGGAACGCCTGCTCTTCCTCGGACATCACCCGGCCCTCGCGGGACTGCACCACCAGTACGCCGATCACCGCGCCGGCGCGTACCACCGGGATCCCGCAGAAGCTGCGAAACTCGTCTTCGCGGGTCTCCGCCAGATAACAGAAATCGGGATGTGCGGCAGCATCCGCGACATTGACCGGGTGGCGTGACTGTGCCACCAGCCCCACCAGCCCGCGACCCGCGGGCAGCCGGCTGCGGCCGACCGCGCCGGGATCCAGGCCGTGGCTGGCCATCAACACCATGCTGCCATCGCCGGCGTTGATGTAGAGGCTGCAGACATCAACGGCAATGGCCTGGTGGATGGCCTCGACAATGAGTTTGACCTGATCCTCGGTCTGGTCCGCCTGGGCGGCGGCCTGGACAATGCGGGTCAGTTGCAGCAATACATTCATGGGGCCCTGTTCCGAAGCATAAGTGGCAGACTGCAGTATCCGCTATAGTGAATCCCGGGAACAGGTTACTTGAGCACCGATTTGGGGCCGGGCTTGCCCTGGTTCAGTCCACGGCTGCCAGCTTGAGTACTTGACCAGGTTGTATACTGTGCTTGTTACCCAGATTGTTCCAGGCAGCCAGATCCTGATGGGAGAGGTTGAAGCGCCGGGCAATTTCCCACAGGGAATCTCCGGACCGGATAACGTAGGTGCCCGTGCCGGAGGTTTCGGCGGAGGGTATTTGCAGGCGCTGCCCCGGTTTCAGATAGCGGCGTTTGTCGATATTGTTGAGACTGACCAGTTGCCGCTGGGACACACCGAGTCTTCTCGCAATACTCCACAGGGAGTCGCCCCGCTGGACCACATAGTTGTCTGCGCCAGCACCCGCAGGGCGACGGGCTATGCTCGCCGTGCGGGTGGCGCCCCTGGAGGAGGGAATGACGCCGGGCAAGCGCAGGTCCTGGCCGGCCCGTATCCGGTGGGCATCGCGGAGGCCGTTGAGCGACATCAAGGTGGCCACGGAGGTATTGTAACGCCGGGCGATGATCGACAGGGACTCGCCGCCCGCTATGCGATGAAGCACATCAGGCTGCTGGTGGTCATAGCGCAAGCTTGCAGGGATGGCCGCAAGCGCCTCGCTCAAACTGATCGGCCGCTGGCCCTGGGGCAGTCGCAACTGGAAATCCCGCGGGATATATTTTTCACCGGTCCATACCGGCTCCAGCAAGGAGGGATTGTACTGACGCAGCTCTTCAACGCCGACACCCACCGTACGGGCCAGGGCGGCAGCGGGTACGTAATCCGTCGTGGTTACTGTGTCATAACTCAGCGGCGCAGCTGGCTGGAGATCACCGAAGTATTGTGCTGCGTTGCGGTCAACCTCCAGCGCGGCAAGAAAGGAGGCATAGAAATTACGGGACGCAAAACCGAAGTTGGAGCCCCGGTATTTCGCCACGATGAGTGCGATATCTGTTGTTCCCACGGCCCTGGTGGCCCGCATCATGCCGTTGGCACCGACATTGTAGGCGGTAAGCGCCAGCGGCCACGAGCCGGTAAGCTGGTAGTTCCGCTTCAGCAAGGCGGCTGCCGCTTCAGTGGAGACATAGGGGTCCATGCGTTGATCGACGATGGAGTCCACCAACATGTAGCGTTGGGCGGTCGCCGGCATGAATTGCCACATTCCCGCTGCCGCCGCTTTGGACCAGGCGTTGGGGTTGAACGATGATTCAACATGGGGCAATACCTCCAGTTCAGCGGGCAGCTCATGCCGGGCCAGGACCGCGCGGATATGGGACTTCCATTGCCCGGCCCTGACGACCCCGGCACGAAAACGGTCCGACTGGCCGCGCTGAAAGCGCACATTTTCGGCCGCCTGGCGGAATGTGGCGGCGTCGGTACCCACGGGCCAGGCCTGTTGGACGCGGGCCTCCAGCTCACTCAGCGCGCTTTGCTTGCCTGAGCCCAGGGCGGCCAGGGCCTGCCGATACTGCCGTTTGCTGGCCGCGATCCTGTCATTTTGTTGTGCCGGTGACAGGCCTGGCGGAAACGACAGCGTCTGGTAAACGACAGCGAGATTGGAAGCGTCATGGAGGTATCCCTGGCGGGTGGATACTTCGGTATAAATCCTGGTCCAGAACTGTACGGCAGGCTCCAGGCCCGCGGGCCTGGGCAGGGCGCTGGACGAGGCGGCGCCGGAGCAGAGTGAAAACCAGAGCAAAAGCGCTACACGGAACATAGAGGCCACTTTGGGAGGTTATGGGTAAATTTTTGCCAGTCCGGTGTGGTTGATTGACGGGACCAAGAATAGCCCTGGTTTCAATGCGTTGCAATGAGCGGGACAGAGAGGCTTGTATCTGTGCAGCTCACTACCTGGTCAGTGTCGGCTGATTATTGGGGTGGTCCTGGGTGCTATTATTGGTCGACGGCAGTATGCCCCGGTTCGATGCAGCAGGTATCGGTTCACGGTATCCGCTATAGTGTCAACCTAGGGCGAGCAAACCGATGGAGGACCAGATCATGGCAGAGACAGGATTACAATTGCGTACTCGCATCAGCGACGACAATACCCTGAGTGTGTGGCTGGAGGAAGTGCCGGTGCCGCAGCCGGGGCCGGATGAAGTGTTGGTCGAGGTCGGCGCTGCGCCGATAAATCCATCGGACCTGTTCCTGCTGTTCGGGCCGGCGGACATGAGCCGCGCCCGCACGTCGGGCAGCGCCGCGCGGCCGGTACTGAGCGCGGACATACCGCCGCAGGCGATGGCGTCAGTGCAGGCGCGGCTGGGGCAGGCGCTGCCGGCCGGCAACGAGGGTGCGGGCAAGGTCATCGCCGCCGGCGACTCCGCCGCGGCCCAGGCTCTGCTGGGCAAGACGGTGGGAGTTTTCGGCGGGGAAATGTTTGCCCAGTACCGCTGTGTCAATGTCCACACCTGCCTGGAGCTGAACGAGGAGACCAGCGCGGAGGAGGGTGCCTCCTGTTTCGTCAATCCGATGACTGCCCTGTGCATGGTGGAGACGCTGAAGGTGGAGGGTCACACGGCACTGGTGCACACCGCGGCGGCCTCCAATCTGGGGCAGATGCTGAACCGGCTTTGCCAGCGCGACACCATCCCGCTGGTGAATATTGTTCGCAAGCCGGAACAGGAGACCCTGCTGCGCGACCAGGGTGCGAGCCATGTGGTGAACTCCGAAGCAGACGACTTCAAGCCGCAATTGCAGGCGGCGCTGAGCGAGACCGGGGCTACGCTGGCCTTCGATGCGATCGGCGGCGGCAAGCTGGCCAGCCACATTCTCACTGCGATGGAGGCGGCGGCGGCCAGCGAAATGAGCGAGTACAACCGCTACGGCTCCACTACTCACAAGCAGCTGTATATCTACGGCGTCCTGGATCCCGGCCCCACCCTGCTGAGCCGCAACTTTGGCTTTGCCTGGGGTATGGGTGGCTGGCTGCTGCCGATCTTCCTGCAGAAGATAGGCATGCAGCGGGGCGCGGAGCTGCGCGCCCGGGTGGCGGACGAAATCAAGACGACATTCGCCAGCCACTACACTCGCCGGATCTCGCTGGCCGAAATGCTCGACCCGGAGGTGGTCGTGGCCTACAACCGGCGCGCCACCGGCGAGAAATACCTGGTATTGCCGCAGGCCTGAACCCCGCTCGCCCGATTGCGTCGCGGCAACTAACCCCTTACAGGAGATTCCCCATGCGAGCCCTGATTTTCACCCTGCTGCTACTGGCCTCCAGTCTGACCGCCGCGGCGCCGGCGGATGACTTTCATCAACTGCTGGACGAGCACTGGAGCTGGTATCTCGATCAGCATCCGGAGGCGCGCACCCGGCTGGGTGATAGCAGCGGCAATGACCGCTGGAACGACATGAGTCTGGCGGCGCATTTCGAGCGCGATGCCCGGCGCGGTGAATTTCTGCAGCGCTTACAGGCCATTGACGTCAGTGCCCTGAACGAGCAGGACCAGCTCAGCCATGCGATGCTGCTGCGGCGGTTGGAGAATGCCCGCCGGCGGGATGAACTCGGCCTGCACCTGATGCCGGTGGACATGCGCAATGGTCCGCAACATCTGCACAGTATGCAGGAGCAGATCAACTTCCAGCGGGAACAGGACTACCGCGACTGGCTGGTGCGATTGCAGGCACTGCCCAGGCTGTTGGCCCAGTACCAGGAACTGCTGGAGGAGGGCATGCTGCGGCAGCGTACCCAGGCACGGGTGGTCATGGAGCGGGTGCCCGACCAGATCGACCGCCTGGTGGCTGCCGAGCCAGAGGCAAGCCCTTTCTTCAAACCCTTCCTGGAGCTGCCTGAGAATCTGTCGGACACCGTGCGCCGGGAAATGCGCGCCACCGCCCGGCAGGTGATCGCCAACCAGGTCAATCCTGCCTTCCAGGAGTTTGGTGGCTTTCTCGCCTCCGCGTATCTGCCGGCCTGCCGTGACCAGCCCGGCATCGGCAGCCTGCCCGGAGGGGACGAACTGTACCGTTTCCTGGCCGCGCAATTCACCACCACCGACATGAGCCCCGAGACCATCCACGAAACCGGCAAGGAGGAAGTGGCGCGCCTGCTGGCCGAGATGGAGGCGGTGAAAGACAGCGTCGATTTTGACGGTGACCTGCAGGCCTTCAACGATTTCCTGCGCAACGATCCGCAGTTCTACTACGACACAGCGGAAGCGCTGTACGAAGGCTATCTCGCAGTCTCCAAACGGCTGGACCCGGAGCTGGTCAAGCTGTTTGGCAAGCTGCCGCGCATGCCCTATGGGGTGCGGCCCATCCCGGCGGAGATCGCGCCGGACACCACCACCGCCTACTACAGCCGGCCCGCTGCCAATGGCAGCAGGGCTGGCTATTATTATGTCAACCTGCACCGGCCGGAAGTGCGGCCCAAGTACGAGATGGAGGTGCTGAGTGTGCATGAGGCAGTGCCCGGGCACCACCTGCAGATCGCGCTGGCCCAGGAACTGGATGAGCTGCCGATGTTCCGCAAGACCGGCGGTGAGACCGCCTTCATCGAAGGCTGGGGTTTGTATTCGGAGCGGCTGGGCTACCAGATGGGCCTCTATACGGATCCCTACTCACGCTACGGCCAGCTGACCTATGACATGTGGCGCGCGGTGCGGCTGGTGGTGGACACGGGCATCCATTATTTTGGCTGGAGCCGGCAACAGGCTATCGATTACTTCATGGCCCACGCGGGCAAGACGGAAACCGATATCGTCAACGAGATCGATCGCTACATTGGCTGGCCCGGGCAGGCACTGGCCTACAAGATTGGCCAGCTGAAAATGCTGGAACTGCGTGCGCGCGCCGAACAGGCGCTGGGCGAGCAGTTTGACGTTCGCGCATTCCACGATACCTTGCTGGGCGCCGGTGCGATTCCACTGGACGCGCTGGAGCAGCGCATCGACGCCTGGATCAGCGCGCAGCGCGGTTGAGACCGGGCAATCTGGCTATCCCGCTGCCGCCAGCTGCGGCAGCGGGGCGGCTGGCGACTGTCCCAACAGCTGGTTGTAGCGCCGTTCCAGGCCGGCGCAACTGCTGCGGACATCCTTCAGGTCGGCAGCAGCCATCGGTGGCAGCACTGTGATGCGAATCGTGGCCGGCCTAATCAACAGCCCGCCCTTGGGCAGGGCGTCCATGACATTGTGCAGGATTAGCGGGATGATCGGCACTTTCGCCTTCCGCGCCAGCAGGAAAGCGCCCGGCTTGAAGGGCTGGATCTGACCCAGGGTACTGCGGGTGCCCTCGGGAGCGATCACCAGGGAGCGGCCGCTGGCCAGTACCTGCAACGCTTCCTGCCACACCGCGGTCTGGTTGCTGTCGGCACGGTCGATGAAGATGGTGCCGAGCTGTCGCAGCAGGGGCCCCAGCACCGGCTTCTTTGCCATCTCCTGCTTGCAGAAAGGCACACAATCGCGCCGCAGCAGGTGCGCCAGCACCATTGAGTCCAGCATGCTCTGGTGATTGAACACGAACACTGCCGGGCCCGGCTGGCGCAGATGGTCCGCGCCTTCGACATCGAAATCCAGGCCGGCAAAACCACTGCCCAGGTCCCCCACCAGGCGGGTGACGCGGTTGGCATTGGCGAAGCGGCCGATGCTCAGGCGCTGACCCAGCGAGCCCACCAGCGCGGTCGCGGTCACGGCCTGGGCTGTCAGTACGGTACGCAGCAGTGATTCCATGTCGGGCAGACCGCGGCTGGCGAAACGCAGCTGGGGCCAGCGCCGGGAGCGGGCATGCGCTCCCAGCCGGTCGGAGGCATTGACCGCCACCGGGTGACCCACTTGCCGCAACAGCGGCAGATCGGCACTGGAGTCGCTGTAGAACCAGCAATCCGTCAGGGTCAGCCCCTGCTGCTTGGCGATCCGGCGCGCTGCCAGGGTCTTGCCCTCGCCGTAGCACATCGGGGCGATGACCTTGCCGGTAAAGCAGCCCTCGATGACCTCCAGCTGGGTACAGCAGATCTCGTCGACGCCCAGCACCCGGGCGATGGGTTCGACCTGGTAGCGGCTGGCGGCCGTGACGATCACCAGGTGGTGCCCAGCGGCCCGGTGGGCTGCCACCAGACTGATTGCCTCCCGGTACAGCGAGCGGGCGATACTGTTGAGATAGGCTTTTTCACCCAGCTCCCGCAGCTGCTCCTCACTGACACCGATCAGTGCGCGGGACAGGCGGCGGACCAGTTTGTGGTAGTGGCCACCGCTTTCCTTCTGCCGCTGGCGCAGCAGGTCGCGCAGCATTTTCAGTGGCTGGCGCAGTTCTCCACGGGCGATACCGCTGCGCGCGGTTTCCAGTGCCAGCGCGAAAATGGAATAGCCGGCGATCAGGGTCCCATCGAGATCAAAGAAAGCAACAGAGTTGCCCCGCCGGGTCTCGCTGACCCGGTCCAAATGGTGTTCCAGGGCGGTGACAGCCATGTTCGAACTCCCGTTCCTCGCCAATCTTCCATAGAGCCTGAGCAATAAGCTTGCCAATTGGCTGGCCAGTCTGTCGCTTGGGTGTTACAGCGGTATTACTGCACAGCTAAAGCCTCTGCCGCTATTGGTGGGTGCGATCGAGAGGGACCGTAGTTGCACCCGCATGGTGCGTTTGCGCAAAGCATTGCACCGGCATTGGCCGCAAGGCTGGCGTCGGCTACTATCGCAGCATGCCCGCCGACCTGTCTTCCTTCCCCGTTACCGAACTGCTGCCCGCGTTGCGCGAGGCCCTGGCACAGGGCCGGGACGTGGTGCTGGAAGCGGCGCCGGGTGCCGGCAAGACCACGGTGGTGCCGTTGGCGCTGCTGCCGCAGGCCTGGTTGGCGGGTCAGATCATACTGCTGGTGCAGCCACGCCGGGTCGCGGCGCGAGCCGCCGCGGCACGGATGGCAGAACTGCTGGGCGAGGCGGTGGGACAGACCATCGGCTACCGTATCCGGCTCGACAGCTGCGTGAGTGACAGTACCCGGGTGGAGGTCATCACCGAGGGGATTCTGGCGCGCCGGTTGCAGCGGGACCCCGGCCTGAACGGAGTGGGCCTGGTGGTGTTTGATGAGTTCCACGAGCGCAACCTGGATTCCGAGCTGGGCCTGGCGCTGGTGCTGCAAGGGCGAGAGCTGTTCCGCGAGGGACCGCCGCTGCGTTTGCTGGTCATGTCGGCAACGCTGGAGGCGGTACCGGTAGCAGCGCTGCTGGAGCATCCCGCGGTACTGCATTCCACCGGGCGCCAGTTCCCGGTGACAATCGAATACGGCCGTGCCCCGGGACGGAACGAGCCGCTGGCCGGAGCGGTGGCGCGCACAGTGCAGCTGGCGCTGCGGCACCAGGCGGGCAGCGTGCTGGTATTCCTGCCGGGGCAGGCCGAGATCAATCGGGTCGCCGGGCGGCTGGCGGAGGAATCGCAGCGGGATGTGATGGTCGCGCCCTTGCACGGCGGCCTGTCCCTGGCCCGGCAACAGCAGGCTATTGCGCCCTGTCCGCAGGGGCGGCGCAAAGTAGTGCTGGCGACCAATATTGCCGAGACCAGCCTGACCATCGAAGGGATCAGCACCGTGGTCGACTGTGGGCTTGAGCGCCAGCCGGTGTTCGATACCGCTACCGGCACCACCCACCTGCTCACCCGCCGCATCTCGCGAGCCTCCGCGGCCCAGCGTGCCGGCCGGGCGGGACGGCTGGGCCCCGGCCATTGCTACCGGCTGTGGAGTGAGGAACAACAGGGCCGCCTGCCGGCCCAGCGCCAGCCCGAACTGCAGCAGTCCGATCTCGCTCCACTGGTGTTGCAGCTGCTGGCCTGGGGTGTGCAGGACCCGGCGGAATTGCGCTGGATGGAGCCGCCGCCGGCAGCCAATTACCAGCAGGCGCTGGCGGTGCTGGCCCTGTGCGGCGCCGCCTTTGCCCGCGATACTGCTACCTGGCAACTGACGCCCCACGGGGTGACGCTGGCGCAATTGCCACTGCATCCGCGGCTGGGACATATGCTGCTGACCGGCGCGCAATGGGGCGTGCTGGATACCGCCGCGCTGCTGGCGGCGGCACTGGTGGAACGCAATCCCCTGGCCGGGCGCGAGGCTGACCTGGCCGCGACCCTGGCCGTGTTGAACGGGGAGCGGCCCTGCCCGAGGGAATTCCAGCCCTGGCTGCGCCGCTGCCGCCAACAGGCCGCGCAATACCGGCGCATGATCAAGGGCCTGACTACCGCCCGCGCCGGTACAGTGCCTCCGGCGCTGGAGGATGCCCCCGGCCTGCTGGTGGCGGTGGCCTGGCCAGACCGGATCGCCCGCCGGCGTGCCGGCGGCGACCCCGGCCAGTACCAGTTGGCCAACGGCCGCAGCGCAACCCTGTCCGTCACGGATGCGCTGTGCGCCCAGACCTGGCTCGCGACTGCGGATGTGGCTGGCTCCCGCGACGCTGCGACCGACCGCATCTACAGTGCCACCGCCCTCAATCCCGCCTGCTTCTCCGACCTGCTGGCCAGCCTGGTCAGCAATGAAGAGACTGCCGAATGGGATACGCGCAGCGAACAGTTCAGCGCCCGGTCCCGACGCCTGGTGGGGCGGCTGGAGCTGGACAGCGTCCCGCTGGAGCCAGTGCCGGAAGAGGCGCTGCAGCGGGCTCTGGCCGAACTGCTGCGCCGGCGCGGCCTGCAGCTGCTGCCGTGGACGCCCGAGTTGCAGCAGTGGCGGGCACGGGTCGCGCTGCTGAGGCGCCTGGACCTGGCCGCGGGTCAGGCCGATAGCCCCTGGCCGGACCTCGGTGACGAGGCCCTGTTGGACCAGCTTGAACAGTGGCTGCTGCCGTGGCTGGGCCCGGTACGCAAACTGCAGGACTTCGCCCGGCTGGACCTGAAGGGCATCCTGCTGGCGCTGCTGCCCTGGCCCCTGCCGGCAGATCTGGAACGGCTCGCGCCCGAGCGGCTGGCAGTGCCGTCGGGTTCCAGTATCCGCATCGACTACCTGCCACCGACGCCGGTACTGGCGGTGAAATTGCAGGAGATGTTCGGCTGCGTCCGGACTCCGACCGTCGCCGCTGGCCGCCAGTCTCTGCAACTGCAGCTATTGTCACCGGCGCGCCGGCCGCTGCAGGTGACCCAGGACCTGAGCAGTTTTTGGCGCGATGTCTACCCGCAGGTACGCAAGGAAATGAAAGGCCGCTATCCCAAGCACCCCTGGCCCGAGGACCCGCTGCAGGCACTGCCCACTGCTCATACAAACCGGCGATTGCAGCAACCCCGCTGACCGACGACTATTGCAGTGCCGCCGCCGGGCAGCCCCGCGGCGGCTGAATACAGAGCGGCAAACCCGCAGATAAATAACACGCTATCTTGCGTACTGATTGTTTCTTGCCATAGTAGTGTCGGCAGGAATACAGGCACCTTTTCATACGGCGAAGGCGGTATACTTTGGGCGTTGGAAGTGGCGGTCTGTCTGGTCAATTTTTTTGTCTGTCAGTGGTTCGAGCAAAAACAGGGATTACTGCGTGACAGCTACTGCGCCGCGCGGACGGCGTGTGCATTCCGATTGATTTCGCAGTTCCAACCACTCGGCCGGCAAGACAGCCGTGGCCCTAAAGTGATTTCTTCACAGATTTCCCGGCGCCGCCCTGAACTGTCCCGTGAAGTCATCTGCTACACTACGCCCGCCGGAGGCCTCTACCGATACCGCTGGCGTTCAGCCCGGTACAGCTTCTATATCGAGGTCTCGCGGGTCGAACACGAAGCCGCCTTCGCGGAATATTCTCGCATTACGTCCGTCCGTGAACGTGCACACACAGCTCAGGGAGACGCATTCTTGTTCAAAACCCAAATCAAGCCGCTGTGGACTGCCGGTGGCCTTGTCGTTTTGTTGGTCCTGTGGCTGGCCTCAGGTGACATTCTGCGCGCACCGGATCGGGCGCCCGAAGCCTCGGAGCCATCTGCAAGCGCTCTCAACCGGGTTCAGGTGCGCGAGTTTCGAAGCCAGGCCCATCAGCCTCTGTTGTCAGTACAGGGGCAGGTGCAGGCCTGGCAGCAGGTAGAAATGATCGCCCGGGTGGGCGGTGAAGTCATGAACTTGCCCGTGAGGCAGGGCAGCCGGGTCGAAAAGGGCACAGTGCTGGTGGAACTGGACGCCGAAGACCGCGAAGCACGCGTGGCTCAGCTGGAAGCAGATCTGGCGTTGGTGGAAGCCGAACTCGAGGCAACTGAGAAGCTTGGGGCACGGGATCTCACCTCACAGATCGAGCAGCTCGACGCTGTTGCCGAACGGGCCCGGGTGCGGGCCGAACTGGAGGCGGTGAAGTTGGCGCTGCGGAACACCAGGCCCACAGCTCCATTTGACGGTTTTTTCGACCGGCGCTTTGTGGATGAAGGTGACTATGTCGAGCCCGGGCAGAGGCTGCTCCGTTTTGCTGATATCTCCCGGGTACGGGTAAGTGCCCAAATCCCGCAGCAGGATGTCCATAAACTTGAAGTCGGCTATCCGGCTGCCATCACCCTGTTTGACCACCATCGGCTCGAGGGTGAGCTAAGCTATATTGCTGCCGTGGCGGACCCTGAAACCCGCAGCTACTACATTGAGATAGAGGCTGAAAATCCCGATCTGCGCCGCATCGCCGGTGGTAGCGCCAGTATTCGGATACGGCTGGCACAAGAGCAGGCGCACCGGATCTCGCTCTCACTGCTTTCACTCGACGGGGACGGCCGGATGGTCGTTCGCTATGTCGATGACGAACAGCGGGTGCACGAGCAGCCCGTGGAATTGCTCAGCACCAATCGCGAGGGCGCCTGGGTGGCCGGTCTGCCCGATCGGGTGAAGCTGATTACGCAGGGCGCCGGTTTCGTCGAACTGGGACAGGAAGTCGAAGCGGTTATGGCCGGGGAGGAGTGATGGAGCGCTTCATCCGCGCCGCACAGCAGCGCAGCCGCGCGACGCTGCTGCTCTTCCTGATCCTTGTCATTGGTGGAATTGGCGCCTATACCGCCATTCCCAAAGAGGCCAACCCCGACGTCCCCATTCCCATCATCTACGTCTCCATGGTGTACGAGGGGGTCAGCCCGGAGGACAGCGAGCGGTTGATGGTTCGCCCGATGGAGCAGGAACTGCGCGCACAGGAGGGGTTGCGGAAAATGACCTCCGCTGCCAGCGAGGGCCACGCCTCCGTGATGCTCGAGTTTGACGCCGGCTTTGATGCCGATTCTGCCCTGCAGGACGTGCGGGAGCGAGTCGACCGGGCGCGCGCCTACATCCCCCAGGAAGCCGAAGAGCCGACGGTGCATGAAGTCAACGTCGCGCTGTTCCCCGTTCTTTCCGTAGGTCTTTCAGGTCCGCTGTCGGAGGCGGAGCTGATTCAAACGGCGCGTCAGCTCAAAGAAGAGATTGAAGGCATAACTGAAGTTCTGGAAGTGGAAATCGGTGGCGACCGCGAGGATCTTCTGGAGATTCTGGTCGAGCCCCAGGTGCTCGCCAGCTATGGCATCAATTACGCCGAGCTCTTCAATCTTGTCTCACGCAACAACCAGCTGGTGGCAGCTGGCAGTCTGGATGTCGGCAAAGGCCGTTTCTCCATGAAAGTGCCCAGTGTGATCGAAAATATCGACGATGTGATGTCAGTGCCGGTCAAGGTCGACGGGGACACTGTCGTAACCTTTGGTGATGTGGCCACATTGCGGCGCACCTTCTTTGATCCGGAGGGCTTCGCCCGCATCAACGACCAGCCCGCAGTGGTACTGGAAATCTCCAAACGCACCGGCGCCAATGTTATCGACACCGTCGCCCAGGTACGCAAGGTCATGGAGCAGGCGAAGTCCTCCATGCCGGCAGAAATTCAGGTGAACTACATTCTCGACCAGTCCAAAGAAGTAAGGTCCTTGCTTTCGGAGCTGTTGAACAACGTCATGACGGCGGTGGCACTGGTGCTGATCATTATTGTGGCCACCATGGGAGTGAAGTCGGCCGTGATGGTGGGGGTAACTATCCCCGGCGCTTTTTTTACTGCCATCCTCGTCATCTGGGCCATTGGCTACACCATGAACATGATCGTGCTGTTCGCACTCATTCTGGTTGCCGGCATGCTGGTCGACGGGGCCCTGGTGGTGAGTGAACTGGCGGATCGCAACCGGCGCGACGGCGATTCCCCCCGCGATGCCTGGGCCAATGCGGCCAGCCGCATGTCCTGGCCGATTATTGCCTCCACAGCGACCACGCTGGCGGTATTCTTTCCGCTGTTGTTCTGGCCGGGAGTCGTGGGCGAGTTCATGAAATACCTGCCCGCGACAGTTATTATCTGTCTCCTGGCCTCACTGGCCATGGCACTTGTTTTTCTGCCCACGCTGGGCGGGGTCAGCGGCAGTACCCAGAGCCCGGTCCAGGGCGAGTCGAGACGGCTCGCACACTGGTACCGCTCTTCGTTGAATTATTCGCTGCAACGCCCGTGGTGGACCTTGTTTGCCGTGATGCTGGTGATAGTGGTGATTTACGTCATCTATGCAGTCTTTAACAAGGGCGTGGAATTCTTTCCCTCGGTAGAGCCGGAATCCGCCCAGGTGACCATTCGCGCCCGCGGCGATCTGTCAGTGCATGAAATCGACGATCTGGTTCGGCAGGTTGAGCGCCGCTTGCTCAATATGCCCGAGGTGGACGCGCTCTATGCCCGCTCCATTGCCGACCCGGACTGGAATACGGGGGTCGACACCGTAGGTACCCTCCAGTTTCAGTTCATTGACTGGGAACAGCGAAGGTCAGCGCGTGAGATTCTCGAGGAGATGCGTGAGCGCACCAGGGACATCCCCGGAATCATTCTGGAGTTCCGTCAGCAAGAGCAGGGCCCTGGAGAAGGCAAGCCATTCCAGTTGACGATCAGCTCCCCGGATCTCTCGATTCTCTACGAGAATGTGGAAAAGATCCGGCAGACCATGGCAGAGGTTGGTGGTTTTACCGATGCCAGCGACGACAGAGCCATACCGGGGATAGAATGGCGAGTACAGGTTGACCGGGAGGCAGCCGCGCGGATGGGAACCGATGTTGCCACTGTCGGCAGTGCCGTGCAAATGATAACCAATGGTATCCTGCTCGCCCGTTACCGGCCGGAAGATGCATTGGATGAGGTCGATATTCGCCTGCGCTTCCCCGAGAGCTGGCGCAATATCGACCAGCTGCGCCAGCTTGCGGTGCAAACGCCCCGGGGCCAGCTGCCTGTATCCCAGGTGGCGGAGTTTCTGCCTTCGCCCAAAGTGGGGACCTTGCGCCGGGTAGACGGTGAGCGAGCCGTCACGATAGAGGCCGATTTGGAGGAGGGCTATCTGCTGGACGAGCGCTTGCAGACGGTCCAGGATATTGCCCTGACTGACATCCCCGCCAACCTCGAGGTCAGCGTCGGCGGGGAAGGGGAGGACCAACAGGAAGCGGCAGAATTCCTGATCCTGGCATTCTTTGCGGCAACTTTCCTGATGAGCTTCATTCTCGTCGTGCAGTTCAACAGCCTCTTCCAGACCGCCCTGGTGCTATCAGCGATTGTGCTGTCGACGGCAGGCATATTGCTGGGACTGCTGATTACCGCCCAGCCTTTTGGTGTGGTCATGGTTGGTATGGGAGTGGTCGCTCTGGCAGGCATTGTGGTAAATAACAATATCGTTCTGATCGACACCTACAATGAACACCGGCGCAAAGGCCTGGAAGCCCTGCCTGCCGCTCTGGAAACGGGCTGCCTGCGTCTGCGCCCCGTGCTGTTGACCGCCGCCACCACTATCCTGGGCCTGATGCCAATGGTCCTCGGCATCAATGTCAACCTGCTGGCGCCCAGCCTGGGTATCGGCGCGCCCTCTACCCAATGGTGGACCCAGCTTTCCAGTGCCATTGCCGGGGGTCTGGCCTTCGCAACCGTGCTGACGCTGTTGTTGACACCGGTGCTGCTGGTGCTGGGAGACAGGGTGCATGGGGCGTGGCGACGGCGGCGCGGATTGGAAGCCTGACGGACGCTATGTGGGTATTCGCACATTGGCCCTGGATAATGACTTACAATGGCGCTTACCAAATTCAGAAGGAAGCCTTCGACAGTGCTCCCGGCCCTGCAACCCACGCAAAACCATCTCCTTGCTGCCTTGCCGGCGGGGGTCCAGCAACGGCTCTTTCCCTGTCTTGAGGAAACACCGATGCCCCTGGGCAAGGTGCTCTACGAATCCGGCGATAAGATGCGTCATGTGTATTTTCCCATTGACAGTATCGTGTCACTGCTCTACGTGATGGAAAGTGGCGCATCGGCGGAAATCTCCGTGGTGGGCAACGAGGGTCTGGTGGGTGTCTCGCTGTTCATGGGCGGCGAAAGTACCTCCAGTCGTGCGCTTGTCCAGAGCGGCGGTACTGGTTATCGGCTGCTGGGGCAACGCCTTGTCGATGAGTTTAATCGCCATGGCGAGCTGATGGCATTGGTACTGCGTTACACCCAGGCGCTGATTACCCAGATGGCGCAGACTGCGGTGTGCAATCGTCACCACAGCATTGATCAGCAGTTGTGCCGTTGGTTGTTGCTATCCCTGGATCGCTTGCCCTCGAATCATCTGATCATGACGCAGGAGCTCATCGCCAATATGCTCGGCGTGCGCCGCGAAGGGGTGACGGATGCGGCGGGGAAGCTGCAGAAACTCGGTGTTATCGAATACCGCCGCGGCCATATCATCGTGCTGGACCGTCCCCAGCTCGAACGGCTGAGCTGCGAATGTTATGCGGTGGTAAAGCGGGAGACGGATCGCTTGCTGAGCCCCCTTGGGCGAACGGCCAACTCGCTATAGCGGGCTGAATTTTCCCCTATCAAAATGGAAGCAGGTGGATATGGCTGATACCCCAACAGCACAAATCGCAGCGTCCCCGCTCAGCCGCTTTGAGCGCTACCTGTCGCTGTGGGTATTCCTGTGTATTGTCGCCGGCCTTGCCCTGGCCAATCTGTTCCCGGGTGTGTTCCAGCTCTTGGCCGGGTTCGAGTACGGCTCGGTCAATTTTGTCGTGGCGGTACTGATCTGGTTCATGGTGTATCCGATGATGGTGTCGGTGGATTTCACCAGCCTCAAGCATATTCACGAACGCCCCAAGGGCCTTGTGATCACCCTCGTGGTCAATTGGCTGATCAAGCCATTTACCATGGCGGCACTGGGGGTGTTGTTCTTTGAGTTTGTGTTCGCCGGTCTGATCGATCCAGCCAATGCCGGTCAGTACATCGCCGGCATGATCCTGTTGGGCGCCGCTCCCTGTACCGCAATGGTCTTTGTCTGGTCGCAGCTGGTTCGGGGAGACGCTACCTACACCCTGGTTCAGGTCTCCCTCAACGATGTCATCATGATCTTTGCGTTCGCCCCCATCGTAGCGCTGCTATTGGGTGTGACCGACATCAGCGTACCGTGGGAAACCCTGCTGCTGTCGGTTGTGCTCTATGTGGTTGTGCCGTTGGCGGCAGGCGTCCTGACGCGAATGCGGTTGACCCGCAAGGCCGGCCCCGGCCTGCAGGGGGAAGCTGAAGTGTCGCGTTTTGTCTCGCGAATAAAACCGCTCTCAGTGCTCGGCCTGCTGGCCACGGTGGTGTTGTTGTTCGGGTTTCAGGGGCAGATCATTCTGGATCAGCCGCTACTGATCGCGCTGATTGCCATACCGCTGTTGATTCAGTCCTACGGCATCTTCGCCATCGCCTATGCTGCCGCCTGTCTGTGGCGTGTCCCATTCAATATAGCCGCTCCCTGCGCGCTGATCGGCACCTCCAACTTCTTCGAACTGGCGGTAGCCGTGGCCATCGGCCTGTTCGGGCTCAATTCCGGCGCGGCGCTGGTTACCGTGGTCGGCGTGCTGGTTGAAGTGCCGGTGATGCTGTCCCTGGTAGCCGTTGCCAACAGGACCAGTCACTGGTTTCCCGTTGCTGAAACAGCTTCCAAACCGGGTGTTGATCAGAAGCACAGTTGATCGGAAGCGCGGTTGACGTCCGTCCCCCTTGTTGTTCCGCGGCTCACGCCGGTTTTCCCCGACTTTGCTCAGGGTGCGGAAAGGCTTCTACGGACTATGCCCATAGTATTTACGCCCACCTTCCTCAAGCGAATCGACACTGGTGACTACTACTTCCAGTACTCGCCAATCCTTTTCCTGCAGAAGCTGGCCGGCTTCCCACAAGTGCCGGGTAAGGTTGGCCTCGGAATGAGGCACTACAAAAGCTTCACCACACAGCACGTGCCCTTCCTCACGCAGGCGCACGCCAGCGCGCTTTACCCAGGGGAGCTTTGCCAGCTCGGCTTCAAGTTTTTCCTCCATTCCTGAAGCCTTGCCGGTCACCATCGATTTGGGGCGGCGGTCCAGCACGTCGCCGGTCGCTTCTGCCAGGTTTTTGAAGCCGTCCCGTGCCACATCGAGGCCGATCACCAGAGCGGCGGCGGCATCCATCCACCACAGCCCCATACCCACGCCCAGCACGCCAACCACGCCCGCGAGGCCTGTCATCCAATCCGCCTTGCTCACCTTGGCATCCACGTGGACGGTTTTCTCGTGGACCCTCTCTGCCCATTTTTCCTGTATGCGGCCAATGATCAGCGGCGGAATTACGCTGTACATCAGGCCTGCTACCATCAGCCAGCCCATCCAGACAGTATGGCCAAACAGTTCGATCGCACCGATGGTCGTGTGTTCTGCCTTGAGCAGATGAATGGAAGAATCGATGATCAGGAATACGCCGAGCAGGGTCAATACCACCGACGAACAAAGAAAGGCGACGATTGTCACCCGCTGGTGTCCGTAGGGGTAATCCGCGCCTGGCCCACGATCCCGGTAGTGCATCGATACCAGGAAGGCGACAGGGGGCAGCAGCGTAAGAATATCCTCCAGCCAGGCCGCGCGCATGGCCTGGCTGCTGCCCATCACCAGGAACAGGACTATCACTATCGATACCCGGAATGCGAGGTTGATCCAGGTGAGTTGCACCAGTTTGTGCAGGTCGGCCTCCTTGCCGGGAGGCAGACTGTGAGGTGCCCTGGTGATCATGGTGCATCCTCAAGTTGACGCAGTCGCTGATCCAGTCCCGTGAGCCCATTCAGGTGGCGTTGTAGTGTGCCCATCCAGGCATTTTCACCCTTGGCGACGGCCATAACCTGTTTTTGCGTCAGCAATTGCCAGTCCCCCGGTCTGTACCCCAGGGCCAGCAGTTTGAAGTCGGGGCCCGCCAGTGGCAGCCCGGATCTTTCCGGGTGCTCCATCGACAGGGGTACTGCATTCTGATCTTGCAGAGGCTTGTGGGCGGGGCTGAGAGTGCGAACCGCGACCTCCTCTCCCTCCAGGCTCGCCGGCGGTTCCCGGGACGCCGGGAAGCCCACGGTATAGCGTGTAGTGAAATAGGGTTTGGTGGCCGCGACGGTCTTCGGCAGGTGCGGGCCAGTAGTCAGGCCCCCGATTACCAGCGCAACCTGATACTGTTCAAGTGCCTGCATCACTTCCGCGGTAGCGCCCCAGTGCCAGCGCACCTCGGCATTGAGTGCGTGGGCCAGCTTGCGCACGATTTCCGGCTCCAGGCCTTCGGGGCCGGATTCCCCGCGAATGACCCACGGCGGGTTCTCGATCACGCCGACCTGCAGTAATTCCTCCTGGCCGATGCTGTCGAGTGTCTGCTGAACGTCTCTGGGGTAGTCGCTACAGCCCGCCAACAGGACAGCAACGAATAGGGTGAAGATCAGGAGGAACTGGTCCCTGCCACGCGCCGAATTGTATCCTCCAGCAACCGCTGCAATGTGCGGGACGTTCCCACACTGTGGAACGGTGTTCTGGGGTTCGGCGGCATTGCCGGGCGCTCCGCCCAATGCCGCTATATCAGTCTGCGGACAGGGCATCATCGCGGCGGCGTTGGCGCCAGGTTTTTGCAAGACATCGGCTAACGGCCGAGACGGGGTCAGGCCGCCATATCGCGGCAGGCTGCGGCGCAGTCGCGACATGCCTGGGCGCATTGCCTGCAATGATCGTGATCGTGTTTTTCGCACTCTTGCGCACAAGCGTCACACAGTTCGGCGCAGGCTCGACAAATCGAGCTTGCGTGTTCGCTGTCCCTGGACATGAACCCGGCCGCCAGCCGGCACAGGGCCGCGCAATCCATATCCAGGCGAATGCACCGGCCCAGGTTGGCCACACCGGGTTCCCCCAGGCATGCCACCGAACAGTGGTCACAGGCGTCCGCGCAAGCGTTGCAGGCGTCGATGCAGGTGCTGTACTTTTCACTAGTCATGGTCGTCTCCTTCACATGCTGCCTGCAGGGCATTCGCAGGCATCGTCTCTGTGTTGCAGCAAAGATCACGCCAGTCAATAGGGCCGGAAGAGGGGCTGGCAGGCTGTGGCAATGGGAAGACTGCAGAAAAATCAAACAATTGGGAGACAATACCCAGGGCGGAACTGGGCACTGCTGGCTTCAGGTCAATAGCACGCGTCCGTTGCGACCGGCCAAATTTACCGGTGATTCTGTAGATTTTACTGAGGTAGAAAATGCTCGGAGCAGGACCGGCCGGCCTTGCCCACCGTCAAACGCGATAGAAAAGCCTGCTGCGGCTTGGAGGGTAGGGCAGACCGTGCGACTATAGCCCTTCCACAGTTTGTCGCCATCAGTCTGTTTGGATTGGTAGTCCGAGTCCGCTAGCCAGGGCCACCTAGGGAATGGGTAGATAACTACATGGTCAATCAAAATCCGGAGCAGCGAGCCCGCGACCATATCGACCGCCAGTTGACTGCAGCCGGCTGGGCCGTACAGGGCACCACGGGCATCGATTTCAACGCCGGGCGCGGTATCGCGGTGCGCGAGTACCAAACCGATGTCGGCCCTGCCGACTATGTACTGTTTGTCGACCAGCGGGCTGTCGGGGTGATCGAGGCCAAGCCCGACGACTGGGGCCACAGGATCACTACTGCGGAGGAGCAGTCACAGGGCTACGCCAGGGCCTCCCTGAAATGGGTCAACAACAAAGCGCCCCTGCGTTTTGTCTATGAAAGTACCGGCGTCATCACCCGCTTTACCGATGGTCGCGACCCTGCGCCCCGCTCCCGCGAAATTTTCAACTTCCACCGGCCGGAAGCCCTCGCCAAATGGGGAGAGGAATGGCTGGACAACTCAACTACCCTGCGCGCCCGCCTGCAACAGATGCCGCCGCTGATTACTGATGGCCTGCGGGATTGCCAGATAACTGCCATCACCAACCTGGAAGATTCCTTCAAGCAGGACAAACCCCGCGCCCTGGTGCAAATGGCCACCGGTTCCGGCAAAACCTTTACCGCCATCACCGCCACTTACCGGCTGCTGAAACACGCAGGCGCCAAGCGCATTCTGTTCCTGGTGGACACCAAAAACCTCGGCGAACAGGCGGAGCAGGAATTCATGGCCTTCCTGCCCAATGACGACAACCGCAAGTTCACCGAGCTATATACCGCCCAGCGGCTCAAATCCTCCTTTGTGGCCACCGACACTCAGGTCTGCATCAGCACCATTCAGCGCATGTACTCCCTGCTCAAGGGCGAAGAGCTGGACGAGGCCACCGAAGAAGATAACCCCGCCGAACATGTCCCGCTGCGAAGAGAGCTGCTACCGGTGGTGTACAACAGCAAGATTCCACCGGAGTTTTTCGATTTTATCGTCATCGACGAATGCCACCGCTCCATCTACAATCTTTGGCGGCAGGTGATCGAATACTTCGATGCCTACCTGATCGGGTTGACCGCCACCCCGGATAATCGCACTTACGGCTTTTTCAAAACGAACGTGGTCAGCGAATACGACCACGAAAAAGCCGTAGCCGATGGCGTTAACGTAGGCAACGAAATCTACGTCATCGAAACCGAAAGAACCCGACAGGGCGGCACCCTGACGGCCAAGCAGCAAATCGAAAAGCGCGAACGCCTCACCCGCAGAAAACGCTGGGAAATTCAGGACGAAGACGAAACCTACACCGCCAAGCAGCTCGACCGGGATATCGTCAATCCGGACCAGATACGCACTGTGATCCGTACCTTCAAGGAAAAGCTGCCGCACATATTCCCCGGCCGGAAAGAGGTACCCAAAACCCTGATCTTTGCCAAGACCGACAGCCACGCCGACGACATCATCAACACCGTGCGCGAGGAATTTGGCGAAGGCAACCAGTTCTGCAAGAAGATCACCTACAAAATTGACGAAGACCCGAAATCCGTCCTCGCCCAGTTCCGCAACGACTACTATCCGCGCATAGCCGTCACCGTGGATATGATTGCCACCGGCACCGATGTTAAACCGCTGGAATGCCTGTTGTTTATGCGCGATGTAAAAAGCCGCAACTACTTCGAGCAGATGAAGGGCAGGGGTACCCGCACCCTGGATGAAGACAGCCTGAAAAAGGTCACCCCCTCTGCCACCAGCGCTAAAACCCACTACGTGATTGTGGATGCGATAGGGGTGACGAGATCCCTGAAAACTGCCAGCCAGCCGCTGATTACCAGACCTGGCGTCTCCCTTAAGGAGCTGGCCATGGGCGTTATGATGGGCGCCGCCCGGGATGAAGACAGCGTAAGCTCACTGGCGGGCCGCCTGGCCCGGCTGGATAGACAGCTAGATGACAAAGACCGCGCCCGCATCAGCGAAAAGGCCGGTGGTAAACCGCTATTGCTGATTGTGGGTGAATTGCTCAACGCCATAAACCCGGATACCGTCGAACAAAGAGCCCTGCAAATCGCCCAGCAACCGGAAGGCACCGACCCCGGCGACAGCGCCCGCGATCAGGCCCGCGACCAATTGGTAGGTCAGGCCGCCAGCGTGTTCACCGGCGAACTGGTGGAGCTGATCGACAACATCCGCCGCGACAAGGAGCAAACCATCGTCCACGATGACCTGGACAGCGTCACTCGCGCCGAGTGGGACGGCGACACCACCGAAAACGCCAAGGTGCTGACCCAGGAGTTTGCCGAATACCTGCGCGAACACCAAAACGACATAGATGCGCTCACCATCTACTTCCAAACCCCGGCCCGTCGCGCCGAGGTTAGTTACAACATGATCAAAACCCTGCTCGACCAACTGCGACGAGACCGCCCCAAGCTGGCCCCCAGCGCGTATGGCAAGCCTACGCTCACCTGGAAGACTATCAGGGCGAAAACCCCATCAGCGACCTGACCGCACTGGTGGCACTAATCCGCCGCGTAGTCGGGCTGGACAGCACCCTGTCAACCTACAACAACACTGTGCGCCGCAATTTCCAACGCTGGATTTTGCAACATCACAGTGGCGCTGGCGAGAAATTCAATGAGGCACAAATGGCTTGGCTACAGATGATTCGCGATCACGTTATCAGCTCCTTCCATATGGAGGGAGACGATCTGGAAATGGCACCTTTTGATGCAAAGGGTGGTATGGGGAAAATGTATCAATTGTTTGGTGATCGGATGGATGAGGTGATTGAGGAGTTGAATCGGGAATTGGTGGCGTGATGGAGAATGGAACGTTGCCTTCCGGCTGGTCTATACAACGACTTGGTGATCTGTTCGATTTTAAAGGCGGTGGTACACCCGACAAAAAGAATCCGGCTTACTGGAGCGGAGATATTCCTTGGGCATCGGTGAAAGATATAAAGAATCAATATCTGAATAGCACAATCGACCGGATTACTGAAAAAGGGTTGAAAGAAAGTGCTGCAAATCTCGCAAAGCCAGGAGATTTAGTGCTCTTGACGCGCATTGAGCCAGGTAAGGCTGCAATAGTAAAAATTCCCGTGGCTGTCAATCAAGACTGCAAGATTGCAAAGCCGAAGGAGTGCGTGGATTTGGCTTGGGCTTACTATATGTTTCTGGCAAATGAGCGAGAGTTTATAAAGCGCTCCAGTGGTACAACTGTGCTCGGGATACGAATAAATGATGTTAAGGAAATTCCGGTGGCGTTGCCACCTCTCGAAGAGCAAAATCGCATTGTCGCCAAAATCGAAACACTATTTTCCGAACTTGACAAAGGCATCGAATCCCTAAAAACCGCCCGTGAACAACTCAAGGTTTACCGCCAGGCCGTCCTTGACAGTGCTTTCAATAAATTCAAATCATGGGATGCAAAACAAGTCGCTCTATCGGATCTTATAGGAAAAATCTCACAGGGCTGGAGTCCAAAGTGCGAGCTAAACAGGACACCAAATGAGGGCGAGTGGGCGATAATTAAGACAACTGCCTTGCAACCAATGAAGTATATGTCGGAAGAATGCAAGCCACTGCCAGAGCAATTCGAGCCACGTCCAGATATTGAGATTAATGTGGGCGACTTTCTGATGACCCGGAAAGGGCCGAGAAATAGAACCGGTGTGGTTTGCCTCGTGAGAGAAACCCGTGAAAGATCAATGCTATGCGATACGGTGTATCGCTTCCGATGCAACGAAGAGATCGTCCGTCCCGAATATTTGGAGTTAGTGCTTAATTCTCCGTCAGTGGTGGCAGAGCTGGACAAAAGAAAATCTGGTATTTCCGATAGTGGAATTAGCTTAAATCATGGAAAAGTAAAAACTATTGTTGTTCCGATAGCCGGTAGTCCTGACCAGCAGCGCTTGCTGGTTGAATCTATACGAGAAAAACTTGAATATATTACTAGGGTTGAAAACGAAATTGAAAATAACTTGGCCAAATCTGAAGCCCTTCGTCAATCCATCCTGAAAAGAGCTTTCTCCGGCCACCTTGCCCCGCAAAACCCTAGTGACGGATCTGCCCACACTGCTTGCCCCGTACTGAGGAGGTAAAATGATTATGAATACCGATGGGTCGACATGGAAGAGGTGGGATTTACATGTTCATACACCTGAATCCATGGTTCACAATTATCCAGGGGAAAAGGAAGCAGCGTGGGCAGCATTCTTAACGGATCTCGAGTCCTTGCCAAAAGAATTCAAAGTTCTGGGAATCAATGACTATCTATTTGTCGATGGCTACGCGCGAGTATTGCGGGAAAAAATAAATGGGCGCCTAGCAAATATTGACTTACTGCTGCCAGTTATTGAGCTTCGCGTAGATAAATTTGGTGGCGTAATCCAGGGCGGCAGAGGAAAGCATCGTGAATCCAGTTGGAGTCGAGTTAACCTGCATGTGATATTTGATCAAGTAGACCCTGACTTTATCAGGCAGCAATTCCTGTCTGCGATAAGTCCAAATTATAACCTTGTACCAGGGGCGTCAGGTGAGGGTAAGTGGAATTCGATAATTTGTCGAGAGAGCCTTGAAGCGCTTGGTGAGGCAATAATTCAGTCGGTTTCAGAAAATATACGACATCAGTATGGTCCGGCAGTTATTGAGGGATTCAATAATCTCAATGTCAGCTTGGATGGCGTCAAGAAAGCATTGCAGAACCATAGTTTAGCAGGAAAGTTCTTGGTCGCAGTAGGAAAAACTGAATGGGAAAATCTCAAGTGGGACGACCATACTATTGCAGAGAAAAAAACCCTTATTAACGAAGCCGATTTGGTTTTCACTGCAGCCGAATCGCCAGAAGCCTACCTGAAAGCTCGTAGAAAGTTACAAGAGTCTCAGGTCAATGCCAAACTATTCGACTGTTCTGATGCTCATTGGCTGAGTAGTTCGACTGACAAGGATCGAGTGGGAAATTGCTTTACTTGGATCAAGGCTGATTCGACCTTTAAGGGTTTGATACAGGCAATACACGAGTATGATGATCGTGTCTTTATAGGGGGTGATCCTCCAAAGCGAAAAATAGTTCAGCGAAACAAGACCAAGTTTATTGGTTCTGTAAGAATTGAAAAGTTGAATGACTCCTCTCTCGCTGAGCAGTGGTTTGATTCAAATATTCCTCTCAATTCGGATTTGGTCGCAATAATTGGAAATAAGGGAAGTGGGAAAAGTGCACTTTCTGACATTATTGCGCTTGCAGGCAATACCAAACATCATAAGGGTTTTTCATTTCTTAATGATTCCCGATTTCGAAATAAAAAAAGTAAATTTTCCCAACATTTTATGGGCTCTCTGACTTGGTTGGACGGCAAGGAAACGTTTCAGAGACTCGACACAGATCCGGATCCTAGCAGCGTAGAGCGCGTCAAGTATCTCCCGCAAAGTTATCTTGAGGACTTGTGTAACCAGCTAGGTGATGGCGGATCAGCTACATTTGACGCGGAGCTCAGAAAAATTATCTATTCGCACGTGCCTGAAGCGGACAAGCTCGGAAAGTCGTCAATGGACGAATTGCTCCAATTTAAAGTAGTTGAAATTAACGAGGCGAGACGTCATCTTCGCGAGGTAATCAGTGAGATCAATAGTGAAGTCTTAGAGGCAGAGAAAAGAGGGTCGCCGGAATTCAAGGCTGGTTTGGAGGCGCAGCTAACAACGAAGCGTGATGAATTAAGTTCCTTGGAGCAAAGTCCGCCTCAAGTGGTTGAAGATCCAAATGAATCGGACGAGGCGCTGGCGGCTAACAGGTCTGCGGCGCAGGAGATCGAGAAGCTTGAGCAAGATCTGATGTCAGTGGACCACGAAAAAGCCGTTTATCAAGAGCAAAAACTAACTACAACAAAGAAGAAGGCGCTAGTCAAAAGGATAAGCCAGTCTCTGGAAAATTACAAAAAGCAGTATGATGTGTTTCTTGATGACTTGAAGCTTCAACTTTCTGAGTTGGAGGTAGGTATTCCAGTTCAAGCATTAGTTGAGCTGAGGTTGGATATTCAGCCACTTGAATTGGTCGCGATGGCATTGCAAGAAGATATCGACCGTATTGATGGTCTGCTAGAAAGCAGAGAGCTAGGTAGTCTCAGCGATCGACGCGAGAAATTGGGTGAGGCCATTTCTGAAGCGAAAAGTCAGCTTGGGGAGAGACAGCGTCAGTTTGTTTTATACAGAGAAGCATTGTCACAATGGGAATCAATGAAATCTGAAATCATTGGCACGCTAGATAGGCCGGGAAGTATTATTTGGCTTGAAAAGCAAATTGAATCTTTGGCAGAAATTCCCGCTTTGCTAGATGAGCTTAGGGTAAAGCGACGAGGCTTGTCCGGGGAGATTCATGGTCATATCCAAACAATGGTAAATGAATACCAGTGGCTATATGAGCCTGTACAGGCTTTCGTTGCATCGGAAGAGCAGCAAGGCATGAGTCTCCCCCTCCATTTTCATGTTCAGATTGAGCAGGCGGGTTTTCAAGACCAATTCCTTGGTTGGCTTAATCGTCAGGTGCGCGGTTCATTTTCTGGAGTTGAGGAAAGTTACAAGCTAGTGAGGGAGATTGTTAAGGGAGTCGATTTTTCCTCTACTGACGACGCCGTGGCTTTTGCGGAAATGATTGATGACATGCTCCACTTCGATCGGAGAGATGATCAAGATAATCGTTTCACGCGATTTGAAGATCAGCTTCGTAAGGGTGCAAGTTCCCAAGACGTTTTGGATTATATTTACGGCTTTGAATACCTTTCTCCAAAATATTCATTGACTTACGATGGGCAAGATATTGGGCTTCTTTCGCCCGGAGAGCGAGGTCTGCTTTTGCTGGTATTTTATCTTTTGGTTGATAAAGATGATATCCCGATCATCATTGATCAGCCAGAAGAGAACCTTGATAACCAAACAATCTTCAGGATTCTGGTTAAATGTCTTAAAAAAGCAAAGGCGAGACGACAAGTCATCATGGTCACCCATAACCCGAATCTGGCAGTTGTCTGTGACGCAGAACAGATTATTTACGCATCTTGTGACAAAATGCATAAGAAATTTCAGTACGAATCTGGTGCGATAGAGAACCCTCGAATCAACGCCAGGGTCGTTGAAATTCTTGAGGGAACCGCGCCAGCATTCAAAAATAGACAGCAGAAATATCGCCTATGATAACTATGGAGTACGGATAGTGTGGAGGTGGCGGGGAAAACTTCCCCGCCAAAGATGGCGAAAAGCCTCAATGACGCTCACTGAGGCTTTAACACTGCCCGGGCGCCAGCCCAAATCACTTGTGGTGTAGGTTGCTGCGTTTGAATTAATAGAGGTTCAAGAACTAAGAACGGTATGAGAGATTGTCCTTACTTAAGCTTCAAAAAGTCATTTAGGATTTTGGTTGCATGATGCTCAAAAAAGGCCAATCCCTAGAACTGTTCTTCATCGACGGTAAACCTGAGGGCATGCTCACCGCTGAGGTATTCAACTGGACCGGCCATGTACTGATGACGCCGCACACGCAACTGAGCACTGCTCTCAAGCGCACAGAGGCGGGCTATACCGGCGTATATCTGCTGTTGGGCGAGGATGACACTGGCTTCCTGGCTTACATCGGCGAGGGCGAGGAAATCAATGCCCGCATCAAGAGCCACGACACCGCCAAAGACTGGTGGACTACAGCAATTCTGATTACCACCGCAGGTAACAACCTCAACAAGGCCCACGTCAAATACCTGGAGTCGCGGCTGGTGGAAGAGGCTCGCCGCATTGGCAAGGTGGCTCTGGAAAATGGCAATACACCGCCACACCCGTCGCTGAGCGAAGCCGCCCGCGCCAATATTCTGGACTACATCTTGATGGTGCTGCCCGCTTTGCGTATCAACAGCTTCTTGCCTCACACCCGGCCCCAAAGCGGGCAGGCTGCCACTGCCAAAGCAGAGGCCGACAAGGACGCGGTGATATTTGAACTGCACACCCCGAAACACGGCATTCACGCCACTGCGAGGCTGGAGGCCGGCGAATTTGTGGTACAGACCGGTTCTAAGGCTAGCCTGACCTGGCGCGGCAAGGGTACAGAAGAGACCGGCTACGCGCTCCTGTTGAGCGAACTGCGCAAAACCGGGGTACTGGCCGAGCAGAACGGCCTCTGCCTATTCACTGAGCACACCGCCTTCAAAAGCCCCAGCGCCGCAGCCGCCGTTGTCAACGGCCGCCCGGCTAACGGCACCATCGAATGGAAGTTCGCCAACGGCAAAACCTACAAAGAGTGGGAGGCTGATAAGTTGGCACAGGATGGTATAGGCGGAGACAGTTAATGTTTCCCATCAACCTCCACGATCTGCTGCACCAGCGTACAATCGAAAGCGAGCGCATTGAATACAAGTCTGGCTGGAATCCAGAATCCATCCTGCACAGTATCTGTGCTTTTGCGAATGACTTCCATAATCTGGGTGGCGGTTATGTGGTGATCGGTCTAAAGGAGAAAGACGGCCAACCAGCGTTGCCGCCCATTGGTTTGTTGCCGGAGCAGATCGATAACATTCAGAAAGATTTGCTGAATTTGGGGAACTCGGCTATTCAGCCGCCTTATCATGCGCTAACAGCCACCTATGAAGTACAAGGCAAGCTGACTCTGGTGTTGTGGGTACCAGGCGGCGAAACCCGGCCGTATAAAGCGCGAGTGAGTTTGAGCGCTAAGAAATCCGACTGGGCATTTTATATTCGCAAACACACCAGCACGGTACGGGCCAGGGTGAGGATGAGCGAGAGCTGTTATCTTTGGCGGCTACGGTGCCGTTTGATGACCGTTACCGGCAGTCGGCCAGCCTGAGCGATTTGTCGCCATACCTGATGCGTGAATTTTTGCAGGAAATCGGCAGCGAACTGGCAGCGGAAGCTGGCTCGTTGGATGTGGAGCCGCTGGGTCGTCGTATGAATGTTGTCGCTGGTCCTGCGGAAATGCCGTTTCCGAAGAACGTCGGCTTGCTGTTTTTCAATGAGCACCCGGCACAGTTTTTCCCGGCCACTCAGATTGATGTGGTGTATTTTCCCGAAGGGCCGGGTGGTGATCGCTTTGAAGAAAAGGAATTTCGCGGTCCTCTGGGGCGCATCACACGGGATGCGGTGGATTATATCGCGCGCAACTACCTGAAAGAGACGGTGCTTAAACACCCGGACAGGCCGCAGGCCGAGCGCTTCTGGAACTTCCCACTGGCAGCCATAGAAGAAGCGGTGGTGAATGCGGTGTATCACCGCTCCTATGAAATTCGTGAGCCGGTGGAAATTCGGATTACTGCTGAGGAATTGGTGGTGTTGAGTTTTCCCGGCCCTGACCGTTCTATCCGCCTGGAAGACTTGCAGGCAGGTAAAGCGGTCAGTCGTCGCTACCGCAATCGACGGATCGGCGAGTTTCTCAAAGAGCTGGATTTAACAGAAGGGCGCTCCACGGGTATTCCCAAAATTCTGAGGGTAATGGCAGCCAATGGCTCATCCGCGCCGGTATTTGACACCGATGAAGGCCGCTCCTGGTTCCTGATCCGCCTGCCGGTTCACGCTGGTTTCGCGCAAATGGACCAAGTAACCGAACAAGTAACCGAACAAGTAGCCGAACAAGTAAGCAAGCAAGTAACCCGTTTGCTGGGTGCTTTGAAAGCCGGACCTTTAGGCACCAGAGCGCTGTTGGGAGAGCTTGGGTTAAATCATCGGCCAACTTTAATCCAGAATTATTTACAGCCTGCTTTGGATAACGGCTTGGTAGAAATGACCCAGCCCGATTCCCCACGCAGCCCAACCCAAAAATACCGATTAACCGAAAAAGGCAGGCATACCCTGGCCCAATACAAAACAAGTGAGAACGAATGAGTCCGACAGCACCCATTATTTCCAAAGTCTGGAGTTTTTGTACCACCCTGCGTGACGATGGAGTTGGCTACGGTGACTACCTTGAGCAATTGACCTATTTGATTTTCCTGAAAATGGCGGACGAGTATTCCAGACCGCCCTATAACCGCAACGTGGGTATTCCCAAAAAATATTCCTGGCAAACCCTGAAAGCCAAAAAAGGGGCTGAGCTGGAAGTTCTGTATGTGGAGTTGCTGCGAGCACTGGGCACTAAGAAAGGCATGCTGGGCCAAATTTTCACCAAATCTCAGAACAAGATACAGGACCCGGCCAAGCTCTACCGGCTGATTGCCATGGTGGACAGCACCCAGTGGGCGACCATGGGTGCGGATGTGAAAGGTGATATCTATGAGGGCCTGCTGGAGAAGAATGCCGAGGATACCAAGTCCGGTGCCGGTCAGTATTTTACTCCCCGGGCGCTGATCCGCGCCATGGTGGAATGCGTGCGCCCGGAGCCGAAGAAGACCATTGCCGACCCAGCCTGCGGCACCGGCGGATTCTTCCTCGCCGCCTACGATTTCATCACCGATACGCAGAATTACAAGCTCGACAAGGCGCAGAAGGCATTTCTCAAGCATGAGACCTTTTACGGCAATGAGATTGTGGCCAATACCCGGCGCATGTGCTTGATGAATATGTTCTTGCACAATATCGGTGAAATCGACGGCGATAGCCTGGTGTCTCCCAATGATGCCTTGGTAGCGCAGAGCCCGCAGAGCTTCGACTATGTACTGGCCAACCCGCCTTTTGGCAAGAAGAGCTCCATGAGCTTTACCAACGCGGAAGGCGAACAGGAGACTGACGACCTGACTTACAATCGGCAGGACTTCTGGGCTACCACCTCCAACAAGCAGCTCAATTTCGTCCAACATATTCGCACGATGCTGAAAACCACCGGCAAGGCGGCGGTGGTTGTGCCGGACAATGTGCTATTCGAGGGCGGAGCAGGGGAGACCATTCGCCGCAAGTTGTTGGAAAATACCGACCTGCACACCATTTTGCGCCTACCTACCGGGATTTTTTACGCCCACGGCGTGAAGGCCAATGTGCTGTTTTTTGATAACCAGCCGGCCAGCCCCAAGGCCTGGACAAAAGCGGTTTGGTATTACGATTACCGCACCAACGTCCATCACACCCTCAAGAAAAAGCCGTTGCGCTTTGAGGATTTGGCGGAGTTTGTGGACTGCTACAACCCGGAAAACCGCCAGAAGCGCAAGGCCACCTGGCACCCGGAGAAAAACCCGGAAGGTCGCTGGCGCAAATTCAGCTACAAAGAACTGGTCGCCCGTGACAAGACCAGCCTCGATCTGTTTTGGCTCAAGGACAAGAGCCTCACCGATCTCGATAACCTGCCCGAGCCGGATGAACTGGCAGAGGAAATTATCGAGAATCTAGAGGCGGGTCTTAACAGCTTTCGGGAGGTTCTGGCCGGTTTGGCACAGAAGGGCTAGCGCCCGCCCAAATCGGCTTGCTCATTTGGGCGCTTTCATCTGGCGCCTTCACCGTCCCGTCTGCCGCTTCCCCCGCGACGGATTCCGCGGCAAGCCATTATGCTGGGTCGCAAAATGCCCCGTTCCCGCCGGTACCCGTTCATGGCGCTTGGCCGGCTGCCGCGGCGGCACCAGGTGCAGTTTGCCGTTGCCGATCAGGTCGGCGCGGCCCATTTTCTTCAGCGCCTTGCGCAGCTCGGGCCAGTTGTCGGGGTCGTGGTAGCGCAGGAAGGCCTTGTGCAGGCGGCGCTGGGACAGGCCCTTGACGGTGGGCATGGTGTCGCTGTCGCGGCTGACCCGTTTCAGCGGGTTCTTGCCGCTGTGGTACATCGCGGTGGCGGTGGCCATCGGAGAGGGGTAGAAGGTCTGGACCTGGTCGGCGCGGAACTTGTTGCGCTTGAGCCACAGCGCCAGGTTCATCATGTCCTCGTCGCGGGTGCCGGGGTGTGCGGCGATGAAGTAGGGGATCAGGTACTGCTGTTTGCCGGCGGCGCGGGAGTATTTCTCGAACATGGCCTTGAAGCGGTCGTAGCTACCCATGCCGGGCTTCATCATCTTGGACAGCGGGCCGTCTTCGGTGTGTTCGGGGGCGATCTTCAGGTAGCCGCCTACGTGGTGGGTAACCAGTTCTTCCACATAGGCCGGGGTCTCCACGGCAAGGTCGTAGCGCAGTCCGGAGGCGATCAGCACCTTCTTCACGCCGGCGACTTCGCGCGCGCGCCGGTACAGGCTGATCAGTGGCGTCTGGTCGGTGTTCAGGTTCTTGCAGATGCCGGGGAATACGCAGCTGAGCTTGCGGCAGCTGGCCTCTACGGTTTTGCTCTTGCAGGCCAGCCGCCACATATTGGCGGTGGGGCCGCCCAGGTCGGAGATCACCCCGGTAAACCCGGTGGAGGTGTCGCGGATGCGCTCGACCTCGCGGATGATGGAATCCTCGGAGCGGTTCTGGATGATGCGCCCCTCGTGCTCGGTGATGGAGCAGAAGGTGCAGCCGCCGAAACAGCCTCGCATGATGTTGACGGAATGGCGGATCATTTCATACGCGGGGATGCGGGCCTCGCCATAGCTGCTGTGAGGCAACCGGGTGTAGGGCAGCTCGAACACGTCGTCCAGCTCGTCGGTTTCCAGCGGTATCGGCGGCGGGTTCAGCCACAGCTCGCGGTCGCCGTGGGCCTGTACCAGCGGCCGCGCGTTGTAGGGGTTGGTCTCCTTGTGCAGGATGCGGGAGGCGTGGGCATACAGCGCCGGGTCCTCGCGCACCTGCTCGTAGGCGGGCAGCCGGATCACTGCCGGGCCGGTGTCGCGCGGCCGGTCCAGTACCTGCACCACGGCGACTTCCGGCTCGCTCGCCACCGCCTCCTCGCTGCTGGTGCTGGCGCAGCTTTCGGTGCGGGTGTCGATATAGGGGTTCACCGGCGCCTCCACCGGGCCGATCACGTCCAACTGACTGGAATCGATCACCCGGTAGTCGTGCGGCAGCCGCTTGCAAACGAAGGCGGTGCCGCGCAGGTCGCGGATCTGCTTGACCGGCTCGCCAGCCGCCAGCCGGTGGGCAATCTCGACGATGGCGCGCTCGGCGTTGCCGTACAGCAGCAGGTCGGCGCGGGAATCCAGCAGGATGGAGCGGCGCACCTTGTCGCTCCAGTAGTCGTAGTGGGCGATGCGGCGCAGGCTGGCCTCGATGCTGCCGATGATCAGCGGCACGTCCTTGTAGGCTTCCCGCACCCGCTGGCTGTAGACGATCACGGCCCGATCGGGGCGTTTGCCGCCCTCATTGCCGGGGGTGTAGGCGTCGTCATTGCGGCGCTTGCGGTCCGCGGTGTAGCGGTTGATCATCGAATCCATATTGCCGGCCGCGACGCCGAAGAACAGGTTGGGCTTGCCCAGTACCATGAACGGCTCGGCGCTGGTCCAGTCGGGCTGGGCGATGATGCCGACGCGGAAGCCCTGGGCCTCCAGCGCGCGGCCGATCACGGCCATGCCAAAGCTGGGATGGTCGACGTAGGCGTCACCGGTGACGATGATGATGTCGCAACTGTCCCAGCCCAGGGCGTCCATTTCCGCGCGGGACATGGGCAGCTCGGGCGCCGGACCGAAGCATTCGGCCCAGTATTTGCGATAGGAAAACAGCGGCGTGGTCATGGCGGGGCAGGGGTCGGCAAATGAACCGGCGATTATACGCGATTTGGGCCGCGGCTGCTCACTCCACCGCGGCCACCGTCTCCACCATGGCCCCGGTCAGCGCGGCCAGGTCCTGGTCGTTGGTGATGAAGGGCGGCATGCAGTAGACCAGCTTGCCAAAGGGGCGCACCCATACCCCGCGTTCGACGAACATCGGCTGTACCTGTTGCATGTCCACCGGCTGTTTCAGTTCGATTACGCCGATCGCGCCCAGGGTGCGCACATCCGCCACACCGGGAAGCTCTCGCGCCGGCGCCAGCCCCCGTTCAAGGCCCTCGCCGATGCGCTGCACGCAGCGCTGCCAGGGCTGTGACAGCAGCAGTTCAATACTTGCGATTGCGGTGGCGCAGGCCAGCGGGTTGGCCATGAAGGTGGGGCCGTGCATGAAGGCGCCGGCTTCGCCCTCGCTGATGCCCTGGCTGATGCGGCGGTTGCAAAGGGTCGCCGCCAGCGTCATGTAGCCGCCGGTCAGGGCCTTGCCGACGCAGAGGATGTCCGGGTCAACGCCCGCGTGTTCCAGCGCAAACAGTTTGCCGGTGCGGCCGAAGCCGGTGGCGATCTCGTCGAAGATCAGCAGTACGTCAAAGGCATCGCACAGGGCGCGCAGCTGTACCAGGTAGTCCGGCGAGTAGAAGCGCATGCCGCCAGCGCCCTGTACCACCGGTTCCACAATCACCGCGGCCAGGTCCTGGTGGTGAGCGGCCAACAGCTCTTCCATCGCGCTCAGCGAGCGTTCGTCGCAGCGCTCGCCAAAGGGCACGTCCGGGGCTGGAGCGAAGAAGTGGCGGGGCAGGACATCGCCGAACAGATGGTGCATGCCGGTGTCCGGGTCACACAGGGACATCGCGCCGAAGGTGTCGCCGTGGTAGCCGTTGCGCAGCGCGATCAGCTTCTGCTTGCGCGGCTGGCCCACGGAATACCAGTACTGGATGGCCATCTTCAGCGCTACTTCCACCGCTACCGAGCCGGAGTCGCTGAAGAACACCCGGTCCAGGCTGGCGGGCGTGATGTCGGTGAGGATGCGGGCCAGCTTGACCGCGGGCGCATGGGTGAGACCGCCGAACATCACATGGGACATGGCCTCCAGCTGCTGCTGTACGGCGCGGTTCAGCACCGGGTGGTTGTAGCCGTGGATGGCGCACCACCAGGAAGCCATGCCGTCGATCAGCTCGCGGCCGTCGGCCAGGGTCAGGCGGACGCCGGCGGCACTGGCCACCGGATACACTTCCGGGGCGCGGGTGGCGGAGGCGTAGGGATGCCAGATGCTTTGGGCATCGGCGGCTTGCAGCTGCCGCCAGCTCCAGGTCTTGGTCACGGTCAGAGTATCTCCAGCAGGCTGGGCAGGACGTTTTCCAGCAATTTGGGTTGGGCATCGGCGGTGGGATGGATGCCATCATCCTGCATCATGTGCTCGCGGGTGGCCACGCCGTCGAGCATGAAGGGAGCGGCGTGGGCACCGGTGGCCTCCGCCGCGCGGGCGAAGCTTTCGCGGAAGGCGCGGGTGTAGCGGGCGCCATAGTTGGGGGGAATTTCCATGCCCAGCAGCAGCACTTCGGCGCCTGCGTCCCGGGCCAGCCGGCTCATCCGGGTCAGGTTCTGCTGCAGCTGCCCCGGCGGATAACCCCTCAGGCCGTCATTGCCGCCCAGTTCCAGCACCACGACCGCTGGCTTGTGCTGCTCCAGCAGGCCCGGCAGCCGGCGCAGGCCTCCGGCGCTGGTTTCGCCACTGATACTGGCGTTGACTACGGTATACTGCGGATGGGAATCCTCCAGTTGTCGCGCCAGCAGTGCAACCCAACCCTCTTCCAGAGACATACCATAGGCTGCGCTGATACTATCCCCCAGCACCAGCAGTGTCCGCTGCTGACCTGCAACCGCAGGCCACACCAGCAGGCAGGACAACCCCAGCACCAGCGTTGTACGTATCAGATTGAAAAGGAAATGCTGCATGATCAAGGCTGAAAATCTCCAGAAGCGGGTCCCCATGGCAGGGGGCGAGCTGGAGATACTGAAAGGGATCACGCTGGAAATCAAGTCGGGGGAGTCGGTCGCGATCATTGGCGCCTCCGGCTCCGGCAAGTCTACCCTGTTGGGTTTGTTGGCGGGGCTGGATGAGGCCAGTGGCGGCCGCATCGTCATAGATGAGGTGGACATCAGCGCGCTGGATGAGGACGCCCGGGCCTTGTTCCGCGGCCAGCGGGTGGGTTTCGTGTTCCAGGCCTTCCAGTTGCTGCCGGCCCTCACCGCGCTGGAAAACGTGATGCTGCCACTGGAGCTGCAGGGCCAGGACGACGCCCGCGAACAGGCGCAGCAGTTCCTGCAGCGGGTCGGTCTCGCGGACCGGGTACAGCACTACCCGCGGCAGCTGTCTGGCGGTGAACAGCAGCGGGTCGCCATTGCCCGCGCCTTTGCCACCAACCCCGCGATACTGTTTGCCGACGAGCCCACCGGCAACCTGGATACGGTCACCGGCGGCCATATCATCGAGCTGTTGTTCGAGTTGAACCGGGAGCAGCAGACTACCCTGGTGCTGGTCACCCACGACCAGGCCCTGGCGCAGCGCTGTGAGCGCTGCCTGCAGCTGGCCGCGGGTGAACTGGTGGAGGCCCCCTGAACATGTCGATGACGGCGACCCGGATGCTGGCCAGGGACTGGCGCGGCGGTGAACTCGGTGTGCTGGTGGCGGCCCTGGTACTGGCGGTATCGGTGGTGTCGGGGATCAGCGCCTTCACCACCCGCCTGCAGACCGCGCTGGAACAGGAGAGCCATCGCTTCCTGGCTGCGGACAGGGTGGTACGCAGTGGCCGCGAGCTGCCCGAGGACTGGCTGCACGAAGCCGGCGACCGGCAGTTGCGGACCGCCCGCACACTGACCTTCCCCTCCATGGTCTACGCCGGCGACGAGCAAATGGCGCTGGCCTCGGTCAAGGCGGTGACTGCGGGCTACCCGTTGCGCGGCGAGTTGCGCTACAGCGAACAGCCCTTTGGCGAGGTGCGCACTGCCGCCGGCGGCCCGCAGCCGGGCCAGGTGTGGCTGGATTCGCGCCTGTTTCCATTGCTGGATGTGGCCATCGGTGACCGGGTAGCCGTCGGTGAGGCGGAATTCACGGTAGCCGCCGCGGCCCGCACCGAACCCGACCAGGGAGCCTCGTTCTACGGCTACGGGCCACGGGTGTTGATGCACTATGATGACATTGCCGCCACCGCGGTGGTGCAGCCCGGCAGCCGGGTGGAATACCGGCAGTTGTATGCCGGTGATGAGCCGGCCCTGGAGGGCTTCGTCGCCTGGCTGCAGCCACAACTGGAGGACAGCCAGCGCCTGCTGAATGTCAGTGACGGTCAGCCCGGGTTGGGGGAGGCGCTGCAGCGGGCTGAAAGTTTCCTGTTGCTGGCCGGCAGTCTCGGTGTGGTGCTGGCGGGGGTGGCCATAGCGCTGGCGGCGCGACGTTTCAGTGAGCGCCACAATGATTATGTGGCCATCATGAAGAGCCTGGGTGCCACCTCCTCGACCATCGCCCGTCTCTATGGGCGCAGCCTGCTGTTGTTGGGCGTGATTGCCACTATCACTGGCTGCCTGCTGGGCTGGGGCATGCAGGCCGCCTTCTTCAACGTCTTCGCCGAGCAGATGCCGGTGGCGCCGGGGCCCTCCGGATTGCGTCCCTACGGGATAGGGGCGGCCACGGCACTGGTGTGTCTGCTGAGTTTTGCCTGGCCGCCGCTGCGCCGGCTCAGCCAGGCCAGCCCGCTGCGGGTGTTGCGCCGCGACATGCCGCTGGAACAGCGCCGCACGCTGGCCGACTATGCCGTTGGCCTGGCCGCGGTCAGTGGTTTGATGTGGTGGTACAGCGGTGACTGGAAACTGACCGCGGCAGTGTTGGCCGGGCTGGCTGCCACCGTCGTTCTGGGCCTGGTACTGGCATTGACGCTGCTGCGCGGCGGGCGGCTGGTGGGCATGAGCGCCGGCAGCATCTGGCGGCTGGCGCTGGCCGGCCTGCAGCGCCGGGGTACGGCCAATGCATTGCAGGTAGTGATTTTCGCGATGGCGATCATGTTGCTGCTGGTGTTGCTGCTGCTGCGAACCTCGCTGATTGACAGCTGGCAGACCCAGTTGCCGGAGGATACGCCGAATCATTTCATGCTCAATATCGCGCCAGAGGAGGTGCAGGGAGTTGAGCAGATGCTGCGTGCCCGGAACATCCCGTCGGCGCCGCTGTACCCGATGATCCGCGGCCGGTTGATGGCGGTGAATGGCGAGGACTTGCCGCGCCGGGGTGAGGAACAGCAGGAAGGGCGGCGCCAGCGCGGCGCCAACTTCACCTGGTCGGACTCGGTGCCGGAGGGCAACAGCCTGGTGGCCGGCCAATGGTGGCAAGAGGGCAGCAGCGAGGCACTGGTGTCGGTGGAGCAGGAATTCGCCCAGCGTCTGGGGCTGGGCCTGGGGACCGGGTGGGCCTGCAGATTGGCTCTGAATCACTCGAGGTCACGGTGTCGAGTATCCGCCAGCTCGACTGGCAGTCCTTCAATCCCAATTTCTTCATGGTGTTTCCGCCGCGGCTGCTGGCCCCGTATCCGGCGACCTTCATGACCAGTTTTTATCTGGAGCAGCAGGACAAACCCTTCCTCAACAACTTCATTCGCCGCTTTCCCACCGTCACGGTCATTGAGATGGACGTGGTGGTGGCGCAGATTCGCACTATCGTCAATCAGGTGTCCACCGCCGTGGAACTGGTGCTGGCGGTGATTCTGGCCGCCGGAGCACTGGTCCTGGTGGCGGGAGTACAGGCGAGCGTCGATGTGCGGATGCACGAAAGTTCCATCCTGCGCGCGCTGGGTGCGCGCCGGCGGCTGGTGCTGGGCGGGCTGTTGATCGAGTTCGCCACTATGGGCCTGTTCGCGGGCCTGCTGGCCACCGTGTCGGCGGAGCTGTCGGTGTATATCCTGCAATCCCGGGTGATGGGCATGCCCTACGCCCCGACCCCCTGGGTGTGGCCGGTCGGCATGGCTGCCGGCACATTGCTGATCGCCGGCCTGGGGGTCTACAGCTGCCGCAAGGTCGTCTCCAGCCCTCCGTTGTCAGTGCTGCGCGAGTTGTAAATGGGACTGATCGTGGCTCAGGGCTGACTGATGCCGGCGATGAAGGTGCTGACACCGAGTTCCACCTGCCGGGGCAGGTCGATGTGGCGCTGGAACAGTTGCGGGGCATCCACCAGCAGGGTGGCGAGCCCGTGGATGCCGGCCCAGGCCGCATTGGTCAGGTAGGCCAGATCCTGGTCGCGGAACATGCCGCGCTCTATGCCGTGGCGCAGGATGTCTTGCACCTGGTGAAAGGTTTCGCGGCTGATCTGGCGCAGTTCCGGGTAGGGGTCGGAAGGTTGCACGGCGGGCCCGAACATCAGCTTGAACATCTGCGGTGCCGCGCCGGCATAGGCGACATAGGCATGGGCCAGCGCTGTGAGCTGGGCCGGGGGGCAATCCTCGGTATCAGCGGCGGCCTGCCGCAGGGAAGCCAGCAGGCGCTGGTAGCCGATGGTGGCAATGGCGGCCAGCAACTCGCCCTTGTCGTTGAAATGACGGTAGGGGGCCGTCTGGGACACACCGATACTGCGCGCCAGTGCACGCAGGCTGAGGGCTTCCACCCCCAGCTGCTCGAGCTCGCCCACGGCAGTATCCAGCAATTCGACGCGGAGGTTGCCGTGGTGGTAACTCTTGGTCAGCGATGCCTGGTTCATGATTATTATCGGGCCTCGAAGCTGCCGGTCAGGGCAGCAGGTGCTTGACTGCGTCGCGCTCCTCGGTCAGTTCAGCCTCTGTGGCCTGCATTTTGCCGCGGCTGAAATCGCCCACATCGACGCCCTGGACGATCTCCCAGTCGCCATTGTTGCAGCGGCAGGGGAAGGAATAGATCAGGCCTTCGGCAATGCCGTAGGAACCATCGGAATGCACCCCCATCGATACCCAATCATCGCCTTCGGTACCCAGTGCCCAACTGCGCATGTGATCAATCGCCGCATTGGCGGCCGAGGCCGCAGAGGAGGCGCCGCGAGCCTTGATAATGGCCGCGCCGCGCTGCTGTACAGTGGGAATAAAGTCGTTCTCGTACCACTGCTGGTCCACCAGTTCCATCGCTGCCTGGCCCTTGACCCTGGCATTGAACAGGTCCGGGTACTGGGTCGCGGAGTGGTTGCCCCAGATGGTCATGTGGCTCACATCGTTGATGCTGGTGCCGGTTTTCTGCGCCAGCTGGCTCATGGCCCGGTTGTGGTCCAGCCGGGTCATCGCGGTGAAGTTGCGCGGGTCGATATCCGGCGCGTTGCGCTGGGTAATCAGCGCGTTGGTATTGGCGGGGTTGCCCACTACCAGCACCTTGATGTTTCTGCTGGCATGGTCATTTATGGCCTTGCCCTGGACTGAGAAAATGGCAGCGTTGGCTTCCAGCAGGTCCTTGCGCTCCATGCCGGGGCCGCGGGCCGGGCGCCGACCAGCAGTGCGTAATCGCTGTCCTTGAAGGCCAGGTGCGGGTCGTCGGTGCAGATGATATCGGCCAGCAGCGGGAAGGCACAGTCGTCGAGCTCCATCCGCACGCCTTCGAGCGCCTCCATTGCCGGGGTGATATCCAGCAATTGCAGGATGACTGGCTGGTCGTCGCCGAGCATGGAGCCGGAGGCGATGCGAAACAGCAGGGCGTAGCCGATCTGGCCGGCAGCGCCGGTAACAGTCACTCGAACGGGTGATTTCATGGGCAGGGAGTCCTCGATGAACGGGTGGATGGGCTTCAAGGGGGCGTTATTGTCGAGTGAAACGGGTGAAAAAACAAGCGGCGGGCTGTAAAATGCGGCTCCATCCAGATGTCACCAGCAGGCGAGTCGTGCGAGAGCTGTCCCGAAAAGAGAAGACCGAGTTCAACAAGCTGCAGAAGCGTCTGCGGCGCAATGCCGGCAATGCCATCGTCGATTACAACATGATCGAGCAGGACGACCGGGTCATGGTATGCCTGTCCGGTGGCAAGGACTCCTACGGCATGCTGGACATTCTGCTGAGCCTGCGCGCCAGTGCGCCGATCGACTTCGAGCTGATCGCCGTCAACCTGGACCAGAAGCAGCCGGGCTTTCCCGAGCAGGTGCTGCCGGAATACCTGGCGCGGCTGGACATACCCTATTACATCCTGGAAAAAGACACCTACAGCATCGTGCGCGAGAAGATTCCCGAGGGCAAGACCACCTGCGGGCTGTGTTCCCGGCTGCGGCGCGGCAGCCTGTACGAATTCGCCGCCGACATCGGCGCCAGCAAGATCGCGTTGGGACACCACCGCGATGACATCGTGGAAACCCTGTTCCTGAACATGTTTTTCGGCGGCAGCCTCAAGGCCATGCCGCCCAAGCTGCTCAGTGATGATCGCCGCAATGTGGTGATCCGGCCACTGGCCTACTGCCGGGAGCGCGATCTGGCCGCCTTTGCGGACTACAAGGCCTTTCCGATCATTCCGTGCAATCTCTGCGGTTCCCAGGAGAACCTGCAGCGGGTGCAGATCAAGCAGATGCTGCGGGACTGGGAACGCCAGTATCCGGGCCGCACGGAAACCATTTTCCGCAGTATCTGCAATGTCGCTCCCTCTCAGCTGGGTGACACCGCACTGTTTGATTTCAGCTCCCTGCGCGCCGAAGTCGATACCGACCTGCACTTGCCCGCAATCCGTGCCGTCAATCTCTGAGCCGGGCGCGGTGGCGCGCGCTGCTCCTGCAGCCGGCGCCAGCCCGCTTCTGCTGGAGGCCGGCAACCTGGGTCTGGAGCGTGGGGGCGCCAGCTGTTCAGCGCCGTGTCCCTGAGTTTACGGCCGGGCGAGCTGGTCCAGATTGAGGGCGCCAACGGCGCCGGCAAGACCAGTCTGCTGCGGATCCTGGCGGGCCTGTCACGCTACGGCTTCAGTGGCTGGGTAAAGCGCCATGCGCCGCAACTGTTCCTGGGCCATCACAGCGCCGTCAAGGGTTTGCTGAGTCCGCGGGAGAATCTGGCCTGGCACGTGGCGGGGGAGGCGGCGCCCGGCCGCGCCGAGATCGACGCGGCGCTGGCGGCGGTGGATCTGTACGGTTATGAGGATGTACCCAGTCACATGCTCTCCGCCGGCCAGCACCGGCGCGTCAATCTGGCCCGGCTGTATCTGTCTAGGGCGCCACTGTGGCTGCTGGATGAGCCCTTTACTGCCATTGACCGGGCCGGGGTGATGGCGTTGGAGCAGCGTCTGGCACAACATCTGGGGCAGGGCGGCTCGGTACTGCTGACCTCCCATCAGCCGCTGGCGATTCCGCACCCGCTGCGGCGCCTGGATCTCGGCTCGGGGCAGTTGTCGTGACCGGCGCCATGATCAGTGTGCCGCAGCCACAGGCAGCGTCCGCCGCAGCCTTCTGCCTGCGCCTGCTGCGCCGCCAACTGGTGCTCGGCCTGCGGCGGCCGGTAGACATCGGCAACCCGCTGCTGTTCTTTGCGATGGTGATCGCGCTGTTCCCGCTGGGGCTGGGGCCGGGGCCGGCGACACTTGCCAGTTTCGCGCCGGGCATTCTGTGGATCGTCGCGCTGCTGTCCAATCTGCTCAGTGCCGACGCTGTGTTTCGCAGCGATTTCGACGACGGCAGCCTCGAACAGTTGCTATTGTCCCCGCAACCGCTGTATTTCTCTGCGCTGGCCTATGTGCTGGCACAGTGGTTGTTGACCGGCTTTTTACTGGCATTGCTGTCGCCGCTGTTCGCACTGATGCTGGGGCTGGCCCCGGTGGCGATCCCCGCCCTGGCCGTCAGCCTGCTGTTGGGCACCGGGGTGTTGAGCCTGGTGGGCGGCATCGGCGCCGCCCTCACAGTGGGCCTGAAGCGCGGCGGCATGCTCATCTCGCTGCTGATCCTGCCGTTCTACATGCCGGTACTGATCTTTGGCAGCGGCGCGGTGCAGGCGGCCCTCGGTGGTGTATCCGCCATGCCCCAACTCGCGGTGCTGGGGGCCATGCTGTGCCTCGCGGTAGCCCTGGCGCCGTTGGCGATTGCCGCGGGCCTGCGCATCAGCGTGGACAGTTGAAGGCCGTGCGGGGTATTTCGTGCCCCCGCGCATTGTCCGGTGGCCCGGTCACTGTATAATTGCCCGCGCTATGTGGTCATTCTTCCATAAATTCGGCTCCCCACCCTGGTTGTATCGCATTTCCGGATCCATCCTGCGCTGGCTGCTGCCCCTGACGCTGTTGGCACTGTGTGCCGGTGCGGTGTGGGGTGTGCTGTACACGGCGCCGGATTTTCGCCAGGGCAACAGCTACCGCATTATCTATATCCATGTGCCGGCGGCCGTGGTGGCGCTGGCGGGTTATTACGTGATGGCCATCGCCGGCGCCGTGAGTCTGATCTGGCGCATGAAAATGGCCGAAGTGGCGATGCGGGCCTGCGCTCCGATCGGGGCGGCGCTCACCTTCATCGCGCTGGTCACGGGCAGTATCTGGGGCAAGCCCACCTGGGGCACCTGGTGGGTCTGGGATGCACGTATTACCTCGATGCTGATCCTGCTGTTCCTGTACCTGGGAGTGGTGGCGCTGTATGAGGCCTATGACAACAAGGCCCTGGCCGCCAAGGCCTGCGCGGTGTTGAGTCTGGTCGGAACGGTCAATATCCCCATCATCTATAAATCGGTTGATTGGTGGTACAGTCTGCACCAGAGCGCTTCCATCAAGTTCACCGGAGAGTCCACCATCGACCCGAGCATGTTGTATCCGCTGTTGCTGATGATAGCCGCGTTCTATGCGCTGTTCACCTGCAGCCTGCTGCTGACGATGCGCGCCGACATCCTCCAGCGCGAAGCCGCCACCACCTGGGTGCGCCGGCTTGCGGCCGGGGAGAGCGGTTGATGTATTTCGAATCGCTGGCGGCAGCGCTGGCAATGGATGGCCACGGTGCCTTCGTCTGGTCGGCCTACCTGATTACCCTGGTAGTGGTTGTGTTCATGCTGTACTTGCCCCGGCATCGCGAGAAGCAGATACTGCGCCGGCTTGAAGGCCAGCACAGACGGGACAGCAGGGCAGCGCCCCCACCCACAAGGAGCTCTGATGCATCCGGTTCGTAAACAACGTCTCTACCTGGTGACATTTATTATCGTCTTTTCCAGTGCTGCGGTAGGGCTGGTGAGCTACGCCCTGCGCGGCAATATCAACCTGTTTTATCCTCCGGTGGAGGTGGCTGCGGGCATGGCGCCGCTGGGGCAGTCCATCCGGGTGGGCGGCATGGTGGTGGAAAACAGCGTCCAACGCAGCGCCGATAGTCTGGAGGTACGCTTCGAGGTAACCGATTATGAGGCGTCGGTGCCGGTGGTCTATGTCGGCATCCTGCCGGACCTGTTTGACGAGGGCCAGGGCGCGGTGGCGGCCGGGGTGCTCGATGAACAGGGGGTGTTGCGGGCCTCGGAAGTGTTGGCCAAGCACGACGAGAATTACATGCCGCCCGAGGTGGCTTCCGCGCTGGAGGCATCCCAGGCCAGAATGCAGGAGCAACGCCCATGATCCCCGAGTTCGGCCATTTCGCGCTGATCGTCGCCTTTTGTCTGTCACTGCTGCTGTGCAGCCTGCCGCTGTGGGGAGCCTGGCGCTACAATGCGACGGCGATGGCACTGGCGCCGAATCTCGCCATCGGCCTGCTGGTGTTCTCGGGCATCAGTTTCGCCTGCCTGACACTGGCCTTCCTGCAGGACGATTTTTCAGTCCAGGTGGTGGCCAACAACAGCAACAGCCTGCTGCCGACGCAGTACAAGTTCTCCGCGGTCTGGGGCAATCACGAGGGCTCGCTGCTGCTGTGGATCCTGATCCTGGCATTGTGGACGGCCGCGGTGGCCCTGTTCAGTCCCCAGCTGCCGCTGGTGGTGCTATCCCGGGTACTGGCGGTGATGGGTTTCGTCGCGGTGGGTTTTATCTCCTTCTCACTGTTCACCTCCAATCCGTTTGCGCGGCTGTTGCCGGGCACACCGGCCGATGGCCAGGACCTGAACCCGCTGCTGCAGGACTTCGGCTTGATTATCCATCCACCGCTGCTGTACATGGGCTACGTGGGATTCTCGGTGGCCTTTGCATTTGCCATTGCAGCGCTGTTGGGGGGCGTATGGACGCTGCCTGGGCGCGCTGGTCCCGGCCCTGGACCAATGTTGCCTGGGCCTTTCTCACCCTCGGCATCATGCTCGGCAGCTGGTGGGCCTACTATGAGCTGGGCTGGGGCGGCTGGTGGTTCTGGGATCCGGTCGAGAACGCCTCCTTCATGCCTTGGCTGGCGGGCACCGCGTTGGTGCATTCCCTGGCGGCCACTGAAAAGCGCGGCCTGTTCAAGAGCTGGACCGTGCTGCTGGCCATTTTCGCGTTTTCGCTGAGCCTGCTGGGCACCTTCCTGGTCCGTTCCGGGGTGCTGACTTCGGTTCATGCCTTTGCCACCGATCCGGCCCGCGGCCTGTTTATCCTGATATTCCTGGGCATCGTGGTGGGCGGCTCGCTGGTGCTGTACGCGCTGCGGGCGCCGGCGGTCAGCAGCCGCGTGAGCTTTGCCTGGTTGTCGCGCGAGTCGCTGCTGCTGGTCAACAATGTGGTATTCCTGGTGGCGACCCTGACGGTGCTGTTCGGCACCCTGTTCCCGCTGCTGATGGACGCGTTGGGGCAGGGCAAGTACTCGGTGGGCCCGCCCTATTTCAATGCCGTGTTCGTGCCATTGATGGCACTGCTGATGCCGTTCATGGGCCTGGGCCCGGTATCCCGCTGGAAGCAGGACAGCGCCACCCGCTGGCGCGCGGAATTGCTGGCGCCGGCGGTGGCGACGCTGGTCTGTGCGCTGACGCTGCCGTTGTTGCATGACGGTGCCTACAACCCGTGGGTGGCACTGGCCATCCTGCTCGCGGGCTGGCTGATATTCGGCCTGCTGCGGGACCTGTGGTCCCGCCTGCGCAACGCCCGTAGCCTGGCCGCGGGCCTGCGCCGGCTGGCGCCGAGTTACTGGGGCATGTTCATTGCCCACCTGGGCTTTGCAACTGCGGTGATTGGCGTGGTGCTGACCAGTCAGTACCACATCGAGCACGACCTGAAGATGAGTCCCGGGCAGAGCGATACCATCGCCGGCTACGAGTTTCGCTTCCTGTCGGTGTCCGGTGTGCGCGGCCCCAACTATGTGGCTGACGAGGCCCGCTTCGCGGTGTTGGTCGATGGCCGCGAAGTGCTGCGGCTGGCACCACAGAAACGCCGCTATCTCGCCAGCGGCGATGTGATGACCGAGGCCGCGATCGACGCGGGCGTGTTCCGCGACCTGTTTGTGGCGATGGGCGAGCCGGTCGGTTCCGACGGTGCCTGGGCGATCCGGCTGCACTACAAGCCTTTTGTCCGCTGGATGTGGGGTGGTGCGGTGCTGATGGCGCTGGGCGGTTTCGTCACCGTGGCCGACAAGCGCTACCGCCGCCAGCGCGGCGCGGCCCGGGAACACTCGCTGCAGGGGGCCGCGCATGGCGCCCAGGCTTAAGCTGTTCCTGCCGCTGATTCTGTTCGCGGTGCTGGCAGCCTTTCTGTACCGCGGTCTGTCGCTCGATCCGATGGCGATGCCCTCGGCCCTGATCGACCGTCCGCTGCCTTCGTTCACGCTCACGGAACTGAGCGATGAGCGGCCCTTGGTCCGCGCAGATGTGGTGGGTGAGGCGGCGCTGTTCAATGTCTGGGCGACCTGGTGCATTTCCTGCCGGGTCGAGCATCCCTACCTGCAGCAACTGGCCGACTCGGGAATACCGATCTATGGCATCAATTACAAGGACGACAGTGCCGCCGCGCGGCGCTGGCTGGCCGAGCTGGGCGATCCCTACCGCGCCAATATCGTCGACCGCGAAGGCAGCCTGGGTGTCGACCTGGGTGTCTACGGGGCGCCCGAAACCTATCTGGTGGATGCCGAAGGGGTGATCCGCTATCGCCATGTCGGCGTCATCGACGAGCGTGTCTGGCAGGGAACTCTGGAACCCCTGTGGCGCCAAATAACACGTGGCGAGGAGGTTCCCTGATATGAGATTGCGAATTTCTGTGTTCGCCCTGCTGGCGCTGTTTTTTGTCCCGTCTGTGCTGGCGGTGATTGAAACCTATGAGTTCAGCAGTCCGGAGCTGGAACGGCGCTACCAGAAGCTGAGCGAGGAGCTGCGCTGTCCCAAGTGCCAGAACCAGAACATCGCCGCTTCCAACGCTCCGATATCCAAGGACTTGCGGCGCTTGCTGCACCAGCAGCTGGAGGCCGGGGCCAGCGATGAAGAGATCCTGGACTTCATGGTGTCGCGCTATGGCGAATTCGTGCGCTACCGCCCCAGCTTCAACGCCGCCACAGCGGTCCTGTGGTTGGCGCCTATCCTGCTGTTGCTGATCGGCGCGGTGATGGTGGCGGTGTTGCTGCGCGGGCGCCAGCGCCAGGAGGCGAAGCTCGACGAAGCCGAAAAACAGAAATTGGCAGCCCTGCTCGAAGCGGAGGAAGACGCTTGACTACCTTTTGGCTTGCCTGTGCGGGACTGGTCCTGTTCAGCGGTTTATTCTACCTGTTTCCCGGCAGCGCCCTGCGCCGGCCGTTGGATGACCGTGCCCGTGCCAACCTGGAATGGTACCGGCTGCGCCGGCGCGAACTGGCCGAGGATGACGACACCGGGCTGGAAACGGATGCGCAATTGCGGCTGCTGGAGGATGATCAGCGGCAGCTCGAGGCGGCACCATCACACGCCGCCAGTACCCGCTTTCCGGTGTGGCTGTTGCTACCGGTGATGGCAGTTGCCGCTGGCGGGTTGTATTACCAGTTGGGCGCAGCGCCCGATGTGCGGATCGCCGAGCGCCTGCAGGCGCTGGATGACAGCACCGACGACACCACGATGCTGGCGTTGATGGACGCCATCTCGGCACGGGCGGCTCAGCGGCCCGACAATCTGCATTACCTGGCACTGCTGGGGCGGTTCCACATGGGGCAGGGTGATTATGACCAGGCTGCGGAAACCTACCGCTTGCTGGCGGCGCAGGCGCCGGAGGATGCCCAGGCGCTGGCCTATGCGGCCCAGGCCAACTATCTGGCCGCAGGCCGCGAGCTGGATCCCGAGTCGCAGGCGCTGGCTGAACAGTCACTGTCCATCAATCCGCACCAACGCACGGCCCTGGGCCTGCTGGGCATGGCTGCCTTCGAGCGGGGCCAGTACCGGGCCGCTATCGGCTACTGGGAGCGGCTGCTGGCGATGGAGGACGGCGACAGCGAGGGCGCCCGGATGATCGCCGGCGTGATCGACCAGGCACGCGAACGGCTGGGTGAACCAGTAGCCACGGCGCAGCATGACAGCTCCGCCGAGCTGCCGCTGGGACTCAGCCTGCGGGTACTGGCGCCGGAAGGAGCCAGCCTCAATCCGGCTGATACCGTATTCGTACTGGCCCGTTCTGCGGCCAGTGACAGCCGCATGCCCATCGCGGTACAGCGGCTGCGCGCGGACCAGCTGCCGGCCACGTTGCGGCTCGACGACAGCAATTCGATGGCGGGCCAGAAATTGTCCGAAGCCGACGAGGTGGTGGTCGTGGTGCAGGTCTCCCCGGATGGCAGTCCCGGCGAGGCCAACGCCAGCTGGCTGGGGCGGGCCGGCCCGCTGCGGCCGTCGGCGGATGGCGAGCCGCTGGAGATCACGCTGGCGCCGCGGCCGGGCTGAGCAGTGCTTTGGCCACCACAGGCGTAGTGTTACCGGGGGAAGTTGGATACACTGACGATCGTGGTTTGACACCGGCGGAAGGTCCCTGGCAGCAGGGATTTTTTTCATATAAAACAGTTAGATGCAGCGATTAACACAAACGATATGCGACTAAAGTCCATCAAGCTCGCCGGTTTCAAATCTTTTGTGGATCCGACCACGGTCAATTTCCCCAGCAACATGTGCGCGGTGGTGGGCCCCAACGGCTGTGGCAAATCCAATGTGATCGACGCGGTGCGCTGGGTCATGGGGGAGAGCTCTGCCAAAAACCTGCGCGGCGAATCGATGACGGACGTCATCTTCAACGGTTCCGTCAACCGCCAGCCGGTCGGCCAGGCATCGATCGAGCTGCTGTTTGACAACAGCGATGGCGGCGTCGGCGGTGAATATGCCAGTTACGCGGAAATCTCCATCAAGCGGGTGGTCACCCGCGAAGCCCAGTCGGAATACCACCTCAACGGCACCCGTTGCCGGCGCCGGGACATAACCGATATTTTCCTCGGCACCGGGCTGGGGCCGCGCAGCTATGCGATCATCGAGCAGGGCATGATTTCGCGTCTGATCGAATCCAAGCCGGAGGAGCTACGGGTCTTCATCGAGGAGGCGGCGGGGATTTCCAAGTACAAGGAGCGCCGCAAGGAAACCGAAAGCCGCATGCGCCGTACGCTGGAGAATCTGGAGCGACTGACCGATCTGCGCGATGAGCTGGAGCGTCAGCTGCAGCACCTGCAGCGCCAGGCCCAGGCGGCGGAGAAATACAGCGCACTGAAGAATGAAGAGCGTGAGCTGAAAGCCCAGCTACAGACCCTGCAGTGGCGGCAGTTGGATGAGCAGCTGGGGCAGTGCAGCCGCGCTATTACCGAGATGGAGATCAAGCTGGAGGCGGTCAACGCCGAACACCAGCAGGTCGACACCGCCATCGAACAGCACCGGCTGGACCACAGCGAGTGCAGCGACAATTTCAACCGGGTTCAGGCCACCTATTACAGCCTGGGCTCCGAAGTGGCCCGAATCGAGCAGACCATCAAGCACCAGCAGGAGCGGGGTCAGCAACTGGACGAGGATCTGCGCCAGACACTGGCCAGCCTGGAGGAGGCCGAGACGCACCTGCTGCAGGACCGCGCCAAACTGGAGACCTGGGAAGGTGAACTGGATGGCCTCGCGCCCGAGCTCGAGCTGCTGCAGGCGGTGGAGCAGGAGTCCGCCGAGGCTCTGCTGGTGGCAGAGGAAGCGATGCTGCAATGGCAGCAGCAGTGGGACGAGTTCAACCAGCATGCAGCCCGCCCCCGCCAGCAGGCCGAAGTCCAGCAGTCGCGGATCCAGCACCTGGAACAGGCCCAGCAAAGGCTGCAGCGGCGTATTCTGCAACTGGAGGAGGAGCAGTCCGGGCTGGCGCAGGGGCCGGACGACAGCGGCCTGGAGGTGCTGGCGCAGGAAATGGCCGCCACCGAGGAGCTGATGGCCAGCTTCGAGCAACGCAGTGAAATGCTGGCACAGCAGTTGTCTGCCACCCGCGAGCAGGACAATACCGTTTCGCAGCAACTCAATGAAAGCCGCTCCACACTGCAGCAGCTGCGCGGCCGCCAGGCCTCGCTGGAAGCACTGCAGCAGGCGGCCACCGAAGATAGCGACAAATCGGTTGGCGACTGGCTGGCGACGCAGCAACTGCAGGACCGGCCGCGGCTGCTGGAGCAGCTGCAGGTGGACGACGGCTGGCAGCTGGCGGTGGAAACGGTGCTGGGCGACTATCTGCAGGCTGTCTGTGTCGACCAGCTGGGTGATCTCGCGGGCCTGCTCGACACCCTGGAACGGGGGCAGTTGGCCCTGGTCGAGGACTGTGCGGCAGAGACGCCCGCCGTGGGCCTGCTCGCCGCCAGGGTGGGCGGCAGTGCCGCTGCCAGTGTGCTGCTGGCCGGCGTGCATGCCGCTGACGACCTGCCGGCGGCGCTGACACTGCGCGCCGGGCTGGGCCCACAGGAGTCGGTTATCACACCCGAGGGTATCTGGCTGGGCCGCAACTGGTTGCGGGTAACGCGGCTGGGCGAGCAACAGGGCGGGGTTATCCAGCGGCAGCAGGAGCTGGAGCTGCTGGCGCAGCAAATTGAGACACTGGAACAACAGGTCGAGGATCTGGTCCAGGCGCTGGAAAGTGCCCGCGACCAGCAGCAACAACTGGAACAGCAAAGGCGGGACAATCAGCGGGAATTGCAGGCGGCCACCCGCCAGCACGCTGAGTTCAGTGCCCGGCTGTCGGCGCAGCAGGCGCGGCTGGAACAGATCACCGCGCGGCGGGAGCGGCTGGGCGTGGATATCACCGACAGCCGCGAGCAGTTTCGGCAGGAGCAGGAAGCGATGGCCGAGGCGCGGCTGTTGCTGGCGGCAGCGATAGAGAGCATGGAGACGGACTCCCGCCAGCGGGAGGAGTTGCTGTCCAGCCGCGATCAGGCCCGGGGTCAGCTTGACACTGTGCGGCAGAAGGCGCGGCACGACAAGGACGTGGCCCACCAGGCCGCGATGCGGCATCAGGCCCTGCTGACCCAGCTGGATGCTGTGAAGGAGACCATTGCCCGCACCCTGGCCCAGGCCTCTCAGTTGCAGGAGCGCAGGGACAGCCTGCAGGCAACCCTGGCCGACAACGACAACCCGCGCGAAGCGCTGCAGTTGGAGTTGGAGCAGCAGCTGGAGCTGCGGCTGGAGTCCGAGGGCGAACTGGGTCGCGCCCGTCAGGCCGTGGCCGAGGTGGAGCATGCGCTGCGGCAGGCGGAACAACTGCGCGCGGGCACCGAACAGCGCGCCCAGGGCGTGCGCGACGAGCTGGAGCAACTGCGCCTGCGCCAGCAGGGCCTGCAGGTGCAGCGTGAGAACGTACTGCGGCAACTGCACGAGGATGACCGCGAGGTGGAGCAGGTGCTGGCCACCCTGCCCGAGGCGGCCAACGAGCCCGAATGGCAGCAGGCCCTGGAGCGGGTGGCGAGCCGCATTGCCCGGCTGGGCCCGATCAACCTCGCGGCGATCGACGAATACAGCCTGCAGTCAGAGCGCAAGAACTACCTGGACGCCCAGAACGAGGACCTGGAAACCGCGCTGGAGACCTTGGCCTCGGCCATTCGCAAGATCGACAAGGAGACTCGCAGCCGCTTCCGCGATACCTTCGAGAAGGTCAACAACGGGCTGCAGGAGCTGTTCCCGAGAGTGTTTGGCGGCGGCAGTGCCTATCTGGAAATGACCGGCGACGACCTGCTGGATACCGGAATTTCCATTATGGCGCGCCCGCCGGGCAAGAAGAACAGCACCATTCACCTGTTGTCGGGTGGCGAGAAGGCGCTGACCGCGATTGCGCTGGTATTTTCCATCTTCCAGCTCAATCCGGCCCCTTTCTGCATGCTGGATGAAGTGGATGCGCCGCTGGACGACGCCAACGTCGGCCGCTATGCGCGCATGGTCAAGGAGATGTCAGCCCATGTGCAGTTCATTTATATTACCCACAACAAGATATCGATGGAGTTGGCGGATCAACTGATGGGTGTCACCATGCATGAACCCGGGGTGTCTCGCCTGGTATCCGTGGATGTCGACGAGGCGGCGGAACTGGCGGCAAGTTAGGGCCTACAACCGGAGGTGACGGTGCAGCTGTGATGGACTTGACGATACGCGATTGGATGGTGATTGTTGGTGTGCTGCTGATCCTGGCAGTACTGCTGGATGCGTGGCGGCGGGTGCGCAATGAGCGCCGTGCGCCGGTGCGGGTCAAGCTGGCCCGCGGCGACGCTGCGGCGGAGGAGCCGGCAGACGATATCGGCATGTTGCGCGAATTGCCCAACGGCGGCGCGCGGGTGGTGGAACGCAGTGACCTGCTGGATGCCGCCGCCCAGCACAAGGCGGAGAAAGCGGATCGGGCAGCTGTGCAACGGGCCGGCGCCCAAACCGCCGCCAGTACCCCGCAAGAGGCGCCGCCCCCGTCGCCGCCAGCACAAGAACCTGCCCCCCGACCCGGGCGTGGGCCTGAGTCCCGCCCCACGCCGGAGCCGCGCGTCGCCGCAGGATCGGAGCCCGCGCCGCGCCCTGCGCCAGAACCGCAATCCAGACCGCCGAAACCCGAGCGCGCCAGCACGGCTGCCCAGGCGTCTTCGGCCCCGCCCGAGGAAGAGTTCGACTTGCTGGCCGGTTTCAACAGCACCGACGAGCCCGCCAACCTCGATTGGCTGGATGCCCTGGCGGCCCAGGAGCCCGAGCCGGAAGACGAGGCCCCCGGGCGCCTGCCACGCGATGTTGAGCCCGAGGTCTTCATGCTCAATGTGGTGGCGCGCAATCCCGAGGGCTTTGCGGGCGAGGATATCCTGCATATCCTGCTGGCCTGTGACCTGCGTTTTGGCGACATGAATTTCTTCCACCGCCACGAGTTCGAGGCCGGCCGCGGCGCGATCCAGTTCAGCGTCGCGAACATGATGCAGCCCGGGGTATTCGATATCGACAACATGGCCGATTTCCGCACGCCCGGGCTGGTGTTTTTCGTCACCCTGCCGGGCCCGCAGGACATGATGCAGGCCTTTGACTACATGCTGGAGACGGCCCAGACCGTGGCCCGCAACCTGGCTGGCGATGTGCTGGACGAGAGCCGCAGCGCGCTCACCCGCCAGACCCTGGAGCATAACCGCCAGCAGATTCGCGACCTGGAGCGCCGGATGCTGGCGCGATCCCGGTAGGTCAATGGCGACAGCGGAGATCGAGCGCGAGCTGGCCTCGCTGCGCACCAGACTTGAGGACTGGAATTACCAGTACCATGTACTCGACGCCCCGTCGGTCCCGGATGCTGAGTACGACCGCCAGATGCTGCGCCTGCGGGAACTGGAGGCGGAGTATCCGCATCTGGTCACGCCGGACTCCCCCAGCCAGCGGGTGGGGGCCGGGCCGCTGGCGCAGTTCAGCCAGGTGCGTCATGAGTTGCCGATGTTGTCACTGGACAATGCCTTCAGTCGCGAGGAACTGCTGGATTTCAATCGCCGCCTGCTGGACCGGCTCGGTGCATCCGCCGACCCGGTGGAATTTGCCTGTGAACCAAAGCTGGACGGGATTGCGGTCAGCCTGCTGTACCGCGAGGGCATACTTGAGCGCGGCGCCACCCGTGGCGATGGCAGCACCGGCGAGGATATTACCCACAACGTGCGTACCATTGCCTCCGTGCCATTGCGCCTCCGGGGCGAGGGATTTCCCTCACTGCTGGAAGTGCGGGGCGAGATCTACCTGCCCCGGGCCGGCTTCGAGCAACTCAATGCCGAGGCCCGCGAGCGCGGCGAGAAACTCTTTGTGAACCCCCGCAACGCCGCTGCCGGCAGTCTGCGCCAGCTGGATTCCCGCCTGACGGCGCGACGCCCGTTGCAGATGTGTTGCTACAGCGTAGGCCTGTTTGAAGGTGCCGAGCTGCCTGCGCGGCAGTCTGATGTGCTGGAGCAACTGCGCGCCTGGGGCTTGCGCATCAACAGCGAGTCCCGGGTGGAACGCGGCATCGAGGCCTGCGACGCCTACTACGAGGAGCTGGCGGCGCGGCGCGCCAGCCTGCCTTACGATATCGACGGCATTGTGTTCAAGGTCAACGACCTGGCGCTGCAGCGGCGCCTGGGCTTTGTATCGCGGGCGCCACGCTGGGCCATCGCCCGCAAGTTTCCGGCCCAGGAGGAGCTGACCCGGGTGCTGGCGGTGGAATTCCAGGTCGGCAGGACCGGTGCCATCACTCCGGTAGCCCGGCTGGAGCCGGTTTTTGTCGGCGGGGTCACGGTCAGCAACGCCACCTTGCACAATGCCGACGAGGTCGAACGCCTTGGGGTACAGATTGGCGATCAGGTCATCGTGCGCCGCGCCGGTGATGTGATTCCGCAGATCGTTTCGGTGGTGACCCAGGCGCGGCCCGCGGACGCGAAACCGGTAACGTTCCCTGACGCCTGTCCGGTCTGTGGCTCGGTGGTGGAGCGGGCGGCCGACGAGGCGGTGCTGCGCTGCATGGGCGGCCTGGTCTGCCCGGCTCAGCAAAAGGCTGCGATTCGCCACTTCGCTTCCCGCCGGGCGCTTGATATCGAGGGCCTGGGCGAAAAGCTGGTGGAACAGCTGGTCGACCGCGGTCTGGCCGGCAACGTCGCGGATATCTACCGGCTGAGCCGGGAGCAGTGGCTGAGCCTGGAGCGGCTGGGAGAGAAGTCGGCCGACAATCTGCTGGCAGCACTGGAAGAGAGCAAGTCTACCACGCTGGCGCGGTTCATTTTCGCGCTGGGTATACGGGAGGTGGGCGAGGCCACCGCCGCCGGTCTGGCGCGCCACTTTGGAAACTGGGAAGCGCTGCTGGATGCCAGTGAGGAGGCCCTGCTGGAGGTGCCGGACGTGGGCCCGGTAGTGGCCGATCACCTGCGCCAGTTCTTCGATTCAAAAGACAGTCTGGCGGTGGTCGATGCGCTGCGCGCCGCCGGGGTGCACTGGCCGGATGTGGAGCCGGTCGCCGCCGAGGAGCTGCCCCTGGCGGGGCAGACCTGGGTGGTGACCGGCAAGCTGGAGACCCTCGGCCGCAATGAGGCGAAGGCCTGTCTGGAAGAGCTGGGGGCGAAGGTCGCCGGCAGCGTGTCGGCCAGGACCCATACCGTGGTCGCCGGCCCGGGAGCCGGCTCCAAACTGGGGCGTGCCACCGAGCTGGAGGTGCCGGTCATCGATGAAGCCGGCCTGCTGGAACTGTTGGCGGAACACGGGATCAAGCTGTGAAAACAACCGGGAGAGGAATGGCGCTTACTTTGATTTACTCCGGCGGCAGGTTTGGGTCCGGGGAGGGGGTTTTCGAGACACGCCGTACCCAAAGCACTCGCTGCGCTCGCGGGGCAGGCTCTGAACCCTTCCATGGGGGCTCGGATGCGACATCCATGTCGCATACGGTCTCGAAAACCCCTCCCCGGACCCAAACCTGCCCACGAAGCGCCGAAAATATGGCATAGATGCGGTTCAACTGTGAGAGTACTGTGGCTGCCGTTATTGCTACTGTTGTCCGCCTGTACCACCGCACCTCCGGCCAACCCGGACAATGTCTGCAGTATCTTCCGTGAAAAAAAAGGCTGGTACGGGGATGCCTACAAGGCCCGGGCCAACTGGCACAGCCCGATCCCGGTGATGATGGCCATCATGCACCAGGAGTCGCGCTTCGTGGCTAAGGCGAAGCCCCCGCGCCGGCGTATCCTGGGCATTATTCCAGGCCCCCGGCTCTCGGATTCCTTCGGCTACAGCCAGGCCCTGGGTTCCACCTGGAAGGCTTACCAGCGCAGTACCGGCCGCGGCGGCGCCGACCGTGACGATTTCGCGGATGCAATAGATTTCATCGGTTGGTACAACAATGAATCTCTCAAACACAGCGGTATTGCCCGCGATGACAGCTACCGCCTGTACCTTGCCTACCACGAGGGGCACGGCGGCTACAATCGCGGTACCTACCGCAACAAGCCCTGGCTGCAGAAAGTGGCGCAGAAGGTCAGCGCCCGAGCCGGCCTCTACCGGTCCCAACTGGCTGCCTGCGAGAGCTCCCTGCCGCGCCGCAAGGGGTGGTTCGGCCTGTTCTGAATCAGTGGCTGGTACTGCAATGCATGACTCCGTTGTGCGTGCCCTGCGGGTACCCGCTCAGGCGAGGTTCTGCAAATAGCCGCAGCGGAACAGATGAAAATCTGCGCAGTTTATGACACACTTTTACGCTACTCGCGCAACCCCCAGGTAGATTGGTCCGGCTAGCAGGCACCCAGAGTGAACCCAACCGATATAAAAAACCCTGAATACTTCCACAAGGTGGTCGACTGTCAGTATGCCTGCCCGGCGCATACGCCGGTGCCGGAATACATCCGCCTGATCGCGGCACAACGCTACGACGATGCCTACATGGTCAACTGGGAGTCGAATGTATTCCCAGGGGTCCTGGGCCGCACCTGCGACCGCCCCTGTGAACCCGCTTGCCGTCGCGGACGCCTCGGCAAGGGCGAGGAGCCGGTGGCGATCTGCCGTCTGAAACGGGTGGCGGCGGACAACAAGAGCGATATCTCCGCCCGCCTGCCACAGATTCCGGCCCGCAAGAACGGCAAGCGCATCGCGCTGATTGGCGCGGGGCCGGCCTCCCTGACCGTGGCGCGCGACCTGATGCCACTGGGCTACCATATCGACGTCTACGACAACCAGTTCGCGGGCGGCGGCATGATGCGCAGCCAGATCCCGGCATTCCGCTTGCCGGTGCAGGTGCTGGACGAGGAGGTCGGCTATATTCTGGATATGGGCGTCATCACTCATTTTGACACCGAAATCACCAGTCTCAAGGCGGTGCTGGAGCAAGACTACGATGCCGTCTTCGTGGGTACCGGTGCGCCCCGCGGCAAGGGGCTGGACCTGCCCGGACTGGAGGAGGCCGGCAAGCGCGTCCATGTCGGCATAGACTGGCTGGCCAGTGTGGCCTTCGAGCATACCGAGAGCATTGGCAAGCGGGTGCTGGTACTGGGGGCGGCAACACCGCGATGGATTGCTGCCGTACCTCCCGCCGTCTTGGCGGCGAGGACGTGCGGGTGGTCGTGCGCAGTCCGTTCGCGGACATGAAGGCCTCGCCCTGGGAAAAAGAGGATGCGATGCACGAGGGCATCCCGATTCACGACAACCACGTGCCGAAGGAGTTCGTGGTGGAGGACGGCAAGCTGCTGGGCATGCATTTTGAAAAGGTCGAGGCGCGCTACGACGCCGATGGCAAGCGCAGCCTGGTGCCCACCGGCGAAGCGCCGGTGTTCATGCCGGCCGACGATGTCCTGATGGCTATCGGCCAGGAAAACGCCTTCCCCTGGATTGAGCGCGACCTGGGCATCGATTTCGACAAATGGGACATGCCGGTGGTGGATGCCAGCACTTTCCAGTCCACCAACGACAAGGTGTTTTTTGGCGGCGACGCGGCCTTCGGTCCTGAGAACGTGATCACTGCGGTTGCCCACGGTCACCAGGCGGCGGTCAGTATAGACCTGTATTGCCGCGGCGAACCGGTGAACAAGCGTCCGCCGCCATTCACCAATCTGGTCAGCCAGAAAATGGGCATCCACGAGTGGAGCTACGATAACGCAATCGAGAATGACAAGCGCTTTGTCGTGCCGCTGGCGCCACTGGAACTGACCTTGCGTAACCGCAAGCTGGAAGTGGAACTGGGCTTCGACCGCGAGATCGGTTTCCGGGAGGCCGAGCGCTGCCTCAACTGCGACGTGCAGACCGTGTTCGAGGAGACCCGCTGCATCGAGTGCGACGCCTGTGTTGACGTCTGCCCCACCGATTGCATCACGTTCACCGCCAATATGGACGAGGAACCGCTGCGCCGCAGTCTCAGCGCGCCGGCCGGCAACCTGGCCCAGGACCTGTATGTCTCGGAAGAACTGCCCACCCGGCGGGTCATGGTGAAGGACGAGAACGTCTGCCTGCACTGCGGTCTGTGCGCAGAGCGCTGCCCGACCACCGCTTGGGACATGCAAAAATTCCTCTACAACGTCAGCAAGGCGGGACAGTAAGTCATGCAAGCACTGCAATCCGTCAACGAGTTCGTTATCAAGTTCGCCAATGTCAACGGCACCGGCAGCGCCAGCGCCAACAACCTGTTCGCCAAGGCGATTTTCCGGATGGGCCTGCCGGTCTGTCCCAAGAATATTTTTCCCTCCAATATCCAGGGCCTGCCCACCTGGTACGAGGTGCGGGTGAGCGAACGGGGCTACCTGGGGCGGCGCGGCGGGGTGGACATCATGCTGTCGGTGAATCCCCAGAGCATGCCCCAGGATATCCGCGAGCTGGAGCCGGGTGGCTACTTCATCCACGACAACACCAAGCCGCTGGACCTGCGCCTGATACGCAGCGACGTCACCATCATCGGCATTCCGCTGACCCGGATCTGCAACGAGCAGTACAAGGACCCGCGCCAGCGGCAACTATTCAAGAACGTGATCTATGTGGGCGCGCTGGCGGCGCTGCTGGACATGGATTTCGCGGTGCTGACGGAACTGGTCGAAGACCAGTTCAAGGGCAAGGAAAAGTTGATCCTGCCCAATATCCATGCGCTGGAGCTGGGCTACCAGTACACCAAGGAAAACATCGCCTGCCCGCTGGGTATCCGGGTCCGCAGGGCCGACAAGGTCGGCGACCAGGTCCTGCTGGACGGCAACACCGCGCTGGGCCTGGGTGCCATCTACGGCGGCGCCACGGTGGCCGCCTGGTACCCGATCACGCCTTCGACCTCGGTAGTGGACGCCTTCGAGCGCTATGCCAAACGGCTGCGTATCGACCCGGGCACCGGCCGCAAGAACTACGCCATCCTGCAGGCCGAGGACGAACTGGCGGCCATGGGCATGGTGGTGGGGGCCAGCTGGAACGGCGCCCGCGCGTTCACCGCCACCAGCGGCCCGGGGCTGTCACTGATGAGTGAGTTCCTGGGGCTGGCCTACTTCGCCGAGATCCCGACGGTATTGTTCGACGTGCAGCGGGCGGGGCCCTCCACCGGCATGCCTACCCGCACCCAGCAGTCGGACGTGCTGTCGGCGGCCTATGCGTCGCATGGCGATACCAAGCAGGTGCTGCTGTTCCCGTCGACACCGAAGGAATGCTTCGATTTTGCCGCCCTGTCCTTCGACCTGGCCGAGCGGCTGCAGACGCCCATCATCCTGCTGACCGACCTGGACCTGGGCATGAACGACAACATGTCGCCGCCGCTGGTCTGGGACGACGAGCGCCAGTACGACCGCGGCAAGGTGCTGAACGCGGAGGATCTCGACCAGATCGAGCGCTATGGCCGCTATCTGGACGTGGATGGCGACGCGATCTGCTACCGCACCATTCCCGGTACCCACCCGGAGAAAGGCGCATTCTTTACCCGCGGCACGTCCCGCGACGAGTATGCCGTCTATACCGAGAAGGGCGAGGAGTATGAAAAGAACATGCACCGGCTGATGGCCAAGTGGGAAACCATCAAGCAGTGGGTGCCGGGACCGGTGGAGCAGGCCGCCGGCCGCGACACCGATACCGCAGTGCTGTTCTTCGGCACCAGTGAGGAGTCCTCCATGGAGGCGCTGGATTATCTGGTGGAGGAGGACGGCATCCACCTCAATGCGATGCGGGTCCGCGCGTTTCCGTTCAATCACGAGGTGGAGGCCTTTATCGCCCGCCACCAGCGCGTGTTCGTGATCGAGCAAAACCGCGACGCCCAGTTGCGTACGCTGCTGATGGCAGAGTTTGAGCTGGGTCCGGACAAGCTGAAGTCGGTGCTCTGCTTCGACGGCACGCCGATCAGTGCCCGCAATATCCGCAAACAGATCCTGCAGCAGATGCCGGGTTACAACGTCACCCCTTTGCGCCGCGACAAACTGGTCGGCGGCCTCGGAGAGTAGGATGAGCTACCAGTTACCGACTTTTCGTCACCCCGAGCTGCCGGTCAATGAGCTGGGTTACACGCGGGCCGATTACGAGGGCGCCATCTCCACACTGTGCGCCGGCTGTGGCCACGATTCCATCAGCGGCGCCATTGTGCGAGCCTGCCACGAATTGTCGCTGGAACCGCACAGGATTGCCAAGCTGTCCGGAATCGGCTGTTCCTCGAAGGCCCCTACCTATTTCCTGGGCAAGTCCCACGGCTTCAACTCGGTGCACGGGCGCATGCCCTCCGTGGTCAGCGGTGCCGCAATGGCCAACCGCGACCTGCTGTACCTGGGGGTCTCCGGGGATGGCGATACCGCCTCCATCGGCATGGGACAGTTCGCCCACGCCATCCGCCGCAACCTGAACATGGTGTATATCGTCATGAACAACGGTTGCTACGGTCTTACCAAGGGCCAGGATTCCGCCACCGCCGACGAGGGTTCGGCCAGCAAGAAGGGCGACGCCAACCCCTTCTCTGCCATCGACCTGCCGGGCCTGGCGCTGCAGCTGGGGGCCAGCTTTGTCGCCCGCAGCTTTTCCGGCGACAAGGGGCAGCTGGTACCGCTGATCAAGGCTGCGATCTCGCACCGGGGCTTTGCGCTGATCGATGTGGTCTCCCCCTGTGTCACGTTCAACAACAACGCCGCTTCCACCAAGAGTTACGATTTCGTCCGCGAACACGCCGAGGCCACCGGCACTGTCGACTTCATCCCGATGCGTGAGGAGATCACCGCCAGTTACGCCGCGGGACATGCCCACGAGGTGACCCTGCACGACGGTTCGGTACTGCATCTGGAGAAACTGTCGGAGGACCTGGATCCCTTCGACCGCGTTTCCGCGCTGGTCGCGTTGGAACAGTACCGGGCCAGGGGCCAGATCCTCACCGGCCTGATCTACATGAACAAGGACTCGCGCGATCTGCACGATGTATTGGAGACGTCCCGGCGGCCGCTGAACTCCCTGCGGGAGGAGGATCTGTGTCCCGGCAACAAGGTGTTGGTCAATATCAACGCCAGTTTGCGCTAGTGTGGCCCGAATGGCACTTACTTAAGGCCTGGTTTGGTGTGAGGGCGCTACTTCCGGAGGGTACTTTCGAGGCCGTTTGCAGCATGGATGCTGCAACCGAGCCCCCATGGATGGGTTCACTGCGTGTCTCGAAATTACCCTCCGGAAGTAGTGACCGGATTCTAGGCACCCGATGGCTAAAGTAAGTGCAATCTGAAAATCCACCAGAAATCCCGTGCATTGTCATTTTATTGTCACAATTTCCTCATCTAATACCCGGAACGGGAATGTATGCGAGGGAATTGTGACCGATGAATGAACGCAAGGTGCTGATCGTCGACGACGAATTCGCTATCCGGGACATGCTGCGGATGGCGCTGGAGATCGCGGAATTTCGCTGCATTGAGGCCGAGAACATTCAGGATGCCCATGCCCTGATCGTCGACGAACGCCCCGACATCGTGCTGCTGGACTGGATGTTGCCCGGCGGCAGCGGCCTGGAGCTGCTGCGTCGGCTCAAGCGCAACGACGCCACCCGGGAGCTGCCGGTGATCATGCTGACCGCGAAGACCGCAGAGGACAACGTGATCCAGGGGCTGGATGTCGGCGCGGATGACTATATCACCAAGCCTTTCGCGCCGCGGGAGCTGATCGCCCGCATCAAGGCCCTGTTGCGCCGTGCCGCCGGTGGGGACCAGCAGGACCGGATCCAGGTCGCGGAGCTGGTGCTGGACGGCGAGAGCCGCCGTATTTTCCTGGGGGAGGATCCGGTGGACATGGGGCCTACCGAATTCAATCTGCTGCAGTTTTTCATGTCCCACCCGGAGCGGGCCTACACCCGCAACCAGCTGCTGGACCATGTGTGGGGCGCCAACGTCTATGTGGAAGAACGCACCGTGGACGTGCATATCCGCCGTCTGCGCAAGGCCCTGCAAACCCCGCTCAAGGATTACAGTGATCTGATCCAGACGGTACGCGGCACCGGTTACCGCTTCTCGGCGCGCGGGGTTCCCTCGCGGTGAGGCCGACGGGCAGCTGGCTGGCGGAGCTGCGCCGGCTGACCTTGTTTGTGTTCATCAGTACGGCGGTCGGCTGGCTGCTGGGGTTTCCCGCGCAGCTGTTGGCGCTGGTCCTGCTGCTGTTGCTGCTGCGCTGGCTGTACCAGCTGCTGCGGCTGCGGCGCTGGCTGGCCGATCCATTGCAGGAACCGCCCGAGGCACCCGGAATATGGGGGGCCATCTACGATCGGCTCTACCAGTTGCAGCGTGAAGCCCGGCAGGGCAGGGCCCAGCTGCAGTCGCGCCTGGACTATCTGCAGGATTCACTCTCCTCCATGCATGACGGCGCGGTGATGGTATCGATGGCGGGCAGCATCGAATGGAGCAACGCGGCGGCAGAGCGGCTTCTGGGCCTGCGCTTTCCGGCCGACCGCGGGCAGGCGCTGCTGAACCTGGTGCGCCTGCCCGACTTTCACCGCTACTTTCTGGCCGGTGATTTTCAGGATCCGCTGCAGCTGCGCCTGAAGAGCGAACCTGAGCAGTTCCTCCAGTTTGCGGTGACGCCTTTCGGCAGTGGCGACCGGCTGGTGTTTGTGCGCGATGTGACCAAGGAAGCGCGGCTGGAGCAGATGCGGCGGGATTTCGTCGGCAATGTATCCCATGAACTGCGCACCCCGCTGACAGTGATCAAGGGGTATCTCGATACCATTTTGGCCAACAGCGGCCAGCTGGAGCCGCGATTCCTGCGGCCGCTGCAGCAGATGGAGCAGCAGGCCCAGCGTATGGAGACGCTGCTCAAGGACCTGTTGTGGCTGTCGCGGATCGAGACCGTGCGCAGCAAGGCGCGAGCGGAGCAGGTCGACGTCGCCAGCCTGCTGCAGGAGCTGGAAAGTGAACTGCAATCGTCGCACCCACAGCGGCGGCTGGAGTTGCAGCTGGAGTGCAACGAGCGGATCAACGGCGATTATCGCGAGTTGCACAGTGCTGCCTCCAACCTGGTGCTGAACGCCTGCAAGTACAGCAAGGATGACAGTATTGTGACAGTACGCTGGCGGCGCCAGGGCCAGGAGTTGCTGCTGTCGGTAGAGGATCGCGGTATCGGCATCGACCCGGTACATCTGCCGCGTCTGACCGAACGTTTCTATCGCGTGGATGACAGTCGTTCTTCGCGCACCGGCGGCACCGGCCTGGGACTGGCGATCGTCAAGCATGTGGCCGCTGGCCACAACGCCCAGTTGCGGATAGACAGTAAACCCGGAGTCGGCAGCACTTTCACCCTGGCATTTCCGGCTCCGGCATAGTGGCAGTACATGCTGTTGTCATAATTTTGTCATAATCAGGTAGTACTGTGGCCGGGTCAACAAACTGGAGCTATTGGAGCATCCCATGAGCATCAAATCCCTGTTTAAAATCGCAGTCGCCGCCGCCGGGCTTACTGCTGCCCAGCTCAGTTGGTCGGCGCTGGATCCCGACCTGCAGGACTACGAGGTGGCCAGCGGTGTGTCGGGCAACCTGTCCAGCATCGGTTCCGATACTCTGGCCAACCTGATGACGCTGTGGGCGGAAGAATTCAAGCGTGCTTATCCCAATGTGAACATCCAGATCCAGGCGGCCGGCTCCTCCACGGCACCGCCTGCACTGACCGAGGGTACGTCCAACCTGGGTCCGATGAGCCGTGACATGAAGGACAAGGAAATCGAGGCCTTCGAGACCCGCTACGGTTACAAACCCACCGCTGTGCCGGTGGCGATCGACGCGCTGGCCGTTTATGTGCACAAGGACAACCCGATCGAGGGCATGAGTATCGAGGAAGTGGATGCGGTGTTTTCCTCCACCCGCAAATGCGGCGCCAGTCAGGACGTCAGCAAGTGGGGCCAGTTGGGCCTCGAGGGCGCCTGGGCCGGGCGCGACATGCAGCTGTTCGGGCGCAACTCGGTGTCGGGTACCTACGGTTATTTCAAGAGCGTGGCGCTGTGCAAGGGTGACTTCAAGAACAGCGTGAACGAGCAGCCTGGTTCGGCTTCCGTGGTGCAGTCGGTATCCACTTCGATCAACGGCATCGGCTATTCGGGCATCGGCTACAAGACTTCCAGTGTGCGCGCGGTCCCGATCAGCAAGCGCAGTGGCGAGACTCCGGTCGAAGCCTCACCCGAGACCGCGGTCGATGGCTCCTACCCGCTGGCGCGCTTTCTGTACGTCTATGTGAACAAGGACCCGAACAAGCCGCTGTCGCCACTGGAGCGCGAGTTCATCAAGCTGGTGTTCTCACGCCAGGGCCAGGAAGTGGTGCTGAAGGATGGCTACATCCCACTGCCCGCGGCAGTGATCGAACGCTTCAGCAAGCAATTGAACCTGTAGTCGCACGAGGCGCTGCCGTATCAGTGGAGGCCGCGGTGACGGCCTCCATTGCGAACGCCTTCCATCCCTTGTCCTGATCGGTGAGAGAGCAAACCTTGGCCAGTTTATCCGAGCATGTTTCGCCCTACTCCGCCCGTTGGCGCCATTTCAAGGATCGTCTGGCCACGGTATCGGTGACTGCTGGGGGCAGCGGCGTACTGTTCGCCATCCTGCTCATTTTCTTCTACCTCCTGTACGAAGTCCTGCCGCTGTTTGGCAATGCCGGCATGGAGGCGCGCGAACCCCTGGCTTTGCCATTTTCCGGAGCACCGCTGTATCTGGCGGTGGAGGAGCAGACCGAGGTGGGGTTCGCAGTGTTCGGCGATGGTACCGGCCGCTTCCTGTCACTGGAAGACGGCTCGGTGCTGCATCAGGAGGTGCTGGCGCCAGAGCTGGGAGCCATAACCGCAGCGACGGGAGAGGGCGCGGACAGCCGGCTGCTGGCGCTGGGTCATGCCACCGGCGCGGTGTCGCTGTATCGCCATGAATACCGGCTGAGCTACCCGGGAGGTGAACGGGTGATCACCCCGCGGCTGGAGCGCCAGTTGCCCGAGCTGGAACTGAAGCTGGGGGACGAAGCCATTGTTCGGCTGGCCGTGCGCGACAGTGACCAGGGCCTGGTCGTGGTGGCACTCACCGCCGCCGGCAAGCTGCGGGCCCAGCGGGTACTGCGGGAGGAGAATTTCCTTAGCGGGGAGGTAACTCTGGATCGCGAGACGCTGAACCTGCCCGCACTGGGCGGCGACACCGCCGCATTCTTTGTGGACGAGGACCTGAACTGGCTCTACCACGTCGACACCGGTGGCGGCTTTGCGGTACTGAACCTGCGCCAGCGCGACCGCTCCGGGCGCCTGCGCCTGACCAGTTCCGGGCAATTGTTCGAGCACGGCGGTGAACTGGCAGCGGCGCAGATGCTGCTGGGGGGGATTTCGCTGCTGGCAGCCTCCGACCGCGGCGAGCTGGTCCAGCATTTCATGGTGCGGGACGAGACCGGCGGCCACCGCCTGCAGCGCATCCGCCAGTTCGACACCGGCGGCGTGGTGCTGGACCGCCTGATCTCAGAGCACCGCCGCAAGGGCTTTTTCGGTATCGGCCGCGGCGGTGAGCTGCAAATCTACCACACCACGGCGCACCGCCGGCTGCTGAACAAACCGGCGCTGCCGCTGGCGGCCGACGGCGCGGCGGCTCTCTCGCCCCGGGGCGACGCGCTGGTCTATATCGACGCGAATGGCACCCTGCGATTCTGGCATATCGACAACGAGCATCCTGACCTGTCCTGGGCTGCACTATGGAGCAAGGTCTGGTACGAGAGCTACGATGAGCCGACCTACACCTGGCAGTCGTCGTCTTCAGACAATGATTTCGAGCCCAAGTACAGCTTTGCGCCGCTGGCGTTTGGCACTCTGAAAGCGGCCTTCTATACGATGCTGATTGCCGCGCCACTGGCGATCTGCGGCGCCATCTACACCGCTTACTTCATGGCGGCGCCGTTGCGGCGCAAGGTCAAACCGCTGATCGAATTGATGGAGGCGCTACCTACCGTGATCCTCGGTTTTCTGGCGGGTCTGTGGCTGGCGCCATTGATCGAGGACAAGCTGACGGCGGTCATCACACTGCTGCTGGCCCTGCCGATCGGGGTGCTGTTGTTTGCGTTCCTGTGGTCGCGGCTGCCGGTACCGCTGCGCGCCCGGTTGCCCGAAGGCTGGCATGCCGCCGTACTGGTGCCGGTGGTGGTGCTGATAGGCTACCTGAGCTTTGCCGGCAATGACGTGCTCGAACTTTGGCTGTTCGAGGGTGACATGCGGCGCTGGATAACCAGCGAGCTGGGCATCTCCTTTGACCAGCGAAACTCGCTGGTGGTCGGGATCGCGATGGGCATGGCGGTGATCCCGACCATTTTTTCCATCGCCGAGGACGCAATTTTCTCGGTCCCCAGGCATTTGAGCTACGGCAGTCTCGCGCTGGGAGCGACGCCCTGGCAGACCCTGGTGGGCGTGGTACTGCCCACCGCCAGTCCGGGGATCTTCTCTGGCCTGATGATAGGCCTGGGCCGCGCTGTGGGGGAAACCATGATCGTGCTGATGGCGACGGGCAATACGCCGATCATGGATGCGAATATCTTTGAGGGCATGCGCACCCTGTCGGCCAATATCGCGGTGGAAATCCCCGAGGCCGAGGTGGATAGCACCCATTACCGGGTCCTGTTCCTCGCCGCCTTTGTATTGTTCATGTTCACCTTCCTGGTGAACACCGCTGCCGAGTTGATCCGGCAGCGCCTGCGCATCAAATACGGCTCACTGTAATGACGACCAGCATGACAAACAATCAGGATCTGCACGGCCGCCGCCGCCGTGGCGTGATGGCCTGGGTTCGCAGCGGCGAGCCGATGATCTGGCTCAACGGCGCGGCGGTCAGTATCAGCGTGATCGCAGTGGTGGGCCTGCTGTTGTTGCTTGCGGTACGCGGCATGAGCCATTTCTGGCCGGCGGATATCCTGGCGGTGACGGTGAGTTATCAGGGTCAGTCGCGGGAACTGCTGGGAGAAGTGGTGGACGAGGTAGAGGTCGCCGGCAGTCAGCTGCGCGAGGCAGGCTTCGAGTTGGAGGGCCCGGGGCCTTTCTATCAGCGCACCCTGTTGAAACAGGGCAATCGCGATGTGCTGGGCACCGACTTCACCTGGCTGATCGATGAGCAATTCGGTGAGCGCCGCCATCCTGAAGATGTGATGGTGGTGGAGCGCTTGGAGTGGGGTAATTTCTACGGCTACCTGCGCAGTGTCGACCGTCATGGCGCGCCAGTGATCACCGTCGAAGAAGACGCCGCCGCGGCCTGGGCAGCACTGCAGTCACTGGTCGCAGATACCGTCGCCGTGCGCCAGCAGATCCGGCAGATCGAGCGCGTCGATATCGGGGCGATCAATTATGAGCTGGAGCGACTGCGGCTACAGGAGCGCCGCCTGGAGATGGACGGCGCCCTGGATGCCGCCGCCCAGGCAGACCTCGCCGCCCGGCGGGCAGAGCTCAATGCCCGCTTCCAGGCATTGCAGCAGGACCTGTACGTGCTGTATGACAGCATCAAGGACCACACCTTCAGCGCCGAAGTGGCGGATGGCCGGGTGATCGAGCTGCCCGTGGCCAAGGTGGTGCGTGCCTACCAGCCCAATGCGATGGGTGTGGGCGCCAAGCTTGCGCTGTATTTTGAGCGGCTCTGGGAGTTCCTCAGTGATGAGCCGCGCGAGGCCAACACCGAGGGTGGGGTCTATCCGGCGATGTTCGGTACCGTGATGATGGTGATACTGATGTCGATCATGGTCACCCCGTTCGGGGTGGTGGCGGCGGTCTACCTGCGTGAATACGCGGGACAGGGTTTTATTACCCGCACCATTCGGGTGGCGGTGAACAACCTGGCCGGGGTTCCCTCCATCGTCTACGGGGTGTTCGGGCTCGGGTTCTTCGTCTATTTTGTGGGCGGGGAACTGGACGAGGTGTTTTTCCCGGCCATGCTGCCGCGGCCGACTTTCGGTACCCCGGGCCTGATGTGGGCATCGCTGACACTGGCCCTGCTGACGCTGCCGGTAGTGATTGTGGCGACCGAGGAAGGTCTGGCCCGCATTCCCAAGAGCCTGCGCGAGGGCAGCCTCGCGCTGGGGGCCACCCGCGCCGAAACCCTGTGGCGGGTAGTATTGCCGATGGCGAGCCCGGCGATGATGACGGGGCTGATCCTGGCGGTAGCCCGCGCCGCGGGCGAGGTGGCGCCGCTGATGCTGGTCGGTGTAGTGAAGCTGGCTCCGACCCTGCCGCTGGATGGCAATTATCCCTATCTGCATCTGGACCAGAAGTTCATGCATCTGGGTTTTCATATCTACGATGTGGGTTTCCAGAGTCCCAATGTGGAGGCGGCCAGGCCTCTGGTCTATGCTACTGCATTTCTGCTGGTGCTTATCATCGCGTTGCTGAATCTGGCTGCGGTGCGCCTGCGCAACCGGTTGCGTGAACGTTACAAGTCTCTGGAACACTAGCGGGAGCGATTGCTCATGACTATGCAAACCCATGCCATTGATATTCAGGCAATCAAGCGCGGCCAGGCTTCCGGCCCCGGCGCGCCGGCGGATATCAGTCTGCGAATGGAGAACCTGAACCTGTACTACAACAATAATTCACAGGCGCTGTTTGACATAAACCTCGACGTCCCCAAAAAGCGGGTTACCGCGTTTATTGGCCCCAGCGGCTGTGGCAAATCTAGCCTGCTGCGCTGCATCAACCGGATGAACGATCTGGTCGACGGCTGCAGGGTGGAGGGCCGCCTGCTGCTGGAGAGCGAGGATATCTATGACCGCCGGGTGGATGTGGCCAGTCTGCGCCGGCGGGTGGGCATGGTATTCCAGAAACCCAATCCCTTTCCCAAGTCCATCTACGAAAATGTCGCCTATGGCCTGCGCATCCAGGGCATCAACAAAAAGCGGGTGCTGGATGAGGTAGTGGAGAAGTCGCTGCGGGCCGCGGCCCTGTGGGAAGAGGTCAAGGACCGCCTGCATGAAAGTGCACTGGGCATGTCGGGCGGCCAGCAACAGCGCCTGGTGATTGCCCGCACCATTGCGGTGGAGCCGGAGGTACTGCTGCTGGACGAGCCGGCTTCGGCGCTGGATCCCATTTCCACGCTCAAGATCGAGGAACTGATCTACGAGCTCAAGTCCCGTTACACCATTGTGATCGTCACCCACAATATGCAGCAGGCGGCGAGGGTATCCGACATGACAGCATTCATGTACATGGGTAAGTTGATCGAGTACGACGACACGGATACCCTGTTTACCAATCCCGAGCAGAAGCAAACCGAAGACTACATCACCGGCCGCTACGGCTGAGGACTTCCGTCATGATTCACCAGGACAGCTACAAGCAACATATCTCGGCCCAGTTCAATGCCGAACTGGAGTCGGTCAAGAATCATTTGCTGGAGATGGGTGGCCTCGTCGAGCAGCAGATCGGCAAGGCCGTCGAGGCGCTGCTGCACAGGGACAGCGGCGTGGCTGAAGAGGTGGTGGCCGGTGACGAGCGGGTCAACGACATGGAGATCAGTATCGACGAGGAGTGCTTCCGTATTCTCGCCCGCCGCCAGCCCGCGGCCAGCGACCTGCGTCTGGTGCTGGCGATTTCCAAGGTGACCACAGACCTCGAACGGATTGGCGACGAGGCCAGCAAGATCGGCCGTCAGGCCATCAAGGCGACGGAAGAGGGGGGTTCCAGCACCAGCTTTGTCGAGATTCGCCATATCGGGGCTCATGTCAGCGATATGCTGCGGCGGGCGCTGGACGCTTTTGCCCGGCTGGATGTCGATATGGCTGTGGAAGTGGTGATCGCCGATCGCTCGGTGGATTCGGAATACGCTACCGCGATGCGCAGCCTGGTGACTTTCATGATGGAGGACCCCCGCACCATCGGTCCGGTGTTGGGTCAGATGTGGGCGCTGCGGAGCCTTGAGCGGGTGGGTGATCATGCCAGCAATATCGCGGAGCATGTCATTTACCTGGTGCGCGGCCTGGATGTGCGCCATGTGGAGCCCGATCAGCTGATGGCGCAAGTTGAAGAGAGCGAATAGGGTCGCCGCTGTACCAGTGATCGGGCTACGAAGGTAGAGACATCAACCGGGCTGCGGTGTTCAAGACACGCCGTACCCAAAACACTCGCTGCGCTCATGGGGCAGGCCCTGAATCCACACCCGATAAAGCGGGGGTGGGCTCTCCATGGAGGACGAATTTTGCTGTCCCGTATCTTCGCAGAATATTTGGTTACGGGTGCCGCAGAATGGAAGGCCGGCGCTTCGCCCGCCGAGACATCACCCGGGATGCGGTGTTCAAGACACGCCGTGAATCCATCCATGGAGGCTCGGATGCGACATCCATGTCGCATACGGTCTTGAACACCGCATCCCGGCCGATGTCTCTACCCTGGTAGCCCGATCGATGCGACAGCAATGAATCGAATTCACAGAAATCGGCATTTTCTGTGAATTCCGGCACTGCTGTCTTGGTTGTGTCATAAAAAAGTCATAAACTCGCCGCCCTGATGCGCGTCTGCGGGCGCTTTACCAAGAGCGAGAAGAAGCATGAGACGACTGACTGTGGCCGCGCTGGCCAGTTTATCGCTGGCGACCGCTGCTGCCGAGGCAGCGGTCAGCGAAGCGGAGTTCGAGCAATTGAAGGCGGACATGGCCCGCCTGACGCAACGGGTGGGCACCCTGGAAGCGGAAAACCGGCGTCTGCGTGAAGCCTCTGAAACCGCGGTTTCAGAAGTGCAGCTGGTTCGCAGTGAAGTGGACCAGGCCCGCCGCAGCCCCCCGGGCGGCCACTGGTCCGATACGATCAAGCTGTATGGCGACTACCGCTACCGCTACGAGGAAATCGACGTGGGGGCGCGGGATACGCGGACCCGTCACCGTATTCGGGCCCGTGCAGGGCTGGTGGCTCAACTCTCTTCCGAGCTTGAAGTGGGGCTAGGTCTGGCCGCCGGCAATGAAAGCCCGCGCTCTGGCAACATCACGCTGGGAAGCGGGGGCACTTCCAAGGATCTGTTCCTGAACCTCGCCTACGCACGCTGGCAGCCTTTTGACGGTGGCTACCTGATGGCGGGCAAGATGGCCAACACTTTCTACCGCACCCAGGGCAGCGGCCTGCTGTGGGACTCCGACTACACGCCGGAAGGGATTGCCTTCGGCTGGGCGGGCCAGGGTCTGTTCCTGAACAGTGCCGCCATCTGGCTGGAGAGCGACAGCAACCGTGCCAACGAGACAACCTACTGGGGTCTGCAGGGCGGCGTCAGCCTGCAGCCAGCAAACAACCTGACACTGACTGCCGGTGCAGCCTATTTCGATCTGCCGGTGCGCGGAGAGAGCGTCTTTTTTGGTGAGCCGGACGAGTTCTTCGGCAACAGCTTCAGCTGTACCGAGCCTGGCACCAGCGCAGGGTGTGTCTATCTCAATGACTACGAAGAACTGGAGCTGTTCGCGGACCTGACAGTGGCTGGCCTGCCGTTGCCTCTGACTTTCTTCGTCGACTATGTGCAGAACCTGGATGCCGACGAGTTCGATTCCGGCTGGCTGGCCGGCGCCAAGCTGGGCAACACTGCCGCGGCGGGCAGCTGGCAGCTGGGCTACCAGTACGAGGATGTAGAGGCGGATGCCACCTTTGGTCTGCTGCGGGATTCCAATGTCGGCGGGGGCGGCACCGATATCAGCGGTCACAAGTTCACGGGCAAGTACGCCGTGGCCAGGCACTGGGTCCTGGGAGTTACCTGGTATCTGAACAATGAATCGGGCGAGAACGCTACCGGACGCGGCACTGACTTCGATCGTGTCGTGTTCGACTCGGTATTCAAGTACTGACAATGAGCCGATTCTGGAGCGATGTCGTCAAGCGCCTGACCCCTATGTGCCGGGCGAACAGCCGCGGCACCAGCGTCTGGTCAAACTCAATACCAACGAGTCGCCCTGGCCTCCATCGCCGGCGGTGCTGGAGGCTGTGCGTGGCACCGATGGCGATATGTTGCGGCGCTATCCCGACCCGGAATCCACCGCACTCAGGCAGGCCCTGGCGGACTACCATGGCCTGCAGGCCGAGCAGGTGTTCCTGGGCAATGGCTCGGACGAGGTGCTGGCGCATGTGTTCCAGGCACTGTTGTTGCATGAGCAGCCGGTGCTGTTCCCTGATGTCAGCTACAGTTTTTACCCGGTGTGGTGCGAGCTGTACGGTGTAAAATATCAGCAGTTGCCGCTGCGGCCGGATTTCAGCATCGATCCGGCGCTCTACCGGGTTCCCAATGGCGGTATCATCCTGCCCAACCCCAATGCACCGACCGGGCTGCTGCTGAACCTGCAGCAGATTGGTGAGCTATTGCGGGCCAACCCCGACAGTGTGGTGGTGATCGACGAAGCCTACATTGATTTTGGCGGTGAATCCGCGGTCGGTCTCATTGCCGAACACGACAACCTGCTGGTGGTCCACACCCTGTCGAAATCCCGCTCCCTGGCTGGTCTGCGGGTGGGGATGGCGATGGGCCAGGCACACTTGATCGAAGCCCTGCAGCGGGTCAAGAACTCCTTCAATTCCTATCCGCTGGATGCGATAGCCCAGCGCGCGGTACTGGCCTCGCTGGCGGATGAGGCCTGGTTCCGCGAATGCTGCCGGCGGGTGATCGACTCGCGCGAGCGGCTGAGCCGGGGTCTGCAGGCGCTGGATTTCGAGGTGCTGCCTTCCGCGGCCAACTTCGTGTTGGCGGGCCCGCCGGCGGGCACCGATGCCGGAGCGCTGTTTCAGGCCTTGCGGGAGCAGGGGATAGTGGTGCGCTACTTCGACAAGCCGCGCCTGTCCGGCTACCTGCGCATCACCGTCGGTACCGACGCCGACTGCGATGCGCTGCTGGCGGCGCTGCCAGCCTTGCTCTAGGGCCAATGGCACCTCGCTCCGGTAGAAGGTCGGCGTCCTCGGAGGGTGCTTTCGAGACCGTATGCGACATGGACGTCGCATCCGAGCCCCCAGGGACGGGTTCACGGCGTGTCTCGAAAGCACCCTCCGAGGGCGCCGACCGGACTACGAAGTCCCAAAACCCTTAAGTAAGTGCCATTGGCCCTAGGGCCTGTTCACACTATTAACTAGCAGCGTTCGAGCACCAGGCTACCGATGCTGTAGCCGGCGCCGAAAGAGCACAGTATCCCCAGCTCACCCGTGGCAAAGTCGCTGTGGTACCTGTGGAATGCGATGATCGAGCCCGCCGAACTGGTGTTGGCGAACTCGTCGAGAATGATCGGTGCCTCATCCGCGGTGGCATCCCGCCCCAGCACCTTGCGCGCTATCAACTGGTTCATGCCCAGGTTGGCCTGGTGCAGCCACAGTCGCTTGATCAGCGAGGGAGAGATATCCAGCTTGTCCAACTGCTCGTCGATCTGGCGGGCCACCGCCGGACAGACTTCCTTGAAAACCTTGCGCCCCTCCTGGACGAACAGCTTGTCAGGCTGGCCTATGCCGGCTTCATCGGCCCGGTTGAGAAAGCCGAAATTGTTGCGGATATTGTTGGAATACAGCGTCTGCAGCCTGCTGTCCAGGATGCGGAAACAGTGCTTGCTGGCGGCCCGGTATTCCGGCTCCACAATGATCGCGGTGCAGACGTCACCAAAGATGAAGTGTGAGTCGCGATCGCGGAAATTCAGGTGGCCACTGCAGATTTCGGGGTTCACTATCAGCACGCAGCGGGCGTGGCCGTTGGCCACGGCATCCCCGGCCTGCTGGATACCAAAGGTGGCGGAGGAGCAGGCCACATTCATGTCGAAACCGTAGCCCTGGATGCCCAGCGCATGCTGGATTTCCACCGCAATGGCGGGGTAGGGCCGCTGCAGATTGGAGCAGGCGACAATGACCGCGTCGATGTCGGCCGCGGTCCTGCCGGCCTGGGCCATTGCTTCGCGGGCAGCTGCGACCCCCATCTCGCACTGGAGCGACGGGCTGTCATCCGGCCGTTCCGGAATCGACGGCGTCATCCGTGCCGGGTCGAGTATGCCGGCCTTGTCGATCACATAGCGCGATTTGATACCCGAGGCCTTCTCGATGAACTCCGCTGATGACGGCTGCAGTGGCGTCAGCTCGCCGGCAGCGATGGCGGCGGCGTGCTCCAGGTTGAACTGCTCGACGTAACTGTTGAAGGACGCCACCAACTCCTCATTGCTGATGGCCTCTGCCGGCGTGTACAGGCCGGTACCGCTGATAACGATGTCTGTCATGGAGCACGCGACCTGCTGCAGTTCTGGTGCCATTGATTTTTGGTGTCCACGCTGGCAGACCTGTGCCGCAAGCGTGATTTGAAAAAACCTCGCCCGGTTTTTTCAACACCCTGCGACAGTGTAGCGAAAAAAACAGTGTAGCGAAAAAAAAGGCCGCGGGGCGGCCTTTTTCCGGCAATCCTGACCGTCAGCGCTGGTCCAGTGGTACGAAGTCGCGCTGGGCGTGGCCGGTGTAGAGCTGGCGTGGCCGGCCGATGCGGTAGCTGCCGCTGATCATCTCGTGCCAGTGGGCAATCCAGCCGACGGTGCGTCCCACCGCGAAGATCACCGTGAACATGCTGGTGGGAATGCCGATGGCCTTGAGAATGATGCCGGAGTAGAAGTCGACGTTGGGATAGAGCTTCTTCTCGATGAAATATTCGTCTTCCAGCGCTATCTGTTCCAGCCGCTTGGCGATCGCCAGCAACGGTTCGTTTTCGATACCCAGCTCTGCCAGCACTTCGTCGGCGGCTTCCTTCATGACCTTGGCGCGCGGGTCGAAGTTCTTGTAGACCCGGTGGCCAAAGCCCATCAGCCGGAAGGGATCGTCCTTGTCCTTGGCGCGAGCGACGAATTCGTCGATGCGGGAGACATCGCCGATCTCTTCGAGCATTTCCAGGACCGCTTCGTTGGCGCCACCGTGAGAGGGGCCCCACAGCGCGGCGATACCCGCGGCCATGCAGGCAAAGGGATTGGCGCCGGAGGAACCGGCCAGGCGCACGGTAGAGGTGGAGGCGTTCTGCTCATGGTCGGCGTGCAGCAGGAAGATGCGGTCCATCGCCCGTGCCAGCACCGGACTGATGGTGCTCGCCTCGCAGGGATTGCCGAACATCATGTGCAGGAAGTTCTCGGAATAGCTCATGCTGTTGTCGGGATACATGAACGGCTGGCCGATGGAGAATTTGTAGCTCATCGCCGCCAGCGTAGGCATCTTGGCGATCAGCCGGAACGCCGCGACTTCGCGGTGATTTTCGTCGGAGATATCGAGAGAGTCGTGATAGAAGGCAGACAGGGCTCCGACCACGCCACACATCACCGCCATCGGGTGGGCATCGCGACGAAAGCCGTTGAAGAAAGTCCGGATCTGTTCATGCACCATGGTGTGGCGTTTGACGGTGCTGACGAAGTGCTGTTTCTGGTCGGCATTGGGCAACTCGCCGTACAGCAACAGGTAGCAGGTTTCCAGGTAGTCGCTGTGTTCCGCGAGCTGGTCGATGGGGTAGCCGCGGTGCAGCAGTACGCCTGCGGCGCCGTCTATATAGGTGATTTGTGATTCGCAGGCAGCGGTGGACACAAACCCGGGGTCGTAGGTGAACATGCCTTTGCCCGTGAGGGCGCCGACATCGATGACATCCGGGCCGATGGTTCCTGAATAGACGGGAAGTTCTATCGTTTCATCCAGCCCGTCCACTGTCAGGGTCGCTTTTCTGTCACTCATAATGGGTCCTGCGATGCGTTTCTGTGGGGTGCCCAACTATAGAGTTTCGACAGCTTTTGTCAATTGATCCGGCCCTATTTGCGACTAAACGAGGCGAAAGTCCGCTATCACGTACGGCGAAGATCGGCGACGTTCGCGACACGGTCATTAGGCACCTGCCTTATTGCCCGGCCGTTTGTAATTGCCTTCGCAACTGCCTATAATTCCGCGCGCTTATTCCTCTTCGCCGTCGACTGGCGCTTGAGTATCAACAGGTCAGTGGCCTGCCCCATTAACCCGCCCCCTGAGGCGCCTGAACGGTGGTATCTGAATTGTGAGCGAGAAACGCCCCGTAAATCTGGACATCGGCAGCATACGGCTTCCCATCACCGCGTGGGTGTCGATAGCGCATCGGGCTTCCGGTGTCTTCCTGTTCGTAGCGACAGCTTTTCTGGTCTGGGCTCTGGATGCGAGCCTGCGCAGTGCGGAGAGCTTCGCCGCCCTGCAGCAACTGTTGACCGGGCCGGTGGCGAAGGTGGTGTTGTGGGCCATCAGTGCCGGGCTGATCTATCACTCGCTGGCCGGGGTAAGACACCTGGTGATGGATTTTGGGATCGCCGAGAGCATGCCGGGGGGTGTGCTGAGCGCGCGTATCGTGATCGGATTGACAGTGGTGCTGACACTGTTGGCGGGGTGGTGGATATGGTAACTACAGTAACGAGTTTTGGTCGCAACGGTCTGTCGGACTGGCTGATCCAGCGGGTCAGCGGGGTGGTTCTGCTGGCCTATACGCTGTTCATTCTCTGGACGGTGGCAACCGGTGTCGACTACGCCAGTTGGAAGGCCCTGTTCGACCAGACCTGGTTGAAGGTATTCAGTCTGATGGCGCTGCTGTCGCTGGTGGCGCACGCCTGGATCGGGATGTGGGCGGTCCTCACGGACTACCTGACGGAGCGCTTGATGGGCACAACTGGCAATGTGCTGCGTCTTATACTCCAGTTGCTGATCGCGCTGGTGTTATTCGTGTATATGGTCTGGGGCGTACAGATCCTCTGGGGATATTGAGATATGACAGCATTGCGTACCATTTCTTTTGACGGCGTCATCGTCGGCGGCGGCGGCGCGGGCATGCGTGCAGCGTTGCAGCTGGCCCAGTCCGGTTACAAGACCGCTGTGATCTCCAAGGTGTTTCCCACCCGCTCCCACACTGTGTCCGCCCAGGGCGGCATTACCTGCGCCATTGCCAGTGCGGATCCGAACGACGATTGGCGCTGGCACATGTACGACACGGTCAAGGGCTCCGATTACATCGGCGACCAGGATGCCATCGAATACATGTGCAGCGTAGGCCCGGAAGCGGTGTTCGAGCTTGAGCATATGGGGCTGCCTTTTTCCCGCACCGAGGAAGGCCGCATCTACCAGCGCCCCTTTGGTGGCCAGTCCAAGAATTATGGCGAGGGCGGTCAGGCCGCCCGCACCTGTGCCGCGGCTGATCGTACCGGACACGCACTGCTGCATACCCTGTACCAGGGCAATCTCAAGAACAATACGGTATTTTTCAACGAGTGGTTTGCGACCGACATCGTCAAGAACCAGGACGGCGCCGTGGTCGGTGTGATTGCGATCTGTATCGAGACCGGCGAGGCCGTGTACGTCAAGGCCAGCGCCACCGTCTTTGCCACCGGCGGGGCCGGGCGCATCTACGCCTCCACCACCAATGCCCATATCAATACCGGCGATGGCGTGGGCATGGCTCTGCGGGCCGGCTTCCCGGTGCAGGACATCGAGATGTGGCAGTTCCACCCCACCGGGATCTATGGTGCCGGTACGCTGGTGACCGAGGGTTGCCGGGGCGAGGGCGGCTACCTGATCAACAAGGATGGCGAGCGCTTCATGGAACGCTATGCCCCCAACGCCAAGGATCTCGCCGGACGCGACGTGGTCGCACGTTCGATGATTCTCGAGATCCTCGCGGGCCGCGGCTGTGGTCCCGAGGGGGATCATGTAATGCTGAAGCTGGATCATCTGGGTGAGGAGGTGCTGGAATCGCGCCTGCCCGGTATCTGCGAGCTGTCGCGCACCTTTGCCCATGTCGATCCGGTCAAGGCGCCGATCCCGGTAGTGCCGACCTGTCACTACATGATGGGCGGCATTCCCACCAACGTTCACGGCCAGGCTCTGACAGTGGACGCGCAGGGTAACGACCAGATCATTCCGGGCCTCTATGCTTGTGGCGAGGTGGCCTGTGTGTCGGTGCACGGCGCCAACCGGCTGGGCGGCAACTCGCTGCTGGATCTGGTGGTTTTCGGCCGCGCCTCCGGCCTGTTCATCGAGAATGCGCTGCGCGAGGGTATCGCCATGCGCGCAGCCTCGGACAGCGATCTGGAGCAGGGCATGCAGCGCCTGAACCGCCTCAATGCGGCGACAGACGGTGAACCGGTACCGGAGCTGCGCAAGGAATTGCAGAATGTGATGCAGACCCACTTCGGTGTATTCCGCAATGGGGAGTTCATGCAGGAGGGGATTCGCAAGCTGGCGGATCTGCGTCCCCGCATCGAAGGAGCGACCATCACCGACAAGAGCATGACCTTCAACACCGCGCGGATCGAGGCGCTGGAACTGCACAATCTGTTCGAGGTTGCCGAGGCGACCGCGATCGCCGCCGAGGGACGCGATGAGAGCCGTGGCGCCCATGCGCGCGAGGACTTCCAGGAGCGCGATGACGAGAACTGGCTGTGCCATTCCATGTATTTCCCCTCCGACAAGCGGGTGGGCAAGCGCGGGGTGAATTTCAAGCCGGTCACGGTGCCGACATTCGAGCCCAAGGCGCGTACTTATTAAGAGGTGGGAACCATGCTGCAAGTAAGTATCTATCGCTATAACCCGGAAACAGACGACAAGCCGTACATGCAGGACTTCGAGTTCGACACCGAGGACAAGGATCTGATGGTGCTGGACGTACTGGAGCAGCTCAAGGCCCGGGATGGCTCGGTGACCTACCGCCGCTCCTGCCGCGAGGGCGTCTGTGGTTCCGATGGCCTCAATATCAACGGCAAGAACGGCCTGGCCTGCATCACCCCCCTGTCGGAGACTGTGCGCAATAACAAGCTGGTGATTCGCCCCCTGCCGGGCCTGCCGGTAGTGCGTGACCTGGTGGTCGATATGAGCATGTTTTACGCCCAGTACGAAAAGATCGAACCCTATCTGCAGAACAACACACCGGCGCCCGCTATCGAGCGGCTGCAGTCGCCGGAGGACCGCGCCAAACTTGACGGGCTCTACGAGTGTATTCTCTGTGCCTGCTGTTCCACCGGCTGTCCGTCCTTCTGGTGGAATCCGGAACGTTTCATCGGTCCCGCGGGCCTGCTGCAGTCCTACCGCTTCCTGGCCGACAGCCGCGATACGGCGACGGATGAGCGGTTATCGAAATTGCAGGACCCCTTCAGTGTGTTCCGTTGCCACAATATCCAGAACTGTGTCAACGTGTGTCCGAAGGGATTGAACCCGACCCGCGCCATTGGCCATATCCGCCACATGTTGCTGACGCGGTCAACCTGAACCAGATCGAGGTAAGTACTGCCGGGTCACCGCCGGCCTAACACATTCCCGGAAGGGTCAAAATGCAAGAAAGCCCAATGGAGCTGCTGCGCCGCAGCTCCCACATTGCAGGTGGCAACGCCACCTACGTGGAGGACCTGTACGAATCATACCTCCTGGACCCCAACGGAGTCCCTGAGCAGTGGCGCGAATACTTTGACAAACTGCCGCGAGTGGATTCCGCCTCCGCCCAGCTCCAGGACATTCCCCATTCCACCATTCGCGCCCACTTTGCCCAGATCAGCAAGATGCGGGTTCGTACCGAGGCCACGGTGGCCCACGACTCCCAGGCCACTGACTATGAGCGCAAGCAGGTCAAGGTGGTGCAACTGGTGTCCGCCTACCGCCAGCGCGGCCACCAGAAAGCCAATCTCGACCCGTTGAACCTGCAGCAGCGCGAACCGGTGCCGGACCTGGACCTGAGCTTCCACCAGCTGTCCGCCGCGGACCGCGACACTGTTTTCCAGACCGGCAGCATGTATATCGGCAAGAGCGATGCCACCCTGGGTGAGATCGTCGATGCACTCGAGCGCACCTATTGCCATACCATCGGCGCCGAATTCATGCATATCGTGGACACCGAACAGCGCCACTGGATCATGCAGCGCATGGAGTCGGTGCGCTCAGCGCCACAGTACTCCGACGAGATCCGCAAGCAGCTGCTGCGCCGGCTGATCAAGGCCGAGGGACTGGAGAAATCGCTGGCATCGAAGTATCCAGGCACCAAGCGCTTCGGCCTGGAGGGTGGCGAGTCGCTGATTCCGATGCTGTCGGAAATGGTGCAACGCATCGGTTTTTACGGGGCCAAGGAAATCGTGATCGGGATGGCCCACCGCGGCCGCCTCAACGTGCTGGTCAACATCTTCGGCAAGAACCCGTCGGAGCTGTTCGCCGAATTCGAGGGTCGGGCGGTCTACGAAAAATCCGGCGATGTGAAATACCACCAGGGCTTCTCCTCCAATGTGATGACGCCGGGAGGAGAAGTGCACCTGGCGCTGGCATTCAACCCCTCCCACCTGGAGATCGTGTCTCCGGTTGTCGAGGGTTCGGTGCGGGCCCGTCAGGACCGCCGCAACGATCCGCTGGGCGATACCGTGGTGCCCATCGTGATCCACGGTGATGCCTCCTTTGCCGGGCAGGGTGTGGTCATGGAGACCTTCCAGATGTCCCAGACCCGGGCCTACAAGACTGGCGGCACGCTGCACGTGGTGCTGAACAATCAGGTGGGCTTTACCACCAGCGATCGGCAGGACGCGCGTTCAACCGAATACTGCACCGACGTGGCCAAGATGGTGCAGGCCCCCATCCTGCATGTAAATGCCGACGATCCCGAGGCGGTGCACTTCGTCACCCAGCTGGCGGTGGACTTTCGCAACAGTTTCAAGCGCGACGTGGTGATCGACCTGGTCTGCTACCGGCGCCGCGGGCACAACGAGGCCGACGAGCCGTCGGTCACCCAGCCGCTGATGTACGAACTGATCCGCAAGCAAAGGACCACCCGCGACCTGTATGCGGCCAAGCTGATCGAGCAGGGCGTCATTACGGCGGAGGAGGACGAATACCTGATGTCCGGTTACCGCGAATCGCTGGATCGCGGCGAGCCGCTGGTGAGCGGCCTGGTGTCGGAACCCAACCAGAGCCTGTTCGTGGACTGGACGCCCTACCTGGGCCACGACTGGACCCTGCCCTGCGACACCAGCATGGATCTGCAGACCCTGCAGACGCTGGCCCACGATACCAACGTGGCGCCGGAAAACTTCCCCCTGCAGCGGCAGGTCAGCAAAATTCTTGAGGACCGGCGCAAGATGGCCGCGGGCGCCATGTCGCTGAACTGGGGTGCAGCGGAAACGCTGGCCTATGCGACCTTGCTGCAGGCAGGCTACCCGGTACGGATTACCGGCCAGGACGTCGGCCGCGGGACCTTTTCCCACCGCCATGCCGTGCTGCACCACCAGAAGGAGGCCAGCCGCTATATCCCGCTGCAGCACATCAGTGAGGACCAGGCATCCTTTGTGATCTACGACTCGCTGCTGTCCGAGGAAGCGGTGCTGGCCTTCGAGTACGGCTATGCCACCACCTCGCCCACCGGCCTGGTGATCTGGGAGGCCCAGTTCGGCGACTTCGCCAATGGCGCCCAGGTCGTGATCGACCAGTTCATCACCAGTGGCGAACACAAGTGGTCACGCCTGTGCGGACTCACCATGCTGCTGCCGCACGGCTACGAAGGGCAGGGACCGGAACACTCCTCGGCCCGGCTCGAGCGTTTCCTGCAACTGTGCGCCGAACACAATATCCAGGTCTGTGTGCCCTCGACCCCGGCGCAGGTGTATCATATGCTGCGGCGGCAGGCGATCAGGCCGCTGCGCAAACCACTGGTGGTGATGTCGCCCAAGAGTCTGCTGCGCCACAAGGAGGCCATCTCCTCGCTGGAAGACCTGGCCAACGGCCATTTCCACAATGTGATGGACGAGACCGACGAACTGGACAAGTCGGGCGTGCAACGGATCATCCTCTGCAGCGGCAAAGTCTACTACGACCTGCGTGCGGCCCGGCGCGAGCGCGGCCTGGAGCATATCGCCATCCTCCGGCTGGAGCAGCTGTACCCGTTTCCCGAAGCGGAGCTGTTGGAAGTGCTCGGCGGCTACCCCAATATCGTGGAGTCGGTATGGTGCCAGGAGGAACCCCAGAACCAGGGGGCGTGGTATTCCAGCCAGCATCACATGCGGCGGGTGATGCATGCCCATCGCGAAGACGTCTACCTGCGCTATGTCGGTCGCGAGCCTTCAGCGGCCCCGGCGGCAGGTTATATGGCGCTGCACCTTGCCCAGCAAGAGCAGTTTATCAACGATGCCCTGGCACCGGTTGTATCCGGACAGCGCTAGCAATTTTCCAAAGGACTAGAAATGGCTATTGAAATCAAGGCGCCAACCTTCCCCGAATCGGTGGCGGACGGCGAGATCGCAACCTGGCACAAGCAGGAGGGCGAATCCGTAGCCCGCGATGAGCTGATCGTCGAGATCGAGACCGACAAGGTCGTGATGGAAGTGGTGGCCCCCGAGGACGGAGTCATCAGCAAGATCCATGCCGCCGAAGGCGACACCATTGCCAGCGATCAACTGCTGGCGGAACTGGAGCCCGGCGCCGCGCCAGCCGCGGACAAGGAATCCTCCTCCAGTGCGCCGCAATCCGGCGACGGCGCGGAGCGGCCGCAAGCAGCCGCAAAAGGCAGTGAAGAGTCCTCCGCGACCGAAGCCGTTATGGGGCCGGCTGCCCGCCAGCTGGTCGAGGAGCACCGGCTGGACCCGGCCAGTATCGAGGCCACCGGCAAGGGCGGACGGGTCACCAAGGAAGACATCATTGCGCACCTGCAGCGTCAGCCCGCCGCCGGGGAGAAGCCCGAACCGCAGCGGCCGGCCGCGGAAGAACCCCTGTCTCCGGCCCCCACCGGCCCGACCGGTGAGCGGGTGGAAAAGCGGGTACCGATGACCCGCATGCGCGCCCGCATCGCGGAGCGGTTGCTGCAGGCCAGCAGCGAGACGGCCATGCTGACCACCTTCAATGAGGTCAATATGGCACCGGTGATGGCGTTGCGCGAGAAATACAAAGAGCAATTTGAAAAAACCCACAATGGCACCCGGCTGGGCTTTATGGGCTTCTTCGTCAGGGCCTGCTGTGAAGCGCTGAAGCGATTTCCGGAAGTCAATGCCTCAATTGACGGCACTGATGTGGTATACCATGGTTACCAGGACATCGGCGTGGCGGTTTCCACCCCGGGAGGTCTGGTGGTACCGGTACTGCGGGACGCGGATTTCATGAGCCTGGCGGACGTGGAGGCGGCGGTTCGCGATCTTGGCCTGCGGGCCAGGGACAACAAGCTGACCATTGATGACATGACGGGCGGCACCTTCACAGTGACCAATGGCGGCGTGTTCGGTTCGCTGATGTCCACCCCGATCCTGAATCCGCCGCAGACCGGGATTCTCGGCATGCACAAGATTCAGGAGCGGCCGATGGCCGTGGACGGGCAGGTGGTGATTCTGCCGATGATGTACCTGGCCCTGTCCTATGATCATCGCCTGATTGACGGCAAGACCGCAGTGCAGTTTCTGGTCGCGGTCAAGGATCTGATCGAGGACCCGGCGCGCATCTTGCTACAGCTCTAGGCACACTTCGGCCACCCCTGCGACGGTGGCCCCGGCAACAGGATTGGGATGAACAATGGCAGACAAGTATGATGTAGTGGTAGTCGGCGCAGGGCCCGGTGGCTATGTGGCGGCGATCAAGGCGGCCCAGCTGGGCCTGTCCACCGCCTGTGTCGAGGAGTGGCTGGATGACGACGGCAAGATCCGTCTCGGCGGCACGTGCCTGAACGTCGGCTGCATACCCTCCAAAGCCCTGCTCGACAGCAGCCAGAAATTTGTCGAGGCACGCGATCATTTCGCGCTGCACGGCATCGGCATCAACAAGCCGACCATGGATGTGGCGGCGATGCAGGCACGCAAGCAGAAGATCGTCGATCAGTTGACCGGAGGTATTACTGGCCTGTTCAAGCACAACGGCGTCACTGCAGTGCAGGGGCGCGGCAAGGTCCTGGCTGGCTGCAAGGTCGAGGTCACCGACAAGGACGGCAAGGTCAGCGTACTCGAGGCCGGCAATATCGTCATCGCTGCCGGTTCGGAACCAGTGCCCATTCCGCCGGCGCCGGTGGACAACGATTATATTGTCGACTCCACCGGTGCGCTGGAATTCACTGAAGTGCCCGGGCGTCTCGGCGTGATAGGCGCGGGGGTGATCGGCCTGGAACTGGGCAGTGTCTGGGCCCGGCTGGGCTCCGAGGTGGTCATGCTGGAGGCACTGGATGAACTGCTGCCGATGATGGACGCGCAGATCGCCAAGGAGTCTGGCAAGATTTTCCGCAAACAGGGCCTGGATATCCGGCTCAGCACCCGGGTCACCGGGGCGGAGGTCAAGGACGGCAAGGTGGAGGTCAAGTTCACCACCGCCGACGGGGAACATGTCGAGTTGTTCGACAAATTGATCGTATCGGTGGGGCGGCGCCCGCGCACCGAGGACTTGCTGGCCACCGACAGCGGCGTGACCCTGGATGAGCGCGGCTTCATTTACGTCAACGATTACTGTGCCACCGAGGCGCCACATGTCTATGCCGTGGGCGACGTGGTGCGGGGCCCGATGCTGGCACACAAGGGCATGGAAGAAGGCGTGATGGTGGCGGAGCGCATTGCCGGCAAGCCCGCCCAGCTCAATTACGACTGTATTCCCTCGGTGATCTACACCCACCCTGAAGTGGCGGCGGTAGGCAAGACCGAACAGGAATTGAAGTCGGACGGCACCGCCTACAAGGCCGGCGTCTTCCCTTTTGCCGCCAGTGGCCGTGCCCTGGCCGCCAACGATACCGACGGCATGGTCAAGATCCTGGCCGATGCCGAGACCGACCGCGTGCTGGGCTGCCATATCGTCGGCCCGTCGGCAGCGGATCTGGTTCAGCAGATAGTGATCGCGATGGAATTCGGTTCCAGTTCCGAGGATCTGGCACTGACGGTGTTCGGCCATCCGACCCTGTCGGAAGCCGTTCACGAAGCTGCCCTGGCGGTGCATGGCCACGCCATTCATATCGCCAATCGCAAGCAGCGCAAGTAGACTTTGCCAGGGCGCGCGCGCATAAAATCAATTATTGCGCAGTCGAGGCACTGGGGGGAGCGGGCCAACGGAGTCCGCTCCTGGAAACAACCTAACACACAGGACAGAGCATGAATCTTCATGAGTATCAGGGCAAGCAACTGTTTGCCGATTACGGCCTGCCGGTGTCCAAGGGCTATGCAGTCGATACCCCAGAGGACGCCGTCAAGGCAGCGGAGACCATCGGCGGTGACATGTGGGTAGTGAAGGCCCAGGTGCACGCTGGCGGACGGGGCAAGGCCGGGGGCGTCAAGCTGGTCAGGACCACTGACGAGGTACGTGACTTCGCCAGCAACTGGCTGGGCAAGAATCTGGTTACCTACCAGACCGACGAAGGCGGTCAGCCAGTCAGCAAGATCCTGGTGGAGACCTGCACCGACATCGCCGAGGAACTGTACCTGGGTGCGGTGGTGGACCGGGCATCGCGCCGAATCGTGTTCATGGCATCCACCGAAGGTGGTGTCGAGATCGAGAAGGTCGCCGAGGAAACTCCCGAGAAAATCCTGCGCGCGGTGATCGACCCACTGGTCGGTGCCCAGCCCTACCAGGGTCGCGAGCTGGCTTTCCAACTTGGCCTGCAGGGCGAGCAGATCAAGCAGTTCGTGAAGATTTTCATCGGTCTGGCCCAGCTGTTCAAGGACAAGGACCTGGCGCTGATCGAAGTCAACCCGCTGGTGATTACCGAGGCCGGCGACCTGCACTGCCTGGACGCCAAGCTGGGTGTCGATGGCAATGCACTCTACCGCCAGCCCAAGCTGCGGGAGATGCACGATCCCTCCCAGGAAGACGAGCGCGAGGCGCTGGCCGCCAAGTGGGAGCTGAACTACGTAGCGCTGGACGGCAACATCGGCTGCATGGTCAACGGCGCCGGCCTGGCGATGGGCACGATGGATATCGTCAAGCTGCACGGCGGTGCTCCGGCCAACTTCCTGGACGTGGGGGGTGGTGCCACCAAGGAACGGGTGGCGGAGGCCTTCAAGATCATCCTGTCGGACAGCAACGTCAAGGCGGTGCTGATCAATATCTTCGGCGGCATCGTGCGCTGTGACCTGATCGCCGAGGGCGTGATCGGCGCGGTCGAGGAAATCGGTGTCAAGGTACCGGTAGTGGTGCGCCTGGAGGGCAACAACGCGGAGCTGGGGCGCAAGGTGCTGGCCGACAGCGGTCTCAATATCATCGCCGCCACCAGCCTTACAGATGCTGCTCAACAGGCAGTCAAAGCAGCGGGAGGAGCAGCCTGATGAGTATCCTGATCGACAAGAACACCAAGGTTATCTGCCAGGGCTTTACCGGCTCCCAGGGTACCTTTCACTCTGAGCAGGCGATCCAGTACGGTACCAAAATGGTCGGCGGGGTAACGCCGGGCAAGGGCGGCCAGGAACACCTGGGCCTGCCGGTCTTCAACACCGTCAATGACGCGGTGGCTGCCACCGGCGCCGATGCCTCGGTGATCTACGTGCCCGCGCCGTTTTGCAAGGATTCCATTCTGGAGGCCGCCAACAGCGGCATCAAACTGATCGTCTGCATCACCGAGGGCATCCCCACCCTGGACATGCTCGACGCCAAGGTATGCTGTGACGCGCTGGGTGTGCGCCTGATCGGCCCCAACTGCCCCGGTGTCATCACCCCCGGCGAATGCAAGATCGGCATCATGCCCGGGCACATCCACCTGCCCGGCAAGGTTGGCATCGTGTCCCGCTCCGGCACGCTGACCTATGAGGCGGTCAAGCAGACCACCGATTCGGGCTTCGGCCAGTCGACCTGCGTCGGCATCGGCGGCGACCCGATTCCCGGCTCCAGCTTCATCGACATCCTGGCGATGTTCGAGCAGGATCCGGGCACCGAGGCGATCGTGATGATCGGCGAGATCGGCGGTACCGCTGAGGAAGAGGCCGCGGCCTACATCAAGGCCAATGTCAGCAAGCCGGTGGTGTCCTACATCGCCGGTGTGACCGCCCCCAAGGGCAAACGCATGGGCCATGCCGGTGCCATCATCTCCGGTGGCAAGGGCACCGCGGACGAGAAGTTCACGGCGCTGGAAGACGCTGGCGTCAAAACCGTACGCAGCCTCGCCGAAATCGGCAGCGGCCTGGCCGAAGTCACCGGCTGGTAATCTCCCTCGCCCGTACCGCGGGCGATAGACGATGTGCTGTACGACCGCCGAGAGGTGTAATCTCCCTCGCCCGTACCGCGGGCGTCCCCAAAAAAAGCCCGCTACCAGAGCGGGCTTTTTTATGTGCTTCTATGCATCCGTGCATCCGTGCTTCTGTGTTATTGAGCTGAGGCTTCGCCAGCGACATAGGGTGCGCTGACGGAGGAAGCGCACCATCTCCCATCCCTTTTACCCTGTTTCAAGCATCGGGCAGGCGGCATACCCGGTGCGTTTCGTACCTCAACGCACCCTATGTGCCTGATACCCGGTGCGTTTCGTGCTTCAACGCACCCTATGTGCCTGATACCCGGTGCGTTTCGTGCTTCAACGCACCCTATGTGCCTGATACCCGGTGCGTTTCGTGCTTCAACGCACCCTATGTGCCTGATACCCGGTGCGTTTCGTGCCTCAACGCACCCTATGTGGCTACGGACGCTTGCGGCGCGCGCGACGCAGGGTTCTTTCACCCACGTCTGACCGCGGGCTTCGCCAGCGACATAGGGTGCGCTGACGGAGGAAGCGCACCATCGCCCGCCCGGCGTCGATCCGCTCCCGGAGAACGGCCAGACCTTGAAAATCTTCCATCGGCCCCCATTGTGAATACCTTGCAAACTGCCACCAGACCACGACGGGGGAATACATGACCGCGGAACTGAAAAAGGAAACACTGGGCTTCCAGACCGAAGCCAAGCAACTGCTGCACCTGATGATCCACTCCCTGTACAGCAACAAGGAGATTTTTCTCCGCGAGCTGATCTCCAACGCCTCCGATGCCATCGACAAGCTGCGCTTCGCGGCGCTGGCGGATGAATCCTTGCTCGAGGGCCAGGCTGACTACGCCGTGCAGGTGGACGTGGACAAAGAGGCCCGCACCATTACCATCACCGATAACGGCATCGGCATGACCCGGGAGGAAGTGATCGAGAATCTCGGCACAATCGCCAAGTCCGGCACTGCGGCCTTTCTCAATAACCTGACTGGCGACCAGAAAAAGGACTCCCAGCTGATCGGTCAGTTCGGCGTCGGCTTTTACTCCGGCTTTATCGTTGCCGAACGGGTGGAAGTACATACCCGCAAGGCGGGTGAGGCTGCCGATACCGGTGTCCTGTGGGAGTCCCACGGCGAATCGGAATTCTCCATCGAGGAGCGGCCCCGCGAAAGCCGCGGTACCAGCGTCACCCTGTACCTGAAATCCGATTGCGCGGAGTTCGCCGACGACTGGCGCGTGCGCAGTGTAATCAAGAAGTACTCCGACCATATCTCGGTGCCGGTGAAGATGCTCAAGCCGGCCACTCCGGCAACCGATGCCGATGCCGATGACAAGGAAGCTGAACAACCAGAGGCGGAGCCGCAGTACGAGGCGGTGAATGAGGCCACGGCACTGTGGACCCGTCCCCGCAGCGAAATCACTGACGAGGAGTACAAGGCCTTCTACCAGCATGTATCCCACGACTTCGAGGAACCGCTGATCTGGAGTCACAACAAGGTCGAGGGCAAGCAGGAGTACACCAGTTTGCTGTACATCCCGAAGCGGGCCCCCTTTGACCTGTGGAACCGGGACATGGCGCGGGGACTGAAGCTCTATGTGCAGCGCACTTTCATCATGGACGAGGCAGAACAGTTCCTGCCCCTGTATCTGCGCTTCGTCAAGGGCGTGGTGGACTCCAATGACCTGCCACTGAATGTGTCCCGGGAAATCCTGCAAAAGGACAGTTCGGTGGATGCAATGCGCAGCGCTCTGACCAAGCGGGTACTCGATATGCTGGCCAAGCTCGCCAAGAAGGGGGGCGACGACTACGCCACCTTCTGGAAGGAATTTGGCCAGGTGTTGAAGGAGGGCCCGGCGGAGGATTTCGGCAACAAGGAAAAAATTGCCGGCCTGCTGCGCTTTGCCACCACGCATACCGACAAGCCCGACCAGGACCAGTCGCTGCAGGACTATGTGGCGCGCATGCAGGAAGGTCAGGACAAGATCTACTACGTGGTGGCCGAGAACTTCAATACCGCCCGCAAGAGCCCGCACCTGGAAGTATTCCGCAAGAAGGGCATCGAGGTGCTGCTGCTCAGTGACCGGGTGGATGACTGGTTGATGAATCAGCTGCAGGAATTCGACGGCAAGCCGCTGCAGGATGTGGCCCGCGGCGCGCTGGATCTGGAGGACGACTCGGAACAGGCCAAGGCAGAAAAGGAAAAGCTGAAACAGGACAGCGAGGCACTGGTGGAACGCCTGGCGAAGGTGCTGGACGACAAGGTGGCGGAGGTGCGGCCCTCGCTGCGGCTGACGGAATCGCCGGCCTGCCTGGTGGTGGGCGAGCACGACATGGGCGCGCAGATGCGGCGCATCCTGGAAGCCGCGGGCCAGCCGGTGCCACCCGGCAAGCCAATCCTGGAAATCAATCCCGGGCACCCATTGCTGCAGATGCTGGATGCGGAGGCGGATGAGAGCCGCTTTGCGGATCTGGCGCATGTGGTGCTGGATCAGGCTACACTGGCAGAGGGTGGCCAGCTGGAGGATCCGGCCAGCTTCGTCAGCAGACTCAATGCGCTGCTGTTGCAGCTGAGTAAATCCTGAGGCCACGCCGTCGGTACACAGGGACAGGGAGTGGCCTATGCCCCTTACACACCGCGTCGCAGTGCTGGGTGGTGGCAGTTTCGGCACTGTGATCGGCAATCTGGTTGCGCGCAATGGCCACAGGATCTGCCTGTGGTTGCGCAATCCGGAGAGGGTGGCGACCATCAACCGTCTGCGGGAGAACAGCGAGTACCTGCCGGGCTACCAGCTGGATAACCGGTTGTATGCCACTACCGGGCTGAAACAGGCGGTGCGGGACGTGGACATCCTGTTTGTCGCGGTGCCGAGCCACTCGTTCCGCGAGATCAGCCGGGCGGTGGCGCCGCTGGTGTCACCGCACACAGTGCTGGTCAGCCTGACCAAGGGTATCGAACCCGGCGGCTTTCGGCTGATGAGCGAGATCCTGCGCCAGGAAATGCCGGATAACCCCCGGGCTGTGCTCAGCGGTCCCAATCTTGCCGGTGAGATCGCCGCTGGCCATCTCACCGGCTCGGTGGTGGCCAGCGCCGACCACAGCATCAACGCGACCCTGCACGATCTGCTGCACAGCGAACGATTCCTGGTCTATGCCTCCCAGGACATGTACGGTGTGGAGCTCGGTGGTGCGTTGAAGAACGTCTATGCGATTCTGGCAGGTCTGGGCGCCGCGCTCGATTTTGGCGAAAACACGATCGGCATGCTGCTGACCCGCTCGCTGGCCGAGATGTCGCGCTTTGCGGTGCAGCTGGGCGCCAATCCGCTGACATTTCTGGGCCTGGCCGGGGTGGGAGATCTGTTCGTCACCTGTTCCTCGCCATTGTCGCGCAATTACCGCATCGGCTACGCCGTGGGCAAGGGCGAATCGCTGAAGGAGGTGCTGGCGGAAATGGATCAGGTGGCCGAGGGGATCAATACCCTGGAACTGCTGAAATCCGAGGCCGACCGGCGTGGGGTGCAGATGCCCCTGGTCAACGGTTTGTACGGCATTCTTCACCAGCAGCGGCCAATTTCCGAGATGTTCGATGATATGATGAGCAGTGAACAGTCCCGGGATGTGGAATTTGTGCTCGGCTGAGTGCCGGCCGCCGATCCGATAAGGAGGTATTGTTGAGAGATGTGAGTGCCATCCAGCGTTGGACCAGAATCCTGCTACCGGCCTTGCTGGTTGGCCAGGCCGTGTCATTGTGGGCGCAGGACCTGGACCCCTATGCATTGGTGGAACGACTGCACGACTACCCGCATGCGGTGTCCATCGATTCCCGCGAGCTAGAGGTGGCCGATCACGAGCTGGGCCTGGGCGCGCTGCAGAAGATACGCGGGCAGTGGGGATTCAGTCGCAGCGTACGGCTTGACGGCACACTCACCCGCGAAACCTGGCAGATCGTCGATGGCTTCGCCGCCACCGAAGTGTTGCGGGAGCTGGAGCAACAGCTGGCCGCAGCAAAGGGCAGTGAACTGCTGTTCAGCTGCGACGGCAGAGCCTGCGGCAATGCCGCCCAGTGGGCCAACCGGGTGTTCGGCCAGCGGGTGCTGTACGGTACTTCGGGTGAGCAACGCTACCGCGCCTATGCCGTGGATACCGAGGCCGGCGAATTCCGGCTGGCGCTTTACAGCGGCGCGCGCACGTCTGACAGGCAGTATCTGCACATGGACATACTGCGGTTGCGGTAGGGGGACGACAGGGCTCGCTGCCGGTGGCAGGACGTTGACAACCGGACGGCGAAGTCCAGAAATCCCTGGCTAAAGTACCTGAGCGAGCAACCGAGATTAGCGGCGCAGCTGCAGCAGCGACAGAAATTCGTCGCGGGTTTTCTGCTCGGTGCGGAAGCTCCCCAGCATGGCGGATGTCTTCATCACCGAATTCTGTTTCTCTACCCCGCGCATCATCATGCACATGTGCTGGGCCTCGATGATTACGCCCACGCCATCGGCCTGGGTCACCGCCATGATGGTTTCCGCGATCTGCATGGTCAGCGATTCCTGGATCTGCAGGCGGCGGGCGAAGACATCCACCAGCCTTGCCACCTTCGATAGCCCCAGAACCTGTCCGGTGGGGATATAGGCGACGTGACACTTGCCGATGAACGGCAGCAGGTGATGTTCACAGAGGGAGTACAGTTCAACGTCCTGAACCAACACCATTTCGCTGGAATCGGATGGAAACAGCGCCTCGTTGACGACCTCGGCCACTGATTGCTGATAGCCCCGGGTCAGAAACTCGAAGGCCTTGGCGGCACGCCTGGGCGTATCCGACAGCCCCGGTCGTGACAGGTCTTCGCCAATCGCCTCTATAATATGTGCCCAATGCTGTTCCAAGCCTGTTCTCCTGCAACGACCACCGCGGGGCGCGGGGGCAGGCGATATTAGCAACCGGCCCCGTTTATGGCAAACGGCGGCATACAGATGGGGTACACTGCCGTGATGAAGCAAGCAGACACCGCACTGGCCTGCGCCACCACCGTCGGCGAGGCCCTGGAACAGGTCGCCTCTGTGCTGGAGGCCGCCGACCTGTACTATGGCCACGGCACCGACAACCCCTGGGACGAGGCCGTGCAGCTGGTGCTGGCGGTTACGGAGCTGCCACCGGACAGTGACGATTCGGCGCTGCCTCATCCGGTGAGCCAGGCCCAGGCCGTGCGCATCGCCGAGCTGTTGCGCCAGCGTACCCGGCTGCGTCTGCCCTTGCCCTACCTGCTGGGCAAGGCCTGGTTTGCCGGCCTGCAACTGCACTGCGACCCGCGCGCGATCATTCCACGCTCCCCGATTGCAGAGCTGATCCGGCGCCGGTTTGCGCCCTGGTACAACGGTCCCGGGCCACAGCGGGTGCTGGATCTGTGCTGCGGCGGCGGTTGTATCGGCCTGGCCACCGCCTGGTACCTGCCCGACAGCCAGGTGGACTGTATAGACCTCGATGCCAACGCGCTGGCGCTGGCGCGCGACAACGTCGCCCTGTTACAGCTGCAGGACCGGGTGCGGGTGCTGCAGTCGGACCTGTTTGCCGCCGTAGCCGGGCAGCGCTACGACCTGATCCTGAGCAATCCGCCCTATGTGGATGCCCGTGACCTGGCGGCGATGCCGGCGGAATACCGCCACGAACCGGGTTTGGCGCTGGGTTCTGGCGAGGATGGCCTGGACCTGACCCGGCGCCTGCTGGCGGTGGCCGAGGACTACCTGCAGCCCACCGGCATGCTGGTGGTGGAGGTCGGCAACAGTTGGGAGGCACTGGAGCAGGCCTATCCGCGGGTGCCCTTTACCTGGCTGGAGTTCGAGGACGGTGGCCACGGCGTGCTGGTGCTGAGCGCGCAGGAGCTGCGGGAAAATCGGGCGAGCCTGCAGGCATAGTCTGCAGGGATCACCTATAATAGGCTGTTTTGGACGGAGATTATTAGATCATGGCGGGCAACACCATTGGCAGGCTGTTCACCGTGACCAGCTTCGGCGAGAGCCACGGGCCGGCGCTGGGCTGCATTGTCGACGGTTGCCCGCCCGGCCTGGAGCTGAGCGCCGCCGATCTGCAGCGCGATCTGGACCGGCGCAAGCCGGGCACCTCCCGCTTCACCACCCAGCGCCGCGAGGCCGACGAGGTGCGGATCCTGTCCGGGGTATTCGAGGGCCATACCACCGGCACGCCCATCGGCCTGCTGATCGAGAATACCGATCAGCGCTCGAAAGACTATTCCAATATAGCCAATACCTTCCGGCCGGCCCATGCCGACTACACTTATCAGCAGAAATACGGCCTGCGCGACTACCGCGGCGGTGGCCGCTCCTCGGCCCGGGAGACCGCGATGCGGGTCGCGGCCGGGGCGATCGCAAAGAAATTCCTGCAGCAGCGCCACGGTATCCAGGTGCGGGGATATCTCGCCCAACTGGGCCCGATACGGGCGCAGCAACTGGATTGGGATACGGTCGAGCAGAATCCGTTTTTCTGTCCCGATCCGGACAAGGTGCCGGAAATGGAGCAGTTCATGGCCGCCCTGGGCAAGCGCGGCGACTCCATCGGCGCGCGCATCAATGTCGTGGCCAGCGGTATGGTGCCGGGCCTGGGAGAGCCGGTGTTCGACCGCCTCGACGCCGACATAGCGCATGCCATGATGGGCATAAATGCGGTCAAGGGCGTCGAGATAGGAGCCGGTTTCGCGGCGGTGGAGCAGTCCGGCAGCGAGCACCGCGACCTGCTGACCCCGGAGGGCTTCGTCGGCAACAACGCGGGCGGCGTGCTGGGTGGGATCTCCAGCGGCCAGGACATCACCGTCAGCCTGGCATTGAAGCCAACCTCCAGCATCCGCCAGCCCGGAGCCACGATAGATACCGCGGGGCAGCAATGGAAATGGCGACCCACGGCCGTCACGACCCCTGTGTCGGCATTCGCGCCACCCCGATTGCCGAAGCCATGCTGGCCATCGTCCTGATGGATCACCTGCTGCGCCACCGCGGCCAGAATATGGACGTGCGCAGTGCCACGCCGGTGATCCCGGCCAGCGCGCCGCCACCCGACGAGCCAAGGTAGGACAATGTTTAGCGTGACCAGATCCCGGCGCCGCTATTTGCGCACCACCATCCTCGGCATTCTGGCGATGGCAGTGTTGTTGTGGGCCGCCGTGGACCAGTTCGGGGTGTCCCGCGAGCGCGTGCTTGAACTGCTGCTGACCACGCTGCTGGTGGTGGCGGTGATCATTATCATCGCTGCGTTGGGTGCAGGGCTGTGGATACTGCTGCGCCGCCTGTTCGGGCGTCGCTAGGCTGCCGGCCTCGCCGAACGGACTCCGAAAGTAGTACAAAACCGGAATCGAAGGGCGGGAGCGGCAATGCCCTTGCAGGACCGTCGGCGGCATGGTCCCTAATAATGGACAGGACTGGCTTCAGCTCCCGGCTTCCAGGTCAATCTCCAGCGTCATCAGTTCGGCGATTGCGTCCATTGCATCGGTCAGCGCCTCCAGCGAAGCCTCGCCCGGTATTTCGGCCCTGATCCGGGCCTGAAACAGGGGCTCGCCACTCATCGGCGCGCTGCTGACAGTACTGTCCATCTCGATCACATTGACCTGTTCCGCAGCCAGCGCGCGGGCGATTTCGCGGACGATACCCGGCCTGTCCGGACCCAGTACTGACAACGCTATGGGGCGGCCAGCGGGGCCGCGTGCGGCGGCACCGCTGGTGGGGGTCACCCGCACACTGAGGCCCGTGCTCGCCAATTCCTTCAGCGTCTGTTCCAGGGCCTCTCCCGTTCCCTCCGGCAGCGACACCAGCACCAGTCCGGCGAATTTGCCTCCCAGCTGGGACAGCTGGCTTTCCAGCCAGTTGCCGCCGCTGCGCTCGATTGCAGCGGACAATTGTTCGACCAGACCGGGCCGGTCGTCGCCGATAAAGGTCACGATAAAAGAAGTTTCCACAGAACAGGCTCCACATTCGCTGTCGCAGGCCGTATATTACCCTGCCAACCCCTAGAGGCATAAGGAGTCCGCCATGAAATATGCTGTTGCATTATTGTGCGCGCTGATCGTCGTACCGGCGCAGGCTGCGCTGGACTGGGAGACCGCGCTGCAGGGCCCCCAGCGCAGCGCGGAGAACAAGGCGCGCGATGACTTCCGTCACCCGCGTGAAACCCTGGAATTTTTTGGCCTGGAAGAGGGCATGACCGTAGTCGAGCTGTCCCCGGGCGGCGGCTGGTATACCGAAGTGCTGGCCCCGTTGGTGGTCGGCAACGGCAAACTGTATGCGGCGCATTTGGACCCCAACGGCGGAGCCTATGCCCGCAATTCCCTGGGCGGGTACCTGCAAAAGCTGGCTGCCGACCACGAGCTGTATGGCCCGGTGGTGGTGACCCGGCTGCAGCCACCGGAGGAAACCGCTATCGCGCCCGCCGGCTCAGCGGATCTGGTGCTGGCGTTTCGCAATGTGCATAGCTGGCTGGGCCAGAATGCGCTGAAGGAAACCCTGGAGGCTGCCCACAGGGCGCTCAAGCCCGGCGGCGTCCTGGGCGTCGTGCAGCACCGCGCCAGCGCGGACGCCGCGACCGATCCGGAAACCATGGGCCGGACTGGTTATGTGTCCGAGGATTACCTGGTCGAGGTAGCCACCGAGGCGGGTTTCGAGCTGGCTGCCAGCAGTGATATCAATGCCAATCCCCGCGACACCGCGGATCACCCTGGTGGGGTCTGGGCCCTGCCGCCAGTTTTGCGCGGTGGTGACCAAAATCGCGAGGCGATGCTGGCGATCGGCGAGAGTGACCGCATGACCCTGAAATTCGTTAAGGCGGAGTGAGCGCTTGGCGCAGCTGCTGGAGATTCCGCCGTCGCGGCTGGCACCCGATGTGCTGGCCGCATTGCTGGAGGAATTCGCCAGCCGCGACGGCACTGATTACGGGGTCCGGGAGCTGCCGCTGGAAGACAAGGTAGACCAGCTGCGCAGCCAGCTGGCGACGGGCCGGCTGGCCCTGCTGTATGACGGCGACAGCGAAACCTGGGACCTGCTGCCCAGGGACATCGCCGATGGTCTGCTGGCCGGCGCCTGATCCGCTTGGTGGCGGTTGCGGTGATGGCGCTATAACCGGACAATGGCGCCTGCCGAGTGACTGTGCCGGAGAAACCTTGCAATGCCATCGGATGCTGATCACCTGCTGGATGTGACTGGCCTGTTCTGCCCGGAGCCGGTGATGCTGCTGCACAACCGTATCCGTGATATCGCCGTCGGGGAAACCCTGCGGATCGAGGCCACCGATCCCGCCACCCAGCGGGACATCCCCAAATTTTGTACCTTTCTCGGCCACGAACTGCTGCAGCAACACGAGCAGGACGGCCTCTACATCTACTTGCTGCGCAAGTACGGTAGTGACAGCGCGTGACTGCCCACAGGCCTGTGCAGCTTCCGCACGATGCGCGGCTGCTGGAAGAGCTGTTCGCGGACTGCTTTGCCCGGTCCGAGCAGACCCTGCTCTGTGGCGGTGCCGCCGAGCCCTGGTATCAGCCCCGCAGCCACCCCGACGAACCGCACCGGCTCTGGTACCGGGAGGATTTCTTTGCCAGTGCGCTGCACGAGACTGCGCACTGGTGCATTGCTGGCCGCGAGCGGCGCCTGTTGCCCGATTTTGGCTATTGGTACGCCCCCGAGGGCCGCGACCCGGCCCAGCAGGCGGCCTTCGAGCAAGTGGAAGTACGGCCCCAGGCGCTGGAGTGGTGTTTCGCCAGGGCCTGTGGCTACCGGTTCCGGGTCAGCACCGACAACCTCGCGGCGGAGCGCGACGGGCGTGACGATCACAGCGATTTCCAGCAGGCGGTCTGCGCCCAGGCGCAACATTTCGCCGGGACGGGCCTGAGGCCGCGGGCACTGCGCTTTTTCCTGGCCTTACAACGGGCCTTTGGCCTCGACTTTCCACTTTCCGGGATGCAGTTTTCCCCGCAGGACCTCCAATGTTGAGGCACTGGCAACATCCGCTTGCGGTGGTATTGGTGTGCCCGGAACCCAATTGCGCCCAGGCTGTCCAGCCCGGGCAACCCCGGCTTGGGCCCGCGCCGCAGGGGTCTTGTTAATGCCGGGCCTGCGCATTGTCGCCGACCAGAATATTCCCTCAGCGGTGGAGCTGTTCAGTGTCTGGGGTACGGTGCACACCGCGGTCGGCCGCGCGTTGCGGCCAGCGGACGTTGCCGACGCCGATGTGCTGCTGGTGCGTTCGGTCACTGCGGTCAACGAAGAGTTGCTGGCCGGCAGCTCAGTGCGCTTTGTCGGTAGTGCCACTGCCGGACTGGATCATGTCGACACCCAGTATCTGGAAGCTGCCGGTATCAGTTTCGCCGCTGCTCCCGGCGCCAATGCCAACGCGGTGGTGGAGTATGTCCTGGCCGCGATCGCTGCGGTCGGCGACAGCCTGGAGCGCCTGCTGGCAGGTGGCAGGGCAGGAGTGGTCGGTTACGGCCACGTCGGCCGGTTGCTGGTACAGCGCCTGCAGGCGCTGGGCATTGCCAGTCTGCAGTACGACCCGTGGCTGGACGCCGGCGAGCTGCCCCGGCCGGCCGAACTGGAGGCGGTGCTGGATTGCGATGTGGTGACTCTGCACACCTCGCTGACCTACCGCGAGCCCTGGCCCAGTCATCACCTGCTGGGAGCTGCCCAGCTGTCGCGCTTGACGCCGGCGAGCCTGTTGATCAACGCTGGCCGTGGGGCGGTGATAGACAACCACGCCCTGCTCGCCTGCCTGGCCGGCCAGCGGGCGCCCCAGTGCGTACTGGATGTCTGGGAGACGGAGCCGTGGGTGCCACCGCAGCTGCTGGCGCAGGTGAGCTATGGTACGCCGCATATCGCCGGCTACAGTCACGATGCGAAACTGGCGGCGACCCACAGCCTGGCGCGGGCCCTGGCCGGCGCCTTCGATCTCGCGCTGCCCGAAACCGCGACCGGGGAATCCGGACCGCCGCTGGTGATTCCCGCAGCCCTGGAGGGCGTGGACCTGCTGCGCCACCTGTTGCAACTGCGCTACGACCTGGTTGCGGATGACCGGCGCCTGCGCGACACGCTGCGCGGTCTCGCCACCGCCGAAGCCGGCTACAGCTTCGACCGTCTGCGGCGGGACTATCCCGTGCGGCGTGAACTGGCAGGCAGTACCGTGGTGCTGGCCAACAGCAATCAGGCGCCGCTGGCGCGGGCACTGGGATGCCAGGTGGAACTCTCCGCCCCGTCCGAGCTGCCGTCGTGATCCAGATCGGGTTCGGACTCGACTGGACGCGGAGCTTTCCGGTCGGGTCCGTTTTCCCCGAATTCTGGACACAAAAAAAGGGGCTCAAAGCCCCTTTTCTGAAGGATCTGCGGAAACCGTTAATGCCACAGACCGATATCTGGAGCGGGAAACCGGGTTCGAACCGGCGACCTCAACCTTGGCAAGGTTGCGCTCTACCAACTGAGCTATTCCCGCTAAATAAAACCTTTCCTGACTACTTAGCCCCGGTCGCCGGTACCCGGCGAGGCTGGGCGCCCCCCCTCCACCATGGCAAGGTTGCGCTCTACCAACTGAGCTATTCCCGCTGAATGCCATCACATTCTACTACAAAAACTTGAAGAGTGGCGTCCCCTAGGGGTTCGAACCCCTGTTACCGCCGTGAAAGGGCAGTGTCCTAGGCCACTAGACGAAGGGGACGCAGTAAGCTCAATCAAGAGGCGCGCATTTTAGGTAGAGACGGCGGGGAGGTCAATAGCTGGAAGGTGATTTTTGCGGCCAATCTCAGGCCAGTGGCAGCCGGGCGCTGGCCTCGCCGGAGTAATCAAACACCTCGCCCCGGGCTGCGGCGGCGTGGCGCTCGTCATCCAGGGTCTGGAACAGCCGGATCTCCTCGTCTGCCATCACGTGCAGGCAGTCGCGGCCCAGAAACCAGAGCAGGCTGCGCGGCAGGGTGGGGGCAAACTCGGGATGGTGGCTGAACAGACGCTGGACCAGTTCCGGACCCTCGAGGTACAGGTCGCCGTCACTTTCGCCCAGGCGGGAGAACTCGGACGCAAGCTGCCGCAGCGGGTTCTCCGGGTCCAGGGACTGGCTGCGCTGGCCGAGCGTGTCGCTGAATTGCCGCCACAGTTGACGGCAGTACTGCAGGTATTGGGTATCGTTCATCGTGTCGTTTGGCGCGCCGAATACAGGTACAATGACGGGCTTTTATGCTCCGGGGAAATCATCTGCCAACCATGATACCAGCACTGACCATTGAAAATCTCGCCAAGTCCTACAGCGGCGGCCTGCAAGCTCTCAAAGGCATCAGCCTGGAGGTGGAGCAAGGGGATTTTTTCGCCCTGCTGGGTCCCAACGGCGCGGGCAAGTCCACCACTATTGGCATCATCTGTTCGCTGGTGTCCAAGACCAGTGGCAGGGTGGCGGTATATGGCACCGACATCGATCAGGATTTCGCAGGCGCCAAGAAGAACATCGGTATCGTGCCACAGGAATTCAACTTCAACGTGTTCGAGAAGGTGCTGGACATCCTGGTCAACCAGGCCGGTTACTATGGCCTGCCCCGGGAACTGGCCGAGCAGCGCGCGGAGAAATACCTGAAGGAGCTGGGCCTGTGGGACAAGCGCAACGTCGCTTCCAGGATGTTGTCGGGTGGTATGAAGCGGCGCCTGATGATCGCGCGTGCACTGGTACATGAACCCCGCCTGCTGATCCTCGACGAGCCTACCGCCGGTGTCGATATCGAGATGCGACGCTCGATGTGGGACTTCCTGAAAAAGCTGAACCAGGAGGGAACCACCGTCATCCTGACCACCCACTACCTGGAGGAGGCCGAGGCGTTGTGTCGCAATATCGCCATCATTAACCACGGTGAAATCGTCGAGCACAGTTCCGTGCGCAACCTGTTGCGCCGCCTGCACCGGGAAGTGTTCATATTTGACTGCGTCGATCCGCTGCCCGATACCATCGCGATGACAGGCTTTACCCTGCGCCGGATCGATGATCACAGCCTCGAGATCGAGGTGCAGAAGGGGCAACACATCAACGAAGTCTTCGATCGCCTGAATGAGGCCGGCATCCGCATCAGCAGCATGCGCAACCGCGCCAACCGGCTGGAAGAAATGTTCGTGACCCTGGTAGAGGGCGTGGCATGAACTGGCGCGAACAGTACACGGCCCTCATGACCCTGCTGCGCAAGGAGATCAGGCGCTACCTGCGGATCTGGACCCAGACCCTGCTGCCGTCGGCGATTACCATGTCACTGTACTTTGTGATCTTCGGTTCCCTGATCGGCTCCCGCATCGGGGAGATGGGGGGCTTCACCTACATGGAATTCGTGGTGCCGGGCCTGATCATGATGGCGATCGTCACCAACTCCTATTCCAATGTGGTGTCCTCCTTTTTCGGCTCCAAGTTCAACCACAGTGTGGAGGAGCTGCTGGTGTCGCCCACGCCCAACTACATCATCCTGCTTGGCTACGTGCTCGGCGGCGCCAGCCGCGGGCTGCTGGTGGCCATCGTGGTGTCGCTGGTCTCGCTGTTCTTCACCCATCTGCAGATCCACAACCTGTTTGTGGTAGTGGTCATTGTCCTGATGACGTCGACTCTGTTCGCGCTGGCCGGCTTCATCAACGCGGTATATGCCAACAATTTCGATGATATTTCCATCGTTCCCACTTTCGTGCTGACCCCGCTGATCTACCTGGGCGGCGTGTTCTATTCCATGGAACTGTTGCCCACCTTCTGGGCCAATGTCTCCAAACTGAATCCACTGGTGTATGTGGTGAACGCCTTTCGGTACGGTGTGCTGGGCGTGAGCGATGTCAGTCTGACCATTGCCTTCGGCATGATTGCACTGTTTACCGTGCTGGCCTGGTGCTACAGCCTGCACTTGCTCAATACCGGCAAGCGCCTGCGCCAGTAGGCGGCGATGAGCATGGACTCCCGTGAACTGCCGCTGGGCAAGCAGACCCCGCCCGCCACCCATTACAGCCCCGGATTGCTGTTCCCGCTGCCCCGCCGCGAGGGACGCGACAAACTCGGACTGGCCGAGCCCCTGCCGTTCCACGGGGTGGACATCTGGCATGCCTATGAACTGTCCTGGCTGGACAACACCGACAGAGCCCAGGTGCGGGTGGGGCGCTTTGCCATTCCGGCCAACACCCCGATGATCATTGAGTCCAAGTCCTTCAAGCTGTACCTGAACTCTCTCAACAACAGCGTATTCGATGACGATGCCGCGGCCCGGGCCTGCATCACCCGCGACGTCAGTGAAGCCTGTGGCGGCGAAGTGCAGTTGACCCTGTTGCAGATGGATGAACTGGATGCACTCGGCAACCAGCCGCCCGGTCATTGCATCGACAGCGCCGCCGGCCGCTGGCCCCGCCGCGAGCCCGACGCCGGCATGCTGCAGGCCGGCCCTGACATTCGCGAGGAACAGCTCTACAGTCATCTGCTGCGCTCCCTGTGCCCTGTCACCGGCCAGCCCGACTGGGCCACCGTCTGGCTGCACTACCGCGGCCCCGCGCTGGACCACGCTGCGCTGCTGAGCTATATCCTCGCCTACCGCGAACACCAGGAATTCCACGAACAGTGCGTTGAACGGATGTTCCGCGACATCCACAGCCACTGCCAACCCGACTTCCTGCACCTGCAAGCCTTCTACACCCGCCGCGGCGGCCTCGACATCAACCCATTCCGCAGCACCAGCGCCAATCAGCCCGCCTGGCTGCGGCTGGCACGGCAGTAATCGGCCAAAAGACCACCCCGGGGACTGGAAACCGCCCCCGGTTATGGTATTATCCGCGCCCTTACGGTGAGGTGGCCGAGTGGTCGAAGGCGCACGCCTGGAAAGTGTGTAACGGGCAACCGTTCGAGAGTTCGAATCTCTCCCTCACCGCCACTATGGATACCAAGTTACTGATTTTTATAGATTAATAAGCGCTGTATAAATAGTTACCAACAAAGAATCCAACATACCGCCCCCACCTATAGCAGCCAGACCATATCACCTGAAAATGGTGCTTTCCTGCCGTTTGGGGTGCGATGTCCACACCACTGCCCGCCCAATCATACGACTCGATCCAATATTTGCACCAGACGAGCTAGTAATCAGGTTTGAACAAGCCGCTTCGCTACTACCGCCGTAAATCCCCACGGCTGGTCGTGGAACACCCTGTTTCGGCCCGTGCTCAGACTTGTAAAAGTGCAGGAACTGGACTATTACGAGCAGCGGTGATAGGGAGCGGCTGGCGACTTGCGCCCTTACTCCGTCTCTGCCGCAGTGCTATCCCGGCGCTGGATAAAGCGCCCGAAGAAGACTCCGATTTCAAACAATATCCACATGGGCACAGCCAACAGGGCCTGGGAGATGACGTCCGGCGGCGTCAACAACATGCCTACGACGAAACAACCGACGATAATGTAGGGTCGTTTCTTCACCAAGTCTTCCGGGGTTGTGATGCCGGCCCAGATCAGGATCACGGTGGCGATCGGGATCTCGAAGGCGATGCCAAAGGCGAAGAACAGCTTGAGCACGAAATTCAGATAGCTGTTGATGTCCGTCATGATGGCGATGTCGTCCGGCCCGACGCTGGTAAAGAAGCCGAAAATAAGCGGGAACACCACGTAGTAGGCGAAGGCGGCGCCGCCATAAAAGAGCAGCACGCTGGATGCCAGCAGCGGTATTGCGAGCCGCTTTTCATGGCGATACATGCCCGGGGCGATAAAGCTCCAGATCTGATAGAGCAGGTAGGGAATGGCGATGAAAATGGCCGCCACCAGGGTCAGCTTGAAGGGCGTCAGGAAAGGAGAGGCCACCTCGGTGGCGATCATGGTGGAGCCTTCCGGCAGCAGGGCCCGCAGCGGCTCGGAGACAAAGCTGTAGATTTCGTTGGCGAAGGGGAACAGGCAGATAAACACCACCAGCACTGCCAGCAGTGATCGCAGCAGCCGGTCCCTCAGCTCGGTCAGGTGCGCCACCAGCGGCAGTGGCTGGTCGACCGGGTCGTCGCTCATTGGGTGGGGGGCTCCTGCTCGGGGCGGGGGTCGCGCCGGCCTTTGGGGTGCTGACCGCAGCATCTTCGGGTTTGGTCACCGCGGCGACATCTTGCTGGAATTCCCGCTCAGCGTTGGCCACGGTGTTCTTGATCTCATCCCGCGTCTTGCGCAGCTCCTGCAATACCGCGTCATTGCGCAGCTCCTGCTCCACTTCCTGACGGATATCGTTGAAGCCCCGCCGGATCCGGTGCAACCAGGCACTGGCCGTGCGGATGGTTCCCGGCAGCTTTTCCGGACCGATTACCAGCAGGCTCACCACGGCTATGATGACCAGCTCGGCAAAACTGATGTCAAACATGGCCGCGAATCAGGGCTTGCCGCTACTGTCCCTGGGAGTCTGGGCCACGTCCTCTACCTCTGTGTCTACGCTGTCCGGCGGGCCGTCGTCGTCCTTTATGCTCTTGCGAAAACCCTTCACCGCACTGCCGAGGTCGCTGCCCAGGGTGCGCAGGCGCTTGGTGCCAAACAACATGATGACAATTGCCAGAATGATCAGCAATTGCCAGATACTAATACCGCCGATACCCATGTCAGTCTCCGTAATATTCAGTCATGCCGTTGCCAAAACTCCGCTGCTAACCGCGGGACGCCTTGCAGGCATTCCAGCACGGCGGCGGAGTCGAGATTGAGATGGGTCAGCATCACCAGGGTTTGGAACCACAGGTCCGCGACCTCAGCGGCCAGGGCGCGGGGATCATCACCTACATCCTTCGCCAGGATGACCTCCGTCGCCTTCTCACCCCCCTTCTCCAGAATCCTGTTCAGACCCTGGTGATGCAGGCTGGCAACATAGCAACTGGCTGGATCTACCTGTGCGCTGCGCCAGCATGCGATCCTAGATGTGGCAGAATATCACTCATTCTGGCACCCCGTAGATTTCTTGTGGCGATTTCAGGACTTTTTCCGCGACCTGCCCGCTGCCTGAATTCCCGCGTTGGTAGCGATAGTGCTGGCGGCCGGTATGGCAGGTAATCGCCGACCTAAGTCTCCACTACCTACACAAAATCAATAGCCTACAATAACTTTTTCATTTATCCCGACATCTATGACGACGACTTGAAAGTAACGGCAGCGACCACGGCCGCAAAGCGGCTTTCACGTTAGACACTAACGAGAATCTCAATCGACACTGTTGCTCCAATTATTGGCGAGAGGACCGAGGTCCCGGGGCACCTTTATAGTCCCTACCAGCCTGTAGGAGTTGTGTCTGACAGACGTCGTTGAAAGTTGTTTGTAGGGCGAGGTTATGTATTTGGCATGAGCAACCTTTTTGATGGAACTTCCTACTCGCCAATTGGGTCACGAAAATAGCGCTTCCGCCGCGGCGAACGACTGTGGTCTAATAAACCCGCAGTAATTCATGTTTGTTCAAGGCATCTCCATGACATCGTCCACCCGCGGCAAGACACTTTTCCAGCTGGGCTTATGCCTCCTGCTGGTCACAGGCATGGCGGTGTGGTCTACGACCTGGAGCGCACCGGCAGCCGAAGAAGGACTGTTTGAACAGCTTGGGGACCGCTCACCCCTCTTTCTGCTCGGTATCGGCGACAGCCCGTCAGGGGATACCCCCTACGTCCGTGGCGAGACCCACCCATTCACTTTTCGAGCGTCCTCCGCGCTGGTGGCGGGAGCTACCGGCTCTGCCGTTACCCACCCTATCCGGATAGCCAGCTACCCAGTGCTGCCACAGGCACCTCCCGCTCTCACCTGATCTCTTTTCCCGCATGTTGAGTCACCGACTGGCCCAGGCCAGCGGGCGGCTGACCGTGCCGACTGACATCTGAGTGAGAAATCGACAATGAGCAATCGCCTTCATCCGATGAGGATAAACAGGGCCGAAGCGGCCCTGTACCCCGCCGAAAACGCAACCCATGCCTACCTGTTGCTGAATACCACCGGGTTCTCCTTATGAAAATCATTGATTTCATGGGTTCCCGCAAGCTGGCCCTGGCAGTATCGCTACTGCTGATTCTGGTTTCGATCGGTTCATTTATTACCCGCCAACTCAACTGGGGGCTGGACTTCACGGGCGGCACCCTGGTGGAGGTGCACTATAACGACACCGCCGACCTCGGGGGCATTCGCACCCTGCTCCAGGACAGCGGCTTTGCCGGTGCCATCGTCGTGGCCTACGGCAGCGACCGCGACGTGATGATACGCCTACCCCAGGGTGCGTCGGAGGCTGACGGGCCTGCGTTACTACAGACGCTCCAGGGCGGCTTTGCCGGCGAAGTGGAGCTGCGTCGGACTGAGTTTGTCGGTCCGCAGGTGGGCGACGAACTGCGCGAACAGGGCGGCCTTGCAATGCTGTTGGCCTCCGGCCTGATCATGCTCTACATCTCGTTCCGGTTTCAATCCAAGTTTGCCGTGGCAGCTGTCATTGCGCTGGTACACGACGTGATTATCACGCTGGGGTTTTTCTCAGTGACAGGCCTGGAGTTCAATCTGACGGTTTTGGCCGCAATACTGGCCGTGATTGGCTATTCGATCAATGACACCATTGTGGTCTTTGATCGCATCCGCGAGAATTTCCGGAAACTGCGGGATACCTCAGCGATCGTGACCATCAATACCTCTCTGTCGGAGACACTGGGCCGAACACTGGTCACTTCACTGACTACAGTGCTGGTGCTGGTGGCCCTCGCGCTATTCGGGGGCGACATGATCTTCGGCTTTGCGGTGGCGTTGCTGGTGGGGGTGGCGGTGGGTACCTACTCCTCTATCTATATGGCCTCCAGCTTCCTGCTGCTCCTGGGGGTGACCCGGCAGGATCTGATGGTGCCGGTGAAAGAAGGCCTTGATCACGATGACCAAATGCCCTGACGACTCGGTGCCAGGGCGGCTCATGTGGGCCAAGCCGAACTCGCTATGCCAATGTCGTCGTTAACAATATTTTGCGCGGCAATTAGGTAGCCATCCTTGTACACGGAAAGCGGAGCTTTCCGCATGAACACCAGAATCAGGAACAGGTGAAACGCCCGGCTACCCAGAGCGAGCAGAGACCGATAAATTCGTTGACTTCGGTAAGTTCACACTCCAAGATCGATTGCGTCATATTGAGACAGTAGCATGACCAACGGCAACCATCGCTTCGTTCGCGGAAGGATCCAAATGCCTCTGGTAGTGTTTCCATTACTGGCATTGCTACTTGCTTTCCTCTCCTCAATTACCCACCAGCAAGCCTCAGCAGCCCGGGTAGATCATGGGTTGATCGGAACCCTGGATCACCTGGTTGTTGCCAGCCACAACGAGTCTATCAGGGCGCCAAGTGGCAACTCCAAGAACGATGCTGCAGCGGATGGTGATCCGGACCTTCCCGACTGGTCACGTGACAATCCGATGGTCTTGTGGGCCGAGCTTTGTCGCAATACCTGCATCATTACCGCGGGTGCGAGAGTTCCACCGGCAGCCACTCGTTTTCTGACCCCCCTTCTTCGCGCACCCCCTCTGGTGTAGTCCTCCGCTTCTCCATGGCTGTGCATCCAGGCAGTCATACCGGATAGTGATGTTTTCTTTGAGGATTAGCCATGAAATCGTTGCATTTACGAGCCGTAGTCTACGGGCTGGTGACTGTGCTCGGGTTGTTGAGTGCGTTACCAAACCTTCTTTCCCCCACTGTGTCCGAGAAGTTGCCGGACTGGTACCAGCGGAACACCATTTCCCTGGGGCTGGACCTTCAGGGTGGCTCACACCTGCTTCTGGAAGCGGATATCCAGGAACTGTTTGCCAGCGAGCACGAAGCGGTTGCCGGCGAATTGACGACATCCCTACGTGAGGTGGGCGTTCGCTACGGGCGAGTCCAGATTACCAATAAGGGTATAGAACTGCCGGTGCGTCAGCCCGACCGGGTGTCCCAAGCGGCCGACCTTGCTCGTGAGCTGGCCATGGATACGCCGGATGGCACGCGCCGGTTCGACGTTGATGCCAACGGCGGGCGCCTGGTGCTGACTCTAACCGAGTCCTGGCGCGAGAGTGTTTCCCGGGATGCGGTGGAGCGAAGCCTGGAAGTGGTCAGGCGGCGGCTGGACGAAACTGGACTGGTAGAGCCCAGTATCACTCGCCAGGGCAGCGATGGGATTCTGGTACAGATGCCGGGAGTTGCCGACCCGAGCGAGATCCGTGAATTGCTCGGTACCACGGCGAAAATGACGTTCCACTGGGCTGCCCGGGAGACGGCGGAGAAAGATATAGCAACGACCACTCTGCCGGGAGCCTATGAAGACAGGCAATATAAACTGGAAAAACGGGTCGCGATGGCAGGCGAGCACATCCGCGATGCCCGCATGGCCTTCAATCCGGATACGAACGAACCGACAGTCAATTTCAAACTGGACGACAAAGGTGCCCGGTTGTTTGGGGACATGACCGGGAATAATATTGGTCGGCCCCTGGCCATCGTGCTGGATGGTGAAGTGATTACAGCGCCGGTGATCCGCAGCGCCATTGGCGCTAGCGGGGAGATCAGCGGTGGATTTACCACAAAAGAAGCCAGTAACCTGGCCCTGCTGCTACGGGCTGGCGCCTTGCCGGCCCCCTTGCATGTGGTAGAGGAACGTACAGTTGGCCCTGACCTGGGCAGTGACGCCATCGCCATGGGACTGACCACCGGTGTGCTGGGCGCAGCCATGGTGATTGCCTTCATGATAGGGCTTTACGGACGCTGGGGGCTAATCGCCTGTGTGGGACTGACGGTGAACATTGGGCTGGTCTTCGGTATATTGAGCCTGCTGGGGGCAACCCTGACCCTACCGGGTATTGCCGGAATTATCCTCACCATTGGCATGGCGGTGGATGCCAATATTCTGATCAACGAGCGTATCCGCGAAGAATCCCGCCGGGGCAAGCCAGCCTGGATTGCCCTACGAGAGGGATTTGGCAAGGCCTACAGGACGATTTTGGACTCCAACGTCACTACCCTGATCGCGGTCAGTCTGCTGTTCCTGTTTGGCAGTGGTCCGGTCCGAGGCTTTGCCGTCACCATTGGTATAGGGCTGGTGACTTCCCTGTTCACGGCGATAGCGGTCACCCGCCTGATTATGGAGTGGCGCATCCGAGGCTGTGAGCGGGAACCTTTGATGATTTCAGGCATTGCCTTGCTTGACCGCCTGAGTGAGCGGGGCGTGAATTTCATGCGCGGTCGCGTGATAGGTCTCGTGGTATCGGCAGTGCTCTCCATTGCGGCGATCGCTCTGTTTGTGCAGCCGGGGCTGGAATACGGCGTTGATTTTACCGGCGGTACGGTTGTGGAGGTACAGGCCCAAGGGTTAACCGTGGATCAACTGCGAACCACTCTGCAGGCGCAAGACCTTGAGGACGCTGCTATTCAGGAAGCTGGCGCTGAGGGGCGCTTTCTCATCCGTCTGCCAGCAGACCAGGGCGCACCGGGCGCGACGGGGGGACAGGTGGCATTGCTCAAAACCGCGGTCACAGCGGTCGAGCCGAATGCCGAATTCCCGAAGGTGGATATGGTGGGGCCGAAAGTCAGCGGTGGCTTCAGTGATGCCACCATTCTGGCCATCCTGTTGGCCGGTGCCGGTATGTTGGCGTACCTTTGGTTCCGCTTCGAGTCCCATTTCGCTTGGGCCGCAACACTAACCATTGCGCTGGATCTCACCAAAACCATCGGATTTTTCGCCCTTGCTGGCGTGGAGTTCAACCTGACAGCGGTCGCGGCGCTGCTTGCGCTGATGGGATATTCAGTTAACGATAAGGTGGTGGTGTTTGACCGCATCCGCGAAAACATGCGAATAACACCCGATCGGCCAATGCTGGAGCTGTTAAACGAGAGTATCTCCTCAACATTGACACGCACCGTGTTTACCTCAGTAACGACCTTTCTGGCACTGTTGCCCATGGGCCTTGCCGGTGGAGCGGCCGTGGCGAGTTTTGCCTTGCCTATGCTGTTCGGCATTGTGATTGGCACCAGCTCCTCGGTCTTTATTGCGTCGCCGATCCTGTATTATCTGGGTCAGCGGCGGGCCAGGAAGGGGCTGCCCCAGTTGCGGCCGACGGCCGAGGAAATTCGCAAGGAACTGGAACTCATACCCTAAGGAGGTTACTGATGCCAAGGCAGACACGGTTAAACAAGGTGACAATGCATGTTTGCCATTGACCAGCTGATACTTCTGGCGGCCATTCTGATCCTGTTTGGCATTGTGTCGAGCAAACTGTCGGCTCGGCTTGGCCTGCCGGTGCTGGTATTGTTCCTGCTGACCGGGATGTTGGCGGGTGAGAGCGGCATCGGGGGCATTAAGTTCGACAACCCGAATGCCGCCCACGCCCTGGGCACCCTGGCGCTGGCCATGATCCTCTTTGATGGCGGTCTTCAGACACCGATTGCTTCAATAAAACTGGTGTGGAAGCCCGCCTCCGTGCTGGCGACCCTCGGAGTGCTGGTCACAGCTGCAATAACCGGGCTTGCAGCCGCCTATATTCTCGACCTGCCGATGCTGCAAGGACTGTTGCTCGGCGCCATTGTCGGCTCCACCGACGCGGCCGCCGTGTTTTCACTGCTGCGCAATGCGGGTATTCATATTAACCGGCGCCTGAAATCCACGCTGGAAATCGAAAGCGCATCCAACGACCCCATGGCTATCTTCCTCACGGTCGGCCTACTGGAGATACTGGTAAACGACATGGCGGTTGGGGCAGGCCTGCTCCAGTTATTTGTCATGCAGATGGGTATCGGCGCTGTCGTCGGACTGGCTGTCGGGTGGCTTTCCGTACAAGTGATCAATCGAATTCATTTGGTAGCTGCCGGTCTGTACCCGGTGATGGTGACTGCCTGTGGCCTGTTGGCCTTTGGCATCGCTGCCAATCTTGGGGGGAGTGGGTTCCTGGCCATCTTTATTGCCGGGGTGATTGTGGGCAACAGCCGTTTTGTGTTTCAGCGAAGTACCTTCCTGTTTCATGACGGCATGGCCTGGCTTAGCCAGATCACCATGTTCGTTGTGCTGGGGCTGCTTGTTAATCCTTTGTCGTTGCTGGAGGTCTGGCTGGAAGGCCTGATGATCGCTCTGGTTCTTGTCTTTGTCGCCAGGCCGGCGGTGGTGGCGCCGGTGTTAAAGGCGTTTGGTTTCAATAGTCGGGAAATAGCACTGGTGTCCTGGGTGGGATTACGGGGGTCAGTGCCTATTATTCTGGCCATTTTTCCGTTAATTTTTGGCCTGCCTGAGGCCCCGCTCATCTTCAACGTCGTATTCTTCGTTGTGCTTATCTCTGCAACCGTTCAGGGCTCAACGCTGCCGTGGGCTGCGCGAAAGCTCGGCCTGACGGACAAGCCCCCGGCGCAGCCCGCCGCGACTCTGGAGATCACAGCGTTGGGCGATGTAGATGCGGAAATTGTGGAATACACGCTGGGCGAAAATCCAAGAGCAGCGGGTCGCCTGCTGTCGAGGATGGCACTGCCAGACAGCACCGTGGTGGCAATGATCACCCGCGCGTCGGATGTGATTCCACCCCGGGGCTCAACGCGGTTGTACGCTGGAGATCATCTATTCGTCGTTCTCCGTCCGGACATACGGCCTTTCGTCGACTGTGTTTTTTCGCAGGCGCTGGAAGTAAGCCGCAGTGAGCTGCCATCCGGCAAACTCCGTCTGAAAGGCAGCACCCGAATTGATGATGTCTTGGGCTCCTATGGCATTTACCTGGGGGAGGAAGGCGGGCTGACTCTGGACCAGATGATCAAAAGAGAGTTGGCCGATAGAGAGCCCTCAGTGGGGTCGGAGTTGATGATTGAAGGCATACGGATTCAGGTCAGCAATATGCTTGGTCATCGAATCAGTACGGTAAGTCTGATACCTGCCGCTTGATCAGAATCCCGATAGTCCGAAAATTCCACCGATTTATGCAGATGGGTAACTGATGGACGCAATATGGATGTGGGTAGGGTTCAACCTATTTGTCGTTGCGTTGCTTGCCTTGGATCTCGGTTTTTTACATCGAGGTGAACAGCAGATAACCGTCAGACATGCATTGTGGCTCAGCTTTGGTTATGTCGTGCTTGCAATGATATTTGCGGCTGGCATGTTTGTCTTCATGGGAGAAACGGAGGGGTATCAGTTCGTCACCGGTTACCTGATTGAAAAGAGCCTTAGTGTCGACAATATTTTTGTCTTCGTGCTGATCTTCACTCACTTCGCTGTCCCCCTGCAGTATCAATACCGTGTGCTCTTCTGGGGCATTCTGGGTGCCCTGGTGATGCGGGGCACGCTGATTCTGGTTGGCGCTTCGATTATCAACGCATTCCATTGGGTTATCTATTTCTTCGGTGCTTTCCTGGTCTTCACCGGGATTAAAATGCTGGTGACGGTCAGTCAGGAGCCCGACGTCGATAACAACCGTATCGTGCGGTTTATACGCCGGCGTTTTAGGGTTACACAGGAGTTCTCGGGGTCTCGTTTCTTTGTGACGGTTGAGGGCGTTCGTTATATGACGCCGCTATTCCTGGTGCTGATCCTCATCGAACTAACAGATGTTGTTTTTGCTCTGGACTCGATTCCGGCGATCTTCGCCATAACCACGGACCCCTTCATAGTCTATACGTCGAACGTATTTGCGATCCTGGGACTGCGGGCGCTCTACTTTGCGTTGGCAGGCATCATCCACCGCTTCCATTATCTGAAGTACGGATTGTCGCTGGTGCTGGTTATCGTCGGGGTAAAGATGGTACTCAACGCCTGGTTCGGAACCAAGGTCATTCCTACCGAAATCGCATTGCTCATAACCGGGATCCTTATCGGTGGCAGCATCCTGTTTTCCATATGGAAGACAAGACACCTGAAAGCAGATGAAGCAGCGCAAAGGGCAAGCGAGTGGTGGATACCAGGCAGCCCACCTAAAAGAGAACCCAAGCAGCGTGGGAAACCGGAGGCATAGCCAGATCACTTTAAGCAGTTATGTTGACTGGGGGTAAATGAAGATAAATTCAGTTTCCAGGACCCATGTGGGCTTTCAGAGCAGCGTCATCGCGGCGAGCCACCCGGCCGAAATCGTTGCGGTGAAGGCGTTGAGGCGAGGTGCTCGCCAAATGGCCGCAAACAGGAAAATATTGTAAGGGAGTGGGGCAAAATGCAGTGCGACTGCAAGTCCGATATGAGCGTCTAACACGATGGCTATCAGGGCCAAAAAAGTCATTACCAGGTTAATCAAGGTACCGGTGCCCAGCATGTCCCGCCACAGCATCACACGCAGGGGAACTTGACCACGCCAACGGCTAGCGAAGAAATTCATACCCGGAGGCTCTCTCATTGCATGACCTGCGCAACCAGAGAAACAGCTGCGTTGAACATCGCGAACACGGTCCTTGACAATCCAATTGTCGCCAGGATGGCTATAACCAAGCCCACCAGTTGAAGCCAATCCGCCCGTATTCGAGTTCGTTTAGCTCGCCCGTCCACGCTCGTCGAGTAGCTCGGGAATGGTCATTACGGGGCAGCGGCCGCTGGCAGCACTCGTTTCAGGATGTCAGCAAGCGTTACAACGCCCCTCATGCGGCCTCCGCTCATGACGACGGCAAGCTGCACGCTGGCCTTTCGCATGCGGGTGAGCGCCTCGTAGACTGGCGTTTTGGCGTCGAGTATAAAAGCTTTCCGCGCGATCTCATGGGCGAGCCGATCAGTTGGCTCTAACAGGGTATCGCGTACGTGAACCACTGCGGGCTTAATCCCACTGGCGCCGAGTACCAGGATCCGCAGGTGGCCCGACTGGATCGCGACACCGCGAATATCCGCTACCGTAGCGCCCCGCACAACGTGCGCCGGCGTTTCGCCCTCGGTTATCAAGGATTCCAAGGGCAGCGAGCCCAAATCGATCAAGCCCGAGAGCTGCTGCTGCATCTGGGGTTTGAGCGTGCCGACCTTACCCGAGTGTTCAACAAGCTGCCGGATGGTGTTGATGTCCTGCCCTCCAACGGCGGCGCTCTCAATGGGTTCAACCCCCGAAGCCTTCACAAGCCAGTTGGCGATCCAATTCACCCAACTGAGCAGCGGGCGCAGAGGCCAGACGTACCCCCTGGAAACGATGCCAATCGCGAGGGCGGACTTTTCCGGGTGCGCGATAGCCCAGGATTTGGGCGCCATCTCGCCGACAACCAGGTGCAGGAAGGTGACAACGAAGAGCGCAAGGCCGAACGCCGCTCCGCCGGCTGCCCAATCCGGTAAGCCGACCGCCAGGAATATGGGGCCGAGCCAGTAGTCGACTGCAGGCTTCGTCACCGCACCGAGGGCGAAGGTACAGAAGGTGATGCCCAACTGAGCTCCGGCAAGCATCAAGGTCAAGTCATTCATACCGCGCAGCGCGGCTCGAGCAGAAGGGCTGTTCTCCGCCAGCTCCTCCAGGCGGTGACGGCGGGCACCGAGCAAAGCGAATTCAATGATGACAAAGAAGCCGCTCAGGGCGATGAGTGCGATGGTCACCAGCGTGACAGTCAACGGATCGTTCATCGGTCTTCCTCGGTTATTGGCACATCAACCAGCCGCACACGGACCTCGGTGGGAATGTGCCGTTCAATACGCAGGACATCAACAACGAGCCGGCGGCGCACTGGGTCCTCGGAAGCGAGTTCGGCAGCTTCGACAGGTAGATCAACGTTTACAGTATCACCCTCCGTCGGCAGTGCTCCGAGCTCCGCGATGAGCATGCCTGCCATGGTCTCGACATCGCCACGCGGCAGACGATGGCCGATGGCCCGCTCAACCTCGTCAAGATGCACGTCGCCCTCCATGACCCAGGTGTCGCTACCTTCCGGTACAACGGCCTCGCTGATTTCATCATCGTGCTCGTCAGTTATCTCGCCTACGATTTCCATGGCAAGATCCTCAATCGTGAGAACACCGGCGAAACCACCGTATTCATCAATGATGCAGGCGAGGTGGCTCGTCGACTGAACCAATTGGGTGAGGGCGTCCGGTAGTGGCATCAGCGTGGGCAACACCATGGCGGGCCTCATCACCGAGGCGACAGTCTCATCAGCGTATCCGGAAGCCAGGTGCGTGAGCACGTCGGCCAGGTGCACAACGCCAACCGGCGCATCGTCGTCATCAATTACCGGGTAACGGGTGTGAGCGCGCGCCATCAGACCACGCAATTCTTCGAGCGTTGTCTCAGGGTCAACCCAGTCGACCTGCGATCGGGGCACCATCGCGTGCTCGATGTCGCGCTGCGGAAAATCGAGAATGCGATCCATCATCAGCGAGAGTTCAAGCGGCAGGTCACCGCTGTCGCGCGAGTTGGCGATGATGTGCGGAAGATCGTCGGCGGAGGCACTGACGTCGAGGTCATGCACCGGCTCAATTCGCAGCATACGCAGCAAAAGGTTGGCGGACCTGTCGAAAAAACTGATGAGCCACCCCAAAGCTGACATGTAGATCAAGGTGGAGCGGGCGAGCCCACGGGAGAGCGGTTCAGGATTGGCGATGGCGAGATTCTTGGGGTAGAGCTCGCCGAGAATCATCTGAACAAGCGTGGCAACGACCAGCGCCAATACCGTGCCAACCGTTATGCCTACCTCAACGGACATACCTGTTCCCTGGAGCAGAACCCCCATGGACTCGCCGACAAGTGGCTCAGCGACATAACCCACCATCAGGCCGGTAACGGTAATGCCCAATTGGGCCCCCGAGAGCATAAAACTAGGGCTACTCTGATTTATTCCGATGTTCATTTATAATAGGTCGAGTCCCGAGAACGAGATGAACCTCATGCGCCAAGATTCCTTTTCCGATGCCGGATTCGAGAAATACCGGAAGAAGACTCGCAAAGAGCAGTTTCTGGAAGAAATGGAAACCATCATTCCCTGGAAGGAACTGACCGCTGCTATCGAGCCGTTCTACCCCAAGCCAGAGGGCGCCGGTAGGCGCCCGATCGGTATCGAGCGCATGCTGCGGATCCACTTCATTCAGCACTGGTTCAACCTGTCGGATCCGGCCGCCGAGGAAGCTCTCTATGACTCCCGTTCGTTGCGCCACTTCGTCGGCATCGACCTCGGTCGGGAGTCGGTGCCGGACGAAACCACGATCTGCAAGTTCCGCCACTTGATGGAGAAGCACAACCTGGGTGATCAGCTGTTCCACCTGGTAAATCAGTATTTGCAGGAGAACGGCCTGAAGGTATCCCGCGGTACCATCGTTGACGCCAGCATCATCAGCGCGCCGAGCTCCACCAAGAACAAAAAGAAGGAGCGCGATCCGGAGATGCGTCAGACCCGCAAGGGCAACCAGTGGTACTTCGGCATGAAAGCGCACATCGGGGTAGACAGCCGGACTAAGCTCATCCATTCCGTTGTCGCAACATCTGCCAATGTCCACGATTCCCAGGTATTGCCCGATCTGCTCCACGGCGAGGAAACTCGAGTTTGGGGGGATTCCGCGTACAGCGGGCAAGCACAAGCTATCGCTGATCATGCGCCACGAGCCAAAGACTTCACCCAAGCGAGGGGCAGCCGGAACCGAAAGCTGACTGATGAAGATCGTGCCAGGAACAGGAATAAGTCGCGCGTGCGGGCCAAAGTGGAGCACCAGTTCGGGATCATCAAACGGCAGTTTGGATTCTCGAAAGTCAGATATCGCGGGCTGGATAAAAATGCTCATCGTCTGTTCGTTGCCTGTGCGCTGAGTAACTTGGTAACTGCCAAGCGAGTGCTATTGAAGCGAAGCGTACCGCGATTGCAGGCAAGTTGTGCCTGAAAAGTGGAAACCAGGGAGGAAACCCCATGCGACCCACTGAAATACGGACTATTGCAGACTTTTTGAGCCCGGAACGCCGTGAATTCCAATTTTGAGAAGTGGTGCGTCATGAGTTCCTTATATTTTCACCGATTAATCAGATGATCCCTAGCAGGCTGCTGAAAAAGGCATGATTTTGACGCACTCAACTTCCTCGTCGTTCCGTGTCCCAAGTTTGGTCAACGGCGAGTCGGATTCGTGGCAACTTCACCGGATTGGGGATTCGGGGCCGATTTCCGCTGTGACAAGGTCCTTCATAGCCTCTATCGCCTCCATAAGCCGCTCATGGGCGCTATCGATTCCCCGTATCCCCTCACCACGCCGCCTCGGGCAGCAGATTTCTGATACGTATGAGATTGTAGGCAGCCATCACCCTCAGGAAGTCCTGTCTTACCCGAGTCAGACCTCTGAACTTTGTCTGCCTGAGCCCGCCGATCTGCTTGGCCCAGCCAAAAGGTTCCTCCACCCGTTTGCGCACCCGTTGGCTGATTTCGTAGCCCAGATGACGGGTCGTTCTACCGTCAATCGCAGACCCGCCTGCACGCTTCAGGTTTTGGGCAACGTGCGGGGTAACATCCAGAAATCTCAACACGTCGACAAACTCCCGTGTGTCGTACCCTTTGTCAGCTCCCAGTGTTGCGCCACTTTTCAATACCGTCGCCATGTCGATCGCTGCATCGCGCTCGGCAGTGCCAGTGGCCGAGGTAAGATCGGCATTGACCAGCAGGCCATTGCGGTTCTCCATCAGGGTGTGTCCGGTGTAGCTGGGGCGCGCTCCCATACCCTGGCCCTTGGACGCAAGCAGAGCCTCGGGATCCGTGCGCGAGGCATGGGTCTTGTTGCTGCGCTTCTCGCCATGGAAGTTGCGGCCCGCATTGCGGCCGACGCCATCAGGGTTGTCATCGTCCGAGCCATCCTTGCGGCGAACACTCTTGTGAGACGCCCAGGCAGCTATCAAAGTGCCATCAACGCTGAAATGGTCGTTGGACGTGAGACTACGTCGGCGGGCCATCTCGACGATTTCTTCGAAAAGGCGGCGCCCGATGTCGGCCTGCGCCAGTCGATCCCGATTCTTGGAAAAGGTCGAGGGGTTCCACACGGGATCGTCAACACTCAAGCCAACGAACCAGCGAAACATCAGGTTGTAGTCCAACTGCTCCATCAACTGCCGCTCACTGCGAATCGAATAGAACACCTGCAACAAGGAAGCGCGGATCAGACGCTCAGGCGGGATGGACGGCCGGCCGCAGTCTGCGTAGATCTCATTAAAAATAGAGTCCAGGTTGGTCAACGCTTCATCGACCAGTTTACGCATCTTGCGGATCGGGTGGCGCTTGGGAATGCGCTGTTCCAGCGAAACATAACTGAACAAGTCACCGCCTTCCTGGTAATCACCGCGCATTGTTTGGTCTCCAACCTGCGATTGCGCTATTTTCCCTCATTCGAGGGAGTTTTTCAGCAACCTGCTATGCGGCTGCGAGCCCGGTTGAATCCCTGGCGACCACAGGCACTGGGTTGGTCCCATTCTATAAGCGCTGAACTCCATAGGGTGCGTTGAGGCACGAAACGCACCTTCAGGCTCTACCCCATTAGTAAGCAGTGTCGGTGTAGTTACAAACAAAAAATCCGGCATACTGAGCCCCAGAAAGTATGCGGGGCATTTAAGAGCCATCCTAGTACTATGTGCAAATCGTCTGTGACTGTTATGGAGCTGTACTAAGGGGCTTATATGGCTGATGATGACTATGCTATTGCCCAGATAGAACCCGATACCAGTACTGCGCCGCCGCTGTCTTGAAGCTCGTTCTCGATTGCCGCCCTGACATTTTCCGAACGACACCCTGGCTGATTACATGGCCCTTTCGCCCCTATACTCGTCGGAAAAGTTTGAAACACCGTTGCTGATGATTGTCGGCGACGGAGACTGGTTCTCCTTGGCTCCCAGAGATGATCATGCAGTTCAATGCGCTGCGCGAGGCGGGCAGGGATGTCGAGTTGCTTCGGTATGCGAACGAAGGTCATACCTTTGTCTCTACGGAGGCGAAACAGGATGTGTGGCGTCGATTGAGAGATTACTATCGACGCCACCTCGTCCAGGACCATGTCGATAGTCGGCACCCTGCCCAGTAGCGTACTGCCATCAAACGTTGATCAAAACGGGCGTACCGTACTCCATGCTATCGAGCAGCAGGTTTGTTTCGGTCATGGATATGCCGTCGATGAAGCGTATCTCACCTACTACACGGTTGAAAGTCTCTAGCGTGTCGGTACGGATTTCCGCAATGATGTCCCAGCGACCGGTGGTATGGTGGATTGAAACAACCTCCGGCATCCCGGCAAGTAACTCTATCGCCCTGGCTTCCTTTTTGGCGTCTGCGGCAATACTTACCAGTGCTCGAACCGGATTCAATTCCGCTCCGGCTTTTACATTTATCGTGTAGTTGATGATGATCCCGGTGCGCTCCAGTCGATTCATCCGGTTTTGCACCGTCGCCCGGGATAAACCGAGCTTCCTGGCAAGATCGACTACGGGCAGTCGGGCATTGGATCGCAGCAGTGAGATCAGCTTCTGGTCAGTGTCGTCAGTAGTAGCCATATAACGCAAAATATAGCAATTTGCGCAATGGTGCTAGCATAAATGACATCTAATGCAGCATTATGGTTATTTCTGTTGTCTTTTGGCTAGGCAACAGCTTCGCTATCCTGCTCCCACGTTTCACTGACCTGAACCAAGCTGAACCGGGAGAGATAGCAACATGAGCAAATTTATAGACGTATCCGATGTGGTGGAACTGGTGGGCAAGGTTGGCATGCGCAGTTTTATCCGCGGCATGCATGACTATATTCGCGCCGACTTTCTGCGCTGGCCCGATTTTGACAAATGTGCCCGTACTGCGGCGCACTCTGACATCGGTGTCATTGAGCTTATGCCGGTGGCAGATGAGGAGTATTACGCCTTCAAGTATGTCAATGGACATCCGGCCAATACATCGGTCGGTTTGCCGACGGTAATGGCATTTGGTGCGCTGTCTGAGACAGCGACAGGGTATCCATTGCTGCTGTCAGAACTTACTCTGACCACAGCCATTCGTACCGCGGCAACTTCCGCGATGGCAGCAGGAGTACTGTCTCGACCTGACTCACGGATAATGGGGATGATTGGCTGTGGCGCCCAGAGTGAATTCCAGGCAATCGCGTTTCACGAACTTGTCGGTATCGACGAGCTTCGCATATATGACGTCGACCCGCAGGCAATGGATAAACTGCAGAGGCAACTTGCGGTGGTGCCTGCGCTCAAGGTGGTGCCCGCAAAATCTGCTGAGGATTGTGTGCGCGGTGTAGATATCGTAACCACGGTTACTGCAGACAAGGCATGGGCAACGATTCTGGAACCTCACATGATTGAACCCGGCATGCACATTAATGCCATCGGCGGAGATTGCCCCGGCAAAACAGAGCTGCATCCTGAGGTGTTGCGTGCCGGTACCATTTTTGTTGAATATGAGCCGCAGACCAGGATTGAAGGCGAGATACAGCAGTTGCCACAGGACCATCCGGTGGAGCTGCTGTGGGAGGTGTTGTCAGGCAAGAAAGCTGGACGGTCGTCGCCCCGGGAGATTACCATTTTTGATTCGGTAGGGTTCGCGCTTGAAGACTATTCGGCGTTGCGTTTCATCGCTGATCGCGCCGCAGAGCATGGCGTGGGTACCACCGTTGGTCTGGTCCCCACACTGGATGACCCGAAGAACCTGTTCGCTCTGACTATGGGCGATATCAGCTTGTCGAGTTCGGGAAAGGCGGCGTAAGGATTCAATTCCTGTGGCGTCTGCCTCAGCCGCTGCCGAGGTCAAGCCGGGCGTGCAGCATCAGGCTTTGCATGTCGCCTGCGAGTTGGGTGTCATAACTCAGTTCGAGCTGCCAGTAGGATTGCGGTGTCCAGGTAATACGGCCGCTGCCGTGGGAAACAGAATGCTGCTCGCGGGTATCCTCGAGGCCGTCAAGTTCAACCGAAAACGCGTAGTCGCGGCTCGGACTCCAGTGCAGGCCCACACCGTAGCGCCGTTCTTCCTGGGCGGTGCCGGCATCATTCCAGGGATATTGTTGCCTCACTGCGCCGCTGAGGTCGATATGCATGTCTGACCAGATCCGATACCGGGAATTGAAATTCAGCAGCTTCACAGTGTGGGAGGTATCGTAAACGGTCTGTCCATAATCGCTGTGGAAGCTGAGCCGGCCATCGATCAGGCTGCCGTCCAGGCCCAGCGCGTAGCCGGTGATTTGCTGTTCCATCGCGAAAGCGGAGGGTTTGTCCAGAATATATTGGTATTCGAGGTTGATATCCGCATATTGGGTGACGGGCCGGGTAAACGCCGACGTCAGTCGATGATGGTAACTTTCGCCCAGTATTTTGACGACGCTGTCGGCCTCAAGCACCGCATCCACCCGCAGCAGATCGTTGATTTCCTGGCTGCGCAGGGAGCTGTCAATGGTCTGTGCCAGGTCATTGTCGGTAAAATCTCCCTGCAACCGGTAATCGAGGGAAAGATCCAGCAGCGGGTTCTTGAAGGACAGTTCCAGCTCCGAAGCGAGCAGGGAGCCGGGCAGGGACAGCAGCAGAGCCGTGGTGGCGAAATAGAGGCGTGATTTCACTTATTGGCTATCGGCGTTTGCGTTGCAGTGAACCGGAACAGACAATGCTGCCAAGGATGTGAAATAGTACCGGTAGAAATTGACAATATCAAGAATATTCATCCGCTTACGCGAACTACATCACAAAATGGCTTACTCCTGCTTCCGGGCCGGTCAGGTGGATCAAGCCCCTGTGGTTCTGCCGGGAAATGTTCGCCACCGTACCCGCGGCTCCGGGTCGTCGCCCGGCGCCGCAATGGCGGCCGCGGGCCCTCGGGCGCGCGATGTGCTCAGGCACTGGCAGGAGTTTTGCTTGATTTATACCGGACAGTAGTCGAAAAACGGGCCAGCGCCCGCCAAATTCACGCTCCCTGTTGGAATGAGGGTCCTGAACCATGGTCGACACCAGCGAGGTAAACGACAAACCTTTTGTACTTATTACCGGTGCTGCCGGCAACATAGGAAGTGCCCTGAGCCGCGCCCTGCGCCGCGACTACCGCATTATTGCGCTGGACATCAAGCACGCTGCAGAAGCGGATTTCAGCTACGAATTTGATCTGACCGACGCCGATTCCGTCAGTCAGGTCATGCGTAACATAGCCGAAGAACACGGCCGCAAACTGGCCGCGGTGGTGCATCTGGCCGCCTATTTCGACTTTTCCGGTGAGCACTCACCGCTGTATGACAAGGTCAATATCGAGGGTACCCGCAACCTGCTGGAGGCGCTGACGGATTTTGCCGTGGAGCGCTTTATCTATTCCAGTACCATGCTGGTGCATCGGCCGGGCAAGCCGGGTACCAAAATCACTGAGCAGACTCCACTGGCGCCGGGCTGGATTTACCCCCAGTCCAAGGCGGATACCGAAGCGGTAATTCGCGAACGGGCGACCATGCCCTACACCCTGTTGCGGCTGGCCGGACTCTATGATGACAAGACCTGCGTCCCGACGTTGGCGCACCAGATTGCCCGTGTCCACGCGGCGAACATGAAGAGTCATCTCTACGCCGGCGATACCCGCACGGGGCAGGCCTGCCTGCACCAGGCAGACATGATAGAAGCTTTCCGGCTCACCATCGAACGGCGGCGGCAACTGCCAGCGGAGAATGAAATTCTTGTCGGTGAACCGCACAGTGACAGTTATGAGGCGGTGCAGCAGCGGCTGGGCGAGCTTATCCATGGCGAAGACCACTGGGCGACGCTGTCGCTGCCGCGGCCGGTGGCCAAAACCGGCGCCTGGGTCGAGGAGAAGGCCGAGCCGGTCGTGCCGGACTATTTCGACAAGGGGGAGAAGCCTTTTATCCGGCCTTTCATGATTGATCTGGCCAGCGACCACTATGAGCTGGACATCAGTCGAGCCCGTGAGCAGCTGGGTTGGGAGCCCAGGCATCGCCTGATGGACGGCCTGGAGGCGCTGGTCGGCAGCCTGCAAGCCGACCCGCGAGGTTGGTATGAAGCCAATGGCATCACACCGCCCGACTGGCTGATTGAGGCGGATACACTGGGCCGCAATCCGGAGCGGCTGCTGCAGCAGTATCAACAACAGTTCCGCCGTCAGCATGCCCGCGGCCTGTGGTCGCATTTCGTCAATATGATGCTGGGCCTGTGGTTGCTGAGCTCGCCGCCGTTGCTGGGCTATACCGGCACCGCACTGGCCTGGAGCGACACTGCGGCCGGCGCGGTCCTGACAGGTTTTGCTGCGCTGTCGCTGTCCTGGCGGCAGGCTTGGGCACGCTGGGTGTGCGCTGCCATAGGGCTGTGGTTGATGTTCGCACCTCTACTGTTTGCCACCGCAAGTGCCGCCGGTTATCTCAACGGGACGCTGGTGGGAATGCTGGTAATCGGCCTGGCCGCCGCTGTTGGGCCCGCTCCCGGCATATCACCGGTGGCGGCGACGATGGGGCCGGAAACGCCGCCGGGTTGGGACCACAACCCTTCCAGCTGGCTGCAGCGCATGCCGGTCATTGCACTGGCGCTGGTGGGTTTCTTCGTCGCCCGCTACCTGGCGGCCTGGCAGTTGGGCCACATCGATGGTGTCTGGGATCCGTTTTTTTCCGGCGCGGGGGCCGGCGCCCCACAGTTGAACGGCACCGAGGCCGTTATTGGTTCCGAGCTGTCCGAGTCTTTCCCGGTCTCTGACGCGGGAATGGGGGCGATGGTCTATGCCCTCGAGGTACTGATAGGCCTGATCGGTGGCACCCGGCGCTGGCGTACCATGCCATGGCTGGTGGCGTCTTTCGGGCTGTTGATCGTGCCGCTGGGGGTGGTATCGATCACGTTCATCATTATCCAGCCCCTGATTATCGGTACCTGGTGCAGCCTGTGTCTGCTGATGGCGGCACTGATGCTGCTGCAGATCGCCTATGCCTTCAATGAGTTTGTTGCCACTGGCCAGTTTCTGCGCCGCCGCCAGCGGGCCGGGGCGCCTGTGCTGAAGATTTTCTTCACTGGCGACACCGATGAGGGCGAAGCCGGCCCGGGGGACGATTTCGAGCGCCGGCCGCTCCTTATTGCCAGGGATACGCTTGTGACCGGCGTCAACCTGCCATGGAACCTGGGACTGTGCCTGTTGATCGGCCTGTGGCTGATGTTCACGCGGGTCACGCTGGGCAGCGATGGTGCCATGGCAGCCTGGGACCACCTGGTGGGCGCCCTGGTCATCACGGTTGGGGTCATTGCGATGGCGGAATCAGCCCGGCCCGTCCGCTGGCTGTTGCTGCCGTTGGCCGTGGTGCTCGTGATTACGCCCTTTGCCCATGACGCGGGCGCGGTGGCCACGGGAGCTTCGTTGCTGAGCGCGGTCGCGCTTGCCGGTCTCGCGGTGCCCCGCGGCAGGGTCAGGGACCGTTACGGCGGCTGGGAGCGCTGGCTGGTGTAGCAAATGGAGCGGGGGCTGACCGCCAGTGTGCGATGGCGCCCGGACTTGGCTTGCAACAGGAGGTACGCTCAATCAGGTTTGAAGCAACGCGATGCAAACGAGTCAGCCGCCTCGGAGACCGAGGAGACTGCCAGCGGAAATACCGGAGGCGTTCATCGACACCCCTGGAGATCAACAAGCAGTCCCGGGGCGGCCAGTCTACCTGGTGGACGGTGCCCGCACCCCGTTTCTGAAGGCAGCAGGTGGCCGCGGCCCGTTTACGCCGGTGGATCTGGCGGTACAGTGCGGGGGCCGCTGCTGTTGCGGCAGCCGTTTCTCCCCACTGCATTTGACGAGGTGATTCTCGGCTGCGTCAACGTACTGGCCGGGGAGATGAACCCGGCGCGGGTCGCGGCGCTGAGGTTGGGGCTGGGGCCGGCCATGCCTGCCTATACCGTGCAGATCAACTGTGGATCCGGCATGCTGTCCATAGATCGCGGCTTTCGTGCCATTCGCGACGGCAGCGCCGATCTGGTCCTGGCGGGCGGCAGCGAGGCCTTGAGTCATGCGCCGCTGTATTTCGGACCGCAGGCCACCGACTGGTTGGCGGCCCTCAACGGTGCGCGCTCCCTCACGGACAAACTCAAGTTGCTGCGCCGCTTCCGTCCTTCCCACTTCAAGCCGGTCATCGGCTTGCTGCAGGGGCTGACCGATCCTGTGGTCGAACTCAATATGGGCCAGACCGCGGAATTGCTCGCCCATCTGTTCGATATCTCCCGGGCTGAGGCGGATGCGTACGCCGCTGGCAGCCATCACCGCCTGGCCCGGGCCCAGCAACAGGGCTACCTGGCGGATGAGGTGACTCCGGCCTTCAGTCCTGACGGCCGCTGCCATGAATTTGACAACGGGGTGCGCCCGGATACCGACAGTGCCCGGTTGGCGGCGCTGAAACCGACCTTTGAAAAGCCCTGGGGTCAAGTGACCGCAGGCAACAGTTCCCAGATAAGCGACGGCGCCAGCTGGGTGGTGCTGGCCTCCGGGCCGGCCGTCGAGCGCCACGCGCTCACGCCCCGGGCCCGTATCGTGGACAGCCACTGGTCCGCGCTGGACCCTGCCATCATGGGGCTGGGGCCGGTACTCAGTGCTACCCGGTTGTTGCAACGGCAGGCACTGGAAATGTCCGATGTCGATCTGTGGGAAATCAATGAAGCGTTTGCCGCTCAGGTTCTGGCCTGCCTGAAAGCGTGGAACAGCGCGCAATTTTGCCGTGAGGCACTGGGCCTGGAGCAGCCGCCAGGCGCACCCGAACTCGACCGTCTCAATGTCGACGGCGGCGCCATCAGCCTGGGGCATCCGGTGGGCACGAGCGGCAACCGGATTGTGCTGCATCTGGCCAATACCCTGCAGCGCCTCGACCGGCGCCTGGGTGTGGCCACCGAATGCATCGGCGGCGGCCAGGGCGGCGCAATGTTGCTGGAGAGGTCCGACCCATGACTACCGACGTGCTTGCACTGCTCAATCCGCGGCGGTTGGAATTGGGCCCCGTGGACCTCGCCGCCGACACAGCCTGGCGTCACTGGTGGCTGGCCCGGGATGAGGATGATATTGCCTGGCTGGTGCTGAGTCGCTGCGACAGTTCGGTCAATACCCTGGACGAGGCGGTCCTGGAGGAACTGGCGGAGATTACCGCCGAGCTGCGGCGGCGTCCGCCGCGGGCACTGGTCCTGCGTTCGGGCAAGCCGGCGGGGTTTTGTGTGGGCGCGGATGTCGGCATGTTCCGGGACGCCCGCAGCGCCGACAGCGTCGTACGCCAGTTGCAACAGGCTCACGAAGTGGTCGATGGTTTTGAGAATCTCGCCATACCGCGTATCGCCGTGCTTCACGGCGCCTGTCTGGGCGGCGGACTGGAGTTGGCGCTGGCTTGCGACTACCGCATCGCCATCGAAGGCGCCATGCTCGGTTTCCCGGAGGTTCAGTTGGGCCTGCACCCGGGGCTGGGCGGCACCTTCCGCAGCAGCCGCCAGATCAATCCACTGCAGGCGATGAAACTGATGCTCACCGGTAAACCGGTGCCCGCCGGGCGAGCCCGCAAGCTGGGCCTGGTGGATGCGGTCACCTGCGAGCGCCATGTGCGTCCGGCGGTAGGCGCTGCCGCTGACGGTGCCCTGGCGAGGGCATCGCGGCCGCGCTATTGCAAGTTGCTGGAGCAGCGCTGGAGCCGGGATCTGGCGGCACGAAGGATGGTGGCCCAGACCCGGCAGCGGGTCTCGGCCGAGCATTACCCGGCGCCGTTCGAGTTGATCGAGCTGTGGCGCCGCCACGGCGGCAACCGGACAGCCATGCAGGCGGCGGAGGCAGACTCCTTTGCCCGGCTGGTGACCTCGACGGCGGGCCAGAACCTGGTGCGGGTATTCTTTCTGCGCGAAGCCCTGAAACGGCAGGCTGGCGGCGAGCAGGCGGCGGTGACGCAGGTGCATGTGGTGGGAGCGGGAGCCATGGGCGGCGATATTGCCGCCTGGTGCGCGCTGCAGGGCCTGCGGGTGACACTGGCCGATACCCGGCCCGATTCGATTGCCGATGCGGTGCGGCGGGCCGCCGGACTGTGCCGGAGCAAGCACCGCGGCGAGGCCGCTACCCGTGAGGTACTGGATCGCCTGATTCCCGACCCGGCCGGCGATGGTGTGCGTCACGCCGACCTGCTGATCGAAGCGGTTCCCGAGAAAACAGAGATCAAAAGGGCGGTGTATACGCAGCTGCAGCAGCAGATGAAACCGGATGCATTGCTGGCCACCAATACCTCCAGCATCCCGCTGGAGACGTTGCGGGAGGACATCGAACGGCCGGAGAACTTCGTCGGCCTTCATTTTTTCAACCCGGTGTCTCGCATGCAGCTGGTGGAGGTAGTGGCTCATGATCGCGCGTCCGACGCCAGCCTGGCCCGCGCCAGGGCCTTCACCAAGGCAATCGACCGTCTGCCGGTACCGGTGCAGAGTGCGCCGGGCTTCCTGGTGAATCGGGTGCTGACGCCCTATCTCCTGGAAGCGATGTGCATGCTGGACGAAGGCATGGCACCGGAAACCCTGGACCGGGCGGCACTCGATTTCGGCATGCCCATGGGGCCGGCGGAAATGGCGGATCAGGTGGGGCTGGATATCTGTGTGGATGTCGCCGACATGCTGCGCCAGCAGTTGACCGGTGTGCCCTTGCTGGAGGTTCCGTCCTGGTTGCGGGACAAGGTGGAAAACGGCGAAACCGGACGCAAGGCGGGGCGGGGCCTGTACCGCTGGAATGACGGCGGTCCCGAAAAGAAAGATTCTACCGCGCCGGCGCCGGCCGATACCGCGGACCGGCTGCTGTTGCCGCTACTCAATGCCTGCGTTGCCTGTCTGCGTCAGCAGGTGGTACAGGACGCCGACGTCCTGGATGCGGCCGTCATATTTGGGACCGGCTTTGCCCCGTTCCGTGGGGGACCGCTGCATTATGCGCGCCAGCGGGGCGTGGACGTTGTCGAACAACGCCTGCGGCAACTGGCCGGGCGTCACGGGCCGCGCTTCGAGCCCGATCCCGGCTGGCAACAACTCGCGGATTGAGCCGGCGGTTTGCAGGCGACGCTGGCGCTTGAACCCAGCGCGAGGTGGGCGCGGCCTTGCCGGTTGTGACGGAGGTACCGGTCATGAGTGCAAACCACGACAACAGCAGTAATTGCGAGACCCAGCGTGAGGCCATGGTGCAACTGCAGCTGGCCGCGCGGGGTATTGACGATGAGCGGGTTCTCAATGCGATGCGGCGGGTACCGCGGGAGCGCTTCCTGCCCGCCAATATGCGGGAATTTGCCTACGAGGATACAGCGCTGCCGATCGCCTGTGACCAGACCATTTCCCAGCCCTGGGTGGTCGCGTCGATGCTGAATGCCCTGCAACTGCCGGCCGATGCCCGGGTTCTGGATGTGGGCACCGGTTCGGGCTATGCCGCGGCGGTTCTGGCGGAAATGGCTGGCAGGGTCTACAGCATTGAACGGGTACCGGCACTCGCGGCCGCGGCCAGCGAACTGCTGCGCGAGCTCGGTTACGACAATGTCGAAGTGATCCACGGCGATGGCTCGGTAGGCTGGCCGGCGGCCCGGCCCTTCGATGGTATTGTGGTCGCTGCCGGCGCCCCGGCCATTCCCGAACCGCTGAAGCTTCAATTGAGTGTCGGGGGCCGCCTGGTCATGCCGGTCGGCAGCGCAGCGATGCAGGGACTGGTCCGGCTGACCCGCATCGGAGAAGACGAATTTGAGCGGGAGGAACTGGGACCTGTGCGGTTCGTGCCGTTGATCGGCGAGGCGGGCTGGCCCGGTGACTCGCATCGGCACAACGATCGACGGCGCCCGCGCGCCGGGAACCTTGGTGCATCCGAGCAGCCGGCTACGACTTCGCAACTGCTGGCTGCCGCGGCGGAACCGCTCGACGGCGATACCAAGCTGGACAATTTGCTCAGGCGCATTGGCGACAGCCGGGTGGTATTGATCGGCGAGGCGAGCCACGGCAGCGAGGAGTTTTATCGTATCCGGGCCCGTCTCACACAACGACTGATCGAACAGAAGCATTACACCGGGGTGGCAGTGGAAGCGGATTGGCCCGATGCGGCCCGTGTAGATCACTATGTGCGCGATTTGAGGATGCCGCCTTCGGAGTGGCGCGCGTTCAGCCGTTTTCCGACCTGGATGTGGCGCAATACCCAGGTTCAGGAATTCGTCGAATGGCTGCGGCGACACAATGGCGGCATTGCGGACATCGGTTCGCGAGTGAGGTTCTATGGCCTCGATCTGTACAGCATGTATACCTCCATGGATGAGGTCATCAACTACCTGCAGCGTATCGACCCCGCCGCCGCCCGGGACGCCCGCGAGCGCTATGGTTGTCTTACACCATGGCAACAAGATCCTGCTACCTATGGCCGTGCTGCGATGTCGGGCCGCTACCGCGAGTGCGAGAGTGAAGTGGTGGATATCCTGACCGCCATGATGGAGCGGCAGCTCGAATACATGGCCCAGGACGGCGACAGCTTCCTGGACGCGATGCACAATGCCCGTCTGGTGGCCAATGCCGAACAGTATTACCGGAGCCTGTACGACGGCCTTGCCGACTCCTGGAACCTCCGGGACAGCCATATGTTCGATACCCTCCGTTCACTGCTGGAGTATCGTGAAAATGGGAAGATCGTGGTGTGGGCGCATAACTCCCATATCGGCGATGCCAGGGCTACCGAAGTGTCGGTGCGCGGTCAGCACAACCTGGGTCAGCTGTGTCGCCAGGCTTTTGGCGACGATGCCTACCTGGTTGGTATGGGGACCCACAGTGGCACGGTTGCCGCCGCCAGCGATTGGGGCGGAGCAATGGAGGTGATGAAGGTGGTGCCGTCGCTGGCCGGCAGCTGGGAGCGGCTTTGCCACGATACCGGTATTCCTGCCTTCAGTGTGCCGGTGGGCCGCCGGTACGTTGCCCCGGATCTGCGTGGCAGGCTGGTCGAGGAGCGCCCGGAGCGGGCCATCGGCGTGATTTACCGGCCTGCGACGGAGTGGGCCAGCCACTATTTCCACGCCCGCCTCGGGGAGCAGTTCGACGATTATATATGGTTTGATGAAACCGGCGCGGTGACACCGCTGGGGTTTCGGGAGCAGCAGGGGATGCCCGATACCTGGCCCTTTGGTCTTTGACAGGCCGTTTGCACTGCAGCTCGGTGAGCGCCGGAGTTATCGCGGGAAGATCGCAAGCCCTTCGCGGGTGAATGTGGGGTCACCGGCGATGTGCAGGCTCAGTCTGTCGAGCCTGATGGATTCGTCGAATAACAGGAGTACATGCGCAGAATAGTAGGGCGAAAGCGCCTGCAGCAGGGCCCGAACAATGTTCTGGTCGCGCCGGGCGGCGCGCACGATGATGTCGGCCTCTCTCTCTGCCTCCGCCGGAGCCGGCCCGGCGCCCGCGGCGCCAAGATCGTGCTGGGCCAGAACCCCTGCGAGCTCCCGGGCGAATTGGCGCCGGGCCGGCGAGCCGGCACTGTGGCTTATTGTCAGGAAGGGAGCAGACTGCCGGTAATCAGCCCGAAACTGACCGAGCCGTTGCAATACCCGGTTGCGTCGTGCGCTGTTGGGCGCCACAAACTCCTGCCCGGCAGCGCCGGGGCGCAGTCCGGGATTAACCGCCCACAGCTCGGCATCGGGATAGCTGGCGACCAGGCTAATGTCCGCGCTGCCGTCATCGGAGCCGGAGGGGCGCAACAGCAGCAGTGTGGCGACGATCAGGGCCAGCGGTATCAGTCCCCAGGCGAGTTTTGACAGCGACCGGCGCCGCCTGCGAAGAAAGCGAATTGACACAATAACTCCTGTTTCCGGTTGCCTGTCCGGGTTGTGTGTTCGCCGGAGCGGGCGGCGTTCAGAGTGCGGGAGCCGGCAGCTCCGAGGGTGGAAATTCCTGCAGAAATTGCTCGAAACGGTCGACCGGAAGCGCCTTGCTCACCAGCCAGCCCTGGATGCCGCAGGAGCCCATGGCGGTCAGTGTAGCGAGCTGCTCCCGGGTTTCCACCCCCTCGACGACTACCTCGATCCGCAGGGCCCTGGCCATCTGGAAGATGGCCAGGACGATGGCTGCCTGATCGCGGTCGTGGTCGACGTTGTTGACGAAGACGCGGTCGATCTTGATGCAATAGACCGGCAGTCTTACCAGGTAGTTGAGCGAGGAATAGCCGGTACCGAAGTCGTCGATCGCAATGCGAATGCCCAGACTCTCGATGTCGCGCAACCACCGGATCGTGCCCTCCACGTCTTCTATCAGAGAGCTTTCCGTGAGCTCGAAAATCAGGTGGCCATCTGCTATCGGGTTCGCCTTCAGCAGTTCACGGGTGCGTTCCAGAAAACGCTGTTCACGGATCTGCAAGCTGGAAATATTGACCGAGAGCCCGAAATCCTCGCCGATAACGTCGGCCCACCGGTTCAGCTGGGCGACGGTCTCGCGCAGCACCCACTCGCCAATCGGCAGGATCAGCCCGGTCTCCTCGGCCAGCGGAATAAACTGGTCGGGAAAACGCATGCCGTCGGGGTGACGCCAGCGCAGCAGGCATTCCGCGCCGGTTACCCGCTGCAGGGCAGTGTCGACCAGGGGCTGGTAGTGCAGCTCGAACTCCTCGTTCTCGATAGCGGCCCGCAGCTCCGCTTCCAGTTGCATCCGGCTGATCAGATTGCGGTTGTTTTCTTCGGTGAAGAAGGAGTAGCGATTTTTGCCGGCGCGCTTGGCAGCGTACATCGCGGTGTGGGCGCGCTGCACCAGTTCATCCAGGTTGTCGCCGTCGTCCGGGTACAGCGAGATACCCATGGACGCGGTCAGGCTCAGTTGATTGTCCTGGATCAGGCAGGGCAGGGCCACGGCCTCCAGAATGCGCTCTGCAGCCTTGGCGGGGTCCAGGGGGTTGTCGAAATCGCTCAGTACCAGCACAAACTCGTCGCCGCCAAAACGTGCCAGCTGCGTGCCGGAGTTTGCCGGAGAGGACGATTCGTCACGCGCTATCAGGTCAAACCGCCGCACCACGTCTGCGAGCCGCTGCGAGATCTGCTGCAGCAACAGGTCTCCGACCGCGGGTCCCAGCGCGTCATTGATGTGCCGGATCCCGTCCAGGTCGAGAATGCAGACCGCGCAGCGATGGCCATTGCGCTGGGCCATGGACAACAACTGGCCGGCCTGGTCTTCGAGCAGGCGCCGGTTTGCCAGGCCCGTCAATTCATCGTAGAAGGACAGTCGGTGAAGTTCTTCTTCGATACGGTGTTTTTCACTGGTATCCTGTAGGATTGCTACATAGACTCGGGGATCCTCTTCGACAGAGTACAGTAGCGTGGCCTCGGTCGAGTAGGTTGAACCGTCCTTGCGCTGCATCTGGAACTTGAATTTTTCCTGCTGGCGCAATCTCACCTGCTGCAAAATGGATTCCAGCGACTCCGGTGTCTCGCCGTGCAGGGTCTGGATGAAACTCAGATTCTTGAGTTCTTCCTTGCTGTAGCCGAGATTCCTTAGCGCACTGACGTTCTCGTCCAGCACCAGCAGCGATACCGAGTCGAATATCAACACTTCATTCGGAGACTGGTTGATCACGCGCGCAAACCGGTCCGCCGATCTTTCCGCCATCATGGCGCGGGATGCACGCAGCGCAAACTGCACCCGGTGTTTGAGTGTCGGCCAGTGGATTGGTTTGGTGACGAAATCCCAGGCGCCTATATCGTAGGCGCGCTGCTCGGCATCGCTGTTGTCCAGCGAGGTGAGGATGATGATGGGGGTGCTCTTGAAATGCGGCATGCGCCTGATACGGCGGCATACCTCGTAGCCATCCATGCCCGGCATGATAATGTCCAGCAAAATGATGTCCGGCTGGATCTGTTCGATGCGCGCCAGCGCGTCGTCGCCGCTGAGGGCGGTGTCAACGCGATAGCCTTCGGAGCCGAAGTATTCAGATGCCAGCAGCAGGCTGCCCGGGTCGTCATCCACAGCCAGAATCACGCCTGCAGGCAGCGGGTGATGGCCCCAATCGGCGGCTCGACCGTGCTTTGAATGCGAAAATTCCATGATATCAAAAGCCTTGTCTACAGACGCCTCGGGATGCTGCTGGCTGGATGCTCGCGCCTGTACTGACTGTAGGCTTCAATTCGCTCCCCGCCGGCCCCGTCGCCGATTCGCCATGAACCACCCGTCAACTGATGATAGCAGAATCGGGCGCTAACGCGACTGCTACCTGCCGGCCCGGACAGGTACCGGTTCAACTGCCGATGGCCGGTCTCCAGGCTGGAAATCAGCTTGCAGGAAGGTGTTGTCAACTCCTTCCTCTCGCGCCGATTCAGGGCGGACTGCCAGCCGGTCCAGGGCAGGCCAGACCGGCGCAGGCGTGGTGGCGGGCTTATGTCGAGAGCAGGCAACAAGGCAGAGCGCGGTTTGTGGGCCCGCCAATGCGGCAAAAGAGGGAGGGCATGAGATCAGTTGGCCTTTCGATACTGGCGCAGCTGTCGGTTGAACTTGGCGGCGATCTGCTCCATGTCATCAATGGTGGAATTGCGCAGGCGGGCCAGGTTACCCGAGTTGACACTGCCGTCCTGCTCCAGGCAGCTGATGAAACTCTCACCGGCCTCGACGTAGGATTTAACCGCCTGCTGGGCCGCGGCCATCGCAGCTTCATCCGCGGACTTGCCGTCGGGGATCTGGTAACTGAACGCGGGCTGGTCACAGGCGACAACTGCCGGGCTTGCGGCGACAAGGGCCAGCGCGGCCAGTGCCAGAGTGATCAGCGGCGCACGCCGCGGCGCCGCGGTAAGGGGATTTTCGAGTGTAACTGACATAGTCAGGGCTCCTCTCTTGGGTCAAGTCAATGGCGACCGGACCGGACCAAGGTGCTTCCGCCTGGTCGCGTGATGCCAACTGCTCAATAAAGTTATCGGCCGCCGTCGCCGGGACTTTATGACCGTAGAAGAAAAATGTAGGTAGGGCGGGTAGGAAGGGCGATCGCAGCGCAGAGTGCCTCCGCGCGCTTGTATTCAGCCATGAAGCTCGAATTCGACCTGTCGGGCCCAGGCGCTGGCGTGCCGGTAGGCGACCTCGTAATACGCCTTGTTGTACAGATCCTGCAATTCATCGAAACGGCCCTGCTCATAGCGCTCGACTTCAGCCAGTGTTTCGCCCTGGCTACCGGCACGCTGCAGCAGTGCGAGTTTGACTTCAGGGCCCAGTGGCACCTGTTCCATCAGGTCCGGCATGCTGATATCCATCAGCACATCCAGCTGCGACAGCAAACCGACGATGAAGTAATTGACCGGATTGGGCTGGTTGCCCAGTTGCGCCAGAATCTCGCACATCCGGGCGCGCACCAGCATGTTGCGGGTCAGCTCGCCGGGCTTGCCCGGCTCATTTTCGACCAGAAACAGATTGACCCAGCGCTTGATCTCCTCTGTGCCGAGCAGAGTGATGGCCTCGGACAGGGTATCCACTTTACGTCGAAATCCCAGGGCTGCGGCGTTGACAATTCGAAGAAGACGGTAGGTGAGAGTCGCGTCCCTGATCGCGATAGCCTCGAGACTGGTGACGGTGGCGTCGGGATCCTGCAGTTTCGCCAGCAATTGCAGCAGCAGTACTTTGTTGCCACCGATTTTTCGGCCTTGCACCGGTGTAGGCTTGCCCAGGAATGGGCCGTGGTAATAGGTAAAGCCCTGCTCGACACAATCCCGGAACTGTGCCTCGTCGCAGATATTGTGAGCCAGAATGTCGATGCCGCCGCGCTTGAGTCTTTTCAATGCTCGCTGCAATTCATCGCTGTTCAGTCTGTCCAGGTCCAGGCGCGCAATATGCACGGTCCCCAGGAGCTGGTCGGCATCAGCTATATTCAGCGTGCTGCAGTCCAGCGCCAGGCGGTGCCCGTTCGCGGAGAGCTGTTGCAGGTGCCGGGTCAGCTCCCCGGGCGGCAGCGATTCGGCCTCGCTGATCTCCAGGATCAGTTGCTTGCGGGGCAGTTCCAGCAATGCAGAATCGAACAGGATCTGGGGTGTGATCCGGATAATGCACGGAACCGGTCCGATCTTGCCGTGCTGGAACAGTTTTGCATAGTTCTCCAGCACTACCGGCACCAGCGCCTGGATGTCGCTCATCGCGATCATGCCGTCGGCATCCGTGTGTTGCAGCATCAGATAGAAGGCAGCCACATCCTGGTTGCGGGTGTAGACCGGCTGACAGCTCAGCAATATATCGAGGGGAGGGGTGTTGGCCAGTTCCTGCACGTCAATCACTGACAATTCTCTCCATTTTCACCAGGCCGGGCCGGCGCCTTGCCGAGCGCGCGCCGCTCCGCAAAAGGTGGCAAACTATGATCAGGATTGTCGTCGGTCGCAGTTGTTCAGACCCGGGAGTCCACTTGACCCACTCGCAATCCCGCCTGGCCATCGGGGCCATAGAGGCCTGCGCCGGCAGCTTCCTGGAGAAAATTCAGCATGCGCTGGTTGTTTTCCAGCCGCAGATGGATCAATTTGCCATTGAGCTGGTTGAGGCGGCCGACTTCCGTGGCCAGCTGCTCGATGGTCGCCCACAGCTCAGGACAGCCGGCCTGGATGGCTGCCTGTCGGGCTCCAGAGCGTCCCATGCCATAGCCGAGACGTTGCTGGGCCTTGCGCCGCTGCGCTTCGAAGGCCTCAATTTCTTTCAGCTCGCGCTGTTTTTCGCTGGCGACGGTGGCCAGTTCCTCGCTGCTGACCTGGCCTTCAGTAAGCAGGCCCTGTTCGCGGGTCAGCAGCACCCGCAGGCGCTCAAGGCGCGCCTTTTGGCTTTCGAGGTGCGGCTCCAGGCTCACTGTTGATCCTGGTCCAGCAGGTCCTGGACGCTGGCGATCAGCTTGTCCGCGATCAGGTCGGCACGAAATTCCAGGCGGCCCTCTGCAATTGCCTGGCGAATTTCCGCGACCCGCGCAGTGTCGACGTCCCTGCTGGTGTCTCCGGTGGAAGAGCTCAGGTGCGTCACCGCGGCAGGGGAAGCAGCTGCACTGCTGGGCGCTGCGGCGGTTTTGCCTTCGTTCCTGCCCGGGGCGGCCTGGCCGGCCTGCGTGGGAGAGGAATAGCCGTTAATTTTCAATGTGATCATCTCCGGTAGATATCATATAGCCTCTATATCGGCACTGTAGCTCATCACTTTAGGGCGAATGGCACTTAGTTTAGCTCGCTCCGGTAGAAGGTCGGCGTCCTGGGAGGGTGCTTTCGAGACCGTATGCGACATGGATGTCGCATCCGAGCCCCCACGGAAGGGTTCACGGCGTGTCTCGAAAGCACCCTCCCAGGATGTCGACCGGGCTACGAAGTCCCGAAACCCTCAAGTAAGTGCCATTCACTTCAGGGCCTGTTTACAGCGAGTACCCAATACTAGTTTACAGCAACCCGCCCCGGACCGATAACCGCTGCCTGCAGAACCTCGCGGTTGGGCAGCCGGATGCGGATCCTGTCACCCCTGGCGCCGGCGTCCATGGCACGTCCCTGACGGGAGATGCGGAAGCCGCTGCCGGCAGCTTCCACGGTTACCGCCTGGCGCCTCTCAACCAGCGGAGGCACCCGCAGCAGCGCCTGCTGCAGTACCGTGCCAGCTGCCAGTGGTCTGCGCGTTACCGTGCCCTCGATATCGTCCAGATTGCGGATCACCTGCCGGGGCAGGCGTCCCAGGTCGCCAGTCTGCTGGGTAAGCACCGAGGCATCCAGCGGTGTGTCCTTGTCCAGCGCGCGGGAGGTGACCCAATAGCGACTGATGACACTGACCTGTGCCTGCAGGTAGCGCAGCCGCTCATCGTCGCCACAGCGCACACCTACCGACAGGCGGCCCCAGCGGGCCTGCTCACGCCCGGGCAGGAAGGGCTGGGGGTTCGGGCAGGCGGGAAAGTTGACCCGCGGCGGGACGACCTCGATCTCTACCTGTTCTCCCAGCGACCGGGTGTGCTGCCGCAGGAAGTGGTGTACGGCATCCATTACCTGCCGCTGTTCCGCCATTTCCTGCTGTTGCCCCGCAATGGCCGGCACACTGCAAGCCAGCAGCATCAGTAGTAGCCAGATGGGGCGCAGACGGGTCGCGGCGGGCCGGACGATGTGGGCGAAATATTTCATGGACCTGGGCAGATACCGGAATTGTGAACCTGCCGGCTAGTGTAGGGCCTGGTGCTGCCCGACGAAAAAGAGAAATAGACAACAAATACGGGTCTGTTTGCGATTTTGAGATGACGGCATCGGCTTTACTCTTGATTCTGCTGCAAAGCGCTGGCAATTCGGAGTCAATGCACATGATCGACAAAATCGCCGGGTCCCTGGACTTCTATCAGCAGGCACTGGGCCTGCGGCACCAACGGCAACAGGTCCTGGCCACCAATATCGCCAATGCCGATACGCCCAACTACAAGGCGCGGGACTTCCACTTCGCCGAAGAGCTGGCGCGGGCCGCGGGACCTGACGGCAATGGCAATCGTGGACTGGCGCTGAGCACGACCTCTGCCCGCCATATCGAGGGCGGGCTGCAGTCGTCCGGCGCGCAGAATCTGCTGTACCGGGTGCCGGACCAGCCAAGCCTGGATGGCAATACCGTCGACATGGATCGCGAGCGGGTGGCCTTTGCCGACAACAGCGTACGCTATCAGGCGGCATTGTCCATGGCCAAGAGCCGGATCCAGGGGCTCAAGTCTGCCATGCAGTCTGAATAAGCGGGATGGGCGAGTAACCGAAGGAACGCAGTATGTCGATGTTCAATATTTTTGATATTTCCGGATCCGCGCTGACCGCCCAGGCACAGCGCATGAATGTCTCGGCCAGCAACCTGGCCAATGCGGACAGCGTCGCCGGTCCCGACGGCGAACCCTACCGGGCCAGGCAGGTCATGTTTGAAACGGTGGACAGGAACAACACCGGTATCGGCGGTGTGCGGGTCAGCGGAGTCATCGAGGACAACGCGCCGATGCGTCAGGAATACCGTCCGGGCGATCCGCTGGCGGACGAGGCCGGCTACGTGACCATGCCCAATGTCGAGCCGGTACATGAAATGATCAACATGATCTCGGCCTCCAAGTCCTATCAGGCCAATGTCGAAGTACTCAATACCAGCAAGCAGCTGATGCTGAAAACACTGACTCTGGGAGAAAGCTGATGCCGGCGACAAGCAGCATTGATTCGAATGTCCTGAACTCGCTCAACACCACCACCGGCGCAGCGGGCGGGGCTGCCAAGGCGGCGGAGTTGCAGGAAAGTTTCATGACCCTGCTGGTGGCCCAGCTCAAGCACCAGGATCCGATGAACCCGATGGAAAATGCGGAGATGACCTCCCAGATCGCACAGATCAATACGGTCAGTGGCATCGCCGAGCTCAATACTACGCTGGCCGGGATCAACGACCAGATCGATGCGGGCCAGACACTGCAGGCCGCCGGCCTGATCGGCAAGGGCGTGTTGGTACCGGGTGATCGTGTACTGGCCGGTGAAGAGGGCAGCACCACCCCGATCGGGATTGAGCTGGCACGGCCAGCCGACGCCGTGACCGTGACTATCTATAGCGGTGGCGGTGAGGTGGTGCGCAGGTTTGAGCCCTTCCCGATGGACGCCGGAGTCGAGTCACTGACCTGGGACGGCACCATGACCGATGGCAGCCTGGCTCCTGAGGGAGCCTACCGGGTCAGCGTCGAGGCGACTGCCGAGGGCGACCGGGTAGCCAGTACGGTACTCAACTATGCGCTGGTGAGTGGTATCAGTACCGGCGACGATGGTCCCCGGCTGGACCTGGGTGGCATTTCCGGCCAGGTGGCACTGGACGAGATTCGCAAGATTCTCTGAGATTCATGCATTTCCCCTGATCCGGGGATCGGATCCAACATACGCTAGTACAAGCAAGGAGATGGAATATGGGTTTTTCACAGGCACTTAGCGGTCTCAAGGCTGCGGCCACCAACCTTGACGTGGTGGGCAACAATATCGCCAACTCGCAGACAGTGGGCTTCAAGGGTGCGGGTGTGCAGTTTGCCGATGTGTATGCCGGCGCTGGCGCGGGCCTGGGTACCCGGGTATCAGCCATCCTGCAGGACTTCAGCAACGGCACCCTCGAAACCACCAACCGCAACCTGGACCTGGCGATCAGCGGCACCGGGTTTCTGCGTTTTTCGCAGAACGATGAAGCGGTATATTCGCGCAATGGCCAGCTCACGATGACCCGTGAGGGCTATCTGGAAAACGCCCAGGGCGCTCGGCTGACCGGCTTCCCTGCCGGCGTCGGTGCCGGCGGTGCTCCCGTCGAACTGCAGGTTCCGGCTGGTGGCCTGGCCGCCGTCCCGACCACCGCTGTTGATGCTTCGCTCAACCTGGACGGCCGCTCGGACACCATTGACCGCGGCGTGGTGCCCTTTGACCCCGCCGACGGCGACACCTATACCTACGCCAACACCGGTACCGCGTTTGACTCGCAGGGCATCCAGCACACGATGACGCTCTACTTCACCAAGACCGCCGACAACACCTGGGAAACCCGGGTGGCAGTGGACGGGGCCGACGACACGGTCAATGTGGGTGAACTGGTATTCAATACCAACGGTACCCTGGACGATGGCGCCAGCACCTTCCCCAATTACGCCTTTGCTCTCCCGGGGGCGTCGATCCACTGACCTTCCCGATCGACTTTGACGGCACCACCCAGTTTGGCAATGACTTTTCGCTGGATGCACTCGACCAGGATGGCTTCTCCGCCGGTAGCCTGGTGGGCGTGACCATCAACGAAGCGGGCGAGCTGATGGGCAACTATTCCAACGAACAGTCCCAGGTGCTGGGGACCATCGTACTGGCCAACTTCCGCAATCCTGAAGGACTGCGGGCAGCGGGTGACAACGTCTGGGCGGAAACGGGAGCCTCCGGCCAGGCTCTGGTGGGCCTTGCCGGTACCGGCCTGTTCGGCGATATCGAGGCCGGTGCACTGGAGTCATCCAATGTCGACCTGACCCGGGAGCTGGTGGACCTGATCATCGCCCAGCGCACCTATCAGGCCAACACCCAGACCATCAAGGTCCAGGACGAAGTCCTGCAAAACGCAGTGAACCTGCGCTAACAGGGCCTGAATCATGGATCGCATTCTCTATACAGCCATGAGTGGCGCCAAGCAGAGTTTTGATCAGCAGGCGGTGGTCAGCAACAACCTCGCCAACGTCAGCACCTCCGGTTTCCGGGCCCAGCTGAACGCGATGCGCTCGGTGCCGGTGCAGGGCGACGGTCTGCTGCCGACCCGGGTTTCGGTGGCGGCCAGTACCCCCGGTTCTGATTTCAGTGCCGGTCCTGTCAACGCCACCGGCCGCGACCTGGACGTCGCCCTGCAGGATGGCGCCTGGCTGGCGGTGCAGGCGGATGATGGCAGCGAGGCCTATACCCGCCGCGGCGATCTGCAGGTGGACGGGAACGGCATGATTACCAGCGCCGGCAAGCCGGTCATTGGTGACGGCGGCCCGCTGGTGGTGCCGCTGGGCTCCGCTCTGTCACTGGGCGCCGATGGCACCATCAGTGCGATCGGCGCCGGCGAGGATCCCGATGCGATCGTCGAAGTGGGCCGTCTGAAGCTCGTCACACCGGTGGAAAACGGCCTGCTGCGTGGCATCGACGGACTGTTCCGCGCGCTGCCCAATGCCGAGGGGGAAGTGCCTGATCTGCCCGCAGATGAAAATGCCAGGCTGATGTCCGGCGCGCTGGAGGGCTCCAATGTCAGCGCGGTCGAATCCATGGTTGCCATGATTAACAGTGCGCGTCGCTACGAAATGCAAATGAAAGTGATCGACGACGCCAACACCAATGCACAGCAGGGCAACAGTCTGTTGTCCCTGCAAAGCTGATAGCCGAGAGGTAGGATACCGTGATCAAATCCCTGTGGACTGCGAAGACGGGTCTCGAATCCCAGCAGGTCAAGATGGACGTCATCTCCAACAACCTGGCGAACGTCAGCACCAACGGCTTCAAGAAGTCGCGAGCCGTGTTTGAGGATCTGCTGTACCAGAACCTGCGCCAGCCCGGTGCCCGCAACGATATCCAGAACACACTGCCCTCCGGTCTGCAGGTGGGGACCGGCGTACGTCCGGTCGCCACCGAGCGCCTGCACAGCCAGGGCGGTCTGGAAAACACCGGCAATTCCCGCGACCTGGCCATCAATGGCAACGGTTTTTTCCAGGTCCTGATGCCCGATGGCAGCACTGCCTTTACCCGTGATGGCAGCTTCCAGCTCGACCAGAACGGGCAGATGGTGACTTCCAGCGGCTATCCGCTGGAGCCGGCCGTGGTCATTCCCGACAATGCGCTGTCGATCACCATCGGCCGGGACGGCATCGTCTCGGTGACGGAACCCGGCACCACCCAGACCAACGAGGTCGGGCAGATGTCGCTGTCGACCTTTGTCAATCCGGCCGGGCTGGAGAGTATCGGTGAGAACCTGTATCTGGAAACCGATGCCTCCGGTATCCGCACCGAGAGCCTGCCGGGCCTGAATGGCGCCGGTATTCTTTACCAGGCCTACGTTGAGACCTCGAACGTGAATGTCGTCGAGGAGATGGTCAACATGATCCAGACCCAGCGCGCCTACGAGATCAACAGCAAGGCGGTGCAGACCTCCGACGAGATGTTGTCGCGTCTGAGCCAGCTCTGACAATCGGGAGTCCCCGCTCGTGAATTTTCTACACTGTAAGGGTAGTTTGCGCCTGCTGGTACTGATCACTCTGCTGCTGGTGAGTGCCTGTGGCCAGCTGCCGCGCACCTCGGTGGTGCCGGCGCCAGCGCCAATAGCGCTGCCGGACCCGGTCGCGCGGCCCGCCAATGGCTCGATATTCCAGGTCCAGGCGGGCTATCGGCCCCTGTTCGAGGACCGCCGCCCGCGCGCTGCGGGCGATGTGATCACGATCGTGATGAATGAGCAGGTCAGTGCCAGCAAGAACTCACAGAGCAATGCCAACCGCACCGGCAGCGGCTCGCTGACACCCGATGGCGTGCCCAAGGGCTTGGAGGACCTGCTCGATTACGGTTTCGATATCACCGGCGACAACCAGTTCCTGGGCGGCGGCGGCGCCAGCGCCAACAACACCTTCACCGGTACCTTGACGGTAACAGTGGTGAACGTCATCCCCAACGGCAACCTGCAGGTGCGCGGTGAAAAGCAGATTGCGATCAATCAGGGGACGGAATTTATCCGCTTCTCCGGCATGGTGGATCCCTATACGGTGACTGCTGCCAACACCGTGTTGTCGACCCAGGTGGCCGACGCCCGTATCGAATACGTCGGCGACGGCTACATCAATGAAGCGCAGAACATGGGCTGGCTGCAGCGCTTCTTCCTCAACGTCTCGCCGTTCTGATGGCCAGGGAGAATACCATGCGCTGGGCACGATGCCTGATGATTGGCCTGTTGATACTGGTGGCAAATGCACCCGCCCGCGGCGAACAACTGCGAGAGCTGGCGGATTTTGCCGGCGTACGCGGCAATGCGCTGGTGGGCTATGGCCTGGTGGTGGGGCTCGATGGCACCGGCGACCAGACCACCCAGACCCCGTTTACCACCCAGAGCCTGGTCAACATGTTTTCCCAGCTGGGCATTACCATTCCGCCAGGTACCAACATGCAGTTGCGCAACGTCGCCGCGGTGATGGTAACGGCCCGCTTGCCGCCCTTCGTACGGCCGGGCCAACAGATTGATGTCGTGGTCTCCTCCATCGGCAACGCCCGCAGCCTGCGTGGCGGAACCCTGTTGATGGCGCCCCTGAAAGGTGCCGACGGCGCCACCTATGCCTTGGCCCAGGGTAACCTGCTGGTGGGGGGCGCGGGGGCCGAGGCGGGCGGCAGCAGCGTCCAGATCAACCAGCAGGCGTCGGGCCGTATCAGCGCGGGCGCGACGGTGGAGCGGGCAGTGCCGTCCATGCTGGGGGCCAACGGCGGCAGTCTTGAACTGCAACTGCGGGAAGCGGATTTCGGTACTGCCCAGCGGGTAGTGCGGGCGATCAATGATGAGTTTGGCTACGCTGTCGCCAGCGCGCTGGACAGCCGGGTCATCCAGCTGGCTGGCCCCGGCGACCCGAACCAGCGGGTGGCTTTCATGGCGCGGGTGGAAAGCCTCGACGTCAACCCCATGGATTCGCCGGCACGGGTGGTGATCAATTCCCGCACCGGCTCGGTGGTGCTGAACCGCCGGGTATCGCTGCGGGCGGCTGCGGTGTCCCACGGCAACCTGTCCATTGTGATCGATACGGCGTTTGGCGTCAGCCAGCCGGCCCCCTTCGGCGAGGGTGAGACAGTGGTAGTACCCGACAGTGACATCGATATCCAGCAACAGCCCGGCACCCTGCGGATGGTGGAAGGCGCGGACCTGATGGAAGTGGTGGACGCGCTCAATGCACTGGGTACCAATGCCCAGGACCTGATGTCGATTCTGGAGGCCCTGAAGGCCGCCGGCTCGCTGCGGGCTGAACTGGAGATTATCTGATGAGTGACAGCGTCAATATGGCGGGCAGTTTCGCGCTGGACGTGGGCGGCCTGGAGCGTCTGAAACAGACCAATCGCAGTGACCCCGGCGAGGGCCTGAAACAGGCGGCCAACCAGTTCGAGGCGCTGTTCCTGAACAAGCTGATGGTGGCGATGCGCGAGGCCTCGCCCCGTTCCGGCTTGCTGGACAGTCAGCAAACCCGCTTCTATGAGTCACTGTTTGATCAGCAGATGTCCCAGCATATGGCCGGCCGCGGACTGGGGCTGGCAGACCAGTTGATCCGGCAACTGAGCAGCGACAGTCCCGCCGTGCCCACCGACCAGGCGGGGAGCTGAACAGGCTCCCGGAACGGGGCAACCCGCTAAAGAATCTGCGCTGATGGCCGATAGTCCCAGCAGTCTTGAGGAAAGTTATCATGAGTATTTTTTCCATCGGTCTCAGCGGTTTGAATGCGGCCCAGAACGCGCTCAGTACCACCAGCAACAATATCTCCAATGTGTACACGCCCGGCTACAACCGGGAGATCACCATCCTGGGCGAGAGCCAGGTCGGCAATGGCGTCAAGGTCGAGGATATCCAGCGCCAGTTCAATCAGTATATTGCCGAGCAGCTGAACGCGGCGAACACCAAGACCAGCTCGCTGCAGGCCTACGAAACGCAGGTCAGCCAGATCGACAATCTGCTGGCCGATGGCGATGCGGGTCTGTCCGCCTTGTTGCAGAATTTCTTTTCCTCGCTGGAGGATCTAGTGAGCACTCCCTCGGACCCCGCCGCCCGTCAGGGCGTGATCGGTGCCGCCGAGGCGCTAAGCGCGCAGTTCCGCTCCTTTGACAGCTATCTGCAGGACATGCAGCGCGGTATCGACGGCCAGATCAGCGACGAGATTACCCAGATCAACAACACCGCGGACCAGATCGCCAACCTGAACCGCGAGATCGCGTTGGCCAAGGCCAGAACCGGCGACGCCCCCAACAGTCTGCTCAACCAGCGCGATCACCTGGTGGCCGAGCTGAACGAGCGCGTCGATGTGCGGCTAACGGTGCAGGAAAGCGGTACCTACAACCTGTCCATCGGCAATGGCCAGCCGCTGGTGGCGGGCACCCGCAGCTTCGGTCTGGAGGCGGTCAGCGCCGCTGCCGATCCCACCCGCACTGTAATAGGTTATCAGGATTCAGCCGGCAACCTGGTGGAAATGAAAGACTCGGTATTCAAGGGCGGGGCATTGGGAGGCTTGCTCAGTTTCCGCAGTGAAACCCTGGACAAGACCCAGAATCAGGTCGGTCAGCTGGCCGTGTCGCTGGTGGCGGGATTCAATGCGCAGCACCAGCTCGGTATCGACCTCAATGGCGATCCGGGCGCGGACTTCTTCAGCATCGGCGCGCCGCGCGCATTTACTAATGAGACCAACGCCGGTACCGCTACCATCAGTGCCGAATTCGACGACATTGCCCAGCTCACCGGCCGCGACTATGAATTGCGGGTACTCGATGCGGCCACGGGCCAGTTCCAGATCACAACCCGGCCTGGAGGCGACACCACTACCGCCACACTGGACGCCAGCGACCAGCTCAGTTTTGGAGGGGTATTGGCGACAATCGCTACCCCGGGCGGCCTGGTGGACGGCGATCGCTTTGAAGTCCAGCCTACCCGGGTGGTGGCGGCAGCCATGGAGGTCGAAGTTACCGAAACCGCCCAGATAGCGGCGGGACTGGGCACCGGCAGCGGCGACAATGAAAACGCGCTGGCGCTGCAGAAGCTGCAGGACGCAGCGCTGGTAGGTGGGAACGCGACCCTGAACCAGGGTTACGCAGGGCTGGTCGGCGATGTCGGCAACCGCACCAATATCATTCAGTTGAATCGCAGTGCCCAGCAGGGCTTGAGTGAGCAGCTGCGGGCAGTGCAGCAATCCGACTCGGGCGTCAACCTGGACGAGGAAGCGGCCAACCTGCTGCGCTATCAACAGTATTACCAGGCCAATGCCAAGGTCATCGAGACCGGCACCGTCATCATCGATGCCCTGTTGGGCCTGCGCTAACCAAGTCCGGGAGATCCGATCCATGCGTATCAGCACTGTCACTATGTTCGAGCAGAGCATGAGCTCCATGAACCGCCAGCAGGGCGAATTTCTGAAGGTGGGGCAGCAGATGGCGACCGGCCGCCGGGTGGTGAATCCCTCCGATGATCCCCAGGCCGCCTCGCGTGCCGTGCGGGTATCCCAGGCCCAGGCGGTAAATCAGCAGTACACCGACGCCCGGATCAGCGCCCGCAACGCGCTGTCCCAGCAGGAGAGCATTCTCAACAGCGTCAGCGACGCGGTGGTCAGTGCCAAGACGCTGATGATCCAGGCGGCCAGCGGTACCCTCACGGATGCCGATCGGGCCTCGACCGCGAGTACCCTGCGCGGTATCTACGAGACCGTGGTCGGCCAGGCCAATGCCACCGACGGCAATGGCCGCTACCTGTTTGGCGGCTATCAGGACAGCAGCGAGCCTTTCGTGCGCAACCCGGATGGCAGTGTCAATTACGTGGGCGACGGCAATACCCGGCAACAGCGTATCGATGCGTCCCGCCTGCTGGATGTGGCAGACAGCGGCGAGGCCATTTTCCGCAGCGTGGACAGCGGTGCCGGTTATGTCGCCCAGGCCGATGACGGCAACAGCGGCAATATCACCTTCAAGGGCCCCAATATTGTCGATGTGGGCGACCCCGACTACGGCAATGCCTTTACCATCGACTTCACGGTGGCGGGCCCGAACACCACCTACTCCATCAACGGCGGAGCCGCCCAGCCCTACGGCGACGGGGCGCCGCTGATTTTTGGCGGGCTGTCACTGACGCTGGCAGGTGAGCCTGCGAATGGCGACAGCATTACTGTGGACCGGGCAGTGAATATGAATACCGACCTGTTCCGCAGCTTCGAGAAGGCGCTGGCGGTACTGGAGAATCCCGCTGCCACCGATGCCGAGAAGGCCGCGCTGCAAAACACGGTCAGTACCGTCATGCGTGAGTTTGACAACAGTCTGGACAACGTGCTCACCACCCGCGCATCGGTCGGTGCACGGCTGAATGAAGTGGACATCCTGGATACGGTTGCCGGCAACCGCGAGCTCAACTACGAGCAGACCCTGTCGGACCTGGTGGACCTGGACTACGTGGAAGCGATATCCGAATACACCCTGCGCCAGGTGGGCCTGCAGGCGGCCCAAAAATCCTTCGTGGACATCAAGAGTCTGTCGCTGTTCGACTACCTCTGAAAAGCGGCGGCAAGCAGTCAGCGGCTCAGGGCAGAGGCGCCATGAGCTGCAGCAGTTGCTCCATGAAGCCCAGCCCCTGAGTGAACAGGTTCCGCAGGAAGCGGCCGAAGTCAGTCATCAGTACGGTCAGCAGGAACATGCCCAGCAGCAGCGAAGTAGGAAACCCCACCGAGAACACGGTCAGCTGCGGCGCCGAGCGGTTGAGGATGCCCAGGGAAAGATTGACGATCAGCAGCGAACCCACCAGTGGCAGGGCCAGCAGCATGCCGGCGACAAAGATGGTGCCCCCGAATCGCACCAACAATTCAAAGGCCCCGGTGTTCAGGCCCAGCAGGCCCACCGGCAAGGTATTGAAGCTGCTGGTCAATATCTCCAGCGCGATCAGGTGGCCGTCCACTGCCAGGAACATCAACAGCGTGATCATGTGGAACAGCCGCGACAGAATCATCGTGTTGGCACCGGTCTCCGGCGCGACGAAGGTGGCAAAGCCCAGCCCCATTTGCAGGCCAATGAATTCGCCGGCAGCCTGCACTGCTGCGAACATCACATGCAGGGCCAGCCCCATCGCAACTCCGACCAGCAGCTGCTCCACCATGATGCCAACTCCGGCCCAGGAATAGATCGGGATATCCGGCAGCGGCGGCAGTACGGGGGCGAGTACCACAGAGATTATCGCCGCCAGCCCGAGCTTGACCTGGTTCGGTACCGAGCTGTGACCCCACAGCGGGCAGGCCATCACAAAGCCGGTAATGCGGGTGAACGGCCACAGGAACAATGTCAGCCAGGTATGGAGCTGTTCAAAGCTGACCTCAATCATCGGCGCGGGTCGTCAGGACAGCATCAGTGGAATATTCAACAGCAGATCGCGGGTGAAATCGGTAATCAGCTGCAGCAACCAGGGGCCCATCAACACCAGCGCGCCGAACACCCCCAGGATCTTGGGGATGAAGGACAGGGTCATCTCGTTGATCTGGGTGGCGGCCTGAAACAGGCTCACCAGCAGGCCGATAGCCAGCGCGGTCAGCAATAGCGGGCCGGCCAGCATCAGTGCCACCAGCATGCCTTGATAGGCCAGGCTCATTACAGTTTCGGGAGTCATGACACACTGTTCTCCTGGGCGCCGGTACCGGCGGTCCGGTCAGATAAAGAAGCTCTCCGCGAGCGAACCGATGATCAATTGCCAGCCATCGACCAGCACAAACAGCATCAACTTGAACGGTAGGGAGATGGTGGCGGGGGCACCATCATCATGCCCAGCGCCATCAACACACTCGCGACCACCAGGTCGATAATCAAGAATGGAACGAAAATGGTAAAACCGATCTGGAAGGCGGTTTTCAGCTCGCTGGTGACAAAGGCGGGCAGCAGTACCCGCATCGGCACGTCCTGCGGCCCCTGCATGGCGCCGACCTCAGCCAGCCTGGCGAACAGCGCCAGGTCCGGCTCCCGGGTCTGCGCCATCATGAATTCCCTGAAGGGCTGGCTGCCGACGCTGAAGAATTGTTCCAGGCTGATCTCCTCGCGGGTCAGTGGCTGCCAGGCCTCTTCATAGACCTGGCTCAGCACCGGTGACATCACGAAGAAAGTCAGAAACAGGGTGAGGCCCAGCAACACCTGGTTGGGGGGAGCGGACTGGGTACCCATCGCAATGCGCAGCAGGCCCAGCACAATGATGATGCGCGTGAAGCAGGTCATCATCAGCAGCATCGCGGGCAGAAATGCCAGGCTGCTGAGCAGCAACAGGGTCTGCAGCTTGATCGACCATTGCTGGCCGCCATCAGCGGTGGGGCTGCTGACTATGCCGGGCAGTTCCGCCTGGGCGAAGCTGGCCTGGGGCAACAACAGCAGGATCAACAGCAACAGCAGTTGCAGACCGGAGTGTCGCTTCACGCCCCGTCTCCGGAACGGCCCAGGGTTTTGCCGGCGTTGTGTTTCAGCGCCTGGGCGAGACGGGCGGGAAAGCCGGCCTCTGCGCCGGGCGCTGCCGCCTTGCCGCCGTCCTCATCGGGAGGGGCGGGCAGTGTGTGCAATGTGTTGACCTGGCCGCTGGCCACGCCCAGTACCAGCCAGGTATTGTCGATTTCGACTACCACGACCCGTTCCCGGGTTCCGACCGCGGCGCTGCTGACCACCCGCAGGACATTGCCGCGCCCCTGGCGGCCCGGACCGATACGCCTGACCAGTGCGGCACAAAGAAAAATAGCGACGATCACCAGGGCCAGCGCGGCGGCGGTCTTGCCGAATGTGGCCAGGCCCAGCACCGCCTCACTACCTGCGGCGGGGCTGTTCATCGGTTGAGTTTCTGGACCCGCTCTGAGGGTGTGATGATTTCGGTGATCCGGATGCCGTAGCGGTCCTCGACCACCACGACTTCGCCCTGGGCGATAAGATAGCCATTGATCAGGATATCCATCGGCTCGCCCGCCAGGCCGTCCAGTTCGACCACCGAGCCCTGGGCCAGCTCCAGCAGTTGCTTGATCGTGATACGGGTGCGTCCCAGCTCCACAGTAAACTTGACCGGGATGTCCATGATCATTTCGAGATCGCGTACCTTGACGTTGTCCACGCCCTTTTCCAGCGGCTTGAACACGCGCTCGTCAGCGGACTGCGCCTCGCCGGCGGCTGGCTCTGGCTCTTGTTCCGCCAGCGCAGCGGCCCAGGGGTCCTCTCCGGCAGCTTCAGGCTCGGCGGTTTCCTGCTCGTTCATGGCGTCGGCCCAGTCGTCCTCGACCGCTTTCTCGGCCGCTTTCGGGTCGGGTTTTTTGGGATCAGTCATTTTCGGATTCCTTCGAGGGTGGCACGGATCCTTTGACAAAGATGGTGTCCTGCCCGGTGTCTGTGGGGATGTGATCGATCATGCGGACTACCCGCAGCGCCCGCTGGTTGTTGCGATTGCCGTATTCACAGGCCATGACGGGCACGCCGTCGACACGGGCGATGACGGTGCCGGGCAGATCCATGGGCAGCACGTCACCGACCTTGAGCGAGGTCACCTCGCCAATGGTGCTGGACAACTCGGCGAAGTCGGCAACCAGTTCAATCTCGGACTGGCGCAGTTCCCCCGCCATGCGCTGGCTCCAGGTGTGGTCGTTGGAGCCGTCTATCGCCGGGTTGGTGAGCAGGTCGCGCAGCGGCTCGATCATCGAGTAGGGCATGCAGATCTGGAAGTCGCTGGCGAGATTGCCCACTTCCAGGTGAAAGGTGGTATTGACCACGATTTCATTGGGGGAGTTGGTGATGTTGGCAAACTTGGCCTGGATTTCAGAGCGCAGGTAACTGAGGTTCAGTGTGTACACTGACTGCCAGGCTTCCTGGTAGGCATCGATGGCGAGATCCAGCAGCCGGCGGATAATGCGTTGCTCGGTGTTGGTGAACTCGCGCCCCTCCGACTTGGTGACGAAGCGGCCATCACCACCAAACAGGTTGTCCACCACCATGAACACCAGGCTGGGTGGAAATACCAGCAGGGCCGTGCCCCGCAGCGGCTTCATCGCGATCAGGTTGATATTGGTGGGTACCGGCACGTTGCGGGCAAAATCCTTGTAACTCTGGTAGCGCACGGACTCGACCGTAATGTCCGCGCTGCGCCGCAACAGATTGAACAGGCTCATTCGGAAGTGGCGCGCAAATCGCTCGTTGATGATGTCGAGGGTTTGCAGGCGTTCGCGGATGACCCGCTGTTGGGAGGCCGGATCATAGGGCTTGATCCGCGGTTCCGTGCTTTTTTCCTCGCCGCCATTGCCGTCGCCACTGTCGCCGCTCAGCAGGGCGTCGATTTCTTCCTGCGATAAAAGATCATCCTGGGACATGGGAGAAGGCCGGCTCGCTTACTGGACGATGAATTCGGTGAACAGCACGTCGCGCACCGCGAGTTCCGGCTGTCCTGCAATCAGGTCGTTCTGTACCATATTGAGCACCATGGCTACCAGTTCGCTCTTGCCCTGCGGCGAGATCAGCGCTTCCGCTTGCTGTCCCGATATCAGGGTAAGCAGGCGGCTGCGCAGCTGCGGCATATGCTGGAGCAGCAGGTCCCTGGTGGCTTCGTCGCCGACCTGCAGCGATACACCGGTATACAGCAGCCGGTTGCCATAATTGTCGCTCTGCAGGTTGACGGTGAACGGTGCGATCTCGACGAACAGCGGGGTCTCGGGTTCGACGGCTTCAACCGCCTCTTCGCCCGGCTCCGCCACCTTGTCGCCGGGCAACAGCAGGTAGATGTTGGTCCCCGCCAGCGCGGATGTGAGGAGCAGCAGCACAATAATCAGCCACTTGTGTTTCTGCGAATCATTTTGTGTATTTGCCATGTGTATGCGTCTTGTATCGAAGCGGAAGGGTCGAAATCAACGGGGTCAGTATGCCCCTGGCGGGGCGGCCGTGATGGGGAGAATAGACCGGTATTTCTGGCTTATTCCCCCGGTTTGGGCTCGCTTTGCTCGTCGCTGTCAGGCGTAGATATCCACGCCTGACAGATCGGCCGCCAGCCCGGTGGCCGCGGCCTCAGTGGCCGGGTCAGCAGCTTCTCCCGCACCCGTCACCGCAGCGGTAGCAGCCGGGCCCTGGCCGCTGCCGGACTGCTCGGAACCCTGTTGCTGTTGTTCGCCGACGGAGGTCTCACCCAGCGCGATTCCCTGCTCGGCAAGTGCCTCCCGCAACTGGGGAATCGCCTGTTCCACTGCTGCGCGCACGGTAGCGTGGGCTGACAGGAACTGGGCCTGGGCCCCTGGTCGTCCATTTTCAGGGACACCGACAGCGGGCCCAGGTCGGCGGGGTTGAGGTGCAGTTCTATCTGTTGCCGCCCGCGCTGGGCCAGGCCGGTCAACTGGTTGCCCAATTGCTGCTGCCAGGCCGGGCTGGCGACCGGTGCGCTCAGCGTGGCCTGCAGCAGCGATGACATTGCCGGCTGTGGCGCGCTGCTGCTGGTGCCGGCGAGGGCCGAACTGCTCAGCGCGGTGCTGCCGACAGATTCGGTGGGCCCACGCTGCGGTTCGGCCTGGCTGTTGCGGCTCCAGTCCACGTCCGGCAGCGGCAGGCCGCTGCCGGGTGCCGGGGTGGTGCTTGTCGCCGCAGTGGTTGGGGTCAGTGAGGCTTCCATGGTCTGGGCCGGGCTGGGGTTGAGATTCGAACTGGCGGTGGTGAAATGCGCCGCGCCGGGCCGGGTCTCAGGCAGCGCGCCGCGGGCGGCCGGTACGGCCGGCGTCTGGAGTCTGTCGGCTGGCATTGCCGGCGCTGGCGGGGCCGCGGTAGCCGCAATCACCATCGCGTCCGGCAACGGTCCGGATCCAGCCGCCGTCCCGCCGGCAGCGGGCTCTGGCCGAAGCGGGGCCTGAGGTCCCTCTGTCGCTGGGCCTCCAGGCTTGACGGACTCAGTCCTGATGGCGGCGGCAGCCTGCGAGAGCGCCCCGGGATCGGCGAGAGCTGCGACTTCCGGCACCAGATCGGTGGCTGTGGCAACCATCTCGTCGCCGCCCGGGGCGGTGTCGCCAGCGGCCGGCTCAGCAGCGTCAGTCGCGGTTGCCAGGGCGGGGGGCAGATCCTGCAACTCGCCGATCGTGAACTGCAGCGGCAGCCGGGAACCGGAGCTGCCGGCATCAGCCGGCACCCGCGGCATTGGCGCAGCAGACCCCGGCGCGGCGTGTCCGCCGGCGGGCGAGCGGGCCGCCACGGATTGCAGCACATTGGCAAAACCGCCGGCACTGTCTTCCGCCGGGGAGGAGGACACAGAAGCGGCGCGTTGTGAAAGCAGGGCGGTGATTTCCATGATGACTCCTACTGATCCTGTGGATCGGATTGTTGGCGCTGGCGCGCACTCATGTTGCTGGTGAGTTCGTCGCTCTGTACCTGTTCCCGCCGCTGTTCCTGCCGGCGCTGTTGCTGTGCCCGGCGGCCCGCGAGGGTGTCATAGGACGATAGCTGTTGCTGCTGTTGCTGCCATTGCTGGCGACTGCTGGCCACGCGTTGCTCCTGCTGGGACAGCGTCTCCCGGGCCCGGGCAATGGCGGCATCCAGGGTTCTCAGAAACTGCTGGTAGTTGTGCAGCATGGCGGTGTCGGTGCCCCGGCGCAGCATGTCCTGCAGCTGGTTGGCATATTCCTGCCGGTAGTCGGCCAGGGTTTCCAATTGGGAGATGGTTTCGAGACTGCGCTTGCGGTCGTCGGCCAGCGACTTGCCGGCGCCGTCGCGGGACTGCCGGGTCAGTTCTATCAGCGTGTCGAGCGGGCTGCGTTTGACGGCATTCATGGCTGGGCTCCCAGAACAGAGGCCATCGCCTGCTGTGAGTCGGTGATGCCTGCCTGTTCATTCATGGATTGTTGCAGGAAGCGCTCCAGCTGCGGATACAGTTGTACCGCCTGATCGAGTTGCGGGTCGTGACCCGGGCTGTAGGCACCCACACTGATCAGGTCGCGGTTGCGGTGGTAGCGGGAGAACATCTGCTTGAAGGCCTGGGTCAGTTGTTGATGCTGGTCCGGTACTATCGCGGTCATCGCCCGGCTGATCGAGGCCTCAATATCGATGGCCGGATAGTGACCCGCTTCCGCCAGTTGCCGCGACAATACGATGTGGCCGTCGAGAATGGCGCGGGCGGCATCCGCAATCGGATCCTGCTGGTCGTCGCCCTCGGTCAAGACGGTATAAAACGCGGTAATGGATCCGCCTCCCGGCCGGCCGTTGCCGGCCCGTTCCACCAGTGCCGGCAATTTGGCGAATACCGACGGCGGGTAGCCCTTGGTGGCCGGTGGCTCGCCGATTGCCAGCGCGATCTCGCGCTGGGCCATCGCGAAGCGGGTCAGGGAATCCATGATCAGCAGTACACTGCGGCCGCTGTCGCGGAAGTGCTCGGCCAGGCGGGTGGCATAGGAGGCGCCGTGCAGCCGTTGCAGGGGAGAGGTGTCGGCGGGAGCGGCCACCACCACTGAGCGCCGCAGGCCCTCTTCGCCGAGGATGTTGTCGATAAAATCCTTGACCTCGCGGCCGCGTTCGCCGATCAGGCCCACCACGATCACATCGGCCTTGGTGTGGCGGGCCATCATGCCCAGCAGTACCGACTTGCCCACGCCGGAGCCGGCGAACAGACCCATCCGCTGGCCGCGGCCGACGGCCAGCAGGGCATTGATGGCGCGAATGCCGACGTCGATCTGGGTGTCGATGGGAGCCCTCGCCAGCGGATTCAAAGCAGGTGACGACAGCGAGCCGCGGGCGACCTCCAGCAGCGGGCCGGCATCGTCCAGCGGCTGGCCACTGCCATCCACCACCCGGCCCAGCAGCGCGTCGCCCAGCGGAAAGCGCCGCTCTCCCGAGCCGGTATCATCGCCCAGCGGAAACACCCGCGCACCGGGGGCGAGGCCGCTCAGCTCCTGCAGTGGCATCAGGTAGACCCGGTCGCCGGCGAAGCCGACCACCTCGGCGTCTGCGAAGCGGCCCTCGGCGGCGCCGGGGGACAGTTCTATCCGGCAACCGGCACCCATCGGCACTTTCAGGCCCAGCGCTTCCAGCACCAGGCCGGTAGCGCGGATGATGCGTCCGCTGACCAGGTAATCCGGGGTGCTGACAATGCGGTTGCGCACCTTGCTGATACTCTGGCGCCAGCTGGCCTGGTGGGGGTTCAAGACGGCTGTAGTGCTCACTTGGCTGCACCTTCACTGCTGGTCTGGCGGCGCCGGGGGCGACGGATCTGGCCCAGCAACATGCGCCAGCGGCTGTCCTGGGTTGCATCCAGCTCTCCGCTGACGCTGGTGACCCGGCAGTCGCCGCGATTGATCTGATCGTCGGGTTGCAGTGCCCAGCCGGCCGCCTCGAATTCAGCCCCCAGCTCCCTGGCCACGAGCTTGTGATCGGCAGGGTGCAGCCACAGGCGCGGCTGGCCGCTGAGCAGGGGCTCCTTGTGCAACAATTTGCGCACCAGGTTCAGCACCTGGGTAGGCCTGGATTTGAGCGCCTCGCCGGCGAGCTGGCGGCCGGTTTCCATGGCCAGTTCCACCAGTTCGTCGGCGACGCTGTCATCCAGTTGCTGCAGGGCCTCGTGAAAGGTCTGCAACAGCTCGGCGAGGGGAGCCAGGGCGACCCGGGCCTGGGCCTGCAATTCCTGTTCGCCGGCGAGCCGTCCCTGTTCCAGGCCTTCGTTGTAGCCGGCCTCGCGGCCGGACTCAAAACCCTCCTGGTAGCCCTCGCTGCGGGCAGTGGCGAGGGTCTGCTGGCACAGTGCCTCGAATTCGGCGCGCTGCTGGTTGGCGCGCTGCTGCAGGGAGGGTTCGAACCCGCCATCGCTGCCGCTCTCGCCATCCGGGCCCCCGGCAGGAGCAGGGCTTGCGGTGCCCAGCTCGCCCATGCGCCAGCGCTGCCAGTGGGCACTGCTTCTGGCCGGGCGGCTGGAACGGGACTCAGACATAACTGTCGTCCCCACCGGTCAGCACGATCTCGCCACTGTCGGCGAGGCGCCTGACCACCTGCAGTATGGCCTTCTGCTCGTTTTCCACATGCGAGACGCGGACCGGGCCGGAGGCCTGCATGTCCTCGCGCAACAGATCGGCGGCGCGCTGGGACATGTTGTTGAGGAACTTGTCCACCACCTCCTTCGGGGCACTCTTGAGCGCCACCATCAGGGAGTTGGTGTTGATTTCCTTCAGCAGCAGCTGGATACCGCGATCGTCCAGGTCCACCAGGTTTTCGAACAGGAACATTTCGTCGATGATCTTCTGGGCCAGCGACTCGTTGTGGGCGCGGACATTGTCGATCACCGCTTCTTCCTGGCTGGAGTTCATCAGGTTGAGTATCTCGGCCGCGGTGCGCACCCCGCCCATCTTGCTGCGCTTGAGGTTCTGGCCGTCGAGCATGCCGCCCAGCACCTCGGTCAGTTCCTGCAGCGCCGCCGGTTGCACGCCGCTGAAGGTGGCGACCCGCAATACCACATCGTTGCGCAGTTTCTCATCGAACAGCTCCAGTACATCCGCGGCCTGGCGCCGCTCCAGATGCACCAGAATGGTGGCGATAATCTGAGGGTGCTCGTCGCGGATCATTTCCGCGACGATCGAGGCCTCCATGATATTGAGGGCGTCGATACCGGAGTTGGTGCCGCTGTGTTCCAGAATGTCCTCGATAATGCTGGAAGCGCGCTCGGTGCCCAGCGCCTTGGTCAGCACCGCGCGAATATGGTCGCTGGTGTGCAGGTTCAGGGCCGCGTATTCAGAGGATTCCTTGAAGAACTCCTCCAGCACGTGTTTCATCTCGGCGTGGGATACCTGACCCAGGACGGCCATCTCCTTGCCCAGCTCCTGTACTTCGCGCGCCGAAAGATGCTTGAAGATTTCGGCGGCGCAGTCTTCCTCCAGGGCCAGCAGCAAGATGGCCGCGCGGCGCGTGCCGCTCATTTTAGACGGGTCGACTTTGACGTTACTCATATTTGGCAATCCAGTTGCGCACGATCATCGCGAGCATGGCGGGATCCTCGGTGGCCATCAGCTGCAGATCGGCGAGGTTCTGTTCGTAGCCGGACGATTTCCTGCGGCGTCCCCTGGGCACGTCGTAGGTGCCATCTTCCGGATCGCCGGACTCCTCGCCCCCGCTGGCCTGGTCATCGTCGCCTACCGTGGCGCGCAGCCGCGGTTCTTCGGTAACGGCCGGGGCCGGTTGTGCGGCAGTGTATTTCCGGATCAGCGGCCGCAGCAGCAGGAAGTACAGGAACAGGGCCAGCAACGCGACCAGCAGGTAGCGGCCCAGGGTCAGGGCCAGACGCTGGATCTCGGCCGACTGCCACCACTCTTCGACGATGATTTCTTCTTTGGACTCGGTAAACGGGCTGTTGACGATCTCCAGGGCATCGCCACGGGCTTCCGAAAAGCCCATGGCCTGCCGGACCAGGCGTGAAATCTGCTCCAGCTCCGCCTCGGTAATGGGCTGCTGTACGCTTTCGCCCTCTTCGTTGAGACCGTCGCGGTAGTTGACCACTACGGCTACCGACAGGCGTTCGATGCGGCCGCGGCGGTGCTGGGTATGGACGATGTTGCGGTCCACTTCATAGTTGAACACGTCTTCCCGCTGCAGGTTGTCCGGGCCCCTGTTGTTCTCGTTGCCTTCCTGCTCACCGTCTTCATCGGCGGGTGGCAGTTCCACGGGTGAGGGGGCGGCGCCGGGTGGGGTATTGCTCAGCGCGCCGGGCACGCCGCGGGCCACACCATCACCGCTGCTGAAGGAGGTGCGGGTCTGGGCGCTGCGGACCGCTGCCTCATTGTCGTCCTGGTTGGGACGGTAGCTCTCTGCGGTTTCCTCGCGGCTGGCAAAGTCTACCTGGGCGGTCACCTGGGCGCGGACATTGCTGCTGCCGAGTATCGGGCTGAGAATGGCTTCTATCCGCTGCCGGTAATTGCGTTCGATGTCGCGGGTGAAATCCAGCTGGGTGCCATCCAGGTCATCGCCGCCGATGGAACCGGTGCGGGACAGCAGGGCGCCGTGCTGGTCCACCACGGTGATATCTTCCACGGCAAGCTCAGGTACCGCGCTGGATACCAGATGCACAATGGCGCTGACCTGGCCTTCGCCCAGCGCGCGGCCCGGTTGCAGGGTAAGCACCACCGAAGCCTTGGCCGGCTTGTGGTCGCGCACAAACACCGACGGCCGCGCCATGGCCAGATGGACCCGGGCCCGGGCAACCGGACCCAGGGCTTCGATGGAGCCGGCCAGCTGGCCCTCCAGGCCGCGCTGAAAGTTTACCTGTTCGCTGAACTGGCTGACCCCGAAGGCCTGGTTGTCCATGATCTCGAAGCCGACATTGCCGCCGCGGGGCAGGCCCTGTTCAGCCAGTCTCAGGCGCAGGCTGTGGACCTGGTCGGCCGGCACCAGCAGGGTCTGGCCGCCGGCGCCAAAACGGTAGGGGACGGCGCGTTGTTCGAGTTCGGTGATGATGCGGCCGCCGTCGGCTTCCCCCAGGTTGCTGTAGAGGACACGGTATTCCGGTGCACTGGCCCACAGAAACAGCGCAGTGACCACGGCGATCACGGCCGCGCCGCCGATCAGCAGGGGTATCAGGGGATTGCGTCGCAGTTGCGCCAGCCACGGAGGTATTGTGGCGCTGGCCTGGGGCGTATCCTGTTTAGTGCCGTCAATGGCGGACGGGCCGTTGCTCATGCATCTCCCTCTGGGCAACAGGGCCTGCTGCAAGTTCTGTGTCTGCCGGGCAGGACGGCGAACATGGCAACAGTTTCATTGGCTGCGAAAGTACTGCCGGCAATCCGGCGGTACTGTGACGAGGCCTATTATGCGCAGTGCTCCTGACAGTAAAGGGAAGAACAGCCCGGATTTTTGTGGCTAATTGGCCGTATGGTGCCCGCCACGGTCTTGCTACGATGAGCCCTGATTTCGATACCAGCAGGATATTCCGCTATGAGCACCCCGGGAATTCAGTCGGCCCTGAGCCAGATGCAGGCACTGGCCAACCAGGCCCAGGCCGGCGCCATTGAGGGCAAGGGCAGCCAGATCAATACTGCTGTAGGACAGGAGGGCTTCGCCGATGCACTCTATGGTGCGGTCAACCGTATCAACAGTCTGGGCCAGACTGCCGCCGCCCAGACCCGGGCCTTCCAGGCGGGAGACCCCGGCGTGGAACTGCACCAGGTGATGATGGACGGACAGAAAGCCAGTGTCGCGTTTGAACTGGGGGTGCAGCTGCGCAACCGGCTGGTGACGGCCTACAAAGACGTCATGAACATGCAGGTCTGATCACTGGTCATGGGCGCCGCGCACAGCTCAGCTGCCGGGTTGACCGGTACAACTGCCGCGCTGGACGAATGCTGGCGGCAATCAGGTCTGTTCGTTGAACAGTAGCCCGCGCACTTCCTCCAACCGTTCTGCAACCACCAGCACCTCCTCCGAGGGTATCTGGCGGATGAGGTCGCCGGTATCCAGGTCGACGATGCGGGCCACGGTCTGCGGCGGTTCACCGCTCAGCTCGAACTTGACCCCGTGATTTTTCAGGGTGGCGTTGATCTGCTGCACCGGCGCCAGCAGTTCTTCCGGTCCGGGCGAACGTGCGCCGGTACCCGTCTGTGCCCCTGAACCCAGCGGCAGTTGGGCCACAACCCGTTCAAGTTGCTGGCGCCGGGACCCGTCCAGCGCGGCTGGTGCCGGGGTCAGGCTGCTGACTGATAATGATGTGCTCATGGGGGCCTTCCCTGTGTTGTAGTGAATTTATTGTCCTGCATCAGCTCTCCTGCGGTCCGTGGGTGGCTCCCGCAATACCAGCTCGACACGCCGGTTGGCGGCGCGTCCGGCGCTGCTGTCGTTGGACTCCAGCGGTCTCATGTCGGCGTAGCCGATAGCCCGCAGGCGCTCCGGCGCCAGGTCCCTGCCGACCAGAAATCGAAGTACTGCAATGGCCCGGCCCGAGGCCAGCTCCCAATTGGAGGGGAAGCGCTCGGTCTGGATCGGCACATCATCGGTATGACCTTCGATCGATATCTCGCCCGGGTAGCGCTCCAGCAGCGGCAGCAGCTTGAGTATCACCTTCTTGCCACCGGCGGTCAGATTGGCCTGGCCGCTGGCAAACAACAGGTGGTCGGCAATGCGCAGTGTCATGCCCTCGAGTCCGGGCGTGGCTTCCACGCCTTCCAGCGCCAGGGTTTCGATATTGTCGGCGATGGCCTGTTGCTGGGTCAGCAGGCCATCGTGTGCGGGCAGCAAGCCATCGCCAGCGGCACTCGGCAGCGGCGCGATGACCGGCAGTGTTACGGTTTCCCCGGGAGTCGCCTCTGCCACTGCCGCTTCCACCGGTGGCGTGTCGCTGCCCAACGGCTCCCAGTTGGCGAATGACAGCAGCAGAACAAACAGGGTCAGGATCAGGGTCAGGACATCCAGATAGCTCAGCAACCAGCTCTCTTCCTCGCCACTGGGCGGGTCCGGCATCAGGTCATCATAGGCAGCGCTGACGGGAAGCATGCTAGCCTTGGACCTGGGACGCGGGTATCTCGTCCTCGCGCGACGAAGGCGGGGCGTCGCGAATCTCGTCTTCATAGGTGGTCATGAAGGAGTGCATGGTGGCCTCGATAAACGACGGTGACCTGCGCCGGGACATCAGCGAAACCCCTTCCAGCACCATGTTCATCGCGATCAGGCGTTTTTCCGTACGCCGTTCCAGCTTGACTGCGATCGGCTTGAACAGCACATTGGCGAGCAGGATCCCATAGAAGGTGGTCAGCAGTGCGACCGCCATGTGCGGGCCAATGATATGCATGCTGCCGCGGTCCATCACGGCCAGCATGTTTACCAGTCCCACCAGTGTGCCGATCATGCCAAAGGCGGGGGCATACACCGCCATGGTGCGGAAGATCTGGGCCTCGGCATGCTCCCGCGCCTTCAGGCGGGCGATGCGCCAGCGCAACAACTCCAGAATTTCCTCTTCCCGGGTGTTGGCGATGACCAGCTCGATACCGGTGCGCAGGAAGGGGTTGCGTGTGTTTTCCAGGGCCTTTTCCACCTCCCGGGCCTTGCCCTTGAACCAGAGTCTGGACAGTTCCACCAGTTCGCGGATATCGTCACCCGTGTAGATGTTCTCCCGCCGGAACACGATGGCCACCAGCCGCACCACATGCAGTACTTCGGCCATCGGATAGCTGATGAATGTCGCCGCCAGCGTGCCGGTGACAACAATGGCCAGGCCCGGCAGATTGACAAAACTCAGGGGTGATTCGGCAGTAAACAGCAACACAGTAGCCAGCAGGAAAACGCTGCTCACCATGCCGATGATCGTCGAGGGATTCATCGCGCATCCACACAAAAATAGCAGTTAACAGGAGTATCGGCGGCGGCCGCAGTAACTTGAGCGTGCATCGCTGCCGATGGTGAGTGACTTAGATGGGTACTTTTGCATACTGTTGCCAGAGCGCATCGAGGCGCACCGGATCCAGGTCCTTGCGCAGCTGGAACACGCCCGCGCTTTCGCACTGCTCCACCGTGTCGAGGAATTCCAGCACAGCGTGATACTGGGTCCGGTTCCAGAAATCGTGAATGAATATCCTGGCGTCTTCGCAATGGCTGTGGTGGGTGCGCAGGTGCCGGATTGCGGCGAGGGTGCTCGCCACCCGGAACCGGCCATCCACCAGGATCAGGTCGAAAGCCCTGGCATGCTGCTCGATCGCCAGGCTGTAGGCCGGGAACTGGTCCTGATGATCCAGCGAGGTCGGAAAGCCCCATTCGCGGGTGGGGCCAATGTCCACGGCGGTCACCTGGCAGCGCTCGCCCAGACGCGCCTGCAGCGCCGTGACCCATTGCTGGTCACTTTCCACGCCCCGCACGACCAGACCCTGTTCCACAGCCCAGACTGTTGAGCCACCCGAGCCGTATTCAAAATATTCCTGCGCCTGTTCCAGATAGCGCCGGAACAGGCCGGCCTCGGCGTCTGTCATGAAGGGTTTGTCGGGCAGTTCCAGTGTCTCCGGCGCGGGTTCCGTAAAAGTCGAAGCCACCGCCGCGGGGTTGCCCGGCTTCGTGTCGGCAACCTGCATCTGCCGCAGATAGCTCGCGGCCAGTTCCGGATCCTGGTCATTGAGCAGACTGTAGCTGAGATCGCGGATATCGAATACGGCGTGCAGCAGGAAGGCCAGCTTCAGGCGCTGGCTGTCGCTGAGTGTCGCCATGCGCTCGGGGGAGGGCAGGTACAACACGTCGGCGCTGGCCAGTTCGGTGCCTACATCAGGCTGCGGCGCTGCATCAGCAGGCCAGTGGCTGTGATAGCGCATGTCGTTGAAGCGGTAAAAGCGGAAGCCGAGCGCCGCGACCTTGTCGTTGAGCTCCGCCAGTGTGGTCTGGCCCCGGTGGGTGGGCTGAAAGGCGACGCCGACCTGCAGCAGCAGAGTATCCTGCAGTGACTGCGCGCCATGTTGCAATATCGTGCTGTTGTCACTGCGTTGATCCAGGATCAACCAGTCGAGACCATCCAGGCCTTCAATGCTGTCCAGACGGAGTGTGCTGATCGGCAGTTGGGTCAACACACGGGCGCCCTGGCGCAGTGCCGCTGGCAGCGCGGTATCCGCCAGTGGTGGCAGCGTACTGCTCAGCTCCGGGTCCAGGCAGGCATGCAGCATGGTCGGCTGGCCGTCGCCCAGCACTGCATGCGGGAACAGTTGCAGCTGGTCCTCGTCACTGTACTGTTCTGGCTGTTCCACCTGGCTCGCGGGATCAAAGCCGATGACGGTAAAGGCATTGAGCTGGCGCAATGCGGCGAAGCCACGGTCCCGGAACAGTTTGGCGCCATTGTCCAGCACCACGACTCGACCGTCGAGTTGCCACTGGAAGTCGCTGACGGAGGCAGTCGCCGGCGCGACAGCTGCGCTTGCCGTCGGCACGGAGTCGCCTTCAAACCAGAGCTGGCCCTGATGGTCGAAGTCCAGTGCAGCCGGTGCCTTGTCTTCGCAGTAGCGCCGCCAGATGGCGCGCAGGGCCGCGGCCAGGTTGGCACCGAAGCGCCGGTAATCACATACCGGGGAGCGGGTGAGTTGCTGCCGCAGTTGAGCGCGGATGACGCTGAGGTTGTCGAGGCTGGATGCCAGATCCAGTGCCAGTTCACGGTAGCGCTCCCAGCTGTCCACCACCAGCTCCGGCAGCCCGGCGTGGGTCAGGTGACTGGCGGAGTGGCGTCCGGCGAAACTGGGGCCCGGCAGGGTAATGACCGGCACCCCCATCAGCAGTGCCTCGCAGGTGGTGAGGCCACCGGAATAGGGCCAGGAATCCAGCGCGATGTCCACCCGGTTGTAGGCCTGCAACAACTGGTAGTGGTCTGAGTGCCCCTCCAGGATTACGCGGCCGCGGTCGATCCCAAGCTGTGCCAGCACGGACAATGTGCGTTCCCGGAACTCCTCGCTGTCGAACTGCATGCCCTTCAGAAACAGCTGGCTGCCCGGCAGTTGAAGCAGGATCTGTGCCCACTGATCCAGCAGTATTTCGTTGATCTTGGAGGGATTATTGAAGCAGCCGAAGGTGATGACTCCATTGCTGGCGGCGGGTGGCGGAGCCACATCGGGGGCGTTGCCGCGGGGCATATAGCAGATATAGTCATCCGGCATGCGGATCAATTTTTCAATGTAGAATTCATCCGCACCCGGTGGTGTTTCCACCGCATCGGAAATCAGGTAGTCCATTGCCCTAAGGCCAGTGGTGTTGATCAGGCCCCCCACCCACTTCACCTGCAGTGGCGCGGGCTCCTGGGCTATCGCCCGCAACCGGCAACCTTCGGTGTGACCGCACAGGTCCAGCAGGATATCGATACCGTCGTTGCGGATCAGCTGTGCCAGCCGGTCCTCGGCCAGGTGAGTCACCGACTGCCAGCGGTCCACCCGGTCCTGCATGCGGGTGGTCAGTACATCGACCTGGTCACTCATGGTGTAAGCGTACAGTTCGAACTGGTCCCTGGGCAGCTGCTCTACCGCTGAGGTAATCATCTGCCCCACCGGGTGGATCCGGAAACCGGCTGAAATCATGCCGACCCGCAGGCGCCGGCCGGGGGAGCGGTCCGCCGGCCGGGGCCGGACCGGCGCCTGCTCGGGCGCGAACCTGTCCTGCCACTGCCGATGGGCATCGAACAGGGCTTGCGCTGAGTGGGCCGGATTGTAGTGCATCGCCATCAGGTAATTGGAATACGTCTTGTCCTGCTGGGGAGCGAGCGACAATGCGCGCAGGTACTGCGCTTCTGCCTCTTCAAAGCGACCGACGCTGCGGTAGGCGCTGGCCAGGTTGGACAGGTGCACTGGGTCGTCGGGGAAATTGGCGACCAGTTCCTCGTGGGTCTGGATACTTTCGCCGAAGCGGGTCAGCTTGGCCAGGGCATGGGCCTTGCGGGCAAGCACTTCATCGTCGCCGGGGAAGTGCTGTTCGGCGGTTGCGACATGGGCCAGCGCTTCGTTGAAACCGCCGGCGTCATTGTACAGCTTGATCAGCAGCAGCCGCGCCTGCTTCAGGCGCGGCTTCAGCTTCAGCGCCGTTTCCAGGTGATCAACAGCCTCCACCGCCCGGCCCAGCCGGTACAGGGCCTGGGCCCGCGTATTGTGCAGTTCGGGGTCTTGCGGATCCAGCTGCAGGGCCTGGTCCAGCGGCTCCAGCGACCGCACCCAGTCACCGGATTCCAGCAGCACCGAGCCCAGTGATTTCCAGGCGAAGGCATCCCCGGGATAGTCGCGAGTCAATTGCACTGCCAGCGCGGAGGCCCGATCCCAGGCACGGGCCTGGTAGTGGCCGATGAGCTGCTCTCGCAGCTTGCGGGAGACGGTTCTGGTGGAGTGTCGGGCAACGCCCGTCTTGCGCAGCTGTTTCGCCATGGTCTGATCTGACTGTCAGGGAGATTTTAGTCAGCCTACCGCAGCGCCAAGGGGAGTGAACAAAAGAAAAGGGCGCCAAAAGGCGCCCTTTTCGTGAGGCTCAGAGCCTCGCCTGTACCGTGGGGGTTAGCCCAGCAGTGACAGGACGTTCTGCGGAACCTGGTTGGCCTGGGCCAGAACCGAGGTGCCAGCCTGCTGCAGGATCTGCGCGCGGGTCATGTTGGAGACTTCGACAGCGTAGTCGGCGTCTTCAATCCGCGAGCGGGCTGCTGACAGGTTGGTCTGGTTGGTCTGCAGGTTGTCGATCGCAGACTCGAAGCGGTTCTGGATCGCACCCAGGTCGGAGCGCAGCTCGTCTACCGATTCCAGCGCTGAGTCCAGGGCTGCCATCGGGTTGGAGGTGCGGCCGGCGCTGAGGTCAGACAGGCTCAGGTTGGCGGTGTCCAGGCTGAACGCGGCGGTGGTGCCGGCGGTGGCCGCTTCGCTGGGCTCAACAGCGATGTAGAAGGTGCCGGAGGCGCCGTTATCCAGGTCGAAGCCAAGCGCTTTCAGCGAGTTGGATTCGGCAACACTGTTGGCTGTGATGGTCACTTCGGCGTAGAAGTTGCCAGCCTCGTCGGTCTGCGCGGTGCCGGTGAAGACAACGCTGCCAGCCGCAACGCCCAGGCGTGCCGCCAGGTCACCGCCGGTGCTCTCAGCCACGGTGGTGTCGGCGATTGCAGTGGTGTCACCGTAGGCATCCTGCATTTCGGCAGTGGTGCCGCCAGTCTGAGCAGTCAGCGCACCCTGCGGGCCGTTGACGTTGAAGCTGCCCAGGTTCAGGGTGCTGGAGGTGATTTCGCTCAGGGAGATGTCGATGCGCTCGCCGTCGTTGGCGCCAACCTGGATGCTCAGGGTCTGGTCATCGGCCAGGACTTTCACGCCGTTGAAGTCGGTCTGCTCGGAGATGCGGTCGATTTCGGTCAGGCGCTGGTTGATTTCAGCCTGGATGGATTTCAGGTCATCCGTGGAGTTGGTGCCATTCTGGGATTGAACCGCCAGCTCACGAATGCGCTGCAGGTTGTCGTTGACCTGGTTCAGGGCGCCTTCAGCGGTCTGCGCGACAGAAATACCGTCGTTGGCGTTGCGCTGGGCCTGTGACAGACCAGTGATCTGGGCAGTCATCCGGTTGGCGATTGCCTGGCCGGCGGCATCGTCTTTGGCGCTGTTGATACGCAGCCCAGACGACAGCCTTTCCATGGAGGTCTGCAGGGCGCTCTGGGATTTGCCCAGATTCTGCTGACCGATCATAGCGGTGATGTTGGTGTTGATTACTGACATAACGATGTCCTTTTCTAGTAGACTGGTTCGTTCGAGGTTACCGGCGGGTCCTTGTGGTCAGCTGGGCTGATTGTGGGGCCACCGCAACGGCGCCATGTGCCGTTACCCCTAATTTCGGCGGTGCGCCGGGCAGCTTTAGAAATTTATTCGGAATCTTTGTTATTGGCCTCGGGGACCGTTCCGGCCTGTGGCTAATAAATGCCTGTCGGTGGTGGCAGGCGGTCGCGGTGATCGAGCCCGCCAGGGCGCGATGCATTGCTGTCTCTATATACCCCGTTGCTGTTACATATTTTTTATTTGGTCACGTACTGGATTGTCGGGCGGGAAGCCTGACACTTCGACCGCCGAGCCATCACCCGGGGTGCGGTGTTCAAGACACGCCGTGAATCCGTCCATGGAGGCTCGGATGCAGCATCCCTGCTGCATACGGTCTTGAACACCGCACCCCGGCCAATGTCTCTACCTGTGTAGTAGACTGATGGAACAATCTCTGTCGTAGGGAACACCAATGCTCTATATCGTTATTCGCGGTGGCAATAGTATGAACAGAGCTTGATATGACAGCCTTTATAGTATCGGCTGCCGCTACGCGCGACTAAAGGCGCGGCAGGCGCGGCCGATAGACATGATCAACCGCAGTGCATATGTGTATCTGCTTCCCTGTATTCTGGCTGACGCGACCGGGGCCCCAGGATGATAGAGCAAGAGGGTGGTGCTATCACCATCGGCAATCCGCTTGAAATAGAAGAGATGCTGGAAAAGCTGACCCAGCCGGGGGCTGCCTCGCTGGTGTTGGACAAGCCCGGTAGCGAGCCGCTGCCGGTGGTGCTGGCAAAGACAATACCGGGAGAGGCGCTGGTGCTGGATGTGTCCGCTATCCGTGAAGTGGTCGCGCCGCTGCAGCGGGGAACGGGACTGCGCCTGCTGGGGCAGGGCCTCGAAGGCATGGTGCGAACCCCCATGCTGACCGTCAGTCAATTCGACGAGGTCGAGGGGCGGATGCAATGCCATTGCAATTATCCCACAGAGCTGCATCTGTTTCAGCGTCGTGACGACTACCGGGCGACACCGCGGCTGGGGATGGAGGTCGGTGTGCTGCTGCGGGACCTGAATAACCCGGCTACCTTCCAGGGCGATTTGCGCGACCTGTCCATGAACGGCTGCCTGGTCGAGGTGCTGCCCAACATGAGTGAACTGGTGGCGCTGAACCAGTCGCCACTGGAACTGGAATTCTGTTTTCCCAACGGTCTGCGATTCGTGATCAGGGCAACGCCGCGGCACCATATGACCGATGCTGAACGCGAGGTATTGGCGGTGGGCTTCGCCTTTGAGCCGCGCAGCGTGGACCAGGACCGTCAGCTGTGGTTTTTTGTCCGTGAGATCGAGCGCGAGGCCGCCCGCAGTGCCAGTGTCGAGGCGACCTCGCTGGCGCCCTCGCAATTGTTCCAGGCCAACAGCTCGGCGCCGACGGTGGGGCTGCGTCACGCCCTGCGCTATGCCACGCCGATGACGCGGCGGCTTGCCCGGGTAGCCGGTTTCCTGGACCAGCAGGTTCTGGAGTTGCGCGATGGCCGGCCGGTGGGTTCCGTGCCGCTCTCGCATGCGGCTGACCGGCTGCTGGCACTGCTGGAGGAGGATCGCGAGGCCGTGCTGTTTGCGTTGCAGTGCCTGGGCCGCGAACCGCAACTGGTGCAGCACAGTCTGTGCGTTGCGGTGCGGCTGGTCGACATTGGTCGCGCCTTCAAGATGCCGCGGGAAGTGCAGAAGGCACTGGCAGCGAGTGCCCTGGTGCACGATCTCGGCAAGGCGTTGTTGCCGGTGGAGCTGTTACAGAACCCTGATCGCAGTGCGGATCAAGAGCGGCAATACCAGGCTCATGTCGAGCTGATCCTGCCGCAGCTGGAAGCCTGCCACTGGCTGTCGGTCACCGTTATCCAGGCAGTGGTTGAAGGCGCCAATGAGCGCCTGGACGGCAGCGGCTATCCCCGCCAGTGGCAGGGCGATCAGCTGCACGAACTGACCCGCCTCGCCGCTGTAGTGAAGATCGCGGACCGCCTGAGTCGTCCCGGGCCCGCCGGCCCGGGCATGACGGTGGACCGGATCAGGGATTTTCTTGAACAGCGTCCGCAGCAGTTTGACGCCCGCTGGGTGACGCGCTACTTCGAACATTTTGGCGAGTTGCCGGTGGGCACACTGCTGCGCTATCCCGCAGGAGAGCTGGCCTGGGTGCAGCGGCTGGACAGTGAAGGCCGGCCTGCCCGGGTACAGCTGGCCGCATCCGAAGGCCCCCTGACAACCTGGGTGAGCTGGTGGAAGAGGGCACCTTGCTGCGTCTGGGAGAGCCACAAGCGATCCTTGCAACGGCGCGCCCGGGGGCACTGTTCTATTAGGGATGCAGTCCCGATAAATAACCCCGGCTCCCCGGTCGCTGAGCGAGGTAGGGGGCAGATATATCGTGGTAATTCTTATATTTGACATAAAGAATGGGATTTAACTATTTGAAATATAAGCTTTTAGTTCCATGGTTATGGTGATTATCGGGAAATTGCTGATGCCTGGCTAAAGCCCCGCGCCTCCAGGCCGATAGCTGTAAATAGGGCGCTCTGTGACAGCTTATCTGCGGTTTGCGCAGGCAGGACAAAGAGCACAATGGTACAACCGGCGAACAGGGAAGCATCATGGCGAGTATTTCAGCACTGGGGGTAGGCTCGGGCCTGGACCTGACCGGGCTTCTGGATCAATTGGAGTCAGCGGAACGGCAGCGCCTGGAGCCTCTGGTCCAGCAGCGGCAGGGCCATCAGGCGAAAATCTCGGCCTTCGGCCGGCTGGAGAGCGCACTGACCCAGTTCCAGAGTGCTGCTGCGAAGCTCAACGATGCCGAGGCCTTTGCGACCATGAAGTCCACTGTGTCGGGGGAGGCTGCGACGGCCGCGACCGGCGGCGATACCATGGCGGGCAGCTACCAGATCAGCATTACCGACAAGGCTCGCGGTTACAGCATTGCCACCCAGGGCGTTGCGGACAGCAGCGCTGCGCTGGGGGCGGGCACAATCAGTGTTTCCCTCGCCAATGGCGACACGCTGGATGTGGATATCCCGGCGGGTGACAGTTCGCTGGAAGCGATCCGGGATGCGATCAACGCCGCTGATGGTGGCGTGGCGGCGTCCATTGTCAACGACGGGGGGGCACAGCCTTACCGGCTGGTGCTGGCCTCCAGCGAAACAGGCACCGAGGCGGCAATCAGCGCAGTTGATTTCGGCGCCCTGGGCGGAAGTTTGACCCTGGATGCAGGTACTGAGATTACTGCCGCCAATGCCCAACTGACGGTCAATGGCATCAACATCCAGAGCCAGACCAATACCGTGGAGGGTGCCATTCAGGGCGTGACGCTGGAATTGGTCGATACCGGTGATGTCACGCTGGAGGTGGAACAGGACAAGGGGGCCATCAAGACCGCCATCGAAAATTTTGTCACCAGCTATAACAGCCTGCAAAAGACCATTGACAGCCTGACCGGCTACGACCAGGAGAGCGGTACCGCAGGCACTTTGCTGGGCAACAGCACGCTGCGCTCAGTGGATTCGCGTTTGCGGGTGGCGCTGGGTACCGCGGAGGAGGGCGGAGAACTCGGTATTTTGAGCGATCTGGGCATAACCCGTCAGCTGGACGGTACCCTGGTCATGGATGAAGCGACGATTGACGAGCTGCTGGCAACAGGCAGCGATGATCTGGCCGCATTCTTTGCCGGCGACAGCGAGACCGGTGGTTTCGCCGGCCGGATCAACGGCGTTCTGGAAACCATGGTCGAGGACAAGGGGTTGATCGACAACGCAACCAGCGGACTCACGACCAGCATGGAGTCGCTGGAACGCCGTTACGAGCGTGCCGAAAGCAGCATTGCCTCGACCATCGAGCGCTACCGCAAGCAGTTTGGCCAGCTCGATGCGATGGTAGCCAACATGAACTCGGTCAGTTCCTACCTGACCCAGCAATTCGACATGATGAACACCCAGTTGGGGCGCGATAATTAATCGGGTATTCGGGCCAGGGCTGTCACACGCCAGCTCGCGGTGACGCGGAACAAAATTTCTTCGCAAGGGCCGCTATTGTCAACACTTTGCCGGTAGCGGGCAGCCGGAGTCCATATCGGCCACCCCCACGCCAGACATCGGGCGGCGACAGGCATACAGTTACAGGAGAATCACACAGATGAGCACAGCACAAAGAGCAGCTGCCTACAGCCGGGGCGCCGGCAGCTACGCGCGGGTCAGCGTCGAAAGCGGTGTCCTGTCGGCCAGTCCGCACCGTTTGATAGCGATGCTGTTCGACGGCGCCCAGAGTTCCATTCGCACCGCGCGCCTGCAGATGCAGCAAGGCAACGCCGCCGCCAAGGGCCAGGCGTTGTCCAAGGCCCTGGATATCGTCAACAATGGGCTGTTGTCGGCTCTGGACAGGGACAAGGGCGGAGAACTGGCGGAAAACCTTGCCGCACTCTATGATTACATAGGCAGGTTGCTGCTGGCAGCGAATATGCACAATGACGAAGCGTCCCTGGATCAGGCTTCGCGCCTGCTGGATGACATAGGTTCTGCCTGGCTTGATATCGGCAAGATCGAACTCTCCCACCCAGAGAGCGGGCGCTAGGATGCTGGTGCGTGATATGGAAAAACCACCGGGGTCTCCCGGGGCTCCTCCAGGACAGCGCGAAACCGCGCCAGCCACGGCGGAAGATGTGTTGGCCGTGTACGAATCGTTGCTGGTTTCCACTCGTACCATGCTGTCCCGGGCGAAGCAGGGCGACTGGGATGCGCTGATGGAGCGTGAATCACGCTACGTGATCGATGTCGAAGAGCTGGTGCGGCTGGAGCGGAATGTTGTTTTTGATGAACAGCAGCGCAACCGCAAGGCGGATCTGCTCGAACTGATTCTCGACAATGATATCAAGATTCGCAACCACCTGCTGGCCCGACGCGATGAGCTGGGTGCGATGATTGGTGTCAATCGGCGCAAAAGCAGTCTCAATCGTACCTACGGTCCCGCCGATGCACCCGCGGCGCCTGCCGACGGATCTGCTGACGACAGCTGACCGTGAGTGGCATCACGCCGATACTCGATACCTTGCTGCACCAGGTTCTGGGCAAGCCGGTCGACCTTGCCTCTGCCCGCGAACTGAACGAACCGGTGAGGCCGATGCTGCCGGGCACGGCGCCCCAGGCGGTTCACAGCGATTCCCGGCTGGACCCCCGCGCGCCCACGATTGCGGCACCCGCGCAGACAGGTTCCCGCGGCACTGCTGCCTCTGGCGCGTCTGTCAGCGGAGAGCCGGGGCAGTCGTCCACACGTACGCATTTCAGTTCCGGGGCTCGGGCGATCGCCGATGTACTGGCGCGGTTTCCCGCGCCGCCATCGGTTCTGAGGGCGTCCGCTCCATTGCTGGCCGCAGGTGAAACGCCGCAACCGGCCGAACTGGCAGCCAGGCTCAAGTCGAGCGTTGACAGCAGCGGCCTGTTCTATGAATCCCATTTGCAACGCTGGTACAAAGGCAGTCTGCCGCGAGCGCAGCTGGAGCGCGAGCCGCAGATGCAGCGCATGGCCGAGGCCGGGCTGGAAGCCGGCCGGGCCCAGGCCGGCAGCGGTCGTGCGGCAGCAGCGGCCGCCGGACCACTGCCGCCATTTGCCTCGGGCACCGCGGCCGGCAATGTCCGCGCCGGCCTGGCGACTGCCGTTATGGGTGCTGCTGTGACGGCCCCTGATGTCAGTTTCCGCCCGGGGGTTGAGAGCCCAACCTATACCATGCCCCAGGTTCCGGCTACGGCCCAGCCGGGCACCCGGCCTCCGCCGGCGATACCGCAAATAGCTGTGGTGCCGCCGGCGGGCGCGCCCGAAGTACAGCAGGCGGAGCGCAGTGCTGGTGTGCCCGAAATTGCGGGGGAACGGCCTGCTGCGGTTGGCCAGGAGTCCGCCAGAGCCCGGCCGGAGTCGGTCGCACCTGTCAGCGAACCGCTGCAGAGTGTGGTACGCCAGCAGTTGGAGATGCTGGCGATGCCGGTATTGCGCTGGGAGGGTGATGTCTGGTCGGGAGTGTTCATGGCGCTGATGATCCAACTGCCCGCCGCGCAGCAGGACTGGCAGACACCGGCGGAGGCGGAGCCTGAGCAGTCGGAGGAGGAGGCTGGCTGGCGTACCGAGCTGGTACTCGAGATCGTCAATCTGGGTGAAATCCGGGTTTCTCTGCAGCTGTCGGAGCAGCGCCTGGCGATGACTCTGGCCAGCGCCGATCCGGTGTTGCTGCAGCGGCTGGAGGCCAATCGCGATGAGCTCGAAACCCGGCTCTCCCGGGTGGGTTTTGACGCCGTGGTATTGCATCTCGCCACCACTGGCGAACGCTCATGAACGATCATGACAGCACTGACCGGCCCCGCAAGCGGGCGGTGGCTCTGGCCTATGGCGAGGGTGAGGCGGCACCCCGCATCGTCGCCCGCGGCTACGGTGAACTGGCAGACCGTATCATCGCGGAGGCAGGACGCCAGGGTATCTATGTCCACGGCGCCCCGGAACTGGTTGCCCTGTTGATGCAGCTGGACATCGACGAACAGATTCCCCCGAAGTTGTACCAGGTCATCGCCGAACTGCTGGTCTGGGTCGGCGAGCTTGGCGACACTGCTGCTGCCGAGGAGTCCGAACGGCTTTGATGCCGCGAATCACAGAGTTTTTGTGACCGGTCTCACGTTTGCGCCATAGCTTCGTTGTCAGCTACTCCTGGTCCCGGTACAAAGGTTCCCATACAGCGATTCAGGAGTGGAAGCGCTGTTTGGCACCTCGCGGGATTGCTGCCTGTTGGGTGCTTGAAGTGGCAAAACCGCCGAAAGGCGGTGACGCAAAGTTACCTGTCTAAAGGGTGCCAGCATCCCATGATCGAGGAACCGCAGCATATCATACCGGGCCACCCGCCCGCGTCTCTGTTTGTCGCGCCCCCGTTCATCAGCTGCCGGCTCGAGCGGAACCAGGAAGATAATGCGCGATAAAGTATCGATCCCGCAGACAACCCTTCCGGCTTCATTCACCCAGGTAACGCGTCCAGTTTTGGGGAAGCCGCAGCCAGACAGGTTTTGCGCGTCAAGGCAATTCTCTGGAAGCGGCGGGATTGGGGAGCATAGGCTTCGGATGATGAAAAAAAAAGGGCACTGCAATGAGTAACTTCAATGAGGATCTGGCGGAGATCCAGGACCTTAACCTGACCTACCTGCTGGTCGCCCAGCGTTTGCTGAAAGCGGATTACACAATGGCGCTGATGCGTCTGAAGATCGACGATGCGATGGGCTCACAACTGCTGTCCCTCTCGACCAGGCAGCTGGGCCAGCTGGCGCGCAACAACCAGTTCCTGTTTCGTCTCTGTCTTGAAGACTCCGAACAGGTTTCACAGCTGGTCGACAATGAACGCGATCAGGGCATGGGCGGGATCCACGCCTCGCTGCTGATGGCCACAGTCACGCCGATTACCTCGCGGCCCGCAGCGGAGGCTCGATAACTCATGGCCGGTAAAAGTCTGGTTGCGGAGATGCAACAGGTACAGTTGGCCATCGAGCTGATCGAGCTCGGGGCGCGGCTGCAGGTACTGGAAACCGAGACCGACCTGAGCAGGGGACGCCTGATTCGGCTCTACAAGGAAGTGCGCGGCATGTCCCCGCCCAAGGGCATGCTGCCGTTCTCGACCGACTGGTTTATCACCTGGCAGCCCAATATTCATTCGTCCCTGTTCTACAACTATTATCGGCAGCTTACCGAAGTACTTCAGTGCGGGCGGATGGAGGGGTTCACCAAAGCCTACCGGCTGTACCTGGAACAGCTCGCGCTGGAGGACCTGGAGCCGGTGCTGGGGTTGACCCGGGCCTGGACCCTGGTGCGCTTCTTCGAGAGCAGGATGTTCGAGATGTCTGAATGCACCCGCTGCAGCGGCCATTTCGTGATGCATGCACACACTCCGAACAAGGATTATGTCTGCGGTATCTGCCAGCCGCCCTCGCGGGCGGGCAAGACCGCCCAGTCGGTGCTGGACCGACAGCTTGCGAATTGCCGTAGCGCCTGAGCAGGATCAGTGTCCGGCACGCAATCGGGCGCCTTCGCGGGCGCCCGATTGCGTTGTGACGCAGGGGGTGGTCCGCGGCAAAGATTCTGCTCCTCAGCCTCAAGCCCTGTGCCTTTGGGCCGATAGTAGGTCAAGTAGCTATCCACGTCGCAAACAAGGATACCGGTTGTGTTGATACCCTTAGGATTCCTGATAGTCGCTGTTTCGGTTTTCGGCGGCTTCGTGCTCGCCGGTGGAAGCCTGGGGCCGCTGGTGCAGCCCACGGAAATAGTGATGATCTGTGGCGCCGCGCTGGGCGCGTTCATTGCCTCGAACAACGGCAAGGCCATCAAGGCGACGCTGAAGACCGCGGGCAAGCTCAAACGTACCAACGGCTACGACCGGGAAATCTACATGGAGCTGATGGCATTGCAGTACACGCTGTTGGCGAAGATGCGTCGCGGTGGCATGCTGGCGATTGAGCGGGACGTCGAAAACCCCGAAGAGAGCGCCATTTTCACTCAGTATCCCCGCATTCTCGCGGATCCGATGATCATGGAGTTTCTCAGAGACTATCTGCGGCTGATGGTCAGTGGCGGCATGGATCCGATGGAAATCGATGAGTTGATGCTGCATGAGATCGAGGCCTTCGAGCACGAAGCCCATATACCTGCCGATGCCCTGGGCAAGGTGGGCGATGCGCTGCCGGCCTTCGGCATTGTTGCCGCGGTGCTGGGGGTGGTTCGCGCGCTCAGTACGGTCGATGGCGGGGTGGAGCAGATGGGGCTGATGATTGCCCATGCCCTGGTAGGTACCTTCCTCGGCATTCTGCTGGCCTACGGCTTCGTCAATCCTCTGGCCAGCAGGATTGATCGCCAGGTTCACGAGGCCGTCAAGATGCTGCAGTGCATCCGGGTAACCTTGCTGGCAACGCTCAACGGCTATGCGCCGCAGCTGGCGGTGGAATTTGGCCGCAAGGCTCTGCATACCGCTGAACGGCCGAGTTTCTCCGAACTGGAGGAGCATGTGCGTGCCACCCGGTCACCGGAATCGCAAGCCGCATGAGCGAGAACGCGCGTCCCATCGTTATTCGCCGGCGCCGCAAGGTGATAGTGCATGGCCACGGCGGCAGCTGGAAAATTGCGCTGGCGGATTTCATGACGGCGCTGATGGCGCTGTTTTTGGTGCTGTGGATCCTTTCCAGTGCAAGCCCACAGGAATTGAAAAGTGTGGCGGAGTATTTCCGCACTCCCCTGTCAGTGGCATTGGCCGGGGGCGACAGGAGCATGTCCAGTACCAGTGTGATACCCGGGGGCGGCGCGGATCCCACTCATGTTGACGGCGAGCGGCAGCGCACAGAGATGCGTATGTCGACCCGCGCTACCGATATACAACGCCAGTTCATCGATTTGCAGCGCCGGATCGAGACGGCCATCCAGGCCGATCCGGAACTGCGTGACCTGCGCGGCCAGATGCGGTTTGACATGACCCCTACGGCTTGCGTATCCAGTTGGTGGATACCGACGAGCGGCCCATGTTCCAGACCGGCAGTGATCAGGTGGCGGTGTACATGCGAGACCTGCTGCACTTACTGGCTCCGCTGCTGAATGAGATGCCCAACCGCCTCAGTATCAGCGGTCACACGGACAGCGTGCCCTATGCCAGTGGTTTCAGGGGGTACAGCAACTGGGAATTGTCCGCTGATCGTGCCAATGCCTCCCGCAGAGAGCTGGTCGCGGGTGGCTTTGGTGATGAGAAACTGTTGCGTGTCACCGGCATGGGTGATCGCGTACCTGCGCCAGGCAGTGATCCGGGCGACGCAGTCAACCGGCGTATCACCCTGGTTGTGCTTACCAGTGAAGCTGCGGCGCTGATCAGGGATCGGCTGGATCCCCTGTTGGGCAGTGGTGGCTTGCAGGCGGTTGCAGAGACAATTCAGGAATAGCATGGACATCAGCGAATTTTTTGACACTTTTTTCGAGGAAGCCCAGGAGCTTCTCGACGAGATGGAGCAATTGCTGTTGGGCTGGATCTGGATGCGCCGGACCCCGAGCATCTCAATGCCATCTTCAGGGCCGCCCATTCCATCAAGGGAGGGGCGGGAACATTTGGTCTTGATCTGTTGCAGCGCACCACCCATTTGCTGGAAAACCTGCTCGATCATACGCGTCATGGCGAGCTGACCCTGCGCCGGGATATTGTCGATATCTTTCTGGAAACCAAGGATATGTTACAGGATCAAATGGATGCCTACCGGGCCGGCGAGGAGCCTGACCCGGAGGCCTTCGAGCGCATATGCAAAGTGTTGCAGCAGTTGGCGTTGGAAGAGATTGGGGAGCCGGGCACGGCAATCCCCGCGGCTGCGCCGCCTGCTGCAGATACCGCCACTGCGCCGCAGCCGGAAACGGAAGCTGCAGCGGTCCCGGAGCAGGCTGAAGATGCCTCGCAAGACGCGGGCGCGGGTAACAGGCTTGAGGTCATTCTGCTGGGCGTGGAGGAAAAGGACCGCGACCTGCTGGTGTCCGAACTGGGCCAGCTCGGCGAGATCATCTCCCGCGATGGCGACAGTGAACGCTACCGCGTGATCATGGCTTCGACGGCCAGCGCAGATGATATCGAAGCGGTAATGTGTTTTATCGCCGAGCCGGAACAACTGGAAATACGGGCGTTGGCCGCAGAGCAGGCTATCCCGGCCACAACGCCTGCCACGGCTCCGGCGGTGGCGGCGGAGGCCGGGCCACCGGAAGATTCCGAGGCGACGCCGGCAGCGAAGGTGGCTACCCCTGCCACACCTGCGAAGCCTGCCGCTGCTGCCAAGGGCGGATCCGAGACGACCTCCATACGGGTGCCGGTGACCAAGGTCGATCAGATAATCAACCTGGTGGGCGAACTCATCATCACCCAGTCGATGCTCAACGAGATGACCGACGATGTGGCCGGCACGGCAGCCAGCCGCATGGCTACGGGCCTGAACCTGCTGCAGCGCAATGCGCGCGATCTGCAGGAAGCGGTGATGTCGATCCGCATGGTGCCAATGGACTATGTCTTCAGCCGCTTCCCCCGCTTGACCCGGGATCTGGCCGCCAAGCTCGACAAGGAAATCGAACTGGTCACCGAGGGCAAGTCGACCGAACTGGACAAGGGGCTTACGGAGCGCATTATCGATCCGCTCACCCACCTGGTTCGCAACAGTCTGGATCATGGCATCGAAGATCCGGCCACCCGTGAGGCGGCGGGCAAGCCCCGGGTGGGTCAGCTGACTTTGTCGGCCCAGCATCAGGGCGGCAATATCCTGATCGAGGTGATCGATGACGGCGCCGGTCTGAACCGCGAAAAAATACTGGAAAAAGCCCGGTCCAGCGGCATTGCCGTGTCCGACAACATGAGTGACGAGGATGTCTGGCAGCTGATTTTCGCACCGGGCTTTTCCACTGCGGTTGAAGTCAGCGATGTCTCCGGCCGCGGTGTCGGCATGGATGTAGTCAAGCGCAATATCCAGGCCATGGGTGGCCACGTGGAGATTCTGTCCGAGACCGGCAGAGGCACTCGCACACGTATCGTACTGCCGCTGACGCTGGCGATTCTCGATGGCATGTCCATACGGGTGGGAGCGGAGGTGTTCATCCTGCCAGTGAGCGCCGTGATCGAATCGCTACAGCCACGCAAGGAGGACCTCTACGCGATGACCGGAGGCGATCTGCTGCTGAAAATCCGCGAGGACTACCTGCCGCTGATCGCTGTGCACCAGGCCCTGGATATTGTCGATGCCGGCACCGAACCCACCGAGGGCATTACCGTGGTGGTACAGGGGGAGGGCAAGCGTTACGCGCTGCTGGTGGATGAGCTGATCGGACAGCAGCAGGTCGTGGTCAAGAATCTGGAGACCAACTATCGCAAAGTGCCGGGTGTGTCAGCCGCCACCATTCTGGGTGACGGCAGTGTTGCCCTGATCCTCGATATCGCCGATCTGCATCGCTTGAGTCAGCGCAAGCGCAAGGGCGGTCCCTTTGATGCCAACAGAACCGAGACAAAGTCCCTCAAGGAGGTAGAACTGTCATGAATCAATTCAGCGCCGCCCGTGTTGCCGCGGACAGCACCGCACACGACAAGGAGTTTCTGGTGTTTTCCCTGGGCGGGGAAGAATACGCCGTCGATATCCTGAAAGTGCAGGAAATACGCGGCTACGAGAATGTCACCCGCATTGCCAACGCACCGGATTTCATCAAGGGGGTAGCCAATCTGCGCGGTGTGATCGTGCCGATAGTTGACCTGCGGATAAAATTCCGCCTGACCGACATCGAGTACAACACGCAGACGGTGGTGATTGTGGTCAATATCGAAGACCGCGTGGTGGGCATCGTCGTCGACGGCGTCTCCGATGTAATGACACTGAAACCCGACCAGATCAAGCCAGCGCCCGAGTTTGGCGTCAGTATGCCAGTGGATTATCTCAGCGGTCTGGGCAATCTCGAAGATCGCATGCTGGTCCTGGTGGACATCGAAAAACTGCTCACCAGTGACGAGATGGCCCTGGTCGAAAAGGCTGCCGAATAGCAAGTGGCCATCGGTGCGCAGACTGCGGCGATCTTGCCAGGCGCCCGGTTGCCATCAGGTTCACTCGATTTAGAGATAATAATGCGTACCAAGCAACCGGTTATCTGGCGAGAGCATGTCCTTTCTGACGAGAGCGTGCTGATTCGCCACAGCGATCTGAAGAGGCATGCCGCCTGCGTCAATCCGGTTTTAGTCGGAATGGCGCCGCCGGAAGTCAAGGCGATGGGGAGCTGATGTGGCGGAACTCAATGACAAATCCGCGATTTCGCCATCGCCCCCTCCGCTGTCACGGGATGTGCAGTTTAGCGATGCGGATTTCAGCCGCATACGCCAGCTGATATATCGCCGTGCCGGTATCGTGCTCGCCGAGCACAAGATCGAGATGGTCTATGGGCGGTTGGCGCGCAGGCTGCGCCAACTTGGCCTTGCCAGTTTTCGCGACTATATTGATCGCTTGGAGCTCAACCCGGGTTCGCCCGAATGGGAAACGTTCACCAATTCCCTGACCACCAACCTGACGTCCTTCTTTCGCGAGAACCATCACTTCCCGTTGTTGGGAGAGCATGTGGCGAGCCGCAGCGGGCGGGTAAGGATCTGGTGTACGGCGGCGTCGACCGGAGAGGAGCCCTACTCGATCGCGATGACGCTGATGGAAACCCTCGGTAGCCGGGCGGAACCGGAAGTGCTGGCCACTGACATCGATACCGATGCCCTGTTCAAGGCCGAGCAGGGCATTTATCCGATGGTGGATGTCGGCAAACTGTCCGAGACGCGCATAAAACGCTTTTTCCTGAAGGGCGCAGGCGATCACTCCGGTTTCGCCCGCATACGTCCCGAACTTGCCGCCCGGGTCGTATTCCAGCCCCTGAATCTGATCGCGGACAACTGGGCGGTGCAGGGGCAGTTCGATGCCATTTTCTGTCGTAATGTAATGATTTATTTCGACAAGGCGACACAGGTGCGAATTCTGGAACGCTTCGTACCATTTCTCAAACCCGGTGGCCTGTTGTTCGCGGGACATTCGGAGAGCTTTTCCTATATCAGTGACTGCTTCAAGTTGCGCGGACAGACTGTCTACACTGTCGCCGACAAAAGCTAAAGCCGGCGCGGTCGCTGCCGATAATCTGAATGTATGCTCTTGCAGCAGCGCCACGCCGGCCAGGCGCGGCCGCCAAGAAAGGAGATGAGCTTGAGTTCCGGCAAAATCCGCGTGTTGTGCGTTGACGACTCGGCACTGATTCGTGACCTGATGCGCGAGATCGTCAATAGTCATTCCGACATGGAAGTGGTTGCAGTGGCGCAGGATCCCCTGGTCGCCCGGGACCTGATCAAACTGCACAGTCCGGATGTCCTGACCCTGGATGTGGAAATGCCGCGGATGGACGGGCTGGATTTTCTGGAACGCCTGATGCGGCTGCGGCCGATGCCGGTGTTGATGGTGTCGTCTCTGACCCAGGCGGGCTCGGAAGTGACCCTGCGGGCGCTGGAGCTGGGGGCCGTGGATTTTCTGGAAAAGCCAATGCTGGGGATCCGCAACGGCATGCAGGATTACAGTGGCCTGATAGCCGAGAAGATTCGTGCCGCAGCGCGGTCTCGTCCCCGTCGCACGGAGCCACGGGACAAGGCGCCGCTCGAGCGCCTGAAGGCGCCGATGATTTCCAGCGAGAAGTTGCTGCTGTTGGGCGCTTCCACCGGCGGCACCGAAGCGCTGCGGGAAGTGCTGGTGAGACTGCCGGCGAATGCGCCCGCGACCTTGATCGTGCAGCATATGCCGGGCGGCTTCACCAAATCCTTCGCGCAGCGGTTGGATGGTCTGTGTGCGGTAACGGTGAAGGAAGCTGAAGACGGCGAGCGGGTACTGCCGGGTCATGTGTATATCGCCCCGGGCGATTCACACATGAAACTGGTCCGCAGCGGCGCCAATTACCAGGTGACGCTGGACAAGGGGCCACCGGTAAACCGGCACCGTCCGTCGGTCGATGTGCTATTTCATTCCGGCGCAGTCAACGCTGGCCGCAATGCGATCGGAGCACTGCTGACCGGCATGGGCAAGGACGGTGCTGCCGGCCTGCTGGAAATGTTTCAGTCGGGGTCGGCGACCCTGGCGCAGGACGAAGAGAGCTGCCTGGTCTTCGGCATGCCCCGCGAGGCGATTGCCCGCGGGGGCGCCGGTGAGGTCCTGCATCTCGACGATATTGCCCCGCGCCTGATGGCGCTGGTGGCTGAATCCGGTCGTGCCCAGCGGGTATGAGCGGGCAGTAGCAAACAGTTGATGCATAAATTCAATCCGTTAGGAAAGGTAATGCCGGCATGATGAAATTCATTCACAACCTCAAACTCAACGTGGCTGTAGGCGTTATTCTGTTTACCTTTGTGTTGCTGATTGGCCTGATTTCCGGCATTGGCTTGCTGAGCGGTAGCGAGGCGAAGAAGGCACTGCAGAATGTGGACATGATCAATGTCGGGCAGCTGAACGAGGTCAACCGCGGTGCGAATCTGCTCAACGAGGCCCGGGTTACGCTGGACGTTGCCGGCGCCTACGTCGCCAAGGACCAGGGCCTGCAGGCCGAGCGGCAACTGGCGGTTGCAACCGGCCTGCTCGAGAGTGCGGAGGCACATTTTGCCCGCTTCATGGAAGCCCCGAAATCACCTGAGGTGGAGGAGCGCGCGCAGGCCCTCAATGCCACCTTCACTGAACTGGTAGAGTTGGTGCGCGAGCAGCATGACAGCCTTACTGCGGGCGACTATGAGGATTTCAGCCTGCTGCGTGAGATCCTGCTGCCGGTCTCGGATGAACTGCGTGAGAACCTGACCGGATTTGTTGAGTACGCCAGCGGGGCGGTGCGGGATGAAATTACCGGTTTTGAAACCCAGATCGCAATGTTTACCAAGCTCGAATTTGGCGCGCTCCTGTTTACTGCGGTGATGGTAGTGCTGATCTTCCTGGGCATGCGCGCAGTGATCATCCGTCCCATTGCCGTGGCGGCGAACAGTCTCAAGCGTATTGCCGGTGCAGATCTGACCGAGGAGATCGTGGTGCCGGGCAAAAATGAGATCGGTCAGCTGTTTGCGGCGATGCACGACATGCAGGACAGCCTGGGCCGGATCATTCTCGACGTGCGCGATAGCAGCAATTCCATCTTCGTGGGCGCTACCCAGATATCCAGCGGTAACAGCGACCTGTCCTCGCGCACTGAACAGCAGGCCGCTTCGCTGCAGGAAACGGCAACCAGCATGGAGCAACTGACGGCCACCGTTCAACAGAATGCCGACAACGCCAGGCAGGCCAGTGGCCTGGCCAACGACGCCTCCAGCACGGCGAGCCGCGGCGGCGAAGTGGTCGACAAGGTGATCACCACCATGCACGGTATTGCCGATAGTTCGAAGAAGATCGCGGACATCACAGGCATGATCGATTCCATCGCCTTCCAGACCAATATTCTGGCCCTCAATGCGTCGGTGGAAGCCGCCCGGGCCGGTGAGCAGGGCCGCGGTTTCGCGGTGGTGGCCGGTGAAGTGCGCAACCTGGCCGGTAACAGTGCGGACGCGGCGCGGCAGATCAAGCAGTTGATCGAGAGTTCTGCAGTGCAGGTGGAACAGGGTTCCACTCTGGTGTCACAGGCCGGCGAGACGATGCGGGATGTGGTCACCGCAGTGAAGCGGGTCACGGACATCATGGACGAGATCTCTGCGGCCTCGCAGGAACAGAGCGGCGGCATCAACCAGGTGAGCCAGGCGGTGACACAGATGGACGAGGTCACCCAGCAGAACGCTTCGCTGGTACAGGAAGCCGCGGCAGCTGCGGCATCACTGGAAGAGCAGGCGCGGCAACTCGAGAAGGCGGTGGCGATATTCCGGGTGGGCCAGGCAGAGATCGCGGCCGACCGGTCTGCGCGACGGTCCAATGAGCAGCAGGAAAGCCACGACAAAGAACACGAATCCGACGAAGCAAAAGCTGCCGAGGATCACGCCGGCTTTGGTGTCCGCGATAACGCCCAGCACGAACAGAGTGCCAAGAGTGGGTCGCGGTTGAAAGCCGTGGGTTCGGACGATTGGGAAGATTTCTAGGGAGCCTGCGGCAGCGGCTCGACCACATTGCAAGATTCGAGGAGGCAGAGACAGTAATGGACAAGAATATGAGTATTCTGGTGGTGGATGATTTTCCCACCATGCGACGCATCGTACGCAGCCTGCTCAAGGAGCTGGGGTTTACCAATGTGGATGAAGCAGAGGATGGGCAGGATGCTCTCGCCAAGCTGCGTGGTGGCAAGTTCGAGTTCGTGGTCTCGGACTGGAACATGCCCAATCTGGATGGCCTGGAGATGCTCAAGCAGATTCGTGAGGATGGCGTCCTGAAGTCCTTGCCGGTATTGATGGTGACCGCCGAGGCGAAGAAGGAAAATATCATCGCGGCGGCCCAGGCCGGTGCCAATGGTTACGTGGTCAAGCCCTTTACTGCTGCCACGCTCGAAGAAAAACTCAACAAGATATTCGAGAAGCTCGGCAAGTAACGAGCGGGAATGGTTCCTTACAGGAGTAGGTATTATGAGTGGGACAGCTCAGCAAGCAAGCTCCGCTGCTGGCACCGGGGATGAACTGGTACAGAGGATTGGTCAGTTGACCCGGATGCTGCGCGAGTCGATGCGTGAACTTGGACTGGACAAGGAAGTCGAGAAGGCCGCACAGGCTATTCCCGATGCCAGAGAGCGGCTCAATTACGTCGCTTCCATGACTGAACAGGCAGCCGAGCGCGCTCTCAATGCGATTGACCGGGCGCAGCCGTTACAGAACGATATCGAGGTTCGGGCCAAGGCCCTGGATGAACAGTGGCAGGCCTGGTTTGAAAATCCCATCGAGCTGGAGCAGGCGCGGGAGCTGGTGCAGGAGACCCGCGGCTTTCTCGGTTCTGTGCCGGAAGTCACCAGGGCCACGAACCAGGAACTGCTGGAAATCATGATGGCGCAGGATTTCCAGGATCTTACCGGCCAGGTCATCAAAAAGATGATGGGCGTGATCCAGGAAGTGGAGCACCAGTTGCTGCAGGTGTTGCTGGACAGCGTTCCGGAAGGGCATGAGCGCGGTGAGTTGCAGCGCCGGCTGGATGACCCCGAGGCAGGCAAGATCGATGTCAGCCTGGTGAACGGGCCCCAGATCAAGACAGACGGTGAGGATGTGGTCAGTAGCCAGGACCAGGTCGATTCACTGCTGGACGACCTGGGATTCTGATGCCGCAGCCCGGCTCCTGCCAACCCGGCAGTGGTTGGGGCGAACAGGGCGGTGGGGTGAATAGAAGGCCATAGTCAGCGCTTATTGGCGCATCGACCGGAAGCATTATTGCCGACAATGACGGGTGTGACCTGACCCAGCACCCGAGTTATGCCCCATCATGGCTGATGAAACCAGCGACCAGGACAAGACCGAAGCCGCCACTCCGCGACGCATCGAAAAGGCGCGCGAAGAGGGGCAGGTTCCCCGTTCCCGGGAATTGGCCACCTTCCTGCTGTTGCTGGGCGGTGTAGGCGGGCTCTGGTCGCTGGGAGGCAGCTTCGCCCACCATCTCGGGCTGGTGATGGAACAGGCCTTTCTGTTCGAGCGACGTCACGCCTTCGAGCCGACCCGGATGTTGATGCATGCCGCCGATCTGGTGGAACGCTCCCTCTACACCCTGTTACCCCTGTTTATGTTGCTAACATTGCTGGCCCTGACGGCCCCCATGTTGCTGGGCGGCTGGTCATTGTCCGCCAAGTCAATGCAGCCGAAATTGTCCAAACTCAATCCCGTGAAGGGTCTCAAACGCCTGTTTTCCAGCCAGGCCCTGGCTGAGCTGGGCAAGGCGATTGCCAAATCAGTGCTGGTGGGTTCGGTCGTAGTGTTCTATCTGGCGGCGAAGCGCGGCGAATTCATGGCGCTGATGGACCAGCCCATCGCGATGGCCCTGTTCAATGCGGTGCAACTGGCGGTCACCGCCTGCGCGCTGATGGTGCTGGTCCTGGTGGTGGTGATCCTGATCGACGTACCCTATCAGCTGTGGAGCCACGCCAAGAAGCTGCGCATGAGTAAGGAAGAGATCAAGCGCGAGCACAAGGAATCCGAGGGCGATCCCCAACTCAAGGCGCGTATTCGCTCCCAGCAACAAACGGTGGCCCGCTCCCGCATGATGAGCAAGGTGCCGGAGGCCGATGTGATTGTGACCAACCCCACCCACTATGCGGTGGCGCTGCGCTACGATGACAGCCGCATGGCAGCACCACGGGTGGTGGCCAAGGGGGTCGACGCGGTGGCAGAGCGGATCCGCTTGCTGGGCGCTGAACATCATATTCCGCTGCTGGAGGCACCGCCGCTGGCGCGGGCGCTGTATCGTCACGTGGACCTCGACAGGGAGATCCCGGCCGACCTGTACACAGCAGTGGCCGAAGTGCTGGCCTGGGCTTTTCGCCTGCGGCGGGTGCGGGACGAGGGTGGCGAAGTGCCCGACCCCCCGCAGGAATTGCCGGTACCGGCTGAACTGGAAGTGGCGCCGGACCTGCCGGCTACTGGAGCAACGAGCTGATGAATGCACTGACCCGTTATCTGGGCACCAGGACCTGGCTGGAGGCGGCACAACTGCAGGTGCTCGCGGGACCCCTGCTGATCCTGCTGGTGCTGGCGATGTTGATTCTGCCGCTGCCGCCATTCGCGCTGGACATGTTCTTCACCTTCAATATCGCCCTGGCAGTGATGGTGTTGCTGGTCAGCATGTTCACATTGAATTCACTGGAATTCGCCGCCTTTCCGGCGGTACTGCTGTTTACAACCCTGTTGCGCCTGTCGCTGAACGTAGCCTCTACCCGGGTGGTTTTGATGGAGGGCCACAACGGGGGCGATGCGGCCGGTCGTGTGATCGAGGCCTTCGGCCAGTTCCTCGTGGGCGGCAATTTTGCGGTGGGCCTGGTGGTGTTCATGATTCTGGTGGTGATCAATTTCATGGTCATCACCAAAGGCGCCGGCCGGATAGCAGAGGTCGGTGCCCGCTTTACCCTGGATGCCATGCCCGGCAAGCAGATGGCCATCGATGCCGACCTGAACGCTGGCTTGATCGGTGAGGACGAGGCCCGCAAGCGTCGCGCCGAGGTATCGCAGGAGGCAGATTTTTTCGGCTCCATGGACGGTGCCAGCAAGTTTGTCCGCGGCGATGCCGTCGCAGGCCTGGTGATCATGGTAGTCAATATCATCGGCGGTCTGCTGATCGGCATGATGCAGCATGACATGAGTTTTGCGGATGCCGGACGTACCTATACCCTGCTGACCATTGGCGATGGCCTGGTGGCGCAGATACCGGCGCTGGTGATATCCACTGCGGCCGGCGTGACTGTATCGCGCGTCAATACCGACCAGGATGTGGGCCAGCAAATGATCAGTCAGTTGCTGATCAATCCCCGGGTGCTGTTTCTTGCCGCTGCAGTGATGGGGCTGCTGGGGCTGGTTCCGGGGATGCCCAACTTTGTATTCCTGCTGTTTACCGGCGCCCTGGCAGGCTTCGGCTGGTGGCTGGTGCGGCACCGCGAGACCGAGCTGGCCAATGAACAGATCAATACGCCGGCCGCTCCCGTACCAGAGACGCCCGAAGCCAGCTGGGATGACGTGCAGCTGGTGGACACACTGGGCCTGGAGGTGGGGCACCGGCTTATTCCGCTGGTCGACCACCGCCAACAGGGGGAGTTGCTTGGCCGCATCAAGAGTGTGCGCAAGAAATTTGCCCAGGATGTGGGTTTCCTGCCGCCAGTGGTACATATCCGGGACAATCTCGAGCTCGGCTCCAACAGTTATCTGTTGACGCTGAAAGGCGCCGAAGTGGGCCGCGGCGAGGCCTGGCCAGGCAAATGGTTGGCGATTGACCCCGGTCAGTTGTCCGGCGAGGTGCAGGGCACCCCGACCACGGACCCCGCCTTTGGCCTGCCCGCGGTCTGGATTGAGGCCGAACAGCGGGAGCTGGCACAGATTTATGGTTACACGGTGGTGGATGCCAGCACTGTGGTGGCTACCCACCTCAATCACCTGTTGCACCGGCATGCCGGTGAAATGCTGGGGCGGCAGGAGGTGCAGCAACTGCTGGACAAACTCGGCACCGAGAACAAATCGCTGGTGGAGGATGTGGTGCCCAAGGCGGTATCACTGACAGTCCTGCAGCGGCTGTTGCAGAATCTGCTGGACGAAGATGTGTCGATTCGCGACATGCGCACTATTCTGGATACGCTCGCCGAAAGTGCGGGGCCGGACCTGGATGCCGACGAGCTGACCAGCAGGGTTCGGGTTGCGCTGGGACGCGCCATTACCCATCACTGGTTCCCCGGCCAGAGTGAACTGCAGGTGATCGGGCTGGACAGCCAGCTTGAACAGGTGCTGCTGCAGGCCATTACCAGTGGCGGTGCGCTGGAACCCGGGCTGGCGGATACCCTGATGGAACAGACTGCGGCTGCCCTTGCGCGGCAGGAAGAGGCCGGAGGCGCGCCGGTACTGGTGGTGCAGCCTGCGTTGCGGCCCCTGTTGGCACGCTTCCTGCGCCGCCGCCTGAGCCACCTGGTGGTAATGTCGCAGGCAGAGGTTCCGGATGACCGGAGCTTGCGGATGACCCAGGTCATCGGTACCCATCAGTGACAGCCGGCGCCGGGTGCGCCAGGTCCGCAGGACTGATCCTGGCGGGGGTGGTGTGGTCGGGAATACTGTTGCAGGCGGGAGCGTCGAGCGCAGCTCCCGGGAGCTGGGCGGCCAGCGCGGCGCCCGTGACAGTAGCAATGGCGGGCCGGACCTACCATTCCAGAGCGCTGCCTCCACCGCGCCCGGAACTGGTGGCAGAGTCGGTGATCGGCCGGGTCAGCTGGCGCTTCCGGGTGCCCGCGGGGCGGGCTGTAAACGTCTGGTTGTGCAGCGGCGAGCACTGTGAGGCCATCTCCGGCCAGCGCGGCAGCAGCGAGGCGCTGGCCGGTCATGCGGCTGCACGGCCCCTGCAGTTTCGCTTTGCTCTGAGGCCGGGGGAACAGCGAGCGGTAACCGTGCGCGAACTGCAACTGCTGGTCGACTACCACTGAATGACCCATCGCGTGAATAACTGCCTGCAATGGCGTCTGTTTGAGCAATTCAGGCGCGTCAAACAGGGAATAATGTCACTGTGAACATCCCGTTTTTACAATGCAGGTAGCAGGTAGCGAGCCCGGAGGCTATGACATACACAGCACAGGGTAAAATTACCCAGACCACGTTATTGGAGGAATACCTGCCAGCAGTGCGGCGCCAGGCGCTGTCGCTGCAGGTCAAGTTGCCCTCGAGCATTGATCTGGACGACCTGATCCAGGCCGGCATGGTCGGTTTGTTGGATGCACTGGGCCGTTTCGATCCCAATGCAGGAGCCGCCTTCATGCCGTTCGCCAGTCAGCGTATTCGCGGCGCCATGATCGATGAGCTGCGCTCCCGCGACTGGCTGCCACGCAGCGTACGCCGCAGTGCGCGCGAGGTCGACCGGGTGATGCACGCGCTGGAGCAGCGCCTGGGCCGGCCGCCCGAGGAGCGCGAGGTGGCTGCGGAGCTGGGCATGTCACTCGCGGATTACCAGGAACTGCTGACCGATGTCAACAATGGCTTCCTGCTGCCCTTTGAGGAAATGGTGGCAGAGGGCGGGGAGCCGGAGGCAAACGAGGCCGGCCCACGGTCACCGTTCGCCGCACTGCTCGAGGGCGAGCAACGCGATTTGCTGATCCAGGCCATCAAGGCCCTGCCCGAGCGGGAAAAGACTCTTATGGGCCTGTATTATCAGGAAGAACTCAATCTCAGAGAGATCGGCGAGGTCCTCGGCGTCAGTGAGTCCCGGGTCTGTCAATTGCACAGCCAGGCCATCAGCCGCCTGCGGGCCAGGTTGAACGAAGCGGCCTGAGGCGTTTTTCCCACGGCAAGGCAATTTATTCTTCAAGATCCCCCGCCCGCCGCCGATATTGTTCACGACAGTCACTGAGCTACCTTCTGCTGCATGGCAATGGCTGTCCGGTCAGCCGTGGTTGGCCGATTATCCTCTATTGAGTCAGACGGTCAGGAGACGGTTACATGAATCACGAATACGCCCCCCGCAAGCCAGCAAATGCCATTGCGGCTTCATGCCACCGCACGCTTGCGGTGTTGGCATTCAGCCTGCTGAGTGCTACTGCAATGGCATGCGAACAACCCAGCTTTGCGGCGGCGATACCCAACGGCAAATCCGCCAGCGAGACCGAAATGGCCGAGGCACAACAGGCGGTCAAGGCCTATGTCAGCGCGGGTGAAGCCTACATCGCCTGTCTTGAGAGCGAGGGTGGCAGCTCCTCACCGGTGTTTGCGCGGCTGCGCAATGAAACCATCGATGGCATGGAGAAGGTGGCGGCAACCTTCAATCGCCAGCTGCGTTCCTACCGCAAGAACAGCTGATCCACGCTGGACGCTGCGTGCGCCGGTCGCCTCCAGACAGGATAGTGTCCTTTCCCGATATCCGGGAAATCGAAGCCCAGGCTGCTGACTGGGTAGTGCGTCTGGACAGCGATACCAGCACCGCAGAGACCCGGGCCGCGTTTGCCGAGTGGCGTAAGCGCAGTGCACTGCATGGCGAGGCCTATGATCGTCTGCGTGGCCTGTGGGATACGCTCGATGCTGACGGGGAACTGGCAGGCCGCGCAACCGGCGATGTCGCCGCGGATCTGGCTCGCGCCGGACCGTGGACGAGGCCGCCGGGCAGGACGCGATGGTGGGCCGTCGCCGCATCGGTAGCGTTGCTGGGCGTGACGGTGGCCATACTGTTTCACCAGCAGGGGCCATAGCGCAGTCCACGCCAGGCAGGTTTTCCCGGCACGGTCGGTTGCCGTCCAGTTTTGGGGCGCAGCCGAACGGGTTTTCAGCTTATTCCTGAACCATTAAATCGCTATTCCGGTCGAGTTCCTCGAACAGCGTCTGGATGTCGTTCTCGTTGTTGTAAAAGTGGGGTGAGATGCGGATATTGCCGTCCCGGCAGGAGACGACGATGCCGGCCTCGCCCAGCCGCGCGACCAACTTCAGCATGTCGGTGGAGCGTAGCGCGATCATCGCCCCGTGGGGCCAGTCGCCAGTGGCAGAGACCCAGCCGCGCGCGGCGGCTTCTCGCTTGATGGCATCGGTGATGAGGGTGTTCTGCGCTGCAATCGCGTCTATTCCGGTGTCATGCACAATGTCAAGACCAGCCCGGCAGGCTCCGATGGCGCTGACCGTCGGCGTGCCTCCCTCGAACCTTCGTGCCGAGTACGCAGGCACATTTTCCGCAATGGCCATCGCCGACACATCTTCCTGGGCAAACCATCCGCTGGTGGCGGGCTGCAGTGTGTCCACCAGTTCACCCTTCACATACAAATACGCCATGCCAGCCGTTCCCATCAGGTACTTGAGATACCCGCCCAGCAGCACGTCTGCATCCAGTGCTTTCACATCTACAGGAAAGGTGCCCACTGCCTGGTAGGCGTCGACGATCATCAGCGCCCCGTGTGCGTGGGCCAGCTCCGCAATGGCGCCAACATCAAGTTTACGACCGTTGCGGTAGCAGATGTAGGGTACAGAAACTACGGCAGTGGTTGAATCTATGGCCTGGGCAAAACGGCCAAGCACGTCCCCCGGATCGACACAGTCCTCAAGTTCGACCCGGTGCACGACAGCACCGCGGCGTTTCTGCGCATGCCAGATCTGGGCGGTGGTAGGAAAATCATGCGAGGTCACTACCACCTTGTTGCGCTTGCCAGTGAAGTCCAGGCAGCTTGTAAGCGTGTTGAGTCCTGCTGACAGCGAAGGTACCAGAGCAATCTCTGATGCCTGCGCGCCGAGCAGCATCGCAGTACTCTCGCGAAGCCTTTCCTGGTCGCCCACCCACTGCTCCCAGCTGGCGCCGTGGCTGTCACGGTCGTCGAGGTATTGCTCCAGGGCCCGGCGAACGCTGTCGGCCAGGGCACCGTAGGAACAGCTGTTGAGATAGGTCTTCCGGTCCAGTATGGGGAAGTGGCTGCGCACCTTGTTGATATCCATCGGGGTCTCAATGTCCTTGGGTCAGTGAATATAGGAAATGATCAGAATGGCCAGAATGACAGCGGGAACCACCCACTTCAGCCAGATGAACAGAAAATCCGTGAGCTTGCTGGCACCGAACTCGCTGACCACCGCTACCTGCTTGAGACGCCAGGTAAGGCCGATAATGGCGAGTGCGCTACCAACGGCGAGCATGCCTGAGCCAAACAGCAGGTCCATGATCGCGACCGCTCCCGGATTGAAACCCGGGATGATCATGATCAGCGCCTCTACCACGCCGAATACGATGATAGTGCGCTTGCGATTCAGGCCGTGGGTGCTTTCGTCGTCGCTGATGCTGCCAAATACAACTTCGAGAGCGGCGAGACCTGACAAGAATGCAACCAGCAGGAGCGCAAGAAGGAAAAATGAACCCAGTATGCGTCCGTTGTCCATCTGCGCGAACAGTTGTGCGAGTGACTCGAACAACAGGGTGGGCCCCGCCGCGGGGCTGATGCCGTATACAAGGATGGTCGGAAAAATGAACATGGCTGCGAGCAGTGCTGCGCTGGTGTCGGCGCCGGCGGTCGCTATCGCTCCCCGCCAGAGCGAGGCTCCGCGACTCAGGTAGCTGCCGTAGATGACCATGATGGTTCCCCCCAGACCAACGGAGAATACCGCCTGGCCGAGCGCGGCAAACACTGATGTCGGAGTGATCTGGGAGAAATCCGGGGTCAGGAAAAGCCGCATTTTTTCTGGAGCGCCCTCCAGGCCCAGGGTCTGGATGGTCAGGTAGATAATCACCAGGAAGAAAAACGGCACGAATAGCTTGCTGACGCGCTCGATACCCTCATGTAAGCCCCGGTAAGCCACCCAGAGGATCCCTGCGAGTACCGCCAGTGCAAGCAAATAGCGAGTAGGGCCGTGCTCAAGTTGTTGCACGAAAGCCTGCTGATGCTCTCCGGCAAAGCCGGTGGTGAACGATGTCCAGGTCATCAGGGCGACATTGCCGATCACAACGAGATAGTAAGAACCGGAACAGAGCATGCCCAAAACCAGCATATAGCCCAATGCGCGCCCTGTCCGTGGTCCATAGCATGTGGCAAAGGCTGTGATGGTGCCGCCGCGGGAGCTCCTGCCCAGGGCCCATTCTCCGGTCAGTGCAGGGACGGCAATAAGCAGTACAAAGAGCAGATAGATCAGCAGAAATGCACTGCCGCCATAGGAACCCATCATGTAGGGGAAACGCCAGATATTACCGAGCCCGATAGCGGCCCCTGCCATTGTCAGGACGGCCGCCAGGGAAGATGAAAATTGCTGGCGCAGCATGTATCCACGGTCTCCTGTGATGAACCTGCTGGTGAGTGAGTCAGGCAGCAGTTTGCCGGGCAACTTAGCACGGTAGCTTCTGCAGGTAGATTCCTATTTTAGGCCTCGCGCCCTATTTAGAACAAACACCCTAATCCAAACTTGAAATGAGTCGGGCAATGAGGGATTTTGCTTTAACCATGAAGTAATCGAATGTCAGGAGCGCCAGGACAGAAAGCATGGATGAGCCAGTAATCGTTCAGCCCAAGCCTTATCACGTCACTGTGGAAGCAGGCAGGCGCTACCTGTGGTGCAGTTGTGGTCTCAGTAAGACACAGCCTTTCTGCGATCAGTCCCATGTTGGAACCACTTTCCGACCAGTGCTTCACACGGCAACCGAAACCCGCTCGGTGCTGTTTTGTGGTTGCAAGCATACCCGGGAGCAACCGTTTTGCGATGGCTCGCATAATAACCTGGTGGATGAATACATTACTGACGACCGGCCCCGGGAAGTGCTGCTGGCCCAGACAGAGCTTGCAAGGTTCGACGCCACCGGCAAGGCGCTGCTCGATGGCGGCTGTTATGTGCGCCGGCATGAACAGCTGCATTGGACCCACCGCGGCGGCCTTGCCCTGGCGCCGATCATCAGCGGCCTGGACGGTGCCGAATTCATTGCCCAATCAGCAGTGAAACTGGACGACGATGAAAGCCAGGTTTTCAGCGTGGCTGGTGCGGAAGTGGTGCTTTTCTGCCTCACGGGAAAGGGCAGCGTTACGATTTCCGGCAGGAACTTCCCCCTGCGACCGCGCGGTGGCGCCCTGATCCGCAAGGGAGAGGCCTTCCGCATTGCCCGGGAGAGTGACTCGGAGCCACTGCAGCTGCTGATGACGCTGTGCCCGGGTGACGCCAGCCTGGAGCTCGTCGACAGCATGCCCGACCGCTTCGATAGCCGATATGCCGAGCGCACTGCGATATACGACGAATCCTCTCGCAAAACCATGGCCGACCGGTTCTACCAGGTCCTCATCGGCGAAGGCACCGGAAGTGACGAGGTGAGCCAGTTTATCGGCGAAGTGCCGCAGTCCAAGGCAGCGCCACACCGCCACCTTTACGAGGAAGCGATTGTCATACTGTCCGGCTACGGCACGCTCTGGACCGAGACCCTGCGTGCGCCGGTTCGCGCTGGTGATCTGATTTTCCTACCCGCGAAGCAGGAACATTCGCTGGAGTGCGAGAGTCCCGACGGCATGATGTTGGCCGGACATTTTTATCCGGCCGGAGAGCCCAATATCAATTACTGATACCAAGAACCTGTTTCCATATTTGCAATCAAGGAGAATAACCACATGTCCAAATCAAGACTATGCCGATATTCAGGCACACTAAAAGTCGGTTCAGCAGCGGTGCTGGCACTCTCGGCAGCGGGAGCACCTCAGGTTCTGGCGCAGAGTCTGGAAGAGGTTGTTGTTACTGCCAGTAAAATGGGCGCAAGCAGCGTCCAGGATCTGGCCAATATCGTAACTGTGCTGGGCAATGATGAGCTGGAAAACCGGGGGGCGTTTGAATTTACCGATTTCGCGGGCAGCGTCCCGGGACTTCAATTCCAGGATCTGGGTCCGGGTGACAAGGAATTCATCATTCGTGGTGTCAATTCCTCGGGTCCGTCGACGGTAGGTTTCTATTTTGACGAGGCCGTGATCACCGGCAGCAACGCCCAGGATGGCGGTGGCCGCAACCCGGATATCAAGCTCATTGATATTGAGCGTATCGAAGTGCTCAACGGCCCCCAGGGCACCCAGTACGGCGCCAACTCAATGAGCGGCCTTATCCGCTACACGCCCGCCAAGCCGAACTTCGACGGGTTCTCGGGCGAGGTCGCTGCCGACTTCAGCGACACCCGGGAAGGGAGCGATAACCAGGTCTACTCGGGGGTGCTGAATGTTCCCCTCATCGATAATGTGCTGGCCGCGCGGGCAGTGGCCTGGCGCGTCGACAACAGCGGCTGGATCGATCAGTCGCGCGCCATCGGTGGGCCATACGAGGATGTCAATGATGAGGAAACCAACGGTGGCCGGTTGATGTTGCGCTACACGCCCGATGACCGCCTGAGCATTGATCTCAGTTACCTTCGGCAGGAGACAACAGCCGGCGGCAGTTCCCGTTATACACCGAAAGGTGTTACCAGTTTTGGCAGTGCCGATGCGGGCTTCCCGCCCATCACCGCCTCTTCACATTTCGAGAACACGGATATCACGCGCAGTCCCTGGGATGATGAGATGGAGCTGTTCAGTCTCACCGCCTCCTACCGCTTCGACAGCGGTTTGCTGACAGCCACTGCAAACCAGTTCAACCGCGACATCCACTTCAACTTTGATTCCTCACCTATCCTGTTTTTCTTTGGTGTGCCGCTCCCGGGCATCACTTCACAGCCTCAAGGTCGCGACATATTTTCAGGCGAGATCCGCTTTGCCTCGACCCTTGACGGCCCGCTGCAGTTCCTGGTGGGGGCGTTCATGCAGCGCGAAGATACGGATTTTGCTGTCCATGTGGTCAGTGTCAACGACAACGGTCTTGCCGATCCGTTCATTCCCGGGCCCGACAATAACGCCCTCGGCCCTGAGGGCGGGACCACCTTCTTTGGCCGCTATGTCAATGGCGACCTGGAGCAGAACGCCCTTTTTGGCGAGATAAGCTATGACATCAACAATGACTTCGAACTGACGGTCGGCGCTCGTTATTTCGACTCTACATTGGAGTCCACGGAAGGCACGTTTCATGATTTCGGCTCCGCGGCAGCACTCGGGCCATTCAGCAACAAGGATGACGAAGACAAGGTTACCGGAAAGATCAGTCTTTCCTACCGCCCGAGCGATGCCTTGAATATCTATGGCACCGTGTCCCAGGGCTTTCGTGTAGGCGGGCTCAACCAGGCCGATATCAGCTTTACCGAGAATGTCCCGGCCTCCTATGGCGCGGATGAGCTGATCAACTATGAACTCGGGGTGAAGTCCCGGTTTGCCGGAGGCAGGCTGTCATTGCAGGGCGCGATCTACCAGATAGTCTGGGAAGACATGCAGGTGCAAACCCTCGACGTCCAGAGTGGCATTCCATTCATCACCAATGCCGGGGAATCCGAGATCAACGGCCTGGAATTCAACATGAATGCTACCGTTACCAGTGCACTGGAACTGCAGCTAGGGCTTACCCTGGTCGACGCGGAACTGACTGAAGACCAGCCCTTCGTGGACGAGGGCGAGGATCGTGGTTTTAGCGGCGATAGCATACCGAACATCCCCGATGTCCAGGGTTTCGCGGCGCTGACCTATACCACCGCACTGTCAATGGGAGAACTCAAATTGCGTGGCGATGTCACTTATCGCGGCGATGCTGACACCCGCTTTGATACAGCCAGTGAGTTCAATCGAGAGCTGGATGCCTACGCATTGGTGAATCTGCGCGCTTCCCTGACATTGTCCAACGATCTCGAGCTGACCCTCTATGGCAAGAACGTCACTGACGAACGGGCGGAATTTGACGCCATTGCCAGTGTGCAGGACCCTCTGGCAGTAGTGGGATCGCGGCCTCGTACTCTGGGTATTGCCATTCGCAAGAGTTTCTAGCTGCTGGATGCGTATGTGTTCCCGCAGAAAGCCTACGGGCTTTTTGCGGGCTCCTCCGGGGAGGCAACTGAAAACATGCGTAAGGAATCCGGAATGGCTCGCAGCGCTGCCTCGGTCATCACCGGTTTGAACAGTTGCAGTATCAGTTGGTACCCCTCCTGCATGGTGGCCATGTCCACCGTGTCCTGTTCTACTCGTGCGAAGCTGAGCCAGAAGTCGGAAACTATCCAGGAAATACGGATCAGGTCGCGCAATTGCTCATCGGTCAGGTCGGGCTGCAGTACTCCCGCTTTCGCCAGGGCTTTGAAAAAGCGATAGACCTTGTCCATCCTCTGGCGCCGCACTTGATTGAAGCGGAACTTCAGTTCCGGGTCGTTTTCCAGCAGTATGTTGAGTTCCTGGTAAAAGAATCGGTAACGCCAGATAAGGCGATATTGGCGCAGGGCCATCCGGGCCATGTGGTCGAGGGTAGGGCGCGTTGCATCATCCGCCCAGTTGCGAATCTCCACTTCCATCTGATTCCAGATATCGAAGATGATCTCTTCCTTGGAAGCATAATGGTAGTGCAGGTTGCCTTTGCTGATCCCGGCCGCCTCTGCGATACGGTTGCTGGAAACACTGGATGCGCTGGCCTCGTTGAACAGGCTAATCGCGGCCTCCAGAATCCTTGTCTGTGTCTCGCGTGTAGCCATAAACCCCCAAGCTCCAGTGTCCTCAAAACGAAGCGTATGATAGCAATCGACAGTGGCTGGCGACAGGATCGCTGTAAATGGACCAAGTCCGACAGCCTCGTGACTGGTGAAGTTCGGTGATGCGAGTGAAGCCAGGCGGTACAGTGGCCGCAGGTTGAGGCCGGCTGGGGCCCGGCCATGCGCGGGTCAGGCGGAGTGGGAAGGGCATGATGGACCCCCGGTTATACATTGAAACGGAGCGACCGTGGGAATGATTGATATTCGCAATATTGGCGGGCCGTATTACCTTCGGCATCTCCACTGGCTGTGCAGTGCACCGAGCCTCGTAGAAAATGCTGCCGTCTTCACCGTTGGCAAATGGTTGCCGGTGGACTTCGAGCAAAATTTGCAGGCAGTGTCCGGGAATGCCCGGCTGGCGGCAAGCCTTTCCGAAGCGGCGGGGAAGAAACTGGGGCACTATTTCGAGCAACTCTATGCCTGTCTGTTGACCGAGCTCCTGGGTTGGCAGATTCTGGCGCGCAACCTGCCGGTGCGTGACGGGGGCCGCACTCTGGGTGAGTTGGATTTTCTCGTGCGCAACCCCGCCACCGGTGAGGCCGAACACCACGAGGTCGCCGTCAAGTTCTACCTGGGCTGCCGGCCCGCCGGCGAAGGTGAGGTGCGCTGGTACGGGCCGGGCAGCAGGGACCGCCTGGACCTGAAGAGCCATCGTCTACTGGAACATCAGGCTCGACTGGCAGTACTGCCGGAGACACAGGCTCTGCTGGACGCGCTGGGCCTGCCGCATCCGGTCCGGTCACGGGTGCTGATGCCGGGTTATCTGTTCTATCCCCACGATGATTCCCTCCCGGCACCGGTCGGTGTGCCGGCCGATCATCAGCGCGGCACCTGGTTGAGGGCGACTGCGGTGGAGGACTCACAGCTGGAGTTCGCAGTGGTATTGCACAAGCCGGACTGGCTGGGGCCGTGGAGTCAGTCGCCTTCACCCGACAGCCGTCAGGCGATCGCTGCGGCCGGGCAGATAGCCGGCGGTGCCTCGCCGCGTCTGTTTGCGCGATTGCTGCAGGACCCTGCTACGGGACTGTGGCGTGAGCAGGAGCGTTTTTTTCTGGTGCCCGATGCCTGGCCATTTGCGGACAACATTTCCCGGCGCAGGCCTTGGCCCGACCGTGACTAACTGATTTAATCACCGCTGCACCTGGTCGGGCCCTCTACATGTATCACAATCCATCTCAGCTTACCCTCGCCGACGTGCGTGCGGGCTTCTGGCGCCTGCTGCCCCTGTCGCTGTTCGTGGCCGCCTTCGGGCTGGCCTTCGGGCTGGCCGGGGTTCAGGCTGGCCTCAGCGGCCTCGAAATCGTGGTGATGAGCGCCGCGGTGTTTGCCGGCACCGCGCAGTTTGCGGCACTGGATCTGTGGGGCCTGGAAGTACCCCTGCTGCCGCTGTTGGCGACGACCTTCGCGATCAATGCCCGCATGCTGCTGATGGGTGCCTCCCTGTATCCGTGGTTGCGCCAGGTTCCCCGGGCAAACGCTATGCCAGCCTGCTGGTTTTGTCTGACGCGAACTGGGCCATGACTCTGGCGGATTTCCAGCAGGGCAGGTCCAATCTCGGTTTGCTGGTGGGTGGGGGACTCGCATTGTGGTCGACCTGGCTGATCGGCACTGTCGTCGGCCTGGTGTTCGGCGCCGGTATCAACAATCCCGCCGCCTTCGGGCTGGACATGGTGCTGGGTTGCTTCATGTTGACCATGGCGCTCAGTGGCCGTCACAGCCGGCGTACGATGCTGGCCTGGGTGGTCGGCGGCTGCGCCGCTTATGGGGCCTACCGCTGGTTGCCGGAGAACAGCCATGTCATCGTCGGCGCGCTGGCCGGTGGGCTGGTGGGGGCGTTCTGGCTGGAGGAGACGGGCCGATGATAAGCACCGCGGAGGGGGGCGCGCTGTTGCTGATCGGGTTGATGGCACTGATCACACTGCTCACCCGCATCGGTGGTGTGCTGATGATGTCGCTGCTGCCTGTCAATGCCCGAGTCGAGAGCTTTATCAACGCGATGTCCGGCTCGGTGCTGATAGCCGTACTGGTCCCCATTGCGGTGGAGGGTGATAGCGGGGCGAGACTGGCCCTGCTGGCTACTGCAGGCACCATGGTGTTGAGCAAGCGACCGATGCTGGCGATTGCGGCCGGCATTGTGGTCGCTGCGCTCAGCCGGTGGGCCCTGGTGCCTTGAACACAGGGCTCAGCGCGCTATAGCCCTGGCGTGCCCCGCACAGCAGCTCGCCGATGAGGCAAACGGCTGCAGCGGGGAACAACTGCAGTATTAGTCGAACTCGCGCTCTACCTCGTCTGCCGCATCCTCGGCCGCATCGGAGGCGTCTTCAGCGGCATCGTCAATGCGTTCGCCGGCTTCCTCCGCCGGACCCTGATCCTCACAGGCGGTGAGAAAGCCCCCGCCGACAAATGCGAGAGTCAGTGCCAGCAGGCTGCTGCGCAGCAGCGGATTGTGTTTGATGGCTTCCATCATTATCCAGTTTCTCCTCAAGTCCATTGTTTCTGGCCGCCGCGCTCTCGCGGCTGTCGCCATTTCTCCTGCACGCGGCCAATCAGCTTGGCGCCGGTATCATCAGCATAGCACCTCTGAGGGTTAATGCCACTGGGGCAATCTTCTCAAGCAGCCTACTTTTTTTCCAGGATCCACTCGTGGCTGGGATCATTGCGGAAAATCCAGCGGCGCTCCGGCCCGGCCATGACATTCAGATAATACAGTTGATAACCGTAGGGAGTTCCTACCGGATGGTAGCCGCGCGGCACCATTACGACGTCATTGTCCTGCACCGTCATGGTCTCGTCGAGACTGTGATCGTCGGTATAGACGCGCTGGAAGGCAAAGCCCTGGGGGGGCGACAGCTTGTGATAGTAGGTCTCCTCCAGCGAAGTTTCAGCCGGAGCCGCATCCGTGTCGTGCTTGTGCGGCGGATAGCTGGACCAGTGGCCGTCCGGCGTGATGACCTCCACCACCAGCAGGCGCTCCGCCTCCACATTGCCGAAGAGTATGTTGCAGACCTTGCGCTGGTTGCTGCCGCTGCCCCTGAGCTCCCGCTGGCACTGCGCCGGGGTGATCAGGCGAGCCGGAAAGCGTCCTTCAGCCGGCGCCCAGCACACAGCCAGTTCCAGATTATCGTGGGCCCTTACCGTGAAGTCCTGTCCGGGAGGCAGGTAGACCGCATAGGGGGACCGGTCTTCGAATGCGGAGGTGCGCTCACCGATATTTTCCCAGCAATCGCTGCCGCTGCTGACGGTGGCCCTGCCAGCGACGATGACCAGACAGCATTCGCGCCCCGCAGTCTGATCCCTGAGTTCCTCACCGTCACCAAGCTGGTAGGCCTCAAAGCCGACATAGTGCCAGCCAGCGGATTGTGGCGTGATCTGCTGGATCCTGCCGCGGGAATCGGGCGCGGCGCTGCGCGATAACAGGGAACTCATGCTCGCTTCTCCTTTGCTGTGCTGCGTTTTCGTGTGCTCTTGCGGCTGGCGCCGCTACCCTCGCCGTTGCGATCCATTGCCAGCGCAGTACACAGGGCCTGTGCCAGACACATGGACGCGGTCAGGGAGCGGAAGGAGTAGACCTCCGCATCGTGGACGTCAAAACAGACCGTAGCGGCCTTGGCAATGCTGTTCAGGGAGCTGTCGCTGATGACGATGACGGGTATCTTGCGCTGGCGGGCCAGCTCTACCACCTGGGCGGTCTCCTCCGAATAGGGGCTGAAACTGGTGGCGATCAGGACATCGCCCGGGCTCATGGTCTGAGCGTGCTCGAACAGCATCCCCCCCATTCCGTGCAACAACTGGGCGCGGCATTCCACGTGGTTGAGGTTGTAGCTGATATAACTTGCGACGGGGAAGGAGCGGCGCTGGCCCATGACATAAATATGGTGGGCCTGCTGCAGCAGGCGTACCGCCTGTTCCAGGCTCTGGCCATCGATACCCTCCTGCAGGAATTCAAGTGCTGCCCGATTGGCTTCACAAAACTGTTCCAGCAAGCCCAGCGGGCCATCGTCCGGGGTTGTTGCACCAGCGCTGGCGACATCACGAAAACGCTCCTTGTAGCTGGCCGAACGTTCGGTCACATGAGCCTGGAATGGCCGCTGCATTTCGGTGAAGCCGGAGTAGCCGAAGGCCTTGGCAAAACGGATCAGCGCAGAGGGTTGCACCCCGGCCCGCTCTGCGATCACCGCAGTGGTTTCCATGGCCATGATGGTAGGATTGTCCCAGGCGAACTTCGCAATCTGGCGCAAACGCTTGCTGAGGCTGTTATAGCGTTCCGACATCTGCGCACGCAGGCTCTCATAGTCCGGTGGGGGATGTGGGGTCATGGCAGTGTCTTCTCCGGCGGTCACAGTGGCTGTACTGCAGGGCCTGCAGCGGGGATTACCATTTCACAGCTTGCGTCAAAATGAAATATGTTCCTCGATTGGCAGCAGTATATTGCAATCCAATATAGAATAAATATAACATTAACTTCAATTAATGGAATTTTAATTTTAAAAATGTACTGATTCCAACTTATACTCAACGCAGTCCATGACTGAGGCTGGCAGCAGATGACACAACTACGAGTGGGGATGATAGGCACCGGCTTCATGGGCAAGGCCCACGCGCTGGCCTGGCGCAATGCGGCCACACTGTTCCCGCTGCCGCTGCAACCGGTGGCGCTGTTGCTGGCGGAACAGGATGCGGCACTGGCGGCGACCAGGGCCGCGGAGCTGGGTTTTGTTCGCAGTACCGGCAACTGGCGCGAACTGGTGGCCGATCCGGAAGTGGATGTGGTGGATATCTGTACCCCCAATGACATGCACTATCCGATGGCCATGGCGGCGATTGCCCACGGCAAGCATGTGTACTGTGAAAAGCCACTGGGGCTGAATGTGGCGCAGTCGCGGGAAATGGCCGCGGCGGCGGCCAGTGCTGGCGTCCGCACGATGGTCGGCTTCAACTATGCCAAGAATCCAATCGCCGCACTGGCGCGCCAGATGATACAGCAGGGTGAAATTGGCCGTCTGCTGCACTTTCGGGGCACCCATACCGAGGACTACCTGGCCGACCCCAACCGCTCTGGCGGCTGGCGTATTCTGCGTGAGCGCGCCGGCATGGGAGCGCTGGGTGATCTTTGCCATATTGTGTCGCTGGCGCTGTTGCTGGCGGGCGATATCGAAGAACTGTGCGCAGACCTGCAGGTGGTGATTCCGACCCGTCCCGCCGGGCCGGTGGGGCGCGAGGCTCCCACCCAGGTGGAAAACGAAGACCAGGCCCATGCCCTGGTCCGGTTTGCCAGTGGGGCCATAGGCACCCTCGAATGCAGCCGGGTGGCCTGGGGACGCAAGAATGGCCTGACCTGGGAGATCAATGGCAGCGAGGGCAGCCTGGTGTTCGATCAGGAGTGCCAGAACGAGCTGCACTACTTTGCCGCGTCTGATCCGCCTGCCCGGCAGGGCTTCCGGCGCATCCTGCTGGGCCCGGAGCACCCCGACTACGCGGCATTCTGTCCCGCGCCGGGTCACGGTCTGGGTTTCAACGAACAAAAAGTGATTGAAGTGCGCGACTTTGTCGAAGCCATTGCCCAGCGCCGCGCGGCCTGGCCGGACTTCGATGTGGGGCGCGATATCGATGCAGTGTTGGCGGCGATGGAAGTTTCGTCCCGCGAGCGCCGCTGGGTCAAGCTGGAACCCGGGGCGGACCGGCCGGCAAACGGGGATGGGGCATGAGCGACAGAAAGTTTGATGTAATCTGCCTGGGCCGGGCGGCAGTGGACCTGTACGGGGAACAGATTGGCTCGCGCCTGGAGGACATGCGCTCGCTGGCGAAGTATCTGGGCGGCTCCTCGGCCAATATGGCGGTGGGCATGGCGCGCCAGGGGCTGCGCACCGCGATGCTGACCCGGGTCGGCGACGAGCACATGGGGCGTTTCGTGCGCGAGGAGCTGGCTCGCAATGGCGTCGATGTGAGCCATGTGCATTCCGATCCGGCCCGCCTGACGGGGTTGGTATTGCTGGGCATCAAGGGCCGCGATGATTTTCCGTTGATTTTCTATCGGGAGAACTGTGCCGACATGGCGCTGACTGCGGATGATTTCGATGCGGCCTTTATTGGCTCCGCCGGGGCGCTGGCGATCACCGGCACTCATTTCTCCACCGAGTCCACGGCCGCCGCCTGTCGCGCCGCAATAGCCCATGCCAGGGAATGTGGTACGCAGCTGGTGCTGGACATTGATTATCGCCCTGTGTTGTGGGGCGTGGCGGGGCACGGTCAGGGCGCCGACCGTTTTGTCTCCTCGGCCGCCGTCACCGCGCACCTGCAGCGGATCATCCCGGACTTCGACCTGATCGTCGGTACCGAAGAGGAAATTCATATTGCCGCCGGGTGCACGGATACCCTGCAGGCCCTCCGGAGCCTGCGCCAGCTTACTGCGGCGGTGCTGGTGCTAAAACGCGGCCCGCTGGGTTGTGTGGTGTTCCCGGGTGCGATACCTGAATCCGTGGAGCAGGGTATCTCGGTGCCGGGGGTGCAAGTAGACGTGCTCAACGTGCTGGGAGCGGGGGATGCCTTCATCAGTGGCTTCATGCGAGGCTGGGTCAAGCGGGAGTCCTGGGAGCAGTGTTGCCGCTATGCCAATGCCTGCGGTGCGCTGGTGGTGTCGCGCCACGGCTGCGCGCCCGCCATTCCCTCACGGGTCGAACTGGATGATTATCTGGCGCGCAGCGCTGCGGTGCCGCGGCCAGATCTGGACCCGCGGCTGAATCAGCTGCACCATTCGACCGTGCCGCGACGGCGCTGGGGGCATATCTTTGCGTTGGCCTTCGATCACCGGGTCCAGTTCGAGCAAATGTCGGCGCCGGGTACGGTGGACGAGACCAGAATCGCCGAGCTCAAGTTGCTGATCGCCGCCGCGATGCGGCTCGCCACTGAGCGCGGCCAACTGCAGGGCCACGTCGGCATCCTGGTCGATGGCCGTTTTGGGCAGCAGGTGTTGAACGAGTGTACCGGGCAGGGGCTGTGGATAGGCCGGCCGGTGGAATTGCCGCAGTCGCGGCCGCTGCAGTTCGAGGCGGGCAATAACCTGTCGGCGGAGCTGCGCAAATGGCCCACCGAGCATATCGTGAAATGCCTGGTGTACTATCACCCGGACGACGACGAGAACATGCGAAGCCAGCAGGACCAGCGCCTGCTCGATCTGTTCCACGCCTGTCGCGACAGCGGTCACGAATTGCTGCTGGAGGTGATTGCCCCGCAGCGGGGCGACCCGGAAGCGGGGGTACTGGTGCGGGCCATGCGGATGATCTACCAGCTGGGTATCTATCCCGACTGGTGGAAGTTGCCGCCACCGGAGCGCGAGGAATGGCCCGCTATTGAAGCCCTGATCGATGAGTATGACCCCTGGTGCCACGGCGTGGTGCTGCTGGGCCTGAACCGGCCCACCAGGGAACTGGTGGCGGGTTTTCGGGCCGCGGTGGGCAGCCGCTATTGCCGCGGGTTCGCGATCGGGCGGAGCCTGTTCGTCGATTCCGCCGAGCGCTGGCTGGAGGGTGTGATCGGGGATGAAGAGCTGGTTGAACTGGTCGCGGGCAATTTCCTGGCCATGGTCGGGGAATGGCGCAACCACCATTGTGAAACGGACGAAAAAATGACTATTCAGGGGGGCGCTTGAAAACGGTCAGGCTCACCACCAGCCAGGCGCTGGTGCGTTATTTATCGGTCCAGGGTACGCGGGTGGATGGAGTCGATTGCCCCTGGTCGCCGGCGTCTGGGCAATCTTCGGCCACGGCAACGTGGCCGGCGTGGGCGAAGCACTGGCCGCAGCGCCGGAGCAACTGCCCACCTGGCGGGCCCACAATGAGCAGGCGATGGCCCATGCGGCTATCGCCTATGCCAAGGCTCTCAATCGCCAGCGCTTGATGGCCTGTACCACCTCCATAGGTCCGGGGGCGACCAATCTGGTCACCGCCGCGGCGCTGGCCCACGTCAACCGGCTGCCGTTGCTGTTGCTGCCGGGCGATACCTTTGTTTCCCGGGCTCCCGACCCCGTGTTGCAGCAGCTCGAGAACACCGCTGACCCGGGGCTCAGTGTCAACGAAAGCCTGCGCTGCGTGTCGCGCTACTGGGACCGTATCAACCGTCCGGAACAGTTGCTCTCGAGTTTGCCACGCGCGCTGCAGGTGTTGACCGATCCTGCCGAGTGCGGCCCCGTGACCCTGGCCCTGCCCCAGGATGTGCAGACCGAGGCCTGGGATTTCCCTCTCAGTTTTTTTGAGCCGCGGCAGCACTGGCGGCGCCGGCCCGGGGCCGACAATCGCGAATTGACGCTAGCGCTGGCACTGCTGCGCAACGCCCGCAGGCCACTGATCATAGCCGGTGGAGGTGTGTTGTATGCACAGGCGACCGGGGTGCTGGCGCAGTTTGCCGAGCGCCACGGCGTACCGGTGGCCGAAACCCAGGCGGGCAAGGGCGCGTTGCCCTGGGATCATCGCTGCCAGGTCGGAGCCATCGGTGTGACGGGTTCCAGCGCCGCCAATGCGCTCGCGGCGCAGGCGGACCTGGTGCTGTGTGTGGGCACTCGCCTGCAGGACTTCACCACTGCATCGCGGACCTTGTTCGAAGACCCCGGGTGTCAGTTCATAGGCCTGAACATTGTCGCCTCCGACGCGGCCAAACACGGGGCCCAGCCCCTGGTGGGCGATGCCGCGGTGACCCTGGCGGCACTGAGCGACGCCCTGGCGGGTTGGTCCGCTGCCCCCGACTGGTTGACTCGCGCGCAACAGGAAATGCGGGACTGGAATACAGTGGTAGACCGGGTCACCGCCGATAGTGGGGCGGCGCTGCCCAGCGATGCCCAGGTGCTGGGCGCCGTCAATCGGACGGCCGGCGCCGATGCGGTGGTGGTCTGTGCGGCCGGCGGCCTGCCCGGCGAGTTGCACAAGCTGTGGCGCTGTGAGCGGCCCAACGGCTATCACGTGGAATATGGCTACAGCTGTATGGGTTACGAGATAGCAGGAGGCCTTGGCGTACGCATGGCGCTGCCGTCGCGCGATGTGTATGTATTGGTGGGCGATGGCAGCTACCTGATGCTGAACTCGGAGCTGGCCACCTCGGTGATGCTGGGCCAGAAGCTGGTACTGGTACTGCTGGACAACCGCGGCTTCGGCTGCATCAACCGGCTGCAACAGCAATGCGGTGGTGCGCCCTTTAACAATCTGCTCGCGGACAGTGGCCCGGGGCCGGAAATCGACTTCGCCGCTCACGCCCGGGCCCTCGGCGCCGAGGCAGAACAGGTTGCTGGCATTGCCGAGTTGGAGCGGGCACTGGAGCGGGCTCGCGCTGCCCAGCGCAGCTATGTGATCGTCATTCGCACCGATCCCGCGGTGTCGACCGCGGAGGGTGGGGCCTGGTGGGAAGTGGCGGTGGCGCAGCACTCGGAATCGGAATCGGTGCGCCAGGCCAGAGCCGATTATGAACAGAACAAGACCAGGCAGCGGAAGGGTTAAGCGATGACGGCAGTGCGAATCGGTATCAACCCCCTGACCTGGAGCAATGACGACATGCCCGAGTTGGGGGCGGATATTCCCCTGGAGCGTTGTCTGCGGGAGGGCCGGGAGGCGGGCTACGAGGGCTTCGAATTGGGCCACAAGTTCCCCCGCGATGCCGCGGTACTAGGCCCGCTGCTGGCGGCCCACCAGTTGAGCCTGGTTTCGGGCTGGTACAGCTGCCGCTTGCTCGAGCGTGACGTGGACGCCGAAATCGTGGCGGTACAGCCCCATCTGGCGCTGTTGCGGGAGCTGGGATGTACGGTGATGGTCTGTGCCGAGGTCAGTCGCTGTATCCACGGCGATCGCGAGCAACCCCTGTCGCGGCGCCCGCAGATGGCCGCCGCGGAGTGGGCCCAGTTCTGCGCCCGTATGTCGGCCTTTGCCGAATACCTGCAGGGCCACGGGATGCAGCTCGCCTATCACCACCATATGGGCACCGTAGTCCAGTCCGCTGGTGATATCGACCGGCTGCTGGCACAGACCGGCCCGCGGTGAAGCTGTTGCTGGACGCGGGCCACCTGAGCTACGCCGGGGACGATCCACTGGCCTGTGCCAGCCGCCATGCCGACAGGATCGTGCATGTGCATTGCAAGGACGTACGCGCCGCGGTGCTGGTGCAGGCACAACAGCACGACCAGAGCTTTCTCGATGCGGTACTGGCTGGCGTCTTTACGGTGCCCGGGGACGGCGCAGTGGATTTCCGGGCCCTGTTCGCAATCCTCAGTGCCAGTGGCTACCGCGGCTGGTTGGTGGTGGAAGCCGAGCAGGACCCGGCGCAAGCGGACCCTTTGAGCTATGCGTGCATGGGTTACCGACACTTGAGCGCCCTGCGGCGCGAATACTTTCCGGAGCACACACGCTGATGATTGGATTCTGTCTGGTGGGGGCCGGCCGCATCGGTGCCATCCACGCCGCCAATATAGCCAGCCTGCCCCAGGCGCGCCTGCTCTGTGTCGTCGACGCCATTGCAGCGCCGGCCGCAGCCCTGGCGCAGCAGTATGAGGCGCGCCACTGCGAGCTGGACCAGGCGCTGGCCGACCCCGCGGTGGACGCGGTGCTGATTGCCAGTTCCACCGACACCCATGTGGATTTCATCGTCGCCGCGGCCGCGGCCGGCAAAGCCATATTCTGCGAGAAACCGATCGACCTGGATCTGCCGCGGGTGCGCGCCTGCATCGCAGAGGTGGAGCGCGCGGGCACGGTGCTGGCACTGGGCTTCAATCGTCGCTTCGACCCTGGCTTTAGCGCGCTGTACGAGCGCCTGCGGCGCGGTGACATAGGCACTCCCGAAATCGTCTCGATCACCAGCCGCGATCCGCAGCCGCCGCCGCTGGATTACCTGCGGCGTTCGGGCGGCCTGTTCATGGACATGATGATCCACGACCTGGATATGGCGCGCTGGCTGTTGCTGGAAGAGCCCTGCGAAATCTACGCCACCGGCAGTTGCCTGGTGGATGCCGCCATCGGCGAGGCCGGTGACATCGACACGGCAACGGTGATCCTGAAGACCGCCTCCGGCCGCCTGTGCCAGATCAGCAACAGCCGCCGCACCAGCTATGGCTATGACCAGCGCCTGGAAGTACACGGTTCACAGGGCATGTTGCGGGCGGAGAATGTCACTGCGACCCGGCTGCAGCACTACGCCGCCGGTGGGGTGGTAACGGACCCACCGTTGCACTTTTTTCTGCAGCGCTACGCCGATGCCTATCGTCTGGAGTTGCTGGATTTTATCGAGGCGGTGAGCCAGCAGCGGCCACCCGCGGTGACGGGCGAGGACGGCCTGCGAGCGCAGGAACTGGCCACGGCGGCGCTTGAGTCGCTGCAGCAGGGTCGGCCGCTAAGATTGTAGGGCGGCTGTACCCGGCTGCTGACAGCGAATACAAGCAGCGACGTGATTGTTATGCGGTTGCTGAAATAATCCTGTCATATGACCAGAGTAAGCTCCTTTGCTGAATGACACATGGCCTGGTCCGGCCGTGTTGTGCACCCGAGTACATAAAACACCGGATTCGCGGCCCTGAGACGGGCCGGGCCGGTTTGGTCTTGCATCCTAAATAGAACGTATATGCGGGAATATAAAAATATAGAATATTTATTTTACAGAGAGAGCGTGGTCGCCTATACTCTTCGAGCGAAGGCAATACCTCTCTACCTATAACTTATCAAGAGGTCAGAAGATGCTTGATTCCAGCACAACTCCATCGTACCGCAACTCCCTTGATCCACGTCGGCGTCAGGCCCTGCGCAAACTCACGCTTGCTGTTGCCGTCGCGGTGGCGGGTACGGTGGGGGCCAGCTCCTCGGCGCTTGCCCAGCGGGTAAGCGGCGAGGTCACCGACCGCTCCCGCACCGCCTTGTTCGAAGGTGCGAATGTGCGCATTCCCGAACTCAACATGTCCACCACCACCAACGATCGCGGACGCTTCCGCCTCAATGACGTGCCACCGGGCAGCTATACTCTGGAGATCCGCTACGTCGGTGCACCTGTCAGGACTATCCCGGTCACGGTGGGGCCCGAGGGTCTGGAGCTGGGCGAGGTGGTGCTGGGCGCAGGCGACAGTGCCGAGGCCTACAGCCTGGAGGAGGTTCTGGTGACCGGGCAGTCAGCGGCCATGGCCGGCGCGATCAACCAGCAGCGGGCGGCGGACCATATCAAGTCGGTGCTGGACTCCGACACCATGGGTCAGTTCCCCGACCAGAATGTGGCAGAATCACTGCGTCGCCTCTCCGGCATTTCGGTAGAGAACGATCAGGGCGAAGGGCGCTATGTGGTGATCCGGGGCATGGACCCCGACCTCAACTCGACCTCCATCAACGGGGTGCGGGCATCGGCGACAGAGGATCGTCGCGCCCTGCAACTGGATGTGATTCCGACTGACGTGCTGGATGGGGTAGAGGTGCAGAAATCCCTGACTCCTGACATGGATGGCGATGCCATCGGCGGTTCCATCAACGTCAAAACCCTGAGTGCCTTCAGTCGCAAGGAGTTGTTCGTCAAGGGACGGGTCGAGGGTGGTTACAACGAGCTGCGCGGCGAGTGGAGCCCCAAGGCTTCGATCGCGGGCAGCAATATCTTCGATCTGGCCAACAACCGGCGGCTGGGTGTGGCCGCGGCCCTGAGCTGGCACGACCGCGAGCTGGGTTCCAGCAATCACGAGGCCGATGACTGGGAAATGGCCGACAACGGCAATGAATATCCGGAAACCTTCGAGCCGCGCTACTACAAGATCAACCGCGAACGTATCGGTGGTGCGCTGAATCTGGACTATGACCTCAGCGACACGACCACCATATTCGCACGTTCACTGTTCAGCCGGCTCAAGGATGCCGAATCGAGGCTGAGCCAGACCTACGGCGACCTGTCGCCACTCGGCGATGATGCGGTGGGCCCGGACAGCGTGGCAACCGAATTCGCCGAAATAGAGATGGGCACCAAGGACCGAGAGCAGACCGCCGACAACCTGTCCATGTCATTCGGCTCCGAAAGCCAGTGGGAGCGTTGGGGCCTGAAAACCAACCTGGGCTATTCCTATGCCGAGGAAGACACTCCCAACGGCGTCGATTCAGCCTGGGTCGGGGAGTTCGAAAGTGGCAGTGGCGGGATTGCCGCGGGCGATCCAGTGTTGACGCTCAATACCCGCAACAACAAAAAACCGGTGGTGGAATCGGATTATTTCGACGTGCTGCGCGATCCCGGCCGCTATGAACTGGACGAGATCGAGCGCTCGTCCGGTCTGGTGGAAGACACCCAGTGGGCGCTGCAGTTCGACGCTACCCGCCTGTTTGCCTCCGGCGAGCTGCAGTTCGGTGCCAAGATGCGGCTGCGTGAAAAGGAGAGCAACGAAGACATCGAGCTGTACGGTGGCGATGACGTGTTTACCGTGGCGGACATCTACGATCCCACCGCCGCCAGTGACTACGACTTCCCCAATCGGATCGACCCGATGCCCAGCCTGGGCGGCGTGCGCGATATTCTTGCAGCCGGGGAGGGCATCGAGTTCGATCCGATTGAAAGCCAGATCGCCTCCGCGTCCAACGACTGGGTAGTGGAGGAGGATGTCTACGCGGCCTATGGCATGTATACCTTTGAAACGGATCGGTTGGTCATTGTCGGTGGCGCCCGGGTTGAGTACACGGATTTCGCATCGCATGGCAACTCGGTGGAACTGATCGAGGAAGGTGGATTGCTCGATGGTGTTGAGGTTGAAGACGATACGGTCGTGATCGACTCCATTTCATCTGACAAGAGCTATACGGATGTGCTGCCCAGTGTGAACCTGCGCTATGACATTAGCGAAAACGTGGTCGGCCGTCTCGCTGTTTCGCGCTCGATTATTCGCCCGCAGTTTGAAGGCGTGGCATCGCGGGTCAGTGTTGAGGACAATGAAGCCGAGATCGGCAACCCGGATCTCGAGCCCTACAGCTCCTGGAACTTCGATGCCTATCTGGAGTACTATCCTTCGGATATCAGCCTGATATCCGCCGGTCTGTTCCACAAGAAGATCGACGATTTCATCTTCACCCAGGTGTTCAATGACTTTGAGTTCGGCGGTCGGGTATTCGATGAGGCCACGATAGCGCGCAACGGTGAGGAGGCGACGGTGACCGGGCTGGAGTTCAATTATCAGCAGCAGTTCGGCTTTCTGCCGTCGCCCTTTGATGGTCTGCTGGTGAGCTTCAACTATACCCATGTCGATGGCGACGCCGAGTTCGATGGTCGCGATATTCCATTGCCGAAGCAGTCGGACAATATTGCCGGTTTCGTGGTGGGCTACGATAAATACAATCTCGACCTGCGCTTCGCCGTGAAATACCGGGACAGCTATTTGGATGAGCTGGTCGACGATGGCCTGGACCGCTATACCGATGAGCATATGCAAATCGACTTTACCGCCAAGTACCACGTCTCCGACAACTGGATGCTGTATGCGGAGTTCGTCAATCTGAACGATGAGCCAGCCTTCTACTATGCGGGCAACAAGCGTCGGGTACTGCAGTATGACGAGTTCGGCCGGACCACTGTCATCGGTCTGCAGTTTGTCTACTGACAGGGTGCAGACTGTTCTTCTACAGTCTGCCTGGCCGGCTTGAAGGGTCATTCATGAGGGCACTTTTGCGTTACTTTGCGACCGGTCCCGACAGCATCGGGACCGCGTCGCCCACCGAAGTCGACCGGGAATTCCACTACCAGCGCCGCAACGTGATAGTCATTATCACGCTCTGCTATGGCCTCGCCTATGTCTGCCGGCTGGCACTGAATGTCGTCAAGAAACCGCTGATGGATGCCGGCGTGTTCACACCCGAGCAACTGGGTATTATCGGCTCCACCCTGTTGTACGGTTATGCACTGGGCAAATTCTCCAACGGTTTTCTTGCCGACCACGCCCATGTGGGCCGCTTCTTTGCCGCCGGACTGTTGCTGTCGGCGCTGGCGAATTTCGGCATGGGTTTGTCGGAATTGCTGTGGCTGTCAGCCCTGCTGTGGGGCCTGAATGGCTGGTTCCAGGGCTTCGGCGCCCCGGCCAGTGTGGTGGCACTGGCCCACTGGTACAGCAACCACGAACGTGGACGTTATTACGGTATCTGGAGTACCGCCCATTCCATTGGCGAAGGCCTCACCTATCTGGGGGTCGCCTGGTTGATAGCCGATCCACCCAAGGGACTGGGCCTGCATTGGCCCTGGGGTTTCTGGGTGCCGGCGTTGATCTGCCTGGCCGCGGCCCTGCTGGTGTGGCGTTTCCTGCCGGACCGGCCGCAGGCCAGGGGTCTGCCCAGCGTGGCCGACTGGCGCGGCGATCACGGCGCGCAGGCCCAGGCGGCCGCCAGCAACGGGGTGAGCGTATTGCAAACCCAGTTGCGCATCATGACCATGCCGGCAATCTGGATTCTGGCCCTGGCAAGTTCCAGCATGTATGTGACCCGCTATGCTATCAACAGCTGGGGCAATGTGTATTTGCAGGAGATCCGGGGCTTTGACCTGTTCGACGCCAATTTCTTTATATTTCTCAATACAGCTGCCGGCATTCTCGGTTGCCTGGCCTACGGATTTGCGTCCGATAAGCTGTTTGACGCGCGCCGTCCGCCGGCCAACCTGCTGTTCGGCCTGATGGAACTGTTGCCCCTGTTCGTCATTTTCTGGGGGCCGCGCGACCCGGTGATCCTGGCGGCAGCGCTGGTTGTCTACGGCTTTGGTCTCTCCGGGATCCTGGCTTCGCTGGGCGGCCTGTTCGCGGTGGACATAGCCCCAAACGGGTGGCGGGTGCGGCGATGGGATTTATCGGCATCTTCAGTTACGTGGGCGCGGGCCTGCAGGATTACATCAGCGGCAAGTTGATCCAGGACAGCGAAATCATAGTGACCTTTACCGCCGGCGCCCAGCAGACGCAGGTCTATTTCTATGACTACAGCAACCCGATTCTGTTCTGGGTGGGAGCCTCGGTGGTATCGATTGTGTTGGCCAGCAGTTTGTGGAGAGTGCGTGCGACGGATTGAGGGAGTGACCCTGCTGGCCTGTAGCCTGCTTCTGACGGCTTGCAGCTCCGGCACGGACAATGGTTTCTGCGAGGTGCATGCTCGCGATCACTGGCAGCACCGCGAGGGCGCAGCGCGGCTGGAAATCGTCTATGAGACCGGGGGCGCGCTGCGGGCACGGCTGGATGTACCCGCTACAGGGCTGGGAGAAGATCCGGAGAGTACTGTTGCCGACCTGAGGCGGCGACCGCTGACAGACATCATGCTGGTTGAGGGCTCGGAAGCCTGCAGCGAGAAGCCCTCGGACATCGCCTACCAGGGTGGCCAGCTGGTGGCCGATTACCGGCTTGATTGTGGCGAGCAGGAGCGCCTGCAGCAGCTTACCGTGAAAATACTGGATCTGTTGCCCGACCTGGATGAAGTGGAAGTGGAGATGGAAACGCCGGCGGTCACCAAGCATTTTCTGGTGCATCGGCGCTGTGGCGCCGCACTGTACAATTTTGCCAATACCTCCGGGAGCGAACAATGAACCACAGTGATGAGCTGGACCTGCGTCTGGCCACGGCCGTCAGCGTTGCGCGCAGCGCGGGGGAATTTGCCCTGGCCTGCTTTGCCGATCTGGGAGCGCTCAATATACGGAGCAAGGGGGTGCAGGACATGGCCACCGAGGCGGATCTGCGAACCGAGCAACTGATCCGCGAACAATTGCTGCAGCACTATCCCGATGACGGCTTTCTCGGTGAAGAGAGCTGTGCTGACTACGAGGTTCGCGAGGGGCAGGGTGTTTGGGTCGTGGATCCGATCGACGGTACCCAGCCCTTTGTCAGCAATATCAATTCCTGGTGCGTGATTCTGGCCTATGTGGAGCAGGACCGGACCGAGCTGGCGGTGATCTACGATCCCAACCGGGATGAACTGTTTGCCGCCCGGCGCGGCTGCGGGGCCACCGTGAACGGCAGCCCTCTCGCCACCACCGAGGCGATGTCGCTGGCAGACGGCCTGGTGGGCATCGGCTACTCCACCCGGGTACCGCCGGAGGCAGCGTTGGCGCCGATGACGCGCCTGCTGGCTGCGGACGGCATGTTTCATCGCTGCGGCAGCGGGGGGCTGAGTTTGGCCTATGTGGCCGCAGGACGCCTGCTCGCCTACTACGAGCCCCATATGAACTGCTGGGACTCTGTGGCAGGGGCCCTGCTGGTCCGGGAGGCGGGCGGTTGCACCAACGCGGAGGTGGAAAGCGTGGCGGTGATGCAGCACGGCAGCGCGGTACTGGCGGCCGGCAAGGGCATCTATGCTGCGCTGGAAGTAGTGGCCGGGGTCCGTTGACTGGCATTGCCTGCGCGGTTTGCCACCAGGTGGCGACATGAAGAATCGTTCATGTCGCCGTCATACCCTGTTTACCTCCTTCGGGTTACAGTGCCCGTCACTGAAATCCACAGGAGAACGAGCATGAATCTGAAAAAAACGGGATTGGCAGCGGTGCTGGCAGCGGCAGGGTTTACCCCCTTTCTGTTTGCAGATGATCTGGAGGAAGCGGCCGTGGCACTGTACGCCATCAACAAGTCCGGCATCGACATCAGCCGGGCTCTCGATATTGCCGAGCAGAAGATTGCCGGAGTGGTCTATGAGTACGAACTGGACGAACACGATGAGCTGCTGGTGCATGAATTCGAGATAGCCGACTTCGAAGCCGAGAAAAAGTACAAGATCAAGATCGCCGTCAACGACGGCAGCGTGGTGGAACAGTCCGATGAGAAGATGAAGTGCGGCAAGCTGGTCTGCAAGGATGACGACGGCAAGTCGGCGCGCGCGCTGCAGGCCTCGGAATACTCCCTGCGCAAGGCGCTGACCCAGCTCGAATTGCCGCCCCGGCAGCTGCTGTTGGAAGCGGAGCTCGAATTCGAGCGCGGAGTGCGCTACATGAAACTGGAGGTGGTGGGGCCCGATGGCGAGCGTGACATCCTGGTGGATATCGCCACCGGCCAGATAATTCCCTCGTTGAGCCATACAATGCAATGAAGTTGCTAGTGGTTGAGGATGACCGGGTTACCCGTGAATACCTGGAGAAGGGCCTGCGGGAGCAGGGCCACACCGTCGACGGCGCGGACAATGGTGTGGATGGTCTGCACCTCGCCCTGGGCGGAGACTACGACCTGGTTGTCCTCGATCGCATGTTGCCGCAGCTGGATGGACTGGCCCTGTTGACCGCGCTGCGCGCAGCTGACAACCGTACCCCGGTGATCATTCTCAGTGCCCTGGCCCATGTGGACGAACGCATTCGGGGATTGCGGGCAGGTGGCGACGATTACCTGGCCAAGCCATTTTCCTTTGCCGAGTTGCTGTTGCGCATCGACAACCTCACTGCCCGTAGCCAGCGCGGCGAGCAGCGCGCCACCGAACTTGAGGTAGATGACCTGGTCATGGATCTGGTGGGCCGGCGCCTGACCCGCGGCGGGCGTGAAATAAGGCTGCAGCCCAAGGAATTCCAGTTGTTGCAGTATCTGCTGGAGCACCAGGGACAGGTGGTGTCGCGGACTCTGCTGTTCGAGGCGGTGTGGGACTACCATTTTGATCCGCGCACCAACGTGATCGATGTTCATGTTGCCAAACTGCGCAAGAAACTGGAGGCGGATGGCGGCAGTCAGCTGATACACACTGTGCGGGGAGCCGGGTATGTGGTTCGCCCGGCATAAACTCAATATCCGTACTTCGGTCTGGAAGCTCACACTGGTGTTCACGCTGATTGTGCTGTTGTTGAACGCTACGGTACTGGCGGTCGTCTACTGGCGCACCCTGGGGGAACGCCAGGAGCAACAGCAACGCAATGTGCTGGTGGCGGCGCAAACCTACCGTGAGCTGGGCAACAACCAGACCCTGGGTGTCGAAGGTCTGCGCCGGTTGATTGCAGACCGTACCCGGCGTTCGGCAACCATGGTGCTGGCGCTGGAGTCGGGCGGGGAAGTTGAGGGCAATCTCAGCAGCCTGCCGGAGGGGCTGCCCGAGTATCCCGCAACCGGCCGCTTTCCGGTAGTGGTATCCGGCCTGCAGGGCGAAGCCACAGTCAGCATGGCGGTAGGTACCCGTCTGCAGGTTCCGGCGGGACAGTTGCTGGTGGGCCTGATCGACGACGATCAGCAACGGCTGCAGAACGACTACCTGCTGGCATCGCTGTTGGCCCTGGTCGGGGCCCTGCTTGTCACGCTGGTGGTGGGCTTCATTTTTAACCGCCGCGTCATAGGGCGGGTCCACCGGCTGGGCGAACAGATGGCGCGGCTGCACGAAGGCCATCTGCATGCGCGCCTGCCGGTGAGTGCGCGCGGGGACGAATACGATGTCATTGCCGGGCAGATCAACACCATGCTTGATGAGATCGACGAACTGCTGCAATCCGTTGTCAGCGTGACCGACAACATCGCCCATGATCTGCGTACGCCGCTGTCCCGGATACGGCTGCGGCTGGATGATGCGGCCTCCCGGCACGATCCGCCCCCGCCATGGCTGGCCGACGCCATCACCGATCTGGATCAACTGCTGGATACCTTCGAGGCGATGCTGGATCTGTCGCGCCTGCAGCACGCAACCGGCAGATCCGGCCATGTAGCATGCGAGCTGGCACAGATCTGTACTGATGTGGAGGCCTTGCTGGCACCCGTGGCAGAGGCCCGGCAACGGCAACTGGAGCTAAGCCTGGCAGGGTCGGGGCGGGTCAGCGGAGACCCCGGCCTGTTGTTCCGGGCGGTCTACAATCTGGTCGACAACGCGATCAAACATGCCGGCCCGGGGTGCCGCATCACACTGCAACAGGAGGGGGGCACAGTCACCGTCGCCGACAACGGTCCCGGTGTTCCGGTCGCGGAGCGCGAGCGGGTGTTCCGGCGCCTTTACCGGCTGGACCAGAGCCGCCACACCGCCGGTACCGGCCTCGGCCTGTCGATTGTACAGGCTGTCGCCGAGCTGCACGGTGCCAGTGTGGAGCTGGGAGACGCAGGCCCGGGACTGGTCGTGACCCTCCAGTTTCCGCAGCAATCCAACTGATAACGAAGATAATGGGAGAACATCAATGCAACGGGCAAAACGACAATTTCTGAAATCTCTGGCAGCCGCCTGCGCTACCGCACCTTTGGTGCCGGGGTTTATCCGCCAGGCGCTGGCGCGCAGCGAGACTGGCTATCCCCGGCTTGTGCAGGGGCCGATGCTGGGTGCAGTGGAACCGGAGCGCGCACGTATCTGGATGCGCGGCAGTGGCCGGTTCCCGGTGGCGGTACGCTACGGCCTGACGCCGGAACTCTCGGACGCGCAGATCAGTCCGGCGGTTGAGGTCGGCGCGGACGGTGACTATGTGGCCCGGATTGAGCTAGACGGCCTGCAGCCGGGGACCCGCTATTATTATCGGCCCTATGTCAACGGCGATCCGGGCAAGTACATGGAGTCCACTCCGGCGTTTTCCTTTGCCACAGCGCCCGCGCAAGGAAAGCCGGCGCGGTTCCGGCTCGGTTTCGGGTCCTGTGCCCGCTGGCAGGAATTTCCGGTGCAGCCCATCTGGCAGGCTCTGGCTCGTTGGTCGCCGGACCTGTTTTTCTGGCTGGGCGACAATATCTACGCCGATACCCTGGAACGCGGAATCATGTCCGACCTGTACAAGATCCAGCGCAGCGTGCCCGAATACCAACTGTTCGGCAGTCAGGTACCGCAACTGGCTATCTGGGACGATCATGATTACGGCCTCAACAACCACGACCGGGAGAATCCCGCCCGCGAGGACAGCCATGCACTGTTTCAGCGTTTCTGGGCCAACCCCGCCTATGGCAACGCGGAGACTCCCGGGGTATTTTTCCACTATGACTACGGCGGAGTGGACTTCTTCCTGCTGGACAACCGCTACCACCGCAGTCCCAATGCGGACCCGGATGGGCCGGACAAGACCATGCTGGGCGAGGGCCAGAAAAACTGGCTCAAGCGTTTGCTGAAGGCCAGCCGTTCTCCGTTCAAGATGTTGGTGATCGGCGGTGGCTGGTCGCACAATCCCGATGCCTTCGGCGAAGACAACTGGACCAGCTACCGCCACGAACGCGACGAGCTGTTCAATTTCATCCGCGATGAGGGCATCGAGGGCGTCATCCTGATGTCCGGTGACGTGCACCGCGCCGAGGCCAACTGCATACCCTGGTCCGAACACGGCGGCTACGATCTGTTCGAACTGGTCAGTTCCGGCCTGGCGCAGGATACCGGGATACCCGAGCTGATCGAAACGCCGGAAGTGCGTCTGCGCGAACCCTATACCGGTGGCCACAATGCCGGTGTGGTCGAATTCGACCTGACTGTGGAGGATCCCGTGGTCCGTTTCAATGCCATCAATATCACCGGCCAGACGGTCTGGGATGATCCGGTCGAGATTCGCGCCAGCCAACTGCGCAACGGTGTTGTCAGCTGGCGCGAACAGGTGGATCCCGAGTTGGTGAATCCCCGACGTGACTAGCGTGAGTGAAATCATTCAGAACAAGTATACAATCCATGCCCCGCGGGGCGCAGCGCAAACAAGGGGAAGCATGATGTCCAGATTCAATACGGTACTACTGTTCAGCGGTCTGGCCTTCGCCACGCTGACCGCCTGTGGTGAGGGCAGTACTGAGGCCCCCGCCCGGAAGGACGGAAACAATACAGGAACAGCACCCGGGGCAGGATTTGTCACTGTCCGGCCAGTGGTCGCCACTGAACCGGTGGTCACAGCTGACGATGCCGCGGATGACCCGGCGATCTGGGTACACCCGGAGGATGTCTCGCGCAGTACCCTGATCGGCACCAACAAAAAGGGCGGTCTGTATGTCTATGACCTCGACGGCGCTGTGATCCAGTACTTGGAGGACGGGCGCATGAACAATGTGGATCTGCGCTACAATTTTTCCCTCGCTGGCGAACAGGTGGACCTGGTGACTGCGAGTAACCGCAGCACTGCCGGCATCTCCATCTATCGGGTGGAGCCCTCTACGGGCAAGCTGGTGGATGTTGCCGACGGTATTCAGTCCACTGGCATGCCGGACACCTATGGCAGCTGCATGTACCAGCAGCCTGAAACCCGCGCGACCTATGTCTTCGTCAATGACAAAAGTGGATTGTATCGGCAGTGGCAGCTGCGGGACAGCGGCAACGGCCGGGTCCGGGCCGAACCTGTGCGCGACTTCTCTGTACCCAGTCAGCCCGAGGGCTGCGCCGCTGATGACGAGTACGGCGTGATCTATGTGGGCGAAGAGAACGACGCGCTGTGGCAGTTCAGCGCGGCCCCGGGCGGCGGCAGTGAAGGCAAGGTCATCGCCCGCATTGCCGGAAATCCGGCGGTGAAGGACGATTTCGAGGGGGTCGCCCTGTACTACGGAGAAAATGGTGAGGGCTACGTGCTGGTCTCCAGTCAGGGCAATGACAGCTATGCTGTCTACGAGCGAGGAGGTGAGCACCAATACCTGGGGAGCTTTGTGATCGGTACCAATGAGGCGCTGGGTATCGATGGCACCTCGGAGACCGACGGTATCGATGTCATCAGCACTCCGCTGGGAGACAACTTCCCCTACGGTCTGTTTGTTGCCCAGGATGGACACAACCTGATGCCCGCGGAAAACCAGAACTACAAGGCAGTGCCCTGGGAAGTGATCGCCGATGAGCTGGAACTGGAAAAACACAAGGGCTGGGATCCGCGCAGCGCGGTGTTGCGTCACTGACTGCGTGACACGGGGTGCTGCCGGAAATACTGAAACATGAGAGCGCGCCTTCCCCGATGGCGGCGTTGCAATCCTTGTAAAGGCAGCCAGCCTTGGCTGCGGCTTGCGAATTGCCATGGCTGCAAATCCATCACTTTCATTTTGTTCCACTATTTGTGCATGGTCCATTAGCTTAAACGGCCGCCGACCTGAAACAGACGTTCGATTGCGGCCACCGCAGACCTGTCGGCCAGCATCAGGATGATATGGTCATCGGCTTCTATGACGCTGTCCTGCAAGGGGAATATTATCCTGTTCTTTCTCACAATCGCGGCAACTGCCACCTCCGCGGGCAACGGCAGCGCAGCTGCGGTCCGACCCACGACTGAGGATGTGCGGCGGTTGCCCCGGGCAACCATTTCCACCGCTTCAGCCATCCCGCCGCGCAGGGAGTGAACCGCCGCGACGTCGCCGTGGCGGATATGGGTCAATAGCCCGCCGATGCTCAGCTGGGCGGGTGAAATCGTGATGTCTATCGCGCTGTCCCGGGCGAGGTCGAGGTGGCTGGAGCGGTTGACAATGCACAGGGTCTGGCGCGCGCCCAGGCGCCTGGCCAACATTGCCCCCAGGATGTTGTTTTCATCGTCATGGCCAAGTGCACAGAACAGGTCGGTCGCGCCAATCTCCGCGCTCGCCAGTAACCTTGCGTCCCCCGCATCCCCCTGCAGTATTACGCTGTGATGCAAGGATTCTGCGAGTATGCGACAGCGCGCCGGGTCTTTCTCGATCACCGTGACCTTGTAGTTGCGCTCCAGCATCGCTGCCAGACGAATGCCGATATTGCTGCCGCCGGCGATCGTGATCTGTCGGTTGCGCCGCTCTGTGCAGCAGAAGCTGCCGAGAATGGCGGTGACATCCGAAGCCCTGGCTGCGAAGAACAGTTCGTCGCCAGATTCTGCGACGGTATCGTCCGCGGGAACGATGAGCCGATCACGGCGCAAGAGGGCGACGACAGCTCCTCGGCGTGCATTGTCCGGCCCGGCGTACGGGCGCAGGGGCAGGCCTGCCGCGGGGCTCCTGCTATCAATCCTGGTCGCCACCAGCTGGACCCGGCCTCCGGCAAAATCGAGGATGCGCAAGGCTCCGGGGTGCTGAATCAGCCTGTGCACATAGTGTGTTACCAATTCATCGGGGTTGATCAGGACATCGACGGCGATACCTCCTGGTCCAAACAGTGCCGGGTATCGCTGGTAGTCGGGCGAGCGCACGCGAGCCAGCCGCATTGGCGTATGGAACAGGCTGTGGCCGATCTGGCAGGCCAGCATATTGGTTTCATCGCTGCCGGTCACCGCCAGTAGCAGGTCGGCGTCATCAATACCGGCCTTGCTCAGGACTGCCGGGTGGGCTGCATGGCCTGCTACGGTACGGATATCCATGTGTTCCTGCAGTTGTCGCAGCAGGCCGGCTTCCCGGTCCACCAGGGTGATATCGTTGTCTTCCCCGGCGAGACGCTGGGCGACGGTTATACCCACTTGCCCGGCCCCCAGAATGATGATGTTCATGGCATCTCCAGATGCTGACGGACTCAGTACCGCCAGTAGGCAGGCAGAAACAGGATCAGCAGCGTGAAAACCTCCAGCCGGCCGGCCAGCATGCCCACGACTCCCAGCCATTTGACTGCGGGACCGACGCTGGCGAAATTGCTGGCGACTTCGCCCAGTCCCGGACCCAGCAGATTCACGGTGGCCACAACCGCGCCAAAGGCGGACTCCAGATCCAGACCTGCGGCCATCATCGCCACCGTCAGCAGCAGCGCAGTGACAATGTAGAGCACGTAGAATCCCAGCACCGACAACAACAGATCCTCACCCACCGGCCGCTTGCCCAGTTTGACCATTGCAATTGCCTGGGGATGAGCCAGCAGAAACAGCTGCCGCAGTCCCAGCCGCGCCAGCAAAATGATGCGCAGGACCTTGATGCCACCCGCCGTGGAGCCTGCACAACCGCCGATAAATGACAGAATCACCAGTACCAGCGGCAGGTGCCGAGGCCAGTCGGCAAAAGTCGCCGTGCCAAATCCGGTGCTGGTCAGTATCGACGCCACCTGAAACGCCGCCGGCCTGAGCGAAGCCAGTATTCCTTCTCCAACATTCGCCCAGTACAGACCGGCTGCAGTGAGCACGGTCCCCAGTAGGAAGATCAGGCCGTAGACCCGCACCTCAAGATCACGGCCGTAGGGCCGCAGGCTCAGGCGACGCCATGCGAGGAAATGGATTGCAAAGTTGACGCCACCGGCGAGCATGAAAACGATGGCAATGGTTTCTATTGCGACGCTGTCATAGAAGCCAATGCTGGCATCATGAGTGGAAAAACCACCGGTGGCGACCGTGGTAAAGGCGTGACAGAGAGCCTCGAACGGAGCCATGCCAGCCAGCCAGTAAGCGCAGGCACAGGAGGCTGTGAGCACCATGTAGATCAGCCACAGGACCCGGGCCGTCTGGGCAATGCGCGGTGTCAGCTTTTCGTGCTTGGCCACCCCGGAGGCCTCCGCACGGTACAGTTGCATGCCACCCACCCCCAGCAGCGGCAGAATCGCGATGGCCAGCACGATAATGCCCATCCCGCCGAGCCACTGGATTTGCTGGCGATGGTAGAGAATCGAGACGGGCAAATTGTCCAGGCCGACGATGACCGTGGCGCCAGTGGTGGTGAAACCTGACACCGATTCGAAGATGGCGTCAGTGATGTCCAGGTGCAGGCCGAAGATAAAGGGCAGCGCCCCGACGACGCCCAGAATCACCCAGAACAAGGTCACCACCAGAAACCCGTCCCTTATCGACAGCTCCTGTTGATGCCTGGCATTGGGTAGCCACAGGACCAGACCGGCCGCGGCGGCGACAGCCTGGGAGAACACAAAAATCCGCCATTGACCGTCGTCGTACAGCAGCGACACTACCAGGGAGGGTATGAAGCCCATGCTGTACAACAGCAACAGGATACCAAACAGCCGTGTTATCGCACGCCAGTGCATGTTCCTCCCGGCAGCGTGTCATCCTTGAAACCAGTGACACAGTGCAGCTTCTGAAGGTCGCCAATTATCTGTGGGAGCCGCGCCCGGGTCATATAAAAAACGTGTAAGATCTTTATGGAGTTTTTACTTTTCAGCCAGCGTCGTGCGCGAGAGGATGAATGCCTGTGAGACAGGCAGGCTAATTGGGCAGCTTTACATGCATTGTGATCTACTCTACCAATCTGTCAACAGCGGCCGCTGTCCGCTCATGCCTCGGTGACCGGCATCGTCCTGGCGCTGCTGGCCACGGCTATCAGCACCGCGGTGGCCTGGCTGGTGGAGGCGATCATGCCGCATGCCAGCCTGGCGCTGGTGTTTCTGACCGGAGTGCTGCTGGTGGCAGCACGCGCTGGAATCGGGCCCGCCCTGACCGCCAGTGTGCTGGGACTGCTGGCGCTCAATTTCTTCTTCACGCCCCCCCGATACACGCTGGCGGTGGCAGATGACGGAGACATTGCCACCCTGGCCTTCTTTCTGGTGATTGCGGCATTAACTGGCAACCTCGCTGCGAGAATGCGTGCGGAGATGGCGAAGCGGCGGGATTCCCTGCGCCGGATTTCGGTGTTGTACGAGTTCAGCCGGCAGTTGTCTGCTACCGTTGATTCTGGCGAGGTCCGCCAGGTCTTGCGGGAGCGGCTGCGACAATCCCTGGGCCGGACGGTAGATATCTATCTGTCCGGGAAAAATGGTACGGGCAGCTTTCTCACGCCAGCGGGGCCTGCACAGCACTGTCCACAGGAGGACCTGCAGCGGGCCCTGGCGATGGAGGGGGAGGTTTCCCACCATGTCGCGCCGTGGAGCTATCTCAAGCTGAGCATGGACGGCGAACCGGCTGTCGTTGTGATGTCGGGCACTCTGGACGCCGAGGAAGAGGCGACGGCGCGCAGTCTTTGCGACCTCGCCGGCAATGCACTGCAGCGCATTGCCCTGGGAGAGGAGCTTGAGCAGGTTCGCGTGGCAGCGGAGACGGAACAATTGCGCGCAGCGCTGCTGTCCTCGGTGTCCCACGACCTGCGTACCCCCCTGGCATCCATTATCGGCTCCAGTACCAGCTTGCTTGAGTACGGTGAGTCCTTCACGGCGGCCACTCGCAAGGATCTGCTGGCCGCCGTGGTTGGGCAGGCGCAGAGGCTGGACCGTCACATCCAGAACCTGCTGGACATGACCCGCCTGGGCCAGGGTAGCCTGAGCCTGACCCGGGACTGGGCGGATGTGAACGATATTATCGCCAGCGCGTTGTCGCGGTTGGAGGTTGTATTGGCTGATCTGCACGTCGAGATTGAGGTGGCGCCAGATGTGCCGTTGCTCTACGTACATGGCGTGCTTGTGGAGCAGGCACTGGTCAATCTGCTCGACAACGCGGCCCGTTTTTCGCCCGTGGGCGGGCAACTCCTGGTACAGGTCGAGGCGGACCAGGAGACGGTGTGCATCAGCATATGTGACCAGGGTCCGGGTATTCCCGAGCCGGAGCGGGAGCGGATTTTTGACATGTTCTACACCATCAGCCGGGGAGACAGCGGCGATTTGCAGGGCACCGGGTTGGGCCTGGCGATCTGTCGCGGGATGATCGCCGCCCACGGTGGTACGGTAAGCGCGCACGACGGATTGAATGGCAGTGGCAGCTGCATGCGCATCCGTCTGCCAGTGTTGCAATACGCCGCGGTCGTGCAGCAGTGACCGCAGTTTCAGAACAGATTCTCCTGGTTGAGGATGAGGCTCAGATTCGCCAGTTTCTGCGCGTCAGCCTTGAAGCCCAGGGCTACGGAGTACAGGAGACGCGACTGGCCACCGACGCCCTGCGGATCTGCGCCGAGACCGACCTGCGGCTGGTGATTCTGGACCTGGGTCTGCCGGATCTGGATGGCCAGCAGTTTCTGATCCGGCTGCGGGAATGGTCCGAAGTGCCGGTCATCGTATTGTCAGTGCGCGCCTCCGAGGCCGACAAGGTACGTGCTCTGGATGCCGGGGCCAATGATTATGTAACCAAGCCCTTCGGTATCAGCGAACTGATGGCCCGTATTCGCGCGGTGTTGCGGGCCAGCGAGGGACGGATTGCCGCTCCCACGGTGTTCGAGTCAGGTGGCTTGTCACTGGATCTGGTGCAGCGGGAGGTTCGAGTCGACGGGGTCCTGCTGCACCTTACCCCGAAGGAGTACGAACTGCTGCGCCTGTTGGTGATGAATCGGGGCCAGATCATGACCCATCAACAGATCCTGCGCGAGATCTGGGGCCCCGCCCAACAGCATGAGACCCACTATCTGCGTGTCCTGGTCGGGCAGTTGCGAGGCAAGCTCGGCGACGAACCCACCCGGCCACGCTTTGTGGTTACGGTCCAGGGAGTGGGCTACCGGTTAGCCGTGTCGATGGACTAGGGTCTGGTGTGGGCGGTGGTACTGGTGTTGTCCGTTCCGTGGGTAAAAGGACTTCGGCAATGCATTGCCCGTAGCGTCGAGGCTGTGTACATTGCCAGTTTCAGTGCTTGTGTGTGGACGTGGTTATGGAGTTCAAGGACTACTACGAGATTCTGGGCGTCAAGCCCGATGCGGAGGTCAAGGATATCAAGGCTGCCTACCGCAAGCTGGCCCGCAAATACCACCCTGATCTCAACCCGGCACCGGAGGCCGAAGCTCAGTTCAAGGAGGTGGCGGAGGCCTGGGAGGTGTTGCAGGATGCCGGTCGTCGTGCCGAGTATGACGAGCTACGCCGCTACGGCACCGGCCAGGGGCAGGAGCGTGGGTTCCAGCCGCCGCCTGGCTGGCAGTCAGCCAGGCAGGGCGAATTCCACCAGTTCAGCGGCGATTTCTCCGATTTCTTCAATTCCATGTTCGGCGGCGAGTTCCATGATGGCCGGGGAGGCGGCCGGGAGCGCTCCGGCCAGGATGTGGAAATCGAATTGCCGGTGTTCCTGGAAGAGACGCTGGAGTCCTCGCCCAAACCGCTGGAATACCGTATTCCGGTACTGGAGCAGGGGCAGTTGCGGGAAGTCAAGAAATCGCTCAAAGTGACCATACCGGCAGGGGTTCGCGACGGGGAGCGTATCCGGGTCAAGGGTCAGGGTGCGCCCGCGCCCGGCGGCGGGCCGGCAGGCGATCTGTACCTCCATGTGCGCCTGGTGCCCCACCCGCTGTTTGACGTTGAGGGCCATAACCTGCTGATTACCGTACCGATTGCGCCCTGGGAAGCAGCCCTGGGTGCCAAGGTGACGGTGCCGACACTGACGGGAAAGATCAGCCTGACAATAGCGCCGGGCAGTCAGGCGGGCCAGAAATTGCGCATCGCGGGCAAGGGCCTGGTCAGCAAGACCGGTCGCGGCGATCTCTACGCGGTGCTGAAGGTAGTCATGCCGCAGACCAGCTCCGACAAGGCCAGGACACTCTGGCGCTCCCTGGCAGAACAGGCAGATTTTGACCCACGGGCAGAGTGGAGCAAGCAATCATGACCAGCAGTGTAATGAGAATGTCTATTCAGGAAGTGTGTGCCTGTGAGGGTGTCTCCCGACAGTGGCTGGTCAGTATAGTTGAGCACGAGATCGTCAGGCCGGTGGCGGGCAGCGAAGTGGAGGAGTGGCTGTTCGATATCGGCAGCGTTGCCTGGGCGCGCAAGGCCATTCGCCTGCGCCGCGATCTGGAACTGGACTGGGTGGCGGTCGCGATGGTGGTGGACCTGTTGCAGCAGCAGGAGCGCCTGCAACAGGAAAACCGCAGCCTGCAGCAGCGCCTGCAACGGTTCCTGCTGGAGGACTGAAAGCCGCTGGAGACGCGCTGCTTCGCCAGGAGCTGTATTGCGCTCCCGAGGACGCGCACCGCTGCCCTATCGGAACACGTAGAACGTCATCTTGTTGCCGTCCGGGTCCCGTACATAGGCACCGTAAAACATATCGGGTATCCGCTGCCCCGGCTTGCCCTCGCAGCTGGCACCCAGCTCGATGGCCTTGTGGTAGAGCTTGTCCGCCATCTCCTTGCTGCCGGCGCTGATCGCAAACATGTTGCCGTTGCCGGGGGCCGGGTCCTGTTCATCCCAGGGCACACAAATGCCCAGCAGGGGCTCTTTCATGCTCTTGCCGATAAAAGCTATACGGCCCATGTCCATCAGTACCGACGCGCCGAGGTCGGCCAGTAACTCCGAATAGAAGGCTTTGGCCTTCGCCATGTCATGTACACCGATTGTGACGTATCCGATCATACAGTTGCTCCTGGGTGGCTGTCTGGCGGCTGCGGTCTGCAGCCATCGCCTGGCTTTTTCAGGCAGCGCCTAGAGTAGCGGAAATTGTGCGGCGCGAGTATCCCTGTGCCGACGCGAGGGCAGTTCGTCAGCCCACCCTGCCGGCATCCTCCCGGATCGGCACAGCGGCGGCAGATACGTTATCATGGACTCCGGTTTCTGGATGGAGGCAGGGACGGATGCAAAGTCCCGCAGGCTATTACGACCAGGTCAAGAGCTTTATGCTCAATGAGCTGTGGCGTCCGGATGTCGAGTCACTGGATTGGCTGCAGCGGACCAGCTACAAGTTCGTGCGTGTGCTGTTCGTGCTGGTACGGGAGTTCTCCACCGGCCAGCTGACCCTGCGCGCGATGAGCCTGGTCTATACCACACTACTGTCAATGGTGCCTCTGTTGGCGGTCAGCTTTTCCGTACTCAAGGCCTTTGGTGTCCACAACCAGATCGAACCACTGCTGCTCAACCTGGTGGAACCGCTGGGGGAAAGGGGTGATGAGCTGGTGGGGACGGTACTCGGTTTTGTTGAGAACATGAAGGTGGGAGTGCTCGGCTCGGTAGGTCTCGCCCTGTTGTTGTACACCGTGATTTCCTTGATACAAAAGGTAGAGCTGTCCTTCAACCACGTCTGGCATGCCCAGTCGGGCCGCTCCCTGTCGCGCCGTTTCAGTGACTACCTGAGCGTCATCATGGTCGGTCCGGTGCTGGTGTTCTCGGCGGTGGGCATGACCGCATCGATGATGAGCAGTGATGTGGTACAGGCGCTGGTCAGCGTCGAACCCTTCGGCAGCCTGCTTGTGCTGCTATCCAGACTGGCCCCGATGCTGTTGATCGTGCTGGCCTTCTGTTTCGCCTACATGTTTGTTCCCAACTGCCGGGTACAGTTCAGTTCCGCCCTGGTGGGAGCGGTAGTCGGCGGTGTGCTGTGGCAGGGTACCGGACTCGTTTTCGCCGAGTTTGCCGCTTCCTCTACCAGGTACGCGGCAATCTACTCAGGTTTCGCCATCCTTATCCTGTTCATGATCTGGCTCTACCTGAGCTGGCTGATTCTGTTGCTGGGCGCCCAGATCGCCTTTTTCCACCAGCACCCGGACCGTATACGCTTGACCGATGAGCGTATTCCCCTTGGCGGCCGGTTACGGGAGCAGCTGGCACTGCTGGTGATTTACAAAATTGCGGATCACTTCGTGCACCTGCGCGAGCCCCTGACCCTGGAAGCGCTGGGGCGGGAGCTGGAGGTGCCGGATGACAGGGTGGCGGAAGTCCTGGATCTGCTGCGGGAGCGCGACCTGCTGGTGGAAACCGCTAGTGAACCGCCGGAATTCGTGCTGGCACACGATCCCGCCAATCTGCCGGTAGCGCGCCTGCTGCAGCGGCTGCGCCACCCCGATGGGGCGCAGGCAGTGCTGGAGAAGAAGGTGCGATCGGAAGCTGCGGTTGACAAGCTGATGGACGGCATGGAAGCGACGGTGGCGGCGTGGCTGCAGGACATGAGCCTGCGGGACCTGGTGCTTCAACAGGGAGTGACGGGGCGGGCCGAAGTGGTGCCCGAAACTCCGGCCCCCGCAACACCGGCAGCCAGCGACAAGGGGGCGGCGCCGCAGTAGGCGGTGCGGAACCCGGACCTGCTCAGGGGGAGCATCTGCGCCACACCAACAACCGGTTGTTGGCCGGCATCGAGTGGTCGGCCTCCAGGATCATTCCGAGGTCTGCGGCCAGCGCTTTCAGGTCCGCAATATCCCGTATACCCATGTGCTCCGCCTGGGATCGCAGGTAGTGATCGAAGCGCCGGTTGCTGTCGCTGGTATATTTGCCCTGATAGTTGAACGGGCCGTAAAGGCAGAACACAGCTTCCGCCGGCAGCAACCCGGCCACACCGCGAAACATGGCCTGCACTTCTGGCCATGCCATGATATGGGCGGTATTGGCAGAGAAGGCTGCGTCACAGGCAGTCACCGGCCAGGGCGTGACTCCTACATCCAACGCCAGTGGTTCCAGAATGTTGTCCAGTCCCGCCTCGCGCAGTCGTTGCCGGCACATCCACAAGGCTTCGGGATGATCGCTGGGCTGCCATTGCAGATGGGGCAGCGCAGCGGCAAAATATTCCGCATGCTGGCCGGTGCCAGTGCCAATCTCCAGGACCGTGCCAGGCGTGGCAAACACCTGCTGCAATTGTTCCAGAATGGGTTGGCGATTGTTGGCGCTGGCCTGGGAAAAAGGTTTTTCGACGCTCATGAGTGGGCCTGTTCTGGTATCGGAGAAAAGACACTTCCATTATCTCATATTTGGGGATTCTCTGATTAATGCCAGTTTCATTTTCCGTTCCTGCTGCCACTCCCGGCGCTCCGTCGCGGTCAGCGGCCGCTCCACGTCGGCGCCGCATTCAGCTGCATCCTGCAGAGGGGGATGCGCACCGCTAGAAACCGCCCCGTTTACCGCGTTAGCTTCACGCCACATTGGAAGGCGCTGACGGCATAACGATCGCTCCTGAGTTGCGAAAGTAGATGTGCTTGGTAGACATCGGAAATTACAAAGCGTCTACATGAATATCGCTGGCAGACACTGGGTAAGGATTGAATTGAAATACCTAGTGGCTAAAAACCGCTGCGATTTTTGTATATCGATAATTTTTCAAAACTGCTTGAATATTCGGGATATACCGATTTATACGGAGACACCGATGGACTTCAATGCGCGAGGCTTGACTGACCTGCAGGGTTACATAACGTTTCTTGAAGAAAACAAGTTACTGGTTCGGGTGAGAACCGAAGTCGATGCGGAACTAGAACTGGCGGGAGTAGCCAAGAAATTTGAGGGGCACAAGGTCGTTCTGTTTGAGAAAGTCAAGGACAACAATTACCCGGTTCTGATTGGTCTGTACTGGAATGCAGACATCATAGCCAAAATATTCAACTGCACCAGGGAGCAGTTACCTTTTGTGCTGGCTGATGAAATCCGGGAATGGCAAAAAAATCCGATGGAGCCGATAATATTAGAATCTGGGCCGGCCAACGAGATCATCGAAAGGGAAATTGACCTGTACTCATTGCCTGTGCCACATCATTCGATTCATGATGGCGGTCGCTACCTGACATCAAGCGTAGTGATTGCAAAAGATCCCGATACTGGAGTTAGAAACCTGTCCGTTCACCGCATGATGGTGACAGGGAAAAGGCGTTGCACCTTGCTGCTCGAAGAGTTAGGGCATCTCATGGACTACTACAAGCGCGCTGAAGCTAAAGGCGAAGCTCTAGAGATTACCGTCAACAATGGAATCGATTATCCAGTTCTTATGGCTGGCGCAGTCCCTGCTTCCGCCGCGCCTATAGATGCTGACGAGTTGGGGATTGTCAGTCAGATGCGGGGTGAACCGGTAAATCTCATCAAGGCCCAGACAGTGGGTGTTGAAGCCATCGCTAACGCTCAGTTCGTGATAGAGGGCCGAATTTTACCTGTGGTGCGAGAGCCGGAAGGTCCCTATGCCGAGGTCACTGGTTATTACGCCGATAGGGAAGACCGCTGGGTTCTGGAAGTGACTGCAATTACACGTCGAGAAAAACCAGTTTTCGAAACGATCTTGTCAGGTCAGAAGGTCGGGCTCGCGTACGGTTTAATTGCGGGTGCCGGTGCCTTTTACAAGATACATAGCCTTGTGCCGGAAGTGACTGCAGTACATTTTGCAGACGGCAGTGTACCTTACCACCTGATTGTAAGAATGAATAAAGTTCACGAAGGCAGTCAGCGCAATGCCATCATGGCAGCCTTTATCGCCTTAGCGTTTGTAAAGACAGTTACGGTGGTCGACGATGACGTAAACATCTACAGCCCCGAGGACGTGGATTGGGCAGTTCAAACACGCTGCTGCTACGAAACAGACTTGTTATTGATACCCAATTCAACTGGTCATCGCCTCAACCCCATGGTAAAAGACGACAAATGGACTCGCTTGGGTATCGATGCAACGGTACCACTGCCGCGCACCAACAAATTCAATCGCGCAACTGTCAAAAAGGTCAGCCTGTCTGACTATGAATTGATAGGGGAATAGCCAGCCCCGTAGCCCCTGCCTCTCGATAGCGTCGCAGCAGTCGCTTGACCTGCCGATCGCTCACGCCCGGTTCTGGGCGGCATCCTCCTGCTTCAGCTGGCGTTGCTGGAGGGCCTGGACGACCTCCAGTCCATCGACTTCCTTGTGACTCAAAGTAATGTGCTCCCCCGCCACGTCCCCTCCTAAATTTAAAAGGGGGCATTTTAGAATTGGGTGAGGGGGACATTACTGCTCGGGGCTAACACCTAGTATCAAATACTTGACGCCGGCGCAGCGACATGCTGGACTATACGCCGAGTTACTGCAGCAGCAAAAAGTAGTGTGCGAGGGCTAAAAGCCGCCCATCCAGAATTAATCGCGTTATCATAAACGATCTGAAGTTACAGTTTATGCGCGTCGGGGCGGCAGTTGAGGTGTAGTGCAATTTTCCGGTTCCAGATCGGCATCGTTCATTTCCTTGATGCAGAAATTGACACTACCCTCAACCCAAAGGGAGACCCCCCGGCTGTGCCGGGGAGGCACCTTCAGCTGCATCCGGCGGGAATCTGTCAATGATTAGCCACCAGGATTGGGGAAGAGCCCAAAAATCAACCGGACACTAGTAATGTATACTCTCTTTGAAGCTCCACCACTGCAACGTTACCAGTTATTTCAGACCAGAGATGTGAAAGCTGTCCACCCTTCAATGGCTGATATATTATGCCCTCACAAGATTATTGTTTCCGCCTCCGGCAAACAGACCAGGGACGCGCTGCTGCATTACGCCTTGTTGCCAAACGGTGCAATGGCATATCTGGTTTATGGTGCCGAAGTTCAGGTAGATGTGTCGCAGCTTGGTTTTTTCTTAGTGGAACTGCCTTTGTCTGGTACCTCGACCAACTATTACGGTGATGTGAGAGTACCGAGCGCCCCTGGCCAGGCTGTTGTGTCGGGTCCGTATCAGAAATTCTCTACAAAGTGGACCTCTGACTGCTCTAAACTACTGATCAAAATCGAAAGTAATGCTCTGGAAAACTACTTAAGCAGTCTTCTTGGCAGGAGACAGATACAGGTATTAGATTTTGATATGGAGATGAACCTGACTGCCAACACATGCGCGAGCTTTTTACGCACAGTTCAATGGGTTGTTGATGATATAGAACAATCGGGTTCGCTAATCAACACCGCTCCACAGGCGGGATTACGGTATCAACGAATGCTGATGTGGGCCTTGTTGCACTGTCAACCCAACAACTATTCCAATGAACTGGCAGCCAAGAAAGAACCGCAGATTCCAAGTTATATTTTGGATGTTGAACGGTATATCAGGAGGAATTACAGACAGGCTATGAGTCTCAAGCAGTTAGTCGAGCATGCCAATGTCAGTGAGCGCACTCTGCTGCAAGGGTTCAAGCGCTTTCGCGATGTCTCTCCCATGAGGTTACTTAAACTCACTCGTCTGGATATCGTTCACTTGGCATTGAAGGAGGCAGACGACGCAACCACCAATGTCACTGAGATAGCATTAGCCAACGGCTTCTCCCAGCTGGGTAAGTTTGCTACCGAATACAAGGAGCGGTTCGGGGAGTCGCCTTCGCAAACATTACACCGTCTGGGTAATAAGCTGAAATCTGCCAGCCATTCGACGTGAATCCTGCGACCGGCTCCGGAGCATAACTGTAACTCACCGTAGCGCAGCGAAGCGGGGTGTGGAGTGGTCAAGTAATTTGTGACAACCCAATTAGGCTGCTTTCTTCAGTTCAGCCATAGCTGATCCCAAATCACTGGGGTTCACTCCAGGATGGTGTTCACGTTGCACCGGAATGGATGTTCACGATGGGCGGGAATATGCCCCAGAGTTCTGATTTTGCATGTTCACTTGCCAATAGCGCATACATTGCTCTCCTGACGCGTAATAACATTGTGGTCAACGTTGCGTTAATTCTTGGAAGTGGACACCTGCTATGATGGCACACGGACTGCGAAGGCCATCGATTACACCCTGAAACGGTGGGCCGTGCTGATCCGCTACCTGGATGACGGCAATCTACCCATGGATAACAACTGGGTGGAGAACCAGATCCGGCCCTGAGCCCGTGGCCGAAACAACTGGCTGTTCGCGGGTTCCTTGCGCAGTGGCCAACGCGGTGCGAACGTGATGACCCTGATCCAGTCGGCAAAGATCAACGGTCTGGACCCGCAGGCTTACCTGTGTGACGTCCTGGCGCGCTTGCCGAGCGCACGACAGTCAGACCTTGATGATCTGCTGCCGCATAACTGGGCGCCTGGGATCAAGGTGTAATTACTGGGCGCATACTACCTACCTATCCATCCAAAATTGCTATGATTGGATGGAACGGCATAAAACAGGTCCCGACAAATATCTTGTTGGAACACTTGGTATACAGTCCTCTCTGGACTCGAAACCCGCACAGTTACCGGCTTTCGCCGACGGGCGCTGATTCTTCGGATTCCCAGGGAGCCAGGGAACGCGACCAATTGCTCGATGCCGTAGGTTCAGCGCGGGTGCAGCCAACCGGGCAGCAGCGTATAGGGATCCTGGCACGCCGAACTGTCGCAGGAAATACCCAACTGCCGGACCTTGCTGAACAGCGTGCCGTCCCGACAGCGGTCGAAAAGTTCTGTGCAACCGCCGATGAAATCGCCCGCGATAAAAATTTGCGGGAAGGTGTTGCAAGCCGTTCGCTGACGCAGGGCCTGTCGCAACTTGCTCCCCATTTCGTTTTCCTGATAGGCGACGCTATCCAGGTCCACGGATCGATAAGGGATACCGTAGGCCTCGAAAGCCTTGCGCACCGACCAGCAGAACTCACACCATTCCAGGGCAAACATCACGACAGGCTGCCCGGGGTCTGCGATCAGGTCACGAACCCGGTCGACTGCTATCGGTTCGGCTGTTGAATCCTCCTCAGCAGGGGCACTGGCGCTGCCGGTATCGAAGCGAAAACGCGGGGTGCTTTCGGAGACCTCGAGTTCTTCCGCGGTCATATCCGCTTCAACGCCGTCGAACAGGGGTGTCGAAAGGTAACGCTCACCCGTGTCCGGCAGCATGCAGAGGATATTGGTGCCGGGTTTGGCCTCCCGTGCCACGGTCAGGGCGCCTAGAAAGGTCGCGCCGGAGGAGATGCCAACGAAAATGCCCTCTTTTCTGGCCAGATCCCGGGCACATTGCAGGGACTCGGCTCCATCCACCGGAATAAATCCGTCCGCACCGCCACGGGCTATGGCCTCTTCTACCAGCGTGGGAATAAAGTCCGGTGACCATCCCTGCATCAGGTGTGGCCGAAACCGGGGGTGGCTGGCGGCTGTGGCGCCGTCGTCACTCCTTGCCTGGGGTATGCCGCTGGCCAGCATCTGGGAATTATCCGGCTCGCAAATCAGGATCCTGGTGTGCGGGCTCTTGTCCCGCAGCACACGGGATACGCCGCTGAAGGTGCCGCCGGTACCAAAGCCGCTCACCCAGTAATCCAGAGGCATGTCCCGAAAGCTGTGCAGAATCTCCACCGCGGTAGTATGCGCGTGGACCTCGGCATTGGCGGGATTTTCGAATTGCCTGGGTTGCCACCAGCCGTGCCGGCGCGCCAGCTCATCGGCCTTGGCTACCATCCCCGAGCCCTTTTCCGACGCCGGCGTCAACACCACTTTGGCACCCAGAAAGCGCATGAGCTTGCGTCGCTCGATGCTGAAATTTTCCGCCATGGTAATCACCAAGGGATAACCCTTCTGGGCACAAACCATGGCCAGGCCAATACCGGTGTTGCCGCTGGTGGCTTCTACGATCGTGTGCCCTGGCTTGAGCTCACCGCGCCGTTCGGCATCCTCGATCACGCCCAGCGCCATGCGGTCCTTCACCGAGCCTGTGGGGTTGAACGATTCCAGCTTTACAAACAGATTGACGTCCCTTGGGCCCAGATTATTGATGCGTACCACGGGCGTATGGCCGATGGTATCCAGAATGGAGTCGTAGATTCTTGCGCTCATATGAGCTCACCTCTTGTGACTGTCGTCGATTTCCCGGCAATCCGGTCTCCAATCCAGAGTACCTCGTCCACCAGCGAGTCCGCCTGTTCCCAGAGCGCGCGGGCGCCGATAAAGCAGGGGCGTAACACCAACTTGCCGTTTACCGTGGTCGTACTGGGCATATTCACACCGGAGTGGATTAGCTGCCGGTGGATTTGCCGGTTCAATTGGTTGAGATCCTTCCAGCGTGAATCCCGATAGCGAAAACAACAAATGGATAGCGTAGGTTCCAGCACCAGCTCCAGGCGTGGGCCCTGTCGGGCCCGGTCGGCGACACGCCGGGCCATGGCATTGTGCCGACACACCCGCTGGGCCAGACCGCGCTTGCCGATTTCCCGGATCAGGGCCCATACCACCACGCCCCGGCTCGGGGCGGAAAGTTCCAGGCCCCAATCGGCGTAGGGCAGGCCGAGGCTGTCCAGGGAGTGCATGGCAGTAGTCTGGCTGCAAGTGCCCTCCAGGTAGTCCGCTGCTTCCTGTGTAAACGCACGCTGCAATAGCGCGCGGTCGCGCACGAACGCGGCGCCGACGCCCACCGGCGCACCCAACCACTTGTGCGGATCAACACAGGTCGAGTCGGCCAGGCGCAGGCCGGTATAGAGCGTCGCGCAGGTCGGGTCCAGGATACCGGGCAGGCCGTAGGCGCCATCCACGTGTAACCACAGGTTATGCTCCCGGGCGATGCATCCTATGGCCTGCAGTGGGTCGATCGCGCCGGTATCGGTAGAGCCAGCATTGGCCACGATAGCGACCTTCACTGCCGAGGGATCGCAGTCCGCCAGGCGGCGCCGCAGATCCTCGGGGCACATGCGGCCCGCCCCATCAAGGGCAATGGGCACCACGCTGTCCCGCCCCATACCCAATACCGCCGCCGCGCGATAAACAGTGTGGTGAGCCGCGGCGCTGGCAAAGATCCGACAGGGCAGACTGACGCCCTGGCGAGCCGGATCCTCGCCCAGGCGCTCGAAGGCGCTCTGGCGAGCGGCTCCGAGGGCGACGATATTGGCTACTGAGCCACCGCTGGTGTAAATCCCCTGCATCCCCGCGGGAAGCTGGAGTAGATCCGCCAACCACCGCAGCGACATCTCCTCCAGATAATGGAACGCGGTCAAACCCAGCCGTTGTGGGGACGCCACCATGCCGCTGAGAGCAGCCAAAATCCCGGCTGAGCTCGCACCGGTGGTGATAAAAGAACTGAATCCCGGCTTGGGGATCGGCGAGCCGTTGGGCAGAAGGTGTAGGCAGATCTCCTCATCAGGGGGTGGATGCCGATTCCTTCCTCCGGCAAATCGATTCCCAGGGCTTTCCGCCAGACATGGGCGTTGACCATTGCATCCTCATCCTCAAAACGCAGGTAGTGATCCAGTCCTTTCGCCAGTTGGGCCAACAGATCACCGAGCTCTGCGCATGCGGCCAGTTCTTGCTGCTGCGGGTTCACCTTCAGCCCTCCATCAGGCGCCGCCGTAACGGCAGTATCGTGTTCATGCCAGGAGCTTCGCCCCACTGGAGAGAAACGCCATGGTCTTGGGGGCGCCGGCTATCTCGGCCCCCTCCACCAGGTCCGCCTCGGTAATGCTGTTTACCTTGGCGCAGATCGGGCATAACCACAGCTTCCCCCCATTGCCCAGAAACTGGGCAATTAAATCGGACAGGGGCTCCATACCCGCGGCCTGGAGTCCACTCGCCCCGTCTGTAGTGCACAGCTGTGCTGCATCGGAGGTCAGAAATACTGCGGTTTCCGCGGTCTTGGATGCGGTGGTGGCCAGGATAAAGGCTATGGTTGCCCGTTCCACATGGCCGCGGCCGTCCTGACAGTTGACGAGATACTTTTCTTGGGTTGACATGGTTCTGTTCCTTGTTCAATTGTTCCGGGGAACGGATTCCGGGAAATTAAGCCGTTGGGCGGCGCGGTCCTGCGTGACCACCGACAACGTGCAACGGCTGAGCTACAATATCCCCGGAGGCGTCAGAAAGCCTGAAGCCTTCCAGGTTGAATTCTGGAGATTTCCTGAATTCCTTCGGATTGACCCGCTGCGACGATGAACAGCCAATGCGATACCAGTTCCATGACTTTCGGTTGGATACCGGCGCTTTCGAGCTCAGCCGAAACGGGGTGCGCCTGAATGTTGAGCCGCAGGTGATCGAGCTGTTGACGCTGCTTGTGGAAAATCGCCATCGGCTGGTGGGCAAGGAAGAGCTCTACCAGACTATATGGGCGGGCAAGGTTGTATCCGAGGCTGCGCTCAGCAGCCGGATCAAAACCCTGCGCCGGGTGTTGGGAGACAGCGGCCGGGAGCAGACCATTATTCGTACCGTGCACGGCAAGGGCTTTCGGTTTGTTGCCGCTGCGACCGCAGGCGAAGCAGCCGGCCCAGTCGCGCCGCCTGCAGCAGTCAAACCGGGCTCGGAGAGGCCGCGCAGCAGGCCATCGGTTATCGTCATCCCTTTTGTCAATCTGTCCAGCGACCCCCAACAGGAATATTTTTCCGACGGCATCAGCGCCGACATTATCATGCTGCTCAGCAAACACCGCTGGCTCAACGTCTGCGCACGCAACACCAGCTTCGGCTACAAGGGTGTGAGTGTGGACATGCGTCAGCTGGGTCGGGACCTGAACATGGATTACGCCATCGAGGGCAGTGTGCAGAAGGTGGGGGAACGGGTGCGCGTCACTGTGCAGCTGGTGGATATTGCCAGCGGTGGCAACAAGTGGTCCGAGAAGTTTCATCGCGAGCTCGATGATCTGTTCAGCCTGCAGGATGAAATCACCACCAAAGTCGTCGCCCGCCTGGAGCCTGAAATCGGTTTCGCGGAACGACGTCGCGTAGTTCAGGGTGGGACCAGCAACCTGAAAGCCTGGGACTATTTTCATCTGGGGGTCTATCATTTCTTCAAGTTCACGGCCGAAGACAACCTGAAAGCCCAGGCCATGCTGAAAAAAAGCAGCGAGCTGGACGAGCACTTCGGCGACGCCTATGCCTGGTGGGCCTACGCCGTGGTGCTGGGCATGGTCTACTGGACCACACCGCCGACCGAAGAGTTGCTGCAGGAGGCACTGGATGCCTGTAGCAAGGCGCTGTCCTTCGACAGCCGAAACGCCACCTACTACACCATGCGCGCCCGCGTGCAGCTGGCGAGGAAAGAATACAACAGCGCCATCCAGGACAACCAGACCGCCATTTCCCTCAATCCCACCTTCGCCGCAGCCTACTGCGGACTGGGTGATTCCCTGGCTTACGAAGCCCGTTACGAAGAATCCAACGAGTGCTTCGAACGCGCCATTGCGCTCAGCCCCAATGACCCGCAGGCTTGGGCGTTTCTGACCTACGGGGCCCTGGCGTTTATTTTCATGGGTGACTACGACAGGGCGCTGGACCTGACCGAGCGGGCTCTGTGTTTTCCCAACTGCCAGTACTGGGCATTGGCGCACCGTGTGGTGGCGTTTGCCTATCTGGACAAAGAAACGGAAATGCGGGATGCCCTCGACAAGCTGTTGGGCCAGGAGCCGCAGTTCAGCCTTGAGTTTGCACAAGAAAAGCTGTTTTACCTGAATATCGAGATACAAAAGCTGCAGTACCTCAAGGGTCTGGCCATGGCAGGCGTGCCGGAATCCTCTTCAGGCGCAGGTTTGCACGATGCCGTTTAAGGTACTTCGGCAGGACGGGAAGGGCGTTATCTATCGCCTCGCGGGCGATGATGTGGCGGCTTTGGGAGTGGCGCTGAGGCAGGTAGCCGAGGCCCACCTGGCGGAGTTGCGGCAGGCGTTGGAGCAGATGGCGGTCGACCCGGCCAAGCGATCGGTGATAGGCCGGGAGGAATTGCTGGAGCAGGCGCGCCGGGGCGAGGTGATCTTTATCGATGTGCGTCCGCCCGCGGAATGCGAATTCGCGCACCTGCCTTTCCCGCGCTCGCTGCCACTGGCGGAAATCGAGCACCGCCTCTCCGAACTGCTCCGCGACAAGGACATTGTTGCCTACTGTCGCGGGCCTTTCCGTCTCTTGTCCGACGAGGCCGTCGCGCTGCTACAAGCAATAGGTTACCGGGTCCGCAAGATCCGTGATGGAGTGAGCGAGTGGCAGGCCGCGGGCATGCCGGTGATTGCCGCCGGCATCGCAGCCTGAGTCGCCCACTGACGCATGGAAATTCGGCACGGCATCTCCGCCAACCTGGAGCAATTCTTCCACCAGCTGCTGCAGGTGCTGTTGGTCGGGCTGACGCTCGGCATGATGCGCACCGTGGTGCCGGCGCTGGCCGAGTCGGAGTTTGGTGTACCCAAGAACTCCTTTGTCCTGCTCAGCGCCTTTGTCGTGGCATTCGGCGTAGTCAAGGGAACAATGAACTTCATTGCCGGCCGACTTTCCGAAAGGCTGGGGCGCAAGCGCGTCCTGTTGCTGGGCTGGATAGTTGCGCTGCCGGTGCCTCCCATGATCTGGTACGCACCCGACTGGAACTGGATCGTGTTGGCCACGGTGCTGCTTGGCGTCAACCAGGGCCTGACCTGGTCGATGACCCAGACCGCCAAGCTCGACATCACCCGGGTAGAGGAGCGCGGGCTGACCATCGGCCTGAATGAGTTTGCCGGCTACCTCGGCGTTGCCCTGGCGGGCATCGTCACCGCCTATCTGGCAGTCATGCTGGGCCCGCGCCCAGCGCTGCTGGTATTTGGCCTTGGCGTTATCTGTCTGGCGCTTCTGCTGACCCAGCTATGGGTCCGGGATACTTTGCCGTGGGCCAGGGCCGAAGCGGCGGGGCAGCGTCAGGGGGAGGTGCCACAGCGGCTACCACGCTATCCGCGCAATGTGTCCGCGCAACCGGGCACCTGGGAGCTTTTAACACTACTGTCGTGGCGCGACCGCCGCCTGGCCGCCCTCTGCCAGGCAGGGCTGGTCGAGAAATTTGTCGACGCCCTGGTGTGGGTACTCTATCCGCTGTTTCTTTATCGTCAGGGCGTCAGCCTGACGAATGTCGGCTGGATCATTGGTATTTACGGCCTTGTCTGGGGCAGCTCGCAGCTGTTTACCGGATGGCTTTCCGACCGGATTGGTCGACACCGGCCCAATGTGTTGGGCATGTGGGTCTGCGGAGCGGGTGTGGCAATGATGCTGCTGGGGCAGGGCGTGGCCTGGTGGAGCCTCTCGGCCGCGGTCTCCGGCTTCGGTATGGCCCTGCTTTATCCCAACTTGTCTGCCGCCGTGGCCGACATTGCTCACCCGGCCTGGCGCGGGTCGGCTATCGGTATCTACCGGTTCTGGCGCGACCTGGGCTATGGTGTGGGCGCCCTGGGTCTGGGCCTCGCTGCCCACTTCAGCGGTCAAATTGAAGCGTCGTTCTGGTTCGTCACCCTGTCAATGTTTGCCTCCGGTGCGCTTCTCGCCTGGTTCGGTGAGGAAACCCATCCACGATTCAATCCCTCTGATGCCGTCGTTGACCCTGGCCTGAGCAGTCGGTAGCAAACGGTCGCTGTAAGCAGGTATTCGGAACAGTGCAGGTGGACCGGATATAGATGGTGCAGGCTGCACAGTCCCTTGAGGGTGTCCGCAATGCGAACTCAAAACTCAGCCAGATCCGCATCTGAATGAATCCGCTGTGGACTGGCGGGCTCTTCATCATTAACGGGGGACACCGGCATTCATTAAACTGATTTTGCGACGATCAATTTAATGGAGAATACCGATGTCCCTCGCAGGAAACATTCTAGGCATATCCGAGCTGGAGGTCGAGCGGGTCGACCGGGATAAAGGCATTGAGGTCTATGCCAGACCCACCAAACGACCGCTGTGCATCTATTGTCAGCACAAGGGGGTCAGGATCAAGGCCACCTACCAACGCACCCTCAAGCATACGCGCCAGGGGAATCAGGTGATGACGCTTCATCTGACGTGCCCCAAGTACCACTGCCCGCAATGCCGACGGTATTTTCGTCACCGCTTCAAGGGTGTTCGACCCCGTTTCAGAGCCTCGGAAGCGTTCCGGCTCGAGGTCTTTGAAGCCCACGACGGCGGTGTCACCCAGCGCAAGCTCACACTGACCCACAGCATTAGTCCTGCCACCGTGGAGCGGTGGTATCAGAACCACTGCCGTCTGCGGCGGTCTGAGAGGGCCAACAGGCCCTGCCCGAAGGTGCTGGGCATTGATGAGCACTTCTTTACCCGCAAGCGGGGCTACGCCACCACGCTGGTGGATCTCAAGCGTAACAAGGTGTTTGATGTGGTGCTCGGGCGCTCCGAAGCCAGCCTGGGGCGCTATTTGAAGGCATTACCCGGGCGAGACAATGTCCGGCTTATTGTCATGGATATGTCCGAAACCTACCGCGCCATTGCCCGACGATACTTCCCCAATGCGATGATCGTGGCAGACCGTTTCCACGTCATCCGGCTCGTGAATCAGCACTTCCTGAAGGCTTGGCAGGACCACGATCCCGAGGGCCGCAAGAACCGCGGCCTGATTAGCCTGATGCGCCGTCATGAATGGCGCCTGTCACCAGAGCAGCGCGATAACCTCGGCACGTACCTCAACGCATTCCCGGTGCTAAACGCCCTGTACGAAGCCAAGCAGCGCCTGAATCGGTTGCTACTCCTGAAAACCTTGACCAGGAAACGGGCTGAAAGAGCACTGCCCAAGCTACTCAGATTGATCAAACAGCTTCACGCCAGTCCGCTTCACCGGCTGGCGAATACCCTCACATCCTGGTTGGAGCCCGTCACCGCCATGTGGCGATTCTCGAAGAGCAATGGGGTCACTGAGGGCTTCCACAACAAGATGGAAATGATGTCCAGGAGAGCTTACGGGTTCAGAAACTTTGAAAATTACCGACTGAGGGTCTTAACCCATTGTGGATGGGATGGCATCATCAACCGGGTTTAGTGAAAACCGGCCCATCCCCCGTTAATTGGGTAGAGCCGACTGGCGTGCTTATTTTTTCCAGCGACTCCATGGACTGGGTTCAGCGGATGCGCCGGAGTCCGGCTACTGCGGGCGTTGATACGCGATTTCCATTTTGTAGGGTTTAATGTAGGGGTGAATTATATAACTATTTGATTTTATTGAATTATTGTGCCGGAGATAGGAGTCGAACCTACGACCTTCGCATTACGAATGCGCTGCTCTACCAACTGAGCTACACCGGCGGCGGGCGCGAGTATAGCAAAATATCGAGCCGCCGGAACAGGCCTGCCGTCCCATGTCAATCTGGAGCGGGTACCAGCTCCGGCCGCCGTTTTTCTGCGGCGTAGGCGGCCAACAGGGGCTCCAACTGGCGGTGAAACCGCCGGCCGAAGCCAATCAGATCGGCGCTGATAACGTCGAAGTCTGTGCTCGTACGGCTGGGAAACAGGCGGGCGGCAGTCGCGGTGGCGGGCGGCGGGGCAGGGTGAGGCTGCTGATCCAGGCCCAGGTGATGAAACAGCGCCGTCCGGCCGCGGTCGGGGTTCAGTACTACGTCATCGTAGCGCAGTTCCAGCATGGGATTCGGCAGGACGGTGAGCCAGTGGTCCATGACCTTTTCCGCTGCCGCGATGGCCCGGCCCAGAGTCGCGAGGCTGTAGCTGTAGTGGTGACCGGAACGGAAATTCTTGAAATAGAGCGAGGCGCCGAGATCCAGTGGATCCCGGCGACAGAAGACAATGGGTACCTCTGGGTGCAAAAGCGCAAGGTAGCCCAAGCGCGTCAAATTGGCCGGTGAGGTGTCCGTCACGTAGCTTATACCCTTGACGCCGCTGGCTGCGGCCCGCTGTGCGTACCATTGTGCCAGCGGTGAACGCGGTTGGCGGGACAGCTTCCGGGCCAGCCCGCGCAGCCCGGCTGCGGCGTCCTGGGTAGTGGCGAATTTTCTGACCAGGGCCAGCTCGCCGCCCGCCATTACCCGGGCATTGCGTGCCAGCAATGCTTCGGCAAGGCTCTTTCCCGAGCGCGGCAGCCCGGTAATGAGAAGCGCGGGGCAACTGGGAGTGCAGGGGCGGAGCGGTCGAATTCCTGCAGCAACCCGGCGTTGATGCTCTGCGTATTGTTGGCTACCAGGTATTCGTGGCTGCCATTGCCAAGAGTGCTGCTCACCAGCTCATTGGCATTGCGATAATATTCGAATCCCTGCTGGTCCAGACCGGCCTCGACGTGAATCTGCCCGAGTATGAACAGCGCCCGTGCCCGCGCCGCGGCGCCATGGTTCTTCGACCGGGCTCGCGCCAGGATATGACGCACGGCAGTGTCATCGGGCGCAATCGCCCGGTAATTGAGCAGTGTACGGTAGCCGTCAATCAGCTCCGGATCCAGCTGCAGCGCCTGTTCCAGCGAGCAGTGGGCCTCTTCATGCCGGCCCAGACGGGCGCAGAGTTTGCCGAGTAACAGCCGCGACTGGGCATGCCCGGGAAAACGCAGGCTGGCTTCGCGGTAAATGGCGAGTGCCTCACTGTCCCGCCGCAGACCCTCCAGCGCACGGCCGCGGTAACTCCACAGTACCGGGTGCCGCCGGCCACTGGCCAGCAGGCGTTCGCAGCGTGCCAGTACTCTTGTGAAGCGGCCTTCGTCGAGGTCGGACCTCAGCCTCGACAGCACCATCCTGCCACTGTTCATGCTGCCAACCCCCTGTACCTGGCGGCGGGGACGTCCCCGGGTCAGGCTGCGCGGCCCTGCAGCCTGCTACGCTGCTGCCTGCGCGGCGATTTCCCGGATACGTGTGACCATCGCACGCAGACCATTGCCGCGGACGGGGAGAGGTGGCGCAGCAGGTCCAGTTCGCCAAAATAGGCGTCTATATCGAAGGCCAGCACTTCCGCCGGGGTCTTGCCGTTGTAGGCGGCAAGCACCACGCCCAACAGGCCCTTGACGATAAAGGCGTCGCTGTCTACCGCGAGTTCCAGCCTGCCATTTTCGATATGGGTGTCTATCCACACCTGGCTCTGGCAGCCCTTCACCAGCCGGTCCCCGGTATGCAACTCATCGGGCAGCGGCGGCAGCTCCCTGCCCAGATCGATAATATACTTGTAGCGGTCTTCCCAGTCGTCGAAAAAACCCAGGCTGTCCACGATGTCGTCGCTGGTAATACTGTGGCCGAACGGATTCTGGCTGGTGGCGGTTGCGGACATGGGTGACGGCTTCTCCTTAGTAGAACAGGCCGGTTTCCAGCCTGGCCTCCTCGGACATCATATCCCGGTTCCACGGCGGGTCGAAAACCAGTTCCACTTCCACCGTGCGGACATGGGGAACCTGGGCGACGCGGTATTTGACATCGCCCACCAGCACCGGGCCCATGCCGCAACCGGGCGCGGTGAGCGTCATGCTGATCGCCACCCGGCCTTGCTCCTGGTCTATCTCGACGCTGTAGATCAGCCCCAGATTCACCAGGTCCACCGGTACTTCCGGGTCGTACACCGTGCGCAGTGCCTGCCACACCTGTTCCTCGTCGATGCGCCCATCCGCGGGGGTCTCGAAATCGAGCTTCTGCGCTGTGAGACCCAGCGCGTCCGCGTCAGTGCCGTCCACCCGGATCATGTTGCCGTTGTGGATGACGGTGTAATTACCCCCCAGCGCCTGGGTCAGGGTGACGAAGGTGTGTGCGGGTATCGTCACCGGGTCGCCTACCGGCACCAGCCGGCCGGGGCAGTCGCGCTGGGTTGTCAGCAGGGTTTTTTCCTGGGCACTCATGGCTGTAATTCCGAATCAACTGATGCTGAAGCTTTCGCCGCAACCACAGGCGGCAGTGACATTGGGGTTGTGAAACTTGAGCGTGCGGTTCACACCCTCTTTCTCGAAATCCAGCCGGGTACCTTTCAGTACCGCCAGCGAACCGGCGTCGATATAGAGATCCAGGCCGTTGTCCAGATGCATCTCGATATCGTCAGCCAGATTCTGGTCCACCTCGTCCAGCACGTACATGTAGCCGGTGCAGCCACTTTCCTTAACGCTGACACGCACTGCGCGCCGACCCGACAACTGCAACTGCTTTTTCAGGTGGGCGGCAGCAGCCGGGCTGACCTGCACTGCATCGGCGCTAATGTCAAAAGTCTCAACGGTCATACAATCTACCTTCTCATGCAAACAGGCGCTTGGCCTTGTGGATTGCCGCGAACAATTGCTCGACCTCCTGCGCTGTGTTGTACAGCGAATAGGAGGCTCGCGCGGTGCCACCGGGTGAGCCGTAGTAGCTCATCAGTGGCTGCGCACAATGGTGTCCCGTACGCACCGCGACACCCTGCTGGTCCAGCAGCATGCCGAGGTCGGCGGGGTGTACGCCCTCGATCAGGAAACTGAAAATACCCACTGAGTGGGCAGGATCGCCAATCCGCCGCAAACCGTCTACCTCGGCACCCAGCGCCACCGACTGCTGAAGCAATTTCACTTCGTGTTCCGCAGCTGCCACCATGTCGATTCCGGAGAGATAGTCGACCGCGGCGGCCAGACCGATGGCTCCTGCTATATTGGGGGTGCCAGCCTCGAATTTAAAGGGCAGGCTGTTCCAGCTGCTGCCGCTGAAGGCGACGCTCTCGATCATTTCGCCACCGCCGAGGAAGGGGGCATCTCTTCCAGCAGGGATTCCCTGCCCCACAGTACCCCGATGCCGGTGGGCCCGAACAGCTTGTGGCCGGAAAAGGCATAGAAGTCGCAGCCGATACTGCGCACATCCACCGGTATGTGGGCGGTGGCCTGGGCGCCATCAACCATGACCAATGCTCCGGCGGCATGTGCCATGCGGGTGATTTCGGCTACCGGATTGACGGTGCCCACAGCATTGGAGACATGGTTGACCGCTACCAGCCTGACCCGTTCACCGAGCAGGCCTGCCAGTGCATCGAGATCGATGTCACCCTGGGTGGTAATGGGGATGGGCACTACTTCGGCGCCGGTCGCGGCGGCGACCAGCTGCCACGGCACGATGTTGGAATGATGTTCCAGAAAGGACACCAGGATCTGGTCGCCAGGCTGCAATTGGCTGCGGCCCCAGCTGTGGGCCACCAGGTTGATTGCCTCGGTGGCGCCCCGTACCCAGATGACCTCTGAAGTACTGGCGCTGTTGATAAAGCTGGCCACGGTGCCCCGAGCGCCTTCGAAAGCCACTGTGGCCCGGTCACTGAGAGTATGGGCGCCGCGATGCACATTGGCATTGTCGTGCCGGTAATAGTGGCTGATTGCCTCGATCACCTGCTCCGGCTTCTGGGTGGTGGCGGCATTGTCGAGATAGACCAGCGGATGGCCGTTGACCTCCTGATGCAGGGCGGGAAAATCCTTGCGGATGCGCGCGGCATCGAACACTGCCAGCTGCGCGGCGGCGGGGCTGTTCATAGCAGGTGCCTGACGAGTCGTGGGTTGGGCGCGAAGCGGCGTGCCAGCAGTGGCTTGAGCCAGTCGCGCACTACGGTTTGTGTCAGGTTCTCCACCAGTTCATTGATGAAGCCGTAACTGAGCATCACCTCTGCCTCTTCCCGCGGTATGCCGCGGGTGCGCAGGTAATGCAGGGTATGCGGGTCCAGCTGCGCCACCGTGGCGCCGTGGGCGCACTGGACGTCGTCCGCATAGATCTCCAGTTCCGGTTTGGTGTTGATTTCGGCCTTGTTGCTGGTCAGCAAATTGTTGTTGCTGAGCTCGGCCCGTGTTTTCTGAGCCTGGGGATGAATGTGGATACGCCCATTGAATACCGCCGTGGCCTCGTCGGCGATAATGCCACGGAAGCGTTCCCGGCTGCTGCAGTGGGCTACGCTGTGCTCCATGCAGGTATGGTAGTCGACGATTTCCTGGCCGCGGGGCAGGTATATGCCATCCAGGTCGCAGTGGGCGCCGGTCCCCTGGTGATCCACGACCAGGTCGATGCGCTTGAGGGCACTGCCCAGAGCCAGATGGAAACCGCTGAGCACGCTATCCTGTCCCAACCGTGCATGGACACCGCCAATATGGACCGCCGCGCCCTGTTCCAGGTGCAGACGATAGTGGCTCAGGTGCGAGCCACGTTCGAGCAGCAGCTCGGTAATGCCATTGGTAAAAGCCGTGCCCCCCGTCGCGATATTGGCGAAGCTCTCTGTCAGTGAGGCTTCGCTGTTCGGACCCAGGCACACCAGCAGGCGCTGGGTTACACTGATCGGCTGGGTCTGGCCGGTGGTCAGCCAGACCACATGCAGCGGCGCTTCGATTCTGGTATTTGCCGCGACCTCCAGAAAAACCCCGTCGGCCAGGGTTGCGTCGTTCAAGGGCGCGAAAACATGCCGTCCGGGCAGTATTGCGGTACCGAGCTGCGCGGCTATCCGCGCCGCCTGTTCCGGCGAAGCATCGGCAAAACGCAACAGGGTAAGCCCCGGTGGCAGCGTGGTGGTGGACAGATCCTGGCGGAAGTGGCCGTCGGCAAAGACCAGCGTGGGCCCACCCAGCACGGGATAATCGATGTCGGACACGTCGGTGGCCGCAGTACTGGCGGTTGTGACCGCGAACGGTTGCTGCAGCGCCTGCAGGCTGGTGTACTTCCAGGCCTCGGTCTTGCGTGTCGGCATCGTGCTGTGCCGCCAGGCGGTGCGACCGCGGCTGCGGATATCCTGCAACCAGTCCGGGGCGGCATTGATGTCGGCGGCCAGAGGTTGGCGCATGAAATCGGACATCAGGCCACATCCTCCAGCCAGGCATAGCCTTTTTCTTCCAGTTCCAGGGCCAGCGATTTGTCGCCGGAGCGTACGATGCGACCGCCGGACAGCACGTGGACGAAATCGGGCTCGATAAAGTTCAGCAGACGCTGGTAGTGGGTCACAAGAATAAAGCTGCGCTGAGGGCTGCGCATGGCATTGATGCCGGCGGAGACGACCTGCAGCGCGTCGATATCCAGGCCGCTGTCGGTTTCGTCCATGATCGCCAGTTTGGGCTCCAGCAGCATCATCTGCATCAGCTCATTGCGTTTCTTCTCGCCGCCGGAAAAACCCTCGTTGACGCCACGCTTCAGGAAAGCCTGATCCAGATCCACGGTCTTGCAGATCTCGCGGGCGCGCTTCATGAAGCTGATGCTGTCCAGCGCGGGCTCGCCGCGGTATTCGCGCACCGCATCCACCGAGGCCTTGAGGAATTCCATGTTGCTGACCCCGGGAATTTCCACCGGGTACTGGAATGCGAGGAAAATGCCCAGGTGAGCGCGCTCCTCGGTCTCAAGCGCCAGCAGATCCTGCCCCAGGAACTGCACGGAACCCGCGGTCACGGTATAGCCCGGACGCCCCGCGAGCACGTGCCCCAGGGTGCTCTTGCCGGAGCCGTTGGGTCCCATGATGGCGTGGATTTCACCGGGCTTCACGTTCAGGTCCAGTCCCTTGAGAATATCTTCCTTTTCGACCCTGGCGTGCAGGTTGTCAATCTTCAGCATTGTTGCGTTGCTCCGTAGCGGTGTTGCTCAGTTATCCCGTATGTTCAGCCCACTGATCCTTCCAGGCTGACTTCCAGCAATTTGCCGGCTTCCATTGCAAATTCCATCGGCAATTCGCGGAACACCTCCTTGCAGAAACCGTTGACGATCATGGACACCGCCTTTTCGGCATCCAGGCCGCGTTGCTGACACAGATACAACTGGTCGTCGCTGACCTTGGAGGTGGTGGCTTCGTGTTCGATCACCGCGCTGGGGTTGCGGCTCTCGATGTAGGGGAAGGTGTGTGCCGCACTGCGATCGCCGATCAGCAGCGAGTCGCACTGGGTATAGTTGCGGGCTCCCTCGGCACGGGGGCTCATCCGGACCAGGCCACGGTAGGCGTTGGAGCTGCGTCCCGCCGAAATCCCCTTGGAGATGATGGTGGAGCGGGTGTTCTTGCCCAGATGTATCATCTTGGTGCCGGTGTCTGCCTGTTGCGCGTTGTTGGTCAGTGCCACCGAGTAGAACTCGCCCACGCTGTTGTCGCCGCGCAGGATGCAGCTGGGATACTTCCAGGTGATGGCCGAGCCGGTTTCCACCTGGGTCCAGGAAATCTTGGCATTGCGGTGGGCCACGCCGCGCTTGGTCACGAAATTGTAGATGCCGCCCTTGCCGTTGGCATCGCCGGGGTACCAGTTCTGTACCGTCGAATACTTGATCTGGGCGCCGTCCAGTGCCACCAGTTCCACCACCGCGGCATGCAGCTGATTCTCGTCCCGCATCGGCGCGGTGCAGCCCTCCAGATAACTGACGTGGCTGTCCTCGTCGGCGATGATCAGTGTGCGTTCAAACTGGCCGGTCTTGGGATCGTTGATACGAAAATAGGTGGACAGTTCCATGGGGCAGCGTATGCCCTTGGGGATATAGACGAACGAGCCGTCGCTGTAGACTGCACTGTTCAGGGCGGCGTAAAAATTGTCCCTGCGCGGCACCACGCTGCCCAGATATTTGCGAACCAGCTCCGGGTACTCGCGCACTGCCTCGGAAATGGAACAGAAAATCACGCCCGACTCTGCCAGCTTCTTGCGGAAGGTTGTGGTTACCGAAACCGAGTCGAATACCGCATCGACTGCGACGCCGGCCAGGGTGGCCTGTTCGTGCAGTGGAATACCGAGCTTGTTGTAGGTGGCAATCAACTCCGGATCCACCTCGTCCAGGCTCTTGGGGCGGTCCTTCATGGTCTTGGGCGAGGAATAGTAGGAGATATCATTGAAGCCCACCGGCGGATAATCCACGTGAGCCCAATCGGGCTCAGTCATTTCCTGCCAGCCGCGATAGGCCTCCAGGCGCCACTCCAGCAACCACTCAGGCTCTTCGTTGCGGGCGGATATGAAGCGGATCACATCTTCATTCAGCCCCGGGGCAGCGTGTCCGACTCGATATCGGAGCTGAAACCGGCCGCGTATTCCTTGCGGATAAGGTTGTCAATCTGTTCCTGAGACATAATTCATGACCTGTCATCATTGCGGGCAGGGAGCCGGTTCACCCGGGACCCGTCTGGCGTGAGCACCATTTTCTCATGTGCGCCGCGCCCTGTCTGCGGCCCGTGGTGGTTTTCCAACACTGCCGCTGTGCCACAATCGCAACGCGTCGCTGCCGATTGCTATACCTGAGTATTTTAGTCGACTATTAGGTTCGACGCAATCGCGGGGTCAGCGACACGCCGGCTGATGCTGATGCTGATGCTGATGCTGGCCATGGCGTTGTTGTGGTAGGCAGAGAGGGTAGGGAGCGTAGACGTCGCATGCCGATCATTGCTGTCCCATTTTTAGTGGAATATTTGGCTATGATACCGGATCGTCGGGCGGCAGGGCGGCACTTCGGTTGCCGAGACATCAACCGGGGTGTGGTGTTCAAGACACGCCGTGAACCCCTCCCTGGGGGCTCGTATGCGACATCCATGTCGCATACGGTCTTGAACACCACACCCCGGTCGATATCTCTACTTCTGTAGCCGACTCAGGGACAGCAATACTGCCCAACTCAATTAAAAACTGTGAAGGTAGGTCTGCCTCGGCAGGGGGACTTCTAGAGACCGTTTGCAGCATGGATGCTGCAACCGAGCCTCCATGGATGGATTTACGGCGTGTCGCTAGAAGTCCCCCTGGCGAGGCAGACCGGGACTCTTGCTCCGTCCAGGACAGACCGGAACTCTTGATGCCGACCGGACGGACTCGGTCAGCTCCCGGCGGCTGCCAGTTCCGGTTGGTGTTGGATGATGGCCTCGCGGTAGGCTGCCGGGATACGGATGGATTTGCGCGTCACCTTGTCCACGAACACCTGGGTGAGGCTGCCGCGGGCGAGGATTGCCGCGTCCGCCTCCCGCCGCAGTTCAAAGGTCATCTCGGCACTGCTGCGTCCCAGGCGGGTATAGCCCACCGCGACCTTTATCCGGTCAAAGGCCGTGCACTCGCCCAGATAGTCGCAGTTGACATTGACCGTGAAAACAAAGCAGGGAGCCAGCGATGGATTCATGCTGCTGTAGCCCAGGGTCTCCATGTAGGCGCCGGCCGTTTCGTCCGCCAGCACCAGGTAATTGGCAAAATACAGGTGTCCTTGGGCGTCCGTGTCGCGATAGCGTACCCGTACGGTTTCCGTAAATGGCAGCTCGGTCGTCAAGTGTTGGTTCACAGTGTCAGGGCATGTTCAATATAGGACAGGTGTTCAAGGGTGATATCCGCATCCAGCCCCTTGCCGCCAGGTTTGCCATCTGCCCCCTGAGTCAGCAGCGAGGGCGGTTGCTTGCTGCCGGCAAACGGTGCCGCCTCGTATTGGTAGGGGCGTCCCCAGGGGTCCGTCGGCACAGCCGGCAGGTAGCCGTTGGCAGGGGCCTTGCGCGGGTTGGGTTGCTCGCTGGCTGGCGCGGCCAGCGCCTGCAGGCCGCGCTCGTTGGTCGGATAGGCCGCGTGGTCCTGGTAGTACTGCTCCAGCAAGCCCGACATCAGACGCAGGTCGGCCGCGACCTGGGCGAGTGCTTCGCTTGAATTCCCGTCCACCTGGATGGAAAACTGCTGATAGAGATGCAGGGCCGGGTCTTCACTGCAAAAAATCGCCCGATCCGCAGCATTGGGAGCGACCTGGACCTCGCCTGCGCGGTAGACAAATATCCGCCAGTGACTGGTCTCGCCAAATCGCTGGATGGCGCGGTACTGGCCGCAGACTACGGAACCCGGGTATTCCTCCAGGTTGCGAAAGTCCAGTGATTCCACGTAGCGGAGATTGGCTGCCACTGCCTGCTCGGCGTCGCGCACCGGGTTGGCGCAGGCGCCCAGCAGGACGGCCAGGGCAATGGTAGCGAACGCGGTTCTCATTCGGCTTCCCCCGCTGCGGAGTCGGTCTCCACCACCTTGCGCAGCGCCACCGCATTCATGCAGTAGCGCAGTCCGCTGGGGGCGGGGCCATCGGGAAATACGTGGCCCAGATGGGCATCACAGGTGTTGCAGATCGTCTCGATGCGGTTCCCGCCGAGGGAGCTGTCCAGGCGATAGGCAATCGCGTTGTCGCGTACTGGCTGGGTGAATGAGGGCCAGCCAGTGCCGGATTCGAATTTCTCGTCGCCGTCGAACAGCAGGGTGCCACAACATACACAGCAATAGGAGCCGGGCTCGAAACGCGAGCACATATCGCTGCTGAAGGCGTGTTCGGTGCCGGCCTGACGGGTGACGCGATACTGTTCCGGCGACAGCAGTGCGGCCCACTCCGTCTCGCTGCGTTCCACGCGCCGGTCCGGGGCGGGGGTGCCGCCGCTAACGAAGCGTTCGATGTCCTGCCAGTTGAGCATGGGTCTGATCCTTTTCGGTTGGCTGCTCGGAAGACACTTTTCGGCACCAGAGGTTCAGTGCCGGCAAGCGCAGCGCCGCCTGGGTAAACGGTACGCTGGCACTCTGTGGGCGGGATGATACCATTGCCGGAGTCATTGTCCCCATGTTTCAACGCAGGAGCTGTCATGACTACCCAGCCTGAATTGACCGCCGCGAACTGCCTGGCCGCCACCCACGAAGTCAGCAACCAGCCGGATCCGTTGCTGGACTACAATCTCTACACTACCGACGCCGCCCTGCAGGAGGCTGTAAAGCGCCACGGAGGCATCTGGGCGGAAGCGGAAATCAGCGCCCACGGTGCCCGCTGCGGTGAGAGCCGGACCTATGACTGGGGCTTTCTGGCCAACGAGTACAAGCCCCGTTTCTTCTCTCATGACCGCCAGGGCTACCGGGTAGACCTGGTCCGCTACCACGAGTCCTATCACGCCCTGCTGGGCCTGGGCCTGGAGGCCGGGTTGCACAGCAGTCCCTGGACCGACCCGGGGCCCGGAGCCCATGTTGCGCGAGCCGCGAAATATTACCTGCAGAGCCAGGTTGAATCCGGCCACGGCTGTCCCCTGACGATGACCTTTGCCTCGATCCCGACCCTGCGGCTGACGCCGGCCCTGGCGCAGGCGTGGATTCCGAAGGTACTCAACCGGGCCTATGATCCGGCCAACCGTCCCCACACCGACAAGCAGGCGCTGACGATCGGGATGGGCATGACGGAGAAGCAGGGCGGCTCTGATGTAAGGAGCAACACCACCAGTGCGATGCCCGTGAATGCGGCGGGCCCGGGCGAAGAGTACGAGCTGGTGGGACACAAATGGTTTACCTCGGCGCCGATGTGCGATGCGTTTCTGGTGCTGGCTCAGGCCAGCGCCGGCCTGAGTTGCTTTCTGGTGCCGCGCTGGCGACCGGATGGCAGCAAGAACCCGCTGCAGGTGCAACGCCTCAAGGACAAGATGGGGAATGTGGCCAACGCCTCGTCGGAAATCGAGCTGCGCGGCGCACTGGGCTGGCTGGTAGGCGAGGAGGGCCGCGGGGTTGCCGCCATTCTCGAGATGGTGGCGATGACCCGTTTCGATTGCATGCTGGGCTCCAGTGCCGCCCAGCGGCAGGCGGTGGCTCAGGCGGCGAACCATGCCGCCGGGCGCAGCGCTTTTGGCAAATACCTGATCGATCAGCCGCTGATGCGCAATGTGCTGGCCGATCTGCAGCTGGAGCTGGAAGGTTCGCTGGCTTTCACCATGCGCATGGCGCAGGCACTTGACCGCAGTCTGGCTGCCCAGCCCGATGAGCACGACCGCCTGCTGTTGCGACTGGGCCTGCCCACTGGCAAGTACTGGATTTGCAAGCGCGCCCCGGCGCACACTTACGAAGCAATGGAATGCCTTGGTGGCAACGGCGTGAGCGAAGACTTCATTCTCGCCAGGCTGTACCGGGATGCGCCGATCAATGCGATCTGGGAAGGCTCCGGCAATGTCCAGGCGCTGGACATGCTGCGCGCGGTGGAGCGCAGCCCCCAGGTACTGGATACCTGGTTCGCGGAATTGGACAAGAGCCGCGGCGGTCACCGGCTGCTTGATGAGTCCATACACTCTCTGCGCGAGCAACTACAGGACACCGATCAACTTGAGTATCGCGCCAGGACCCTGGTAGACCAGCTGGCGTTGACGATGCAGGCCGGCCTGCTGCTGCAAGCGGGCAACACGGCTGTGGCAGAGGCATTTATTGCTGCGCGACTCGGTCAGCAGGGCGCGCGTCACTATGGCACCTTGCCGCGGGGTCTGGCGGTCGATGAGTTGGTTGCTCGCGCGCTGCCGCGAGTGAGCTGAGCTGGCGCATGGGCGGTGTCGGATCGCTGCTGGACGTGATTTGTTGCGCCGTGCTGCAGTATACTCGGCGCTCGTATAAGCAATACCTACTACATTTCAATACAGGGAAGCTCATGTCAGCTGGGGTAAGGGCGTTTGGGGCAGTGTTTTTTGGCGTGCTGCTGAGCGCTTGTCAGAGCGCGCCGATGGTGGTTGACAGCTCCAATTGTCCCGTAATCAGGGAGCCTGTTCCCTGTCCAGTCTGCGAAGTGCCGCAGTGTCCGGAACCCGAAGTCATAGAGCGTATTGTGCTGCAAACGGCGCCATCCCAGCCGGGGCCGGAAGGCCCGCGTACGGCGACCGCTGGCGAGCTGGACCTGCCGGTGATCGGCACTGTGGAGTACGTCGTGATCGAGCCGCCGGGCCTGCGCCTGGAGGCAATGATAGACACGGCGACCGATTTGACGACCATCAGGGCGGGCAACATCCGCACGGTGGAGAAAGACGGCAAGCGCTTTGTACTGTACACCCTGGTGGATCCGGAAACCGGGGAAGAACAGGAGATGGAAACCCGGCTGCGGCGCCGCGCGGCGGCCCGCAACGGTGAGGGCAAAAACTATGTTGTGCTGATGTGGCTGACGCTGGGCGATTACCGGGCCCGGGTGGAAGTGGGTCTGTCCGATCGGACCGATATGGCGTACCCGCTACGGGTGGGGCGCAACCTGCTCACCGATGTCGCCATCGTCGATGTCAGTCGTAAACACACCCTTGATCGCTGACCGGTTCCGCCCATGATCGCATCGCGCACGCAGATTGGTATCGTCGCGGGTATTCTGATCCTGTTTGGCCTCGGCCTCACCGCCTACAAGGTGATAAGACTGGATTTGCCGCTCTGGCCCGGTGAGTCGCGGGAAGTCTGGACTATTGAATCCAAGGTCAACTTCAAGCCCAGCGACGGCCCGGTGGAGGTGGAACTGCAGCTGCCCCGGCCGCTGGGTGGCTGGGTGTTGCTGGAAGAGCATTTTGCGTCTTCGGGGTTTGGTTTTACCGTAGTGGATGAGACAGAGGGCAAGCTGGCGCGCTGGACCCGGCAGACGCTGGAAACTCCCACCACGCTATATTACAAGATGCAGGCCTACCGGGCCCGCCTCGACACCCTGCCGGGTTTTCCGATCAGCGAGCCGGATTCCCCGCTGCTGGAAGCGGATCAGCGGGCAGCAATGGAGCGGCTGGTGGCCGATCTGCGCGAGCGCTCCACCGGGCCGGCCACCTTCGTGACCCTGCTGATACAGGAGCTGTCCCGATCGCAACCAACCCAGGATGCGGAGTTCCTGCTGGGCACTTACCGGACCGCGAAGCTGGGGGTAATGCTGGATGTGCTCGCCTTTGCCGGCATCCCCGCCCACACCGTACGCGGTATCCGCCTGCAGGATGGCCGGCGCAGGCAGGTGCTGAGCTCACTGCTGGAAATTCACGACGGCTCCAGCTGGCAACTGTTTGACCCGGTGACCGCAGCGGCGGGCCTGCCGGATGATTTCTTTGTCTGGCAGCGCGGCCCCGGTGCCGTGCTTCGAGTAGTGGGCGGACGTGACTCCAGCCTGGAGTTTGCGCTGATCAGCAACAACCTGTCGGCCAAGACCGTGGTCAGCATGGAGCAGCGCCGGGATGACTTCGCGCTGCTGGACTTTTCCATCTATGCACTGCCGGTCGAGCAACAGGGGATTTTCAAGGGCATCCTGTTGCTGCCGGTGGCGGCCTTCGTGGTCGTCTTGATGCGGATAGTGGTAGGCATCAGTACCTCGGGCACTTTCATGCCCATTCTGATCGCGCTGGCATTCCTGCAAACTACGCTGTGGGTCGGGGTGGCAATCTTTCTCAGTCTGGTCAGCGCGGGGCTGTGGATTCGCTCCTGGTTGAGTCACCTCAATCTGTTGCTTGTGGCCAGGGTATCGGCAGTGGTGATCGTGGTGATTCTGCTGATGGCTATCCTCGCGCTGGCCAGTTACAAGCTGGGGCTGGACCAGGCCCTGACAGTCACCTTCTTTCCCACTGTCATTCTGGCCTGGACCATAGAGCGGATGTCGATACTGTGGGAAGAGGAGGGCGGCCACGAGGTCCTGGTGCAGGGCGGTGGCAGCCTGCTGGTGGCGGTCTTGGCCTATATGGTGATGTCCACCCGGGTCGTGGCGCATCTGACCTTCAACTTCCCCGAGTTGCTGATCAGCTTGCTGGGGGTGATCCTGCTGCTGGGCAAATACACGGGCTACCGCCTGTCAGAGCTGTACCGCTTCCGCGATATGGCGAAATTGAAATGATTCGCCTGGTTTCTCCCGCCGCGCTGCGCCGGCTGGGCATCCTCGGCATGAACCGGCGCAACATCACCTTCATCGGGGAAAACAATCCGCGCCGCAACTACCAGCTGGTGGACAACAAGCTGCAGACCAAGAAGGCCGCGCTGGAACGCGGCATCGTGGTGCCCGAGCTGTACGGCGTCATCGATCACCAGTTCCAGATCGACCGCATGGTGGAAGGCCTGCTCGATAAAACCGCGTTCGTCATCAAGCCGGTACAGGGCAGTGGCGGCAAGGGCATTCTGGTGATCGTCGACCGCGACGGCGACAACTTCATCAAGGCCAGCGGCGCGGTAGTCGATGCCGGTGCGCTGCGCCGGCATACCTCCAATATCCTGGCGGGCTTGCACAGCCTGGGCGGGCGCAACGATTGTGCAATGATAGAGGCACTGATCGACTTTAATCCGGCACTGGCCACTTACAGCTATGAAGGCGTGCCGGATATTCGGGTGATCGTCTATCGCGGGGTGCCGGTAATGGCGATGATGCGCTGCGCCACCCATGCCTCCGACGGCAAGGCCAACCTGCACCAGGGGGCCGTGGGCGTGGGGCTGGATATCGCCACCGGCCGCAGCATCGCCGCTGTCCAGCATGGCCATCTGGTCACGCATCATCCTGATACCGGCGCCAGCTTTGCGTCGCTGCGGCTGCCGGACTGGGACGCCATTCTCGATCTGGCGGCCGGTTGTGCGGACATGACGGGCCTGGGCTACCTGGGAGCCGATATCGTGCTGGACCGGCACCGGGGCCCCATGTTGCTGGAACTGAACGCCCGGCCCGGTCTGGCGATTCAGGTGGCCAATCAGGAGGGTTTGATCCATCGTATGACGCAGGCCGCAGAGATCGCCGCCACCGCGGCTGATCATGCCGGCCGCATCGCCCGGGCCAGGGAGCTGTTCCGGGTGCCCGAGACCGCTTTTCCGCCGGAGGCCTGAACCGGTCCCGGCGCACTCCGCTTGCAATGTGGCGGCATTCGCGTACTATGCGCCGCTTCGCACCTGCTGGCGGTGCTCGTCCTCGTCAGCATCAATTCTTTATTCCACGAGATCGCTGACTATGAGCTTCGACAACCTTGGGCTGTCTGCCAGCCTGTTGCGCGCTATTGCCGACCAGGGCTACACCACTCCCTCACCCATCCAGGCCAAGGCCATTCCGCTGATTCTGGAGGGGCGTGATGTGATGGCTGCGGCCCAGACCGGTACTGGCAAGACTGCCGCTTTCACTTTGCCGCTGCTGCACCGTCTGACCGACGGCAGGGCCGTGCGTCCCAATCGCTGTCGCGCGCTGGTGCTGACGCCGACCCGGGAGCTGGCTGCCCAGGTCCAGGGCAGTGTACGCGACTATGGCAAGTACGATGGCCTGACTTCCGCCGTTGTATTTGGCGGGGTGAAAATCAATCCCCAGATCGCCCTGATGCGCCGCGGCATCGATGTGTTGGTGGCAACGCCCGGGCGCCTGCTGGATCTACATGGTCAGGGCTTCATCGATTTCAGCGACGTGGAGGTACTGGTCTTCGACGAAGCCGATCGCATGCTGGACATGGGCTTCATCCACGATATCCGCCGCATTGTGAAACTGCTGCCGGTGAAGCGCCAGACGCTGATGTTCTCGGCAACGTTTTCCGCTGAAATCACGCAACTGGCCCAGGGCTATATGCAAAATCCGGTGAAGGTGGAAGTCAGTACACCCAACGCTACCGCCGACACCGTGACTCAGTGGGTTTACCCTGTTGACAAGAAACGCAAGCCCGAGCTGCTCAGTCATCTGGTCCGCGACAATGCCTGGAACCAGGTGCTGGTATTCACCCGTACCAAGCACGGTGCCAACAAACTCAGCCAGTTGCTGGAAAAGGACGGCATTCGCGCCGTGGCGATCCATGGCAACAAGAGCCAGAACGCCCGCACCAAGGCGCTGGGCGACTTCAAGTCGGGCAAGATACAGGCGCTGGTGGCCACGGATATTGCCGCGCGCGGCCTGGACATCGAACAATTGCCTCAGGTGGTGAATTTCGATCTGCCGAACGTGGCGGAAGACTATGTACACCGCATTGGCCGTACCGGGCGTGCCGGCGCCGCCGGCATAGCGTATTCCCTGGTCAGCGCCGATGAGGCGGATTACCTGTACGGGATCGAAAAACTGATCCGCAAAAGTCTGCCTCGCGAGGAAATAGATGGTTTCGAGCCCGAGCACGCCGTGCCCCAGGGGCGTCCGGCCCAGCAGACCCGGCCTCCGGCCAGACGCGGCGGCGCTGGAGCGCCACGCGGCCAGCAACCGGCCCGCCGCCGCCGTGGCGGCAACGGTGGCCGCGGCAATGTGTCCGGCAGTCGCGCTCCCCGTTAATGAGGCTCGGGGCCAGGCGGCTCGGCTTCTGACTCCGGTGAAGGTTCCGCAGCGGGTTCGTTGATATCCATCGCACCGGCCGGCTGCAGGTCGCCCACGGCGTCCTCCGGTCCGCGCGGATCGAGCCCAAAGCCGGTCGGGGCTGCTTCGGAGGCCGCAGCCGAGAACGGCACATGGTCTTCTATCGCCACTATCTGATTGCTGTCCCGGGTTTGAACCGCCAGGTAGACAGCGAACAGCGCCCCCAGTGCGGCAAAGGCCCAGAACAGTGCAGTGGCGTCAAACAGACTCATCAACTGGCCCAGCATGACGGGCGCGCTGGCCGCGCCCAGCGCGTTGAGCATCAATACCGAGGTGCCGATTTCGACGAATTCCTCGGCCGAGGAATTGTCTGCCGCGGTGGCCAAGGAAATGGCATACAGCGGCATTGTTACCGCCCCGAACAGAAATACGGTCAGCAGGTGCAGCTCCGTTCTCACTGTCAGTGCCACGGCCGCCGATGTCACCACAGCCAGCAGGCTCAGCGCCAGCAGCACATGGCGTCTGTCGACGTGATCCGAGAGCCAGCCTATCGGATACTGAAACAGGGCTCCGCCGGCAATGCCGGCAGTCATAAACCAGGTCACATCGGTCACGCTCTGGCCGTAGCGGCGGGCGAAGACGGCCCCCAGCGCCCAGAAGCTGCCGACCACCAGACCTGAAAGCAGGGTTCCGGCGAAGGCTGCTGGCGAGCGCCTGTAGAGGAGGTTGAAGCGTATCCGGGTGGACTCGATCGGGCCGGGCCAGCCGGCTGGTAAGACCCACCGGCACAATCGCCAGCGCCATGAAGAGCGCCGCCAGCGTGAAAGGCGTAGAACTGTCGGCCGGGCCGATATTGATCAGAACCTGTCCCAGCGCCATCGAGGCGAGGATGATGAAGGTGTAGATGGCCAGTACCTGGCCCCGGGACTCGGGCCGGGTCTGGTCGTTGAGCCAGCTTTCGATCACGGTGTAGAGGCCACAGATCATGGCGCCGGTGAGAAACCGCAGCAGCATCCAGGGCAACCAGCCATCGAGCATCTCCAGCGAGAGTATGGCGCTGATCATTACCGCTGCCAGGACGCCGAAGCTGCGGATGTGACCCACCTTGGCGATGATTTTGGGGATCAGCATGGAGCCGGCGACGAAGCCAATGAAATAACACGAAGCGCTGACCCCGATGAGGAAATCCGACATGCCGTTGCTGCTTGCACGCAGTGGTGTGAGCGTGAGCTGCATGCCCTGGCCTATCAGCAGCAGACAGGTGGATAGCAGCAGCGAAGTGAGTGTAAGCAGCGTTCTCATCAGGTCTAATCCGGTGGGTCTGGGCCAAAATTTTTGCAGCGCCAAGATTACACGCTTTGCCTGACGCGACAAACCGCTGTCTGCCCAAAAAGGCGGGGCGGGAATAGCCGCGAACCGTGCCGGGAGCGGCAAGCTGACATCAGCCAGCCGTGCCGCCGGCGCTGTCCCGGCCTCTATTGTGGTAGAGTGGTATTCACAGCTGCCGGCCGCCTCTATATCATTAATCCTGAATAATTTCCGTCCCGCATGTTGTTGGCAATATGACAGTGAGAGCTGGTCTGCGTGCATTCTGACAATGCGTTGTGGCATACAGCACAGACCGGCCATCGAGGATCTGATACGTGTGTAACAGGAGTCGCCACATGATCCGCAACTGGTTGCGTACAAGCCGGGTGTTGCCGGTAATTACCCCGGGTGAGGTGGACACTACCCTGCATCTGGTCCGCACCCTGGCGGCAGCGGGCATGCCCGCGCTGGAGATTACCCTGCGCGCGGAGTCCGCGCTGGATTGCATTCGTGCAATCCGCAGCGAACTGCCGGAGCTGCGTCTGGCTGCGGGCACTGTGTTGACTCCGGAACAGCTTGAGCAGGCGCTGGCAGCGGGCGCCGAGCTGCTGCTCAGTCCGGGAGCCACGCCGGCGTTGTTGAGGGCCGCACGGGAGGCGGGGGCGCCGTTGGTGCCCGGCGTTGCGACTGCATCCGAAGTGATGGCGGGGCTGGAGCAGGGCTTTGACTGCTTCAAGCTGTTTCCGGCGGCGACAGCCGGCGGCATGGCCTTGCTGAAATCGCTCGCGGGGCCTTTCCCTGCGGTGGGTTTTTGTCCCACTGGAGGGCTGGATGCCGACAATTTTCGCGCCTTCCTGGCGCTGCCCAATGTCTTGTGCTGTGGCGGCTCCTGGATGGTCGACAGGGCGCTGATAGAGGCCGAACGCTGGGACGAGATCGCCTATCTCGCATCCCAGGCAATGCGCGAATCCTAGGGCCATGGTAATAGTGTGAGCAGGCTCCAGGTCATGTCATTCCTCTTTTGAGCTGACGGGCAGATTCACCGGCCGCTTTAATCCAAGGCAAGCGAAGGAGTACACAGATGTCACAACAGCAGCCCGTCAGGCTGGGTATTATGGGCTTCGGCCAGACCGGCCGGCAGATCTACGAGCTGGCATCGCGCAGCGAGGATGTCGAAGTGGTGGCCATCGCGGATATTGGCGCGCCCGAGATCCTGCACTACCTGCTCGGCTCGGAAGTGAATGAGCCCGAACGCCACCGGCTGGAAGGCAATTTCCTGGTCAATCCCCGTTTCCGTGCCCGCTTGATGCGTATCGACCAGCCGGCGGAAATGCCGTGGGACATCTTCGGTGTCGACGCGGTTATCGATTCCACCGGCAAATACCGCGAACGCAGATACATGGAGGATCACCTGGGCAATGGCGCTCCCAGGCTGTTGTTGCGAACCCTGCCGCTGGATCACATCGACCGGATAGTGATACCGGGCATCAATCACGATCACGCCCAGGTGGCTGATCGCATGATCTCCGCCGGCTCCGCCACCACCACGGCGTTGTGCCTGTTGCTGCATATTCTGGGCAGTGAGTTCGATATCGAATGCGCCGCGATGACCTCAATCCACGCCTACACTTCCGACCAGGCCCTGCAGGACTACGCCGGCAGCGACTTCCGGCGCAGTCGCTCGGCAGCCCGCAATATCATCCCCAATACCCACGAGGCCGGCATGTGGCTGGGACGGGTGCTGCCGCAGTTCGACGGCAAGGTGGTTACCTCCGCCCTCAACGTGCCCATTCACGAGGGCTGCCTGCTGGATGTCAACCTGGTTGTCGCCGACAGCGCGGTCACCCCGGATGACATCAACGAAGCGATGCGCAGGCATGCGCCGACCTACCCGGGGGTGGTGGCGGTATCCGAGGATCCGATTGTGTCCTCGGATGTAATCGGTAATGCCCATTCCCTGCTGTTTGATATCAAGGGCACCATCAAGGCCGGCAACAACACCATCAAGACTCTCGGCTGGTATGAGAACCTTGGCCATGCGGCCAGGCTGCTGGACGTGGTGCGTCTGTATCGAGAACTGGACCGGCAACGGGAGGCAGCGTAATGAGAGTTGCAATCAACGGATTCGGGCGCATCGGCCGTTCAGTATTTCGCATCCTGGAAAATGTCCCGGGGGTGGAGGTGGTCGCCATCAATGACCTGTTTGATCACGAGGTACTGCGCTACCTGTTGGACTATGACACGGTGATGGGGCCATTCGGCAAGGCGTTGAAGCTGGAGGGCGATGAGTTCGTGACCGCCAAGGGACGGGTCCGGCTGCTCAGCGAGCGCGATCCAGCGGCTCTGCCCTGGGGCGAGATGGGAATCGACGCGGTGGTGGAATCCACCGGCGTATTCCGCAAACGCGCCCAGTTGGAGCAGCATCTCGCAGCGGGCGCTGGACGGGTGGTGCTGACGGTGCCGGCCGCCGATGCGATCGACTACACCGTCGTGCTGGGGGTCAATGATGACGGTCTCACCCAGGAGCACCGGATTATCTCCAACGCCAGCTGTACCACCAATTGCCTGGCGCCGATGGCCAGTGTGCTGGATCGGGCCTTCGGTATCGAGGAGGGCGTGATAAATACCGTCCATGCCTACACCAATGACCAGCGCCTGGCCGACGTACCGCATTCGGACTGGCGCCGCAGCCGTGCCGCCGCCGAGAATATCATTCCCACCTCCACCGGTGCCGCCAAGGCGGTCGGCGAGGTCCTGCCGCAGTTGCAGGGCAAGTTGCACGGTATCGCGGCGCGGGTACCGGTGTCAGACGGCTCGGTGGTGGACCTGTTCGTCAAGCTGTCCCGGAACGTCACCGTGGAGGAGGTGCACAGCGCGGTGCGGGAGGCGGCCACTTCGCCCGTGCTAAAGGACATTCTGCAGTTCAGCGACCAGCCTATTGTGTCATCGGATATCATCGGCAATCCCCATTCCTCGATCTACGATTCCGGCTTTACCGCGGTCATCAATGACCGCTATTTGCGGGTGCTGAACTGGTATGACAACGAGTGGGGCTATTCCAGCCGGGTCTGTGACCTGCTCACCCGCCTGGGCCAGTGGTAGCGTGGATACGGTCAACGGAGAGGAACGCGAGGTCTACAGCCAGCTGCGCAGCAACGTCAGTTTTCTGGGACGGTTGCTGGGAGAGACCATTGCGGCGGCGGACGGCGAAGCCTTCCTGGAGTTGGTGGAAAAAATCCGCCGGCTGTCCAAATCCGCCCGCGCCGGCAGTGACAGCGCCAGCGATGGCAGTGCCCATGATGAACTGCTGGAGGTCCTGCGGACGCTGGACAGTGTCCAGCTGGTACCGGTGGCGCGCGCCTTCAGCCAGTTCCTGAACCTGGCCAATATCGCTGACCAGCACAACACGGTCTCGCGCCAGATGGATCCGTTGTTCTCGGCTTCCCGCAATCTGCTGGGCAATTTGAATGACTTGTTGCGAGAGGGGGTATCGCGCGAAGCGGTGGTCGCCTCCGTCAACGCACTCAGCATCGAACTGGTGCTGACCGCGCACCCCACCGAGATCATGCGGCGCACGCTTATCCACAAGCATACCGAGATAGGCCGCTGCCTGTCCCAACTGGAATTGCAGGGGCTTACCGAACGCGAGCAGGAGCAACTGCAGAGCCGGCTGCGCGAATTGATTGCCCAGATATGGTACGGCGATGACTTTCGCAGCGAGCGCCCGTCGCCGGTGGATGAGGCGAAGTGGGGCTTTGCGGTGGTGGAGGACTCGCTGTGGCGGGCGGTGCCCGAATTCCTGCGGCGGCTGGATACGGCCCTGTTCGAAACCTGTGGTGAACGCCTGCCCCTGGACGCGGCGCCAGTGCGGTTCGCCTCCTGGATGGGCAGCGACCGCGACGGCAATCCCAATGTGACCGCCACCGTCACGGCCGAGGTGCTGTGGCTGAGTCGCTGGCAGGCCACCCAGCTGTATCTGCAGGATGTCAACCGGCTGGTCGAAGAGCTGTCGATGACAGTCTGCAACGACCAATTACGCGCTGTGGCCGGCAGTTCTCACGAACCCTACCGGGCAGTGCTGCGCACGCTCCGGGAGCAGTTGCGGGGCGATCTGCAGCTGATAGAAGAAGTGCTGGACAGCGGCGCACCGCCAGAGCGGGCGCTGTTGCAGGAAGCGGATCTGTGGGACACATTGCAGCTATGCTATCAGTCGATGCGCGATTGCGGCATGCAGGAGATTGCCGATGGCGCGCTGCTTGACCTGCTGCGGCGGGTGCGCTGCTTCGGTGTCCATCTGGTGCGCCACGATGTCCGCCAGGACAGCGCCCGTCACACTGCCGCACTGGCGGAACTGACAACCTACCTCGGACTGGGCGATTACGCTGGCTGGGATGAAGCGACCCGGTGCGCCTTTCTGAGCCGGGAACTCAGCGGCCGGCGACCCCTGATCCCGCCCCGCTGGGAGCCTTCGGCAGAGGTTGCCGAAGTGCTGGCCACCTTCGCGGTAATCGCACGCCAGCCCCGCGACGCGCTGGGTGCCTATGTCATCTCCATGGCGCGGCAGGCCTCCGATGTACTGGCCGTGCACCTGTTGTTGCGGGAGGCGGGCTGTCCCTTCGAGCTGCCGGTGGCGCCGTTGTTTGAAACCCTCGACGATCTGTCACGGGCCCGCGAGGTACTGGCTTCGCTGCTGGCCGATCCCTGGTTTCGCGGCCGTATCGGCGGCCGCATGATGGTGATGATCGGTTATTCCGATTCCGCCAAGGATGCGGGCGTACTGGCGGCCTCCTGGGCCCAGTACCGGGCCCAGGAGGAACTGCTGGCGGTGTGTCAGCAGCACGATGTCAAACTGACCTTGTTCCACGGTCGTGGCGGCACCATAGGCCGCGGAGGCGCACCGGCGCAGGCAGCGCTGTTATCGCAACCGCCCCGCTCCCTGGAACAGGGACTGCGGGTGACCGAGCAGGGCGAGATGATCCGCGCCAAACTGGGCTGGACCTCGCTGGCGGTAAAAACGCTGGCGCTGTATACCAGCGCCATCTGCCGCGCCAACCTGCTCACGCCGCCGGCGCCGCAGACCGCGTGGCGGGAGCTGATGGAGACCCTGTCGCAGGAGTCCTGCGCCGCCTATCGCCAGATAATCCGGGAAGAGCCGGACTTTATCGAGTACTTCCGCCACGCCACCCCGGAGCAGGAGTTGGCCGGGCTGCCGTTGGGCTCCAGACCCGCGCGCCGGCGCAACGGCGGCGGGATCGAAAGCCTGCGGGCCATCCCGTGGATTTTCGCCTGGTCCCAGAACCGGCTGATGCTGCCGGCCTGGCTGGGTGCAGGCGGGGCGTTGCGGGGTGCGCTGGAGCGCGGCGATGCGGCGCTGCTGAGGGAAATGGCCGCTGCCTGGCCCTTTTTCGCCACCCGCCTGTCGATGCTGGAGATGGTCTATGCCAAGGCCGATGTGGGCTTGTCGGCGCATTACGACGAATGCCTGGTGCCGCCGCCGCTACAGCACTTGGGCGTGACCCTGCGCAGCCAGCTGCAGCAGGATGTCGACACGGTGCTGGAAATCAGCGGCAGCGAGACCCTGCTGGCGGACTCTCCGTGGATACGCGAGTCCATCCAGCTGCGCAATATCTACACTGACCCGCTGAACGTGCTGCAGGCGGAGCTGTTGCAACGCCAGCGTGCCCAGCCCCAGCCCCTGCTCGAACAGGCGATCATGGTGACAATCGCGGGTATTGCAGCCGGAATGCGCAATACCGGTTGATGCCACTGTTCTGTAAGCACTCCTTCAAGACGAAGGGCACTTACTTTATTTATTAGGGCTTTTGGGACTTCGTAGCCCGGTCAACGTCCTGGGAGGGTGCTTTCGAGACACGCCGTGAACCCATCCATGGGGGCTCGGTTGCAGCAGAGCCTGCCCCGCGAGCGCAGCGAGTGCTTTGGGCATCCATGCTGCAAACGGTCTCGAAAGCACCCTCCCAGGACGCTGACCTGCCACCAGCGTAAGTAAAGTAAGTACCCGTCGTCTTGAAGGAGAGTGGCATTTGCTTTAGTCGGTCTTGCTGAACGGATTCAGGAACGAAGTGCGGTACCGGAATCGAAGGCAGGAAGCGGGAACGCCCTTGCAGGACCGTCGGAGGCATGGATGCCGACGCCGAGCGTACAGGGATGTATTCACAGCGTGTCCTGCAAGGGCGTTCCCGCTTCGTGCCGCCACCGCTCTGTATTAAGAACGACCAACCCGACGAGGGTTAAGTAAGTACCCTCCGTCTTGGCGGAGTACTAGGGTTTGGCGACCAATGCATGCGCCTCTTCCAGGGCCCCGGCCGGAATTTCACCCACCAGGATAACGTGCCAGTGGCGCGGACCATGGGCGCCCATCACCAGTTTCCCTTCTACATCCGCAGTGCTCGATGGGCCGGCGATAAACTGGATGCCGCGCGGTCGGCCGTGGTCGCGGATGTCTTCCCGTATGCGTTGCCAGGCAGCTTCCAGACTCACGACCAGATCTTCGCGGTTGACCAGCACCAGGTGGTCTTCCGGCAGCAGGGTATTGCGGGCAGAATTGGAGCGGCCGGTGTAGGTGACAATGGCGCCGGTCTCGGCGACCGCCACCCGGGCGTAACTGAGCGCCGCCGAGTCACTGTTTTCCGCAGTGCCGAATCGTGGCAATACGCCGGCCTCCCGCCAGGGCATTGCCGCCAGCCGGGGATCGTTGCCGGCCACCAGCTTGTGAGTCCGAAAGCGCCGGTACAGGTAGCGCCCGATCAACTGCACCGCGTCATTGCGATTGTCGGCGCAGTCCACAGTGCCGCTGTTAAGCAGCACATTGGCCAGAAATGCCGTGCAGGGTCAGTCGAGGGCGGGCGTGCCGCCGCCGCGCTGCCGAAGCTTTCCAGCTCCTTGGCGATCCGCTCCGGCGAGGCGCTGCTGCCCGCCTGCCGGATCCTGTCCAGGATTGCGCTGCGCGCTGAATCGCTCATCGTGGCCGGGCCCTGGCGCGGGATTTGCGGCGCTGGTATTGCTGCATGAACGTCCGGCCCTCCGGTGCCGGAAAGTCCCGGTGAGTGGTCCAGCCACTGGCCCATGGCAGGCGCCGGAATGAACCCCGGCGCCGGCCCAGCCGGGCCAGCACCGGTAGTAGCAGACCGGTCAGGAAGCGGTACAGGCGTGGTCTGGCCAGCAGCCGGGCGTGCAATCTCAGGCCCCGGCGCCAGCGCGGCGGGTTGAGCTGTTGCAGGCTTTCCTGCTGGCGCAGATCCCGCAACAGGTCGGGCAGCGGAATATTGGCGGGGCAGACTTCGGCGCAGCGTCCGCAGCTGGTGCAGGCATTGGGCAGGGCATTGCTCTGTTCCAGCGAAGTCAGCAGCGGGGTCAGTACCGAGCCCATGGGGCCGGGGTAGACCGAGCCATAGGCATGGCCGCCGACGGCCACATAGATGGGACAGTGATTGAGGCAGGCGCCGCAGCGGATACAGTCCAGCATTTCCCGGTAGTCGGAGGTCAGTATCTCGCTACGCCTGTTGTCCAGCAGAATGATGTGGGTTTCCAGCGGGCCGTCGGTTTCGTCCTCGCGGCGGGGCCGGAATAGAAACTGGTGTAGGCCGTTTGTGCCTGGCCGGTAGCCGAGCGCACCAGCAGTCGCTGCAGGGCCGCCGCGTCATCGGCCCGCGGCAGAATACGCTCCATGGTCGTGCAGATGATGAGCACCGGCGGCAGGTTGGCGCACAGGTCGCCGTTGCCCTCATTGGTGACCAGCATGGAGTAGCCGTTTTCTGCGATCAGTGCATTGGCGCCGATAATGCCGACATCGGCCTGCAGGAATTGCTCGCGCAGCAGCGTTCTGGCCTCGGCGACGATGTCTTCGACCTGCTCCAGCGGTCGCGCTCCCAGCTTGTGCTTGTCCAGGAACAGTTGTCGTATTTCGGCCTGTGATTTATGCAGCGCGGGACCGACGATATGGCTGGGGGTTTCGCCCGCCTGTTGGATGATGTATTCGCCCAGATCGGTCTCCACCACTGTCAGCCCGGAGCGCTGCAGATGGCTGTTGAGGCCGGTCTCCTCGGTGACCATGGACTTGCCCTTGATCACCCGGCGGGCCTGATGCCGCTGGCAGATCGATAACACCAGGTCGTTCATCTGGGCGCCGGTGCAGGCAAAATGCAGCTGGTTGCCATTGCTGACCGCCTCTTCCTCGAAGCGGGTGAGGTAGTGTTCCAGGTTGTCACGGGTGTGGCTGCGAACCTGTTTGAGGTGGGCGCGCAGAGCGTCAAAATCGCCGTAGCGGGCCACTGCTGCGTCCCGTACCAACGGCATCCACAGGCCCAGCTGATCCAGCCGCAGCGCCTTGTCCGGTTGCTGCAGGGCCGCGCTGGACCGCTGCATGAACTGCTCGCTGCTTGACGTCACCCGGGCTCCCCGATAGCCGGACCGCGGGGGTCGCCGGCGAGCAGTTCGGCAATATGGCGCACCTCCAGCGGCAACTGGCGCCGTCGCGCCCGGCCGGCGATATTGAGCAGGCAGCCGAGATCGCCCCCTACCAGCAACTCGGCGCCGGTCGCCAGTGCATCATCCAGCTTGTCATCCACCATTTTGGCGGAAATCCCGGGCATCTTGGCACAGAAAGTGCCGCCGAAACCGCAGCAGACTTCCGGCCGGCTCAATTCGCTGATCTGGAGCCCGCACTGCTCCCGCAGCAACTGCCTGGGCTGGGCCTTGATGCCCAGTTCCCGCAGGCCGGCGCAGCCGTCATGATAGGTCACGCCGGGCCCTGCGGCGGCAACCCCGGTGACCGCCGGCAAGGGCGCCACCTCGGTCAGAAAGTGGGTCAGCTCCCAGGTCTTCGCTGCAAGTGCCAGCGCCCGCTGGCGCCATTCGCCCTCGAACAGGGCCGGGTAGTGCTGTTGCAGCATGCCGCTGCAGGAGCCGGAGGGAATGACCACATAATCGTAGGGTTCGAAGGTTTCTATCACCGCTCTTGCCACCGGCACTGCGGCGGCTATCTCGCCGCTGTTGTAGGCCGGCTGGCCACAGCATGTCTGTGCAGCCGGCACCGCTACCCGGCAACCCGCGCGTTTCAGCAGGCGGATGCTGGCGAAAGCCACCGACGGCCTGAACAGGTCGGCCAGGCAGGTCACGAACAGGGCAACCTGCAGTTTGCGCTGGCGGCGTGGGCGTTGGGGTACTGCGTTGGCTGGCTCCATGCGGGCAAAAGGCTCCTCACTCAGTGGCTGGCAGTAACCGCAGCCGGGGCGGTAAACAGCGAGTATAACGAAACCCTGTCCGTCGCGTCGCCTCAGGCAAAAACAAATGCCACCGCTGTCACCGCCAGCGCGAGGCTGCCGGCAGCGAGCGGCAGCAGCGGATGGCGATGTTCACACAGCATCACCAGCAGCCTCCCGCTGTCCAGCCGCTGTGCGTTGGCAAGCACCGGCGGCATGAATTGGCGCCACTCGGCGGTCTCGAATTCGGGCAGCCAGCGGCTGCCGGTGTAGACCAGAACCTCATCCAGCAACAGGAAATAGCGGTGTCTGTGAATCTGCGGACCGGCGCCGATCTGGTAGACACCGCGGTGGTCGACCAGTACCAGTTCCGTGCCGCGTACCCCGATATGGCCCGGTACAGCGCCAGCCCATAACCGCAACCGGCGCAGGCAGGGGCGTGCTGGCAGCGACAGCCAGTGCAGCCGGGTTATATGGGGGTCCAGAATGGCAGCATTGCGGTACCTGAAGTGACTGAACGTCCGGTATCGAAGCTGTTGCAGGCCGGCAAACAGCAGCGCTGCCACCGTCCCCAGCAACAGGGTTGCGCTACCCAGGCGTCCCAGCCTGGCGATGATCATCCGCCGGCGGGTCGCGTCCTCCGCCAACGTTTGTGCCGTCGCCGACTGTAGTGGCGCCTCGGCAACAGCGGTCTCGCTGAAACGCAACAGGACGGTCTGCCGCGGGTCCAGCACCAGCAGTTTCTCCTGCCAGGGGATCAGGCTGGCGGGGCGGTGATCCGGCGGCAGCGGCACGGCGGCGACAAAACGCCACAATTCGTCGAAACGGAACAACTGGCGATCTCCCGTGGCCGGGTCACCCAGCACTGTCCACCAGTACTGCCCTGCCCAGGTGAAATCGTGGTTCTGCGTGAAGGTGGCTCCGTAATCGCCTGCCGGTAGCAACAGGATCTGGTCCAGTTGTTCGCCAAAGGCCTCTTGTTCATAGCGCAACACATTGATGGCGGGCCCTTCGTCGGCGTTGACGAACAGCAGGCCGCCGTGGATGCGCAGCACCGGCCGTTGCGGCAGTGCCAGCGGGCGTGAGGCCAGCTGGCGCCCGCTGTAATCATGCAGTGACAGCTGCTGCCGTGTGTGGCTGGCGAGGATGAGCCGGGCGCCGTGACGATCTGCCGCGAGCGCATCGGCGGCGAGGGGGCCCTCGCTATTGGACAACCCGGTACAGCTGCCCGGCAGGGTGGCACAGTGGAACACCTGGCGGCTGCCAGCCGGGGTCTCGACCAATAATACCAACTCGTCGTCGAGCAGGTATTCCAGTGCGACAACTGGCCCTGGCAGTTCCAGCTGCTCAAGGTCGAAAACGCCGGTTTCAGCCCCCGAGCGATCGTGGAACAACAGCAATGAGTCCGTACTCAGCACGAGTTCCCCGCGCTGGTTGCCGGCAGCGGCAGACAGCCGTGGTGCATCGCTGCGTGAGCCGGCTGCCGCCACATACCAGATCAGTAGCAGTAGCAGTGCCAGCATGGCCAGTGCTGTGGCCAGCGCCAGTCGCCGCAGACGCGTGGCGCCAACTGCCCGACCGGACAGCGCCCGACTGTTCTGGAAGGGCCGCAGGGCGTAGGGGTTGGGTGCCGCTCCCGGTGCCGGCTGCCGATTGGCAGGGTGGGGCGTGGTCAGTGGCCGCGGTCGGGCACCGGACCTGCCGGTCTGCCTGGCCGCGCCGGCGGTGGCAGGCACCGGAGCAACATCGGCGGGTGCCGCCGCAGGATCCGGTTGCACCGGCCTGGCAGCGGTTTTCGCCGGGGCGCTGCTGCTGGCGGGCACTGCCACCTTGACCAGGGTGGTTTCCAGCCCCAGATGACGCAACTTGAGATAGTACTCGGCCGCCTGCTTGCGGTTCAGGTTGCGTCGCAGCGTTATTTCGCCGCCGGCAAAAAACGGTTCGATGCGAGCCGGATCGTCAAGCCCGAAAAAACGGCCAAAGCGCTCTCTGGCGACAGCCGGGTCGACCTCCGGGAGAATACTTCCCCGAAACGTGAGATCGAACCGGCTCACCTTCCGCTTGCGCCTCAGTGAATGCCGTGCATCATCTTTTTGAGCAATGGCGAGATCAGCAATTGCAATACGGCAATTCCCAGTCCGACATACATCAGGGTGGTAAACAGTTCGGTATAGGTTGCCAGCGCACCTCCCACGTCAGCCACACCTCCCTGTACGGTTTCCAGCGCGGCAATCTTCGACAGTTGCGCGGCGACATGCTGGGAGTAGGCCGTGGCCAGGAACCAGGAGCCCATCATTACGCCGACCACGCTGGGCACGGCCAGTTTGGTGACCGCCGACAGCCCTACCGGGGACAGGCACAGTTCACCGCCGGTGTGCAGCAGATAGGCCAGAACCATCCAGTAGCCGGCTACCAGGCCCGCTTCATTGGGCGTCGCCGCTCCCAGTACCAGGGCACCGAAACCCAGCCCGGCCTGGGCTATGCCGAGAGCGAATTTGACCGGGGTACTGGGCTCCAGGCCGCGGCGTCCCAGGGTGGTCCAGAGTATGGCGAATACGGGCGCGAACAGGAAGATGAAGAATGCGTTGAAGAAGCCGAACTGGGCTGCGGTGAACTCGATGCCGAACACATTGCGGTCCATTACCCGGTCCGCATACAACGTCATGGACGCGGCGCTCTGCTCGAACAGCGACCAGAAAACAACGCTGGCCATGGTCAATACCATCAGCACGATCATGCGGCTGCGCTCTATGGCATCACATTTCACGACAATGAACCAGGTCAGCGCCGCCAGCACAAACACTGCCATGCCGTTGAGCAACACCCCGACAGCGCCGTGAAACTGCAGCATTTGCCAGGCCGCGACTACGCCGGCGAACCCGGCCAGGTAGATGGTCCACTCCCTGTTCAGGCCCAGCGGCGACTTCTCCCGCAGTTTTTCCGGCTGCGCCGGTTCTCCATGGCCGTGCAGGTATTTCTGGCCGTGCAGAAAGGTAGCCAGGCCCACCAGCATGCCGATGCCGGCGGCGCCAAAACCGTAGGCCCAGCCATAGGTAACGCCGAGATAGCCGCACAGCAGGGTCGCAGTCAGAGAGCCCAGGTTGATACCCATATAGAATATCGTGAAGCCGGCATCGCGGCGCGGGTCATCGGTGGCGTACAGCTTGCCGACAATGGTGGAGATATTGGGTTTGAGGAAGCCGACACCGACCACGATCAGGCCCAGGGAGAAGTAAAAAACCTGCAGGGCGCGCTCATCCCTCACCACGGCATCGCCGAGCAGGCGCGCCTGCTCGCCCTCTACCGCCATCCCGAGATGACCCAGTACCAGCAACAGGCCGCCGAAGATGACGGACTTGCGCATGCCCAGATAACGATCGGCCAGCAGGCCGCCGATAACCGGCGTGGCGTATACCAGTGCCGCGTAGCCACCCAGTACTTCAAGTCCGTTGGCATCGGTGAACAGGTGGTATTTGGTCAGGTACAGCAACAGCAGGTACTTCATGCCATAGAAAGAAAAGCGTTCCCACAGCTCGGTGGTAAAACAGACGTACAGTCCCTTGGGATGACCGAAGAAACCGGTATCAGTGGCGGGGTCGATTGCTATGGCATCAGTCATCAACAGCGGTCCTTGTACTGGGGTGGGTCGTGCCGCCGCCATTGTATAGAATTTGTGCGGCCTGTGCCGCGGCTTTGTGCGCCGTGGCGCTGGCCGCTCCCGGGCCGGTATCTGCCGAGGAAGAGATTGCCCTTTTCACAAGAGTTTACTTGAGCTGTCCAGCCAAGACTCCTAGCATGCGCACTCCGGAATTCGCGCAGTAAGGGCCTACGATGTGTTTTGATGTTTTATCTGACAGCTCAATGATGACGCAGATGACCTCCTTGCACGAGCAGCGCCTGGACTGCGTTTATCGCCAATTGAAAGCAGCGGGGGCACGGCGGGTGCTGGATCTGGGTTGTGGCTCGGGCGCGCTGCTGGCGCGCCTGCTGAACGATACTCAATTTGAGGAGGTGGTCGGGCTGGAGGCCTCGGGCCTCTCGCTGGCAACCGCCCGCTCTATGTTGGGCCCCTGGCTGGCAAATGAGCGGCAGCGGCCCGGCCTGACGCTGGTCCGCGGCTCCTACACCGAGTCCCAGCGAGACCTGGCGGGTTTTGATGCCGCAGCGATGGTGGAAACGATCGAGCATGTAAAGCCCCACCAGTTGTCGCTGGTGGAGCGCTGTGTATTCACGGAAATGGCTCCGCGGCTGCTGGTCATGACCACCCCCAACCGTGAATACAATCCCCTGCTGGGCCTGGGGCCGGGAGAGTTCCGCGAACAGGACCACAAGTTCGAATGGGATCGCGCCAAGTTCGCGTTCTGGTGCAAGGGTATTGCCAGCCGCAACCGCTACAGCGTCCAGTTCGGTGGCATCGGTGAGGCCGATCCGGAATTGGGCGCGCCCACACAGACCGCAGTGTTTCGCCGTCTCTACTGACGCAAGTTGATTCGTGGCGGCGTGCCCTGCCAGCCCGAGATGTGCCTGCGGCGGGAATAGCGGGTACTATGCGGCGTGGACACCACCACTTCGGAGATATCATGAACAATACTGTCAAGGTACTGGCCCTGGGTCTGGCCTGCGGGCTGGGCGCTGCTGCAGTCCTGGCTGCCACCGATCCGGCCGCACAGATTGAGCAGGACCTGCACCGCCATATTGCCGAACTGGCCAGCGATGCCTACGAAGGGCGGGCACCCGGAACTGCCGGGGAAGAGAAAACCGTGGCCTGGCTGCAGGCGGCTTTCGAGGAACTGGGCGCGGAGCCCGGCAATGCGGGCAGCTGGTTCCAGGAAGTGCCGATCACGGCGGTAACCACTGCTCCGGATGCGGTGCTGGCCATTCGCGGTTCTGATTTCAGCGCCGACTGGGCCTATGGCAGCGAGATGATGGCCTTTACCCGGCGCCAGGTTGAGCAGGCCGGGATCGAAGAATCCGAACTCGTTTTTGTTGGCTACGGCATCAACGCACCGGAGCGCAACTGGAACGATTACGCGGATGTGGATGTGAGCGGCAAGACGGTTGTTGTGCTGATCAATGACCCGGGCTATGCGACCCAGGATCCAGCTCTGTTCAATGGCAATGCCATGACCTACTACGGTCGCTGGGACTACAAGTATGACGAGGCAGCACGGCAGGGTGCCGCCGCCGTGCTGATCGTGCACGAGACCGATGCCGCCGCCTACCCCTGGGAGGTGGTGCGCAGCAGCTGGTCCGGCGCCAATATCGGCTTGACCGCGGACAACCAGCACCTCGACAAGGCTGCCGTGGAAGCCTGGATTCCGCAGGCCGGGGCCGAGGCCCTTTTTGCGGCGGCGGGTCTGGATTATGCGCAGAGCAAGGCGGCTGCCGCCAGGCCGGGTTTCAAGGCCAGGCCGCTGGCGGGCTTCCATGCCTCCGTCAGCCTGAACAACAGCCTGAGTACCAACTTGTCCCGCAACGTGGTGGCATTGCTGCCCGGTTCCAAATACCCGGACGAAGTCATCATCTATAGCGCGCACTGGGATCATCTGGGGGTGCGCCCCGACGCGCCCGGAGACAATATCTACAATGGTGCCAGCGACAACGCCTCGGGAGTGGCCGCCCTGCTGGCCCTGACCCGCCAGTTCATGTCGGCAGACGCACCACAGCGCTCCATCATGATGCTGGCGGTGACCGCGGAGGAATCCGGCCTGCTTGGTTCAAAGTATTACAGCGAAAACCCGATCTTTGCGCCCGCAAAAACCGTCGCCAACCTGAATATGGACAATATCGCCGCCGGTAATATCGGCCGGACCCGGGATGTTGCAGTGGTAGGTTATGGCAACAGCGAGCTGGAGGACTATCTGGCGCGAGCGGTACGGGGCCAGGGACGGGAAGTGGTACAGGAGCCCTACCCCGAGAAGGGTTATTACTACCGCTCCGATCACTTCTCCCTTGCCAGGATCGGTATTCCGGCGCTGTACCTGACCAGGTCCACCGACAGCGTGGAGCACGGCAAGGAGTGGGGCGATGCTCGCCTCAGGGATTACACCGCCAATCACTACCACAAGCCCTCGGATGAATATGACCCGAGCTGGAACCTGAGTGGGGCTGTCCAGGAAGTCATGCTGCTGCTGGAAATAGGGCGCGAGCTGGCCGCCAACCGCGATTTCCCGAGCTGGCACGAAGGTGTGGAGTTCAAGCGTGCCCGCGAGCAGTCGCTGGCGGCACCGTCCCGGCGTTGACTTTTCAGCCGGCGCCGTCCTGGGCCGGTTTGCGGCTGATTGCGAACGGAGACCAGGACTGGCTCACCGCCATCAGTTCCAGCGCGTTGACGTTGAGGTGGGCGGGCAGTGTCGCCAGCCAGTAAACCGTGTCGGCAATATCATCGGGCTGAATCGGGTCGGCCCCCGCATACAGACGGTCATGGGCAGCCTGGTCACCGCCGGTTCTGACCAGCGTAAATTCGCTCTCCGACAATCCCGGGGCCAGGCAGGTCACGCGCACGCCGGTGCCCTGCAGGTCGCAGCGCAGGGCCAGGGAAAACTGTTCAACAAAGGCCTTGGTAGCGCAGTAGACATTGCCGCCCGGATAGGGCCAGCGCCCGGCGACCGAGCCGATATTGATGATGCTGGCACCGCTGCCGCGCTTGACCAGGCCCGGCAACAGGCTGTGGGTGACCGTGGTCAGGCCGGTGATATTGGTATCTATCATGCGTTGCCATTGCTCCAGGTCGCAGTCCTGCGCCGGTGCGGTGCCCAGGGCCAGTCCAGCATTGTTGACCAGCGTATGCACCGTGTTGAAGGGCGCCGGCAGTGCCGCCACCGCGGCCTGCACCGCATCGCGATCACGCACGTCCAGTGTGACGCAGTGCACGGCGGCCTGTGGCTGCAATTCGGCCTCGATCGCCGCCAGCCGCTCGCTGCGGCGGCCGCTCAGAACCAGGTTCCAGCCTTCGCGGGCAAAGCGACGGGCACAGGCCAGGCCAAAGCCCGAGGTGGCGCCGGTGATGAAGACGGTGTTAGTCATGATTTACGGTCCCCTGCATGGATAGCGGATTGGTGGGTGATTGTGCCCAGCGGCAGCGCGCGGCGCAACGACTGCCAAACCGTGCGGGCAGGTCAGGCGACAGCGGCTGGCTGCAGCGGGGGCTGGCAGGTCAGCAGCGCGTCAATTGCAGCTGGGTCCTGCAGTCGTTTCAGTGCCTCGAACAACACGGCGCCCTGGGGAAAATAGCTGCGCAGGTACAGCAGCCACTGCTTCAGGGGATTGCCCACATAGTGATGGTCGTAGCGGGCCAGATTGAGCGCAAGAAAGCGGCGCAGCAGCGGCAGAATGTCATCCCAGGTCAGTGGCGGCGCTGCCTGACCTTGAGCTGCGCCGGCAATCAATCGCGGCAGGTCCGGCCGGCACAGGGCCCCGCGCCCCAGCATCAGGTCCTCGCAGCCGCTGAGCTCGCGGCAGCGGCGCGCCTGGTCGGGACTCCAGATCTCGCCATTGGCGATTATCGGCAGCTTGACGGTGTCGCGGGCCACGGCAATTTCCTCCCAGTAGGCGGGAGGGCGGTAGCCGTCGCGCTTGGTGCGCGCGTGGATTACCAATTCGGCGGCGCCCGCCTCTGCAACGGCAGCGACATTGTCCAGAAACCGGCTGCGGTCCTCGAAGCCCAGGCGGATCTTGACGCTCACCGGCGTGGCCGGGTCCACGGCCGCGCGCACTGCACTGACAATGGCCCGCACCCGTTCGGGCTCACGCAGGATGATGGCGCCGCCATCGGAACGGTTCACCGTTCTGGCCGGGCAACCAAAGTTGAGATCGATGCCCGCTGCGCCCAGTTCGGCGCAGCGGGCGGCGTTGTCCGCCATCGGGCCAGGCTGGCCGCCCAGTAATTGCACATAGACCGGCACGCCGCTGGCGGTGCGGCCGCCTTCTGCCAGCTCAGGACAGATGCGGTGAAATACCCGCGGCGGCAGCAGCTGGCCACCGATGCGGATAAACTCGGTCACACAGCGGTCGATGCCGCCCAGCTCTGTGAGCAGGGCGCGCATGGTGTGATCGGTTACGCCCTGCATGGGCGCCAGCATTACTCTCACGCGCGATCTCCGGTACAAGCGTGGATTCGAGGGACGGTATTGTAAGGCCTTATTGGCGCCGGATGCTGTTCCTGTTTTATGATAGCGCTTTTATTTCACCACAAAGGGGCCGTCGGCGAACCCATGCGGGACGATATCTTTATGCAAGGGGTTGAACTCATGCTGTTTGGCATGAGTGCCGTGATCCTGTTTCTGACCATGCTGGTACTGGTCACCAGCATCATGTCCCGGCTGATGACCCGCTATCTGCCACAGGCTGCCGCGGTGCCCAAGCCAGTGCGTCCGCGGGTGCCGGCGCCGGCACCCGCCGGGCCGGACCCCGAGGTATTGGCGGTCATCAGTGCTGCCATCCACCGACATCGATCTGATCAGCGCTGAGGCATACGCCGTCACGCTCCAGGCAAGAGGCTCAATCCATGCAAGACAACAAGCGCCCGTTGGGCATCACTGACGTCGTGCTGCGCGACGCTCACCAGTCACTGCTGGCGACGCGCATGCGCCTGGACGACATGCTGCCGATCGCGGCGGAACTCGACAAAGTCGGCTTCTGGTCGCTTGAATCCTGGGGCGGCGCCACCTTCGATGCCTGCATTCGCTATCTCGGGGAGGACCCGTGGGACCGCATTCGGGAGCTGAAAAAAGCCATGCCCAATACGCCGCAGCAGATGCTGTTTCGCGGCCAGAATATTCTGGGCTACCGGCATTATGCAGACGATGTGGTGCGCCGGTTTGTCGAGCGTGCAGCCCACAATGGCGTGGATGTGTTCCGGGTATTCGATGCGATGAACGACATGCGCAATATCGAAGTGGCGCTGCAGGCAGTCAAGGATGTGGGCAAGCATGCCCAGGGCACTATCTCCTACACCTTGAGTCCAGTCCACGATATCGAGACCTGGGTGGAGCAGGGCAAGCGCATCGAGGATATGGGCGCCGATTCGATCGCAATCAAGGACATGGCGGGCTTGCTGCGGCCCTACGAAGGCTATGAGCTGGTGAAGCGGCTAAAGGCGGCCTGTGACATTCCCATTCACATGCAGTGCCACGCCACCACCGGCCTGTCCACCGCGACCATCCTCAAATGCGTGGAGGCGGGCATCGACAACGTCGATACCTCGATATCCTCCATGTCCATGACCTACGGTCATTCCCCCACCGAATCGGTGGTGGCCATCTTCCGCGACACCGATCGTGATACCGGCCTGGACATCGAACAGCTGGCTTCCATCGCCGCCTACTTTCGTGAGGTGCGCAAGAAATATGCCCGCTTCGAGGGTTCTCTGCGCGGGGTCGATGCCCGTATTCTGGTGGCGCAAGTGCCCGGTGGCATGCTGACCAACATGGAAAACCAACTGCGCGAACAGGGTGCGACTGACCGAATGGACGAGGTTCTGGAGGAAATCCCCCGCGTGCGGGAGGACCTGGGTTTCATCCCGCTGGTCACACCCACCTCGCAGATCGTCGGCACCCAGGCGGTGATCAACGTGCTCACCGGCGAACGCTACAAATCCATATCGCGGGAGACTGCCGGGCTACTCAAGGGCGAGTACGGCGCCACCCCGGCGCCGGTCAACGCCGAGCTGCAACAGCGGGTGCTGGAGGGCGCGGAACCGATCAGCTGCCGGCCGGCGGATTTGCTGGAAGACGAAATGCAGACCCTGACCGGTGAGTTGCAGGATCTGGCGCGGGAGAAGAGCATACAACTGGCCAGCGGGGACAATGAAGTCGACGACGTGCTCACCTATGCGCTGTTTCCCCAGGTCGGGCTCAAGTTCCTGGAGCACCGCGGAGACCCGGCGGCGTTTGAACCGGCTCCCGCGGCGGACGGCGGGTCCGCCACTCCCGCAGTCGCCACCCCCCTGCGGATGACAGCGAACCGGCGGTGTACACCATCTCGGTAAATGGGCAGTCCTATGTGGTGGAAGTGACGGCAGGAGGTGACATCAATGCGGTCGCCTCCGGCGGCACCGCGGCGGCTGCCAGTGCTCCTGCGGCGGCACCGGTTGCGGATGCACAGCCGCTGCCTGCACCGCTGGCCGGCAACATCGTCAAGATCAACGTCGCAGTGGGCGATACGGTCGAGACTGGCGAAGTCCTGCTGATTCTGGAAGCCATGAAAATGGAGACCGAGGTGCGTGCGCCCCGGGCCGGAACAGTGGCCAGCGTCGACGTCAAGCCGGGCGATGCGGTCACGGTCGGCACTTCCTTGATAAGCCTGGGCTGATCTGTATGGACAATCTGTTGCAGCTCTGGCGCTCGTCGGGCCTGGCCCAACTCGCGCCCGGTCAGGCCTTCATGCTGTTGATCGGGCTGGTATTGTTGTATTTGGCCATCCGCAAGCAGTTTGAGCCACTGCTGCTGGTGCCGATCGGTTTTGGTGGCATCCTGGCCAATATCCCCGGGGCCGGCCTGGCCTATTCGGCGGTGGAAAACGCCATCTTTCTGGGGGACGCGCCACTGCTGGCCGAGCTGGCCAGGTTGCTGGGGCAATCCGCGAGCGAGGGCGGCAAGGCCCTGGTGGCGGCATTCGAGCAGGCTGATCCGGTGGCACAGTTGGCCGCTGTCGATCTGGCGGAGGAGGCCGGTCACAGCAGTGGCATGCTCCATCGCTTCTACAGCGTGGCCATAGCCAGTGGCTCGGGGCCGCTGATCATCTTCATGGGCGTGGGCGCTATGACGGATTTCGGTCCGGTGCTGGCCAACCCCAAGACGCTGTTTCTCGGCGCGGCAGCCCAGTTCGGCATCTTCGCCACAGTGCTCGGAGCCGTGGGCCTGACGGCGCTGGGGGTGATGGATTTCAGTCTCGCCGACGCGGCCGCCATCGGCATCATCGGGGGCGCTGACGGCCCTACCGCGATCTATGTGTCCAGTATTCTGGCGCCGGACCTGCTGGGTCCGATCGCGGTCGCCGCCTACTCCTACATGGCACTGGTGCCGCTGATCCAGCCGCCCATCATGCGTGCACTGACCACCGAGGCAGAGCGCAGGATTGAAATGGTACAACTGCGCGAAGTATCGCAACGAGAGAAAATCACCTTCCCGCTGGTGCTGCTGATCCTGGTGGCGCTGTTTCTGCCTACGGCCGCACCGCTGCTGGGGATGTTTTGCTTCGGCAATCTGATGCGTGAGTGCGGGGTGGTCGGGCGCCTGAGCGATGCAGCGCAGAATGCGCTGATCAATATCACCACGATTTTTCTTGGTCTCGCGGTCGGCTCCAAGCTGGTGGCGGACAAGTTCCTGGACTTCAATACACTCGGCATCCTGTTGTTGGGCATTGTGGCGTTCGCAATTGGCACCGCGTCGGGGATACTGATGGCCAAGTTGATGAACCGCTTTGGCAGTACCCCGCTGAATCCGCTGATTGGCTCGGCCGGCGTCTCGGCGGTGCCGATGGCTGCCCGGGTCAGCAACAAGGTGGGGCTGGAGGCCAACCCCCACAACTACCTGCTGATGCACGCGATGGGGCCCAATGTGGCCGGTGTGGTGGGCTCGGCCGTGGCTGCCGGTATCATGATCGCGCTGGTGAGTGCTTGATTGGTGCCCCGGAGATTATTTTTGTACACTGTCGACCCCACTAATCCAGCAGAGTTCGAGTGCGCATGAACCCCAATTATCTTGATTTTGAACAGCCCATTGCCGAGCTTGAGGTCAAGATTGAAGAGCTGCAATTGGTGGGTACCGACGCGGACATCAATCTCAGCGAGGAAATTCGTACCCTGCGGGAAAAGAGCACCAAGCTCACCGAGAAGATCTACGCCAATCTCAGTGCCTGGGAAATCGTCAAGGTGGCGCGCCATCCCCAGCGCCCCTACACGTTGGATTACATCCCCGGGTCTTCACCGATTTCGATGAACTGCATGGTGACCGACACTTTGGCGACGACCGCGCCATCGTCGGCGGCGTGGCCCGCCTCTGCGGGCGGCCGGTGGTCGTGATCGGGCAGGAGAAAGGGCGGGCGGTCAAGGACAAGGTGCTGCGCAACTTCGGCATGCCCAAGCCGGAGGGCTACCGCAAGGCGCTGCGCCTGATGCAGCTGGCAGAGCGCTTCAGGATGCCGGTGATTACCCTGATAGACACTCCCGGTGCCTATCCGGGGATCGACTCGGAGGAGCGGGGCATCAGTGAGGCCATCGCCCAGAATCTGGCGACCATGTCGCGTCTGGCGACGCCGATCATCTGCGTGGTCATCGGCGAAGGCAGCTCGGGTGGCGCGCTGGGGATCGGCGTCGGCGACCACCTGGTTATGCTGCAGTACGCCACCTATTTCGTGATCTCTCCCGAAGGTTGCGCCAATATCATCTGGAAGAGTACCGCCCATGCCCCGGAAGCCGCGGCGGCGATGGGGGTGACCTCTTCGGTGCTGCAGGAACTGGGCATCGTCGACGCCACCATCCCCGAACCGCTGGGTGGGGCCCACCGCAATGTCGACCTGGCTGCCCAGCGCATCCAGCAACACCTGGCCGGCGAGTTGGAGCGGCTCGAGCAAATTCCGCTGGAGGATATGCTGGAGCAGCGCTACCAGCGCCTGATGTCCTACGGCAACTGACACACCACCACCGACCGGTGGTCCCATGAAGAATGAAATGCTGACTCTCCGGCGGCTGCAGCCAGTCCTCGACGGGCTCCACGGCGCTGCACGTTGGCTGGTCGCCTACAGCGGGGGCTGGACTCCACTGTCCTGCTGCACTTGCTGCATTGTCACTGTCGCGAACAGGCCGGTGCGCCGGCCCTGGTCGCGGTGCATATCAACCACCAGCTGCAGCCCGCCTCCACTGCCTGGGAGCAGCATTGCGAGCGAGTCTGCGACGGTTTCGGACTGCCCCTGTTGCGGCGCCAGGTAGAAGTGGCGGTGACGGGCGAGGGTACTGAATCAGCGGCCCGCAAGGCACGCTATCGCGCGCTGGCTCAGCTACTTGAGCCGGGCGATGTGATCTTTCTGGCGCACCACCAGGACGACCAGATGGAGACCGTACTGCTGCGCTTGCTGCGCGGGGCAGGGCTGCAGGGGCTGCAGGGCATGCCAGGGTCACGGCCGCTGGGTGCCGGCACTTTGCAGCGGCCGCTGCTGGACTATCCCCGCAGCGCGCTGCAGCGCTATGCCAGGGAGCAGGCGCTGGAATGGATAGACGACCCTTCCAACACTGATACCCGCTTTGACCGCAATTACCTGCGCCACGAAATCGTGCCGCGGCTGGCGGCGCGCTGGCCGGCCTGCCGCAGAACCATCACCCGTTCGGCCCACCGTCTGCATGCGGCGGGCGAGGTGTTGGATGAGCTGCTGCCACGGGTCGAACCTGTGCGCAGCCGGCTGGGTGATCCGGGGCTTGCGTTGCCGCCGCTGCTGCAGCTGCCGGTCGAAGCTGGCCTGCTGGTGCTGCGCCGCTGGCTGCGCCAACAGCAGCTGCCAATGCCCGATCAGGCGCAGTTGGCGGAGTTCCTGCGCCAGTTGCACAGCGGGCTGCGTCGTGGCGCGCGGCTGGATTGTGGCCGTTACCGCTTGCAACGTTTCGCTGACGCCCTGTATCTGGTTGTGGCATTGCCGCCGGCGGCCGAGGCGCTGGCCGAACTTCGGCTGACGCCGGCGACGACGGTGGCGCTGCCCACCGGGGGGCAGCTGGCACTGATTCCGGCGGGGGACTCGCCAGGGCTACGCTTGCGCACAGACGAGAGGCTGACGCTGCGCTGGCGCCAGGGTGGTGAGCGCTGCCGCCTGGCTGGGCGCGGCGGTAGCCGCAGCCTCAAGAAGCTGCTGCAGGAAGCCGCAATTCCACCCTGGTGGCGGCAGCGCCTGCCGCTGCTGTATCTGGACGAGGAGCTGCTGGCGGTCGCCGATCTCTGGCTCTGCGACTCTTCCCGCCTGGCCCTGCTGGGTGGTCAGGGCGCCTGGCGGCCGCTCTGGACCCGAAATACTTCCGGCCCCGCGGATTGAGCTGCGGACGCCTTTCTGCTAACCTGATTTCCCATCTTTTGCAGGACTCGCGCCCCCGGACAGCAGCCCCATTGCCGTTTTGCGTGGACCCTGATTGTCCGTAATTACAGCTTGAAAAAAGGCTTTTCATGACGCGATATGTGTTCGTCACAGGTGGTGTGGTTTCGTCTCTGGGCAAGGGGATCGCGGCCGCATCGCTGGCGGCGGTACTCGAGGCGCGCGGGCTTCGGGTGACGCTGCTGAAGCTGGATCCCTACATCAACGTCGACCCGGGCACGATGAGCCCCTTCCAGCACGGTGAGGTGTTCGTCACCGAAGATGGCGCGGAAACCGACCTGGACCTGGGTCACTACGAACGCTTCACCCACACCACGATGAAGCGCAGCAACAACTTTACCACCGGGCGGGTCTACGATTCGGTGCTGAAGAAGGAGCGCCGCGGCGATTACCTGGGCGGCACGGTGCAGGTGATCCCCCACATTACCGACGAAATCAAGCGCCGTATCGTGCTCGGTGCCGGAGACGTCGACGTCGCCATCATCGAGATTGGCGGAACCGTGGGCGACATCGAGAGCCTGCCGTTCCTGGAAGCTGCCCGACAATTGCGGGTCGAGGTGGGCGCCGGGCGCGCACTGCTGATGCATCTCACGCTGGTGCCCTATATCGCCACGGCTGGCGAGATCAAGACCAAACCTACCCAGCACTCGGTCAAGGAGTTGCGCTCCATCGGCCTGCAGCCGGACATCCTGCTGTGCCGCTGTGCGGTGCCCATCGATGCCGGTGCCTGCAAGAAAATCTCCCTGTTCACCAATGTCGAAGAGCGTGCGGTCATCCCGCTGCTGGATGCCGATTCAATTTACCGGATTCCCGGCATGCTGCACGCCTATGGTCTGGACGACTTCGTGGTGGAGCGCTTTCACCTGGAGTGCCCGGCGGCGGATCTGACAGAATGGGACGACGTGCTGCGGCGCGAGTTCAGCGACACCCGCGGCCGGGTGCGCATCGCGATGGTCGGCAAATACATGGATCTGCTGGACGCCTACAAGTCGCTGAACGAGGCACTCAAGCACGCCGGCCTGCAGACCCTGGCTGAAGTCCAGGTCGCCTATATCGACGCCGAGGACATCGAACGCGACGGCACCGGGGTGCTGGAACAGATGGACGCTATCCTGGTGCCGGGAGGTTTTGGCGACCGTGGGGTCGAGGGCAAGATCATGGCCGTGCGCCATGCGCGCGAGCACCGGATTCCGTTTCTTGGCATCTGTCTGGGCATGCACGTGGCCCTGATCGAGTATGCTCGCAACGTCTGCGGACTGGAGGGGGCCAACTCCACCGAGATGGTGGCGTCCACGCCGCACCCCATCGTCGCCCTGATCACCGAGTGGCAGAACGTTGACGGTTCCACCGAGCAGCGCGACGAAAGCTCCGATCTGGGCGGCACCATGCGTCTGGGCGCCCAGACCTGCTACCTGGAGCCCGGTTCCAGGGCGCATGAAATATATGGCAGCGATACCGTGCTGGAACGGCATCGGCACCGCTATGAAATCAATAACAACTATGTGGACCAGCTGGTTGCGGCGGGCGTGCGGGTGGGCGGCTGGTCCGAACACCGGGCCCTGGTGGAGATGATCGAATTGCCCGATCATCCCTGGTTCATCGCCTGCCAGTTCCACCCCGAGTTCACTTCCCGGCCCCGCGGCGGCCATCCCCTGTTTACCAGTTACATTGAGGCGGCGCTGACCCATGCCCGGGGCTGAGTGCCTGGCGCGCCGGCCCCGTCGCGCAACAGGAGTAGCCCCGTGACCAGCAGCAGTGTCAGTATCGGTGCCATCACCATCGCCAACGACGCGCCCTTTGTGCTGTTGGGAGGCGTCAATGTTCTGGAGAGCCGCGACTTTGCACTGCGCGTCGCCGAGCACTATGTGGCGGTCTGCCAGCGGCTGAATATCCCGCTGGTATTCAAGGCCTCCTACGACAAGGCCAACCGCTCTTCGATCCATTCCTTTCGCGGGCCCGGACTCGATGAAGGACTGGATATCCTGGCCGAGGTCAAGCAACAGTTTGCAGTGCCGGTGTTGACCGACGTGCACAGCCCGGAACAGGCAGCGCCGGCGGCCGAGGTCTGCGACATCCTGCAGTTGCCGGCATTCCTGGCGCGGCAGACCGACCTGGTCGCCGCGTTGGCCGCGACCGGCGCGGTAATCAACATCAAGAAACCCCAGTTTTTGAGTCCCACCCAAATGGCCAATGTGGCGGACAAGTTCCGCGAGTGCGGCAACGACCGTCTGCTGCTGTGTGAGCGTGGCAGTAATTTCGGCTATGACAATCTGGTGGTGGACATGCTGGGGTTTGGCGTCATGAAGCAGGCCTGCGGCGACCTGCCGCTGGTGTTCGACGTCACCCACGCCCTGCAGTGCCGCGACCCGCTGGGTGCGGCCTCCGGCGGGCGGCGCTCCCAGGTGCTGGAGCTGGCCCGGGCGGGGATGGCAGTCGGGCTTGCGGGCCTGTTCCTGGAGGCGCATCCGGCACCGGAGCAGGCGCTCTGCGATGGTCCCAGTGCGCTGCCACTGCATCAATTGGAGGCCTTCCTGGTCCAGGTCAAGGCGGTGGATGAACTGGTCAAGAGCCTGCCGGCGCTTACCATAGAGTAAATAAAGTAAATTGATTGGGAACGGAGCGTAGCCAGATGAGCAAGATTGCGAACATTCAGGCCTTTGAGGTCATGGACTCCCGGGGCAACCCGACCGTGCTGGCCGAGGTCACCCTCGCCAGTGGTGAGGTGGGTGCCGCCTGCGCTCCCTCCGGCGCCTCCACCGGCTCGCGGGAGGCGCTGGAACTGCGCGATGGCGATAGCGCGCGCTACTTGGGCAAGGGCGTGCTCACTGCGGTAGGCCATGTGAACGGTCCCATCCGGGAATTGCTGCAGGGGCGCGACCCCGAGCAACAGCGGGAACTGGACCAGGCGATGATCGACGCCGACGGCACCGAGAACAAGGCCAAATTCGGCGCCAATGCCATCCTGGCGGTCTCGCTGGCGGCGGCGAAGGCGGCGGCCAGCGCTCGCGGGATCCCACTGTACCAGCACATTGGCGAACTCAATGACAGCACGGACTTTTCCATGCCGGTGCCGATGATGAATATCCTCAATGGCGGTGAGCACGCCGACAACAATGTCGACATCCAGGAATTCATGATCCAGCCGGTGGCGGCCCCCAGCTTTGCCGAGGCGCTGCGCGCCGGCGCGGAGATCTTCCACCAGCTGAAGAAGGAGCTGGCCGGCCGCGGGCTCAGCACTGCGGTGGGCGACGAGGGTGGCTTTGCTCCCAACCTGCCCTCCAACGAGGCCGCGCTGGAAGTGATTGCCGAGGCGGTGGGGAAGGCCGGCTATCAGCTGGGCCGGGATATCACCCTGGCCTGGACTGTGCTGCTTCGGAGTTCTACCGTGACGGAGTCTACGACCTGGCCGGGGAGGGCAAGCAGTTCAGCAGCGCCGAATTCACTGACTACCTGGCTGCGCTCGCGGCCGCTCACCCGATTATCTCGATTGAGGACGGTCTCGATGAGTCGGACTGGGACGGCTGGAAGCTGTTGACCGAGAAGATCGGCGACCGGGTCCAGTTGGTGGGGGATGACCTGTTCGTCACCAACACCAAAATCCTGCAACAGGGCATCGAGCGCGGCGTCGCCAACTCCATCCTGATCAAGTTCAACCAGATCGGCAGTCTGTCGGAAACCCTGGATGCGATAGCGATGGCGCGGCAGGCAGGCTATACCGCGGTCATCTCTCACCGTTCTGGCGAGACAGAAGATACCACCATCGCCGATCTGGCGGTGGCTACCGCAGCGGGTCAGATCAAGACCGGATCCCTGTGCCGGTCGGACCGGGTCGCGAAGTACAATCGCCTGCTGCGGATTGAGGCCGAGCTGGCGGGGCAGGCTCCCTACCGCGGTCTGGCCGAATTCGGACGCCGGAGCTAGGCCGTGCGCCTGCTGCTGGCTGTGCTGGTGCTTGTGGTGCTGGTACTGCAGTACCGGCTCTGGTTTGCCGAGGGCAGCCTGGCGGAGAAGCGGCGGTTGGAATTGCAGGTGGAGACCCAGACCGGGATCAACCGCGAACTGCGCGAGCGCAACGCGGTGCTGGAACGGGAGGTGCTCGAGCTGCAGACCGGCAACGACGGACTGGAACAGCGGGCCCGGGAACAGTTGGGGCTGGTGCGCGAGGGCGAAGTGTTCTATCAGGTGGTCGCGCCCGAAGACGAACCTGATGCCGGCGCGGAGACAGGCCGGCAATGAGCGTCAATGCGCGGTGCTGGGGGGTCATTCCCGCCGCCGGCAGTGGCAGCCGCATGGCCGCAGACTGTCCCAAGCAGTTTCTCGAGATCGGCGGGGTCAGCCTGCTGCGGCACAGTCTGCGGGCGCTGCTCGCCTGTGATGCTGTTGTCGGAGTGGTGGTGGCGCTGCCTGGGGCTGATCCGCGGGCCGCAGAGCTGGCCCGCGAGCCACGGGTGGAGGTGGTCAGTGGCGGTGCCCGGCGGGCCGATTCAGTACTGGCGGCACTGCGGCAGTTGCAAAAAATTGCAGATGCGGCTGACTGGGTGCTGGTACACGACGCGGCGCGGCCCTGCGTTGCGGTCGCCGATATCGAGCGCCTGATTGCCCAGGTGAGCCGTTCGGGCAGCGGAGCGCTGCTGGCGCAGCCGGTGCTGGATACTGTCAAGCAGGCGGATGCCGCCGGGCAGGTGTGCGCAACCCTGGATCGCACTTCACTGTGGCGGGCACAGACTCCCCAGATGTTCCGCCTCGGTGAATTACAGGCCGCGCTGGTGGCGGCGCTGGACGCCGGTGTCGAGGTGACCGATGAGGCCTCCGCGATGGAATGGGCAGGGCACCCGGTCCAGCTGGTGGCCGGCTCCGCCCGCAACCTCAAGGTAACGGTGGCAGAGGACCTGCAGCTGGCGGCCTGGTATCTGGACGGAGCGGGACGGCGGGCGGAGGGAGGAGACGGGTGCGAATAGGGCACGGTTACGACGTCCACCGTTTTGGCCCCGGTGAGCAGCTGGTGCTGGGGGGCGTGACGATTCCCCACGATCGCGCTCTGCAGGCTCATTCCGACGGTGATGTCTTGATTCACGCGCTCTGTGACGCACTGCTGGGCGCGATCGGTCGCGGTGATATTGGCCGCCATTTTCCGGACACAGACCCGGCCCTGGCGGGGGTCGACAGCCGCCGCCTGTTGCGCGAGGTGGTCGCCCAGGTCCACGCCTGTGGTTGGGTACTGGCAAACATGGATGCCACCATTGTTGCCCAGGCGCCGCGACTGGCGCCCCACGTGCCGGCCATGCAGACCCTGCTGGCGGCGGACCTGCAGGTGCCGCCGGAACGGGTGAACGTGAAGGCGACAACCACCGAGCAGCTGGGCTTCACCGGGCGCGGCGAGGGTATTGCCGCCCATGCCGTGGTGCTGCTGACTGCTGCCGCAGGGTGATCGCGTCCCGGCCAACGGTCGTTGCCGAGCTGCCGGCTCGCGCCTTGATCCGGTTCACGCCCGAGGACTTCGTGGTTCGCGAGCAGCTGGGTTTTTGCCCGGACAACCAGGGAGAGCACGTCTTTTTGCAGTTGCAGAAGCGCGGCCTCACGACCGAAGACCTGCTGCAGCGGGTCTCAGGTCTCAGCGGGATCCATCCGCGGGACATCGGCTACAGCGGCCTGAAAGATCGCCACGCCGTCACCAGCCAATGGTTGAGCGTGCGCATGGCGGGGCGCCCGGAGCCGGACTGGAAGCAGTTGGAGGCCGGGGCGACATCGTCTTGCTGGCGCAGTCGCGCCACTCGCGCAAGCTCAAGCGCGGCGTACACCGCGGCAACCTATTCGAATTGCGGCTGCGCCGGCTCGAAGGTGACAGGGCCGCGCTGGAACAGCAGCTGGAACGGGTGCGGGCGCAGGGGGTACCCAACTATTTTGGCGAACAGCGCTTCGGCCGTGCCGGCGCCACCCTGCTGCAGGCGCGGCAATGGGTTCAGCGCGGCGGCGGCAAGCTGTCCCGCAGCCGCCGCAGCCTGTTGCTGTCGGCGCTGCGGGCTCAGCTGTTCAATCTCCTGCTGGCTCATCGCGTACGGCAACAGAGCTGGAACCGGGTGCTGGCGGGCGATGTCTGCATGCTGCAGGGATCGCGCAGTCTGTTTGCCTGCGCCGGAGTGGATGCGGAAATCGAGGCGCGGACAGCGGCCGGAGACATCCACCCCGGCCTGCCCCTGTGGGGTCTGGGCAAGGTGTTGCAGGCCGAACCCATGCTGTCTGAGCAGTCCCGGGTGCTGGCCGATGAAGCGGCGGCCTGCCGCTTCCTGGAGCAGGCTGGCCTGACTCTGGCCTACCGTTCCGCGCGCCTGCTGGCGGATGACTTTTGCTGGCAGTTTTGTGATGATGATACGTTATTACTGAGTTTCGGTCTGGGCGCGGGCAGCTATGCGACCGCCGTACTGGCAGAATTGGTAGACTATAGGGAAGGGGATCGGGGGAGTGGTAACGGCAGTGAGCAGCGTTGATCTCAACGGCATCGGGATGACCTCGCAGCGTACGCGGGAGCGGCTGATTGGACGCCTGGTGGAACAGGGAATCAGCAATCCCGGGGTGCTGGATGTGATGCGAAGCACGCCCAGGCATTTATTTCTGGACGAGGCGATGGCGCACCGCGCCTACGAGGACACGGCACTGCCCATCGGCTATCAACAAACCCTGTCGCAACCCTATATAGTGGCCCGCATGACCGAGCTTTTGCTGGAACACGGACCGCGGGCCCGGGTGCTCGAGCTGGGCACCGGCTCGGGCTACCAGACCGCCGTGCTGGCTCAACTGGTCGACCAGCTGTGGAGTGTTGAGCGCATCAAACCGTTGCTGGACAGGGCTCGCCAGCGCTTGCGGCAACTCCGCCTGCGCAATGTGCAGCTGCGTCACGCTGATGGCGGCCTGGGCTGGGAAGAGGCGGGCCCTTTCGACGGCATCCTCAGTACCGCGGCCCCCGAGCGCATCCCGGAAGAGCTGCTGCAACAGCTGGCGCCCGGTGGTTGCCTGGTGATTCCGGTCGGCGGCGCCAGTCAGCACTTGCAGCAAGTCACCCGCACCAGCGATGGCTTCGAGACGCGTATTGTCGAGGCGGTGCGCTTTGTTCCGCTACGGCCCGGTACAGTGAGGTAGCGCGGTGACCCCGGCAGGTATTTACCTGCGTGGTGTGTTGATGGGTGCTGCCGATATCGTGCCGGGGGTATCCGGCGGGACCATAGCCTTCATCACCGGCATTTATGACCGGCTGCTGGCCAGCATCCGTGCCTTTGGCCTGCCGTTCCTGGGCTTGCTGTGGCGGGGACGGTTGCGCGCCGCCTGGGACCATGTGGACGGTGCCTTTCTGTTGGCGCTGGTACTCGGGATTGGCACCAGTATCGCGTCGCTGGCGCGATTGATTGCCTGGTTGCTGGCGCACTATCCGGTGCCGCTGTGGGCGTTTTTCTTCGGCCTGATCCTGGCTTCCGCGCTGGTTCTGCTGCGCCAGGTCGGGCAGTGGACACCGGTGCGCGCCGGCTGTCTGCTGCTGGGGCTGCTGGTGGCGGTGGCCATCGCCCTGTCACCGGTGGTAGCGATGACGCCGGGCCTGCCGGGCGTATTCATTGCCGGCTTTGTTTCCATTTGCGCGATGATCCTGCCCGGCATTTCCGGGAGCTTCATTCTGATCCTGCTGGGGATGTATGGTCCCATACTGGCCGCGGTGAACGATTTCCAGTGGGATGTACTGCTGGTGTTTGCGGTCGGCGCGGGGACCGGACTGATGTGTTTCTCGCGCCTGCTGTACTGGCTGTTACACCGCTTTCACAGCCCCACCATGGCGCTGTTGACCGGCTTTCTGTTCGGTTCGCTGCTGGTCGTCTGGCCCTGGAAACGGGCGCTGGACTGGGTGGTCAGCAGCCATGGTGAACTGCGCCCGGCACAGCAGGTTCCGGTGCTGCCCCAGGAGTATCTGACGGTAGCAGGGGAAGATCCGATGCTGATTCCGTGCCTGGCGCTGATGGTGCTTGGTTTCGCGCTGGTGTGGTGGATCCACAGGCAATGGGGACGGGCCTGACTCCGTGTCTGATGCCTGGCGCGCGCAGCTGGTTTGTTTACTGCTGCTGGTACTGACAGCCTGTGCCGGTGGCCCACCCGCACCGATTGAGGACCGCCGTACGCCCGCCACCACCCATCTGCCCCTGCCGGCGGACAGCTATGTTGTCCGGCGTGGCGATACCTTGTATTCAATCGCATTTCGCTTCGGCCAGGATTATCGGGAGGTGGCCGCGCGCAATGGTATTCGCGCACCCTACACCATCCACCCGGGCCAGCGTTTGCGGGTCATCGGCGATGCCACCGGGAGCGCAGCGCGTTCCGGGCATGCCGTACGTCACACTCCCCCACCCGAACCCATAAGCAGCGGGCCAGCGGAGGCGACAGCGCCCCGCCGTGACAGCACTGTGTCCCCCGACAGGGGTGCCAGCCGACCATCGAGCCCGGCCAGAACGACACCAGTGCCCCCGCAGCGCCCCCCTGCATCCGCTACCCGGCCCCCGGCTGCGCCACCGACCGCGGCGGCTGTGCTGGCCCCTGTTACGGCCTGGCGCTGGCCCACCCCGGGGCGGGTAACGCGGGGCTATTCAGCTACTGTGCACAAAGGGATTGATATTGGCGGACAGCGGGGTGATCCGGTGGTGGCGGTCGCGGCGGGCCAGGTGGTCTATGCGGGCACCGGGATCGTGGGTTTTGGCGAGTTGCTGATCGTGAAGCACGACGATGTCCATCTCAGCGCCTACGGGCACAATGACCGCCTGCTGGTGGCCGAGGGCGAACTGGTGCGGGCCGGACAGGAAATCGCGAAAAAAGGCAGCACTGGCACCGACTCCGTCAAGCTGCATTTTGAGATCCGCAGGGAGGGAAAGCCGCTGGATCCGCTGCACTTCCTGCCCCCCCGGTAGGTGTCTTGTATTTATCACTGACCTTGAGGTAACCTGTTTCCACGGCGTTGATACATTTTTCCTCCAGCGGGAATAATGAGGTATGGCCATGGAAGTGGACACCACGAATACAGGCTCAAGGCGCAATAGCGGTGCGGGCAGAAGATCCACAGCTAAGACCCGCGCCGATCGACCGGCCCCCGTACCCGGCCCAGACCCCGACGCAAGCAACCCCGCTGTGGAGCACGACGCGGCTAGCGGGGATGAGTTCTCCAGTGAACGTGAAGAGGTCATACTGGATGCGGACGAGCTGGCCTTTGACCGCGCCAAATCCGCCCGTTGCATTGAAAAATCCCTGGATGCGACCCAGCTTTATCTCAATGAAATAGGCTTTTCGCCGTTGCTGACCGCTGACGAGGAAAAGCACTATTCCCGTCTTGCCCGCAAGGGTGACGAGAACGGCCGCAAGCGCATGATCGAGAGCAATCTGCGGCTGGTCGTGAAGATTTCCCGGCGCTATATCAACCGTGGCTTGACCCTGCTGGACCTGATCGAAGAGGGTAACCTGGGTCTGATACGGGCGGTGGAAAAATTCGACCCGGAGCGGGGCTTTCGTTTTTCCACTTACGCCACCTGGTGGATTCGCCAGACCATAGAGCGGGCGATAATGAACCAGACCCGCACTATCCGCCTGCCCATCCACGTAGTGAAGGAGCTCAATGTGTACCTGCGTGCCGCGCGGGAACTCACCCAGCGCCTGGATCATGAGCCCACCGCGGAAGAGATCGCGGAGATGCTGGACAAGCCCGCCACGGACGTCAAGCGGTTGCTGGGCCTGAACGAACGCGTTACTTCCATCGATGTGCCGGTAGGACCCGATTCCGACAAGGCCGTGCTGGACACTATCGCCGATGCCCAGGGGAGTGACCCATCCCAGCTGTTGCAGGACAGGGATATTCACGACAGCATTGGCGTCTGGCTCGACGAGCTTTCGGAAAAGCAGCGTGAGGTTGTGTCCCGGCGGTTCGGGCTGCGCGGCCATGAAAGCAGTACGCTGGAGGAAGTGGGCAGGGAGATTGGCCTGACCCGGGAGCGTGTGCGCCAGATCCAGGTAGAGGCTCTGCGGCGGTTGCGCAGTATCATGGAGATGCAGGGTTTGAGCGGCGACTCACTGTTCAACTAGGGTATGGCTGCAGGGTCGATCCATAAAAAAACCCGCCGCTGGCGGGTTTTTTTATGTTACCGCACTGGCCGCATTAGCGCTCCAGCAAGGGCAGCTTGTTGGGCTTGTGCGCCCACTCCTCGGCATCGTCCGGGGCCGGCTTCATTTCGGTGATATTGGGCCACACCTCGGCCAGTTCGGCATTGAGCTCCAGGAAGACCTGCTGGTCCTCGGGCAGTTCATCCTCGGAATAGATCGCGTCCACCGGGCATTCGGGCTCACACAGCGCGCAATCAATGCACTCATCCGGGTGGATCACCAGGAAGTTCGGACCCTCATAGAAGCAATCCACCGGGCACACTTCCACACAGTCGGTATGTTTGCATTTGATACATTGCTCGCCTACAACAAATGTCATGCCACGCTTGCCTCAGATCTCTACATCAGGGAGGCGAAGTTTACCTGCTCGGCGGCAAGAATTGAAGGGATTTCAGTCCAGCTGCGCACGTAGCTGGTAGAGCAACTCGAGCGCCTGGCGCGGACTCAGGCTGTCGATATCCAGCGTCTCCAGTTGCTGCACGACCGGGTGTGGCGGGGCGCTGGCAAACAGCTCTGCCTGGGACGGTGCCGGCGTCCGGCCATCGGACAGATCGCGGTGCCGTTCCAGTTCCGTCAGCTTGTCGCGCGCCGCGCGCAGTACCGGCTCGGGGATGCCGGCCAGCTTGGCCACCTGCAGGCCGAAACTCTTGTTGGCGGGCCCCTCCTGGATATTGTGCAGGAACACCACATGATCCTGATGCTCGGTGGCATCCAGGTGCACATTGGCCATGGTCGGGCACAGCTCCGGCAGGGCCGTCAGCTCGAAGTAGTGGGTCGCAAACAGGGTAAAGGCGCGCACTTCCCGGGCCAGCTGGATCGCCGCTGCCCAGGCCAGGCTGAGACCGTCGAAGGTGCTGGTGCCGCGGCCGACCTCGTCCATCAGCACCAGACTGCGGGTGGTGGCATTGTGCAGGATGTTGGCGGTCTCGGTCATCTCCACCATGAAGGTGGAGCGGCCGCTGGCCAGGTCGTCGGATGAGCCGATCCGGGTAAAGATGCGGTCTATCGGTGCCAGCCGGGCGCTGCTGGCGGGGACGAAACTGCCGATATGGGCGAGCAGCGCGATCACTGCATTTTGGCGCATATAGGTGGATTTACCCCCCATGTTGGGACCGGTGATCAGCAACATGCGGCGCTGCTTGTCGAGCAGGGTGTCGTTGGCAATAAAGGGTTCTTCCAACACCTGTTCCACTACCAGGTGGCGGCCACCGCTGATCTCGAACAACTGCTCCTCGCAAAACTCCGGCTGGCACAGGCGCAGGCTGTCGGCGCGCTCGGCCAGGTTGGCCAGTACGTCGATCTCGGCCACCGCCGCGGCGGTATCCTGCAGCGCCGCCAGGTCCTCATTGAGGCGTTCCAGCAGCGCCTCGTACAGGGCCTTTTCCCGGGCGAGCGCGCGGCTGCGGGCCGACAGCGCCTTGTCCTCGAAGGTCTTCAGTTCCGGGGTGATGAAGCGCTCGGCGTTTTTCAGGGTCTGGCGGCGCTGGTAGCTGTCGGGGGCGCGCTGCGACTGGCCGCGGCTGATCTCGATGTAGTAGCCATGGACCCGGTTGTAGCCCACTTTCAGCGTGCTGATGCCGGTGGCTTCGCGCTCGCGCCGTTCGATCTCCAGCAGGTAGTCGCCGGCATTGCTGCTGAGTTGGCGCAACTCGTCCAGCTCGGTGTCATAACCGGTGGCGATGACGCCGCCGTCGCGAATCACCACCGGTGGGTTGTCCATGATGGCGGCGCCCAGCAGCTCGTACAGCTCCGGGTAATTGCCGGCCTGGACAGCAAGCTGCTGCAGCCGCGGTGCCGGACACTGCGCCAGCGCCGCATGCAGCACAGGCAGCGCCTCCAGCGAGCTGCGCAGGCGGGTCAGGTCGCGGGGCCGGGCCGAGCGCAGTGCCACCCGGCTGAGAATGCGCTCCATGTCGCCGATGGGTTTCAGGGCTGCCCGCACCGGTTCGTAATCGTAATTGGTGCACTGCGCCTGCACCGCGGCCTGACGCGCGCGCAGCACGCCGATGTCGGTCAGCGGGCGGTGCAGCCAGCGCCGCAGCAGACGGCTGCCCATCGCGGTGATTGTGCGATCCATTACCCCCAGCAGCGTGTTGCTGTCGCCGCCGGCAAGATTGCGGTCGATCTCCAGGTTGCGGCGGGTCGCGGCATCGAGAATCACGCTCTCGGCGCGGCTTTCGTGGCCCAGACTGCGGATATGGGCAGGTTGCTGCGCTGGGTGTCCTTCACGTATTGCAGCAGACAGCCGGCGGCACCGATGGCCAGCACCAGCTCGTCACAGCCGAAACCCTTCAGGTCGTGGGTCTGGAATTGCAGGTTGAGGGCGCGGCGGGCGCTCTCGGGTTCGAACTCCCAGGCCGGCTGGGCTCGCGCCCCGCGGTGCCCGGTGATGAGCGTATGGCCGATGGTGTCCTGATACAGGATCTCCGCCGGGTTGAGCCGCTGCAGTTCGCCGGCCAGTGCCTCCTCCCCCTGTACCTCCAATACCCGGAAGCGGCCGCTGGCCAGGTCCAGCCAGGCCAGACCGAACTGCTCCCGCTGCTGGGCGATGGCCAGCAGCAGATTGTCAGCCCGCTCCTCCAGCAGCGCCTCGTCACTGAGCGTGCCCGGAGTGACGATGCGCATGACCTTGCGCTCCACCGGCCCCTTGCTGGTGGCCGGGTCGCCGATCTGCTCGCAGATCGCTACCGAGACCCCGGCCTTGACCAGACGCGCGAGATATCCCTCCGCGGCGTGATAGGGCACCCCGGCCATCGGGATGGGCTCGCCGCCCGACTTGCCGCGGGCGGTGAGGGTAATGTCCAGCAGCTCCGCCGCCCGCTTGGCGTCCTCGAAGAACAGTTCGTAGAAGTCCCCATCCGGTAGAACAGCAATTCCCGGGGGTGCTGGGCCTTTATCTTGAGGAATTGCTGCATCATGGGGGTGTGTGCAGGGCTATCTATATTAGTCATATAAAATAATCACTTATGATTTTATCCGCGAGCCTGTGGGGCAAATTTGGGGTGAAGTTCTTGCGGTTTATATCTCCGAGTCGCTATGGCGTGGCCATTGCCCGGTTTTGGGCATGAAAAACTCGAAAATACCAGGGGGATCGCCCGACCCGGTCGCCGGCCTCCCATCGCTACCACCCGTGCAGGGAGAGTTGAACCATATGAGCCGCTTCCGAACGGGCCAGTATGATTTCGGGCGTTATTCTACGCCCAGTGCACGTATCGGTGCCAGGGTACAGCTTTGCTATACCCACAACTCATCCCTCAAAACAGGCAATCTTCTTCCGGTCTTTGTCAAACCATGTTGTGGAGGCGCCGCTTGCGGTCGCGCAGGCCATGAGTCGCATGGTGTCTGCCGGACGGGTCCAGCGCCTGTCCAAGGGCAAGTTTTATGTGCCCCTCGAGGGCATTATGGGGCCGCGCAAACTATCCGATAGCGCATTGGTTCGCTCCGTCCTGTATGACGGTGAGCGCCTGCGGGGCTATGTCACGGGGTTGGCGCTGTTCAACCGTCTGGGGTTGACCACCCAGGTTCCCAGGACGGTCACTGTTGCCGTTGAAGGAGGGCGTCAGCAAAAGGATTTCGGAACGATCCGTATCAAGACCGTACCCTGGTGCTTCTGACAATGAAGTGCAGGATTTTCAGCTTGAGCGAAGCGGAGCGCATGCGGCTTGTGGAGTTGGCGTCGGAATACGATACCCCTCAGGTGCGCGCCTTGCTGGGACTGATTCTGGATTCCGGCGGCCAGGATGTCGCAACCTTAAAAAAGACGTTGAACCCCACCACCATTTATAAATTACCCGTTGATAAAGGCGCATGGCCTTTGGCAAAGGATTGGAATATCCGATGAGACTGCATGAAGACAAGGAGGTTCTCGCGGAGCTGATCGAGAATGCCGCTGAAATAATCGGGTTGCCTCAAGTTTATGGGTCATTGGCGTTTACGCTCGTAGCACCATATTCTCGTTGCAGATCGCACGTTATCGCAAAATGGGTGTAATTGGATACTGTTTCGGGTATTGCTATCTTGCTTATAAATGGGTGTAAATGGATGTGTTAATGGGTATGGAGAGGGTGTATAGTGTTACCCATGATACGAACCGACTCCCTGCAGATCACCCCGGAAATCCTGGGACTGATCACCCGTGTCGACGAGTTCAAAGGCGCTTGGCGTGCCTTGGGCACCCTCGCGCCTGACCGGCTGTCGGCACTGCGGCGGGTGGCCACTATCGAGAGTATTGGTTCCTCCACACGCATCGAGGGTAGCCGTCTGTCGGACCGGGATGTTGAGCGCCTGCTATCCAACCTGCAGACCAATACCTTCACCACCCGCGACGAGCAGGAAGTGGCTGGTTATGCCGAGGTGATGGATCTGGTGTTTGCCTCTTGGCAGGACATCAGCTTGACGGAGAACCACATCAAACAATTGCATCAGAACCTGCTGGTGTACAGTGACAAGGACACCCGGCATCGAGGCCACTATAAAACTTCGAACAACAGCGTGGCCGCCTTCGATGAAAAGGGTAATCCCCTGGGCGTTGTGTTCGAAACCGCAAGCCCCTTCGATACGCCACGCCTGCTGACCGAAATGGTCACCTGGTTCAATGACGAACGCGCCGCCAACCGGCTTCATCCCCTGCTGCTCATCGGCATCTGGGTGGTCGTCTTTCTGGAAATCCATCCCTTCCAGGATGGCAATGGCCGCCTGAGCCGGGTGTTGACCACCCTCCTGCTGTTGCAGGCCGGCTATGCCTATGTACCCTACAGTTCGCTCGAAAGCGTGATCGAGCAAAGCAAGGAAACCTACTACCTGGCCCTGCGCCAGACCCAGGGCACCATCCGTAGCGATGCGCCAAACTGGCAGCCTTGGCTGCTCTTCTTCCTGAAAGCCCTCGCCCAACAAGTTCATCAGCTCAACCGCAAGCTGGAGCGGGAAAAGCTGGTACTGGCAGCTCTGCCGACTCTTGCGTTGCAGATTGTCGAGTTCGCACGAGAGCATGGCCGCATCACCATGGCCGAAGCCATTCGCCTGACTGACAGCAACCGAAACACGCTTAAACAGCACTTTCGAACCTTGGTGGAGCAAGGGCATCTTGTCCGGCATGGTGCCGGGCGTGGAGCCTGGTATGAGTTGAGGTAGGCCGTTTATGAGCCGTCAACCCGAAAAGAAAATATCAAGTTCCAAGTCATTCCCTCACCACTGGCGAATAGTCTGGATGTCCGGATGGGATCAAGACTATGTGGATATGGAGGTACCCGGACACATTACGTTCGAGGCTGATAAAGACGGGCGTTTCCAGTTTGGCCTGGTGCAGGGACAGATGGATTGCCGTTGGCGAGGCCAGAGCGTTGATTTTAGCTGGCACGGATTTGATGAGAACGACGAGGTGAGCGGTCGGGGCGATGCTGAAATTAAAGGCGACGAGCTTCATGGACACCTGTATTTCCACATGGGAGATGACACCGCGTTCCGAGCTGTCAGGCAAGTCGGGGCGCCAATATGAGTGAGTACCAATACTATGAATTTGCGGCCATCGACCGGCCGCTGAACGAAAAGGAAATGGCAGAGCTGCGTACAGTATCCACCCGTGCCGTGATCACGCCCGGGAGCTTCGTCAATCATTACGAATGGGGCGACCTCAAGGCCAACCCCAAAGACTGGATGCGGCGTTACTTCGACGCGTTTGTCTATTCCGCCAACTGGTGCAGTTGCTGGTTGGCGCTGCGGGTACCAAAGAAGATTTTCCGTAAATCCGAACTGGAACCCTAGGTTTCAGAGTACACACTGGCCATCGATGCGAGCAAAGAGCACTGGATTTTTAACTGGAGCCTGGACGAAAGTGAAGACTACGACCGCTTTGCCATGGACGACGGCACTGGCTGGATGAGCCGTCTCGCGCCGCTACGGGAGGAACTGCTGCGCGGCGACCTGCGCTCGCTTTACCTGGGTTGGCTGGCCGACGCTCACACAATGACTGATGATGTACAGGAACCGGAGGTGCCGCCAGGCCTGGCGGCTCTGTCTCTCGCCCAGCATGTGCTGGCACAGTTTCTGGAAGTCGATCCCGATCTGCTGGCTGCGGCCAGTACAGGTAGCGCGGACCCTTCATCAGCAGATTTTGCCGACATCGATGCCTGGCTGAAAACCTGGTCCAACGATGACATGAAGTCCGTGCTCAAGAATATCGCCTCGGGTAACGGGCGAGATACGGAGAGACAGATCAAGTCACGATACGCCGCCTGGCTGAAAGCCCAACGTCCACTTGCTTCGGCAACCCATGCCAGGCGCACCGTGGCCCAACTGCACGAACTGGCTGAAGCGGCCGCTTCGGAGCGAAGGGAACGCGAAGCCAAGGCGCGCAAGAAGAGGGAAACCGAGCGCCGCCGGCAACGTGAAGCCCATCTGCGGCAGATGATGACCAAGGCAAAGACCCACTGGAAAGCAGCCGATACCCAGGCCAAAAGGGGCGTGGCCTCCGGTTATGACCAGGCAGTGAAAATACTTGCCGATCTTGCAGAAGCTTACGCGCTCACCTCCAGCCGCGCTGCGTTTGAACGTGACCTGGAGAGCTTTCTCGCTCCCCACTCTAGTCGTCAGGCCTTACTGCGGCGGCTGGCCCAGGCGAAACTGCGGACGGAATGAACATCATGGAGACATCTTCGACCGACCTGTTCCGTCACATCACCGCAGACAAGACTGCGTTCTATCGCGCCATCATGGACGTATTCGCCGCCGCAAAGCGCCAGTACCGTCTGCAACTGCGTCCCGATGAAGTGCTGACCGAGGCCGCCTGGACGAGTACACCGCCCGGGCTGGAAGAAGTCGCCCAGGCGCTCTCGCAACTGGCCGAGTGGGGCAATCTGGAGTCGCAACCGGACACCGCCCGCGTCTCTACGCTCAGCGACTTCTATCGGGCGCGCTTTCTCTATCGGCTGTCGCGCGGTGGCGAGGCGGTGGAAGCCGGTCTGGCGGTTTTCGAACGCACCTTGCGGCTACGCGCCGAACTACAGAGTGTCGCGCTGGAGGATATCGACAGCCGCCTGCAGGCATTGTGGCAACTGCTCACTCACGATGAGGCATCGGGCAACGGACCGGATGTGGCCAAGACGCACGAGATACTGCGCGATCTGGTGCGTGTGTTCGAAGACTTGGCTGACAATGCCCAGGCCTTCATGGCTGGTGTCGCCCGCAGCCTGGAACTGCACCAGGCCGACGCCAATATGGTGGTGGCTTACAAGCGACGCCTGATTGAATACCTGGAACGTTTTATCGGTGACCTGATCCGTCGCTCCGATACCATCGCGCGTACCCTCGATAATCTGTCGACGCGCATCGACCCTGTTCTTCTTCTTGTTGCCGAACGAGAGGCGCGTGATGCCGCGCCGGGAAATACCACCGAGCAGGCTGATGAAACCCGGCAACGCCAGGCCGCCTGGCGAGAACGCTGGAAGGGCTTGCGTGGCTGGTTCCTGGCTACCGGCAATGAACCGCCACAGGCCGAATTGCTGCGGGCGCGGGCGAGGGCGGCGATCCCACAACTCCTGAGCGCCATCGCCGCCGTAAACGAGCGGCGCAGCGGACGCAGCGACCGTTCGGCGGATTTCCGTGTGCTGGCGCAGTGGTTTGCCGATTGCGCCAGCGAAGAAGATACCCACCGCCTGGCGCGCGCCGCCTTCGCGCTGCACCCTGCCCGCCATTTTTCACTCGAAGTTCAGTCCGAGAAGGAGGTGCCGGCCAGCACCTCCTGGCTGGAGGCCCCACCGCTGACCATCAACCCGAGGTTGCGCGAATATGGCGAGGCGGCGCCGCGTGGGCCACTGCCGCGGGTGCGTGATCGCAGCGAGGAACGCGCCCTGATGGCCCGGCAACTGGCGGAGGAATCGCGTCAGGTCGAGGCGGCGCGGCGGCGCCTGGCTCACGGCCGACCCACCCGCCTGTCGAGGCTGGGCGAACTCGATGTGCATGAGTTCGGTCTGTTCCTCGGTTTGCTGAGCGAGGCTCTGGCCGAGCAGTCCGGTCCCGAACAAGCCGTCGAACGACGTACCGGCGATGGCTTGCTGCATATTCGCCTGGAACCGCTGGCCATGGATAGCCAGGCCCACGTTCACACGCCGGCGGGCATTCTTTCCGGTCGCGATCATCTGCTGACCATCAGCCTGGTGCAGGAACTGGCATGAGCACTCCCCCATTTCACCAAGAGGCCCGACGTATTGGCGAGCTGCAGCGCACGCAACAGCAGGATGAATTTCGTCGTGCACTGCGCGCCCTGCTGATGCGCCCGTTGATGTCGCCTGAACACGCGGACTTTCCCGCCGTGCGACGCCAGGCGGAACGGCTGCGGGAATGGTTTGCACGCGAGGCCGGTTGGCCGTTGCACGTGGATCGTGAGGGTGCGCGGTTGTTCAAGCGACCGGCGGACTTGTCAGATCCTACGCGCGGCCTGCCAGGCTACGACCGGCGTCGCTATGTGCTGTTGTGCCTGGCCTGCGCGGTGTTGGAACGGGCCGACCCGCAGATCACCCTGAAACTGCTTGGCGACCGGATCATGCAGCAGGCAACCGATCCCGCACTGGCCGCGCGCGGCTTCACTTTTACCCTGCGCACGGCTTCTGAGCGGAGGGAACTGGTGGCCGTGTGCCGCACACTCCTGGAGCATGGCGTGCTGGAACGGGTGGCCGGCGAAGAGGCTAACTTCGTTCACGAGAGCAGCTGGCAACATTCGGACGCCCTTTACGACGTCCACCGGCGCCTGTTGGCGGGCATGCTGGCAGCGGTGCGTGGCCCTTCGACCTGGCGTACCGAGGACGCGCCGCTGGACACCGAATCCCGGTTGCAATCGTTGGTGGCTGAACTGCGGGTGGACAGCGAACAGGGTCACCGCGACGCCCTGCGCCACCATCTGGCGCGGCAGCTGCTTGACGACCCAGTGCTCTATACGGCGTCATTGAAAGCCGATGCCCAGGCCTACTTCATCAACCAGCGCGGCACCATGGCCGGCCGGCTGTGCGAGGCGGCCGGACTGGTCGCCGAACAGCGCGCCGAAGGACTCGCGCTGGTTGACGAAAACGGGCAGTTGACCGATGTGGCGATGCCGGCCGAGGGCACGGAGGCCCACGCCACGCTGCTGGTGGCCGAATATCTTGCCCAGCGCCTGCGCCAGACGGGTGAGCCGACGCTGATTACCGAGGCCGAAGTCGCGGACTTTCTGCGCAACGCCGTGGGGCGCTATGGACGCTATTGGCGCAAATCGGCGCGGGCGCCCGGTGCGGAGCGGGAGCTGGCCGGACTCACGCTGGATCGATTGCATCGCCTGAGCCTGATTGTCCGCGATACCGACGGTCTGCATCCCTTGCCCGCCATCGCGCGTTTCTCACTTGGCCAAACCGAGGTGCGGGCACGGAACTCTGATACCTTGTCATTGCTGGAATCCCTCACATGACCGAAGCTCTGCTGCAGGCGCCAACCCGGCCTTCCCTGCCTGCGCCCCAACTCGAACGCTGGCAACCGCTGCGTATTGGTCTGGTCGAGCTGTTTCATTATGACAGCGAGGAGTTCTGGTTCCACGACGGGCACCTGCTGTTGCGCGGCAACAATGGCACTGGAAAATCCAAGGTGCTTTCTCTGACGCTGCCGCTGCTGTTCGACGCGCAGCTGCGCTCCTCGCGGGTCGAGCCGGATGGCGACAGCGGCAAGAAAATGGCCTGGAACCTGCTGGTGGGCAGTTATCCCCGCCGCATCGGCTACAGTTGGATCGAGTTCGGCCGCTGCGACCGGGATGGCAGCGCGCATTACCTCACCCTCGGTGCTGGTCTGTCCGCCGTGGCCGGCAGGGCAAAGGTCGATAGTTGGTACTTCGTGCTGGAAGCTGATGATGCGGCGCCTGCCCCGCGCCTCGGCCAGGATCTGTGGTTGACCAATGCACAGCGTGTGGTGCTGACCAAAGAAAGGCTGCGCGAGGTGATAGCCGGGCGCGGCCAGCTGTTCGAGAGTGGCCAGAGTTATCGCCGCGCCGTGGACGAACGGCTGTTCCACCTGGGCCAGCGCCGCTACGACGCGCTGATGGACACCCTGATCCAGTTGCGCCAGCCGCAGTTGTCGAAAAAACCCGACGAGACCGGTTTGTCCAACGCCCTGAGTGAATCGTTGCCGCCACTGCCGGCCGAGTTGCTGGGCGATGTCGCCGAAGCGCTTAATCAACTGGAGGAGGATCGCAACCAACTCGAAGAGGCGCGTCGTCTGGAGCAGGCGGTCTCTCAGTTCGAGCACCGTTACCGGCGCTACACCGGCATGTTGGCACGACGCCAGGCGCGAGAACTGCGCCAGGCCCAGACCGGTTTCGACAACGCCAGCGAGGCGCGCAACCGGGCTCAAACCCTGCTGGAGCAGGCGCAGGAAACGGAGACCGCCGCCACTCGGACGCTCGAGGCGGCAAAACAGGCCATGAGTAAAGCCCGGGCCCGGGTTGAGACGCTGCAAAGTGATCCCGCCAATCAGGATGCCAACCGGCTGACCCAGGCGGAAAACGACGCCAAACAGCGCCGTGAGGACGCCACCAAAGCAGGCCGTGGGCGCGATGATGCGGGATCGAAACTGCAACGAGAGACCGAACTTGGCCGGCAACGCGGCCAACAGGCCAGGCAGGCCCGTACCGCGCTGGAAGACGCTCGCACCCGCACGCTGGAAACCGCCAGGCCCGCCGGTGTGGACGCCGATATCGTCACCAATCCATTACTCGCTCACCGGCCCGAGACATTGGCCAGCACCCCGCCCGCTCCGCAAGATTCCACCGACGCTCTGCGTGCGGTGGTTTCGCGCCGACGCCAGGATATCGTCCATTTGCGTCAACGCCATGCCGAGGTGGACAGGCAACAGGCAGCATCGGCACTGGCGGAGGAAAATGTCCAGGCCATCCGTGCCGAACTGGACGAGTTGCTGGAGCAGCGTGGACAGGCCGACCTGCGCGCCGAACAGGAGGCCGCGGCCTTGCTCGGCGCCTGGGCCAACTACAGCGCCGACTTGGTGGAATTGCGCTTCGACGATGAAGAACCACTGCGCGAGCTGGCGGACTGGGCTGCCCGCCCGGAGGGTGACAACCCGGCAAGGGCCGCCCTGGAAACAGCCTGGCGGGCCGCCTTGCAGGGCTATGCCGAGCGCCAGGCGAAACTGGATGCCCAACGCGAAACCCTGCGGTTACAAAGGGTCGAACTGAAGGCCGAGCGCGAGCGGCTGCTCGCCGGCGAGGATGCGGTTCCGCCGCAGTCGGCCACCCGCGCGCCCGATGTGCGCAGACACCGCCCCGGTGCGCCGCTGTGGCAACTGGTGGACTTTCAACCGCAGTTGAAGCCTGAGGAGTGCGCCGGACTGGAAGCCGCCCTCGAAGTCAGCGGGCTGCTCGATGCCTGGTTGTCGCCGGACGGGTCGCTGACCGACAGCGATGGCCAACCCCTGCTGGACACGAACTGGGTCCGGCGGGCGGCGGTAACGGGCGCCGGCCTGAACGATGCCTTGACCCCGGTGCTGCCGGACGGTTGTCCGGTGGCCGAAACCACGCTCGTCGCGCTGCTGGACGGTGTGGCCTATGGTCTGCATGAACCCGCCGACGCCGAAATCTGGTTGTCGCCGGACGGCCGTTTCCGCCTCGGGGCGCTGGCCGGCGCCTGGGGCAAATCCGAAGCACACTACATCGGCCATACCGCGCGTGAACGCGCGCGCCAGCGACGATTGGCGGAAATCGTCACCGCCCTTGCAGAACTCGATGCGGTTGATGCCGAACTCCAGCGCCAGTTCGAGGCGCTGAAAACCAACCGCCAGTCGGCCGAGCGAGAGCGGCAGGGAATGCCGTCCGACCGCCCGCTGCACGATGCCATCGCAGCGGCGACCAGCGCGGGCAACGAGGTCAATCGGGCAAACCAGCGCCTGGAACAAGCCAACGCCCGCCACCGTGAAATGGAAGCGGCACTGCAAACCGCCCGCGAACAATTGCGGCACGACGCGGCAGACCTGCGCCTGCCATCCGAGCCCGAGCGGTTGTCGGACGTCGAGCAGGTGCTGGAGACCTTCGATCAGGCTCAGGCAAAACTGGTCCGGGCGGCAAACGACTGGCAGCGCGACTGGCCGGCGTATCTCGATCAGCAGCAGCGCGAAAGCGAGGCACGCGAGACACTGGAACGCGCGGAAGATGCGCTGATTCAGGCCAATGAACTTGCCGAACAGGCAACCAGCCGTTTCGAGACCCTGCAACAGTCCATCGGCCAGAAAGTGGATGCTTTGTTACAGGCGCTGCGTGAAGCAAAAGGGCAGCTCAACCAAACCGAAACCCAGTTGGAAGAATCAAATACAGTTCTCAGAAAGGCCGGTGAGAAACGTGCCATTGCGGAAACTGAAGCGAGACAGAAAGAGGAGCAACTGACCGAGCGCATCACCGAACGCCAACAGGCGGTTGAAGGCCTGCACCGTTTTGCCGATAGCGGCCTGCTGGCCTCCGCCTTGCCCGATCTGGCGCTGCCGGAAAGCTGGAGTGTCGATCCGGCGTTGAACCTGGCCCGCCGCGTCGAACAGGCGCTGACCCAGCTCGATGACAGCGACAACGCCTGGACCCGTGTGCAGCGCCAGATCGCGGAAGACCTGACCGAACTGCAACGCGCCCTCAGCGCACTGGGCCACCAGGCCATGTCCGAACCCAACGACTGGGGGTTTTCCGTCCATATCCAGTATCAAAACCGTGCCGAGAATCCCGCTACCCTGGCCGCGCTGCTGGCCGAGGATATCGCTCAGCGCAGCGAACTGTTGTCGGCGCGGGAACGGGAGGTGCTGGAAAACCACCTGCAGGCCGAGATCGCCGCTGAACTCCAACGCCTGATGCGTGCGGCAGACGAACGGGTCCATGACATCAACGAGGAGCTGCACAAGCGTCCGACCAGCACCGGCGTGCGCTATCGCCTGCAGTGGGAGCCGCTGTCCGTGGACGAAGGCGCACCGGCAGGGCTGGATGTCGCCCGCACACGCCTGCTGAACACCAGCTCCGACCTGTGGTCGGTGGAGGACCGGCGCGCGGTAGGCTCCATGTTGCAGCAGCAGATCGCCGCCGAACGCACACGCTCAGATGCTGACGCCACCGGCAGCAGTCTGATCGACCAACTCGCTCGCGCCCTGGACTACCGCCACTGGCACCGCTTTCGCATCCAGCGCCAGCAAGACGGGCAATGGCGCAAACTCTCCGGGCCGGCGTCGAGCGGCGAGCGCGCCCTGGGGCTCACCGTGCCCCTGTTCGCCGCAATCGCCAGTTTTTACGGCCACGGCGGCAGCCCGCTGGCGCCGCGACTGATGCTACTGGACGAAGCCTTCGCCGGTATTGACGACGCTGCCCGCGCCCACTGCATGGGGCTGATCCGCGAATTCGATCTGGACTTCGTCATCACCAGCGAGCGCGAGTGGGCCTGCTACGCTGAACTGCCCGGTGTGGCGATCTGCCAGTTGCAGCGCCGGGAAGGCATCGACGCGGTGTTCGTGTCGCGCTGGACCTGGGACGGTCGTGAGAAGCGTGCCGAATCCGATCCCGACCGCAGGTTTCCGCCGCCATGAACGGTCGCCAGCCCGATCTGCGTCTGCAACGTCTACTGGGTGGCTCCGAGCTGGCGACGGTGCGCCAGCGGCTGCGCCGCCGGTTCGAACGCGTCGAACCCGGTGCGACACTTGAAACCATCCGCCTGACCGGGATCGACCCGGACGCACACCGCGCCTTGTGCCAGTTGACAGGCCGTCGATCCCGTTTGGCGAATTCAATGACGCTGAATATCCCCGAACTCGATGCACGGCTGCGCGAAGCCGGGTTGGCCAACTCCCTCCGCGATGCGCTGGAGCGATTGGAAGGCCCCATCGTTGCGCATGCCAGGTTAAAAAAAGAACGCCAGGCCCGCTGGGAAGCGCTGATGTTCTCGGCCAAGGGTGGCCCACTGCTCAGGGAATGGCAACGTTCACCGACCGCGCTGACCCTGCTCAAACGCCTGGGCCGTGAACCGGAGCAGGCAGAACAATTACTGACTGCCGCCGACGCCGTGCTGCAACGCCTGCCTGCCAGCGGCCTGACCCGCGCGCAATTGGCCGCCGAAACCCTGGGAGACGCCCACGCCCTGGATTCCGGGCGGCCGGTGGCCACCCTGGTGCTGGCGGCCTGGCGTCACCACGAGCGGTCGGCCATGACGGTTGTGGACGATAGTCTGGACAGCATCAGTAACGGTGAACGCCAGCGTGACACTTGGGCAAGACCGGGCGTACTTGTCAACGAACTCGCCCGGCCAGTGTTGTTTCTTAATCTGCCTGGTCCCCTGGAGTCCTCCTGTACCTGGCTGGCAGGTGAACCCGCCTATCTGTCGTTGAGACAGTTGCTGCGTCATTCACCCTTGTGGCCCGTTGCCGGGCGCAAGGTCTTTGTCTGTGAGAACCCCAATATCGTTGCCATTGCCGCTGACCGTCTGGGTACACAATGCGCGCCACTGGTCTGCACCGATGGTATGCCCGCCGCCGCCCAGCGCACGCTGCTGGATCAACTGGCCGCCGCTGGAGCACACTTGTTCTACCATGGAGACTATGACTGGCCGGGCATTGCCATCGGCAATCATGTCATGCGTACCTGGCAAGCAACGCCCTGGCGCTTCGGTACGGGCGACTACCTGGCGGCTTTTGTAGAAACCCCAAAGCGCCCGGCTGATCTGGATGGCAGCGAAGTCAATGCCATTTGGGACCAGGAACTGGCGCCGGCCATGCGCAGGCACAGGTTGGCTATTGCCGAAGAAGCAACGGCAGAGGTGTTACTGGATGAACTCGCAAGGAGCTGCCAATAATCACCATCGCGTTGAATATAGTCACGTTCACTTTTTACCGAAAAGGCAAGTGACTACTCCTGATGGGTGTAAAGATGGATCGGGAAAAGGCCCGCTGCACCTTCCAGCAACTTGCCGGATTCCGCCAGTAGCCTTGTTGATTGACCTGCATGATAACGAGGATTGATCTGTATCAGAGGCAGCGTCACGGTTCTGTGACCCAGACTGGCTGAGCGGGTAGGGACTTCCCCTGACAATATCGTGTAATCCACACACTAACATTGCAGGAGATATCGTGCGAATGCCTGGACCACATGGACCGCTCCCGTTTGGATCAGCCCGGAATTCATGCGCGCTTCGTGGATTTCGGCAGGCGTGAGATTCTTCTTCATTGGGTTGGCCATGGAGCGTTTGGCTGTGTCCCGCTTGGCTTCGCGGGCCGGGGTGATTAGGCGCGTTATTCTACGCTCAATGCGTGTATCAGTGCCAGGGAGCTTATTTCCTCACGCGTGGCAGTCTACTTCTCCGGGTTTCGAGCATGCGTTGAAGCAGTTCCTGAAGCTGCTTTTGTTCCGACGCGCTGAGTTGTTCGATGAGGGGTGCCAATGCCTGTTGCCCCTGGGCATGCAGTCGCTTGATGAGCCTGGTCCCGTCACTTGTCAGAAGAACATCTGTCGCTCTGCCATCTTCTTCGTTTGGCGCACGCGCCACCAGCCCCCTTTTTTCTGCTCGGGCAATAAGTCCCGACATTGTCTGCTTCTCCAACCCGAGGTAGTCGGCGAGTTCGGCCATTCGCGGGCGACGATCCGACAGGATTCCCAAGACGCGGATCAGCGAGAGGGACAAGTCGTTCTCGGCGCCAATCCTGTTGATCACGGCCATCGTGATAAAGGCCGTCGTCACAAGCGCATCGGCCAGCCCTTCGCCGGGTGCGGAGACTTGCTTTATTGATGTTTGCTTTCTCATAGTGAACTCATCTTGACATGGTTCGTGTTACGTATCAATAATAGGTCGTACTACGAACATTATGGAGCCTGTACTCACCCTGGGAAAGTCCCCTGAGAGCTGCTGCCATATCCTCGTGGGGCGGATCATGCACAAGTCTGGTTCCGTCTATATCGCATTCTGGGCAGTGGCTGTAAGGCCGACCCATACCCTACCGATGAATTGGTGTCTCAACCGTGAAACCTTATCTTGTCTCCCTCTTCGCTGCGGCCGCTTGTTTTTCCGTTGCCGCCTCTGCACTGTTCTTTACCGCACGCAGTGCCGAACCCACCTCGTCACCGGCTGCGCCAGTGGCACTGACGGTCAAGCCTACATTTGCCGTCGCACAGAAATGGCCACAGACATTGAGTGCCGTCGGCAGCATCGCTGCCTGGCAGGAAGTCGTGATTGGCGCCGAGATCGGGGGGCAGCGCCTGGCACGGCTACTGGTTGATGTGGGCGACCGGGTGGAGCAGGGACAACTCCTGGCGCAACTGAGCCCCGGTACGCTTGAAGCCGATTTGAACGCCAGCCGGGCTGCCTTTCAGGAGGCTGAGGTCAATGCCGCAGAGGCGGGCCGCGCAGCCGATCGCGCCCGGGCACTGCTGGGCACCGAGGTCTTGTCGGCCCAGGCTATCGACCAGGCCCTGGCGGCCCGCGATGCCGCGCAGGCCCGTCTGGCCGCAGCCCGTGCGCGCATCCAGGCCGACTCGTTACGGCTGGCTTATACCCAGATACGCGCGCCGGATGGCGGTGTGATCAGCGACCGGCCCGCAGTTGAAGGCGGGCTTGTTCAGGAAGGAACGGAAATCATGCGTCTGCAGCGGCAGGGTCGGCTCGAGTGGCGTGCCGAGCTACCGGGTCCGGAACTCGCGCGGGTGGCCCCCGGCCAAACCGTGCGGATCGCGCCGGGTGGCACGCAGTCCATCGAGGGCAGCGTGCGCATGATCTCGCCGCAGGTCGATCCACAAACCCGCACCGGCATTGTGTACGTGGATCTCAAGCTCGAGCCTACCGCTCAGGTACGGGCCGGCATGTTTACACGTGGCGAGTTTCTGCTGGGCCAGCACACGGTACTGACGTTGCCCGAGACCGCGGTCTTGCTGCGCGATGGTTTCAGCTATGTCTTCCGCATCGATGGCAACAAGGTCCGACAGCAGAAGGTGACACTGGGCGCGCGCCGCGGCGAGCGGGTCCAGATCCACGAAGGACTGGCTGCTGGCGCGGCCGTCGTCGAGTCCGGTGTCGGCTTCCTTTCGGACGGCGTGACGGTGCGCGTTGTAGCGATCACAACTCCGAATACCACTCCCCAGACCACCGCACCCTGAAGGGGGCCCCATGAACTTCTCCGCCTGGTCGATTCACAACCCCGTACCGGCCATCCTGCTGTTCGTCATGCTCACGGTGGCTGGGCTGTTCTCCTTCCAGGCTGCCAGGATCCAGAACTTCCCGGACGTTGACCTGCCCATGATTACAGTCGTGGCCAGCCTGCCAGGCACTGCCCCGGCCCAGATGGAAACGGAGGTCGCGCGCAAGTTGGAGAACGCCATGGCCACCATGAAGGGACTCCGGCACCTGCACACGGCGATCCAGGACGGCGTGGCCACGGTCTCCGCGGAATTCCGTCTGGAGAAACCGCCCCAGGAAGCCCTGGACGACACCCGAGCCGCAGTGGCCCGGGTGCGGGCGGACCTGCCCGCAGCCCTGCGCGACCCCATCATCAGCAAGATTGAGTTCAAGAATGACCCGATTCTGACTTACACGGTGGCCTCGCCGCGCATGGATGATGAAGCATTATCGTGGTTTGTTGATAACCAGATCACCCGGCGACTGCTCGCTGTGCCCGGCGTAGGTGCCGTGACCCGGGTGGGCGGCGCGAGCCGCGAAGTGCGCGTGGAACTGGACCCGGACCGGCTACTGGCATTGCGTCTGAATGCAGCCGATGTATCGCGCCGGCTTGTCCAGATGCAAGGTGAGGCCCCGGGTGGCCGTACCAGGCTGGGCAGTGGTGAACAGACTGTGCGGATGGTCGTCCCTGCACCCTCGGCGGCCGCCCTGGCTGCCATGGAAATCCCATTGCCCGATGGACATGTCGTGCGCCTGGATCAGGTGGCCACCGTGACTGATGCCCTGGCTGAGCGACGCAGTGGCGCCTTCCTTGACGGCGAACCGGTGGTCGGCTTCGAGATCCTGCGCACCACGGGTGCCGGTGACATCGACGTTGCCAATGGCGTGCGCCAGGCGCTCGCTGTACTGGAGATGGAACGGCCGGACATTGAACTTACCGAGGCATTCAACGCCGTCGATCAGGTGGTGGAGAATTTTGAAGGCAGCATGTCGCTGCTCATCGAAGGCGCCGTGCTTGCGGTGCTGGTGGTGTGGCTGTTCCTGCGCGACATCCGTGCGACCTTCGTCGCCGCCGTGGCGCTGCCGCTGTCCATCATCCCCACCTTCCTGTTCATGCAATGGATGGGGTTTACGCTTAACATGATCACCTTGCTGTCGTTGTCGCTGGTGGTCGGCATCCTGGTGGACGATGCCATCGTCGAGATCGAGAACATCATGCGCCACCTGGCGCAGGGCAAGGAGCCGCTGATGGCCGCCCGAGAGGCGGCCGACGAGATCGGACTGGCGGTGATCGCCACCACCTTCACGCTGATCGCCGTCTTTCTGCCCACTGCCTTCATGAAAGGTCTGGCTGGCAAGTTCTTCGTACAATTCGGCTGGACGGCATCTATCGCCGTGTTTTTCTCGCTGGTGGTGGCACGCTTGCTCACGCCGATGATGGCGGCCTACCTGTTGAAGAAGCCGACTCGGCCCCATGCCGAGCCATTCTGGATGCCGGCCTATCTGAGAACTGCGCGCTGGGCATTCACACACAAGGGCGCGACGCTGACAACCTTGACGGTCTTCGGCATTGCCTGTTGCATGCCGCTGGTCGCCGGCGCAATCAAGGGAGACTTCATGCCACCGGAAGACCTGAGCCGGACACAGATCAGCGTCGAGTTGCCGCCGGGCAGCACCTTCGAGCAAACGCGCGCCGTCGCCGAGCAGGTGTATGCCACCGTGGCCACGCATCCGCAAGTGACGATGGTCTACACTGCCATTGGCGGCGGCAGCGCCGGGGACAGTCCCCTGGACAATGCGGCCGAGGTGCGCATGGCAAATTTGACGCTGAACCTCACGCCACGCAAGGAGCGCCCGGGCCTGAGCCAGCAGGACATCGAGCGCGAGCTGCGTTCCCGTCTGCGGGATGTAGCCGGTACACGCATCAAGGTGGCGACGAACGAGGCCTACGCGCTAGTGCTTTCCGGTGAGGACTATGACCTGCTGGTGCAGCATGCGGCCACGGTGGAGCGGGAGCTGCGCGGCCTGGCGGGAATCGGCCAGGTGACCAGCAGTTCAAGCCTGCAGCGACCCGAGCTGATCGTGCACCCGGACCCTGCCCGTGCGGCCGATCTGGGAGTGAATACCGACGCCATTGCGGAAACGGTGCGCGTGGCTACCCTGGGTGACTACGACCAGTTTCTGCCGAAGCTCAACCTGAGCCAGCGCCAGGTGCCGATCGTTGTGCGGCTGCCCGACGACGCGACGAGAAACCTGGAGCTGCTGCGTCAGCTCACGGTACCGGGTGCGCGTGGCCCGGTTCCGCTGCGTGATGTGGCGGATGTGGCGATCACCAGCGGTCCCGCACAAATCAATCGCCTCGACCGTTTGCGCAACGTGAACTTCGAGATCGAACTCAATGGCCAGGCCTTGGGCGATGTGCAACAGCGCGCCGCCGCACTGCCCAGCCTGTCCCACTTGCCGTCTGGTCTGGTCAAGACCGACATCGGCGAAGCGGAAACGTCCAACGAACTCGGCCAGAGCTTCCTGCTGGCGATGGGGACAGGCGTGGCCTGCATCTACATCGTGCTTGTACTGCTGTTCAACGCCTGGGTGCAGCCGGTGACGATCCTCGGGGCGCTGCTGCTGTCGATCCCGGGAGCGATCCTGGCGTTGTACGTGACCGGCACCAACCTGAGCATGCCCGCCATGATCGGGATGATCATGCTGATGGGCATCGCCACCAAGAACTCCATCCTGCTGGTGGAGTACGCCATCGTGGCTCAGCGCGACCACGGCATGCCACGGCTCGATGCGCTGCTTGACGCCTGTCACAAGCGCGCACGCCCCATCGTGATGACGACCGTGGCTATGGGCGCCGGGATGCTCCCCATCGCTCTGGGCTTCGGTGCCGATCCGAGTTTCCGTGCACCGATGGCGATCGTCGTGATCGGGGTCTCATCACCTCGACCTTCCTGAGCCTGCTGGTGATTCCTGTGCTCTATGAAGTCGTGGATGATCTCGTTCAGCGTTTCACGCAGAGACCGTGGATGGCTCGCTTCATTGACCAGGCGAGCCGAAGGGCATGATCATCGTTGGGTGCCATGGTCCATTCGCGCGTAACGGCCCGGTGGTAGACCGACATATCGGCGGAATGCGGTGCTGAATGTGCTTGCAGACCCATAACCCACCCGTTCCGCGATTGCCGCGATTGCAACATTATTTCTCCGGAGCAGATCTTTGGCGAGGGCCATGCGCCATGCCAGCAGATACTCCATTGGTGGTAGCCCCACGGCGCGAGTAAATCGTTCGAAGAACGCGGACCGCGAGAGCGCTGCCTTCTTTGCGAGCTCCTCGACTGTCCAGGAGCGAGCCGGATCACCGTGCATCAGACGCATCGCTGCCGCAAGTTTGGTATCGGCCAACCCACGCAGCAGCCCGGCAGGAGCGTTCTCTTCCGTAGTAGACCGCAAAGCTTCGACAAGTAGCACTTCCACAAGCCTGGTGAGAACATGTTCACGGCCAGGACGCTGCTCGATGGATTCGTCTCGAACGAGTTGCACCAGTATAGAAAGCCTCTCCATGCCGCGTACGTGCAACAGCACGGGCAATAGTGATACCAGCAACGATGCGTCAGGCGAATCAAAGAGGAAGTGTCCGGCCAGCATGCGCACGTCGGGTTTACCGACCTGTCTTCCATGGCGGACCTCACCCGTTGGGGAAGGTGTCGTTTTCGGGTCGATTTGCTCCGGCGTCACAAACTCGAAGCCGGACATGGTAAAACCGGGTGTCGCGGGCATAAGCACGAAGTCGCCCATTTTAAGTGTTATGGCCTCTTGCTCCTTGACTTTCAGGAGACAGCTACCTTCGAGGACGGTGCAGAAGCTGGGTTGCTCAAAGGCAGAGTAACTAACGCCCCACTGGCCCGCGCCGCTGATGATTTTACTGAACACGGTTCGGGGCTGGAGCAATGTGATGACTTCCGAGAGTGGGTCGACCATTTTTGGACTCACGCAAATAAAATATGGACTATAGATTATACTAAGTCCGGTTTTCCTGGGCTATCGTTAGCTTGCTTCTAACCAGCTGAGGAAACTACTCCATGAAAACTGTACTCATCACAGGTTGCTCGTCCGGCTACGGCCTGGAAACGGCGAGCTATTTCCACTCGCAGGGTTGGAATGTCATCGCCACAATGCGAACGCCGCGAAAAGACTTGTTACCCCGTTCGTCCCGAATGCATGTTGTGTCCCTCGACGTTACAAAGCCGGAAAGCATTGCCTGTGCACTGGAGGAGTACGGCTCCATTGATGTACTCGTCAACAACGCGGGTGTCGGGCTCTTCGGTGCTTTCGAAGTGACGCCGATGGCTACTGTGCGCGAAGTGTTTGAAACCAATACCTTCGGCGTGATGGCGATGGCGCAGGCTGTTCTGCCGCAATTTCGCACTCGTGAGTCAGGGGTGATAGTTAACGTCACGTCGAACGTGACGCTGGCGCCGTTCCCCCTCGTGGCAGTGTATACTGCCAGCAAGGCGGCTATCGATGGCTTCACGGCTTCGCTTGCCTTCGAGCTGGAGGCGTTCAATGTGCGGGTCAAACTGGTCGAGCCAGGTTACGCGCCTTCCACACGGTTTACCGAGAATGGACAACAGCGTATGCAGGGCTTGATTTCCGAGCCATACCTGCCTTTCGCTGAAGGGTGTTTCGCTTCCCTGGCGCAACGTTCCACTGTGACGTACGAATCCGATGTTGCAGAGGCAGTATGGCGTGCTGCCAATGATGAATCTGGAATTCTTCGATTTCCGGCTGGTGCCGATACATTGGCTCTCGCTCAAGCGGAGTGACAAAGACAGGGCCGCTGTTCCGGCCCGAGCACCTTTGCCGCAGTTTGTAGAGAGATCTGGCGGAGATGAGGTACTAACGCCCGCCCTCAGCCACTGCTGTAGCCTCCATCAATACTGTCCGGATATCGTTGACCACAGTGTCGGGGTGCAGAAAACCTGCGCTGTAGATGTTCCGGATGCGCTTGTCCCGGTCGATCAGGTAAACCCTGAGAACGTGAGCCATACTGCCCGAGTAGCTGCCGTCCTCCCGATATAGCTTCTGGCGCCATTGCCCGTAGCCGTCCAGAATCGGTTGCAGGTCGGTTTCGGAATCCGTGGTCATGAATCGCCAGTCGAAATCCTCGTGCTGGAAATGGCGCGCATAGTCACGCATGGCCTCGGGTGTATCCTGTTCGGGATCGAAGCTCAGGCTCACCAGCCGCACCTGGTCCCTCAGTTCCGGCAGCGCTACCAGGCGGGCCTGTACCTTTTTCATGACATGGCTTGCCAGGGGGCAGCCGTTCACGTCCGAGCAATGGGTGTAGATGAAGCCCATCAGCACCAGCCGGTCATCGAGTAGATCATACAGGTTCAGCGCCTTGCCATTGCCATCGAGAACCCGGCCGTCGACCGCTGTGCCCAGGGAGGGGAGGGAATAGGTGCCGGCGGCGGGAGGCTCGTAGGCCAACTCCCCGTAGCCCGGGGCGAGCACCACGGCTTCTCCCCAGGCCAGGGAGACCTGCAGAGTGAGCACCAGTAGTAACACCTTTCTCATCGCGCCGTAACCTGTTCTCCGTACAGCGCGCGGGCGCCAAAACGCATCTGGTGGGGTGCGCCAAGCTTCTCGGCCAGGAAATCAATCGCCAGGGTCTGCGTCAGTTCCTTGCCGTCGAAGTCGTAGACCTTGAGGTACTGCAGATCGGGCCCTTGTGGGGACTTCTTGTCCCAGTTGGCCAGTAGTGACGAGGTGTAGTAGACGCGCTTGCCGTCCCAGCTCTGGGACACCATGTTCACCTGCACACCGATCTTCTTCTCGAAGATCTGTTTGGCGTTGTGTGGATCACTGATGTCGAACAGCCGGGTCATGCCGTCGTTCCAGGTATTGACCCACAAGCGCGTATCGTCGTTGGAAATGGAGATATCCACCGGCAGGGGAATCTTGCTGGCGTCACCGATATCGCCCACTGCTTCGGCCTGCCATTCGCCGTCCTGATCAGCATACACCAGCCACAATTTGGAGGTGAGGGCGGTGGACGTGAAGCAGTAATCGTGGTCCTCGCCCCAGGCACAGCGGATTTCCAGCGGGGCGCCCGGGACGTCGAGCACCTTCCTGGGTTGTCTGGCGTGCAGATCCCAGGCCACCATGGTGTTGCCGAAGGCCTTCATCGCTTCGCTGTCCGCCATCAGCGGGCCCAGCTCCATCATGTAGTTGTTCCAGCCGGTGAAGGAGGAGGTCAGCATCAGGTTCCTGCGCGGCAGGACGCGCACGTCATAGCCGTAACCGTCGGCAAACTGGCCGGATTTTTCGGCTCCCATCAGCTGGTCGTCGGTGGGCATCCAGTAGGTGGCTACGTAGTCCCCCGCATTGGTGTACTCCACCAGCGCGGTGCGGCCGCCGTGGTCGCGGTTATTGGAAAGCCCGGACAGCATCATGCGCCCGGGGAGGGCGTAGAATGTGTGGGGGCCGACGACACCGCCGCTCTTGTCGACGAAGTCCGCAACGGTTTCATGCAGTGTCGGCTCGGCGGGATCGGTATGGATGTCGAAAATAAAGATCTTGTTGGTGTCCAGCCCGCCGGCCCACAGGTACCGGCGATCGTCGGTGAGGCCCGTGTGATGGGCCTCGTTGCGGCCGCCAACCGACAGCGTGGCGACCACCTTGCCGTAATCCTCGGATTCCGGATTGACGTCGACGGTGACCAGCTTGTCCTGCTCGTCGCCGACGCCTTCAATGCCGAGTGTCCAGACGTAAACAAAATCCTCCTGACCCTCTATTTTCGCCATGTAGGGCGACATGCAGGTCTCGTCGGCGAATGCGTAAGTGGTATACAACAAAACAAGGGCAAGTAGGGTTCGCATGCCGGTTCTCTCCCTATTATGATGGTTGTTGCAATGCATCAAGGATAGACCAAACCGCCGTGTCCGCAAGCCGCCTTTCACTGCTGGTGTTGCTGCTGGGAATGGCTCTCATAGTGACAGCCAGGGCCTGCGCAGGTGCGTCCGCCTCCCGGGTGTTGGCCGCCATCGAGGGTGAACCCGCGGACCTTGTCGCGCTGGTCGAGTCACCGCCGCTGGGCCTTCCGGCGGTACCGGTTCCCGCCCGCAATCCCATGACCGAGACCAGGGTCAAGCTGGGACGCAAACTGTTTTACGACCGGCGTCTGTCCTTCAACGGTACGCTGTCCTGCGCTATGTGTCACGTGCCTGAACAGGGCTTCAGCCAGCGGGAAGTGCGTACTCCCGTAGGGTTCCAGGGCCGGTTCGTGAGGCGCAATGCTCCCACCTTGCTCAACGTGGCCTACCGGCGCGCGCTGTTCCATGACGGGCGGGAATCCACCCTGGAAAACCAGGTCTGGCAGCCGCTGCTCCAGGCCAACGAGATGGCCAACCCCTCCATTGGTTTCGTGCTGGACACCATCCGCAACGCCGGGGACTATCAGGGCCTGTTCGAGACGGCCTTTCCACAGGGGCTGACCGTGGAAACCGTGGGCATGGCCCTGGCCAGTTATCAGCGAGGCCTGCTGGCCGCCAATTCCCCCTTCGACCGCTGGTATTTTAGGGGCGAGGAGGGCGCCATGAGCGCCGCGGCCCGGCGGGGCTGGGACTTGTTTCGGAACAAAGGCTGTATCGGCTGCCACACCGTGGCAAAGGACCATGCGCATTTCACCGACGATGCCTACTATGATACAGGCATCGGCTACGCGCGCAGTATGGGGCGGGCCGGACCATCGACCGCCTGCGTCTGGCACCGGGCGTGGAAGTGGTGCCAACCGTATCATTCGAGCTGCCAAACGTGAATGACCTGGGTCGGTACGAGGCTACCGGGAACAGCGCGGATCGCTGGCTGTACCGCGCGGCCAGTCTGCGCAACGTGGCCATCACGGCACCCTATATGCACGACGGCAGCTTGCCCGACCTCGAGTCCGTGGTGGATTACTACAACCGTGGCGGCGTGCAGCATCCCGGGCTGGACCCGCGCATTCGCCCCCTGAACCTCGATGCGGATCAGCGGAAGGACCTTGTCCAGTTTCTGCAGGCGCTGACCGGCAGCAATATCGACACGCTGGTCAGAGACGGCCGTAGCCAGTCTATCGGGGATACACGCTCAAGCACGCAACATTAAAATTCAAAGCAATGCCTCGCACTCTGCAGAGTCTAAGTCGTGCGGTTTGCCGCGCTCGTCCCCAGGTTCCTGTGTGACTATTGGCGCAACATGTCCTCTGCCTTTGGCAAGGGCAGGTTGGTGCAGCCGGTTGGTCGTTGGCATGCGGCGCCCTTGGTAGAAGGTGGTGCTAATTCATCCACAGTCATGGCAATACTCCACGGACTCAGTAGCGGCCTTTGAGCCGCAGCGCTTCTTCAATGGGTCTCACTTCAATGGTACCGATCCGTGCCGACGGCCAGCCCGCGGCGATGTCGAGGGCTTCGTCTTCAGACTCTGCCTCGATCAGGAAGAAACCGCCGATCTGTTCCTTGGTCTCGGCGAAGGGGCCGTCGGTGACGGCGCGCTGATCCTCGCGAATTTTCACCGTGTGGGCCGAGCGGGCACTCTGCAACGCATTGGTGAGTACCAGTTTACCCCGCTGCTGCAGATCGGCGACGTAATCCAGGGTTTCCTGGCGCAGTTCGCGCCACTGCGCGTCTGTCAGCTCGGTTAGCTTGCGTTCTTCCTCGTAGGCGAGGCAGAGGTATTTCATTATCGGGCTTCCTTGCTCCTGTCAGCCCTGTGGTTGTTCCACGAGGACGCTCCAGGATACACCGAAGCGATCCTTCACCATGCCAAAGGCCGGCGAGAAAAAGGTTTCTTCCATGGGCATCTGGATATCGCCGCCGTCGGCGAGCAAGCCGAACTTATGCTGCGCTTCCTCTTTGTCGGCGACGGTCAGGGCGAGGGAAAAGCCCTGGAAATCCGGTGTACCTGTGCACATGCCGTCGGAAGCCAGGATTTCCGTTTTGCCGATGCGAAAACAGCAGTGCATGATCTTGTTTTCATACCCCGGGGGCATGGTATTGCCGGTGCAGCCTTCGCCACTGCCCTCCATGGGGACGGGGCTTTCACTGAAGCGCATGGACATGAGCACTTCCGCCTCCAGATGCTGGCGGTAAAAGGCCAGCGCTTCCTCGCAGCAGCCGTTGAAATAAAGGTAGGTCTGGACTTGCATGGTTTACTCCTTTCGTCGATGTCATATGGTCTATCGCAGCCATCAGGGCTTCTCGCCATAGATCAGGCAGAGATATATCAGGCGTTTCATTGTATTGCGATTGCGTGGTCGTCCAATAGTCGAGAGTGAAACGATGATATCGACAACAGCCGGAAATATTTTCCTCTCGCGGGGCTTGGGACCGGGCTTCCCGCCCCGGTATTTCGTTCTTTGGCCGGGGTTGTTTTCGTTCCCCGTCATGTATTAGAATGATTATCGTTATCATTACTGGTGTGGAAAGGCTATCGGCTTTGCTGTCTTTTGCTATCGGTCGCTCAACTTGGAACGGCATGCCGCCGGCTCGTGTTGGCGTCGGTGGAGTGAGCGCTGCCGAGCGGGAGGCCAGTGACGTTTTCGCATTCTATTTAATACCTATCAAGTCATCAGGAGAACCACCATGCTCATGAGAAAATTAGCGCTGGTCATGACAGCAATCGTGCTTGTCCCTGTTTTTTCGGGGGCAGCCCTGTCTTCGGAGCGCCCCGATCATTTCAAGGGTAAACCGTCCGAAACGCTGGCAGCCGCTCTGCTCAATTTCAGGGATCACAACAAAGAACTGGGGGATATTCTGGATAAGAATGACCTGTCGCCACGGCGGATGGTTGAAATCCACGAACTGACGTACACCCTGGAAAACGCCCTGAACAAAATTCGGTCGGAGCTTGACGGGCTGGCTGCAATGTTGGAGGAAGTACATCTCGCCTCGGAGCAAACTGATACCCATACAGTGCAAAGCACGGGCAGTGCCTATCTGAAAATGGCAGATGAAATCATTCGCGCTCCTCGAGCACCGTCGCAAGCAAGCAACGGGGAGGGGCAGTGATTCGTCATCGTAGCAAATTATCCTTCAGCATGACCCGTCAGCAGCTTGCTGCAGGCCACTAAGCGTTTTTCTCTGCCTCTGCGACCTTTTGCTTGACCCGGATAAAGCTGTCGGGGGTGACGGATATCGAATCGATTCCGCTTTCCACCAGGAAAGTGGCGAACTCGGGATGGTCGCTGGGTGCCTGTCCGCACAGGCCGACCTTGGTTCCGGCTTCGTGTGCGGCTTTGATCACATGGCTGATCATCCACTTGACCGCCTTGTCCTCTTCGCTGAACAGGTGCGCAAGCTCGTCTGAGTCCCGGTCCACTCCAAGCGTCAGCTGGGTCAGGTCATTGGAACCAATGGAAAAACCGTCAAAGCGTTTGGCAAAGTCGGCGGCAAGAATCACATTGGAGGGTATTTCGCACATCACATAGACTTCAAGCCCATTTTTGCCGCGCTGCAGCCCGTTGGCAGTCATGACCTCCAGCACCTTGTCAGCTTCTGATATGGAGCGGCAAAAGGGGATCATCATTACGACGTTGGTGAAGCCCATAGCTTCCCGCAACCGTTTGATAGCGCGGCACTCGAGGGCGAAACCCTCCCGGTAGCGGGGGGAATAGTAACGGGAGGCGCCGCGGAAGCCCAGCATCGGGTTCTCTTCGTGAGGTTCGAAGCCGGCGCCACCGATCAGGTTGGCGTATTCGTTGGTCTTGAAGTCGCTCATGCGGACAATCACAGGGTCGGGGTACAGGGCGGCGGCGATACGGGCCAGCCCCAGGGCCAGTTGATCAACGAAATAGTCCGCCTTCTCTGTATAACCCTTGGTCAGCTCATCAATCTGGCGCTTGACCCCGCTGTCCTCCAGTTGCTCGTAGTTGACCAGGGCCATGGGGTGCACTCTGATGTGGTTGCCCACTACGAACTCCATCCTGGCCAGGCCTACGCCGTCCGCCGGCAGGCGCCACCAGTGCAGGGCGGATGCCGGATCGGCCAGGTTGAGCATAATTCGGGTGCGAGTTACGGGCAGGTCGGAAGGATCGATGGCGTCGGTGAGCACTTCGGCGTAGCCCTCATAGACAAAGCCTTTGTCTCCTTCGGCGCAGGACACGGTTACTTCCTGGTTATCCTTCAGCACCTTGCTGGCATTGCCGCTGCCGACCACGGCGGGGAGCCCCAGTTCGCGGCTTATAATGGCGGCATGAGACGTGCGTCCACCGTGGTCGGTAACAATGGCTGCCGCGCGTTTCATGATGGGCACCCAGTCCGGATCGGTATTTTCGGTGACCAGCACGGCTCCATCGACAAAGCGGTCGATATCCTGTGCGCTGTCCAGTACGCAGACTTTGCCGGTGACCGCCGCGTCGCCGATGCTGAGGCCGGCGACCAGTTTTTTGCCCTTGTTCTTCAGGCGGTAGCTGAGAAATTTGCCCGCGACCTTGCGGGACTGTACGGTTTCCGGGCGTGCCTGCACGATGAATAATTCAGAGGTTTCCCCATCCTTGGCCCATTCGATATCCATGGGACAGCCGTAGTGCTTTTCAATGATGCAGGCCCAGCGACCCAATTGCAGAATTTCGGCGTCGGCCAGGACAAAGGCCTCGCGTTCCGCGCGAGAGGTGGGGACCGTCCGGGTGGACTTGACGCCATCCTCGGCATATACCATTTTCAGTTCCTTGGCGCCGCGCCGTTTTCCAATAATTGGCTCCAGTTGGTCTTTCGTCAGCAGAGGCTTGAAAACCTGGTATTCATCCGGTTCCACCGTCCCCTGCACTACGGTTTCTCCCAAACCCCAGGCCGCGTCGATAACTGCCACCTTGTCGAAACCTGTTTCGGGGTCGATGGTGAAGATGACGCCGGCACTGCCGGTATCGGAACGCACCATGACCTGAACACCCACAGAAAGCGCTACCTGCAGGTGGTCAAAGTGTTTTGTTTCCCGGTAACTGATGGCCCGGTCTGTAAACAGTGAGGCATAACACTGGCGGCAGGCATCCAGCAGCGCGTCCGCGCCTCGAATGTTGAGGAAGCTTTCCTGCTGGCCGGCGAAGCTGGCCTCGGGCAGGTCTTCGGCGGTGGCGCTGGAGCGCACGGCGACATCGGCATCATCCCGGCCGATACGAACACAGAGCTGGGCATAGGCGTCCCGGATAGCCTGGGCAGTGTCTTCCGGCCAGGTTCCTTTCAGGAACAGCCGGCGCAGCAATGTGCCTGTCGCTGCAAGTGTTGCCTTGCCCTCTTGCATGTCCTTGAGTGCATCCATGATTGGCTGTTTCAGTTCGTTCAGTTCTACAAACTGCCAATAGGCGTGAGAGGTAGTCGCAAAGCCTGGTGGTACTGCGACGCCTTGTCCCTCCAGATGACACACCATCTCGCCGAGGGAGGCATTTTTACCGCCCACCTGTGCCGTTGCGCTGCGATTGACCTCCTCGAAGGAGATGACCTGCCTGCTATCTGCCGTCATGAGGTTCTCCACTGAATATCCGGTTTCCGGTCAACCCTGACTTTATCATCTTGAAGGACTGCTTGTATCATGACGGTCAAGGTGGTTGTTCTTGACGAGCGCTGCGACGCAGTCCAGTGTGCACCAAAGGCCCGCTCTGCGGCGCTTTGCCTTGACACGCCCGGCAAGGTAAAGCCTGAGGCGCCAGCGACTTGATCGGCGGTTCCCAGGATTTACACGGTCTGATTACAAACCTCGTTATAAGCACTGGAAATAAAGTATGGATTCCACTCACACGAAGTCAATCGACCCACTTGCGATCGAGGCGCTTTATCGGCCCTGTAACCTGGATGATCTGGGTTTCGACACCACCGACGAGCTGGAACCGCTGGCGGATCACCTGGGTCAGGATCGGGCAGTGGAGGCGCTCCGGTTCGGGATGGGTATCCGCCACGACGGTTATAACATGTTTCTTCTGGGGTCCGCCGGCGTGGGCAAACATGAGCTGCTGGCGGAAATACTGGATCAGGGCAGGGAGCCCCTGTCCAGCTTGCTGGACTGGTGCTATGTCAACAATTTCGACCAGCCCCACAGGCCGATCATGTTGGCGTTGCCGGCCGGTACCGGCAGGGCATTCCGGGAAGATATGCTGCACACAGTGGAAGATCTGCTGATCAGTATTCCCGCTGCCTTCCAGAGCGAGGAGTACCAGAGCCAGGTCCAGGATCTGGCGGAGCGCTACACTCAGCGTGAACAAGAGGCGTTCAATGAGTTGAGCGAGAAGGCCAAAGACAAGGGCGTGGCCCTGATTCAGACCCCCAACGGCTATACCCTGGCACCCACCAGGGACGACAAGATTCTTTCCCCGGCGGATTTCGAGACGCTGCCCGATGCGGAAAAACAACGCCAGATGGAGATAGTCGAGTCCCTCAAGGAAGAGTTGAAAGCCATTGTCCGTCAGCTGCCCCAGTGGGTGAAAGAGGGGCGGGAAAAAATGCGTGACCTGAACCGGGAGTACAGCAAGCTGGTGATCGACCAGCTGTTTCAGGATCTCAAATTGAAATATGAATCGCTACCGGAAGTTCTCAATTATCTGGAAGCGGTCAAGACAAATGTTATCGAAAATGTCGACGCATTTCGCCAGACGGAGGGCGAGGGGGACTTGCCCGCCGAGATGGCGCATACCAAGGCACGGGAATTCCGTCACTACAGTGTCAATGTGCTGGTGGACAATTCGGAGCAGAAATATGCCCCGGTGGTTCACGAGGATAATCCCTCGTTCATCAATCTGGTGGGGCGTATAGAACACCTTTCCCAATACGGCACACTGATCACTGACTTCAACCTGATCCAGCCCGGCGCCCTGCACCAGGCCAATGGCGGCTACCTGGTGCTCGATGCGGCAAAGGTGCTGACCAACCCCTTCGCCTGGGATGCGCTGAAGCGGATTCTAAAGGCCCGGGAAATTCGCATTCAGTCCCTGGAGCAGATGTTCAGTTTCGCCAGTACCATCCAACTGGAACCGGAGCCCATTCCCCTGAATACCAAGGTCATTCTCACCGGAGACCGCCACATCTACTACCTGCTGCAACAGTTCGATCCCGAGTTCGGCCAATTGTTCAAGGTGGCGGCCGACATGTCGGAAGACACAGCCATCGAGGAAAAGAGTGTCCGCCTGTTTGCCAGGCTGGTAAAGACCTTGCAGACCCGTCATCAGTTACTGCCGCTGGAAAGGGGTGCCGTGGCCCGGGTGATCGAACAGTGCTCCCGGAATATTGAGGATGCCGAAAAACTTTCACTGCATATCGGAAGCCTCAGTGACCTGCTGCGGGAGAGTGATTACCTGGCCCGGCAAAATAACGCCGAGACCATCACCAGGGCGGACGTCGGCAAGGCGGTGGAAGCGGGTATCTTTCGGGTGGACCAGCTGCGGGAAAGATCCCATGAACATATTCTTCGGGAAATCCAGCTGGTGGACACGGAGGGTGCCAAAATTGCGCAGGTCAACGGCCTGTCAGTTTATCAGCTCGGCAATTATGCCTTTGGCAAACCTACCCGGATAACGGCAACGACCCGACTGGGATCCGGAGGCGTAATTGATATCGAGCGGGAGGCCAAACTCGGCGGTCGTATTCACTCCAAGGGTGTGATGATCATCTCGTCCTTTCTCGCCAGCCGCTATTCCGCGGACAGACCTCATTCCCTGGCGGCCACCCTGGCATTTGAGCAGTCCTATGGCGGCGTGGAGGGCGATAGCGCTTCGGTTGCGGAGCTGGCGGCGCTGATCTCCTCACTCTCCCGTATCCCGGTGTATCAGCATTTTGCGGCTACAGGGTCCGTCAATCAGTTGGGTCAGGTCCAGGCTATCGGTGGCGTCAACGAAAAAGTCGAGGGCTTTTTTGACATTTGCAGCGCCCGCGGCCTCAACGGCAAGCAGGGAGTTATCATCCCTTCGGCCAATCGCAAACATCTCATGCTGCGGGAAGATGTGGTCGCTGCCGCGAGGGAAAGGCAGTTTGCCATCTATGCGGTGGAGTACATTGACGAGGCCCTGGAGATTCTTCTCGGTACGCCGGCCGGAGAAAAGGATACCGAGGGCAATTATCCGAAGGGCAGTATCAATGGCAAGGTGATGGCCTGTCTTGACGACTGGACAGCCAAACGCAAGAATTTTTCCAGTTCCGAACACGACGATCAGCCTGGCAGAGGCGACGATGAGTAACGATATCCCGGAACGGGAAATATATATTGTCATCGATCCTCAGCGGGTCCGTCATACCTCACTGGATGCGGCGATCCTGCTGGCGGAGAGGTTGAAGGCCGGAATCAACGCACGCCTGATAAGCGACGAACTGCTGCGGGAAGTGGCCCGGCTACCCTTCACCACGGAGATTGTGACGGCTTCGGGAGAGGAGCGGGAGCTGGCCTCGGCGAGCCTCGATCAGTTGCAGCGACAGAAAAGCGCCTTGATAGCGGACTTTCTGGAACAGCGGGTCCGGCCGCGCAAGGTCTCCTTCAGGATGGAGGAGACATCGGAGCACTTTTCTTTTCAGGTCGTCCTTGAGAGGCGGCGGGACCTGTTTTTGCCGGCGGTCAAGAAGACCCGCCGCCGGACTGGTATGGCTCAGGGAGGGGCGCCGCTGCAAGCTGTCCAGTGGGTATATGACAATTGTCAGGCATCGGACCGCTGTTTCCTGTTGCTACAGGATCTGGTGGCCGCCGGGCTGACCCGCCGAATTCTGGTCTACGGCAATAAAGCGATTCCCAGCCGTATTATATCTGCGCTGTCAGAGAGCGGCGCCCGGGTTTACTGGATCAGTACCGCCGACACCGGCGAGCTGTTACGAAAGCTGCAGTCGGGCACTGACGCGGATCTGATGCTGCTGCCTGCCAGTTTTACTGTGGATCTGGGCGAAGCCGCTCTGCGGGAACTCAATCGTCAGAGCGAGGCGCCTATTCTGGTAGTGGGTTGATACAAGCTACTCTGTGCCTGGTCCGTACTACTGTTACGAGGACGTCAGTGGCCGCAGCGTCGATGCCGATCACCATGAGCTGTGCTGGGCAGCATGGAAAACCTTCAGGCGGGCTCGAAGATCCTGGTCCGCTACAGCCCGCTGGCTTAGGATGTCGGCCTGCCGGAGGATATCTTTAGCGAACGCTATCTGCGCTCCGCACCGGTTGAGCATCTTTGTTGACAGCTAAACTGCGATGAGCCTGTATCGAATGCTGAGCCCGGTGCTTCTAGGATAACACCAACATCCATGGAGCTGTTCACTACAGTTCTTTTTGGTCCTGGCCGTACCGCAGGAACTGCTGCCTGAGTTTTCTCGAGAAGCAATCTGCTGAAAGCGTCATGCCGGCGCTGACGGCAATCAGTATCATGGCAACATCAAAGCGCAGAAACTCAAACGCGGAGTCGATATAGAAGCCCAGGGTGGGGATGCCGAGGATACCCAGCATGGCGGTTTCGCGAATGATAATTTCCCAGCGGTAAAAGCAGTAAGCCAGAAAACGCTGATACAGGGTCGGAACATAGTAGTAGACGAAGCGGCTGAGCGGGCCGGACGGGACGACGGCCGGTTCGATTGCGCTGCTGTGCGCACCCAGCAGGTGCCCGATGATGGCGCCGTTGTGCAGCGTCATCGCTATTATGGCCGGTAGCATGGAGGGCCCCAGTACAATCAGGCCGATAAAGTTCAACAGGTAATCGGGCAGGGATCTCAGGATCAACAGGACGCCGTCACCGACCCTTCTCGACATGCCTGCGGCAAAGTGCGGGGAATTCAGGGTGGAACCGAGCAGGGCAAAAATACCGGTCAGCACCAGCACGATCTGCGCCAGCACGACAGTATTCCAGACCCCGGAGGCGATTTGTTCACCGAGTCCCAGCAGCCAGCTCAGGGTTTTCTCCGCGGGCCAGTCCTGTCGCAGCGGCGCCGGCACACAGTCCCGCAGAAACTGGCCCAGGTTGGCGGTGTTCCACTGCCCATAGGGCGGTCTGGCGACAAAGGCCACCGGCACCAGGATCCAGAGCCATTTCGCCCGGAACCAGAATCGCAGCGAGTACACCAGTGCCAGCAGGGTGAGCAACTGGGCGCTTGCCGAGGAGTAGTCGCCGGCGCGCAACGCGGTTTCCAGATGAAAGCCCAGCGTGGGCAGGCCGATAAAACCCAGCACCACGGAGGAGCGGATGGCGCACTCCATCCGATAGGCGGTGTAGTTGCGCATCGCGTGGAAGGCCAGCGGCAGTCTGGTGTAGAAGAAGTGACTGAGGCTTGTGCTCCCACCCGGCGACGCTGCGTTGGCAGGGGAGGGGTCCACTTCCTCCAGCTGCTCGCCGTAGACCTTGGCCATGGTTCCACCGAAGGGCAGCATAATTGCGAGTACACCCGCCAGGGTGGAAATGCCAAGGACTTGTATGAATATCAGCGCCCAGAAGACCTCGTGTACCGAGCGCAGGCTGGCGGCAAGTACCCGCACCCATGCCAGATGGTAGAACACTGCCAGAATGAAACCGAGGCCGGCGGCCAGGATGACGCCTTGCAGCGAGAAGGTCAGGGTGTAGATGACGGCATCCAGCCATTGCCGGGAATCATCAATCCGGGGCGTTACCAGCCCCTGCGCCATCAGCCACAATTCGTGGCCCGGGCTTCGGGTGCTGATATCGATATCAGCAAATATCAGACAGAAGAGGGCAATTGCTACAAAATGGAAGGTGAGTCTTCTCAGGCTGCGTCGCTGCTGGCGAAAGCGCTTGAAAAAGAGCATCACTGATACAGTTGCCTGATGGCTTCGGCACCGAGCTGATCGACGCGACAGTCCAGCAGTATCCGCTGGTCCTTCAGTCCGATCACCCGGTTGCATACTGCCAAAACCAGCTCCGCGTTATGCATGGCAATCACCGAGGTGCCGTGACGACTCGCGAGAAGTTCGAGAATCCTCTGTCCCTGCAACTTGTCCAGCGCTGACACCGGCTCGTCGGCCAGCAGGATGGGTTTTTGCTGATAGAGCGCTCGGGCGATGGCGACTCTCTGCTGCTGGCCGCCGGAGAGTTCATCGGCCTTGGTCCAGAGCCATGCTGAAATTCCCAGCGGTTCAGCCAGGGCAGCGACCTCGGCCTTGAAACGCGATGAGGGCAGCAGCAGGTTCTTCAGGTTTACAAAACCTGAATGGCGATCCAGGGCACCTGAGCAAATATTGTGAAAAACCTTGAGCTGCGGCACCAGCGAAGCGTCTTGAGGACACCAGCTGGCCCGGTCACTCAACTGGCTGCGGATATGGCGCAACAGTGTGCTCTTGCCGGCGCCGCTTTTGCCAAGCAGGGCGATACGATCCCCTGCCCGGATGCTCAGGTGATCTATGGCCAGGGCCAGTTTGTCGTCTTCGCCTTTGACGTTGCTCGGATAGTTTAGCCGGCAGTCTTTCAGCTCGAGCAGCAGGCTCATCAGAAGTCGTCGAGCAGGCCGATATCCTGTGCGGTTTGTTTGATCGCCTGATAGACATCGTTGTCAGCTGGAACAAAGCCGGACCTGGAGAAGCTTTCCAGTATTCTCTTGTCATCAATGGCCAGTAATGCGCGGCCCAACTGTTCCTTGAAGCCGGCTCCGAAGTGTTCATCGATATCACCTCGCACCGTCCACTGGTAGTCGGCGTATTCCGGCGTGGTCCAGATAACTGATACCTGGTTCGTATCCACGTCTCCCTGCACGACGGCTTTGTCCCAGACCGCATAATTAAGTGCACCAATCTCGAAGGCACCAGATTGCACCAGCGCAATGGTCCGGCTGTGATCGCCGCTGAACCCCACCCGGGAGAATACCTGCGCCGGCGCTTTGCCAAAAACCTTCCGAATATGGAACTCCGGCATCAGCCGCCCGGATGTGGAGCCCTTTGAGCCGAAGGTGAAGGTCTTGCCGGCAATGGCCTGTGGCAGCTCATCGCCCGGGGTGATGCCGGCGCTCTTGTGGGCGATAAAATAAGTCTTGAAAAACTGGTCCTCATAGCCCTGGGCAATGGCTTCGGAACCTGGCACCATCCTGCGCGCCTGAACCCCGGAAAGTCCGCCAAACCAGGCCAGCTGAACCTGATTGTTTCTGAAGGCAGTAATTGCTGCCGGGTAACTCTTGACCGGAATATACCTGGCGTTCACCCCCAGTTGTCCGGAAAGGTAGTGGGCAACCTGTTCGAAGCGCCGCATCAGTTCGGCTTCATTCTGGTCGGGTATTGCGGTAAAGGTGAATTGCGGGCGCTGAGTATCCGCGGCAAAGCCGCCTATGGACACCAACAGGGCCAGTAATGCGGTTAAATAGCGCATCTAAGGGAGCCTTGTGCTGGAGGTTACGTGCGGGGTGCTTTGTATCTCAAGTCGTTGGTTTTTACAACCAGGTAGAGGAGATCTGACTGCCAGGAATCCTGGCTCGGGGAGGACGGGAATTTCATCTCCAGCCTCTCGCCGGTCAGGCCTCCCTAGAGCTCCCAGCGATGGTAGCGCTCCACCAGCTGCAACAGTTTTTGCGGTGCATGGGCTCTCGCCCATTCTCCGGCGGCAAACTTGTTGGCCTCCGCAAGAGTAGGGTAGATATGAATGGTACCGAGAATCTTCTTCAAGCCGAGTCCATGTTTCATCGCCAGTACGTACTCGGCGATCAGGTCGCCGGCATGGTCTCCGACAATGGTCACGCCGAGAATTCGATCGGAGCCGGGCGGGGTCAGCACTTTGACAAAGCCCTCGGCGCTGCCGTCGGCAATGGCCCGGTCGAGGTCGTCGATGCCGTAGCGGGTCACTTCAAATTCAACGCCCTGTTCATTGGCATCCTGCTCATTCAGCCCTGCCCGTGCCACTTCCGGGCTGGTAAATGTGGCCCAGGGGATGACCGAGTAATCCGTCTTGAATTTTTTAAAGCGACCGAACAGGGCATTGATAGCAGCGTACCAGGCCTGGTGGGCCGCGGTGTGGGTGAACTGGAAGGGCCCGGCGACGTCGCCAACAGCATAGATATTGGGAAAGCGGGTCTGGAGAAACTCATTCAGTGCGATGGTGCCGTTGTTGCAGGTCTGTATCCCCAGTGCCTCGAGTCCGAGGCCTTCGGTGTTGGGCTTGCGGCCGATGGCGACCAGGACCTGGTCGAATACCAACCGTACGCTTTGGTCCCCAAGTTCGGCATAGAGTACTTTTTCGCCGTCCTCCATCGCAAAGTGATCGGCCTTGTGGTCCAAGAGCAGATTGATCCCGTCCCGGCGCAATGCTTTCGCGACCAGCTTGGCGGCGTCCTCATCTTCCCGGGGCAAAAGGCGGGGCAACATTTCCACCTGCGTGACCTGTGCACCGAGCCGGGCAAAGCACTGCGCCAGCTCGCAGCCTATGGGGCCGCCGCCGAGTACCAGCAGGCGGCCCGGGTTCTCGCGCATTTTCCACAGGGTTTCGGTGGTCAGATAATCGATCTGGTCGAGGCCGGGGAACGGCGGGACCAGCGGTCCGGCACCGGAAGCGATAATGATGTTGCGGGTCGACAGGGTCTGCGTGCCTTGCTCGCCGGTGATCTCGACCTCCCAGGGCGATATCAGACGCGCATTGCCCTGGCGGCAATCCACTCCCAGCTTGCTGTAGCGCTCGATAGAATCGTGGGGCTCAATCGTTTTTATGACCGCCTGGATACGATCCATCACTGCGGCAAAATCCGCTTCCGGGTGCAGTTGCTGAAGGCCATAATCCAGGCTGTGACTGGCCAGCGACGCCACCTGGGCACTCTTGATCAGCGCCTTCGAGGGTATACAACCGGTATTGAGGCAGTCGCCGCCCATGCGTTCCCGCTCGATCAGGGTGACGCTGGCCTTGACGGTGGCGGCGATATAGGCGCTGACGAGACCGCCGGAGCCGGCACCGATCACCACCAGGTTGCGGTCGAAGTGCTGCGGTTTTTTCCAGCCGCGGTAGATTTTTGCCCGTTGCATCGGTGCGAGGATGGTGCGCGCAATCCAGGGCAGCAGGCCCAGCAGGATAAATGCGCCGATCAACCCGGGCGAGAGTATATCCCCGACGCTTTGCAGCTGCGCCACCTGGGTGCCGGCATTGACATAGACGGCGGTACCGGCCAGCATCCCCACCTGGCTGACCCAGTAGAATGTCCAGGTCCGAAGGGGCGTCAGCGCCATTGCCAGGTTGATCAGGAAGAACGGAAATACCGGCACCAGACGCAGCGTGAACAGATAGAAGGCGCCATCTTTCTCGACCCCGCGATTGATGGTGGCGAGCTGCTTGCCGAAGCGTTGTTGTACTGTATCCCGCAGCAGGAAGCGGGCCACCAGAAACGCCAGTGTGGCGCCGATGGCCGAGGCAAAGGAAACAAGAAGTAGCCCGGTAGAGAAGCCAAAAATGGCACCTGCGGCGAGGGTCATGATCGCCGCGCCGGGTATCGACAGTGCGGTAACCGCCACATAAATGGCGATGAAGATCAGCCAGCTGAAGAGCCTGCTCTGGTCATAATAGCTATGGATGGCATCCAGCTGTTCCTGCAGGAAGCCCAGGCTCAGATAGCGCCCGAGATCCAGCCAGAAATACGCAGTGACCACGGCAGCGATCAGGCCGACAATGAGTAACTTTTTGATATTTCGGGGCACCTGGGACTCCTCTAATTCAATATCATTGCTGGCCCACTTGGCGGTCGAAGTGCTCCCTTGATGCGATGATTCGGTGGTACCGCTGCGGAATATCCTTAACCTTCACTGCAGGATGCCCCGTATTTGAAGCAGCTGTAACAGCGGTGGTGGCCCAACATGACCCGCGGTTCAAGACTTGCTGTCAGCGTTCCACCCAGGTCGTAGTCCGGGTCGTCATCCACCAGGGTACAGGCATAAACTCTTGTCCGTCCTGCCTGTTTCACCACCATGCGGCTGAAGGCGCACATGAAGTCGGCGCGGCTTGCGGCGCTATGATAGGTTGTCATGCAGTGTTCGGTAATGTCCGGCGTCTGGACGTGGCTTTCGGGCGGATGGAAATCGGGAAAGGACACCTGGTGAATATCCTCCGGCAGGCCGTGGCGCCGCAAATGTCTCCGGAAGTGATTTTCTACCGCTGCTGTATCTTCGCCAGGCTCCCATTGTCGTGCCAGCGACAGGGCGAAACCCAGCTCGTGCAGTGCCTTCATCGTGACCAGGGATTCCTCGAAGGTGCCTTCACCCCGGCCCGCTTCGTGGCGTTGGGGATCCGGATAGTCGATGCTGATCCGAAAGCGGACCGGGTTTTCAGCCTGTGCCAGGGGGGCTATCTGGTCCAGCCGCTGGTGCAGCGGGGCGGTACCGTTGGTCAGTACCAGGCAGGGCCGGTGCCGGGCCGCACAGGCCAGAATATTGTGCATATCGCGGGCGACGAATGGCTCGCCACCGGTAAACGAGAAGCTTTCGACGCCGAGCTCAATGGCTTCCTCGATAAAGGGTTTGGCATCGGCCAAAGTCATCAGCTGGAGGCGATTGTCACCGGGTTTTGAACCCTCCAGGCAGAACGGGCAGGCCAGGTTACAGGCCGTGCCGGTGTGAAACCACAGCTCCCGCAGCTGCGCGGTCTGGATATAGCCCCGGCGCTCGCCACCCGGCGTATGGAGCCGGTCCGCCCGGTGGCTGACAACTCTGGCATTGATCAGTTCCATCAGCAGCAAGCCCCGCAGCCATTGGCCTGTTCATCGGTCCGGGTAGCGAAGGGCAGCGCCTGGCTGCTGCCGGGGTGGATTTCGTAGCGTGCGGGATCCGTCTTCTGATTGTATTGTTGAACTTCATTGTCCATAGCTTGCTCCGGCCTGGTTGTCCCTGTTGGATGCAAGACTCGGGCGAGTGTTACAGTCAGCTGTAATTAATCACCCGATCAGGCATCAATCTGGTCAGATCTGGTATCCAAGACTACCCTTAAAGTGCATTGACTTACATCGCCAATCAGGTGGCATGGGAGTGATCACATTGACACTTGTCGAAAAGCCGGGGAATAAGGGATATGGATATACGCAAGGTGGATATCGCCATTATCGGCGCTGGCTCGGCGGGGCTCACTGCCTACAACGCGGCGCTCAAGCACAGCGACAATCTGGTATTGATCGAAGGTGACGTATACGGCACCACCTGCGCCCGGGTTGGCTGCATGCCCAGCAAGCTGTTGATTGCGGCGGCGGACAGTGCCCACGAGGCTGCACGAAGTGGTCTTTTTGGGATTCAAGTGGGGAATGTTGTGGTCGATGGTGGCCAGGTGCTGGATCGTGTGCGCCGGGAGCGGGACGCCTTTGTCGGGGCGGTGCTCACTGCGATGGAGACAATACCCGCAGCTCACAAGCTGTGGGGACGAGCCCGTTTTCTGGCTCCCGGCAGACTGGCAGTGGGCGAAAACCTGCAGGTCGAGGCGGAGCGTATTGTTATCGCGACCGGATCCAGCCCCAGCATCCCCGACATGTTCAAGGATCTGGGTGACCGGCTGTTGGTAAATGACAGCCTGTTTGAATTGCCATCCCTGCCGGCTTCCATCGCCGTGTTTGGCGCTGGACCTCTGGGGCTGGAATTGGGGCAGGCGCTGAGCCGCCTGGGCGTCCGCGTACGCATGTTCGGCAGAGGTGGTTCCCTCGGCGGGATCGCTGACGAGGAAATACGCAGCTACGCAGAACGGTGTTTCAATGAGGAGTTCTATTTGGACACCCGATCCGAGGTGACGGCTGTCTCGCTGACTGATGAGGGTGTATCGGTAACCTTTAAACACCGTGAAAAAGGCCAGGTCACAGAGACATTCGAGTACGTTCTGGCAGCTACCGGGCGCTCACCCAATCTCGGTGACCTGCATCTGGCTGACAACAGTGGTCTGACCCTGGACGACAAGGGTATTCCCGTGACAGATCCATCGACACTGCAATGCGGGGACAGCCCGGTTTTCCTGGTTGGAGACGCCAATAGCCACGCCCCGGTCCTGCATGAAGCGGCCAATGAAGGCCGGATTGCCGGGGGCAATGCCGGCCGCTATCCAGACCTGGCGTCCGTGGAAAGGCAAGTGCCCTTTGCGGTGGTATTCAGCAGTCCGCAAATTGTGACGGTTGGGGTTCCGGTTGCCCGGCTGTCGGCGACGGAGCGCCAACCTTATGTCACAGGCTCAAGTTGCTTTGAAAATCAGGGCCGTAGCAAGGTCATCGGCAAGAACCGGGGAATACTGAAAGTCTATGCTGAAAGCGGCAGCGGCATATTTGTTGGCGCAGAGATGTTTGGCCCCGACGCTGAGCATATCGGCCACCTGCTTGCCTGGGCTGCACAGCAGCGGCTGACGGTCCCGGCGATGCTCGCCATGCCGTTTTATCATCCCGTAGTCGAGGAAGGGGTGCGCTCCGCCCTGAAGGATTTGAATAGCAAGCTGAAAAAGGTGTCCGTCGCTGTGAATGAGTGCCTCGAATGCGGGCCGGGAGCTTGACGCGCACTTGTCACAACGAGTACCCCGGCTCTCCTCCCGGGAGACGGCATGGGCACTGACATCCCCCGAACCCGCTTTGCCGCGGAGGATTATCAGCGCTTCGGGCTGCGCCTGGAGCACAATCTGAACCAACTGCGGGAACAGTTGGCAGTGGCAGGCTTTGGCGAAGGTCCGGGCTCGCTGGGCGCGGAGCTGGAAATCTATATTGTCGGTCCCGATGGCAGGCCGCTGCATCTGAATGAGGAATTGCAGGCCGATGCCGCGGACCCTCAACTCACGCTGGAACTCAATCGCTATAACCTGGAATACAACCTGAGTCCCGTGGCATTGACGGCGCAACCATTTCAACGCATCGAAACTGAAATTGAACAGAAACTGGCGGCCCTGCGCCAGCTGGCGGCAGCGCGCGATGCCAGGATCGTGCCGATTGGCATTCTTCCGACCTTGCAGCGATCCGACTTCGGCCCTGCGTGCCTGACCGGAAAACGTCGCTTCAAGGCACTGGTGGCGCAATTGATCGAACGCCGGGGACATCGGTTCCAGATTGATATCAATGGTCAGCATCCGCTGCAAATGGAGATGGACGATATTACGCTCGAAGGCGCCAATACCTCGTTCCAGGTGCACTACCGCGTGGCGCCGGCACAGTTCGCCGATACCTTCAATGCGATCCAGGCAGTGACGCCACTGGCGCTGGCGATCGCCGGCAACTCTCCGACCCTGTTCGGGCACAAGCTGTGGCAGGAGACCCGGATTCCCCTGTTCAAGCAATCCATCGATACCCGCCTGCCCGACCGTTACAGCTGGAATGAACCGGCCAGGGTCAATTTTGGCCATGGCTGGGTACGGCGGGACGCCGCGGAGCTGTTCGTGGAAACGGTACGCCTGTATCAACCACTGCTGCCAGTGTGTCTCCCGGAGGAGGCCGGGACAACAGCCGGGCCTCCCGAATTGCCCGAGCTGCAGTTGCACCAAAGTACAGTCTGGCTCTGGAACCGGCCGGTATACGATGCCGCTGCCGGTGGACACCTGCGCATTGAGATGCGGGCGCTGCCAGCCGGGCCGACGTCGACGGATATGGTGGCCAATGCCGCGTTCCTGATAGGCATGGCCGAGGGCCTGCGGCCAAACATCAATACCTGGCTGCCGGCACTGCCGTTCCACATCGCAGAACACAATTTTTACCGGGCAGCGCAGCACGGGCTGGAGGCAAAGCTGGTGTGGCCCCGCGACCGCCAGTGCGCCTGCGAGGAGCAGACGGCGGCGACGATCATTGCCGCCATGTTGCCGGTGGCCAGGCGCGGGCTGGCGGCAATCGGTATCGCCGACTGCGAAGCTTCGCGTTACCTGCAGATTATCGAGCGGCGCCTGGGCAGCGGTCAGACCGGGGCCCGCTGGCAGCTGGACCAGCTGGCTCGCGAGAATAACGGCGACGGGGCCCGGCGGCCTGATCCCGGGGCGCTGGCGGCCATGCTGGACCGTTTCATGGTCCACAGTGCCGGCAATACGCCAGTCTCGGACTGGCCCGAATGAGGCGTTTTCGCTTCCTGCGCAACCCGCCCGCTTCCGGACTCGGAGGCGACGTGGAGGCCTTCCTGCGCTATCTCGGTGGCCCCAGCTGTATTTTCCTGGAGGGTGCCGACAGTTCGCGTTGCCGCGCCTTCGTCACGCTGCTGCACGGCAATGAACCCTCCGGTGCCCGTGCTCTGTTTCGCTGGCTCAAGTCTGGCCAGCAGGTGGCGGTCAATACGGTGTGTATCCTTGCCTCGGTAGAGGCAGCGCTGGCGTCCCCACTGTTCAGTCACCGGATGCTGCCGGGCACACCTGATCTCAACCGCTGTTTCCGGCCTCCATTCACCGGCCCGCAGGGTCTGCTGGCAGAGGAAATCCTGGAATTACTTGCCCTGCATCGACCCGAGGCTGTAGTGGATATGCACAATACCTCCGGCTCGGGGCCTGCCTTTGCGGTCTGTACCCATATGGACCGCCAGCACGAGGCACTGGCTTCGCTGTTCACGCGATGCCTGATCGTGACCCGGCTGAATCTGGGGGCCTTGATGGAGATCAGTGACCACGGCTGTCCCACAGTCACGATAGAAGTGGGGGGCCGAATGGACGCCGAGGCGCATCAGCTGGCCTATGAAGGACTGTGCCGGTATCTGCTGCGCCCCCGGATATTGGCCCGCGACGACCGGGACCAGGGCCTGGAGCTGCTGCAGGATCCGATCCGTCTGGAACTGAATCCGGGGGTCAGGCTGACCTGTGGCGAGAGAGCTGCCCCCGGTTTTGATGTTACGCTGCGACCCGATATCGAACAGCTCAACTTCGGTACGGTATCGGCCTGGACCCCGCTGGGGTGGGTGAGCGGAGAGCTGCGCAGACTGTTCCGGGCCCGGGATGCCGGGGGTGGCTGCGCCGTGGCGCGGCTGGTGCGGGAGGAGGGTGGCCGGCTCTATCCGGCGGCGCCCCTGAAGCTGTTCATGATTACCGGCAACGCCGCGATCGCGGCCAGCGACTGCCTGTTCTATGCGGTGGAAGTGGCCGCTCCGCCGCCGGCCTGGAAGCCGGATTGAATACCGCCGCAGCCCAGCCGCTGCCAGCGGGACATGGCCGACCTGTCGCCTGATCAGGCAGGTTTCTCCGGGCTGCCTGGATTTGCCTGATTTTCTTGGGTCGAGGGGCTTGCTTTTTTTTGCCAGTACACTGAGTATATATACAGTAGTTTGGTCGGGCGTCAACGGGCTTGTCAGCAGGCCTTCCCAGCGCCGGGCTATCCGGAATACCCGTCAATGACAGGAGAGAAGTCGAATATGGACGCCAACAGACAAAAAGCACTGGATGCGGCATTGAGCCAGATTGAACGCCAGTTCGGCAAGGGCACTGTGATGCGCATGGGCGACAACGAGCGCATCGCCATTCCGGCAATTTCCACCGGCTCCCTGGGGCTGGATATCGCCCTCGGCATAGGCGGCCTGCCCAAGGGGCGCATCTGCGAGATCTACGGGCCGGAATCCTCCGGCAAGACCACCCTGACTTTGCAGGTGATTGCGCAGTCACAAAAGGCCGGCGGCACCGCAGCCTTTATCGACGCGGAACATGCGCTGGATCCAAGCTATGCCGAGAAGCTCGGCGTCCAGGTCGACGACCTGATCCTGTCCCAGCCGGATACCGGCGAACAGGCACTGGAAGTGGCTGAAATGCTGGTGCGCTCCGGGGCGGTGGATGTGCTGGTGATCGACTCGGTGGCGGCCCTGACCCCCAAAGCTGAAATCGAGGGCGAGATGGGTGATTCCCATGTCGGCCTGCAGGCCCGGTTGCTGAGCCAGGCCATGCGCAAACTGACCGGCGCGATCAAGCACAGCAACTGCCTGGTCATCTTCATCAACCAGATCCGGATGAAGATCGGCGTCATGTTCGGCAACCCGGAAACCACCACCGGTGGCAACGCGCTGAAATTCTACTCCTCGGTGCGGCTGGACATCCGCCGCATCGGCGCGGTCAAGGATGGCGACGAGGTGATCGGCAACGAGACCCGGGTAAAAGTGGTCAAGAACAAGGTTTCACCGCCCTTCAAACAGGCGGAGTTCCAGATCATGTACGGCAGTGGCATCTATCATATGGGCGAAGTCATCGACTGGGGAGTCAAGCTCAATCTGGTGGACAAGTCAGGTGCCTGGTATGCCTACAAGGGTGACAAGATCGGCCAGGGCAAGGCCAACGCAGCCAGATTCCTGGAGGACAACCCCGCTATCGCTGATGAGATTGAGTCCCTGATCCGCAACCAGATGATGCCGGTAGCGAGTTCGGCGAAGAAGGATGCAGCGGCTGAGGACGCTCCCGCGAACCAGGAGTAATCCTGGCTGTCTGTCCGGGCAGCATCGCGACGCTGCCCCGAATAGCCCTTTTCCTGGCGCCGGGTAACCACTTACCCCACTCACTCACCCGGCGCCATTTTTATCCATGAACTGTTGGCCGATCGTGAACTTTCCATCAGATACAGACGACAGCTGTTCCCCCTCGACGACGGAGCCGCGACCCGCGGACGTGCGGGTGGCAGCCATGAACCTGCTGGCCCGCCGGGAGCACTCTCTGCAGGAGCTGCAACAGAAGCTGCAGCGCCGCTTTGCGGATGCTGGCATGGTGGCGGAGGTACTGCACGTACTGCGGGAGGAGAATCTGCAAAGTGACCAGCGTTACGCTGAGAGCCTGTTGCGCCAACGCCTGAGCAGGGGCTACGGTCCACTGCGGCTGCGCCGGGAGATGCGGGAGAGGGGACTGGATGATGCCGCGATCGATATTGCCCATGCCGCGGTACAGCCGGACTGGTTTGCGTTGGCGGAGTCAGCCTACCTGAAGAAGTTTGGCAGCGACCCGGCTGGAGGAGTCGTGGCAACCGAACGGACCGAGCAATCGCAAGGCAATCGCGAGGAACAGCGTGCGTTGCAGCAGGCCGCGCTCCGGGAAAAGGCCCGCCGCAGTCGCTTTATGCAGTATCGTGGTTTTTTGCCTGAGCATTTTTGTCATCTCCTGGAAGACTGACCCTTGTTCAGGTTGTCAACATGGGCCTGCAGGTTTCGCCGGGCCATGTTTGCTATGCTGTCGCATCAACTGGCGAGCCCGAACGATGACATCCGAAAACACTGAGTTTCTGCACGACGTTGCTGCGAGCACCGGAACCTGATGCGTCCCAGCCAGAATGTAACTGCCGGTCAGCGCCTGAACTGGTCCGTGGTTCTGCAACTGTGGCCCTATTTGCGGGATCACCGCCGCCGTATCGGTCTGGCCTTGCTGTGCCTGTTGTTGGCCAAGTCTGCAGTGCTCGTGATCCCCTTCCTGATGAAACATTTGGTGGATGGGCTGGATGCCGGCGGCGCCACCCAGCTCGCCGGTGGCCTGGCGCTGGCACTCGTATTGGCCTATGGCCTGGCGCGCTTTTCCAGTGTGCTGTTCGGGGAACTGCGGGATACCCTGTTCGGGAGAGTGACCGAACGCGCGATGCACAGCATCGGGCTCAAGGTATTTCGCCATGTACACGCCCTGGATCTGGATTTTCACCTCCAGCGGCGTACCGGCGGTCTGGCGCGCGACATTGAGCGGGGTACCACCGGCATCAGTTTCCTGCTCCGCTTCCTGGTGTTCAACATCGTCCCGACGCTGTTCGAGATCATTGCGGTGGTAACGGTGTTTTTCCTCAATTACGGTGCCAGTTATGCATTGATCACCCTGGGCTCGGTATTGGCCTATGGCTGGTTTTCCTTTGGTGCCACCGAGTGGCGCACACGCTTTGTTCGCGAAATGAATGAGGCGGACTCTGCCAGCAACAGCCGCTCCGTGGACAGTCTGCTCAACTTCGAGACGGTCAAATATTTTGGCAACGAGGAGTATGAGGCGCAGCGCTATGATCAGGAGCTGGAACGCTGGGAGCAGGCCAGACGCAAAAACCGGCTCTCACTGTTCGGCCTCAACGGCGGCCAGGCGCTGATCATAGCGCTGGCCCAGACCAGCATGATCGGCCTCGCGGTCTATCAGGTGCGGGCTGGAATTCTGACGCTGGGCGATTTTGTGCTGATCAGCCAGTACATGATTCAGTTGTTCATGCCACTTGGTTTCCTGGGTTTCGTGTATCGGGAAATGAAGGGAGCCATGGCCAATATCGAAAAACTGTTTGCGCTGCTTGATGCGACGCCGGCGGTTCGGGACCGTCCCGGGGCAGCGCAGTTGCAGGCGGGGCCGGGCGAGATCCGCTTTGAAAGCGTGAGTTTTGCCTATCAGCCGGAACGGCCCATCCTGCGCCAGGTCAGTTTCAGTGTACGAGCGGGCCGGAAGCTGGCCGTGGTCGGGGCCAGCGGGGCAGGCAAGTCGACCCTGGTAAAGCTATTGTTCCGCTTCTATGAGCCCACTGCGGGCCGTATATTGATCGACGGTCAGGATATCGCCGGGGTTACGCAACAATCCCTGCGCCGGGCCATCGGCATAGTGCCCCAGGATACAGTGCTGTTCAACGATACCCTGATGGAAAACATTCGCTACGGCAAGCCCGGTGCCTCTGAACAGGAGATTGCAGAGGCTATACACATGGCGCAGCTCGATGACTTTATTGCCCAGTTGCCAGCTGGTGGGGAGACACGGGTGGGCGAGCGCGGTCTGAAGCTGTCCGGCGGCGAGAAACAACGGGTATCCATTGCTCGCACAGTATTGAAGCGGCCGCCCATCCTGGTATTTGACGAGGCCACTTCCTCGCTGGACAGTCGCTCTGAACAGTCCATTCTCAAGGCGCTCCGCGCTATCGCCGAACGCCATACCAGTCTGGTAATCGCCCACCGCCTCTCCACGATCGTCGATGCAGATGACATTATCGTGCTGCACCGGGGCGCAGTGGTCGAGCAGGGCCAGCACCGCGAGCTGCTTGAGCGTGGTGGTCATTACGCGGCACTGTGGCGAGCTCAGCAGGACGAACACGCCGGAGACGCAGCAGCAATTCCAGCCCAGCTTTCCTGAGTCCCACGGGTGGCATCGAGACCATCAGCAGGCTATTCTGTCAGGAAGTAACTGTCCTGGACACCCGGAGGACTTGCGATGACATTGCTGCGCTGTGCAGTCACGATTTCACTTTTGATTCTGGCAGCCTGCTCCGGCACGCCGCGCCCGATAGTCGATACCAAGGGCGTGGACATGGCCCGTTATCGCCAGGATCTGGCGGAATGTCAGGAATACGCGCGCGAGGTCGATATCGCTGCCGGCACAGCGAAAGGTGCCGCGGCGGGAGCTGTGGTCGGTGGCGCTCTGGGTGCTATTGGTGGCAGTGCCGGAGAGGGTGCCGGTACCGGGGCGGTCACCGGGGGAGCGGCCTCGGCGATCAAGAATGATCGTGAGCGGGAACTGGTCGCCAAGCGCTGTATGCGAGGACGCGGCTACCGGGTGCTGAACTGATGGCGATGTCTTGGGTGAGCGGCGGCACCTTTCAGGCTGTGCTCCTTTGATTCCCGACAACGCAGGAATCGTTCTGCCTTTGGCTCTGCAATCGCAATCTTAATTACGGTACGAAATTTGCATTGCTTTTCTCGACGACAGGCAATTGCAAGTTCTCGGTCCTTCGCTCACGCAAAGGGCCTGATAGCAGGAAACGGACGCACGGGAGATTAGGACATGCTGTCTGGCAGCGCACTGGAAAAGGAGTTTCAGCGAGTTCGTGCCGTTACCCTGCAGCTGTGTGAGCCGCTGGAAACAGAGGATTTTGACCTGCAGGCGATACCCGAAACCAGTCCCGTCAAATGGCACCTTGCCCATACCACGTGGTTTTTTGAGACCTTTGTTCTGAAACCGTTTCTGACGGATTACAGAGCCTGGAACCCCGCTTTTGAACAGTTGTTCAATTCCTATTACAACGGCGTCGGCGAACCCTTTGCCCGCGCCCGCCGCGGCCTGTTGTCCCGTCCCCTGGTGAGCGAGGTCTATCAATATCGGCAGGCAGTGGATCAGCATATTCTTGCGCTGCTGCACTACTGTGATAGCAGCACCAGCGATGTAGAGATCCAGCAACGCATTGAGCTTGGGCTACATCACGAAATGCAGCACCAGGAATTGATGCTGACGGACCTCAAATACTGCTTTTACGTCAATCCACTGAAACCGGTGTACCGGGCGGAGAAACCGGCGGAGAGCGAGCTGGCCTCGGGAGAGTCCGGGCGTGACGCTCCGGGCTGGCAGAGCTTTGCAGGTGGGCTGATCGTGGTGGGTGCAGTTGCCGAGCAGTTCTGTTTTGACAATGAAACACCCAGTCACCGCCAGTTTCTGGAGCCCTTTGCGCTCGCTGAATCCCTTGTCACCAACGGTGAGTATCGCAAGTTCGTTGAAGACGGAGGCTACCAACGCGCTGAACTGTGGCTGGCCGACGGCTGGGATACCGTCTGCCGGCAACGGTGGCAAGCGCCGCTGTACTGGCGTTTGAACGAGGGGAGCTGGCTGGAATATCGTCTTGATGGTGAACACCCGCTGGCTGAGCAGCGGCCTGTGTCGCATCTGAGCTACTATGAAGCGGATGCCTTTGCCCGCTGGTCAGAGGCGCGCCTGCCTACAGAGGCCGAATGGGAGCTGGCTGCCTCGGGTTATCCGGTCGAAGGCAACTTCCTGGACGCGGGAAATTTTCGGCCGCAGATGGCCAGAGCTGGCGAGCAAGGTATGAAGCAGCTGTTCGGCGACGTCTGGGAATGGACAGGAAGCAGTTATCTGCCTTATCCCGGCTACGTCGCATCCCGCGACACCCTGGGTGAGTACAACGGCAAGTTCATGAGTAATCAGATGGTATTGCGTGGAGGATCCTGCGCCAGCGCCAGAGCCCATATCAGGTCCACTTACAGAAATTTTTTCTACCCGGGCGATCGCTGGCAGTTTTCTGGCCTGAGGCTTTGCCGTTCCGTGTGAGAGCCCGCGGACAATAACTGTTTCCAGTTGAAGGGAGTATGGTAGATGGAGGATGCAATGTTGCAGGCCTGGCCGCGGGAATACCACGCAGCAAAGGACAGCCGGTTTCATTTTCACGACCAGCTTGGCTGTAGCGGGGATATGGCGGCTGAAATCATCGCCGGGCTAACCGCCCGGTCCCGCTACCTGTCCGCCCGTTTTCTCTACGATCAGCAAGGTGCAGCGCTGTTCGAGGCGATTACAGATCTACCGGAGTACTACCTGCCGCGAATGGAGCGCAGCATTATTGCAGGGCACTGCAATGAAATCTCAGCGCTCATAGGGCCGGGACGGGTGTTGATTGAGCCCGGCAGTGGCAACTGCAGCAAAGTGGAATGGATGCTCGAGGCATTGCGTCCGGCAGCATATGTCCCCGTGGACGTGACCCGGGAGCAACTGACCCTGTCCGCGCAGCGCCTGGTGGCGCGTTATCCGTGGCTGGAGGTTCATGCCATCTGTGCGGATTTTGGCAGTGATATCCGGCTTCCCGGGTCGCTTGCAGACCGGCCCCGCCTGCTGTTTTTTCCCGGCTCCACGATTGGCAATTTTACTCCTGCAGAAGCGATCGCTTTCCTGGCTCGCATGCGGCAGCTGTGCGGCGAGCACGGCGCATTGCTGATTGGTGTGGATCTGTACAAAAACGAGGACTTGCTGAACGCTGCCTACAATGACAGCGCGGGTATCACCGCGCAGTTCAATCTCAATGTTCTCAAGCACGTTAATGAGGTGGCAGGCGGCAACTTTGAATGCGACCGCTTTCGTCATGTTGCGTTTTTCAACGACAGTGAAAGCCGGGTGGAGATGCACCTGGAAAGCTGTGTTGACCAGACCGTTACCGTGGGCGATCACCAATTGGTTTTCCGGCAAGGCGACCGGATTCACACCGAGAATTCGTACAAATACACGATTGCCGGATTTCGCGCCGTGGCCGAAGCCGCGGGCTTTGTTGCGCGTCACACCTGGTGCGATGAAAACGGCTGGTTCAGTGTGCATCTGCTGGAGCATCCCGGGTGACGCCCCGGCAGTCGAAACGGCAAAGCATAGTAAATCTTGCGGACCATACGTAAAAATTACCCGTCCGCAATCGCAGTTCCGCTGATTGTTTCAGCACCGTCGCAGTGGAGCCATGCGCAAAGTTCGGGTACTGATCTCTTCGCCACAGCGCCCGGGGCTGCGTTGGAAAAACCTGAACCAGCGCCACCAGTCCTGCGTTATCCCGCCTTGCTCTGAACTTTGTGGCTGTAAGCTTCGGTTCCCGAACCTCGAGTATCGTCCGCCAGCATGGCCCCCCAGGGGAATTGGGAGACACAGCCATGGGTGGCATAAAACCTGCTTTCATCAGGCTAGCGCTGAAAACTGAAGGGAAAATCGATGACGGCAGACCAGCGGTATCCTGCATGGTGGCTGGAGCCGGGACCAGAGCAATGCTGCGGCTGCGAGTGCCACCTGCATCTGGAGGCAATGGTCTACTGCGCTGCCTGCGATCAGACAGTGTGCATGATATGTACTGTCGGCACAGAGAGTGTAGATGTCTATCTGTGCCACCAATGTGACTGTGATACCAGGGAGTCCTAGTGGCCGCCCGCGCTATCTGGAAAGGCGTAATTCATTGTGGAGATAGCAATATAGCGGTGAAGCTCTACTCGGCGATAAAAAGTCGCCCGGTACATTTTCGTTTGTTACACGCCCGGGACAAGGTTCCGGTACGGCAACAGCTGGTGAATCCCGAAACGAACGCGGTTGTACCCTATGCAGAGACTCGTCGCGCCTGGCAAACTGCGGAGGGCGAACTGGTGATGCTGAAACCCGAAGAGCTGGAAGCACTGGTACCCGAATCTACTCGCAATATCCAGTTGCGCGGTTTTTTCCCGTCCACCACCATTGACCATCGCTGGTATGACCGACCCTATTATCTTGGACCCGACGCAGACGGAGATACCGGTAATTATACGGCTCTGGTCGGCGCTCTGGAGGCCGAGGGTGTCGAAGGGCTCGCCAGCTGGGTCATGCGCAAGAAAGCCTACATCGGCGCATTGCGAGTATATCGGGGTCATCCCGTGCTGATTTCCTTGCGCCACGCCGATCAGGTCGTGCTCGGCAATGAACTGAGGCCCCCCACCGGCAGAGCGCCGGCAAAACGCGAGCTGGAGATGGCCAGAAAATTGGTGGCGATGCTGGAGAGTGATTTTGAACCCGAAGAGTATCGCAACGAATACCGGGAACGGGTGATGGATATGCTGGAAAGGAAACGCAAGGGTGGACGGATAGTCAAGAAGCCTGTCAAAGCCAAACAGGCTTCCCCGGATCTCGCGGCCGCGCTGGAAAGCAGCCTGGAATCCGTACGCAAGAGGGCCTGAGCCATGGTTGAAAATGACATACAGCGGCCCAGGCCATTCTGGTCAGGGGTGATTACATTCGGGCTTGTGGCCTTGCCGGTAAGTCTGTTTCCGGCCAACCGGGGCAAGTCGTGGGCATTGAAGATCGTCGACACCAACGGAGAGCGTCTGGAACGGGTTTACTTTTGCGAAAAGGAGCAAAAGCGTCTGTCCTTCGACGAGTTGGTCCGGGGCTATGAAATAGAGAAAGGGCAATTTCTGGTGGTGGAAGACGAGGAACTGCAGTCACTGGCGCCGGAGAAAACACAGGAGATTGACCTGCAAAAATTTGTTGCGCTCGAGCAACTCGATCCGGTTTATTTTGAGCGCGGCTACTTTCTCGTGCCCGACCAGGGTACCAGCAATGCCTATCGCTTGCTGGCCACAATCATGGAAGAAGAACAGCGCGCCGGTATTGCTACCTTTGTCATGCGCGAACGGGAGTACCTGGTGGCCATCATTGCCGAGAACGGCATTCTGCGAGCGGAAACCCTGCGCTTTGCGGATGAGATCCGGTCACCGCAGGAGGTGGGGCTCCATGAGTTGCCACAGGCCGATCCGGCTGTTGTTTCCTCGTTCCGCAAGACAATGTCCAAGTTGACGAAAAAGACTTTTGATCGTGACATGCTGGCTGACGATTATGGTCGTGGATTGAAGCAGGTAGTGAAGAAGAAGCTGCGCAAGCGCCGCGATGTGGTTACCACGGCAGAGGCTGATGCCCCGACGCAAAGCAATGTCATAGATCTGATGCAGGTGCTGAAAGAGCGACTGCAGGCACGGGGCAATGAATCGGAACCACACGACAGCGGCGGCAGCCACGCCCGGCGGAGCCGTGCTTCCTCCGCGAAAACGCCTGAAAAGAAAGCTGGCGGCCCGCAGTCGGCGCGTAAATCCTTGCGTACGATGAGCCGGAAGGAGCTGTATGCCTGTGCGCAGGACGAGGGGATAGCAGGGCGCAGTGCAATGCGAAAAGAAGAACTGATCAAGGCACTGGAACAAGTCTGAACGATCCCGGGAAGTCGTCGATGGAAAAGGCCCTGAACAGATACTCGCGGAAGCGCAATTTCGAGATCACGCCCGAGCCCGCCGGGGATGCTGTCCACCACCGGCCACGTAAGGACTCGGACGCGCCTGTCTTTGTAGTCCAAAAACATGCCGCCTCACAACTGCATTACGATTTCCGGTTGGAACTGGAGGGCACGCTGAAGAGCTGGGCGGTCCCCAAGGGGCCCAGTCTGGATCCTGCGGTAAAAAGACTGGCCGTGCAGGTGGAAGACCACCCCTTGTCCTATGCGAGCTTTGAAGGTCACATTCCTGAGGGCCAGTACGGTGCCGGTGATGTCATCGTCTGGGACCAGGGCGAATGGGAACCAGAGGGCGATGCACTGGAAGGCTACCGGAAAGGCAGACTCCGCTTTAGCCTGCGTGGCCGGAAACTGTCTGGAAGCTGGAGCCTGGTCCGCACCGGCGGCGGGAAGAAGGCAGCCAAAAAAGAGCAATGGTTGTTGTTAAAAAAACGTGATGATGCGGCGAGAAGTGGCGACGGAGACATCCTGAAGGAACGCCCGGAAAGTGTCGTGAGTGGCGCCCTGTTGAGGGACGATGAAGCTGTTCGCCAGTCTCCAAACCGCAAAAGTCCCAGGAAAAGGAAGGCGCGCAGCTCCCGCCCGGTATCAATACCTGAGCAGTTTGCGCCACAGCTTGCCACCCTGGTAACGCAGCCTCCTCCGGGCCACTGGCGCTATGAACTCAAATTTGATGGCTACCGGATACTGGCGCGCATCAGCGCCGGTGACGTGCGGCTGTTTACACGCAATGGTCACGACTGGACCGCGCGTTTTCCCGCTCAGTCCAAGGCACTGGAAGCCCTTGCACTGGGCGACAGTTGGCTGGATGGCGAAGCAGTGGTGCTGGACGCGAAGGGCATGCCGGATTTCCAGGCGCTACAGAATGCCTTCCGGCGTCATCGCAGTCAGGATATTGTCTACTATCTTTTTGACGCGCCCTTTCTCGATGGAGAGGATTGGCGCAACAGGCCACTGGAGGAGCGCCGGATGGCGCTGGAGGAGCGGCTACAGCGACAGCCGGCAGAGGCGGTGCGCTATTCCGAAACCTTGGAGGCGCGAGACTATCGTGACATCTATAGCCGTATTTGTGACATGTCGCTGGAAGGTGTTATTGGCAAGCGCGCGAACAGTCATTATACCTCCCGGCGCAGCCCTGACTGGATAAAGCTCAAGTGTCGCCTGCGTCAGGAATTCATTGTTCTCGGTTACACCGATCCCGGTGGCAGCCGGCCGGGATTCGGCTCGCTGCTGCTGGGGCTGCACGAGGCGGTCGGCAGCAAAGAAATACTCTACGCGGGGCGGGTGGGAACAGGCTTCAGTCAGGCTGCGTTGAAAGAATTATCGACGACCCTGCGCAAGCTGGAGCGAAAACGTTCCCCCGTGGCACACCCGGAGCAGGTTCCCGACCGGCGGGGAGTTCACTGGGTGCAGCCGAAACTGGTTTGCGAGGTCGAGTTTGCGCAATGGACTGATGAAAAATATGTCCGCCAGGCCACTTTCCTTTCCCTGCGCAGCGACAAGCAGCCACGGGAAATCACCTACGAGCCCGTGCTGCCGGCATCGGGACTGACGTCGCCACAGGACCAAGCCCCGCCACCGGAGGCGAGCCGGAGCAAGGATTCTGGCCGTGTCAACAAGAAAGCCCATGAGCAGGTGGCCGGCATTGCTATCAGCCATCCCGACCGGATACTGGATGAGGACAGCGGTATGCGCAAGGTGGAGCTCGCACGCTGGTATGAAGCGATTGCGGACTGGATCATGCCGGAGTTGAAAGGCCGTCCGGTGGCGCTGCTGCGGGCACCGGAGGGCGTGGGCGGGGAGCAGTTCTTCCAGAAGCATATGCAGGGTATGGCGATTCCGAGCCTCCGGAAACTGGATCCCGGTCTCGATCCGGGACATGCGCCGTTGATGGAGATTAACTCCACCAGGGCTCTGGTCGGCGCGGTACAGATGGGTTGCATTGAGTTGCATACCTGGGGGGCTACCAAAGACAGGATCGAACGGCCTGACCGGATTGTGCTGGATCTGGATCCCGACCCCGAACTGCCGTGGCGCTACATGATCGAGGCGACCCGCCTGTTGCTATCGGTACTCGACGATCTGCAACTGGAGTCGTGGCTGAAAACAAGCGGTGGGAAGGGCATGCATGTCATTGTGCCGCTGGCCCGTCACGCCGGCTGGGATACGGTGAAGGCCTTTGCGAAGAGCATCAGCGAGTTCATGACGGCCGAGCTGCCCGAGCGATTCACGGCCAGGATGGGGCCTCGCAATCGCAGGGGAAAAATCTTCATCGACTACCTGCGCAATCACCGTGGCGCCAGTACCGTGGCGGCTTATTCCGTGCGCGCCCGACCAGGACTGCCCGTTTCAGTGCCGATCAGGCGCAGCGAACTGGAGCAATTAAGCAGCGCCGCGCAATGGACTACAGGCAACCTGCAGCAGCGCCTGCGGCAACTGTCAGCAGACCCGTGGCAGGGCTACAGCAACCGACAAAGACTGCGCCAGAGTATGTGGCGCAAACTTGGCGCAAAGTCTCCAGGCTAAAATCGGATAAGCACCAGTTCCGCTACCGCTGACTCGTCCCGGGGCCTGGCAGTGACGGCGGGATTCCTCTTGCTTGCGACATGCACCCAGCATAAAAAGCCCCCGGACAACAATCGCTGTCCGGGGGCAAGCTGCGCGCCGCCGGGGGAAGGGGGGCAGGTGTGCAGCGGCGCACAACATGACTATACGACGGGCCGCCATGTGATTCTGTTCGGTTGCAAACACCCGCCTATGAATTGTGATTTCAGGAACCCTGAGCGCTTGGCGCTGTTATGTGCCGGCGCGTCAGTAGGTGTAACTGGACTGCAGGCCCAGCGGCAGCCCCAGGGCCCAGTAGCCGAGCAGGAACAGGGTCCAGGCCAGCAGGAAAGTCACGGAATAGGGCAGCATCATTGCAGTCACGGTGCCGATGCCCACGCTCTTGATATAGCGCTGACAGTACACCACTACCAGGGGAAAGTAGGGCATCAGCGGTGTGATGATATTGGTAGTGGAATCGCCGACCCGATAAGCCGCCTGGGTCAGATCGGGAGAAATGCCCAGCCCCATCAGCATGGGCACGAAAATGGGTGCCAGCAGCGCCCATTTGGCCGAGGCCGAACCCACGAACAGGTTCAGCAGCCCGGTCAACAAGACCACGCCGGAAATGGTCAGCGCAGCCGGCATGCTCAGCGCCTGTAGCAGCGCCGCACCTTTAAGTGCCAGCAGTATGCCAAGATTGGATTGGCCGAAGGCATAGATAAACTGGGCGATGAAGAACATAATAACCAGGTAGTACGCCATGCTCTGCATGGTTTTGCTCATGCCCTCGATCACATCGCGGCTGCTGGTGACCGTGCCGGCGGCGATACCGTAGGCAACCCCGGGTATCAAGAACAGCAGAAAGATCAGCGGAACGATGGAGGCCATCAGCGGGGCTCCCATTCCGATCAGAGAACCGTCGGGGCCACGCCAGGCAGACCCACCGGGCAGGGCGGTGATCACCAGCAGTGCGATACCGGCGAGCATGGCTCCCAGCGCAATGCGCAGCGCGCGGCGTTCGCGTACATCCAGCGTCTGCATGCCGGTGTCCGGTGTCTCCAGATCGGCATCAACCGGGCTGCTCGCCAGGCGCGGCTCCACGAAGCGGTCTGTCACCAGCCAGCCCAGCGCAACAATCAACAGGGATGAAGCGGCCGTGAAAAAATAGTTGTTGAGCGGGTTCAGAGTGATCGCGGGGTCCATGATCTGGGCGCCGGACTGGGAGATGGACTGTAGCAGCGGATCTACAGCCGAGGGGATGAAGTTGGCCGAGAATCCCCCCGAGACGCCGGCAAAGGCTGCCGCGATGCCGGCCAGTGGATGGCGTCCGGCGGCGTAGAAAATAATGCCTCCCAGCGGAATGACCAGCACATAGCCGGCGTCAGCCGCGGTGTGGCTGACGATGCCCACCAGGATGATGATTGGCGTCAGCAGCCAGCGGCCGGTTACCGACAGCATGGCCCGCAGCGTGGCATTGATGAAACCGGTGTGTTCGGCCACGCCTATCCCCAGCATCGCTACCAGCACCACGCCGATAGGGTGGAAATGGGCAAACGTGGTGACCATGGAGGAGAGAAACTTGACCATGGCCTGCGGCGCCAGCTGGTTGACTACCACCAGCTGCTCGCCACTGCGGGGGTCTATCACATTGTAGTCAAACAGGGAGAACAGCAGGGACAGTCCCCAGACGATAAACAGCAGGGCGATAAACAACACCGCCGGGTCCGGCAGTTTGTTGCCGGTGCGCTCAACGGCAGCGAGCAGGCGCTGGGTACGACTGGAGGTGGTCGATGGCTGGTTCATGCCGGCTTCTTCCCTGTGGCAAATAGCGCAGTGTAATGGCGCCCCGTCAATGAAACAAACAGCGAGCAGGGAAGAGCGGCGCTCAGGACGGGACGGTCGCCAGGTGGTCGTCGATGACCTGGAGAAAGGCGGCGCCGTATTTGTCGCGCTTGCGCTCGCCGACCCCGCTCAGGGCGCCGAAATCCTCAATGGAGCGAGGCTGCCGGAGACACATTTCCTGTAGGGTGCGGTCGTGGAAAATGATATAGGGAGGAATGCCCTGTCCAGCGGCCAGCTCGCGGCGGCATTCACGCAAGGCCTCCCACAGCGCCACATCCAGGTCCTCGGGGAGCGCCGTCCGGGTCTGCTGGCGCACGGCCTTGCTGGCGATGTCGCGGCGCAGCTCCAGGGCTTCCTCCCCCCGCAGCAGGGCGCGGCATTTGTCCTGCAGGAACAATGCGCCGAAACGCTCCAGGTCCACGCTCAGGTAACCGCGTGCGACCAATTGCCGGAATACCGAGCGCCACTGGTTGTTGTCCAGATCGCGGCCGACGCCGAAGGTGGGCAGACAATGGTGGTCGAACTGGAAGATCTTGTCACTCTCCACGCCCCGCAACACCTCTATCAGGTGATTGACGCCAAAGCGCTGGCCGGTGCGATAGACTGCACTGAGTGCCTTGCGGGCCGCTTCGGTGGCATCCCAGGTGGCGGCCGGTTCCAGGCAGCTGTCGCAGTTGCCGCAGGGTTCGGGCAGTTCGTCACCGAAGTAATTGAGCAGGGCCTGGCGCCGGCAACTGGTGATCTCACACAGACCCAGCATCGCATTCAGTCGTTGCTGCTCGGCCCGCTTGTGCTCGGCGCTGCCCTCGGAATTGTCCATCATCTGGCGCAGCTTGAGGACATCCTGCAGGCCGTACACCATCCAGGCATTGGCCGGCAGGCCATCACGGCCGGCGCGGCCGGTTTCCTGGTAGTATGCTTCGATGGTCTTGGGCAGGTCCAGGTGGGCGACAAAGCGTACATCGGGTTTGTCTATGCCCATGCCAAAAGCGATGGTTGCAACCACTACCACGGCTTCCTCGCGCAGGAATCGCGCCTGGTGCGAGGAGCGCTGCCCGGCGGAGAGCCCGGCGTGATAGGGCAGGGCATTGAAACCCTCCTGCTGAAGCCAGTGGGCAGTTTCATCCACCTTCCTGCGCGACAGGCAGTAGACGATACCGGCATCCCCGGGGTGTTCGTTGCGCAGAAAGCGCAGCAGCTGCTGTCTGGGGTTCTGTTTCAGCGCGATGCGGTAGCGGATATTGGGACGGTCGAAGCCGGCGATGAATTTTTCGGCCGCGCCCAGGTCCAGCCGGGTCACGATCTCCTGGCGCGTGCGCACATCGGCGGTGGCGGTGAGGGCGATCCGTGGTATCTGCGGAAAGCGCTCGTGCAGCAGGCTCAGCTGCAGGTAGTCGGCGCGGAAGTCGTGGCCCCACTGGGACACGCAATGGGCTTCGTCAATCGCAAACAGTGCAATACGGGCCCGCTCCAGCAATGCCAGCATACGGTTCTGCACCAGCCGTTCGGGCGCGATGTAGAGCATGTCCAACTCGCCGCGCAGCAGTGATTGTTCGATATCCTGGGCAGTGCCGGGGTCCAGGCTGGAATTCAGGTAGGCGGCGCGTACGCCCAGTTCCCGCAGCGCATCGACCTGGTCCTGCATCAGCGCGATCAGCGGTGAAATGATGATGCCGCAGCCGGGTCGGACCAGAGCCGGTACCTGATAGCACAGTGATTTGCCGCCGCCAGTGGGCATCAGCACCAGTGCATCGTGGCCGTCTATCAGACGCTGGACAATGGTTTCCTGTAGAGGACGGAAGGCGCTGTAGCCGAATACGGACTGGAGAGTACTGAGAGCTGCGGTCATGGCCCGGGAGTATACCGCAAACGTGGACCGCTGACTGCTATCTGATCCGTCCGGCGCGATATTTTCGTTGGCAAGTCATAGGCTCAAGTGGGTCATCAAATTCATTTGTAGCGAGGCAGAATTTGTGGTGTAGCCTTGCCCGCGCAGTTCATAAGCAAAGCCAGCGGCGTATTCCTTGAGCGGACCGGGAACGTAGATCTTTGTGGATTTAACCATTGGGAACTCCTCTTTGTTGACAATGGAAGGAAGAGTTTGTCTTGTTGTGTTGATCGGTGGGATTATGCCGAGCTATCGACCGCGGTCGTTATGAGGGGACATTACTGCTTGGGGCTTACACCTATATACCTAGTATCAATAAGTACAGTATAAATTTAGTTTGACGTAGCAACCCGCATCCTTAGGACGCGGTCACGAGTGACGGGCTCTGCCTGTTACGATTAAAAAGCTCATGTTAAATCCGAGGTTGAGTTGTTGCCACAACTTCAACCTTGGGTGAGGAAAGTGACATGAGCCGATTTGGGGAAGTTAACGCATGTGCTCTGGCATCGCCAGTACCACATAGTTTGGGTTCTGAAATACAGATTTCGGATATTAAAAGGATCTATATCCAGGGGGGGTTCAACTGCGTTCAGGTCTATAGCAGTCGATGGGGCTGCGCGGTAGTGGAGCTGAATGTGCAAGTGGACCATGTGCATCTGCTGGTAAAAGTGCCCCCGAAAATATTGTAGGGGGCATAAGGCAATTCCGGGTTATTTGAACCCGGATATTCATCCTCGTCAGAAAAATTCGTGGGCGGTTTCCGGTACCGGTAGCGCCCCAAGAGCATGATATAAAGCGGTTTCAGCGGCATGGTAGGTTCTGAATCCATAGGATTTTCCGGTAGTCAGGCTCGCTTTGTTGTTGAGACCCTCAACAATACCGCTGGAGAACTTTACAGAGTTAGGGGGCAGGATGCACCTCCTCCTGTTAACACGCTTTTCGCAGAATCTCAGCCCTTGCCGGGCTGTGGTTTACCCACAAATTTTCCTGAAGAGCCAGGAATTTACGCGTTCACTTTGAGCGATAAAACCAGAACGGAGATACGGCATTGATGATTAAATTTCCCGCCCAGACATATTCCTCCAAGCCACTTAAAGCCGGCGTTGTCACAAAATGCACACTGGCCTTTTCCATGGCGTTGCTCGTGCCGGCCCCTATTATGGCGCAGGAATCCGGCGCCCTCGAGGAAGTTTTGGTGACCGCCTCGAAGCGCTCATCCGGCGTTTCCCAGCACGACCTCGGTAGCGCGGTCTCAGTGCTGGGCGCGGATACACTGAACGCCACCGGCATCGTGGACATCGATGCCATGGCTTCACTCGTTCCCGGTTTGAATATTGAATCATTTGGCCCGGGAGACAGTGAATATATCATCCGCGGCATCAACTCTGCGGGGGAGTCGACAGTGAGTGTCTATTTCGATGAGTCACCGATCACCGGTCGATTTGTGGAGGATGGTGGCGGTAAGAACGCGCCACTCAAGCTGGTGGATATCGATCGCATCGAAGTACTCAAGGGGCCGCAAGGTACCTTGTTCGGTGCCAACTCTATGGGTGGCGTGATCCGCATCATTACTAACAAGCCCAACCTAGAGACCTTTGAAGGCCGGGTTGACACGGAGCTGGGCTTCACCGCTCGCTCCAGCGATCAGAATTACGACGTCAATGGAATGTTGAATATACCCTTGGTGGAAAATACTTTGGGCCTGCGCCTGGTTGCGTACAGCGACTCTACGGCCGGTTTCATCGACAACAACCAGATCGGTGTGCGCGATGCGAACGATGTTGAGAGAAACGGCGTGCGTACCCAGGTGCTGTTCCAGCCTTCCGATGTGTTCTCGCTCAACGCTAGCGTGACCTACCAAGAACTTGAGAGCGGCCATAACCCACGGGTGACCCCGGCTGGTTTCTTCGGCCCGGGCGGCGCGTTCTTTATCAACGAAGGGTCCGAGAACCCGCGTTCCGCAGCGCCGGGTGGTAAATTTACTAACACAGAGTTTTCTAGAACGGCGTGGGATGAAGAGCTATTGCTGGCTAGTATTACGGGGGAATACGATATTGGAAAAGGCGTAATCACGGCGGCGGCCTCTTATTTTGATCGTGAAATCCAACGGCATCAGGACTCAACGCCACTTAATACTACATCCCTGAGAGATTTTTTTACTGGCCTGCTGGGTTTTGACGTCCCGCCGGCGAGCGTGGTACAACAGCCGCAGGATCGTGAGGTGGCCTCCCTCGAGCTGCGCTATGCTTCGAGATTTAATGGCCCCCTCCAGACGGTGGTCGGCGGTTCGTTTCAGCACGAGGAAAACCTTTTCGAGAACTTTGTGATTAACGCCAACTCCGACGGTCTCCCGGTGGAGAATTTCATTCCCGAGGCGCCCACTAGCGTGACGGGGGCTGGCGAGCCTGGGGAAATCAACAGTATCTTCGGTCGATTCCTGGACGGAGAACGTGAACGCGTGGCTGTTTTCGGCGAACTATCCTATGAAGTCAGTCCCGCTTTGGAAGTCACAGGTGGCCTGCGTTGGTTTCGTTTTGACATACAAGAGAACCAGGGCAATACCGGCCCGGACTTCCTCGCCGGCGGTGGCGCGCTGGAACTGGACGGTGACGAGACCACTTCGACCTACAAGCTGAACGTGACTTGGCGCCCCAACGACGACTACACCTACTATGCTGAAGTGGCGACCGGCTTTCGTCCGGGCGGCACCAACGTGGCGTCGGGAACTGCTGCCATCGCTGGCGGATTCGTTCCGCCGACCTTCGAAAGCGATGAACTGCGCAATCACGAAATCGGCGCCAAGCTGTATTTACTGGAGAGGCGCCTGAACCTGAACTTGGCCGCGTACTGGATCGAATGGGACGACATTCAAGTGCAAACCGTTGCCGAAGGCGGTTTTAACTTCATCGACAACGCTGGCAAGGCGCGCGTACTCGGTCTGGAAGCTGAGGGCAGCCTGCACATCAGTGATCCACTGACCCTGAGCTTTGGCTTCAACTACACCAATGCTGAACTCACTGAAGATCAGCCCTTCGTGGTCGGTGGAGACGGCATCTCGTTTACCGGTCAAGATGGCGACGATATTCCCAAGACCCCGAAGTTCGTCGCCAACCTCGGCCTGGTTTATGACTTCGTCTTGGGTGGATGGGATTCAACAGCTCGCCTGGATTACTTCCATAAAGGAGACTCCAACTCCGATTTCAGTTCGCGTGATGCACTGTTGGGCCTGCCGAATCCCGATTTTCACAAGCTGCCGTCGATCGACCGGTTTGACGTCAATATCAGCTTCCAAAAGGACAACCTGACCCTGGGCTTATTCGTGCGTAACCTGACTGACGAAGATCTCATCGTCGACGTCGTGAGTTCCGACCAGGATCCCTTCGCTTACATCATGGGATCTCCGCGTACCGTGGGTCTTCGTTTGGGCGCGGAATTTTGATGGCTCAGTCCTGTTTGCCTGCCATATAGGCGAGTTTATCCGGTTCACGGGGCAGCGAGCGCCGCCCCGGTTCAATTGCCCAGCATGTGTTCCGCCGTGCGCAGGGCCAGCGCATGCACGGTGAATGTCGGATTGACCGCGCCGCTGCTGGGAAACAGGCCGGGGCCGGCCAGGAACAGGTTCTCAAGGTCGTGGCAACGGCCAAAACTGTCGGTCACGGAGCTGGCGCTGTCGCTGCCCATCACGGTGCCGCCCATGATGTGCATGGCGGTGTGCGGCCCGGCCCAGCACTCCTGCGCACCAGCCGCCCTGAAAATCGCCATACCTTCCGCTTCCGCCGCTTCAATGGTGGCCAGGGTGGGGGCGGTAATGTCGTGATGGCAGTGGGCCAGCGGCAGGCCGGCAGCATCCTTGTGAACCGACAGCGTTACCCGGTTGTCAGCCAGGGCGATGTCCTCTGCCACTGCCGCCATGCTGCCGAAATGCCGGGCTGCACGGCGCATGAAGGCATCCAGCGCAGGCCCGAAGATATCCGGGCGCGAGTTGGCGATGCCCAGCAGGTCGTTGGGTTTGACGGCACCGGCGATCAGCCACTGGTAAGAGCCATAGCGTCCGGGGCCGGGTTGTTTGTCTGCGTAGCGCTCCTGACACATCAGCTGGCCCCCGCTGACTCCCAGCGCCGGCTGGGTTTCCTCGGAGAACAGGCCGTAGATGAAGGTGGCCGGGTGGACCAACAGGTAGCGCCCGACCAGATCGTGGCGATTGCCCAGTCCCTGCGGGTAGCGTTCGCTGCGGGAGTTCAACAGCAGTCGGGCATTTTGTACCGTAAACGCCGCCAGCACTACCTGTTGCGCACGGATGCGATGGTTGACTCCGGCGGCATCCAGGTATTCGACGCCGGTTACCCGGTGCCCACCGGCATCGTGCAGCACCCGGGTGACAGTGGCGCGGTGGCGGATCTCGGCACCGGCGGCGAAGGCCTTGGGCAGATAGGTGACCAGCGGATTGGCCAGCGCGCCTATCGGACAGCCCGAATCACACCAGCCGTCGTACAGGCAGGCAGCGCGCTGGCCCTCCGGGCGGGCATTGATGGCCAGCGGGATCGGTGCCACACGCATGTCCAGTGCCTCAAAGCCCTTGCGGATCACTTCGCCCTGGGCAAACAGCGGCAGTGGAGCGTGGGGATAGGGGTCGCCGGGCGGCCGCCAGGGTTCGCTGGCAGCATCACCGCTGATACCCACTGCTGCCTGGACTCGGTCGTACCAGGGGCGTAGCTCATCGTAGTCGATGGGCCAGTCCAGGCCTCGTCCATAGGTCGAGCGGACCTTGAAATCATTCTCGTGCAGCCGCGGCCAGACTGCATAGTGATGGGCGGCGCTGCCGCCGGTACCCCAGCCGGCATTGCCACCGTGTCCCACCTTGAGATTGCCGTCCTCCAGTACCGGTGCCCCGACCACTTGAGTTTGCGGGCGTGAATCTGGGAGCTGACCATGTCGCTCAGCTGGCGCTCGGGACCGGCTTCCAGCAACAGTACCCGCCTGCCGGCCTGCGCCATGGTCGCGGCAATGACGCTGCCGGCAGCGCCGGCGCCGACGATGACCAGGTCGTAGCTGTTTTCGCTAGGGTTGCTGCTCACCAGGGCGTCTCCGGTTCGATATGGGGCATGTAGGGAAGATCGATGGCTTTGCTGCCGGCAGCAGTGCCGTAGACGACGTCGACCGCATCGGAACGCAATACGAAAAACACGAAGGAAGCGGGTGCTGCCTGCCAGCCCGGGGTGTCATCAGCGGCCAGCGAGGCCAGCAGTTGTTGTAGTTGTGCTGTATCCAGTGCCTGGCACGGGGCTTTGAAGCGCTGTCGGGCCAGCGCGTCGATGCTGCCCAGCGCGCCGCGATAGAACGGCAATTGGTCCGCTGCCGTGACGCCCAGGTATTTCAGCATCAGCAGATTGTCCTCGGCGCTGGCGGCCAACTGCTGGTCCAGGAAGTGGCTGATCCCGGCTTCGGTGGCACCGGGTACCAGCCCCTCTGCGACAGCTTCCAGCGTTGTCACTTCAGCGGCACGGAGCACCCGCAGCGGCAGCTGCCTGGCCCGGGCCTGGGACGGCGTCAGCGGCAGCAACCCCCGGCAGCAGCGAAGCCGAGCATCAGCCCGCTGCTTTTCAGGAATGCGCGCCTGGATTCAGACACGGTAGCGGGTCCTCTTGCCGCAGTTAGAAGTCATAGCGCAAACCGACACTGTAGAAGCGCGGAGTCCGGTAGGCGACTTCGTTGCAGCCGCACAGCGTGGCCAGGTTGAAGCCCTGCACACCGGCTCGCTCGTCGGTCAGATTGCGCACCGCCAGAGTGGTGGTCCACGCGGACAACGGGCTCTCCCAGCTCAACTGGGCGTTAACCAGGGTGTAGCTGTCGAACTTGTCGGCGTCAAAATTGCGCAGGTTGTAGTAGAACTCGTCCGAATAGTTCACATCACCCTGAATGGCCATGGTGCCGCCAAACGCGCTCCAGGCATAGCGGGCGAGGGCGGTTGCCTGCAGTTCCGGCGCATAGGTTGGCTTCACATCACGCGGCGGCAGCGGCGAGCCGTTGCGCAGCGAGATGTCTTTCACCGTGGCATCGAACCAGGCAGTGGTGAACATCAGGTCCAGGCCATCAATGGGCGAGGTGATCAGCTCCAGTTCGGCGCCGTAGTTTTCAGCGTCGGCATTGATTACCACACCGCCCACGCCGACAAACAGGAAGGCCTGGTAGTCGGAATAGTCGTAGTAGAACACGGAGCCGTTGAGACGGGTCATGCCATTGCCGAGGGTGGCCTTGAAACCGCCTTCGTAGGATGTCAGTACCTCCTCGTCATAGGGCAGCGCCTCATCGCCGCCGGAGCCCAGGTATTGTCCCAGCACGAGCGCATTGAAGCTGCCTGCTTTCACGCCGCGGTTGACGCCGGCGTACAGCAGCAGGTCGTCGTTAGGGCGCCAGTCCAGCTGGAGCTTGCCGGTCCACAGGGTGTCTGAGGTTGAGTCCTGGAAAAAGAACGGCGAGCCGGCGCCGAAGGCATTGGGAATAAAATCGCCCTGGTTGCCAGTATGATTGCTGAAAGAGGGAAATATGCCCGATGCCATGTCGTAGTCTTTCTCCTCCTGCATCAAACGCAGGCCTGCAGTGGCGGAGACGGTCGGCGTCAGGTCGTACTCGTACTGGCCGAACAGGCTGTAGGAATTGGTTTCCAGCTCCGCCACCACGCCGATGTCAAGCGGTGTAGTGCCCCCGGCAATGCTATTGGCGGGCGCTTTGAGGCCGTTGTCCGAGGTGTTGTCGATATAGAGGTAGTAGAAGCCGGCCACCCAGCGGCTGCTGGTCGTCTCGCCGCTGAGGCGAAGTTCCTGGGTGACGCTGTCAGCGTCGACTCCGGCGAAGTTGGCCGTTTGGTTGACAGGGGCCGCGTCCACATCGATGAACAGCAGCTTTTCGTAGCGCTTCCAGTCCGTTATCGAGGTAAAGCTCATGCTGTTGTCGAGGTCCCAGGCGACCTTGACATTGATGCCACTGCTCTCGGTAAAACCCTGATCGTCGAAGGCAAAGTCCCCGGAAAAACTGAAGTCGTCACCGGACGGCGCCACATAGCCGAAGAAGTCGCCGCCTGGCACCGGACGCTGGTCCAGGCCGATGCCGCCTCCGGGTAGCAGCTGATCACCGTCAATTATATCGGCGCCGCCATCGCCGTCACCTTCGATGCTGAGGCGGGTTTCATCGGCCGGCATGTCGATGACATTGATCAGCTCGCCGTTCTCGACCACACCGATGGTGGGCTTGGACTGGAAGGGCCCGGTGCTGACGTCCGTCTCGGCATGGTTCACCGACAGGTCGATCTGCAGTGTGTCGCTGGGCCGGAAGGTCAGTGACAGGCGCCCGGCAATGGTTTCCTCGCCGCCCAGGTCAGCGCCGGCCCCGGGGCCCGGCGCGGGCAGAAAGGCGCTGTCGGGGTAGGTGTTTTCCAGGTAGGGGTCCTGGTCGCTGTAGCGCAGTGCAACGCGGCCGGCCAGGCGCTCGCTCAACGGGCCACTCAGGGCCGCCTCCAGGGTGTGGCGACGGGCTGTGATTTCGCTGTCGAACTGGCCGGTGGTGAGATTGACGTAGCCATTGGTGCGATCGAAGTCCGGCCTGTTGGACAGATAGTGCACCAGGCCACCGGTGGCGTTGCGGCCAAACAGGGTACCCTGGGGGCCCTTCAGTATCTCTACCCGGTCGATATCGAACAGCGCGAAGGTCTGGGCCTGGGCAATGGCAATGTAGCCCTCGTCCAGATACACGGCATTGGGCGCCTCGATGATGTCGTTGAAGTCGTTCTGGGTAACGCCGCGGATCGAAAACTGGGTATTTTGCCCTGCCAGGTTGCCGCTGGTGTGGACCCCCGGGCTGAAGGCGGCGATGTCGTAGCTTTGTTGCACCCCCATCGCGGACATTTGCTCACCAGTGAACGCGGTGACGGCCACCGGCACATCCTGCAGGTTCTGTTCTCGCTTCTGGGCGGTAATGATTACTTCTTCCAGCATGCCCTGGGCAGCGGCCTGTTGCATGACTGCCATGCCGGCAGCGATGGCCAGAGGTTTGTGCAAATGGCTGAAACGTTTCAATGTACGCATGATGATTCCCCTTCTCCCTCGTTTTTGGTGCTCAAACCACCTGCTCCTGAATGATCAGGTGGCTTGAGCACTGCTCTTTGTCTTGAATGGTTGGCGCAGTCCCTTGTGTTCCAGACGCGGTATCACCTCGTCCCGGAAGTAGGGGAATTCTTCGGCATAATCCACAAAAGACAGGGTAGTGCCGGCCAGCCCGGTCTGACTGAGATTTTCCAGTTGGTCGGCGATATGGTCCGGCGTGCCTACCAGTGGGAAGCCGCCGTGACCGGCAGCGAACCGGTCCCGGAAGCTGGCCAGGGCCTCCGGCGTGAACGACTGGGCGTGCATGCCCTGCAGATGCATCAGGTTGTCGACCGCGTCCCAGTCTGCGTGCTGGTTGGCGTAATAGTCCAGATAGTCCTCTGCTTCGCGCTGCGTGGGACGGCAGACCACCGAACAGCAGGTCAACACGCCTACCTTGCGGCCCTGTTCCGCGGCCTTGCCGGCCACATCGGTGACGGTGCTTCGCGCCTGCTCAAAATCGAATATCGGGGTAAACAGGAAATCCGCGTTGCGTATCGCAAACTTGCGGCCCTCGCTCGAGGCTCCTGCATTGAGGATGGGGACATGCTCCTGTACCGGTCGCGGATTGCTGTACACGCCCTGACCCTGGAAGTATTTGCCTTCCCAATTGAATGCGCGTTCCTCGCGCCAGAGCTTCTGCACGTAGTCGAACCATTCCTGGGCCCGGGCGTAGCGCTCTTCGTGGGCCTGCGGCAACTCGGCACCAAAGGCGTCGTATTCCGGTTTGTTCCAGCCGGCCACGACGTTCAGCCCGACCCTGCCGTTACCCAGCCGGTCGATGGTGGCGAGTTGTTTGGCGCTGACAATGGGGTGGTTGAAGGCGGTGTGCACGGTAGCGAAGATCTGGATGTGGCTGGTATATGCGGTCAGGCCGGTGGCCCAGGTCACGGTTTCCAGCACCCCGCCGTGGAAGTCGGTGTCGCCCCCGTAGCCTATCCACCTCGCGATCGGCAGCAGGAACTCCAGGCCGGCCTCATCACACATTCTTGCGAGCCGGATGTTGTTGTCCCAGGAGTTGTTCCAGCGCTCCTCTATCTGTGTTACTGCCATGCCGCTCGAGCAGTTGGCGGAGAATATACCCAGCTTGAACCTGTTGCCGCCAAACATTGGATTCGATGTTGTCAAGTACCCCCCTTCTTCTATAAGTCGTGGAGCAATTGTCACTGCGGATGTTATAGTGTTATATCGAAATTAACGTTTAATTTAAACTTAAAAATAGTGTTAATCAACCGGGTTTTGAATATGAACAACGAAAAAAGCAGTGTTGCCGCTGATTATGGCCCTCGCGAGCACTTCGATCGGCACTGGCACATGTCCACCGACAGTCACGAGATAGCCCTGAGCGAGATCGAGTTTTCCATCTTTCGCATCTTTACGGCATTTAACCGCTGGATGGACGACCTGACCCGTTGCTGCCAGGATGAAACCGAACAGAGCTGCAGCGGGATCGATTTCGCGCTGTTGAATCTGGTGCGCATGCACGACCGCCCCAAGAGTGTTTCGGAACTGGCGCGGCTGATGAACCGGGACGACATGCCCAATATCCAGTACAGTATCCGCAAACTCACCAAGTCAGGGCTGATCGAAAAACTGGGCACCCAGGGCAACAAGAAGGGCGCGACTTATCGCACCACGGACCGGGGGGTGGTAGCGACCAACCTGTATGCGAAGTACCGACGGGAGTTGCTGATTCCGCTTACACGGGCTATCTCCAACAGTGACGTCCGAATGGAGGAGGTGGCCAACATGCTGACTTTGATGTCAGGCATCTATGACCAGGCTGCCTGCGTGGCGGCCACGCACCGGGAGATCTGACCAGGGTATGAAGGCGGCTATGAAAGAGTGGGGCCTGCACTGTGCAGGTCACGAAGACATTGCAGGGAGAGGCAGGGATGAACAGCAAGTCGCAGTGGGCGTTCGAGGATTTGGTCCCGGGGGTATGCATTGAACTGCCCGCCTATGAGGTGACTGAGGCAGAGATACTGGCCTTTGCCAGACAATATGACCCGCAGTATTTTCACACCGATCCGGTGGCGGCCAGACAATCGCTTTTCGGTGGCCTGATCGCCAGCGGCTGGATGACGACCGGCATTTTCATGCGGATGCAGTGTGATGCCTTCCTTCTGGACTCCACCTGCATGGGGTCACCGGGGGTGGACGAAATTCGTTGGTTGCACCCGGTACGCCCCGGCGATGTGCTTCGCGGCGAGAGCCGGGTGACGGAAGCCCGCCCCTCCCGCTCGCGCCCCGACCGTGGGGCGGTATTCAGTGATGTGAGCATCCACAACCAGCGTGGTGAAGTGGTGATGACCCTGCGCAGCCGCGCGATCTTCGCCCGCCGGGAGGCACCCTGAAAATAGTGATTGACTGCGCTGGCAGGATCTATATACTCGGACCCTGCTTGATCGTTTTACTACTATTTATGTATACCATTTCGAAGTCACGCTGTTAGTACCTCGTCCCTGATTTCATAAGTAATTGCACAACCTCAAGCCCAACTGCCTTCCCCGGAGGGTATTTATCTCTACCTGAAATACAGGACAATCAGCATGGCAACTAGCACTGGCACCGTAAAATGGTTTAACGAAACCAAGGGCTTTGGCTTCATTGAGCAAGAATCAGGTCCGGATGTATTTGCGCATTTCAGCGCGATCTCCGGTTCAGGCTTCAAGACTCTGATCGAAGGCCAGAAGGTTGAGTTTACGGTAACTCAGGGCCAAAAAGGCCCACAAGCGGAAAACATCATGGTCGTCTAAGACCTTGATGCGTTCCTGAAAAACCCCCGGTGGCAACACCGGGGGGTTTTTTATTTCACCATGACTCCAGCACCGAACTTCGCTGGACTACGCCACAGCTCGTTGTGGCAGGTTGATCAATAACTTAGGTGAGTTCATCCTATGCCGGTGCTTTTCGAAACTTGACCCGGCTTCCGTCCGCTTGGCTCCCAACAGGCTCCTGGAAACCGCGTCTTTCCGAAACCGCGTGCATCGCGCCCTGTGGCGCGCTGCACTTCGCTGGAGCCGCCGTATGAACCGGCGCAGCGGCGACGACGCCGACCGCTTCCGCCTTCGTCCCGGTGCGCCGAAGCAGCGCGCCATGCAGCGCGAAGTCGAGATCGGCGCCAATCTTGTTGATTACGGCCATCGTGACAAAGGAGGTCGTAACAAGTGCATCGGCCAGTCCTTCGTCGGGCGCGGAGGCTTGCTTCACATTTTTTGCTTTTTCATCGTGGCCGCATGTTGACATGGTTCGCATTACGCATCAATAATGGATCGTAATGCGAGCTTTATTAATCCTGTGCTCACCAAAGGAGAGCCCGATGAAAGCTGCCGTCATATCCTCGTTCGACCAGCCGCCGCACTACGGCGACTACACTGATCCCGCGCCCAAAGGGCCGGGAGAAATGCTCGTCGAAGTGCTCGCGGCCGGCCTCCATCACGTCACTCGCGGCCAGGCTTCAGGCGTTCATTATTCCAGTAGTGGGGAGCTGCCGCTCGTGCCGGGTGTCGATGGCGTCGGGCGCGATACCGACGGCAAGTTGCGCTACTTCGTGCAGGGTCCCGGGCAGCTTGGAACGATGGCCGACAGGACGGTGATTGAATTCGACCACAGCATCGAACTTCCGCACGACAGCGACGCCGTCACCGTTGCCGGCGCTATGAATCCCGCGACGGCGTCCTGGCTCGCGCTGCGTTGCCGCGTGCCATTTCAGCGCGGACAGAAGGTGCTCATCCTCGGTGCCACCGGAAGCTCGGGAAGCATGGCAGTGCAGATCGCCCGCTACCTGGGCGCGTCGCAGGTCATCGCTGCGGGGCGCGACGAACATAAGCTTGCCAAGCTGCCCGCGCTCGGTGCCACGGAGATTGTGTCGCTGGAAGATGTCGGGTTGGGTCCCCTCGCGCACGACGTCGACGTCGTGCTCGATTTTGTCTGGGGAGAAAGTGCGATTCGTGCCATGGAGGCCGTACTCAAACATCGGGAGAATCGCGGCCAGTCGCTCACCTGGATACATATCGGTTCGATGGCGGGTGAAGTTGCTGCCATCCCGGGCGCCTTCCTGCGCTCTGCAAATCTCAGCATTGTGGGCAGCGGCTATGGTTCGGTGTCGGGTCGCCAGATTCTTAAGGAGTTGCCATCGCTGGCAGAAGAGATCGCGCGCGGCACCTTCCGCATCGACGTGAAGGCTACGCCGCTCAGCAATGTGGGGCAGGCGTGGTGCGAGGCGGCCCACACCAGCGAACGCATCGTCTTCACGCCATGAAAAACGGTCATCCGTCCTCCTTCATCGCAACTTGCGGGCTGGTTTTGCTGTTGGCCGCCTGCGCCAGTCCGCCGTTGCGTGCAGCGCCGTCAGCACCCCGGCGGGACGGGCCGCCTCCGAGAGTTCTTGACAGGCGACATTTTTTATTCCCTTGATCTGCTACAGGGCGGTGACCGTAGCCAGTACCTCGCGGGCAAACTGCAATGCTGCGCCCGCTTCCACCCGGGTGCTGTAGGCCTCCAGAAACAGCTTGCCTGCGACGGTGCCATCGGGGGCGATGACGATCATCCCCGGGGTGGGAATGCCGTGGTGAGGGTCCCCCGGTCCGTAATCCGGATTGAGGATCCCCAGGGTCTTGAAGGTGAGGGCGTCTATATCCGACAGCACCGGGATGCTGATGTCGTGCCGGTCAACAAAGGCCTGCTGCAGTTCCGGAGGGTCGTAAGTGATGACCACCAGACCGATGCCGGCAGCATCGAAAGCGGCCTTGTGAGCCTGTAGTTCCAGCAATTCTCTTTTGCAATACGGGCACCAGTCCAGCGACCGGCTGGCCACCAGGACAGTGCCGTGGCGACCGGCGAAACGGTTCAGCAAAGTCACCTGCTCCCCCTGATAGCGGGCGCGTACGCCGGGAAAGTGTGAACCCGGTGCCGGGCCCGGGCTGAAACTGTCGTTGTCTGCGGGCAGGAACATGTCCGCTGTAAGACGCTCCAGAGCACTTTGCTTGAGTGGTTCGCGCAGCCAATAAAGGCCCGCGGCGATCAGCAGCACGAGTCCGGTAGCGAGCAGCAGCCATCGTTGCATGAAAGCAGTTCCTTCAATGGGTACGGCCCCCAGTGTAATGCAAAACGGCAGTGGGGACTTGTGGAGTGGGGTTCTGCGGGAACCGCTTTGCGGCGGTCCCTCTTGTCCACAACAGCGTCCAGCACGTATGCTTGGCACCCCGTTGCGGCACCAGGCTTCCATCTCATGCTCGACCAGATACTGATTTCGGCCCTGTTTCTGTGGTTGCTGGGCTGTTTGATTCTGACTGATTGGGCAGCGTCCCGGGTGTTTGTCGGTACCATGCTGGCAGCCTACTTTCTGGGGCTCGTCGATACCCCGCAGGTGCTGGAGAAGGCCGCCAATTCCGGACTTATCACACTCATGCTGCTGTTGCTGGTATCCATCGGTCTGGAAAAGCTGTCCTGGCTCAATCGCCTGTCGGGGCGCCTGATCTCACCCAGCTACAGTCTGAGTCTGTTGCGTCTGGGTGGTGTGACTGCGTTGTTTTCCGCCTTCGTCAACAATACCGCCGTGGTCGCCACCCTGGCCACCACGGTCAGGGCCAACCGCCATCATCCTGCCTCCCGGTTGCTGATCCCGCTGTCCTATGCAGCCATTCTGGGGGGCACGATGACCCTGATCGGCACCTCCACCAACCTCATCGTCAGCAGTTTTCTGGAGGATGCCACGGGCCAGGGGCTGGCCTTCTTTGATTTTCTGCTGGTAGGTGGCAGCGCCACCCTGGTGGGGTTGCTGCTGATCCTGCTGGCAGGGCGCTTGCTGCCCCATGACAGTGCCGAGCAGATTCAGGTGGCGGAGTATGTGGTAGAGGCAGAGGTGGGGCCGGAGTCGAGTCTGGTGGGCAAGAGCATTGCCGAAAATCAGCTGCGCGACCTGGATGCACTTTTTCTGGTGGAGATAGTGCGCGATGAACACTTGATCTCGCCCGTGGCGCCCGGCGAATACATTGAGGCCGGCGACAAACTTATCTTCTCCGGTGACATTACCCAGGTCAATGCGCTGGATGCCTTTGACGGCCTGCACCTGTTTGCGGTGGAGGAGGGCCTGTTGCGGGAAAACATGATGGAAGTGATTGTCATGCCCAATGCGGCAATCGAAGGCAAGACCATCAAGGAATCCGGCTTTCGCTCACTGTTCGATGCGGCAGTTGTCGGTATGCGGCGCGGCGGCAAGCGACTGTCCGGCAAGCTGGGCAATATCACCATTCAGGCCGGGGACAACCTGATGCTGGCGGTGGGGCCGGATTTCAACGAACGCAAGAATCTGGACAAGAATTTCGTGGTGGTTGACGATGCCGTGGCGGGCTCCACTACCACGCCCCTGCAGAACTGGTTCGTGACTCTGTCACTGGCCGCCATAGTGGCGCTGGCATCGCTGGAGATCGTGCCGCTGATCAAGGGATTGCTGTTCCTGCTGGTGGGCATGCTGGCGCTGGGCCTGGTGCGGGCCTCGGAGCTGCGGCGTCGTTTTCCGTTCGAGATCTGGCTGATTATCGCCTCCGCCCTGACCCTGTCCCAGGCGCTGACCAACACAGGGCTGGTGGCCAGTCTGGCGACGGCCCTGCAGCACAATCTCGTCGCCGTGGGCCCCTACACTGCACTGATCGGCATTTATCTGGGTACCCTGGTATTGACGGAATTGATGACCAACAATGCGGCTGCGGCGCTGAGCTTTCCAGTGGCTTTCGGCCTGGCTGAGAGCTTCGGGGTCAGCGTGATGCCCTTTGTTATGGCGGTGGCATTTGGCGCCAGCGCCAGTTTTCTTACACCTTACGGTTACACCACCAACCTGATGGTGCAGAACCTCGGCGGCTACACCATGCGCGACTACCTGCGCGCAGGGTTGCCGCTGTCACTGGGCTATTCGACCGTGGTGCTGGTGATGTTGCCTCGGGTATTCCCGTTCTAGACCCTGGCTGTCGAACAGCGGCAACTCCACCTGCATCAACAGGCCGGGATTGGTGTTGGTGGCGCTGATGTCACCGCCATGGCGGATGACGGCCCGCCGCGCTATTGACAGTCCCAGGCCGTAGCCGCCGGTTTCGCGGGCGCGCGCCGAATCGACCCGGTAGAACTCATCGAAGACCCGCGCCAGCTCCGCCTCTGGAATGCCAGGCCCCTGGTCCTGCACGGTGACCAGCAGTCGCTGATCCGCGGTACTGACGCCAAGCTGCACTACAGAATCCGTCGCGGTATAGTGCAGCGCATTGCGCAAGATGTTGTCGAAAGCCTTGCGCAACAGGGTGCCATTGCCCAGTACCAGGGCATGCTCCGAATCGCTATGGAATTCGACCCGGCGGCCAGTTGCGCGGCCTTCATAGCTCGCATCCTCACACAGATCGCGCAGCAGGGGGACCAGGTCGATGTGCTCGTCCATCAGGCTGTCATCGGTCTGGGTGCTCAGCAGTTCGTCGATCAGCTCATCCAGACGCCGGGCTTCGCGTTCGATACGAGCGAGTTGGGACTGCGGGTTGGCAGGATCCTTCCCGGCCAGTGCCAGTGCTACCTGCAGCCGGGCCAGCGGTGAACGCAGTTCGTGGGAGACATCCGATAACAGCCGGCGCTGGGCGTCTATGCGCTGCTGCAACTGTTCCGCCATGCGGTTGAAATCGCGTGCCAGATCATTGGTTTCATCACCGCCCCGGGTGCGCACATCCAGCCGGGTGGCCAACTGCCCGTCAGCCAGGTCGCGGGCGGCCAGCCGTAGCCGCTCAAGGGGCCGGGTCATCAGTCGCGACAGCAGATAGCACAACAGCCCTGAAACCAGTATTGCCAGACCCAGGCGCAGCCAGAGATTGCTGCCCAGGACACTGACGACGCGTGACCGGTTGGGCCTGAACACCAGTACAGAGCGGACCGGCCCCAGGTCGTCGCGGTACAGCTGGTGAGCGAGCAGATGCCGACGGTCGCCGCGCAGGAAAGCCCGCCTCGAGCCGTCACCAAGACGCTGCGCCACCTCGCTTACCTGAGCTGGCACCCGTCGTCCCAGCACATCCTCGCTGGCCTCGTTGAGGAGGAAGACCTTGACCCGGTGCTCCTGATAGACTTCCGCGATGGTTGCCGCCAGCGCATCGTTGGGCTGGTTCTGCAGATCGTACAGCAACCTGATAATGAACCGCGGAGGCGTATGTGGCCGCCGCGAATCGGATTCATCCGGTAGCAGCGAATCCAGGTAATGCCCCGCCAGCAACCAGCTGGCCAGCACTGCGCTGGTCACCAGCCAGAAGCCGATGAATATCTTGGTAAACAACGAGTTGAACGGCATCAATGTCTGTCCGTGTCGCCGGAGACGGTGAACTGGTAGCCGGCCCCGCGCACATTGACGATAGGGTTGTCAGCGCCACAGGCGGCGAATTTCTTGCGAATTTTGCTGACGTGAACATCCACCGAGCGGTCATAGGCCGACAGGGCCCGGCCCAGCGCCTGACGGCTCAGCGACTCCTTGTCGACTACGGTGCCCGCGCGTGACAACAGTGCCTGCAACACATTGAACTCGGCACTGGTCAGCTGCAGGTCGCAATCCCGGTAGTGGGCACTGCGATCGGCGCTGTTGAGGCAAGTGTGACCTACCCGCAGTTCGGTATCGACGCCAGGCTCGGGATGCCGGGCCCGGCGCAGTATCGCCCGCAGCCTCGCGGCCAGTTCGCGAGGGTTGCAGGGCTTGGGGAGGTAGTCGTCAGCGCCGAGTTCAAGACCCACGATGCGGTCTGTATCCCCGCCGCGGGCCGTCAGCATCAGTACCGGGGTGTCCAGTTGTTCCCGCAATCTGCGCAGTACCTCCAGCCCTGCATGCCCGGCAGCATGATATCCAGCACGATGGCGTCGTAGGCCTGGTCCCGGCAGCGCTGCAGTGCATCTTTGCCGTCGTGCAACATATCCACCGCGAAACCCTCCAGTTGCAGGAACTCGGCCAGCAGGGTACACAGTTCCCGGTCGTCGTCGATCAGCAGCAGTTGCTCGGGCATCGGGGGTTCTCTCGGAAAGCGGGCAAACTGGCCGCCAGCAGGGCTTATGTTACAAGTGTGAACGGACCCTAGTGTGACGTCCGTGGCAAGCAATGTCATCCGCAGGCTACGCCGCGAGACGCTTCTTTACTTTTATTAACCTCCGACGGCCGCACAATTACCGCGCCGCGGCCTAGACTTGTTTCGTGTTCAGCCAACCACGGAGAACGACATGCCAACACACCACAGAAAAACCGCTCGCAACACCGGACTTGCCCTGCTGTTGCTGGGCTCGCTCGCTGCGGCCCCGGGCTGGACGGCCCCGGGGGACGGGCATCACGGTGCTGATCCCGAGCGCATGCTGACAAAAATGAGCCGCCATCTCGACTTGAGTCAGGAGCAGCAGGATCGCGTTTCGCAATTGCTGGCACAGGCCCACGAGGCCGGCGCGGCCGACCGGGAACGGATGCAGGCACTGCGCGGGCAACTGCGCGACCAGCAAAGCAATTTCGATGCCGGTACAGCCCAGGCGCTGGCAGATGAGCTGGGACAGATTACAGCACGTAGCAGCTTTCGTCGGGCGGAAACCAGAGCCGGGATTTATCAATTGCTGGATGACAGTCAACGACAGAAGCTGGAACGGATGGAGGCGAAACGCCACAAGCACCGGTTCAAGCGGGGCCCCCAAGCCGATCGGCAGATGCGTCGCGAGGACTAAACTAACAGCTGGTCTACAGCGATCTCTGGTTCGGCCGGGTACGCTCGTGTACCCGGCCTTTTCCGGTATGGAGCACATGGCTCATCAGAGCTGCTGGACCATGAGGCCCAGTTCATTGACCGCTGTACCCAGCGCCTCCAGCTGTTTGCGGTTGCTGACCACCGCCGTGCTGGCCCGGGCTGGATCCAGGTAAAGCTCGGTAACCCGGCGCAAATCCTCCAGACTGACTGCCAAAATGGCGCGCCGGAACTGCTCCCGGTGCTGGTGGCTGCGGCCGAACAGGCGGTTGTAGAAATGCTGTTTGGCCTCGCCGGCTGGCGAGCCGGGTTTGTCCATGCTTCCAATCACCCCCAGGACTGCCTCCTCCAGGCTCGCCTGTTCATGCTTGTTCTCCAGCATCCAGGCAATCGACTGGTCGAAATCCTGCAGCGTATCCAGCAGCCGCGGGTCGCGATAGGAAAAGAAACGGAAGGCCGCGATACCAGAGTCCTGGCTGGCGCCGCCGCCGTAGGCACCGCCCTGTTCGCGGATGCTGCGGTGCAGGAAACCGTTGCGCAGGAATCCGCCCAGTACCGTCAGGGCGGCCGCATCGGGATGGCCCACCGGCACGGTGGGATAGGCCCGGGCGCAGAAGTTGACCTGGGTATTTGCCAGCCAGAATTCACGGCGCGGCTGACGGATTGGCTGGGCCTGGAAACTGGCTCCGGTGCCGGCTGATGCGGCTATGCCACTCCATGCCGAGAGCGACTGTTCCGAGGCCGCCTCGATCGCATGTTCGTCGGCGATCGCCAGCAGCTGACGCGGCATCTGGATTACAGCATCGTGAATGGACTGCAGGCCGGCAGTGAACTGCTGCAGCCCGCTGTCGCTGGCGAGCCCGTCGTCCAGTGCTTTCAGCTGGCGCAGTCCCTCCAGCCCGGTCAACTCGTGTTGCAGTCGCGCCAGCGGGCTCATGCCGGCACTGGCTGCGGTCATGGCCAGGCCGTGGCCACTGCCGGTCACAGACTGTTCCCGCCGTGCCCGCTGCTGACTGATCAGCTCCCGCAGCCGACCCGGTTCGTCGAACCGCACTCGCAGCAGGTTGTCCTGCATCAGCGCGATCTGCCCGGAGACATTGCGCGCCAGCGCCTGGGAGGACAGCGCAAAGCAGGCCTGCAGGGTCTGCTCGTCATCGACTGCGCCGCGCATTGCGGTGGACGCGCTGATTCCGCCCACCGTGGCGGCCTGCCGGTGCTGTACCGCCAGGTAATCCTGGTCACCCAGGCCCACTTCGGTAAGTACTTGCGTGTACAGAGGCAGCAGGGGCAGCTGGGTCTCCGACAATAAAGGCAAGGGAGTGACAAGTTGCTGGTAGACCAGGCCGTTGGTGCCCTGGCTGTAGCTGCTGAGACGAACTCCGTTGCGTTCCTGTTCGGTATACTTGTGTTCCGGCAGGCTGGTGGGCACATCCTTCAGGGTGACCTTGGGCAGTATGCTCATGTCGTCCACGCGCTGTTGGCGGGCTTCCAGTTGTTCGGCCAGCGCGATCACCGCCTGTTTGGCAGCGTCATCCATGCCGGCCTTGATTGCCGCCAGGCGCCGGGTTTCAGCCGCCAGCCGGCGGCTGGAGAGTTCGGTATCAGGGGTCATGACCAGAGTGACGCGGTGGGGGTTATCCAGCAGAATGCGCTGCGCCAGATCCTTGATATAGTCGGGGTCGCTGATATTCTGCTGCAGCCGCGCAAGTACTGGATCCAGGTCCAGCACCGCGACGGGATCGGCATAGTGAGTGGCCGGGCCCAGTGCCTGCAGAATCAGCTGCAGACCATAGGGAAAGCCACCGCCGCTTATTTCGCGCTGTTGCAGTTCCAGCTGGTGCAGAACAGCCGCCAGCTGCTCGGCTGGAACGCCCTCATCAGCCACCCGGCGAATCACTCCCAGGACCAGTTGCTCCAGTGCCTCAACGCAGTCCGCCTCACTGCCGGCGATGCCGCAGCTGAACACCATCTCACGCTGGGAGTCCTCCAGCCCGCACAGTGGTGATGGCGACTGCCCCAGCGTGGTGGTCTCCAACGCATGCATCAGTGGCGAGGCGCTATTGTCCAGCAGCACACTGGCCAGCAGCTGGGCTTCCAGCATCGCTTCCAGGTCAGTGCTCTCGCCCAGCAGCCAGCCGATCACGATATGGGTTTTGCGAGCGGTGTCTCCCTCTTCGTCCAGCGCATAGGGCCGCTGCACCCGCAGCGGCTCCGGCAGGCGCTGTTCCAGCGCCACCTCGATGCGTTCCGGCAGCCGTTCGAATCGCGTCAGCGCGCGCTGCTCAAACACCGCCTGGTGTTCGCTTGCGGGGATGTCGCCGAAGGTCATGAAGATCGCATTGCTGGGGTGGTAGTGACTGCGGTAGAAGGCCAGCAGCTCCTCATAGCTGAGGTCCGGTATGTGCTCTGGATCACCGCCACTGTTGTAGTGATAGGTGTTGGTAGGGAAGACATGTTCGCACAGAGTCTGCCACAGGGTGCTGTTCACAGAGCTCATCGCGCCCTTCATTTCATTGAAGACCACCCCCTTGAACACCAGCTCGCTGTCGGGATTGCCGGGTTCGGAGAATTCCACCCGGTGGCCTTCCTGGGCAAAGTCCAGCGGATCCAGGCGTGAGAAAAATACCGCATCCAGGTAGACGTCCAGCAGGTTCGCGAAGTCCTTGCGGTTCTGGCTGGCGAAGGGGTAGGCGGTCCAGTCGCTGCTGGTAAAGGCGTTCATGAAGGTGTTGAGGGAGCGCCGCAGCATCATGAAAAACGGGTCCCGCACTGGGTAGCGTTCGCTGCCGCACAATGCAGTATGCTCCAGGATGTGGGCAACGCCGGTGGAGTTCCTGGGCACGGTGCGCAGTGCGACCAGGAACACGTTTTCCTCGCTGTCGGCGGCGAGATGATAGTGCATGGCGCCGGTGCGCCGATGCTGGTATTGCTCGATGCGCAACTGCAATGTCTCGATCTCCTGACTGCGCAGCAATTCGAACGTGTTCTGGCTGGCTGGCCGGGCGGGGCTGGTTTGGGTCATGGCTCTCTCGTGTGATAACAGGAAGCGACAGTGTAACGGACAGTGCCAGTCTAACGCGATTCGGCGGCGGTTGCCGGCTTCGGTACCAGTTCAATACGGTAGCGCCAGGGCCAGTTCTTGCCGGTGACCCAGACAGAGCCATCGGCGGGGTTGCGGGCGATGCCATTGAGCACATCGGTATCTGGCCGGCGTTCCGGCAGCGGTAACAGTCCGCGCAGGTCGATACTTGCTTCGACCTCGCCGGTCACCGGGTCGATTATCACGATCCGGTCGCGTTGCCAGATATTGGCCCAAACCTTGCCATCGATCCACTCCAGCTCATTCAGTCGCGGTAGTGGTAGGCCGTGTTCGGTCACCGCGATACTGCGTAGTGGCCGGCCGTCCGCGGGATCGAGGAAGTGCAGGTGGTGGCCACCATCGGTGTAGATCAGCTCTCGGCCATTGTCGGTCAGGCCCCAGCCTTCGCCGGGAATGGTGAACGTCGTTTCCAGCTGGAGTTCGGCCCGGCGGTAGACCAGCATCCGTCGGGCCCGCCAGGTCAGCTGGTAGACCCGCTCGCCCAGTACGGTCAGCCCTTCGCCAAACAGACGCGGATGCAGGCGCCGCTGCTGTATCAGTTCGCCATCACTCAGGCGGTACTGCAGCAACCGGGACTGACCGTAGCGGCCGGTGCTGACATAGAGCATACCACCGACGATCTGCAGGCCCTGAACATAGTGGTCGCGCGGTTGCGGTTGCTGTTCGAGGACCCGGTAGCTGTATTCCTCCAGCGCCGCGACCGTATGGCTGATCAGCGCCAGCAACAGGCAGCAGGGCAGCAATAGTTGTCTCACAGGCGGTTTCTCCTCAGGTCCCGTATCAGAAAACGCGCCGGCGCAAGCGCTCGTACCAGCTCGGGTTCCAGTGGCAGCGGCTCATCGCAGATCTGTCCGGCAAGCAATTCCGCGGCCAGGGCGGTGGAGGTGAGACCCCGCGAGCCATGCCCGGTGTTGAGGTACAGCCCGGGAACACAGCTTCCAGCCACGGCAATCGCCTGGCGGGCATTGTCGCGCAGCGCACCGTAGTCGCGGACAAAGGCCTCCCGGTCCGGCACTGGCCCCACCAGGGGCAGATAATCGGGGCTGGCACAGCGCCAGGCCACGCGGGCGGGCAGGGCGCCGCGGTCCAGCTCCGCCAATTGTGTTTCCCAGTCGGGCAGGGCTTTGGCGAGGGCCTGCAGGTTGTGACTCTGGTCCGCGGTGCGTGGTGCCGGGTCCGGATCATCCAGGCCAAAGGTGGCGCCGACGCACTGGCCAGCGGCATTGGCCGGCGCAATATAGCCGCTGTGGCAGAGCACGGCCCGCAGCCTGGCCCGCACCGGATCCGGTGGCAGCTGGGTGGTCTGGCCGCGGATCATCCGCAGTGGCAGCCAGTCCAGTCCATGGAATGCAGCGCTGTGCTGGCCTGCGGCAACGACTGCGTGGCTGGCGCGCGCCAGTGGCTCGCCAGCCGCGCTCGCCACCCAGCTGCCGGCCTCGCGACCCAGCTGCACCGGGCCAGACTGTGCCAGCACCGTGATCAGCGGATGTTGCAGCAACGCCCGGCACAGCGCGGCGGGCTGGATCCAGCCCGCTTCCGGCAGCCAGTAGCCGGCGCAGGGCTGGTTCACCCCCACCAGTCGGGAGGCGGTGACGGGGTCCACCACCCGGGCCAGGCTTGCAAGCGACTCCAGCACCGGTCGCATACGGGCCAGTTCGCTGCTGTCAGTCACCTGTTGCAGGCAGCCGCAGAGCTCGCCCTGCTGCCCCTGCTGCAGCTCGCCGTGTTCCAGCATCTGGCGATAAAGTCTCGCCGCAAAACCATAGCTGGCCAGCGCGAAGTCGGTGGCGGGCGAATGCCGGTGTGACAGGCGGGTATACAAAATACCCTGTGCATTGCCCGATGCCGCCGAGGCGATCCCCTCTCGTTCCAGCAATGTGACCCGAATGCCGCGCCGGGCGCAGGCGGCGGCGGTGTGGCACCCGGCGAGACCGCCCCCGATTACCAGCAGCTCCTGCGGTCTTGGCAGGCACGACCGGGGGATGTCCCACGCGGTGCCGGCTGGCGCCGGCATTGCCACCGGCTTCTCCAGCGCGGCGCAAAGCTGTTCACGCTTGCGCCCGAAACCGGCGGTCTTGAGTACCTTGAAACCTGCGGCGGCCAGGTTCCTGCGCACCGCCCCGGCCGCGGTGAAGGTAGCCACGGTGGCTCCGGGCCTGCTCAACGCCGCGACCTGGGGCCATAACCCGGCCTGCCACATGGCTGCGTTGCGCGCCGGGGCAAAGCCATCCAGGTACCATGCGTCCACCAGTGCGCGGCGCCGGTACAGCCAGTCCGGCAAAACCTGCCCGATATCACCCCACCACAGGTCCAGCGTCAGCTCGCCGTGCTCCAACAGCAATCGGTGGGGCCCCGGCAACGGCGGCGGATACCGGGCCAGCAACTCCTGGCACAAGCCGGCCAGTGACGGCCAAGGGGTGTGGATGCGCTGCAGGTCGTCACGCGCGAGCGGAAATTTCTCTATCGACACATAGTGCAGACGCCGGGCTCCGGAGTGGCACTGCTGGCGGTATGCGCGCCAGGCCTGCCAGGTCACCAGAAAGTTCAGACCGCTGCCAAAGCCGGTTTCGGCGATTGTGAAGTCCGTGCTCCCGTGCTCACGCCACCGCCGGGGCAGTTCGTTCCCGGCCAGGAAGACATGCCGGCTCTCGGCCAGGCCGTTGTCGCGGGAAAAATAAATATCCCCGAACCGGGTCGACACCGGGTTGCCGTCATCGCCCCAGTCCAACTCGGCCGGCACCAGGGCCTGCAATGGTTCATTGCTGCGATTCATCGGCGTAAATTAAGCATGGGGGCGAATTGTGGAGGGCTGGTTGGCAATGGGAGAGTGCCGTCTGTGAGTGGAAAGCGGGGAGAATAGCAAAGGCGGGCGGCCGGTAGTATCCCGGGATCAGCCGCTGCCGTCATCGTCTCCTGGCCATTGGCCAGCCGCTGGCCTTCACGCGCCGCAGGCAGTAGACTTGCCAGCCTGTTGAAAGCGAGGTCGTCATGGCTCAATACCAGTCCCAGACGGTGCCCAGGGAAAAGTTCCTGGTCATGTCCGTCAATCTTTTGTACAAGGCCTTCCTGGAATCGCGCCGCACCGAGGCGAAAAACGTGTTTCGGGACATGCTGGCGGGAAAATCGGTGCATCTGACCAATGTGCAAATGGAAGACAAGTCCCAGGTGCGCTTTGAGATCGCGCTGGACCACAGCGAGTATCGCGGCAAACTCAACTTTGGCGGCTTTCGTGCCAGTCTGGTTCAACTGGTGGCGCAACTGAGCGAGGCTCTGAGAGAGAAGCGCGACGTTACGGTATTCACGGCCGAACACAATCCGGACGTGATGATTTTCGGGGTTACCGCCGTGACCTATGAGGACGGGCAACCCTGCGTCATGGTGTTGGGCGCCGATTCCACGCCGGCCAGGGGAGCAATCGAGCTGCGTTTGCAATATCTGGACCCCGACCAGTTCGCCCCCACCACCGATGCCGAGCCGGAAACGCCGCCCGGCTGAGGGCGGACCTCAGCGACGTTCCAGTGCCGCGCACCTTGGCTCAGGATTGTTGCCGGGCGATCCAGGCATCGACCCGGCGCTCCAGGAGACTCAGCGGCAGGCTGCCGCCAGCCAGGACGGTGTCGTGGAAGCCGCGTATGTCGAAGTCCTCCCCCAGCTGCCGGCGCGCCGATTCCCTGAGTTCCAGCAGTTTCTGCATGCCTATCTTGTAGGATACGGCCTGGCCGGGCCACACCAGATAGCGGCGTATTTCAGAGCGCGCCGAGGGTTCGGGAATGGGTGAGTTGGCCATCATGTATTCTACTGCGCGCTCTTCGCTCCAGCCCCTGGCATGCATGCCGGTGTCCACGACCAGCCGGATGGCCCGGAAAATCTCGGCGCTGAGGCGGCCAAAATCATTGTAGGGATTGTCGTATAGCCCCATTTCCCCGGCGACCCGTTCCGCATACAAGGCCCAGCCTTCGCCGTAGGCGGAATACCAGACATGGCGGCGAAACATCGGCAGGGTGGTACTCTCCAGCGCGATGGAGAGCTGCATGTGGTGGCCGGGGCTGCCTTCGTGGTAGGCCGTGGTCTGCAGGTCGCTGCGATTGTTGGCGTTCATGTCCGACAAGTGCATGTAATATACGCCCGGCCGACTGCCGTCGGCGGTACCTTCTTCATAAAACGCCGAGCCGCCCGCTCGCTCGCGGAAGGCTTCCACCCGTTTCACCCGCAATGGCGCCTTCGGCAGCACACCAAAGTACCGTGGCAGCTGTGCCTCGATGCGGTCCAGGTACTGCTCGGTTTCGGTGATGAAGGCCTGGCGGCCCTCGTCGGTGTCGGGATAATAGAATTGCTCATCGGTGCGGACAAAGTCGAAGAAGTCATCCAGCGTGCCCTCGAAGCCCACCTGGTCCATGATGGCTCCCATCTGCTGTCTGATCCTTGCCACTTCCTCCAGCCCCAACCGGTGAATCCGGTCAGCCTTCATGTCCAGCGTGGTATTGTATTGCAACCGCTCGGCGTAGTAGGCCTCGCCTGCGGGTAGTGCGTGCACGCCCAGCGCTTCTGCGGCGGCGTGGGTACGGTCCTGGCGCAACCAGCTGACCAGTTCCTGGTAGGCCTCCCGGAAGTCTCCGAGCAGCGCCTCCCGGGCCCGCTGCTGCAGCTCTGTGGCAGTTTCCCGGCCAATGTCGCCGGCCTGCTCCAGAGCTGTGAGCTTGGCGGTGAGGTCAGCCCACAGCGCGGAATCATCGCCACTGTCGGTGAACGGTGCCCCCGTGATGATGCCGTTGGCCTGTTCGATCACGGTATCGTAGGCAAAACGCGGTGGCCGGATGTCATCGACAGCTGCCGCCCTGGCCCGCTCCAGCAATTGCCGCAGTGCCCTCCCGATGCCGTGCAGGCGGCTGATATAGGCCTCCATATCCTGCGGGCTGTCCACCTGGTGATAGTTGATCAGCAGTTTGGGCAAATTGGTATGAGGCGTACTTACCTGAGTGAAGATATACTGCTGGCGCCGGAAGGCATCGGCCTGTTCCAGGCGCTGAAGCCGGTAGATCCAGAAATCCCGCGACAGCTGCCCTTCCAGGCTCAACGTATCCGGGTCAAAGCGTTGCCGCAACTGCTGTACGCTGTTGCGAAACCAGGCCAGGAAACGCTGGTCGGCTGCCTCGCTGAAATCATCAATCTGATCGTACAGCTCGTGCCGGCCGAGCGTAGTGAGCTCGATGGGCGAGAACTGCAGTTCCTCTTCGTACTGGCCGTCCAGCCAGGCATGCAGTTCATCGGTTGCGGCCCGTGCATCGCCGGCAAGCGCAGAGCTGGCATGAACCAGCCAGGCCAGCACCAGGCAGGCATACAGGCTACGGGCAGGGCGGGATATACGGGTAACTGGCATGACGGTCTGTCCGCTGTTCGATGAGGCCAAAGTGTGGCAGCTGGCGGTCAATTGTCCAGCCCAAGTTCCGGTAATGTCACCGTTTCCCGGATTGCCGGAGCCATCACCTCGGCGGTGCCGCTGGCCACCAGCTTGCCGGCCTGATTGCTGACCCGGCAATCCAGGGTGACCTGCCGGCGACGAGCTTCCTTGGCCGTGACTTCGAGGATGATCGTCAGGCGGTCGCCCACCTTGACAGGCAGGCGGAACTTCAGCGACTGGCCCAGGTAGACAGTGCCGGGGCCTGGCAGTTGCATTGCCAGCGCAGCGGAAATCAGTGCGCCGGTAAACATCCCGTGGGCGATACATTCGCCGAATACTGTGCCTGCTGCATAATCCGGGTCCAGATGCAGGGGGTTGAGATCCCCCGAGGCGGCGGCGAACAAGCGGATATCCCTCTGGGTCACGTCGTGGGTCACGGTGGCCGTCTGGCCGAGACTGATTTCGTCGAAGGTATGGTTGTGCACGGTGGCCATGGTATTGCTCTCTGCGATGGGTCCGGGGGCATCATACCGGAAGGGCCCGCGCGCGGGCCATCGGGACTGCAGCTGCCGATGGCATGCGCAGAAGGCAGAGGTGCAGTACACTGATACTGCTGTCGGGTGATTTTGCGTGGCAGCCGGCAAGCCAACTCGCAGCAGTATCGGGTGTGTGGCGAGGTAACAGATTCTGGCCTAAAAGTGAGGAGAGCAGATGCCGGATTCCAATGCGGAGCAAGTACAGCATCATATAGATGCGGCGTACCGGGAGCTGGGTATCGACCCCGGTGTGGATCTCGGTCGCTTTGACAACCTGGTGCACATGGCGGAGCACGCCTTCAGCGAACACCCTGACGAGGCAGCTTTTAGCAGCCTGGGCCACACCCTCAGCTTCCGGAACCTCGACCGTCTCTCCAATCAGTTCGCGAGCTGGATTCAGCATGCCTCGGATTTGCAGCCGGGCGATCGTATCGCGGTGCAGCTGCCCAATCTGCTGCAATACCCGGTCGTTGTTCTCGGCGCCCTGCGGGCGGGTCTTGTGGTGGTCAATACCAATCCGCTCTACAGCGAGCGCGAACTCGAGCACCAGCTGAATGATGCCGGCGTCAAGGCACTGGTGGTGCTGGCCAATGTGGCCTCCACCGCGGCCGCGGTGCTGCCGCGCACCAGTGTGGAAAAGGTGCTGGTGACCGAGTTGGCAGACCTGCACCCGCCGCTCCGGCGCTGGCTGATAAACAGCGTCGCCCGCTATGTCAAGCGCATGGTGCCGGCCTTCGAGATACCCGGCGCCATCGGTCTCAACAGGGCCCTGAAGCTGGGCGCGCGCCAGCCTGCCAGGCGTGTGCCAGCCCCCCGGGACGGGCTGGCGATGCTGCAGTACACCGGCGGCACCACCGGCATCGCCAAGGGGGCAATGCTGTCCCACAGCAACCTGGTTGCAAACGTCCTGCAGGTGGATGATTTCATGGTCACCCAGCCGTTGGGACCGGAGGATTGCACCCTGCTGCAACCCTTGCCCGTCTATCACATCTACGCTTTCATGACCTGCATTTATTCCATGGTCAACGGCAAGCACATGGTACTGGTGCCCAATCCGCGTGACCTGTCTTCGGTGGTGAAAGCCATGGCCAGGTATCGGCCGGCCATTTTCTTTGGCCTCAACACACTGTTTGTCGCCCTGTGCAATAACGCGGCCTTCCGGAAGCTGGATTTTTCTGCTCTCAAGGTCACCATGTCCGGGGGCATGGCGTTGAGCCACGCGGCGGCGCATCACTGGGAGAAGGTGACGGGCTGTGGCATTTCGGAAGGCTATGGGCTTACCGAAACCTCGCCGGTGGTTTCGGCCAATCCGGGAACTCGCAGGATTCTCGGCACCATCGGGCTGCCGCTGCCGGGCACCGCTGTCAAGGTCGTGGATGAGCAGGATCGGGAGCTGCCGGTGGGTGAGCCTGGCGAGCTCTGCGTGCGCGGGCCACAAGTCATGCAGGGCTACTGGCAGCGACCCGAGGAAACCGCTGCGGCATTGGATGCCGAAGGCTGGTTCCGTACCGGCGATATCGCGATCATCCGCGAGGACGGTTACCTGCAGATCGTCGATCGCAAGAAAGACATGATTCTGGTGTCCGGCTTCAATGTCTACCCCAATGAGATCGAAGACGTGCTTTATGAGCACGAGGATGTGCTGGAATGCGCGGCGGTGGGCATTCCGGATGAGACTGCCGGTGAAGCGATCAAGATGTTCGTGGTCAGCGCCTCCGGAAAACTGACGGCAGACGAGGTGAAGGATTTTTGCCGCCGCAGCCTGGCTGCCTACAAGGTGCCGCGCCAGGTCGAGTTTCGCACCGAACTGCCCAAGACCAATGTCGGCAAGATTCTGCGCCGGGAGCTTCGCGACCAGGCGTGACCGCAATCCAGAGAGACGTGACCGACAACCGTTCCATACCTGATATCCAATTTCCCGCAGAGCTGCCGGTGGTGCAGCGGCGGGAGGATATTGCGCGGGCGATAGACCAGCACCAGGTCGTGATCATCGCCGGTGAGACAGGTTCGGGCAAGACCACCCAGATCCCCAAGATCTGCCTGCAGCTGGGTCGTGGGCGTGAGGCCCGTATCGGCCATACCCAGCCCCGCCGGTTGGCGGCGCGCAGTGTGGCCCAGCGCATTGCCCAGGAGCTGAATACGCCGCTGGGCGAATTGGTGGGCTATCAGGTGCGCTTCAACGACAGCGTATCGGAGGCCTCGGCAATCAAGTTGATGACCGATGGCATCCTGCTCGCGGAAATTCGCAGGGACCGGCTTCTGCGCCAGTACGACACGCTGATCATCGACGAGGCGCACGAGCGCAGCCTCAATATCGACTTCCTGCTGGGTTATCTGCACCAGCTGTTACCGCAGCGGCCCGACCTGAAGCTGATCATTACCTCGGCCACGATTGACGTGCACAGCTTTTCCCGCCATTTTTCCGATGCTCCGATCATTGAGGTATCGGGCCGCAGTTATCCGGTGGAAACGCTGTATATCGATCCGGCTGAGGATCGGGATCTTGGATTGCAGCAACAGATCGTCGAGCTGGTGGATGCGATAGAGACTGGCCAGTTCGGGGCCCGTGGCGATGTGTTGGTGTTTCTCTCCGGCGAACGCGATATTCGCGAACTGGCAAAACAGCTGCGGCACAATGACCGTCTCGAAGTATTGCCTCTGTATGCGCGCCTGAGCCAGGCGGAGCAGAGCCGGGTTTTCGACTTGTCGCGGCGCCGCGGGCTGCGGGTGGTGTTGGCAACCAATGTGGCGGAAACCTCGGTCACGGTGCCCGGTATCCGCTTTGTGATCGACCCGGGCGAGGCACGCATCAGCCGCTACAGTTTCCGCACCAAGGTCCAGCGCCTGCCCATCGAGGCCATTTCCCGCGCCAGCGCCAATCAGCGCCAGGGGCGCTGCGGTCGCCTGGGTCCAGGAGTCTGTATCCGCTTGTACTCCGAGGCTGACTTTCTGGCGCGGCCCGAATTCACCGATCCCGAGATACTGCGTACCAGCCTGGCTGCGGTGATCCTGCAGATGTTGCAGCTCGGCCTGGGGGAGGTGCAGCGTTTCCCGTTCATCAATCCACCGGACCCGCGCATGGTGCGCGACGGCTACAAGCTGCTGGAGGAGCTGGGCGCGGTCAGCGCCCGGGGCAAGCTCACCGGCACTGGCAAACAGATGGCGCGCCTGCCGGTGGACCCACGGCTGGCGCGCATGGTATTGGCGGGCCGCCAGTTTGGCTGTCTGGACGAGATTCTGGTCATCGCCGCCGCGCTGGCGATCCAGGATCCGCGGGAGCGACCGGCCGACAAACAACAACAGGCAGACCAGATGCATGCCCGCTTCCGGCACCCGCGCTCGGATTTCATGGCCTGGCTGGCCCTGTGGCAGTACTACGAGGAGCAGCGCCAGAATCTGAGTCAGAGCCAGTTGCGCAAACTCTGCCAGCGCGAATTCCTGTCCTTTCTGCGGCTGCGTGAATGGCGCGACCTGCATGCCCAGCTGCGTATTGCCTGCCGTCAACTGGGCCTGCCGGCCGGCAGCGGGCCCGGAGCAACGGCAGCGGAGGAGCTTCCCTACGAGGGCATCCACCGGGCCCTGCTGGCCGGTCTGCTGTCCAATATTGCCCAGCACCTGGAGGACCGGGACTATCTGGGCAGCCGCAATCGCAAGCTGCAGATCTTTCCCGGTTCGGCCTTGGGACGGCAGCGACCGAAGTGGCTGGTGGCCGCGGAAATCGTCGAAACTTCGCGGATATTCGCCCGGGGTGTCGGCAGTATCGAGCCCGCCTGGGTGCTGGATACCAACCCTGCGCTGTTGAAATACCACTACTACGAACCGCGCTGGGAGGCGCGCAAGGGTCGGGCAATGGCCTGGGAAAGGGTGACCCTGTACGGCCTGGTGGTCGCCGATCGGCGCCCGGTCCACTACGGCCCGATCAATCCCGTGGAGGCACGCGAACTGCTGATCCGGGAGGGCCTGATCGGTGCGCGCCTGCCCCGGCATCCCGCCTTTCTCAAGCACAACCAGCGTTTGCTGAGGGAGCTGGAGGATATGGAGGCGCGGGTGCGGCGCCGCGATCTGCTCGCGGATGAGCAGGTCCTGTTTGGCTTCTATGATGAGCGCCTGCCGGCGAACCTGACCACGGCGGAGCAGTTGCGGACCTGGCTGGCCACCGAGCCAGCCGCCGACCGCGAGTTGCGGGTGCCGCGGGAGTTGCTGCTGGCGCGTGATCCGGGCGCCGGACTGGAGCAGCAGTTTCCGGACCGGCTGCGCTGGGAGGATGTGGACTACCGCCTCAGCTACCAGTTCGAGCCGGGCCAGGTTGGCGACGGGGTATCGGTCACGGTTCCGGTGGGCCTGCTCAACCGGGTACCGCGGTTCCGGTTTGACTGGCTGGTGCCGGGGCTGCTGCGTGACAAGTGTATCCAGTTGGTCAAGAGCCTGCCGAAAAGCAAGCGCAAACAACTGGTGCCGGTACCCGACTATGTCGATCGTGCCCTGGCCGCGCTGGAACCGGATAATATCGATCTTTACGCCGCGCTGGCTGCACAGCTGACCCGCCTGGGCGGAGTGTCCCTGCAGGCGGGGGACTGGGCACGGGACAAATTGGACCCTTTTTACCGGATGAACATCCGCGTGGTGGATGCGAATGGTCGTTTGCTGACCCAGGGACGCGACCTGGATGCCCTGATCGAGGCATTTCGCAGTGACACCCGCGACACCATCGCCACCGCGGCGCCGGCCCGCAGTCCGGCGCGGCAGGATATCACTGGATGGGATCTGGGCACGCTACCGCGGGAATGGCGTTTTCGTCAGGCCGGCGTCGACATCGTGTCCTGGCCGGCACTGGTGGATCACGGGGAGTCGGTGGCAATCGAGCTCAGCGACTATCCTGGCCTGGCATGGTTGCAGCACCGTCTGGGTGTGTTGCGCCTGCTGCAGCTGCAGCGCCGGCAACAGGTGAAGTACCTGCGCAAGCAACTGTTACAGGGAAACGAAACCAGCCTGCTGCTGGCCGGCGCGGGGCAACAGCGGTCCCAACTGGTGGACGACATGATCGATGCGGCCTTTCTGCAGCTGTCGGGTGCGAGTGCAGTCGGGGAGGCGTCGTTGCCCTATACCGAGGCGGCCTTCAATGAAGCGTTGCAGCAGTGCGAGGGCGTGGTTGAACGCGCCGGGGAGCTGGAGGGCAACCTGCTCAATGCATTGCGGCCGCTGGCGGAGCTGCAGCCGCTGCTGGCGCGCTACGCGGACCCGGCCTGGGCTGTACCACTGGCGGATGTGAAACAGCAACTGGCTGCGTTGTGGCAGCCGGGATTCCAGCGCGACAGTCCGGCCCAATGGCTGGCCCAGTTACCCCGCTACATGAAGGCATTGCGGTTGCGGCTGGAGCGTCTCAACGGCCAGCTGGAGCGGGATGTGGGGCACACCGAAATGCTGCAGCGGCTGTCCGAGCCACTGCTGGATGCCTGTGAGCAACGCGCCGGGTTGTTGCTGCGCTGCGAGGCGGCGCAGCAGTACCGCTGGATGCTGGAGGAGTTCCGGGTGTCCCTGTTCGCCCAGAACCTGGGTACGCGTGTGCCGGTTTCTGAAAAACGCCTGCGGGAGCAGTGGGAGCGGGTTGCGGCCTGGCTGCGGACCAATCCGCATTGACCCGAGGCCTGACTCGCCGGTTTTGTGAAAAATTACCAAAGGGTAGACGGGCGACAGGAAACTTCAGGGTTGATACTGGGTCTTAGCTGATTCCGGTGGGTGTTGGCAGCGGTTCGCCATGTGTGCCGGGGCGGTGTTATCCATTTCTCCAAAAACAGGACGCTAACAATGGCTCAAACAAAAAAACCTCTGGCTCTCGCTTTTGGCGCAGCCTTTCTCGCAAGCTCGGTTGCCCCCCTGGCTGCCGCCGACAACAATCCTTTTTCCGCTGCGCAGCTGAGCGGTGGTTACGATCTCGCCAACTATGACAAGCACAAGGAAGGCAAGTGTGGCGAAGGCAAGTGTGGTGAAGCAAAAGGCGACAAGGACGGTGAAGGTAAATGCGGCGAGGGTAAGTGCGGCGAGAAGGATGGTGAGAAGCACGGCGAAGGCAAGTGTGGTGAAGGCAAGTGTGGCGAGAAGAAAGACGCCGAGGGCACGTGCGGCGGGGCCTGATGCCTGAAACACCATCCGGGCTCCAGGGAGCGGGGCTCGGTCTGCGGCGGGCCCTGTTGGGCCCGCTTTTGGCCGCCGACCAGGGATCGGTCGATTTCTTCGAGGTGGCGCCGGAGAACTGGATCGGGGTGGGTGGCCGCTACGGCCGTCAGTTCCGCGAGCTGGTGCAACGCTGCCCGCTGGTATTTCACGGTCTGTCACTGGACATCGGCGGGCCGGACCCGGTTGACCGCGAGCTGGTAGCTGCAGTTCGCGACCTGATGCGGGAGTTCGATGTCGGCATTTACAGTGAGCACCTGACGTACTGCGCCGCAGAAGGACACCTGTACGACCTGCTGCCGATCCCCTTTACCGAAGAGGCTGTCGCCCATGTGGTGGAGCGGCTTCGCCTGGTGCAGGATATTATCGGTGCACCTGTGGCGCTGGAAAATGCCTCCTATTATGCCCAGCCCCATCGCGAACTGAGCGAGGCCGAGTTTATCCGGGCGGTGGTAGAGGCTTCGGGTTGCGAGTTGCTGTTGGATGTCAACAATGTCTACGTCAACAGTATCAACCACGGCTATGACCCGCGCGAATTCCTGCGTTCACTGCCACTGGAGCGGGTACGTTATATCCATGTGGCAGGGCATTTTGACGAAGCTCCGGACCTGAAGGTGGACACTCACGGCGCCGATGTGATCGATCCGGTCTGGTCGTTGTTGGACGATGCCTATGAGCTGCTGGGGCCGCTGCCGACCTTGCTGGAGCGCGATTTCAATATCCCCCCGCTGCCGCAGCTGTTGCAGGAGACGGATCGTATCCGGGCCATGCAGGGCGAACTGCGAGAGGCCGGCAACTGGCCGGAGCAGGCCAGTGCCTGAGCTGCGCCAGAGTCAGCTGGAAATGGCGCGGTATTTACGCAATCCCGAATCCGTGCCGCCGCCTGCCAATGTGGAGGCACGGCGCCTGAAAATATACCGGGACCTGGTGTACAACAATATCGAAGGTTTCATCAGCAACGGCTTTCCGGTGCTGCGCAGTCTCTACCAGACCTCCCAATGGCATGCGCTGGTGCGCGAATTCATTGACGGTCATCGCTGCCACACGCCGTATTTCCTGGAGATCAGCCAGGAGTTTGTGCAGTTTCTGTTGCAGCGTCCGCGATGCGATGCTGCCGATCCACCGTTCATTGCGGAGCTGGCCCATTACGAGTGGGTGGAACTGGCACTGGATGTGGCCGAGGAGCAGTTGCCGCCCGCCACCGGTGCTGACCGCGACCCATTGACCGGTATCCCGCGCCTGTCGCCTCTGGCCTGGGTGTTGTCCTACAGATATCCGGTACATCGGATCGGGCCGGGGTTCCAGCCGGCGATAGCGACGGAACCGACGTTCCTGACGGTCTATCGTGATCTTGGAGAGACTGTACGGTTTATGGAGATCAACGCCGCCACCGCGCGCCTGCTCGAACTGACCCGTGACAACGAGGTCCACAGCGGCGCTGATTTGCTGCAGCAACTGGCCACGGAACTGGACCGGGACCCGCGGGAGCTGAACGACTTTGGTGCCGCACAATTAAGTGATTTTGTCCAGCGCTCAGTAGTTCTGTATTCCTGACCGCGACATCATCAGTTGCCCCTGCAACTACAGAAGCGTACTATTTCGCGAATTTTTTACCGATCTGGAAGATGGCTGTATCATGACCCACTGGCGTTCCCTTCTGTTACTGTTTGGTGTCCTCGCGACAGCGCCCGCTTACGCTCAGGAGGATTCCGGAACAGATCCCTTTGAGGCGATCAACCGGCCGATTTTCGAGTTCAATGACCGGCTGGACCGCTACGTGCTGAAGCCTACCGCAAAGGGCTATCAGTTCGTGATGCCGGACGTCGCCGAGCAGGGAGTCACCAACGTATTTGCCAACCTGCGTGACGCCAACGCAGCGGTGAATGCTCTGTTGCAGGGGCGGCCAGGGGGGCTGGCCAGGGCTGGTGGGCGTTTTCTGTTGAATTCCACGATTGGCATGCTGGGCTTGTTTGATGTCGCGACGCCGATGGGGGTGGAACGCTACCGCACGGACTTTGGCCACACCCTGGCGATCTGGGGCCTGCCCCAGGGGCCTTACCTGGTGGTGCCGGTGCTGGGCTCACGCACGGTGCGCAGCGGTACCGGCTCGGTGTTCGATTCCTTCACATCGGTGGAGGTCAATGTCGATGATGCCGCCACTCGCAACACACTGCTGGCGCTGGATATTGTCAACACCCGGGCCCGCCTGCTGCGGAGCGAGGACCTGATTTCAGGTGACCGCTACATTTTTATCCGCGATGCCTACCTGCAGCGCCGCCGGGCGCTGGTCAGCGACGGCGAAGTCGACGACAGTTTCTCCGATTTTGGTGAGGATGACTGGGACGAAGACTTCTGAGTATTTCGCCGTGTTGCAGACACCAACCAAAACTGTGAAATGGTCCCCAAAGCGGGTGCATAGTGGTTGCCCGGCGCCTGCCAACAGCGTAGTGTCGAGGCGAATTTGCCCTCCAAAGTCCAACATGATGGATTCCAACGGCTATGTGCTGGTCATCGACGATAACGCCTCCCGCGCGGCGGCGTTGGCAGAGACAATCGCCGAGGCCGGCTACCACACTGAAGTGATCGGCGACGTCACTCAGGCCTACCATTCGCTGCAGAACAACAGCGAGCTGGACGTTATTCTCTGCGAACTGGATCTGGATGATGTGTCCTGGATAGAGGCCCGCCACGCACTGCGAGACCTCAATTTGCAGATCCCCGCCATCATCATCAGCGACAAGGCGGAAGTGGACAAAATGATGACCGCGCTGCGTCTGGGCGCCAGTGACTTTTTCGTGCGGCCGATCGAGGATCGCGAGGCACTGCTGAAATCGATCGAACGCTGCGTGCGGCAACGCCAGCTGCGGCGGGAACTGCAGGAATCCCGCCAGCGTCTGGAACTGGCGAACACAGAATTGCGTGGCACAATCAAGATGCTGGAACAGGACCAGCAGGCCGGACGGCAGGTCCAGTTGCGGATGCTGCCGGCCAGCCCCATGCTGCTGGACCGATATGTGTTCAGCCACACCGTGATTCCCTCACTGTATCTGAGCGGTGACTTTACTGACTACTTCACCGTGGGCGGACGCCATGTGACCTTTTTCATGGCCGACGTATCCGGTCACGGCAGCTCCTCGGCCTTTACCACGGTATTGCTGAAAAACCTGTTTGCACGCAAGCGCTCGGATTTTCTGCGGCGGGACGATGCCACCATTATGAGTCCGGTGGCAATGTTGAAACGGGCCAACAAGGAATTGCTGGATCTGGCCGTGGGCAAGTATGCCACCATGGTTGTGGGCCTGCTGGATACAGTGGATAACACTCTGCGCTACAGTGTGGCCGGTCATCTGCCCCAGCCGGTGCTGGTATCGGCCGAGGGCGCCCGTTACCTGCGCGGCGAGGGCTCCGCGGTAGGGATCATGGAGGACGTGGTCTACGAGGAGCACCTGATTGATCTGCCCGAGCGCTTCATGCTCGCGCTGTTCTCGGATGGCATTCTGGAGATTCTGCCGCCGCAGAACCTGATCGAGAAGGAGAGATACTTTCTGAACGTATTTGAGGAGTCCGCCGATTCACCGGAACAGCTGGTCACCCGACTCGGACTGGATCATGTCGAAACCGCCCCCGACGATATTGCTGCGCTGTTCATCAGCAAGCGGGATTGAGGAAATGGAAGAAGGTCGTATTCTCGCTGCCAGCCAGGACGGTGCCTACGTTATCCGCATGACAGGCGACGTGCGCCTGACCCTGTGCACTACGATTGATGACTACTTCCACCGGATGCTGGACCGACCCGACTTTGCCAGTGTCTGGGTGGATCTCTGCGACGCCGAGGGGATAGACAGCACTACCCTCGGGCTGCTGGCGAAGCTCGCGCTGGAAGTGCGGGCGCGCTACGGCTTCTCGCCGGCGATCTATTCCTGCAACCCCGGCATTACCCGGTTGATCAAGAGCATGGGGTTCCAGCGGCTGTTCGAGCTGCACGAGAATATCTGCACCGACCCGGCGGAAGTCCGCAGTGTTCCGATCGTACAGGGCAGTGAGCAGGCGGTGAAAGACAAGGTCATCGAGGCGCACAGGGTGCTGATGAGCCTCAGCGATGAAAACCGCGCCCGCTTCCGCGATCTGATGGTGGCCCTGGAGCGCAACTGACGCGCCGAAATCATGTTTGATTGAATGGCGTTTACTGCAGGGTATTGGGACTTCGTAGCTCGGTCGACATCCTGGGAGAGTGCTTTCGAGACACGCCGTGAATCCGTCCATGGAGGCTCGGATGCGACATCCATGTCGCATACGGTCTCGAAAGCACTCTCCCAGGACGCCGACCTGACACCGAGGATGAGCCAAAGTAGACGTGGTTCATGTTTAGTCCGGTTTGGCCCCGAGCTTGCTGCGGATGTAGTCGGGGTGGGGCACGTAGGTCAGCTCCGCTACCTGCCGGATCAGGTGCTCCTCGTACTTGTCCAGCCTGCCGTCCGCGTAGGCTACCCGCCACATCGCGTCGATCAATTGCAGCTTCTGCGCCGGGCTGTAGTGGTCATTGATGAGTCGGGTGAATTCATACAGGGACGTGGCGTGGTCAACCCGCTTCGAGGCCTGCTGTACCAGTTCCTGAATTTCCGTTCGTGACAGTGCCAGACTGTCGCAAAGCAGGGTTTCAAGCGCGGCCTCTTCCTCGGCGTCCTGGTAAAAGTCCGCCCGCGCGGTCTCGATCAGCAGGGCCGCGGTGGCCAGCCGCAGGCGGTGTTCCAACGCTTCGGGCGATTCTGCCGGAGGTGCGCTAAACAGTGATTTCAGTGCGTTGATCATGACTGGCTGATCAGTTGTTCCAGCTTGAGCTGGTCGGCGATGAAGTTGCGGATGCCCTCGGCAAGCTTTTCGGTGGCCATCGCGTCGTCGTTGAGCTGCAGGCGGAATACCGGCTCGTCGAGCTGCAGCTGGGGTTCCGCGGTACCGGTAGCGCTGGGGCTCAGCTGGCGCGGCAGCTCACCGTCGTCCCCGGCCAGCGATTCCAGCAGCGCGGGACTGATGGTGAGGCGGTCGCAGCCTGCCAGTGCCTCGATTTCCCCGGTATTGCGAAAACTTGCACCCATTACCACCGTGGCGTAGTCGTGTTGCTTGTAATACTGGTAAATGCGCCTGACCGACTGCACCCCCGGATCATCTTCCGGTCTGGTCACCTGCAGCTTGGTATTGGCCAGATGCCAGTCCAGGATACGGCCCACAAAGGGAGAAATGAGAAAAACGCCGGCATCGGCGCAGGCCGCGGCCTGGGTGAATCCAAACAACAGGGTGAGGTTGCAGTTGATCCCCTCGTGCTCCAGTTGCTGTGCGGCGCGGATACCTTCCCAGGTGGCTGCTACCTTGATCAGAATACGTTCCCGGCTGATACCGCTGTCTTCGTACAGGCTGATCAGCTTGTGGGCGCGGGCTACGGTGGCCGGGCTGTCGAAGGAGAGGCGGGCATCGACCTCGGTGGAAATCCGGCCGGGTATCAGCGCGAGAATTTCGCACCCCACATCGACGGCAAAGCGGTCGCAGCAATTGGCCAGTTGCTCAGCGTCGCTGCCTCCCCGTTTGCGGGCCCAGTCCCGTGCCTGCTGCAGCAGGCGGGCGTAATGGGGCAGGGCGGCCGCTTTCAGCAGCAGCGACGGATTGGTGGTGGCGTCCTGCGGCTGAAAGCGCTGAATGGCCTCTATGTCACCGGTGTCGGCTACCACATCAGTCATGGCCTTGAGTTGCTGCAGTTTGTTGCTCATCGTCGGGAGGTTCCTGTGTCAGTCATCAGGCAGCCGGGCGGGCGCGGACGGCCGCTGCGCTTATGCAGTGCTGCGCATGTTCCAGCACTTCGATGCCCGCGCCGGGAAGGTGGGCCCGCTCGCTGATATGGCGGCGGAACTGTCGTGCTCCCGGCACCCCCTGGTACAGGCCCAGCAAATGGCGGGTAATGTGATTGATGGGTACGCCCAGGGACTGCTGCTGGGCTGCATAGGGCAGCATGTCCGCAATCGCCTGTTGGCGTGAGGCCAGCGGATTGGCCTGAGCGAACAGCCGGCGGTCCACATCAGCCAGCAACCAGGGATTCTGATAGGCTTCGCGGCCCAGCATCACGCCATCGGTCTGCAGCAGATGGGCTGCCGCACTGTCAAGGCTCTGGATCCCGCCATTGATCACGATGACAAGTTCGGGGAAGTCCTGCTTGAGCCGGTAGACCCAGGGATAATTGAGTGGCGGCACTTCGCGGTTTTCCCGCGGAGACAAGCCGCGCAGCCAGGCCTTGCGGGCATGGACGATAAACACCCGGCATCCCGCCGCGGCGACCGTGCCGACAAAATCGACCAGCTCCTGGTAGGATTCCATCGCATCGATGCCGATGCGGTGCTTGACGGTAACCGGTATTTGGCAGGCCTCGCGCATGGCCGCAACGCACTCGGCCACCAGGGCTGGTCTGGCCATCAGGCAGGCACCGAACATCCCTGACTGAACCCGGTCCGAGGGGCAGCCGCAGTTGAGATTGACTTCATCGTACCCTCGGCGCTCGGCCCATTGCGCACAGCGTGCCAGTTCACCCGGGTCGCTGCCCCCAAGCTGCAGGGCCAGCGGTTGTTCTTGCGAATCGAAGCGCATGAAACGCTCGCGGTCGCCGTGGATCAGGGCCCCGGTGGTGACCATTTCAGTGTACAGCCGCGCCCGTGCACTGAGCAGACGCCAGAAGTAACGGCAGTGGCGATCCGACCAGTTCATCATAGGGGCCACGCAGAAGCGCCAGGGACTTTCTTTATCGGGGCATGGGGCGTCGGCCGTGGTGTACTGCGTCTGTTGCACTGGCAATCCGGAGGTTCTGGGTGGCAGGGGGTGGTATGGGGCCCGGACAGCGCCGGTACCGGTCGTCAGTATACCCGATTCCATGATCGTTGTTGACAGTCGGCGCAGGTCGGGAGCTTTGCGCCCGGAGCAACCGCGGACAGGCAATTTGGCTATACTCGACAAGAGAACTGCCCGGCAACGGCCGGGTGGCGAGGCCGACAGTTGCCGCGCAAGACGGGACGGATATGGAGAACAGCAATGCACTACATCTTCGAGGTCTACCTCAAACCGGGCTACAGTGCCGAACAGTACGCCGATGTCTGGAGGCGGGCCAGTGCCATCATCCAGCGGGCGCCGGGCGCCAGGGGTACCCGCCTGCACCGCAGGATCGGTGACCCGGAGCGTCTGCTGGCCATTGCAACCTGGGACAGCAAGGCGGCCCGCGACGAGATGGAGGGCAATGCCCCCGAGGAGGTGGCGGCCATTATCGCCGAGGCGGCACCCCACGTGACGATTACCCCCATCGGCGAGTTTGAAGAGCCGGAGTGGGAGGTGTTGCCTCCTGACTGATCAGCCCGTGCCCTGATACATCCTCTCGGCACCGGTATCGGCGGCAGGATGGTCCGAGGTTTGCCCGGCACCGTTACTGCGCTCGAATACCACGACATGCTGCAGGTTGAAACGCACCGGCAGCAGCCCGCCGCGCGGGATATCCACATGGCTGGGGGTCAGGCACGGAACATGCTGGCCATCCGGCAGCAGCAGCTCGTAGAAATAGCTGGCGCCACGGAAGGCCTTGCTCACCACCTTCAGCTGTACTTCGCTGCCGTCTTCATATTCTATGTCGTCGGGTCGCACCAGCAGACGCAGTGTTTCTCCGGGCTGCCAGTGGGGGTGGCCGCGATCGATGATGCCCAGGCCATCGTTCAGTTCACCGGCCGCATTGACCGTGACGGAGATCATGGAGCCCTGGCCGATGAACTCGGCGACAAACTCATTGCCGGGATTGTGGTAGAGGTTGTAGGGGGTATCCGACTGGGCGACGCGACCGTGTTGCAACAGGGCAATACTGTCAGCCATCGCGAAGGCCTCGTGCTGGTCGTGGGTGACCAGGATGGCAGTAACACCATTGCGCGTCAGCAACTCGCGCACTTCAGCGGCCAGCTGGGTCCGCAATTCGCTATCCAGGCTGGAAAAGGGCTCATCCAGCAGCAGAATTGCAGGGCTGGGCGCCAATGCCCGCGCCAGCGCGACCCGCTGCTGTTGCCCGCCCGACAGTTCGTGGGGCCAGGCTCCGGCGCAGTCGCCCAAAGCGACCAGGCGCAGCATTTCGTCCACGCGTCGCCGGCGCTCGGCACGGGACAGGTGGGCCAGCCCGAAACCGATGTTATGGCGCACGTTCAAGTGCGGGAACAGGGCGAAGTCCTGGAACACCATCCCTACCTTGCGCTGTTCCGGCGGCAGCTGCCGCTGGGGCGTGCTGATGGCCTCGCCGCGCAGGAAAATACCGCCGCTGGAAATCGCCTGGAAACCCGCGATAGCCCGCAGCAGCGTGGTTTTGCCACAGCCGGAAGGCCCCAGCAAACAGCCTATCTGACCGCGCTCCAGGGTCAGCGACACGTCGCTGACGGCGGCGAATCCGCCGTAGTGTACTGATACCTGCCGCAGTTCGAGCTGGCTGCTCATGGTTGTTCCGATCCTCGGGGCATGCCGCGGGTGATCAGGATAACAGGCAGCAGGCCGATCAGCACGATAGCCAGCGCCGGCAACGACGCTTCTGCCAGCCGCTCGTCCGAGGCCAGTTCATGCGCCCGCACGGCCAGGGTATTGAAATTGAAGGGGCGCAGGATCAGCGTGGTGGGAAGCTCCTTGAGTACGTCCACAAACACCAGCAGCAGCGCCGTCAGTACACTGCCGCGCAGCATTGGCAGGTGAATGCGCCGCAGTACCCCAGCGGCCGGTGCCCCAGCGAGCGGGCCGACTCATCGATCCCCGGACGAATGCGGGCCAGCCCCGCTTCGACTGATTGCAGCGAAACCGACAGAAAACGTACCACATAGGCAAATACCAGCGCGGCCAGGGTGCCGCTCAGGAACAGGCCGGACGAGAAGCCAAAGTGCTGCCGCAGCAGGCTGTCCAGCGTATTGTCGAACCAGGCAAAAGGGATCAGCACCCCGACAGCGATAACAGTGCCGGGCACGGCATATCCCATGCTTGCCACGCGCGCCGCTGTCAGTTCGCTGCGCCCGGGATACAGGCGCTTGCCGTAACCCAGCAGCAACGCGAGCAGTAGACAGCACAGCGCCGCCATGGCGGCCAGCAGGAAACTGTTGCGCACCAGCTGCAGGAACGCGGCATCCAGCCCTGCTGATAGTGGCTCAGGGCCCAGCTGGCGAGCTGGGCCGCCGGCAACAGGAAGCCCGCGCTGAGGATGGCCAGCGCGACCCCGAAACTGACACCGGCGCGCCAGCCGCGCAGGCGGATACGGGTGGGACTCTGCCGCGCCGAGGTCTTGTGGTAACGCAGGCGATGGCGTGAGCGCCGCTCCAGAATGATCAGCGCGAACACGAACAGCAGCATGAAGGCGGCAAGCTGGGCCGCGGTCTGCAATTCACCCAGGCCGTACCAGGTACGAAAGATACCGGTCGTAAATGCGCTGACCCCGAAATAGGATACCGTGCCGAAGTCGGCCAGAGTTTCCATCAGCGCGAGACTGATACCGGCGGCGATAGCCGGCCTCGCCAGTGGCAAGGCCACCTGGAACAGCGTCTGCCATGGCGTCTTGCCAAGATTGCGGCTGGCCTCCAGCACCGCGGTGGACTGCTCCAGAAAAGCCACCCGCACCAGCAGGTAGACATACGGGTAGAGCACCAGTGACAGCATGCAGACGGCGCCCCCCAGCGAGCGGATCTGCGGAAACCAGTAGTCACCGTAGCTCCAGCCAAAGATCCCGCGCAGCTGGGTTTGCAGGGGGCCTGCGTAGTCCAGCATGCCTGTGTAGGTGTAGGCAATGATATAGGCCGGCATTGCCATCGGCAGCAGCAGCGCCCAGCTGAACAGGCGCCGGCCAGGGAACTCGCACATCGCGGTAAGCCAGGCAGCGCTGACTCCGAGCAGGAAGGTGCCCAGCCCGACTCCCGCCATCAACAGCAGCGTATTGACGATGTAATCCGCCAGCACGGTGTCCAGCAGGTGTTGCCAGGCGGGGCTGTAGTCGCCGAACAGGCTGGCAATAATCACCAGCACCGGTACCGAGATCAAGGCCGCGCTGAGCAACAGGCTGGCGCGCCAGAGCAGCGCCTGCCGCGGAGGGGACCGGGAGGTCGCGAGCAGGGGTGCTGCTACTTCCAATTGGCCCGGTCCATGGCCATTACGGCTGCTGCGTTCAGCCTCCCCAGTTCACTCACATCCAGTTGATCTGCCTTGAATTCGCCCCATGACTGCAACAGCGCGCTGGCCGGAACATCATCCCGTACTGGGTATTCATTGTTGGCTTCGGCATACCAGCGCTGGCTGCTGTCCTGTAACAGGAACTCTATCAGCTGACGTGCCAGTTTCGGATTGCGGGCGGCGGCGGTGATACCTGCGCCGCTGATGTTGACATGTGTGCCGCGCTGCTGCTGGTTGGGCCAGAACAGCCTGACTTTGGCGGCGGCCGCACGTTCCTGCGGGTCCTCCGACTGCACCATCGCCCCCAGGTAATAGTTATTGACCAGGGCGACATCACACTGGCCGCTCGCCACCGCCTTGATCTGATCGCGATCGCCTCCCTGGGGCGGACGCGCAAAGTTCTCTACCAGGCCTTGCAGCCACTGCTGCGTGGCCTCACTGCCCTGGGTCGCGAGCATACTGGCGACCAGCGACTGGTTGTAGATGTTGCCGGAGGAGCGCACACAGATGCGCCCGTGCCACTGAGGTCTGGCCAGGGCCTGGTAGGAACTGAGCTCGGCGGGATCCACGCGGTCGGGGGCGTACACCAGTACCCGCGCGCGCATTGACAGGCCGACCCAGTAGCCCTCCGGACTACGCAGGTGCCCGGGCACCAAGGCAACCGGCAGGTCCTGCAGCGCCGGTTGCAGGACCCCGGCTTCGCGGGCCCGGTAAAGCCGTCCGGCATCGGTGGTAAGCAACAGGTCGGCAGGCGAGTTGCGGCCCTCGGTACGCAAGCGCGCCAGCAATGCATCACCGCTGCCGGTGACCAGGTTGACGCTGATTCCGGTCTGATCGGTAAAACGGTCAAGCAGTGGCTTGATCAGTGCTTCCTGGCGAGCCGAGTAGATATTGATGGCTTCGGCGGCGGTGGACGGCGATGCCAGCGCCAGCAATACAGCGGTCAGCAGGGGTTGGACAAGGGCGAAGTAGAATCGGTACGGCATAACGGTCTCTCTGGCCTGGATGAAGATAATGCTGATAACGCTAATTATTCTCATTTGCTCGCCGGATAGCAAGTCCACAGGGCTTCAATTTTGGTAAGCAGTTCCGACTGGCCTATAGTAGACGCCCCGCCGAGGCGGAAATGCCTTGAGCGGCACTGCCTGCTTGACGGATCAACAGCCTGATTGTTACCGGAGAACCTGATGCCCGTGTCCCAACCTTTCTCTTTGCTGGAATTGGCCTCTGTGCGCGAGGGCGACAGCGTCGGCCAGACACTGGCCAATACCGTCTCCTACGCACGCCGCGCGGAAGAGCTCGGCTATCGGCGCTTCTGGCTGGCTGAACACCACAATATGGAGGGCATCAGCAGCTCTGCCACTGCAGTCCTGATAGGGCATATAGCCGGTAGCACGGAGTCAATTCGGGTGGGCTCGGGCGGTATCATGCTGCCGAATCACCCACCTCTGGTTATCGCCGAACAGTTCGGTACGCTGGAGAGCCTGTATCCGGGGCGCATTGACCTGGGACTGGGGCGCGCCCCGGGTACTGACCCGGTGACAAGCCGTGCGCTGCGCAGGGCGGGGCCGGGCGCCGAGGCTTTTCCGGAGGAAATTGCGCAACTGCAGCGGCTGCTGGGGCCAATGCGCCCGGGCCAGCAGGTCAGGGCCATCCCCGGCGCGGGAACTGAGGTGCCTGTCTGGCTGCTGGGCTCCAGCCTGTTCAGTGCCGAATTGGCGGCAGCCCGGGGCTTGCCCTATGCCTTCGCCGGCCATTTTGCGCCGCGCCTCTATCGCCAGGCGCTGGCCCTGTATCGCAGCCAGTTTCAGCCCTCAGCCCAACTCGACGAACCCTGGGCGATGTTGGCGCTGCCCGCTGTGCCCGCCGCCAGCGATGAGGAGGCGCAGTACCTGGCCACTACCAGTCAACAGCGCATTCTGGCGCTGTTGCGCGGTCAGCCCCTGTGGCTGCGCCCGCCCGTCGCCAGCATGGAGACCTTGTGGAGCAGTGGTGAAGAGGCTGCAGTGCGGGACTTCCTGGCCCTGCAGTTGCTGGGCAGCGGCGCCACGATTGCCGCCCAACTGCATGCGCTGCTGGCTACAGTGGAGGTGGATGAGCTGATGTTTACCATCGACCTGTATGACCCGGAGAAACGCCGCGCAGCGCTGGAAATACTGGCAGCACTGCGCGTCTGAGGGGCTTTCACCCCGTGGGGGGCGACCGCAATCAGCGCTTGTCCTGCTGGCGATAGAATACCGCCTGCGGTGGCTGATCCAGCATGGCGCCGCGCACCAGCGGAATTGCGGGGCCGCCGAAGGACAGAAAGGTATCGTGGAATTCGCGCCAGGCCTCGCGTCCGCCGCGGCTCGCCGCCCAGTCGTCACGCAGCTGGCGGATCATCAGCTTGCCCAGCGTGTAATTGAGATAGGCCGGGTCATAGGTGCCCCGATTGGCCTGCTGCTGGGCGGTGCCCTTGCCCTGGTAGGCTTCCTCGGTGAAAAGGCGCTCGGATTCCTCTACACTCATGCCGCCGGTGTGCAAGCCGATGGCGGAGAGAAAGCGGGCGTTACGCATCAGCGCGTTGCTAAGCTGGCCCACCCGGGTTTCCGGTGACGCGTCACGCAGCCCGGTCTCCAGCATCAACTCCTCGGTGTAATGCGCCCACCCTTCACTGAAGGCGTAGGAGACAAATACGCGGCCGAAAGTGAATTCGGCGCGGTTGGCGTGCAGGAAGTTCAGGAAATGGCCGGGCCAGACTTCGTGGGCCGAGGTAAACAACAGATCGGACTCTCCCGCGATATAGTCCCGCTGCACCTCTTCGGGCCAGGCGGGATTGGGCGGGGAGATATTGTAGATTGGTGACAGGCCCTCTTCATAGGGCCCGGGTATGTTGATAAAGGCAAAGTTGGAGCGGGCGTAGGGCGGAGATTCCTGTACTCGCGCTTCCTCCTCGCCGGGAATGCTGACCAGGTCCTGCTCGATTACATGAGCCTTGAGCTCCCCCAGCTGACGCCGCGCTGCCGCCACCGAACCCCCTCGGGTTTGCGGTTGGCCATCCTGGCGAAACATTCCCGGATGCTCTTGCCGGGGGTAAATTCTGCGCAGGCCTCTTTCAGGGCGGCCTGATTACGGCGCATGTCGGCACGCCCGATTTCCTCCAGCTGTGCCAGCGGGGTGTCCACCCGTTCGGCGGCGTACAGCATTTTCTGGAACAGTTTGGGGCCCAGGGCGTAGTCCTCGGTGGCACTGGCCATGTTGGCGCGCAGGTGCGCGGTCAGCGCCTCGAAGGCCGCTATTGCCTTGTCGTTGGCGGTGCTGAACTCGGCCTGCAGGGCCTCGTCATCAACCCCGGCAAAGGCCTGCGGAACGTCGTCCCGAACGTAGCTGGCGAAGCCGCCAAAGGAATCGATACCGTATTGCAGCACCGTACGGGCCATCGGCATCTGCAGGTTGGCGCGAATCTGGGTGACGGCCCGCGGAATGTTGTTGGCCCACTTGATATAGGCCTTCATGCGCTGTTCCAGCGGGGCGTAGTCCATTGCGATATAGGCATTCGGGCCGATGGAGTCCGACAGCCAGTCAAAATAGAATGCGGGGCTGCGAAATGGCCACTGGGCGTCTTCCAGCCAGAATAATTGCCTGTCGATGGCTGCCAGCACGTAGTCGCGCTGAAAGCGTTGCTGCGCGGACAACTCCTCGTCGGCGAACTCCCGCGCCTCTTCGCGCTGTTGTTTCAGCCGCTCGATCTCGGCGGCAATACCCTCTTTGCTCCAGTCCGGCAACTGGCCATCGTATTCATGGCGGCCCTTCTGCACGGCGAAGGCCGGGTGGGCAGCGAAAAAGCTTTCGATATACTGTTCGACATAACTGTTCCAGGCCTTATTGTCCTGCGCCTGCGCCTGCGCCTGCGCCTGCGCCTGCGCCTGCGTGGGCAGGCTGACAGTGGCCCCAATAAACAGCAGGGCAGCCAGCAGCGTTGCCGGCAGGGTGGTTCCGATGGCTCTGATCGTGATCACGGCGGTGCCTTCCCATTACAGTTGCGTACCGGAACCATAGCACGATGCCGGCCCTTGTAAAGCGAATGGCTGGCTGTTCCGGGTTGCAACAGTTGTCCGTATAATCACCGCTCCCAAGAGCCACTATCCGGATAACCATGACTGTTCGCACCCGTATTGCGCCATCGCCCACTGGCGACCCACACGTGGGCACCGCCTATATCGCCCTGTTCAATTTCTGCTTTGCGCGGGCTCACGGCGGCCAGTTCCTGCTGCGTATCGAGGATACAGACCAGCAACGCAGTACTCCCGCCTCGGAACAGGCCATCCTGGATTCGTTGCGCTGGCTGGGTCTGGAGTGGGACGAGGGCCCCGACACTGGCGGCCCCCACGGTCCCTACCGTCAGAGCGAGCGCATGGCGCTGTACCGTGAGCATGCCATGCAGTTAGTGGCGGCAGACAAGGCTTTCCTGTGCTACCGCACGCCGGAAGAACTGGCGGCATTGCGCGAGGCCCGTCGTGTCGCGGGCGACAGCAGCGCACTGAAACCGGCCGACCTGGTGCTGCCGGACGACGAAGTGGCGCGGCGCGAGGCCGCCGGCATGCCCCACGTGATACGGATGCGGGTGCCGGACGAGGCGGGCAGCTGCGTCATCGAGGATATGCTGCGCGGCACCATAGAGCTGGACTGGAGCATGGTGGATGCGCAGATTCTGCTGAAATCCGACGGCATGCCCACCTACCACCTGGCCAATGTGGTGGACGACCACCTGATGGGCATAACCCATGTGCTGCGCGGCGAGGAATGGATCAATTCGGCGCCCAAGCACAAGCTGCTGTACGAGTATTTTGGCTGGGACATGCCAGTACTGTGCCATCTGCCGTTGCTGCGTAATCCGGACAAATCCAAGCTCAGCAAGCGCAAGAATCCCACCAGTATCCTCTATTATCAGCGTATGGGCTTTCTGCCGGAGGCGCTGCTCAACTATCTGGGGCGCATGGGCTGGTCCATGCCGGATGAGAGCGAGAAGTTCAGCCTGCAGCAGATGCGGGACAATTTCGATATCCAGCGGGTATCGCTGGGTGGTCCGATCTTCGATGTCGAAAAACTGCGCTGGCTCAATGGCCTCTGGATCCGCGAAGACCTGAGCGAGGAGCAACTGGCCCGGCGCCTGATCGACTGGGCCTACAACGCTGAAAATCTGGCCCGGGTTCTGCCCCATGCCCAGAAGCGCATGGAGACGCTGAGTGATTTTGCACCGTTGGCAGCGTTCCTGGTCTCGGGCACCCTGCCCATCAGTGAGGCCTCTTTCGCCGGACTCAAGACGGAGCGCGAAGACACCGTGGCCCACCTGCAGTTTGCGCTGTGGCGCCTGGAGGCGCTGGTGGAGTGGAACCGCGATTCTGTCTGGCTGGCACTGAAGGGCCTGGCCGACGCCCTCGGCATCAAGGTCAAGGATTTCCTGGCTCCATTGTTCGTCGCGATCGCCGGTACCAGCGCATCCTTTTCGGTGGTGGATTCCATGGCTTTGCTGGGCCCCGACATGAGCCGGGCCCGGCTGCGCCACGCTATCGAGGTACTGGGCGGGGTATCGAAAAAGGCGCTGAAGCGGCTGGAGAAAAGATACGAACAACTGGCGGACGGGTTGGACGATCGCGGCGAGGCCAACAGCAGTCCGGCCGGAGGTCCGGCAGCCTCCTGAGGCCGATACCGGCACGAAGCGCGCGGCCATGGACGAGGATGCTATTGTCGCGCGCACGGCCTACAATGACAGGAACAGTCACAGCCAGGCGGAAACCAAACGTGGCCATCAGCACATTCGACCTGTTCAAGATCGGGATCGGCCCATCCAGTTCGCATACGGTGGGGCCGATGAATGCCGCGCGCCAGTTTGCAGTGGGTTTGCGCGACAGTGAATTACTGCAGCGCTGCACAAGGGTGACTGCCGAGCTTTTCGGCTCGCTGGGCGCGACCGGCGCCGGCCACGGCTCGCCCAAGGCGATAATCCTGGGGCTGGAGGGGGAAACCCCTGAGCAGGTAGTGGTGGAAGACATTGCCGGGCGGGTGGCGGCAGTGCGTGAAAGCGGTCGCCTGAATCTGCTGGCCAGCCGGGAAATCGATTTCAATTACCGCGATGACCTGATCATGCACCGCAGCGAAACCTTGCCCTATCACTCCAATGGGATGCGTTTCAGGGTCTGGGACGACGGCGGCGAACTGCTGCAGCAGCGGGTCTATTACTCGGTGGGTGGTGGTTTCGTGATCTCCGAGGCCGTTGCCGAAGGCGGGGATGTGCTGGTCGACGATCCCACCGAGCTGCCATACCCGTTCAACAGCGCCGCCCAGTTGCTGCAGCAATGCCGGGACCACGGTCTGTCCATCAGCGCCCTGATGCTGGAGAACGAAAAAGCCTGGCGCAGCGAAGACGAAATCCGCAACGGCCTGCTGCATCTGTGGCACGTGATGGACGCCAGTATAGAGCGTGGCTGCCGGGCCGAAGGGATACTGCCGGGGGGACTTAAGGTGAGGCGCCGCGCCGCGCCGCTGTACCAGCAGCTGAAGGCCAATGCCGGCGGTTTCGGCGATGACTCGATGGCCACGCTGGACTGGGTGACCCTGTACGCGCTGGCCGTCAATGAGGAGAATGCCATTGGCGGACGCATTGTTACCGCTCCCACCAATGGCGCCGCCGGCATCATTCCGGCAGTGTTGAAGTACTATCTCAAGCACTGCAAGGGGGCTGGCGAAGACGACGTGAGCCGCTTCCTGCTCACTGCGGCGGCGATCGGCATCCTGTACAAGATCAACGCCTCAATCTCCGGTGCCGAAGTGGGCTGCCAGGGCGAAGTCGGCTCTGCCTGCTCGATGGCGGCCGGCGCACTGGCCGACGCCCTGGGCGGCACACCGGGCCAGGTTGAGAATGCGGCCGAAATTGCGATGGAACACAACCTGGGACTGACCTGTGACCCGATCGGTGGTCTGGTGCAGGTCCCCTGCATCGAGCGCAACGCGATGGGCGCCATCAAGGCCATCAGCGCGGCGCGGATGGCCCTGCGTGGCAGTGGAGAGCACTATGTATCGCTGGACCAGGTGATCAAGACCATGCGCGATACCGGTCGCGACATGCAGGATAAATACAAGGAAACCTCAAGAGGCGGTCTCGCCGTCAATGTCCTGGAGGTCCCCGTCAGCATTATCGAGTGCTGACGGCCGCGGCCGGATCAGACTGCCACGCCGTCGAATTCATCCTTGCGGGCTGCCCCGTCTCAAATCCCCATTCCCGCTCCCCGTACCTGTACAAGTCTGCTGCGCCAGTCGGCAAGCGAGGGTTGCGTTTTAAGCAACAACAACGGGTTACTACTGCTTTGTGATAGCTGTTTAAAATGTCACTTGTATCGCAAGTGGCCTCCGTGCTTCAAGCTGCCTGTTTGCATGTGTCCGAAGACCGGGATGGAGCGGCCTTGTCAGCGTGGAGCCACTATCCACTGCGTGCCTGCGGACAAACCGCAGTAGCTGGACACCCAGGGATCTGCCTTATCACATCAGCACCGGTAGTGCCCGGAGAATTCTTACGAGGAACCAACATGAACGACAACTGGCAAAGAAAACTGATCTGGAGCAGCCTGGGTGGCGCTGCCGCAGTAGTGCCCGCAATAATCGTATCCGGCACCAGTGCATTGTGGTCGGTCGCGGCACAGGCCCAGCAGGCAGCGGAGCGGTTGGTAATCGAGGAAGTGGTGGTGACCTCCCGTCGCCGCGAAGAGTCCCTGCAGGATGTACCGGTCAGCATCACGGCATTCTCCGCCGATTCCATTGAGCGCAACATGTTCAAGGGCATCGAGGGCTATTTTTCCCGTACACCCAATGTCAGCTTTATCTCCAGTGGTTCCCGTGATCGCAAGGAACTCAGCATCCGCGGCGTCACCAATCAGCTCGATACGACCGAAGCGTTGGTGCGGGCGAGTACCTTTGCGTTCTATCTCGATGACGTCAATGTAGTCAGCGCGACGGCCAACCCCGGGGTGATGGACCTCGAGCGGATCGAAGTGCTGCGAGGGCCGCAGGGAACCTATTTTGGCCGCAACGCGGTCGGCGGTGCGGTCAACATCTCCACGGTCAAGCCGGAGCATGACTTTTTTGCCCAGATATCGGGCGAGCTGGGCCGCTACGGCACCCGTGACATCGAGGGCGTGGTCAACATGCCGCTGATCGATGACGTGCTGGCGGTGCGGGCCAACTACAAGCACTACGAGAGCGATGGCCACATCAAGAACATCAACCCGATCGGCGGCGGCAATGATTCCGAATACGAATACGGCCGCATCAGCCTGCGCTACACGCCGACTGACCGCCTTACAGTGGACTTGATGGCGACGACATCGGATGAAGTTGTCGGCATGCGCGAAGGGGTACCCTCCGGTGTGATGTCCGTCTTCGCTGCCAGTCTGTTCGGCAATGTCGCGGACCCGGACGGGGTGGGTTTCTATCCCGATAACCGCAACCGCGTCAATTTCGACCGGCCCCAGCAGGTGGGCTCCAAATGGGAACTCTATACGGGCAAGTTTGAATACGATTTTGATGCCTTCAGCCTGGTCGGCATCACCGGCTACATCGAGTCCGATACCTTTTTGCAAGGCGATATCGACGGCAGTAGTCAGGATTTCGTGTACGAGGACAAGCCCATCAGCCGCGAGTCGATCAGCCAGGAGTTCCGCCTGCAGTCCGCCGGCAATGAGCGTCTGGACTGGACGGTCGGGGTGATCTACAGCAGGGATGAGGGCGAGATTTTTCAGCAGACCTTTGCCGGTGCAGGCGGCCTGTTCGGTTTGCCGGAGGACTTCCAGATCACCTCTACCGTGGGTGAGAACGAAAGCACCAGTGCTGCTGTTTTCGGGGAACTCACCTGGCATCTGAATGACCGTCTGGACCTGGTGTTGGGTGGTCGCTATACCAGGGATGAAGTGGAGGTCTCCCAGTACAACCTTTCCTCTGGTGTCATCAACGGATTTGTTGAAGACAAAGCCGACTTCACCGATTTCTCCCCGAAAGTGTCGGTGACTTATGCTTTGGGCGAGAGCATGGATCTGTTTGCCACGGTATCCAAGGGTTTCAAGGCCGGCGGGGTGCAGCTGGGCGCCGATTTCGAGGAGAGTGATTTCGACCCGGAAGAATTGTGGAATTATGAATTGGGCTTCAAGTCCCAGTTGATGGACAATCGCCTGCGGTTGAATGGCTCGCTATTCTATCTCGAATGGGATGATCTGCAGGCATCCTTCGCGGTAGCTGAAACCAATGATGAGGGCGTAATTGTCTTCAACTCCGGCATTCAGAATGCTGCTTCTGCCAGCAATCTGGGGGGCGAGCTTGAGGTCTCCGCGGTGCTGACCGAGAATTTTGTGGTCAACTTCTCCGCGGGCTACGTCGATGCGGAGTTTGATGATTTTACCAACGCCTTCATTGATGGCGAACTGTACGACCTCAGCGGCCAGGCCATGCCGAATGCGCCTGAATGGACTTTCAGCGGCGATGCCGAGTACCGTTTTACCTTCGCCGAGCGCTACGACAGCTTCGTCAGGCTGGAGTGGTTCCACCGCGATGAAATCCTGCCCGATCTGGTCTCACTGGTGCGCCAGGATGAAGGTTTCCCGTTCCGCGTACCCAGCTACGATCACTTCAACCTGCGTGCCGGCGTCGAGACTGACCGCTTCAGCGTCACTGCCTATGTGGAAAATCTGTTTGATGAGGAATACTACACCAACGCCTACCAGAAAGCCTTCCTGGGCGGCCTGCATGTGCAGCCCTCGTATCAGACCTGGGGCGTGCGCATAACAATGCGGACCCTGTAGAAATGATGGGTTTGCAGCACACGCTGCCCGCTGCCATTCGCGGACTGACGCTGGTCCTGCTGCTGACGGTGGCCAGCGGCAATCCTGCTAGAGCTGAGCCGTCATCCCCGGAGGCGCGGCTGGCTGAATTCATGGCCGGCGTCCACCAGTACCGGCAGGCCAACCGGCCTGAACTGGCGGGCGGTGCAGCGGCAATGCCGGCTGGAAGTGGCTGGCCCGATCTGTCAGCTGCTGCCGAGGAGGCTGACATCGCGGTGGTCAGGCGGCAACTGGCGGCACTGCGCGAGGATTTTGAGCCGGCGGCATTGGGCCCGGGTGCAAGAACGCAATACGATGCCCTGGTCTATGAGTTGGAGTTGTTGCTGGAGCGGCATCACTGGCGCAGCCATCTATTTCCCGTCAACCAGATTGTGGGTACACACCTCGAGATCCCGGGCCGGCTGGCCCGGGGCGGGCCGGTGGATTCGACTGCAGATCTGGATGCGCTGTTGCGGGATCTGGCGGCCGTACCCCGCTTGTTGGCCCAGCTGGAGGCGCAGCTGGAAAGACAGCGCGACAGCGCCGGCGGCCTTCCGGCCAGTCTGTATCCCCGGCTGATCGAGGGCGCCCGCCAGGTGATCAGTGGCGCACCCTTCGACGAGCGGGGTGACAATCCCGTCTGGTCCTCTGTCCGGGAACGGTTGCAGCAGGGCGAACTGGACACGACAGTGATGCGACAGTATCTACAGCGCATCCGCAGCGCCCTGTTGGGCCCTTACCGGCAGGCTTACCGTTCCCTGATTGATACCCTCGAGGAGCATCAACTCAGCGCAGGTCACGACGGCGGTGTCTGGCAGATGCCGGAGGGCGATGCGTTCTACGCATTTCTGCTGCGCCAGTTCACCACGACGGAGCTGAGCGCGGACGAGATCCATGCCTATGGCCTGGCGGAGGTGACGCGGATCCACGCGGCGATGCAGACCATCATGCGGACAGTGGAATTCGACGGCGAGTTGCCCGAATTCTTCGAGTTCATGCGCAGCTCGCCGCAGTTCTATCTGGCCAACGACGCCCAGGGCCGGGTGCAACTGCTGGCGCGGGCCCGTGAGCTGTATCAGGCGATGGCGGAGCGCCTGCCGGAGCTGGTATTCGAGCCGCCCCGGCAAGCGCTTGAGATACGGCGCTTCGAGGAGTACCGGGAGCAGTCTGCGCCGGGAGCATTCTACGAGGCGGGCGCTGCGGGACGAGCGGCGCGCTTCTACCTGAACCTGCATGATATGGCCACGGTGGCCACCTATGACCTGGAGGCCCTGGTGTATCACGAAACTGTGCCCGGGCATCATCTGCAAATCTCGGCCATCAGTGCGGACCCGGCCATCCCGGCGCTACGCCAGCAGAATGTCTGGTGGCTCAACAGTGCCTTTGTGGAGGGTTGGGCTCTGTATGCGGAACAGTTGGCGCATGACATCGGTTTCTACCAGGATGTGTATTCCGATTTCGGCCGCCTGGCGGCAGAACTGTGGCGCGCCTGCCGGCTGGTGGTGGATACCGGGCTGCACGCCAAACGCTGGTCCAGGGACGAGGCCATCCGCTATCTGGACGACACGACACCCAGTCCCCACATGGCCAATGTGCGCGCGGTGGATCGCTATATCGCCGTCCCCGGTCAGGCCACCTCGTTCAAGATCGGCATGCGCCGTATTCTCGAGGCCAGGGAGCGTGCGCGTGACGCTCTGGGTAATCGCTTTGATCTGCGCGCCTTTCACCAGGCGGTACTGGCAAACGGTTATGTACCGCTGGATGTCATGGACCGCAGCATAGATCGCTGGGTGCGGCGCAGCCGCGCCGGCCTGCAGGACGACGCGAGCGGCACAAGTACACCGTCCATTCATTTCTAGACCTGTTACAGGTGATACTCTGGAAGTACTGTTTATGACAATGCAAAAACTGATGGCTGCCGGCGCGTTGATGCTCGCTGGCCTGTCCCTTCCCGTCAGTGCGCAGCTTACTGCGCTGGTCGGCGGCTCTGTGGTCAATCTGGACGGCGGGGCGGCGCTGGAGGATGCAGTGGTACTGGTGGACGGCGAGCGCATCGCCGCGGTGGGCAGCCGCGACGATGTCACCGTACTGGCTGATGCCACAGCATCTCGGCCCTGCGCAGCATCGGCCTGGTGATGGAGGGCGGCACCGTGGTGCGCAACGATTGGGCACTGTAGAGGAGCGAGCAGATGAGCAACAAGGCTGGTACACCGATTGAATTCAAGCTGGATCATGTGTCATTGACGGTCGCGGACCTCGAGGCCGTGATCGACTTTTACGGCCGCGTATTTGGCGCCCGCGTGCTATACCGCATGGGGCCCTTCGATGCGGCGGAGATACCGCCGATGGAGGACGGCAGCGACTGGACCATAGCGCATGTCAACGTCGGTGCGGCTCGTCTGGCGATCGCGATGATCGAGTTGACACCCGGCTACAAAGTGGAACTGTTTCAGTACGACAAGCCCGCCGATGCCCGCCGCGACCCACCGCGCAACTGCGATGTGGGTGCCAGTCACTTCTGTCTGCAGGTGAATGATATCGACGCCGCTGTAGCGCGATTGGAGGACGAGGGTTGCCGGGTGCTGGCGGGACCGATCACGATGACCGAGGCCCCCTGTCCGGACTCGCATTCCTGGTATGTGCTGGACCCGTTCGGGCACCAGCTGGAACTGGTGCAGTACCTGTAAGTACAGCGGCAAGCTCACGCCCTGGGTGCCAGTTTGCGGAAATACTCTTCGACATGCTGCATGAACTTGAATGCGGCAATGGGCAGTTGCCGCCCGCTGCGTGTGACCAGACTGATCTGGGTGCTGTTGAGGGTGGGGCTGTCGGTCGGGATCGTGACAAAGCGCCCCTCGGCCAGCTCCTTTCCCACCACCAGGTCGGGTAGCAGTGATACGCCTATACCTGAATTGATAAAACCGCGCAGCAACGCCAGCGAGCTGGTGGCGAGGTGTGGCGTAAAGAAGATACCCTGTTCCTGTTCGCTCTGTTCAATCATTTGCCGGATCCGATAGGCGCCGTCCAGCAGCCCCACGGTGTATTGGCCGAGCTCTGCCAATTCCACCAAGGCCTTGCCCGCGAGCGGATGACTACGGTGCACGACGACCTTCATCGGCTGCGGCAGGTGTACCCGCGAGCGCACTTTAGGATCCCGCGAGGTGTCGAATATCATCCCGAAGTGGGCTTCGTCATCGCTGACCAGGCGCACGACCTCGTTGGTGCTGGAGACACTGACGCCTACCGAGATACCGGGATAGCGTTGCATGTAATTCTGCAGGGTGTCACTGAAGCGTTCGGAGATAAAAGCTTCGCCGACTGCGACTGCAATTTTGCCGGTAGTCAGCGACTGCAGTTCCTTTACGTGGGACAGGAAGGCCTCCTGCTGCGCGCAGCGGTCCTTGTAGTACTGGAATGCGAGTTCACCTGCCTCGGTCAGCTTCAGGCGTCGACGACCGCGTTCGACCAGCGGGGTGCCCAGCTCGCTCTCCAGTTCCGCGATCTGGCGACTGATGGAGGAGGGCGCGACATCGAGTTTTTCCCCGGCCGCCCGCATGGTGCCCAGGCGGGCGGATTCGTAAAGATAATGCAGTCGGCGCTGGCTGATGTTCATGGAAAGACGGTCCATCTGGTTTGCGATAAAGGCAACGAACTAAATCATAAATTGCTTCCGCTGCGCTGTAAAATAATTAATCGGTCGCGGAACGATATCGCTACAGCTGGCAATTCGAGGATATTATGAACAGAGATTCTGTGAACTGGCGGGGCTACATACCCGCCATGACGACACCCTTTACCGGTACCGGAGAGCTCGATGTGCCGGCACTGCGCAAGCATGTCGACTGGCTCGTCGGGCAGGGTATGCACGGGCTAGTGGTGGCGGGCACACAGGGCGAGTGGTTCACGCTGAACCTGGAAGAAAAGGCAACGCTGCTTAGGGAGGTTGCCGCAGGCGTGAAGGGCCGGATTCCGCTGATTGCCGGTTGTAGCGGCTACACGCTGGCCGATGTGCTGATCCAGGTGGAGTTGGCCGAACGGGCGGGTTTCGACGGGATCCTGCTGACACCACCACCCTATATGGTGCCTTCCGAGGCAGATATTCTCGCTTTCTACCGTTCGGTGGATGCCGCCATCAGGCTGCCGATCTGTGTGTACAACTGGCCTCCAGGGACTCACGTCGACATGTCGCCCGGGCTGCTGGCAGAGCTGGCACAGCTGGAGCAGGTGGTAGCGATCAAGAATTCCACCCAGGATCTGCGCCGCTTCCTGGACACTTTCTTCCGTCTGCGCCGGCAGGTGCGGGTATTTGGCATCCCGATGAATGAAACCGGCGCCACCCTGGTCAAGCAGCACGATGCGGATGGCACCATGGGAGCGGGTGCGGTGCTGGGTCACGAACAGCCCGACTTCTTCAACGAGCTGTGGGCGGGCAATGAGGCGCGGGCACTGGAATACGGGGCCCGTGACTACACCATAATGCAGCGCTGGTTCAATCCGGACCTGACCGGCAGGTTCGGCTCTTCTCAAGCCATATTCAAGGAAGCCCTGAACCAGCAGGGATTGTACGGCGGTTATCCCCGGCTGCCGCTGCAGCCGCTCAATGCCGCCGGGGTGGAGCAAATCAGGGCTACACTGGCCGAACTGGGGCGACTGGAGCTGCCGCAGGAGAGTAAGATACAGGATTAGCTGTGGCGGCTTGTCGGTTGGCGAACTGGAAGAAGGAGATGAGCGGGAGTCCGATGCACAGCTGCGATGTGGCCATAGTCGGCGGCGGCCTGATTGGCTGCGCGGCGGCATTCTACCTGGCGAAGCTGGGCAAGCGGGTCATCGTGATCGAGGCGGCCTCCCTGAACGGCGGCGCCTCCGGCCGCAACGCAGGATCCCTGCATTTTCAGCTGGAGTACCGCCTGCTGGAATACCAGGAACAGCTGCAGCAGCATATTGCCCATCTGGTACCCTTCACCCGCCGTGCCATCGAGCAATGGCGCGGCCTGGAAACTCAACTGGGTGAGGACCTGGAACTGGTCATGCACGGCGGCCTGATGGTGGCCGAAACAGCGGCCCAGCTGCAACGGCTGCAGCAAAAATACGAATTCGAGACCCGCCACGGACTGGCGCTGGAACTGTTGTCGCGAAGCGAACTGCTCGCCCGCGCGCCATATCTGGATGAACGCGTCCAGGGCGCGCTGTACTGCCCCGACGAAGGCCACTGCAATCCACGCTACCTCACGCTGGCCTTTGCCCGCGCTGCCCGGCAGCTGGGAGCCATCTTTCACACCGGCACCCGGGTTCAGAGTATTCGGCGCCGGCACCATGAATGGGCTCTGCAGACCGCAGCCACCGGCGCCGGGGACATGGATCGGGCAGGACCGGCGGAATACCGTTGCGATGCCATCCTCAATGCAGCTGGCGCCTGGGCGGCGGATGTGGGCCGACTGGCGGGTGTGCATCTGCCGATTTTTCCGGTTGGTTTGTCGATGAACGTTACCGAGGAGGCGCCCCCGCTGGTAGAGCACCTGATCCAGCATGTCGGCCGGCGCCTGTCAATGAAACAGGTGCGCGAAGGCAACCTGCTCATCGGTGGTGGCTGGTCCGCACGTCTGCCGGCCCTGACAGGGAAGGGCTCGGCGACTGCACAGCCGCTGTATCGATCAGTGCGCGGCAACCTGGCCGCAGCCGCCGCGGTGGTGCCGGCCGTGCGCGAGTTGCACCTGCTGCGCACCTGGACAGGCGTCACCGGCGTAACGGCCGATCAACTGCCACTGCTGGGTGAAGTACCCCAGATACCACGGTTTTTTGTCGCTGCCGGTGGCTCCGGTTTCACCTTCGGCCCGAGTTATGCGGAACTGATCAGTCAATTGATCGCCACCGGCGACACGGCCTATCCCGTCACTCCTTTTTCTCCCGGCAGGTTCAGCCATATCAACATGTTCATGCGCGAGGCCGGTCACTAATGGCACACCGTATCCAGGCCGGTGTCGAACGCCAGCCGCCGTTGCAGATCGAGATCGACGGAGTGGCCGTCAGTGTTCATCCAGGCGAGACCGTTGCCAGCGCATTGCTGCTGCTGGGCAGGGAACACTGTTATACCACGCGCGCAGGCGAGCCCCGCAGCCTGTTTTGCAATATGGGCAGCTGCTTCGAGTGCCTGGTTAGGATCTTTACGCCGAAGCAGACAACCTCGCCACGCTGGCGCCGCGCCTGTATGACCCCGGTCAGCGAGGGCATGCGGGTGCAAACCGGCCAGTGTCTGCAGGAGACCCTGTGAAGCAGGTGGATCTTGCCATCGTCGGCGCAGGGCCAGCCGGCATGGCCGCCGCACTGACCGCTGTCGAACACGGCCTGCAAGTTGTGGTGATTGATGAACAGCAACGGGCGGGTGGCCAGATCCTGCGGCAACCACCGGTGGCGATCCGGGTCCGCGGCTGGTTGCGGGACCGCGTCTATCGGCGCCAGCAGCGGTTGCTGCAACGGGCGCAAAAGGACGACCGCATCAACTGGTGCTGGCAGACCACGGTGCTGGGCTTCCTGGACAGTGACGAGCAGGACCAGGGCGGTCACCGACTGTGGTTGCATGGGCCCGCGGGGGTTACCGTGGTGCATGCAGCGAGCGTGTTGGTTGTTACTGGTTGCCACGATCTGGCGGTGCCGTTTCCGGGCTGGAACCTGCCCGGTGTAATGGCAGCCGGGGGCCTGCAGGCCATGGTCAAGAGTCAGCAGCTGGTGCCCGGGCAGCGCTTCGTGTTTGCCGGCAGCCATCCGCTGCAACTGATCGTTGCCGACCAGATCCGCCAGGCCGGCGGGGAGGTTGCCGCCGTACTTTTTGTGCAATCCTTTGGCAGCATGCTGACGGTACTGCAGCGGCCCCTGCTGATGCTGCGCCACACAGGCAAAATGTTGCATATGGCCAGGGTCATGTGGCGATTGTGGCGGGCCGGGGTGCCAATCCGCTTTGACAGTACTGTGGTCGCGGCTCGGGGCGAGCAAAAGCTGACCGGCGTGCGCGTGGCCAGCCTGCGGCAAGGAGCGGCGGAACCCGGGGCGGAGCAGCAGGAAATTGCCTGCGACCATTTGGGTACCTGTTATTCATTTCTGGTCGCCTCAGAGCTGCCTCGACAGGCCGGAGCCGCCGCCAGCTGGTCCGCAGAGCGCGGCGGCTGGATAGTCGACGTCGATGCCTGGCAGCGTACCTCGGTGCCAGCGCTCTATGCCGCCGGTGAGACCACCGGGGTTGCCGGTGCGGAGGTGGCCCAGGAAGAGGGTGTGCTGGCGACGCTGGGGATATTGCTGGATCGGGGCATTATTGACTGCGCGCAGGCCACAGACCTGGCCCGGCCTGTCAGGCGCCGGCTGACCGGGTTGCGGGAGTTTGCAGCAGTGCTGGCCGGCATCGCGATGCCACCCTGGAGTGTGTTCGAGCAGTTGCTGGGCGATGATACGACTCTGTGCAAATGCCAGGATATCAGCGTTGGCCAGTTTCGTGAGCTGCTGCAGCAACACACCACCATTGTGACTGCCGACAGTGCCAAGTTGCGGTCCCGTGTCGGCATGGGGCTGTGCCAGGGCCGCTACTGCGGCTATTTCGTGACCCGGATTCTGGCCCGACACGGCAACACCAGCGAGACCGCTGTGGGGCCGTTCAGCGCCCGCTCACCAATAAAGCCGGTGCCCATCGCCGACATCCTGGCCAGTGAGTAGCGACCGCCGGGGAACCGCAATCACTATCGGCCGAGGCGCAGCCCGCCGTTGCGCGCATCGAACTTGACACTCGTGCCGACGGTAACTAGAATGCTGCCTTCGTGATTGAGCTGTTGCCGGGAAAGTGACGGAAGTTCAATGACTTAGCAAGCTTTTGGGGCTATAGCTCAGCTGGGAGAGCGCAACACTGGCAGTGTTGAGGTCTGCGGTTCGATCCCGCATAGCTCCACCAAACACCTAACCCCCGTACCGCAAGGTCCGGGGGTTTTTTGTGCTCCGCGGTCCGAACCGCAGACCGTGTCTGCGACGGAAGGCCGCCCCGTTCGATCCCGCATAGCTCCACCAAACACCTAACCCCCGTACCGCAAGGTCCGGGGGTTTTTTGTGCTCCGTGGTCCGAACCGCAGACCCTGTCTGCGACGGAAGGCCGCCCCGTTCGATCCCGCATAGCTCCGCAAAATCACAAGCCCGCGGTTCCAGGCGGTTGATCTTCGCCGACTGGATCGGATTATTGAATTCCCTCCGCGCTGAACACTATGCGGGACACTGCTGCTCGCGGACCTCGCATTTCAAATAATACGTTATCACTACAAATGATTGGTGGCCCATAAATGCGGATAATAGAATGCTCGCCACTATAAGGTGAAATAAGACAAACGGTTTTTCCGGCCGAGGCAGCCATCGCTGGGATGCGTGCCCAACGGAATCCATTAGGGAAGGGTCGGGGCCCCGCAGTGGATCTGCCGGGCGTCCGAAAGGAACGACAGAGGCAAAGACTCCCATGAATCAAGCTCTCCACGCCAAGCAGGCGTCCTCTTTCCAGGGCCTGGAATCCTTGGCATACATCCTTGTTGGCACGGTGGGGGTCGGGGTATTCCTGTGTATGCCGGTGATTAGTTCTGCGCTGGCGGAGAATTTTGGTTTCGACGCCAGGCAGGTAGGGGAGTTCTCGTTTGTACAGTTGGCGTTCATTTCGCTGGGCTGTCTAGCCGGGCTGTATTTTTCCCGGCGCTTCTCTATGCGCTCGGTCGCCGCCGCTTCGGTGGGGCTACTGCTCCTGATGGACCTGGTCAGTCCCCACCTGCGGGAGTACAACCTGTTTCTGGTAGCCCGGGCTGTGGCAGGGATGGCCGGAGGTGTGGCGATGGCTCTTGCCACCGGCGCTCTGGCACGTCTACCTGCAGCCGAGAAGTATTTCGGCCTGTTTTTGCTGTCCCAGATTATTTTTAGTGTAGTCGGCATCTGGCTGATGCCGCGGCTGGTGGCGAGTTTCGGAATCGCGGGAGTGTTCTATCCCTTGGCGTTGGTGGAACTGGTGGTGATCCCCCTGGCCCTTTTGTCGATGCCGGCCCGCTCCTTCGCCGAGGGACCGAGCTCCGTGGCCCGCAACAGTACCGCGGACTGGATGCTCAGCGCGGTGATGCTGGTGGCCATCCTGACCTTCTTTACCGCTGTGGGTGCGTATTGGACCTACGTCGGGATGATAGGTCGCGGTAGCGGCTTGAGCGCCGAATCAGTGGGGCTCGCGCTGAGCCTGGCCGCCGTTGGCGGTGCCCTGGGCTCGCTGGTGCCGGTGGTTGTACAGCAGCGTTTCGGTCAGATCGTCCCGCTGGCGGGAGCTGCTGCCTGCCTGCTGTTGGCGCTGGCTCTCACCAATGATCACGACAGTTTGTTTACCTTCGCCCTTTCTGCCGCGATTTTCATGTTCGGCTGGTATATCTTTCATCCCTACCAGCTGGGCGTACTAGCGGCGATCGACCGTGACGGCCGGGCGATGATGGCCAGTGCGGCGCTTACCGGCCTCGGGCTGAGCATCGGACCAGCACTGGTCTCGCGTTTCATCGACGACGACATGTCGGTTGTTTACTGGATCTCGGGTGCGGCCTTTGCTGTCGCTCTCGGGCTCATACTGGGCGCTATGGCTTTCGCGACTAGCGGTAAATCCTCGGCTGGAGCCCCCTGCATTAACAAAAAATGATGCCCCCGGAGAGCTGACTTTCGCCCCCTGTCAACTGGATGGTCTGTACTATGAAAAACGATACGCCAAAACGGTCGAACTCTATCGCTGGTCCAACGAGTAGGAGAGAGTTCCTGTCCCAGGCAGGCATGTTGACTGCTGGTGGCTTAATTGTCGGGCATTCCCCTTTGGTGCGAGCCGGCGGTTTCGACGGCCCCACTCGCAGGCTCCAGGCGAGCATCCAGGGCACGGTCATCGCCCGGGAGGCACCGGACTACGAGCTGTGGCGACAGAGCATGATCTGGCAGTACCGCAAGTTCAGGCGCTACCCGGATCTGATCGTACAGGCGGAATCCGAGGACGATGTAGTCGCGGCGATCAATTTTGCCCGCGACAACGGCATGAAGATCACCACTCGCAGCGGCGGTCATAGCTGGTCCGGTTGCTTCCTGAGGGACAGCGGTGTGCTGGTCGACCTGTCCCGGTTACAGAATATCGAGGTGGATACCTCGCGCAATGTCGCCCGGGTAGGCGCAGGGGTGCTGGGCCGGGGCCTGAACGAAGAGCTGGCGCGCCATGGTCTGGCCTTTCCCACGGCTCATTGTGGCATGGTGCCGGTCAGTGGGTATCTGCTCGGTGGCGGGCTCGGCTGGAATTCGACCGCTTGGGGCGGTATGAGTGTGTTCAACGTAGTGGGTATCGAGGCCGTAACCGTGGAGGGCGAGAAAATTTTCGCCAGCCAGAACAAGAACCCCGACCTATTCTGGGCAGCCCGAGGGGGTGGTCCCGGACTGTTCTTTACCGTCACGGCTTTTCACCTACAGTGCCATCCGCTGCCGGCGTCCATAATCACCGACAGCTACTTTTTCCACTACGCCGAGCTGGACGAGGTGGTGGCACTAATGGAGGAGGTGGGTCCTGGTATAAATCCCAATGTGGAAATGCTGACAGTGGTGGTCCCCACCATTCCGGAGCTGGCCAAACAGTGTGAGGGCAGCGAGTGCGATCGCGTGGTGGTGCTCGCCGCTACCGCCTTCGGCGAATCCGAGGCCGACAGCAAAGCCATGCTCGCGCCGATCGCCAGCCACCGGGCCGCAAGCAAGTCACTGAAGGTGATCAAGGCACGGCCGACCCCCTTCGAGGTGCTCTACCAAGACAACGAGGGACCCTTTCCCCAGCGGCGCGCGAGAGCTGACAACATCTACACCAATCGCGCCTCGGATACGGTGCCGGTCATCAGCAAATACATGAAGCAGTCGCCTTCCGACGGCAATACGCCGGTGATCCTGTGGCGCGGCGATCTCAGCTTCCCCGATGCCGCCTATTCCTCAACTGGACAGTTCTATCTCGCAGGTTACGCCCAGTGGAACCTGGCGGAGAACGATCAGCCCAACCAGCAGTGGTTGCGGAACTTCTACGACGAGATGCAGGAGTTCGCCTCGGGCCACTACATCAACGAGTTCGACCGGGAAACCCGTTCCGCTCAGACCTCGGCCTGTTTCGCGCCTGCGAACTGGGCGAAGCTGGGCAGGCTGCGTGAGCGCTATGACCCCGATGGCGTCTACCACGACTTCCTCCGTCTCTAATCAATCCGGGTATTGTTGCATGAAAAAAATAGCTGCCACTTGTATGCTGCTGCTCGCTTCCTGTCTGGCGTGGGCCGACGATGAGGCCTCCCGGGTAGAGGTCGCCAGGGAACTTTACGCGGCCTTTGGCGCAGGCGATATGCCGCGCATACTCTCGCTGTTTTCGCCCGAAGTGGAATTTATCTTCCACGGCCCGGAACACATCCTTCCCCAGGCAGGCGTATACAAGGGGCGTGAGGGCGTGCAGGACTTTTTTGTCCGGATCGCGGACAACTTCCAATTGCAGAGGGTCGAGCAGAAAGCCTTCTCCGCTTCGGGCAAGCGGGTATATGTGCCCGGCTGGGAGGAAGGGTTCAGCATTGCAACGGGAGGGTATTATCGGGCCGACTGGGTGCACATCCTGACCATTGAGGAGGGCCAGATTGTCCGTTTCGAGGAGGTCACCGATTCCGGTGAGATCGCCGAAGCCCTGGCCCCTGCAGACCCCGAGCGCGGCAAGGCCTACTACACGACCTGCCTTGCCTGTCACGGCGCCCAGGGTGAGGGCAACAGCAATATGCACGCACCGCGGCTTACCCTGCAGGAGCCTGAATACATCGTGCGACAATTGCGCCACTTTCGGCAGATGGTGCGCGGCGGAGTACAGGATTTCTACGGCTGGCAGATGAACGGCAGGGCAGCTGCGCTGCCGGGGGACCGGGCGCTGCGCGACGTGGCGGCCTATATCGACACTCTGCCGGATTCCTATCAGGCCGGAGAGTTCGATGGCGACGCCAGCTCCGGTGAGCGCATTTATCGGCAGACCTGTGCGGCCTGCCACGGCGCGCGAGCCGAGGGGCTGTCTGAGCTGCAGTCACCAGCGCTGAGGGGATTGGAGGGCGGCTATCTTCTGCTGCAACTGGAGAATTTCGCCTCGGGGCTGCGCGGGGCTCACCCCGATGATCAGGCAGGGGCGACCATGAGAGCCGCCATGGAGGTATTGGACAGCGAACAGGCCATGAAGAACGTGACCAGCTATATCGTGTCACTGACGGCAGCGGAGGTACTGTAATGCTTCGTGTCAACCGATTCGCGGCGACCTGTGCGGCGCTGTTCTTCGCCCTATTACTGTCGCGCAGCGGCGCCCTGCTGGCGACGGGCGTCAGTCAGTCCGCTCAGAAAGACTACGCAGAGGAACCGCATTCCAGCGAAGCCAGTTTTCGCAAGCTGGCGCCTCCCGACCGGCGCGCAGTGGACCTGTCCTACCAGCAACGGCTTCTGCGGGCCAACCATGACAGCGCCGACTGGTTGCTGCACGGCAGAACCTTCGAGGAGCAGCGCTACTCGTCGCTGCGGGCCATCAATCGGGACACCGTTGCCGATCTCGGCTTGGCCTGGCAGTTTGATACCGATTCCACCCGGGGGCTGGAGGCCACGCCGATCGTTCGCGATGGCGTGATGTACACCACAGGCACCTGGAGCGTGGTCTACGCCCTGGATGCCAGGACCGGCGAACTGCTGTGGTCCTACGATCCCGAGGTGCCCGGCGCCTGGGCCCGCCGGGGTTGCTGTGACGTAGTGAATCGGGGGGTAGCCCTGTGGGACGATCGGGTGCTGTCCGCCACCTTCGATGGCCGCCTGATTGCACTGGACGCGAGGACCGGCGAGCTGCTGTGGCAGACCAACACCGTGGACCGGTCACGTGCTGTCACTATCACCGGGGCGCCTCGGGTCCTCGACGGCAAGGTCCTGATAGGTAACGCCGGGGCAGAATTCAATGTACGCGGCTACGTCTCCGCCTACGACGTGGGCTCCGGTGAACTGCTGTGGCGCTTCTACACAGTGCCTGGCTCGGTGGACGGCCCCCACGAGCACCCCGAGCTGGAACTGGCCGCCAAGACCTGGAGCGAGGAGGGCGAATGGCTTGACACCGGTGGCGGTGGCACGGTGTGGGATTCCATCTCCTACGATCCAGAGCTCAATTTGGTGTACGTGGGCACTGGTAACGGCGCCCCGCACGCCCGGTTCCGGCGTAGCCCGGGCGGCGGTGACAACCTCTACCTGTCTTCCATTGTGGCATTGGACGCCGACACCGGACGCATGCGCTGGTACTACCAGACCACTCCGGGGGACAGCTGGGACTTCACCGCCACTCAACAGATGATTCTGGCGGACATGGAGATCGACGGGGATCAGCGCAAAGTCCTGATGCAGGCGCCCAAGAATGGCTTCTTCTATGTGCTGGACAGAGTCACTGGCGAACTGATCTCGGCGGAGAAACTGGTTACCATAACCTGGGCCAGCCACATCGAGAATGGGCGGCCGGTGGAGACTGACCAGGCTGACTTCAGCGAGGAGGATAAACTGATCTATCCCTCTGAGCTTGGGGGGCATAACTGGCATCCCATGTCCTACAGCCCCGAGACAGGTCTGGTCTATGTACCGGCCCTGGAGCGCGGTTGGATCTTCTCCCCGACCGACTTCTACCTCTTCGATTTCAACCCTCCGGCGCACCTGGATGAGCTGCGCCGCGGCCAACCTGACGTGGATGAGGGCGGCTACCTGAAGGCCTGGGACCCGGTGCGACAAAAAACCGTGTGGCAGGTAAAGAACAACACATTCATGAATGGCGGCACCCTCGCCACCGCTGGCGGCCTGGTTTTCCAGGGCACTGAGGATGGCTATCTGAACGCCTACAATGACGAGACAGGCGAGCGTCTCCTGCACCTCTTTCTGGGCACTGGGGTGATTGCCCCACCCATCACCTATGAGGTGGATGGGGAGCAGTATGTAGCCCTCATGGCCGGCTTTGGCGGCGCCACACTGTTCATGCTGGGGGAGGACGCCGCAGCGCGGCGCTATGTCAACGACGGACGCCTGCTGGTGTTCAAGCTCAAGGGGGATGAGGTGCCCATGCCAAAACTGGCGGAGCCGCGCTATGTGCCCTCTGCGGAGGCGGCTGAACAGACGCCGACCGGGACTGTGGACCCTGAGCGTTTGCGTCAGGGGGAACAGCTGTTCGTGCGCAACTGCGGATTCTGTCACGGCATGTACGGGTCGCGCGCAATTCTTCCCGACCTGACCAGGATGTCCCCAGGGATCAATTCTATCTTCGAGCAGATCGTGCTCGACGGGATCTTCCAGTCCCGCGGCATGGCCAGTTTCAAGGATGTGTTGAGCAAAGAAGAAGTTGAATCAATCCGACTCTATCTCTCTGAGCAATGAGGGCTTCATGAAAGGGATTTTCCCGAGGGTGGAGCGCGGCGGGTGAGCCGGGCACCCAACCGTCATCAGGGCGTGGTGCTGGCGGCACCGGTATCCATTCCCTACCAGCGTGACACCCGTCAGCCGGCCTCCTATTTCATCGGCCAGGCACTTCGAGAGGTGCTGAGGACGGCGGGGCTTGATCACAGTGACTGTGATGGCCTGATGGTTTCCTCTTTTTCGCTGGCGCCCGACACCGTGGCTTCCCTCACGGAACTCTACGAACTGTCCTGCAACTGGATAGAACAGGTCCCCTGGGCGGTGCCTCCGGCGTGGTGGGTCTGCGCCGTGCCGCACGGGCGGTGGAGGCGGGGGACGCGCGCGTCGTGGCCTGCATCGGTGGCGACACATTCCAGCCGGAGCGTTTTGCCGAATTGGTAGGCCGTTTCAGCAGCCTCAGTATCGAGGGCTCTTCGCCCTACGGGCTCGCGGGCGCCAACCTTCCTTTCGCCTTGCTGACACGGGCCTATATGGACCGCTACCGGGTCGGACGGGAGAGTTTCGGCAGACTTTGCGCGTTGCAGCGCCGCCATGCCCTGGACTTCCCCCAGGCGCTGTTAACCAAGCCACTGACGTTGCAGGAATACCTCGACGCAAGGATGGTGGCCGAGCCGCTGGGCCTGTTTGACTGCGTCATGCCCTGCGCCGGTGCCGAGGGTTTCCTGGTCATGTCCGAGTTCGATGCGAGAGAGCGCGGGCTGGACTATGTGCGTTTGAAGGCGAGTGGCGAACGCCACAACGACGCCCGAGGCCAGGTCATGCCCATGCGGTTTGGCTGGGAGCATTTTCGCGAGGCACTCTATAGCGCCTCAGGCTTTGGTCCCGAATCGGTAGATGTGCTCCAGCTGTACGACGACTACCCGGTGATGGTCTTTCTGCAACTTGAGGAGATGGGTTTCGTGGCGCCGGGCGGGGCGGCCCAGGCCATCGCGGAGGAGGGGCTGAGTGTGGCTGGGCGTCAGGTCCATCTGAATACCCAGGGCGGGCAACTCTCCGCCGGACAGGCCGGTTTTGCCGGGGGCTTCATGGGGCTCACCGAATGCATCCGCCAGTTGAGCGGCCGCGCCCTCGGCAACCAGCGCCAGGGCGTGCGCCGGGCACTTGTCTCGGGCTTCGGCATGATCAATTACGACCGTGGGCTGTGCACGGCAGCGGCGACTCTGGAGACCGTGTCGGAATGAGTGATAGCAATCCGCGGCACAGTCAGCTGGCCCGAGAAGCGCTGGGACGGGAAGCGACCCGCGTAGTGAAAGCCTGGCTGCCTGGGGAACCCGTTGAGGGTTGGTGCGTAGAGGGCTTTGCCTGCCAGCGCTGTCGCGACTGCGGGACCCGGCAGTATCCGCCGCGGGCGCTGTGCCGCGCTTGTCTCGGAGAAGCGCTGGAATGGTCTCGCGTACGCGGCAGCACCCAACTACTGGCCGCGACCCGGTTACACGTTTCAATGCATCCCTTTTTCCGGGCAGGTGCACCCTGGGCCGTGGGGCTGCTGTGTGTGGCCGACGGGCTCTGTGTCTATGCCTTTCTGGAGGATGGACCCTGCAGCCCCGGCGAGTCCCTGACGCTCTACCAGGCGGCGGATCCCGTCGGAGAGGCAGTGGTCCTGGCCCTGCGACCCGGCGAGGATACGCTGGAGCGAGCCGCTGCCCTGGCTGCCAGGCTGACTTGTAAAAAGAGTATGGTTTAGTACACTCGCTCTCCTTCCCGATATTCTCGGAACTCTGGCTTGTGCGGCAAAGCAACGCGACACCGACCAATCTTCGCAACGTCGATCTCAATCTCCTGAAAGTTTTCCAGGCGGTGCTGGCGGAGCAGAGTATCAGCCAGGCAGCGGCGATGCTCTGTGTTTCCCAGCCTGCGGTGAGCAACGCCCTGCGCCGCCTGCGGGAGCTGTACAGCGACCCGCTGTTTGTGCGCACCGCCAACGGCATGATCCCCACCGCCAGGGCTCAGGAGCTGTCGCGACCCATCAACAGGGCACTGGAGGACATTGCTCAGACCTTGGTGACGGACGAAGCGTTCCGTCCCGACACATCCCAGCGGGTCATGAATGTGGCCCTGACCGACTATGGTGAACTCTACTTCCTGCCGCGTATCGTTCGCCGGCTCGCTCGGGAGGCGCCGGGTATGGAGGTCTCTTGCCTGCCAAATCCGGGGGCGACCCTGGGTCTGGACATGCGCTCCGGGGCCGTGGATCTGGTCTGGGACTGGGTGACCATCGACGATCCGGATTTTGTGGTGGAGCCGGTATTTTGCGACGCAGGCTACTGCCTGGCGCGCAAGGGGCATCCGAAGATCGACGGCGAACTGTCCCTGGAAACCTTTCTGGAGGTAGAGCATGTCGCATTGCTGCCCACCCGTGGCCATACCCCCCGGGTGGAGCTCACCCTGGAGAAAAAAGGCCTGGCGCGCAAGGTGATCACAGAGGTATCGCACCTGGTGGTGATGCCGCAGATTGTTGCGACCACCGATCTTGTCGCCACCATGCCTGAACGCCTCGCGCGCTTCTACGCCCGCGAAATGGACCTGCAGGTACTGCCCAATCCTCTGAACTACGATGAGGTCGTCGTTTACCAGATGTGGCACCGTCACTTTGAAAACGACGATGGCCATCGCTGGTTCAGGCAACTCACTGCCAAAATCTCCAGCGAAGCATAGACATAATGGTCTGCTAAAGACAGGTCATTAGTTCCCCCATTACTCTCGCGGACCGAATTCTGTCAGCCAAAGCTACGTTGGCCCTTGTTACAGCGGGCTCGGGCTGGTCTGCGTCCACCAAGGGTCATCGCTCTGATTTTGAAATAGTGCTTTATCACTACAAATGATTGGTGGCTCATTTTTTCCCTCCCTAGAATGCGAAGGTAACAGCTCATGGTGAACAGAGAATCAGGCACGAATTACATGCAACTCTCAAACGACCTCAGTGCAATTCGAAGCGAGACACGCGATTTTCTCGAACGGACCCACGGCTTCGTGATTGGTGGTGAACTCGTTAGTCCGGGCGGCAGGGAAATATTGTCCATTCTTGACCCTTCGTCGGCGCAGGCCATCAGCCAGGTGCCCGCGGCGGAGAAAGCCGACATCGACGCCGCGGTGGCTTCCTCCCGCTCGGCTCTGGAACACAGCAGCTGGCGAGATATGAAACCCCACTCCCGGGAGCGCCTGATCCACAAGCTGGCGGATTTGTTGGAAAGAAATGCGGAATTGATCGCCGAACTTGAAGCGCTGGAGAGCGGTCGCCGGATTGGTGATGTACGGGTTTTCGACGCGGAGTTTCCGGTTCACGTATTGCGCTACATGGCTGGCTGGCCCACCAAGATCAGCGGTGAAACCCTGCCGGTATCGGCGCCCTACATGCCGGCCGAAAATCACTTCATTTGCAGTACCACCCGGGAACCACTGGGCGTGATTGCGGCGATTACCCCATGGAACGTGCCGCTGGGAATTGCCGCCTGGAAGGTGGCACCGGCCATTGCCGCGGGCTGTGCGGTAGTATTGAAGCCGGCGGAGAACACACCGCTGACGGCGCTGCTTCTGGGTGAACTGGCGCTACGGGCGGGTTTTCCACCCGGGGTAATCAACGTGGTGCCGGGAACCGGCAAGGTGGCCGGTGAGTATCTTGTGGCCCATCCCGGGGTCGACAAGGTGTCCTTCACCGGTTCCACTGCCATCGGCAAGCGCATCGGTGAAGTGGCAGGTGCCCGGCTCAAGCCGGTGACGCTGGAACTGGGGGGCAAGTCGCCCGTGGTCATCATGCCCGATGCTGACCTTGAACTGGCCATTCCCACGGCGGCGATGGCGATCTTCGCCAACCAGGGACAGAACTGCTGCGCTGGTTCGCGGCTTTATGTGCATGAGGCTGTATACCAGCAGGTTGTGGATGGCGTGGTGGATATCGCCCGCAGGATGAAGCTTGGTCCCAGTCTCGCCGAGGGCGTGGACATGTGTCCGCTGGCGTCTTCAGAACAGCAGTCGCGGGTCGCAGCTTATGTGGATGATAGTGTGGCCGAGGGGGCTGAGCTGCTCACCGGTGGCAAGTCCCCGGAACACCCGGGTTTCTATTTCGAGCCAACGGTACTGGCCGGTGTCAACAACGGGATGAAACTGGTACGCGAGGAAGTCTTCGGTCCGGTGTTGGCAGTGCAATCCTTCGGTCAGCTCTCAGAGGCCATTGAACTTGCTAATGACAGTGACTTTGGCCTCGGGGCCAGCCTGTTCACGGAGGACATCAACACTGCGCAGACTTTCTGCCGCTTTGTTCAGGCCGGTTCGGTGTGGGTGAATGTGCACAATATTCTGGATGTCGGTGTGCCCTTCGGCGGCTTCAAACAGTCCGGCCTTGGCAATGATCTGGGGCGAGACTCGGTAATCGCCCATACGCGACTGAAAGCGAACTATCTGGCGGTGAGGGATAGTCACCAATGACTGGAGGGGTAGATCAGGTGAGGCAGGGTGTTGTTGCCCGCACCCTGAAGTTCGAACAACGGACCTTGCCGCAGATCCTGCAGATACAGCGCAAGCTTGGCGACAAGCCCCTGCTGCGCTGCGGTGACTCCGAAATGAGCTATTGCGAAGCACCTGTGGAGGCGGCGCGCTATGCCGGCAAGCTGCGGGAGCTGGGTGTCGGGCCCGGAGACCGAGTACTGTGTTTCATGCATTCCCGAGTCGATGTGCTTAAACTTTGGCTCGGAATCACTTGGCTCGGTGCCATCATGGTACCCGTCAACACAGCGCTGAGAGGTGAGCAGCTGCGGCACGCGGTAACAACCGCGGACCCGCGCCTGACCGTTACCGAGAATGGGCTGCTGGGCTACCTGGTCCAGGAGGGCGCGGTCGCCGGGGAAAACAGGGTTTTCGTTATCGATGAAGCCGGTGAACACCATGCATGCTGTGAAGGACGCTTCGTGGTCGATGTCGAACCCGTCGATCCCTATCCGGTGACTCCGGGTGACACTGCTGCAATCCTCTATACCTCGGGCACTACAGGGCCCTCCAAGGGCGTGCTCTGTCCCCACGGTCAGTTTTACTGGTGGGGTGTGATGACCGGCGAGTCCCTGAGGCTATCCCCCGATGACGTGCTGTTCACAGTACTGCCTTTTTTCCACACCAATGCGTTAAACAGTTTCTGGCAGGCGCTGGTGTTCGGTGCGACGTTTACTTTCGAGTCCTCATTCTCGGCCAGCCGGTTCTGGCAGCAGGCTGAGGGGCGGGGTGCGACCGTGACTTATCTGCTTGGCGCGATGGCCCAGATTCTGCTCACCCGCGAGCCTGGTCCCAATGATATCAGTCATCGCGTTAGAATCGCGCTGTGTCCGGCCACCCCCATCGAGGCCGTGGTCGAATTCGAAAGGCGATTTGGTGTACGTCTGGTCGAGGGTTATGGCTCAACCGAAACCAATTTCGTTTGCTCCAACGTTATCGGTGAACATGTCCCGGCCAGCATGGGACGTGTGGCTGACGGATTCGAAGTGAGGGTAGTGGACGAGAACGACTGCGATAGCCTCCCGGGAGAGCCCGGAGAGCTGCTGATTCGCCATCGCGAACCATTCAGCATGGCTTCAGGTTACTTCCGCAACGCGGAGGCTACGGTAAAAGCCTGGCGCAACCTCTGGTTTCACACGGGTGACAGGGTAGTGCAGCGTAGCGATGGTGTTTTCTACTTTCTTGATCGCATCGTGGATGCCATTCGTCGCCGCGGCGAGAATATTTCCTCCTGGGAAGTGGAGACCGCTCTCAAGGCTCACCCAATCGTAGAGGAGGCCGCGGTAGTGGGGGTGCCTTCAGACCTCGGTTCGGAACAGGACGTGATGGCCTTCATAGTGTTGCGGGAGGGCGTCGAAGCCGCCCCTGAAGAGATTGTACGCTTCCTTGAGAGCCGCCTGGCGTATTTTGCCATCCCCAGATACTGGGATTTTGTCGGTGAGTTGCCCATGACGGCCAACAACAAGGTCAGAAAGCACGTCCTGCGCGATAGGGGTGTTACCGCGTCCACCTGGGATATTGAACAGTCCGGCATTCGTCTTTCGCGAGGCGGAAAATCAGCCTGACTGGCCGCGCCCAGAGGGTGCGCAGCAGACACCATGCCGCTGCCGTGGGGAGGCAAACTCCGCAGGGGACTTTTACGAGAGGATGGGGACGTTCCCGACGGGTCAATTCGTACCACGAAGAGTTAGAAAAATAACAATGTCAGTGAAAAGTGTCAGCACGCGAACGTTGAATAATTGGATGAGAAATGACATGTGCAGCTTGGGAGCAATGATTATGGTTGGCAACAAAATGAAGAGCGTAGACCTTCGAGTGATCACTGTGGGGGTCGCCCTGGCGCTCGCCCAACAGGTTCATGGGCAAGCTCTGGAAGAGGTCACGGTGACCGCCCAGAAACGGGAGCAGAGCCTGCAGGATGTGGGAATATCCGTCTCTGCCCTGTCCTCCGACCGAATCACGGAATACGGACTGAGCAGTGCGATCGATCTTATCAACAAGGTTCCCAGCTTGGACAATTATTCTCCCTATGGGCCCGGTTCGAGCGCCAACATCACCATCCGTGGCATTGGTCTCAACGATTTTGGTGAGGGCCATGAGGCTCCGGTGACCGCCTATGTTGACGAGTTCTACCTGGTGCCGGTACCGGCAGTGGACTTTTCACTGTACGACCTCGATCGGGTTGAGGTGCTGCGCGGCCCCCAGGGCACTCTGTTCGGACGTAACTCCACCGGTGGCCTGGTGCATTTCGTGACCAAACGGCCTACACGGGAAACCTCCGGCTTTCTCTCGTTGGGCGTTGCCGAGTACGGTGAATTCAAGGGCGAGGGCGCGATCAGCGGTGCCCTGAGCGAGACGGTTTCCGGCCGGCTATCCTTTCTGTCCCATCACAGTGACGGTTACATCGACAACCGCAATCCCGATATCGACGATGGCGGCCAGGCGGGCACCAATGCCGTGCGGGCTCAGTTGCTGTTCGAGCCCAGCGAGGATCTGAGTATCTGGGTGAAGGCCTCCCACGCTGATATCTCCAAGATTCACACCCACTATGAACAGCAACCGATGGTGGTGGATCCGGCTACGGGATTGTACTCTTCCAACCCAGGTGGCACGGATGGCGCCGGTTACAACCAGAACAACTTCAATGCTGGAGATAGGAACGCCACTTTCACCAGCGTGCCGAACGAGATGGAACAGTCCGGCTCCCACTTGCTGGTCAAGATAGACAAATATTTTGATGGTTTCTCTCTGACTTCCACCACTGGGTATATGGACATGGAGCGGGAGCTGAGCGAGGACTGTGACGCCAGCCCCAACGACATCTGCAGTTCGAACTTCCCCTATGAAACCGACTGGCTGACCCAGGAGTTTCGCTTCAGCGGGGAGGGCGGCTCCCTGACCTGGACAGCCGGTCTTTACTACCTCTACCAGGACGCCAAGAATTCCCCCAGCGCCACCTTCAATGTGCCGGTCAGCGGCCCAGCGGCCGTAGACCCGGACACGAGGCTTTACAACGGCGACTTTCTCCCGATTTCGCTGGCGGCCAACTGGGAGCAGGAGACCACCAGCTACTCAGTCTTCGGCCAGATCGAATACGATCTGAGCAGTTCCCTGACCCTGATTGCAGGCGCTCGTTATGGCCGCGATGAAAAGGAATTTACCGACCGGGACAACGCCACCCTGCGTTCCTGTCCGGGGTTCGCTCTGCCTACCAACTGCTTCCTTGCGCCGCAGGGAACCGGCAGCGCCAATCCCTACTCCGGAGACTATGCCGAGAACCTGCTGTCCTGGAAGCTGGGCCTGGACTACCGCCTGCAGGATGACGTACTGCTCTACCTCTCTGTTTCCCAGGGCAGCAAGGCCGGTGGCTTCAACAATGGCTTTTACTCGTCGGCGGCGGCTGCCGACCAGAGCCTGATCCCCTATGAGGATGAAACCAACCTCGCCTACGAAGTCGGGGTGAAATCATCCTGGCTAGACAACCGGGTGAGAACCAATGTCGCCGCCTTCTACTATGACTACACCGATTTCCAGACTTTCCAGTGGCAGGGTGTGGGCGGCCTGATCGCCAACAACGACGCGAGCGCCTCGGGGGCCGAAGTCGAATTCGAGGCCTATCTCACCCAGTCGCTGGACGCGCAGTTGGGTCTATCCTATCTCGACACTACCATCGAGGATCTGGAAGGTCCCGCGACCGGCTATGTGGCTGACCGGGAAATGGCCAGTGCGCCGGGTGTTACCGCCAATGGTTCACTGGGCTATTCCATGGTGCTCAGGAACGGCATCGACGCCAAACTGCTGTGGGACTGGAACTATGTCTCCGAGCGCTACACCAACAACTTCAATGACCCCACTTCCGAGATGGAGTCCTACTTCAAGCACAATCTCAGCCTGGTACTGAACTGGGGCGAGCGCTGGACTGCCACCGCCTACGTGCGCAACCTTTCAGACAAGCAGAACGAGAACAAGGTCTTTGTGTTTTCCGACCTGGGGTACCGGCAGGTCATCCACGCCCAGCCGCGCACTGTGGGTGCCTCACTGCGCTACGAGTTCTGATATAGCCTGCCCTGATTGGACAGGAAAGCACCACGACGCCCTCGGACCTTAGGTCCGGGGGCTTTTATGGGTTCTACCCCGCTTCATCGTGCATGATGTCTTGGCTCTCAATACAGGCAATGACCCGGTAAATGATGCCCGGGACTTTGCCCATGGCCTGCGGGTGGGCGGCGAAGAGGTAGCGCAGGGGAAAGGGGACGCTCAGCACCCACCGGCGCGTGGAACCTCGGGAAAGACCTCATCGGCCAACAGGGCCGCGGTCTCGGCTATTCTGCGGGCGCCACAGCTGGGGCAGAGTCCTCGTTTCTTGCAGGAGAATGCTTCCAGCCGCTCGAAGTGGCATTTGTCGCAGCGCACCCGCAGGAATCCGTGTTCCAGACCGCCACACTTGAGACAGGCCTCGAATTCCCGATGGATGTGCTCGGGCAGGCACTTGCCCTGCTGCCCGACCTGATGGTCGGGAAGGAGTTGGCCGAGGATCATTTTATCGCGATTCCGACCGATAGTCCGACCCTCAACAGCACCCAGATAAGCCTGGTCACCCGCACCGGTCGCCAGCCGCCCATCGCCGCATTCAAGTTCATGCAGTATATTGAAGACTACTTTCGCAATCTGGCCCCCGGGGTCTGAGCAGCACAGTGGACGGTCTACAAATTCCAGTCGTTGCGCACTACGGTGCCGCCCTTCATTACCAGCCCGATAGTACGCAATGCGGAAATATCCGCGACGGGGTCTGAATCCAGCAACAACAGGTCAGCGTACTTGCCTTCACTGATGGTGCCGACTTCCTCCGCCACACCCAGCATCCGCGCGGTCTCGACGGTCGCGGAACGCAGTGCCTGCCGGGGAGTCATGCCGGCATCGACATAGAGCTCGATCTCGCGCACCGAGGCTACCGTGCCCTCGTTGGGTTCAAAGGGGAATTGATCGCTGCCCATCGCGATATTGACGCCCTCGTCGATGGCGGTTTGCAGGGCTGTCCAGTGAACCTTGCCCACCGAGGCAGCGCGGTCGAGATACCACTGCGGCGAGCCGATTTTCCTGAAGAATTCCATCGCCCCCGCCTGGCTGACCACAATGGTCGGTACGTACCAGGCGCCCGCGCGTTTCATCTTGCGGAAGACTTCCTGGTTGAGGTAGTAGCCGTGCTCGAAGCAGTCCACACCCGCCTCGAGCGCTTCCAGCGTCGCTTCCGGCGAGCCAGAGTGGGCGGTGACCTTGAATCCCGCGCGGTGGGCAATGTCCACGGCCGCGCGCATCTCCTCGAGTGTCATGTCGGAGGCGGCGATGGAACCCGCCGGTGAAGCGATGCCCTTGCTGATCATCAGCTTGAGCCAGGTGGCACCGGCACGCAGTTGTTCGCGAGCCTTGCGGGTTACGTCATCGGGACCATCGACCCCCACTTCACCATGACTGGTTCCATGGCCGCCGGTAGGCGCCAGCGGCACCCCTGCGGCGTGGATCCTCGGACCAGGAATCTCGCCGCGGCGGATAGCCTTGTCCACCGCGAAAATCCCCAGGCTGCGGTCACCGGGAGCACGTATCGTGGTAGTACCGGACAACAAACTGAGCTTGGCATTCTCGGCCATGCGCAGCGCCAGCTCCGCTTCGGATTCATTTTGCAGTGCCACGGATGCAGCGCCGGGCAATTTGAGGCCAAGGTGCACGTGCATGTTCATCAGGCCGGGCACAATCCACTTGCCGCTGGCATCAATGATCGTCGCGTCAGCGGGTATGGAGACATCGTCGCGGCTGCCCACCGCAGTGATACGATCTCCCTCCACCAGTACCACTGCGTTTTCCAGCGGAGCCCCGCTTTCGAGGTTAACCACTGAACCTCCGACCAGTGCGGTGAGCTGCGCACTGGCGGGAGAGGATAAACCTGACAGAGCCAAGCTACTGGCGATCAATAGCTGTTTCAATTTTCTCTGCATCGTCATACGTAATTCCTCATTTGTCGACCTTGAGTACCCGGCCTCCCGGCAGGCGCAGCGACTTGCCGTCGAAGTGTGCGGTGATCACGGCGCTACGTGCGCTAACGGTCTCTTTACCATCGGTTTCGACCCAGCGGATGACATCAATGAAGTAGCGCTCGCCTGCCTGATGGTAGCGCCCGTACCCAGTGACCGCATAGGAATCATCACCACTGACCACGATGAAGTGGTCGTCCACCAGCGCCATCATGCCATCTTCCAGCGCTACGATTGTCGCATCGCTGGCGTCACCGATCCGGCGCAAGGTCTGGACGGTGCCGCTACCAAAGACCAGCGTGAGACCGTCATCAACACGAGTGACGTCGAGATCGTGCTCGGTTACACCATGCGACGATAAAGGGTCCGCGGGCGACAGGCTGAGGGTCTGCTCGGCCACCAGGTGAACACCGCCCTCAATTGCGGAGTAGGGACCCGAGTGCGCCATCGCGCCCTGCTTGAAGTAGGGCTCGCCGTTGAAAACAGCCTGCTGGATGAAAGCACCATCCCGGAACAGGAAGATGCCAGTCAGGGGCATGGACTGCCCGCCGGAGGACGTCAAGCCGGTATAAGCCCAGAGGCCTTCTACCTGCTTCAGCGACGTTTCCGCCTGCGACACCAGGGGCAGCACCAGCATCGCCACAAGGAAGCAGGCAATGCCATAAGTGGTGCGGATGGGTGTAGTTGGTGCTCTATTCATTGCTGTTCTCCATTTTTGGTTTGCAGGCAGTCGATGTCGCGGTCAGGCGTCGATCTGCGCCGTGGCTTCTATCTCTATCAGGAAATCGGGTAACGCCAGCGCCTGCACCCCAATCCAGGTGTTGGCCGCAGGCATGACATCACCATAAAATTCAGCCAGGGCCTGGCCAACCGGCGCGAGGCAGTCGGGGTTGTGGTTCACCACATAGGTACGCAGTCGCACGATATCCTCCACCCCCGCGCCCGCTTCGGCGAGCACGGTCTTGAGGTTGGCCAGCGCCTGCCGCGCCTGCGCGCCAAGGTCGCCGCCACCGACTACCTGGTGATCCTTGTCCCAGGCCACCTGCCCGGAACAGTGCACCAGGGTGGCGCAATTCGACGCCACGGCGTGGGAGAAGCCGTAGGCCGTGCTTTCATACAGCGCGGCGGGATTGATGACTTTGCGTGACATTGGGTCGCTCTCCTTTCTATGCCCCCGGCCCCGGTTTGCGGCTAGAGGTGGTCGTTGAAGTACCGGGTCATGCTGGCAAACACATGGCCGCGAAAATCACTGATGGCGTGACGCTGATTCGGGTATACCAGCATGTCGAACTGACGGTTGGCCCGAATAAGCGCATCCACGAACTGCAGGGTAAATTCGAACTTCACGTTCTCGTCGCCCGTACCGTGGATCAGCAGCAGCTTCCCCTCCAGCTTGTCGACGTAGTTGATGAGGTTGACGGCGGCATAGCCCTCCGGGTTGTCCTCTGGCATACCCATCCAGCGCTCCACGCCCACCGCCTGGTAGCGCGCCAGATCGATGACCGGCGCGACGCTCACCGCCACCTTCCAGTGCGGAGCCCCCTTGGTCATCAGCGCCGCCGCAAGATAGCCACCGCCGCTCCAACCCCAGAAGCCGAGCCGGTCGGCATCGACCCAGGGCAGCGACTTGAGGTAGGCCGCACCCTGCAATTGGTCGAGCACCGCGTATTTCGCGTAGTGGCCATAGGTCAGGTTCTTCGCTGCCTTGCCGCGTCCCGTCGTGGTGCGGTTGTCCATGGCGAAGATCACATAACCCTGCTGGGCCATGAAGCGGTGCCACAGGTCTTGTTGCGGGCCGCGCTGGGTACCCCAGCGGTTGACCACCACCTGCGAACCGGCATTGCCATAGTCGTAGCCGATTACCGGATATTTCTTCGCGGGGTCAAAATTCGGGGGCTTGATGAAGAAACCGTTGAGCTCAACGCCGTCGTCGGTGGTAAATGTCACGAACTCGGTATGCGACATCGTGTAATCGCGTAATGCAGGCACGGCATCCGTCACCAGGTCTGCGATCCGGGCGCCACCCGCTTCGTACAGCGCCAGCGTCGGCGGCGTCCGTGCGTCGGAATGTTGGACGATGGCGCGTTTTGCATCCGGAGACATCGTCCAGGTGTGCCAGCCGGGCTGCGTGGTGAGTCGTTCGATCGGGCCCCCGTCGAGCGCAACACGATAGACGTGCTGGTCTATCAGCGAGTCCTTCTTGGCGTAGAAGTACGCCCAGCCACCGTCCGTATCGACACCCGCGATGGCATCTACCGACCAGTCTCCCGACGTCAGTGTCGCAGTCTCGCCGCCCCGACCGACCCGATAGATATGGCGCCAGCCGCTGCGCTCGCTGGTCCAGAGGAACTCACCCGCCGCGCCGGGCAAGGGCGACAAATCTTCGGTAACATCCAGCCACGCAGGGTCCCGGTCTACCAGCACCGACCGGGTTTCGCCGCTGGCGGCGTCGGCATACAGGACTTCCAGTGCCTGGTGATCACGCGTCAGTCGCTCCACGTAGACTCCGCGTGATTCCCTGTCCCAGGTCATTTGCGGCAGATAGTCGTCCGGCTTATGGCCCGTGTCCAGCCAGCGCGTGGCAGCAGCGGCAACATCGTACACGCCGACGCGATACACCGCGTGTTTCTCGCCGACATTGGGGTAATGAAAGCGGCGGATTTGCGGATAGCTGTGCAGAGGGTCCATCAGCGGATAGGTTTTTACGTCCGCAACATCAAGACGCCAGAATGCGATGGCGGTGCCGTCCGGTGACCAGCGCCAGGCATCGGACGAACCGAACATGGTACTGCCGTAATCAAAGCTGCCGTTGAAGACCGCCTCGCCACCGTCGTCGGTGACAGCGGTGTTGTTGCCTTCACGCAGGTCGCTGACAAAGAGGTTGTTGTCGTGGACATAGCCTGCGCGCAGCCCGTCAGGCGACAGCTTCACGTGGCGTAGCGCCAGGCCTGCTCCCGCCAGCGGCCAGAGCCTGTCGCCTGCGGAATCGTACACGTAGTAGGCGGCATCTTCGTAGCCATGCCAGGTCACCTGTACTGCGCCGCGCAGCAGTGCAAATCCGCTGCCCGCATGCCACTGAACGTCGGTGATCTGAAACTCTGCCGGCAAGCCTGGCAGTTCGTCAAACGACATCACCTCGCCTGACTTGCCCGTGCCAGCAACATGCTGCAAAAGCTTTCCTGCCGTGGCCTCGCCGGGAGCCGGCAAGTAAGTGAACGACGCACCGTCTGGCTGCCAGCGCAGGCCTCGAGGCAGAGCGGCCTGGAACTCATTGTGTTCAAAAATGGCCTCAAGCGTCAGCGGTTTGCCCACCGGCACTACCTCTTCTGCCAGCGCCGGGCGGCCAGACACGATCAACATTGCCAGCAGCGCGCCGGCGGCAAGGAATCGATTCACGGCAATCTGCATGTGCGTTACTCCTGTGACTGCATACGGGATAGTCAGGTGTATTGCACCAGTTCAAGCTGATGCCCGAAGGGATCGAGCACATACCAGGACAGCGAGTTCGGCGGAGGGCCTCCGTCGGCGACGATGGGCCCGGCCATCCTGCGACAGCCGTTGCTTTCCAGATAGTCTACCGCCGCCGCGAGGTCCTCGACTTCAAGGCAGATGTGCCGGCTGCCGATGTCGCAATTGCGCGGCGGCGCAGTGGCAGCATCATCCGGCCGCTCGTACTGGAACAGCTCCATCCCGAGATTGTCGCAAAGCTGCAGCATCACGATACGTAAGCGCGCATCGGCGACGTTGACATGCGCTTCGGTCCAGTCGCGGCCATCATCCATGGCGGGAATCTCGCGCGCATCGAAAGGACCCATGCGGTAGCTCACGGTGGCACCCATGACATCGCAATAGAACACGACAGTCTTGTCGATATCCGCGACGGTCAGCGACACATGGTCGGCGCGCCTGAATGTGGGTTTGCTTGTCATTATCATCTCCTCCAGTGCCTGTAGGGTACGAGCAGCGTGCACCGCTATGAGAACAGCGCTGCCATATAGTCCGGGATTTTCTGCGCGGCGAGCAGCAGGGACAGAAACAGCCCCACCACCAGAATCAGGTTACGCCACCACTCCGTACGCACGTCATGCATCACATCCCGGCTGTTGGCCAGGTACAGCAGTATGACAAACACCAGTGGGATCACGAGTACGTTGATCCCCATCAGCAGCACGACCTTGAGCAGTGCCGGGAAGCTCCAGTGTGGTGCCAGCACTGCGGCACCGAGCACCAGTATCGCCACAATGATGTGATAGGACCGGTTGTTGCTGGCAAAGCGCCACTGCCGGCCGACGGTATCCAGCATGAAATAGGCGGTCACCTGTGCAGCCACCACCAGCGTGGTCAGTGCCGCCATGAACAGCCCCAGGGAAAACACCACCGGCCCGAGGAAGGCCAGTCGCTCGGGGAAAACGCCGTGCAGGACCCGGGACGCCTCGGAGACATCCGCGAGGCTGGCGTGGTGTACCAACGGGTACAGCGCAAAGCCCCCAGCAATGACCACGAACATGGCGTAGGCCCCAAAAATCAGGCCCAGGTTAACCACGGCACGGCGAAAGGCGTTTTTCAGCCCGCTGGGATCGACGCCCGAATCTGCCGCGAGGTAGGGCATGCCGAGCAGCGCGGCTGGCGCGATCGCGCTACCCACCATGGCGGTAATGGACACGAATGTGGATCGCGACGTCTGTGTATCAGGCACCGCTAAATCCGGCGGTATGGCAGGCACCAGTCCGGCGAGGATATCCCGCCACTCGGAAAACCCGCGCAAGGCCACCAGCAGGAAGCAGAAAAACATGAGGACCATCATCACGGTCATGACGTTCTGCATACGGTCGAACCCGCGCGAGAACACCAGCCACAGAATTGCTCCGGCGATTGCCAGTGACAGCACCATGTCGGTGAGCAGGGCGCCGCCGGCGTCCGAGCCCGGCGCCGGCAAGCCGAACGTGGCGGCTACAACTGAACTCATCACGGACAACTGGCCCATGACAATCAGCAGGTGCACCGGCACGTTGATCAGCAGCAGGGCCCAGGCGAGTGCGGGCGTGATGCGCTTCCGGATCAGCGCGAACATGCCTTCGCTGGGATTGCAGGCGCCGATACGCGATGCAGTATCCACCGACACCACGAACACGGGCAGCATCACCAGCACAACCCACAACAGGTCGTAGCGGAACCAGGCGCCGGCAAGCAGGAAAGAAGCCACGGCCCCGGCGCCCATGGTCCCTGCGGCGATGACCGCGGTAGGCCCCACGATGTCACGCACCAGGCGTAGCGGTGCTCCAGCGGCGGCTCTAATCACGTGGCGAGAGCCCTACCCGGTGGCATAGAGTGCAAGCCCACCACTTACAGTGTCCGCAGGGTCACGCGCACACCCCAGGTCTGGTAGGAGGGCTGCACATGCAGACCACCCAGGAAGGCTTTCTGGTAGGCGTTGGTGAAGTACTCCTCATCAAACAGGTTTTCCACGTAGGCAGTCACGCTGAAACGATCGGTCTCGATGCCGGCACGCAGGTTGAAGTGATCGTAGCTGGGCACCCGGAACGGAAAGCCTTCGTCCTGGCGTACCAGTGCAACCAGATCAGGCAGGATTTCATCCCGATGGAACCACTCCAGGCGGACGAAGCTGTCGTAGCGGTCGGCGAAGGTGAAGCGGTACTCGGCATCACCGCTGAAAGTCCATTCAGGCGCATTCGGCATGGCCTGGCCGCTCAGGTCGTACAGCTCACCATCGACAAAGGCGTTGGTGAAATCGTCAAATTCCGCATCGACATAGCCGGCGGAAAAGTTGACCACGAGGTTCTCGGTCAGGACCGCGGAGATCTCCAGTTCGCCCCCCAGGTTGCTGGCGGAAGCCGCGTTCTGGATGCCTGAGTTGAAGACGATTACGCCTTGATCATTGGTTTCAGCAACCGCGAAGGAGGCCTGCAGATCATCCCACTCCAGATAGAACAGGGAGCCATTGAGGCGCAGACGCCTGTCCATCAGCTGGGACTTGAAGCCAAGCTCGTAGTTCCACAGCTCTTCCGGGTCGAAATCCGCGCGTTCAAAATCGCTGCCCAGCTGAACCCCGCCGGCCTTGAAGCCCTTGGAGACGGTGGCGAATACGTCCATGTCTTCACCGAGGGCGTAGTTCACAGACACCTTGGGCGAGAAATCGGTAAAATCCGCCTCGTCTTCGACAAAACCGTTGATCACCCCGGAGGACAGGCGGTACTGGGAAACTTCGACCTCATCCTTGGTATAGCGACCACCGAACACCAGGTCGAGACGATCATTGAAATGCCAGGTCAATTCACCGAATACGGCCGCGCTGCGGCTCTCGTTATCCCCTACGGTAGAGGTGATCTGGAAGTCTTCCGGCAAGCCAAACAGACCACCGGCACCAGCGAAGGTCTGTTGGATAATGTCACCCTTGTCCTTGCTGTAAATCACACCCACGGTCCAGTCCAGGCGTTCGTTGCCGGCCGACTGCAAGCGGAACTCCTGGCTGATGGACTCGCGGCTGATCGGTTTTTCCTCGTAGACAAAGTCCTGACTGCTGCCGTCGATGTCACCGCGCAGGAAGGTATCGGACTCAATATAGCCGGTAATACCGACCAGGCTGAAGGCGTCGAAATCGTACTCGAACTTGCCGGTGTAGAGCTCCCACTTGGAACCCACATCCTGCGGCCGGTCAAAATTGACCCGGTTGCGGTTGTCGGGGTAGAAACCCACCCCGTCCGGATCCGCCACGTTGCCAAACAGGCTGGCAGCGAAGACGGACATCACGCCGGAGGGTACGCCCTCGCGCATGCCGACCACCTCATCAGAAGTGGTCGCCATCAGATCGACAGTCAAGCGGTCACTCGGTGTATAGCGCGCACTGAGGCGCCCGTATTCGTACTCGGAGTTGTTGCCACCGCCGATGGGGTTGATGTTCTTGATGTGACCGTCACTCTCGTAATACTTGTAGTTGGCCCGCACCGCCAGCACGTCGTCGATCACCGGCATGTTGATCACGCCCTCGATATCACGGGTGTCGTAGCGGCCCAGTTCCCCAGAAACCTGGGCGAAAAAGTCATGGTCCGGCTTGACCGTGGAGATGTTGACCGCGCCGCCGACCGCGTTGCGGCCGAAATAGGTACCCTGGGGGCCGCGCAGTACCTCGATGCGCTCCAGGTCCATCACCCCCGGGTTGGCGGTCGCGCTGACCACGTTGACGTCATCGAGATAAAACGCAAAGGTGCTCGCCCGCACCAGTGCTTCGGTGGTGTCCAGCTGGTTGGTCACACCGCGGATACTGAGCTCCTTGCGGTCGCGGGAACCCGTGGAGATAAAGCTGACATTGGGCGTGCGCGAAAAATAGCCCTCGATGCCCTTGAACATGTTGCGCTCGATGGAATCGGCGGAGAATGCGGTGATACTGACAGGCACGTCCTGCAGTGATTCTTCCCTGCGACGGGAGGTCACCACGACCTCCTCGATCATCAGCCGATTGGCTTCCTCTTGGGCTGTTACCGCACCCGACCACAGTGCAGTCGCGCCTGACACAACCACGGCGGGCAGCACCGCTGCGGCGCCGCTGATGCCACTCCAGATCAATTTCCTTTGCCATTGCTTGTTCATATTTGACCCCTGGTGAAAAATTTGCTGGCCGCTACCGGCCCTGATTGTGACGTCTTGATACCTGCGCCCAGTGATTGGCGTTGAGACCCTATACCTGATGGTAATAACATTTAAAGTTCGACACTGTTGCTGGATAGGCAACATAACACCCCTGGTCGAAACGACCGATGCAATCTACAGCAGCTTCTTGTCCGCCGACACGAAGTGGATGTAGGACAGCTTGCCATTCTCGACCAGGGCATAACCCATTAACCGCGCCATGCTCTCCTCGCCATTACGCCTGGAATGGACAAAGTGATGGGTAAATATCTTGCTGCCATCGGCGGAGACAAACTCCTCCTCAAACGGAACCATCATGTCCACCAGCTCGGCCTCACCCTGGATTCGCTGGAAGTGCTTGACCATGCCATCGATACCGCGCGCCCGCTCGATCCCGTTAATGACAATCGACGCGTCTTCGGTGAAGTGCTGCTCGAACCCGGAACGAACAAAGGCCCCGGGTGTTTTGAAAGCTTCGTTCCACCAGATAAACATTGCTGTCAGCGGTGTCTGGGCTCCCGCCGCAGTCGCTTGCCGTGCCAGCCAGCGATTCACAACATTTTCCAGTACCGCCATCGGTACGCTGCCCGCCAATAGCACGGTGCGGTGAAAGTCGCGCAGATCGAAGCGGTCACCCAGCTGCTGTTCGGCGCGAGACCGCAACTCCTGAATTTTCAGCTCGCCAATCTTATAGGCCAGTGCCTGCCCGGGATAGGCCGCGTAACGCTCTACCTCCGCCCGGGCCTCGGCCTCACTCATGGAAGAGTGCTCAAGCATCCACCGAATGCCATCCTCCACTGACCATCCCAGCGCATGAATGCCGGTATCGATCACGAGCCGGTTGGCCCGCATCATCTCGTAGTTGAGATAACCATAAAGCTGCCAGGGTCATCAAGCAGCCCCAGATCCTGCGCCAGGGACTCCGTATAAAGCGCCCAGCCCTCGCCAAAGGCCGTCGTGAACTCGAAGCGACGGAAAGCGGGAACATCTTCCACCTCGCGTGCAATCGCGGTCTGAAAATGGTGCCCGGGCAGCCCCTCGTGCACCGACAGCGTGGTCAGGTTGAACCGACTGGTGATACCGGGTGAATGGATGTTTATCCACAGTATGCCCGGGCGCGAACCGTCCGCGGAGGCCGCCTGAAAGTAACCATTGCCTTGAGAAGCACGTGATGACTCCGGCAGCGCACGAATTTCGTAGGACGCTTTGGGCATCAGGTCGAACATTTTTGGCAGCAGGCCGACGATGTCATCCCGCCGGGCGTTGAAATCCGGTACTATCTGGTCGCGTTCATCCTCCGTATAGTACAACGCGGGATCGTTTCTGGCGTACTCGAACAGGGCCTGCACGTCACCGTCGATTCCAAGGTGGGCCTGCAGGGCGCGAAAGCCGTCCATGATCCGGTTGACCTCGGCACGCCCCAGCGCGTGTACTTCCTCTGCTTCCATGTCGGTGGTTGTATGCATGCGGACATAGTGCTGATACAGCTCGCGCCCAGAGGGTAGTGCCACCAGGCCGACCGTAGCCCTGGCATGTGGCAGGTAGCTGCTTTCCAGATAGTCGTACAGACGCTGATAGGCGGGCTGAATCACGTCGGCGATACTGGCCTTATGGCGTTGGCGCAGATCGACGGCTGCGGCATCATCGATCATCGCCGGAAGCGACTGTAATGGCGTCCAGAACTGGGTCTCACGGGTTTCTTGTCGAGATGGATGCTGAGTTGGGGCAGCACTCGCGCAACGATCATCTGCGGCAAAACCACCCCTGCCTTGACGCCTTCCTGCAACCGCAGGATTGCCTGGTCTACCCAGCGTGCGAAGCCCTCCGCCCGGACCAGCGCCTGCTCATAGTGCGCCTGGGTCTCAAAAGGGTAGGTGCCCGAGCCCGCAGCGGATTCGGCAAAGCTGATGTGCTGCCCGCGAAAATGATCCAGCGGCAGCATTCTACTTAGCGCAAACAAGTCACTGCCGAAGAAGCGGCGATCCTGTTGCAGCCGCCAATTGAGGAAGTCAACGCTGGTTTGCTCGCCTTCGCTCAGCTTCGCGTCGTCCAGCGCTTTGAGACGGGCCTGGTAGGTTTCGATCAAAGCCAGCATTTCATGGCGCCAGTCGCCTTCCAGCGAGCGATCGAAGTGCCCGAGATACCGGTAATCGCCCTGAGACAGGGCCTTGTCTGGCCGCAATACCAAGAGATCCTGCCAGTACTCGTCGAACAATCTGCCGGAGGTATCGGGCGCCTCCGCAGCCGCAGGCGGAACCGCCGGCGCCATCGCCACCACGACCAGGGTCAAGGCCAATGGCAACGCAAACCCCTTACTGATCAAACCGCGCCACCAGGACATCCGCCGCTCCTTTTTGTTGCCAACTCCTCCGGATAAGGAGCCCCCTGCAGGTACAGGTTACCGTTTTAACAGTTAATTCAAAGCAGTGGTAATCCATTGTTGTTGTCTAAAACGCAACATAGGTGTTCTCGGTACGCTGATGAAGATGCGTGCAATGAGGCGCGTACTACGCAGTACAGGTGACTAATGCCGGTGGTATACCGGTGACCAGGCGCAGTTACTGATAACTGAAGCCGAAAAACAGCTACAATGGCGGCGCGAGAAGCTGGATTGTGCGTCCCCGGAACGTGAAATAACAGTACTTCAATGGCTCAAGGATGGCGTACCTGCGTGCGTTGGCGGACGCGGCTGAAGTCCAGCGACTTATTGACGCCGAGGCGGTGGCAGTCACGGGGCGGCGGGCCAGATTGTGCTGGATTACCAAGTCTGAGCTAAGATGTTTTGTGAGCACTGGAAGCACACTAACAAATAACGTACATGGAGAAGTCCGATGATGCTGTCCCGAGCCCTGGCCCCCTGATACTTGCCCTCACCTTCGCGCTCCCCGCCCTGACAGAGGAGTGTACTGATGTCGCAGGTGCGGACCACCCGCAGGTACCGCGCTATGACGACACCTGCCTGATAGCGTACATCGAACGCGCCTATGACGAGGTGCTGCTGCCCACGGGAGCAGTGATTGAGCGGGACGGGTCGCGCCAACCGAAGCCCAGGTGCGACCCAAATCAATCCTTCAGGAACCCCGAATGAATCACCACAGTACCAGATTTGGCAATAACTAGCTGCCGGTTCAGATTAGACTTCTCACAAGGCCGAATTCCGGACGATTTCGCCTTCAAGGCCACTTGAATCAGCTGAGATTGACTCTCCGCCCGACCGCGAAATGCCCGGGTTGCTTGGGGTGGTCAGGGTATTTTTCAGTGAAATAGTCTCTTCTACCAGTCGAAACACGACATGCACAGCGGCCACGTCACCGGCATCGAGGCGCTGCTGCGCTGGCAGCATCCCGATCTCGGGCTGATTGCTCTCACGCAATTCATACCGCTGGCCGAAGAAAACGGACTCATCGTCTCGATTGGCCGCTGGGTATTCAACACCGCGCTGCGGTAGAACGTCGCATGGCAAAAGGAAGGGTTCCCCAAACTGAGTATGGCGGTGAACCTGACCGCACGACAGTTTCTCGACAATAACCTTGTGCTGGATATCCGTAACGCGTTGCGGGAGAGCGGCATGGAGCCCGAACTGCTCGAGCTGGAGATCACCGAGATGATGATCATGAATGACATGAAGGCGACGATCCGTATCCTTCAGGAGCTGAAACAGATGGGTGTGCGCATCGCGATCGACAACTTCGGCACCGGTTACTCCTCGCTGTCGAAACTGAGGGGGTTTCCGCTCGACACCATCAAGATCGACGGCTCCTTTATTCAGGATACCGTTCCCGGCGTTGAAGGCAAGAGCCTGGGTTATACGGTGATCGCCGAAGGAGTCGAGTCGACGGATCATAAGCTTTTGTGTGGGGAAATCTCTGAACTGCACCATGCGCAGCGAAATTTCTGGGCGAGATATCACCAACTAATCAGCGAATTCGCCACCTCCCTGCCGTATCAGGTGAATTCAAAATTCAGGGCAAAATCGCTCAGTAGTTTGGCTGCCTCATCCTTTCTATCTGTCCGAATGTAGACGACCAGCCCGCGCAACTTGTCATCCGACACGGTGACGGTAGAATCGATACCTGCCGCTTGCAGTTTGTCCGTGACAACACGCTCCGTGGCCATCTTTCTGAGTGTGGGTTTGAATATTTTCCCGACAGCCGTGACGGGCATCTCCTCCAATTCTTCTATATACACAGGTGCGGCAGCCCGCTCTGCAATATGGGACCTGATCCAATCCGACAGCTCATTTATATCAATTGAAGATCCCGGTGTAGGCACAACATATACACAGGGAAGCTCACCCGCGTAGGAATCCGGCTGTCCAACTGCTGCAGATAGTGCTATGTCCTCTCGCTGAGAGAGTAAATTTTCGATGATAGAGGGATCGATATTGTGGCCGCCTCGAATAATGAGATCCTTCGATCTGCCAGTAAGCCAAAAATATCCATCTGCGTCCTGCCGCCCTAGATCTCCTGAATTTAGCCAGCCGCCAGGAAGGATTCCACTCTTTTCCTGCCCAAGATAGCCTGGAAATACATGAGGGCCTCGTATTAATATTGTACCAATTTCGTCCACGTCGCAGAATCGAACAATTCCCTCCTCCACTATTGCAGTACGCATTTCTGTGTAGGGAAGACGCAAGCCGATCGAGCCTATCCTTTTCTCACCGGAGGGTGGGTTGAAGGACGCCGCAACAGTACTCTCTGTTAGCCCATACCCCTCGACAAGCTCCACCCCCGAGTAGGCTTCAAACCGCCTGAACAGCTCTGGTGAAATGGGCGCCGCACCGCAAATCGCTGTCTTCAATGTCGATATGTTGGAGTCCTCTTTGGGGACATTTAAAAGTGCGCTATAGATTGTGGGTACGCCGCTCATACATGTTACGCCGTGCTTCGAAATCAATTGCCACAAATTTTGTATCAGTCCAGGTGTTCTGTAGCCGAGCGGAGTGGCGAGAAGAATCGTCTGTCCTGCAATTAGACTGGTTAAGCCAGTGGCGATTACTGCGTTCGTATGGAACAGGGGCAGCCCTATCAACATTTTGTCGCTGGCACTGCTCCCAAGGACGTCTGAAAGTACACATGCCATAAATACTTCGTTTTCGTGCGTGTGTGGTGCCAGCTTTGGTACTCCAGTGGTGCCTCCGGTGTGAAATAGCGAGGCAACCTCGTCTCGACGGATCCCGCGCTTCGAAAGCAGCCTGTCAGATGGTTGAGCGTCTCTTGCGGATTGATAAAGAATTACTGGTTTACCTGATTCCGTGGTTTTCGGCAGCAAAGTATGCGCTTCTCCAGGTTGAAGTCCCGAATCAACTACCAGAACTGCCTCGAGGGAATCCAGTTGATCGGCGATGGAAAAGAGCTCCGGGAGCATCTCAATACCTGAACCAGATGCAGCAGTGATCAGCACACGTGTATTTGCCGCCTCAAGTAGCTTGGCGATTGTCTCTGGTTGCAGAAATGGATTGATTGCGTTAACTATGCACGTCGCTTCAGTACCCCAAATGATTTCGTGTGTTTCTGCCAGGTTAGGTAATACATAGGAGACAACATCCGTAGAAGCAAGATTTAGATCATTCAGGAGATTGGCTGTTTGTGTAATACGCCTGATCAGCTCAGCATAAGTGATAACAATGGGCGCCTGGTTGACCGCGGCGGTAGGCAAATACTCGATTGCAGGTTTATTCTCAAATTTCGCCGCCACTTCACATAGAAGGTCGTAGGTATTGTTTGCTGTATACCTGCTACGCCAGTCAGTTCGCTCATAGACTTCGATATCTTGTATTGATTTAAGTGCCGTCTTTTCCATATCAATTATCGCTGAGTAGCCCTGGGATTGAGATACACACGGCGGCCACCCACATAGGTGGCGAGTGCTTCCATGTTCTTGATGCGATCTACAGCTATCGTCAGGAAATCATCTGATAGCATGACGAAGTCAGCCAGTTTCCCAGGTTCGATCGAGCCGCGGCTGCGCTCCTCGCCAATCATACGCGCAAAGTTGATCGTAACCAGCCGAAGTAGTTCTGTCCGCGATGGAACGCGTTCCGGGGTACCATAGCTCTTACCGGAAATCGTGTCACGGGAGGCAAAGAAATAGAGTGCCGAGAATGGATTGGCCGGTAAGACCGGCGCATCGGTCCCTCCCGCTACAAGAAGGCCTGCATCGAGATAGGTCGCGATGGGTGTGTTGTGCCCGGCACGCGTCGCACCCCAATAACGTTCGACGATAGGACCGGCCAGATATATATGATGCTGCATTGATACCTGGACGCCGAGCCGTTGCATCCGTTGCGTCAGGTCGGGGTTGGTGAGGGATGCATGCTCGATCGTCCAGCGCTTGTTGCGAATCGACGATTGGGCATCGGCCGCCTCAAAGCCGTTGAGGACTGCCGCGAGGGCGGCATCGCCTACTGCGTGAACGGCTGGACGCCAGCCCACCTGGTTGATCGTGGTAATGACGTCCGCGAATCGGTCCGGCGGAATGGTTTCGATGCCCTGATAGGAGCCTTCCTTGCCGTATGGCTCAACGTAGGGGTCGAAGAGATATCCGCCTTCAAAACCGCCGTCGATCATGATCTTGATGCCGTCGATCCGCACCCACTCGTCGCCTTCGTCCGGCTTTACCCCCAGCTTTGCACCAGGTGACGCGCCTCCTCCCCCGACTGCAGATTCATGCCAGGAAGATAAATGGCGTAGCGAAGTGTCAGCCTCCCGGCGTCGGCCATGCGCCGCATCAAACGATAGGCGGCCTGCAGGTTGTCGCCCTTGTAGAACCCCGGAATGCGAACCGCCGTAATGCCATAGCTATTCAGCTTTTCCTGAGTACGAACGAGGTCGGCCTCGCTGAGGGGCGGTGCGGGCGGCAGTTTTACCAGGTCGCGGGCGGTATCAATTATCTCCCCCGTCAGCTGACCGTCCTCGTCACGGCTGATCTGACCGCCAGCAGGGATCGGGGTATCGCTTGTGATTCCGAATTTTCTGAGTGCGGCACTGTTCAGATACATCGAGTGCCCGCCCCGGACGAGCACGACGGGAGTGGTGGGAGCGATGGCGTCCAGTTCGGACAGGGACGGCGCTCGCTGTTCCTTCAGTTGCGCTTCGTGCCAATCGTAATTGGAAACCACGACCTTTCCGGGAGGGGCATTTTTCACGCTGTCGGATACAGCGCTCAGGAGATCGGCAAGCGAGCGCGCCCCGGAGAGATCAACGCCGGATCCTCCACCCTCATTGTGCAGATGCGCATCCGTCAAACCCGGCGCGACAAAGCGGCCGTTCAGGTCGATGACCTCCGTGTGTGGGCCAATGTGCCGCTCTATCGCCTGATCGGAGCCGACGGCCAGAAATTGATTGCCCGAAACAGCAATGGCCGTAACGACGCTATCATTGGCATCCGCCGTATAAATTTTCCCATTGATGAAAGCCATGTCCGCCATCTGTGCAGACGCGGGCACCGCGGCGAGGGCGCTCGTTATAAAAGCCAAGGCCAACAGAGATTTTATCACGTGCCTCCCTCACAAATTCTTGATATGTTTTATATGTCGTCAACTATGTCACCGGGGGCGCCCCTTTAAAATAGGTGTTTCCTCCCACGCCAAATGATCCTTTCCCCGGATGACAAAGAAGCTGAAGCATGAAGATAACTACCTCTTTATGGTCTCGCACTGGGGTCAACACCAATTGCTTTCGCCTGGTGGTAGTGAGTACCTTTACCACAGACAAGAATTCTTAAGGGGAATCGTGGCGAGCCTGATCAAAAACATGCTGTCACGCTTCAATAGTTGCAAAGGGGAGGACCAGACGTGACGAGAAAGCTTTTTCTACATTCCGGTGCCGCAGTAATGGCGTTAATGGCTCCCATGCAAGCGGTGTATGGTCAGGCCAATGATCCCAGAAATGACGAGGCTGCAACCAGCACCGTCGCTCTGGAAGAAGTATTTGTTACGGCACGCAAGCAGTCGGAATCAGCGTTGGATGTTCCTGCAACCATAAATGTGGTTACGAGTGACATGCTGGCCACCCGCCAAACTGGATCAGGCTTTGAGCTCAGCGGTCTCGTTCCTGGTCTTCAGTTAACGAATGCGATTGGGGGCTTCATGTCGCCAACCATTCGTGGTCTGGGCTCGAATACGGCTGTTTTTTCGATTGAAGCATCAGTAGCGACATTCTTTGATGGAACCTACGCTGCCCATCCCCGCGACCTCGCGTCGCCGTTCTTCGACATCGAGCGGCTCGAAGTGATCAAGGGAACGCAGTCGACTACACTGGGAAAGAACACGACGCTTGGCGCGATGAGCTTCGTGAGTCGGCGACCTGGCAGTGAATTCGGCATGGACCTGAGGGCGACCCATGAGATGAGGTTTGACACCACGCGTCTGGAAGGGGGTGTCGATATCCCGCTCGCCGATACACTGAAGGTGAGGGTTTCCGGTTACACCAGTAATGAAGAAGGTTTTATTGAAAACCGCCTCCGTGACGTGCACGAACCGACGCGAAAATTTGATGCGGGTCGCCTGGTCGCGGTCCTGGAGCCATCACCTAACTTCTCAGCCACTCTGATTTATCAGCATGATACCTATGAGATGGATGGTCAGAATGTCTCTCTTCTCAGTGACAGTCCAACAGGCGTTATTCAAGGTTTAGCGAATGCAATCGGTCAGACCAATTTTGATGTTCAGAAGGGTGTTTCCTACAATGGCTATGGTACTCGGCCGCCATTCGACCGGCAGCGCAGCGATCGCACCACGCTGATTTCAGAACTTGATCTGGGTGATTTTACACTGACATCTCACACGGCCTATGTATACTGGAAAAATAACCGCAGATTTGACCTGGATTTTGTCGACGCCAGCCTGCTGACGCTCGAAATTGAGGAGCCCAATCAGCTGTTCTCTCAGGAATTTCGCATCGCGTCTCCAGCTGATAAGCGGGTCAGCTATCTTGCGGGTGTATACTACGTCTGGAACGAATGGGGGCATGATCAGCTTATCATAGCGGACGCGCCATGGCCCCTTACTGGAGCCGTCACACATTTTACGAACAAAGTGTAACGACAATGTCGGGATTTGGACAGCTCAACCTTGACCTGACCGACAACATCAAGCTTTCGGGAGGTCTTCGCTATACGCATGAAGAGAAGGATGCCCGATATTCGCGCGTGACGGAACGTCCCGGTACGATCACGCTTCCTTTTCCCGAGTTCCCCGAGCGGTCGCCCACTCGTACGGAAACCAATGTCGATTGGACGTTCTCTGCACAATACTACCTTCAGGATCGCAATGTTCTCTACGCTGCAGCCTCGAGAGGCAGCAAAAGCGGGGGTTTCAGACATTGCCGGCAAACCCGGACCTGGCGGAATTTGAAGGTGAGCGCGCAATTACTTTCGAAGTGGGTGCCAAGTTGCGACCAGCAGCTCAGTTATCTGTCGATTTTGCCTTGTATAATACGACGGTCGATGACTTTCAGTATAACACCAATACCCCACTGGGAAATTCAATCGCCAATGTCGAAGTTCGCTCCAGAGGCGTCGATGCAAGCTTCAACTGGCTTCCGACCAGTGATCTGCGGATCGAGGGTGGGGTCGTTTATGCCGATGCGAGGATACGTGAAGCGTTCCCGAATGTTTCGGCTGACACCCGCGTCCAGCGCGCGCCAGAATGGACCGGAAATCTTGGCGCGTACTACGACAAGGAATTGACCGATGGACTGAGCCTTCGGGTCAATCCCAGTCTTGAGTTCAGTTCACGCCAATTAAATCAGCTGCCTTTTGTGAATGCACCGGATCGCGCAGGTCACGGCCTGGTCAATCTTCGTGTGGCCGTGGGCGCAACCGACGAGACCTGGGAGCTGGCCCTGATTGGCAAGAACCTGACGGACCAGCGGCCGCTTCTCACGGCGACGCAGACCCTTCTGCTCGCGGGGCCTTTTTACGGAAGCCTCCATCAGCCGACGACATACGCGCTCCAACTTTCGGTCAAGTATTAACCGGCGGCATTTGCGGCTGATCGACTTCAAGTTCTATAGGAGGAAGAAAATGTCTCATATTTTTACCATGGGCGGGGGCGTGAAGCACGATGGTCAGTCCTTAAAAGAGCGAGTTTCCGAGGTGGAATGGAACGCACGTGTGGAACTCGCTCTATGCTACCGGCTCATAGCCCATTTCGGTCTGACGGATACAATTTATAATCATATCTCCTATCGAATCCCGGGTGAAGAGGAGCATCTTCTGCTCAATCCATTCGGCCTTTTGTATGAAGAGGTTACTGCCTCCAGCCTCATAAAGGTCGACGTGGAAGGCAATATTCTGGATGACACGACAGGACTCGGTATAAACAAGGCTGGCTTTATCATTCACGGTGCCATCCATGAAGCGCGTCCGGACGTCAATTGCGTGCTCCATACTCATACGGACGCCGGTCTTGCAGTGGCGGCAAACGCCGCAGGATTGTTGCCGATCAGCCAACCCGCGGCGCTGTTCATGAACCGCATAGGATATCATGATTATGAAGGGATCGTCCTTAGAATGGATGAACGGCAGCGCCTGGTAAAAAATCTTGGTGCTTACAATTTTCTTATCCTTCGCAATCACGGTTTGCTCACGGCGGGAGCAAGCATTGCTAAAACGTTCCAGTGGATGCTTATTCTGCAGCAAGCCTGCTCTGTGCAGGTCAAGGCCCTTGCCGGAAATCCGGAGCTCACCGAGTTGACTCCTGCTGCGATTGAGGAAGCACAAGTCGCCCATGATCAATCCGATGCCGAGGTTGACTGGCAGGCGTTAAGACGGATGATCGACCGTTATGCCCCTGACTATCGTGATTAAGTGCCTCTACGGACCGATCAAAGTGTTCATTTGAACAGGAATCAATGTGACATATAGTGATGCCCCGGAGCCGCTCAACAAAACGATAAAGGGGGCATGGTGGACGATCAGTCTTCTTGTTCTGCTTTTGATAATGTCTATTCTCGATCGCGTGATTATCGCCCTTATCCGGCAACCTCTCGGCGATGCCTTTGGAATAAGCGACCTGCAATTCGGACTATTGTTCGGCACAGCCTTTGCAGTCTTTTATGCCACTTTGGGCCTGCCTGTTGCACGGCTTGCTGATAAATGGAACCGCAAATATCTTATTCTTACGGGTACATTTCTCTGGGGACTCTGTACCTTGAAATCTGGTTTTGCGACCAGTTTCGAGGAATTGTTGATATTGCGTGTGGGACTTGCAGTGGGTGAAGTCGCGCTCTTCCCGGCGGCCCATTCTTTGGTCGCCGATCTCTTTTCTGAGAGAAAGCGCGTGCGTGCCGCAAGCATTCTTGCTGCGACGCCGTTTCTCGGCGGTGCGCTGACCTTTCTTGGGGGCGGATACCTCGTATCCGCCATTACCAGTTATGTTGCTCAGGGCGGGGGCTGGGGTCTGCAGGATTGGCAGATTGTCTTTCTGATGGCGGGCGCTCCCACCATCATACTTGGTGTAATATTTGGAATAACCGTATCCGAACCCGCGCGACGTTCCCAACCTCATTTGCCGAAAAGAACTGGAAGCAGTAGCGCTCACATCTCGCGACCGCGTTTTTTTATTCCCTTGATGGTGGGGGCGGAATTCCCATGTTGGTTGCCTATGCCTATAGTGCCTGGGCCGTTAATCTGCTCATGACCGATTATGGACTTGGCTTGGGTCAGGCAGGAATGTGGTTCGGTATCAGCTCAGGTTTCGGGCCGGTCATCGGATCCCTTTTGCTTCCCGCGCTGATCAGAGGAACAGATTTTGGGTCGCGTGTCTCTTCATTGATGGTGATATGTTTTACGTCTTTGATCGTGGGCACAGTAATATTTGTAATTGCGCCGATCCAGCCTTCGGTCATCGTGTTTCTTGTCTGCAATCTCCTGGGCTCTATCCTCTTGTTCGGCGTCTATAGCACCGTGATCGTTAGTATGCAATTTCTTGCAAATGCAGACTATCGTGCAACTCTGGTTGCGGGGGTCACCTTCGTGGGATCGGGTGTGGGCCTCGGTGCGGGCCCGCCTCTCGTTGGGTATTTCAGCATGATTCTCCCAGGAGGGCAGGCCGCCGCCCTGTCGCTATTGGCCGCTCTAGCAGGAATACTATCGGTTACACTTTTATTCGTTGCATGGCGCGCGGCGGCAGTATCCACGTCGGGCGACAGCGCAGCTGACCACAGGATTTGCGAAAGCGTTAAATAGGAGAGTTCGAGATGCCCTCAGTCCTTATCGCTGGCTCCGATTTGATCGCGCGCGCCTTCGACGACAATGGTTATCTACCGATACCTGTAAAAATCGGTAGCCGTGTCCTGCACGTAGATCTCAACATCACGGTCTTTTCCATATTCGTCGTGGTCTTGACGATCGGCATGTTCAAAATCGTTTAAGGAGTGGGAAAATGATGGAAGCAAACAAGGAGAAGTCTGCAGCAGCTCCGCCAGATCTGGTCAACAAAGTCCGCGGGATTATGGATGAGATCGCCACGCGCGCCGATGATTGCGAAGCCAACCGCGTCGTTCCTGTTGAGAACATTCAGACGCTGCATCGTGTCGGCCTTCTGGACTCAGTAAAGCCCAAGAAATTCGGTGGGCTGGAAGTCTCACCTCCCGAAATGTTCCAGGCCTTTGCCGAACTTGCCGGCGCTTGCCCATCGACGGCCTGGGTCTCGAGCCTGCTGGCAGTGCATGCGCATGCGATTGCCTATTATGATCCCAGGCTACAAGAGGAAATCTGGGGCGATGATCCTGAGGCGCTGATCGGTTCGTCGATCGCACCCTTGGGCAAGCTGAAACCTGTCGAGGGCGGTTACCGCTTATCGGGCCGGTTTCCCTGGTCAAGCGGTTGCGACCACGTCAGTTGGTGTCTCCTTGGCGCCTTGATAGAGGATGAGACAAGCGGCCAAAAGTTGCATGGCCTGCTTGCCGTACCTCGTGCTGACTATCAGATTGAGGATACCTGGTATTCGTCAGCTCTGAAAGGTACCGGCAGCAAGGATGTCGTCGTTAACGATGTCTTCGTTCCTGGCTATCGCGCCGAAACGCTTATGGCGCTGAATACGGGGACTTCACGCGGTTTTGGCACGCATAAGGGCGATATCTATACGCTCCCTTTTCAGCCTATCTTCGCTTCGAACTTCTCTGCCGTGGCGTACGGCATTGCAGAATCTGCACTGGATGTCTACCGGGAGCGCCTGCAAAACCGGGTACGGGCCTATACCGGAGCGAAGGCGTCTCTCTCCCCTCCAGGCTATATGCGCCTGGCGGAATCCTATCATGAAGTTCGGGCCGCACGTCTGATTCTCGAAAGCGAATGGAATGATTTTGCTGACCACGCCGCGCGCCGTGCGGCTCCCACCTTGGATACCATGGTCCGCTGGCGGACTTCTCAGGCCTACGCGACACGTTTATCGGTGAGCGCGGTGGACAGGCTCATGATGGCCAGCGGCGGCAGTGCCATTCTTCTTTCAAGCAAGCTCCAGCGATGCTTCCGGGACGTGCACGGCGCCGCCGCCCATGCCTACTCGGACTATGATATTGCCACGCAAATTCTTGGCCGGCATCTGATTGGCGCTGAACCAGACCCGACTCTTCTTTAAAAGGTGATGCAATGAAGTGGCTTAGTTTCGAACTCGATGGCGCGCGACTCTATGGTTTTGTCAAAGGCGAGTACGTCGTCAATATCCACGCGATAAATGTAGAGATCGATGACGCAGCTGCGACAGAAGGAGGATTGTGCGGAATTGAGGAGCATCGGCATGAGTATGCTTACAGTGAATGACGCAGACCGGACCGAAACGCTCATTACGCCAGAAGAATTCCGCGCCGCATTGGCGCGATTTTGTAGTGGCGTCACCGTTGTCTCTGTGAGCGTTGGCAAAGAGGCACATGCGATGACCGCCACCGCGTTTTGCTCACTCTCGCTCGAACCGCCATCCATACTGGTCTGCGTTGCGAACCAGGCGCGCATGAATGCTCTTCTGCTTGGTGCTGACCGCTTCGGCGTGAGTATTCTTCGGGATGACCAAGCTCATTACTCGATGTGCTTCGGCGGACGACCGTCAAGGGAGGCAGTGCCGGAATTTGAGCAACTCGGCAATGTGCCGGTCCTGCCGGGTGCGCTGGTAAAGCTCGAATGCCGTCGCTCGTCGGCGCACCTGGAAGGCGGGCACACCATTTTCGTTGGTCACGTTCTAGCGTCCAAGATCGTCGACGGCGAGCCGTTGACCTATTTCGAGGGGGACTATCAGCGCTTGATGCGCTGAGCGTGGCCGGATGTACTGGATAGATGGCGGACGGGGGTTCACCGACCCCATGAAGCGGGCAATCAGATCGGCATCACTCCGATCCATCTTGGCAGGCGTATCTCTGCTGGTGGCGAATCCCTTGATTTGTGCGAATACATATTTTCTCCAATAGAATCGAGTTGGAGCGCACGGTATCCTCCTCGCCATAGACGTGGATTGAGGCCGCGACCGGTGCGAAGAAGAGGGGAGCGGGGAATTGATCTGTCAACGGTTCTTGCCTGTTCTGATCGGCTGGACCCTTAGGAAGTTTGAAAGAGAGTGTCAAAATGAGCAACCTGGATATGGATAACGGGAAGAAGGCGGCTTTCACGGCGCCGAAATTTCCGGAGAAGGATGGTTCCGCAGTCCCATACGAGGTCTACACATCCCAGGCAATATTCGACCTTGAGCAGGAGCGCATTTTCCGCGGTCCTGTCTGGAGTTATCTCGCCCTTGAAGCGGAGTTGCCTAATCCCGGGGACTTTAAAAGCACTTTCGTGGGCGACACGCCCGTGGTCGTCACGCGAACGCCGGAGGGTGAACTTGCTGCTTGGGTCAATCGTTGCGCGCACCGTGGAGCGACCGTCTGCCGCGAACAGCGTGGTAATGCGACCAGCCATACCTGCATCTATCATCAATGGAGTTATAGTTGCAGTGGGGACCTTGAAGGGGTGCCGTTTCGCCGAGGCGCACAAGGGGTCGCCGGCATGCCGAAAAGCTTTGACCTGGAGCAAAATGGACTGACAAAGTTGCGCGTTGACAGCTATCGCGGCCTCATCTTCGCGACCTTTAGCGAGGAAGCACCCTCGCTGCTGGACTATATCGGCGAAAGGATGCGGCCAGGGATCGATCGCATCTTCCACAAGCCCATCGAGTTTCTCGGTTGTACCCGACAGTATATCCGTGGGAACTGGAAGCTTTACATGGAGAATGTGCGGGACGGATATCATGCCTCTTTGCTCCACGCATTTCATGCCACCTTCAACCTCGTGCGATCCAACCAGAAGGCCCGGGTCATCCGTGATGATGGTCTGGATCTGCATACATGTGGCGATCTGTTTATCACGCCGGACCCAAGCGGTGCTTCAGATTACAAGAACATTTCGACCTTCAAGGAGGGTTTGACACTCGAATATCCAGATATCGTCGCCAATCGCCAGGAGTATGACGAACTGGTCGCCAATCATCTCCAGTGTATTTTTCCACAACTGGTCATCATGCAGATTCAGAATGTACTGACGGTCCGCCAGGTCCTTCCAAAGGGGCCGAATGAGTTTGAATTGATCTTCAACTTCTTCGGATATGAAGACGATACACCCGAACTGCGCCGCCATCGCATTACCCAGTTCAACCTGGTGGGTCCGACTGGTTTGATATCCATGGAAGACGGTACTGCCATCGAGCTTGTTCAGGACGCGATCAAGGTTGGGCCGCCAGGCGTGTCGATCTCCCAAATGGGCCTGGAGGCCAGCGAGGAAGACCAGGAGCGGGTGCCGATGGCGGAGAACCACATTCGGCGGTTCTGGCGCGGATATCAACGGATTATGGGATTCTAGGCCAATGGAAGATTTTCAGTTGTATCTTGAGCTTCAGGATTTGCAAAATCGCTATATTACGGTGATTGACGAGGACCGGATCGAAGAATGGCCCGACTTTTTCACTGAGGAAGCGGTCTATGAGATTGTGCCACGCGAAAGTGAGCGACTCAATCTTCCGGCCGGTCTGATGCACTGCTTTGGAAAGGGAATGATGCGGGACCGGGTGGTTTCTTATCGGCAAGCGAACGTTTATCACCCGCATAGCTACAGGCATTTCGTATCCGGCCTGCAGATTCTTGAGCGATCTCCGGACAAGATCGTCACGCGATCCAATTATCTTGTGGTAAGAACCTTACAGAACCTTGATTCGGAAGTCTTTCAGGTGGGGTGCTACGAAGATACGGTGGTGCCATCTGAGGACGGGTGGCGATATGCCAGTAAGCGAGCCATCTTTGAGAACGCCCGGGTCAAGGCCTTGCTGGTGATACCGGTATGACGTCAGAGACACAAGTCCTTCACTGGCATGTGATTGGAGAATTGGCCGATTTCATTGAAGGCCAACCGGTGCGCCGGGTCATTGACGGCCATGAGATCGCGATATTTCGCGTTGACGACAATCTGTATGCGCTTGGCGATCGGTGTACCCATGGCGACGCGAGCTTGTCAGAAGGTTGGGTCGAAGACGGTTGTGTCGAATGTCCATTGCATCAGGCGAAATTCAACCTTGCGACGGGCGCCGTGGAGCGCAGGCCAGCCAAGGTGCCGGTTCGGGCTTATCCGATCCGTTCAGAAGGCGACGTTGTTTCAGTGGGTATTTGAAGTCATGCCGGGGCATTATATGGTGGCCATGTTTGATCGCCGAACTGGTTTGGTGGTACGGGTTAGTGCTGCGACGGCGCGGCTTCGTTAAATAGGAGAGTTTGAGATGCAGTCAGTCCTTATCGCTGGCCCCGATTCTATCGAGAAATTGCTTTCCGATATTGGGGCTCATGTAGCCGGCGGAGGATTCAATGTCGAGACAACCTATGGAAATATCCTGGACTATCCCGCCGAGAAACTCCGCAAAATCGACGCTCTCATCACCATCAAAATGACGGTGGGAGAGGCCGAACTCGCCGCCATGCCAAATCTCAGGGCCGTCATATCGCCCCTCCAGGGATATGACTGGATTGACGTCGAGGCAGCAACAGCACGCGCTATCATAGTAGCGAACGGTGAAGCCGCAGAAAATTACGAAAGCATGGCTGAGGCCACGATCATGCTGATGCTCGTTTGTCTCTATAACCTTAAGGAAGCAGAGCGTTTGTCACGGGACCAACAGCCTCGACCCCAGGGGCAGATGTTAGCCAGAATGGTCAGCGGAAAAACGATTGGAGTGGTAGGCTATGGCAATATAGCTCGCGCGTTCATCAGGCGGCTTTCAGCGTGGAACGCACGTATCCTCGTGTCGACGCGAACTGTTCGGTCTGACCCGGCTGTCGCGCAGTTTACAGATCTCGACGCCCTGCTTGAACAAAGCGATGTCATCATCCTGGCGACGAGTCTGAATGCTCAAACGATAAATCTACTCAGTGCCGAGAAACTTGCGAAATTAAAGCCCGGCTGTGTCTTCGTGAATACGGCCCGCGGAGGCCTTGTCGATGAAGCTGCCCTTGCCCGCGAAGTGGAGAATGGCCGGATCTCCGCAGCCGCGCTCGATGTCTTCCAGCAGGAACCACTTCCGGCAGACAGCCCGCTGCGCAGCTTGCAGAACGTTATTCTGACAGAGCATATTGTTGGTCACACAAGAGAAATGTTTGAGGCGATACCGCGCATTGCACTGGAAAATCTTAGCGACGTTATGGCCGTCACGATACCATCACGCGCGAAGAATTCGGAAACTGCCGAGAGGTGGCTTGCCCGCTGGTCAGTACCGGCCTCGACCATGATATCTGGAAAGGAGACAGTGCGATGAATCTGCCAAAAGGAAAAATCCTCGTCTTCGGTGCGCGCGCCCACATAGGAGGGCCACTCGCTGCCTATTTGACCTATAAGGGCTGGGGCGAAGCATTGCGGCTTGCCACAAGCGCTGAGGCCAATCTGAGCGAACTGCAGCGAACTTATCCGCGCAGCGAATCCGTGGTTGTCGACTATCTTGACGCCGCCGCGATGGAGCGTGCAATGGATAACGTCGAGCGGGCCTTCATCATCACTCCCGACTTTTTGGATGAGAAGATTGCAATGAGCAATCTCGTCCAGGCCGCGAAACGCTCCAATAATTTGCGTCAGATCGTTCGCGTTCTGGGAGATCCGCCGGCTATGACGCTAGCGAAAGTCCCGCCGACCGTACGTGCGTTCGGGGGTGGAACGGCAATCCAACACCTCCAGGCAAAGGAAATCCTTGACGCAAGCGGACTCCCGCTGACCTATGTAAATATAGCAGCCTATCTCATGGATGATTTAATACGCTGGAGCGAGCCGATACGGACACAGGGGAAGCTTCTCATGCCGTTCGAACGGCGTACCACGTGGATCGATCCAACGGACCTGGGTGAGGCGGTCGCTCATATGTTCCTCGAACAAGATGATGGACACCTTGGTCAGCATTATCATCTCAATAATGGCAGCGACCACGTTACGTTCGCCGAGATTGCAGAGATGATCAGCGACGTCCTTCAGAAAAAGATAGTCTACGAACCATCGCCGGATGTATGGCGCCAGGTTTTCAGTGATAGATACCAAACCTTGTTTGGCGACGGGGCAGACGACTATTATCTTGAATATTATGCATTCGAACAACGGTGTCAATTCGCCTTCCATAGATCGGATCTATTGGCCCGTTTGCTCGGCAGAACGCCAAAGACGCTACGGGCTTGGATAGAACAGAATCAGCACTATCTTCAATAGCCGATCAATACGCCTGGCGTCATTCCCCGAACTTTGAGGATGCAAGCATTTCCGGGCCGAAGTGAGCTGTCTGCGTGGAAAAGGGCGAGTTTGCCCCTTCTCCTGCGCGCCAGCCCTCATCAGGAGCCTGGAGTGATCTCGTAACCACAGCTTGACTTGGGGTGGACACCAATTGAACGCTGCGGTTCCGCCCATACATACTGAGCTACGAGAGGACAACACATGACTATAACAACAGAATTCCGCTCTGGTCACATTGAGATCCTTGACCTTAGCGCCCGTTTCGCCTGGCTCATTGATCATGAAGAGGGGCGTGGTGTACCTGAGCTTTTCGTCTCCGAAGGCCGCTACGGCTATGAAGGGTACTGGTGCGAGGGTCGGGAGGCCATCGAAGACTTTTACGAGCGACGCCGCCAGCCGGGAACCCGGAAATCCAGGCATATATTCACAAATCATTTGATACGTATCGAGAAAGACCGTGCATTCTGCACGTCGAATCTCATTCTTTTTGCGACAGATGGGGATGCCGAAGCAAATGCCAATCCCCTCAGTGTTCTCGATTATCACGATATCCTGGTTCGCGATGGTGATGGCAACTGGCGGTATCTTGAGCGGCGGGTGGTGCCCGCTTTCGGCCATATGCCAAAAATCATGGAGAAGGAGAGCGGCGCATGACACCCTATGATCTCAATGTAGCGGCCCGCATTCTACTGACGATCGCTACCGTCGGCTGCACTATCATTCCGGTACTCGCCGACTTCAACCGTACTCATGCCACCAATCCGTTGTGGACAGGACACGCACGATTTCATGTCGTCTGGCAGGTCATGAGTTATGTGTTTATCGGGATTATCCTGATGTATCTGATCTGGACCCCGCGCGCTGAATATTCTGCAGTGCTTTATCTTGTCGGCGGTGTCGTGGGGTCAATATACGCAGGCTTTTTTTCCGCATATTTCGGGATGCGCCTCTATGGCGGGCGCGCCTTCGACGACAATGGTTATCTACCGATACCTGTAAAAATCGGTAGCCGTGTCCTGCACGTAGATCTCAACATCACGGTCTTTTCCATATTCGTCGTGGTCTTGACGATCGGCATGTTCAAAATCGTTTAAGGAGTGGGAAAATGATGGAAGCAAACAAGGAGAAGTCTGCATCAGCTCCGCCAGATCTGGTCAGCAAAGTCCACGAGATTATGGATGAGATCGCCACGCGCGCCGATGAATGCGAAGCCAACCGCGTCGTTCCTGTTGAAAACATTCAGGCGCTACATCGTGTCGGCCTTCTGGATTCAGTAAAACCCAAGAAATTCGGTGGGCTGGAAGTCTCACCTCCCGAAATGTTCCAGGCCTTTGCCGAACTTGCCGGCGCTTGCCCATCGACGGCCTGGGTCTCGAGCCTGCTGGCAGTGCACGCGCATGCGATTGCCTATTATGATCCCAGGCTACAAGAGGAAATCTGGGGCGATGATCCTGAGGCGCTGATCGGTTCGTCGATCGCACCCTTAGGCAAGCTGAAACCTGTCGAGGGCGGTTACCGCTTATCGGGCCGGTTTCCCTGGTCAAGCGGTTGCGACCACGTCAGTTGGTGTCTCCTTGGCGCCTTGATAGAGGATGAGACAAGCGGCCAAAAGTTGCATGGCCTGCTTGCCGTACCTCGTGCTGACTATCAGATTGAGGATACCTGGTATTCGTCAGCTCTGAAAGGTACCGGCAGCAAGGATGTCGTCGTTAACGATGTCTTCGTTCCTGGCTATCGCGCCGAAACGCTTATGGCGCTGAATACGGGGACTTCACGCGGTTTTGGCACGCATAAGGGCGATATCTATACGCTCCCTTTTCAGCCTATCTTCGCTTCGAACTTCTCTGCCGTGGCGTACGGCATTGCAGAATCTGCACTGGATGTCTACCGGGAGCGCCTGCAAAACCGGGTACGGGCCTATACCGGAGCGAAGGCGTCTCTCTCCCCTCCAGGCTATATGCGCCTGGCGGAATCCTATCATGAAGTTCGGGCCGCACGTCTGATTCTCGAAAGCGAATGGAATGATTTTGCTGACCACGCCGCGCGCCGTGCGGCTCCCACCTTGGATACCATGGTCCGCTGGCGGACTTCTCAGGCCTACGCGACACGTTTATCGGTGAGCGCGGTGGACAGGCTCATGATGGCCAGCGGCGGCAGTGCCATTCTTCTTTCAAGCAAGCTCCAGCGATGCTTCCGGGACGTGCACGGCGCCGCCGCCCATGCCTACTCGGACTATGATATTGCCACGCAAATTCTTGGCCGGCATCTGATTGGCGCTGAACCAGACCCGACTCTTCTTTAAAAGGTGATGCAATGAAGTGGCTTAGTTTCGAACTCGATGGCGCGCGACTCTATGGCTTTGTCAAAGGCGATCACGTCGTCAATATCCGCGCGGTAGCCGCGCGGCTAAATCTTGAAGATTTTCCGCGAACGCTTTTGCAACTGGTCGAGGCAGGGGACGGGGAATCCGGCCGATTGAAGGAAATTGTCGACAACGTAGAGCTTGAGGATTGCGTGCCGCTCTCCGACATCGAGTGGCGCACACCGATCGACCGGCCATCAAAAATTCTTGGCGTCCCGATCAACAATGGTTCGTTCGCGCCCCTTGCGCATCGCATGTTCGAGGCTCCCTGTTTCTTCATGAAGCCACCATCGGCCCTGGCTGGCCACAAGCAGCCATTGAGGCTGCGCGCCGAGTATGGGCTAACCCATCATGAACCCGAGCTGGCGGCCATCATAGGGAAACGGGCCCGCGACATTTCGGAATCCGAAGCTCTTTCCCATGTCTTCGGCTTTACCATTATGAACGATATCACCTCTCCGTCGCTCAAGGATGAGGACAGCATTGCGCTGGATGTTCCGCAAATCAAGGGCCAAAATATTCCCTGGCGCAACCAGGCTGAATCCGGCGACGACACGATCTATTTGACCTACCACACGCGTTCGAAAGGGTGCGATAGCTTTGCACTCGTCGGGCCGTGGATTGTGACGCGCGATGAAATCAGCAATCCGAATTCCCTTGCCATCAACGCCTGGATTGGCTCAGAGCATGTCACGTCCGACAGTACGGCCAATCTCACATTCAGTATCGAGAAGGTTATCGCCACTGCGTCAAAGTCTATGACGCTGGAGCCCGGGGATATCATTCATTTCGGTATGGCTGCTGTTCCGACGATGCCTGAGAAATATCCGACCGTTCGCAGTCTGGATCTTCAGAAAATGGGCGGCCCAATCGCGGTCGAAATCGAGGGAATCGGAAAGCTTGAAAACCCCGTGGTGAAAGAGTAATCGATGGTCCTCGCAGAATTTTGTGCTGCTTCATTAATGTAGAGATCGATGGCGCAGCTGCGACAGAGAGATGAAGCGGGCAATCGGATCGGCATCGATCCGATCCGTCTTGGCAGGCGTATCTCTGCTGGCGGCGAATCCCTTGATTTGTGCGGATACATATTTTCTCCAATAGAATCGAGTTGGAGCGCACGGTATCCTCCTCGCCATAGACGTGGATTGAGGCCGCGACCGGTGCGAAGAAGAGGGGAGCGGGGAATTGATCTGTCAACGGTTCTTGCCTGTTCTGATCGGCTGGACCCTTAGGAAGTTTGAAAGAGAGTGTCAAAATGAGCAACCTGGATATGGATAACGGGAAGAAGGCGGCTTTCACGGCGCCGAAATTTCCGGAGAAGGATGGTTCCGCAGTCCCATACGAGGTCTACACATCCCAGGCAATATTCGACCTTGAGCAGGAGCGCATTTTCCGCGGTCCTGTCTGGAGTTATCTCGCCCTTGAAGCGGAGTTGCCTAATCCCGGGGACTTTAAAAGCACTTTCGTGGGCGACACGCCCGTGGTCGTCACGCGAACGCCGGAGGGTGAACTTGCTGCTTGGGTCAATCGTTGCGCGCACCGTGGAGCGACCGTCTGCCGCGAACAGCGTGGTAATGCGACCAGCCATACCTGCATCTATCATCAATGGAGTTATAGTTGCAGTGGGGACCTTGAAGGGGTGCCGTTTCGCCGAGGCGCACAAGGGGTCGCCGGCATGCCGAAAAGCTTTGACCTGGAGCAAAATGGACTGACAAAGTTGCGCGTTGACAGCTATCGCGGCCTCATCTTCGCGACCTTTAGCGAGGAAGCACCCTCGCTGCTGGACTATATCGGCGAAAGGATGCGGCCAGGGATCGATCGCATCTTCCACAAGCCCATCGAGTTTCTCGGTTGTACCCGACAGTATATCCGTGGGAACTGGAAGCTTTACATGGAGAATGTGCGGGACGGATATCATGCCTCTTTGCTCCACGCATTTCATGCCACCTTCAACCTCGTGCGATCCAACCAGAAGGCCCGGGTCATCCGTGATGATGGTCTGGATCTGCATACATGTGGCGATCTGTTTATCACGCCGGACCCAAGCGGTGCTTCAGATTACAAGAACATTTCGACCTTCAAGGAGGGTTTGACACTCGAATATCCAGATATCGTCGCCAATCGCCAGGAGTATGACGAACTGGTCGCCAATCATCTCCAGTGTATTTTTCCACAACTGGTCATCATGCAGATTCAGAATGTACTGGCGGTCCGCCAGGTCCTTCCAAAGGGGCCGAATGAGTTTGAATTGATCTTCAACTTCTTCGGATATGAAGACGATACACCCGAACTGCGCCGCCATCGCATTACCCAGTTCAACCTGGTGGGTCCGACTGGTTTGATATCCATGGAAGACGGTACTGCCATCGAGCTTGTTCAGGACGCGATCAAGGTTGGGCCGCCAGGCGTGTCGATCTCCCAAATGGGCCTGGAGGCCAGCGAGGAAGACCAGGAGCGGGTGCCGATGGCGGAGAACCACATTCGGCGGTTCTGGCGCGGATATCAACGGATTATGGGATTCTAGGCCAATGGAAGATTTTCAGTTGTATCTTGAGCTTCAGGATTTGCAAAATCGCTATATTACGGTGATTGACGAGGACCGGATCGAAGAATGGCCCGACTTTTTCACTGAGGAAGCGGTCTATGAGATTGTGCCACGCGAAAGTGAGCGACTCAATCTTCCGGCCGGTCTGATGCACTGCTTTGGAAAGGGAATGATGCGGGACCGGGTGGTTTCTTATCGGCAAGCGAACGTTTATCACCCGCATAGCTACAGGCATTTCGTATCCGGCCTGCAGATTCTTGAGCGATCTCCGGACAAGATCGTCACGCGATCCAATTATCTTGTGGTAAGAACCTTACAGAACCTTGATTCGGAAGTCTTTCAGGTGGGGTGCTACGAAGATACGGTGGTGCCATCTGAGGACGGGTGGCGATATGCCAGTAAGCGAGCCATCTTTGAGAACGCCCGGGTCAAGGCCTTGCTGGTGATACCGGTATGACGTCAGAGACACAAGTCCTTCGCTGACATGTGAAGGCGACGTTGTTTCAGTGGGTATTTGAAGTCATGCCGGGGCATTCTCTTTTGGCCCCGAATTGAATGATGGAGCTTTTCAACGCGCCGCTCATTCACCGCTCTGGCTGCGATGGCCAAAAGCGTAATGGGAGAGAGGCCCCTGAGCTGTCATCTGTTTGTCTTCATCAACCGCTGCCAAACACAGATTAAAATTAAGGCACCTCTGATTAATTCGGTGGCGCCTCAGGCTTTGCCTTGCCAGTGCGCGCCAGAGGCTCCGCTGAGGCACTAGCGAATTGATCAGAGTGCCTTAAGAACCAATATCGGGATAAGCCCGATTATTGCAGGGGAAGAAGAAGATGATTAAATTCACAAAAAATTACCGTACCGGAGAGTCTGCAGGACCAGTTACATCCATGGCTATTGCCCTGCTGTCCATGGGTGGCGCAATGATTTGTGTGACCCTTCCGGTTACCGCAGCCGCCCAGACCGGAGGGATCGAGGAAGTCGTGGTGACTGCTTCAAAGCGAGCAACGGGTCTGAGACCTCAGGACATGGGTTCTTCCATTTCTGTTGTCACGGCGCGAACTCTTGAGGATGCCGGTATAGTCAATCTCGATGCCCTGGTCTCCCTGGTACCGGGCCTGAACATTGAATCCTATGGGCCGGGTGACAGCGAATATATTATTCGCGGTATCAATGCCGCGGGTGAGTCAACCGTGGGTGTCTACTTTGACGAGTCTCCTATTTCCGGACGATTCGAGCAGGATGGCGGGGGCAAGAACGCTGCGGTAAAACTCATTGACATCGAGCGCATTGAAGTACTGAAGGGGCCGCAGGGCAGTCTGTTCGGTGCCAATTCCATGTCGGGCACTGTCCGCATTATCACCAACAAGCCCGATCTTCAGGAATTTCAAGGGCGAACGGATGCCAATTTCGGCATGACGCGATACTCAAGTGATGAAAATTACCAGGTGAGCGGCGTGCTAAACGTTCCCGTGGTCAAGAATAAGCTCGGCGTTCGGCTGGTTGTTTATAGCGATCGTTCTGCCGGATTTATCGACAACACCCAGATCGGCGTGAAGGACGCCAATGACGTCGAAGTTAACGGGTTCCGTGGGCATGTCCTGTTTGAACCCAACCCGGATTTCAGCCTTTTGGCCAGCGTGACCTATCAAGATTTGGAGGCGGGGCATAACGGACGTGTCACACCGGAGGGTGAACTTGGTGCAGATGGCGCTTTTTATATCAATGAGGGGCCGGAGAATCCCCGCAGTGCCGCGCCGGGTGGTAAGTATATCAATACCGAATTTTCCCACACGGGCTGGGATGAAGACCTGTGGCTCCTGAGCCTGACGGGTGAGCTGAATACAGCTGCGGGTGTGATCACTGCGACCACGTCCTATTATGACCGTGAAATCCTGCGTTTCCAGGACTCAACGCCGGTCAATACAACAACTCTTGCCGGCTTATTCAATACCGTCGGATTCAGCACGCCGCCCGCCGGTGTTCTCCTTCAACCGCAGGACAGGGAAATCACAACCGTTGAATTGCGTTACGCCTCGGATTTTGATTTACCGGTGCAGCTCGTTGCGGGTGGTTTCTACCAGCGCGAAACCAGCAATTTCGACAGCAACGTATTGAACGTGAACTCCGACGGTCGGCCCGTGGAGGCGTTCATGCCATCCGCGCCCACGATCGTGACGGGTGCTGGCGAGCCTGGGGAGCTCAATAGTATTTTCGGGCGTTACCTGGACGGCAAACGCGAGCGCCTGGCTTTCTTCGGCGAGGCCACTTATGAAGTCACGCCGGAGATCGAACTTGTTGGTGGGATGCGCTGGTTCCGCTTTGAAATCGAGGAGGAACAGAACAATACCGGTCCTGACTTCCTGGCTGGAAACGATCCGTTTTCCGTCAGCGGGAACGAAACTACCGTCACCTGGAAGGTTAATCTGGCCTACAAGCCGACTGACGAGGAAACCTATTACGCACTGGTCAGCACGGGGTTCCGCCCCGGTAGCACCAACGTGGCGGCAGGTATCGCCGGTATTGCCGGTGGTGTAGACATACCACCCACCTTCGACAGTGACAGCCTGCGTAACCATGAAGTAGGAGCCAAGCTTCAGCTCTGGGACAGGCGCGTCAATATGAGCATGGCGGCTTTCTGGCTAGAATGGGAGGATATCCAGGTTCAGACCATCACGGAAGGCGGGTTCAACTTCATCGACAATGCGGGCAAAGCGCGTGTTCTCGGTCTTGAAACCGAAGCTCAAGTGTATTTCTATGAACACTGGACGGCCAATTTCGGCCTCACTTACACGGATGCGCAGCTAACCCAGGACCAGCCGCTTGTGGTGGGGCCCTCTGGCGCCTCATTCACGGGGCGGGACGGGGACTCAATCCCCAAGACGCCTGAATTCACCGCTGTTCTCGGGGTCAGCTATCGATTCCAGGTTGCTGAATGGGAAAACGAGATCAGGGCGGATTATTACCACAAGTCTGACTCTCGCTCCGACTTCAGCAGAACGGATGCTGTGTTGGGTGTGGATAATCAGAACTATCGCAAGCTCCCCTCAACCGATACCATTAACATCAATGCCAACTTTACCAAGGGTAACGTGACTCTCGGTCTCTATGCCATGAATGTGACGGACGAATATATTGTGGTTGATGTGCTGAGTTCCGATCAGGATCCGTTCGCCTATATCATCGGCCGGCCGCGCACCATCGGCGCACGGGTCGGGGTAGAGTTCTGAGCAATATGAGCCGGCATGATGCAGCCTGGGCCTTCATGGCCAGGCGGCCCAATACACGAAATTTTTCCACCGATGTATGCGTACCGCTTTCCGCATTGGCGGACTGTAAAGGAGAGAAGCTGTGACTATTAGCAGGTATAGAGCGGTATTAGCGGGCGTGTGTTTTGTACTGCTGTCGTCAACGGGATCCGCCGGAGGACCAAAGGATACCGTTTCTTATGCGCACGATCCGTCCTGGCCGACGGTACTCGATCAGTTTCAATGGGGTGTGGCGGAAGACAAAGAGGCTACTAACTCCACCAGCGCAACAGGTGTGGGTGTCGATAGACAGCACGGCTTGGTGTATGTCCTGGTCCGAACCGCACCTAACGTCAGGGTGTTTCGAGAAGACGGCACCTTTGTACGCGCCTGGTCGCCGGCCAAAGTCGTGAATGTGCATATGCTTCACGTCGATCCCGACAGCAATATCTGGATCGCCGACAGCGGCGCGCATACGGTCACGAAATACACTCCCGAAGGGAAGGTATTGCTCACATTGGGTACGTTTGGCGAACCGGGCATGGATGGCAAGCACTTCAATGCGCCTACGGATATTGCCACGACAGCGGATGGACAAACCCTTTTTGTCTCGGACGGCTACGGCAATAACCGGGTGGCTAAATTCGATCGCTCGGGAAGTTACCTGGGGATGTGGGGCGGTGCCAAGCCGGGCACCGAGCCGGGTGAATTTATCCTGCCGCACAGCATCACCGTGGTGGATCAGAAGGTCTATGTGGCGGACCGCAGTGGTGGTCGTATTCAGGCGTTTGATCTGGATGGGCACTTTATCGATGAGTGGCGGGATACCATAGTCCCTTGGGGCATTGCTGAATATCAACAGCGGCTCTACGTGATCGGGGTGCCATTTAAACAAGACTCCGCATACCCGACCACGACCGCGTTGACTCAGGTGACCATCACAGATCCCTATAAAGCTATGCTTCCGCCAAAGGGACAAATTATAACGGTATTTGATCGCGCGGGAGGTATTGTACAAACAATTTTATTGCCCCAGGGCCAGACCTTTGGCGAAGTGGATTGGGTCCATGGGGTGGATGTGGGCGCCAACGGTGATATCTATCTGGTCGATGTGATGGGCAACCATATACAGAAGTGGAATAAAACCGTTTTCCCTGAAAACAATGTGCCTGTATCGACGCAATGAAACTGTTTGCTGTGTTGACCCAATCTATTCTCCTACCGGGTACGGTTATTTTTGGGTGTGTTGCCACAGTGGCATACGGCGAGACGCCAACGTTAAATGGCTTATTTTCCACGGCACAGATTACACAAGGCGCCCAACTGTTCGCACGCGAATGCGTGCGATGCCATTCGGCTGAGCAGGTATCGGGGTTTGCCTATCAGCGCTGGCAAGACAAAACGTTGGGCGATTTGTTCGACGTGGTGCGCAAAACCATGCCGCCGGAAAGCGCGGGCCGGTTGCAGGGGCAGGATTACCTTGACGTGCTCGCGTTCGTGCTGTCCCGGCAACAACATGAGGCGGGCGCGCACACCATCGCCATTTCACAGCACGATTGGCGCGAGGTTGTTATTCGCCCGCCGCTTGTCACTGCCCGTTCACCTAAAGCAGCTGAGAGAAACTGGACCGCGTACCGAGGCGATGTACGGTCCCAGGGCTATTCCCCGGCGGATCAGATCAACCGCCATAATGTGAAGGACCTGAAAATCGCCTGGCGTTGGAGCGGGCGAAATTTCGGCCCATCTCCGGAACTCAAGAGCATCACCACGCCGCTGATGGTGGATGGCGTGCTTTACCTAACGGCCGGCCTGACCCGCAATGTGGTGGCGGTGGATGCGGCGTCCGGCGAAACCCTGTGGATGTGGCGCCCCGATGAGGGCAAACGGTTTGATACGGCGCCGCGCAAAGGGGCGGGCAGAGGGGTCGCCTATTGGCGGAACCCGAAGGCTAAGGGACGTATCTTGACCGTGACGCCGGGTTTTCAACTGGTCGCGCTGGATGCGTTGACGGGGTTGCCCGTCAGCACCTTTGGTGACAATGGCGTGGTGGATCTGCGACAGGGACTCAGGCGGGCGAAGGGCCGCGATCTTGACATCGGCTCCTCGTCACCGCCGTTGGTGATTGGCGATGTTGTGGTGGTAGGGCCGGCGCACGAAAGCGGCACACGCCCGCCGTCCAAGCGCAACGTCAAAGGCGATGTGCGCGCCTACAGTGCCGTCACAGGAAAACACCTGTGGACATTCGATACCATCCCGGCGCCGGGTGCGGCGAGATCCAACTCCTGGGAAAAGAACACCAACGCCTATACCGGCAATGCAGGGGTATGGGCACCGATGTCCGGTGATCCGGAACTGGGACTGGTTTACCTGCCGGTGGAGTCACCAACCAATGATTATTATGGCGGCGAGAGACCGGGCGACAACCGCTACGCCAACAGCCTGGTCTGTCTGGACGCCAGGACGGGCAAGCTCCGCTGGTATTTCCAAACCACGCACCATGATATCTGGGACTGGGACCTGCCCGCCGCGCCTATTCTTGTGGATATTCCGCGTAAGACAGGCATTGTCAAAGCGGTGGCGCAGCTAACCAAACAGGCGTTTGTCTATGTCTTTAACCGGGAGACGGGCCAGCCGCTCTGGCCAATCGAGGAACGCCCGGCGCCACCCTCCGATGTACCGGGTGAGAAAACGTCGCCGACGCAGCCTGTTCCCAAAGCTCCCGCACCATTTGACCGGCAGGGTATTACCGCGGATGATCTGATCGATTTTACGCCCGCGTTACGCGCGGCCGCGCTGGAGGCGATCAAGCCCTACCGACTCGGTCAGTTTTATGCCGGCGCCTCATTGGCGAATGCCGCGGACGGCACCCACGGCACGCTGATGTTGCCTTCGCCTGTTGGTGGCGCCAATTGGGAGGGCGGTGTTGTCGATCCGGAGACCGGCATGCTTTACGTCGGCTCGATGACCCTGCCGGTGGCTCTGGCCCTGGAGCCGAGTCCACCCGGTAGTGATAGCGGCTATGTCGGTGTCGGCGTCGGCGCCGTCCCTACCGTCGATGGGTTGCCGGTGGTTAAGCCGCCCTGGGGCCGCATTACGGCCATCGATTTAAAGACAGGCCAACATGCCTGGATGGTGCCCAATGGCGACGCGCCGGAGACTGTTAAACAGCATCCGATGCTACAGGGCATTGATATCGGGCGCACCGGCAAGCAGACGCGTAGCGGCTTGCTGGTGACCAAAACACTGCTGTTTGCGGGCGAGGGTTGGGGAGTTACGGGCGAGGGTTGGGGAGGCTCGCCCGTATTGCGCGCCCATGACAAACAGACCGGCGGTATCGTGGCCGAAATCCACCTGCCGGGTGCTCAAACGGGGCTGCCGATGAGCTATGTCTGGCAAGGGAAACAATACATTGTGATGGCCGTTGGTGATGGCGAACAGCCGGCCGAACTGGTGGCACTGTCACTACCATGAGCCCATAATCGAATGGTGCTATAATCGCTTGATGAAAGCAATCAAGCCGAATAACTCTATAGAGGCCAGTCGCGACTTGGTCCGTCAACTGGACTGTGGCGACCTTCTGGAAATCCTGGACGGCTCTCCGGATACGGTGGCCATGTTTGATCGCCGAACTGGTTTGGTGGTCTGGGTTAGTGCTGCGACGGCGCGGCTTCATGACTCCCGTAAAGATGAACTTGTAGGCCTGCATATCGAAGAAATTTTACCTTCCATCGGTGAAGGTCAACATACAGGCAGTGAACATGGAACGACTGTAACGGTTGACAGCCCGGCACAATACAGGCCTGGTAAGTTTAAGGACCGTATCGGTAACATCTTGGCGATCGAATATTGTGTGGTTGGCATTGGTCACGAAGATGAAAAACCCTTGGGCCTTGTCCGCCTTCGAGAAGTTAGTGATGTGCCGAAGTCGACGAAGCAGGAAGAGCGTCTGAGGCGCTTTTTGAACGATTCTTTCGGCGCAACAATGATAGTATCTGACGATGGAATCATCCGGTATGTAGCGCCATCAATCCACAACATCCTCGGTTACAGCGAACAGGAGGCCTGTGGAATGAGTATTCGCAAGTTGCATCACCCCGATCACCGCAAGCGGAACCGTGCGCTTGTAAGAAATATGCCGCCCGACGACAGCCGCCTGAAAAGCTTCGAAACTCTTATTCGACACGCCGATGGCAGCTATCGGCACATCGAAGCATCGGTACGCAATTTAAAGATGCACCCCGATGTCGGTGGGTATTTGGTCAGTTTCAGGGATGTTACGGAGCGCGTTATGGCGGAGATGGACGCCCGCCAGAGGCGGGAGGAGGTCCATGCCCTGGACAGATACAGGACGATGGCTGAACTCGGGTCTTCTCTCGCGCATGAACTCAATCAACCAGTTGCAGCAATACGTAATTATGCCGACGGCTGTTTGCGCAATCTCGATAAACCAGAGGGCGTCGAGCGAAGTCGCTGGGCGCTTGGGCAGATTGCCGCCGAAGCAGAGCGCGTAACGCGAATTATGCGGGCTGTCCATAATTTCACCGCACACAAGCAGGTGCAGCATAAATTGCTGCCAATCAAGGAAATTCTTGAGGATATTTTGCCGTTTCTTACGCTCAAAGCTCAACAAAGTGATGCGGTTCTCAACATCGACATTGGACCTAATCTTAAGGCATGGTGCGACAAGACCCTTATTGGTCAGGTAATCCTTAATCTCGCGTTGAACGCTATTGACGCGGTAAACCACGCGCCACTGCCCGACCGGGAACTTACCATCTCCGGAACCGGCGGTCGTGCGGGATTTATCGAGATCACTGTCTCTGACCGCGGCGTCGGGATGAGCAAGGATCAGGTGGAATCTTTATTCAGTTCGAGAGCCACAACCAAGGAGAGCGGGTTTGGGCTTGGGCTGATGCTCTGTCGCTCAATTATCGCCAATCATGGTGGGGATATCTGGGTGGACTCTGAACTCGGCAAAGGGACAACGTTTCGTTTTACCTTGCCGCGAACCGGGCAAAAGCACTCCTCTTCTTCTTCCAAATCTACCGCTTAGAGTTCTTCACACCATTCGCGCTTGTGTGTTAGCACTTCGTTCACTAACTCGGCGACCGAAGTCGAATTGAACTTCTCTCGAATGCTCGACCGGTGAGCATCAACAGTCTTGCAGCTTATGCCAAGATCATGGGCAATTATCTTGCTTTGTTTCCCTTTGACGACTTCGCGAAGCACCTCCAGTTCCCGGTTGGAGAGCAATTGGAAGCGGTTCAGAAAATCGAGCTTCTGTTTTCGCTGCTGAAGATCCGTCTCCGACTTGGCGAGCGCTTGAGAAATAAGATCTAATAGATCCTGCGGAACATAGGGCTTTTCGATGAAATTGAATGATCCGTGTTGCATGGCTTTCACCGCCATGGGGACATTAGCGTTTGCCGTCACGAAGATTATTGGGACGATTATCCGCCGTTTGCGGATCAGGTCGAACAGCTCGAACCCGTCCATCGTGGGCATCCGTACATCCAGGATTACGCAAGACGGCCGCTCGGGATCAAAAGCTTCCAGAAATGCGGCGCCATCCTGAAAACAGCTGCATTCTAGCTCGACGCTGGCAAGAAGCCATGCGACAGAATCGAGCATTCCTTCGTCATCATCAACGACATAAACAAGGGGTGTCGGCATTCGTTACCCGCTGTAGTGTAAAATATTTAGGAATCTAACACGTTTTTCGCCCTTCTCACATAGGTAGTTACACTCATCGAATACTGTCTGGCGTTAGCGCCTATGGGACAGCTTGAGGCGATTGCATAACGGAGGATTTTTGGCTCATCGTAGCCTTTGTAAGGAGCGAAGATGAGCTAAAAATCCATTAACACGAAAGCAGCGGCGGAGCAGACCGTCCGGGACATCCGGCGCCAGACCCGCAAGCAGTACTCGGCGGAGGAGAAGATCCGCATTGTCCTTGAGTGTCTGCGCGGTGAGGACAGCATCGCTGCCCTATGGCGCCGGGAAGGGATCGCGGAAAGTTTATATTACAGTTGGTCGAAAGACTTCCTGGAAGCGGGCAAGAAGCGTGTGGCCGGGGATACAGCCCGGCAGGCCAGTACTGGTGAGGTCAAGACGCTGCGGACTGAAATGCGCCACCTGAAAGAGACGCTGGCCGAACAGATCGTGGAGAACCGCCTGCTCAAAAAAGCATGATCATGGTCGATGCCCGACTGCCCCTAAGGCGCCGGGCGACGTGCCCCATGAAGGGCCTGCGGAAACGGAGCTCACATGCCCGCCGGGTCAACCAGTGGACAACAGCGGCAAGGCAAGCTGCCAATCCATTCCCCCAGCCTCATTGTGCTCAGACACCAGAGAGCCGCCGAACTGATTCACGACCATGTGAACGATCGGCAACCCCAAACCATGGCTTTCCGAGCTGACGCTGCCGGAATCGGAACCACCTGGTCCGCCACGGTCGCGCAAGGTCACCCGTAAATGCGACCCACCCGCTGTAGCCTCGCAGTCCGAACAGTCCAAAATGAGCTCACAGCTGCCGGCTGAGTGCTTCAGCGCATTGTCGATGAGGTTGCGCAACACCACGACCACCAGCGCCCGCGGCAATGCCACCCGGCCTTCCTTGCATCGATTCTCCATCCGTACACGCTCGCGACCCGGCAAGTCCTCCAGGACATCCTCGACGGCCCGATCGATCAGGCAGCCCTCACTCGCGACTGCGTTGTTGCGCTCCAACCGGGACAGCAAAAGCAGCTGTTCCGTAACCGACTGCAGCTGCGCAACACCTTTCCCGGCGTTGGCCAGGGCCTGCCGCCGTGGCTCGCCTGATACCCGGCTGGCCACGTGTAAGTGGGTCTTGATGGCGGTCAGGGGCGTACGGAACTCATGCGCGGCGCTGTTTGCGAAGCGCTGTTCCCAGGCCAGGCTACTGGCGACTCGGTTGAACAGTTCGTTGAGCGTTTCAACGACGGGTACCAGCTCCGACGGTGCCCGGTCGACCGTGACCGGATCCAGGTTCTCCGGAGTACGACGGCGCAGCTGGTCGCGCAGGGCCGCCAGTGGCCTGAGTCCGCCACGAATCCCCACCAGAGAACGACCAATCCCCCAGCAGGGCCAGCGCGAAAGGAACGACCATGACCAGAATGATGCCGTTGGCCAGCATTACACGCTCGGACATCCGATCGGCAGTGGTGATGAATGTACCGCTCTGCTCCAGGGTGTAGAGCCGCCACTGCTGGCCACCGATCTCCCGAGCGCTGAAGCCCGGACTGGCATCGCTTAGAAGCTGATCCTCCACGCCACTCGTCTGCAGCAACACTTCCCCGCTGGCATCCCGGATCTGACAGGCGACGCCTTCGGCTTCCGGTGAAACCAGCAACGGGCTGCTGCGCGAAGACATCAGCATTTCCGGCTGTCGGGCAATGAGACCAGCGACCATGGTGGCCGACGCTGCCAGGCGCTGATCGAGGGTTCGTGATACTTGCCGATCCAGGTGGAAGTACATCAGCGCCGCGACCGAAAGCCAGAGCACCAGAAAAGCGCTGCCAAGTGACCAGAGCAAGCGGCGCTGGAGGCTCACGTCCCGTCTCCTTCCGGATCATCGGGAGGTGGACCAAGGCGGTAGCCAAGGCCCGCTCGGTCACCACGACATTTCGGTAGAGCTTGCGGCGCAGGTGGTGAATATGCACATTCAAAGCGTTGCTCTCGACGCTGGCATCCATGCCATAGATACCGTCCTTGAGCTGCTCCTCCGACAGAACCACTCCGCGGGCGTTCATCAGCTTCTCCAGCAAGGCGAGCTCCCGGCGCGACAAATGCACCGGCTCACAGTAGAGCATCACCTTTCCCGAACGCGGCTGAACGATCAACTCACCATGCTTCACTTGCGAGACCGTTCGACCCGCCGCACGCCGTACCAGGGCATGCAGCCGAGCCGTCAGTTCATCCAGGTCAAAGGGCTTGAGCACATAGTCGTCTGCCCCCGCCTCGAGCCCCTTGACCCGGTCCTCGACCGCGTCGCGGGCTGTCAGGATCAGGACGGGAGTGGCGACTTCGGGTTGCCGCCACTCCGACAGCAGCGCCAGACCGTCACCATCCGGCAGACCCAGGTCGAGCACGACCACATCGCACCCGAACTGCTCCATAGCAGCCCTGGCCTCGCGCGCAGTGCTCACGCGGTCGACGGTGCAGTGGTACAGCGCCAAGCCGGCCTCGAGACCGGAGGCCACCAGATCATCATCTTCAATCACCAGGACATGCACAGCATCCGAGCTCCTGCGGTATTTAATGCTGAGTTAATTAGCCCGGTCCAGACTACAGCACCAGAAACAGACGAAGCACCCCGACCCCCAGGAGCACCGCGTGCCAACCATCCGACTCTGGATTCTGATCTTAGCCGCTCTCGTGGCAATGGCAAGCAGCGGAGTGGCCACGAGCCAGGCCGCATTGCCCGGCGATGACGACTTCCTGCCAGCTCGGCAGGCATTCCAGTACGAACTTCGGGATAACGGCGACGGAACGCTGACTTTGGCCTGGGACATTGCGCCCGGCTACTACCTGTACCGCAAGCGGATGAGCATCGAAGCCGGGGACGGGGAGCTGGGCGGCGTCCAGTTTCCGGTTGGTTCGGTCATACACGACGAGTTCTTCGGCGAGTCGGAAGTGTTCTACGATGACGCCGCGATCCTGATCGACAGCGGAACTGCAGGCAGCCTCGAACTCGCCTGGCAGGGTTGTGCCGCAGCAGGCCTGTGCTATCCACCCGATTCTGCCACCGTGGAACTCAACACAACCCCGGCGGACAGCGACAGTCCCGACCCATTCCCAGCTGCTAGCCAAACGAAACCGGCTACCGGTTCGGCTGCGGATGCACGGCTGGCTACGGATCAGTCGCTGACCCGGCAGCTGGACGAAGGCAGTCTGTCCTGGAACCTGGTCGTGTTCTTCGGCCTCGGGCTGTTGCTGGTCTTCACGCCTTGTGTACTGCCGATGATTCCGATCCTGTCGACGGTGATCGTCGGCAGCGAGGCCAGTCCCGGGCGGTCCTTCGCGCTTTCAAGCGTATACGTAGTCAGCATGGCAGTGACCTACGCCCTGCTCGGCGTCGCTGCCGCCATGGCCGGCTCCAATCTGCAGGCCGTGTTGCAGGCCCCAATCTTCATTGTCGCCATCGGCTCGGTGTTCGTACTGCTGGCGATGTCCATGTTCGGGCTGTATGAACTGCAGTTGCCGGCCTTTGTGCGCGACCGGCTGAGCCGGGTCAGCCAGCGTCAACAGGGTGGCAGCCTGGCCAGCGCCTCCGCCATGGGCGTTGTCGCGGCGCTGTTAGCCAGCCCCTGCATGACCGCGCCATTGGCCGGCGCCCTGATCTACATCGCCGATACAGGGAATACCACCCTGGGCGGGCTTGCGTTGCTGGCGCTGGGGCTGGGCATGGGCACACCGCTGATTGCCCTGGCCACGTTCGGAGCCGGCTTCCTGCCAAGGCCCGGAGTCTGGATGAATGGAGTGAAGGCCGTATTCGGATTCATTCTGCTCGGAACGACGATCTACTTCCTTGAACGCATTCTGGATGACGCCCTGGTGCTCGCGCTCTGGGGCAGTTTGACCGTTGCAGCCGGGCTTGCGCTCTGGCAAGTCATTGGCTCCATCTCCCGAACCGGGGCACTGCTCACCTTGACGGTAAGCGCCAGCGCAATCATCACTTTGTGGGGTGGGTTGATGCTGATCGGTGCAGCTGCCGGTGGTGACCGGCCCCTGCAGCCACTCAAGGAACTGTCGGCCACCGCCCGCGCTGGCAGCACCGGCGAGCAGCCGCATGTGACCTTCGAAGGCTTCAAGTCGGTGGCCGACCTGGACCGTGCAATCGCCGAGGTCGGTGCATCAGGTCAGTGGACCCTGGTCGAGTTCTACGCCGACTGGTGTGTGTCTTGCAAAGTCATCGAGAAGGAAGTGTTCGGTGACGCCACCGTGGTCTCCTCATTGTCGGACATGCAGCTGTTGCGTGCCGATGTCACTGCCAATGATGCGCTTGACCGGGAGCTGATGCGCGAACTGAGCGTGGTCGGTCCACCCACCATTCTGATCGTCGGACCGGACGGGCAAGAACGACGGCCCCAGCGCACTACTGGAGAAGTGTCGGCACAAAAATTTCTCGATCGCCTGGCGCGGGCACGAGAATCCTGAAGGAGACTTTAGTGGCAACTATTGATATCGGACCGCTCGCGCTTCCGCTGAGTCGAGCGCTGCTTCTGGCCGCTGGCATCGTCGCACTGCTAATTGCTGCGCTTGCGGGCCGGAACAAGCAAGTATCGGTGACGGACCCCGTATTCCACGTGCTCTTTGCCGGTAGTCTGTCGGCGCGCGCCGCGTTTGTGCTCAGCTACTGGGAACAGTACCGGAGCGACCTTCTGGGCATCATCGACATCCGGGACGGCGGGTTCGATCCGATCTTCGGCCTGATCGGTGCATTGCTCGTGCTGACCCGGCAACTCTGGCGCAATCCAACCATTCGGCGCGCCCTAAGCGGCGCAGCGGCCGCAGGTTTCCTGACCTGGGTCGCAGGAGCACTGCTCACCGGACTTGTACAGCCCCCGGCACCGAGCATTCCGGATAGCACACTGACCGGGCTGGATGCCCGTATGACCACGCTACCGCAGCTCGCCGACGGCCAACCGATGGTCGTGAACCTCTGGGCAAGTTGGTGCCCGCCCTGCGTCCGCGAAATGCCGGTGCTGGAGAAAGCCCAGCATGACTACCCGGACATCACCTTTGTCTTCGTCAATCAGGGGGAACAACCTGAAACCATTCAGAATTTCCTGACCCGACTCGGCCTGTCGCTGGACAACGTGGTGACCGACACCGGCGCCAGCATCGGGCGCAGCACCGGCAATCGTGCCTTGCCGACAACACTATTCTACGACCGCCAGGGCAGGCAAGTGAATGCCCACCTGGGCGAACTGTCTGCCGCCTCCCTGACTCACAACCTCGAACGATTCAACTAAGCTGGAGAAACCACATGAAAGCCGTCAATTCACTGAGCATATCCCTGCTGACGAGCGTGATCCTCGCAGAAGTCAGCCTCAGCTCCCCGGCGACAGCCCAGACCCACCCACCGGCCGTACAGAACGTGGTTGATCGTGGCGTCACCATCCAAGGCACATTCGATGCCTCGGGTAACCTCACCGGCTAGGTCGGCAACATGCAGGGACAGGCCGTCGCTTTCTACCTGACGCCCGACCGCGAACATGTCGTGGTCGGATCCATGCTTGACGCTGACGGGCAGAACCTTACCGAGCCGAAGCTCCAGGAGTTGGTCCTGGGACCCCAGAACGAGCGAGCCTGGAGCCAGCTCGAAGATGCCGACTGGATCGTCGATGGCGACCCCGATGCCCCGGTTGTCATCTACACCTTTACCGACCCGAACTGCCCGTACTGCCATCGCTTCCGGCAGGAAGCAAAGCCCTGGATTGAGGCTGGCCGGGTTCAGCTGCGCCATATCCTCGTCGGCATCCTGAGAGAGGACAGCCTGCCCAAGGCTGCGACGATCATGGGGGCAAAAGACCCGGGTGCGGCATTGAACAAGAATCACGAGCGCCATCAAGATAGCGGTATCAAGGTCGTTCCTGGACTCGTTGGCGACAACACCGACCGTGTGCAGGCCAACAATCGGTTGATGGCCAGCCTCGGCCTGAGTGCTACACCAAGCACCTACTACCTCGACGCCAGTGGCAACGTACTGACGAAGCAGGGCGCACCCAGACCGGGTGAACTCGAAGCAATAATGGGAAGCGAAAGGCCCGATTGATCCCGTTTCCGTTCACTTCTCAAGCGGCAGCAGGCCGGTTCTTCATGTGCGCTGTGGTCCTTGAAGGATCTGGCGACAACCTGGGCTACCGACAGTTTATCCACGCCCAGCCGCGCACTGTGGGTGCCTCACTGCGCTACGAGTTTTGATATAGCCTGCCCCTGATTGAGCGCTAAGCACAACGACGCCCTCGGTCCTCAGGTCCGGGGGTTCCTATTTCCCGCGGTCCGATAAGCCAGGCCCTAGGCCATCACCAGACGCTTCATCCAGTCCAGCAACACCATCGGCAGCAATTCCGGCTTGGGCAGCAGGGCATAGTGATGGGCGCCGAATATGCGCGGCAGGTAGTTGGCCGCTTGCCGGTCGATGGTCAGGCAAAACGGGGAAATGCCCTGCAGGCTGGCTTCAGTGACGGCCTGGCGCATGTCCTCGACTCCGTAGCGTCCCTCGTAATTATCCTTGTCATTGGGCTTGCCATCGGACAGTAGCAGCAGCAATCTGTGCGCCGCGGGTTGACGCATCAGGCCCACGCTGGCGTGGCGGATGGCGGCGCCGGCGCGGGTGTAATGTTCCGGTTCGAGGGAACTGATCCGCAGTGCCACCTCGTTGCTGTAGCTTTCTTCAAAGGATTTTATCTGCCGCACGGTAACCGCGTGCGGTCCTTCACCAGAAAATGCCTGTACCGAGTAGGGTTCACCGAGACCTTCCAGTGCAATACACACCAGCAGCAGGGCTTCCCGCTCTACATCAATGATGCGCCGGTTGGCGGAAACCCAGCTGTCGGTGGAGCCGCTGTTATCTATCAACAAGGTAATGGCGGTGTCACGATCCGCGGTACGGCGTGTCTGGTAAAGGCCTTCAGCCATGGGGTTGCCGGCTCGCAAGTCAGCGTAGCTGTCGATATAGGCATCCAGGTCGACTTCATCGCCATCGAGCTGTTTGCGATGCCAGACGCGCCTGGCACGCAGCATTTCAAAACGCCGGCGGATACTGTTGAGCATGGATTCATGGGCGGCCAGGGTATCATCCACCCACTGTTGCGAACCTTCGGGGACGGACAGTAGCCGTACCGTGGCGCCATGTTCACGGTAGATCCGCGCCCGGTAGTCCCACTCGGGATAACTGATTCCCCGGCCTTCGGCAACTGCGGCCTTGAGTTCCCGCCGGGCCCGGGCATCGGGCGGATCGTCAGACAACAGCACTTCTTTGGGACGCCCCGGCGTGGTCACCAGGCGAGCTTCCGGCAGCTCCGAGACCATATCGCCAAATTCCTCGGCACTGGTTTCCTCGTCCCTGTCAGTGGGCCGCTGCAGGCCCATGGGATCCTCGGCGTGCTGGTGCGGTTCATCCGCCTGTACCATCCAGGGGCCGTGATGCTCTTGTTCGTCATCCTCATTTTCTGTCGCCTGGCGCTCTTCCGGGCGCCGCTCCAGACGGGCGCCCCGGGGAGGCGTGGTATCCTGCTCCTCGTCTACACTCGCTTGTTCGCCACCCGCTCCAGATACGTGGTCATCGGGAGGAGGGCGCAGTTCCCCGGTCCACCAGTCACGTACCAGCGGAAAGGGGCCGAGATGGCGTTCACTGAAACCCTGGGTACCAGTTGCAGGTCCCGGATTATCCGCTGTGCATGGCTAAGCGACTGCTCGGGGGAATCAGTCAGTGGTATCCCGCCAGGAGAAACCGTGCACTCGCTACCCAGGAGTTGGCGGACGAACTGCTCCAGTGGTCGTCGCGGCTCGGGAAACTGTGACAGCGGCGGTCTGGCAGCCAGCGCCTCGCGTCGCAACGTCTGAATCGAGCCAGTCATGCCTGGAAGTAATGTGGCCAGCGCAGCATCGGCCGCGCAGGCCTCCAGCAACAGAGCCACATCAGCCAGCAACGGCGTCTGCCCCTGGTTGACAATCGTGGCGCTGCCGCGGCGGGCACGAATCACCTGCTGTAACGCCATCACCCGGTAGAGCCGGGTGGCCAGTGCAACATTCGTCAACTGCGAATCGGGCGGCAACCACAGGGACACACCGTTGGTGGCGGGTATCTGCCGGCGAAGACGCGGTTTCTGGTGGCGCTTGAAAACAATGGACAGGAAAGTGGCCCGGGGGGGAAGCTGGGCCCGGCGAATGGGATAGCTGCAACCAAAAATGGCAGAGATCAGCAGATCCAGGCGCGTGGCGACATCCGCCAAAACCACAGTCGGCGGGGTATCGGGCGCGGTGCGGTGGCGGCGCCACAGGTCCTGGGCAAACACGGTAGCGTGGCGCGCTGCATCGCTAATGACTTCTTCAGCTTCTGCCATGATAAATGTGGCGCCATCCGCCCGCTATATGAATGTCGCGTCGACCAGATCGCGCATGGCACCGACCAGGGATTCATCATCGGATAAAGGAGAAACCAGCCCCGCGTAACAGGCGTCGTGGATGGGGATACCGTTCCGCGCCAGGGTCGCGGTGGCGATCAGCAAGCGTGTGCTGGGGACCTCTGCCAGGCCCCGGTCCCGCAAACTTCGAATGCGCTGTGCCAGGGAAACAAGCGCATGGGCCGTGGCGGGGTCGGTGCCGCTCTCCCGCTCAACAATGGCCGCTTCGTGTTCCAGGGGGGGGAAATCAAGGTCCAGTGCCACGAATCGCTGCCGCGTACTGGGCTTCATGTCTTTCAGCATGCGTTGATAGCCGGGGTTGTAGGACACCACCAGCTGAAAACCCGGTGCGGCCGGGACTGTTTCGACCGTTTTGTCGATGGGCAGCATGCGTCTGTGGTCGGTGAGTGCGTGCAGCACCACCACGGTATCCTGGCGCGCCTCGACCACTTCGTCGAGATAACAGATGGCGCCTTCCCGGACCGCCCGGGTCAATGGTCCATCCTGCCATTCGGTACCATTGTGACGAATAAGGAAACGGCCGATAAGGTCGCTGGCAGCAAGGTCGTCGTGGCAGGCGATGGTGATCAGGGGGCGCTTGAGCCTCCAGGCCATGTGCTCCACCAGGCGGGTTTTGCCACAGCCGGTCGGCCCCTTGAGCATGACGGCCAGTTTCTGCGCATGACACTGTTCAAACAGGCTGATTTCATTGCCGGTGGGGAGATAATAGGGCTCCTCTACCGGCTCATCTGCAGCGAACTTGTGGGTGCCATCAAGTGGCACTGCTGGGGCTCGTAGTGTCAAGCTCCGGATCGGGCTCCTGGCTCAGCTGGAAACGCGGCGCGTAGCGGAAGAAATCGACAATAAACAGCGCGACACCGATGGTAAACACGGAGGCGGTGGCGATGAGCATCAGGAAGTGCACCTGAATTTTCAGCTGTGCATCCAGATAACCCATGCCCATGATGCGCTCCAGATAGACCTGTCCGATCCCGGCCGTTGCAAACGACAACGTCATGCCGAACATGCCGGATATCTGCAGCCAGAACGCCCAGTAGCCCATGCTGCTGCCCTGCTCACGACGGCCATGGGTCATGGCCGGCAGGGCGTAGGTAATCATCGCCAGCACTATCATGGCATAGGCGCCGTAGAAGGCAGCGTGACCATGCATCGCAGTGACCAGGGTCCCGTGGGTCCATTTGTTGACAGAGGGCCAGGTATGGGCCAGGCCCAGCAGACCGGCACCGAACAACGCAAATACCGCGCTGCCTATGGTCCAGTGCAACGCCAGGGTGTTGGGGTGCGCCAAACCCGAACGGCGCATCGCCGCATAGGCATAGGCCGCCATGCCGGCCAGGGCCAGTGGCTCCAGGGCGCTGAAAAACCCGCCGATGGGCAGCCAGTATTGCGGGACGCCCACCCAGTAGTAGTGATGGGCGGTGCCCAGAATGCCGGCAATAAAGACCAGACCGACAATCACATACAGCCACTTTTCCATCACCTCGCGATCAGCGCCGGAAAGCCGGATCAACAGGTAGGCGAGGAATGCCCCCATAATCATCATCCACACGCCTTCGACCCAGAGGTGAATGGTCCACCAGCGATAGAAAATGGAAACGGTATAGTTTTCGTAGTGCAACAGCGCGGGGAAAAACAGCACGGCTGAGCTCGCCAGACCCAGAACCAATACCCCCTCGGTGGTGGTAAAGCGACCGGACTTTTTGATTGTCATGCCAATGTTGTACAGGAATATCAGCATGCAGACGACAATCACCAGTTTATGGGGCAGTGGCTGTTCCAGCAGCTTATTGCCGGTGCCGTAGCGAAACAGGTAGCCGATAATCGCAGTGACGCCCATCAAGGTCCACAGAATCAGTTGAATATACGCGAGCTTGACGCTGTGCAGTTCGCTGCGGGATTCCTCCGGGACCATCCAGTAGGTGGCCCCCATGAAACCGGTGAGCACCCACACAATCAGCAGGTTGGTGTGAATGACCTTGGTGACGTCGAACGGCAGTATATAGAGCAGTGGGTCCGGTCCCAGATATTTGGTCGCCGAAAGGAGACCAAAAACCAGCTGCAAACCGAACAGCACCATTGCCACTGCAAAGTACCAATAAGCGACCGACTGGGATTTGTACCTCATTGTTGTGCTCCCTGAAGTTCCTTGCGCGATGCCTCGGATATCTAACCCGGGACCCGAAATTACTTGAACGTGGTCAAATAGGCGACCAGTTGATCAATCTCTTCATCTGTCAGGCTGTCATTGTACGTAGTAGGCATAAATGAGGTGCCGTTCGCCGAATACATCGCTCCCTCAACAAGATGGGCGCTGGGGTCAACGATCGACTCGCGAATATAGCCTTCAACGTCCGTTGCTGCGCCCTGATAGTCACCGGATTGCAGCGTTTGTGTCGCCCGCGAGACGATGCCGGCCATGGTTGGTCCCGCCATGTCGGCACCGGGCGCCGTTGAATGGCAGGCATTACACGCCGGAGAGGCCATACGAAATACTTTCTGGCCCCGGGCGCGGATATCATCGGCTTCGGTTACGGGGGTGACTCCGGGCGGGGGTTTGTCCGGGTCAATGTCACGTTCTGCCGCGGTCACAGTGTCAGCGCCGGGTACGAAGCTGCCGGTCACCAGAATCGGCCGCGGCGGCCAACCCTGGTTGTCCACATTGCTGACCCAGTCCAGAAATGCGATCAGATCGGTAATTTCTTCGTCGCTCAAATCCTGTTTGGGCATCAAGCGGCGGTGCGTCTGTTCGTCGTAAAACCTGGAGGGGTCACGCATGTACGCCTGCAGGTAGGGCTCGCTCCGGTGCTGGGTGATCTTGGTCAGGTCCGGCGCGTAGTAGGCGCCTTCCCCAAAAAGCGTGTGGCAGTTTATGCAGTTATATTTATGCCAGACATCCTTGCCGTGGATGACTGCTGGCGTGATATTCTTGGATTGAGTCAATTCGGGAAATTGCCGGTGGCTGTCCAGCGTCAGCACCAGAAAAACCAGCGCTGCGATGGCGGTTGACGCAACCGCAAAAATACGGGCCTGTCGATTAGTCATGGTCGCCGCTCCGCCCTAGACAGCAATGCCTGTCCAATACAGGACGGCAATGGAAAATGCATAGATGATTGCTATACCCATCAGTGCCAGCACGGCATAGCTCAGGATTTTCAGTGGCGCAAAAAACTTGTTCTGTTGCATAAGCCCTCCATGTCTTACGACAATTGTCATCGGACACTATCACCGCCTGCACCGGATAACAACCGCAGGTGGTGTCACAATCAATACCCTGCCGCCTGCTGATAATAGTACAGTATCTGAGTTATTGCCGCCGATAGCTGCACAATTCCTGGCTAACCTGTCGCGAAGCGCGATTTCACCCGTCCGGGCCCTGTGTCGGGCATGCTCAAGCCAGCTCGACGGTAGCGCTGGGCCTGCGTACACTTGTGTCGTCTTTCGAGAGCCACCGCATGTCCCGACCCCTGGATAAATCCCTGCCCGCATTTCGTACCAGGAGTCTGGCCAAGGTCTATGGCGAAGGGCCGTCCGTTGTCCATGCGCTGCGCGGAGTGACGCTTGAGCTGCCCGCCGGGGAACTGGTCGTGTTACTGGGTGCATCGGGCAGCGGTAAGTCCACTCTACTGAATATTCTCGGTGGGCTGGATGCACCCTCCAGTGGCCAGCTGTTTTTTTTCGACCGGGAACTGACGGCGATGGACGAACAGCGCCTGACCCGCTACCGGCGCCACCATGTCGGGTTTGTGTTCCAGTTCTACAACCTGATGCCCAGCCTGACCGCGCGCGAGAATGTGGAGCTTGTGACCGAGATTGCCGACAATCCGCTGGACCCGGGCGAGGCGCTGGCAAGGGTGGGATTGGATCAGCGGGCCAACCATTTTCCCTCGGAGCTGTCCGGCGGCGAGCAGCAGCGGGTCGCGATTGCCCGCGCCATCGCCAAGCGGCCGACGGTGCTGTTCTGCGATGAGCCCACCGGCGCACTGGACAGCACCACCGGACGCGCCGTGCTGCGTGTACTGCAGGATGTTAACCAGGACTTGGAGACCACCGTGCTTATCGTCACCCATGCGGCCGCCACTGCGGCCATGGCGCACCGGGTGATTCACTTCGCCGATGGCGACATCCGCGAGGTGGTGCGCAACAGCGCGGTGAGCAATGCCGAGGATATCGAGTGGTGAGAGCGCTGCTGCGGTGAACATGCTGGACCACAAGCTGGGGCGGGATCTTTGGCGGGTCAAGGGCCAGGGGCTGGCTATTGTGCTGGTGATTGCGCTGGGCGTGATGATGCTGGTGATGATGGATGGCCTGGTCAATTCACTGGAGGAGACCCGGCGCACTTACTACGAGCGCTATCGCCTGGCGCAGATATTTGCGCCGCTAAAACGGGCACCGCGGCAGCTCCTCGACGTATTGGCCGCCATGCCCGAGATCGCAGCACTGGAGGGGCGAATCAATGGCGGCGCTCTGATCAGCCTGCCCGGACAGGCGGTGCCGGTACGGGCCCAGGCTGTCTCGCTGCCGGAATTCCGCGAGCCGGCACTGAATGCGGTCTACCTCGCCGCTGGCCGGCAGCTCGATGCCACCCGACCCGATGAAATTCTGTTGCTGCAGGGCTTTGCCGATGCCCATGGCCTGCGTCCCGGAGACGAATTGTCGGCGACAATGCACGGCTCCCGGCGCCGCTTCACGATCGTGGGCCTGGCCCAGGCGCCGGAGTTTCTGTACACCACTGCGCCCGGAGAACTGGTGCCGGACGATGCCCGCTTTGCGGTAATGTGGATGAACGAGCGTGCCCTTGAGGCAGCGTTTGATCTCGACGGGGCCTTTAATGAAGTACTTGTCGCACCGGCCCGCGGCGCCAGCGAACAGGCGCTGATAGACCGCCTCGACCAGCTATTGGCGGCCTACGGTGGCACCGGCGCCTACGGCCTGGAGGACCAGCTGTCGAACCGCTTCATCGTTGAGGAGATTGAGGGCCTGCAGGTGTCCAGCCGCACCGTGCCGCCGGTGTTTCTCGCAGTGGCGGCTTTTTTGCTCTACATCGTTACCTCGCGCATGGTACAGGCTGAACGCGACCAGATCGGGCTGTTGAAGTCTTTTGGTCGCACGGGTCTGGAGGTGGGCCTGCACTATTTCAAGTTCACCCTGATCATCGCTGTCGGCGGAGCCTTGCTCGGCTGTGGTCTGGGCATGCTGGCAGGTAGGAGCCTGAGCGGCTTCTACCAGGAATTCTACAAATTTCCATTCCTGCTGTTCCGGGTCGATCCGGCGGCCTTCGTCACCGGCTTCACAGTCAGTGTACTGTCCGCTTCGGCGGGGGCGTGCTGGTACTGCGACGGGTGTTTGCGCTGGCGCCGGCGGAAGCCATGCGGCCGCCGACGCCACCGGATTTCAGCCACTCCCTGAGTTTTGGCCCACGCCTGAGAGCAGTGCTGGACCAGCCCAGCCGGATGGTCCTGCGCAACCTGATACGGCAGCCCGGCCGGGCGGTTCTGGCGGTGCTGGGCATAGCTTTGGGTATGGCGCTTTCGGTGTCCATGTTGAGTGTGATGAGTGCCTTCAACAAAACCCTGGAAGTGAATTTTGGCGTAGTGGATCGCAGTGACGCGACGGTCAGTTTCATTGAGCCGTTGGGCGATCAGACTCTGTTCGCGCTGGCCCGGATGCAGGGCGTACTGCAGGTAGAACCGTTGCGCGCGGTAGCAGTGATTTTTCGCAACGGCCGCCGCAGCTATCGCGGCTCCATCACTGCCCTGGAAGCCAAACCCCATTTGTTCCGGGCACTGGATGATGCCCTGCGGCCGCTGGACATACGGGCTGATGGCATTATTCTGTCCCGCGCACTGGCGGATGAGCTGGCAATCGAGCCGGGAGACGAACTGCTGGTTGATGTCCGCGAAGGACGGCGTCCCCAGCTGAGCATAGCGGTGGTCGGCATCGCCGACACTCTGCTGGGATCGCCTGCTTTCATGGAGTTGGCCGCGCTTAACCGCTTGCTGCGTGAACCCCATCGCGTCTCCGGTGCTTATTTGCGCATAGACAGCGCCGCCAGCGATCGTCTGTACCGGGAAATCAAGGATATGCCAGTCGTGGCCGGGGTCACCCTGAGCGAGGACAGTCGCGCATCCTTCCAGCAACAGATGGATACCGGCGCTGGCGCCATGCGCTATGTGATGGCAGTCATCGCCGCTGTGATTACTTTTGGTATTGTCTACAATAGCGCTCGCATAGCCTTCGCGGAACGGGCGCGGGATCTGGCGAGTCTACGGGTGGTGGGGCTCACCCGGGCCGAGGTCGGCTTTGTGCTGTTGGGCGAGCTGGGCCTGCTCACGCTGCTGGCGCTGCCAGTGGGCTCGGTGCTGGGTTATTATTTTTCCCTCGCAGTGGCGGCGGGCTTCAGTACGGACCTGTACCGTGTGCCGGTGGAATTTGTACCGGCAAGCCATGGTACCGCGGCGCTGGCCGTACTGTCGGCGGCGATCATCTCCGGGCTCCTGGTGAAGCGAGACATCAATCGCCTGGACCTGGTATCGGCCCTCAAAACACGAGAGTAGCACTATGGCGCGACGACAGTCCCGAACTTGGATTACGCTTGGCGCGGCGCTGCTGTTGTCACTGCTGCTGGCCTATGCATTCTGGCCCCGTCCCACCCTAGTGGATCTCGGCCAGACCGCGCGCGAGGCGATGATGGTCACGATCGATGAGGAGGCCCGTACCCGGGTACGCGATGCCTACAGCGTGTCCGCGCCTGTTGACGGACGCCTGCTGCGGGTGGAACTGGAGGCAGGGGACACTGTGACGGGCGGGGACACCGTCATCGCCCGCATGTTGCCGCGGAACGTGTCTCCGCTGGACAGCCGCAGCCGGGGCGAAGCGCTGGCTGCGCTGGATGCCGCTGCAGCCTCGTTGCGCATGGCCCAGGCGGATCTGGACCGGGCCATTGCGGAACGGGAATGGGCTGACCGGGAACTGGAGCGGATAGGCAAACTGTTTGCCAGTGAACAGGCATCCGAGGCTGAGCGCGACGAGGCGCGGCGAGCCGCACGTACACTGACGGCAGCGCAGAAAACCGCTGCCGCGGCCGTGGCTATGCGAGAGGCAGAGCTCGCCAATGCCCGGGCCCGCCTGATCAGTTTTGCCGACAATGACGCCGACCGGGCCGGGCACGACGGCTCCGCTGCCGCCATCGCGCTGACAGCACCTGTGTCGGGACGCGTGCTGCAGATCCTGCAGGAGAGCGAGACCACAGTGGCGGCCGGCACCCCGATTCTGGAAATCGGAGATACCGAGAACGACCTCGAAATCATTGTCGAGCTGCTGTCCACCGATGCGGTGCAGGTCGCAGCCGGCAATCGGGTGCTGGTGGAGCATTGGGGCGGCGCGGGTACCCTCGAAGGCACCGTAGAGCGGGTGGAGCCCTGGGGCTTTACCAAGTTTTCAGCGCTGGGTGTGGAGGAACAGCGGGTCAATGCGGTTATCCGCTTTCGCGGCCCGCCCGCCCGGCGCCGCAGCCTGGGGCACGGCTACAGGGTAGAAACCAGAATCGTGGTGTGGGAGGACGACAGCGCGCTCACCGCGCCCTCCAGTGCGCTGTTTCGCGACGGTGAGCGCTGGGCGGTGTTTGTGGTAGAGAACAACAGGGCCAGACTGACACCGGTCGAGGCAGGCCACAATAATGGTCTGCAGGCGCAGATTCTGGACGGGCTCGAGCCCGGTCAAACGGTGGTGCTGTACCCGGGTCCCGGATTGGAGGATGGCACCAGAGTTGCCCAGCGCCGGTTGGAGTAAGGCCAGCGGGCTCTCCATTGGCCGCTCAGACCAGCGCCCGAGTTCCTGTAAGCGAGCTTCCGCCACAAAAGCATGACCGCATTGACGTTTGGCTCGTAGAACAGCTTGCTGTCGCCAGTCGCCAGTGTCGGTGAATTTTACACATCCCCCAAACACTTGTTCCCCCCAGCATGGAAAGCCAAATAGATTCAAATAGTTATCAGTGGTGGCCATGAAATTGCATACCACCGGCCCTGAATTCGCGTTGCATTCCTTGGAAACACTTTGCTGACGCGGGGTTGTCCACTTCCGAACAAGGAATCTGTTAACCATGAAGAAAAAAAGTCTTTGGCGCGGCCTGTCGCTGGCAGTTCTGACCGCGCTCCCGTTCTCGGTGAATGCCACGATTATCACCTCCGGTTGGGTTTTCCCGTCAAACCCCTCGACGCTGGAAAACAATACTGGCCAGGTGAGAGTCGGCTATAGTGGAAACGAAGGCAGTCTGGAAGTAAATGCCTCATCCGACGGCAACGGGATTACATCGGCCACCGGCAGTGGCTTGATCATCGGTACCGGGGTGGGGTCCAGCGGCACGGTCACTGTGTCGGGAGACGGCAATTCGGGATCGGCCCGTATCGATATCAGCGACGGCATCGGTATCAGGAATAGCCAGGGTGGCAGCGGGACGCTGAATATCAACAACGGTGGTGTGGTAGCGGGGCAGGAGTCCCATGTATACCTCGGCGGACAGGGGCTCACTGCTACTGCGGGCAATGCCACCACCAACATTGACGGTGCCGGCTCGGTTCTGAAATCCCAGCAGGGTTCGGCGGGAGCGAGCTGGGATCGCGACGGCGGCCGAGTTTATGTCGGCTTCGATGGCCAGTCCAGCAGCACAGTCAACATCACCAACGGCGGATTGCTGGAAGCATTGAGCGGCAAGGTCGGTGATAGCGGGGACGACGGCAGCATCTGGGTCGGCACCAGTGCCGATGCGGGATCGACCTCCATCGTCAACGTGGACGGTGCCGGCTCCGCAATGAACGCGGACAATTATGTGGAAGTGGGCGGCAGAAGCGCGGAAGTCGATGCCGAGCTTAATATCACCAACGGTGGCTCGGTGGAAGTCACGGACGGATACGCGGACAGCAGCGTTACCGATATCGATATGTACGTATCGTCCTTCCCGGTTGATGGGAGTTCCACGGTCACCGTCAACGGCAGCGGCTCTTCGCTGACGGCGGATGATGTCCAGATTGGCGGCACCACCGCTATTGTGGGTTTTACTGACTCGGGGACCCCGGTGGTAACTCCCGATTGGAGTGCCCTGGTCGAGGGTCAGCAGGTGACCGACGAGAACGGCAACCTGATCTACGACAGCGAGGGCAATCCGGTGCTGGCCGCGATGGTGGATTTCGGCTCCAGCTCGACTTTGTTGCCGGAAACCTATGCCGACGGCGAGCAGATATATGTCAAGAACTCCGGCTCGATTATCGTGGAGAACCAGGGGCAAATGGTATCTGAAACCATCGATGTTTCGGAGAACAATCCCGACGCGCAAGCACTCGACGGCCAGGTCGCCACGCTGACTGCGCGGGATGGCGGTGTCATCAACGGTGACGTGAACGTCTTTACGGACGGGGTGTTGAATGGCGATGGCACCATCGTCGGCGACGTTCTTGTGGACGGTGGCGTAGTGGCTCCCGGCAACTCTCCGGGAACGCTGACGGTCCAGGGCGACTTGAACCTGAGTGCCGGTTTTCTGGAGCTGGAAATCGGCGAGATTTTCAGTGATTCGCTGAACGTGATGGGTGATCTTCAGATTGGTTCCGACTTCATGTTCTCGCTGTTTTTTGACTTCAACCCTGTGGACTATATCCTTGCCCTGGAGGACTTGTTCAATGTAACGGAGTCGTTCATTGTATCCACCGGATTCAGTTTGGAGAACAACCTGCAGGTATCCGGCCTGGGCCGTGGCTCCAGCTTGACCACCAGGTTTTTTGGTGACGAGGTAACATTCATCAATGATGAACCCTCCCCGGTGCCCGAGCCGTCCTCGATCGCCATTCTCTCACTGGGACTTGCGGGGCTGTTGTTCATGGCGAAGCCGCGTCATTTATCCCGACGCCGTCAGAATAAACTCTGATCCACCCTGCGGGGCGAGCTTCACCCGGCGGGTGGTGACCGCTGGAGCTGCGCCCTGCCGATCCTTGATCGGTGACTGTGCTATTTCGCCAGGTTCAGCTTTTGTTCGCTGCTTGCAACATGGCTTCGCCGCTGCGCAAATACTCTCGAAAGGGAGCCAGGATCCACGGTTGCAGCTGCGCCGCTTCCATCGCAGCCACGGCTTCGCGTAGTTGCCTTACCGCTTCGTCGACCTGGCCCCGCAGCAGCAACAGAGTCGCTGCCAGCGCTCCCACTCGTGCCCCCCAGTGGGCGCCAGGGCTGCCACTTGCGAGAATGGCAGGATCGAGTCCGCCTATCAGCGTAGCGGCCTGTTCTGTTTCCCCAGCTGCCAGCAGCGTCGCGGCCAGGTAGTAGGCCAGCACCTGGGTGCCAGTGAAACTGTCGCCAAAGCGCTCGCGAAAGCCGCCGTGGGCCAGTTCCAGCTGCTGCCGCGCCTGACGGTCCTCACCCAGCTGTAATCGTGCAATACCCTCGTTGCCGTGATGCTGCAGGCAAACCTGGTGTTGCGGGCCGTACAGCTTGCACAGAGTAGCGCGGGCCGCGATGAGCATGGGTAACGCCTCTGGGGCACGACCGATGGTGAAGTATAGGTTGCCCAGGGCACTGCGCGCACGGGCGCTTTGTACCGAGTCCTCGCCATAGATTTTGTCCAGCGCACCCGACGCATTCAGCAGCACGGCTTCTGCTTCGCCGTAGCGCTCGGCGTAGAGCAGCGCAGCTCCCAGTAGGAAGTCCGTCGAGGCCTTTCTGGCCGGGCTTGCCGCACGTCGGTACTGGGGTTGCTGCAGTTCCTGCAGCAGGGCCACGGCTTCCTCCGCACGGCCCATATGGTTGTAGGCCTGGGCCTGGTCACTGCGGATCTCATGCAGGGTCTGCAGATCGTTCGGCTGCAGTTGACGCTGGGCCAGTGCTGCCTTTTCCAGCTCTGGTGCGGCCTCGGCGGCGCGTCCCTGCAACAGGTACCAGCGTCCCCAGGCACGTGCGGCAGCGAGCTCTGCCTCCGGGTTGGAGCCGGCCACCAGCGCGTCGCTGTCCGCCGCACCCAGCACGGCCGCGGCCTGCTCGTAGTCAGAGGCATTGCTCAGCGTGATGGCTAGTTGGTAGCGGCTGGCCAGGGTCTGCGGGTGACTGGATCCGAGCTCACGTTCGAACAGCTCTGCAGCCCGCTGCAGGTGGGCGCTGGCAGCGTTCAGCTCCCCCAGGCTGTCAAATACCCGACCAGTGGTCAGCCGCACCGTTGCCTCGGTCAGGGGGTTCCCACAAAGCGCTGCTCCAGCGCTTCGCTGCCACGCTGCATTGCTTCGCGCACTGTCAGGTCGTGGCCCGCGCCGGGGATGCCGCGGTCGGCAAACCAGAGCGAGGCGGTGAGGCCCAGCGCCAGTGCCAGGCCGGTGGCTATCGCCCATGGCCGCCGGGCCCGGGCGCGCTCCAGCGTCCGGGTCGCCAGCGCCAGACGTTCGGCATTGGCGCGCTGGCGCTGCTGCTCCCGCCGACGTGCATCCAGCTGGCGCAGGCGGTCCCGCAGTTGGGCGGCGCTAGCCAGCCGCCGGGCCGGATCGCCGGCAGTGGCGAGGGCGATGTCTTCGCGCAGCAGCGGGTCGTTGATATCGTGCTCCCAGTCGCCTGCCATGATCCGCCGGCAATCGCCGCACAGGATTTGGTAGAGCAATATCCCGAGCGCGTAGACATCGCTCTGGATGGTGGGTTCGCGGCCGGCAATGACCTCCGGCGCAAGGTACAGAGGCGTGCCACTGTTGCCTTCCTGGCCTTGGCGTGTAAAGCCAAGGGCGGTAATACTGAGTGCCGCCAGAGCCTGGGGGTTCAGCAACCTGGCACAACCAAAGTCTGCAATACTCAGCACGAGCTGACCGGAACTGTCCTGCGCAACCAGGACATTCGAGGGCTTGAGGTCCTTGTGCAGGACGCCGACGCTGTGAGCGGCCGCGACCGCGTCACAAACTTGCAGGAACAGATCCAGGCGTTCGGTAACGCGCCAGCTGGCCAGCCCTACCTCGATAGCCCACAGTTCCAGGGGCTGACCGGAATAGACGGTCTCCAGAAAGAAGGGCGGGGTGTCGAAATTCCAGTCCAGGGTGCGCACATAACCCGGTTGTTCGCCCAGGCTACTGACCAGCAGCCGGGCCACAGTGGCTTCACGCTTGATTGCATCCAGCTGGCTGGCATCGCGGGCAAATTTGTAGACCCGTTGTTCCGTGGTCTTGCGATGTCGGGCCAGCCATACTTCACTGCTGTGGCCAGACCCCAGCTGGCGCTGTAGCTGGAAATGATCGCGGCCGGGCACGGTACTGCCCACACGCAGGCTGAGGCCGGACCGCCACTCCCGCCCAATGGCAATACGCTCCACTGGCCCCAACAGGCGGTAACCGATACGCGGTACGGTCACTATTCTGTCGGCCGCTGCGCCCAGTGCCCGGCGAAGTTTGCCGACCGCGGTCGCGAGGACGTGCTCGACAGTGACGCGTCCGGCCCAGACCGACTCCAGCAGATCCTGTTTACTGACCACTTCACCACTGTGGCGCAATAGAAAGGCGAGTAGCTGTAGCGGCTTGTGTTCAATCACCACTGTCTCGCCAGCGACACTGAGCTGCAGGCCCGACTCGTCGAATTCGACGTCGGCAAAACGCCACAGAAAAAGTTGCTTGTCACTGCCGGGAGGCGTAAGGGCGGTCATGTGATCCATGGCAGTGCTTGCGTCCTGGTACACGCGAGAGATTCTCGATTCTACACCGCGGCGGGCGGTGTGAAAATGAGGCGCGGCGGGTGCTGCCGGCGGGTGGTGTGACAGTTGAAAACTCCGTGAAGGCTACGTGAGGACCGCCACCACACCAGCGGACATAATGGATCCAGCCAGGTCCTGGCCGACGCTGCCGGAACAGGGGGTAGGCACTTCGCAATACAACGTCGTCACACAGGCAAGGAGCGAGATATGCAAACACATGATTACCGCTACGAAATATCCTTGTGGCCGGCCGCGGCCCCGTCACAACGACTGCTGAACTGCCGGCTGGCAGGATTGTTGGCGGCGCTACTGATGAGCATACCGGTCTGGGCCGAGACCACTGTGGCCGGTTGTGGGACAGCTGGCAGTGCTCCAACGGCCGTGGTGAGCGGAGCAGTGGGGCGACTCGCCGGCCTCGGTGGGCGGTTGGCTGGACAGTTGGGGGCCAGGGGGCTGGTCAGGGATGCAGCTGAGGCCGTTGCCGGTGGTGTCGCTGAGACTCTCACCGGAGCAGGCGATTGCGAATCGGCAGCGGCGCCCGCGACTGCCGCCACCCCTGCGACTCAGGTTGCGGCCACCGCGCCGGTCGCTCAGCCTCGCTTCAAGCTACCCAAAGTGACAGGCGGCCAAGCCAAAAACAAGAGCGGCGGCCGGAACTGCGGCGCGCTGGGGGCAGGCTGTGCCGACGGCATGACGCCGCTGGTCAACTGCATGAAGGAAAAGAGTTTCTGGGGCGAGACTGCGCTGGCACTGGAGCGCAAGCGTGACGCTGACCGGAATTATACGGCAGCCCAGCTAGCGGAGATCGACGCCGATATCGCGGCGATGTGGGTTGCGCATCGCGAGGGAAGTTCCAGCGTGACACCGGTGGATCCGGCGCGGCCGAACCGTCACCAGGACTGGTTCACTGGCGAGGAGCAGGGACAGCTCAACACCGCAATCGCGCAGACGGTCAACAGCCATCGCCAGTATTGCAACAGCCGTTATGCGAAGTTCTAGCACGGCAACCCCGCCCGCCATGGGTGCGAAGGCGCGTTTTCATGTTTCAGTATTTCCGGGTTGCATTAGGGCCTGTTCATACGTCAGGCCGTATCAGAACAGATAGTAGATAATCACGTAGACCATTAGCAACACCACAATCCACAACGCGGTAGTGCCGATCTCCCAGGAACGCCCCAGCGGCCCAGCCTGTTCCATGGTACCGCGTGCCGAGCCACCGACGGCGCTGGCCAAGCGGAGTAGTCCTGCCTGCATCAGTCGCAGCGGAGGTCCTGCCAGGCGCCCGCTGGCCCGGGCCAGCTGGGGCAGGCCCCGCCGCCACAACCAGTCGACGTCCAACGAGATTGTCAGGGTGCGCTGCATCCACGGCAGCATCAGGAAGAATGCCAGGCCGGAAAACAGCAACAGTTGCAGATAGAACAGCACCTTGCTGGCGGTATAGGGTTGGTAGTCAACCGCATAGGGCAGCAATGGATACAGCAGTTGTGGATACACACCGAGCAAAATACAGAGACCGGCGAAGAACAGCATCGCCACGGCCATATTCCAGGGAGCATCCTTGGGGCGCAAACCGGAATCCTTCTGAAAGAACACGAACCAGGGAAACTTGATACCCGCGTGCAGGAAAACCCCTGCCGAGGCCGCGGCGAGCAGGAAATACACCAGAACCAGGCCTTCATCTACCGCCGCCTGGGAAATCAGTGTCTTGGTGGTGAAACCCGAGGTTAGCGGGAAACTGGAGATGGCCATGGCACCCACTACACCGCACCACATGGTGATCGGCATGGTCCGGAACAGGCCGCCGACGTCAGTGCACAGGTGCTTGCCGGTGCGCATCACCACCACGCCCGCGCTCATGAACAGCAGGGCCTTGTAGATAATATGGGCGAAGGCGTGGGCAGCAGCCCCATTGATGGCTGTTTCGGTGCCGATACCCACGGCGCAGACCATGAAACCGACCTGGTTGACGATTGAGAACGCCAGTATGCGCCGGATGTCGTTTTCCAGCAGCGCATAGATGATGCCATAGAACACCATGAACAGGCCGACCCAGATCAATACCGACTCACCGGGAAATAGCAGAATCAGTGCCAGAATGGCTGTCTTGGTTGTGAAGGCGGACAGGAACACCGAGCCGGTGGGGCTGGCGGTGGGGTAGGCATCTGACAGCCAGGCAGACAAGGGCGGGGCGGCCGCGTTGATCAGGATGCCGATCAGCAGCATCCAAGTGCTGAAATCTGCCGCGGAGAAAGCCCGGATATCCAGTGATCCAGTGCCGACCAGGATTCCTTCGATACCGACTTTCAGGACCACGCCACCCAACAGGTGAATAATCACATAGCGGATTCCTGCCGCGCGCGATGCTTCGGTGCCACCGCACCAGACCACAACCGTGGAAAACAATGCCATCAATTCCCAGAAGATGAACAGGGTCAGCAGGTCACCGGCAAACGCAACCCCTATGGCCCCGCAGCATAGACCTGCGCCGCAACGAGTTCGGTGCGGCGGGCAGTGTTGAATGCGAAGACCGCGCCGGTGGCGGACATGATGGCAAAGATCGTCGCGAACAGCCGCCTGACGGCGTTGCCCTCGACCAGTTCCAGCGGGTAGCCCAAAAACGTGCCGCGCAGCACCACGCCGTCCGGGACCTGCCAGATCATGTACAGGCAGATCAGCGGGGCGATAATTACCACCGCCGCGCGCAGCTGCCTGGAGCGTATCAGCGCGGTTAGCAGCGCGCCGGTCATGAGCGCCAGCGCGGGCGGCAGGGTTGCAAACAGCTCAAACATCGTAATAGTCATCCGGCCGCTTCAGGATTGCGCCGAGCAGCTTGGCAACAATGACCATGAGCACGCAACTGAGAAAGCCAAACAGCGCGCCAAAGCCGAACCAGCTGTCGATGCCAAAATAACCCTTGACCGGAATCAGCAACTGCAACAAGACAATGAGCAGCAGCACGATGCTGCCCCGATCCACAACTTGCGCAGGGTCGCGGGGCGGGTCAGCCAGTGGTCATCGGGTTTGGTCATAGCGGCAGGCTCCGCACCAGCTGGCCTTCAAGGTCCAGCAATGGTTGATTGAAAAAGAAGAATACGATGGTCAATGTGGCGGTCACCAGCATGGCCAGCAAGATGGCCGCCGGCGCTTCACCATGCTCCATATCCACGCCGGTTGCGGGCGGGCTCAACCAGGCAAAATAGACAATGGGCAGGAAGTACATCGCATTCAGCGCGGTACTGGCAATAATGGTAAAAATCGCCAGGTAGCTCTCGGCCTGGAAGGCGCCGGCAAGGATGAACCACTTGGAAACAAAGCCCGCCGTGGGCGGTACGCCGATCATGCTCAGTGCGCCGATGGTAAAGGCGGCCATGGTCCAGGGCATGCGCCTGCCGATGCCGGCCAGCTGCCACAGTTCAGTCTTGTGGGAGGCGGTATAAATCGCCCCGGCGGCAAAAAACAGTGTGATTTTGCCGAACGCGTGTGCAGCGATATGCACCGCGGCACCAATTTCCGCCAGCGGCTTGAGAATCACGGTCGCGAGGATGACGTAGGACAATTGCGCAATCGTTGAATAGGCCAGCATGCGCTTGAGGTTGGTCTGGTACAGGGCAACCACACTGGCGGCGATGATGGTAAACGCAGCCGCAAACTGCAGCCAATCGGCACTCGGCTGACTGAACAGGAAGTCGACGCCGAAGATGTAGATGATGATCTTGGTGACGCTGAATACGCCCGCCTTGACTACTGCTACCGCATGCAACAGTGCACTGACTGGCGTAGGGGCAACCATCGCGGCGGGCAGCCAGCGGTGAACCGGCATCACCGCAGCCTTGCCGATACCGAACACGAACAGGCCCAGCAGCAGCCCGATGGCTGCCCCCTCCAGTTTGCCGTCGATAATGCCGCCGAGGGTGAAGCGGGTGGTGCCGGCAATGACGTAGGTCCAGATGATTGCCGGCAGAAACAGGGCGATGGACGTACCCAGCAGGACGCCGAGATAGACCCGCGCTGATCTGACGGTGGCGGGGTCCCCTTTGTGCGCAACCAGAGGATAGGTAGAGAGGGTCAGTATTTCGTAGAACAGGAACAGCGTGAACAGATTGTCTGCGAGCGCGATGCCCATGGCCGCAGCGATGGCCAGCGCAAAGCAGATATAAAAGCGGGTCTGGTGCTTTTCCCTGTTGCTGCGCATGTAACCGATCGAGTAGATGGTATTGATGATCCACAGGAAGGAGGCGATGCAGGCAAACATCATCCCCAGAGGCTCCAGGGACAGCGCAAAGGGCAGGCCGGGCAGCGGCTCCGCCAGCACCAGCCGCGGTCGGGCACCGTCGGCCACTTCCGGAAACCAGGAAAATACAGTGATCGCCAGTGCTACCGCAGTCACCAGACTCACCGTCTCACGGAGGTTGGGCCAACGCCCTGTAGCTGCGATACCGATAGCGCCCAGCAGGGGCAGCAGCAACATTAACGGCAGTGTGGTCGCGGACATCAGTACAGGCCCCGAGCAGGGTGTCGGTGCCGCTACGGGCCAGGGCGAGAGGCAGGCGGGGAAACAGGCCAAAATAGACATTGGACAGTGCCGCCAGCCAGATCAGGCTGCGCAATGGCAGGCTCACCTCCAGCCGTGACACATCGCCATCGGGTGGCTCGGAGAACCAGGCCGCCTCGACAAATTTCCACAGGTATATCACCGCCAACAGCGAGCTGATCACAATGGCCGCGACCAGGGCAATGCCCCAGCCGCTACCGTGCCAGTCCATTACCGCGACGATCAGGTACCATTTACTGATGAAGCCGGCGGTTCCCGGCACGCCGATCAGGCTGAGGCCGGCGAGGACGAACGCGGCCATGGTCCAGGGCATGCGGCGGCCTATACCCTGCAAGCTGGCGAGTGTGGCGCTGCCGGAAGTCAGCGCAAAAGCCATCACACACAGAAACAAAGTGCCCTTGGCCAGCGCATGGTTGAACATGTGCAGCAGTGCCGCCATCAGGCCGGGAGCAGAGGTCAGCCCCGCGGCCAGGGCGATGTAGCCGATCTGGGCCACTGAGGAAAATGCCAGCAGCTTTTTCAGGTTGGTCTGGAACACGGCAATCGCCGAGGCCAGCAGAATGCCCGTGACGGCCAGTGGAATGACAAAGGCGCTGAACAGCTCCGAATGTCCCAATAGATTGCCGTGAAATACCGCGAAATTGAAGCGCAACAAGACATAGATGGCGACCTTGGTGGAACAGGCGGCAAGGAATATCGTGACCGCGTGGGGCGCGTAGGTATAGGCCCGGGGAGCCAGATATGCAGCGGGAATACTGCTGCCTTCAGCGCCAGGCCTATGGTGACAAAGCCGGCGGCAATCACGATCGGACGGGTGTCGATGGTACCTTCAAGACGCAGCGCCATGTCGGCGAAGTTCAGGGTGCCGGTCATCATGTAGATAAAACCGACCCCGATCAAATAGAAGGTGGCACCGATAGTGCCTATGACCAGGTACTTGAACACTGCGGACAGGGCCCGCCGGTCTCTGCCGGCCGCGATCAGGATATAGGTGGCGAGCGACGAAATCTCCATGAACACGAACACGTTGAAAGCGTCGCCGGTCACCGCAATACCGCACAATCCCGCCATCGCGATCAGCCACGCGCCGTAGAACATTGGCGCGCGCCGGTTATCGATGTCCAGCCGCAGAGAGCCGCGCCCTCCAGCCAGAGCCAGCGAGGAGGCACCGGTAATCAACAGCAGCACCAGCGCGCTGAGACCGTCGACCCGCAGGGCGATGCCGAAGGGAGGCTCCCAGCCGCCTATCGCGTAGTGCTGAGTGCCGCCTTCCAGCACCGCAGCGACGAGCAGGACCGCCAGCCCCAGCGAACAGAGGCTGGCCAGCAGCGCACTCAACCAGGCGAGAAAGCCGGTGCGCAGCAGGATAACCAGCGGCGCGGTCAGCAGGGGCAGGGCGACCTGCAGGGCGGGCAGATGTTCGGCCAGATTCATGTATTGCGGTCCATCGCCAGAATCTCGTCGTCCTCTATGGAGCCGTATTCTTCGTACAGCCGCACTACAATCGCCAGCCCCAGCGCGGTGGTCGAGATGCCAACGACAATCGCCGTCAGGATCAGAACCTGGGGCAGTGGGTTGGAAAATACCTGGTCGCTGATGCCGGCCTGGATGATGGGCGCCGTGCCTCCGTCGATCTTGCTCATGGTAATGAAGAACAGGAACACGGCGGACTGGAAGATTGCCAGCCCCAGGATTTTCTTGACAAGGTTCCGCTTGGCGATCAATGCATACAGGCCGGTCATCAGCAATACGGCGAAAACCCAGTAATTAAAAAGGCCTAATAGTTCCATGCAAAACTAGTCTCTGGCGGTAAAGGCGTGGAAGATGGAAAGCAGTACGCCGGTGACCGTGACGCCGACGCCGAACTCAATCAGGATGATACCCAGGTGCTGCCCCGCAACGGGATCGCCGGCGAGCACGGAATAATCCAGGAACTGCCCCCCATCACAATGCCTGCCAGACCGACTGCGCCGTAAAGCAGGGCCCCGCCGGCACTCATCCACAGCAGCACCTGGGGCGGAATGACCGCCAGCGCCAGTCGCTCTCCACGTACCAGTGCAAACAGGATCATGCCGGCAACAAACAGCGCGCCGGCCTGGAAGCCGCCGCCCGGACTGTATTCACCGTGAAACTGGATGAACAGCGCAAACAACAGGATGAAGGGCACCAGAATCCTGGCGACTACCTTGGGGATCAAGTGTTCGCTGAGGCCCTGCTCACCATCACTGTCGAGGTGGGAAAATGGTTTGCCACGACCCCCGCCGAGCAGGAACATGACGCCGACACCGGCGGTCAGCACCACAAACACCTCTCCCAGGGTATCGAAACCACGGTAGCTGGCCAGTACGGCGGTGACGATGTTCGGAATATCAATCAACTCGGGCGTCTTCTCAATATACCAGGGCGCCACATGCTGCTGGGCAGGGGCCAGTGGATCGCCCAGCGAGGGCTGGCCGAAGGAGGCATAGATCATCAGCAGTGCAGTCACTACGACCACCGTCACCGCAAGGATGCTGGCACCGCGCGCGGAGGCCTCGTTGGCGGGGGTCAGTCTGAGCGCGGCCAGCAGCAGTACCGTCGCCACACCGGCGCCCACCGCGGCTTCAGTCAACGCGACATCCGCCGCGTCGAGCAGAAAAAAATTGAGCGCCATCAGCAGGCTGAAAATACCGCTTAGCATCACTGCTGAAAACAGGTCGCTGGCGCGGACGATGGCGACGGCGGTGATTACCAGCAATGACAGCAGGAACACGCCGATCAGCAGGGTGGTCATGGCTGTGACTCCTCGTGGCGGGAAGTCTCCGGGGGCGCCGCCTTGTCACCCTCTCCGGCGGGGCGCAGACCGGCCAGCAGGGCGGCATTGGCCAGGGCATAGCTGGCAGTGGGGGAGGTGGTCATCAGCAACAGCAATACTACTGCCAGCTTGACACTGACCAGTGACAGTCCCGCCTGCAGTATCAGGCCGCCCAGCACCAGCACCGGACCCAGTGAGTCAGTCAGACTGGCACCGTGGATGCGGGTATAGAAATCCGGCATGCGCAGGGCCCCGATGCCGCCGGCCAGAACAAACAGCGAGCCGCAAATCACCAGCAGGCCGGAGAGCAGTTCCACGACACCGTTCATTCGTTGTCGGCTCCCTTCGCTGGCTCGCGCTGCTGCCCGGGAGCCGCCGCGGCCCGGCTGCGCTTGTGGTTTTCCTGAACAAACCACAGTACCGCCAGAACCCCGATAAAGTTGATCAGGGCATAGGCCAGCGCGAGGTCGAGGAAGTCGGTGCGGCCGATGGCGAAGGCCATTATCGCAATCAGCAATACGGTCTTGGTACCGAACATGTTAACGGCCAGTACCCGGTCGTAGACACTCGGACCCAGCACAGCGCGCGCCAGGGCGAGGGCCATGGTCGCCAGTATCGCAACAGCGGCAACCAACAGCATCAGTCCGGGTCTACCCGGGCTACGCGCCGCGCCATTGCTCCGCCCTCAAGACCGCGGGCGCTGGCGTCGGTCAGGCAGTGGGCGGTAATCGTGTTGCCATCGATATTGATTGTCAGGGTTCCCGGGGTCAGGGTAATGGAATTGCCCAGCAGGGTGCGGGCAAACTTGCTGGCTGCCTGTGCCTGCACCTCCACCAGCCGCGGGCTCAGGGCTGCCCGCGGTCCGAGCACCAGACGCAGTACCTGGATATTGGAAATGACCATTTGGCCCGCCAGCCAGGCCCAGTACAGGGGCATGCGCCAGAGCAGGACGAGGCGCGGAAGCTCGCCGCCTGCCGTGTTCATGCGCAGCGTCAGCCATACCACCAGTATGCAGGAGGCGATGCCCAGCTGCAGCACAGGTGTCTTGTAGAGGCCGCCCCAGAGCATCCACACCAGGAACAGGAAGATCACGGCAGACAGGAGACGCAACGCGCGCATGTAACAAAGATCCTAGCGGAAAAGCCGGGAATCATACCTTAACAGCCCGCCGCTATGCCACCAGTGTCGGTCCGATAACGCCGCGTTAGCGCCCCTCAATTGCACAGTCAACGAGCGCAATCGTGCTAGAATGGGCGCTTCGCTTCCAGTTAGAGGTCCATATTCATGAAAGTACCGTCTCGCCTGCAACCCCTGGTGGATGACGGCCTGATTGACGCTGTTCTCTTTCCGCTGATGAGCGGCAAGGAGGCTGATATATTCGTGGTCCGCTGCGGCACCAGCACCCGCTGCGCCAAGGTTTACAAGGAAGCCTACAAGCGCAGCTTCAAGAAGGCCGCGACCTACAGTGAAGGGCGCAAGGTGCGCAACAGCCGCCGCGCCCGGGCCATGGAGAAGGGATCCCGCTACGGCCGCAAGCAGCAGGAGGAAGTCTGGCAGAACGCGGAAGTGGACGCGCTCTACCGTCTGGCCAGGGCCGATGTCAGAGTGCCGGACCCACTGGGCTGTTTTGACGGGGTGTTGCTTATGGAGTTGATCGTCGATGACCAGGGCGACGTCGCGCCGCGCCTGGCAGATGTGACCATGACTCCGGACCAGGCGGTGGAAGACCACGGCCTGATGATGCGTTACGTGGTGCGCATGCTCTGCGCTGGCCTGGTTCACGGGGACCTGTCCGAGTTTAACGTGCTGGTGGATGATGAGGGGCCGGTAATCATTGATCTGCCCCAGGCCGTCGAGGTTGCCGCCAACAACAACGCCCAGGCAATGCTGCTGCGGGATGTCCGGAAAATTACCGCCTACTACAGTTTGTTTGCCAGGGAGTTGCTCGACACCCGCTACGGGGAGGAAATCTGGTCGCTGTTCGAGGACGGTGAACTGCATCCCGAGCACGAGCTGACAGGGCATTGCGAACCGGACGATGCCGCCCCCGACGTGGATGCGGTGATGCTGGAGATTCGTGCGGCCCTGCTGGAGGAGCAGGAGCGCCAGCAACGGCTGCAGGAAATGGAAGAAGACTGACCCCCGGGACCAGTCGGCGCGATTGCGCTATGCTGTGGCACCGCTGAAACTGAAGGTATCTGCCGATGCTTCGTCACCTGTTGGTGCTCATACTGTGCTGGAGTGCTGCCAGCGCGCCGCTGGCGGACGTGCTGCGGGTGGCGCTGGCGCCGGATCAGCCACCACTGCAGTACCGTGACGAGGGGCGCATTGTCGGCATCGAGCCGGACAACGCCCGCGCGGTGGGAGAGATCCTTGGCCGCCGGGTGGAGCTGGTCGCGATGAGTGCTGCCGAGCTGCTGCCGGCACTGGAGCAGGAGCGCGTCGATGTGGTCATGTCGGGACTCAGCATTTCCCCGGAGCGAAGCGCGCGGGTGCGCTTTACCGAGCCCTACCTGCAGACCGGGCAGATGGCGATCATGCGGGTGGACAGGGCGGGCCGTTTTGGCCAGCCATGGGCCATCTTCCAGCCCGGGGTACGTATAGGTGTTGAACCGGACTCCCCCGGGGAGGCTTTTGCGCGCCGCGAACTGGGCGAAGCAAGCGTGAGCCTATATCCTGATCCGGAAGCCGCGTTCGCGGCTCTGCGCGCAGATGAGATCGACCTTTTTGTACATGAAGCCGCCACCAGTTGGCGGCTGGCGAATGACACTGACAATGCCGACCTGATCAGCCAGTACCATCCGCTGACCGAGGAGCCGCTGGCGTGGGCGGTGCACCGCGACAATACCGCATTGGAGCTGGCACTGAACCGGGCCCTGGCCCAGATGCGGGGCAATGGCACCCTGGGCTACATCATCGATCGCTGGGTGCCGGTGCAGGTCGAAGCCGACTGAACAGCGCGACATTAACTACTCGACATTTGCGATACTACCGATAGATGAGACTGTTAAATGACTGATCATGCCCAGGCTTTCAGCCAGATCGTGCGGCAGCGCCGCTCGCTGCGTGCCTTTTTGCCGACCCCTGTGGATCCCGCGATCCTGACCGCAATCTTTGAGGATGCGGCGCGAGCGCCCAGCAATTGCAATACCCAGCCGTGGATCGTCCACGTGGTATCGGGCCGCCGCCTCGAACAATTGCGGCAGCGTCTGCCTGCAGCGTTTGCGGCCGGCGAGACGAGTCTGGATTTCCCCTTTGACGGCAAGTATGAGGGGATTTACCAACAGCGCCAGCATGCATCCGCGCAAGCGCTGTATCAGACGATGGGGATTGCCCGGGAGGACAAGTCAGCGCGCCAGCAGGCGTTCTTGCGCAACTTCAGCTTCTTCGATGCCCCCCATGTGGCGCTGCTGTACCTGCCCGAACCCTTCGGTCTGCGCGAAGCCGCGGACCTCGGCATGTTTGCGCAGACCCTGATGCTGGCAATGACTGCCCGTGGCCTGGGCAGCTGCCCTCAGACATCGCTCAGCTTCGAGGCCGAGTTGTTGCGGGCAGAGCTGGGCGTGGCAGCTCAGCACAAACTGCTGTTTGGTATTTCTTTTGGCCATCCGGATCCCGGGGCCGTGGTCAATCGCTGCGGTACCGAACGGGCAGCGGTGAGGGATTTCGTGACGTTCCACGACTGATTCTGGGAGTCTGGAAAGACGACAGAAAAGCGGCTGAGATCGCGGGTGATCGTGCAGGAAGTGCGGCCGGCCAATTGAACTGGCGCGCCGCATTCCGTTACACTGCGCCGCTTTCGGGGATCGGCTCACTCATGGCAACCATCATTACCTGCAATACCAATGGTATACGGGCGGCGGCGCGCAAGGGTTTTTTTGCCTGGCTGGAACAGCAGAATGCCGACGTGGTCTGCATCCAGGAGACCAGGGCCCAGGAACACCAGCTCGCCGATCCACAGTTCTGTCCCGCAGGCTATCACTGCTATTACAACGATGCCGTACGCCCAGGCTACAGCGGCACTGCCCTGTACAGCCGGGTGCTGCCGCGCTCGGTGAACACCCGCCTGGGTTGGGAGTCGGCGGATACCGAGGGCCGCTATCTGCAGGCGGATTTCGGCGGGCTGAGCGTGATTTCCCTATACATGCCATCCGGTTCCAGCAGTGAACAGGCACAGGCCAAGAAATTCGATTTCCTGGCCCGGTTTTTCGAACACCTGCGCAATTTGCGGCGCAAGCGCCGCGAGTACATTATTTGCGCAGACTGGAACATCTGCCACCGTCCCATCGACCTGAAGAACTGGAAGGCCAATCAGAAAAACTCCGGCTTCCTGCCCGAGGAGCGCGCCTGGCTGGACCAGGTCTACGACGAGCTGGGCTACCGGGATTCGTTCCGGCTGGTCAACCCGGAACCGGACCAGTACACCTGGTGGTCCAACCGCGGCCAGGCCTGGGCCAAGAATGTCGGCTGGCGGCTGGACTACCAGGTGATCACGCCACGCCTCGCCAGCGCGGTAAAGTGTGCGGAAATCTATACGGCGGAGCGTTTTTCGGACCATGCCCCCCAGATCATGCACTACGACTTCGATATCCTGGAGTGAACGTCACCCGATTGCAGGGCTCTGCCAATCGCTGTACATTTAGCGGCAGTGCCACCTGTTTAGAATGCCCTTCAAAACCCTGTTACAGACAAGGAATCCAGCATGAGCTTGTTCATCGCCAGCGCCCACGCACAGGCGGAAGCGCCCGCCGCCCCGGGCGGGGAAATATTCCAGATAGTGTTTCTTGTAGGCCTGTTTGCGCTGTTCTATTTCATCGCCATCCGGCCCCAGCGCAAGCGCCAGAAGGAGCACGCAAAGATGGTCGGTGCGCTCAGCAAGGGCGATGAAGTTGTCACCAGTTCCGGTATTCTCGGACGGGTGACTTCACTGGACGATAATTACATGGTGCTCAACGTCGCCAATAATGTGGACATGAAATTCCAGCGCGTGCACGTTCACGCGATCCTGCCCAAGGGAACCCTCAAGTCCATCGCCTGAGCATGACGGACCTGAGGCTGCCACGGCGGGTCGAACTGGCCCGCCGACCGACGCCACTGCAGTATCTGGCACGTGCCAGTGAACGCTGGGGACGAGGTCATCGGCTGTGGGTCAAGCGCGACGACCTCACCGGTTGCCTGCTCAGCGGCAACAAGGTCCGCAAGCTCGAATTCATAGCCGCCCACGCCATCGACCATGGCTACGATACGCTGATCACCTGCGGCGGGCTGCAGAGCAACCATTGCCGCGCCACGGCTTTTGCCGGGGCCCAGCTGGGCCTCGGGGTCCACTTGCTGCTGCGTGGAGAGCGCCCGCAGCAGGGCGAGGGCAATTACCTGCTCGACCAGCTGGCCGGAGCCAGGATCAGCTGCTACCCCAAGCACCAGTACATCGAGCAATTACCGCAGCTGTTCGCAGACTGGCAGGCCCATTACCAGGCAACGGGGCGCAAGGCGCTGGCTATCCCGACCGGGGGCAGCGACGGCCTCGGCGCCTGGGGTTATATCGCCGCCTGCGAGGAATTGGAGTCCGACCTGCAGGAGGCGGGCATTGACCGCGCCCACCTGATCACGGCCAGCGGCTCGGGCGGTACACAGGCAGGGCTGACCCTGGGTGTCGAACTGCGGGGGTTGCCGCTGACGGTGTGGGGGGTCAATGTCTGTGACGATGAGCAGTACTTTCTGGACAAGGTGGCCGCCGATGCCGCGGACTGGCAGGCGCGCTTTCCGGGGTTGCCCGCAGTGCACCCCGCGCCGCGGGTGCTGGACGGCCATGCCGGCGCTGGCTATGGCGTCGCCGGCCCCGAGGTGTTTGCGCTGATAGCGGAACTTGCTGCGCTGGAGGGCCTGTTGCTGGATCCGGTGTATACCGGCAAGGCGTTTCTCGGCATGACTCGGGAACTGGCCGCCGGACGCTTCGACGACTGTGGCGATATCATCTTTCTGCACACCGGCGGTGTGTTCGGCGTTTTTCCGCAGGGGCAGGGTTTCGACTTCGGGGAGCAGGGGCAATGACGGCCTATATTACCGCAGTGAATGCCTGGGCCTGGGGCCCGGTAATGTTGGTGCTGCTGCTGGGCACCGGTCTCTACCTCAGTATTGGGCTGCGGTTTTTGACGCTGCGCAATATTCCCCGCGCCTTTGGTCTGTTGCTGGGCGGCCGCACAGGACAGGGGCAGGGGGATATATCGCCCTTCAGCGCGCTGATGACCTCGCTGTCGGCCACGATAGGTACCGGTAATATCGCCGGCGTTGCCACCGCGCTGGCGCTGGGCGGGCCGGGCGCGCTGTTCTGGATGTGGATAACAGCGCTGGTAGGGATGGCCACCAAATACGCCGAGGCAGTCTGTGCCGTGCAGTTCCGCGAACAGGACGCTGCCGGCAACTACAGTGGCGGCCCGATGTACTACATACGCAACGGCCTGCACCGGCGCTGGCACTGGCTCGCCTGGGCCTTTGCCATCTTCGGCAGTCTGGCCGGCTTCGGCATTGCCAACACGGTACAGTCCAATTCTGTGGCCCAGGTGTTGCGGGATTCCTTTGCGGTGCCGCCGCTGGCCACCGGCCTGGTTTTGATGGTGCTGGTCGCTGCGGTGATCCTGGGCGGTGTGCGCCGTATCGCCCGGGTTGCCAGCTGGCTGGTGCCGTTCATGGCTCTGGGTTATATGCTGATGGGCGTGTACGTGATTCTCACGCATATCAGCCAGGTACCCGCCGCGGTGGTGACGATTGTCGAAGCCGCCTTCACCGGCTCAGCCGCCGTCGGCGGTTTCGCCGGTGCCACCATCTGGGCAGCGCTGCGTTTTGGTGTGGCCCGGGGCATTTTTTCCAACGAAGCCGGACTGGGCAGCGCGCCCATCGCTCATGCCGCAGCCCGTACCAATCAGCCTGTACAGCAGGGCATGATCGCGATGCTGGGCACTTTCATCGACACCCTGGTGGTGTGCAGCATCACCGGTATCGTCATTGTGATCATGGATGTATTGCCCAGCGGAGTCAGCGGTGCCAGCCTCACGTCAATGGCCTTTGGCACCGGTATGCCCGGGGGGAGTATGTGGTCAGCCTCGGCCTTTGCCTGTTCGCGTTCACCACGATGATCGGCTGGTCCTATTACGGTGAACGTTGCGTTGTCTTCCTGCTGGGAGTGCGGGCCAGCTTCCCGTACCGCCTGCTGTGGGTGCTGGTGATTCCCGTCGGTACAGTCATCGAACTGGAACTGGTGTGGTTGATAGCAGATACACTGAATGCCTTCATGGCGGTGCCCAACCTGATTGCGTTGCTGTTGCTGGGCCCGCTGGTGTTCAGGATAAGCCGGGACTATTTTCAGACCCGGTAAACCACCGGCAATGAGATATCCCGGTTGCCGCTGGCGTGCCTGTGCCGGCAAGGTTATGCTTGTACGATGACTGCCACGGACCCCAACAAACTGGTAATTGCCATTTCCTCCCGGGCGCTGTTTGACCTGGGCGAAAGCCATGCGGTGTATCAGGACCAGGGACTGCAGGCGTACTCCGAATACCAGATTGCTCACGAGGAGGAACCGCTGGAGCCCGGCGAGGCATTCCCGTTGGTGCAGAAGATGCTTCGCCTGAATTCCCTGCTGGGAGACGAAGCCCAGGTAGAAGTGGTGCTGCTGTCCCGCAACAGTGCCGATACAGGCCTGCGCGTGTTCACCTCCATCCAGCACTACGGCCTGCCGATCACGCGAGCCGCCTTCTGTGGCGGAGAATCTCCCTGGCGCTACATCAATGCCTTTGGTTGCCAGCTGTTTCTCTCCAATGAAGCGGAGGACGTGCGCTATGCGCTGGATTGCGGGGTCGCCGCCGCGACGCTGGTATCGAACAAGGGCGGCAACAATGACTCCGAGCAGCTGCGGTTCGCCTTTGATGGCGACGCCGTGGTGTTCTCGGACGAAGCGGAACGGGTCTTCAAGAGTGAGGGACTGGAAGCGTTTTCGGCCAGCGAACAGGCGGCCGCCAGGACGCCGCTCAGCGGCGGTCCCTTCAAGCCCTTCCTTGCGGCCCTGCATCGCCTGCAACAGGCGTTTCCCGCCAGCGAGGCGCCCATCCGCACCGCGCTGGTCACGGCCCGCTCAGCGCCTGCGCACGAACGGGTCATTCGCACCCTGCGGGCCTGGAATATCCGTATCGACGAATCCATTTTCCTGGGCGGCCTGAACAAGACCGAATTCCTGCGTGCCTACCAGGCCGATGTGTTTTTTGACGACCAGGAAACCCATTGCCAGCTGGCCAGCCCCCATATTGCCACCGGCCATGTCCCGCATGGTATCGCCAATACCCGGCCGAGCTGAGGTTCAGGCGTTATTCCATTGATGTTGGCAATGGGGTGATTTTACTACTATTCTGTATAAGCCATGCAGGCCCGGGCCCCTCTGTTCGGGCTGCGCTTATCTGGAGGTGGGCATGAAGTTGCAGCAGCTGCGCTATATCTGGGAAGTTGCCCACCATGACCTGAATGTGTCGGCCACGGCACAGAGCCTCTATACCTCACAGCCGGGAATCAGCAAGCAGATCCGCCTGCTCGAGGACGAACTGGGAGTCGAGGTTTTCGCCCGCAGCGGCAAGCACCTCACCCATGTTACCCCGGCGGGGGAAGCCATTCTGAAAACTGCCGGCGAGGTACTGCGCAAGGTTGAGAGTATCAAGCAGGTGGCGCAGGAATACTCCAACGAGAAGAAGGGCAGTTTGTCCATCGCCACCACCCACACCCAGGCCCGCTATGCGCTGCCGGCCACCATCCGCTCCTTCATCGAGCGCTATCCCGATGTCTCGCTGCATATGCACCAGGGCACCCCCATGCAGATTTCCGAGATGGCAGCGGACGGCACAGTGGATTTCGCGATCGCCACCGAGGCGCTGGAATTGTTCAGCGACCTGATCATGATGCCCTGTTACCGCTGGAACCGCTGCGTGCTGGTACCGCGCGATCATCCCCTGACCCAGCTGTCGCAACTCACCCTGGAAGACGTCGCGGCCCATCCGATCGTCACCTATGTATTCGGTTTTACCGGCCGCTCGAAGCTGGATGAGGCCTTCATGGCCAGGGGCTGGTACCGCGGGTCGTATTCACCGCCGCCGACGCCGATGTAATCAAGACCTATGTGAGACTGGGACTGGGCATCGGCATCGTCGCCGCCATGGCCTACGACGAGCGCGCCGACGATGACCTGGTCGCGCTGGACGCCACCGGGCTGTTTGCCAGCAGCATCACCAAGATCGGCTGCCGGCGCGGTACTTTCCTGCGTGGCTACATGTACGATTTCATCGAGGACTTCGCACCCCACCTGACCCGGGACGTGGTGCAGGCCGCGTTCGAGCACCACAGCAAGGCCGAGCTGGATGACCTCTTCTCCCATATCGAACTGCCGGTGTACTGATAGTTGTGCCACTGCTGCCTATGGACGCAGTGACCCTTATTTAGGGGATGGGTGTCCTTAATCCGGCCACTACTGCCGGAGAGTACTTTCGAGACACGCCGTAAACCCATCCCTGGGGGCTCGGATGCGACATCCATGTCGCATACGGTCTCGAAAGTACTCTCCGGCAGTAGCGTCCTCACCCCGGGTGATGGCTCGGCGATCGAAGTGCCGATCTAAAGCCTGACATTTCGGCAATCATGATCAAATACTCTACGAAAATATGGGACCGCAATGAATTTACACTCGTTGCACTTGTAGCACGGCGCCAGCTCGATTAGATTGTGGCGCTTTCTGACCTAGGGGACTGCACACGTGGAATTGGCTTGCCTGGATCTCGAAGGCGTTTTGGTACCGGAAATCTGGATTGCATTCGCGGAGCGCACCGGCATCGCCGAATTGCGCGCCACCACCCGGGACATTCCCGACTACGATGTGCTGATGCGGCAGCGGCTGGCGCTGCTCGACCAGCACAACCTGAAGATCGACGATATTCAGGCAGTGATTGCGACGCTGGAACCATTGCCGGGTGCCGCCGACTTTCTCGACTGGCTGCGGCACCGCTTCCAGGTCATCATCCTGTCCGATACCTTCTATGAATTTTCCGCACCGCTGATGCGGCAGCTGGGCTGGCCCACCTTGCTTTGTCACCGCCTGGTCGTGGATGAACAGGGCAGGGTGGTGGATTACAAACTGCGCCAAAAAGATCCCAAGCGCAGCTCGGTACAGGCCCTGCACAGTCTCAACTACCGTATTATTGCCGCCGGCGATTCCTACAATGATACCAGCATGCTGGCGGAAGCCGACGTCGGGCTGCTGTTTCATGCGCCGCAAAATGTGATCGACGAGTTTCCCCAGTTTCAGGCATTGCACGACTTCCCTACATTGAAGAGCGCCTTCCTGGCAGCCAGCGAACGTTCACTGGCGCTCTGAGCGCGCTTTCGCTGCTCATGCAGATCGGATGTTGACACCGAATATCTGCGTCATCGTCGCAGCGCGTGCCTGCGGATTCTTGTGCCGATGTCCGGGCGGATACAACAGGCGTGGTGCTTCGTGTACCCGTGCAAATTGACATTGGCGAGTGTTGGAATTAATGTTGGCCGCCGAATCAGGGCGGGCATAGCGCCTTGAACCCGACCGCCTTCGCATTCACCCCCGGGAACCTCGACCACTAACAGGTAGAGGCATTTGCGGCCTCGAAGTCGAGCCTGCGAGGCACCAGCACGGACGAGGAAACCATGACCAACGACAATACTGACTTGATTGCCTCTCTCGACAATCCCTTTGCCCGACAGGATGAGCGAGAGTTCAAGGTGCCGGGGCAGGTGGCTTCAGAGCCGGGGCTGTATGAAAAGGCGCTCAAGGCCGGCTGGGAGCTGCAGCAGCGGCCAATGTCGGCGGGAGGGGTAAAGAGCACCCAGCGCCAACACCAGAAAAACCGGATGACAATCTGGGAGCGGATCGACTACCTCGCCGACGAGCCGCCCGTGGTGTTGTATCAGAACTGGGGGCCCAACCTCGACGGCGCGTCCCTGGTGACCGCGCTGATCAGGATCGGCGGACGCGATGTGGCGATTTACGGTCACGATTTCACTGTCCGAGCCGGCTCCATGGACGCGACCAACGGCAAGAAGCTGGCCCGCCTGTTTGAGCTGGCCGGCAAACGCGGAATTCCTGTGGTAGGCCTGAACGACTCGGCTGGCGCCTATATTCCGGCCGGTGTGGGCGGACTGGAAGGCTACGCCGATGCCTTCACCGCGCTGCGCAAGATCAGCGGCATGGTACCCAGCATCATGTGCATGTTCGGCTTCAATGCGGGCGGCGGTTCCTATCTGCCGCGGCAGGGCAGTTTCCTGATCCAGCCCAACGACACATTCTTTGGGCTTACCGGTCCGGGCGTGGTGAAGTCGGTGCTGGGTGAGGACGTCACCCCTGATGAGCTGGGTGGGCCGGGTGTGCACAGCCAGAGCGGGGTCACCGATTTCGTGGTGCCGGATGAAGTGGCGGCACTGCGCAAGGTGAGGGCGCTGCTGAACTACCTCCCTGGCAATAACTACAGCGGGCCTCCCTACCAGGCGTCCTCCGATCCGGTTAGCCGCAAGACCTGGGACATCGATATCCTGTTGAAGAAAGCGTTCAATTCCACCACCGGCTACAACACCCCGATCGATATCAGTATTTTGATCCAGCAGCTGTGTGACCACGGTGATTTCCTGGAATTGCAGGCAGAGCGGGCCCGCAATACGATCACCGCGCTGGGACGCATGGGGGGCAATGTGATTGGCTTTGTCGCCAACAACTCCGCGGTGGCATCCGGTCAGGTTGACATTGCGGCAGCCTACAAGAACGCCCGTTTCATCCGTTTTTGCAATCTCTACAATATCCCGGTCATCTTTCTCGAGGACACCACCGGTTTCCTGCCCGGACGGGAGCAGGAGGCGGGCGGTATCGTGCAGGCGGGCCGCGCGATGCTTGATGCCATCGTCGACCTGCGTACCCCGCGTTTCCTTGTCCTGGTGCGCAATGCCTTCGGCGGCGCCTACGCCTCCTACAACAATTACCCACCGGCGCGGACTTCGTGATAGCGCTGCCCACTACCCGGGTGGCGGTGATGGGCCCGGCAGGGGTGGAATACGTCTACAAGGATGAGTTGCGCAAGATCCGTTCCGCCATTCCCGACAGGATCGCCGCCGAGACCCGGGCCCAGGAGAGTGCCGGCCTGTCCGGGGAAGAGGCCGCGAAAATGGCGCGGCAACTGGTGGAGGCCTGGGCCAAGGCCGAGGAGCAGCTGCTGGCCCAGCGCTACGAGCAGGAGCTGATGAATCCGAATGAGGCGCTCAGCCTCGGCTCGATTTCCCAGATCGTCATGCCTTCCGACCTGCGTCAGGTACTGGCTGACCACATGAGTTTCTGCCTGCGTCACTACACGCCGGAACCACTTGCATCTGTGCAGCGCGAGTTCCACTAGGCCTCGCCCGCCCCGCCTGTAAGACCGAGGAAATAATACGTGTCGAACGAACATTACCTGAATAATCCCCTGATTCACCGCGACCGTCGTCTCGGACGACGTCACTCGACCTGGGTCACCCAATTCGATTGCACCGGGTTGCGGCCGCTGATCATCTGCCGCGGTCCCATCCGCAAAGAAGCGATGGATGTGTTCACCGAGATGGGGATCACCCACTTCGGGATCCTGCTGTCGGAGAAAGACTCCATTGTTTACCAGAGCGCCCTGGCCCCGGAGTTGCGTTCACTCACGGACCCGGACCGGGTACACCGGGTGCCGGATTACAGTGGGGCCAACAAGGAAGAACGCGAACAGCGTATTGCCCAGATTATCAGTATCGCGCGCGACAACGACTACAATGCGATATTTGCCGGTTACGGCTTCATGGCCGAAGACGAGAGCATGGTGGCCGCGATGGAGCGGGCCGGTCTGAACTTCATCGGTCCCTGTTCCCGCACCGTACATGATGCTGGTCTGAAGGACGAGGCCAAACGTACCGCGCTGGAAGCGGGCGTGTCGGTCACCCCGGGCATCGACAATGCGACCGCGTTGACGCTGCTGAAGAAATATCCCGATCTCGCTGCCCTTGAGGGCCTGTGCCGGGAGCACGATCTGGCTGTAGACCGTGCATTGCTGGAGGACCCTTCGATCAGCCTGGAAGACAAGGCCGACGATGTGCTGGCGGCCTCCTATGCCAAAGGGATCGATCTCTACACCGTGGACGAGCTGTGCGCTACCCTGACCGAGGCCGTGCTGCGGATGCAGGCGGACTATCCCGAGAACCGGGTGCGGTTGAAGGCCATCAGCGGCGGCGGTGGCAAGGGACAGCGCATTCTCGGTATCGGCCAGGCCGAACGCACGCCGGAACTGGTGCGGGAAATCCTCAACGAGGTCAAGACCACCGGCGCAGGTGACAACAAGAACGTGCTGGTGGAACTGAACATCGAAACCACCCGGCACCAGGAGATCCAGGTCATCGGCAACGGCGACTGGTGCGTAACCTTGGGCGGCCGCGATTGCTCCCTGCAGATGCACGAGCAAAAGCTGCTTGAAGTATCGGTGACTGTGGAATCGCTGGCGGCGGCGATCCAACAGGCCGAGGCCGCAGGCCAGACCACCGAGGCCGCGGTGCTGCGTCAGGACCTGGTCACACTGGAGGAAATGGAGGACGAGGCCGGGCGTTTTGGTGCCGCGGTAGGGCTGGATTCGGTTTCGACCTTCGAATGCATCGTCGACCGCGACAAACACTTCTTCATGGAGATGAATACCCGTATTCAGGTTGAACACCGGGTAACGGAGCTCTGCTACGCGCTCAAGTTCAGCAATCCAGACAAGGAAGATGATTTTTTCGTGGTCGAATCGTTGGTGGAAGCCATGGTCCTGCTGGCCGCTCACGGCCCGCGGCTGCCGCGGCCGACCCGGGTGTTGCGCCACAATGACGCGGTCGAGGCACGTCTCAACGCCACCAACCAGGCACTGCAGCCCAGCGCCGGCGGCGTGATCGAATTCTGGAGCGATGCGCTGCAGGGAGAGATCCGCGATGACCAGGGCATCAGTCTGCACAATCCTGATACCGATGTGTTCATGAAGTACACCCTGGCCGGCGCGTATGATTCCAATATTGCGCTGTTGCTGACCGTCGGCGACAGCCGTCTGGACAGCTACGAAAAAATGGCCGAAACCATTCGCCGCACCCGCATGCGCGGCAAGGATCTGGCCACCAACCTGGAGTTCCACTACGGCCTGGTGAACTGGTTTATCGGCCAGAATATCAATGCCAGACCCACCACCCGCTTCATTGTCCCCTACCTGACCGCGGTGGGGGCGCTGAAGGATCAGGCCAACAATATCGATTTGCAATACGCCTGGAAAACGCTCTGTCGCGCCCAGCTCGCGGATCATGGCGAGGCGGCTGCCAGCGCCCTGGCGAACAGCCTGGAACTGAAGCAGACTTTGCTGCTGCGACCTTTGCAGCGCCTGCTGGATGAAGCCCATATGCTCAGCGGTTGGCTCAGTATCAATCGCGACTGCTACACTCTGATCGAAGGCAAGCTGTGCTGGAATGAAAATCCGGTGGAACTGCTGGCAGATACCTACCACTTTCTCAATATGGATTACATTCCCGGCGCACCGGCGTCCCGCATGATCTGGAGACACGACCACGAAATCCTGCAGCAGGCCCTGGATTTCTATGCCGAACTGAATAACCGGCTGGATGCACCGGACTGGATCGCGCTGAACGACCTGCTGCAGACAAGCCAGGCACCGGAAGGCGTCAGCGACGAGACCTGGACCCAGATACGATCGGCCCACAAAGGTTATCAATCCGGCCTCGATATTCTGGCGGTGTTGCCCAGTATTGCCGAAACGACCGCATTTTATGATCTGAGCGTGAATCAGGATCTCAGCATTCACATTCCTGATGCCCTGTTGGACAGTGAACTGCAAAACCGGATGGCGAAGGTGCTGGCGCCGCCACCAATGGCCAAATCAGACGAAATTCTGGCGGTGAGTGGTGGCATGTTCTACGGCCGCGAATCGCCGCAGCATGACCTCTATGTGCAGGAGGGCGATCACTTCGAGGCCGGCGATCCGCTCTACATCGTCGAGGTAATGAAGATGTTCAACAAGGTCTACGCGCCCTTTGCGGGTACCATCGATAAAGTACTGGTGGATACCGACGGCGTCATCATCAGCAAGGGTCAGCCACTGTTCAAGATCACTCCCGACGAGAAAATCGAGATTGTCTCGCCCGAGGCAGTCTCCGCCCGCAGGCGGGAATTCACCGCAGGTTTTCTGCAACAGATCATTTGAGGTCAGCCATGATCACAGCCCTGGACCATATTGCCATTGCGGTCCCCGATTTCGACAAGGCCATCAAGCGCTTCATGGATGATTTCGGGCTCCCCTTTGAAGGAGTGGAGGAGGTCGTGTCGGCCAAGACTTCTACCGCCTTTTTCCCGCTGCCGCCCACCAGCATCGAGCTGGTACATCCGCTGAACGGTGAAGGCCCATCGCGGGCTACCTGGAGAAACGTGGCGGTGGCCTGCACCACCTGTGCTTCCGCTCCGACAACATCGAGGAGGACGTGGCGCGCCTGAAGGCAAAGGGCTATCAGTTCCTGGCGGATGCTCCCAGTCCCGGCGCCCACGGCTCCAAAGTCATTTTCATCCACCCGAAAAGCTGCGATGGCGTGCTGATCGAAATCAACCAGCCCGGCGACGAGCATTGAACCGTCGAGCATTGAGCAGTAAAGGGGAGACAACACCATGAGTGACAAGATCTACGACCCGGCCCGGACTACCCTTGAGCAGTGGCGCACCCTCGCTGAAAGAGCTGCGAAGGGCGGTCTTGAGGAACTGACCTGGCATACCCCCGAAGAGATTGACGTCAAGCCGCTGTATACCGCGGCAGACCTGGAAGACCTCGAATTCACCGACACCCTGCCGGGTCTGTCACCCTACCTGCGCGGTCCCCAGGCCACAATGTACGCCGGGCGGCCCTGGACCATCCGCCAGTATGCCGGTTTCTCTACTGCCGAGGCGTCCAACGAATTCTATCGCAAGGCATTGGCGGCCGGTGGCCAGGGCATCTCGGTGGCGTTCGACCTGGCCACTCACCGTGGCTATGACTCCGATCATCCCCGGGTCACCGGGGACGTAGGCAAGGCCGGCGTGGCCATCGATTCCGTCGAAGACATGAAAATCCTGTTCGACGGGATACCGCTGGACCAGGTGTCGGTGTCCATGACCATGAATGGCGCCGTACTGCCGGTGTTGGCCGGCTATATCGTGGCCGCCGAGGAGCAGGGCGTGGCCCAGGAACAACTGGCCGGCACCATCCAGAACGATATCCTGAAAGAATTCATGGTGCGTAACACCTATATCTACCCGCCGGCACCGAGCATGAAGATCATCGGCGATATCATTGCCTACTGCTCCGAGCACATGCCCCGCTTCAACACCATTTCCATTTCCGGTTACCACATCCAGGAAGCGGGCGCCAACGCCGCGCTGGAGCTGGCCTACACCCTGGCCGATGGCAAGGAGTACATCCGCACCGCGCTGGCAGCGGGCCTGGATATCGACCAGTTCGCGCCGCGGCTGTCTTTCTTCTGGGGCATCGGCATGAACTTCTACATGGAGATTGCCAAGCTGCGGGCCGCGCGGCTGCTGTGGACCCGTATCGTCAGCGAGTTCAATCCCAGCAATCCCAAGAGCTCCATGCTGCGTACCCACAGCCAGACCTCGGGCTGGTCGCTCACCGAGCAGGACCCGTACAACAACGTGGTGCGCACCACGATCGAAGCGATGGCGGCGGTGTTCGGCGGCACCCAGTCCCTGCATACCAATGCGCTGGACGAGGCCATCGCACTGCCGACCGAGTTTTCCGCGCGCATTGCCCGCAACACCCAGCTGATCATCCAGGAGGAGACCGGCATCACCCGGGTGGTCGATCCCTGGGGCGGCTCCTACATGATGGAGAGCCTGACCCAGGCCATTGCCGACAAGGCCTGGGAACTCATCGAGGAAGTGGAGGCCGCTGGCGGCATGGCCAAGGCCATTGAAACCGGCATGCCCAAGCTGCGGATCGAGGAGGCGGCGGCCCGCAAGCAGGCCCGCATCGACCGGGGCGAGGACGTGATCGTCGGCGTCAACAAATACCGCAGCGACGACGCCAGCGAGCTGGATGTGCTGCAGATCGACAATGACGCGGTGCGCACCTCACAGCTGGCCCGCCTGGCCCGGTTGCGCGAAGAGCGCGACGAGGCGGCGGTGGAAGCCATCCTGGAAGACATCTACCAGGCGGCAGTCAGCGGCCAGGGCAATCTGCTGGCACTGGCGATCGAGGCCACCCGGCGCCGGGCCACGGTGGGGGAGATCTCCTACGCAATGGAGCGTGAGTTCGGCCGCTTCAATGCCCAGGCCCAGACCGTGTCCGGAGTTTACGGCTCCGCCTTCGCGCAAGACGAGAACTGGCAGGGGATCAGTATGGATATCGACGAATTTGTGGCTCGCTACGGCCGGCGCCCGCGCATGCTGGTCTGCAAAATGGGCCAGGACGGGCACGACCGGGGCGCCAAGGTAGTGGCCACGGCCTTTGCCGATGTCGGTTTCGATATCGACTTGTCGCCGATGTTTTCCACTCCGGAGGAGGTTGCCCGCCAGGCGATCGAGAATGATGTTCATGTGGTGGGTGCGTCCTCGCTGGCAGCAGGGCACAAGACGCTGATTCCCCAACTGGTCGAGGAACTGCGCAAACAGGGCGCGGGCGATGTGGTGGTGATCGCCGGTGGTGTGATACCGCGCCAGGACTACGATTTCCTCTACCAAGCCGGAGTCAAGTGCATCTTCGGCCCCGGTACCCCATTCCCGTGTGCGCCCGCGAGGTACTCGATGCGGTCAATGAGGCCCAGGCCGGCACCGCGTGAGCTGGTGAGCGCCGTGGAGGCAAGCGCAATCGATCAGCAGGCCCTGCAGCGGGGTGACCGGCGCGCGTTGGCCAAGGCCATCACCCTGGTCGAAAGCAGCCTGGAACAGCACCGGGAGCAGGCCCAGCAACTGCTGGAGTCGCTGCTGCCCGCCACCGGAAACAGTATCCGGGTGGGCATCTCCGGGGTTCCGGGGGTCGGCAAATCCACCTTTATCGAGACCTTCGGCCTGTACCTGATTGAACAGGGCAAACGGGTGGCGGTACTCGCAGTGGATCCCAGTTCGCCACTGGCAGGGGGTTCGATTCTCGGTGACAAGACCCGGATGGAACAGCTGTCGCGTCGCGAGGAGGCCTATATCCGTCCCTCGCCGGCCTCTGGTGCGCTGGGCGGCGTGGCCCAGAAAACCCGTGAAACCATGCTGTTGTGCGAGGCTGCCGGCTACGATGTGATCCTGGTGGAAACCGTGGGCGTCGGCCAGTCCGAGTACCAGGTGGCCGGGATGGTGGATTTCTTCATGGTACTGATGCTGCCCGGCGGCGGTGATGAACTGCAGGGTATCAAGCGGGGCATCCTGGAGTTAGCCGATGCGCTGGTGATCAACAAGGCTGACGGCGATAGCGTACAACTGGCACGCAAGGCTCGCCAGCACTACAATTCGGCGATGAACCTGCTGCGCCACACCAGTTTCTGGACCCCTCAGGTAATGACCTGCTCGGCGCTGAAGAATGACAATATCGATGCAATCTGGGGCATGATCGTCGATTATTACTTCCAGGCCCTCAAGGCCGATGCCTTTGCCAGCAAGCGTGCCCGGCAGAACCGTGACTGGATGCGGCAGCTGTTGAACGAGATGCTGTTGCAGAAGCTGGCCAGCAACCCGCGGATCAAAGCGCTGCTGCCGGAACTGGAGCAGCGGGTAGAGGCCGGAGGTACCACCGCCTACGCCGCGGCCCGACAGTTGATAGCACTGCTCTGAGACGCCACTGCATGCGCTTCCAGCCATTGGATAAACTGATCAACCTGCACGAGGGCTACCGCCGCCAGTTCAAGTTCGATAACCTCAGCCTGTTGTTGTTACAGGAGCAGGGTGAGCTGTATTTGTGTGAGGCCCGCTGTCCCCACCAGGAACATCCGCTGGATAGTGCGCCGGTGAGCGATGGCATGCTGGAGTGCCCCTGCACCACTACCGTTTTGCGCTGGACGACGGCCGTCTGTTACAGACCACGGAAGAACCCTGTCGCCCGCTGCGCCTGTTCCCACTGGTCTACGAAGGCAACGAGGTGGGGCTGATGGTAGCGGACCGCTTCTAACACGGACGCAGCGACCGTCCGGATTGCGCAGACGGAGCCGGCGCCACTTATTCCCTGTCGGGTTTCGCTTCGCTCTACCCAACCTATGTCCCCGGCGGGCCGGGTGCCGATTGCTCCCCCCTTGGGTTTCGTCTCTTAACCCAACCTATGGCCCCGCCGGGTCGGGCGCCACTTATTCCCCTGTCGGGTTTCGCTTCGCTCAACCCAACCTATGTCCCCGGCGGGCCGGGTGCCGATTGCTCCCCCCTTGGGTTTCGTCTCTTAACCCAACCTATGGCCCCGCCGGGTCGGGCGCCACTTATTCCCCTGTCGGATTTCGCTTCGCTCAACCCAACCTATGTCCTGATGGTAGCGGACCGCTTCTAACACGGACGCAGCAACCGTCCGGATTGCGCAGACGGAGCCGGCACCGCTTGTTCTCCTGTCGGGTTTCGCTTCGCTCAACCCAACCTATGTCCCCGGCGGGGTCGGGCGTCACCTGTTCCCCCTGTCGGGTTTGGTTCCTCAACCCAACCTATGATCCCGGCGGGTTGGGCGCCACCCACGGCCGCGAGGGGTCGGGCGCCTGCCAAGGGCCCCGGGTTGGGCACCCCGCAATAGCCCAAGGTTGGACTCCCCGCAATGGCCCCGGGTTGGGCACCCCGCAATGGCCCAAGGTTGGACTTCCCGCAATGGCCCCGGGTTGGGCACCCCGCAATGGCCCCGAGGCGGGTACCAGCTATGAGGCTGATAAGTTCCGCATTGCTTATTCATAGGTTGGGTAGAGCGAAGCGAAACCCGACAAGGCCCGCACTCAAACCAAACGCACCAACCTCGCACACTCGCCGTCAGCTTTCGTTCCTCAATCCAATCTATGACCCCGGCCGGGAGGACACCGGCTGCTCTCCGTCGGGTTTCGTTCCTCAACCCAACCTATGGCCCCGGCGGGTTGGGCACCACCCATGGCCACGACGGGTCGGATATCCCGCTATGGCGGCCAGGTTCCGTACCAGCTATGCCGCTAATGAGCTCCGCATTGCTTGTTCATAGGTTGGGTAGAGCGAAGCGAAACCCGACAAGTTCCAAGCCGGGCCGGTACGCGGTCACGCGTGGTTTCCAAAGCAGACCCTGCGTGAAGCTCGGCTGCCACAGCGCACAGGGCAAGTGGAGAAACGCAGGGCTGATGCGCACTATCAAGCTTTCCAATGCAGCCCTGAACGCTGTAGCGAAGACATCGGTTACCGGACTTTGGGCGGGACCCAGCTCACTAAAGAGACAGCTTGCGAAATTCCGGGTGTACGGCGCTGCAGCCCCACAGCTCTTCGAATAGTTCCCGGTGGGGAGCGGTGGATGCCGGTGAATCGGGTGCATACAGAACCGCCTTGTCCGCGTCCTCCGTTCTGTATAACACGCCGCTGCGATCACGTATGACCAGCGTTTCACCCCGCCATTGGGGATGTTCGGGCAGCAGCTGCAAGTGCACCGAGGAGGGAACTCGCCGGGCCAGGGTCAGCAGACGGTGGCCACGCTGCACCAGCGGCCGGTAATCGGCCACCAGCAGGCGCACCCGGGAGTGGCGATAGCTGCGTGCCAGCGCGCTCAGCGCATCGGCCATGGCCTGGCTGTCGAATACCCGGTGGTCAAGGGCCGGGCTGAGAATGCACAGTTCCCGGCGCGCCGCGGCACACAGCGCGAGAGCACAATCATCGAAGGGGTGCGGGTAGGCAATACCACCGGAGCGTCGCTCCGCCTCTGCCTCTCGCAGCACCCTGCGCATTGCAATATGGGCAATGCCCGCCTCGGTAAAAGGCTCGCCGGTCGGAATGAAACCAGCCCGCTGATAAAACGCGCTGGCGTGCTGTTGCGCGTGCAGGTGAACCTGTTGATAGCCGCGTTCGCTCGCCGCTGCCACCAGAGCGTCCAACAGCGCACGGCCGATCCCCTGGCCGCGGTGCCGGGCCAGCACTGCCATACGGCCAATCTTGCCATTGGGCAGCAGGCGGCCACAGGCAACGGGGCTGCCCTCCAGCAGTCCGAGCACATGAACTGCCTCCTCATCCCTCCCGTCCCATTCAATCTCGCGTGGTACCGACTGCTCGACAACGAACACCTGCTCGCGAATGGCACGCAGGATTTCCCGCTGCCGGGGCCAGTCGGCGATCTGGACTTGCAGCTTATCCGACATCGATGCCTCCGTGTTCCAACAGATACCGCAGCAATTGGTCACCACCGGCCCCGGCCAGCGCGGCACCCGCAAGCTGACCATGACCGCAGAGCTCGCTGAGAGCGCCGCTGAAAGTCGCCGGAAATCGCCGGCTGTTGCCATTGACGAAAACCCGAATGTCATCGTCCAGCCGCTGCCAGGCCACTCTGGCGCCGACTGCCAGCACCGCCACCCCCGCGGAATCGCGCAGCTGCGCCAGTGCTGCTGCCAACCCCTCATTCTCATTACCGAGTGCGTCCGGGATCGCGCTTTCGGTGACCAGCTCGCCAAACCAGGCCTCGTCGTCCGCCGTATCCAGCACCCGGCGCAGCTGGCTCAGCGCGCTGTCGATATCCTCGCGCCGAATTTCACCCGCCGCGGCGGCCGGTCGCCGGCCGGGGTCTTCCAGCAAGTGATCCGGGCTGGCCTGTTCCAGGCGGGCATCCACCCAGCGCGACAGCAGCTCAGTGATACGCGGCGCGCGCAAGCCAATGGAGAAACAGGTGGAGTCGCCGGCTGAAACACCCCAGTGTGCAACCCCGGGCGGCAGGTAGAGGATGTCGCCACAGCGCAGGGTGTACTCGGCTTCGCACTGGAAGTCCGCCAGCAGCTTCAGCTGCCGGTGGGGCAGCAGCGGGGTGCTGGCATCACAGCGCTGGCCCAGCCGCCAGTGCCGTTCACCTTCTCCCTGCAGCAAAAACACATCATAAAGGTCGTAGTGAGGCCCGACACCGCCGCCCTTGCTGGCGTAACTGACCATGATGTCGTCCAGCCGCCAGGTGGGCAGAAAATCCACCAGTCGCGCCAATTCCGCCACCTCGGGCAGCCAGCGGTCAACGCCCTGCACCAGCAGTGTCCAGGGCTGGGAGCGGTCGAAATCAGCGGTCCGGAAGGGGCCCTGTTGCAGATGCCACCCGGAGGCGCGATATTCGACAATGCGCGACTCCGCATCAGCTTCCATCGCCAGACCGGCCAGTTCATCGGCACTGATCGGGGGCCTGAAATCCTTTACTGCGGCTCTCAGCAACAGCGGTTCCCGCTGCCAGTAGCGAGCCAGGAAGCGGGCCGGATCCAGTTGCAGCCCCGCCATCTAGCGTATGTCCCGGGCCTGCGTCGCGGCGTTGCCGGTGTAGGAGGCTGGCGTCAGTGCCAGCAGTTCCTCGCGGGCGGCGTCTGGCAGCTCCAGGCTGTTGATGAATGTCTGCAGCGTGTCCCGGTTCATGACCTGGCCGCGGGTGAGATCCTTCAGCTTCTCATAGGGCTTCTCGACCCCATAGCGACGCATCACCGTCTGGATGGGCTCGGCCAGCACTTCCCAGCTCTGCTCCAGATCGGCGGCGATGTACGCCTCGTTCAGCTGCAGCTTGCCGATGCCCTTGAGGCTGGCCTGGTAGGCGATCAGGCTGTAGCCGAAACCGACGCCCATATTGCGCAGCACCGTACTGTCGGTGAGGTCGCGCTGCCAGCGGCTGAGCGGCAGCTTCTCTGCCAGGTGCCGGAACACCGCGTTGGCCAGGCCCAGATTGCCCTCGGAGTTTTCAAAATCGATGGGGTTGACCTTGTGGGGCATGGTGGAAGAGCCCACTTCTCCGGCCACCGTGCGCTGGCGGAAATAACCCAATGAGATGTAACCCCAGATATCGCGGTCGAAATCGATCAGGATGGTATTGAAGCGGGCGATTGCATCGAACAGTTCCGCCATGTAGTCGTGGGGTTCGATCTGGGTGGTGTAGGGATTCCAGTCCAGCCCCAGCGAAGTGACGAATTGCTCGGCACAGGCCTGCCAGTCCACCTCCGGGTACGCCGCCAGGTGGGCATTGTAGTTGCCCACCGCGCCGTTGATTTTGCCCAGGCAGGGGATCGCCCGCAACTGCTCCAGCTGGCGCCGCAGCCGTGCCACCACATTGGCCAGCTCCTTGCCCATCGTGGTGGGACTGGCGGTCTGGCCATGGGTACGGGACAACATTGGCACCGCCGCGTGCTCATGGGCCAGTGCAACCAGCGCAGCCACCAGCTCCTCCATTGCCGGCAGCAGTATCTGTTGCATGCCATCGCGCAACATCAGCGCGTGCGACAGATTGTTGATGTCCTCGGAGGTGCAGGCAAAATGCACGAATTCGGCCACGGCCGCCAGCTCCTGGTCGTCAGCCAAACGCTCCTTGATAAAATACTCCACCGCCTTCACGTCGTGGTTGGTGGTGGCCTCGATCGCCTTGACCCGCTGCGCATCCTCCAGGCTGAATTCGCTGACAATGCGATCCAGCAGTTCACCGGCGGCAGTGGACAGGGGTGGCACCTCCGGTACGCCGGCCAGTCCGGCCAGTTGTTGCAGCCAGCGCGCTTCCACCCGCACTCGCTGCCGGATCAACCCGAACTCGCTGAACACCTCGCGCAGCGTCTCGGTCTTGCCGCTGTAGCGGCCGTCGATGGGCGATATCGCCGTTAGGGAAGTCAGGTCCATGCCTCGCTCCGGGTGTCTGTTGGTGATATTAAACCACGCCTGCTTCGCGTGACAGTTGCTGGGCCCGTTGGCCGATCCTGCGCCGCTGCAGCACCAGCTTCCAGCGTCTGCCGCCCAGTTGGCGCCAGAGGAAGGCGGCGCGGATACCGGCCAGCAGCAGCGCTCGAATCATGTCGGCAGTTTGCGGATTCTGCAGGTGCTGGACATTGCCGTTGACCTTGATCCGGAATTTCAGGGTGCTGAGTGTATCCTGGTAGATGCCCGACACGCTGTGGCAGATATCGTTGCTGTGCCGGGTAAAATGCTCGGCCCGGAAGCTGGTGTGTTCCAGCCGCGAGCGCACCACGGCCATCATCGCGGAATCGCGGCTGAAACGGCGCTCGAGGAACAGCAGGTTGAATATGTATCTGACCACTTCCCGCTGGCCAGCGGCGCGCTCGTTGTCCATCAGGTCCGCCAGCGTATCCAGGCCCAGCCGGACGCCCGCGAGGCCGCCGAAGACCTGCTCCACATCGTCCGCCTCGAAGGTGAACAGGCTGTGCAGCGAGGCCTGCAGGAATTCCGGCGGACAGCTGCCGCTGGTGGAAACCTGGTCCACCAGCCGTGCTGCCTGGGCAACACCGGCCAGGGCGATGGTCTGCTGGTCCAGCCACGCGCGGGAAACACCGGCCATCTCAGTCTGTCCGCTCGATGACACCGCCGCCCAGGCAGCGCTCACCCTGGTAGAACACCACGGACTGGCCGGGGGTGACTGCGCGCTGGGGCTGGTCGAAACGGACCCTGTGGCGATTTCCAGACAGACTCAGGCTGCAGGTCTGGTCCGGCTGCCGGTAGCGCACCTTGGCAGTGCAGTGCAGTGGCAGCGCCGGCGCCTCTCCGGCGATCCAGAACAGTTCAGCCACGGTGAGGCCTGCGCTGTACAGCGCCGGATGTTCATTGCCCTGGGCTACCAGCAGCACATTGTGCTCCAGGTCCTTGCCCACCACATACCAGGGCGCGTCGTCGTGATCTGCCAGGCCGCCGATACCCAGGCCCTGACGCTGGCCGATGGTGTGATACATCAGGCCCCGGTGATGCCCCAGCCGTTCGCCCTCCAGGCTGTGGATCTCTCCCGGCTGGGCCGGCAGGTATTGTTGCAGGAAGTCGGTGAAGCGGCGTTCACCGATAAAACAGATGCCGGTGGAATCCTTCTTGTTGTGGGTTGGCAGGGCTTGTTGCCGCGCCAGTGTCCGCACCTCGGGCTTGGCGATCTCACCCACCGGGAACAGGGTCTGCGCCAACTCCCGGTGGCCGACCGCATGCAGGAAGTAGCTCTGGTCCTTGTTCTCGTCCAGCCCCCGCAGCAGCGTGGCCTTGCCGTCATGCAGGCCGCGGCGTGCATAGTGACCGGTGGCGATACAGTCAGCGCCCAGCATCAGGGCATAGTCCAGAAAGGCGCGGAACTTGATTTCCCGGTTGCACAGAATATCCGGGTTCGGGGTGCGACCCGCACGGTACTCGGCGAGGAAATGCTCGAACACATTGTCCCAGTACTCGGCCGCGAAATTGGCGCCGTGCAGTGGAATGCCGAGCTGATCGGCGACGGCCTGGGCATCGGCGAAATCCTCTTTCGCGGTACAGTACTCGGTGCCGTCATCCTCTTCCCAGTTCTTCATGAACAGGCCTTCGACCCGATAACCCTGCTCGCGCAGCAGCAGCGCGGCGACGGAGGAGTCCACGCCGCCGGACATGCCGACAATCACTTTGGTCGCTGCATTGAAGCTCATGACTGGGTAATCAAATCCACCGGATAACAGATCCCGCTGCGCTGCTGCTCGACGGCGGCCAGTACCAGCGGGCTGCGCATTCTAGCAGAATTGGCGATGATTGCCTCGTAATCCAGCCAGTGCACGGCGAGGATGTCCGGATCCAGAATTGCGCCGGGCAGCGCTTCGCGCGCCTCGGCGGCAAAGGTGGTGCGATAGTAGGTCACGCCGTTGCCAGGCGCGGTGTACAGCGCCAGCCCCAGCACACCGGTCAGCGCTACCCGCCAGCCGGTCTCTTCCAGGGTTTCCCGCACAGCCGCCTGCTGCAGGGATTCGCCGGGTTCCAGATGGCCCGCGGGCTGGTTGAAGACCGGCCTGCCAGTGGTCTTGTCCCGTTCCTCCACCAGCAGGTACAGGCCCTCGCGCTGCACCACGGTGGCCACAGTTACATGCGCATGCCAGGGCATCACCGTCTCTTCCGGCGTGCCCGGGAAAGCCCTGCCATAGCTGCTTTGGCGGGCCCAGGGCCACTGTGGGGAAGCGACAGGCGGCGGTGAGTGCCCGGGGCCAGGCCCGCCAGGGTCCAATCCCCCACCTGCCAGCGTATCAGCCGCAGCGTGGGCAGGCCCACTGCGGCGGTCATGCGCCGTATCTGGCGGTTGCGGCCTTCGCGAATGCTGATCTGCAGCCAGCTGTCGGGCACGGTCAGCCGCGCACGTACCGGGGGCTGCCGGGGCCAGAGATCAGGAGGCGGCGCCATCCTGCAGGCCCGGGCCGGCAGGGTAGGGCCGTCCTTGAGGATCACACCGGTGGCGAGCTGCTCCAGAGCGGCCTCGTCGGCATCGCCTTCGACCTGCACCCAGTAGGTTTTCCACAGTTTGTGGCGCGGATTGGCTATTCGCTGTTGTAGCCGGCCATCGTCGGTGAGCAGCAGCAATCCTTCTGAGTCATAGTCTAGCCGGCCGGCCGGCCGGAAGCCGGGGGCCTGCAGATAATCCGCCAGCGTTGCGCGTGGCGACGTAACCGTGGGGTCGCTATCGCTGAACTGGCTCAGCACCCGGAAGGGCTTGTTGATCAGGATAAGGTTCGCCATCGTTGCTCCGGACGGGTCCAAAAATCTGCCCGCTGCAGCAGCAAGTCCCCGAAACCTGCTACAATGGACCCCGTTTTACCGGGGCGTCCCGCCAAGGATACCGCACCCCGAGACTCAATGGACCCACAGCTACGGAGAACTACCCATGGGCTACAAGCATATCCAGGTGCCGGCGACCGGTGACAAGATCACGGTCAACGACGATTACAGCCTGAATGTCCCGGACAACCCCGTCATTCCCTATATCGAAGGTGACGGTATCGGGGTGGATATCAGCCCGGTCATGATCAGTGTGGTGGATGCCGCGGTGAACAAGGCCTACGGCGGCAGCAAGAAGATTTCCTGGATGGAGATCTACACCGGCGAGAAGGCCGCCGAATTGTACGATGGCGACTGGTTCCCGGAAGAAACCCTGGACGCGATCAAGGCCTATTCCGTGGCGATCAAGGGTCCCCTGACCACCCCGGTGGGTGGCGGGTTTCGATCACTGAACGTTGCGCTGCGGCAGGAGCTGGACCTTTATACCTGCCTGCGTCCAGTGCGCTGGTTCGAGGGCGTGCCCTCGCCGGTGAAGGATCCGGGCGCCTGCAACATGGTGATCTTCCGCGAGAACTCCGAGGACATCTACGCCGGCATCGAGTACCAGGCCGGCACTCCCGAAGCGAAGAAAGTCGTGGATTTCCTGGTCAAGGAAATGGGTGTTACCAAGATCCGTTTTACCGAGGAAGTGGGAATCGGCGTCAAGCCGGTGTCCGAGGAAGGCACCAAGCGTCTGGTGCGCAAGGCGATCCAGTACGCCATCGACCAGAACCAGTCATCGGTAACCCTGGTTCACAAGGGCAACATCATGAAGTTCACCGAGGGTGCCTTCCGCGACTGGGGCTATGAGCTCGCGCAGCAGGAGTTCGGTGGCGAATTGCTGGATGGCGGCCCCTGGGTCACGATCAAGAACCCCAATACCGGCACTGACATCGTGATCAAGGACGTGATCGCCGATGCCATGTTGCAGCAGATCCTGACCCGTCCGGCAGAATACAGCGTGGTCGCGACGCTGAACCTGAACGGCGATTATCTGTCGGACGCACTGGCGGCGCAGGTGGGCGGCATTGGCATCGCTCCGGGTGCCAACCTGTCCGACACCATTGCCCTGTTCGAGGCCACTCATGGCACTGCGCCCAAGTACGCCGGCCAGGACAAGGTCAACCCGGGCTCGCTGATCCTGTCGGCGGAGATGATGCTGCGGCACATGGGCTGGAACGAAGCTGCCGATCTGATCATCAAGGGCATGAACGGGGCTATCCAGAAGGGTACTGTGACCTATGACTTTGAGCGCCAGATGGAGGGAGCCACGCTGGTAAGCTGCTCCGAGTTTGGTCAGAAATTGATCGAAAACATGTAGGAGTCCGCACTTCGACACCAGGGCCTGTGGCGGCACAGGCCCTTTTTCTCATCTGCGGGACGCAATCGGTCGCGAACCCTTGCAGTGACGGCGGCTGGGACTTCGAACGCCGAGCCATCACCCGGGATGCGGTGTTCAAGACACGCCGTGAATCCGTCCATGGAGGCTCGGATGCGACATCCATGTCGCATACGGTCTTGAACACCGCATCCCGGCCGATGGCTCTACCCTTGGAGCCGATCGACGTCACGCTCCCCCCCACAACTTGAATTGACTTATAATGGACCCATACTCCAGTATCAGAGAGCAGTGAACGAGATGTATGGCGTGAAACAGGTATCCGTGGCCAGTAACTGGCGGTTGTCTGCCGGGGACCAGCAGCGCGATAGCGATGGCGGCCTGGCTCTGCAGGAGTCCAAACCGGAACTCAAGCGACCGCCGCTGTTCAAAGTAGTATTGCTGAACGACGACTACACCCCCATGGAGTTCGTGGTTGAAGTCCTGGAAGTGTTCTTCGGCATGAACCGCGAGCAGGCAACGCAGGTTATGCTTACTGTACACACCAGGGGCAAGGGTCTGTGCGGCATTTACACCCGGGATATCGCCGAAACCAAGGCGACTCAGGTGAACCAGTACGCGCGGGAGAACCAGCACCCGCTGCTGTGCGAGATCGAGGCATCGGAGGGCTAGCGCCCGGGAGTGGTAAGGTATGCTGAGTAAAGACCTGGAATTGACGCTGAACGAGGCTTTTCGGGACGCGAGGGCCAAGCGCCACGAGTTCATGACCGTGGAACACCTGTTGCTGGCCCTGCTGGACAACAATGACGCCATTCGGGTGCTGAAGGCCTGTGGCGCCGACATCGGCGGTCTGCGTGGCGACCTGGTGGAATTTGTGGACGCCACTACACCGTTGATCCCGGACGACAATGAGGAGCGGGAAACCCAGCCCACGCTGGGATTCCAGCGCGTCCTCCAGCGCGCGGTTTTTCATGTGCAGTCCTCCGGCCGCAGCGAGGTCACGGGCGCCAATGTGCTGGTGGCCATTTTCAGCGAACAGGAAAGCCAGGCGGTTTATTTCCTCAAGACCCAGAGCATAGCCCGGCTGGACGTGGTGAATTACATCACCCACGGTATCTCCAAGGTGGCCAATGAAGGCGAGGGCGCGGAACCCGATCAGGCGGCAGGGGCTGAGCCCGCAGGCGAGGAGGGCGAGGGCAACCCGCTGGACAATTTCGCCACCAACCTCAATGAAGAGGCCGCCGCCGGACGCATCGACCCGCTGATCGGGCGTATCCCGGAAGTCGAGCGGGTATCGCAGATCCTGGCCCGCCGGCGCAAGAACAATCCGCTGCTGGTGGGTGAATCGGGCGTGGGCAAGACGGCGATTGCAGAAGGCCTGGCGAAGATGATCGTCGACGGCGAGGTGCCCGACCTGCTCAAGGACAGCGTGGTCTATTCGCTGGATCTGGGTGCGCTGCTGGCCGGCACCAAGTACCGCGGCGATTTCGAGAAACGCTTCAAGGGCCTGTTGGCAGTCCTCAAGAAGCGTGAGGGAGCCATCCTCTTCATCGACGAAATCCACACCATCATCGGTGCCGGAGCGGCTTCCGGGGGTGTCATGGACGCCAGCAACCTGCTCAAGCCCCTGCTTTCGTCGGGTAAGATGCGCTGCATCGGCTCCACCACCTTCCAGGAGTACCGGGGGATCTTCGACAAGGACAAGGCACTCAGCCGCCGCTTCCAGAAGATCGATGTCATGGAGCCCTCACCCGATGACGCCTACAAGATCCTGAAAGGACTGAAATCGCGGTTCGAGGAACACCACGGCCTGCGCTACACCAACCGGGCATTGCGGGTGGCCACCGATCTGTCGGCACGCTACATTACCGACCGCTTCCTGCCGGACAAGGCCATCGATGTTATAGACGAGGCCGGTGCCTACCAGCAGCTGCAATCGCCCTCCAAGCGCAAGAAAGTGATAGGTGTGGCCGACATTGAGGCGGTGGTGGCGAAACTCGCCCGCATTCCACCCAAGTCGGTCAGTTCCGATGACCGGGAGACTCTGCAAAAACTGGAGCAGAACCTGCAAATGGTGGTATTCGGGCAGACCCGGGCCATCAGCAGCCTGGCAACTTCGATCAAGCTGGCGCGGGCCGGCCTGCGCTCTGGCGACAAGCCCATCGGCTCATTCCTGCTGGCCGGACCGACAGGCGTCGGCAAGACCGAGGTAACGCGGCAACTGGCGCGGCTGCTGGGACTGGAGCTGATTCGCTTCGACATGTCTGAATACATGGAACGCCATACCGTCTCCCGCCTGATCGGTGCGCCGCCCGGCTATGTCGGCTTCGACCAGGGAGGCCTGCTGACCGACGCGGTCACCAAGCACCCGCACGCGGTGGTACTGCTGGACGAAATCGAGAAAGCCCACCCCGAGGTGTTCAACCTGCTGTTGCAGGTCATGGATCACGGTGCGCTGACGGACAACAACGGCCGCAAGGCGGATTTCCGCAGTGTCATCCTGGTGATGACTACCAATGCGGGGGCCGAAAGCATCAGCCGGCGTACCATCGGGTTTACCACCCAGGACCACAGTACTGATGCGATGGAGGCTATCAACAAGATGTTCACGCCGGAATTCCGCAACCGGTTGGACAGCGTGGTGCAATTTGAACCGCTGGGCGAGGACGTGATCCTCACCGTGGTGGACAAGTTCCTGACGGAACTGCAGGGCCAGCTCGATGAAAAGCGGGTCACGCTGGATGTCGACGAGGACGCACGGTTGTGGCTGGTCGAAAAGGGCTACGACCGCAATATGGGTGCCCGTCCGATGGAGCGGGTTATCCAGGAGCACATCAAGAAGCCGCTGGCGGAATTGGTGTTGTTTGGCGCGCTGGCCCAGGCCGGCGGTACGGCTCTGGTGCGCTTGAACAAATCCCGCGATGCCCTGGACGTATTGGTTGAGGAACAGACACCGGAGTTGGCGTAGCGCTGCATGCGGCAATATCGTCTTGACGAGGTACTGGTGTTGAGCGGTTGGCAAGGCCTTCGCCACAGGGCGGGGGCCATTGTCGCCCCGAAGACGGCGCGACGGCGACTAGCGCTCGCGGTAGGTGATACGCCCCTTGCTGAGATCGTAGGGTGTCAGCTCGACGCGGACTTTGTCGCCGGTGAGAATACGGATGTAGTTTTTGCGCATCTTGCCGGAGATATGGGCGGTTACGATATGCCCGTTCTCCAGTTTCACGCGAAACGTGGTGTTGGGCAGGGTGTCTACTACCTCGCCTTCCATTTCAATCTGATCTTCTTTTGCCATGCGGCGGCAATCCCTCATTAAAAGCAGGGGCGCATTTTGCCCTAAACCTGCCGCTTGCGCCATATCAATCTGCGGCAAAACTACGCCCTTTGCGGCTCTGCCGTCCAATTGTTGTCGATGTAGAGTTCCAGTGGCCGGTAAGCGGACTTGTAGGCCATTTTATCGCAATTGCGGATCCAGTAACCCAGATACAGATAATCCAGTCCCTGCTCCCGGGCCCGTTCGATCTGCCAGAGGATGGCATAGCTGCCCAGACTGCGGTGTGCCTGATCGGGTTCGAAAAACGTGTAGATGGCCGACAGGCCGTCGACCAGCACATCCACCACTGCAACTGCCAGCAGCGAGCCGCCGGCGTGAAAACGGAAATAGCGGGTGCAGTCCCAGGCGTTGTTCAGGAAGGAATGGTACTGCTCGCGGTCGGGCGGATACATGTCGCCATCGGCATGACGCAACTCTATATAGCGGTAGTACAGGTCGTAGGCCTCCTGATCCCTGATCCCGGGACTGGCCTCCACCGTCAGGTCGCTGTTGCGGGTCCAGGTGCGTCGCTGGCTGCGGTTGGGACGGAACTGCGCCACTGGAATGCGGGCCGGAATGCAGGCATTGCATTGGCCGCAGTGAGGGCGGTAAATGTGATTGCCGCTGCGCCGGAAACCCATCGTGGAGAGCCGGCTGTAGAGCAGCTGATCCACCTCCTGGCGGGGATCTATGAACAGGGTGGTTGCTTCCTGATCTTTCAGGTAGCTGCAACTGTGAGGGTAGGTGGTGTACACCTTCAGATCCCGGAGTGATGAGGTCACAACAGCAAATCTCCGCAGGTTGCCGGCAGGGTCCAGATCGCTGGATCGACAAATGCATCTACAGTGTGGTCAAGCTCTGCCTCAAAGTCCAGCCGGCTGATGGTTCTGGCCCCCATTGAATTCATATGCCGGCTTTCCATCTGACAGTCGACCAGCCGGAAGCCGCCGCGGCGCAGGATATGCACCAGACCGACCAGGGCGATCCGGGAACCCCCCGGTATTCTGGAAAACATGGACTCCCCGAAAAATACCCGGCCCAGCGCAAGTCCGTAGAGACCGCCGACCAGCGCATCGTCCGGGTCACGCACTTCTATGGAATGGGCAATGCCCAGGCGATGCAAGGTGGCATAGGCGGTCAGCATTTCCGGGCCGATCCAGGTGCCGGGGCCTGTCGTACGCGGCGCGGCACAGTGCCGCATGACAGCACTGAAGTCGCGATCGACGCTCAACTGCCATTGGTCGCGGCGCAAGGTCTTGCGCAGGCTGCGCGAGACATGCAGCTCCCGCGGATAGAGCACCGAACGGGGGTCCGGGGTCCACCACAGGACCGGTTGGGGGGCTTCATACCAGGGAAATATCCCGCGCCGGTAGGCCTCGATCAGGCGTTCCGGCGTCAGGGTGCCGCCCGCTGCCAACAGCCCGTTGGGATAGTCCAGCGCCTGCGAAGTGGGCGGAAATGCCTGTCCCGGCGCGAGCCGTGCAATGCCGGGCATAGCTGTCAGCTCATATGATCCAGATATTTCTCTGCATCCAGCGCCGCCATACAGCCGAAACCTGCCGAGGTCACCGCCTGCCGGTAGACATGATCTCCGACGTCGCCGGCGGCGAACACGCCGGGTACACTGGTTGCAGTGGCGTTGCCGTCGGTGCCACTGTTGATCGTGATGTAGCCGTCCTTCATCGCCAGCTGGCCCTGGAAAATATCGGTGTTGGGTTTGTGTCCAATCGCGATGAAGACCCCGGCCAACTCCACATCTGCAGTCGCGCCATCTGCGGTGGCCTTGACCCGCATCCCGGTCACCCCGGTGGCATCCCCCAGCACTTCGTCCAGGGTATGATTCCACAGGATCCGCACCTTGCCCTCACGCTCGCGGGCAAACAGCCGGTCCTGCAGCACCTTCTCGGCACGCAGGCTGTCGCGGCGATGCACCAGCACGACTTCCGAGGCAATATTGGCCAGGTACAGCGCCTCTTCGACCGCGGTATTGCCACCTCCGATCACTGCCACCTTCTGGTTGCGGTAGAAAAAGCCGTCACAGGTGGCGCAGGCGCTGACCCCCTTGCCCATGAAGACCTCTTCGCTGGGCAGCCCCAGGTACTGGGCCGAGGCCCCGGTGGCGATGATCAGCGCATCGCAACTGTAGCGTTGGCTGCCGCTCAACTGAAAGGGCCGCGCCTGAAGATCGACCTGTTCGATATGGTCAAACAGTACCTGGGTTTCAAAGCGCTCGGCGTGGGCCAGCATCTGTTGCATCAGTTCCGGACCCTGTAATTGTGCATGCCCGCCGGGCCAGTTCTCCACTTCCGTGGTCGTGGTCAGCTGTCCACCCTGTTGCATGCCAGTGATCACTACCGGCTTGAGATTGGCGCGAGCGGCATAGACTGCTGCCGTGTAGCCGGCAGGGCCGGAGCCAAGGATGATCAGGGGTGGTGCTGGACGTCGCTCATAGTGGTCATTTCCCGGTTGCTGGTGTTAAATGGGGCGCGGGTTGTGGGCACCGCCCGGCGCGCTGACAGTGCTGATATGGGGACGAACCATGGTAATCCAACGCCTGCTCCCCGGCAAAGTCGAGAAAGTTTCTAAATATCCCTTATAACTTGTTGAATATAATCACAAAGTATCCGACAATCTCCGGTGTCGCCAGCGCTAAACAGGGCATTTCGCCCGCGCCGGCAAGAGGATCGTGACGCGTGCCACAAAGCAAGACAGAGAGCGTACTGAAGCCGAGACTGCGGGAGGGAGCATTCATCGCGGTCAGTGCCGTGTGCCTGTACATGCTGCTGGCGCTGATCACCTACAGTCCCCGGGATCCCGGCTGGTCCGCCACCGGCATCGGCAACCGCATCGTCAATGCGGGGGCCCCACGGGTGCCTGGCTGGCGGACGTCACCCTGTCCCTGGTGGGCTATGCCGCCTATCTGATTCCGTTGCTGTTGGCCTACCGGGCGGTGATTATCCTGCTGGAGCGCTACAGTGACAAGGTTTTCGACTGGGTCACATTCGGGATCCGGGCGCTGGGCCTGGTACTCGTCATGGTGGCCGGCACTGCCCTGGCTGCACTCAACGATCCGGGCGGCTCGGGGCTGCCGCAGGGTGCCGGTGGCATTCTCGGGCAGGCCATAGGCGATGCCTTCACGACGGCCTTCAGTGACATCGGCAGCCGGCTGATCCTGGCGGCAGTGTTCCTGTTCGGCATCACCGTGTTCACCGATCTGAGCTGGCTGAAATTGATGGAGCGGCTGGGACGCTGGACCCTGCTGTTGTTCCGGCGGCTGCGTGACTGGCTGATCTCGCGCCTGGACAGCATCCGCGACCGGCGCGAGCGAGAGAAAGCACTGGAGGCGCGCAAGGCGGTAATTGACGAACACGTGGAACGTGAAAGGCAGCGCACCCCGCCCAAGATCAAGGCGCTCAAGCCCAGGGCCGAAAAGAGCGAGCGGGCCGAGAAGGAAAAACAGCAACCCCTGTTCGAAGCTTCGGTCACCGGCGAGCTTCCCCCATTGGGCCTGCTGGATGCGGAAGTGAAAGATCCCAACAAGGGGTTTTCACGCGAAGCGCTGGAGGGCATGTCCAAGCTGCTGGAGCTGAAGCTGGCCGATTTCAGTATTGCTGCCGAGGTGGTGGCGGTATATCCCGGCCCGGTCATTACCCGCTTTGAGATACAGCCCGCTGCCGGCATCAAGGTGTCGCGGATATCCAACCTGGCGAAAGACCTGGCACGTTCCCTGGCGGTGATCAGCGTGAGGGTGGTGGAAGTGATTCCCGGCAAGTCCGTTGTCGGCATCGAGATTCCAAACGAGGACCGCGAGATCGTCAATTTCCGCGAGGTATTGTCATCGCGGGCCTTCGACCAGTCGAAGTCGCCGCTGACCCTGGCCCTGGGCCACGATATTTCCGGTGAACCCGTGGTCGCCGACCTGGCCAAGATGCCCCATCTGCTGGTGGCTGGTACCACCGGTTCCGGCAAGTCGGTAGGTGTCAATGCGATGCTGCTGAGCCTGCTCTATAAGTCCACGCCGGCGCAGGTGCGGTTGATCATGGTGGATCCCAAAATGCTGGAACTGTCGGTGTACGACGGCATCCCGCACTTGCTGACACCGGTCATCACCGACATGAAGGACGCCGCCAACGGACTGCGCTGGTGTGTGGCGGAGATGGAGCGGCGTTACAAACTGATGGCCAATCTGGGGGTGCGTAATCTGGCGGGCTACAACCGCAAGATTGCCGATGCGCTGCGCGAGGGCAATCCGATTCCCGATCCGCTGTGGAAACCCGACCCGATTCTGGCCATGACTGACGAGGAACAAGAGCCACCGGCGCTGGAACACCTGCCAGCCATTGTCGTGGTGATCGACGAGTTCGCCGACATGATGATGATCGTCGGCAAAAAGGTGGAGGAGCTGATAGCCCGTATAGCACAGAAGGCGAGGGCGGCGGGAATCCATCTGATACTGGCGACCCAGCGCCCTTCAGTGGATGTGATTACCGGCCTTATCAAGGCCAATATCCCGACCCGTATCGCCTTCCAGGTCTCCTCCAAGATCGACTCCCGCACAATTCTCGACCAGGGCGGCGCCGAACAGCTGCTGGGCCACGGTGACATGCTGTACCTGCCACCGGGCTCCGGTCTGCCGACCCGGGTCCACGGTGCATTCTGTTCCGATGAAGAAGTGCATCGGGTGGTGGCCGACTGGAAGCGACGAGGCCAGCCCGCTTATATCGACGGCCTGCTCGATGAGGGCAGTAGTACGCCAGTCACTGCCGGGGAACTTCAGGCCAGCAACGGTGACGAAAGTGATGAAAGCGATGCCCTGTACGATGAGGCGGTGCATTACGTCACCCAGAGCCGCAGGGCGTCCATTTCCTCAGTCCAGCGCAAACTCCGGATCGGCTACAACCGGGCCGCGCGCTTGATCGAGGCGATGGAGGCGGCCGGAGTGGTGACCGAAATGGGCAGCAACGGACAGCGCGAAGTGCTGGCTCCGCCACCACCCGAATAGACCGCTGCGGGGTGAGTCCGTTGCTATGACAGGCTCTTGCGATCGGCTATCATGACGCCGTCCACAAGGTCTGGGGACGAACATTCGGACACCTGCAGAGAGGGAGAGATAGTCAGCAGCCATGAACGCATCCATCCATGCACTTCTCGACCGTGCCAAACGCCTGCTGTCCCCGGCACTGCCCCCACAGAGCGAAGCGAATCCCGCGGCTGCAAGCACTGATGACGACTATCTGCGCCGCATGGAAGCCGAGCGGCAGTCGTTCAATGATTGCGCCAATGTGCATGAGTTGCCGGAGATCTTTCATTACTGGTCCAACAAGCACCTGGCGCCGAAGAAATTCCACCAGTTCGGGATCACCGATCCCGAGCAATTCTTCTTCCTCTACTGTAAAAAGCTGGCCGAGCAAAAGGGTGGCTTTCTGCGGATGGTCAGCATCGGTGCGGGCAATTGCGACATGGAAGCGCGCCTGGCCCGCCGTCTGCTGGACGAGGGCATCAGCGACTTCCGCCTGGAGTGCACCGATATCAATGAAGCCATGCTTGAGCGCGGCCGGGAGCATGCCAGGCAAATGGACGTTGCGGAGCATGTCTTCCCGGACTACGGCGACTTCAACGATTGGCGACCCGAGGGCCGCTACGATGTGGTGATGGCCAACCAGTGCCTGCATCACGTACTGGAGCTGGAGAAACTCTTTGTCGCGATCAAGTCCTGCCTCACTCCCGACGGCTACTTCCTTACCTCCGACATGATCGGCAGAAACGGCCATCAACGCTGGCCCGAGGCCCTGGCTCTGGTACAGCAGTTCTGGAGTGAGTTGCCGGAAGAGTACCGCAACAACCGGCTACTGAACCGGCACGAGCCCCAATACATCAACCATGACTGTTCCACCGAGAGCTTTGAGGGCATCCGGGCCCAGGACATCCTGCCGCTGCTGGTCGAACACTTCCATTTCGAGCTTTTCCTTCCCTTCGCGAATATCGTCACGGTGTTCATCGATCGCCCTTTCGGCCACAACTTCAACGCCGAGGGGGAGTGGGACCGGGATTTCATTGACCGCCTGCATGCCCGCGACGAAGAAGCGATCATGAGCGGTGAAATCAAGCCCACCCAGATGCTGGCGGTACTGCGCAGTGAGGCCGTCGAGACGACCCTGTTGCATCCCAGGCTCACCCCCGAGTTCTGCATACGCCCCCGGCAAGTGAGTCCCTTCCGCGATAAAACGCTCCTTCATGGTAAAGTAAGGGCTCTGGCCACAGACCCGACAGGAACCTACCGCCGTGTTCAAACTTCTTGTTCCGATATTTTTCTGCCTCAGTCTGCTTCCAGTACCGCTGGCAGCCGCTCCGATGGACGAGCTGCTCACGGCGCTGGAGGCGATCGACCAGCTGCAGGGCGAGTTTCAGCAGATCCAATACGACCAGGACGATCGCCCTGCTGGCAAGGCCAGTGGCCAGTTCAAGCTGCTGCGGCCCGGCTACTTTGCCTGGGAGATCAGTAGCCCCGACAGCCAGTTGATCATCGCCAACCGCGAGTACCTGTGGCACTTTGACCGCGACCTGGAAACCGTTACCCGGCGTCCGGTGGCGGACACCGAGGCGATGACACCGCTGCAGGTGCTGGGCGGCGATGCCTCGGCATTGCGACGGGACTACACGGTAGAACGGGACCAGCGCGACCGCTTCGTGCTGATACCCCGGGACGGCGATCCGGGCTTTCTGCGGCTGGCACTGGAACTCGACGGCGCCCTGATCCGCGGCATGGAGGTGCTGGACAACCTCAGGCAGCGCGTGGTGATCGAATTCAGCGCGCTGGATCCGACCCCCGGCTTGAGCGCGGCCGATTTCGATTTCACCCCACCACCGGACGCGGACCTGTTCTACCATGAGCAATAGCTCGAATAGAGCCGGTGGACCCGCCCCGACCATCTTCACCACGGCCGGCTGACCTCAGCGTGTCGACACCGGCATGAGTCAGGACCTGTTTGCGCAGACCAAGGACACCGGCTACCAGCCGCTGGCTGCACGCCTGCGCCCCGCCAGCCTGGATGAATTCGCTGGCCAGAGCCACCTGCTGGGCCCTGGCATGCCGCTGCGCCAGGCCATCGAACGGCGCCAGTTGCATTCGATGATCTTCTGGGGCCCGCCCGGCGTCGGCAAGACCACGTTGGCAAGAATTGTCGCCGGCGCCGCAAATGCACATTTTCTGCAACTGTCGGCGGTACTGGCCGGCGTCAAGGAGATCCGCGAGGCCATAGCCCAGGCCCGCCAGCAACGTGCCGGCGGCCGCGACACCGTGCTGTTCGTGGATGAGGTGCACCGTTTCAACAAGTCGCAGCAGGACGCCTTCCTGCCGCATGTGGAAGAGGGCACCGTCATTTTTATCGGCGCCACCACCGAAAACCCGTCCTTTGAGCTCAACAATGCGCTGCTGTCCCGCTCCCGGGTGTACAAATTGCGGTCGCTGGAGGACGCCGAGCTGCTGGACGTGTTGCAGCGTGGCCTGCAACGCCTGGAGCCCGGACTGGAGGCGCCGGATCACTGCCTGCAATTGATTGCACGCCAGGCCGACGGTGATGCCCGGCGGGCACTGAATCTGCTGGAACTGGCGGCGGATCTGGCCGAGCCGGTGGCGACCGCGGCGGGAGAGTCTCCCCGGCGGCGTATTACCAGCGCGACCCTGGAAGAAGTGCTACAGGCCTCCCTGCGCCGTTTCGACAAGGGCGGCGATCTGTTCTACGACCAGATCAGCGCCCTGCACAAGGCGGTGCGCGGATCCAGTCCCGACGCCGCCCTGTACTGGCTGTGCCGGATGTTGGATGGCGGCTGCGACGCACTGTACCTGGCGCGCCGGGTGGTGCGCATGGCCAGCGAAGACATCGGCAATGCCGACCCCCGCGCCCTGGGTCTGTGCCTGGATGCCTGGCAGGTACAGGAGCGGCTGGGCAGCCCTGAGGGAGAGCTGGCGCTGGCCCAGGCGGTGGTCTACCTGGCCTGTGCGCCCAAAAGCAATGCCGTATACAGCGCCTACAATGCCGCCCGCGCCGAGGTTGCTGCCAGTCCCAGCGACGAGGTGCCCCTGCATCTACGCAACGCGCCCACCGCACTGATGAAGGCAGAAGGCTACGGTGCCGAGTACCGCTATGCCCACGATGAAGAGGACGCCTACGCGGCCGGCGAAAACTATTTCCCGGAAGGCCTGCGCGAGTGCCGCTATTATTACCCCGTAGAGCGCGGCCTGGAACAGAAGATCCGGGAAAAACTGGAGTATCTGCGGCAGCGGGACCGGGCCAGCGACCGGCAGCGGTATCGACAACGCTAACCTGGCGCCAGGGACAGCCGGGACAGTGGCTGCGACAACACACCGGAATCAGTACAATACGCCCTCGCATGGCCAGGACCCGAGCAATCCCCATGAGATACCTGCTATTGATCGCTGCTGGCGGCGCCGCTGGCTCGGTGGCACGTTATGCACTGTCGCTGTGGACCCAGGCCCACTGGCAGGGGCAATTTCCGCTGGGCACTCTGCTGGTAAATGTGTTGGGGTCGTTCGCGATCGGAGTCGTATTCGTGTTGTTGCAGCAACAGCTGCTGCACCCGGACTGGCGTGGAGTACTGCTGGTCGGCTTCCTGGGCGCCTTCACCACCTTTTCCACCTATTCGCTGGAGACAGTGGCGCTGTGGGAGGCGGGGCAGGGCGTGCAGGCACTGGCCTATGCGCTGACCAGTGTGGTCCTGTGCGTGCTCGCTGCGGGCGCAGCCATCGCACTCACGCGCAATCTGCTGTAAAACCTCACCAAGTACATTAACAGGAAAAAGATTCATGTTGGATATCAAAGCGGTACGTCAGGACCCTAAAGTGATTGCGAAGGAACTGGCCCGGCGCGGTTTCTCCTTTGATGAGGCTGCCTTCAAGGCCCTGGATGGTCGCCGCAAGCAGGCGGATATGGACAGCCAGGCCCTGCTGGCAGAGCGCAAGAGCGCGTCCAAGACCATTGGCCAGCTGGTGGGCAGGGCATGAGCGTCGATGCGGCCAAGGCCCAGGTGAACGAGACCCTGGACCGGATCGCCGCGCAACTCGATACGCTCACCGAGCAGGCCCGCTCGGTCCAGGCTGAGCTTGACGAGATGTTGCTGGGCATTCCCAACCTGCCGGCCGCTGAGGTGCCCGCGGGCGCAACGGAAGCCGACAATGTGGAGGTCGCACGCTGGGGCACGCCACGGGAGATGGGATTTCAGCCGCGGGATCATGTCGAGCTGGGCGAGCAGTTGCAGCAACTCGACGGGGAAATGGCGGGCAAGATTACCGGCTCCCGCTTCACAGTCATGTACGGCCCGCTGGCGCGGCTGCACCGGGCGCTGATCCAGTTCATGCTGAATCTGCACACCGGTGAGCACGGCTACCGGGAAATCTATGTGCCCTACATCGTCAACGGCGACTCGCTGCGCGGTACCGGCCAGCTGCCCAAGTTCGAGGAGGACCTGTTCCGGCTGCAGGGCGAACAGGACTACTACCTGATTCCGACTGCGGAAGTGCCGGTGACCAACGTCGCCCGCGACCGCATCTTCGAGGCAACGGAACTGGGCGAGGAGGGGATCCGCTTCACCTGTCACAGCCCGTGCTTCCGCAGCGAGGCCGGCAGCTATGGCCGCGACACCCGTGGCCTGATCAGGCAGCACCAGTTCGAGAAGGTGGAGCTGGTGCAGCTGGTGCGCCCGGGTGCATCAGGGGAAGCCCTGGAAACCCTGACCGGTCACGCCGAACGGGTGCTGCAGCTGCTGGAGCTGCCCTACCGCAAGATGCTGCTGTGTGGCGGTGACATGGGCTTCGCGGCCCGCAAGACCTATGATCTTGAGGTCTGGCTTCCGGCGCAAAACACCTATCGGGAAATTTCCTCCTGCAGCGATTTCGGCGACTTCCAGGCGCGGCGAATGCAGGCACGCTGGCGTAACCCGGCCACCGGCAAACCGGAGCTGCTGCACACGCTCAATGGTTCCGGCCTTGCCATAGGCCGTACCCTGGTCGCCATTGTGGAAAACTACCAGCAGGCTGACGGCAGCGTAACAGTTCCCGAGGCTCTCGCTCCCTATATGGGCGGTCTCACCACCTTGTAGCCATCACGACGACGGCGCTCGACGACAGCAGCATGAGCAACACGACTAGTGGGCCGGCACCCGGTAGAATGGCACCTGAACCCAGGCACTGACTTTTAATCTATGGAAACCCTGCCCCTGTTTCACAAATTGGTCGATGCCCCGGTGGTGCTGGTGGGAGGCGGGCAGGTCGCCACCCGCAAGGCGCGCCTGCTGACCAGTGCCGGTGCCACGCTGACTGTCATTGCCCCCGAACTGACCGATGAACTGGCTCTCCTGCTCGATGACAGCGCCCCCTGCAGGTGGCAGCAATCCCGCTATACCGGGCCCGGGCAGCTGCAGGGGGCCAGACTGGTCGTCGCGGCGACGCCGGAGTACGAGGTCAACGCCGCGATATCGCGGGACGCCAATACCCTCAATATCCCCGTCAATGTGGTCGACTCCCCGCAACTGTGCAGCTTTCTGTTTCCGGCCATCATCGATCGCTCACCACTGGTCATCGCGATTGGCAGTGGCGGCGCCAGCCCGGTGCTGGCACGCCGGTTGCGGCGCCAGATCGAGACCATGGTACCGGCAGCCTACGGTCAGCTCGCCCGCTTTGCCGGACGCCTGCGGGCGGCGGTTGCGACTGCGTTGCCGGAGGTGGAACTGCGCAGACGTTTCTGGGAGCAGGTGCTCGATGGCCCCATTGCCAGCAAGGTGCTGAACGGACGCGAGGCCGAGGCCGAGCAGGCCTTCCATACCCTGCTGGCGGATCAGCAGCAGAACCCGGATGCCCTGGCGACAGGTGAAGTATTCCTGATCGGCGCGGGCCCCGGCGACCCCGACTTGATGACCTTCAAGGCACTTCGCCTGCTGCAGACCGCGGATGTGGTGCTGTACGACCGGCTTGTGAATCCCGCCATTGTCGAGATGGCGCGCCGCGATGCGCAGCGGATCTATGTGGGCAAGCGCCGCGCAGACCACAGCATGCCCCAACCGGCCCTCAATCAGCTGCTGGTGGACCTGGCGCGGCAGGGCAGGCGGGTGGCACGCCTGAAGGGCGGCGATCCGTTTATCTTTGGCCGCGGCGGGGAGGAAATCGAGTTGCTGGCCGGCCACCGGATACCGTTTCAGGTCGTACCGGGCATTACCGCAGCCAGTGGTGCCGCCTGCTACAGCGGCATTCCACTGACCCACCGCGATCATGCCCAGTCAGTGCGCTTTGTCGCCGGTTATCTGAAGGGGGACCGGGTGGATCACGACTGGGCTGCGTTTGCCTCTCCCGCCGAGACCCTGGTGTTCTATATGGGGCTGGTGGGCCTGGCGGAAATCTGCCGCCAGTTGCAGGCCCACGGGCGCGCGCCGGACACACCGGTAGCCCTGATCGAGCGGGCAACGCTGCCGGAGCAGAGGGTCCTGACCGGCACCCTGGCAACGATCAGCGAAATCGTGGCGCATGCCCAGCCCCAGGCGCCGACCCTGATCATTGTCGGCAGGGTCGTACAACTGCAACGCGAACTGCAGTGGTTTGGCGGCGCCAACTGACAGGTTCAGCGCAGGGGGCGCAAGCCCCACCAGATCCCTGCAGCCGCTCCCGCCAGGTCGGCCAGCAGATCGGCAAAATCGGCGTGGCGGCCGGGGATCGGGTATTGCGCCGCCTCCGTGAGGATGGCGAACAGGAACAACAGCAGGAAGAACCGTAGCCAGTGACCGTTGCTGGTCAGCCAGCCGCGCAGAACCAGCAGGCCGCACAGCGCGAAGAGACCGGCATGTACCAGTTTGTCCAGGGGCAGGGCGAAAGACGGTTCCTGAGGGGAGGGCAGTGGCCACCATGGCGCCAGCCAGCTGCCGGCCGCGCTCAGCACGGGACCTGGCAGCAGCAACAGAACGGCGGTCGCCGCAAACGCGAGCACAGCCGCCAGCCGGTATCGGGCAATGTTCAGCGCTGAATCCGGCGACGCAACAACCGCGGAGCAACCGGACTCAGTCGTCACCTTTGTCCAGCGGGATATGTTGCGCGTAACGTTGCTGACGCAACAGCAGGGCATCCACCAGAATGTTGCCCGCCTCGCTCAACAGCACATCGGGACGGTCGTCGTCACTGTCGTTCGTGCTGTCCTCGTCCAGTTCCTCGTCCTCGTCCACGAACTCGTCTTCGAGCGCAGTCAGCAACTCTTCGCCCCGTGCGGCGCGGCGCCGGTTTTCGATGGCCAGGGCTCTTTGCTCCTGCTCATCGCGCATTTCAAGCCGGGTTGCTTCATTCAGCGACACGCGCTTGATGGCCCGCGCCTCCTCGGCGAGGCCGACCTGGTCCTCCAGATAGACGAAATCCGGATTGGTGTCGGCACGCGACTGGAACAGTTTGGTCACTTCCGGAATGACCGAGGAAATATCGCCATAGCGGCGGTGGCGTACCGGATTGATCTGATCCCAACTGAGGGCATGATCCAGGGCGCTTTCGCCAATTTGTTCCGGGTCGAACAGGGACGGGAACACCACATCCGGCACCACGCCGCGATGCTGGGTGCTGTCGCCGGAGATACGGTAGAACTTCGACTCGGTGAGCTTGAGCTGGCCCTCGGTCAGCGGCACCATGGTCTGCACGGTACCCTTGCCGAAGGAGCGGTCACCGACGATGATGCCGCGCTGGTAATCCTGAATCGCACCGGCAAAAATCTCTGACGCAGAAGCACTGAGCCGGTTGATCAGCACGACCAGTGGTCCTTCGTAGTAGGGACTGCGCAGCCGCTTGCCGTCGCGCCACACCCGGCGAGAGGAATGCCGGATCTGTACCGTCGGGCCGTACTCGATGAAAAGGCCGGTCAGTTCATTGGCTTCCTGCAGGGATCCGCCACCATTGTGACGCAGGTCGATCACAATACCGTCGACATCCTCGGCCCGCAATTGGTCCAGCAGCACCTTGACGTCGCGAGTGGTACTTTTGTAATCGTCCTCACCCCGGCGCATCGCCTCGAAATCAATGTAGAAGGCGGGAATGTCGATTACCCCGACCTTCATCGTCTCTCCCCCGGCCACCGGTATTTCCAGTACCTCCTTCTGCGCGGATTGCTCCTCCAGCTTGACCTGGTTGCGGACGATGGTAATTTCCTTGCGCGCATCGGTAGCCGGAGCCTTGGAGGGAATGACCTGCAGGCGTACGGTGGAACCCTTGGGGCCGCGAATCAGCTCTACCACTTCATCCAGGCGCCAGCCGATCACGTCCTCGAATTCGCCGTCCTCGCCCTGGGCCACCGCAATGATACGGTCGGAGGGCCGCAGTTCGCCCTGCTTGTCAGCGGGACCCGCGGGGACCAGCCGGGCCACCTTGGTATACTCGTCTTCCAGCTGCAGTACCGCGCCAATACCCTCAAGCGACAGACTCATGTTGATGTTGAAGTTTTCCGAGCGCCGCGGTGACAGGTAATTGGTGTGAGGGTCGTACAGCTCGGTCAACGCATTGGCGTAGATCTGAAATACATCCTGATTGTTGTATTGACGCACACGTTTGAGCTGATTGCGATAGCGCTTGGTCAGGGTCGGCACGATCTCGGCATCGTCCTTCTCGGTCAGGCGCAGGCTCAGGACCTGATTCTTCAGGTGCCGCCGCCAGCGATCATCAAGCTCGGCCTCATTCCGAGCCCAGGGACGGTCTTCCGGATCCAGTACATACTCCTCGTCGATGGTGAAATCCATTTTCGCAACCAGCTCGGGAAGGTTGTCGACCAGCGTTTCCAGCCGGTGTTCCAGCCGCTGTTGAAAGCGGTCAAATATCGAAAAGCCGGCCTCCAGGTGACCGGCGTGCAGTTCCTCATCCATGCTGTTGCGAAAGCGTTCGAAATCCTCGAGATCGGCGCGGGTGAAGAACATCTTGCCGCCATCGAGGCTTTTGATGTAGTTGTCCAGATGCAGTGAGGACAGCTCGTCGTCATACTTGAGCTTGGCGTAGTGGCGCTCCTCAAGCTGTTCAATCAATTCGACGATGGTCTCGCGCTGGCTGTCACTGTACTCGATCGCACTCCAGGCGGGGAGGGAAGGTGCGGCCAGCAACGCGAGCCCCAGTACGCCACACAACAACCATTGCTGTGCCGCTCTTGGTGTCTGTCTGATCAAGTTCATCATCTCCACAACTGTTACTCCCGTAGTGTAACCCCGTGCCGCCGCCAAGCAAACGCAGAATACAGATACTTGCAGGCCGGTTCTCGTTGCAAGGTCGTTACCCATTGGCCCGGCACCTGCAGTCCAGCCGGTGGCGCGCATGGTGGTCGGGATCAAGGTGCCTGGCCACGGGGCGCCTGCTATCCGGACTTCTACCGATCCCTGGCCTTTGCACCAATTGGATGAGGCCGCCAATGAATGACAGCCTCGGCCAGCATGCGATCCATAGCGCTTGCCGGCGGTCGTAATTCTGACCTCAAAAGGCAAGCCGCGTTCCCTCTACTGGCGCCCACCGAAGTGTCCCGCACGACCGGGTTTCTGTCGGGCGGGGGCCATGTCTGCTCGGGGTGATGTGCGGCAGCTCTCCCGCCACAGGCGTACTGCACTGGAACCAGCCACCAAAACCTTTCCATAAAATACTTTAAATATTAAATATATATAATTGATATTATTGATAATATTCTGTAATTATAACCGCTTTTGAACGACCTGCGAGATGCCGCCAGGGTATCGGCGTGGTATAAAGTACACATGATTTTGAGGCGGGGCGCCCCACAGCATGATGCCGATTGAATTTACCAGTCAGATGATTTTCTGGGGTGCAGCGCTGACCCTGCTGTGCGTGGTGGCCAGTGTGTTGTCGCGGCGCGTCGGGGCTCCATTGCTGCTGGTCTTTCTGGTGCTGGGCATGCTGGCAGGTGAGGACGGCCTGGGGAAAATCAGCTTTGACGATACCGGCCTGGCTTTCATGCTCGGAAGCGTTGCCTTGGCAATCATCATTCTTGACGGTGGCATGGGCGCCCGCCGGGACACCTTCCGGGTCAGCCTCAGTCCTGCGCTGTCGCTGGCTACCCTGGGAGTATTGATTACTGCAGGCATCACCGGCACGGCTGCCCACTGGATTCTGGGCCTGCCGTGGTTGGAGTCATTGCTGATCGGCGCGATCGTTGGCTCTACCGACGCCGCCGCGGTATTCGGCCTGTTGCGGGCGGCAGGTCTGCAGCTGAAGCAGCGCACCGGCGCCACGCTGGAAATAGAATCCGGCAGCAATGATCCCATGGCCATCTTTCTTACGATCACATTGGTAGAGTTGCTGGCCGCGGGCGGGAGTGCGCCAGGATGGGGAGTTATCGCGGACTTCGTCCGGCAAATGGGGCTGGGACTCGCCATCGGTGCCGCCGGCGGCTACGGTCTCGCAGTATTGCTGCGCCGCCTGCCACTGCCGGTATCGCTGTATCCACTGATGGCGCTTGCCGGCGGCATGAGCGTGTTTGGTCTCACCAACCTGTGGGGAGGCAGTGGCTTCCTCGCAATCTACCTGGTAGGCGCCATGCTGGGCAACACCTCGCTGCCCTATGCCAAGGACATTCACCGCTTTCAGGACGGCATGGCGTGGCTGAGCCAGATCGGCATGTTCCTGATGCTGGGCCTGCTGATCAATCCCAGCCATTTGCTGGCTATTTTTCTGCCAGCCATCAGCATCGCTTTGACCCTTATATTGATTGCACGCCCCGCGGCCGTCTGGCTGTCACTGCTGCCCTTTCACTTCCCCTGGCGCGAGCAGTTGTTTATCAGTTGGTGTGGCCTGCGTGGAGCAGTGCCTATTATTCTGGCTCTATTTCCGTCGCTTGCCGGCCTGGAGCTGTCCGAGACCTACTTTGAGCTGGCCTTTTTCGTGGTGCTGATATCCCTGCTGCTACAGGGCTGGACTATAGCTCCGGTGGCGCGCTGGCTACGGCTGGAGGTACCGCCTGCGCTGGAAGAGCCGGAACATCTGATGCTGAAAATTCCTGATGACCAGGAAAAAGAACTGCTGGTCTACCAGGCGGTGCAGGGCAGCTCCGCGATAGGCATGCGGGGCCGCCACCTGCCCCTGTCGGGCGGCGCCCAACTGGCGGGCATAGTGCGGCAGGGCATGCTGCTGACCGACTGGCGGGAGCAGAAGCTGTTGCCGGAAGACTACGTGCTGGTATTGGCCTCCCACGGTTCAACTACCACCCTGGGACGTATGTTTGCGCCTTCCGCGAGCCGCGACTACCTGGAGTCCTCGACTTTCTTTGGCGAGTTCGTGATCAAGCCGGACGCGCTGCTGGCTGAACTGGCCCAGCTATACTTCTTCGAGGTTCCTGAAAACCTGAAAGCCACCACTGTGGCGGCATTCATCAATCGCCAGTTCCACCAAAAACCGGTAGTGGGGGACCGTGTGAAACTGGGCGACGTACAGTTCGTGGTGAAAAAGCTGGAAGGAGAACGGATCGCGGCTGTGGGCCTGAAGCTCAATTAACGGACGAATATAGCGGACAGATATTTCGTAGCGGCCATCGCTGCGGCGCGCGGCGATACAGAAAGGCGATACAGAAAGGCGATACAGAAAGGCGATACAGCAATCAAGTAGTGCGCCCATCCGACCAGGCAGCGCAACACAGTATATCCAACACCAGTTCGTACCTTCCCACGGTTGGCGAACACGGGCGGGCCCGGCAGCTGTAGCTGTAGCGGCAGCCTGCCTTCATGAAACCACGCGTCCAAATCCAATCCTGTCGGCCGGCTGTAGCGCTATCGATTCGTCCCGTAGCAGTGTGGATAACTGTGTGTGCAGATCCACTATTTAACATAATATATATTATGCGCACATTCAATATCTGTTTTTTTCGCTACGCTCAAAAAATCAGATATCGAAAATGCTATCTCGTTTGCCGGTGTCGGGACCAGGACACATTACCAAGCGAGAGTCACCGTGGCCGACCAGCCGGACGAGACAGGCATCAATAGGCTCGATGCTGTACCCGAGCCGGTACAGCTCATTGGTGCCCATCGTGACGCTGCCAGCGGGACCGGCAAACGCGAGCCGGTAAACGATATTGCGGGGATGGGTGCCCATGTTGAAGCTGATAGAGATACTCATGCCGTCGAACCAATGGCGGACTCGCTGCGGTGCCCTGGTCGGTGCATCGCCCTGCTGCTGCATCGGCTGCTGAGTGGACGCCATGTCGTCACTAGAACCGTAGAAGCTGCCCAGGGCGGACATGCCCTTATAAACGATATAGAGGCAAAACACGATCAGGAAAGGGAATCCAACCCGGAGCCACTTGGATTTTAAAATGTTGATCCGGTCATCAGTGCGGGATTCATCGCCGTGATTCGCTGACTCACTCAGGGTCTGAGATTTATAGTATTTGTAAATGTCAGCTTTGTATTTGCCGGGAATCTGGCGCACTCGTTGCTTGACAGGTGGCTTGTTGCCGGTCACAGCGCCTTCATACACATCGACGCGGAAACTCTTGCTCGCGCCGATGATATCCATTTTTGTAGTGCGATACGTAGAGGCAACAAGGGAACGGGGATAACTCGCGAGCTGTGACAAATCCTGAGTCACTATGACAACTTCAGTACTGCGACCGTCTTCCGAGACCATATGCCGATGTTCAGCAAGGAACGACTTGTGCTGTTCCAGCATTGCGTTAGCGCGAGTCCCGCGGGCCAGAGTCGCCACGCTTCATCGATCACGATAGTAGCCCCGGGAGTGAAGGTTTCCTGAAACCAGTTTTGATTTTCCTCGATCTCGGAAATTTTGAATTGCTTCAGGAGCCCGCCAAACTCGCTATCCATTAGATCGGGATCCATCGGGATGTTGGTCCACACGATATTGCCAGCGCGCAGCGCGGGCAGAATGACATGCTCAACTACGGAATAAGATTTGCCAGAGCCTGGGAGGCCGCTGTAAGCAGTAATCGCCATTATCCAACAACGGGAATACGACGAATGATGAAGCGCAGCGTCCAAGCGCTGACCATGATGGCAGCACCCGCTTGCAGCTCAAACGCGCTTGCAAACCAGAGAACGCCACTCGGCAGGTTCATGCTGCCGACATTTTCCATCCAGTCTGGGACCGGGATATAGGACAGCACAGTGATAAGGATATCGAGCAGCCACTGTAGAAATTCAGCGCCCCATCCCTTGAGAGTTTCCTTTGCACCATCCCAGTGGCAGGCGATATCTGTATATTTACAATCCATATCAGGCACTCACTACGTGACGTATACCAATGATGGCGAAAAAGACCAGCATAATTGCAGACAACGGACCCTCGATTTCATCGAAAACGATGCAGTGCATATCGATAACGTGAGTCTGGCCGAACGCCGAAAAGCTGGGTGTCGGGCAATTGCCTGAGCCTGAAAATACCGAGCTAACGCCGCTCACAGCAGCAACCAACGGCACTGCGGAAAGGCTGTCATAATAACCAGTCGCAACAGAGTCTAGATCAGTAGGCGCAGCATCATCGTAAGTTGTACTGCCGCCAATGCAATCCTGATAATCCGACGCTGTAGGATCGCACTCCCCTGCCCCGCCGTCGGTCGTTTCTTCTGTAGTAGTCGTGATGACAGTTGTTGTCGTTGTTGTCGTATTCCCGCTGCCATCGGTCGTTGTTGTCTGCGATGTCTCGGTCGTCGTCGTCTCCGTTTGCTGCACCGGTGGCGGCTGTGTCGAAGGCTGTCCACCGGGCGGATTTACGATTTCTTCTACCGCTTCCGGCGTCGGTGTAACGACTGGATCGCTTGCAGGAGTGACACAATATCCATCGGGGTCAGTCACCTGTGGTGGGATACACTCGGGCGGGTCCATTGGTAAATTATAATCGCATCCAATAACCGGCATTGGCACACCACCATGCGCGCAAAGATCATAAACGTCAGTCGTTTCACACTGGGGCATTGTTGGATTTAAGCGGCATGCCTCGATTAAATTGGTATTTTCAAAATCCTCAGCGGAGCAAGGATAAGGCAAGCCATCATCACAACGATGATCGAGTCCCGACAAATCCTCATACGGTATATCGATCATGTTATTACAATCGCCAGTTTGAACACCGGCCAAAAATGAGTTTATGCAATCGCTCGGTGGCGCGATCGGCACTAATATTTCAGGTTCGCCGCCACCACCGCCGCCACTAGAACCACCGCCGCCCTGATGAGTCACGCCGGTAGGATTCCCCAGACTGTCAGTCTGCCCCTCAGACGTGCCGTATTCTTCTATATTGCACGTTTCACACGTTTCATTATCAGAACCATCAACCTTAATTGCACCTGTATTTTCCGGCAGATGGTGCTGCGATGCACCGGGGTCACACACATGAGGGTCGCCATCAGTGATACACGCGAAACTGTCAAATCCCTCTAACGCGGGATCATCGAGCAGATCATCGCCAGGGCAGGTGTCGCCATAGCCCACGTATCCGCCGGTGTGAAATACGTTTGCGGAGCACGGAACTTGACAATGTAAATCGAGCGATCCGGGCTGGCAACTGGGCAAAGGAGGCGGTTCTTCGCACATGTGGGTAGTAGTATTCTCAACGGTTCCTTCGGGGCATCCACCGGCTTGTGATGCCACGTAATACCAATTGTAACTAGGAGCGCATCGCACATAGCTAGGAGGTCCTGAGTCATAATCGACGGCGCTTTGGCCCTTAGCACTGCATGATGCCGAACCGGCTGCATTTAAAGTCGTATAATAATTGTCATCATGAATCCAAACAGTAGCTAAAGCAGTAGACGGCAAAAATAGCGCAATGAAAAAAAACGCAACAAATTTGATTGACGAATTCATACCTGGGGCGGCAACCACATGATGGCACCGAGCATGCCGCAAAAAAAGAAGGTCCAGTAATAGAGGTCCAGCATTGTGATGTGCCTGTAAAAAAAGCCCCCGTGAGGGGGCGGGTATTGCTCAGCCGCGAATGGCTGAGATGAGTTTGCTACCGCCAACGATGGCGACCTTGACCAGTACAACGGCGGCGAATACTGCACCAATACCCGTTACAACTGAGGCAAAATCGACCGCCGAAGTGATAGCTGTAACGGCTGCTGCGTCCATAGCTCTATCCTCTGATGGCCCTTAATAATGCCCGACCGCCCAAACATGCAGCCCAAAGCGGAAGCATGATGAAGAAGCCGGACCCCACACACGTCGCAATTAGAACGGGGTCTAACTGCGAGATGTCAAATGGTGCGACGTGCTGTGCCGTCTGCCACCCTGTACTGCAAAAAGCCACACCCTCGTCGGTAGTGATATCGCCGGAACAAATGAGGGTGAGCGACATTAATGAAGTTCCTGTTCAAAAGTAGGCAAAGGCAGATAATCGATATCCGTCACTTTGAGAAAAGGAGGTTCAGGAAATGACTTTAAGAAATGCGGCATTAACGCTTCATAAAAGCATTGCGCACACTGCGAGCCCCTGCTAGAGCAACAGGGGCATGGCTCATCGATAAGCACTAAAGGCACTTACTTGACCCCTGGAGCCTTGACAGGCACCGGGCGAACCATCGTATTGATGGAATACTTCAAGTTGCCGTTAAATATTTCGGGGCGAATCGCAAGCAAAACGTCTTGACCAGCGAACTCCGAAAAATCTTATGGTCACCACGCGAAACGCTGTTATTCCAGAGCGTGGTAACTATGGCCTCGTTCGGCTCGGAAAATTTTAAGGTCACATCAGCAACCTGTTTGTCTTTATGGACGCGCAAATCAACGTCGATAATTTTGGCTTGTACCAACATGGGATTAACCCCCTACTCTCGATTGATAGACCAGACCCTGTTGATAGGCCCAATCCGGAATACCGACTGGTCTGCCGGTGACTTTGCGAAAAAGAGGGATGATCTCGCACTCAACCTGTTCATTCGGGAGTGCGATATCGATGCCCAAAGGCAGCAACTCGGAACGGTGCCGATAAAATGTTGGTTTGCTCATCATCGGGCGTACATCAACGCCCTCCTTCCAGAGCAAATAGCTGTCGCGGATCGAGCGCGAAAGCAGCTTGATTTCTTCACTAGGTATGTAAGCTTGTGCAGCCATTTCAATCCTCCCGAAATAATCAAAGTAGAGGGCATCCAACACCTTCGGGGTAAAGTGTTTTCCCTCGGTTTTTTCCAACTCGATCAGCTCTTTTGATCGCAGCGTTAATTCAGCCCGCAGCAATGTTTCCGCGAACTCTTTAATAGGGGTTTTTTCCAACTCAGCAGGCAGCTTGTGTTTTTCACCCGCTTCCAATTCTTCCGCTTTGCAATAAAATTTCAGGGTGTGACGACGCGATTGCTTACCGTGATACACCGTCCCGCCAGAGGTCTGCGCCCTCCCCATCCGCGACCGGGATTTAATTGCCAGACTCGATAACACCGCTTTCACTTCGTTCCGACTGGCAAAGGAAAATGACCGAGTGATATCAATCCGCTTGACGGAAAAATTACCCTTGAGAGCTTGGGCCACCGTTAAATCAGATGAAATACCAACGGTGTCGAGGATCTTGCGAACAACGCCCGCCGCCAGATCGCAGACCAGCTCGCAGCCAAAGACGTTGTGCCCCTGTAAAAATTTGGCGGGGTTGCCGGAAATATAAAGTTCAGTTGCTCTTCCCTCCCCGTCTCCGCCCTGGCTCCGGACCCACATTTTCGACTCGTAAGTACCGGTGGCCTGCATCCGCTTCGGCACGTCATATTCAAGTTCTCCGCTGGGCAAAATGGACATGACCCGTCCGGCTGGTATGGGGTCGTGGAGGCAAGGGATAACGAAGTCAAGCCAATCAATCATTTCTGAGAATCTCAGAATTTATTAATAGGCTGAATTATTAGAATATAAATTCTTAGTTGTCAAGTTTCTTAGATTCAAAGACGTAAAATAGAAGATCAGTAACGCCGGAGAATCAGGAAATGCCGACAAAACACATCGATGAGAGGGTCTGGAGGGAGGTGGAAAAAAAGACCGTAGAGGCAGTGACTAAAACCCAGCTCGGATTCAAGGACACGGAAATACTTAAGTTATTGATTTTAAAAGGATTAAAGACAGTAACTGAGGATGAAATCAGAGAATTCAAGCGCACGGGGAAGGTGATGGAGTCTCAGAAATGAGACAAAAGGCCAGTATTACTTACCTCTGGCCTTCAAACCGCACTGCCGCCCGCATGGCAACAAAGCGTTAGCACTCCCTTCCCCCTGAATTGGATCCAGAGGGATGAAAAGCGGGCTGAACAGGTCAGGAGGGGTGGGTTGTCGCCAGGGCTCGACGGATACCCTCGGAAATGTTGCCATCGCCAAGCGTATGGGCGCGTGAGAGCGTTTCGGCATCCAGGTAGACATTGACCCGCTTTCCGCCCTCAAGCTCCCTAGGGCGGTGTGGAGGGCGTTTAGGATCAATTGGCGCTGTCATTGATCGTCTCCCTCAGCAGATACACTATGCGATCTGCTAATTCATGCCGCTCTTCACGCTTGGCATACCACTCATCGCCCCTCACAGCTCTGCCAGCAGAGTCCAACAATGTCCACTGTGCCAAGAGTGACTGCATGTAACGTGTGACGGTGATGCTATTTTCAGGCTTTATCGCTTGCATTTTTACTCTCCCGTTTGTCTATAATTAGTATTATACACACATAACAGATAGAGACAATAGTTATGTGTGTATTAAACTATATCGATTGGGAATAAGCGAAGGAAATATGCGCATAATCCGGACTATGGATAAATAGCGAGCCGGGGAGGAAAACCATTTTCCCGGCTCGCTAATGACCATAATCCGAGCCGGAAATTATGCGCACATTCAATATCTGTTTTTTTCGCTACGCTCAAAAAATCAGATATCGAAAATGCTATCTCGTTTGCCGGTGTCGGGACCAGGACACATTACCAAGCGAGAGTCACCGTGGCCGACCAGCCGGACGAGACAGGCATCAATAGGCTCGATGCTGTACCCGAGCCGGTACAGCTCATTGGTGCCCATCGTGACGCTGCCAGCGGGACCGGCAAACGCGAGCCGGTAAACGATATTGCGGGGATGGGTGCCCATGTTGAAGCTGATAGAGATACTCATGCCGTCGAACCAATGGCGGACTCGCTGCGGTGCCCTGGTCGGTGCATCGCCCTGCTGCTGCATCGGCTGCTGAGTGGACGCCATGTCGTCACTAGAACCGTAGAAGCTGCCCAGGGCGGACATGCCCTTATAAACGATATAGAGGCAAAACACGATCAGGAAAGGGAATCCAACCCGGAGCCACTTGGATTTTAAAATGTTGATCCGGTCATCAGTGCGGGATTCATCGCCGTGATTCGCTGACTCACTCAGGGTCTGAGATTTATAGTATTTGTAAATGTCAGCTTTGTATTTGCCGGGAATCTGGCGCACTCGTTGCTTGACAGGTGGCTTGTTGCCGGTCACAGCGCCTTCATACACATCGACGCGGAAACTCTTGCTCGCGCCGATGATATCCATTTTTGTAGTGCGATACGTAGAGGCAACAAGGGAACGGGGATAACTCGCGAGCTGTGACAAATCCTGAGTCACTATGACAACTTCAGTACTGCGACCGTCTTCCGAGACCATATGCCGATGTTCAGCAAGGAACGACTTGTGCTGTTCCAGCATTGCGTTAGCGCGAGTCCCCGCGGGCCAGAGTCGCCACGCTTCATCGATCACGATAGTAGCCCCGGGAGTGAAGGTTTCCTGAAACCAGTTTTGATTTTCCTCGATCTCGGAAATTTTGAATTGCTTCAGGAGCCCGCCAAACTCGCTATCCATTAGATCGGGATCCATCGGGATGTTGGTCCACACGATATTGCCAGCGCGCAGCGCGGGCAGAATGACATGCTCAACTACGGAATAAGATTTGCCAGAGCCTGGGAGGCCGCTGTAAGCAGTAATCGCCATTATCCAACAACGGGAATACGACGAATGATGAAGCGCAGCGTCCAAGCGCTGACCATGATGGCAGCACCCGCTTGCAGCTCAAACGCGCTTGCAAACCAGAGAACGCCACTCGGCAGGTTCATGCTGCCGACATTTTCCATCCAGTCTGGGACCGGGATATAGGACAGCACAGTGATAAGGATATCGAGCAGCCACTGTAGAAATTCAGCGCCCCATCCCTTGAGAGTTTCCTTTGCACCATCCCAGTGGCAGGCGATATCTGTATATTTACAATCCATATCAGGCACTCACTACGTGACGTATACCAATGATGGCGAAAAAGACCAGCATAATTGCAGACAACGGACCCTCGATTTCATCGAAAACGATGCAGTGCATATCGATAACGTGAGTCTGGCCGAACGCCGAAAAGCTGGGTGTCGGGCAATTGCCTGAGCCTGAAAATACCGAGCTAACGCCGCTCACAGCAGCAACCAACGGCACTGCGGAAAGGCTGTCATAATAACCAGTCGCAACAGAGTCTAGATCAGTAGGCGCAGCATCATCGTAAGTTGTACTGCCGCCAATGCAATCCTGATAATCCGACGCTGTAGGATCGCACTCCCCTGCCCCGCCGTCGGTCGTTTCTTCTGTAGTAGTCGTGATGACAGTTGTTGTCGTTGTTGTCGTATTCCCGCTGCCATCGGTCGTTGTTGTCTGCGATGTCTCGGTCGTCGTCGTCTCCGTTTGCTGCACCGGTGGCGGCTGTGTCGAAGGCTGTCCACCGGGCGGATTTACGATTTCTTCTACCGCTTCCGGCGTCGGTGTAACGACTGGATCGCTTGCAGGAGTGACACAATATCCATCGGGGTCAGTCACCTGTGGTGGGATACACTCGGGCGGGTCCATTGGTAAATTATAATCGCATCCAATAACCGGCATTGGCACACCACCATGCGCGCAAAGATCATAAACGTCAGTCGTTTCACACTGGGGCATTGTTGGATTTAAGCGGCATGCCTCGATTAAATTGGTATTTTCAAAATCCTCAGCGGAGCAAGGATAAGGCAAGCCATCATCACAACGATGATCGAGTCCCGACAAATCCTCATACGGTATATCGATCATGTTATTACAATCGCCAGTTTGAACACCGGCCAAAAATGAGTTTATGCAATCGCTCGGTGGCGCGATCGGCACTAATATTTCAGGTTCGCCGCCACCACCGCCGCCACTAGAACCACCGCCGCCCTGATGAGTCACGCCGGTAGGATTCCCCAGACTGTCAGTCTGCCCCTCAGACGTGCCGTATTCTTCTATATTGCACGTTTCACACGTTTCATTATCAGAACCATCAACCTTAATTGCACCTGTATTTTCCGGCAGATGGTGCTGCGATGCACCGGGGTCACACACATGAGGGTCGCCATCAGTGATACACGCGAAACTGTCAAATCCCTCTAACGCGGGATCATCGAGCAGATCATCGCCAGGGCAGGTGTCGCCATAGCCCACGTATCCGCCGGTGTGAAATACGTTTGCGGAGCACGGAACTTGACAATGTAAATCGAGCGATCCGGGCTGGCAACTGGGCAAAGGAGGCGGTTCTTCGCACATGTGGGTAGTAGTATTCTCAACGGTTCCTTCGGGGCATCCACCGGCTTGTGATGCCACGTAATACCAATTGTAACTAGGAGCGCATCGCACATAGCTAGGAGGTCCTGAGTCATAATCGACGGCGCTTTGGCCCTTAGCACTGCATGATGCCGAACCGGCTGCATTTAAAGTCGTATAATAATTGTCATCATGAATCCAAACAGTAGCTAAAGCAGTAGACGGCAAAAATAGCGCAATGAAAAAAAACGCAACAAATTTGATTGACGAATTCATACCTGGGGCGGCAACCACATGATGGCACCGAGCATGCCGCAAAAAAAGAAGGTCCAGTAATAGAGGTCCAGCATTGTGATGTGCCTGTAAAAAAAGCCCCCGTGAGGGGCGGGTATTGCTCAGCCGCGAATGGCTGAGATGAGTTTGCTACCGCCAACGATGGCGACCTTGACCAGTACAACGGCGGCGAATACTGCACCAATACCCGTTACAACTGAGGCAAAATCGACCGCCGAAGTGATAGCTGTAACGGCTGCTGCGTCCATAGCTCTATCCTCTGATGGCCCTTAATAATGCCCG